>NZ_CP118314.1:827500-3930000 GCF_045012825.1 Georhizobium sp. MAB10
CCGGCCGTCGGCAATCGTTTGCCGCGCCCGTGCAGGGCCTTCGGCGCGTGAGTGAAATCATGTCATTCCGTGAAAGTTACAAGTTTGCACTGCCTGGCCGTCTGGCTGGCGCATGTGCCTGTTATGCAAAAATCGTGAAGAGAAGATCGTGTCTGGATGTCTCCATCCTGATCGTTCGAGCCGTGAGGCTTCGGGTGATCGTTTAAGGGTTGGGGCCATGCAGTTACTAGCGGTCGGTTGAGGGTTCGGGCTTGAGGTCCGATGCTTTGACCGTCCGACGTTGACGTTGCCTGACCGCGCGTCATCGGACACGATCTCAGAGAAGCTGGTCTTAATGGCCTGGCTGCGGAGACTACCGGCGTAGGCTCCACAATGCAGACAGGCCGAAAACACGTCGATGAGACGGCGCCTTCTAGAACCAGCCTGCAGTTATCGTTAGCTGCGGGTCGCTAGGCGTCTTCGTCATGATGGACCGGGTTGTAAAAGGTAATCTGGTTTGCCGGCCTTTGGCCGGCTAATGATGATCATTGGCAATGAGAACGATCAAGTGTCGTAAGGGCATTTGGTGGATGCCTTGGCATGCACAGGCGATGAAGGACGTGATACGCTGCGATAAGCCATGGGGAGCTGCGAATAAGCTTTGATCCGTGGATTTCCGAATGGGGAAACCCACCTTAGATCTCTAGAAAATTTAAGAGGTTCTCTTTGAACCTCTTATCTTTCTAGAGATCGTTAAAAGGTATCTTATTCTGAATACATAGGGATAAGAAGCGAACGCGGGGAACTGAAACATCTAAGTACCCGTAGGAAAGGACATCAACCGAGACTCCGTCAGTAGCGGCGAGCGAACGCGGACCAGGCCAGTGGCTTTGGAAGATAAAGCGGAACGATCTGGAAAGGTCGGCCATAGAGGGTGACGGCCCCGTACGCGTAAATGCTTTCAAAGTCCTTGAGTAGGGCGGGACACGTGAAATCCTGTCTGAACATGGGGAGACCACTCTCCAAGCCTAAGTACTCGTGCATGACCGATAGCGAACCAGTACCGTGAGGGAAAGGTGAAAAGCACCCCGACAAGGGGAGTGAAATAGAACCTGAAACCGGATGCCTACAAACAGTGGGAGCCTGAAAGGGTGACCGCGTACCTTTTGTATAATGGGTCAGCGACTTAGTGTACCGAGCAAGCTTAAGCCGATAGGTGTAGGCGCAGCGAAAGCGAGTCTGAATAGGGCGATTTAGTTCGATGCATTAGACCCGAAACCGAGTGATCTATCCATGAGCAGGTTGAAGGTTGGGTAACACCAACTGGAGGACCGAACCCGCATCTGTTGCAATAGATTGGGATGACTTGTGGATAGGGGTGAAAGGCCAATCAAACTCGGAGATAGCTGGTTCTCCGCGAAATCTATTTAGGTAGAGCGTCGATTGAATACCCTCGGGGGTAGAGCACTGGATGGGCTATGGGGACTCACCGTCTTACTGATCCTAACCAAACTCCGAATACCGAGGCGTACTGGTCGGCAGACACACGGCGGGTGCTAACGTCCGTCGTGAAGAGGGCAACAACCCTGACCTCCAGCTAAGGTCCCCAAGTTACGGCTAAGTGGGAAAGGATGTGAGACTCCCAAAACAACCAGGATGTTGGCTTAGAAGCAGCCATCATTTAAAGAAAGCGTAACAGCTCACTGGTCTAAATAAGGGGTCTTGCGCCGAAAATGTACCGGGGCTCAAGCCGTACACCGAAGCTGAGGATGTGTGCTTGCACACGTGGTAGCGGAGCGTTCCGTAAGCTGATGAAGGAAGACCCGTGAGGGCTTCTGGAGGTATCGGAAGTGAGAATGCTGACATGAGTAACGATAAAGAGGGTGAGAGACCCTCTCGCCGAAAGACCAAGGGTTCCTGCTTAAAGTTAATCTGAGCAGGGTTAGCCGGCCCCTAAGGCGAGGCAGAAATGCGTAGTCGATGGGAACCACGTTAATATTCGTGGGCCTGATGGTAGTGACGGATTGCGACTGTTGTTCATCCTTATTGGATTGGATGGGCTGCTTAGCGGTTCCAGGAAATAGCTCCATCATTATAGACCGTACCCGAAACCGACACAGGTGGTCAGGTAGAGTATACCAAGGCGCTTGAGAGAACTGCGTTGAAGGAACTCGGCAAATTGCACGCGTAACTTCGGAAGAAGCGTGACCCTTTTGTACGCAAGTATGATGGGGTGGCACAGACCAGGGGGTAGCGACTGTTTATCAAAAACACAGGGCTCTGCGAAGTCGCAAGACGACGTATAGGGTCTGACGCCTGCCCGGTGCTGGAAGGTTAAGAGGAGGGGTGCAAGCTCTGAATCGAAGCCCCAGTAAACGGCGGCCGTAACTATAACGGTCCTAAGGTAGCGAAATTCCTTGTCGGGTAAGTTCCGACCTGCACGAATGGCGTAACGACTTCCCCGCTGTCTCCAACGCAGACTCAGTGAAATTGAATTCCCCGTGAAGATGCGGGGTTCCTGCGGTCAGACGGAAAGACCCCGTGCACCTTTACTATAGCTTTACACTGGCATTCGTGTCGGCATGTGTAGGATAGGTGGTAGGCTTTGAAGCGTGGGCGCCAGCTCGCGTGGAGCCATCCTTGAAATACCACCCTTATCGTCATGGATGTCTAACCGCGGCCCGTCATCCGGGTCCGGGACAGTGTATGGTGGGTAGTTTGACTGGGGCGGTCGCCTCCTAAAGAGTAACGGAGGCGCGCGATGGTGGGCTCAGAACGGTCGGAAATCGTTCGTCGAGTGCAATGGCATAAGCCCGCCTGACTGCGAGACTGACAAGTCGAGCAGAGACGAAAGTCGGTCATAGTGATCCGGTGGTCCCGCGTGGAAGGGCCATCGCTCAACGGATAAAAGGTACGCCGGGGATAACAGGCTGATGACCCCCAAGAGTCCATATCGACGGGGTTGTTTGGCACCTCGATGTCGGCTCATCGCATCCTGGGGCTGGAGCAGGTCCCAAGGGTTTGGCTGTTCGCCAATTAAAGCGGTACGTGAGCTGGGTTCAGAACGTCGTGAGACAGTTCGGTCCCTATCTGCCGTGGGTGTAGGAATATTGAGAGGATCTGTCCCTAGTACGAGAGGACCGGGATGGACGTATCTCTGGTGGACCTGTTGTCGCGCCAGCGGCATAGCAGGGTAGCTATATACGGAAGGGATAACCGCTGAAGGCATCTAAGCGGGAAACCCACCTCGAAACGAGTGTTCCCTATCAGAGCCGTGGAAGACGACCACGTTGATAGGAGGCGTGTGGACGCGCAGCAATGCGTGAAGCTTAGCCTTACTAATAGCTCGATTGGCTTGATCGTTCTCATTGATCAATGATCATCATGTGCAGCAAAACTGCACATGAAATTGTTCTGTCCTCACGCTGTCGCGTTCTTCGAACGCTACGCTCCGGACAGGGCGCGCCACAAGGCGCGACGGCCGTTTGGCCTTGCGGAAGCTCGACGCTTCCGTCTGGTGCCACACGGTTGCTCAAAGACGTGTTTGAAATTTAAGAAGAGCCTTGGCTCACCAGCTTCTCTGAACAACGCTTTTGCGCTTTGCCGACCTGGTGGTTTTGGCGGGGTGGCTGCACCCGGTCCCATTCCGAACCCGGCCGTGAAACGCCCCAGCGCCGATGGTACTTCGTCTTAAGACGCGGGAGAGTAGGTCGCCGCCAGGTCTGCAAATCGCAAAAGCTTCTTCTCAATCACCAATATCGGCAAAAGCCGAGAACAAAGGCCGCAACACGCGGCCTTTTTTGCTTCTACCGCACCCAAAACACCGCGGCAAAAAGCAAACCAATCAAACGGGCAAGAGCAGCCCACGCCATCCCAAAGGCAACCAACATTGCCAAGGGGCCAGCCAAAAAACCGGCCATGACCGGAAAGCTCAAAAATAACGCGGGGTGGAGCAGCCCGGTAGCTCGTCAGGCTCATAACCTGAAGGTCGTAGGTTCAAATCCTACCCCCGCAACCAAATCAAACAAACCAGATCGATAAAGCCCCAGCCCCACCGCTGGGGCTTTTTTGCATTCCAACAGCCCCAACGCCAGTATCGCACCAAGCTCGCCGACCAACTCGATCGCAGCCGGCCATTATCCAGGATCTTGCGGATTGCAGACAAGAGCGCGCGCAGGCGTTCCGCGGCTTCGACCTTCAGGGCGTCGTCATTTAAGGAAGCTCTCAGATCGGCGATCTTGCGCCGGTAGGGCTCTGCCGAGCCAGGATGAAGGCGCGGCGGCTCAGGCACTTGCGGCTGTGCCTGCTTCAACCGGCGCTCGCGTTCTTCCAGTGACCGCAGCTCTTCTCCCATAGATTCTCAGAACAGGCCGTTCTTCCCGGCGAACGCTATTGGCGATCTGGCGGTCGGAATTCTGAAGCTCGGCGTCCTGTCGCTGGCGGATGGCATTCTCCGCGCTTCCACTCGCGCTGATGCTCGCCAACGAATTCCGCGACCAGATCGGGATTAAGAAGGCTGTCGCGCAGGCCATCGAGGACTGCGTGCTGGAGGCGGTCGCGGCGCATGGTCTGGCGGGTGTCGCAGGTGCCACGGTTGCGAACATTGGCGCAGCCATACTGGTGTGTGTTGACGAGGATGAAGCCGCCGCCACAGACAACACACTAGAGGATTACTGAAGAAGGGCGGCCCTGTGCCCATTAATGGGCGCTTTGGTCCCTATCCCCCGCTTGCGCCCGCCACAGCCAGAACGATCTTCAGTTAGGATTAGGCGCGAGAACGACGTCGCTGGGATGCAGTTCTCGAAGAAAGTTCTTGTCATCCGTCGAACGTTATGGTTCGATGATGTAAGTGCTTGACACTCAAAAATGAGCGTTCGGGCAATAACGGGCAACAAAGCCCCTCAGAGCGACGTCAACAGAGACGTCTTCTGAGGGGCTTTTTTTGTTCTGAATTGACCCGACGCCGGAACAGCAAGATCGCGAAATGACAACTGTAAACCGCGGAGGGTTACGGAATGAAACGGCGTGCGTTTGTTAAGAACCTTACTATTACCGGTGGGCTGGGACTAGTTGCTCTATCAGCGCCCTCTATCCTCAAAGGTCCGAGAAGGGCACATGCGGCCGAAGATATACCGGTTGGTCTTCTCTTTTCACTGACCGGCGCGGTCGCTGTAGTCGAAAAAACGCTGCACGATGCTGCACTTCTTGCGATTGAAGAAATCAACGCTGCCGGCGGCGTTCACGGTAAACAGCTTCGCCCGACTATTGAAGACCCAGCTTCAGATCCCGCTACCTATGCGGATCGCGCACGTCGTCTTGTCATCCGCGACGAATGCGTCAGCGTCTTCGGTTCCTACACATCGGCCAGTCGCCAGGCGGTTCTGCCAGTCGTTGAGCAGCGCAACAATCTCTATTGGTATCCGACGCTCTACGAAGGCCGCGAGTGCTCGCGCAACGTCATGTATGGCGGCGCAGTCCCGAACCAGCAGCAGCAGAATTTCGTGCCCTGGCTGGCTGAAAAGTTTGGTGGCCGCTTCTATCTGATCGGCAACAACTACGTCTATCCGCGCGAAGAGAACAACGTCTGCAAGATCATCCTGCAGGAAATCGGTGGCGAGGCAGTGCACGAAGAGTATGTGCCGATGGGCCACTCGGACTTCTCGTCCGTCATCAACCGCATTCGTTCCGAACAACCGGACGTCATCTTCTGCACGCTTGTCGGCGACTCCGACGTCGCGTTCCAGCGGCAATTTCATGCGGCCGGCTTCGATCCTGCAGAGCTGCCGGTTGCAAGCCTGACGCGCTCTGAAGTCGAGGTGAAGGCCATGGGCGGGGAGGCCGCCGCCGGCCACTTCTCGTCAGCGCCTTATTTCATGGGCCATTCGTCGCCTGAAAATGAAAAGTTCGTGGAAGCCTATCTGTCGAAATACGGCGCCGACCAAGTCACCCATTTCGTCAGCGAAGCCGCCTATTTCCAGGTTTACCAGTTCAAGGCGGCGGTCGAAAAACTCGATCCCGAAAACATCACTCCAGCTGCCATCCGTGATGCGGCCGTCGGACTGACGACCATGGCGCCGCAAGGCGAAGTGGTGATCGATGCAAACCTCCATACGCACCTGTGGCCCAAGATCGCTCAATGGAAGTCGGACGGACAGGCAGAGGTGCTTGTCCAGTCGGAAGAGCGGATCGCTCCAGAACCATACTGGGCCTATGACGGCGAAACCTGCACCGGCGATGGCCTGGTGAGGAGCTAACGCGCGCCTGTTCCGGCGGGGCGAACCTTCAGCATACGTCCCTCCGGAGCATGTCGACCACGTGGCGTATTGATCGACCCTCATCGCCGATCATGCGTGCAACGCTAAGGCAGCCAACATGGACGTATTCTTCAATCAGGCTTTCGCCGGCCTGAGCATGGCTTCTATTCTTCTGATGGTGGCCGTTGGTCTCGCCATCATCTACGGATCGATGGGCGTGATCAACCTGGCGCATGGCGAGTTCGTCATGCTGGGGGCCTATGCAGCATGGGCAATCCAGGTCTTCTTCGGCCTGAATATCCTGGTGTCGATCCCCTTCGTGTTCCTAGGCGTCGGCTTGGTTGGCTGGCTGATCGAGAGGGGCATAGTCAAACGGCTCTACCGCCGACCACTCGATACGATTCTCGCGACATGGGGTGTCGGGATCGTCCTGCAGCAGCTCATCAGGCTGGGTGTCGGCCCGGACTCGCTGTTCGTGCAACGGCCAGCCCTGCTGGATGGCAACCTCGTCATCGGCAATGTGGTGATGTCGAATTATCGCATCTTCGTCATCGTCTTTGCGACAGCGATCCTCATTGCAACATGGCTTTTGCTGACGCGCACCGAGTTTGGGATGAAGCTGCGTGCCGTCATCCAAAACCGCGAAATCTCGGAGTGCTACGGCATCAGAGCCGAGCGGGTCTATTCGCTGACCTTTGCCTATGGTGCCGGGCTTGCCGGCATTGCAGGGGCGCTCATCACGCCGCTCGTCAGCGTCACCCCGACGATGGGCACGTATCTGGTGGTGGATGCGTTTCTGGTCGTGATCATCGGCGGCGTCGGTAGCCTCATCGGCACGGCCGTAGCGTCGGGAATCGTCGGTGAATCGACCGCGCTCTTTTCGATGCTGATGAACGACACAATGGGCCGCATAGCGGTGCTGGTCGGCATCATCCTCCTGATCCGCTTCCGGCCGCAGGGCCTTTTCCCCGAAACAATCAGGCGTTGAGGCGAAGACGACATGATCCCGAGTTTTCGATACGACATCCTCGTTTACGCGGCATTCGGTGCGGTCATTCTGATCGGCATCCCGGCGATGCTGAATTTCGATGGATACGAGCTGAACACGTTCGCCCGCTACCTAACATTGGGCATGGTGGCCATGGCTCTCGCTCTTTCCTGGGGCACGGCCGGCATCCTCAATCTCGGCCAGGCGGCGACATTCGGGCTTGGGGCGTACATCATGGCGATGCACCTCAAGCTGAAGGCCAGCGAAAGCCTTCCGGGTGGCATGCCGGACTTCATGAGCTGGACGAATGTCGAGAGCCTGCCGTGGTTCTGGGCTCCGTTCCATTCGCTGCCCTTTACCTTGGTCGCCGGCCTGCTGATACCGGCGGCACTCGCCGGGCTGATGGCGGCCTTCATGTTCCGAGGTCGCATCACCGGCGTGTTCGTCGCGATCATCACGCTTGCATTTCTGGTTGCCATCCAACTCGTGTTCATCGAGGAGCAGGGCTACACGGGCGGGCAGAATGGGCTCACCGGACTTGCCCAGCTTGAAGTGCTGGGATGGGTCGCCGACCCCTATAGTCTCTCCTTCTATTATATGATCGCCGGCTGCCTCATCACCGCAATGCTGCTGGGGTTAATGCTGGTCAAGAGCAAGGCCGGTTTGATCCTGCGCGCCATTCGCGAAGATGCGCAGCGCGTTCGCTTCTTTGGCTACGACGTCGCCCGTTACGAGACCCTTGTGTTCTGCCTCTCCGCCGCGATCGCGGGCTGGGCGGGCATGCTCTATGTGCTCGTTTTGGAGTTTGCCTCGCCCACCTATATGAGCGTGTCGTTCAGTCTCGCCATCGTCATCTGGTGCGCGGTGGGCGGTCGGGAATCCGTGCTCGCCGCGGCGATAGGCGGCATCCTCGTGAACATGCTCGAAGGTCGTCTGTCCGACGTCTTCGTCGAGGGATGGTTCCTGATGCTCGGTATCCTCTTCATCGTGGTTGTACTGGTGATGCCGCGTGGGCTGCACGGGCTTGTGACGAGCGGCGCTAAGCTGCTGAAGCGGCGTTCCGCTCAGCCAGTGTCCGCGGCCAACAAGTCCATCGTCACCAATCCTGTGTCTCAGAGCGGGGGGCACTGACATGGCAAGTCAGCTGGAAATCACGGGACTGCAAGTCGATTTCGGTGGGTTCAAAGCCGTCAACAATCTGAGCTTTTCAGTCGCACGTGGCGAGCTCCTTTGCCTGCTCGGACCAAACGGCGCTGGCAAATCCACGACGCTCGATCTGATCTGCGGCAAGACGATGCCGACCGGTGGTCGTATCGCCTTCGAAGGCGAAGACATAACGTTCCTGCCGGAATACAAGCGCGCCCGCTGCGGCGTCGGGCGGAAGTTCCAGGTGCCGTCCGTCTTCAAGGAGCTGACGGTCGGCGAGAACATGGAAGTTGCCCGTTCGCAGCGCTCCGGCCTGATGGCGACGCTCCGCATTTTCGGCTCTGACATGAACGGCCCCATCAAGGCCATTCTTCAGCGTGTCGGCCTATTCGAATTGCGCAAGGAGAAGGCGGCCAACCTTTCGCACGGCCAGACCCAGTGGCTCGAAATCGCGATGCTGCTCGCTCAAAACAGTAAGCTGTTGCTGATGGACGAGCCGACGGCCGGCATGACGATCCAAGAGACGCAGAAGACTGCCGAGATCTTCAACGCGCTCAAGGGTGAGCACACCATCATCGTCGTCGAGCATGACATGCAGTTCGTCCGCAAGGTGGCCGAGCGCGTGACGGTGTTGAACCAGGGCAGCGTGCTCGCCGAAGGATCCATCGCGGAGATCGAAACCAACGCCGCGGTCAAGACCGCATATCTCGGACATTGAGGAAAGCCGCCATGCTCGCAGCGCAGAACCTGTTTTCCTACTATGGAAAAAGCCCGATCCTTCAGGACCTGAATTTCGAACTCGCCTCCGGCAAGCTGTTCACGATCCTTGGACGGAATGGCGTCGGAAAGACCACGCTTCTTCGAACGCTGATGGGACTGACCGATCGCACCGAAGGCAGTCTGACCTTCAATGGCGCCGACATCGGCAGCACGCGAACGAATGACCGTGCTCTTCTCGGTATTGGTTACATTCCGCAGGGGCGTGAAGTCATCCCGCGCTTCACCGTGCGCGAAAACATCGTCATGGGCACGTTCGCCCGGCGAGACGGCAAGCGCACAATCCCGGACTACATCTTCGAGCTTTTCCCGATACTGCGGGAATTCATCGACCGGCGCGGCGGCGATCTTTCGGGAGGCCAGCAGCAGCAACTGGCCATCGCACGAGCGCTCGCCATGGAACCCAAGATGCTGATCCTGGATGAGCCGACGGAAGGCATTCAGCCCAACATCGTCCAGCAGATCGAGGATGTGATCCTCCGGCTGAACCGGGAATTGGGCCTGACGATCGTGATCGTGGAGCAGAACATCCCGTTCGCGAGACGCGCATCCGACCAGTTCATCCTCATGGACAAGGGGCGCATCGCGCTTGCCGGGCAAGCGAGTGACCTTACCGACGAGGTGGCCGACCAATACCTGACGTTCTGATTGAACGGATCAGGCGGATTTCAACTGCCCGGCTCATGCGACGAAACGGGCCAAACTGAGAGAAAGCGAGAGGAGCAGACATGCGACACGGAGATATTTCGAGCAGCAAGGACACCGTTGGCGTTGCCGTGGTGAACTACAAGATGCCGCGCCTTCACAGCAAGGCCGAGGTTCTGGAGAACGCTCAGAAGATTGCCGACATGATCGTCGGTATGAAGCAGGGGCTGCCGGGCATGGATCTCGTGATTTTCCCGGAATATTCCACCATGGGCATCATGTACGATGGCGACGAGATGTTCGAAACCGCCGCCCAGATACCGGGCGACGAGACAGAGATTTTCGCGCGCGCCTGCCGCAAGGCCAACACGTGGGGCGTCTTCTCGATCACGGGTGAGCGTCACGAGCAACACCCCAAGAAGAACCCCTACAACACGCTGATCCTGATGAACAACAAGGGTGAGATCGTCCAGAAGTATCGGAAGATCATCCCCTGGTGCCCGATTGAAGGATGGTGCCCTGGCGGCGAGACCTACGTCAGCGAAGGTCCGAAGGGCATGAAAATCAGCCTGATCATCTGCGATGACGGCAACTATCCGGAAATCTGGCGTGACTGTGCCATGAAGGGCGCCGAACTCATCGTGCGTTGCCAGGGCTATATGTATCCGGCGAAGGACCAGCAGGTCCTCATGGCCAAGGCGATGGCCTGGGCCAACAACTCTTACGTAGCCGTAGCGAACGCGACGGGCTTCGACGGCGTCTACAGCTATTTTGGCCACTCTGCAATCATCGGCTTCGATGGCCGCTCGCTCGGCGAATGCGGGGAGGAGGAAATGGGCATTCAGTATGCGCAGCTCTCTATCCCGGAAATCCGCGATGCGCGCGCCAACGACCAGTCGCAGAACCATCTCTTCAAGCTCCTGCATCGCGGCTATACGGGCGTCCATGCATCCGGCGATGGAGACCTGGGTGTGGCCGACTGCCCCTTCGAGTTCTATCGCAACTGGGTGAACGACGCGGAGAAGACCCGGGAACAGGTGCAGAAGCTGACTCGCTCGACGGTGGGCGTTGCTCAATGTCCAGTCGGCAATCTGCCGACGGGTGCATCCGAGAAAGAAGCTGCGGAATAGTCCCTGGCGAGGGAAGGGCGGTGCATTGCGCGCCGGCCTTCCCTGCTCTTGAGCGGAGGAGCGATTGCCCTTTCTGAATGATATGCTGGATGACACCGACCGGCGCCGCAAGAATGACGAGGCGCTGGCTGCGGAGAATGCATTGGCTGAAGGTACGCGGCCAGCTAAACGAGCCCATAAGGGATTGATGACACGGTTCCAGTTTGATCTGGAATTGGTGGAGCGTCACCTGCGGGAAACGATCGTCGGCCAGGACGAGGCAATCGCACACGTTCTCGACAGCCTGAGGATCGTATGTGCCGATATCGGTGACCCGCGCCGCCCACTCACGACAACATTGTTTCTGGGACCGACCGGCGTCGGCAAGACGGAGCTGGTCCGCTCTGTCGCGCGCGCAATTCACGGCGATGCCGACGCCGTTTGTCGGATCGACATGAACACGCTTTCACAGGAACATTATGCGGCCGCGCTGACGGGTGCACCCCCGGGTTATGTGGGATCGAAGGAAGGCACGACGATCCTCGATCAGGAGAAGATCGAAGGCAGTCATGGCAGACCTGGGATCGTTCTCTTCGACGAGTTGGAGAAGGCATCGGACGAAGTCGTGCTGGCTTTGCTCAATGTATTCGACAACGGCATGCTCACGGTCGCTTCCGGTGAGCGTACCTACTCTTTCCGAAACGCTTTGGTCTTTATGACCAGCAACCTTGCAACGCGCGAAATTCAAGCACTCGATGGCAACTCGCTGGCCAGTTTTCGCGCTCGTCTGTCGGCGGTTTCAGGTGCGCGCAGTGAGCCTCGGTTGAAGCTCGCTCACAAGGCCTTGCTAAAGCGGTTTCCTCCCGAGTTCGTCAATCGGATCGACCACATCGAGGTATTCAATCCCATCACGCCGCAACACATGGACCAGCTGGTCGAGGTCGAGCTGTCCAAGCTTAATCGACGCATCGCCAAACATCAGTGTCGGGTCGTTCTTCACGACGATGCGCGCGCCTTTCTTGCTAAGGCCGGCTACGATCAGCGCTTCGGCGCTCGTGGACTGCGCAGGGCACTTCGAAAGCACGTTGAAGTTGCGTTGGCAAAATTTCTGCTCGATCGCTATGTGTCTTCGGCACCTGATCAGACCTTGACCCAGTTCCGCGCAAGACTGATCGAAAACCAGCGTATCGATTTCGAGATCGACAATCAGGCAGGATGATAGCAGATGGCCGAAGCCGGCACCGGGAAGCCTTGGAAAGTTGGAGTTCTCTTTTCCTACACGGGCGTAACGTCGGTCATCGAACAGTCGCAGAGAAATGGTGCTTTGCTGGCGATCAGTGAGATCAACGCAGCCGGAGGCGTCGATGGCCGGATGATCGAGCCCGTCGTCTACGATCCCAAATCGGTCGTGTCGGAATATGGCCGGCTTGCCGAGCGCCTGATCGTCGAAGACAAGGCCAACGTGATTTTTGGCTGCTACATGTCGTCTGCTCGCAAGGAAGTTCTCCCAGTTATCGAGCGGCGCAATGCCCTCTTCTTTTATCCGACGCTGTACGAGGGGTTCGAGTACTCACCGAACGTGATTTATGGCGGAGCAACGCCTAATCAGAACAGTGTGCCTCTCGCGAGATACCTGATGGAAAATTACGGAGATCGGTTCTTCTTCGTCGGGTCGGACTACATCTATCCGCGCGAGTCCAATCGCGTCATGCGCAACGTCGTTCGCCAGGGCGGTGGAGATGTCATCGGCGAACGGTACGTATCGCTCGATGCTTCAGAGGACGACTTTGCCGAGATCATTGCCGAGATCAAAGCTGCCGAACCTGACGTAATCTTCTCGACCGTCGTCGGGCAGGGGACGGTGAACTTCTATCGCGCCTTCCACCAGGCGGGCTGCGATTCCAGCCGGATCCCGATCGGAAGCCTTACGACGAACGAAGCGGAGATTGCGGAAATGGGTGTCGACGCGGCCGTCGGGCACATCACGGCTGCTCCCTATTTTCGCAATATCGAAAGCGAGGCCAACACGGCCTTTTTGACGCGATACAAAGAGATGTTCGGATCGATCACGCATGTGACCAGCTGCTGCGAGGCGACCTATTTCCAAGTTCACCTTTTTGCACGCGCGCTCGCCAAGACCCGATCGGTCGACACCGATGCGCTTCGCGAAGCGCTCTTGGGTTCCGTGTTCGACGCGCCTCAAGGGCAGGTGAAGATCGATCCCGACAATTCGCACACATATCTTCAGTCGCGGATCGGAAAAGTCGACGAACGCGGCGAATATGTCGTCGAACAGGAGGTGAAACGCTCGATCAAGCCGGATCCTTACCTGGTTAACCCCGGATTGGACGACTGGAGCTTGCGTTTGCATCGCCCAAAGCGCTCTTTACAGCGTTAGGTTTGTCTGAGGTGGGGGCGATTGGGCAATGACTGACCTCATCAACGAAGTGCGTGGCTTGAATGTCCTGGTCATTCATCCGCGAGACGGGGAGATAGAGGAGCTTCTCAAACAAATCAGCCGCATCGGATGCAATGTCGCCAACCTCTGGCAGATGCCGAACGAGGTGCCCGAGGGCACTGACGTCATCTTTCTGGAGATAACTGAGGCCGTTGCCGAGAAAACCGTCGCGCTTCTCGGCCGCGAAACGATCAATCGCCCCACGCTGATCGGTATCATCGGCTATGAGAACCCATCTGTGCTGCAAGGTCTTATTGATCTCAGCGTGCATACGGTGATTGCAAAGCCGCTGCGGCCCTTCGGTGTTATGAGCAACATCCTGATGGCGCGCCGTGTCTGGCATGTGAACAAGAGCTATGACGGCGAGATCCTCAAGCTCAAGGCGAAGATCGAGAACGTCCAGAAGATCGCGGACGCCAAGTTCATCCTGATGCGGCACCACGGCGTCAACGAGAAGGAAGCCTACAAGATCATTCGAAACCAAGCGATGTCAAAGCGAACCTCGACCATCGAGATCGCTCAGTCGATCATCAATGCCGATGGCATCCTGAACAGCTTGGTTGGTGAACGGTAGAAGCAGTCCATCAACCCATCGAGGTCATCCAGCTTCAATTTCTAAAGATACTCACATTTGTTCGAGAAAGGCGGCTGCGAGCCCCCGCCACCAAATCACAAAAACCAAATACTAATAGCATCACCGCTGCCGGGAATCGTCGCCCCCGCTGCAGCGGCGCTCGGCACGAACCTGGGCCAGCACCCGGCAAAGGCGGGTCAGTGGCTCTCGGATCATGGCCGAAGCTGACGCCGCAGGGTCATGAAGCGCCACGTTACAAAAAATTCACTTCGCGTTCAGGCTGACCTGTGTACGCGTTGTGACGGTCAATTCATGGGTGTCACGATGCGTCGTCTTTCAATTCTGATCGCAGCTTCTCTCTTCTGCTTTTCTCCCGTCAGCCAAGCGGTTTTGGCTCCTCCGGCTCTTGCACAGGGGCGCTTCATCGAGCGGGAGGTCGTGCGTTACAGCGTGCGGCCGGGAGACACGATGTCCTCGATCGCTCGCAGCGCCGGCATTCCGCTATCCGAGCTCCAGTTCCTGAACCGGGGCGTTGATCCTCGTTTCCTTCGGGTCGGGCAGACGATCTATTTGCCGGCGGATGCGCCTGTGGCGCAGCTTTCGCTGACGTTGGATCAGTCCAGAGGCCGGATCGATGACGATGTCGCGTTGCGTGGGTCGGGCTTCGAGCCCGGGAGCCGGGTCCAGATCATGGCCGGCGATAGCCCCTATCGTCTTCAGGTGATCGGAAATGCTCGTGCCGATCGACGCGGCGGCGTCAACATTGCCGTCGGCTTGCCGAATTGGGCCCGCCCCGGACAACAGATTTTTTTCGGTCTCCAGAGCCGAAACGGCCGGGCGCGCGCGGTGGCTGATGCCTATCAGGTGATCGGCCGCCCAAGCCGACCCGAGCGGCCGCTCTTTTCCGTTTCCGGCACGCTCACGCGGCAGGGTGTGGAATGCCCCACGATGCGCGGGGACGATGGTCGAACCTATTCGCTTGCCGGTGACATCCGCGGCTTCTACCCGGGCGATCGCGTCACGGTCGATGGTGTCATTGCGGAGATGTCCATCTGCCAGCAGGGCACCACGATCGACGTTCGGCGTGTGACGCCGTCACAGTGATCTGAGGCTGAGATCATCGATGAACGAGGTGGTGTTTCGGGCAGCTGTCGCAGACGTCGTTCCCGATCACTGCGGTTTCATCGTGCGGTAGACGAATGCACCGGGCGTAGCAGCGCCGTCGCTGGCGGCGGCTGCTTCCAGCATCGGGCGCAGGGGCGAGCGGATGCAGACCGGATCCGTTGCCGCCGGATCGCCGGTGAGCGCCATCGCCTGGCAGCGGCAGCCGCCGAAATCGATGTGTTTTCGTTCGCAGGACCGGCAAGGCTCCTGCATCCAAGCGTCGCCGCGAAATGCGTTGAAGGCGTCTCCGCGATACCAGATATCGGCCAAGGGTCGCTCGCGGACGTTATCGAAGCGCAGCGACGGGATTGTCGATGCGGCATGGCAGGGGAGCACCTTGCCGGAGGGTTCGACATTGAGGCCGATGCGGCCCCAGCCACCCATACAGGCCTTCGGGTATGTCGAGTGGTGATCGGCCGGGACGTAGTCGATGACGAGAACGCCCTTCAAACGCTCGCGCGCGGCGGCAACGGTCGCATTGGTGCGCACCACCTGCTCCTGCGTCGGCATCAGGGCTTCCCGGTTGCGTTCGGCCCAGCCGTGAAACTGCACCGTCGCAATTTCGATGCGTCGTGCGCCCAGACGAACGGCGAGATCGAGCATCTCGTCGAGCTGGTCCATGTTCTGCTTGTGGCAGACTGCGTTGACGGTGAGCGGAATACCAGCCAGCCGGACCCACGCGGCGACGGCCATCTTGCGCTCATACCCTCCCCGGTAGCCGCCGACATGATCGGCCATTGCCGCGTTGGCCCCCTGCAGCGAGAGCTGGACATGGTCGAGCCCCGCATCGGACAGTTGCTGCACCCGCCCTTCCGTGAGGCCGACGCCGGAGGTGATGAGATTGGTATAGAGGCCGAGATCGGCCGCCGCTTTGGTCAGGTCCACGAGATCGCGCCGCGAAGCGGGCTCGCCGCCTGAGAGATGCAGGTGCAGGATGCCGAGTGCGGCCGCTTCCGCGAACACCCGAATCCATTCCTCTGTCGTCAGTTCCTCGCGCAGGCCCGTCAATTGGAGCGGGTTGGAACAATAGGGGCAGGCCAGCGGACAGCGATGCGTCAGTTCGGCCAGAAGCGCCATGGGCGGCGGAATGCGGAGCGTTTCCAACGGCGCTGCGGCTGTCCGTTCCAGGGACTGAATGGCTGTCATGAGAGAATCTCCAGCATGCGTCGATCGGAGAGCTCCTGCACGAAGGCAATCACGTCTCCAGCGATCTGGTCGCGCGGTGCGCCGAACTCTGCCGCGAATGCATCGGTGATCGCATCGATCGATCGGACACCATCAAGGGCGTGGACGATTCTCACTGCGATCTCGTCCAGAGCCATGGCGCGTTCGGGCGCGAGCAGCACCTGCTGGCCGCGCACCGCATCGTCGCGCAGCCGCACGCCGCGCGCAAGCTTTGCGATCGTCGCCCCGTCGATCCGTGCGGCAGATGTCTCGCCGTTCATTGGGCGGCTCCTTGGTACTGAGCGCTTTCCCGTACGCCCGTTTCTCCATCCCATCCACCGGGTGGAATGCGTGCCGGCGTGACATAGGCGGAATGCAAGGCGTCAAGCTGCGACCAGAGCACGTCGGTCTTGAAGGTCAGGGCCGCAGCAGCTGCATCCTGTTTTTCCAGCGTATCGGCATGGTCGAGAACGTAAGCGAGGCCGAAAGCAACATCCTTGGGTGCTTCGTTCAAACGTGTTCGGAAGTACGAGAGCGCCGCATCGTCGGCGAAGGCATAGTGTTCGAGCAGACCGGCGATCCGCTGGCTGTGGATCTTCGGTGCAAACAGTTCTGTCAGCGATGCGGCGACGGCCTCCAGCATCGGCTTCTCCCGTACGAACGCCACATATGCGTCCACGGCAAAACGCGTGGCAGGCAAAACGCCTTCGGTTGAAGCCACATAGCCCGGATCGAGACCGACGGCTTCGGCAAGTCTCAGCCAGCGTCGAATGCCGCCGCCTTCGGCGACGCCGCCATCGTGATCTTCGATGCGGGAGCGCCAAGCGCGGCGCAGGTCGGGATCCGTGCAGCGCGAGAGAAAGGCAGCGTCCTTCATGGGGATGCGGCTTTGGTAATAGTAGCGGTTGATGACCCAGGCGCGCACCTGGGTCATCGTGCACTGGCCGCCATGGAGCAGGCCATGGAATGGATGCTTGTCGTGGTAACGAGTCTCGCCAATTGCCCGGAGACGCGCTTCGAAAGTTTCTCGCGGCTGCGCCGTCATGTCAGATGAACCTCCATCCCGTCATATCCGATTTCATAGCCCGCCTGTTCGGCTGCGCGTCGCTCGGGTCCCTGCTGCCACACCGGATTGGTATTGTTGATATGCACATAGATGGTGCGCCCGATGGCCAGACCCTTCAAGGCATCGATGCTGCCTCCTTCGCCGGACATCGGCATATGCCCCATACGGCGGCCCGTTTTGAGACCGGTGCCGGCGCGGGCCATCTCGTCGTCGTTAAAGACCGTGCCGTCGAAGAAGAGGAGATCGGCGCCTCCGATGCGATCGGTCAGCCGGTCGGTCAGGCGGCCGCAGCCGGGAATGTAGTAGATCCGCTTGCCTGAGCCCGTCAGCTCGACCCCGACCGTCTGCTCACCTTCCAGAGCCGTTTCCGGGTTCTCGCCTTCCATGAAAAGCGGCAGCTTGCCCGGCACAGCGAAGAGGGTGGCTTCGATGCCGTTGACCAGCGTGAAAGGCTGATCCAAGGCGACCGTGATACGCTCGACGCAGTTCGAGTCGAGCACCTCGAACACGGGGTTCGCCGCCAGGATGTCTCCGATGGCCGGCGTGGTGAACAAGCGGAAGGGCTGTTTCTCCCGCAGGATCAACAGACCGGCGATATGATCGATATCGCCATTCGTCACGAGCACGCTGGCTATCGGCGTGTCCCTCAAGGCGCGCGGATGCAAGACCGGATTGGCTTCGATCTGCGACCTGATATCCGGAGAGGCGTTGAGAAGCGCCCAATCATGCCCGTTGGCAGTGACGGCGAGCGAGGACTGCGTCTGCGGGCGGAGCCCGCCATTCGGGTTGCGTGCCAGCCGGCAGTTCGCGCAGCCACAGTTCCACTGCGGCAGGCCGCCGCCAGCTGCCGCTCCCAAAACGAGTGCACGAATGGCGTTGTTGTCTTCCAAATCCTCCTCCGCGATGCAGCACAAGCCAGCATCATGCCTTGCGTAGCAACCAGGAGGGAAAAGGCAAACAGGTCCTTTAGTATCCAGCGTCGCAAAGCGAGATTATATTGCGTTGCAGCATTAGCGTTGCTGCAATGATCTGATCAAGTACGAAGGTACTATGGCCGGCGAGGCAGGCACCATTGCAATGTACTTGCCGTAGTGTTGGAATGGCTTCTGCCAACGTGGCAGTCCACGTTCACTGAATTGGAGGAAACATGACCTGGCGTGCACCGAAATTCATCGAAGTCAGCTGCGGAATGGAAATCAACCGCTATGCACCGGCGGACGGTGACGAACCCGTCCTGTTCTAGGAAACTGATCCGCCCCGGGGCGCTTGCAGAAACAAGTTCTCCGGCAAAATGATAGAGCGCAGGCTGCATGGCCTGCGCTCTTTTTCGTTGAAGAAGCGTCTACACGCGACAATCCTCTGCAACTGGACGCGGAGGAATCGTGCGGTGGCGTAGACCATGTCGCAAGCTGCCCAGAGAGCGCCGAGCAACAATCTTCCCTTGAGGGGGCTGGGTTATAGCCTCGCTCTTGGGCCAGAAACAGGAGCGGGTCCGAAAACCCAGGATGCACCATTCAGCCGCTTTGATGCGCGTTCTGCCTCATGCCGCTTGAACGGGGTCACCGCTCGCGGCCCAGCCGGGATGGCGCGGAAGGCCGTCGTCGGGAATCGTCACCATCGGATGCTTGGAGTTGACGAAAACCCAGCGATCGGGCTCGCCACCGATGTCCGTGTCCCGATCTATCGTCGGCACATGGATCAACAGATGGTCCGGGAAAGCGTCGACATAGAGAAACATGTGGCAGCCGCAATCGGCACAGTAGCGGCGGTGGCACGTGGGCTTCGTATCGATATTGCGGATTTTTTCCTCGCCGGCTGTGATCGTGAAGGCGCTGCGCTCGACCACGGCGATCAGGGCGAGGGCACCGCCGCACGTATCGGTGCAATCGGTACAGAGGCAGAAATGCACCTCTGCCGGCTCCTTGTTGTATTCGAACCGCACCGGGTTGCTGTCGCAACGGCACCCGCCTCGCGCAAGTATGGCCATCTGTCTGTCTCCTCCAAATCTAAGGTGAATCCGGCCGCACGGCCCCGATGAAGCGAAGCCGCAGGCGGTATCTCGATGCTGGCTACTGTCAAAAATTCAGCAAAATCATTGCTGCGGTCGCGCCAAGGCGCGGCAGCAAGAAACGAACCGTGAATGCGATTAGATTGGGCCGAATTTTTCCATCCCGCCTCAGGCGCAACAATAGTACTTACGGCCTGCCAAGCAACGTTCGTTGAACCAGCTCGTCTGCTGCGGCCCGCCTCGTGGTTGCAGTGCAAATCCCTAATAATGCATTGCACAAAAACGTCCGATCTGATGCGTCAGTACTTCGCAGTACTAACGTTCTATCGACACAGCCGGGGGCGCCATCCAAAATTTCCAGACTGCGCCGAGCCTAGCCTGGGCGTCAGTGTCCGTGTCGGCAGCAACAAGGCCGGTCGCGAGGCGTGACGGGAGGACGATCAGATGGGGATGGAGGATATGAAAAAAATCGGATTGATGGCGGCATGTTCGGTGCTGGCTCTGGCCGCTACGACATCGCTTGCCTCTGCGAACGACGAACTTGTCGAGATGCAGCAGAATGCCAAGAACTGGGTGATGCAGCTCGGCAATTACTCCGCCACGCGCTACAGCGAATTGGAGGAGATCAACAAGGATAACGTCGGCGATCTTCAAGTCGCGTGGTCTTTCTCCACCGGCGTCCTGCGCGGCCATGAAGGTGGCCCGCTCGTCATCGACGGCGTTATGTATGTCCACACGCCATTCCCCAACAAGGTCTTTGCGCTCGATCTCAACGACAATGGCCGGATCATCTGGCGCTACGAGCCCGAGCAGGACCCGAATGTCATCCCCGTCATGTGCTGCGATACGGTCAACCGTGGCGTGGCCTATGGCGACGGCAAGATCATTCTTCACCAGGCCGACACGAACGTGGTCGCGCTCGATGCCAAGACGGGCGAGGAGCTTTGGAAGACGCAGAATGGCGATCCTTCCAAGGGCGAGACCGGCACGATGTCGCCGCTGATTGCGGGCGACAAGGTGCTTGTCGGCAATTCCGGCGGCGAGTTCGGTGTCCAGGGCCACATGACGGCCTATAATCTGGAGACGGGCGAACAGGAATGGCGTGCCTATTCCGTCGGGCCGGACGACCAGATCCTTCTCGATCCGGAGAACACCACCCATCTCGGTGAACCGGTCGGCGAAAACTCGAGCGTCGACACCTGGGAAGGCGACCAGTGGCAGCTCGGCGGTGGCACCGTCTGGGGCTGGGTGTCCTACGACCCGGAACTGAACCTCGTCTATTATGGTTCGGGCAACCCGGGAACGTGGAACCCGGCGCAGCGTCCCGGCGACAATCGCTGGTCGATGACGATCTTCGCGCGTGACCTCGATACCGGCGTTGCGAAGTGGGTCTACCAGATGACACCCCACGACGAGTGGGACTATGACGGCGTCAACGAAAACATCCTCGTCGACATGGAAATCGACGGTGAGCAACGGAAGGTTCTGTTCCACCCCGACCGCAACGGCTTTGCCTACACGCTCGACCGCGAGACGGGCGAGCTGCTTGTGGCTGCGAAATACGATCCCGCGGTCAACTGGGCGACGGAAGTCGTCATGAATGAGGACGACGAGCAGTACGGTCGGCCGCAGGTCGTTGCCGAATACTCCACTGCCCAGAACGGTGTCGACGTGAACTCGGAAGGCATCTGCCCAGCCGCACTCGGCACGAAGGACCAGCAGCCTTCGGCCTACTCGCCGGAAACCGGCCTCTTCTACATTCCGACGAACCACGTCTGCATGGATTACGAGCCTTTCCAGGTTTCCTACACAGCAGGCCAGCCTTACGTGGGCGCAACCCTGTCGATGTATCCGGCCCCTGACAGCCACGGTGGCATGGGCAACTTCATTGCCTGGGACGCGGCTGCAGGCGAAATCGTCTGGTCGGTTGAAGAACCGTTCTCGGTCTGGTCGGGCGCCTTGGCGACGGCTGGCGACATCGTGTTTTACGGCACGCTCGAAGGGTACCTGAAAGCCGTCGACATGGAGACGGGCGAGGAGCTCTACCGCTTCAAGACGCCATCCGGGATCATCGGCAACGTCAACACCTATGAGCATGACGGCAAGCAGTATGTGGCCGTGCTCTCGGGCATTGGCGGCTGGGCGGGCATTGGTCTTGCCGCAGGTCTGACGGAAGGTACCGACGGTCTGGGTGCTGTGGGCGCGTATCAGTCGCTGTCCGATTACACCCAGCTTGGCGGCCAGCTGACGGTGTTCAGCCTCCCGAGCGAATGATGGCAGCACGCGTTCTGCATCGTTCCTGAACATCGCGCGGCCCGGTCGTTTTAGCCGGGCCGCGAATCCAGTTGAAAGACTTCCTCATGATCGCCTGCTCGATCCGAAGGAAGCTCAAAGACCATCCCGAGGAGATCCTGATGAACTATCTGATGTCGGCCGCCACCGGCTTTTGCGGCGCGATGCTGCTCTTTACAGCCGCATCCCTTGCCCCCGCCCAAGCCCAGGATGAGGCAGTCGATTGGGAAGACAAGCCTTACATCGTCGAGGACGGGAAGGTGGATTACGGCACCTACAATGGCTTTCGCCGGTATCACAACACCTGCCACACCTGTCACGGTCCGGATGGCATGGGCAGCACGTTCGCGCCCGCCTTGGTGAATTCGCTGAAGGACATGTCCTATGCTGACTTTGCCGCGACCGTCGCCAATGGCCGCAGTTCAAGTGGCGCCAGCGGCAACTCGGTCATGCCTGCCTTCGGGGACAATGTCGACGTCATGCTCTACATCGACCACATCTACGCCTACCTGAAGGCACGTGCCGACGACGCCATCGGCCGCGGTCGTCCCGATCGCATCGATCCGGAAAACGATCCGGTCTTCCAGGAATGGCAGGCGAACCAATGACCGGCCGGCTCCATCCAACCAGGTTCATTCTTGCGCTTTCTTTCGTGATCGTAGCGATGGGTCTCGGGCAGATTGGAGCCGAGGCTCAAACCCCGGCGGGCACGACGCCGGGCGGGATGGGGTCGATCGGCGCCCAGCAGGGGAGCTTTGGCCGCTCGCTGCTGGGTGAGATCGTCGACCGGACCCGGCTGAGAGTGTGCGCTGACCCAGGCAATCTCCCTTATTCGAACGACAAGGGTGAGGGGTTCGAGAACAAGATCGCCGAGTTGATCGCAGACGAACTTGGCGTGCCGATCGATTACACCTGGTTTCCGCAAACGGTTGGCTTCGTGCGCATGACGCTCGGGGCATCGCGCTGCGATGTCGTCATCGGCGTCGCGACGACCAATGAACTCATGCAGAACACCAATCCTTATTACCGCGCCGCCTACATGATCGTGCACAGGGCGGATCTGGTGCTGCCTTCGGGCGATCTGGATGATCCGAGCTTCGACAATCTCAGAATCGGCATTCAGCCGGGAACGCCAGGCGCGACCACAGCGGCGCGCTACGGCCATCTCGACCAGTCCAAGCACTATCCGCTGATCGTCGATACGCGGATCGACAAGCCAGCCCGAGACATGGTGCAGGATGTGGCGGATGGCGATACCGATGCGGCGCTCGTGTGGGGGCCGCTTGCCGGATACTGGATCCAGCAGATCGATCCGAACCTCGTGATGGAGCCACTTCAGGCAGCGCGCGGCACGGAGCGCGTCGACTACCGGATCTCGATGGGAATCCGGCACGGCGAGAACGACTGGAAGGATCAGCTCAACGCGATCCTGATGGAGCACAAGGCCGACATCGACGCGATCCTGCAGTCCTATGGCGTGCCTCTCCTCGACAATGCCGGCAAGCTGATCCTGCCCATGACGCTGCCCGCCGCTGCAGAACCGGCACAAGAGCCCGATGATGCAGGGGGCAGTGAGTCACAGGCGGGCACGCAGCAACGCTCCGAACTCAGGAGCGAGGGCGACGAGGACGCCAATGGTCAGGCTGCCGCGGAAGCCCTGACTTACCGTATGGACAATTACCGGGCCCCCGTTCCCGATGGTGTCGCAGGGGCACAGACGATCGATGTTGCCGCTATGCGTGCACTGGTTGGGTCGGACAATGTCGTGCTGATCGACGTGATGCCGGCACCACCTTTACCTGACGATCGGCCGGATGACAGCGTGTGGCGCGAGCCCGAGCGGGAGACCATTCCGGGTGCCCATTGGCTTGCGAATATGGGTTACGGGAAGCTGCAACCCGGCGAAGACGCGGCGTTTCACGCGAAGCTCGACGAACTGGCGGGACCGGATGCTGAGAAGGGCCTCGTGTTCTTTTGCGAGCGCGATTGCTGGATGTCGTGGAATGCCGCCAAGCGCGCGGTGGAATACGGGTTCACCGACGTCACCTGGTTTCCCGATGGGGTGACGGGATGGGTTGAAGACGACGGTGCGCTGGAGAGCGTGCGTCCATGGCGACCGGACCTCTCAGCTGCAACGATCCACTGATGAAAGCGCATCCCCATCGCCGGACACGGATCAGCAGTTTCGACGGCATGATCGGGCAGGCAGTGCGCGGCGGTGAGCCCACGCGCCGGCAGTTCGTTTGCCGCTCGGCAATGCTTGCCTTCCTTTCTTCATGCTGTCCGTTGAGCGGCGCTGCGCTTGCCCGGCAATCCGATATTCCGTTTCAGGAAATCGAGGACGGGATCCATGTGCGCTACGGCCTCCAGGAAGCGATGACCGCGGACAATCATGGAGCGATCGCGAATATCGGATTCATCATCGGCGATGAGAGCGTTGCGGTCGTCGACACAGGCACGACTTACGCCCAGGGCGTGTCGCTGATGGTTGCGGTTCGCCACGTGACGGATAAGCCCGTGAGCCACGTGATCGCGACGCATGTTCATCTCGATCATTGTTTCGGACACGGCGCCTTCGAAGACGCGGCACCCGTCTTCGTCGGTCATCATCGGCTACCCGGAGCGCTTTCGGAGCGCGGCGATTTTTATCTGGAGCAGATCAGGACGCTGTCGCTGAATGGGGGAGACACAAGGGTCGTTCAACCGAATTTTCTCGTCGACGACGCTGCGGAAATCGATCTCGGTGGACGCAAGCTCCTGCTCAAGGCGTGGCCGGCCGCGCATACGGACAACGATCTGACCGTCTTCGACACCCGGACCGGACTGTTATGGGCAGGCGACCTGCTTTTCGTGGATCGGATACCGATCGTCGACGGCAGCATCAATGGCTGGATCGACCTTCTGGATGAGTTGATGTCGGGCGATGTGTCCCAAGTGATGCCGGGTCATGGGGCGCCTGGAGCCGGCCGCGAGGCGATCTCCAGACAGAAGGGATATCTCGTTTCGCTGCGCGACGGCGTGCGCGCAGCGATCGCGGACGGACTGGACATGACCGAGGCGGTGGCGGAACTCGCTGATCTCGCTGGTTCGAATTGGCTATTGCGGGATGAGGGGCACGGGCGCAACATCATCGCAGCTTATGCGGAACTGGAGTGGGAATGATGAAACCTTCAACATCCCTTCGCTTCGCGATTTCGTCCTGGTTTCTCCTGCTCGTCATCCTGGTGATGCCGGCCGGGGACCCGGCGCTGGCTCAGGACAGCAAAGCGTGGACCGAGATCCGGTCAGAACTTTACGGCGGTGACCGTACCGTTCATGACGGCAGCGGCTTGCTCGAGATCGAAGCCCCTGATCGCGCCCAGGACGCGGCGCTCGTGCCGATCAGCATCAAATCGCTGATCGGCCCGGATGACGAGCGCTACATCAAGTCGTTGACGATAGTGATCGACGAAAACCCGGCGCCGGTTGCAGGCACATTTCATTTCTCGCGCGCCAACGGCATCGCAGACATCGCCACGCGCGTTCGCGTCAATGCCTATTCCAACATCCGGGCGATCGCCGAGATGGATGACGGACAGCTCTACATGGCGGAGACCTTCGTCAAGGCATCCGGCGGCTGCGCTGCGCCGGCGACGAAGAACAACGCCCAGGCGATGGCGCGGCTGGGCGACATGCGCATGCGCCAGATTGGCGACTGGGAAGTCGACCAGCCCGCAGAAGTTCAGCTGATGATCAGCCATCCCAATTTCAGCGGTCTCCAGACCGATCAGGTGACGCAGCTCTGGATTCCGTCCCACTATGTCAACGACCTGGCAGTGTCGATCGATGGTCAGGAAATACTGACATTCGAGGGCGATATCTCGATCAGTGAGAACCCAAGCTTCAATTTTTTCGTGATGCCGCAGGGTGAAGGTGAGCTGACGGCTCGTGCCACCGATACCAAAGGAAACGTCTTCGAGCAGAGCTGGCCGTTGCGCATGGGATCCGCCTCGTGACGTCGATCCCCGTGCGCTTCATGCTGGTATGGCTGCTTTTGCTAGGCTCGATCAATCCGGGTCTGGCCGCAGAGGGCGAGAAGCTCGCCATCTTCACCTTCGAGCTCTACGACACGAGCTTGGAAGGCGAAGTGCGTGGGCCCGACCCGGCCGAAGCGGCACGGCTGGAGATGATCACGGACCTCCTGCGCGATGCCTATCGCGACCAGGGCGGGTACGAGCTGGTCGACACGGATGCGATGCAGGAGCGGCTGGCCACCATGCCGAAGCTACGCACCTGCAATGGCTGCGAAAGCCGGCTGGCGCGGGAGCTGGGCGCCGACCAGGTGGTCACCGGCTTCGTGCAGAAAATCTCGACGCTCATCCTCAGCCTCAGCATGTCGGTGCACGATGCGGAGACAGGCGATCTCCTGCGCAAATACAATGCCAGCATCCGCGGCAACACCGATGAAAGTTGGGCCCATGGCGTGCGCTATCTCATCCGCAACCAGCTCTTCGAAGAACAGCAATAGGAAGGGCGGCCTGCAGGCATGACTGAAACGGCGCTGCCGCCGACGGCACTTTCGGTTCGCAACATCTCCTACAGCTACGGCAAGAAGCCCGCGCTGAACGACATCAGCTTCGATCTCGCGCCTGGCAAGGTGACGGCGCTTCTCGGTCCGAACGGTGCCGGCAAGACGACGCTGTTCTCCCTCATCACCGGGCTCTTCGACTGTCGCGAAGGCGAGGTGGTGATCGCGGGGCATCCGCTGCGGCATGACCGGTCGGCGGCGCTGTCGTCGCTCGGCATCGTCTTTCAGGCGCAGACGCTGGAGCTCGATCTCACGATCGACCAGAACCTTCGCTACTTCGCGGCGCTGCGCGGCTTGACGCGGCTTGAGGCGAAGGATCGCATCGACATGCTTCTGGCTGCGATCGGACTTGAGGGGCTGAACAAGACTAAGGTGCGCAAGCTGAGCGGCGGGCAAAGGCGACGCGTGGAGGTTGCCCGCGCGCTTCTCGATCATCCCGCCCTGCTGCTGCTCGACGAACCCAGTACGGGGCTCGATATCGCAACGCGGCGTTGGCTCATCGAGCATGTGCATGCGCTCGCGCGCGACAAGGGGATGACGGTGCTGCTGGCGACGCATCTGGTCGACGAGGTGGGAGACGAGGACGACGTCATCGTGCTCGACAAGGGCCGGATCGTCGCTGCCGGACAGGTGGACGCCATCGTCGCATCGGCCGGTGCGGCCAATCTCGATGAGGCCTTCACCCGGATGACGGCACATGAAGCGGTCCGCGCCGCATGAAGAGCGGACATGCAACACGTGCATTCTTCGCCATCCTCTCGCGCGAAATGCTGCGCTTCGTGCAGCAGAAGGGCCGCTTCTTTTCCGCGCTCGTGCGACCGCTGATCTGGCTGATCGTTTTCGCTGCCGGCTTTCGGGCGGCGCTCGGCCTCTCCATCATCCCGCCCTACAAGACCTACATCACCTATGACGTCTATGTTGTGCCGGGGCTGATCGGGATGATCCAGCTTTTCGCCGGCATGCAGAACTCGCTGTCCATGGTCTATGATCGCGAGATGGGTTCGATGCGGGTGCTCTTGTCGACGCCGCTGCCGCGCAGCTACCTGCTTCTGGCGCGCATGCTGTCGGGAACGTTCGTGTCGATCATCCAGGTGTATGCGTTCGTCATCATCGCCATGCTGCTCGGCACGCGGTTGCCGGTGGCCGGGCTGATCATGATGTTTCCGGTGCTGATCCTGACCGGCATGACGCTGAGCGCGCTCGGCATGTTCCTGTCGTCATGGATCAAGCAGCTGGAGAACTTCGCGGGCGTCATGAATTTCCTCATCTTCCCGATGTTCTTCATGTCGTCGGCGCTTTATCCGCTCTGGCGCATGCGCGAAGGCAGCGTCACGATCTACGAGCTCTGTCTGCTCAATCCGTTCACCTATGTGGTGGAACTCATCCGGTTCACGATCTACCGCGAGCCGAACCTGATGGCGCTCGGCATCGTCGTTGCGACATTCCTGGTGTTCGGCATCGCGGCTTTGGTCGGTTACACGCCAGCCCGGGGCGGACCGACGGCGGGCAGGGGAGGTTGAGGTACCGCAAATCTACCCGCCCGAGCCCTGATGCAGGATATGCGCGTGGTGGCGCAGATGATCGTCGATAAACGTTGCGACGAAGAAATAGGAATGGTCGTAGCCCGCCTGCATCCGCACTTTCGCCGATTGTCCCCGGGCCTTCAAAGCGTCGATGAAGCGTTCGGTTTGAAGCTGCGTCTGCAGGAAGGGATCATCAGTGCCCTGATCGATGAGGATCTGCGTGGGAAAACCGCGATCGCGCAGCAGCAACGTGGCGTCGTATTCGCGCCATGCAGCTTCGTCGGGGCCCAGATAGGCGGCGAACGCCTTCCGCCCCCATGGCACGGCGCTCGGCGCGACGATCGGTGAGAAGGCTGAAACCGAGCCGTAGCGCTCGGGATGGCGCATGGCGATCGTCAGGGCACCGTGGCCGCCCATGGAATGGCCCAGTATCCCGCATTTTCCTCGGATGACCGGAAATGTGCATTCGATCAACCGCGGAAGCTCGTCGGCGACATAGCTGAACATCTGGAAATGATCGGACCAGGGGGCTTCGGTGGAATCGACGTAGAAGCCGGCGCCTTGCCCGAGTGCATCGTCGTCGCTGTTCGGAACACGGTCGCCGCGCGGGCTCGTATCGGGCGTGACGATCATCAGCCCCAGTTCCGAGGCCATGCGCTGTGCGCCCGCCTTCACCGTGAAGTTCTCTTCGGTGCAGCTGAGGCCGGAAAGAAAATAGACGACCGGGACGGTTCCCCGTTCGATGGCGGGTGGCAGGTACACGCTGACGCGCATGGGGGTGCCCGTGGCGGCGCTGTCGTGGATCAGCGTCAGTTGTTGCCCGCCGAACGACGACGCACGGGAGAGCTCCTGGAAAGGCCTGCGGCGAACGTCGCCAGCGATGGCGACTGGCTGGCTTTGGCGTTGATCGACGTCCATCGCAGACTTCCTCGTCCGGACCCTGTCGGTTCGACCGTCAGAAGACCACAACGCTTCTGATCGACTTGCCCTCGTGCATCAGATCGAATGCCGTGTTGATCTCCTCGAGCGGCATCGTGTGGGTGATCAGATCATCGATGTTGATCTTGCCCTCCATGTACCAGTCGACGATCTTGGGTACGTCGGTCCGGCCTCGCGCGCCGCCGAATGCGGTGCCTTTCCAGACCCGCCCGGTGACAAGTTGGAACGGTCGCGTCGCAATCTCCTTGCCTGCTTCCGCCACACCGATGATGATCGATTGTCCCCACCCGCGGTGGCAGCATTCCAGCGCCTGGCGCATGACGTTGACGTTGCCTGTGGCGTCGAACGAGAAGTCGGCGCCGCCATCCGTCAGATCGACGATCGCCTGCACGACCTTGTCCTGGCCGACATCGTTGGGATTGACGAAGTCCGTCATACCGAACTTGCGGGCCATCTCGACCTTTGCGGGATTGAGATCGACGCCGATGATCTTGTCGGCGCCCACCATGCGGGCGCCCTGGATGACGTTGAGACCGATGCCGCCGAGGCCGAAGACGACGACATTGGCGCCCGGCCAGACCTTGGCGGTGTAGATGACTGCGCCGATACCTGTGGTGACCCCGCAGCCGATGTAGCAGATCTTGTTGAAGGGCGCGTCGGCGCGCACTTTTGCCACCGCGATCTCCGGCAGAACGGTGAAGTTGGAGAAGGTCGAGCAGCCCATGTAGTGGAAGACCGGACCGCTCTCGCATGCGAAGCGGCTCGTCCCATCCGGCATCACGCCCTGGCCCTGGGTCGAGCGGATCGCGGTGCAGAGGTTGGATCGCTGCGAGAGGCAGGTTTTGCAGTTGCGGCATTCCGGCGTGTAGAGCGGGATGACGTGGTCGCCCACCTTGACGGATGTCACCCCGGCGCCGACTTCGCGAACGATGCCCGCGCCCTCGTGACCGAGGATTGCCGGAAACTTGCCCTCCGAATCGAGACCCGACAGCGTGTAGGCGTCGGTGTGGCAGATGCCGGTCGCCATGATCTCGACCAGGACCTCACCGGCTGACGGACCAGCCAGGTCCACCGTCTCTATGGATAGAGGCTGGTTCGCTGCCCAAGCGACTGCCGCACGCGTCTTCATGCTAATCCCCTCTTCTCGTCTCGACGCAAGATGGCAGCTTGCGACCAGTGGATTGTAGGCAGGGGCGCCAGGGGGCTAAATAGTCCTTAAGTACTTCGAAGCAGTGGATAAGCCGATCTACTGAGGTCGGTCGTATCAACGCCGATGAGAGACTGGCGTAGTACCTTAGCACTATATCGACCGGTCGACCCCTTTGTCACATTGCCATCGGGAGATCAGGCGTATCAGCGCCGACCAATGGAGCGACAGAAGCCGGCGGGGGCCGGGCGGGAGGACTTTTGATACGACTTTGCACAACCGTTGTGCTGGCTATACTTGCCGCCACGACGGCAGCCAGGGCCGTAGACGTGGAGATCGTGTTCCTTTCGCGGGATCAGGAAGAACGTCTGCCATTGTCCTTCGTCGATCCCATCGTGGAAGATCCAGGCGTGTGGGGCGCGCGGCTCGCGCTCGACGACAACAAGACGACCGGCGGGTTTCTCGGACACACCTATTCGCTGGTCGAGCGGGTTCTGACCGCTGACGAAGACATTGCCGTCGTATTCGAGGAAGAGCGGCAAAGCGGCCAAACGCTCTTCATCTCGGATTTGCCGCGTGACGATCTGCAGGCGATCGCCGAACATCCGGAAGCCAGCGAGGCGCTTATTTTCAACGGCCGCGTCGGTGATGACGATCTGCGCATCAATGTCTGTTTCGACAATGTGTTTCACACGGCGCCGAGCCGCTCCATGCGGACCGACGCCCTGGTCCAGTTTCTCGTCTGGAAGCGATGGCCGCGGCTCTATCTCGTGTCGGGGACGCAGGAGAACGATGTCGCGTTCGCCGAGGCAATTCGCCGTTCGGCCGAAAAATTCGGTGCGCAAGTCGTGGCCGAGAGCGATTATGCCTATTCGGCAATCTCGCGGCGCACCGATAGCGGCCATATCCAAATCCAGGATCAGATGCCTTTGGCGACGCAGGAAGGCGGCGAATACGACGTATTGGTTGTCGCCGACGAGAACGAGGTGTTCGGCGAATACCTGCCCTACAACACCTATGCAGCCCGTCCGGTCGCTGGCACGCATGGCCTGGTCGCCATGTCGTGGCACCGCGTTCTGGAGCAGTGGGGATCGACGCAGATCCAACGCCGCTTCGAACAGGTGGCGGACCGGTGGATGGAAGAGCGCGACTATGGCGCCTGGCTCGGCGTTCGCTCCATCGGCGAAGCGGTGACACGCCTCAACAGCGCGGATGCGGCGGAGATACGCGCGTTCCTGCGCAGTCCGGATTTCGAGATCGGCGGGTTCAAGGGCGTCGGGCTCAGCTATCGAAGCTGGGATCAACAGATGCGCCAGCCCGTGCTTATCGCCAACAAGCGCGTGCTTGTGTCTGCGTCACCCCAACCGGGCTTCCTGCATGAACGCACACCGTTGGATAGCCTCGGCTACGACGAACCAGAAAGCGAATGCCGACTGCAATAGAAAAACGACGTCGAAGCATTTCAACGGGAGGAAGTGGGCAATGAAGCATGGTGGCAAGGTCGCGGCGCTTGCGGCGGGTGTGGGGCTGGTTGCAGGCATCTGGCCGGCCCACGCATTGACGGTGTTCGTGTCGAACGAGCAGGGCAACACGATCTCCGTGATTGACGGTGAAACGCAGGAAGTGATCAACGAAATCGCGGTCGGCAATCGTCCACGCGGGATCGCGCTCGGCCACGACAACCGGTTTCTCTATATCTGCGCCAGCGACGACAACACGATCCAGGTGATGGACACCGAGACGCTGGAACTCGTCGATACCTTGCCTTCCGGCCCCGATCCCGAACTTCTCGTTATCGCACCACAGGGCGATCGGCTCTATGTCGCCAATGAAGACGACAACCTTGTCACCGTGATCGATCTCGAAACGCGCGAGATGATCGCCGAAATTCCGGTCGGCGTGGAGCCGGAAGGCATGGGTGTCAGCCCGGACGGGAAGATCGTGGTCAACACGTCGGAAACGACGAACATGGCCCACTTCATCGATACCGACAGTTACGAAATCGTCGGCAACGTGCTTGTCGGCCAGAGGCCGCGCATTGCCGAATTCACGTCCGACGGTTCGGAGGTCTGGGTCACGGCCGAGATCGGCGGCACGGTCAGCGTCATCGATCCGGTCGGGATGGAAGTGATGCGCGAGATCTCTTTCGAGGTCGCCGGCGTCGAACCAGAAGCGCTGCAGCCGGTCGGCGTGAAGATTCTCGAGGATCGCAGCAAGGCTTACGTGGCGCTTGGCCCATCCAACCGCGTCGCGGTGATCGATGCGCAGACGCATGAGGTGCTTGATTATATTCTCGTCGGCCAGCGGGTCTGGCAATTGGAACTCACGCCGGACGAGACAACGCTGTATACTTCAAACGGCGTCAGCAATGACGTCACATTGATCGACACGGCGACCGACACTGCGATGGTGTCCATCCCCGTTGGGAGCTTTCCCTGGGGAATCGCGATCAAGCCGTGAGGCTATGTCGGTTTTTTGGTCTTGAGCACGGGAGGTGCCCATGACGTCGACCATCGAAATCCTGAAACGAGGCGGCGGCGCTGGCCGCCGCTCAAGGCCGCTTCTGGCTGCTCTTGGACTGGCAATCGCGGTGGCTGTTCCGAGCGCGGCCCAGGCTGCCGATGGCTCAAATCCGGATTGGCCGTGTATCCAGCGTCTCGTGCCGCGCATATCGACGGCTCAGGTCTGGGCGGGGCCGGAGCCGGAACCGGCTTCCTGGGCACGCAACGAGGATGTGCGCGCCGTGGCTGAACAGCTTTCGGTGCGCAGGTTGCCGATCGAGGAGGCGCGCTCGCTGGTTGCCGATTACGCGCAGGCGCTGCCGGAGAACGAACGCAACGAACAGCTCACGGCCCTTTTCGGGCGGACGCTCGAACTGATCAATCGCGACCGTGCATCGATCATCGCCGGGATCGGCCGTTATGCGCGCAGTCAGCGGGAGCGCGCGGAACATATTCGATCGAGCCGCATCGCCGCTTCCGAAAACGCGCCCGCCACGGCCAGTGCGGACAGTGCGCCGACCGCGCTCGACTGGGACATCCGGGTCTTCGACGAGCGCCGGCGCGCGCTGATCTATCTTTGCGAGCAACCCGTTTTGCTGGACCAGCGCGCCTTCGCGCTCGGACAGGCGATCTATTCGTACATGGTGAAAGAATGAGCCTTTTTGCACACGGTGCCTTGATCCTTAGAAGAGCCGTCTCAGGCAGGCTTGCGTTGTTACCGGTCGGCTGTCTCTCGTTGAGCCTTGCCGCGACGGTCTTCGTTGCGCCGTCGCTTGCTCTGGACGGATCGCGAGCGGAACTGGTCGAAGGGTCAGCTGGCGAGCGCGTCTACGGCGTCAACCACCTCGCTGACCTGCAAGGCTCCGGCGAACTCGTCTATGACTACACGCTCGAGGGCGACATTCTCGAAGAACCCTTCAAGGACGAGGTGCGCCTGAAGTTTGAGGAATCGGATGCCGAGGGTGGCTTTGATTTCGACATCGCCGTCTTCCCCAAGACGCGAACGCTTTCGGTTTCGACGACGGCGGAGACCATCAACCCGCTGCTGCTGGTCTTCTTTCAGCGGGACGCCGATTTCATGAGCCGCAACACGGGCGGTTCGCCGCAATTCTTCCGCAGCCGCCTGCGCGACATGCTCGCACAACCGGCGCAAGCGGAGGAGGGAACGGCCGAGGTCGCCGACGACGAGATCGCCGTCGAAACAGTCAGCCTCATGCCGTATGATGATGCGGACGCAGCCAGCCGCATGCCCGACTTCGCCAAGAAGCTCTATCAGATCAGCCTGTCGCCCGATCTGCCCGGCAGCGTCTATGAACTCTCGAGCGAAGTGCCGGCGATGGACGGCAGCGGTGTGCGTCTGCGCGAGACCTATCGGTTCAGGGAGCTCGTCCGATGATCCGGCGATGGCACCTCGCGATGGCGCTCTTCGCCATCGGCGCTGCAGGCACTGTTCCAAGGGCTGATGCTGCAAACGGCTATCCCACCGAGGTCGTCGCCGATTACGTGCTTGGCTGCATGGCGGCAAACGGGCAGACGGCCAAGGCGCTCAGGCAATGTTCGTGCAGCATCGACGTGGTTTCGTCCCTGCTCACCTATGAGGACTATAGCGCCGCCGAAACGGTGCTGCGCATGCGGCAGGTGCCGGGCGGTGGCGAGAAGATGATGATTTTCCGTGAGACGCCGGCCAGCCAGTCGAAGGTCGATGCCTTGCGGCAGTCGCAGATAGAAGCCGAGGTCCGCTGCTTCTACTGAAGCAGGCGGGCTCGACCGTCAGGCGCCAAAATGGCTGATTGGGAACAGAGTGACCTGGGTATACGCGACCGGCCCCGTGCCGCACCGCGCCCGGCCATTCGCCGTGCATGGTCCGGATCACGCATGCCGGAAGGCATCGTGGAGGAGCTCGCCACCGGCATCTTCGGCTGCGAGCCAGCGCTGATAGCGCTCTTCGTTTCGTCCGCCGCGCCTTACGATGCGGTGGTGCGTTCATTGTCCGCTAGATTTCCGGGCGTACCGTTGATCGGCTGCACGACGGCCGGGAGCCTGACGGAGCAGCGTTACGAGGCTGACGGCGCGATCGTGCTCGCCTTCGACCGAAGTGCATTTTCCTTCGAGATCTGCCTTCTGGAGAATCTCAAGCATTTCTCGATCCCGCGCGGCGGCGAGCTGATCGAAACGGCTTACTTCCGACTGTTGCGCGAGTTGGAACAGGATCGCTCGAACCTCTTCGCGATGCTGCTGGTCGACGGGTTGTCGCGACGCGAGGAAGAGATCGCCGCGAGTGCCTATGCCGCACTCGACGAGGTGCCCGTCTTCGGCGCGTCGGCCGGCGACAACCTGCATTTCGACACGACCCAGATCTTCTACAACGGGGCAATTCTCGAGGACACGGCTCTCGTCGTCATTGGCGCGTCGAACCGCCAGATCGAGGTCTTCAAGTTCGAGCATTTCCGGCCGATGGAAGAGAAGCTGGTCATCACCAGTGCCGATCCGGAAAGGCGCATCGTCAAGACGATCAATGCCGAGCCCGCTGCCGAAGAATATGCGAGGCTGATCGGCGTGGACGTCTCGGCACTGACGCCTGCGGTCTTTGCCGCAAACCCGCTGCTCGCGCGGATCGGTGGCGACTATCACGTGCGCGCCATCCAAAAATCCGACGACCAGGGTGCGCTGCATTTCTTCTGTGCGGTCGATGAGGGCATCGTGCTCACGCCTGCCTCGCCCGTCGACATGCGCGACAATCTGCTGCTCAACATGGAGCAGATCTCCGATCGGCTGGGGTCGATCGAGCTCGTCTTGTGTTTCGACTGTATCCTGCGGCGGCTGGAAGCGGAGCGGCTGGGGATCAAGCATGAGCTGCTGCCCATCTTCAAACGCTTCAACATGATCGGCTTCAGCACCTATGGCGAACAGTTCAAGTTTCTGCATCTGAGCCAGACGCTGACCGGGCTGGCGATCGGGGCGGCCGAATGAAACATGTCGATCCGAACCTATCCTTCGACCAGCAACTCGAGCAGGAAGTGCGGCAGCTGCGGCGCGAAAACGAGAAGCTCCGGATCATCCGAGATGCGCTGATCGGGCAGGTGGACCGCAACAACGATCTGTCGGGCCGCGTCTTTCGCACGATCGAACCGCTGATCGAGGTGGAAGGCAATGTGGAGAAGCGCATCCAGCGTCTCGCCCGCGCGATGAGCGAGGCGAAGATCGCGCGGCGCCAGCTTCGGCAAGCGATCGACTCCATTGGCGAAGGTTTCATTCTCTACGACAGGGACGACCGCATCGTCTTGTGCAACCGCAAGTACCGCGAGATCTTTCCAGAGCTCGAACATCTCCTGAAACCCGGCACCCATTTCCAGGAGATCATCCGGCACGCGGCGCGCATCGGCGTGATCGTCGAGGCGGTGACGGACCCCGATGCCTGGATCGCGAGCCGCTCAAGCAGTCACAGCGAGACGCGTTGCCAGTTCCAGCAATTGCTGAGCGACGGGCGCTGGATCCAGATCAGCGAGCGAGCGACGGAGGACGGCGGCAAGGTCACCATCGTCAGCGACATCACGCCCTTCAAGCGATTGGAGGAGACGAGCCGGCTGACCCGTATGGCGGAGCAGTCCGAGGTGCTCGCCACCACGCTTGCCAGCATTGCGCAGGGTGTCGTCGTCTTCGACGGTGCGCGTCGTTTCGTTGCCTGGAATTCGCAGGCGGCGATGCTCACCAACCTGCCCTATGTCGAGCTGCACGAGGGGACGACTGTCCGGGAACTCATCGGCCTTCTCTTAGCGCGCGGGGCGCGGATCGCCGAGGAGCGGGAAAGCGAGTTTCTCCGCTGGATCGGCCAGGTGAACAAGCGGCCGCCACTACGGCTGGAGATCTTCTATCCGGGCGGGAGAACCGTTTCCGCCAATTTCCGCGCCATGCCGAACGATGGATTCGTGGTGACGTTGACCGACGTCACGACCCAGTACCAGGCTGCCCGCATGCTCGAGCGCAGCAAGGATGAGCTGGAGGAGCGCGTCAGCGAACGCACGCGCGAACTCGTGGCGCTCAACGCGGCGCTGCAGGATGAGGTGCGCCGCCACGAAGCCACCGCCGCCGACCTCGTTCGCACGCGCCGCGCCGCCGAAGCGGCGAGCATGAGCAAGACCCAGTTTCTCGCCGCCGCCAGCCACGATCTTCTGCAGCCGCTCAACGCTGCCCGGCTTTATCTCTTTGCGCTCGAAAGCGCGGCAGGGACGCAGCCGGAGGCGGTGAAGCTGATCGACAACATCGATCATTCGCTGCAATCGACCGAGCGCATTCTCGGCACGCTTCTCGACATGTCGAAGATGGATTCCGGCTGCTACGAGATCAAGCTTGCCGACGTGAAGCTCGGTGAACTGTTCGAGACGCTGCGCATCGAATTCAGTGCGCTTGCCGGAGCGCGCGGTCTTAATCTCAGGATCGTGCCGACGACGGCGATCATCCGAACAGACCCCAATCTGTTGCGCAGGATCGTTCAGAATTTCCTGAGCAACGCGATCAAGTACACGCCCTCCGGCCGCATCCTTCTTGGCACAAAGCGTGCGGGTACATCGCTGCGCATCGAGATCCACGATACCGGCCCCGGCATCCAGCCGGTCGACCGGCAGCTCATTTTCCAGGAGTTCAAACGTGCGACCGCTGCAAACTCCGATGTGACAGGCCTTGGCCTCGGGCTTGCCATCGCCCAGCGCGCGGCCGATCTTCTCGGACAGCGCATCGAGCTCAAGTCGGAAGTCAGGCGGGGATCGGTGTTTTCCCTCGTCATCAACGCGTGGCGCACCCAGGACAATTCGGGTGGCACGACGTTTGAGGGAAACATGGATGACAAAGCGCAGTTGACGGTATCGCCAACCTCGGAAAAGACGCTGATCGTGCTCGAAAACGACGAGACGGTCGCGCACGCCATGACGACGCTTTTCGACCACTGGCAGTTCGCCAGCGTGACCGGATCATCCTACGCGGAGATCGAAGCGCGGTGTGATGGCGCCCTGACGAGACCGTCGGCCATCATCGCAGATTATCATCTGAACGGCGACATCGACGGCATCGAAGCCATCGTCAGGCTGCGCGAGCGGATCGGCAGCATGGTGCCGGCGATCCTCGTGACGGCGGAAACATCCTGGACGGTGCGTCAGCGGGCCCGTCAAAACGGCATCGAGCACTTCGCCAAGCCCGTCAAACCGGCGCAGCTGCGCGCCTATCTCACCCATCTTGCAATCGACATCGAGGTCGATCAGGCACCCAGCGCCTGATCGAACATGGTGCGCTGCGCCAGAAGCACCGCCTGCATGCGCGATGGCACCTCGAACTTGCGCAGGATCGCCGACACGTGACCTTTGACGGTCGACTCGCTGATCGACAGCTCATAGGCGATCTGCTTGTTCAGCAAGCCTTCGCCCAGCATGCGCAAAACCACGCGCTGTTGCGGCGTAAGGCTGTGCATGGCAGCGGCGAGGTGAATCTCCTCCGCGCGCCTCGCCTCCGCGCAGTTCATGTCCAAGCCATTCGCGTTCTGCGGGAAAACCGCGCCACCATCGAGCACGACGTGGATCGCTTCGAAAATGTCGCGGGGTTTGGCGGTCTTGCTGATGAAGCCGCTTGCACCCATGCTTCGAACCATCGGCATCAGCCTTGTATCATCCAGGGCTGAAATCACGATGATCGGCAGGCGAGGGGCCGCCTTGCGCAGGCGCTCCAACCCGTCGAGGCCGGATGCATCCGGCAGCTTAAGGTCGAGCAAGGCCAGGTCGAGATCATGTGTTTCGATAACGGACAGAGCTTCTGCCACGGACTGAGCAGACTTCACCGCGCAATCCGACAGACCATTGACGAGCGTCATCTCCAACGCTGCGCACACCAATGGATGATCGTCCACAACCAAGATCAGCATCCGCGCCCTCCTCCAGCGTGGTTCTGACGGTTAATGTCACAAATCGATACGGATTCTAGGCTATTCCGGATAAGACGTGCGGGCAACATCCATCTTTCGTCTCACTCCCATAATCGGTCGATGCAGTGAGGGGGGCGATTGAAGAATAATCCTCGCTGCTAGTATTCCGCCCGGCACGTCGAGCCAGACCTCGGCCGGCAGCAGATGACGGAACATCAGTTCTGCGGGGTGGCCGTATCGGATCAACTTGGCTACTGAACGATATTGACAACGGATTTCGATATTCAGTGACGCTTCGATTGCTTGAGGTAATCGACAGATACCGACGGGAGAATATTAGTGGAAGCTCTTATGCAGCGCTTCGGGTTGCGTACGGATCCCGTGATTTTTCTCGTGTCCGCGGCACTTACCCTCATTTTCGTCATCGTGCTCGTCATCGCGCCGGGACCGATCGGAACAGCGTTTGAAAATGGCCGTGCGTGGATCGTCACCAATTTGGGCTGGTTCTTCATCCTCGGCGTGAACGTCTGGCTGGGCTTCCTCATCTGGGCAGCGGCGAGCCGTCATGGACACATCCGCCTGGGCAAGCGCGACAGCCAACCCGAATATTCCAACCTTTCCTGGTTCACGATGCTGTTTGCTGGGGGGATCGGCACGGTTCTCATGTTCTGGGGCGTGGCCGAGCCGATCAGCCATTTTTCCGAGCCGCCGCTGCCGGGCGTCGAGCCCTATACCCAGCAGGCCGCGCGCGACGCGATCGCGATCTCGATCTATCATCTGGGTCTGCACACCTGGACGATCTTCACGCTGCCAGGCCTGGCGTTTGCCTATTTCATTCACCGTTACGATCTGCCGGTGCGCGTGAGTTCGGTGTTCTATCCGCTGCTGCGCGAGCGCATCCATGGTCCGATTGGTAAGACGATCGACATCGCAGCCGTGCTTGGCACGCTGTTCGGTGTCGCTGTGTCGCTCGGTCTCGGCTCCTCGCAGATCGCGGCGGGCCTATCGGCGCTGTTCGGCGTGAATGATGGCGTGCCGCTGACGGTTGCGATCCTTGCGGTGCTGACGGCAGTGGCGGTCGCCTCGATCGTCGCCGGGCTCGACAAGGGCGTAAAGCTTCTGTCCAACCTGAACATCGGCATGGCCGTGATCCTGATGTTCTTCGTGCTGTTTGCGGGCTCCACCCTGTTTCTCCTGCGCGGGATCGTCGAGACGTTCGGGATCTACTTCTCGAACCTGCCGCGCCTGGCGTTCTGGAACGACATGCTGGCCAACAACGATCCGAACGGCGAGGGCTGGGGCTGGCAAGGCGGTTGGACGGTGTTCTACTGGGCGTGGACCGTCACATGGTCGCCTTTCATCGGTATCTTCGTGGCGCGTATCTCGAAGGGCCGCACCATCCGCGAATTCGTTTTCGGCGTTCTCCTGGCGCCGTCGCTCTTCACGCTGATCTGGTTCGCGATCTTCGGCTGGCAGGCCATGCAGTTCGACGGCATCGGCGTGGTGCGCGAGCAGATGGGCGAAAGCGCCGGGGCGCTCAGCCGCGCGGTGGCGGAATCCGTGCCGCTCGCCATGTTCGCATTCTTCGAAAACCTGCCTCTGGTGCAGTTGGTCCAGGGCTTCGCCATCGTGATCGTGGCGATCTTCTTCGCGACCTCATCGGATTCAGCGTCGCTTGTCATCGACATGCTCTGCACCGGCACGGAAGAGCCCGGTCCAGTTCGCCAGCGCGTCTTCTGGGGCGTGTCCGAAGGCCTGGTCGCAGCGATGCTGATCGTTCTTGCCGGCGAGATGGGTCTGGAGGCACTTCAGCAGGTCATCACGGTTGTGGGTCTTCCAATCTTCTGCCTCGTCTTCATGATGATCCCATCGCTCATCAAGGGCTTCTATCTCGAGGACATCGACCATGTGACGATCGGCCGGCGACCGAAGCTGACGGAGTTCTAGCCGCCGTTCAGGGGCGGTTCTTGCTCGGCGTACCGGATTTGCCTTTGCGGTCGCCCGCGATGCCAAGCTTGATGGCGATGACATCGGCGGCGTCGGCGAGCGCCTGGTAGTGGCGTTCCCTGCCGCTGCCTTCGCGCCAGTAGACGCTGACTTCGCGGCGTTCGTCCCAGTCCTTGAATTCCAGCAGCTTCACATCGTCTTCGCCCCGGAACTCCGATCTGGCGTAGAGCTCCGGAAAGAGCGAGAGCCCCATTCCGATCGACACCATCTGACGGATCGCATCAAGGCTGGAGCCTTCGAAATCGTCGTTGATGTGTGCGCCCGAAGCAGCTGCGAGGTGGCGCACATTTTCCAGCAGGCGGTGGCCGCGGCCAAGTGCGAGAAGCGTTTCCCCTGCAATCTCCTGAAGCTCGACCGTCCCCCGCGCAGAGAGGCTGTGCTCGGCCGGCACGCCGAGAAAGATGGTCTCGCGGCCGATCGGGCGAAACGATAGCCCCGCGCGTTCCGGAGAAGGGCCAATCCCGCAATCGAGCGTGCCATCGGCAACCGCCGCTTCCAACGCCGCCGGGCTGTCCTCGCGGATGTAGACCTGGAGATCGGGATATTGCTCGTGCAGGTCAGGCAGGAGCCAACGCAGGAAATGAGGGCCGAAACTTGCCGGCGTGCCGATGCGCATCATGCCGCCGAGCGACGACGCCTGTGCCGAAAGATCCTGCAGCAGATCGTCGAAGGAGGAGAGCAGCAGGCGCGCACCCTTGGCCAGGCGCTCGCCGGCCGGGGTCGGCACGACCTGCGATGAGGTGCGCTCGAACAGGGTGACGCCCAGACCCTCCTCGACGAGGGACACCTGAACCGACAGCGTTGGCTGCGAGACATGACAGCGCTTTGCGGCACGGCCGAAATGGCGAAGATCGTCCACGGCGACGACGTATTCGAGCTGACGGAAGGAAGGGCGAAAGGGCATGACATCTTAGTTAAAAGCTATCGTGCCGATTTCAACAATGAATTGGAACTATCGACGTCCCCGCGGCACCTATCGGCGGCAACAACGATCAGGTGAGATCATGGACCAGTTTCTAAAAGCGCTGCAGACCCGCCGTGCAACTATCCAGCGCAGTATCGAGCAGGAACTCGCAAGCCCGAACCCCGACCGGTTGCGGCTCAGCGCCCTGAAGCGTCTCAGGGTTCGCTTCCGCGACCAGATCGAATTCATCGAGCGGCTGAACCGGAACGGCGACTTAGCGCGCGTCCAGGTCGTCCGCCGCCGCTCACTTCAGCCTTAAGCCTCCACCGGCCGCTCGAGACGGTCAAGAACCCGCAGCTTATCACCTGCCATCAGTGTGGCAGCCAGTGCGTTCGCCGCACGCATCCCTCCACGGATTTTACACATGATCGCGACTCTGCTCTCGCCGATGGTGCTCTTCTTCGGCCTCGGCGCCCTTGCGGCGGTCGCGCGTTCGGACCTGACGGTGCCGGAGGCGGCCGGCAAGCTGATGGCAATTTACCTGATGGTCGCAATCGGCCTTAAAGGCGGTGTCGCCGTCGCGGCCGAGGGCGTGACGGGTGATCTTGTCGCGGCGGCGCTCATAGGCCTTGCGCTTTCGCTGGTGCTGCCGCTGACGGCCTTCTGGCTCGTACGCACATTCGCGCGACAGTCGAGATTGGATGCCGCTTCTATTGCCGCGCATTATGGCTCGGTCAGCGTCGTGACCTATGTCGCGGGCATCGAGGCGCTGAAGCTGGCTGGATTGCCGGCGAGCGGCTACATGGTCGCGGTGCTGGCCTTGATGGAGATGCCGGCGATTATTGTCGCCCTTGTTCTTGCAAAACGGACGACGACGGGCGTGAGCGCGCTCCCAGGCCGCCGGCTCATGCACGAGGCGCTGTTTAATGGCTCGATCATGCTCTTGGTCGGCAGTTTCGTCATCGGCCTCGTCATCGGCAGCGAAGGCTATGCGCAGATTGCGCCGGTCTTCGAGGCTGGATTTCGCGGGGTGCTGTGTCTGTTTCTTCTCGACATGGGGCTTATCGCAGCGCGCCGGTTGATCGAGACACGCTCTCTCACACTGAAGCTCGGCCTGCTTGCGGTCGTCATGCCGCTGCTGCACGGCTTCGTCGGCACGGCACTCGGCACGATGGCCGGGCTTGGAACTGCGAATGCGGCCGCCATGGGAATTCTGGCAGCCAGCGCCTCCTATATCGCCGTGCCGGCCGCATTGCGCATGACGTTGCCGGAAGCCAATGCCGGCACATCGCTCGCCATGTCGCTGGGCGTAACCTTCCCCTTCAATATGACGCTCGGCGTTCCGCTCTATATCTGGATGGCCCAGAGCTTGGCGTCTTCGTGATGATCAGGATCAACGTCGTCGGGTGAGTGCTCCGCCGACGCCCTAATCCCACTTGCCGAGTTTTTTCACCAGCCTTTGGAACTTCTTCGGCGCTGCTGGATTGGCGGGTCATGCACAGCCAATATTTTGCCACAATCTTTCTCGCCCTCGTGGGCATCGTTCTTGCGGGCATTGCCTACTTCGCGCCTCTCGGCAACACGGGCGTCGATGGGTCGCTCGGCGCGCTTCTGGCGCTGATCGGAACCGTAGCGACTGCTTTGGGTGCGGGCCTGCTCAGCTTTGCCAGCCTTTCCCCGCGTTGGCGAACGCTTCTCCTTGTTCTGTCGGTCACTGCGGCGGTTTTGACTGCCATTGCAGGATACTTCTTGCTGCAGTTCGCACTGGCCGGTGTCATGGCGGCGGCAGCCCTTGCAGTCGTTCTCGGTGTCTTCTTCAACCCACGCCGGAGCATGGCATGATCCTACCGATCCGTATCACAGCGCTCGTCGTCTCCTCATGGATCGGTGCGAGCGGAACGGCTCACGCGCAGCAATCGGAGTGGACGTCGTTTCACGGTGACGTCGGCTCCACCAAGTTTTCCAATGTGCAGAGTCTGACGCCTGAGACTGTCGAAAATCTCGAGCGAGCCTGGGAGTTTCATACCGGCGATGTGGCAGACGGGTCGGGCGAGTTGCCTGAGACGGTGTGGTCGGCAACGCCGGTCTACGCCAACGAAACGCTTTACCTCGGCACACCTTTTTACCGGATCGTAGCGTTGGACCCGGCGACGGGCGAAGAGCGCTGGGCCTATGACAGCGAATCCACGTTGGAGGCGTTGACGCAGCCGGCACTCAAGAACCGCGGCGTCGCCTATTGGGAGAGCGGCCAGGCCGGCACCTGCGAAAAGCGGGTTTATCTCGGGACCATGGATGCCGAACTGCATGCGGTCGATGCCGATACCGGTGCGCGGTGCGAGGCATTCGCCGAGGGCGGCGTGCTCAATGTGAACCAGTGGAACACGGTCAACGACGTCTTTCCGTTCTCGCTTCTCCAGCCGCCGCTGGTGGTGGGTGACACGCTTCTGCTGGGCTGGGCCGGAAAGGACTGGGAATACAGCGTCGCGCCTCCCGGCAATCTTCTCGCGATCGATGCTCGAAGCGGCGAATTGTTGTGGGAAGCAAGCTTCATCCCGGAAGAGATGATCCCGCGAACGGGCACTGCGAATATCTGGACGGCGATGACCGCCGACCCGGAGCTCGGCTTCGTCTATGCGCCGATCTCCTCACCAAGCCCCAACTACTGGGGTGGTGACCGCACCGATCCCATCCCTCTGGCCACGTCGGTCACTGCCGTCGACATCGAGACGGGCGAAGTGGCCTGGAGCTTCCAGCACGTCCGCCACGACATCTGGGACTATGATACGCCGTCTGCGCCGAGCCTCGTCGACATCGAACGCGATGGGCAGACCATACCGGCTTTGGTGCAGGGAACGAAGCAGGGCTTCCTGTTCGTGCTCGACCGCCGCACGGGTGAGCCGCTGTTCGACATCGAGGACCGTCCCACCCCGCAGAGCACTGCCGAAGGCGAGGTGACTGTCCCGACACAGCCTTTCGCCATGACGCCGAGGCCCGTCGGCAATCCGTTGGAGCTTCCCGATGTGTGGTGGCTCGCCGATCTCGTCAGCTTCGGCCAATGCTCACGAGACCGCGAAAATTACCTCTATGAGGGCATGTTCACGCCGCCTTCCGAACAGGGAACGCTGTTCTTTCCCGGCACTGCGGGAGCGACGAACTGGGGTGGCGTGGCGATCGATCCACGCAATGCCACCCTCTACGTCAACGCATCGCGGATCGTGCAATTGATCCGACTCATTCCCCGCGCCGAATATGACCAGCTCGACAATGCGGAGGGCGGCAATGAGGAAGGCTATTCGCCCCAGGAAGGTTCGCCTTACGGCATCTACCTTACCGACTGGAGCAATTGGGCCGGCATGCCGTGCTGGGCGCCTCCGTTCGGCACGTTTTCCGCCTATGATCTGAACACGGGTGATCTGCTTTATGAAACGCCGTTCGGGCGTGCGCAGCTTGAGGGTTTATATGGCCTGGAGGCCTGGGGGTCGCCGACGCTCGGTGGACCGGTGATCACGGCCGGCGGTGTGGTTTTTATCGGTGCATCGGTGGACTCGCATGTGCGCGCGCTCGATGCGCAAACCGGACGCGAACTCTGGTCGGATCTCGTCGAGGCTCCGGCGGTGTCCATACCGGCAGTCTTCACCCATCAAGGTGTCGACTACGTCGTGTTCGCGGTGGGTGGCAATTCCATCCTGAAGCCGGAAGTGTCGGATCAGGTCGTCGCATATCGGTTGTCGGAATAGGGTTTTGTCGCGTGTCGGCTGGCCTCCCGAGTGACGAGATCGTCGATCTTGGCGTCATGACCTTTACGCGGGGCATCTTCCCCATCATAGACGGCGGCTGGACCGCCCGATTACCTTTCATGAGAGGATGAGACAGCATGAAACTTCTGCGTGTCGGCGAGAAGGGCCGCGAACGGCCGGCTCTTCTGGACGCCAACGGCAATATCCGTGACCTCACCGGTATCGTCGACGATATCGCCGGCGCGACGCTCCTGCCGGGCGGATTGCAGCGTCTGCGAGAGATCGACCCGCAGTCACTGCCGGAGCTGCCGTCGGACCTCAGGATCGGGCCATGCGTCGGCCATGTCGGCAAGTTCATCTGCGTCGGCCTGAACTATGCCGACCATGCGGCCGAAAGCGGCCTCGACGTGCCCAAGGAGCCGGTCATCTTCATGAAGGCCACCAGCGCAATCTGCGGGCCGAACGACGACATCATCATTCCGCGCAATTCCCGCAAGACCGACTGGGAAGTCGAGCTCGGCGTCGTCATCGGCCGCGAAGCGCGTTACGTCGACGGGGCCGACGCGCTCGATCACGTGGCCGGTTACTGCGTCATCAACGATCTGTCCGAGCGGGAATTCCAGATCGAGCGATCCGGGCAATGGACCAAGGGCAAATCGGCCGACACGTTCGGTCCGATCGGCCCGTGGCTCGTGACCGCAGATGAGATCGAAGATCCGCAGAACCTCTCCATGTGGCTCGACGTCGATGGTCGCCGGTTCCAGGATGGCTCGACGCGCACCATGGTCTACGGCGTGGCGCATGTCGTCAGCTATATTTCCCAGTTCATGAGCCTTCAGCCCGGTGACATCATCTCCACCGGCACGCCGCCCGGTGTCGGAATGGGTGTCAAGCCGGAGCCGATCTACCTCCGCCCCGGCCAGGACATGCGCCTCGGGATCGAGAGACTGGGCGAGCAGCGCCAGCGCACCGTCGCCTGGAGCTGACTGCTGTCTCGGCAGACGGCTGAGCCGTGACGCGCCTCGCAAGAGACCACGCAGCTGTGTCGGCGTTTCCAGTTGATTGCACAGCATACGTTCCATATATGGTTCGTATGCTGTGCAAACTTGGAGACGACGCATGGGTATCGTGAAGATCGATGATGAGTTGCACGAGGATGTTCGCCGGGCGAGCACGGTGCAGTGCCGCTCCATCAATGCGCAGGCTGAATTCTGGATGAAGATCGGCATGCTTGCCGAAGCCAATCCGGAGCTTTCCTTCAACGATATCGTCAAGCAGCAATATGAGACGGCGGGCGTGCGCATCCCTGCGCAGGCTGCCTGAGGGATGGTCAAGACCCCCGACGAGCTGGCGCTGATGCGTGTGTCCGGCAAATTGCTCGCGTCTGTCTTCGAGATGCTGGACGAGCAGGACCTTATCGGCCAGTCGACGTTGCAGATCAACGACCTCGTCGACCGCTTCATCAGTGTCGATCTCGCGGCACGACCGGCCAGCAAAGGGCAGTATGGTTTCAAATATGCCTTGAACTGCTCGATCAACGACGTGGTGTGTCATGGCATACCGGATGCCGGCGAGATTATCCGGGACGGCGATATCGTCAATTTCGACATCACGCTGGAAAAGAACGGCTTCATCGCCGATTCCAGCAAAACCTACCTGGTCGGAAACGCGCCGCCGGCTGCGCGCAAGCTCGTGCGCGTTGCGCAGGAGGCGATGTGGCAAGGAATCCGGCAGGTGCGGCCCGGCGCGCATATCGGCGACATCGGCCACGCGATCGAACGCCATGCCAAGAAGAACGGCTACGTCATCGTGCGTGAATATTGCGGGCACGGGATCGGCCGCGACATGCACGAGGAGCCACAAGTGTTGAATTTCGGGCGGCCGGGATCGGGCGTGAAACTGCGTGAAGGCATGGTCTTCACCGTCGAACCGATGGTCAATCAGGGCACTCGCAAGGTCGCCACCGCCGATGACGGGTGGACGGTGGTGACGACGGACGGCAAGCTTTCCGCCCAGTTCGAGCATACGGTTGCTGTGACGAAGACCGGGGTCGATGTGCTTACGCTCCGCCGCGGCGAGCAGGCGATGCTTAGGGCTTCTTGATTTTCGGGCGGTGACATCCCCCTGCCTGGCTCGACTGCCGTCGATCGTGCCGTGCCTCCATCGATCAGCTCTTGGTCAAGCCCTGCTTCCAGTGGAGCATCAGCATGTCCAGAAAATGCTGGGCTGCGGGTGCCAGAGAGGCGCCGCGCCGACGCACGATGCCGATCGTTCGGGACACTTCGGGCTCGTGCAGTGGCCGGACGGTGATGATGGGATGATCGCCCTGCGGCGTCGCCATGCTCGGCAGCACGGAAACCCCCAGGCCTGCCTCGACGAGGCCCAGCGACGTCGACAGATGCGTTGTCTCATATGTGAAGGACAGCTGCACGTCGGCTTTGGCCAGGGCTGCATCGAGCAGCGTGCGATTTCCACTCGATCGACTGACCGTGATCAAGCGGTGCGGTGGCAGGTCCGACCAGCGCACCACCGATTGCGCGGCCAACGGGTGGTCGCGTCGCGCGGCGAGGACGAACGGATCTTCGACCAGTGGCGTGAACTCGAGATCGGCGCTCGATGCGCCCATGAGGTTGATCCCGAATTCGACTTCTCCACGTGACACGGCGGTCAGCCCGTCATTGGCGCTCAGGTCCATGATGCGAAAGCGTATCTGCGGGAATTCCGCTGCAAAGCGGCGGATGACGGCAGGCAGGAAGTAGAACGCTGCCGTCGGCAGGCAGGCGATCGTCACCAGTCCGCCGCGGCGCAGGCCGACATCACGAAACGAGAACAGTGACTGGTCGAACTCGTCCAGAAGCCGTCGCACCAAGGGCAACATCTCGCGCCCAACCGCCGTCGGCGCGACGCTGCGGGTCGTCCGTTCGAACAACTGCGCCCCGATCGTCTCTTCCAGTTTCTGGATGCGGCGGGAGAGTGCCGGTTGCGAGACGTTGAGCGCTTCAGCCGCCCTGTGAAAATTGCCGAGCTCCATGACGGCGATGAAGGAGCGTAAGTCGAGCGTGTCGCAATTGATGTGCATTTCAGATCAACGCTCCAAATCTTTGCATATGACATATCAATGTGAACGATCCAAAACATGCAGGCAAACGCCTGTTTGATGCAAATCATGCATCACTCATTGAGAAACCGGCATTAAACGCCGGAGTTCGAGGCTTCTTTGCCGAAATCACGGGCACCTGATGAGGATGAGGCGCCTTTAATGACTTTACAGGCGCGGCGTGACGTGGTCACCCTACGCCTAATTCATGTGTACCTTTGTATACGATGAAGACTTTGATCATGGGATTGGGAGGAAAAGCATGACCCGTATCGATCGTCGTAAGTTCCTGGCTGCCAGCGCAGCCACCGTTGCAGCCGCAAGTTTCGGTCTGCCCAAGGCCTTCGCGCAGGATTCCGTGGATTTCGCTGGTGAAACCATCGAGTGGTGGATTCCTTTCTCCGAGGGCGGTGGCTCCGACGTCTGGGCGCGGTTCATGGCGCCTTACCTTGCCAAGCATCTGCCGGGTCAGCCGAACGTGATCGTACGCAACGTCCCGGGCGGTGGTTCGATCACCGGCACCAACGAATTCGTGGCGCGCGCCCGTCCCGACGGCCTGTCACTTCTCGGCACGTCCGGTTCGACGCAGTTCCCGTTCCTGCTCGGCGACACGCGCGTGCGCTACGACTATGCCAAGCTGATCCCCGTCCTCGTCTCACCGACGGGCGGCGTCGCCTATCTGCCGGCAAGCCTCGGCGTTGCCGATGCATCCGAACTGTCGAAAATCGGTGACCAGGAACTGGTCTATGCCAGCCAGGGTGCAACCTCGCTCGATCTCGTTCCGTTGCTTGCGTTCCGCCTGCTCGGTCTCAATGTCCGCCACGTCTTCGGCATGACCGGCCGCGGCGATGGCCGTCTTGCCTTCGAGCGCGGCGAAGCCACGATCGACTATCAGACGTCGTCTGCTTACCTCACCAATGTCGAGCCGCTGGTGGAAGCCGGCACCGCCGTGCCGATCTTCTCGTGGGGCGTTCTGGATACCGAAGGCAACGTCCAGCGCGATCCGACTTTCCCGGACCTGCCGCACTTCGTCGAAGCGCTCGAGATGGCGACCGGCGCAATCCCGGACAGCGTCGAGTTCGATGCCTACATGGCGTTTTTCGGCTCGGGCTTTGCAGCACAGAAGCCTGCCATGCTGCCGGAAGGCACCCCGGAGAACATCGTGGCCGCCTATCGCCAGGCGTTCGCCGATGCGGCTGCCGATCCCGATCTGCAGGCTGCCAAGGGCGAGATCCTGGGCGAGTACGAACAGGCTGTCGGCGATGGTGTCCAGACGCTCTACGAAGTCGCGACCACCATCGATCCGGAAGCACGCGAATGGGTTCGCGAGTTCCTGATGTCGGAATATCAGGTCCAGCTTTAACGGCAATTGACACGGAGCGCGCGAGGCTCGTCGCCGCGCGCTCCGCTCACACTCGATCCCGATCGTTCGGGACGACTTGATCCTGGCTTCTGCGGACTTCGTCGCTTCGTGTTGCCGTGCAACGCGTCGATCCGCAGCATCTCCCCCAGCAGCGGGACGCTCCACCATGCTTGAGACATTTCTCAGTTCCTTCGCCACCTTGCTGACTGTCCAGCACCTCATGTTCATGACGATCGGGGTCGTGCTCGGGCTCGTGGTCGGTATTCTGCCTGCGCTCGGCGGCATCGCCGGCATGTCGCTGCTGCTTCCTTTCATCTACGGCATGGACCCGACTTCGGCCGTGGCGATGATGATCGGCCTCTTGGCGATCCTGCCGACATCGGACACGTTCTCGTCGATCCTGATGGGCATTCCGGGCTCGTCCGCTTCGCAGGCCACCGTGCTCGACGGTTTCCCGCTCGCCAAAAAAGGCGAGGCGGCACGCGCTCTGTCGGCGGCCTTTTCGGCATCGATGGTGGGCGGTATGTTCGGCGCGATCGCGTTGACCGGCGTCGTTCTCATCGCGCGACCGCTGATCCTATCATTCAGCTCGGCCGAGCTTTTCATGCTCGCGATCTTCGGCCTGTCGATGGTCGGGGTGCTGTCCGGATCGAACCTCGGCAAGGGACTCGCCGCCTGTGCGCTGGGCCTCATTCTCGGCACCATCGGCACGGCGCCAGCCGCGGGTGGCGAGCGCATGTCGTTCGATTCGCTCTATCTCATCAGCGGCCTCGAACTGGTCATCGTCGGTCTCGGCATCTTCGCCCTTCCGGAGATTGTCGATCTTCTGCGATCGAACCAGAGCATTTCTTCAACCGGCAAGCTTGGATCGGGCTGGTTCCAGGGGGTCAAGGATACGTGGAAAAGCCGCTGGCTCGCCCTGCGGTGTTCCGGCCTCGGTGCGCTGATCGGCATGATCCCTGGTCTCGGCGGCAGTGTCGTCGACTGGCTCGCCTATGGTCACGCCGTGCAGACGACGAAGGGCAAGACCGAGTTCGGACAGGGTGATATTCGCGGCGTGATCGCGCCGGAATCTGCCAACAACGCCTGCGCGGGTGGTGCGCTGATCCCAACGCTGCTCTTCGGCATTCCGGGTTCCGGATCGATGGCGATCTTCCTCGCAGCCATGATCCTGATCGGCCTGCAGCCTGGACCGGCTATGGCTGACCCCAACCGTGATCTGGACCTGACCTACACAATCATCTGGACGCTCGCGATCGCGAACGTTGTGGGTACGGCGCTCTGCATCATCCTGTCGCCGTGGGTCGCGAAGCTGACCACGATCAAGTACACGATCTTCGCGCCCTTCATGATCGTTGTCATTTCCTTCGGTGCATTCCAGGCCACGCGGTCCTTCAACGACATGCTGGCGCTTTTGGCGATCGGCCTCATCGGGATTTTCCTGAAGCGCTTCGGCTGGCCGCGCCCGGCCTTCCTCATCGGCTTCGTGCTCGCCACCCAGGTGGAAACCTATTTCTACCAGGCGGTGCAGTTCTACGGCTACGGTTTCCCGCTGCGGCCGCTGGCGCTGGCCATCGGCGTGCTGACCGTGCTTTCCGTCTGGTTCGGCACGCGCAAGCGTCCCGGCGATGTTGCCGCCGCGAGTGTAAGCTCCGAAGGCGATGCCGAGCAGGCCCAGGCCAAGAACCTCATGCCGCAGATCGTCTTCACGGTGATCGTCGGCGGGCTCTTCGTCTATGCCTTCTTCGACTCCTGGGAACTGGCCTCGTTCCTCGACAAGGTGTTCCCGATGTCGGTCGCAGTCGTCGGCCTGATCGCCTGCCTTGTGGTCGGCCTGCCGCAGCTGCGTGCGCAAAAAAAGATCAGCGGCGGTGGCGCCATCGCTGGCGGTTCGGCGAACTTCGACATGGACGCCAACATGACCGACGGCGGACCGTGGCGGTTCGTATTCTGGCTGGTCGGCTTCGTCGGCCTGATCGGTCTGCTTGGCTACTTCCTGGCGCTGATCGTGTTCTTCATGACCTTCACCCGGGTCGTGGCGAAAACGAGCTGGCTGACCTCCGCCGTGCTGACGGCCGGAGCCGCTGCAATGATCATGGTCCTGACCTGGGTGCTGAACATGCAAATGCCCTACGGCCTGCTCCAGGAGTACTTCTACGACAGCCTGGTCTGGCCGTTCCGCTAGGCACACGAACAGCCGCTCCGGAAACGTTTCCGGGGCGGTTTTCCATATCCCGAATTTCAGTATACAATCGCATGCGAAGCATGTGCATCCTCCGAAAGGTCCAGCTCAATGACGAAGCAAGTCGCAATTCCCTGCATCCTGATGCGCGGTGGCACATCCAAAGGCCCGTATTTCAAGGCATCAGATCTGCCTGCGGACATCGCCACGCGTGATCGCGTTCTTCTGGCGGCGATGGGGTCTCCCGATGCTCGTCAGATCGACGGCATCGGCGGTGCCGACACGTTGACCAGCAAGGTCGCGATCGTCGGCCCGTCCAAGCGGGAAGGGGTCGATGTGGACTATCTGTTCGCCCAGGTTTCCGTCGACAAGGCGATCGTCGACACCAGCCCGTCCTGTGGCAACATGCTGTCGGGCGTCGGGCCCTTCGCCATCGAGAGCGGCATGGTACCCGTGGCCGGCGAAACGACCAGCGTCGTGATCTTCGACGAGAACACGCAAAGTCGCATCGAGTCGATCGTGCAGACCGGCGATGGCGCAGTGGTCTATGATGGCAACGCGGCGATCAGCGGAGCGCCCGGCACGTCCGCGCCTGTTCGCCTCAATTTCATGGACATCGTCGGCTCCAAGACCGGCGCGCTGCTGCCGACTGGCAAGCTGACGGAAGAGATCGACGGCGTCACCGTCACGCTCATCGACGTTGCCGTGCCGATGATGCTGTTCCGCGCTGCCGATCTCGGCAAGACGGGCTACGAGACGAAGAAGGAACTGGACGCGGACAAGGATTTCTTCGCCCGCATGGAAGCGATGCGGCGCGAGGCCGGCCGGCGCATGGGGCTCGGCGATGTCGCCGATAAGGTCGTCCCAAAAGCTGCCATGCTGGCCAAGCCCAAGGATGGCGGCACGATCGCGGCCCGCTACTTCGTCCCGCACAACACGCACGCTGCCTTCGCCGTCACCGGCGGTCTCTGCGTGTCGTCCTGCGCAGTTCTCGAAGGTTCGGTTTCCGACGGACTTGCCGTCCGCCCGGAAGGCCATGACCGCCTCATCGTGATCGAGCATCCCTCGGGCGTGCTCGATGTGACGCTTGAAACGCGCGACACGGAAAACGGCATCGACATCGTCAAGGGCGGTCTGTTGCGCACCGCGCGCAAGCTGATGGCCGGCGAAGTCTACGTCCAGGCGGCAGTGCTGCAGGCAGAAGCCGAACTCCAGGGCGCAGCCTGACAATCAGCGGCCGTCTTCTCGCCTCCGCGGGCGGACGGCCGTTTCCCATTCGACGATCAGTGCAGTGCCAAGCCACGTGAAGCCTTCGTTCGGCCGGCACGTCCCCAGGAGATAGCATGAAGATTCTCGTTCTGCCGGGCGATGGCATCGGCCCGGAAATCGTGCGCGCGAGCACGGATGTTCTCGATGCAGCAGACCGCAAATTCGGTCTCGACCTCGACTATACCCATCGCGAGATGGGCTTTGCCACCTACGAAACGCAGGGCACGACCTTGCCCGACGACATTCTGCCGCTGGCGCGGACGATGGACGGCGTGTTGCTCGGCCCGATTTCGCACCTGGACTACCCGCCGCGTGACAAGGGTGGCGTCAACGTCTCGGCGGCGTTTCGCGTCAAGCTCGATCTCTTCGCCAACATCCGTCCGGCGCGCACGCGCACCGGCGTGAAGCATCGCGGTACCGAAATGGATCTCGTGATCATGCGGGAATCGACCGAGGGCATGTATCCGGACCGAAACATGGTGGCGGGCACCGGCGAGTTCATGCCGACCGAAGACGTCGCCATTTCCATGCGCAAGGTGACATCAAAGGCGATCGAGCGCATCGCGCGCGCATCTTTCGAACTTGCCATGAAGCGACGCAAGAAGGTGACGGCCGTTCACAAGGCAAACGCCTTTGTTCTGACCGACGGGCTCTTCCTCAAGGAAGTCCGCAAGGTTGCCGCCGAGTTTCCGGAAGTCGAACTGGAAGAGGTGCTCATCGACGCGATGGCGGCGCTGCTCGTGCGCGACGCGTCGGTCTATGACGTCATCTGCTCGACCAATTTCTACAGCGACATCCTGTCGGATCTTGCATCCGAGCTTTCCGGGAGCCTCGGCCTCGCCGGCTCGGTGAACGCCAATGACGATTTGTGCGCGGCGCAGGCGCAGCACGGTTCCGCCCCTAGCATCGCCGGGCAGGACAAGGCCAACCCCACATCCATGATCCTATCGGCCGCGATGCTGCTGCGCTGGTACGGCGAGCGGAAGGGTGGCGAGCGTTTTGTCGCAGCCGCCGATCGGATCGAGGCCGTGATCGACGACGTGTTGTCTGATCCCGCGCGCTGCACCGGCGATCTTGGCGGGCCGTTGGGAACGCGGGCCTTCACGCAGTTCGTGGTCGACGCGATCTGATCGGACTGCATTGAAACGCGTACCGGACGACGGCGTTCGTCCGGTTGCAAATTCAGAATACAAATGTATACAAAGACTGAAGTGGCCACCGGGTCCAAGCGAAGCCAGGAGAACATCATGTCCGAAGTATGGGATGTCGTCGTTATAGGTTCAGGCAGTGCCGCGCTCTGCGCCGCCATTGCAGCCAAGGAAAAGGGCTCTCGCGTCCTGATCATCGAAAAGGCGACCGAGGATCTGGCCGGCGGCAATTCCAAATACACCGCTGGTGCGATGCGCTTCGTCTACAACGGCAATGACGACCTGATCCCGCTTCTCCAGAATCCGGACGATCCGCGCATTCCGAACACCGAGTTCGGCCAGTACACGGCGGAGAAATTCGGCGCGGATCTTCTCGGCTTCAATGGCGGCCGCCCACTCTCGGTCGAGCAGCGCGACCTGATCGGCAAGAGCTACGAAACGATGCGCTGGCTGGCGGACAACAACGTCAAATTCGAACCGATCTATTCGCGCCAGACCTTCGAGAAGGACGGCAAGTACATCTTCTGGGGCGGGCTGACGCTCGCCGCCGAGCACGAAGGCGTCGGGCTCGTTGAAGCCGAAATGCGTGCCTTCAAGGCGATGGGCGGCGAGATCCGATACGATTGCGCAGCGGTCGACCTGATCGTGAAGGACGGTCGCGTTGCGGGCGTGAAGACGCGCAGCGGCTCCGGCGAGACGGCGGATATCGAGGCACGCGCCGTGGTGCTCGGCTGCGGCGGGTTTGAATCCAACGCTAAGCTGCGCGAAAAATACATCGGCGCGGACTGGGCCAAGGCCAAGGTTCGCGGCACGCCGCACAATGAAGGCATCGGCCTGGAAATGGCGTTCAAGCTCGGCGCACAGGCTTATGGTCTCTATGACGGTTGCCACGCGACGCCGATGGATCTTCACATGCCGGAATACGGCAACCTCGATATCCCGCACGAGCAGCGCAAGAACTATCGCAAGATCTGCTATTTCCTCGGCGTGATGGTGAACGCGAAAGGTGACCGCTTCGTCGACGAGGGCAAGGATTTCCGCAACTACACCTACGCCCAGTTCGGCCGCGCCGTACTGGAGCAGCCTGGCCATTTCGCCTGGCAGATCTTCGACAGCAAGGTCGATCACCTGCTCTATGAGGAGTACCGGTTCTCCGACGCCCATTATGTCGAGGCAGACACGCTGGATGCGCTGATCGAGAAGCTCGACGGCATCGACGACAAGGATGCCGTGCGCAAGACGCTCGCCGACTACAACGCTGCCGTCAACGCAGACGTTGCCTTCGATCCGACCATCAAGGACGGCAAGAACACCAAGGGTCTGTCGCTGCCGAAATCGAACTGGGCGCAGAAGATCGACACAGGCCCGTTCAAGGCCTATCCGGTTACCGGCGGTATCACCTTCACCTATGGCGGCTTGAAGGTGAGCGACCACGGGGGCGTCGTCCATGAAAACGGCAGGGACATTCCGGGGCTCTATGCCTGCGGTGAAATGGTCGGGGGTGTCTTCTACGAAGGCTATCCGGGCGGTTCGGGCCTCACCTCGGGCGCCGTTTTCGGACGGCGTGCAGGCTACGGGGCGGCGCAGTTCGCGACGCAGACGCTCGCGGCCTGATCGGGTCGCGCCGGCGTGAGCGCGTTCGTCGCCGTCGGAATGGTGGTCGCGGTGTTCCTCACCGCGCTGCTTTCCGGCATATTCGGCATGGCAGGCGGGCTGATCCTTCTCTGGATTCTGTTCTTTCTTCTGCCTGTCGGCACGGCGATCGCGGTTCACGGCGTCATCCAACTCGTGGCGAACGGGTCGCGTGCCTGGTTTTCGCGCAGCTGGATCGACTGGCGGATCGTCGGAACGGTTTCCATCGGGCTCCTGATTGCGGCGTTGCTGTTCCTGCTGGTCAGCTACACGCCGGAACTCGCGATCGTCTCGATCGTCATCGGGCTGTTGCCGATCCTCGTCTGGGTGCCGAATTCCTGGTTCGCGCTCGATGCCTCAAAGCGGCATCACGCGCTGGCCTGCGGGCTGATCGCCGGCGGCCTTTCGATCGGCGTGGGCGCATCGGGTCCGACGATCGACATCTTCTTCATTCGCACGATGATGGATCGCCGCGTCATCATCGCGACCAAGTCGGCCATCCAGGTGATTTCGCATGGCCTGAAGGTCGCGTTCTACGCCAGCACCACATTCGTGCTTTCGGGGTCGGAGTGGCTCGCAATCGCCATCGCCGCGCCGATCGCCATTCTCGGCACGAAAGCCGGCAACGGCATTTTGCAGCGATTGACCGACGCCAATTTCCGGGCCTGGACGCGCTGGATCGTAACCGCGATCGGCTTCTTTTACTTCGTTCGCGGAGTGCATTTGCTGGCCTCTTAACGGCCATGACTAGGGAGGGGATCCATGTCTCAAACATTCGTTCGCGCCGCATTCTACCGGGGAGGCAGCAGCAAGGGCGTGTTCTTCCACCGAGCCGACGTTCCGCAGGATCGTACGACGCTCGAGGAGATGCTTCTTGCTGTGCTCGGCAGCCCCGATCCCTACAAGCGCCAGCTCAACGGCATGGGCGGCGGCGTGTCCTCACTCTCCAAGGCGGCGATCATCGGACCACCGACCCATCCCGACGCCGATGTCGACTATCTCTTCGCGCAGATCGCAGTCGATCGCCCGGTCGTCGACTGGGGCGCCAATTGCGGAAATCTCTCCTCCGTCATCGGCCCTTTCGCAGTCGATGAGGGGCTGGTCTCGGTCGAGGACAGTGAAGCGCTGGTGCGCATTCACCAGGTCAACACCAAGAAGATCATCCACGCGCGCTTTCCGGTGCGCGACGGGCGGGCCGTGGTCGAGGGCGACTTCGTGATTGCAGGCGTTGCCGGTGCAGGCGCGCGCATTGCGCTCGATTTCCTCGATCCGGGGGGCACGGTCACATCGGGCTTGTTACCGAGCGGTAATGTGGTCGATCATGTCATGGTGGACGGTCGCTCCTATGCGGTGTCGCTGGTGGATGCGAGCAATCCGGTCGTCTTCGTTCGTGCTGCCGATTGCGGGATGACCGGCGGCGAACTGCCCGATGCCATCGAGGCCAATCGACCTCTCATGGCGTTGCTCGACGCGATCCGGCGCGAGGGCGGGGTGCTGATGGGGCTTGGCGCGGATGCCACGTCGGTTGGGCTCGCTAACCCGAAGATCTCGATGGTCGGGACGCCATCTCCGTTCCGGACGCTCGATGGCCAGACGCTTGACGAGACCACGCATGACATCGCCGTGCGCATGATCTCGATGGAGCAGGCGCACCGCGCGGTCACATTGACCGGCGCCATGTGCGTCGGCGTCGCCGCCCGCATCGAAGGCACGCTCGCCGAACAGGCGCTGCGTCCCGACCACCAGGGCGACGAGATCCGCGTCGGCAATCCGTCCGGTCTGGTCAGCGTCGGGGCGCGCGTCTTGAAGCGCCACGATGGTTGGCATGCCGAGAATGCCACGGTGTTTCGCACGGCACGGCGCCTGATGCAGGGCGAGGTTGCGGTGCCGCAAGGAGCGGTGCGATGAGCGGCGTGATCGATGATGCTCATGCTATCCTCGCAGACCTGCTCGCCCTGGCGGGTCTTGAGGGGTTACCGCTGGATCGCCTGACGATCACGGAGCACGACAAGGTGCTTGCGACCGCATGGCCGATCGCGCCGATTGCGACGGCGACGCTCGCGGCCGTCGGTCTTGCGGCGTCACATATCCAGGAAATGCGCACCGGCGAAAAGCTGTCGGTGGAGATGGACACGCGCTCCGCCGAAATCGCCATGGCGAGTTCCAGCTATCTGGAGGTCGGGGGAAAGAACGCCAAGTTCCGCGATCCATTCACCGGGCTCTACGAGGCGGCCAATGGGGAGTGGGTGTTCCTGCACGGCAATTTCCCGCATCTGCGCCAAGGACTGCTCGACCTGCTCGGTGCCGAAAACGATTCGGACGCCATAGGCTCAGCGGTGCGGCAATGGGATGCCGCCGAACTCGAGGCCGAAGCGATCAGCCGCAATCTCTGCGCGGCGAAGGTTCGTGAGCGCAGCGCGTGGGAAGCGACGGAGCAGGCAACGGCCATTCGGGCGCTGCCGGTGTTGCAAGTCACACGCCAGGCGCCGGCAGGTCTGACGGCATGGCCGGGCGGTCGTATAGATGCAGCACAGAATCCGCTTTCGGGCCTGCGCATCATCGATCTGTCGCGCGTCATTGCCGGACCGATGGCGGGGCGGACCTTCGCAGAGCACGGGGGCACAGTGCTTCTCGTGTCTGGTCCGGGTCTGCCGTCGATCGAATCCCTCGTGATCGACACCGGCTTCGGGAAGCATGCATGCGAGATCGATCTGGCTCGCGACGCTGGTCGCGCCGATCTGGCGCATCTTGCTGGTAGCGCGGACGTGGTGCTCGATGCCTATCGCCCGGGCGCGATTGGTGGCCGCGGGTTGGATCGGGCAACGCTGCATCAGAGCAATCCTCAGCTCGTGCATGTGTCACTTTCGGCGTTCTCGCATGCCGGTCCTTGGAGCTTCCGGCGCGGCTATGACAGTCTTGTCCAGGCCACCATGGGCATGACGTTTGAGGCCGGGGCCGATCGACCGACCCTTCTGCCCTGCCAGCCGCTCGATTATCTGACGGGCTATCTCGCCGCCTTCGGCGCAATGGCGGCGCTCATCCGGCGCGCAGAGGAAGGGGGTAGTTTTGCGGTGGATCTTTCGCTCGCGACGACGGCGCAGTGGATGTGGGAATGGCGCAACCGGCTCGGTAACGACAGTTCCGTGCCGGCATCGAACCCCAGTTCGAGCGACATCGCGGATCTGATCGCGACGCACGGGACAAGGTTCGGAACCGTGCGCGCGGTGCGCCCGCCCTTGAAGATCGGCGGGCGTCTGGCCGAGTTCCGACGCCCGCCCGTGCCGCTTGGCAGCGACCCCGCTATCTGGCCGGCCTGAAGACGCCGACGGCTTCCTCATGGTCGGTGATGGCAAGGCGCGTCTCCAGCGCCTTGCGGATGTGGTTGATGCCGGCTGCCTCGGCTTTCAGCGTATCGCGGGCGCGGATCGCATCGATCAGCTCCTTGTGCTCGCCATGGGCGATCACCGTGCGGCCTTCCTGAACGAAGGTGGTTTCCGGCAGAAGTGCGATCGTCTCCTGCAGATCCTCGACCGCCTGGCGGAGGTACCTATTGCGCGCCGCATCGTAGAGCCGGGCATGGAACTGGCGGTTGATCAGCGCGGCCACTTTCGGCGTGCGATCCGCCTTGAGAAACTGTTCGTTCAGCCGTTCCAGATTGGCGATCTCGGCTTCCGTCGCATGCTGTGCGGCAAAGCGGGCAACGAGGCCTTCCATCTCCTGCCGCATCGCATAGAGCTCGAAGATCTGCTGCATGGAGAGAACGGCAACAGCGACGCCGCGACCGGGCGCTGCTTCCAGCAGGCCCTTTTCCTGGAGGCGGCCGAGCGCTTCACGCACGGGCGTCCGGCTGACACCGATCCGCATCGCGACTTCTTCTTCGCGCAATGGGTCGCCGGGCTTGTAATGCCCGTCACGGATCGCTGCCAGAATGGCTCGATAGGCATTCTGGCCGCGCGTTTTGCTCAAATCTTCAGTTCGGTTCTCTGTCATCGCGCCATCGTCCTAGGCTTTCCCGCCCGCACTGAAAAGTTGCCGCGATGCCGCATCGCGGTTGGCCATTTCGTATGCGGCTGTGTACAAAAGATTCTGAAGTCCCGCCATCCATCATCAATCGACAATTCGAATGCGATCGGCAATGACCCAATACGGTAATACGCACGAAGCGGGTGCGTCCCCGGAAGAGCGGGCGGCTTCGCCTGACCCGTTGGCACCGAAGAAGAACCGCCCAGGGCTGGAAGGCATGCGTGGTTTCCTGATCCGCCTTCGCACGTTGGCCGTTGGCACGATCGGTGGTTATTGCGGCTACCGGCTCGGCATTCCGCTCGGCTGGCTACTGGGGGCGATGGTCGCGACGATCCCCCTGTCGATCGCCGGGATCGACATGCGCTCGTTCCGCAAACCGCGCCTGGTGATGATCGCCGTGATCGGCCTGATGGTCGGCAGCGCGTTCACGCCGGAAGTCGCGGCGCGCATACCTGACTGGTGGCCGAGCCTTCTCGGCGTGCTCCTCTACGTCGTGATCGTTGCACTTGTCAGCATCGCCGTCTGCTGGCGCCTCGGTGCCATGACGCCGGCGACGGCGGCCTTTGCGGGCATGCCGGGGGGCTTGAGCGAAATGGTCATCATCGGTCCCGCGATGGGAGCCGATGTCCGCTCCGTCAGCCTGGTTCATGGCACGCGTCTCGTGGTTCTCATCGCGATGACGCCGACCTTGCTGGCGGTCTTCGGTCTGATCGGCAGCGGTGCCGGGGATGGTGTCAGTCGCGTCATCCAATGGTTTCCGAGCATCAGTCTGTTCGATGTGGCGCTGCTTTCCGCCTGCGCGGTGATCGGCTTCCTGATCGCCAAGAAGATCCGGCTGCCGGCCGGCAATCTGACCGGACCGCTCATCCTCAGCGCGCTCGTTCATGTCACGGGCATCACCGACGCGCACATCCCAGACGCCTTGCTTGCTGCCGCACAGATCGTGATAGGCTCGGTCATCGGCCAGCATTTCGCCGGGATCGCCCGCCGGGTGCTTCTGACGGGCCTGCTCCTAGGCGCGCTTCTCACGGTCTTTTCCATGGCGCTCGCCGGCGGCTTCGCATTCGCCTTCGAGCAACTGCTTGGCGTCCCTTTCGCCATTGGGCTTCTGTCGCTCGTGCCAGGAGGTTTGCCCGAGATGAGCCTGATCGCCATCACGCTTGATGCCGATCCGGCCTTTGTGAGCCTTCATCATCTCGCGCGCGTCGTGCTGATCCTGATCACCGCGCCGGTTCTCATCCCGCTGTGGGTGCGGCGACTGGAGAAGCGCCGTATTGCCAGAGGTTAATGCAAAGTTAGCCGGTCATGTCGAACCGCGATGGCCCCCTGCCTAACCAGCGCTGCCGATCGCCAACACTTGAGCGTATCTTCCCTCCATCAACAATTGCCTGCGATGGAGACGACCATGCGGATCACCTCCTTTTTCACCCGCGCGATAGACGCGCTCAGCGACCATTTCGAAGGTGTGCGGCGGTACGAGACGAACCGGCTGGTTGGCGCGCGCCGCGACATGTGGCGGGGCCTGCCCAACGCCGTGCCTTCGAAGGTCAAGCGATAAGGATCGCCTGCCTTTGTGGCAGTCGGCACGAAACCGTCTATGTTCCGGGTCATGTCGTGGTGTGCTGGTCGATGATGAGCGGCGCCCGATACATCGATGACCCAGCAAGGCGGGATAGACATGCAAACCTTCGACCCGGTGACGGCGCGGCTTTTGGTCGTGCTTGCCGAAAGCGGATCGATCGGCCGCGCAGCGGATCGTCAGAACATCGCGCCATCGGCCGTGAGCCGGCGAATCAGCGATCTTGAGGCACGGCTTGGCGTGTCGCTTTTCGATAGATCCACGCAAGGTGTCCGACTGACGCCCGCCGGCCGCATCTATGTCGAAGGCGTTCGCACGATATTACGGGAAATCGCCGATCTCGATACGGCAATGGCGGATTTCGCCGAGGGCCGCCGCGGCAATCTGCGGCTTGCCTGCACGAGCTCCGCGCTAGCCGGGCGCCTGCCGGAGCTTTTGGCCGATTACGCGCAGCGCTATCCGACCATCGCGCTCGACATCCAGGAGATGAATGCCGCCGGCGCTCTGCTTGCCATCGACGATGGGCAGGCTGATCTGGCGATCGTCGCCGACAACAACGATTTCAGCCGTTACGACACGCGCATTTTCGAAGACGACCAGGTCTATGTGCTGAGCGCTCCGGACCACCCCGTCGCCGAGCGGCTGCGAACGGCCAAGCCGATCGCCTTCGAAGAGGTTGCCGGTCACGAGGTGGTGGGCATCCACCATTCGGGCGCGCTCGACCGGCTGCTGAGCCAGGCAGCGGCAAGCGTCGGCCGCACGCTGGGCGAACGTGTCAATGTGGAGAGCTTTCCCTCGCTGGTCAGAATGGTCGAGGCCGGCTTCGGCATCGGGTTTCTGCGAGCCACCAGCCTGCATCTCCTGACGCCGACCGATGTCGTCGCCGCTCCCCTCGAAAACGACTGGGCCAAGCGCCAGCTGCTGGTTGCGCATCGTCGTTCCGGACCGGTCTCGCGGTCCATGGCCTCTTTCCTCGACCTGTGCACGCAAACCTATCGGCCGACCGCCATATCGTGAGTGCCGTTCACTGCATGCGGCTGTATACACATTGAGGAATCCCTGATAGCGAGGACCCATTGCGTGATACCAGGGGAGGATATGCCGCATGCCCGCTTCAGACGTGTCTTTGAACGTCGATCCCATCCGGCTGACCCAGCTTGTCGCCCGCATATTCGCCTCTGCGGGTGTGCCGACGGACGATGCGCACACGGTCGCGGACTGTCTCGTTCTGGCGGACCTGCGCGGTGTCGGATCGCACGGCGTCAGCCGCATGCCGATCTATCTGGAGCGGTTGCGCAAAGGGCTCGTGAACGCCGCGCCGACGCTGGCCGTTCACGAGATCGCAGCCGCCTGCGCCAAGATCGACGGCGACAACGGGCTGGGTTTCCTCGTCGCGAAGAAGGCAATGGCGGAGGCGTGCACGCGGGCCGGAACCTATGGCGTGGGCGTCGTGGCTGCGCACAACAGCACCCATTTCGGCATGGCGGCGACCTATCTGTTCGATGCGGCCAAGGCGGGCTACGTCTCTTTCGTGTTCACCAACGCCTCGCCGGCAATGCCGATTTGGGGCGGCAGGAAGCCGTTTCTCGGTACCAGCCCGTTCGCGTTCGGCGCCCCCGGCGGCGACGGCACGCCGCCGGTGATCCTCGACATGGCGACGTCGGTCGTGGCGCGTGGCAAGATCCGCCGCGCCGCGCAGAAGGGCGAACCGATCCCGGCTGGCTGGGCGCTCGATGCCGACGGCAACGAAACGACCGATGCGCAGAAAGCCTATGAGGGCATCATCCAGCCACTCGGCGGTCCGAAGGGTTCGGGGCTGTCGCTGATGATGGAAGTGGTCGCCGGCGTCATGTCCGGCTCGGCCTTCGGCGGCGAGGTCGGCAACCAATATGCCGATTTCGAACACCCGCAGGATGTCGGCCACATGTTCGTTGCGCTGAAGCCGGATCTCTTCCTCGGCGAGGGCGATTATCGCACGCGCATGGGCGCGCTCGTCTCCCGCGCCAAGGGACAGCCTCGCCTGCACGAGGATCAGCCGATCTTGATGCCGGGCGAGCCGGAATCGATCCGCGAAGCGGAACGGCGGCGCATTGGTCTGCCGGTTTCGGTCGAGGACATCACGATGCTGGAAAACGAGGCTAGTCGAGCAGGCCTCGCCTTCGTTGCCGACGATCTGGCATTGCGGAGTGCGGCATGAAGATTGCGATCCTCGACGACTACCAGAATGTCGCGCTGTCGCTTGCCGACTGGTCTTCGCTTGGCAGCGACGTTTCGATCACAGTCTTTAAGCGCAATCTTTCGAGCGAAGACGAGGCTGCGGCAGAATTGGCCCAGTTCGACGTGCTGGTGCTGATGCGCGAGCGGATGGCGATGCCTGCCTCGCTAATCGCGCGGCTGCCAGCACTCAAGCTCATTGTCGTCACCGGTGGCCGCACGCGCACGATCGACATGGACGCGGCGACGACACGCGGCATCACGATCTGCCACACGCATCCGGGTGAATCGCCGATGGCGACGCCGGAATTCGCCTTCGGGCTCATCCTTTCCGTTGCGCGCTCGATACCGCAGGAACATGCGCGTGTTCGTGATGGTGGGTGGCAGGAGACGATCGGCATGTCGATCGGCGACAAGACGCTCGGTCTCGTCGGGCTCGGTAAGCTCGGCAGCCGCATGGTTCCGATCGCGAAGGCCTTTGGCATGAAGGTGATTGCCTGGAGCCAGAACCTGACCGACGAACATGCGGAGAGCCTGGGCGCTCGCCGCGTGGACAAGGATACGCTTTTTCGCGAGGCCGATATCGTCTCGCTGCATCTCATTCTTTCGGAACGCTCGAAGGGCATCGTCGGCGCCGCCGACCTTGCGCTGATGAAGCCGGGCGCCGCGCTGATCAACACCTCGCGCGGCGGGCTTGTGGATGAGGCAGCATTGATCGAGGCGCTGACGGAAGGCCGCATCCGCGCCGGCCTCGATGTCTACAACGAGGAGCCGCTGCCGGAAGATCATCCGTTGCGCGATGTGCCGAACGCGGTGACGACGCCCCATCTCGGCTACGTGACGGAGGGCGCCTACGCTGCCTTCTATCGCGACGCCGTCGAAGATATCGCCGCATGGCGTGCGGGTGCTCCCGTGCGCGTGCTTGCGGCGCCGAAAGCCTGAGGAGATTTTAATATGCGCGACATCAAGACGGCCGACCTGGTCGACGATTACGAAGACAAGGTCCGGTTCTGCGATGCGACATGGCAGCGGTTCGGTCGGCGCGCTTCAGCCTACGGGCCGATTTCGACGCTGAAAGTCTTCGAAGACAATGCGCTGGTGAAGCAGACTCTGTCGGAGCCGGGCAAAGGTCGAATCCTCGTCGTCGATGGCGGCGGATCGACGCGCACGGCGCTTGTCGGCGACGTGCTCGCCGAGATCGGTCGTGCCAGCGGCTGGGCGGGCATCATCGTCAATGGCGCCATCCGTGATGGCGAGGCGTTGGATGGCATGGATTTTCTCGTGTTCTCGCGGGGCCGGTCGCCGATCAAGAGCACCAAGACCGCTGCCGGACATCGCGATCTGCGCGTGACGTTCGGCCAAGCCGATTTCATTCCCGGGCAGTGGGTCTACATGGATGCGGACGGCGTGCTGATTTCGGAACACGCGCTCTTCTAGGCGCTCGGGGCTTCCGATCTCACCGCGTGGAAACCGTGACCAGCGCCACCGGAATGAGAACCGCGAGTGCGATCAGGCCACCGACAAGCACAGTGCCCAAAGAAAGAGCAAATCCGCGCAGCCGCCGCATCGGTCCGTGCACGGCAAACCATTCGGTCAATGCGCCGAGATACCAGATCAGCCCTGCGAGGAAGAGCGTCCATGCGGTGATGCTGGACCACGCGTGGTCCAGCTGACCGATCATCAGTGCCATATCGAGGCTGAGCGTAAACGGAGCCGCCAGATAGCATTGGCTATAAAAGGCCGGCCGCAGCGTCGATCTGGTCAGCTTCTGGTTCTTCTGGTGGACGCGCTGGATACCGACCAGCAAGGGCAGCAGGCTGAAGATGACGGCCCTGAACAAGAGCAGATTGCGGTCGTCGGACAGAACACCGCTTAGTTCCGGCTGCGCGGCGCCGATATTCATCTGGAACAGATGGGCGATTACAAGCGTCAGGAAAAGGAAGAGCGGAGGAGATACTGTGTCGACGAACTGCTCTTCGGGCGGATCGGTCAGTTCCCGCTCCGCATAGATCATCATGCGGACAGGGTGCCTGACGCAGCGCCAGAATGTCAGCGGATAGAAGATGAGCCAGGATACGATCTCGTAGAGGAGTGCCTCTGCAGATCGTAGAAGGTTCATGAGATCCATGGCGGCCCCGAGACACTGCGGTTCGGCCCATTCTGCGACGATCTGTCGAGCCATAGCAATCCATGGCTCGGTTACGCCTCGTCGGATATGTCCTTGCCGGCCAGTTTCGGGCATGAGGCGCACAGCGCTCCGGGCTCTGTGCGGTAATGCAGGCAGCAGGCCTTGCGGACGAGCTGCGGTCGCGGTTCACCATCCTCGGAGATCTTGAGAGCGATGTCGCTGGCGCCTTCGAGGCCCATGGCACTCAGCCATCTGGCCTTGCTGGCGAGAAGGGTCACGGCGTCGCGGCCGTTGGCCACGGACGAACGGGAGAGGAGGACACCGAGCAGACGGTCGGCCAGCAGCCGTTCGGCGTAGATCCGCTTGATCTTGATGATGCCGCTCAGGCGCCAGAAGAGCGTGTCGGTCAAACCGCTCAAGGCCTGCGCGGTCGCGGTCAGAGGATCGTCTGTGGTGCCGATCGCCGTATCGCAGAACCGGTAGCCGGCGACGAGCGTGCCGTCGACACGCTGCTGCATGCGGTCGACCGCCAGGGCGCGATCGAGATCATGGACTGCAAGGACAGCGAGCACGCATGGCTGCCAGATCAGCATAGACCAGGCGCGGGCTGCCCAATAGGCAGGACCGGCCGTCTGATGCGCCTCGGCGGTAACGCGAACGAGGGCGGCAATCACACCGGCGTCGGCGTCGCTGCCATCGAGATAGCCAACCGACCAAGGCTCTATCCTGCCGTCAAGCAGGGGGGTCTGACGCCGGGCAAGCTCGAACAACGCGTCCATGCTCGCTGCGCCCTCCGGCGAAGCTTCCATTTGCAAGGTGCGAGGATGTCGGAGCATGGCGTTCACGGCATCGGACCTTTTCTCGTCAGAACCGCGTTGCGAGCTTGAAATTCACCGTGCGGCCCTGGCCATAGAAGCAGTCGCCGCGGGCGAGGCAGGTCGTCAGATAATCCTCGTCGGTGATGTTCTGCACGTTGAGCTGCGCCGACCAGCGCTCGGTCTCGTAACCGACGAGCGCGTCGGCGAGCACGAAGGATGGCGTCTTGAGGTTGTCGGCGCCGTCGAGGCTCGATCCGACATAGCGCAGTCCGCCGCCAAAGAACCAGCCCTCGAGCTGGTTGCCCTGTGGTCGGTACGTGACCCATGCGGATGCCTGATGCGTCGGCACGGAGGCAAGCTCGAAGCCGGTTACCTTGTCTTCGGTGTCGAGATAGCTGTAGCCCGCGAGAAGTTCGATATCGCGGTAGCGGGTCTGCGCCTCCAGCTCGAAACCGCGGATCGTCGTTTCGCCGTTCTGAACGAATTCTGGCCCCGTCGGACTGCCCACAGGATTGGGCAGGCGGCGGTCGGTCTGGTCGATCTCGAAGACCGATGCGGTGAAGAGATGGGGCGTGCCGACCGGCTGATACTTGATGCCGGCTTCGATCTGGCGGCCCGTGACCGGATCATAGGTGAAGCCGCGCGAGTCCGCCGGCTGTGGCTCGAAGGCGGTCGCATAACTGACATAGGGCGCGATGCCGTTGTCGAAGCGGTAGAGCAGGCCGGCATTGCCCGAGAAGGCACGCGTTTCGACATCGGCGGCATCATTGTACCAATCATGGCGCAGGCCGAGCGTCACGAACAGCCTGTCGTCAAAGGACAGATTGTCGAAGGCATAGATGCCGGTTTGATCCGTCTGCTGTTCCGGTCCGCGTGCCCGCGTAAAGCTTGGGATCGGCGTTCCATAGACCGGGTTGATCATGTCGATCGGGCTGAAGGCCTGTGAATAGCCATCGGAGCGCGTGGTCGAGTTCTGATAGTCGAGCCCGAAGGAGATGGCGTGATTGATGGCGCCAATGTCGAAATCGGCATTGAGCCTGGCGTCGGAGACGAAGCTCTGCGCCTCGTTGCGGGCCGAATAGAGAAGCCGCGGCACCGTGTCTCCGGTCACGTTCCAGGGGAACGGGTAGACCTGATCGTATTTGGCATTGCTGTCGGTGTAGCGCGCCGCGACATCCATGCTGAACGTCTCGTTGAAACCGTGCTCGAAGAGACCCGTGATGGAGGCGCGCTCTGCGGCATACCGATCGAAATCGGGCTCGCCGAGGAAGGTGCCCTTGTCGACGAAGTTGCCGTTGTCGGTCGGGAGGAGCGACCCTTCGATCGGGACGAAGCGCGATGTGAGACCGCCGTCGTCGTTCTGATAGAGGCCGATCACCGTCAGCTTGGTGTCGTCGGTCGGCTGCCAGGTGATCGAGGGATTGATGAAGAGCCCGTCATCGTCGACGAAATCCACCTGTGTGCCGCTCTTTTGACCCGCACCGACAAAGCGGTAGAGGAGGTTTCCATCCGCCGTGACCGGGCCGGTGAGGTCGACGCCGATGCGTGCACGGTCGTGCGTCCCGACTTCGACGAAGACTTCGCGCGCCGGCGCTTCCTGCGGCAGCTTGCTCGTCAGGTTGACGATGCCGCCAAGGGCGCCGCTACCGTAGAGCGCGCCGACAGGACCTTTGATGACCTCGATGGCGGAGAGCGCGTAGGGATCGATGCGGCTGTTGTTGTAGAACGAGAAATCGTTGCGCAAGCCATCGAGAAACTGCGGGGCGGAGATGCCACGGATCGTCTTAGAATCGACGCGCGTGTCGGGACCGAAGGTTTCGGCATAGACACCGGGAACGTAGAGCAGGGCATCGGAGACATCGTCGACGCCCTGGTCGGAGAGACGCTGTTCACTGACGACGGAGACGGAGCGCGGTGTCTCGGCGATCGGTCGGTCGCTCTTGCCGACGCTGACCTGACGGATGATCGTTTCACCCTTCGGCCCGCCCGTGGCCTGGTCTGCGGAGACCGCTTCGTCTTCCACGGTCAACGTTTCCAACACCGTGGCTTCCTGCGCGAAAGCGCCAGCCGATACGGACATCAAGGCTGATGCGAGAAGCGCGCGCTTCAGGTGAACAATCGACGACAAACGTACCACGGTAACCCCCACTCAATTGGTCAGGACTCCGCACTACGTAAATATGAGTATGTTTGTCAACAATGGAATCGCGCGGCAGATGATTTGCTGCACGATGCCCGTTTCAAGCAGTGGCGATGGCCGTTCCCGCCGCCCAGCCGGACGACCACGCCCACTGGAAGTTATAGCCGCCGAGCCAACCCGTGACGTCGACGACTTCCCCGACGAAATAGAGGCCTCCGACCGTCTTGGCCTCCATGGTCTTCGAGTTCAAGGAGGCTGTGTCGACCCCGCCCAGAGTGACTTCCGCGGTTCGGTATCCTTCCGAGCCGATGGGATAGATTTCCCAGTGTTTCAGCTTGTCGGCCAGGACACCGAGCGCCTTGTCGCTCATATCGGCCAACTGTCCGTCCGAACCGGCAAAGCGCGATGCGTAGGCCGCAAGGCGCTTCGGGAGGATCTCACTGAGCGCCGTGGTGATCGATCTCCTGCCGTTGGCCTTCTTTGCCGCTCGAAGAGAATCGAAGATATCTTCCGACGGGAGAAGCGCGATCTCGATCGGTTGGGTCTCGCGCCAGTATGATGAAATCTGCAGGACCGCCGGACCGGACAGGCCGCGATGGGTGAAGAGCATCGCCTCGTCGAAATGCGTCTTGCCGCAGGAAATGCGCGCATCCACGGCAAGCCCGGCCATCTCGCGGAAATCGACCAGCACGTCCTCGCCGAAAGTCAGCGGAACGAGAGCCGGCCGTGTCTCCACGACAGGCAATCCGAACTGCTCGGCGAGCTGATAGCCCCGGCCGGTCGCGCCCATCTTCGGAATCGACTTGCCGCCGCAGGCGACGACGAAATTGCGGCAGTGGACCGTGCTCGTATCCGAGCCGGCAAGCCGCACTTCGAACCCCGTCTCGCGCCGCTCGACGCTGTCGATCGATGTTGTGAGGCGCAGTTCGCAAGCCACCGCATCCATCTCCGCCAGCAGCATCGCGATGATGTCTTTCGCCGAATTGTCGCAGAAGAGCTGTCCGAGCGTCTTCTCGTGGTAGGCGATGCCGTGTCGCTCCACGAGTGCGATGAAATCATGCTGGGTGTAACGGCTGAGCGCGGACTTCGCGAAATGCTTGTTTTGCGAGATGAAGTTCGCGGCACTGGCATGAAGATTAGTGAAGTTGCAGCGCCCACCGCCCGAGATGCGGATCTTTTCACCGGGGGCTTTCGCATGGTCGACGACGAGCACCCGGCCACCCCTGGACGCAGCCTGGATCGCGCACATCATGCCAGCGGCACCGGCGCCGAGGATCACGGTATCGAATTGTTCAGCGGGCATCGGTGCGCCTTTGCGCGAAATTGGTGTGCGGGGCAGCTCGGGCTGTGCCCTCGTGGTCGATGCCCGTTAGCAGCGTCCGGCAAAAGACGCCATGCTGCCTCTCCCGTTCTGCGACGATCGGCGCGGGGAGCAGGCTTTATGTCGACAGGCGCTCGATCTCTGCCCGTTGCGCCTGCATCAGCTTGAAAATCGCGTAGTCGCGGTCGAAGCGGCTTGTCATGGCGGGATCGGGGTGGCGGACGGTACCGGGTTTGACCATGGCGCTACAGCAGGCGGCAAGCGTATCGTGCCACCCCGCGGCGGAGGCGGCGGTCATGGCGGTGCCGAGCAGCATCGCGTCTTCGGCGGCAGGCGTCACGGTGTTGCAGCCGGTCGCGTCCGCATAAAGCGCCATCAGCACCGGGTTGCGCGTGTGCCCGCCGACCACGTGTAACGTGTCAATCGACAGCCCGTTTTCGTTCATCGCCTCGACGATCTGGCGAATGCCGAGCGCGATGGAAACGGCGGTACGCCAATAGAGCCGACAAAGGCTGTCGAACGATGTGTCGATCGACAGGCCGCTGACGACGCCGAGCGCGTGCGGGTCGCCGAGCGGCGAGCGGTTGCCGTGGAAATCCGGCAGAAGGTGGATGCGTCCGCCGAGATCTGATCCTTCAGTGACGAGCAGCTCGGCGATGCGGGCACAAATGCGCTGGTGGGCGGCCTTGTCGGGCTTGAGACCGCTCCCATGCGTTTCGATGATGTGATCGAGCAGGCCGCCACTCACTGACTGGCCGCCCTCGGAGAGCCAGAAATCGGGAAGGGCAGCGCCGAGATACGGGCCCCAGATGCCGTGGATGGGCCGTGGGCTTTGCGTGAGGGCGGTGACGCAGCTCGAGGTTCCGGCAATCAGCGCGACGCGGCGCGTCATCTCGGAAGCGTCACCGGAATAGCCGCCCAATGCGCTCAGCGCACCGGCATGGGCGTCGATCAAGCCGACGCCGACCTGGCAATCGACCGTCAGTCCAAGGTCTTGCGCGGCTTCGGCGGTGAGCGGGCCGAGATTAGCGCCGACAGGGGCAGCTCTTGCCGGCAGGCCACCCCTCGTTGTCATGTCCTCGATGCCGATCGCCGCGAGATAATCATGCGCCCATGGCGATGGGTCGTGAGCGAGAAACGTCCACTTGCAGGTTAGCGTGCATTGGGAGCGCGCGGTGGAGCCCGAGGCCTTCCATGTGAGGAAATCCACCAGATCCAGAAAAAGGGCGCTCGCCCTCCAGCTTCCGGGAAGGTTGCGCTTGATCCAGGCGAGTTTCGGGGTTGCCATCTCGGGCGAAATGGTGCCGCCCGCATAGTCGACCACGCGGTGGCCTGTCGCCGTCGCCTCGTCGGCTTCTGCGATCGCCCGGTGATCAAGCCAGGCGATCGTGTCCCAGCGTGCGTCGCCGGTAGTTGAGACGGTGACCGGCTCGCCGTTCCTGCCGCGCAGCACGATGGAACAGGTCGCATCGAAGCCGATGCCGGCAACGTCCTCGGCGGCGATGCCGGCTTCGGTCACGGCATCGCGGACGGCGCGGCAGACGGCATTCCAGATGTCTTCGGAATCATGCTCGGCATGGCCGGGCAGCGGACGGTGCATGACGATCGGATGCTCGGTGCGCGCGAGGATGTCGCCCTGCGCATCGAAAATGCCGGCGCGGGCACTCCCGGTCCCGACATCGACCGCAGCGACGAATGCGCGCTTCACCAACACAACTTTCCCGTCAGGTTCTTGTCCCCAGCAGCGCCGGGAGTTGGCGCATGTTATCGAATATCAAGTCGGGCTCAAGGGCGGCGACACGGGCGTGAAGGTCGAATTGCGCCGCGTGGGAGCCTCCCGTGAAGGCGAAAACCCGCATTCCCGCGCGTTTGGCGGCTTCCACGCCGGGTGCGCTGTCTTCGACAACAAGACAATTTGCGGGGTCGACACCCATTGCAGCCGCAGCGTGCAGGAAGAGATCGGGCGCAGGCTTGCCGTTTTCGACCATCGTGGCGCTAAAGATGTGAGGCGCGAGCTGATCGAGAAGGCCGGTAACCTCGAGCGAAAGGGCGATCCGTTCCGGCTGGCTGGACGAGGCGACGCAGCACGGCATCGCCAGTTTGCCGATCGTCTCGGCAATCCCCTCGATGGGTCGAAGGTCGCGGCGGAAGCGCGCGTAGAGCGCGCTTCGCATGGCTTCGAGATGTGCCTCAGTCACGGCGATACCCGGATCCTCGCCGAGCGCGGTGCAGATGCTAGCCATGCTTTTCCCGAGAAAGCGCTCATAGGCGGCCTGCTCAGGAAGTTCGAAGCCGATGTCTGCGACAAGCTCAATCAGTACGGCGATCGAGATCGGCTCGCTGTCGACGAGGACGCCATCGCAGTCGAAGATCACAAGATCCGGCTGATCGTTCAAACGGGCGCTGATCTCGATCGCCAAGGCCTCGCTCCCTATCCATCGCTCAGGAATTTCTGCAGCGTCGCTTTCGTGCCGTCCCGCCAGAGTGCCGTCAAATGATCCGCGAATGCCTTGGCGAAGACCGGGTTCGTGCCGACCGTGCCGAAGATGTCCGAAAGCGCCAGAAACTTTGACGGATCGTCGCGGGCATCGAGTGCGGCAGCTTTCAAGCGTTCGTGGCTGGCATCGTTGGGCGGGATGACGCGGCCGCTGTCGGACATTCCGGCGCAGTAACGGCACCAGAGCGCCGAAACGAGCGCAAGGCCATCGACGGACTTGCCCGCTTGCAGCCGGTCTGCGGTCGAAGGCAGGATGAATTTCGGCTGGCGGTTGGAGCCGTCGAGGCAGAGCCGCGCCACGGTGTCGCCGATCTTCGGGTTGGCGAAGCGGCGCTCGATGAGGGCGAAATAGTCCTGCAGGTCCGTATCTGGCACCGGGGGGACGCAGGGAATGATCTCTTCGCTCTCGACCTTTTCAAGGAAGCCTCGCACCAACGGGTCTTCCATCGCCTCATGGACGAAATGGATGTCCAACAAAGCAGCAGGATACGCGATGGTTGCATGCCCGCCATTGAGGATGCGGATCTTCATCAACTCGTAGGGAGCGACATCCTCGACGAAGGTGACACCGACATCCTCGAGTGCAGGACGCCCGGCCGGGAACTTGTCTTCCAGCACCCATTGCTTGAAATCTTCGCAGAAGACCGGCCATGCGTCTTCGATGCCGAACTCACCGGCCAGGATGCCGATCTCGCGGTCTCCCGTCGCCGGCGTGATGCGGTCGACCATGCCGTTCGGGAAGGCGACGTTGGCGCGCACCCACTGGGCGAGTTTCGGGTCGAACTGGTCGGCAAGACCCGCGACGGCGTTTTCGGTGACATGGCCGTTGCCGGGGATGTTGTCGCAGGACATGACCGTGAAGGCCGGGGTGCCAGCCTTTCGCCGTACGGCGAGGCCCGCGAGCATCAGCCCGAACACCGTCTTGGGTGCGGCCGGATTGGCAGCATCGTGGCGCATGTCGGGATGGTCGGGATCGAAGCGACCGGAGGCGGGATCGATATAATAACCACCCTCGGTGATGGTGAGCGAGACGATGCGGATCGCCGGATCGGCAAGCTTTTCGATGATCGCTGCCGTATCTCCCGGCTGGATGTAGTCGATCATGGCGCCGGTTACGCGCGCGGTCGACTTATCGGCCTCCTGTTCGACTACGGTCGTCAGGTAGTCCTGTTGCCTGAGCTTTTCGCGCAGCGGCTTGTCGGATGGAAGGATGCCTGCGCCGACGATTGCGAAATCCAGATCACGGCCCTGGTTGAAGAGCTCGTCGAGATAGACCGCCTGGTGGGCGCGGTGGAAATTGCCGATGCCGAAATGGAGAATGCCAGGCGACAGCGCGCCGCGGTCATAGGCCGGAAGAGCGGCCTTGCCTTCGAGTTCGGGTAACGTGGCGAGCGATAGTTTGGTCAGCATTATTTTCATTCCTCAAACGCAGCCTTCAAGGGCGCGTCAGCTCATCCAGTTGCCGCCATCGACATTGTAGGTCTGTGCAACGACGTATTCGCTTTCGGGACCGGCCAGGAAGATCGCCATGCCGACGAGGTCCTCGGCGGTTCCCATGCGCCCGAAAGGCACTTCCGCGCCCACAAGGCGCTTCTTCTCGCCACGCGGCCGGTTCTCGTATTGCGCAAAGAGCGCGTCGACGCCGTCCCAATGCTCGCCATCGACGACGCCTGGGGCGATCGCGTTGACGTTGATGCGGTGGCGGATCAGGTTCAGCCCGGCGGATTGGGTGAGGCTGATGACCGCGGCCTTCGATGCGCAATAGACGGCGACGAGCGCTTCGCCGCGGCGGCCGGCCTGGCTTGCCATGTTGATGATGCGACCGGGACGATCCTGAGCGATCATCGAGCGCGCGGCCGCCTGCATCATGAAGAGCGTGCCGGAGACGTTGATGCGGAAGACGCGGTCGAAGCTTTCGCGCGTGATATCGACGATCGGCGCAAGATCGAAGATCGCTGCATTGTTGACGAGAATGTCGAGGCCGCCGCACCGTGCTTCCACGGCTGAGATCGCCGCGTCGATCGAGTGCTGGTCGGTCACGTCGAGAGCGACGGCATAGGCTCCGTCACCGATCTCCGCCGCGGTTTTCTCAGCGCGCTCGACATCTATATCGGCGATCGCGACCGTTGCGCCCTCGCGGATATAGGCTTCCGCAAAGGTGCGGCCGATGCCGCGCGCCGAGCCGGTGATCAGTGCGGATTTTCCATCCAGTCGCTTCATTTGATTGCCAGGCCCTGCGCATCGAATTTGTGGATCTTGTCGGCCTGCGGCGTGAGATAGACCGTGTCCCCATGGGCGAGCATCACTTCGCCGCCGGCGCGCACGGTGATCGTCTCGTCATTGGGTCCTGCACCATCGCGGTGGACATGCAGGAACGTGTCGGAGCCGAGATGCTCGGATACGCCGACCTTGCCCTTCCACAACCCGTCCGTCGTCGAGATGTCGAGATGTTCCGGCCGCACGCCGATGGCGCTCGCGTCGTGGCGCTTGGCTTCGGCGCCCTCGACGAAATTCATCTTGGGCGACCCGATGAAGCCCGCGACGAAACGATTTGCGGGGTGCTTGTAGAGATTGAGCGGCGAACCGACCTGTTCGATGCGCCCGGCCTGCAGCACGACGATCTTGTCGGCCATGGTCATCGCCTCGACCTGGTCGTGAGTGACGTAGATCATCGTCGTCTTGAGCTGCTGGTGCAGTTCGGAGATTTCGAGCCGCATGTTGACACGCAGCGCCGCATCGAGGTTCGACAAAGGCTCGTCGAAGAGGAAGGCTTCCGGCTCGCGCACGATCGCACGGCCGATGGCGACGCGTTGGCGCTGGCCACCGGAAAGCTGGCGCGGCTTGCGGTCGAGATAGTCGGTGAGGTTCAGGATGCGCGCGGCATCGCCGACCTTCTTGTCGATCACCGCCTTGTCATTGCCGGCCATCTTCAGCGGAAAGGCGATGTTCTGGCGCACGCTCATATGCGGATAGAGCGCATAGGACTGGAACACCATCGACAGGCGCCGCTTGGCGGGTGCGAGGCCCGTCGAGTCCGTTCCGTCGATCATGATCCTGCCGCTGGAGACGTCCTCCAGCCCGGCGATCAGCCGCAGCAGGGTGGATTTTCCGCAGCCGGACGGGCCGACAAAGACGACGAACTCGCCGTCGTCGATTGCAAGATCGATGTCCTTGATCACATGGGTCGTGCCGAAGGATTTTGTGACCTTGTTGAGCGTGATGTTTCCCATGTCTGTCTTCCCTACTTCACGGCGCCGAAGGTGAGGCCGCGGACGAGCTGCTTCTGCGAGAACCAGCCGAGAATGAGGATCGGTGCGATCGCGAGCGTCGAGGCTGCTGACAGCTTCGCGTAGAAATTGCCCTGCGGGCTCGAATAGGACGCGATGAAGGTCGTCAGCGGCGCGGCGTTCGACGTCGTCAGATTAAGCGTCCAGAAGGCCTCGTTCCAGGCGAGGATCACGCTCAAGAGAACGGTGGAGGCAATGCCCGGCACCGACATCGGCGCCAGCACATGGGTAATCTCCTTCGAGAGCGACGCGCCGTCCATGCGCGCAGCTTCGAGGATCTCGCCGGGGATTTCCTTGAAGTAGGTGTAGAGCATCCACACCATGATCGGCAGGTTGATCAGGAACAGGACGACGATCAGGCCGACGCGGCTGTCGAGCAGGCCCCAGTCGCGGAAGATGAGGTAGATCGGGATCAGCACGCCAACGGCCGGCAACATTTTGGTGGAGAGCATCCACAGGAGCACATCCTTGGTGCGCGGCGTCGGGGAGAACGCCATGGCCCAGGCGGCGGGGATGGCGAAGATCAGGCCGAGCGCGGTCGAGCCGAGCGCGAGATAGACCGAATTCATCATGAAGCGGAAGTAATTCGAGCGCTCCTGGACCGTGGCGTAGTTCTCCAGTGTCCAGTCGAAGAAAATCCATTTCGGCGGAATGGAGATCGCGTCGAGTTCGGTCTTGAACGAGGTGAGGATCGTCCAGAGGACCGGGAAGAAGATCAGCAGACCGACCGTCCATCCGATGATGGTGAAGGTGATCTTGCGGCGGGTGGACACTGCGCGGGCCATGATCTCAATCCCTTCAAGCGTCGAGGTTCTTGCCGATGATACGGACGAGGAAGAAGGCAACGATGTTGGCGAGGATAACTGCCACGATGCCGCCGGCGGATGCGCCGCCCACATCGAACTGGAGAAGCGCCTGGCTGTAGACGAGATACGGAATATTCGTCGTCTGCAGGCCCGGTCCGCCCGATGTCGTCACGTAGATCTCGGCGAAGATGGAGAGCAGGAAGATCGTCTGGATCAGGATGACGACAGTGATGGCGCGCGCCATGTGTGGCAGCGTGATGTACCAGAAGATCGACAACGCGCCGGCGCCGTCCATCTCGGCCGCTTCCTTCTGCTCTTCCGAAAGCGATTGCAGCGCGGTCAAGAGGATGAGTGTCGCAAAGGGCAGCCATTGCCAGGCAACGATGATGATGATGGCGGTCAGAGGTGCATTGGAGAACCAGTCGATCGCGCCGATACCGATCCAGTTGAGAAATTGACCGATGACCCCGTAGACCGGGTTCATCATCATATTCTTCCAGACGAGTGCCGCCACCGTCGGCATGACGAAGAAGGGCGCGATGACCAAGAGGCGCACGATGTTGACGCCGTAGAACACCTGGTCGAGCAGAAGCGCGAGAAGGATGCCACCGCAGACGGTGATGAAGAGCACGCCGACCACCAATGTCAGCGTGTTGCGCAGCGCGGTGAAGAAGGCCGGATCGGACAGGAAGAAGCGGTAGTTGGTCAGGCCGATGAAGGGCGTGTCGGCGGGATTGAACAGATTGTAGTTGAGCGTCGAGAAATAGAGCGTCAGCGACAGCGGCACGATCATCCAGATCAGCAACGCGATGACGGCGGGTGCCATCATCAGGCGTGCGGCGGATTTCGTCTGCAGGGTTGCCATGGCAAGGCCGTCCTTGGCGGATCGCTATCGATTGCTGCGCGAAGCTTGAGCGTTTCGAGGTGATATGGAAACCGGTTCACCGTTGCGAGACGCGATAGGTCGAAAGCCTGCAGATTGTGGCTGCCGACGAAGATGGATCCCGCCCGGCGGAGGATCTGGTCGGGCGGGATCGGGCGGGCTTACTGAATGTAGCCGGCCCGTGTCATTTCGCGCACCGCTGCCTGTTGGGCAGACTGAAGCGCCTGTTCGACCGTCATGCTGCCGGAGACGGCTGCGGCCATCTGCTGGCCAACCGCGGTACCGAGACCTTGGAACTCGGGAATGGCTGCGAACTGCAGGCCGACATAGGGCTTGTCGTCGGTGATCGACGGGTCGGCATTGTTGATCGCGGCAAGCGTCTGCTCGGCGAAGGGCGCCTCGGACGTGTACTGCTCGTTTTCATAGAGCGAGGTGCGCGTGCCGGGCGGAACGTTCGACCAGCCTTCGTTCTCGGCCACCAGTTCGAGATAGGCCTTGGAGGTTGCCCAGGAAATGAAGGTCTCGGCAGCCTCGGCCTTCTGCGAGCCGGCAGGGATCGCGAGCGACCAAGCCCAGAGCCAGTTGGCGCCCTGGTTCGGGCAGTTTTCGACGCCGCAGGGGAACGGCGCGAAGCCGACATTCTCGGCGACCTGGCTTTCGTCAGGGTTGGTCACGAAGGAGGCCGCAACGGTCGCATCCATCCACATGGCGCAACGGCCCTGGTTGAAGAGCGTCAGGTTTTCGTTGAAGCCGTTGGAGGCTGCGCCGGGAGGCCCGTAATTCGTCATCATGTCGACATACTGGGTGACGGCCGTCGTCCAGCCTTCGCTGTCGAACTGCGGCTGCCAGCTGGCATCGAAATAATTGGCGCCGTAAGAGCGGGCCATGGAACCCAGGAAGGCCATGTTCTCGCCCCAGCCCGGCTTGCCACGCAGGCAGATGCCGTAGACGTCGTCATTTGCTTCGGAAATCTGGCGTGCGGCGTCAGCGATGAAATCCCATGTCGGAGCCTCGGGCATCTCGATGCCGGCTGCCTCGAACAGGTCGGTGCGATAGAGCGTCATGGCGCTTTCGGCGTAGAACGGTGCTGCGTAGAGGGTACCATCCTTGGAGAGCGCTTCGCGGATTGCGGGGATCAGATCGTCGACGTCGTAATCGTCGCCGAGATTATCGAGCGGAAGCAGCCAGTCGTTTTCGGCCCAAATCGGCACTTCGTAGGTGCCGATCGTCATGATGTCGAACTGGCCGCCATTGGTGGCGATATCGGTCGTGACGCGCTGGCGCAGCACGTTTTCTTCCAGCGTCACCCAATTCAGCTGGATGTCCGGGTGCTGTTCGGTGAAGGCGTCGGTCAGACCCTGCATGCGGATCATGTCGCCGTTGTTCACGGTCGCAATTGTCAGTGTTTCCTGCGCGGACGCGCCAACGCTGGTGCCGGCAAGCATGGCTGCGCAGGCGGCAAGAAGCGAAAACCTGTGTCTCATGAGTTCCTCCCAAATGAGTGTCGCCGGCAAGAGCTTCTTGAGCAATTGCCTATGCTGTGAGCAATTACTCACATGTTGGCGAGCGATGTCAACGCAGATTAGTCGCTGCAGCGCAGCATCTGCAGGAGACGATTGCGGCGGCTGGCTTAGGCGAGGAGGGCGGTGGCCGTGTCTTCGTCGGTAATCAGGCCGTTGATCAGCCGACCTTTCAAGGCGGCGGCGATGCCGGGCAGCTTGAGCGGTCCCTTGGCGATGCCGACGACGATGCAGGTGTCGCGCGACGGGATGGGCGAACTCGCGACCCGGTCGTTGATGATGCCATCGATCTGGTGCCCTTCGCGGTCGATCGCCCAACCGACGATCTCGGCCACGGCGCCTGCGGCGGTCAATTCTTCGAGCTCGGCCGGGCTGATGAAACCATCGATGACGAGCGGTGCACCCGGTCCGAGATCGCCGATGCCGACGAAGGTGATGTCCGCCGTTGCCGACAGCTTGAGGGTCGCCTGGATCATCGGCTGCTGGTGCAGCAATTCACGCTCATGCATCGAAGAAGCGATGACAGGGAGCGGCATGGGAAACGACCGGCACTTCACCTTGTCGGCCATGGTGAAGACGACGTTGTAGAATGCTGCCGAGCCGTCCGGCGCAATGTTGCCCGTCAGCGACACGACCTTGTGCTGCGGGCAATCCATGCTCGGCAGTTTTTCGATCGCGGCCTTCAGCGTGCGGCCCGTTCCGATGGCGATCGTCACGGGTTCCGGCGCGGACAGGCGTCGCTCCAATTCAGCGGCTGCGGCTTCGGCAACGCCGACCGTGGTGGATTGGGAACCCGGATCGCTCGGCACGACTTCGACCAGCTTCAGGTCGAAGCGCTGCTTCAGCCGCTGTGCAAGTTCGAGACAACTCGCGATCGGATGGTCGATCCGAACCTTGACGAGACCTTCTTTCACGGCAAGCGAAACCAGACGCTGCGCCGATTGCCGCGAAACACCCAGCTTGCGCGCGATGTCGTCCTGCGTGTTGCCGGCGACGTAATAAAGCCAGCCGGCGCGGGCGGCGTCATCCAGTCGCATGGTGGGTGTCGTCATCGGTGCGTGTTCTGCCAATTGCACATGTCTTCTACGTATCTACGCGCGCGGCGGCGCGCAATCGGGAACGGGAGCTTCGGGGCTTACCGGGGGCACCGACAAGTCTGTCACGGAATCATCATCGATATGTCACGGACCTGTAATGGGCACGGTCAATAAGCCTGCAGCACCGCCATTCGACGACCCGCCACGAAGAGGAAAAGCCCATGAAACTGTTCGCCGCAGCACTCGCCCTTTCGGCTGCCTTCATCCTTCCCGCTCAAGCCCAGTTCGCGCTCGACTCTCGTTTCACCGATGCCGATGGCGATCTGATCGCCGACATCCCGACCGACGCTGCCGATCTGGTCGACCCGGACACGCTGATCTTCACCTACACGCCCGTTGAGGATCCGGCCGTCTACGCCGATGTGTGGCAGGGCTTTATGGACCATCTTGCGGAAGCCACGGGCAAGAACGTCGAGTTCTTCCCGGTTCAGTCGAACGCCGCGCAGCTTGAAGCGATGCGTGCGGGCCGCCTGCACATTGCCGGCTTCAACACCGGTGGCAATCCGATTGCCGTTGCCTGCGCCGGCTTCCGTCCCTTCGCCATGATGGCTTCCAATGACGGCTCGTTCGGCTACGAGATGGAAATCATCGTACCGGCCGACAGCGAAGCGCAGGAGATCGAGGATCTGCGCGGCAGCGAGATCGCCTTTACGCAGGAGACGTCGAATTCCGGCTTCAAGGCGCCGTCCGCCATTCTTTCGAGCGAATTCGACATGGTTGCGAACGAAGACTTCACGCCGGTCTTCTCGGGTTCGCACGACACGTCGATCCTGGGCGTTGCCAACGGCGACTACCCGGCTGCCGCCATCGCAAACTCGGTCATGACCCGCATGATCGACCGCGAAGTCGTGTCCCCCGATCAGATCCGCTCGATCTACCAGTCGGCAACCTTCCCGACGACGGGCTACGGCACGGTCTACAATCTGACGCCCGAGCTTCAGCAGCAGATCCGCGATGCGTTCTTCTCGTTCGAGTGGGAAGGCTCCGCGCTTGCCGAAGAGTTCAACGCGTCGGGCGAAGAGCAGTTCATCGAAATCAGCTTCCAGGAAGACTGGGAAGTCATTCGCCAGATCGACGAGGCGACCGGCGTCTCGTATTCCTGCCAGTAAGCTCTGGCTAACACAAAGCGGGGACGCAGCTTCGTATCTGCGTCCCCGCTTCGCATTTGAAGCAGAGGCGAGAGGTCGGGCATGCTTGAGGTGGACAGTCTCGAGAAGCGCTACAAAACGGGCGACATGGCGTTGCGCGGCGTTTCTTTCACGGTTGCCAAGGGACAGGTCGTCGGTCTCATCGGGCCTTCGGGCGCGGGTAAGTCGTCACTCATCCGCTGTATCAACCGACTGGTGGAACCGACAGGTGGCGCCATTCGTCTGAACGGGCTCGATCTCACGAAGCTGTCCGGCGGCAATTTGCGCCAGGCGCGCAGGCGCATCGGCATGATCTTCCAGGAATATGCGCTGGTCGAGCGTCTGACCGTCATGGAGAACGTGCTATCGGGCAGGCTCGGTTATGTGCCGTTCTGGCGCTCCTTCTTCCGGCGCTTCCCGCAAGCAGACGTCGACAAGGCCTTCCAGCTTCTAGATCGCGTGGGGCTGCAGGATCACGTGGACAAGCGCGCGGATGCGCTGTCCGGCGGCCAGCGCCAGCGCGTCGGCATCGCGCGTGCGCTCGAGCAGGACCCGGAACTGCTGCTGGTCGACGAGCCGACCGCGTCGCTCGATCCGAAGACATCGCGCCAGATCATGCGTCTCATCTGCGAAGTCTGCCGCGAGCGCGACCTTCCGGCGATCATCAACATTCACGATGTGGTGCTGGCCCAGATGTTCGTCGATCGCATCATCGGCCTGCGCGCCGGCGCGGTGGTGTTCGATGGTCCGCCGACGGATCTTATGGACACGGCGCTGACCGAGATTTACGGCGAAGAAGACTGGCATGCGATGCGCAAGACGCGCGAGGAAGATGCGGCTGACGAAAGCGAGACGAAGGCGTTTGAAGCCGAGCGTCTGGCGGAGCTGGTCTAGTGGTCAGCGCAGTTGCACCCGCCGCTTCCCACCGCTGGCGCCGACCCCCGGTCTTCATCAAGAGCCGGTTCTGGCGCATTGCCATCTATGGCGGCTTTTTCGCCTATCTCGTGCTGGCGCTCTGGTCGATCGACCTTGACTGGACGCGCATCGTCCAAGGCCTCGACCGCGGCCGCCGCTTCATCGAAGGCTTTCTGACACCGGACTTCACGAGCCGCTGGCGCGACATTCGCCAGGGCATGGTGGAAAGCATCACCATGACGGTGTGTGCAAGCGTTGTCGGCATCCTCATTTCCATCCCGATCGGGATCGGCGCGGCGCGCAACATCGCGCCCTGGCCCGTTCATACCGTCTGCCGCAGCATCATCGCCATTTCTCGCGCGTTTCAGGAAATCATCATCGCGATCCTGTTCGTGGCCATGTTCGGGTTCGGGCCATTCGCCGGCTTTCTGACGCTCTCCTTCGCGACGATCGGCTTCATCTCCAAACTGCTTGCCGACGACATCGAGGAGGTCGATGAGGCGCAAGCGGAAGCCATCCGCGCCACCGGGGCCGGCTGGTGGCAGATCGTTAACTACGCGATCCAGCCGCAGGTCATGCCGCGACTGATCGGGCTTTCGCTCTATCGCGTCGATATCAATTTCCGCGAAAGTTCGGTGATCGGCATCGTCGGTGCAGGCGGCATCGGTGCCACGCTCAACACCTCGATGGAACGATACGATTACGATACGGCAGGCGCGATCCTGATCCTGATCATTATCTTCGTCATGTTGGCCGAATACGGCTCAAGCCACATCCGCAAGAGGGTGCAGTAATGTCGATTGGACCAGATGCCGCCCACAAGACCTGGTCGAAGCACACCCGTCGGGGCGAGTGGATGATCTGGGGCGGCTGGTTTTCGCTTGCGGTCGTCTTCGTCCTGTCCTGGCAGGTGATGAACGAGCGCACAATCTGGGCGTTCGTCGAGGATGCGCCGCGCCAGGGTGCCGACCTTCTCTCGCGCTCCTGGCCGCCGCGCTGGGATTATCTCGGAAACCTGTGGCAGCCGCTTTGGGACACATTGAACATGGCGACGCTCGGCACGCTGCTGGGCACGGCCATGGCAGTGCCGCTGGCGTTCTTGGCGGCGCGCAACACGTCGCCGAGCCTGCTCTTCTTGCGGCCGGTCGCGCTGTTCATCATCGTCGCTTCGCGGTCGATCAATTCGTTGATCTGGGCGCTGCTGCTCGTCGCGATCATCGGTCCGGGCATTCTCTCCGGGATCATCGCCATCGCGCTTCGTTCCATCGGATTTGTCGGCAAGCTGCTTTACGAGTCGATCGAGGAAATCGACGAGACGCAGGTGGAGGCCGTTCGTGCGACAGGAGCGGGTCAGCTGCAGCTGATCGATTATGCCATCGTGCCGCAGGTTCTTCCCGCATTCGTCGGCATGACGATCTTCCGCTGGGACATCAACATCCGTGAATCCACCATCCTGGGACTGGTGGGTGCCGGCGGCATCGGCCTGCAACTCCAGGGGTCGCTCAACACGCTCGCCTGGTCCCAGGTCTCGGTGATCTTCGCCGTCATTCTGCTGACGGTGATCGTCGCGGAATGGGTCTCTTCGAAGGTCCGCCGCGCTATCATCTGATCGCCGATCTATCAGCGCGCATTTGCAAGCAATCGCTCAATCAGGAGTCGTGAAGATTCTTGTTGCCGATCAATCCGGATCAATATAGCGTTTCATCGTGGGATGGAGCGATGCGATGCCGATGACGGCGATGCATGTAGATGCGGGCATGACGACCGCTGGCAGTGAGGATGAGAGCGATCGCCAAAGTGCGGTCGTCTCGGACAGTGCCGCACTGGTGCAACTGCGCGCCTATATTCAGAACGCTGGTTTTCAGCGGGGGCAGAAGCTTCCGCCGGAGCGGGTGCTCGGGCCCGAGCTCGGCCTGCGGCGCTTTGAGCTGCGCAAGGCGATGGAGACGCTTGTCGACGAGGGCGTGCTCTGGCGCCATGTGGGCAAAGGCACCTTCATGGCCCGCCCGACCGATCAATCCGACCAAAATGATCTCACGGCTCTGGCGCGCACCATCAGTCCGGTCGATGTCATGCGCGCGCGCCTCAGCCTTGAGCCGGCGCTTGCGCGCGAAGCCGCAATCCACGCCCCGGCGTCGGCGATTGCGACGCTCAGGCTGACCATGGAGCGCAGCCATCTTGCCGGCACCTGGCGGGAATATGAGGCGCTCGACAACGATTTCCACCGTCAGATCGCCGAGGCGAGCGGTTCGGTCGTGCTTCTCGCGCTGTTCGATCAACTGAACACGCTTCGGCGCATGGTCGCCTGGGGCAATCTCGCCCGCACCGGCGCGCGGCCGCCGCGCAGCCATTCGAGCTTCAACGAGCATGACACGATTACCGACGCCATCGAAGCGCGCGATGCGGACGCCGCGCACAATGCCATGCGGACGCATCTGCGTTCGGTCGAAGATCGATTGTTCCGCGCATCATGAGCACGCTTCCGAGGATCACGGTTGCCTGTTTCGACCACGACCGGGTGATGCCGGTGATGGACGGCCGCGTGCCGGTGGAAGGCTTCGAGATCGAGCCGCATGTGCTGCCGACGTCGAAACTGTTTCCGCTTGCGGTGCAGGAAGCACGGTTCGACGTGACCGAACTGTCGCTGTCGAGCCATATTCTGCAGGTGGCGCGGGGCGAGGGGGCATATGTCGCCATCCCGGCGTTCATTTCGCGGGCTTTTCGCCATAACGGCTTTTTCCGGCGCGCCAATAGCGGCATCGAGACCCCGGCGGACCTCAAGGGTCGCCGCGTCGGTGTTCCGGAATACCAGATGACCGCTGCGCTCTGGATGCGCGGCATCCTCAAGGACCAGTACGGCGTCGAGGCGACCGATATCGAATGGCGCACAGGCGCGCTCGATGCCGGTGTGCGGCACGAGCGGCTGCAACTGACGCCGCCACCAAATCTCAAGATCACGCCGATCAGCGAGGGCGAGACGCTGCAGTCGCTGCTGCTCGATGGTCAGATCGACGCGCTGCTCGCGCCCAATCCCCCGAAGGCTTTCGCCGAGGGCGATCCGAGGATCGAGCGGATATTTCCCGATTTCGAACGGGTCGAGCAGGACTATTACGCCGAAACCGGGTTCTTCCCGATCATGCATGTCGTCGCGGTGCGGCGCACGCTTGCGGAGAAGCATCCGGAGCTGCCGATGGCGCTTTACGAGGCGTTCTCCACGGCGCGCGATCTCGCTCTGCAGCGGCTTGAAGAGATCTGGCTCGGCTCTGCCAACCGGCTCAGCCTGCCATGGCTGAACGCATCGATGGAGCGCCTGCGCGCCACGATGGGGCGCGATTACTATCCTTATGGCTATCGCGGAGCGGAACGCGAAGTCGAGGCCATGTGCCGCTATTCGGTCGAGCAATATCTCGCGCCGCGCCGTGTTTCGGCGTCCGAATTGTTTCATTCTTCACTCATCGAAACCTGAAAGGAGGGCCATTCGAAAGCAGCCGGAGCCCGATCAGACGGAAGACATCAATCATTATCTTGGGAGGAGACCAATAATGAGCTTTTTCAAACTCAGTGCTTCACTGGCGCTGTGCGCCACGCTTGCCGGCACCCCGGCCGCTTTTGCGCAAGAGGAGATGCGCGCGCCGGAAGGCCCGATCGAATTCACCGTCGGCGCCGGTGCGGGCGGATCGCCCGACATCATCATGCGCACCATCGCCCAGATCATGAACGAGGAGGGGATCGTCGAGAACCCGATCGTTATTCAGAACCGCTCGGGTGGCGGGCATTCGAACGCCTATAACCACGTGCTCGGTCTGCCTGGTAACGAATCGACGCTTTTGACGCTGGCCTCGCCGGTCTTCACCACGCCGATCGTTCAGGGCACCGATTCCGTCATCGACCAGATCACGCCGATCGCCGGCTTCGTGCAGTCGGAACTCGTGCTGCTCACCACGCCTGACAGCCCCTACAATTCGCTGCAGGATTTCGTCGCGGCTGCAAAAGAACAGCCGGGGCGCGTCCGCATCGCAGGTGGCGCATCGGGCGGCAACGATCATGTTGCGACGGGCCTCGTCGAGAAGGCCGCCGATATCACGCTTACCTATATCCCCCACGAAAGTGGGTCGGCTGCACGCGCGACATTCCTCGGCGGCAACGTTGAGGGCCATTTCGCAACGCTCGCGGAAGGTCTCGAGGCGATCAATGCCGGCCAGGCCAAGGCGCTTGCGATCCTGTCGGCAGAACGCCGAACGGAAGAAGGCTATGCCGACGTGCCGACAGCGAGCGAGCAGGGCGTCGACGTCGTCTACACCCAATTCTGGGGTGTTGGCGGACCGCCGGATCTCGATCCCGCCGTCGCCGCGTGGTGGGCCGACAAGTTCGAGCAGGCGACGCAGACTGCACGCTGGCAGGAAAGCCTCACGGCCAACATGCAACTCGGCGAATTCTACGGTCTCGAAGAAGCCGGGGAGTATTTCGCAAGGGAGCAGGAAACCTTCCGCACTGTTCTGACCCAGGTCGGTCTGGCAGCGCAGTGATGCGCTCCAGACCCAGTGAGGGCACATCATGAGCCAACCACTCGCCCCTCTGGCGGCATCTCCGGAAACGGAGGTGCCTGCCACGCCGAGCTACCGCGTGACGGCACTCGACTATATGCCGGCCATCGCGATGATGGCCTTGTCGCTTGCCATCTTCATAGGTACCGCAGGCCTCAAATATTGGGATAATGTCACGCCAGGTGCCCGTTTCCTGCCGATCTGGCTTTCCGCAGCGGGCGGTCTTCTCGGCATCCTGCTCTTCATCTCGCTTTGGCGAGGCGGGGACGGTGGGGTTCTCGATCTGCCTGATCGCGTCGGGTTGCGGCGCGCGGTTCTGGCGCTCTCCGCCATGGCGATCTTTGTCGTTGCGGCGCCGGTGATCGGCATGGTTCCGGTCGCCGGGATCTTCATGCTGTTCATGCTGCTTGCCGTTCTCGGCCAGCGCCTCGTTCCGAGCCTCATCACGACGGCCATCGTCGTCTTCGGCCTGAAATTCATTTTCGCTTACGGGCTTTCGGTTCCGCTTCCGGCACCGCTCGGCTTTTGACGCGACCATCTGGCGGGACAAGCCATGATCGATCTTCTGCTTCAGGGATTTGCGGTTGCGTTCCAGCCGAGCAATCTCGCTTTCATCTTTCTGGGTGTCCTGCTCGGGCAAGTCATCGGCGCGCTGCCGGGCGTGGGGCCTGCCGCCGGCATGGCACTTCTCTTGCCGCTGACCTTCGGCCTGGAGCCCGCAACGGCGATCATGATGCTCGCCGGCATCATGTATGGCGGCCAGTATGGGGGCACGCTTACCTCGGTGCTGATCAACGTGCCCGGCGAAGCATCCGGCGTCATGACGGCGGTCGACGGCCACCAGATGGCCCGCAAGGGGCGCGGCGGGGCTGCGCTCAGCGTTGCGGCCATCGGCTCGTTCATCGCTGGCATCGGCGCGGTTGCGGCGGTTGCCTTCATCACCCCGGCGCTGTCGGGCTTCGCGCTTCGGTTCAACGCACCGGAATACTTTCTTCTTGCCGCTCTCGGCATCATCGCGACGGCAAGCCTTGGCGCCACTCCCATCCGCTCGCTAATGGCCGGCGTGCTCGGTCTGATGATCGCACTTGTCGGGACCGATCCTCTCGCTGGTACGCCGCGGCTTACATTCGGACAGCCGGCGCTTTACGAGGGCATCGATTTCATTCCCGTCGCCATCGGTGTCTTCGGCATCGCCGAAGTGCTCGCCTCGCTGGAACGTGCGCATGACATGCACCCGATCCGTACGCGGCTGAAGGATATGTGGCTGACATCGGCGGAGTGGGCGCAAAGCCGGATGGCGATCGTGCGCGGCGGCTTCATCGGCCTTTTCGTCGGCATCATGCCCGGAGCCGGCGCCTCCATCGCCTCGCTGCTGGCCTATCTCACCGAGCGCCGCTTCAGCCGCAATCCGGAAATGTTCGGCAAGGGCGCGATCGACGGTGTGGCAGCGGCAGAAGCTGCGAACAACTCCGCCTCGCACGGTGCGATGATCCCGATGCTGTCGCTCGCCATTCCCGGCAATGCCAGCACGGCGGTGCTTCTTGCCGCGCTGATCCTGCATGGCGTTCGGCCGGGGCCGATGCTGATGACGCAGGAGGCGACGCTCGTCTGGGGGCTCATCGCCAGCATGTTCATCGGCAACGTCATGCTCTTGATCATGAACCTGCCGATGGCACCGCTTTTCGCTTCGCTGCTGCGCATCCCCTATGTCTATCTCGCACCGGGTATCCTCGTGATCTCGCTCGTCGGCGCCTATGCCGCGACGCTCGATTTCGGCACGGTGTGGATGTGTATCTTCTTCGGCCTGCTCGGCTGGCTGATGATGAAGTTCGACATTCCGCGGCCGCCGCTGGTTCTTGCGCTGGTGCTTGCTCCGCTTTTGGAAACGTCGCTCAGGCAGTCGCTGCTGCTTTCCTTCGGCAGCCCGATGATTTTCGTCGAACGGCCGATCTCGGCGGTGCTTCTGGTCGTTGTTGCTTTCGCACTGATCCTGCCGGTCTGGAGCGCGGTGAAGCGCAGGCGCAACCGCATCGCCTGACCAACGGTGCTCGATGAAACAAAACCGGGGCCAGTGGCCCCCGTTGTCGTTCAAGGCTCTCGGCTCAACCCTTGTGGTGGCTTTCCTGCAGTCCGTAGACCGGGGTGGGAATGCCTTCCATCCGCGCCTTCAGCTGCAGCGACAGGAACTGCGAATAGTGGCGCGACTGGTGGAGATTTCCGCCGTGGAACCAGAGCGCTTCCTGTTGCGTCGGCTTCCACATGTTGCGCTGCTCGCCTTCCCACGGGCCCGGATCCTTTGGCGTTCCCGAACCGAGGCCCCAGCACTTGCCAACCTTGTCGGCCGTCTCCTGGTCGATGAGATCGGCGACCCAGCCATTCATGGATCCGTAGCCGGTGGCGTAGACGATCACGTCGGCCGGTATCTCCTGCCCGTTGTCGAGCTTCACGCCGTTCTCGGTGATTTCTTCCACCTGGCCAGCGACGAGCTTGATCTTGCCGTCGATGATCAGCTGCGAGGCGCCGATGTCGATGTAGTAGCCCGAGCCGCGGCGCAGATACTTCATGAAGAGACCTGAATCGTCGGCGCCGAAATCGAGCCGGAAGCCGGCCTTCTCCAGATCCTCGTAGAACTTCGCATCGACCTCGCGGATCTTGTCGTAAACCGGCTTCTGGAATTCGTGCATGATGGCATAGGGCAGAGAGGCGAAGATGAGATCGGCCTTCGCCGTCGTCATGCCGCCTTGAACCGCGCGCTCGGAATAAAGATCGCCAAGGCCGATTTCCATCAGGCTGTCGGATTTCACGATATGGGTCGTGGAGCGCTGGATCATCGTGACATCGACGCCGGCTTCGTAGAGCGCAGCGCAGATGTCGTGCGCCGAGTTGTTGGAGCCGATGACGGCCACCTTCTTGCCCTTGTAGCCGTCGGGTCCCGGGTGCTGGGAGGAATGGTGCTGCTCGCCCTTGAAGCGATCCCGGCCCTTGAAGTTCGGGATGTTGGCCTTGCCCGACATGCCGGTGGCAAAGACCAGTTGCTTCGGCTTAAGCGTGATCTCCTTGCCATCGCGCTCGACGACGACCGTCCATTCCTTGGTCGTTTCATCGTACTTCGCCGATTTGGCCGTGGTGCTGGTCCAGTAATTCAGCTCCATGACCTTTGTGTACATTTCCAGCCAGTCGCCGATCTTGTCTTTTGGCGAGAAGACCGGCCAGTTCTTCGGGAAGTCGAGATAGGGCAGGTGGTCGTACCAGACCGGATCGTGCAGGCAGAGCGACTTGTAGCGCTTGCGCCACGAGTCACCGGCACGTTCGTTCTTCTCGATGATGATCGTGGGAACGCCCAATTGGCGCAGCCGGGCACCGAGCGCAATACCGCCCTGGCCGCCGCCGATGATGACGACATAGGGCTGCTTCTCGTAGCCGAGCGTGCGCAGTTCTTCCTCGCGCTCCTCGATCCAGTTCTTGGTGCCAACATCCTGACCGTGCTTGGCGCCGAGTGGACGGGTGAAACCGGATTTCTCCTCGTGGCCCTTGAGTTCGACCATCGTCGTCAAGAGCGTCCATATCTGGCCGTTCTTCACTCGGATCAGACCGTAGCCGCGGGCGACGTCCGTTTCGAAGGAAATCCAGCTTTCCATCAGGCCGTCACTGTCGGTGGCGTCCTCGCCCTCGGCAATCTGCCAGTTCCTGGGCTTCACCTCGGCGAGGCGTGCCTTAAGCATGTCGTTGACCTGGTCGTGGCCTTCCATCGTTTTGATGTTCCAGGTGAAGGCGACGAGGTCGCGCCAGTAGCACTGGTCGGCGAACATGCCGACCGCCTCGTCGATCTGGCCGGCCTCGAGCGCCTTGCCGAACTTGTCCAGAAAAGCCTGCATGCGCGTGCTGGGTGTCTTGTCGAGCATTTCTCTCTCCCTCTGCTCTCAAGTGTATCGGACGGCTCCTCCGCCGCCCGGATGGATCGATCGTCCTAGCGTGACAGGTCGATCATGATCTTCAGGTGCCGGCCGGCCGGGTCGAGCAGTTGATCGAATCCTTCCGCAACGGCCTCCGATAGGCTGATGAATTTGGTGACGATCTTCTTGGCCGGTATCTGACCGCTGGCAATCAGGCGGGCGACGCGCGGCCAATAATGCGTCGGGTATGCCCAGGAGCCTCGAATATCGATGTCCTTGAAGGTGACATCGAACCAGTTGAGCGGGTTCTCGCCGGGATGCAGGCCCGTCTGAACGACCACACCCTGTTTGCGGACTGCATCTGCGCAGGCCTTCAGAGCGTGTTCGTTGCCCACGCACTCGATCGCGACATCGCAGCCGACGCCGCCTTCGGTATGGGCGCGAACGACATCGCCGACCGACTGTCCTTTCGGGTTGATCGTGATGAGGTCCGGGATGGTCTGGCGGGCCATGTCCAGCCGTGTGTCGTTGACGTCGGAAACGACGAGCTGGGTGGCACCGGCGGCCCGTGCAGCCATCAGGGTCAGCATGCCGATGGGTCCTGCGCCCGTGACGAGCACGCTTGCCCCGGCGGTGACGCCGGCACGGTCGCAGGCATAGACCGCCACTGCGGTCGGCTCGATCAGGGCTGCCTCCTCATCCGACAGATCGTCCGGGATGGGCTGGACATTGTAGTCGTACAGCAGTGCGGCCTCGGCCATTCCGCCCGAATTCCAGGAAAGGCCGGCCAAAGCGAGCTGGCTGCTCAGGTGAAACAGCCCACGCTCGGCATAATAATCGCCGACGCGGGGCATGATCAGCGGCTGGACCGACACCCGGTCGCCCGGTTTCACATGGCGCACATCGGACCCGACGGCCTTCACGACGCCGCCGAACTCGTGCCCGAGCACCTGCGGGCCACTCGCCTTGGTGAAGGGGTGCGGCTCCTTCGGAATGAAGATCGGGCCGTAGGCATATTCATGCAGATCGGTCCCGCAAATGCCGCAGAACCTGTTCTCGATGATCACCTGATCAGGGGCCGGATCGGACGGCAATGGAACGTCCTCGATCCGAAGATCCTTCGCGGCGTGGAAACGCAGTGCTTGCATGGTTCTTCTCCCGGACGCTCAGACCAGCACCATGCCGCCGTCCACGACAAGCGACTGGCCGGTCATGTAATCGGAGGCAGAGGATGAAAGGAAACGGCTGACGCCGACCAGATCGTCGGAATGAGACGGCCGGCCCAGCAGAATGCCGGAGGAGAAGTTCTCGAAGGCCTCGTTGTCCCTGCTGGTCAGGCCTTCATCCTTGAAGCCCTTGTCGATCAGTTTCCACATGTCGGTGGCGACCACGCCGGGACAGATCGCGTTGACGCAGATGCCGTCGCCACCAAATGCGCGGGCGGCCGCCTGCGTCAAGGCGACAACAGCAAACTTGCTTGCGCAGTAATGGGCGAGGGGTTCGTAGCCCTGCTTGCCGGCAATGGAGGCGGTGTTGACGATCTTGCCGCCGCCGCCCTGGCTCTTCATCTGGCGAACGGCTTCCTGCATGCCGATCAGCACACCGAGGCCGTTGACGTCCATGACCTTGTGCCAATCGTCTTCGGTGATATCGAGAAACGGCTTCACCTGCGCGATGCCGGCATTGTTGAACATGACGTCGAGCCGGCCGTACTGTTCGACCGTCGCGGCAATCATCGCGCGCACGCTCTCTCGGCTTGTCACATCAACCTCAAGTGCAACGGCCTTGCCACCTGCGCCATTGATGCTGTCCGCGACCTTGCCGGCTAGATCGTGCTGAATATCCGCCACGACCACGCGAGCGCCGGCATCCGCCAGACCACGCACCATGGCCTCGCCGATGCCACGGCCGGATCCGGTGACGATGATGGAACGGTCTTTCAGGCTGTCCTGCATGTCTTTCCTCCTCACTTGCTCCCGAAGAGGTGTGAGCAAACACCATGCCAAGAGGCATATACCGCTCGATTGCCCGCGAAACGGTGCCTTCGCTGCCTTCAGCGACGCGCAGGCGTGAGCCGATGCAACAGGGAAGCTGCAACAGGTGTTGCAGCTGTTGCACTCAGCGGTTCAGACGACGGTGGATCGTGGATCGGTTGACGCCGAGCTTGCGGGCGAGCGCGGAAATGTTGTTGTCGCATGCCTGCAGCGCGGCGCGCAGTGCGTCGGCGTCGGATGTCTCTGCTGAATGTGGCGGTCGATCCGGCTGCAAGTGGTCGGGAAGGCAGTCCGGCCCGATCGCTCCGCCATCGGAGAGGGCGGCAGCGACCTTCAGCGTGTTGGTGAGTTCGCGCAGATTTCCTGGCCAATCGTGGCGGCGAAGGGCGTCAAGGGCCGCCGGCTGGAGACGGTAGGTCTCGGCATTATCGCGGCCGATGCGCATCAGAATCTGGTCGACGAGGGCCGCGAAATCCTGGCGCTCCTTCAAGGGTGGCAGCCGCAGCGTCGCCGCGTTGATGCGGTAGAAGAGGTCGGCGCGGAAGCGGCCCGCATCGATCAACGACTGCAGCGGCTGGTGGGAAGCGGACACGAGCTTGAAGCGCACCGGGCGTGGCTTGAGGGCGCCGACTGGCACCACTTCGCCCTCCGAAAGCACGCGCAGGAACCGGCTCTGCAGCGCAAGCGGCATGTCGCCGATCTCGTCGAGGAAGAGCGTCCCGCCATTCGCGGCTTCGACCAGGCCGGTCTTGCCTTTCGGGGCAGCGCCGGTGAATGCGCCCGGCGCATAGCCGAAGAGCTCGGATTCGATCAGGTGTTCGGGGATGGCCGCGCAGTTTACCGCAACGAACGGGCCGCCATCGCTGCGGCTGTCATGGAGTGCACGTGCGAGATATTCCTTGCCGGTGCCGGTCTCGCCCTGGATCAGGATGGCGATGTCTCGACCGGCAAGCTTGGCGGCCTTTGCCTGCACCGCTTCCATGGTGGGATCGCCCAACGAGAGGTCGCGCAACGCGCGCGGTACCGGTTCTTGTGCTTTCGAGAGTATCCCGCCCGCTTGGCGCGAGGTGACGACGGGCGCAAGCGAGCTTGCGAAGAACACAGCACCGTCATGGGCGCGCAGCATGCGCTCGCCACCCGTCTTGCCGCGCATGAAGCGGGGCAGATCATCGATCTCCATCTCGAAGAAGCTGTCGATCTTTTCGCCGATCAGGTCGCTCGCCGAAAAGCCGGTGAGCTTCATGGTGCGCGCGAGTGCGTTGAAACCGCCATGGGTCAGTCCCGTCACGCGGCCAGCGCCGTCAAGCGCGATGGCCGCATCGGGATCGACATCGAGGAAATCCGGCGAGCGGGAGAGGCGCAAAACCCAGTCGTTGCGCGTGCGGGCCATGAGGTTGGCGAACTCGATGCGCCGGGCCGTGGCCGCAACGAGATGCAGCGCAAGCTGCTGGCTCGCTTTTGCCGTGGGTGAGCGCAGTTGCGAGATATCGAGCACGGCCGTCAGGTCGCCCAGCGTGTCGAAGATCGGCGCTGCGGTGCAGGTGAGGCCGATGTGGCTCGTGTCGAAATGATCGTCCTGATGGATGATCACCGGTTCGCCGGAGACGATGCAGGCCCCAACCGCGCAGGTGCCGGCCCGGCTTTCCGACCATTCCGAGCCCAGATAAAGGCCGGCCTTGCGCAGCTGGTTGTCGAAGGTCGGGTCGCCCATGAAATCGACGGTGACGCCGCGCGCATCGGACAGGAGAAGCACGTAATGCTGCTCCGCGATCTGGTTGAACAATGTTTCGAGTCCCGAGCGGCCGATGCGGATCAGTTCTTCCGCCTGCTCGCGGTGTTCCTTCAGCGTCGTTTCGGGAACGATGTAGGCTTCCTGGGCGCTTGCGGGATCGAGCTGGTAATCGTGGACGCACCGCAGCCATGACTGGACGACCGGCGTATCGCGGCCGCTCGCCTGGCCGCCAAGAGCCACGCGCTCAATCTCCTTGATGTGCGACAGCGTCGACACCATGGCCTATCCTCCCGGCCGGGATGCTGGCACAGCGCGGTGCACGCGACAAGCACACTAACGGATAGTTGATGCAGTGAGACTACTGCTCACTGCGCGCGTCAGCGGCGATCCTCGAGGATCATGGCGGCGCCCTTTTCGGCGATCATGATCGTCGGCGAGTTGGTGTTGCCGGAGGTGATCGTCGGCATGATGGAGGCGTCGATGACGCGTAGGCGATCGATCCCGCGCACCCGCAGGCGCTCATCGACAACGGCTTGCGGATCGTCCGCAAGGCCCATGCGGGCGGTGCCGACGGGGTGGAAGATCGTCGTGCCGAGGTTGCCCGCTGCCACGAGCATGTCTTCCTCGGATTCGATATGCGCACCCGGCTTGTGCTCTTCGGGCCTATAGGGCGCCATGGCCGGTTGGCCGACGATGCGGCGCGCCCATTTGAGCGAATCCACCGCGACGCGGCGATCTTCCTCGGTCGAGAGGTAGTTGGGGCGGATGTCGGGCGTATCCGATGCTTCCGGTCCGGAGATATGGATGGAGCCCCTGCTCGAAGGACGCAGATTGCACACACTTGCTGTGAACGCGTCGAAGGCATGCAGGCCCTCGCCCCAAACATCCAGCGACAGCGGTTGGAAATGGAATTCGAGATTGGCCGTCTCGTATTCGGGGGTCGAGCGCACGAAAGCCCCCATTTGCGACGGCGCCATGGTGAGCGGCCCGCGGCGGCGCAGCGCGTAGTCCACGCCCATCAGCGCACGGCGGAAGAGCCGTGCATAATCGCCGTTCAAGGTGCGGATGCCGGTGACCTTGTAGACCGGGCGGATCTGCAGATGGTCCTGCAGATTGGCGCCGACGCCCGGCAGATCCGCAACCGGCTCGATCCCGTGCGCGCTGAGCACCGCGCCCGATCCGATGCCCGATCGTTCCAGGATGCCGGGAGAAGCGACGGCACCGGCGGAGAGAATGATTTCGCCGGTCGCGCGGGCGATCACCCGGCGTCCGTTTTGGATATAGGAGATCGTCGCCGCACGGCCGTTCTCGATGCCGACCTTCTCCACCAGTGCGCCGGTTTCGACGATCAGGTTCTGCCGCTTGAGCGCAGGGCGCAGAAAGCCGCGGGAAGCACTCCAGCGGCGGCCGCGCTTCTGGTTCACCTGGAAATAGGACGAGCCGGAATTGTCGCCGGAATTGAAGTCGTCAATCTTGGCGATGCCCGCCTGTTCTGCGGCGTCGCGCAGGCGGTCGAGGATCGGCCAGCTGATGCGGGGCTTTTCCACGCGCCATTCGCCGCCCTGCGCGTGATAGCGGTTCGGCGGCGCCTCGTGGTCTTCATGCTTCATGAAATAGGGCAGCACGTCGTCCCAGCCCCAGCCGGTGAGGCCCATCTGGCGCCAGCCATCGTAGTCGCGCGCCTGGCCGCGCATGTAGATCATGGCATTGATGGCCGACGAGCCGCCGAGCACCTTGCCGCGCGGATAGGCGAGGCTGCGTCCGTTCAACCCTGGCTCGGCCGCTGTCTTGAACAGCCAGTCCGCGCGGGGATTGCCGATGGCGAAGAGGTAGCCGACGGGGATGTGAAACCAGATCCAGTTGTCGCGGCCGCCGCCCTCAAGCAACAGCACGCGGTTGCGCGGATCGGCCGAAAGCCTGTTCGCAAGCACGCAGCCGGCCGAGCCCGCGCCGGCGATGATGTAATCGAACTGGCCGTCGTACCGCGCTTCCTCCACGCCGCCCTCCTCCTTGTGTTCGCCTTGGCTTACGAATTTTGCAACTGTTCGTCCGGCCACTGCCAGAAGGTCCGCTCCTCTTTCTCCAGGAAGCGGCTCAGCACCATCTTGTGGACCTCGTCGGCACCATCGACCAGCCGCGCCTGGCGGGCGTAGCGGTAGATCCATTCCAGAACCGTGTCCTTGGAATAGCCACGCGCGCCGTTGATCTGGATTGCGGCGTCGGCGGCATCATGCAGGAGATTGGCGACGTGCACCTTCGCCATGGAAACCTCCTTGCGGGCGTAGCTCCCCTGATCGAGTTCCCAAGCGGCTTTCATCACGAGAAGCCTGCCGATTTCAATGCGCATGGCGAGGTCGCCCAGCATCATCTGCACGCTTTCGCGCTTTGCCAGAAGCTCGCCGAAGGCGTGGCGTTCGGAGGCGTAGGCGCGGGCGATCTCCACGCAGCGCTTCGAAAGGCCGAGCCAGCGCATGCAATGGGTCAGCCGTGCGGGTCCAAGCCGGATCTGCGTGACCTTCAAACCGTCCCCTTCGCCCATGATAACGTCTTCGACCGGCACTTCCAGGCCGTCGAAGACCAGTTCGCAGTGGCCGCCATGTTCTTCCGGCCCCATGATGTCGATGCGGCGCTCGATCCGCCAGCCCGGTTGATCCTTGTGGAACATGAACGCCGTCAGGCCACGGCGCGGGTCGTCGGAGGTGCGCGCCATCAGGATGAAGTGGCTCGCCTCGGCAGCGCCCGTGATGTACCATTTGCGGCCGGAAATGACGTAGCGATCGCCCTTCTTCTCCGCTTTGGTCAGCATCATCGATGGGTCGGACCCGCTGCCGGGCGCGGGCTCGGTCATTGCGAAGGCAGAGCGAACCGCGCCGCTGACGATCGGATCGAGCCAGCGCTTCTTCTGCTCAGGCGTCGCGACGGCTTCGAGAACCATCATGTTGCCGTCGTCGGGGGCCGCCGAATTGAAGATGACAGGCCCGAAGATCGACCGGTTCATCTCCTCGTAGCAGACCGCCATGCCGACCTTGCCGAGGCCGCGGCCGCCGGTCTCCTGCTTCAGCTGCAGGCACCAGAGGCCTTCGGTGCGGGCTTTCGCGCGAAGTTCATCGGCAAGATCGATGCGGATGTTCTCGTGCGCGTCATAGGAAGCCCGGTCGGCCTCGAGTGGCAGGATGTGGGTTTCGACGAAGCGGGCGATGCGATCCCGGTAATCGGCGATCTCGCGCGGCAAATGAAAGTCCATGCATGCTCCTCCAGTCGGACGGATGCTCCCACACCCGGCTTCGACGCTCTGGATAGCGACCTATGGCGCTGGCTCCAACCCCGGCTTTCGGCGAGGACGCACGCGTTCGCTCAATCTTGCCGCGTGATCAGCGACTGGCCCGTCATGGCGGCGGGCTGGGGAATGCCCGCCATGGCGAGGAGCGTGGGTGCGACGTCGGCGAGAATGCCGTCTCGGATGCTGCATTTGCCGGGCATGCGCACGATCACCGGCACCGGGTTCAGCGTGTGCGCCGTGTGCGGCTGACCGGTGACGGCGTCGATCATCTCTTCGCAATTGCCGTGATCGGCGATGACCAAAAGCTGGCCACCAACCCGGTCGAGCGCCGCGCAGACACGGCCGATCGCGTGGTCGACTGTCTCGACGGCCTTGATGGCGGCGTCGATGATGCCGGTGTGGCCGACCATGTCGGGGTTGGCATAATTGATGACGATGACATCGAAGCGATTGCTGTCGATCGCGCTCACCAGCCGGTCGGTCAATTCATGTGCCGACATTTCAGGCTGCTTGTCATAGGTCGCGACCGCCGGCGATGCGACGAGGATCCGGTCTTCGCCTTCGAACGGCGTCTCAAGACCACCGTTCAGGAAATAAGTGACATGCGGGTACTTCTCGGTCTCTGCCATGTGCAGCTGCTGCAGACCCGCCTTGGAGACCGTTTCGGCCAGGCCGTCTTCCAGCGTCTGCGGCGCAAAAAGCGGGTGAACCAGCGGATCGAGTTCGCTGCCATAGGACACCATGCCGATGGTCGACGAGAACGCGATGGGACGCTTGCGCTCGAAGCCATCGAAATCCGGGTCGGTCAGTGCGCTGAGGATCTGGCGCGCGCGATCGGCGCGGAAGTTGAAGAAGATCAGCCCGTCGCCGTCGCGCATCCCGGCATAGTCGCCGATTACGGTCGGCAGGATAAACTCATCCGTCAGGCCTCGAGCCGTTGCCGCTTCGATGGCGTCGCTGGCAGATACCGCGTGTTCGCCTTCGGCTTCGACCATGGCGCCATAGGCCTTCCCGACGCGCTCCCAACGGCGGTCGCGGTCCATGGCGTAGTATCGGCCGCTGACGGTCACGACCCGGGCGCCGGCCGGAAGTTCAGCCTCGAATGTCGCGAGAAATTCGCGTGCCGAAGCCGGTGCCGTGTCGCGGCCATCGGTGAAGGCGTGGATGAGAACCTCGAGGCCCGCCTCGGTAAGGATACGGGCGAGCGCCACGGCATGGTGCATATGCGCATGGACGCCGCCATCGGAAACGAGGCCGGCGAGGTGGCATCGCCCGCCGGCTGCCTCAATCTTCTCAAGAATGCCGCTCGCCACGACGGCCCGCTTAAGCTCTCCATCAGCGATCGCGGTGTCGATGCGGGGCAGGGTCTGCATCACGATGCGGCCGGCGCCGATATTGAGGTGGCCGACCTCGGAATTGCCCATCTGGCCTTCGGGGAGACCGACGGCCGGACCGAACGTCGTCAGCGTCGCATGGGGGCACGTGGCGCGCAGCTTGTCGAAATTCGGTGTGCTGGCCAGCGCGACAGCGTTGCCGGTGGTCTCGGCGCGCTCGCCCCAGCCATCGAGGATCATGAGAAGTGTGGGCTTTGCGCGCTGCATGATCGGCATCCTCTGGTCCAGGTCTTTCATCTGCTTCATACGCGATGAGACCGTATGAAGCGCTGATGCCGCCCCGCGGAGCAGATGTCAAACACTAGCGCATGCGCGCCCGCAAGCTTGATAAAGAGCAAGCCGGCCGGTCGCCTGGCGGCGCAAAGGCCAAATCTTGATCGTGATCAAGAGGCGCTGTCCGGCGCAATGCTAGCGTGCAGCTGAAACTGCATGTCAGCCAGCAGGCGACTTTCATGAAATCCCGCGTCCTCCTGTGCTTCATCGAAGAAAATGGCCCTTCGGCGCTTCTGGAGAACGCGATCGCCATGGGGCAGGACGACGGTCTTCATGTGCGCTGCGTCGTGGTCGCAGCTGCACCCTTGATGCCGATCGGGACGCGTCGTGCGGAGACGTGGCAGCACTGGAAAGAAGCCCAGAAGCAGGTCAAGGCGGCGCTCGAACATCGGGTGGCCAGCGTTTCGGCGCAGTTGCAGCGTCATGACGTGGAGGGCGAGGTGCTGCATCTCATTATCGAGGGCAACACGATCGCCGATGTGGCGGGCCTCTACGCGCGCTACGCAGACATCACCATCGCGGCAGCGCCGACGAAGGCGTCAAGCAGGTTTCACCGCGAGATTGTGGAAGGGCTGATCTTCCGCAGCGGGCGGCCCTTTCTGCTGGTGCCGGAAACGTCGTCGGCGACATTGAAACCAAGACGCGTTCTCATCGGCTGGAATGGCTCGATCCCGGCTGCACGGGCGCTGACGGCATCGCTCGACATGCTGGCGAGTGCCGAGGCTGTGACTGTCTGCATGATCGATCCCGTTGCGCGCGAATGGGCGAATGGCGAAGAACCGGGCTTCGACATTGCCGTCTATCTCGCGCATCATGACATTCGCGCAGATGTCGAGATTGTCGATTCCCGGGGCCAGGATGCCGGCCTCGTCCTGCTCGACAAAGCCCGCGAAAAAGGTGCCGACCTGCTGGTCATGGGTGCGTATGGCCATTCGCGGCTGGTGGAATGGATCATCGGAGGCAGCACGCGGGAGGTGCTGGCGGCGGCACATCTGCCGGTCCTGTTTGCCCATTGAACGGCTATTCGGTGCGTTCGCGATCGCCGCAGTTCATCGACAAGCTCATCTCACCGAAAGTGCATCGCGTCGTCGCGGCGCTGGCCGTGTTGTCGCTTGGAGCAGGCTTCGGACTTTGGGTCGTCGACGCACAGACCGTTGCGCATCAAGTCTGGATGGCTGGCACAGTCCCGGCGATCGCGCTGCTCGGCCTCGTCATCCTTTGCTCGATCCTCGAAGGGCGTGTGGGTGTCGACGGGGTGGCGCTGATCGCCATGGGGGCAGCCCTCGTTCTCGGTGAGCCGTTGGCGGGCCTGATCGTCGCGATCATGTATACGGGCGGTACGCTTCTGGAAGCCTATGCGACGGGCCGGGCCGAGCGGGATCTCAAGCGCCTGGAGGATCGGGCGCCACGGGTTGCGCATCGGGTCGTGGATGGACAGGTCGAGACAGTGCCGGTCGGCTCTGTCGCAGTCGGCGATCTCCTGAGGGTGCGCGCGGGAGAGATCGTACCGGTCGATGGTATCGTGGAGGGCGAAGCCCTGGTCGACGAGGCGGCGGTGACGGGCGAGCCCTATGCGGTTGCCAAGACGTCAGGGCAGGCCGTCAGAAGCGGCACGGTCAATGCCGGGGAAGCTTTCGGGTTTCGCGCGACGGCCATTTCAGAAGAAAGCACCTACGCCGGCATTGTGCGGATGGTGCGCGCGGCCGGTGAAGCCCGGGCGCCGTTCATTCGAATGGCGGACCGATATGCCGTGCTTTTCCTGCCTTTCACGCTGATCGTGGCGGGTGGCGCCTGGGCGATCTCGTCGGATCCCGTCCGCGCATTGGCGGTTCTCGTCGTCGCCACGCCATGCCCGCTGATCATCGCCGCGCCCGTCGCCTTCGTCGCCGGCATATCGCGGGCCGCGCGGCGCGGCATTCTCATCAAGGGTGGCGCGGTGGTGGAAGCGCTGGCGGACGTGCAGTCTGCAATCTTCGACAAGACCGGAACGCTGACGCTCGGCGGCGCGCGGATCGTGGCGATCGAAACGGCGCCGGGGGTTGATCCTGACGCCGTTCTGCAGCTGGCTGCATCGCTCGAACAGGCGTCGCGTCACAGTCTGGCAAAGACGATCGTGGAGACGGCCCGCATGCGCGGATTGCCGTTGGTCCATCCCGATCAGGTAAAGGAAAGCCGCGGATCCGGTCTCGATGGTGTGGTCGGCGATGTTGCCGTCAAGGCAGGCAGCCTCTCCATGGTGCATGCCGAAGAAGACCTTCCGCAATGGGCCGAAGTCGCACTGCGCCGTGCCCGGTGGCGGTCCGCGCTCACGGTCTTTGTGGCCGTCGATGGCAAGCTGAGTGGCTGTTTGCTGCTGGCAGATGAATTGCGCACCGAAGCGCCTGGAGCGCTTTCGAGCCTCCGGGCGCTTGGCATTCGTCCGCTGACCATGTTGACCGGCGACGATCCGGATACGGCGGCGATGCTGGCCTCGGGTCTGCCGCTCGATGCCGTCCAGGCACATTGCACGCCCGCCGACAAGATCGAGGCGGTTCGCCAGCGGCAGGCGACAGGCTCGGTTGCCATGATCGGCGATGGGATCAACGACGCTCCGGCGCTTGCGGCGGCCAATGTCGGCATCGCCATGGGTGCGCGCGGCGCAAATGCCTCGACCGAGGCCGCCGACGTGGTGCTTCTGGTGGAAAACCTGAATCGCGCGCCTGAGGCCATTGCGATCGCGCGGCGCACCCGGCAGATCGCTTCGCAAAGCGTCATCGGCGGGCTCGGTCTTTCCGTCATCGCGATGGGCTTTGCCGCACTCGGCCATCTGCCGCCCGTGGCCGGTGCGCTGATCCAGGAAGCGATCGACGTCGTCGTCATTGCGAACGCGCTTCGGGCGCTGTCTGGAGCACCCGGACGGCTCCTGCGCATGGAAAGCGACGATGTGAGCGCGGTCGCCCACGCGCATGCATCGATCAGCCAGGCACTCGCCACATTGCAGGCGCTGGCCGATCGGCTTGAGACCGCAAGTGGCAGCGATGCTGCAGCGCTGATCGGAGAAGCAAGCGCGGTCGTCGACCGCGTCATCCTCGTTCATGAGCGTGAAGACGATCGCGTTCGATATCCGGCACTCTTGTCGTCGCCGCATCACGCTGCCCTGCTGACCTCGCTCGGTTACGCGCATAGCGAGATCATGCGCATCGCAGGTCTGTTGTCGATGATGACCCGCGACCTGGGTGAGCGCGCGCCCGATCCGTCGCTGGCTCGCGACGCGCAGCGAGCGATCGAGCGCCTGGTCGTCCTCGTTCAACTGCACAACCGACAGGAAGATGCCATCGCCGGCGATTGAAAGTTGCCGGAAGTTGATCTTGCGCAAGGTGCCCCAGGTCCGGCCGGTCTATGCACGATACGCGGCTGTGACCAAGGAGATGCGACCATGACCTTCAAGACAGTGCTGAACATCGTCGGCCACGAGCAGGGCGACGGCGACATAAAGCTTGCGATGGACCTGTGCGAGAGCGCCGACGCCCATCTCAGCCTGCTGGTGATGGGCATCGGCGCGCCGCCTCCGATCGGGGACTACGCTTCGGTGATCTCTGACGCGTGGCTCGAGGAACGCCAGGCGGATATGGAGCGGCTTGGCGAACGCGCGGAGGAAATCGAGGCTCTCGTGGCGGTGCGCGGCGTTTCTGCCGATCTCAGCTCGGAATATGTGGAAACGGCGGCCGCCGACGACGTGGTGGGGCTTCGCGCACGCTACTGCGACGTTGCGGTCATGGGGCCAGACCTTCTGGCAACCCACCACCTCAAATATCGTGTTGCGAACGGCGTGCTCTTTCACGCGCAGCGGCCCCTGCTCCTGATGCCGGCGGGCGTGCCCGTGACGCTTTCCCCGAAGCGCATCGTCATCGGCTGGAATTCGACGCTCGAATCCGCACGTGCCGTGCGCGAGGCCTTGGACATGATCGATGGCGCCGATGACGTTCGGGTGGTGCTGGTCGATCCTAAAACCTCCGATCGAGCGAATGGGCCGGAGCCTGGGGCAGATATCGCCGCCTATCTGGCGCGTCATGGCGCGAAGGTCACCGTCGAGCGGTTGCCAAGCGGTGGCGAGATGGCGGGCGCCATCCTGATGCAACACGCCCGGGACGTCTCTGCCGACATGCTGGTTCTCGGCGCATACGGGCACTCGCGTTTACGCCAACGCATGTTTGGCGGCGTCACAAGCATGATGCTCGACGCGCCTGAACTGCCGACCTTTCTGGCGCGCTAGGGAGCCTCTGCGGCTCGTCGGTAAAATCCCGTCTAATCAAAATCGGGACCGAGACCAGCGCGGCGCTTCAGCTGATCAGGTTCCAGAATGATGACGTTGTGCGGCCCGGCGGCGTCGATGACGCGGTCGGACCGCAAGCGTTTCAATCCCCGGCACACTGTTTCGACCGTCAGGCCGAGATGATCCGCGATGTCGACGCGTGACATGTCGAGCCGCACCCTGCTGCCGCGGCTGATCGGGCCGTTAAGCCTGCCTGCCAGCCTGACCAGGAAATAGCTGATGCCTTCATCTGCATCCTTGTGGAGATGCATTAGGGTCTCGGCCTGGATGTCCCAGGGTTCCCGATCGAGCGCAGCCTTCACCGCTTCGGCCTGGTCGGCTGGCAGATGCGAAAGCTCCACGCGGTGCACCCGGCGCAACCGGCATTCCTGAAGGGCCTCGGCGGTCAGGAGCCGCATGCCGTCATGGGAGAGGCTGAACACGCCGTTGCTGACGACGAAGCTTGCGATCATGCGCTTGCCGTTCGGCTGGATGTGGGAGAGCGCGATCAGCCCGCTTTCGAGAAGGTGGATGTCACTGCCGGGATCGCCCTCCACGAACAGTGCTCGACCCGCTGAGAGTGTCTCCGAACGATGCGCGGAAAATGCGCTCAAGAGAGGGCTCGCCGGGACCTGCTGCAACCGGGGCGGCGGGCTCATGTCGTGATCGAGCCCAGCCGGATTTGGCGGTCCAGGCGTCCTTTTTATGTCTCTGAGATGGATTTGCACGGGTCTGTCCTCGCGTCCTGTGAAATCAATGTGTCTTGCTGAGCGTTCCTCCAACCGCATCGAGCAGCGTGCCGTCATCCGACCCAAGTTCCCACAGGATCACACCAGCATGACCCTGACGGCGGGCGAACTCGGTCTTCGCGGCGACGGAGCGGGCGTTGTCGTAGGAAATCCAAACGCCCTCGACGGCGTTGTAGAGGTAAGGCACCTCTGCCTGCTCGTTCCAGAACACCTGGAAGCCCTGTTGGAGCGGTCGAGCGGTGACAAGGTCTCTGTAGGCAATGCCGTCGCCGCTCCAGATGTCGGTGCCTGCAGGATCGCCGGGCCGGAGCAGGCCATCGCCTGACCCCGAAACCTGCGAGAATGCGCGCCCATAGAACGGAATTCCAACCGCAAGCTTGGAGGCGGCAACCCCGGCTGCCTGCCAGGCTGCCATGCTGGCCGCGATGTTCGCGTCGGACTTTGGATCGCCGGGGATCGGCGCAAGCGGCGCGTTGAAATTGGTGACCGTCGCGCCAGCGTGATAGTCGTAGGTCATGACGTTGATGCGGTCGACGTGGTCCGCGAGATCCTGCGGATAGGTCGATGCGATCATGCCGGGGGAGGCCGCAACGGCGACGGTGAGTTCCAGCGCATCGCCATCGCTGAATCCATCCAGCGCTTCTCGAATGTCAGCGAGCAGCAGGGACAGGTTTTCGCGATCGGCCGGCGTTCCTTCCTCGAGACCCCCGGCGACGGGGTACTCCCAGTCGATGTCGACACCATCGAAGAGGCCGGGATAGGGACGGAAGAACACGTCGAGGATCGATTGTGCAAAGCGCGCCCTGCCGTCTGCCGTGGAGGCCAGGCTGCTGAAGGGCGCCGATCCGGTCCAGCCTCCAAACGCCACGAGGATCTTCAGGTGCGGATGCGCCTGTTTCAAAGCGTGGAGGCGCTGAAAGGTGCCTGCGACCGGAATGCCGATCGTTGATGCGTCGATCGGTTGCGGCTCGCCGTCGCAAGCATCGATCTCCGAGCAGGGATCGGCCAGTGCCGCCTCTCCATCCTCGTCGATCGCGCCAAACGCGTAGATGATGTGCGTCAGCTTGTCGGCAGCGACGTCATCGAACAGTTCGGGTCGATCGGCAGCGCTCCACCATGACAGATAGCCGGCCACGGTGAAGTCCTCCGCGCGTGCCGTGACAGCCGAAGCCGCAGCGAGCAGCATGCTTGCTGCCATAATGCTGATGAGATGCCGCCGCCGCGCCATCGTCACAGTCCTGCCGTCTGGCGCTCGTCCTTGGCGCTGATGATGTTGAGCATGTCGCCCGGATGCATTTCGGTGAAGCTGTGCGCCGGCAGGTGCTCCAGGCCCTCCGGCGTTCGCCGTACGATCTCCATGCGCATGTGGCCGCCGCCCTCTTCAAAGGCGGCGGTATCGAGCGTCGCCACGCGCGCGAGCACCTGAGCGAGGCTTGACCGCGTCGCCTCCTCTTGGGCAACGGTTGCGCGCAAGGTCTGCAGTTCGCGCTCGACCGCGATCTGTTGTGCGATCTCGTCGTCACGCTCCTGGAGCTGGACTTCGGTGATGTTGCGCTCGAGCCGCGTCATCGCTGCGCGCAGTTCGTTCCAGGCCGCGCGAGCATTGGACAGTTCGCTCCGTGCCACATGCACATTCTGGTCGGTTGTCGCTCCACGTCGCCGCAATTCGTTCAGCACATCGACCCGCTGGATCTTTTCCATCATGGTCTCTTCGGCATCCGCGATGCTCTGCTCGATGAGCGCACGTTCGGCGGAGAGTGACGTCAGCATGGTGGCGCGTGCCGCACGGCGGGCCTCGACGCCGTTTCGCTCCAGATCCCGCAATGCGGAAGCTTCCGCCCGCAGATCTTCCGCGGCGCGGGGACCGGCGACATTGCGCAACTGTTCGACGAGCCGAGAACTGCTGCGGTGTGTTTCGTCGGTCAGTACGGATGCGCGGGCCAGGACACCCTTGAGCCGGGATTCGGCCTGGCGCACGCGTTCCCGTTCGCGCATCAGATCGAGCTGGCGCCACTGGTCGCCATCTATGCGGTCGCTCGCTCCGGCAAGAGCAAGCGCGTGCAGCACCGTCATGCCAGGAACGTAGGGAAAATGCCCCGGCTGCGGGATCGCGCCCGCCACATAGACCGGCTCGCGCGCGGTCAGCTGGATTGCGACCGCGACCTCGCCGTTGAAGAGTTCCTTGAACTGCTTCTTCAGCATGTCTTCAAGTTGCGGGCTCGTCAGCATCGCGGTCTGAACGGGTCCGATCAACGGCAGGAAGATGAAGCCATCCTGCTGGATGATGTACTCGCCGGTGAGCTCCGAACGTTCAACGAGGGCAGAGAGAACGCCGGCGTCGACGCCGGCCATATCCTCGCCGAAGCGCTCGAAAAAGGTGATGCGCAGCGTGTCGCCGATCGCGAAAGCCGTGCGGGCCTGTACGGTCGATGGCGGAAGCGCGGCTTGCTCGATTGCGGAGTGCAGCACCAGGTCTTCCGCCGAGATGGCAGGCGCTGGCGCAAGGGCCAGGTATGTCATGGCAGCCCCGGCGAGCAGCCGTGTGAGCGACAGAGGCCTTTGAAAAAAGCGATTTGATTTTGGAGAATGCATAGGTCTCATTCCTTGTATCGCGGTGGCCGTGAAGCATTCAGGTCAAGGGCTGCATGACGCGACCGGTGCGCACCAACTTGCCCCAGCCGACGAAGGTGCCTTTGAGGGCTGCAAGCAGCGCCCGAATAGCGGTGACGTAGAGAAGCTGGCGGTAGGTGATGCGCTGCAGCAGCACCAGAAACACCGTATCGAGCGTGACGCGCCCGCCGCCGAGACGGACCCCTATGGAGGCTGCGATCAGGTCGAGCGTCTGGAATCCGATCCAGAAGGCAGCAAGCAATTGAAGCGTCGGCGCGTCGATCGGTTCCGCCGACAGCGTCAGTGATACGGCTGTAGCGACGAGCAGCAGGAGAAGCGCTGCATCCATGATCGGCGCCATCAGCGTGAACAGGAATTGCAGGATGATGTTGGGCAGTGTGACAAGCGATATGCCGCTTGGCCGCGCCGCCATGGCGCCCTTGTGCTTCCAGGCGATCTGCAGCGTTCCGAAGAGCCAGCGAAACCGCTGCTTGAGGAACGGGCGCAGGGTCTCCGGCGCTTCGGTTAGGGCCACGGCATCGAGGGCATTGACGATTTTCCAGCCCTTGCGCTGGAGAGCGACGGTCAGGTCGCCATCCTCGGCGAGCGTGTCGGTGGAGTAGCCACCCACCTCCACGATTGCCGTGCGGCGCCAGGCCCCGATGGCGCCGGGCACCACGCCGATTGCACCGAAATATTCGAAGGCGGAGCGTTCCAGTCCCTGGCCGATGAGATATTCGAGTGCCTGGAAACGCGTGAGAAGATTGATCGTGTTGCCGACCACGACCTTGCCCGCGACCGCGCCGATCCGCCCATCGGTGAATGGACGGATCAGCTTCTCCACAGCGTCAGGCAGAAGCACGGTGTCCCCATCGATGGCGACAAGCACGTCTTCGCGGGACATGGCGATGCCGTAGTTGAGGGCCGCCGCCTTGCCCCCATTCTCCTTGCGGAAGACACGCACGCGGGAATTGCCGGCGAAGGTCTCCCGCACGACGTCGCTTGTGCGGTCGCTGGAGCCATCGTCGATCACGGTGATGGTCAGGCGCTCGCCAAGCGTCGATGCCAGCAATCCTGCGACCGTCTTGGCAATGACCTTTTCCTCGTTGAAGGCGGGAACGAGCACCGCGACGCTGCCGGCGAAGGGCGGCCGCATGATCTGGCATTGCCTGCGCCGGCGCTGGAGGAATGCGGCCGCAATGATGAAGGCGAGACGGGCCGTTCCGATGACTGCAGCCGTGATGGCAATCAATGCAAGGCCACCGCCGAACCGGGCACCCACTGCCATCGCGGTTGCGCGGATACGGCTGCCGGCACGATTGGCGAAGGTCTCAGGTACATAGGGCTGGATCAGCGCTTCTTGCGCAACGCCGACGAGCTCGTGGGTGGACACGAATCTGTAGCCCTCGGCCGTCAGCGTATCGATGATCTTGGGCAGCGCTTCGATGGTTCCGCGTCGATCGCCGCCGGAATCGTGCAGCAGCACGACCTGGCCGCTGCCGTCTCTGACGTCGTCGATCACGCGCTGTGCAAGTTGATCGCCGGTCCAGACGAAGTAGTCGAACGCATCGATGTCGAGGCCGCCGAAGAGATATCCGAGCCGTGTTGCCTCACTGTAGAGAGCCGGAACGCCTTCCAGGTAATCGTAACCCGTCATCGCATAAGGCGGGCGGAAAAGCACCGATCGAACGCCGAGTTCGGATTCGAACGCACGCTGCGTCGCGGTCAACTCGGCGGCGATGCGCTCGGCGCTGCTTTGGAAGAGATTGGGGTGCAGGAAGGAGTGGTTGCCGACATCGTGGCCCTCGACTAGTGCGCGCCGCGCGATCGCGGGATCATTCATCACCTTGCTGCCGATCATGTAGAAGGTGGCGCGGGCGCCGCGTTCCTTCAGGATGTCCAGAATCTGCGGCGTGAACACCGCATCGGGTCCATCATCGAACGTCAGGGCGATCGCTTTGGGATCTGCAGGGAACCAGGCCGCGAATTCCGTCTGGCGCGGGATATCGGGCATGGTTTCACCAACGATCAGGCCGAGGCTTTCGTTGAAGGTGAGACTGCGGGTGCCGGTCGTTCCCGGCGCTGCCGAGAGAAGCACGCCCTTGGCCTGCTCGAATGCGCCATAGCCCGCGTCCGTCGGGGCCAACGCGGCGCGCGTTTCGGCGTTTGGAATCAGGCCTTTGGCAAGGAAGCGCCACACGCCTGGATCTTCCATGCCGAGCCGCCAGATCGCGATTCCGGCGGGGGCGCTGGCAAGAGCGACGCTTGCCTGATTGAAGACGGTAGCGGCATCCAGCATCCAGACGGAGCGCGCTGTCCCAAGGGCATCCGTATAATCAAACGTCGCGTTCAGCGAAGCCGGATCCATGCGTAGCGCCGCGCCGCTGGCCGCCATGCGATCCCACGCCATTTGTACCGACACCAGTTCGCTGGTGCCGTGGGCCTTCCAGTCGTAGGCGAAGGAGCCGATCGACATGATCAACTTCTCGCGCGGCAGCACGCGCGTTACCTTCGCCAAGTAATCTTCGAACCATCCCTGGCTTGCCGTGGGGCCGGACCGATGGCGCTGACCCGTGTTGTCGTGCGCCTGGACCAAGACATAGTCGGTCGCCGACGAGACGCTGGCGATTTCGGCCATCGATGCGCCCGTCGGGGCAATGAAGATAACCTTTCGGCCGGTGGGCTGCAGCGCTTGCCGCAGCGTGGCGATGAATAAGCGCGTGTCGCGATGGCCGGCCGGCAGGGCTTCGGAAAAGTCGAGCGCGATACCGGCAGCGCCGAGCGTGTCCAGTTGGGCACCGATGCGCTCGACCAAGTCCTGACGTGTGCGCGCAGAGGCGAGGTAGCGGAGCATGTCGCTGGTTGAGGCTTCTGCTTTCAGCAGCGGATAGAGCGCGAGATGCGGCGCGTTCTGCTTGATCCACGGCAGTGTCGGAATCTCCGTCAAAGAGCTGACGATCTCCGGCCGGCCGCCAGCCGTTCGCAGGCCCAGCCATTCCGGGATGATGCCGTCGAGCCGGTCGGCATTGCGCATCAACGAGACGAAAGCGCCGGTATCCTCTTCTGCCAGAAACGCGAGGCGAAGCGCCTGGCGTCCGGCTTCGCCGACCCGGCGGTTCCGGGTCGCAGCCAGCGCGGGCTCGTTTTTGTCATGCACCAGTCTGCCGGTCTCGCGGGCCTTCAGCTCTGGATGAAATCCAACCAGTTCGCGGAGCGTTGGAGCATTAACGATGCCGTAGGCGACCACGGCAAGGCCGGTGCACAGGGTGAAGACCAAAGCAAGCATGACGGCGTTGGCGAAGAGCGCCCGGCGACCGGAGCCGTCGAAAAATATATGGCCGGCTCTATGGGTAGTTTCGGCAGGTCCGACGGATGGTACCGTCGCTGCGGGCACGACATTGCGCTCTTCGCTTTGGCCGTTATCTGCCATGTTCCCAGCCTCGTAGGCATGCGCCAGCAATCGACCGAGCTGTTGCGCGGTCAGCTTTTACGATCAGCAAAGCGATGTTGTGTTCACCTATTGGATTGGATTTACGTGTCCAATCCGCCGTTAATTTGCAATATATATTACATACGTAATTTAAGAATTTGTATTTACGTGATATTAATAATGATAACATCGAAAAATATTGACGTAATCGGCGTTTTTACTAGGTATCAATACGTATGCGACGCGCTGCGCTGTTGACGGTGCCGCGTCGGATCGATAGCGAAATCACCCTCGACGATCATGGCAAGACGCACGAGTTCGGCCACGTTGCGCGCATTCATCTTGGCCATCACGTTGGCACGATGAACCTCGACCGTGCGGGGGCTGATCCGCAGTTCATGGGCGATCGACTTGTTGGGAAGCCCATCGACCACACCACGCAAAACGTTGACTTCACGCGGCGTGAGTCGCGAGAGGCGCGCTCGGACGTCGGCGATCTCATCAAGCTCCTCGGTGTCATTGATCGCATTGCTTGCAATCGCTGCGCGCACCGCATCGACAAGTGTGTTCGGTTCGAACGGCATCTGCAGGAAATCAGCGGCGCCGGCTTTCATGGCCGCGACGGCGGTTTGAACATCGCCTTGCTGAGCGACGAAGATTACCGGAAGCTGCGTGCCACCCGCTCGAAGTTCGTGCAGACACTGCGCCTCGGAAGGCGTTCCCGTGTCTCGTCCGACGACCAGACAGCCCGGTGTCAGACTTCTTGGAACAGCCAGGAACTGGCCGAGATTTCCATGAAACCGCACCGCATACCCAGCGAGAGCCAACATGAAGCTGAGTGAATGCCGCACCCCGTCATCGGGATGGATCACGTGTATGACGATTTCTTGGCCCATAAGCGTGCCTCGGAACGGGCGATGACGGCTTGAATTGGGGCTAAACGGGTAAGCCTGAAATCGCGTGTTTGCTAATGCAAATCACCTGCAGCTTGATAATGGTAGCACCGACTATTCGGTCTTTCTGCGGACGAAGGTCGGGTCCATTAGCCCGACTTTGCGATCAAACTTTAATTCGTTGGTCTCTGCACCTCTGTCGGCTGTGGAGGCGAATACAGTCGCCGAACGGTCAGCGAGAGGGTAAAATTGACGGAAACGTCGACGCTGTCGTTGATCTTGATCAGACAGGATGCGGGGCCATCGGAGACAGGAACTCGGGCATTCTCAGGAGGGCAGCAGCTGTTCACGATCTCCGGCGTTCACCATAGCCTGAGCGGATGCTTCGCCTGAAAGCTCGATGAGATGAAGCCGTGCGCGGTTGAGCCGGCTTTTGATGGTGCCGATGGCGCAGCCGCAGATTTGAGCGGCGTCGATATAGCTGATGCCCAGCATCGAAATGAGAATAAGCACTTCGCGCTGCTCGTAAGGCAGTTTGCGGATGGCCTGCGTGATTTCATGGCCGCGCATGGTCCATTCCTGTGTCGGGCTCATCACCGGCTTGGCGGACGCGCAGTCGGCCACTCCCGGGCTCTCGCGGGCATAAATACGTGCCTTCGTGTAGAAGGTATTCCGCATGATGGTGAAAAGCCAGGACTTCAGGCTCGTCCCGGGTGTGAACTGATGGATGTTCGCGATGCCTTTCAGGAGTGTTTCCTGCACGAGGTCATCGGCATCATTGGGGTTTGGGCAGAAGGTTCGCGCAAAAGCGCGCAGCGGCGCGATCATCGCGACGATCTGGCGGTCCGTGTCCTTTTCACGCGGCAAGCGAATGGGTGCACTCGTCGCCGCCCCGGTCGAAATAGTCGGAATCATGTTCATGTCCCTTCACTCCACGCTTGTGGCCTCCCCAGCATGGTCGCTCAACGGGTGGTTATTATCGTCGTTCCACAAGAATAACGCTGAGGGAGATCTTTCTTTTTACTGCGAATTAACATGTGTTATTGACCCAATTTGTCTGGCCGGCCAAGCACTGTCGCAGTCGATTAGGCTTTGCTGACGCACAGGGCGCTCTATTTTGAAGGCCGATGAACTTCATCCTGTGTCATGCGTTGGGTGCCATTGACGGAGTACAGTCCATGGCACGTAAGACATCTTCGAACCTTCGATCCGGCCCCCATCCCCATGGGGATACGCCGCGTGAGGAAGCGACCGAGCCGGCAGAGGCTCTTCCCCCCTATTCGGATGCGGAGCTGGAGCGCAGCCTCAGCACTCTGATCGGTGAGGATGCTGCGATGGACGGGTCGAACGTTTCCATCCATGTCGTTGACGGTGTGGCGCAATTGTCCGGGGAAGTGGCGACCGCGAGCGAAGTCGAGAGGGCGGGGGAAATCGCTGAGGGCTTGCCCGGCCTAACTGCCGTCCACAACGCGCTCATCGTGAGAAGCGGCTCGCACTGAAGGGTAGCCTCCAAGCGGACGGCTATCGGGTCAGTTGTGGCGGTTTCCGAATTCCAAGGCAATTCCGCCGATCGTCGCTTCGTCGATGATCATCTGCTCGATGATAAGCGCATCGAGCTGGAACCGGAGCGCCAGCGCAGCGACGAGATCGTTGACCTGAACGGGTGCATTGTCATTGCGGGCATCGTTCATGACTCGGGAAATTTCTGCGCCGATCCTGTCGTTGTCATTCATCAAAGCTCCCTCCGGTTGCGCCCAAGACCCTAGGTGCAAGCACATAGGACGGCACTAACATATGTTCCTTTCAGGCGCGCCGAGCTTAGGTTGCTCTCAAATCTGCGGATTTGGCAGCCATTAACCTTTGTTATTGCGACGCCTGGACGCAAACATGATGGTCCGGGTCCGTTCCAATGGAAGGACAGCGCCATGGACATCGCCCATGAATTGATCACGATCATCGACGATCCAGCCATTCCAGACAAAGATCGCATCATGAAGACACGGTCGCTGGTCGAGACGATGACCGATCGGCTGGACGACAGTGAGGCCGCCGGTCGGATGCGACGAACCTTCAACGATGCCTATCTCAATCTCCAGCTGGCCGTGATGGCTGACCATCCCAGCATGATCCAGCAGTGTCGCCAGCAGTGCCGATCAATCATCGCAGAGATCGATCTGGCCGCGCGGGCGGCTTCCGGCGAAGCGGCGTGAGGGGTCGCTTCGCGCTTTAATGCGAACCTCGAGCGACCAACTGCTAGTCCCTTCCCTCGTGCCGCCGTCGTTCTTCGATGGTGATACCGTTGCCCTTGCGCGGGCCCTCATCGGTGCCACGCTGATCGTGCGTGGGGTCGGTGGACTTGTCGTCGAGACCGAAGCCTATCGACACGATGATGCTGCGTCGCACAGTTTCAACGGTGAAACCGTGCGCAACCGTGCGATGTTCGGGCCACCGGGACACGCCTATGTCTACCGGTCATACGGCATCCATTGGTGCCTCAATGTGGTCTGCGCCAGGGGGCAGGCCGTGCTGTTTCGAGCAATCGAGCCGGGCCTTGGCGTGGACGCAATGCGAGTGCGGCGAGGACGCGACAAGCTTGAGGATTTGTGCGCCGGGCCAGGGCGGCTCGGGCAAGCCTTGGGCATCGATCGGGCCGATGATGGGCAACCGTTCGATGGATGTGATTTGCAGATTCACGTCCCGTCGATGATGTCCCAACCAATACTCGTGGGGCCGCGCATCGGCATCACCAAGAATGCGGACCTCCCTTGGCGCTTCGGCCTGTCGGGGTCACCCCATCTGAGCCGCCGCTTCGCCTAAGCAAGATGGAACATCGAGAGTGCGCGTGGCTTTTGGTCTCGAAGGGATCGTCCGGCGAGGAGAGACGATAGTCCCTGCAACAACGCTTGGAGCCAGTCTTGCCGGTTTATCAGTTCAAGTTCACCAAACAGCACGGCACCGAAACGGTCGACGGGATTTTTCTGGCCAACGAAACTGTCCTCCAGCAGGAAGCAATTCGCAGCGCCCTCGATATTATGCATGAGGGGATAGACGAGGGGTTGGATCGCTCGCAGTGGGTCCTGCACGTGTTTGACGCGCAGGGACGTTTGGTGCTTCATCTTCCTTTCGCAAAACTGCTGCAGCCGGATTAGATCATCCCGCTTGCTCGGTCTCTTGATGACGGCCATGAAGGCGCCACTGTCAGTACAACTCGTTGAATGGAAGATGCATGCCGCATTGCCTCAAGCTCAATCTCTCTGCTCGCGACAGGTTGACCGATGCCGAGTGCGCGATCATCGATCAGATGGGAGCTCGGCAGAAGCTGGTTCCTGCCAAACACGACATCGTGCGTGAGGGCGATATCCCCACCGAAAGCTGTCTCGTCCTCTCAGGGTTTTCTGCGCGCTATCACCTTCTCGCAAACGGGAAGCGACAGATCAGCGCCATCCACGTATCCGGCGATTTCGTCGATCTGCACAGCCTGTTGCTAAACGAAATGGATCATGGTGTGGTAGCGTTGAGCGATTGCCAGGTTGCGCTCGTGCCGCACCGCATGTTGCGCGAGTTGACGGAAACCGAACCGCATCTTTCCCGGCTGTTGTGGCTGTCGACGCTGATCGATGCCGCCGTGCATCGGCGCTGGCTTGTCACCTCCGGACGTCTGTCCGCCAGCGCGCAGCTCGCCCATCTGCTCTGCGAAATCTTCCTCCGGCTGCAGGTGGTAGAACTGGTGGATGGCAACCGGTTCAGTTTCCCGATCAGCCAGGTGGAACTGAGCGACGCGCTGGGGCTCTCGACCGTTCACATGAATCGCACCATTCGGGATCTTCGTGAGCACGAGCTCGTGTCGTGGAAGGGCTCTGAGGTCACGATCCTCAACTGGGACCGGCTGGCGGAGCACGGTGACTTCGATGCGGCCTACCTCAATATTGGCCAGCAGGTGCGCTGACGCTCTACGGGTCCGCGTAACCTTCCACAAATACCTCGAATTCGACGGTGTCCTGCGGCAGATAAAGTCCGCCGGTCTTGGTCGAGCCGGCCGAGATATGGTCGAGGTGCACCGAACGCTTTCGCATCTCGCCTGAGCCGTCATCGAAGGCAGCAGAGACGATGACATTGGCTGCGGCGCGTGTGCCATCGTTGCGAACGCTGAAGAGCAATTGGCCGGTCTCGCCGAAATCGGCAGCCCGCTCGGTCGTCACGCTGAGGTTCGGTGCTCCGCCGGTTGCCGTGGCTCCACGGTGGACAAGAAATCCGACGATTGCGATGATGACGATCGCCGACACGATCCCGATGGCCCATTCGACCTGCTCGGCCCGCTTCTCGGCGCCGGTTGCTCTCTCGAACTTTTCGCGCATGAGTACCCTTACAGGATGAGGCGTGCAGCAGCAGCGCCAAGGGCCGCTGGAAACGCAAGAACGATCGTCGTCATGACGGTCGGAAGGAAGGCCTCTCCGTCCAGCCGGCCGAAGCTCCACAGCACGAACAGGCTGATAAGAATGGCCAGCATGTAGCCGACGAGCGTGAAGCGCACGAAATCGCTGATCCAGGGCTCGTCGTTGGTGGGCAGAGCACTCCCCTTGAAGCCGACGGCATAGACGAAGCCGTGCATGACCAGAAGAGAAAGCGCCAGCAGCAGCACGGCATGCGTCGGCGTCATCATCTGGGCGATCATCGGCATCTCGTCGGTCGGCGCCACATTGAGACTGAGGAAAAGGGCGCCTACGGCCATGAGGAACATCTCGCCGCCATAGTCGCGCATGGGCGTGGTTGAGGACGCAGTTTCAGCGTTCTCCTTGTCCGACTCGCCACCCTCATTGCCGAGCTGGCTGCGACCAAGCAGTGCCCCGATACTGGCAGGAATTGCCTGCAGCACGATCTTACCGATCACCTCATCGAACGACATGCCAGGACCGATCACTTTGAAGACGGAAAGCACGACCGTGGCGGTGAGAAGACCGATGGCGAAGGCGACGCAGGCATCGCGCACGTCCTCCTGCCAGTCCCAGGTATCTTCGAAGCCGATCCGCCGCGCGAGGCCGACGAGCAGTGGCAATGTCACGATGACAAGCATCGCGAGGCGGAAACGGTCGAGCATGAAGCCCAGCCACCAGAGCTCCATCGTCATCAGCATCGGCAGCGAGAAGATCAGCGCGCCGCCGAAAGCACGCCCGATGCCAACGACCTTGGCGCGCAAAGGTGCGCGCTTTTCTTCGTCGTGCTGGTCATCTTTCGTACTGCCGTTGCGTGTCGACATGATTGCTTGGGTCCCCATCAGTGGCCGCGTAACAATCAGGGCCGCTTCGAGTTCCGCGAAGCTCATGTTGTGACCATTGACGACAATAGCACACGCAGCCGTAAGCAGCGGTTAAGCATCAGGACGAATTGCGGCGGTGCTGCGCTATCCACACGCCCCGGTTTCAATGTCTGGTAATCGCTGACCCGTAGCGTCCCGGATGATTGACGGCATCCACTGCGGCCATCGATGCGATCCCATGCGTCGTAACCGATCGATGTCTTGTGCTGGGGAGATGGCAGATGACGGATCTTTTCGCGAATTTCGGACCAGAAGCGCGTGCGCTTTGGGGACATCACGACGTGAAGCTGCGGCACCGGCTGCATGAACGTCCGCTGTTCGGTGACGAACAGCTCGGACGCGTTCTGGATGCGATCGAACCGCACCAGATGGCGATCAACACCATGGGCCGCGGCGGTCACGATGTTCGGACCTGGTCCTATTGTCAGCGTGGCGATCTGAGCGGCAAGCAGCTGATCGACGCCGTGCGCCAGGGCCGCATCTGGATCAACGTCACCTCGGTCCACAATGTGGTGCCGGAATTCGGCGCGCTGCTCGACGAGATGTTTGCCGAGATCGGCGCGCAGGTGCCCGAGATGAAGGTCATCCGCAAATCGATGGGCCTGTTGATCTCCTCACCCAATGCGCAGGTCTTCTACCACGCCGACGTGCCAGGGCAGTCACTCTGGCAGATCCGCGGCGAGAAGCGGATCTACATCTATCCAAACGGCGAACCCTTCCTGAAGCCGAAGGATCTCGAAAACATTATCCGCGGGCGCACCGAGGAAGAGGTGCCGTACCAGCCCTGGTTCGATGCGCATGCGCGCATCTACGACCTCAAGCCCGGCGACATGCTGCACTGGCCGCTGAACGGGCCGCACCGCGTGGAAAATGCCGATTGCCTCAACATCTCGCTTACGACCGAACATTGGACACCGGCAATCCGCCGCCATTTCGGCGTGCAATACGGCAATGGACTGCTGCGCCAGCACGGCTATACGCCGCGTTCGGCTTCAACCGACGGTCTTGCAGCCTATGCCAAATGCGGCCTTGCGGTCGCATGGCGTCTTGCGGGCCAGCAGAAGCGGCAGAGCTTCAAGCGCGTGATGCGCTACAAGCTGGATTCGCGCGAGCCGGGCTTTCTGGTTCCGCTCGACCGACAGCCCGAACCGATGTTGCAGGCAGCCGAGTAGGAGCACGGTCATTTCCAGGCGCAGCGACACTCTGGCGAGATTGTTCGACGCCCGCCGGCGACAGGGGCTGACGGTCATCGGCGTGCGCGTTATCGGCGCAGGGCTTGCGCTCGTCGCCCAGATCCTTGCGGCGCGCATGATCGGGCCGGAGGATTTCGGGCGGTATAGCCTGCTGCTCGTCTGGTTGCTGCTGATGGGCCATGGTGCAACGGTCGGCACCAACCAGCTTATCTGCCGCTTCCTCTCGCAGTATCTCGAGGCAGGCGAGCGGCATGCGGCTGCAGGGCTTCTGCGCGCAGTCTTCGGCGTGGTCGCCTGCCTTGCAGGCAGCCTGGCGCTCGGCGCGATCGGCATGCTTTGGCTCAACCCGTTCGGTTTCGATGGCGCCATGGTGGCGCTCGGCATGATCGCCTTCATGGCGGCGCCGCTTCTGACCCTGCAGGATTATCTCGAGGCGATCGCGCGCGGCATGGACAAGCCGACGCTCGGAATTGCGCCTGCTTATGTGATGCGGCATCTGGGCTTGATCGTCGGTCTTGTCGGTCTTCTGGCAATGGGCGAAAGTGCCGATGCCTTTACGGTGATGACGCTGACGATCGCCGGTCTCGCGGCGAGTTGCCTCCTCCAGTACGTCCTGATCCGCTCACATCTGAAAGAGGCGCTGCAAAGTGCTTCGCCTGCCTTCGGCGAACGGCGCAAATGGCTCCGCGCCGCCTTGCCGATCGCGCTCGTCGATGCGGCGGAGGTGCTGTTCCTCAATGCAGACGTTCTGATCCTCGGTCTCTTCCTGCCGCCGGAGCTCGTCGCATTCTATTTCGCCGCCACTCGTCTGGCGCAGGTGCTGGGTTACGTTCCCTATGGGGTCTCGGCGGTGACGGCACAGCGTTTCGCCGCCTTGTCCGCAAGGGGTGACCGGGCTGGATTGCAGACCATGGTCCGCCAGGCCGCTGTCATCTCCAGCACGCTGACGGCGATCGGCGCGCTGGCGTTGAGCATCCTCGCCGCGCCACTCCTCAGCCTCTTCGGTGACGGCTTCGAGGCCGCTGCGCTCGTCGTGCCGCTGCTTTGCCTCGGCACGGTCATCCGCTGCCTGCTCGGCCCCGGCGAGGACGTGCTGACGATGCTTGGCGAAGAACGCGCCTGCTCGCTCAGTTTCATGATGGCGCTCGCCCTCAACATCGCGCTGAGCTTTGCGCTCGTACCTCTGATCAGTCTCTACGGAGCGGCGATCGCCACTGCGGTGTCGATCACGATGCGCAGCGGCCTGATGGCCTATTTCAGTTACCGGCGGCTCGGCATCATTCTGCCGGTCGGTATCCCCGACAGCTTTGGCACTGCAGCCTTGAAAGGAAATCCGTCATGAGCCAGACGCAGGTCCTCGGCGGCAGCGCAACGCTCACCAACAAACGTCGCGCCCATGAGTTCGACTGGTCGATCGGCGATGCGCGCGCGCTGCTCCAGCTCGATGCGCAGGAATGGGATCATCTGTCCGAAGAGAGCCTCGTGGAGAACCCGTTTTACGCACGGTCCTACCTGCTGGCGGGTCTCGGTCGCGTGGAGCGGAAGGCCGGCAAGCGGGCGCTCGTCATGCGATCGCCCGGCGCCGGTATCGTCGGGCTCTTTCCGTTTCGCAATTTCGGCATCGCACCCTTCAACGTGGCGCGCGGTGCGGCCAATATTTATCAGGCGAGTGGAGCGCCACTCATTCACCGCCGCCACGGGGCGCGCGTGATCGCGCAGTTCGTGGACCTGCTTGCGGCCGGGCGCATCGCACCGCTTTTCATTCTTCGCCACATCGACATGAGTTCGGTCTTCGCTACGAGCCTGATGCAGGAGGCGCGCCGCGCCGGCCTGATCGTGGAGGAAACCCATCGCTACGATCGCCCGAAGCTGACCCGTATGGAGGGTGGTTTCGACAGCCATATCGACACCGTGCTCAGCCGCAGCCGCGCCAAGGACCTGCAGCGCAATCTGCGCCGATTGAAGGAAATCGGGACAGTCAGCTTCGAACGCGTGGATTGCCCCGAGGCTGTCGACCGGCGGCTTGAAGAGTTCCTGCGCATCGAGCATTCCGGCTGGAAGGGTGCGCGCGGCACGTCGTTTCTCGCCAATTCGCGCCATGCGGCATTTGCGCGGCTTGCCTATGGCGGCACGGCCGGGCTGAGCGTGATCGACAGCCTGCTGCTCGATGGCAAGCCGATTGCGGTCAGCATCAACATGGCCAGCGGCGCCACGAATTTCACGCCGAAATGCGCTTATGACGAGAGTTACAAGCGGTTCAGTCCCGGCCTGCTCCTGGAATACTTCGTCATCAAGGCGTTCTACGAGGACAAGCGCTGGGAGCAGATGGATTCGGCGACCGGTATCCAGGACCACATCATCGGTGGCTTCTGGAACGACACGATGCCGATGGCGGATCTGGCACTTGCGCCCGACACGGTGCGCGGACGCCTGGCCGTTGCCACCCATCGCCAGACCTTGAATGGCATCTCGATTGCCAAGACTATCCGCGATGGCTACTGCCGCCGCGGCTGACGGCCGCTCATCCAGCAACGTGCTTTGCTCAATGGCCCGATGGGGCCGTGGGTAGGGGCCTGCGCCGAACCTCATCGAGAAGGTCCAGCATCCCCCGCACCTGATGGGCAGCGATCTGCCTGCCCTTTTCGGCCGTCGCTGCAGCGGCATTGCCTACCGCACCGGATGACTGCACGTCGGTCGCGATCCAGGCGTAAGAGGGCATGCCGGTCGGGCGAAGATGCTTGTAGTGCGCCTCATCGGCAACGGCAACAGAGGTGAAATTCTCCGCCCGCTGCATGTCGATGAGGTGCGGCTTGAAATGCAGCACCAGCGATGTCTCGACATCGCCGCCATGGATGCCATGGCGCTGCTCGTCGTGATCGATCAGCCCGTCCGGATAGCCGAAGCTCCAGCCCGTTTTCACTGCGAACATGCCGTGGCGCACGCGCAATTCGCGCGCGACGATGCTCATGATGTCGACATTGCCGCCATGGGAATTGACGAAAACGAGCTTGCGGATTCCGGCGCGTGCCACGCTGTCGCCGATCTCCGTCCACGCGTCGATCAGAGTCTTCGCCGTCTTCGTCACGGTGCCCTTGGCGAAAAGATGCTCGTTCGACTTGCCGACGGACTGCACCGGCAGAATACGCAGATCGAGCGTCTCCGGTGTCGCGGCGATCAGTTCGTCGAGCAGACCCTGGTTGATGATCGTGTCGGTGCCGACGGGCAGATGCGGGCCATGCTGTTCGATGGCTGCAATCGGCACGAGCGCGATCGTCGCCATCGGATCGCAATGGTCGAAATCGCTGGCGAGAAAGTCGGTCCACCAGATCTTGCGGGCCATGCGGTGTCTCCTTCAGGCTTTGCCGGCCGCGACGAGTTCGATCTCCACGACGAATTCCGCGCGGGCGAAACCGGAGACGATCATCAACGTCGAGGCGGGATAGGGCGCAGCGAACAGTGTGTTTCGAACGCTCATATAGTCCGGCAGGTAACTGCGATCTGTGACGTAGGCATTGATCCTGACGACGTCCGCCAGGGACAGACCGCCTTCCCTGAGGATTGCCTCTGCGTTTGAAAAGCACAGCCGAGTCTGGCCGGCGCAATCGCTGGGGATCGTTCCATCGGGCGCGATGCCCAACTGGCCGGAACAGAACACGATGCGGTGACCCTCAGGCACGACGACGCCGTGGCTGTAGGCGGAAAACGGTGGGTAGATGTCGGTGGGGTGGAGGCGCTTCATGCAGCGGACAATAATCGTGCCGTGTCACCATGCAATCGGGAAAAGAATGTCGACTGATTAATGTGCAGGCAAAGCGGTGTTTGATGAATCTTTGGGCTTAACACCTGTTGGCGTTTCGATAGTCTCAGCGGCAAGCCGGACGGGCGAGCATGAATGCTCTCATCGTAAGCGGCATGCCAAAAAAGGGGACGCATGATGCCAGTGTTTGTGAGGTCGCTTTCGTTGAAGGGTTCTCTTGCCGCCGCGCTCGTTGCATCGACGATGCTGACGCTGCCTGCCGCCGCGCAGGACGCCGAGCTGATCGACGTCAGCTATGGCACCAACTGGCTGGCGCAGGCCGAGCATGGGGGCTTCTATCAGGCGGTCGCCGACGGCACCTATGAGGAATACGGCCTCAACGTCACCATCCGTCAGGGCGGGCCTCAGGGCGCGAACCGGGCGCTGCTCGTGGGTGGTCAGATCGATTTCTACATGGGTGGGGCAACCTCTGCGATCAACGCGGTCAAGGAAGGCATTCCGACGATCACGCTCGCGGCGATCTTCCAGAAGGACCCGCAGGTTCTGATCGCGCATCCCGACCAGGGCTTCGACACCTTCGCCGACCTTTCCGGCGCCAGCCAGCTGATCATGGGCCAGGAAGGGTTCACCACCTATTTCGAATGGATGAAGTCGAATTTCGAAGGCTTCTCGGACGAAATGTATACGCCCTATACTTTCAACCCGGCGCCGTTCATCGCGGACCCGAAAGCGGTGCAGCAGGGCTATCTGACATCGGAGCCGTTCGAGATCGAGCGTCAGGCGGGCTTCGAACCGGTCGTCTATCTGCTCGCGGACGAAGGCTTCGATCCCTATTCCACGACGATCGAGGCGATGAAGCCTTTCGTCGACGCGAACCCGGATGTCGCCAAGCGCTTCGTCGAAGCGACTGCGATCGGTTGGGCCAACTACCTCTATGGCGACAACACGGCCGCGAACGAACTCATCAAGGCGGACAATCCTGAAATGACGGATGAGCAGCTCGCCTACTCGCTGGAGAAGATGAAGGAATACGGTATCGTCGTTTCCGGTGAGGCCGAGGAACAGGGCATCGGCTGCATGACCGACGCGCGCTGGCAGAACTTCTACGACAACATGGTCGAGGCCGGCGTGTTCGAGGCCGGGATCGATATCAGCCAGGCCTACACGACCGAATATGTCTGCCAGGGCGTCGGCGTCGATCTGATGGACCAGTAGGTCCAGGCCTGCGGGTGAGCGAAGAGGCGGGTGCCGTGAGTTTGGCGTTGAAGACACCTTCGGAACAGGTTGCTACCGGGCGTGCGGCTTCGCGCCCGGTGGTCGCTCTCACCAATGTGTCCAAGGTGTTTTCGAACGGGACGATGGCATTGTCGAACATGACGATGTCCGTGCGTCCCGGCGAGTTCGTCAGCCTGCTCGGCCCTTCGGGCTGCGGAAAGTCGACGGCGCTCCGCATCATCGCTGGCCTCGGGGCGCCGAGCAGCGGAACGATCGACTGGCCGTCGTCGCAGATCGACAGCCGCGGCCTGCCTCAGGGCGATGTCGGGTTCGTGTTCCAGGAGCCGACGCTGATGCCGTGGCAGACGGTGTTCGGCAATGTCTATCTACCGCTGAAGCTGCGCGGAAAGCCGAAGAATGCGGTGAAGGACCAGATCATGGAGACGCTGGCGCTCGTCGGCCTTCAGGATTTTGCCGATGCCTATCCGCGCGAGCTGTCCGGCGGAATGAAGATGCGCGTCTCGATCGCGCGCGCACTGGTCACCAAGCCGAAGCTTCTTTTGATGGACGAGCCCTTCGCGGCGCTCGACGAGATCACGCGGCAGAAACTGAACGACGACGTGCTCAAGCTTTGGGCACAGTCGGGCCTGACCGTCATCTTCGTGACGCACTCGGTTTTCGAGTCCGCCTATCTTTCCAGCCGCATCGTCGTGATGAAGGCGAGGCCTGGCCAGGTCTTCGCTGATATCGCGCTCGATCCGCCGCTTGAGCGTGACGATCATTTTCGGACGTCTGAGACGTATCGCGCCATCTGCGCGGAGGTGTCCGATGCGCTGCAGGCGGCGATCGTGAAGGGTGGAGGCGTGCACCATGGCTGATGCCGTCGACCGCAATCTCGCAGCGGCGCCGCCGCTTGCCGACGAAGCTGCAACGGCGCCCGTTCCGGTGCGCCCTTCGGGTGTTCCGGACAAGGTTCTGCGCATCGTCGTGCCGCTCGGCATGTTCTGCCTCGCGATCCTTGCCTGGCATCTCTACGTCACCATCAACGAAGTGCCGCACTACATCCTGCCGAGCCCCGTGCTCGTGGCGCAGGCTCTGTGGAACGACTGGGGCACGCTTGCTCCGGCTCTGTTCGTCACCATCAAGATCACCTTCACGGCGCTTTTTCTGGCGCTCGTCGGCGGGGTGGGGCTTGCGATCCTTCTCGTCCAGTCGCGCTGGATCGAGCTTGCCCTCTTTCCCTTTGCGGTCATTCTCCAGGTTACGCCGATCGTCGCGATCGCGCCGCTGCTCTTGATCTATGCGTCGGACACGCAGACGGCCTTGCTCATCTGTGCCTTCCTCGTCGCCTTCTTCCCGATCCTGTCGAACATGGTGCAGGGGCTGAAGAGCGTCGACCACAACCTGATCAACCTCTTCGAGCTCTATGGCGCCAGCCGCTGGCAGACATTGATCCATTTGAAGATCCCGGCATCTCTGCCCTATTTCATGGCGGGCCTGCGCATTGGTGGTGGGCTGGCGCTGATCGCCGCCGTTGTTGCCGAATTTGCAGCCGGCTCCGCCGGTGCCGGTTCCGGGCTCGCCTTCCGGCTGCTTGAAAGCCAGTATCGCCTCAATATTCCGCGCCTCTTTGCTGCGCTTGTCCTATTGACGGCCACGGGCGTCGCGATTTTTGCCTTGACCTCCTTCATCTCCTGGCTCTCGCTACGGCGTTGGCACGAGAGTGCAATCCGCCGGGAGAATTGATGACCGCCACGACTGCAACCGGGGCAAGCCGTCTTGTCCTGAGAAACGCGCGTCTGCCGGATGCGCTTGCCGGAAAACCGACATCCGGCGCAGTGCCGCGCGTCGACATCACCATCGCGGGTGGTCTTGTCACTGCCATCGAGCCCTCGCCAAAGGATGGTGCCGACGGGCTTAATGAAGCGGGCGCCGAAATCCACGACATGCGCGACGGGCTCGTGCTGCCTGCTTTCGTCGACATCCACACGCATCTCGACAAGGGCCATATCTGGCCCCGCAAGCCAAACCCCGATGGGACATGGATGAACGCGCTGCTTTCGGTCGCCGAAGATCGCGAGCGGCACTGGTCTGCGTCCGATGTCGAGCGGCGCATGGAATTCTCGCTCGCCGCGGCTTACGCGCATGGCACCGCGGCGATCCGAACCCATCTCGATAGCGCCCCGCCGCAGCACGGCATCACCTGGGACGTGTTCGAGAAGGTGCGCGAGCGCTGGGCCGACCGCATCGAGCTGCAGGGTGTGTCGCTGCTCGGGCCGGACCATCTGCTCGACAAGGCTATCGTGGCGGAGGTTGCCCGCCGCACCAAAGCCGGCGGAGGCGTTCTGGGCGGCGCGATCGCCGATCATCCCGAGACGCGTCAGGCGATGCGCAACGTCGTGGAAGCGGCCGGCGAGGCAGGGCTCGATCTGGACATCCATTGCGACGAGACCGGTAACCCGGACGCGTCCGCGCTTTACTGGTTGGCCGATGCGGTGATCGAACTGGGCTACAGGGGCCGTGTCGCCGCAGGTCACTGCTGCGCGCTCGCCGTGCAGGACGAGACGAAGTTCAAGAAAACCGTCGAGCGCGTGGCAGAGGCCGGGGTCGCGGTGATCTCGCTGCCGATGTGCAACATGTATCTCCAGGATCGGGGCGAAAGCGGCGCGCGCAAGACGCCCCGCTGGCGCGGTGTCGCGCCTTTGCGGGAGCTGGCGGAAGCCGGCGTGCCCGTCGCTATCGCCTCCGACAACACGCGCGACCCGTTCTATGCCTATGGCGACCTGGACGGCATCGAGGTGCTGCGGGAGGGCGCGCGCATCCTCCATTTCGATCATCCGGCCGATGAAGCCTGGGCCTGGACCCAGAGCATGGGGGCTTGGCCCGCCCGTTTCGCCGGCATGGCGACGCGCGCCGAAGTCATCGTCGGCGCACCGGCCGATCTCGTGCTTCTTTCCGCGCGCAGCTGGTCGGAGATGATGGCGCGCCCGCAGTCCGACCGGAAGATCATGCGGGCCGGCCGTATCATCGATGCAAAACTGCCAGACTACCGCGACCTCGACGATCTCATGGGAGACACATCATGGACCTGAACGGCTTTCTCGCGGCGCTTGGCGATATCCCGATCGAAGATCACCCGAAGCTCGTGCAGCAGAAGAGCCGCGATCACTATTGGTATTCACCGATCCTGAAGGCGCAGCTCGATCAGGTGACAGCCGATCTCGTCGTCATGCCGCGCAGTGTCGAGGATGTCGTGACGATCCTTGCCGCTGCCTACAAGTTCGACGTTCCGATCACGCCGCGGGGCGCCGGCACCGGCAATTACGGCCAGGCCATGCCGCTTGCCGGCGGGGCCATGCTCGATCTCAAAAACATGGACAAGGTGCTGGAGATCAAGCCGGATCGCGTGCGGGCTGAAGCCGGTGCGATCATGGTGAAGATGGACGAGGAGACGAAGGCTGCCGTTGGGGCCGAGCTGCGGTTCCACCCTTCCACCTATCGCATGGCGACGATCGGCGGATTCATCGCGGGCGGCTCGGGCGGCATCGGATCGGTGCGCTGGGGCGGCCTGCGCAATCTCGGAAACATCCTTGGCCTGAAGATCGTCACCTGCGAGGAAACTCCGCGCGTGCTGGACATTGCCGGCGCGGACATCATGAAGCTTGCCCATGCCTACGGCACCAACGGCATCATCGTCGAAGCGGAGATGCCGCTGGCACCTGCCTATGACTGGGTGGAAGTCGTCGTCGGCTTCGACGAGTTCCTCGATTCCTGCCGCTATGCCGAAGCGCTTGCCGGGCAGGACGGCATCCTGCTCAAGGAAATCTCGCCGGTCGCCGCGCCGGTGCCCTACGACTATTTCGGCCGCTACCGGGATTTTCTCAGGCAGGACCAGTCGGTGGTGCTGATCATGGTCGCGCCGAATTCTGTCGATGCGCTGACCCTCTTTACCTCTCACCATGGCGGCGAGATCCTGCACCGCAGCGATGTGAACGATCTCGATGCGGCCGGGCGCAAGCTGCCGCCGATCTACGAGTTCACCTGGAACCACACGACACTGCGCGGCCTGAAGATCGACCCGACGATCACTTATCTCCAGACGCAGTATCCGACGCTCGAGCATCTTGAGAAGATCCATCGGATGCTCGGCGACGAGATGCCGATGCATATCGAGATGACGCGCTTCGACGGGCGCATCGTCTTCTCCGGCCTGCCGATCGTGCGCTACACGGGCGAAGAGCGGCTGGAGGAAATCATCCGCCTGCATGAGGAGAACGGTTGTCTCGTCTTCAATCCGCATCGTTACACGCTGGAAGAAGGCGGAATGAAGCAAACGGATCGCGCCCAACTTGCCTTCAAGAAGGAGGCCGATCCGAAAGGTCTTCTCAATCCCGGCAAGATGATCGCCTGGGACGACCCGGATTTCGATTTCGATTCCGGCCGCGTGTGGCTTTTTGCCGGATTGGCAGAACAGGCGCGAGGCGCTGCCTGATGCGCGTTCATGTCGTGCATGCCCATCCGGTCGAGACGAGCTTCAACCGGACGCTGTTCAATACCGTTTGTGAAACATTGCGGGGTGCCGGCCACGAGGTGGACCCGCTCAGCCTCTATGACGAAGGTTTCGAGGCTGCGCTCTCGCGCGAAGAGCGGCTGAACTACCATGACGTGCCGGGAAACGTGACGGACACGATCCGGCCCTATGTGGAGCGGCTCAACGCTGCCGACGCGATGGTTTTCGTCCATCCCGTATGGAATTTCGGCTATCCGGCCATCCTCAAGGGCTATTTCGACCGCATCTTCGTGCCGGGCGTCTCCTTCACCATGTCGGCTGGGGCCGATCGGGGTCGGCTGGTGCCGAACCTCACCCATATCCAGAAGGTCGTGTTCGTGGCGACCTATGGCGGCGACCGCTGGCGTGCCATGTTGATGGGGGATCCGCCGCGCAAGATGGCGCGCCGCTGGGCGTGGGCCACCTTCCGTGGCAAGCGTCCCCCGGACTATCTTGCGCTCTACGACATGAACAACAACGAAGCGCCCGAGCTCAATGGCTTCATCGAGCGCGTGCGGAAGCACTTCGAGCGGTTCTGATATCCAACTGAGCACTCATCAGGAGACGAGGTGACACAACGGCGTCTCCTGCAGCTGATTATCGCGGTGCTTGCGCTCGTGCCGATCGGCGCTGGTCTGGCAGGCGTCCTCACCGGACCGGCCTTCCTGGCGACGACGCCGCCCTGGTCGGACGATCTCGACAGTCACGTCCGCTTTCTGTCCGGCGTCTTTCTCGTGCTGGGCCTGGCGTGGTGGAGCTGTATTCCGCATATCGAGACGAAGACCGAGCGGATCAGGTTGCTGGGCGCTGCTACATTCGTTGGCGGATTGGCGCGCCTTTATTCGCTCATCCTCGTCGGCGCGCCAACGGCCGGGCATCTGGTCGGTCTCGGCCTCGAACTCGTCGCAGTGCCGCTCATCCTTCTCTGGCATTCGAGGCTAAGCACAGAGCCAAGACGAGAGGCCTAGCCCTCGATTTCCTCGCGCAGAACTTCGAGCTCCAGCCATTCCTCTTCCATACGATCGACATCGCCGCGCAATGTTTCAAGCGCCTTGGCATCGCGGGCAAAAGCTTCGGCCTGCTTGGTAAAGTAATCGGGCTTTGCCATGCGCGCCTCGATCGCCGCGATCTCGGCCTGTTTTTTCTCGATTTCCTTCGGCAGTGTTTCGAGTGCGAACTTCTGCTTGTAGGAGAGCTTCCGGCTGGACACTGCTACGGGCTGCGCCTTGTCCCGGTTGCCTGCGGAAGCCGCTTTCTTGTCGGCAGTCGCCCTCTTTACCGCGTCCGCGGACAGTTTGCGCTGCGCCACCATGTCGGAGAAGCCGCCGGCAAAGACCGTCCAGCGGCCATCCGGTGCGGAAAGATCGGCCGGCGCGATCACCGATGACACAGTGCGATCCAGAAAATCGCGATCGTGGCTGACGAGGATCACCGTGCCTTCATAGCCCGCGACGAGTTCCTGCAGCAGATCGAGCGTTTCCATGTCGAGGTCGTTGGTGGGCTCGTCGAGGACCAGCAGGTTCGACGGCCGCGAGAGGATGCGCGCCAGCATGAGGCGCGCGCGCTCGCCGCCCGACAATTCGCGGATCGGCGTGCGCGACTGTTCCGGCTGGAACAAAAAGTCCTTCATGTAGCCGGTCACGTGCTTCTGCACGCCGTTGACGAGGAGCGTGTCGCCCCGTCCGTCGGTCAAATAGTGGGCAAGCGTGTCGTTCTCGTCGAGATCGTCGCGGCGCTGGTCGAGAACCGCGATGTCGAGATTTGTGCCGAGGCGCACGAAGCCCGCGTCGGGTTCGAGCCGTCCCGTCAGCATGTTGAGCAGCGTGGTCTTGCCCGCGCCGTTCGGGCCGACGAGACCGATGCGATCACCGCGATGGACCCGCAGAGAAAAGTTGGCGACGGCTGGCGTTTCGCCATAGGACTTGCCGATGGCTTCGGCCTCGATGACGAGCTTGCCCGATTGGGCGACGTCGCTTGCCTGGGCCTCGACACGGCCGGTCGGCCCGCGATGCGTGCGATATTCCTGGCGCATCGACTGGAGTTCGCCGAGCCTTCGCACATTGCGCTTGCGCCTCGCCGTCACGCCGTAGCGCAGCCAGTGCTCTTCACGCTCGATCGCGCGGCCGAGCTTGTGGAGGTTGCGCTCTTCCTCCTCCATCACCTGGTCGCGCCAGTCCTCGAAATGGGCAAAGCCGCGGTCGAGCCGGCGGGTCGTGCCGCGATCGAGCCAGACGGTGGCGCGCGAAACCTTTTCCAGGAACCGGCGGTCGTGCGAGATCGTGATTATGGCGCCGCGGAAACCGGAGAGCTCCGATTCCAGCCACTCGATGGTCGGCAGGTCCAGATGGTTGGTCGGCTCATCCAGAAGCAGGAGATCGGGCGCGGGAGCCAGTACACGGGCGAGCGCCGCGCGCCTGGCCTCGCCGCCTGAAAGGCGGGCCGGCTCTTCTTCGCCGGTCAGGCCGAGATGCTCGAGCAAATAGGTCACGCGATGGGGATCGTCGCCCGGTGCAAGGCCTGCCTCGGCATAGGACCGCACATCCGCAAAGCCGCCGAAATCCGGAGCCTGGAAGAGATAGCGGATCGTGGTCGAAGGATGGCGAAACACCTCGCCCGATTGCGGCTCGGCGAGGCCGGCGGCGATCTTCATCAGTGTCGACTTGCCCGATCCGTTGCGGCCCACGAGGCAGATGCGGTCGCCGGGCTCGACCTGCAGGTCGGCGCCATTCAGCAGCGGCGTCCCGCCAAAGGTCAGGTGGATGTCGTCGAGCTTCAGGATGGGTGGTGATGCCAAGGGGTCAGGCTCCAGAAAAGTCGTTCGGGCGGGCAAGCAGCAGGGCCGGGCCGCCCGTATGCCGGATCGTCACCGGCCCTTCCGCCACGTTGGATATGGTGCGTGTCGTGCCGAATGTGCAGTCGAAATCGTGGAGCGGATAGCGCGCGCCCTCGATCGTCAGGCGTGCGATATCGGCAAACGCCAGCACCGAGAAGAGGCTGCCTTTCGGCAGGTCGAAGGTCAGCGGGGCGCCGGGAAGGGGATACCCTTCCTCCTCGCCTGATGTCAGCGTGACATCGATGCCGCGTTCCTTGAGTTTTACCGCCAGCGCCATGTGCGCGAAGGCGTGGTCGGATCGTTCGCCGCCCAGCGCGCCGACGAGTAGGATGCGGCGCGCCCCGCGCTCGATCGCCGTCTCGATCGCGATCTCGCCATCGGTCGCGTTCTTTGCCGGTGGGTAGGGCTCCCGCCTGACATCCGGCCAGCTTTCGATCAGGCGCGCATCGGCCGAATCGAAGTCGCCGACCCAAAGTTCGGGCATGACGCCGAGTGCCGCTGCATGGCGCATGCCGCTGTCGGCTGCGATCACGCGGGCACCGTGAATCTGAGACGTCAGCCGTTCCGTCACGGTCACCTCACCGCTCAGGAGAACGGCAAAATGGGCATTTGCGTCGGTCGGGGTCGGTGTGGCCTGCATCGCCCGCTGCTCTAGCAGCTTTCACGCGCCTTGCCAGTGCTGCCGGCGGCGATTACACATGCAGTTGCTCTAACGGGGTGTTGTCCGGAAACGGACGGCTGAGAGGCGCATGCCAACCCGAAGAACCTGATCCGGCTCATACCGGCGGAGGGATTAGACGCGTCACAAAACGCCTATTCCCCTGACATTGCAAAAACGGAGGAGGCGTTGATGACGCTGAAGACATTCTTTCCCATCTTGCTTGCTACAAGTTTCCTGGCGCCCGTGTCGGCCGGAGCGCAGGAGGCGACGCGGTCGCTCACCGTCTACACCTACGACAGCTTCGTCGCCGAATGGGGCCCAGGCCCGCTGATCGAAGAAGCGTTCGAGGCGATATGCGACTGCGATCTCATCTGGGTCGGCGCAGCGGACGGTGTGGCGCTTCTGAACCGGCTGCGGCTGGAGGGCGACCGGGCGGAAGCGGGCGTTGTGCTTGGGCTCGACACCAATCTTGTCGCGGAAGCCAAGGAGACGGGCCTTTTCGCCCCTCATGACATCGATACGAGTGCGATCGACGTGCCCGGCGGCTTCGAGGACGACGTCTTCGTGCCCTATGATTACGGCCACTTCGCCGTGGTCTACGACACCGAAGCGATCGACACGCCCCCGACGAGCCTGAAGGACCTGGTCGAGGGTGATCCGAACCAGAAGATCGTCATCCAGGACCCGCGCACATCGACGCCGGGGCTTGGGCTTCTGCTCTGGATCAAGTCGGTTTACGGCGACGATGCGCCTGCAGCCTGGGCCGAGCTCAAGGACCGCGTTCTGACGGTTGCGCCGGGTTGGTCGGAATCCTATGGCCTCTTCACCGATGGCGAGGCGCCGATGGTGCTCTCCTATACGACGTCGCCGGCCTACCACATGGTTTCGGAGGATACGGACCGCTATCAGGCGGCTGCGTTCTCCGAAGGGCATTATCTGCAGATCGAAGTCGCCGGCGTGCTCGCCTCTGCCCCCGATATCGAGCTTGCGCGCGAATTCATGAGCTTCACGACCGGCGAAGGGTTCCAGGATGCCATTCCGACCTACAACTGGATGATGCCTGCGGGCCCCACCAGTGAAGACCTGCCGGAAGCATTCTCGCGCCTGGTTCAGCCGAAAGAAAGCCTGCTCTTCTCGCCGGAAGAGGTTGCCGCCAACCGTCGCGCCTGGGTCGATGAGTGGTTGTCGGTGATGGCCGAATAGTCAAAGAGCAGCCGCGATGCGTGCCTACAGGGCCGATCCTCTGGATATCGCTTTCGGCATCGCGGCTCTTGCCATCATTCTCGGCATCGTTGCCTTTGCCGTCGCCGGACTTCTGGTGGCGGCAGGGACCGATGCGTCGCGGTCGACGGCATTCGATGCCTATACGGTGCGCGTCGTACGCTTCACGCTGTGGCAGGCGGGACTTTCGACGCTTCTCTCGCTGGCTTTTGCCTTGCCATTGGCGCGGGCGCTGGCGCGGCGACCGCATTTTACCGGCCGTGCCTGGATCCTGCGGCTCTTCGCCGTGCCGCTCGGCCTGCCGGCCATCGTCGCGGCCCTTGGCATCATCGCCATCTGGGGACGCCAGGGGGTCGTCAATGACGCCTATCGCTGGCTGGGAGCGGAGCAGCCGATTTCCGTCTACGGGCTCCCCGGTATTCTGATCGCCCATGTGTTCTTCAACATGCCGCTCGCCACGAGATTGCTGCTTGCAGCGCTGGAGCGCGTGCCGGCGGAATATTGGCGCAATGCCGCGCAATTGGGCCTTTCAGCGGGCACGGTGTTCAGATTGATCGAGTGGCCGGCCATGGCGCGGGTCATCCCGGGCATCGCGGGCCTCGTCTTCATGCTGTGCGCCACGAGCTTCACGCTGGTGCTTCTGCTGGGTGGCGGACCGGCAGCGACGACGATCGAGGTCGCGATCTACCAGGCGCTGCGGTTCGACTTCGATCCTCCGCGCGCGGTTACCCTGGCGCTGATCCAGATCGCGCTGACCGGTGCCCTTCTCGGCGTGCTCGCGCTTCTGCCCCGGCCCGAGGAGGGGCGCGGCGATGGCGCCTTGCCGCGCAGGTTCGATGCGAGATCACCACGTGCGCTGGCTCTCGACGTGCTGGTGATCGGTCTTGGCCTCGTCTTCGTCGCGGCACCGCTCGCCGCAACTCTTATTTCTGGGATTGCTGCCGATCTGATCGCGCTTCTGCGTGAAGCCTTGGTCCAGCGCGCGCTGGTGACGAGTCTCCTCATAGCGGGCGCTGCCGCATGTCTGTCTGTGGTGATGGCCGGCATGATTGCCCGGGCGCGCCACGCCGCCGGCGGCGCCCGTCGCCACCACTTGGCGGCCCGCGGGCTCCGAACGTCGCTTGCCGGGGCGGGATCGCTGATCCTTTTAGTGCCGCCGGTCGTGCTGGGCGCCGGCTGGTTTCTCGTCTTGCGGGATCATGTCGATCCGCTCGCTGCGGCGCCGGTCATCGTGGTGGTCGTCAACGCATTGATGGCGCTGCCCTTCGCGCTCAGGCTCCTGGAGCCGGCCTATGCCGGCCACATGGTGCGGACGGAGCGGCTCAGTCTCTCGCTGGGGCTTTCGAGAATGCGCCGGCTGTTGCGGGTCGACCTACCGGCGCTGGCCCCGACCATCGGCGCAGCGTTTGCGTTTTCCATGGCCCTGTCGCTCGGCGATCTCGGCGCGATCGCGCTCTTCGGAAGCCAGGATCTGGTTACGCTGCCCTATCTGCTGCTGCAACGGATGGGCAGTTATCGCACCGATGATGCGGCCGGGCTGGCGCTCATTCTCGGTTTTCTTTGCCTGCTGTTCATGATCGCCGGGACCCGCTATGGCGGCGGCAGTGTGCGGGAAAGATGAGCATGAGCGGAATGACGTCACCGGCGATCGAATTCGACGATGTCCGCTTCCGCTACGACCGGGGCGCGCTGGAGATGGCTTTCGATACGATGATCCCGGCGGGCAGCATCACGGCCGTCATGGGTCCGTCCGGATCGGGCAAGTCCACCCTGTTTGCGCTTCTGGCAGGGTTCGAGCAGCCGCAGCGGGGTGAAATCCGCATCGGGACTATCGATGTCACGCGGCTGGCGCCGGCCGAACGGCCGATTTCCGTGGTGTTTCAAGACAACAATCTCTTTGCACATCTCGACGTCGCCGCGAACATCGCGCTCGGACAGGGCGCACGCGAGGCCAAAAGCACTGCCGGCAAGGAGCAGGTGTCCGATGCGCTGGCGCGCGTCGGCCTCGGTGGGTTCGAGCGGCGGCGGCCTGCGTCTCTTTCGGGTGGCGAGCGGCAGCGCGTCGCGATGGCGCGTGCACTGGTCCGAGCAAAGCCTGTGCTGTTGCTGGACGAACCTTTTGCCGCGCTCGGACCCGGTCTGCGCGAGGATATGCGGGCGCTGATCGCGAATCTTCACGTCCAGAATGCGTTGACGACGCTGATCATCACCCATCAACCGGAGGATGCGCGCACCATCTGCGACCGCATTCTCTATGTCGAACAAGGCTCGATCCGAGCGAACGAACCGACTGAATCGATGTTCAGACGCGCTGATCTCGCCGGATGGCGGGACTATCTTGGTACAAATTAAGGGGTGCGATCGCCGATCCGGACAAAAATGTCACAGGTCGACCCGCGTCCTTGCGATGGAGCCAAGGTGGGCAAGATCGGCCTTTGAACCGACCTTTTGCTGTTGTAATGCTCCAGTCATCGGCTGGCATCCTGCGGGGCGACGAACCTGTTTCAATCGATTGCACATGGCTGGGGACCGCGTCGGCGGGGTGTAACGACTGCGAGCGGCAAGGCCGTTGCGGCGGTGATGCTGCTTGCCGGACTGGTCGTGCTGTCGGGATGCCAAAGCGTCATCAGCGAGCAGGATACCGTCGTTCTTGCGCCTTCTCAGAACCCGCAGACCGTGGAGCGCCTCGCGCGCAATGATCCGCGGGCGCAGCTGGGTGCGCGTGAGCATCCACGTATCGTCGCGAGCTATGGTGGCGAATATCGCGACCAACGCACTGAACTTCTGCTGGCACGAATCGTCGGGAAACTGACCGAAGTCTCCGAAAATCCGAGCCAGACCTATCGGATCACGGTGCTGAATTCGCCGGCGATCAACGCCTTCGCCCTTCCGGGCGGCTATCTTTACATCACGCGCGGGCTTCTGGCTCTTGCCAACGATGCGGCCGAAGTTGCGGCCGTTTTGTCGCACGAGATGGCGCATGTGACGGCCAATCATGGCATCGAGCGGCAGCAACGCGAAGAGGCCGAGGCGATTGCAGGCCGCGTGGTCTCGGAAGTGTTGTCGGGGGATATTGCCGGGCGCCAGGCACTTGCGCGCGGCCAGTTGCGGCTGGCAGCCTTTTCCCGCAACCAGGAACTCCAGGCGGACGTGATCGGTATTCGGATGCTCGGTGAGGCCGGCTACGATCCGTACGCGGCGGCACGTTTCCTGGAATCCATGGCGTCCTATTCGCGTTTCCGCTCGGCGGAACCGAACGACGACCCGCAAATGGACTTCCTGGCGAGCCACCCCACGGCGCCCCAGCGCATCGAACTCGCCCGTCGTCACGCGCGCGCATTCGGTCCAGAAGGCGTCGGTACGGCGGACCGCGATCTGTTTCTCGATGGCATTTCCGGTCTTCTCTTCGGCGATAGTCCGGAGGAAGGCTATGTCCGTGGGCGAAGCTTCCTGCATCCGAACCTGCGTATTCGTTTCGACGTCCCACAGGGATTCGAAATCGACAACACGGCTGAAGCAGTGCTGGCCACGGGACCGAACGATCTTGCGATTCGCTTCGATGGCGTGGACGATCCCGGCACGCCGCTTGCCGACTACATGCGCAGCGGCTGGGTCACCGGCCTCGACGAAGCGTCGCTTCGACCGCTCACGATCAACGGATTGGAGGCGCTCAGCGCGCGGGCAGCTGCGGATCGCTGGTCGTTCGACGTCACGATCGTCAAGGTCGACGACCAGATCTATCGTTTCCTGACGGCGGCGCCCCGCGGCAGCCGGGAGTTGGACAGTGCCGCGAACGTGCTTAAAACGACGTTCCGCCGCATGACGGCCGGGGAGGCGGTTGCCCTGCAGCCACTCCGCTTGCGCGTCGTGACAGCTGGCGCTTCCGATACGGTCGCGTCGCTCTCCGCACGCATGGAAGGCGACGAGCGCCGCGAGGAACTGTTCCGCCTGATCAACGCGCTTGGACCGACCGGTCAGGTGGCGCCAGGCATGCGGGTCAAGCTCATCACCCAGTAATGCAGGCGACGGCGCCGGTTGGGAGCGGGTATATGCTTTTGCATGGACGGCGCCCAAGAGCATGATTTTGCTCATCTCGGACCTGTCGTAACGCCACGCTTGCAATGGTGGCCGCGCGGCAAAGCGGCATCTTGCAATGGGGCTTCAAAGCCGCTACCCCACCACCACTCACGAAGGACGGCGTGGAGCACGCATGACGTATCTGGTCACCGACAACTGCATCAAATGCAAATATATGGATTGCGTGGAAGTCTGCCCCGTGGACTGTTTCTACGAGGGCGAGAACATGCTCGTCATCCATCCGGACGAGTGCATCGATTGCGGCGTCTGCGAGCCGGAATGCCCGGCTGATGCCATCAAGCCGGACACCGAGCCGGGTCTCGACAAGTGGCTTCAGGTGAACACGGAATTCGCCGAGAAATGGCCGAACATCACGGTCAAGCGCGACTCGCCCGCCGATGCTGCCGAGTTCGACGGCGTGGAAGGCAAATTCGAGAAATACTTCTCCGAAGCGCCTGGCGAGGGCGACTGAGACAATCTGCCGCGCATATGGGCTGTGGATGGCGATTCGCCCCTATCGGCGATTCGGTGTTGGCGCGCCGAACGATCTGTCGTGCATGACCGACCGAGCAAATATTTGATTTCGGGTGATTTTTGTGTTAGATAAGCACAATTGTCGTCATGTGGCGGCAATGCGTCGACCGCAACGACACCACGAAAGAACGTTCCCTGTCTTTTCAGCTGTATAAGATGGCGACCCCGAGTTGGCCAGTGCCAACCTTGTTTCGCGGCGTGGCTGCGTCTCGCAGGTACTCACGACGGAATGAAACGGGATGGACATGATCGTCCATTTCACTGTCCGGCTCGACCGGGCCTCATGCTTGTCCCGGCCAGGCCGGGGCGCGTAACAGGGAGTCTCGAGAACGAATGACAATGCAGAATAAGAAATCCAATCAGCGTCAGGGCTTCAAGACAGGCGAAGCCATCGTCTATCCCGCTCATGGCGTCGGTACGATCGTCGCTATCGAAGAGCAGGAAGTAGCCGGTCACAAGCTCGAGCTTTTCGTCATCGACTTCGAGAAGGACAAGATGCGCCTGAAGGTGCCGGTCGCCAAGGCCATGAGCATCGGAATGCGCAAGCTGTCGGAAACAGATTTCGTCGAGCGCGCTCTCAAGGTCGTGCAGGGCCGTGCGCGCGTCAAGCGCACCATGTGGTCGCGCCGTGCGCAGGAATACGATGCGAAGATCAACTCCGGTGATCTGATCTCGATCGCTGAGGTCGTTCGCGATCTTTATCGTGCCGAGAACCAGCCCGAGCAGTCTTATTCGGAGCGCCAGCTTTATGAAGCGGCACTCGACCGGATGGCCCGCGAGATCGGCGCCGTCAACAAGATGTCCGACACCGAAGCCGTGCGCTTGATCGAGGTCAACCTCAACAAGGGTCCAAAGCGCGGCAAGGCCGTCGACGAGGACGAGGCTCCGGACGAGGCTTCCCAGGACGAAGCAGCCTGATCGGCTCCATCGTTTATTAGATTTCAAAAAAAGCTCGGGCTGCGGCCCGGGCTTTTTTTGTCGCATTCGATCAAATCGCACGAAACATTTGAATGATCCGCAACCTTTGGCTCTGCGTATTGTTTGCAGATAAGCCGACAAAGAGGGTCCGCTGATGGATAGTGCAGCCCGCAGGCATATGGTGAAGGCGGCTATGGCCGCGCCTTATCTCGAACGTGACGAAGAACACCAGCTTGCCGTTCGATGGAAAGAGCAGCAAGACCAGGATGCGTTGCATCGCATCACGACCGCCCATATGCGGCTCGTCATCTCGATGGCATCCAAGTTCCGCAATTTCGGCCTGCCCATGGGCGACCTGATCCAGGAAGGGCATGTGGGCCTTTTGGAGGCTGCGGCGCGGTTCGAGCCGGACCGTGAGGTCCGCTTCTCCACCTACGCGACCTGGTGGATCCGTGCGTCCATTCAGGACTATATCCTCCGCAACTGGTCGATCGTGCGCGGCGGTACCAGCTCTGCCCAGAAGGCACTCTTCTTCAATCTTCGACGTCTACGCGCGCGGCTGTCCCAGGGCAGCGAAATGTTGACCGAGAGCGCGATACACCAGGAGATCGCGACGGCACTCGGCGTTCAGGTCAAAGACGTCGCGGTCATGGATGCCCGCCTTTCGGGCTCCGATACGTCGCTCAACGCACCCGTCGGCGACGGCGATTCCGGCAGCGCCGATCGTGTGGATTTTCTGCGCTGCGACGCGCCGCTGCCGGACGAGCAGGTCTTGCAGTCGATCGACGACGAACGCCGCTCGGCTTGGCTGAAAAGCGCGCTGACGACGCTCAACGCGCGCGAATTGCGCATCATCCGCGAGAGGCGGCTGGCGGAAGAGGGGGCGACATTGGAGTCGCTCGGCTCAGAACTCGGCATTTCCAAGGAGCGCGTGCGGCAGATCGAAAGCCGTGCGCTCGAAAAGCTGCGTCAGGCTTTGTCCCACCAGTTGCCCGCACTTCAGGCTTGAAGGCAGGCGTTTCGTCCGCAGGTCTCCCGACGCAATCGCGGCGGCAAGCTTGACGTCGTGGCTGCCGCCGGGGCACTTACCGGCCCTTGAACGAGCCATGGAGTGGACTTGCGATGCGGTTTGACGGCACGGACGCCTATATTGCGGAAAAGGATCTGACGGTCGCTGTCAATGCGGCGATCGCTCTGCAGAAGCCGCTGCTGGTAAAAGGCGAGCCGGGCACCGGAAAAACCGAACTCGCCCGCCAACTGGCCTCCGCACTCGGTCTCGATCTCCTCGAATGGCATGTGAAGTCGACCACAAAGGCCCAGCAGGGGCTTTACGAGTACGACGCCGTATCGCGGCTGCGCGATAGCCAGCTCGGCGACGACCGCTTCAACGACATCGGCAATTATATTCGTCGAGGCAAGCTGTGGGATGCCTTCGATGCCGACAAGCGCGTCGTGCTTCTGATCGACGAGATCGACAAGGCCGATATCGAGTTTCCGAACGACCTTCTTCAGGAACTCGACCGGATGGAGTTCCACGTCTATGAAACGGGAGAGACGATCCGCGCGCGCCATCGTCCGATCGTCATCATCACGTCCAACAACGAGAAGGAATTGCCGGACGCCTTCCTGCGGCGTTGCTTCTTCCACTTCATCCGCTTTCCCGACATCGAGACGCTGCATCGGATCGTCGAGGTCCATTATCCGGGAATCAAGCAAAATCTGGTGCGCGCGGCGCTGACGCAGTTCTACGAGATCCGCGACGTTCCAGGCCTGAAGAAGAAGCCGTCCACATCGGAAGCGCTCGATTGGATCCGTCTGCTGGTTGCCGACGACGTGGCACCGGAAGATTTGCGCGGCGACGCCAAGAACGCACTTCCGCGCCTGCACGGCGCGCTCCTCAAGAACGAGCAGGACGTCCACCTCTTCGAACGCCTCGCCTTCATGGCGCGGCGTCAGGGTTAGCGCCCGGCCATGTTCCTCCCCTTCTTCCTCGAACTGAAAGCGGAGGGTGTGCCGGTTTCGCTGCGCGAGTATCTTGCGCTGCTCGAAGGGCTGGAGGCGGAGCTCGTCACCTATGACGTCGAGGGCTTCTACTACCTTGCCCGGGCGACGCTGGTGAAGGACGAGCGGTTCATCGATCGGTTCGACCGGGTGTTTGCCCACTCGTTTCGCGGGGTCGAGGCGGTCGCGGGCGAGGAAGGGCCTTCAAGCGTCGCCTTGCCCGAGGAGTGGCTGCGGCGGCTCGCCGAAAATCATCTGAGCGAAGACGAGAAGAAGCTCGTCGGGGCGCTGGGTGGTTTTGAAAAGCTGATGGAGACGCTGAAGCAGCGGCTCGAAGAGCAGAAGGGCCGTCACCAGGGCGGCTCGAAATGGATCGGCACCGCCGGCACCTCACCCTTTGGCGCCTATGGCTATAACCCCGAAGGTGTGCGTATCGGGCAGGATGGCAGCCGGCACCGTCGCGCGGTCAAGGTTTGGGACAAGCGCGATTTTCGCGATCTCGACGACCGGGTGGAGCTCGGCACGCGAAACATCAAGATCGCGCTCAAGCGCCTGCGCCGCTGGGTGCGGGCAGGCGCGGCCGAGGAACTCGATCTCGGTGGCACCATCAAGTCGACCGCCGAACACGGCTATCTCGATGTGCGAACGCGGCCAGAACGGCGCAATGCGATCAAGCTCTTGATGTTCTTTGATGTCGGCGGTTCGATGGACGATCACATCAAGACCGTCGAAGAGCTTTTCTCCGCCGCGCGCGCCGAGTTTCGGCACATGGATTACTTCTACTTTCACAACTGCCTCTATGAAGGTGTGTGGAAGGACAATCGCCGGCGCCACGAGGCCGTGCTGCCCACCTACGATCTCATCCGCACCTATGGTTCCGACTACCGGGTGATCTTCGTTGGCGATGCGGCGATGAGCCCCTACGAGATCGTCTATCCGGGCGGGTCGGTCGAGCACTGGAACAAGGAAGCCGGGCAGGTCTGGCTGGAGCGGGTGCTTGCCCATTTCCCGAAGGCTGCATGGTTAAACCCCACCCCGCAGGCGCATTGGGGTTATACCCAGTCGATCGGGCTGATCCGGCAGATCGTCAACGATCGCATGTTTCCCTTGACGCTTGGCGGGCTCGAAGCGGCAACGCGGGAATTGACGCGCTGAGCCTAAAGTCGTTTGCTCGACGGAACGTGCCTGCTGTGATGCCCGTTTAAAGGATAACAGCCATCACCGAAAATCCACTCAAGAACGGACAGGGAGAGCGTCATGCTGACACGCACGAGCCAGTATCTGAAAGAAGCCAATCTCATCGATGGCGCGTGGGTCGGTGCCGACAGCGGCGAAACCATCGATGTGGTCAATCCGGCGACAGGCCAGCGGATCGGTTCGGTGCCGAAATCGGGCAAGGCTGAAACGCGCCGCGCCATCGACGCTGCGCATACGGCGTTTCTCGAATACCGCAAGACCTCGGCTGCCGAACGCGCCAAGCTGATGCGCGCGCTTCACGATGCCATCATGGACAACCAGGATGCGCTCGCCGAACTGCTCACCATGGAGCAAGGCAAGCCACTGGCCGAGGCCAAGGGCGAGGTCGGCATGTCGGCCAGCTACATTCTCTGGTACGCGGAAGAGGCGCGCCGGGTCTATGGCGACACGGTTCCTTCCTCATGGGCCGACCGTCGCATGATGGTGATCAAGCAGCCGGTCGGTGTCGTTGCGGCCATCACGCCGTGGAACTTCCCGTCCTCGATGCTCGCCCGCAAGATCGGCCCGGCCTTGGCAACCGGTTGCACGAGCGTCGTCAAGCCGGCAACCGCCACCCCCTATTCGGGCATCGCCTGGGGCGTTCTCGCCGAAGAGGCCGGCTTCCCGAAAGGCGTGATCAACGTGGTCACCGGCGGTTCGGGCGATATCGGTGGCGAGCTGACGTCGAACGAGAAGGTGCGCAAGATCACGTTCACCGGCTCGACCGAAGTCGGCCGCAAGCTGCTCGCGCAATCGGCGGAAACGGTGAAGAAGGTGTCGATGGAGCTTGGCGGCAACGCGCCGTTCCTCGTCTTCGACGATGCCGATCTCGACCGTGCTGTCGACGGCGCCATCGCGGCGAAGTTCCGAAACACGGGCCAGACCTGCGTGTGCACCAATCGCTTCATCGTCCAGTCGGGCATCCATGACCGCTTCGTCGAGAAGCTGGCGGAGAAGGCGGCTGCGCTGAAGGTCGGCAACGGTCTCGATGACGGCACCACCCAAGGACCGTTGATCGACAAGGACCAGCTCGAAACGGTCGAAAAGTTCGTTGCCGACGCCAGGGAAAAGGGCGGCAAGATCCTGACCGGTGGCGAACGCCATGAACTCGGCGGTAATTTCTACAAGCCGACCGTGATTTCAGGCGCGACAAAGGAAATGCGCTTCACCAAGGAAGAGATCTTTGGCCCCGTCGCACCGGTCTACAAGTTCGAGACGGAGGAGGAAGGCGTCGCTCTGGCCAACGACACGATCTTCGGCCTCGCCGCATATTTTTACACGCAGGATCTCGGCCGCGCGTTTCGCGTTATGGAGGGGCTGGAATACGGCCTCGTCGGCGTCAACGAGGGCGTCATCACTGCGGTGGAAGCGCCCTTCGGCGGGGTCAAGCAGTCGGGTCTCGGCAAGGAGGGCGGTCATCAGGGGATCGAGGAATACCTCGAGAGCAAGTATGTCTGCCTGGGCGGTCTCGGCTTCTAGGAGCGGAAAGCGTCAGTTCAGAAGAATGCGTCCTACCACGGCCGGCCTGTCCGACCCTTCGGGAACCGGACCGACGATCACTGCCTCGCCGTCGCGCGGGGTAGTGCCCGTCAGGGCCTGCACGACGCCGCCATGGGTGATGAAGAGCTGATTTCCGGGACCCCTGAAACCGTTGATGCGAGCGATGATGGCATCAAGCTGCTCTTCTTCGCTCATCTCGGTCTGGCCCAGAGGATCCAGTTCCTCGAGCACCTCGACGCTGTATGAGCCGAAGGCGAGATCGGCGGTCTCCTGGGTGCGGCAGTACTCGCTGCTATAGATGCCGTTGATCGTCACGGCGCGGGCGGCGAAGCGCGTTCCCTGACGCCGCGCCTGGGTGCGGCCGCGGTCGGACAAAACCGCCTGCGTTGCGCAATCCTGAGGATCGACTTCGGAGGCGTCTCCGCCAAGCGTCTGCGCATGCTGGAGCAAGATCGTGTACCCGCCATTGGACAGGCGCACCCAAGCCGCTTCAGTGGCCAGTGCGGGGCCGGAAGCGATTGCCGATCCGGCGACCACGGCTATGGCTACTGCGGAGCCGGCGATAACGTTTCTGAGCTTTTTCATCCTGAACTATATCTAGGTGTAACGCCCCGGGATGTCAGCCCTTGATGTCGTGTATGAGCCGGCATGCGCCGAAATGCGCCATCTTGTCTTCTCAGACGAATGTCACGTCATGTGTGAAGGGCATGCGTCGAAGGCGCTCACCCGTCAGCGCAAAGATGGCGTTGCCCAGTGCGGCGGTCACGGGTGGTGTGCTCGGTTCGCCTGCGCCTCCCATGCGCGGGGCGTTCTGCAGGATCTCGACATGAATGGCCGGGCAGCGATCAATGCGCAGCGCATCGAAATCGTGGAAGTTGCTCTGCTGCACGCGGCCTTCGCTGAGCGTGATTTCCTGGCCGAGCGCGGCTGATAGGCCGAAGACGATGCCGGACATCATCTGCGCTTCGAAGATGCCTGGATCCAGGACCGTGCCCGGGTCTGCCGCGCACCAGACATTCTCAACGCGGATGCCGCGATCATCGCGCGAGATTTCAACCACCTCGGCGACCCAGGTGCCGAAGGACAGCGTGAAGGCGAGGCCGCGCGCCCGTCCTTCCGCCGGCTGCGATCGCCAATCGGACATGTCGGCGACCTTCTCGAGAAGCGCGGTCGCGACCGGGTAGGGCGCCATTAGCTTCAAGCGGTATTCGAGCGGATCCATGCCGCTTGAGGCTGCCAGTTCGTCCATGAAGCACTCATGGAAAAAGCCGTTGATGGAATTGCCGACCGAACGCCAGATGCCCACCGGGACGCCGATATCGGCCTTGACGCCGGCGACGCGGTAATTGGCGATGGCATAGGGCTGGTTAAAGGCTCCGTCGACAATGCTCTTGTCCGGTCCAGGCAAGCTGATCGACGGATAGAAGCGTGATGCCATGGGCGAAAAGATCGGCGGGGCGGCCACCACGATGTCCAAGGCCTCCGGCAGACCATCGGCGCCGAGTGCCGCGCGCAGCCGTCCGGTCGCGGCCGGGCGATAATAGTCGTGGGCGATGTCTTCCTCGCGCGTCCAGATCACTTTGACCGGCCGGTCGCCTGTTTCGCGCGCAATAAGGGCCGCGTAGACGGCGACATCCGGCTCGACGCGGCGGCCGAAGCCCCCTCCGAGCGAGGTCGTGTTGACCGTGCAGTCGGCTGTCGGGATGCCGAGCGCTGCGGCTGCGACGGCCTGAATGAGGTTGGGCGCCTGGTTCGGAAGCCCGAGGTCGAGCTTGCCGTCCGCAAAGCGCGCTGTGGCATTCATGGGCTCCATGGCGGCATGGGCGAGATAGGGCACATGGTATTCCGCCTCGACGATGCGGTCGCGGGCATGGTCGGCGAACACAATGTCCGTATCGCCATCGTCGCGCATCACATCGCGTGATCCGGTGCCGACGGCCGCCGCCAGAAGTTCGCTGACAGCCGCATCATCCAGGGTCGAGTTCGGCTTTTCCCATTCCACCGCAACGGCATCGGCCGCCATGAAGGCGCGCCAGGTATTGTCGGCAATCACTGCGAAACCGCGTCCGAGTCGGTGATCAATCTCGATAATAGAATGGACGCCGCGCATCTGCCGGGCAGCCTCGGTGTCGAGCGCAAGCACGCCGCCGCCGAAATGCGGATTGATCCGCACCGTGGCGTGAAGCATGTCGGGCTGGGCGACATCGACGCCAAATATCGGCGCGCCGGTGACCTTGGCGCGCATATCCGTGCGCGGCTGCGACTTGCCGAGCAGTTTCCAGTCCTCAGGCGCGCGAAGCGCGATGTTGCGCGAGACAGGTGCCTCAGCTGCTTCAGCGGCGAGTGCGCCGTAGGACAAGGTTTCGCCATTGGCGGGATTGCGTACCGATCCGGCATCCGTCTCGAGATCCGCCGGCTGGACGCCCCAGCGGGTCGCTGCAGCCTGTTTCAAAGCCTCACGCGCGGTGGCGCCGCCTTGGCGCATCTTCTCGAACGCATCGACGGTGGATGACGAGCCGCCCGTCACGTGAAGCGCCAGGAACTTGCCGGCAATCCCGACGCCGGAGCGGGCGATGGTCGCGATCGTCGACTCGTCATAGGTCGGGAATGGCAGGCCGTCTTCCAGCATCGCGATATTGGCATAGGCCTCGGACGCTGGCCCATGCTCGACAACGACACTCTCCAGAGACACGTCGAGTTCTTCGGCCACCAGCGCGGCAAGCGTGGTGCTGACGCCCTGGCCCATCTCCGCGCGTGGCACGAAGATCGTGATCGTCTCGTTAGGGGCGATCGTCAGATAGGGATTGAAGACGGCTTCTCCGTCATCGGCGCGCGCCGCCAGCGGATTGTCGGGCGGGCGCCGGTAGGCGTATGCGCCGACCGCGAGCCCGCCGGCGATCGCGGCCGTGCCGATGAGGAAAGTGCGCCGTGCGATCTTGCCGACCGATGCCATGGGCTCAGCTCCGCGCTGACTGTGTGGATGCCGCTCGCTTGATGGCGGCCCGTATGCGCGGATAGGTGCCGCAGCGGCAGAGGTTGCCGGACATCGCTTCGTCGATGTCCGCATCACTCGGCGCGGGATTGGACGCGAGCAGCGCTGTGGCCGACATGATCTGCCCGGCCTGGCAATAGCCGCATTGTGCGACCTGCTCTGCGATCCAGGCTTCCTGCACGGCCGTCAGGACGCCGTCACCCGAAAGCCCGTCGATGGTCGTGACTGCGCCTTCGACATATTGCACAGGCAGGGCGCAGGACCGTTCCGGCACGCCATCGATCAGCACCGTACAGGCGCCGCAGGCGCCGATGCCGCAGCCGAATTTCGGGCCCATCATGCCCAGTTCATCGCGCAGCACCCAGAGCAGCGGCATGTCGCCTTCGATGTCGAGCGAATGGCGTTGGCCGTTGACCGTCAATTCCATGGGAGTTCTCCGTCGCGGCTTGAAGCCTTGTCACAGGTAACGTCGGGTCGTTACGTTCACAAGGCAAGTGCGGCTTTCCAGCGCGAAGTGACGTTGACAATGAAGCGGTGCTATATCACCTGAAGCCAGCCGGTGGGCTCGCCTATCGGTCCATCGTTTGAAGGACGCGCCATGCTCGATCGCAGCCCGAATTCGGCTCAATCCTACCTGACGGCCCCGCTCTCCCGGCGCGCTTCGATCGCGGTGGATGTCGGCGGCGTCATCGTCGGTGGCGGCGCGCCGGTGGTTGTCCAGTCCATGACGAACACCGATACGGCCGATATCGACGCAACGGTCGCCCAAGTCGCCGCGCTGAACCGCGCGGGATCGGAGATCGTTCGAATCACGGTCGACCGGCCGGAAAGTGCTGCCGCCGTGCCGCGCATTCGCGAGCGTCTCGATCGCCTCGGCATCGACGTGCCGCTCGTCGGCGACTTCCATTATATCGGCCACACGCTTCTCGCCGATCATCCCGATTGCGCCGCGGCGCTCGCCAAATATCGCATCAATCCCGGCAATGTCGGTTTCAAGGACAAGCGCGACCGGCAGTTCACGCAGATCATCGAGCAGGCGATCCGTTACGACAAGCCGGTTCGCATCGGTGTGAACTGGGGCTCGCTCGATCAGGAACTGCTGACGCGCCTGATGGACGAGAACCAGGTCAAGGGCTCGCCCATGACGGCGCGCGAGGTGACGCGCGAGGCGATCATCCAGTCGGCACTTTTGTCGGCCGAGCTCGCCGAGGAAATCGGCCTGCCGCGCAACCGCATCATCCTGTCGGCAAAGGTCAGCCAGGTGCAGGATCTGATCGCCGTCAATCTCGAGCTTGCCCTGCGCACGAACCACGCGCTGCATCTCGGCCTGACCGAAGCAGGCATGGGATCCAAGGGCATCGTCGCCTCGGCGGCGGCCATGGGCATCGTGCTTCAGCAGGGTGTCGGCGACACGATCCGCATTTCGCTGACGCCGGAGCCGAATGGCGATCGCACGCGCGAGGTGATCGTTGCGCAGGAACTGCTGCAGACCATGGGCTTCCGCCAGTTCCTGCCGGTGGTCGCCGCATGCCCGGGCTGCGGGCGTACGACATCGACCGTCTTCCAGGAGCTTGCCCAGACGATCGAGGGCGATCTCAGACGCAACATGCCGGTCTGGCGCGACCGTTATCCGGGGGTCGAGAACCTGCAAGTCGCGGTCATGGGGTGCATCGTCAACGGCCCGGGTGAGTCCAAGCACGCCGACATCGGCATCTCCTTGCCGGGAACGGGCGAAAGCCCCGCTGCGCCGGTCTTCATCGACGGCAAGAAGGCCAAGACGCTGCGCGGTCCGAACATCGCCCAGGATTTCCAGGCGTTGGTCGCAGATTATATCGAGCAGCGCTTCGGCCGTTCAGCCTGAGCACGTTATCTCGGCTTAGTCGAGAGCGGCTGATCAGGCGCGCCGCAGTTCGCTCAGCTCTGCGAGCCAGTGATTGACCTTGGTGGCCAGCATGTCCGGTGAAATCGGCTTCGACATGTAGTCGTCCATGCCAACTTCCAGGCACTTCTCCCGGTCCCCCTTCAGCGCATGCGCCGTGATGCCGACGATCGGCGTGCGCGAGAGGCCAAGCTGCAATTCACGTCGGCGGATTGCTGCGGTCGCCTCGTGGCCGTTCATTTCCGGCATGGATACATCCATCAGGATCAGCGAGGGACGCAGCGCTTCCCACTGCATCAGCGCCAGGCGGCCGTTGCCCACGATTTTGAAGGCGTAGGGCAATTCCTGCAGCGCCTGCGTGAAGACGATCTGGTTCACCTCGTTGTCTTCGGCGACGAGAATATCGATTTGGTCCGTGTTGGTACGCGGGGCTTTCTGCCGCGTCTCCGGCATGGACTGTGAAACTTGTTGCACGGGTTTCGGTGCCGGTATCTTGGGCTCGACTTGTGCCTGTCTCTCGCACACCACGGGCGTTGGCCTGGCAACGCCGCTGCGCGCGGCCTGGATGACGCTGGTCGCCGTTTCGAGCAGCAGCGAGGAGCGGGTCGGCTTGTTCAGATGCGCCTCGATGCCGAGTTCGCGCACGAAACGCATCTGCGTGTGCTGGTCCACAGACGAGAGCACGAGGATAGGAATATCGGCCAAATGCGTGTCGCCCCGCAGGCGGCGGGCGACATCGCCACCATTCATCTCAGGCATCTGATAGTCGAGCACGATCAGGTCGACCTTGGCACCGAGCGATCGGGCCTCCTGCAGGAACGCGATACCGGCCGGGCCGCTTTCGACCGCCACGCAGTCGAAATGCCAGCTCTGGAACTGCTCGATCAGGATGTCCCGGTTGATCGCGTTGTCCTCGATGATCAAAACGCCCGCGCCGCTCAGGTCCGTGGGCAGGATGCGCTGCGGCTTGGCGCCCTCCGCTTCGTGGATCGGTAACTCGATGGCAAAGGAGAAGCTCGATCCACGGCCGTAGGTGGACGCCACCGCAATGTCGCCGCCCATGAGGTTGATAAGGCGGCGCGCGATCGCGAGGCCGAGGCCCGTGCCTTCGTGCCGGCGCGTCGAGGATGCGTCGACTTGACTGAACTTGTCGAAGATCGTGTCGAGCTTGTCGGCTGGGATGCCGATGCCCGTATCTTCGATCGTGAAGGCGATTTTGACATTGCCTTCACTCACCGTGCCGGAGACGTCGACGAGGACATGGCCCGCTTCGGTGAACTTGACAGCATTGCCGACGAGGTTGGTCAGCACCTGACGCAGACGGCCGACATCGCCGACAAGCATGGCCGGAAGATCGGGCTGCACCCGCACGATCAATTCGAGGTCTTTTTCGGAAACGCGGCCGGAAACCAGCGTCGCCACGTCTTCGACCGTCTCGGCCAGGCTGAAGGGCGCAGGGTCGAGCTCGATCTGGTTCGCGTCGATTTTCGAGAAATCCAGAATGTCGTTGATGATCGTCAGCAATGCGTTGCCGGATTTGACGATGACATCGGTGAAGGTGCGTTGCTTCGCCGTGAGGTCCGTCTTAGCCAGAAGCTCCGCCATCCCGAGAACGCCGTTCATCGGCGTGCGAATTTCGTGGCTCATATTGGCGAGAAACTCCGACTTCGCGCGGTCTGCGGCAAGCGCCTGGACCATGGCGCGATCGGTTTCCTTCTGCTTCGCCGAAAGCCGCTTGACGATGCGCTGCACGGCAAAATCCATCGGGATGAAGACGAGGAACAGCAGAGCCAGCAGCGCCGCGATGGTGATCAACAGGAATTGCTGCAGCGTATTGCCCTGATGGCGCGACAGTCGCTCGAGATAGGAGCGGACTTCGATCTGCGCCTTCAGATTGGTGACGGAGACATTGTTGTCGTAGAGCGAGAAGATTTCGCGCGCGGTCCAGTGCATGTCGAATTTCGAACGGGCGCTCTCGACCCGCGTGCGGTCCAGCATCAGCCGGTAGTGCTGAAAGGGATCGCGGGCCGACATATAGGGTGATGCGTTGATGATCCGCGTCTGCAGGGTAGCTGGCGCAGCACTCCAATAGGCTTCCAGGCCACGCATTTCAGCCTCGGCCTTGTCGAGCCGAAAGCGCAACGCAGCCTTCACCGGCTGGACATCGGGATCGACCGGCTGTGCGGCCAGTCGTTCGCGTCGCTCGGCAAGCGTCATGGCCCGAAGCGCGGGTGACAGGCGGGGGCGTTCGGACGGAAAGCGCTGCGCGACGGTCTCGGAATAGGTGGCAAGATCTGCCATCTCCACATCGAGCTGGGCGAATTGTTCGCCGAGCGCCCCGATGCGGTTGATGTCGATCACCTGCTCGCGCTGCTGCAGAAAGAAATAGAAGCAGATGACGCCGATCAGCACCAGGGACAGGACGTAGCAGCACCGCAGGCTCCAGGCCCAGCGGTTGCTTCCGAAGATGCCGATCGAACTGATCTTCGCCATTGATGTCTTTGTGCCCAGCCCGTTGTTGCCCCGCAGCAAACATCGTCGGTCAGGGTTAAGAAAGCGTGCGTTGCCCGGAGGCAGGCCGGAACGCGATGGTCTCAGTTCCGGCGGTTGGCGATAAAACCGGCCGCCTGGCGCAGCAGCTCGGCGCGGTCGCCGAAGGGTTCCAGCAGTTCCACCGCCGCGTCGACAAGACCCCGGAGCTGGGTATGTGCCCATTCCGCGCCATGCAGGCTGACGAGCGTCGCCTTGCCCCGATCGGCGTCCTTGCCCGTTGCCTTGCCCATGACGGCTTCGTCGGCCGTCAGGTCGAGAAGATCGTCGGCGAGCTGGAAGGCAAGCCCGATCGCTTCCCCGAACCGCGACAGCCGTTCGCGGTCGTCCGGCGTGGCTCCGCACACGATGGCGCCGGCCTCGCAGGCGAAGCGCAGCAACGCACCGGTCTTCATGGCCTGGAGCGTGACGATCTCTTCTTCCGAAAGGTGTCTGTTCTCTGATGCGAGATCGATCATCTGTCCGCCGACCATGCCGCCGAAGCCGGCCGCTCGGGAAAGCGCGCTGACAAGCGCCACGCTCCGTTCGGGTGCAAGGTTGGTCGACGGGTCCGTGACCATGTCGAAGGCAAGCGTCAGCAGCGCATCGCCGGCGAGGATCGCGGTCGCCTCGTCATAGGCGATGTGAAGCGTGGGTCGTCCACGTCGCAGCGCATCGTCGTCCATGGCGGGCAGGTCGTCATGCACGAGCGAATAGGTGTGGATGCACTCGAGCGCCGCCGCCACGTCGAGCGCAGCCGCCTCGGTGTCTGTATCGGGCATGAAGAGAGCGGCCGCTTCCATGACGAGGAACGGCCGGATGCGCTTTCCACCACCAAGCAGCGCATAGCGCATGGCCGAGAGGATGCGCGGTGGCAGCACGATCTCTCCCGGGCGCGGCGTTCCGTCCAGCCGATCGGCCAGTCGTCGCTCGACGAGCGTTGCGCGGGCGGCCAGTTGGCTTTCGAAATCGAAGGGCAGATCCATGGCGCCCTCTTGGCATGGGCCGGGCCTCATCGGCAACGATTTCCTGAAAGCAGTGGCAATGCTCCGGCTGCGAAGCTATGGAGACATCGAGACGGCAGAAGGATAGGCGGCCTTGTCGCAGCGGCACCGGCATTTCGGTGAGAACTTTGAAACGAAACCACGCGGCCGCCGCAAACGGGCGGGCATCGGCCGCTGGATCGGGAGGCTGTTCCTCCTTGGCGTCTTCCTTCTCATCCTCCCCTATCTCCTGATCCTGCTTTACCGCATAGAGATCGTTCGACCCTGGTCGACGCTGATGGCCTATGGCCTCGTCACGGGCCAGGGCGTCGAGCGCACTTGGGTTCCCTTCGAAGATGTGGCGCCGGTGCTCGTTCAATCGGTGATGATGTCGGAAGACGGCCAGTTCTGCGCCCATGACGGCATCGACTGGGAGGCGCTGAACAAGGTGATCGACGGCGCGCTGGAAGGGGAATCGACCCGCGGCGCGAGCACGATCCCGATGCAGACTGCGAAGAACCTCTTCCTGTGGCCGGGTCGGTCCTTCGTGCGCAAGGCGCTCGAAGTGCCGCTCGCCATGGCTTCGGATTACATCTGGCCGAAGCAGCGAATGATGGAAATCTATCTCAACATCGCCGAATGGGCGCCGGGTGTTTATGGCATCGAGGCGGCGGCACAGCATCATTTCGGCGTATCGGCTGCCAATCTGAACGCCAGCCAATCCGCGCTCCTGGCCGTATCGCTGCCCAATCCCCACCAGCGCAATGCCGGTTCTCCGGGCGATGGATTGCGGCGACTGGCCGGCAACATCGAAGGGCGCGCGCGGCAGTCCGGCGCCTATATCACCTGTCTTTATGGATAGATGACGCGATCTGACTGGTGCGACCGAACCTCGACGCTATAGGTTCGCCGCCAGTCGTCGGAGAGCCCCCATGTCCCGCCTCACCCTGTTCATCGCCAACAAGACCTATTCATCCTGGTCGTTTCGCCCATGGCTTGCGATGCGTATGGCCGGGATCGAGTTCGACGAGGAACTGGTCCCATTCAGCGACGGCGGCACCAACCCGGCGTTTCGGGCATTCTCTCCCACAGGGAAGGTGCCTGTGTTGCGTGACGGCGACCTCGTCATCTGGGAAACTTTGGCGATCCTCGAATATCTGGCGGAAACGCACTCGGCGCTCTGGCCTGCGGACACGTCAGCTCGCGCCCGGGCACGGGCTATTTCCTCGGAGATGCATGCGGGTTTCCAGGCGCTGCGCAACGAATGCCCAATGAACATGCGGCGTCCGCAGCGCGCCATTCCCATCAGCGCGGCGGCGCAAGCAGATGTCGCGCGCATCACCGACATTTGGACTTCGGCGCTGGCGCAATCCCGGGGGCCTTTTCTCTACGGGGAATTTTCTGCGGCAGACGCGATGTTCGCGCCGGTGGTCAACCGCTTCGACGTGTATGCATTGACCGAGAATGCCGAAATTCTGGCCTATATGGAGCGGATGAAGGCGCTGCCTCCCTACCAGGAGTGGGCGGATGCGAGCCGCCAAGAGCCGTGGGTGGTGGCAGAAGAAGAACACTGAGGCGTTTCGTCAAAAAAATGCCGTGGCCGCTGGTCAAACGGCTGCCGACACTGTATGAACCCGCCAAATTTCCGAATTCGGCAACGTCTGTCTTCGACGATCAGTCGAGCAATCAGGCGTTTCTTGTCGCCCGCGAATGGAGTGAACCATGGCTGTACCTAAAAGAAAAACGACGCCGTCCAAGCGCGGCATGCGTCGTTCGGCAGATGCTATCAAGGCCCCGACCTATGTCGAGGACAAGAATTCCGGCGAACTGCGCCGCCCGCACCACGTCGACCTCAAGACCGGCATGTACCGCGGTCGCCAGGTTCTGACGCCGAAGGAAAGCGCATAAGCGCTTGTCCGGCGGTCACAACGGATCGCCGTTTCGATCAGTTTTTGCGAAAGGCTGGCTTGCGCCGGCCTTTTTCTGTTGCGGATGCGTGTATCGCGCTCATCATGAGGTGACGAATCCGCTGCCGAGGCGCAGGAGCGCCTGCCGATAGACTTGGACGGAGACCGCCGTGCTAACCGCATTCCCCCTGATGATCGTTCCATTTGTCCTCTACAACATCGCGATGTTCGGCATCGTCGGCTTTGGAGGGCCGGAATGGCTGGCAAGCGAGGTGACGAGCCTGCAAATGGTGTCAGGTGCGATCTGGACGCTCAGCTTCGGCGATCTGATCATCATCATCGCGCTGGTGATGCTGTTTGCCGAAATCGTCAAGGCAACGCGCACCGGACCGTTCCAGATCGTCGACCATCTCCTGTCGCTGGTCGTCTTTCTCGTTTTCCTGATCGAATTTCTGCTGTTTCAGAGCGCTGCGACGGATGTGTTCTTCATCCTGACCGCGATCGCGTTCGTCGACGTGGCGGCCGGCTTCACTGTCGCGCTGCGCAGCGCATCGCGCGACGTATCGATCGGTCTCGGCCGCTAGACTGACCAGCGGCCGAAGAGGCGATCTTGGCGCGCTAGTCCTTCTGCGCGACGAGGCCCGCGGCCTCGATGCCGGCAACGGCTACCGTCTCGTCGTTGTCGGCGGTATCGCCGGAGATCCCGACTGCGCCGAGGATGGTGCCTTTCTTGTCCTTGATCAGCACGCCACCAGGCACCGGCAGGATCTTGCCGTCGGAGATGCCGACCATGCCCGTCAGGAAGTGGGGCCGGGTCGCGGCCTGGTCATGCAGCCAGCGCGAGCCCGAGCCGACCGACAGCGCGCCATAGGCCTTGCCGGCACCCATGTCGAAACGCAGCATCGACGCGCCGTCCTGGCGCTGAAACGCCTTCACATGTCCGCCCGCATCCAGAACCACGACGCCGAGCGGCTTCAGTCCCATTTCCTTGGCCTGTGCGAGCGCGCCGGTGATGATGCGATTGGCCTTGGCCAGCGGTAGGTCGGTCATCGGTAAGTGTTCACTTTCATTTCAATTGGGTTTGCCTCAGTGGATGCCAGAGCACACGGGATGCCAAGCCTTCCGCAGGCGAAACAGTTGTTCCATGAAGCGCTAAAGCGGCTCACTCGCCCATGCGGTCGAGCTTCTCCTGAAGGGCGCGCAGCTGATCCTTGAGCTCGTTCAAGTCACGATTGTCGCCGGTCTTCTTGCGTTCGCCTTCTGCGCTCGCTTCCTTCGCCGTGGCGTTGAAGGGCGAGAACATGCGCATTGCCTGCTGGAAGATCTCGGTATTGCGGCGAACCTGCTCCTCGGCCATCTGCATGGGGATCTGCATGTTGCGCGCCATCGGATTGTCGCCGAACGCCTTCGTCATCTGCTCGCGCATCTGGCCCTGCTGCGACGTGAAGGCCTGCATGGTCTGCTCGAGATAGGTCGGCACGACCATCTGCATCTGATCGCCGTAAAACCCGATGAGCTGGCGCAGGAAAGAGACGGGAAGCAAGGTGTTTCCGGTCTTCGATTCCTGTTCGAAGATGATTTGCGTAAGGACCGAATGGGTGATGTCGTCGCCGGATTTGGCGTCCTGGACGATGAAGTCCTCGCCATTCTTCACCATGACCGCGAGATCATCGAGAGTGACATAGGTGCTCGTGCCGGTGTTGTAGAGACGCCGGTTCGCATATTTCTTGATGATGATGTCACCGTCTTTTTTGGCCATGCTCTCCCCTTACAACCAAAATCGAACCGGCAGCCATACTGCTGGATGCAAACTGTAGGCGATATGCCGCGCCGTTGACAAATGCTTTGTGCGATGCGGCGAACCTTCTTCTGCTGCGCCGCAGCACGGTGTGCCTCGTGGTCTTATATGCGGGCCAAGAGAGGCCAAGACGGATTTGACTTGAGGCGGTAGGTCGGTCAGTTTCTCTGGCAAAGGACGCTGCGGCAGCTCCATTGGCTGCGCGGCAAAGAAAAGCACTCGCAAAACGGGATTTTCATCATCATGGCTTCCGCACAATCGATCGTCATCGCCAGCGCCGCGCGCACGGCAGTCGGCTCTTTCAATGGTTCATTCGCCTCGGTGCCTGCACATGAACTGGGTGCGGTTGCCATCAAGGGCGCGCTGGAACGCGCGGGCGTCGATCCCAAAGAAGTGAATGAGGTCATCCTCGGCCAGATCCTGACGGCGGGGCAGGGCCAGAACCCGGCTCGCCAGGCCGCCATGGGCGCCGGCATCCCGCAGGAGGCGACCGCCTGGGGCCTCAACCAGCTGTGCGGATCCGGCTTGCGCGCCGTTGCAATCGGCATGCAGCAGATCGCCACCGGCGATGCCGACATCATCGTTGCCGGCGGGCAGGAATCCATGTCGATGGCACCGCATTGCGCGCATTTGCGCGGTGGCGTGAAGATGGGCGACTTCAAGATGGTCGACACCATGATCAAGGACGGCCTGATGGATGCCTTCTACGGCTACCACATGGGCAATACGGCCGAGAACGTCGCCCGCCAGTGGCAACTTTCGCGCGACGACCAGGATGCCTTTGCCGTCGCGTCGCAGAACAAGGCGGAAGCTGCGCAGCAGGCCGGCCGCTTCAAGGACGAGATCGTGCCGTTCACCGTCAAGGGCCGCAAGGGTGATACCGTCGTCGATCAGGACGAGTATATCCGCGCCGGCGCGACGCTCGAAGGCATGCAGAAGCTGAAGCCCGCCTTCGACAAGGAAGGCACGGTCACCGCCGGCAACGCGTCCGGCATCAATGATGGCGCTGCCGCTGCCGTGCTGATGAGCGAAGGCGAGGCGTCCCGCCGCGGCATTACGCCGATGGCGCGGATTGTTTCCTGGGCCACGGCCGGCGTCGATCCGCAGATCATGGGCACCGGCCCGATCCCCGCTTCCCGCAAGGCGCTGGAACGTGCCGGCTGGAAGATCGACGATCTCGATCTCGTGGAAGCCAACGAGGCTTTCGCTGCCCAGGCCTGCGCGGTCAACAAGGACCTTGGCTGGAACCCGGAAATCGTCAACGTCAATGGCGGTGCGATCGCCATCGGTCACCCGGTCGGGGCATCGGGCGCACGCATCCTCAACACGCTGCTGTTCGAGATGGCACGGCGCGACGCAAAGAAGGGCCTCGCCACGCTCTGCATCGGCGGCGGCATGGGTGTCGCCATGTGCCTCGAGCGCCTCTGATACAGCAAGTTTGACCTGAGCGAGGGGGCCGACAGAGCCCCCGGCTCCCATGAATTTTCAGTGCATCGGGAGGATGGCAGAGAATGGCACGAGTAGCATTGGTGACGGGTGGTTCGCGCGGAATCGGCGCGGCGATTTCCAAGGCATTGAAGGATGCGGGCTATACGGTCGCCGCGACCTATGCCGGCAATGACGAGAAGGCTGCGGCCTTCAAGGAAGAGACTGGCATTGCCGTCTTCAAGTGGGACGTATCGAGCTACGACGCTTGCAAGGAAGGCATCGCCAAGGTCGAGGCCGAAGTGGGCCCAATCGACGTGCTCGTCAACAATGCCGGCATCACCCGTGATGCCATGTTCCACAAGATGACGCCTGACATGTGGAACGAGGTGATCAACACCAACCTGACCGGCCTGTTCAACATGACCCATCCAGTTTGGACGGGCATGCGCGACCGCAAGTTCGGCCGCGTGATCAACATCTCGTCGATCAACGGCCAGAAGGGCCAGATGGGCCAGGCGAATTATTCCGCAGCGAAGGCCGGCGATCTCGGCTTCACCAAGGCCCTTGCGCAGGAGGGCGCGCGCGCCGGCATCACGGTCAACGCCATCTGCCCCGGCTATATCGCCACCGAAATGGTCATGGCCGTGCCGGAAAAGGTGCGGGACTCAATCATCGCGCAGATCCCGGCGGGCAGGCTCGGCGAGCCTGAGGAGATTGCGCGCTGCGTCGTCTTCCTGGCATCGGACCAAGCTGGTTTCCTCAACGGCTCCACCATTTCCGCCAATGGCGGTCAGTTCTTCGTCTGATCGGGCTCCGGGGCGCGCATTTTCGAGCTCTGTGGTGAAATAATCCATCCGAAACGGGCAAGTCTGGCACATCGCCGGACTTGCCCTTTCTCGTTGCGTCGCAATAGATAGGGCCGCAGACACCAGGGTGGATGGTGACGGTAGGAGGATCTGCACAGGATGGCGACGCTTGAGAAAGCCGTGCGATATCTGGCGCTGACGCTTGCGATCGCCGGCGGACTGGCCCTGATTTTCATAACCTTGATGACCATCGTCTCGATTTCAGGTCGGGCGTTGGTTTCCGTTGGTCTCCGGCCGGTCCCGGGCGACTTTGAGCTTGTCGAAGCGGCCACCGGCTTTGCGGTGTTCAGCTTCCTCGCCTGGTGTCAGCTCAACCGCGAGCATGCCTCCGTCGAAATTCTGACGATGCGTTTCCCTCCGGTCCTCAATCGCGTCATCGATGTATTGGTCGATGCGTTGATGCTGCTCGTCGCCGGCGTCCTCACCTATCAGCACTGGCTCGGTACGCTCGACAAGCTCGCCTATGGCGAGACATCCTTCATCCTGCGCTATCCCGTGTGGTGGGCCTATGCGCTGGGGCTCGTTGGCGCCATCGGCTTTGTCATCGTTGCCGCCTATTGCCTCATCGCCAGCATAAGGGCGCTTGTGCGGCCTGATGATGCGCCTTCCGCTATTTCGCAGTCACAAGGTCCGATCGCGTGACGAATTTCGAAATCGGCCTCTGGTCGTTCCCGGTCCTGCTGGTCCTGATCTTCCTCAGAATTCCGATCGGCCTCGCGATGCTGCTCGTCGGGATTGGCGGCAGCTTTGCGATCAACGGCTCGTTCCTGATGATCATGGCGCAGCTGAAGAACCTGACCTACGGCACGTTCTCCTCCTACTCGCTGTCGATCATTCCGCTGTTTCTGCTCATGGGGCAGTTCGCGGCGCTTGGCGGCATGTCACAGGCCCTCTTCCGGGCGGCGGAAACGTGGCTCGGCCACCGCAAGGGTGGTGTCGCTATGGCTGCCATCGGCGCCTGCGCCGGCTTCGGGGCCATCTGTGGATCGTCGCTGGCGACTGCTGCCACCATGGGCAAGGTCGCGCTGCCGGAACTCAAGCGCTACGGCTATGCGGGCGGTATCTCCACCGCAACGCTTGCCGCAGGCGGGACGCTCGGCATTCTCATTCCGCCATCGGTCATCCTGGTGATCTACGCCATCCTGACTGAGCAGAACATTGCGAAGCTATTTGCTGCTGCGTTCATTCCCGGCATCCTCGCCGCGATCGGCTATATCATCGTCATCGCCATCTATGCACGGGTGAAGCCCGAGGCGGTGGGCAAGCGCGAACGGGCGCCCTATTCGGAGCGGTTCCGTGCGCTTCTCGGCATCTGGCCTGTTCTCATCGTCTTCATTGCGGTGATCGGCGGCATCTATACCGGCGTCTTCACACCAACGGAGGCTGCGGCCGTGGGCGCGTTTGGCACGGGCGTGATCGCGCTCATCAATCGCGGTCTCAACTGGACGACGCTGAAAGAGGCGATCGTCTCGACTGCCGGCGCCACGGGCATGATCTTCTTCATCGTGCTGGGTGCCGCGGTCTTCAACAGCTTCCTCGCGCTTTCGCAACTGCCGCAGACAATGGCCGCCTTCGTGACCGAACAGGGGTTCAGCCCCTGGATGGTCCTGACGATCATCCTCGTTCTTTACCTCGTCATGGGCTGCTTCATGGATTCGCTCTCCATGATCCTTTTGACCGTGCCGATCTTCTTCCCGATCGTTTCGGTGCTGGATTTCGGCCTCACGGCTGAGGAATTCGCGCTGTGGTTCGGCATCCTCATCCTGATCGTCGTGGAGGTGGGGCTGATCACGCCTCCCGTGGGAATGAACCTCTTCGTCATCAACTCAATGTCCAAGGAAACACGCATTTCGGCGACCTACGCCGCAGTCATGCCCTTCGTCGCCTCGGACATCATCCGCACGGCGATTCTCGTGATCTTTCCAGGGATCACGCTCGCTTTGGTGCGGCTTCTCTACTGAGGTTGCCGGTCCTGATTCTTCAGCCGATAGGCGGTCGGCTGAAGTCCCGTTTCGCGCTGGAAAAAGCGGGTAAAATAGGCCGTGTCGGTGAAGCCTAGCCCTAGAGCGATTGTCTTGATCGGCTGAACGCTAAAGATGAGGCTTCGCTTGGCGTCGTCGATCAGCCGGCCTGCCAGCAGCCGCTGCACGGTGCGGTTTTCCGCACTTTTCAAAATGCGGTTGAGATGTGTCGGCGAAAGGCCAAGCTCACGGGCGTAGAAGCCGACCGGGCGGTGTTCGCGATAATGGCGCTCGACCAGTTGCGTCAGCCGATCAAGCCGCACGCGATCCTTGTCGCGCTGTTCCGGGGCGTCTGTATCCGTCGTGCGCTGCCGTATTGTGCGGATCAGCGATGCCGTGAGAAGACTTTCGATGAGCGCAGCATAGCCCGGCCGCCGAGCCGCGTATTCCGCCTGGATTTCCAGAAGCATGGTATGAATGGCGGCGTGCGTGGGCGAAACGTCGTCCAGCGCCTCGACCTGAACGGACGGGGTGCTCACTGCCGGCAAGAGATCCACGGCGAGCAATGTCGCGAGCCGTGATGCGGCTATGGTGAGCACGAAGCCCTCGACGTCGTTCGAGAAGCGAAAGCCGTGCACGGTGCCGACCGGTACCATGACGAGGCATGGCAGTGCCAGCCGGTGATGCGAGTGCCCGTCGCTGAGTTCAGCAGTACCGGATCGAATGTGCAGAATTTGAAAGTAGCTGCGGTGCCGGTGCGGCTTGATCTCCCAGCCATGCATGCGCGAGCGCTCGTAGATATCCTCGCAATGCAACAGAAACTCCGGTGCGCCGGAGGATTGGTCCGATCGGTTCTCGCCATAGAGATCATAAGTCGGGATGATGCGCATGGGCCTACTTGGATCGAGATGGCGGAAAAGTCCACATCAATGCCAGCTCCGTCCATTTGCCGCGAGAGGCGCAAAAGACATTTTGCAGCGAGATACAGATCGAATGGGAGGAGCACTCGGTGTCCGTCATCCGCACGCAGGTCGCGATTATCGGCTCGGGACCGTCAGGGTTGCTGCTTGGCCGGCTGCTCACCCAGGCGGGCATCGACAGCATCATCCTCGATCGCGTCGATGCGGCCTACATCCTCGAGCGCGTCCGGGCCGGTGTCCTGGAAGAGGGCACTGTACGGATGCTGGAGGAAGCGGGCGTTGCCGAGCGCATGCACCGCGAAGGCCTGCCGCATTCGGGCTTCGACCTCACCTTCGACGGGCGGCGCCACCGCATCGATCTCGAGAGCCTGACCGGCGGCAAAAAGGTCATGGTCTACGGCCAGACCGAGGTGACGCACGATCTTCTCGACCAGCGCGCGCGAGATGGCGCGACCTCGATCTATAACGCCGAGGACGTGCAGCCGCATGATTTCGATGGCGAGAAACCCTATGTCACCTACCGCACGGACGGCGTGACGCATCGGATCGACTGCGACTTCATCATCGGGTGCGATGGCTATCACGGGCCAAGCCGCAAGGCGGTACCGGAGAATGCGATCAAGCTTTTCGAGAAGGTCTATCCGTTCGGCTGGCTCGGCATCCTGGCCGATGTGAAGCCGGTCAGCCACGAGCTGATCTATGCGAACCATCCGCGCGGCTTCGCGCTCTGCTCCATGCGATCGCTGACGCGCAGCCGCTACTACGTGCAGTGTTCGCTCGACGACAAGGTGGAAGACTGGTCGGACGAGCGCTTCTGGGACGAACTGCGCCGCCGGCTGCCGCAGGAGGTTGCGGATGGGCTGACGACGGGGCCTTCATTCGAGAAATCGATCGCGCCGCTGCGCTCCTTCGTCGCCGAGCCGATGCGCTTCGGGCGACTGTTCCTGGTCGGCGATGCCGCGCACATCGTTCCGCCGACGGGGGCAAAGGGCCTGAACCTCGCCGTGTCGGACGTGCACTACGTGATGGAGGGGCTGCGCGAGCACTATCTGGAAAAATCAGAAGCCGCGCTCGATGCCTATTCGACCCGGGCGCTCGCCCGCGTCTGGAAGGCCGTACGGTTCTCCTGGTGGATGACGACGATGATGCACCGCTTCGACGATACGGGTCCGTTCGGCCAGCGCATTCAGGAGGCCGAGCTCGACTATCTCGTGCATTCGCAAGCTGCATCCGCCTCGCTTGCGGAGAATTATGTCGGCCTGCCTTACTGACTCGGGCTGACCGGGCCAGCGTCCGCGTCAGTCCTTCTGCATGTCTCCGTGGCGGGCGAGCGATGACAGCGCCAGCACGACGATGAACAGGATTGGCAGAGCGGTGAACACGGTGGCAAAGCCAGTGTACTCGGCGATGAAGCCGATGACCGACGGCGCCACCAGGATGCCCGAGTAACCCATAAAGGTGACGACCGACAGCGCGATGCCCTGGGCGAAGCCCGGCAAGTTGCCGGCTGCCGAGAAGGCGATCGGCACCATGTTGGAAATGCCGATGCCGGCAATGGCGAAGCCGATGATGGCGACCGTCGCATTGGGTGCCTGACCGGCGACGAGCATGCCCACAATGGCGAACATCGTGCAGATGCGCAGCGTCAGCACCGCGCCAAGCCGGTCACGGATCGGATCGCCGGCAAATCGCATGACGGCCATGGCTGCCGAGAAGGCGCCAAACGCCATGCCCGAGAGAGCCAGCGTCGCGTCGAGTTCCTGGCGCAGATAGAGTGCGCCCCAATCGAGAATCGCGCCTTCGGGGGTCATGGAGAAGAGTGCCATGATGCCGATGAGGTAGGGCAGCACGCTTTTCGGCAGGCGGAGCGGCTGCTTTTCCGCAGTTTCCGGCTGGGCATCGCCGCTGACGAAGCGCAGTGCGATAAAGACGACGGCTGCAAGCACGAGCGTGACGATGATGACGTGGTTCATCGTGCCAACCGCTGCGATCAACACGCCACCGAGCGCTGCGCCGACGAGACCGCCCAGGCTCCAGAAGCCATGGCAGGATGACATAATCGCGCGTCGCATGGACTTTTCGACATGAACGGCGTTTGCGTTCATCGCAACGTCCATTGCGCCGAGGAGGCCGCCAAAGAAAAAGATGACGACGACGGCTGCGGGAACCGTTGGCGCCAGCGTCAGAAGAAGTAGGGCCGGGATGCAGGCGATCGCGGTGATGCGCGTGACGAAAGCGGATCCGAGACGCGCAACCATGGCGCCGCCGACTGGCATCATCACGAGCGAACCGAGGCCGAAAACGAGGATCATTAGGCCTAGCTGGCTTTCGCTCAGGCCCAGGCGTCCGGCAAAATCCGGGATCTTCGGGGCCCAGCTTCCGACAATGAACCCATTGGCGAAGAAGAGAGCGGAGATGGCCGCGCGCTGGCTTGGAAAAAAGCCGGTCGCGGCGCTTGAGTGTCCTGTCGTGCCGTGCATGTCACATATCCCGGGCCGGAGCTCTGGGGGTTCCATTAAATCGATTTGATCACGTTGAAAACGGGGCAGGCGCGCGTTTTCGCATGCCCCGGCTTCACGATTGATGGCAGATCATTCCGCTGTGTAGGTTGCGAGAAGATCCTTGGCGTCGATCTGGTCGCCGGCTTTCACCAGCACTTCGCCGATGACACCATCGCGGTCGGCGTGGATTGCCGTCTCCATCTTCATGGCCTCGATGGAGAGGATCACGTCGCCGGACGCCACCTTCTGGCCGGCGGAGACAGCGATGGTCGACACGACGCCCGGCATCGGCGCGCCGATGTGGTGGTCGTTGCCGGCTTCCGCCTTGCGCTTGGCGCCGCTGGCACCGGCTCCGCGGGCGCGGTCGGGCACTTTGACGCGGCGCGGCTGGCCATTGAGCTCGAAGAAGACGGTGATCATGCCCTTGTCGTTGGTCTCGCCGATCGCCTGATTGCGCACGACCAGCGTCTTGCCTTTTTCGAGATCGACGAACAGCTCTTCGCCGACATCGAGGCCGTAGAAATAGGCCGGTGTCGGCAGCACGCTGACCGGGCCATAAGTTTCCGCGGCAAGTGCAAAATCCGTGAAAACCTTGGGATACATGAGGTATGAGGCGAACTCGAACTCGTCGACCTCACGTTCCAGCGTCTCTTCGATCGACTTGCGTTCAGCGGCGAGATCGGCGGGTTCCAGAAGCGCGCCTGGGCGTTCGGTAAACGGCTTCTCGTCCTTCAGTATTTTCTTCTGCAGGGCCGCAGGCCAGCCAGACGGCGGCTGCCCGAGATCGCCGCGCATCATCGATACGACGGATTCCGGGAAGGAGATGTCCTTTGCCGGGTTCTCCACATCGGCGACCGACAGATCCTGCGAAACCATCATCAGCGCCATGTCGCCGACCACCTTGGAGGACGGCGTCACCTTCACGATATCACCGAACATGCGGTTGGCGTCCGCATAGGCCTGGGCGACTTCGTGCCAGCGGGTCTCAAGCCCGAGCGAGCGGGCCTGTTCCTTGAGGTTGGTGAACTGGCCGCCCGGCATTTCGTGCAGGTACACCTCCGAGGCAGGCCCGCGCAGGTCGCTTTCAAAAGCCGCATACTGGTTGCGCACGGCTTCCCAGTAGAAGGAAATCCGGCGGATCCATTCCGGGTCGAGACCGGGATCGCGCTCGGTGTTGCGCAAGGCTTCCACGATCGAGCCGAGGCAGGGCTGGGAGGTGTTGCCGGACAGCGCATCCATCGCCGCATCGATGACGTCCACGCCGGCATCGACGGCTGCAAGCACCGTGGCGCCCGCGATGCCCGACGTGTCGTGTGTGTGGAAGTGGATCGGCAGATCGGTCGTGTCACGCAGCGCCTTGAAGAGCACGCGAGCGGCGGCAGGCTTCAGGAGCCCCGCCATGTCCTTCAGCGCGATGATGTTGGCGCCGGCGGCTTCAAGTTCCTTTGCAAGGTTGGTGTAATAGGCGAGATCGTATTTGGCCCGCTCCGGATCGAGAATGTTGCCGGTGTAGCAGATCGCAGCTTCGCAAAGGCGACCGGTCTCGCGCACCGCATCCATGGCGACGCGCATGTTGTCGACCCAGTTCAGGCAGTCGAAGACACGGAAGACGTCGATCCCGCCCTTTGCCGCCTGTTCGACGAAATGGCGCACGACGTTGTCGGGATAGTTCTTGTAGCCGACGCCGTTGGCGCCGCGCAGAAGCATCTGCAGCAGGATATTCGGCGCGCCCTTGCGCACGAGGTCGAGGCGCTCCCAGGGGTCTTCCGTCAGGAAGCGCATGGACACGTCGAATGTCGCGCCGCCCCAGCATTCCAGCGAGAAGAGCTCGGGGAGCGCGCGGGCGTAGGTGTCGGAGATGCGCGCGATGTCGTAGGTGCGCATCCGGGTCGCCAGAAGCGACTGGTGGCCATCGCGCATGGTCGTGTCGGTCAAGAGCACGCGGGTCTCACCGCGCATCCATTCTGCGAATTTTTCCGGGCCGAGCGCATCGAGGCGCTGCTTGGTACCGTCCGGAATCTCCTTCTTGCCGACATGGGGAATGCGCGGCGCCGCCGCTTCCGCCGGCACCGGACGACCCTTCACTTCGGGGTGGCCGTTGACGGTCACATCGGCGAGGTAGGTCAGAAGCTTGGTGGCGCGGTCCTGGCGGCCGACCTGTGCGAACAATTCCGGCGTCTCATCGATGAAACGGGTCGTGTAGCTGTTGTCGCGGAAATTCGGGTGGCCGATGATCGCTTCGAGGAATGTCAGATTGGTGGCGATGCCGCGGATACGGAATTCTCGCAGTGCCCGGTCCATGCGCAGGATCGCTTCTTCCGCTGTCGGCGCCCAGGCGGTGACTTTTTCCAAAAGCGGATCATAAAACCGCGTGATGACGGCGCCCGAATACGCTGTGCCGCCATCGAGGCGGATGCCGAAGCCGGTCGCGCCGCGATAGGCGGTGATGCGGCCGTAGTCGGGAATGAAGTTCTGCTCCGGGTCCTCGGTCGTAATGCGGCACTGAAGCGCGTGGCCGTTGAGCTTGATGTCTTCCTGGCGCGGAACGCCCGATTCCGGCGTGCCGATCTTCTTGCCTTCGAGAATGCGGATCTGCGCCTTGACGATGTCGATGCCGGTCACTTCCTCGGTGACCGTATGCTCCACCTGAATGCGCGGATTGACCTCGATGAAGTAGAATTCCTGCGTGTCGGCGTCCATCAGGAATTCCACGGTGCCGGCGCCGACATAAGACGTGGCTTCCGCGATTTTGCGCGCGTAACTGGCGATTTCAGCGCGCTTTTCGCTCGATAGATAAGGCGCTGGCGCGCGCTCCACGACCTTCTGGTTGCGGCGCTGGATGGAGCAGTCGCGCTCGAAGAGATCGACGACGGTGCCATGGGTGTCGCCAAGAATCTGGCTTTCGACGTGGCGGGCGCGCTCGACGAGCTTTTCAAGATAGACTTCGTCCTTGCCGAAAGCGGCTTTCGCCTCGCGCTTGGCTTCCGTCACCTCACGCGCAAGATCTGAGGCCTGGCGGATAACGCGCATGCCGCGGCCGCCACCACCCCAGGACGCCTTCAGCATGAGCGGGTAGCCGATGGCGTCCGCCATTCTGGCCACTTCGTCCAGGTCGTCCGGCAAAGGCTCGGTGGCGGGCACGACCGGCACCCCGACCTCGATGGCGAGATTGCGGGCGGCAACCTTGTTGCCCAAGCGACGCATCGTATCGGGGCTTGGACCGATGAAGATGATGCCGTGCTCGGCGCACGCGTCGGCAAATTCCGGGCTTTCGGACAGCAGGCCGTAGCCCGGGTGGATTGCATCGGCGCCTGAGAGCTTTGCGACGCGGATTACCTCGTCGATCGACAGATAGCTCTCGATGGGTCCGAGATCACGCTCCAGATGCGGACCGCGCCCGACCTGGTAGCTCTCATCGGCCTTGAAGCGGTGAAGGGCGAGCTTGTCCTCTTCCGCCCAGATGGCGACAGTCTTGATGCCGAGCTCGTTGGCGGCGCGGAAGACGCGGATAGCGATTTCGGAACGGTTGGCAACGAGAATCTTCGAAATCGGCACAGCGCAACACTCCTTTACGGCACAGGCCCGTGCCGGTCCTCACTTCGGAATGTCTAGCGCAGAATTGCTGCGGTGCAAACCGATTGAAAGCTCAGGAAACAAGTCCGAGCCGAAAGGCGAGCGCGACCGCATGGTGGCGGTTCTTGGCTTTCAGTTTCTGCTGAATGCCATTCATGTACCAATCGACCGTGTGGTTGGAGATTTCGAGAACTGCAGCGATCTCCGGGGATGTCATGCCGTCGGCGAGATAATGCAACGACTCCATTTCTCGATGGGTCAGCTTGATGTCATCGAGAGCATCGAGCGGGTGCGTCTGACCCAGGCCTTTCAGATCAGCCATTCGCCAATAGGCTTTGCTTGCCAAAGCTCCGACCAGCGCAAGATCGGCACTTTGAAGATCGACGGGGTCTCCGCCGATGCTGAGATGCGCCAGAAGCCCCCGGCGTCCATGCACCGGGAAGCTGTAGCCATCCTTCAGACCGGCCTTGCTGGCATCCGCCATCATCCGGTCCATCCGCTTTCCGTGCTTGCCGTTCGCATGGAGTTCGGCTGCGGTCTGCCAGCGAAAGCCGGAGCGTGATTGGCCGAGATGGCGCACCACGGGGTCGATCAGCAGGTACTTACGCTTCACATAGGTTTCCGCCCACCCGTCGGGCAGGATGCCCGAGAGCAGAGCATCGCCCAACGGCTCGTGTGGCAACTGGGCGCGGACCAGGCCGTGATAGGCCACACCATAGGATGCGAGCGCCTGCTGCAGGATTTCCGTCACTTCCTCCGACGTCTCGGCATTGTCGGTTCGATCGATGGCGGCAAGAACGGCGCTGACAGTCACCTGGGAGCTCCTTGAAAGTCGAGAGAATGAAGGGTTCTCGGCGAGGCGCCCAGGGCGCCCCACAAACTTATGGGATTCGCTGCATGATGCAACGAGACGATGCATTTTGGATGTTCGACGATGTGCGCATGTCGCGCAGGTTGCAGGCGCAAGACCGGCCGGATTTCTTCGAAACAGAGCGGAACGGTCATCGCAGGCGATGCGTTTGACAGGGGAGACGGGGGGAGGCTCACAATCAAAGGAGACGAGCATGCCCAAAATCGAATCTGCAAAAATCGCGATCCTGGCAACCGACGGCTACGAACGTTCAGAACTGCGCGAGCCGCTGGACTTCCTGAAGTCCAAGGGTGCCAAGGTCGATGTCGTTTCGTTGAAGTCCGGGGAGATCAAGAGCTGGGACGAAGACAACTGGGGTGACAGTGTCACCGTGGACAAGACCCTCGACGAGGTGAGTGTCAGCGACTACGACGCGCTCATTCTTCCGGGCGGCCAGATCAATCCCGACTTGCTGCGCGTGGAAGAGAAAGCCGTCAAATTCGTTCGCGAATTCGCCGAATCCGGCAAGACGCTCGCTGCGATCTGCCACGGCCCATGGCTTCTGGTGGAAGCTGACGTAGTGCGTGGCCGCAACGTCACGTCCTACGGCTCGATCAAGACGGACTTGATCAATGCCGGAGCAAACTGGAGCGATCAGGAAGTGGTGACCGACGAGGCCGTGATCACCTCGCGCAACCCGAAGGACCTGCCGGCGTTCAACGCCAAGATCGTCGAGGAGATCGAAGAAGGCCGTCACGAGCGTCAGATCGCTGCCGAGTAAGCCTTCGGCACACTGAAGATTGAAAGAGCGGCCTTGGTGGCCGCTCTTTTTTTTGACCTCAGACGAGTTCGTCAGGCACCAGCCAAGACTTCTTGGCGTGCGCGTCGAGGTGATGGCGTGGCAGCGGGACGATGAAACCCTGACGTTCCTCGGCCGTGCCCTTGGCATTCTTCAATGCGATGCCATTCCAGCGCTTGAGATGCTCGGACGTCCATTTCGACGTGTCCATGTCCAGAGCGTGCTCCCAAAGCCGCACGCGGAACTTCTTCACGGAATCCCCGCCGCGCCATGCGATCGCGGTTTCCGTGTCCGTCACGAGGCTGCGGTCATTCAGGTTGGCAGAGCCGATGATCGCGATCTTGTCGTCGCAGACCATTGTCTTGGCATGAATGTAGATCGTGTTCTTGATGATCTCGTCGGGATCGTCCTCTTCCGGATCCGGAAGCTTGTCGTCTCGCGGCATCTGCATGCAGTAGATGCCCAGCCGATCACCGAAGGCGTCGTAGAGCATGTCGGTGTTCTTCTCGCGCAGATACTGCCCATGGCGCGTTGCGATGTTGGGCTCGTCTTCGACGAAGGCATCTTCGGGAATGAGGGGCAACACCATCAGCAGCTCGAGCTGCTTCTTCTGTTTGGCACGCTTGGACAGCGCCTCGGCGATCGCCGTTGAGCGGATGTACTGGTTCTCGATGTAGATGAAGTCCTCGGCCTTCGAAATGATGTCGAGATAGGTTTCCCTGATCTCGGTGATCTGGGTGGTCGGCGATCGCGAGAGCCACGACCTGCTCTGCTTGGAGATCGTGCGCATCGGCTTGACCTCGACACCGCCCTTGATCGGTTTCGTTTCCGGAACGTCCGTTGCGAGTTCGGGAATCGTGATGCCGTTCGGCATTTCCTTGATGCCTTCCGGCGCCTTCAGCGATTTCAGGAACGCGATGCTGTCTTCACGTTCCTCATTCCAGCGGCTGCGGAAATGGCGGGCGAAAAAGGTCGCGACCGGACCTTCCAGTCTGCAGGCCACGTCATGCCACGGAAAGGCGTTGTCGTGTTCCCAGTCGTCCTTGCGCTTGGTGGTGATATCCAGGCCGCCGAGAAAGACGATCTCGTCGTCGATGACGCACAATTTTTCGTGATGGGCCGCCGGATAGAATCCGGGGAATGCCGTCGGTTTGATCGAACATGTCTTTCCGTCGAAATTGACGAAAGGCCACAGGCCAGGTGCCGCTTCGAGATAGGCTACCTTTTCCTTCTTGGTCTTGAAGGCATTGATGGTGTTGATCTTCTCCGCGAGCTTCCAGCGCAGGATAGGCTGGGCCGCGGTTCGGGCTGCCGGGCCCCAGCGCGTGTCGTGGCGCGAGCACATGATTGAGAGATGGCGCTTCTTATCTTCCGGCAGCGCGTCGGCGACGGCATGCAGCTTCCGGTAGGCTCTCCACGCATCGAGATGATAAACGGTGCCGATTACGGGATCGAAATCAGCCACCACGATGCGCAGGTCGACGCCACGTTCCACGACATCCTGCAGGAGGCCGCTGAGTGTTTTGGCCTTCACCTTGCCGGTGGTCTTGATGGATGGCTCCAGCGTCCAATAGGCCATGTGGACAGATGATTTCGCCCCATCGATCGCTTCTTCAAGCGCCGCATACGTTTCCATGCCGCCGATAAGCGGCTCTACCTTGTGTCCGGGAGTGAAATCCATCCCGTCGGGATGGGTCGCGAAAAGGTCGCCATCGTACTTCACGCTCTTCGCCATCGCGTTGCTCCGGATCGGTTGGGATTTGAGAGTCGCAGCCGGAGTAGACCGTGATCACGGCCAACTCTTGCAGGTAATGAAACGCTAAAACACATGGGCACGAATGCGGTTCCGGAGAACCAGCCGGGAGCTTGTGCGAACGCCGATCGAATCAGATATTTGCGCCAAGTGATCCGGCAATTGTGACAGTTGCGTAAAGGCACATATGAAAAAGAAGAATCCGGGCGTCAAAACCGCCGTATCGTCAGAACTGCCTACCCGCAATCTTTATCGTCAGACCGTCGTCGCCCTGGTGGGTGCCGGCGTTGCGCTGGTGGTCACCAATGCGTTCGTGTCCAGTTGGGCGACGCTCGGGCTCATCAGCGCCATGACGTCTCTCGCAATTTACGTCACGGTGGGGGCGATTGTCCTTTCCCGCATTCTCGCGCATCATCCGTATCGCGTTTTCGGCTGGCCCAATACGGTGACGCTGGGGCGGACGGTGCTCGCGGCACTTGTTGCCGGCTACACCGCAGAAATTTCGCTGTGGACGCTGCAGCCGAGCCCGCAGCTTGCCTGGTTCTTCGCTGGCATCGCCACACTCGCCGTCGTGCTCGACGGTGTCGATGGCTGGCTGGCGCGGCGTTTCGGTCCCCGATCCGACTTCGGCGCGCGTTTCGACATGGAAAGCGACGCACTCCTTATCCTCATCCTGTCGGTGCTGGCGTTGGTGCTCGATAAAGTCGGAGGCTGGGTGCTGCTGATCGGCGCAATGCGCTATCTCTTTGTCGGCGCGTCCTACCTGCTGCCATGGCTCGATGGTCCGTTGCCGCCGTCGATGCGCCGCAAGACCGTGTGCGTTATCCAGGGCGCGGCGCTTTGCCTGCTCGCGATGCCCCCGGTTGCAGGCGTGGCCGCCACGGGCGTCGCCGGCTTCGCGGTTGCCGCCATCATCGCTTCGTTCGCCGTCGATATCGTCTGGCTGTTCAAGCATCGCCGGCACGTGGGCGGACCGCAGGAGGGCACGGCCTGATGGATATCCGCACATTGGCCGGCCTTGTCCGCTCGCTTGTCATCTACCGCGGCCAGCCTTGGAAGCAGCGACGGCTCGCTGCCTTTTACGGCGAGCTCCTGACGCCGGGCGATCTGTGCTTCGACGTCGGGGCCCATGTCGGCAGTCGCTCGCGGGCGATGGTGAAGGCGGGCGCGAGGGTCGTCGCGCTTGAGCCGCAGCCGGCCTTCCTCGATTTTCTGCGCCGCTTCGTCCGATCACCCGACATCGAGATCGTCGGCGCTGCGGCGGGCTCCGAAAGCGGACGGCTGACGCTTCACATTTCAAAACGCCATCCCACGGTCACGACCATGTCTCGCGACTGGATCGATACCGTTGGAAAGACCAAAGCGTTCTCCTCCGTCGACTGGGATGAGGCGGTCGAAGTGCCGGTGACGACGCTCGATGCGCTGATCGAAGCCCATGGCCTGCCGCGCTTTTGCAAGATCGACGTTGAGGGTCTCGAGCCCGATATCCTCGCCGGGCTCAGCCAGCCTATCCCGATCGTCGCGTTCGAATATATTCCAGAGGCGCTCGATGGTGCGCGTGCCTGCATCGACAGGCTCGAAGCGCTTGGTCGTTACCGCTTCAACTGGGTTGTTGGCGAACGCCACAAGTTTGCTGAGCCGCATTGGCTTTCGGCCGCCGACATGCAGGTCGCGCTGAAGCGTGCATCTGCAAGCGGGTCCGGCGATATCTACGCCCGGCTGGAGGCTGCCGACGATCGCTTGAGCAGCACGAGCGCGCCGGGCAGGGCGCCCACGATACTGACCACGCCGTAAAGCAGCGCTGCCGCCAATCCATCTGATCCCGCAAATCCGGCGAGTGGCCACAACGCGGCGGCGGCACCTTCGCGCAGACCGAAGCCGCCGATCGAAATTGGCACCAGCATCGTCAAAAGCACTAGCGGAATGAGTGCGGCAGCCGCGAGCAGGCCGAGCGGCGCGCCGATGGCGGCCGAGGCGAGCGCGAAAACGGCGATATAGAGAAGCGCGATCGCAAAGCTCAGCGCGCCTTGGATGAGCCACGCTCCATCCGTCAGCCACGCCTTTCTGATGGATGGGCCGAGTGTTTTCAGCCAGTTCGCAAGTGGGCGCGGTGCCAGTCGCGTGCCGACCCAGGCAAGCAGCGCGAGCGCGCCGAGGATCAGAGGCGGTGCGGCAAGCAGCCATCCGGTTCCGACCGGCAACGTGTCTTCCAACAGCAGAGGCCAGCAGGCAATGCCGACGGCGGCGACCATGAAAAACGCCACCTGGCCGGCCAGTCGCTCCAGGATGACGGCGCTTGCTGCAACGCCATAAGCCTTGTCGGCTGCACCTTCGCGGGCCTTGCCTTCCCGCGTGGCGCGCACGGCATCACCGCCGACCCCACCGGGGAGGACCATGTTGAGGAGGCTTGCCAGGTAATATTCCGAGATGGCGCGACCGATCGGCAGAGGGCGCCCAAGGCGCTGCGTGGTGAAATGCCACCGATAGGCCGAAAGGACGATCTGACCTTGCACGAGGATGATGGCGAGGATGGTCAGCGCGAGATCGGCATCGAGCAGGCTTGTGATCGCCGCGTCCAGATCGACGGCAAAAGCGACCGCGACAAGAAGTCCAACCACGGCCACCAGCCGTATGACAAGTTTATGACGATCTGGCATGGTGAGAAACGTAAGGCTCGCCTGTTCTTGGATCTTTTCGGCCGGAAGCCGGAATTATCGCCCCGCGACCCACAGAAGGTCATCGTTCCTCAATTCGGATCGTCCAAGTGATGGCAGATAGATTTCCCTCGCACAATGAAAAGCCCATGCGGTCTGGCCGCCGGCGGCCCTTCGGGATTTTGTTGCTGATTGCGGCGGTTCTTGCCATTGCCGCGGCACTTCTGTTGCCCAACGACCGATCCCGCCTGGGAGCTGATGCGTTTGCCGCCGTTCCCATCGAGCTGCTCGTCCTGATCATCGCGCTTGCGGTCGTGCCTGGCGTTCTGCGGCCTCTCATCCGATGGGGCGCGGCGATCCTTCTTGCGATCGTTCTCATCGTGAAGCTTGCGGACATGGCGGCGTTCGAAGCCATGGCGCGGCCGTTCAATCCGGTTCTCGACGCGCATCTCCTGAACGCGGTCTGGGATCTGGCGGTCGGGACGCTCGGACAAGCCGCCGCTGTCGGGCTGACCATCTCAGTCGTTCTCCTGCTTGTGTCGATCATCGTGCTCTCGGGCTTTTTGGTCGGAATCACTGCGTCGGGCGTCAGGCGTCATCGCCTTGCTGCCGTGATTGTTGCAGGAGCGTTGCTTCTGATCGGCTGGCAGATGCCCAAGCTCTATCCCGCGTTTCAGGGCCTGCATTTCCTCACTGCGTCGACCTCCGGGCTCATGCAGCGGCACGCGACCTCGCTCGCCGCAAGCCTCAAGGATCTCGAGGAATTCGATCGCGAAGCCAGCAATGATCCGGCGGCCGATATTGAAGACGATATGCTGATGTCGCGGCTTGGCGGCCGCGACGTGCTCTTGTTCTTCGTCGAATCCTATGGCCGGACCGTGCTCGACAATCCGCTCTACGCGCCGTCCATCCGGCCGCTTCTGGCGCAGTTGGACCAGACGGTCGATGACCAGGGCCTGCATGCGGCAAGCGGCTTCCTCACATCGCCAGTGTCAGGTGGCCAAAGTTGGCTCGGTCATGCTTCCACGCTTGCCGGACTCTGGGTCGACAATCAGCGCCGCTACAATTCGATGCTGGTCAAGAACAGGCAGACGCTCATCGACGATTTCAATCGCGCCGGTTATCGCACGGTGGCGGTGATGCCCGCGATCACGATGGCTTGGCCGGAGGGAACGGCACTCGGCTACGACATGGTCTATGACGAGCGCAACCTCGGTTATGAAGGTCTGCCGTTCAATTGGGTGACGATGCCCGATCAGTATACGCTTTCGGCGCTCGACCGGTTCGAGCGGCTGGCAGATCGAGATCAGCCCCTCTTTGCGGAGGTGGCCCTCATTTCCAGCCACGCGCCGTGGACGCCCATTCCGCGCGTGATCGACTGGGATGCCGTCGGCGATGGTTCGATCTTCTCCGAACAGGCACGGGACGGCGCGACGCCGCAGGAGGTCTGGGCCGATCCGGAACGGGTTCGCACACAGTTCCGCCTGTCGATCGAATATGCTTTGGCGAATCTCGATTCCTACATCGCGGAACGGCTTGCCGACGAGTTCGTTCTGATCATTCTCGGGGACCATCAACCTGCCCGCATCATCACCGGCGAAACGGACAATCGCGACGTGCCCATTCATATCATTTCCGACGATGCGCAGATTGTTTCGGATCTGGCTGCAGCGCTCGGCTTCACGGCAGGCATGACGCCACCGGACGATGCGGTAGCGGAACGCATGAGCGTTTTTCGCGGGCGTGTCGTCGAGACGCTGAGTTCGCCACCAGGCACAGTGAATGACGGGGTTGCCGGCACTCGAAGCGTTGGGCCGACCTGATGCGAGAAGAAACGGTCGTCGGGGGCGCCGTGGCGTCCTGTCTCACCTATGTCGCACCGGGGCAGGTCGAACTGCGCTCAGCGCCGCTCCGCCTCGGCGACGGGGACGATCTCGTCGCGCTGCAGGCCCAGTATTCCGGGATCAGCCGCGGCACGGAACGGCTCGTCTTCAACGGCAAGGTTCCGCCGAGCGAGCATGAGCGCATGCGTGGGCCCTTCCAGCATGGCAATTTCCCGTTTCCTGTCGGCTATGGCTATTCCTGGGTGGGGCACATCGTCGGCGATGGCGCGCATTCCTATTTCGGCCTGTTCCCGCATCAAAATCACGTAGAGGTTCCACGAGAGGCGCTGACGGCGCTGCCGGAGGGCCTCGATCCCCGCCGCGCCGTGCTCACCGCCAACATGGAAACAGCGCTGAACATCGCCTGGGATAGCGGCGCGGGGCCGGGCGACAGGATTTCCGTCGTCGGAGGCGGTGTTCTCGGGCTGCTGGTCGCCGGGGTGGTGTCCGATATTGCCGGTACCGATGTGGAGATCGTCGATATCGACGGGGGACGAGAAACGGTCGCCCAGGCGCTTGGCGCCGGCTTCGCAACACCGGACAGGGCGGCTGCGGATCGCGATGTGGTCATTCACACGAGCGCGAGCGAAGCGGGTCTTGCAACCGCATTGTCATTGGCCGGCACGGAAGCCACTATCGTCGAGGCCAGCTGGTTTGGAGCGGCCACGCCCAGCGTCCCGCTGGGTGGCGCCTTCCACAGCCGCCGGCTCGTCTTAAAGTCGTCGCAAGTGGGGATGGTATCGCCTTCGCGTCGCGTGCGCTGGACGTACAAGCGGCGTCTGGAGATGGCGATGCGGCTTCTGCTCGATGACAAATATGATCGCCTGATCACCGGTGATGTCGCCTTTGTCGACCTTCCGCAACGCATCGGGGACATTCTTGATCCGAAAGCGGATGGTCTGGCGACGGCCGTGTCCTATCTTTGACCGTTCAACACTTCCCCTTCCTTCACGAGGACTGAGCATTGTCGGAATATTTCGTCGAACTGCGTGACTCCATCATGATCGCCCACTCGCTGCCCGATCCGTTCTTCGGCCCGGCTCAGGGCATGCACGGTGCGACCTTTACGGTCGATGTGCAGTTCGTCGCTGATCGCCTGACCGACAAGAACGTCGTCGTCGATATCGGCAAGGCGATGGAGGCGCTTTCGTCGACGCTGAAGCCGCTGAACTATCAGAATCTCGACGAAATCCCTGCCTTCAAGGGCCAGATCACCACGACCGAGTTCCTGGCCCGGCACATCTTCGACGAACTGGCCAAGACGGCGCGAAGCGGCGGCCTGGGCGAGGGGTCGGAAAACATCAAGCAGATCCGCGTCTATCTCCACGAATCCCACTTCGCCCGCGCCGGCTACAACGGGACCCTCTGATCATGGCAGGCGGTGAGGCTTCGGTGACGAAGCCGATTGCGTTTGTCGTGCCGGGCGACATCGAGACCCTTTCGGGCGGCTATGGCTACGCCCGCGCAGTGATGGCCGCTTGGCGCGCTGCGGGCGTGCCCTTCGAGCACATCGTTCTGCCGGGCGATTACCCGTTCCCGTCGACCGCTTCCCTGGAAGAGACCGAGCGGACGATCGCGCTCATCGGTCCGGATCAGCCGATCCTGATCGATGGCCTCGCCTATGGCGCCATGCCCCGGGCTCTGATCGATCGCCTTCAGCGCCGCTTCGTCGTTCTCCTTCATCATCCTCTTGGCCTTGAGACAGGGCTGGACGAGACCCAGGCGAAGGCGCTGATCGAGAGCGAGAAAACTGCCGTCGCGGCTTGCGCGCATGTGGTCGTGACGAGTGCGGAGACGGCGCGGACGGTCGTTGACCTGTTCGATGTGGCAGAGAGCGCGGTGACAGTGGCCGTTCCAGGGACCAAGCGGCGGCCGCGGGCGATTGCCGGTTCAACGCCGATGATCCTGTCGCTCGGATCGTTGACGCCGCGCAAGGGGCACCTCGATCTCATTGCGGCATTGGCACGGCTCAAGGAGCACGATTGGACTGCGCACATTGTCGGTTCCGCGTCGGCGTCTCCGCAAACCGCCAACGACATCCGCCAGGCGATCGCAGCCAAGGGCCTCGAAGAGCGCATTCATGTTCCAGGCGCACTCGGCGGCGAGGAGCTCGACGGCTTGTTTGCGCGGGCCTCGATCTTTGCACTCGCTTCCTATTACGAGGGATACGGGATGGCGTTTGCCGAAGCGATGGCGGCGGGGTTGCCCATCGTCGGCTATCGCGCAGGCGCCGTGCCGGATCTGGTTCCATCCGAAGCGGGCACGCTTGGCGCCCCAGGCGATCTCGATGCGCTGACAGAAGCGCTGGGGGCATTGATCCGTGACGGTGCCCATCGCGAGCAAGTCGCCGATGGCGCATATCGCGTGGGGCAATCCCTGCCGGATTGGCCGGAGACGGCGGCACTCATCAACGACACCGTGCGGCAGAAAGCTTGAGCATGACAAAAACGTCCGAAATCAGGGGTTTTGCTGCCGACTGGCTGGCGTTGCGTGAGCCCGCCGATCACGCCTCGCGCAATAAAGAGGTTCAGGCAGCCTTTCTTGCCCACATGGCCGAACTTACAGGCGAAGCGGTGATCGTCGATATGGGCGCTGGCACGGGATCGACCGCGCGCGCCCTTGCACCGGCGATTGCCAAGGCCAATCCAGGCCTGCACCAAAGCTGGGTCCTCGTCGATGCCGACAGCCAGCTCATCGACCGCGCGCGTCAGGAGCTGGCAGGTCTCATAGACCAAGGCATCGGCGTCGATTTCGAACAGGCCGATCTTGCCGACCGCTCGGCGCTGGACGGCTACATGGCGCGCGCCGATGTGGTCACCGGCTCGGCGCTGATCGACCTGGTTTCGGCCGAATGGCTCGACGGGGCGGCGCAGGCTGCCGCCGAGCACCGGACGGCGCTTCTGTTCGCGCTGAATTATTCGGGCACCGAGACCTGGTCGCCGCCCCATGCGACAGACCAGGCCGTGCTCGCTGCGTTTTTGGCGGACCAGCGGCGCGACAAGGGGTTCGGCCGTGCGCTTGGACCCGATGCGACCGACTATCTCGCGCAAAAGCTCAGTGACGCCTTCACCGTGACTCGCGGAACAAGCGACTGGCGTCTGGGGCGAGCTGATCAAGCACTCATCGAGGCCCTTGCAGCAGGGATCGCCGAAGGTATCGCGGCGCATCCTGAACCGACGGCTGACGCGCGCGAAGAATGGCTCAGGTCGCGCAAGATCGCCGAGACGGTCGTCGTCGGGCACGAAGACATTTTCGCGCGCCCGATCTGATTTGCTCGGGCGAATGTCTCGGGTGGTGGCCTACGCTTCCGGTTCTGCCACCCGCTTGCCGATGCCCATGCGTCCGACCACCCCGTCGCGCTTGACGAAGGCGTGGTAGAGCGCCCCGGCGACGTGCAGAATCAGCAGCACAAGAAACACTTTTGATGCGATCTCATGCGCAAAGAGCAGGGTCTCCGCGAGGTCCTCGTCCTTTTCGAGCAGGACGGGGACGTGAAAGAGGTAAAAGACGTTGATGCCTTGCGCGCCCGCTCCGTAGGCCGATTTGCCGAGCCAGCCCAGGATCGGAACGACGAACAACATGACATAAAGTCCAACATGCACGAGATGCGAAAGCGTGCGCTGCCAGCCGGTCAAAACCGCGGCAGGCTTGGGAGCCGTGAAGGCGAAGCGGGATGCTACCCTTGCGATCATGAGGGCCAGCACGGTGAGCCCGATCGACCAGTGCAGCGTGTACATGACGTCGGTGACCGGGTTGTAATCCCGCTCGACCATGATGAGCCCGAGCGGGAAGCCGATCAGGATCAGGAGGAAGATGGTCCAGTGCAAGAAGCGCTGTGTGGGATGATAGGTCCTGCGGATCATCGGCTGCGACCTCCAAATAGGGGTGAGGTCACGGCAAGACTTCAGTCCGCCGACCACACGCTTTGCATCGTGCACTCATATAGCACGTCGCCATCGTCAAACTGGATCAAGCGGACATCGGGGCGAATGGCGCCGTTGAGGCTGTCGATCGGCGTCAGGTTCAAGCCACTGACGCCCGAACCGAGGATGATCGGCGCCATCAGGATGTGAAGCTTGTCGATCGCTCGGTGATTGATGAAATGGGAGAGGGTGGAGGCTCCGCCTTCCACGAGAATGCGGCGATAGCCGCGTGCGGCGAGTGCATTCACCACCGATACGGGATCAAGCATCGGCCTGTCTTCGCCTTCGCCGGGCGGAAGCATCGCAACGCCGATCTCATCTTCGTGCTGGACGTCGTCTTCGCGACGGATGAAGAGCGGCTTTTCCGTGTGAGCTCCGAACAGGCGGGCATCGGGCGGTGTGCGACGGCCAGGGTCGATCACCACGGCGCGCGGCGACGAGCCATTGCAGCGACGGACCGTCAATTGCGGATCGTCCGCCACAACGGTCCCCACACCGACGATGATGGCATCCGCATCAGCGCGCAGGGCGTGCAGGTGATCGAGCGCATCGGAGCCATTGATGTACTTGGACGCGCCATTGGCGCAGGCGATACGCCCGTCGAGGGTCTGGCCCAACTGACCGACCACCACGATCTGGTCAGATTTCGCAGTCTTCAATGAATCCATGTCCACGCTGATGTTCACGTTGAGAATCGCCTCTTGCGGATGCCGCCGCATCGCATTTGCCATGCACTACGACCGACAGCCCAGAGCGGATTTGTATCGAGGCGGGGTCCCGGCGCCGAGACGACGGTTCTCGGCTTCTCATATACGTGATGGGGCGCTGAAAGTTCCGAACACGATACAGGGGGAAATTCAAAATTATGACAAAGCGGGATGGAACGCGTCTATAAGAAACAGATTAACAGAACCGTTGAGCGCGAATGCGGTGTTTGAAAGCACCGTCACTCAGATCACTCAAGCCGCTTGACGACCTCTCAACATATGCGGGCAACGAACGCCGATGAATTTTCAGGACAAGTCCCTCGATGATGGTGCGTCGACCGCAGGTTCGGCAGAGCCTCGGGATCCACGACGATCCAGCAGCGGTGCATCCAGCCGCGCGGCCGTGACCAAAGTCCTGAAGCGTATGAACAAAAACGATTCGATCCGCGCGAACTATTTGTCCGATGCGGACCTCAAACAGCTCGGTGCGCGGCTTGCCACGGGCGAAGTGCACACGCTGCCCGAGTTTCGCGCCTTCGATCTCGTGGCGCGCCAAAAGGAAAACGAGGCCGCGATCCTCAAGGCCTATCGCTCGACCCGCGAGGCAAACGAAAGCGGCGAGATGATCACGCCGGCTGCGGAGTGGTTGCTCGATAACCACTATCTGGTCGAGCAAAACATCCGGCAGGTGCGCCAGGATCTGCCGCTCAAATTCTATCGGCAGCTGCCAAAGATCGATATGCCGGGTGTCGGCGCTTTACCGCGCGTGCTCAGCATCGCCTGGATGTACATCGCCCATACGCACAGCGCGCTGACGATGCAGAGCCTGACTGCGATGGTGGATGGCTACCAGTCGAGAAAAGTTCTGAGGATCGGTGAAGTTTGGGCGCTGCCCTCGATCTTGCGCTTCGTGCTGATCGAAAATCTCAGCCGTATTTCGGTGCGCGTCGAGCATGCGCGCAACATGCGTAGGCTTGCCAACGAGGTGGCCGACCGGATCCAGAAGCTCGAGCCAGGCCAGAGCTGCCGCGGTGTGCTGTCGGAGAACGCCAAGCACACCGAAGACAACGCGTTTGCTGCGCAGATGCTCTATCGGCTGCGCGACGGTTCGGCCGTCGCCGAGGAAGCGATATCATGGCTTGAGGCGCGGCTTGAAGAGCGCGGCATGGATGCCGAAGAGGTGCTGGTGCGCGAGCACAGCCGTCTTTCCTTCGGCAATGCCACCATGGGCGCCATCATTCGCTCGCTGCGCAAGATCGACGACACGGACTGGACGGTCTGGTTCGAAACCGTCAGCCGCGTCGACAATATCCTGAGAGAGCGGTCGACATTCTCTCGGCTCGACTTCCAATCGCGCGACATCTACCGCGACGCGATCGAGCGCCTCGCCCGCCGAGCCAAGAAGGAAGAGGTGTTCGTTGCCGAGACGGCCCTGGCCATGGCCTCCGATGCGGCCTTGCCGGATGAGGAGCTCGATATCGGACCGTTCGTTGTGGGCGATCACCGAGCCAAGCTCGAAAAGGCCATCGGGTACCGTCCGTCGATTCGTGACCAGATCTGGCAGCGCGCGAAGCGCTTTGGCTGGCTGTCCATCGCGGTTCCGAACCTCGCGCTCGTGCCCATCTTCATGGCGCTTGCGTGGTGGCTGCTCTCCTCGCTCGGTGTTCCAACCGGGCCGGCCATCCTGTTGCTGGCGTTTTTCCTGCTGCCTGCCACCGAAGCGGCGACGGGTCTCTACAACACGCTGGTCTCGCTCACCGTTCGGCCAACCAGGCTGATTGGGTACGAGTTCAAGGAGGGCATCCCGGAGGACCAGCGCACGCTGCTCGTGGTGCCCTCGCTGATCGGATCGCGAGACGGTGTCGATGAGCTGATCCGCAATCTGGAAGTCCATTATCTCGCCAATACTGCGGGCGAAATCTATTTCGCGATTTTGTCCGACTGGACCGACAGCGATGTCGAGGAGAGCCCCAAGGATCTCGAAATCCTCGATTATGCCAACCAGCAGATCAGGGAGCTCAGCGCGCGCTATGCCTTCGACGGCCGCACGCGCTTTTACCTGCTGCATCGCCGGCGGCTTTATAATCCTGCCGAGGGCGCCTGGATGGGCTGGGAGCGCAAGCGCGGCAAGCTGCACGAGCTGAACCTGCTTTTGCGGGGCGACAAGGACACCACCTATCTCGAGCCGGAAACACCGCTTCCATCCGCCATCCGATATGTGATGACGCTCGATTCCGACACGCGCCTCACGCGTGACGCCGTCACCAAACTCGCCGGCAAGATGGCGCATCCGATGAACCGGCCGGTGTTCGATGCCGAGACGGGACGCGTGACGAAGGGTTACGGCATTCTTCAGCCGCGCGTGACGCCGTCGCTGACGACCGGACACGAGGCGTCCGCGTTCCAACGCATCTTCTCGGTCAATCGCGGTCTCGACCCGTACGTCTTCACCGTATCGGACGTCTACCAGGATATCGGCGAGGAAGGGTCTTTCACGGGCAAGGGCCTCTACGACATCGATGCATTCGAGGCCGCTCTCAGCGGGCGGATCCCCGAAAATGCGGTTTTGAGCCACGATCTGCTGGAGGGCTCTTTCGCCCGCAGTGCGTTGGTGACGGACGTCGAGCTGGTCGAGGATTTTCCTGTCCGCTATCAGGTGGAAGCATCGCGGCAGCATCGCTGGGCACGGGGCGACTGGCAGCTTCTTCCGTTCATCTGCAAGGCAAACAGTGGCGTGACCGCGCTTGGCCGCTGGAAGATGATCGACAATCTCCGCCGCTCGCTGACGCCGATTGCCTGGGTGCTCGGATCGGTGGCCGGCTGGACGATCCTACCGATTAATGCCGCCCTCTTGTGGCAGATGATCATGATCGTCAGCCTGTTCGTCGCTCCGACCATCGGACTTCTGTCCGGCGCGATCCCGCGGCGAACCGATATCATTCCGCGCGCGCATCTTCAGTCCGTGATCGAGGAATTCGCTTCCGCCACGGCGCAGGTTGTGCTGCGCGTCATCTTCATGGCGCACACCGCCTGGATCATGACTGACGCGCTCGGCCGAAGCCTTTATCGCCTGTTCGTCAGCCACGCGAAGATGCTGGAATGGCGCACGGCCGCGCAGGCACATTCCAGCGCGAGCGGCGACATCGCGTCCTATTACAGATCGATGTGGCAAGCGGTCGCCATCGGCCTCCTGGCGTTTCTGATCCCCTTCCTGTCGATCGGCAATGGCGGCGAGCTGGTCGCCGTGCCGTTTGCCCTCCTGTGGGTTCTGTCGCCGGCGATCGCTTGGTTCGTGAGCCAATCGGCCGAGACAGAGGATCGGCTCGTTGTCAGCGATGCCGATCGCGACGAACTGCGACGCGTCGCGCGCCGCACTTGGAGCTACTTCGAAACCTTCGTCAACGAAGAGCACAACCATATTCCGCCGGACAATTTCCAGGAATCGCCGGCGCCCGTCGTGGCAGGCCGCACATCGCCCACCAATATCGGCATCTATCTGCTCTCCATTGTCTCGGCCCGAGACTTCGGCTGGATCAGCCTTGAGGAATCGGTGCGCCGTCTGGAGCAGTGCGTGCGCACTCTCGACCGCATGGAGAAGCATCGCGGCCATCTCCTGAACTGGTACGATACCCGCACGCTGCAGCCGCTGCTGCCGAAATACGTGTCCGCCGTCGACAGCGGAAACCTCGCCGGTCACCTGATCGCCGTTTCGTCGGCCTGCCGCGACTGGGCCGATGCGCCTGCGGCGTTCCTGCAAGGATCGATCGACGGCATCGACGATGTCGCTGGTATTCTGGAGGAGACCTTCAACCAGGTTGCGGACGACCGGCGTACGGTTCGGCCGCTGCGCAAGCGCATATCGGAACGCATCGAAGGCTTCCGCCGTGCGCTCGCACGTCTGAAGCACGAGCCGGAATTCGCTTCGATCCGCACCATCAACCTCTCCGTTCTTGCCCGCGAAATTGAAAAGCTCGCCGACGATCTTCATGGGGAGATCGGCTCGGCGGAGACCGAGCAACTGGTCGCCTGGTCGCGCAGCCTGATCTCCGCCTGCGAGGCGCATGTGGCAGATGCGGTGTTCGAGCCGCAGCAGATCAGCGGGCTGCGCTCGCGCCTTGAAGCGTTGCGCGATCGCACACGCGACATCGCGTTTTCGATGGATTTCCGCTTCCTGCTGCGGGCCGAGCGCCGTCTTCTGTCGATCGGCTACCGGGTCGTCGAGAACGAACTGGACGAAAGCTGCTACGATCTTCTGGCATCCGAAGCGCGGCTCACCAGCCTGTTCGGCATTGCCAAGGGCGACCTGCCCACCGAGCACTGGTTCCGTCTCGGCCGGCCGATTGTGCCCGTGGGTGCCCATGGCGCGCTGATGTCGTGGTCGGGATCGATGTTCGAATATCTGATGCCGCCGCTCGTCATGCAGGAGCGCCAGGGCGGCATCCTCAACCAGACCAACAATCTCATCGTCAAGCGCCAGATGGAATATGGCGCAAGCCTTGGTATTCCGTGGGGCATATCGGAAGCGGCATTCAATGCACGCGACCCGGAGATGACCTATCAGTACACAAACTTTGGCGTGCCCTCGCTCGGCCTGAAGCGTGGGCTGGGTGAGAATGCCGTCGTCGCGCCCTATGCGACGATCCTTGCCAGCCAGTACCGCCCGCGCGACGCGGTCGACAACCTCAAGCGCCTGCGCAATCTGGGTGCTATGGGGCGCTATGGCTATTATGACGCGGTCGACTTCACGCCGAGCCGCGTGCCGGAGAAGCAGAAATACGCGGTGGTCAAGAACTACATGGCCCACCATCACGGCATGTCGATTACAGCCATCGCCAATGTCGTCTTCTCGGGTCGCCTCAGAGATCTGTTCCACAGCGATCCGGTGATCGAAGCGGCGGAACTGCTGCTGCAGGAAAAGGCGCCGCGCGACGTGCCGGTGATCACCGTCAAGCACGAGGAAAAGCTGGCGGACAAGGGGACGACAGACCTGCGACGGCCCGCATTGCGGATCGTGGAAAACCCGAAGGTCGCAGACCGCACCGTAGTTCTGCTTTCAAATGGCCATTTTTCAACGATGCTGACAGCAACCGGTTCGGGCTATCAGCGCTGGAACGGCCTTGCCGTTTCGCGCTGGCGGCCGGACCCGACCGAAGACCGCTGGGGATCATACATCTTCCTGCGCGATACGCGATCGGGTGACTGGTGGTCGGCAACGGTCGAGCCGAAACAGGCTCCGGGCGAGAAGGCGACGGCGATCTTTGCCGACGACAAGGCCGAGTTCTACAAGACGGTCGGCGATATCCGCACCGAACTCGAATGCATCGTCGGCGTGGAAAGCGACGCCGAGGGCAAGCGCCTCACGATCTTCAACACGTCGAAAGAGGACCGGTTCATCGAGGTCACGTCGTTCGCCGAACTGGTGATCGGGGCCGATGATGCCGACATGGCGCATCCGGCCTTCTCGAAGATGTTCGTCAAGACCGAGATTGCCCGGCAGGGCGACGCGATCTTTGCCGAGCGCAAGAAGCGGTCGCCCGGTGATCCGGACATGCAGGTGGCGCACCTGATCGTCGACAGCTCCAACACCAGCCGCGAAACGCAGGTGGAAACGGACCGTCGTGCCTTCATCGGGCGCGGCCGCACGCTCAGCGAGGCGCAGGCCTTTGACGGGCGCGACGCCTTGTCCGGCAGCCAGGGCTTCACGATGGACCCTTGCCTGTCGCTGAGGCGCACCGTGCGCGTTCCTGCCGGCAAGAAGACGCGGGTGATCTTCTGGACGATCGCGGCACCGAGCCGCTCGGAGCTCGAGGAAGCCGTGGCGCGCTATCGCCATGCGGAAAGCTTCAATCACGAGCTGATGCAAGCCTGGACCCGGTCACAGGTGCAGACGCGCCATGTGGGTGTCAGCTCGCAGGAAGCCGCCGATTTCCAGCGGCTTGCGCGATACCTCGTCTATCCGGATCTCGAGCTTCGCAGCGGGACGGAATCCTTCACGTCAGGTCTCACGCGGCAGTCGGCTCTTTGGCCGCTCAGCATTTCGGGCGACTATCCGATTTGCGCACTTCGCATCAACGACGACACCGACCTCGAAATCGTGCGCAAGGCGCTTCTGGGCCAAGAATATCTGCGCGCACGCGGTCTCGTTGCCGACCTCGTCGTGATCAACGAGAAGGCGAGTTCCTACGCGCAGGATCTGCAGAACGCGATCGAATCCATGTGCGAGAATGCGCGCCTGCGCGGCACGGCCGACGGTCCGCGCCAGCACATCTTTGCCGTGCGGCGCGACCTGATGGACCAGGCGACTTACGAGCAACTGCTCGCTGCCTCGCGGATCGTGCTCCATGCCCGCAACGGCAAATTGTCGACGCAGATCGATCGTGCCGCGGCGGCTGCCCGCGCCTCCGCGGAGGCAGAACGCAAGTCGAAGGGCCGTCCCGCGCAGGTGGATGACGACCGGCAGATGCTGACGGCGCCATCGGTAACATCGCCTTTGGTGCCGGGCCGTGCCGTCAAGGCGCCGCTCGGTTCCGCAGCGGTGGACGGCAGCGATCTGGAGTTCTTCAACGGCTATGGCGGATTTGCCGAAAACGGCGCGAATTATGTGATGCGCCTGCGTGCCGGCGAAGCGACGCCCCAGCCCTGGATCAACGTTTTGTCCAACGGCACGTTCGGCGGGCACATCGCGGCAGAAGGTTCGGCGTTCACGTGGAGCCTGAATTCACGGGACTATCAGCTGACGCCATGGACCAACGACCCGGTCGAGAACCGGCCGGGCGAAGCCTTCTTCGTTGCCGACCGTCAATCCGGTCGCGTGATGACGCCGTTTGCGGCATTCGCCGAGGATGGGCCAGAGGTCTATGAAGTGCGGCACGGGCAGGGGTTCAGCACGTTCACGACCGCACGCGGCGGTCTCGCGCTCGAGCTCACACAGATCGTCGACCCAGAAAACCCGATCAAGCTCTCGCGTCTCACCATTCGCAACGATGGCGAGATCAGCCGGCAGCTCAGGGTCTATGGTTACGTGGAATGGGTTCTTGGCGGCAATCGCGGCCGAACTGCGCCCTTCGTGAAATCTGAGCGGCCGTCGGAGAACGTGCTGACGGCCACCAACCCGTACAGCATCGATTATGCCGGCCGCACCGCATTTCTGGCGCTTGACGGTGCCGACAGCTTCACCACCAGCCGGCGTTCGTTCATCGGCAGCGGCGGCTCAATCTATCGGCCGGAGGCCGTCTATGGCCTGTTCCCGCTCGACGGTACGCTGGAGCCCGATGGCGATCCGTGCACCGCACTCGCCAAGGATATCGATCTCGCACCGGGCGAAAGCTGCACGGTGATCTTCGCTCTCGGCGATACGGACAGCATGGCAGAGGCCGAGCGCATCGCCGCCCTCGCATCGCCTGCGCATTTCGATCAGGCGCTCACCGCCATCAACGCCGAATGGAACGGTTTCCTCTCGACGCTCACCATCGAGACGCCTGACCGGGCGATGGACTTCATGGTCAATCGCTGGCTGCCCTATCAATCGCTGGCCTGCCGTATCCGGGCGCGGTCCGCGTTCTATCAGGCCAGCGGTGCCTATGGGTTCCGCGACCAGCTGCAGGATACGCTGTCGCTGATGCTGCATGACCCATCGCTCGCGCGGGCGCAGATCCTGAATGCGGCGGGGCGGCAGTTCCGCGAAGGCGATGTTCAGCATTGGTGGCTGCCTGCCACGGGCGCCGGCGTCCGCACGATGATCTCGGACGACGTCGTGTGGCTCGGCTACGGAACGGCGGAATATCTTCAGGTGACCGGGGACCGAGCGATCCTCGAAGAACCATTGCCATTCCTGGAAGGTCCCGCTCTTGCGGAAGGTCAGCATGACAGCTTCTTCCAGCCGCAGCTTTCGGAAGACACCGCGCCGCTCTACGAGCACTGCGCGCGCGCTCTCGATCTTGCCGTCGAACGCACGGGCCCGAACGGTCTGCCGCTGATCCTCGGCGGTGACTGGAACGACGGCATGAACCGGGTCGGCGAAGGCGGGCGCGGTGAAAGCGTGTGGCTCGGCTGGTTCCTGATCCATGTGCTTGATCGCTTCGAGCCGATTGCGCTGGAGCGCAGTGAAACGGAGCGGGCGAACGCTTGGCGCGCCCATATAGACAAGCTCAGCGCGGCGCTTGCTGGACCCGGTTGGGATGGCGACTACTATCGCCGCGGTTATTTCGACGACGGATCGCCGCTTGGCTCGCATGTCAGCGACGAATGCCGGATCGACTCCATCGCCCAATCCTGGAGCGTGCTTTCGGGTCTCGGCGATCCGGCACGGTCCGAGCAGGCGATGAATGCGGTCATCGATCATCTCGTCGATGACAATGCGCAGATCATCCGGCTCTTCACGCCGCCTTTCGAAAACTCCGACAAGGAGCCCGGCTATATCAAGGGATATCCACCGGGGGTGCGTGAAAACGGCGGCCAGTACACCCATGCCGCGACCTGGGTGGTCTATGCCCTGGCAGCGATGGGCCGTGGCGACGAGGCGCACCGTGCGTTTGCGATGCTCAACCCCGTGAACCATGCGCTCGATCGGTCTGCAGCCGACCGCTACCGCGTGGAGCCCTATGTCGTGGCCGCCGACATCTATTCCGGCGGTCCACGTGACGGACGTGGGGGATGGACTTGGTACACCGGCTCCGGCGGCTGGCTCTATCGCGCAGCGGTGGAGGCCATTCTCGGTATCCGGCGACAGGGCGATCGCCTTATCGTCGATCCCAGCTTGCCCCTAAGCTGGCCCGGTTTCTCCGCGCAGTTGCGTCTCGAGGGCAAGACCTACAGGATTGGGGTCAACCGCGATGGGTCGGACCTGCGCATCACCGTCAATGACGTCTTGGTGGAGAATGTGAAGGCCGGTATCGCACTATAGCTTGCAACCAAACGCCGCTCGTGGCGTTTGAGTTCGTCCGGCCGATCAAGAAGAAGAACAAGATCACCAATCGGCCGGTGTAGGTTTCAAGGGACATTTTTTGCCGGTAGGGCGCGGGCCAGTGGGTGCGCGCGTGCCTTAAACGGTGTCCACCTTGCGACAGCCATCGAGCGTCGCGGGGCGGCGAAGCTTGGACAGGCTTAAAGACCCGATGACTTTCTTTGCAAGACAGAACGCGCAGTCCTTGCCACTGGCTGCGCCATTGCCTGACAGCCGTGACAGCCGGCTTGATGTGCTGCGTGCGTTGGCGTTGATCACAATCTTCATCAACCACGTGCCGGGCAATCCCTACGAGATATTCACCAGCCGGAACTTCGGCTTTTCGGATGCTACGGAGGCCTTCGTGCTGATCTCCGGCATCGCCGTGGGGCTGGCTTATGGATCGAGGTTTCAAGCGGGGCAGCGGCTCGCCAGCACGATCCGAGCCTGGCGCCGGGCGTTCACGCTCTATGTCGCGCACATCATGGCCACGATGGTGACGATCGCGATCTTTTCTGCCGGGGCAATCTATTTCTCGGCACCGGATCTGCTTGCCCGCATTAATCTCAAGGCGGTCTTCGAAGACACGCCCATGGCGCTCTTCGGCATCGTCACTCTCGGCCACCAGCTCGGCTACAACAACATTCTCACCATGTACGCGGCCGTCCTCGTCATGGTGCCGGTTCTGCTGCTGATCGGCACGCGCAGCCTGCGGCTCATGCTTGCCGTCTCCGCAACGCTCTGGCTGCTGGCAGGACTGTACCGCATCGGCCCGCCCCACTTTCCGGGTGGCGGCATCTGGTTCCTGAACCCGCTCTCCTGGCAGTTCCTGTTCGCGATCGGCATGGCCGGCGTCATGCATGTGAAGCGCGGTGGGCGCATCGCCATCCATCCTGGTCTGGTGGGTGCTTCGATCGTCTATCTTCTGGTCAGCCTCGCATGGGTGAAGCTGCCGCTCTGGGGGCTGGAAAAGGCCGTGCCGTTGCCTTTCGTGCTCGGTGATTTCAACAAGACGTTCCTGACGCTGCCGCGGCTTCTGCATGTGCTGGCGCTGGCCTACGTTTTCCTCGCTTTCCCGATCTTCTCCAGGTTCACGCGCCTCGCTCACAGCAATCCACTGGCGGTCATGGGGCGTCACGGACTACCGGTCTTCGTTGCGGGAACCATCCTCTCCATGGCCGGTCAGGTCGTTAGCCAGGTCACGGAAACGGGCTTCCTGCTCGACACGGCGATCTTGAGTGCCGGTATCGCGCTGCAATTCCTGCTCGCCTACTACCTGGAATGGGAAGCACGGCTTCTGAAAGGCCAGAAGACACGCGTCAGGACCGTGCAGGGCCCAAGCGTGCCGCCTGTTGTTCCTGCCCGAGGGATCACGCAGACGACGCCGACGGCAGAGCAGCAGATCCCTGCTTGAGGACAAAAGCGGCCGAGTATGCGCGCAGCCCCGAGGGGTACCTGAGCGCATCCCGACAGGCAGCTTCTCACATGCAAAACGGCCCCGGTTTTGATCCGGGGCCGCTTCGAATGGCGTCGGCAGGGATCTGGGTTCGGGAGGAAAACCGTCTCACCGCCGAGGCCGCCAATTTGCGCATTGGGTTGCGGACGACGGGGAGCCCCGTCGCCCGTTTTCGGATGTGCCTATTGCGCTGGAGGAGTTGGCTCCTCGGCGGCCGGTGGCACGGCTTCTTCGGTCGCAGCAGGTGCTGAGGGGTCCTCAGCAGGCGCGTCCGTTCCGACTGCGGGGGCGACGGGCTGCTGGCTCTGGTTAGTCGCCGGTGGCTCCGTGCCGGATTCGTCGGGCACCGAAGCTGGATCCGTCGCCGCATCATCCGGCGTTCCGGCATCAGCCGGAGCCGGATCACCCGGAACCGCATCCTCGGCATCCGGCACAGCGGCGTCATCCGCCGGTGCCTCGGCGGGAGCAGTGTCGAGCGGAGCCTCCATGGTGTCGCCGTCGTTGCCTTCTGCAGCGGGCATGCCGCTCGCCATCTCTGGAGGGCCGGCCAGTTCCGGATGGTCCTGCAGCATGCTGATCCCACCAAGCGGCTTGTTCACGCCGTTGTGGCAGGTGGAGCAGACGGCCTTCGGCACGTCGCCTTGCGGGCCGAGACGATTAGGCGGGAAAACGCCGGTCAGGGGCAGAATGTAATCCTGGTTGATGTCCCGGACCATGTTGATGCCGTACCAAGCCGTCGTGCGCTGCGTCGGGCTCGTCTCCCAGCTCGCGAAGGAGCGGGTGTTGTGGCAGAAGGTGCAGTTCACGCCCAGCGCATCCGACATGTGCATCATCAGGCCGTAGGTATTTTCAGCCGACTGGATGGGCATGAGTGGCTTATCTTCGAGCGGCAGGGCATTGGTCGGCACCACACGGATGACCTGGCGGTCGACGAGGTAGTCGGTCAACGCGTCGTAGGGCAGCGAGGAGTAGGCCGCGACCTCGGTGGCGACGTTCTGCCCGTTGCGGTCGCCCGCCATTCCACCGGCACCCGGCAGGTCCTCGTTCTGGTACCAGACCGACTGCGGCACCGGCTGGCCGAGATGGCAGGTGTAGCAGGTGACGCCGGTTTCGGCGACGTGGTCATCCCAGTTCTGGTTGATGTCCCAGGTCATCTGGATCATCGAGCGGGCGACGACCTTGGTGTAGATTTCGTCGGACGCCATGTTCTCCAGGTTATGGCAGTAGCCGCAGCCTTCCTGAGGCGCGACCCATTCGGTGATGTGAGCCATCAGGCGATTGAACTGCGCGTCGGAGAGATCGCCCAGCACCTGGACGTTCTCATAGACTTCCGAAGCGCGGGTGCCTTCCGGCGACTCCGGCGGATAAAGCGGCTCGGGGATGGCGATGGCTGCGGCCTGGATACGAGGGTTGGTCACCTGTTCCATCCCGGTGCCGCGATAGCCGATCTGGGTGACCTCCATCGGAGGTCGTTCCCAGGTCAGCATCATGGCGATCGTCAGCAAGGCGGCAGCGACGATGCCGATCAACGACAGTGCGATTCTCATGGCGCCCTCCTACTCGATGGCGAGCGCTGCTGCCGGATCCGGCAGCGGTGCCCATGTTTCGGGATACATCGGCGCGACGCCATGCTTGACGGCCCAGAGGTACCAGTTGTCGACGACGGTGCCCGTAAGCAGAATACCGATGCCGCCGGTCAGCGTGACCAGCACGGCGAACCACCACGCCCAGCGGTGGACCGATTCCATCGTGGCGTTGAAGCCCATGGTCCAGCGCCAGACGAGTGCTGCACGTTCCGAGGCTGTGCCGCGGTCGGTGATCTGCTCGATCTCGCGCTCGCCGCCGACACGCGACACCGCAAGGATGGTAGCGGCGTGCATGGCGAAGAGAACAGCCGACCCGTAGAGGAAGGCGATCGAGAGCATGTGGAACGGGTTGTAGAACAGGTTGCCGTATCTGAGAGAAAAGGCAGCGGTCCAATCCAGATGCGGGAAGATGCCGAAGGGAACCGCTTCCGACCAGCTGCCCATCAGGAGCGGGCGAATGAAGCCGAGCACCAGATAGAGGAAGATGGCGGAGGCGAAGGCCCAGGCGACATGGGTGCCCATGCCGAGAGCGCGTGCTCTCGTATAGACGCGCACCCACCACAGAAGAATGGACGTCGTCAGGAAGAAACCTGCCATCAGCCACCAGCCGCCTTCGGACATGGGGGGGATCGTCAGGCCATATTCAGGCCGCGGCGGCTCAAGCGCGAGCCATGGCAACTGGCGCACGAACTGGATGGGGTCCCAGTTGACCGAGGCCCACATGTTGAGACCGATGATCTCGAAAGCGATGACACCGCACATGAGCGAGACGATGCCGGTCCAACCCAGATAGATGGGGCCGACCTGAGCGTTGCCGATCTTGCCGAGCCAGTAGGAGAAGCCGGCATGAGGCTCACGCCCCCAGGCACCCGTGCGCATCGGAACGCCCATATCGGGTTCGGATCTGACCTGAACACGCGTGAAGATGTTTTGATATTCGAACATGGTATCGCCTCCTCACGACCAGATCGGCAGGTTGAGCCACCAGGTCCACCATTCCGGCCAGCCACGTGACCAGAAGGGACCGGAGATGATGATGCAGACCGCGCTCCAGAACGCGGCGGAAACGGACAGGAACAGGCCGAGCCGGTGGATGCCGAGCGTGCCAATCGAATAGCCGATGGTGTCACGGAAGAAGGTGTCTTCGTGCTCCGGTCCTTTGACTTCCTCACCCTTTGGCGGGTTGGTGGCCGACAGGATCAGGCCGCCATGCATGGAAAGCGCGAGCGCGTTCGTGAAGAAGAACGTGATCGCGATCATGTGCGCCGGATTGTAGTGGAAGTGCAGATACTGGTAGCCGACATTCGACACCCAATCGAGGTGGCTCATGATGCCGTAGGGGAAACCATGGCCCCAGGCGCCGAGCAGGACCGGGCGGATGACGACGAGCGAGATGTAGGCGAAGATCGCAAAGGAAAACGCAAAGGGGATGTGAAGCCCCATGCCGAGCTTGCGCGAGATTTCCGCCTGCCGCAGAGCCCAGGAACAGAAGGCGCCGATGGCGCAGATGGTGATGATCTGCCAGAGCCCACCTTCCTTGAGGGGTGCGAGGCCGAGACCGTAGGAAAGGTCAGGCGGGGCAATCGAAATCTGCCACAGGTTCCAGGTCGGGCCGATCGCCGCGCCATAAATGATGAGCGCCGTCCCGAGGAACGAGAAGAAGATCGTCGTGACGCCGAAGAAGCCCACATAGAATGGGCCGACCCAGAAATCGAAGAGGTCGCCGCCGAGCAGCGTGCCGCCACGCACGCGATATTTCCGTTCGAAACTGAGCATTGCCATGGCGCCATCTCCCTTCCCAGAAGGACCCGTTGCCGCGCTCCCGACGAGGGCGGACTTCGCAGCCTATTTTGCGCGGATGGACGCGGGCGTGGCGGACTGGCCGCCGGCGCCCGCACCGGTCTTGAACCGGCCCTATCCGAGTTGATGCTCGGACGGGTTCGGAACGATCTGTTCGATCGATGCGGCGGCGGGGGCGGCTTGCGGCGCGCCTTCCAGCCAGTTGAACCGTTCCGTGCTGAGCAGGATGAAATGGATCAACAGAGCAAGTGCGAACAGGAACGTGAAAAGCGCGACGAGTGCACGACGCGGATCGAAAAGCAGCCAGATTCTCCACATGGTCTTCTCTCCCTCAGCCGACGAGTGTCTGAAGAGCGCTGAGCGCCGGCTGGATGCCGTCGTTGAGCGAGACGTAGCCTTCTGGTCCCGGCAGCCACGGGCGCCACATCCAAACCAGGATGTGAGCGATGACCGCGACGATGACGAAGCCGATAAAGCTACTCATGAAGACGGAGTGGAATTCCCTGGCTTCTGCTTCGGAAAGCCCCGACAGCGCGCCGTCGATTCTCTCAGCCATGGTCTTCCTCCTAGGTTTTGGCCCTTCGGCCATGGTCCCCGACGGCACGGGATCGTGCCGGCTGGGTCTTCGCTGCCGTCTCAGCCCAAAGGCTTCCTCGGCGTTTCCCTTGCGGCGGACCGCAGGGGATCTGTCCCCGTTCAGCGATAGGCGAACGGTATGCAGCTGCTTGCTGCGACCCGAGCCTCGGTGAGGATCGATCGCTGGCCGCTCAGGGCGGGAACCGATGCGCGCATCCGGCGCGGCGCGAGCTGCAGCCCGACCGCGACGATCAGGAAGAAGGCGAAGACACCGAAATAGGTGAGACGGTATTCCCGATACTCCGCGCGGCGCTCGCGACGGTCGTGTTCGGGCCTGGCGATATCGATGACAGCCATGTGCAGTCCCTCCTGCGGCAAAGCCGCCCCGGCATCACGCCGGCTCCAATTCTCCATTCAGCACCGAGCGCATGCGCCCGATGCCGACTTCCTCTTCGCCCGCATTGCGAGCCTGCCGTTCCGCAGCGTCGCGCAGCCGTTTGGCAGCGGAGATGCGGGTCAAGACGGGATGGGCCTCGATCGCCTCGTCCAGCAGCGCGCGTGCCGCCTCGTTCCAGCCGAGCGCGCGCTCGGGTCGAGCCGGCGTCGCTTCGACACGGTCGAGATCGGTGCCGAGCGGCAGGATGTGGAAGAGCGCATCGAAGAGCGCGTTGCAGACTTCCTGGACGAGATAGGTCGCCCCGGCGTAACCCATGAAAGGCGTGCCCGTGTGCCTGCGGATGATGGCGCCCGGAAACGAGGCTGCGATGAAGGCAGGTCTTGGTCCACGCATCGCGCCGAGCTCGGCGGCATACATGCGCTCGTTGAAGGAGCCGAAAAGCACCAGAGGCGGCGTCGCCTTGATCGCTGCACGCACAGCGTCGTTGTCGGTCTTCGCACCGGCCACGCGCGCAAATGCGAAGTTACAGGGCAGGCCCATGTCCTCTTCGAGGAAATGCCGAATGCCGCGCGTATAGGTTTCGCCCGCCACGATGCCAAAGCTTGCCGTCGCATAGAAATCCTGGGTGACGGAGCGCCAGAGGTCCCAGATCGGCTTGATCGTCGTGTGCTTTTCGGCAGCGATGAACGGTTCGGGATCGAGGCCGGTGAGCTCGCCGAGCTTGCGCAGGAAAAGCGTGGTCGAGTGAAGGCCGATCGGCGCCTGTAGATAGGGGCGATCGAGGTCCTCGCAGAGCTTGCGCCCGAACTCGCGGTACATGCAGACATTGACGTCGGCATCGATCAGGCGCGGAACGTCCGCGAGATCCGAACCGAGCGGGAAAATGAGATTGATCTCGGCGCCGATGCCCTCGACGAGGCGGCGAATCTCGGCGACGTCGGAGGGCATGTTGAACATGCCGTAAGCGGGCCCGATGATGTTGACGCGCGGCTTGCCCCCGCGCTTTTCGGCGGCTGCCTTGGCTTTTTCCAGCGCCTTTGCCTTGTTTTTCGGACCAAAGGTCTTCCAAAGCCAGGCGAGCGCGCGGTCGGCGCTCTGCCATTGATCCTCGTCGATCGTGCGCGGCAGGAAGCGCTGGATGTTCATGCCTTCCGGTGTGACGCCGCCGCCAATCATCTCGGCGATGGAGCCCGTCACGACAACGGAGGGGACAGCCGGGTCAAGCGTCGAATGGGCGCGCTTCATCGCCTGTTCGGTGCCGATCTGGCCGAGTTCCTCTTCGCCGAGGCCCGTGACGACGATCGGCAATTCGTGCGGCGGCAGGGCGTCGGTGTAATGCAGGACCGAGGTCACCGGAAGGTTTTCGCACCCCACGGGCCCGTCGATGATGACCTGCAAGCCCTTGAGTGCGGTGAAAACGTAAACGGCGCCCCAATACCCACCGGCACGATCGTGATCGAGGACCAGCATCAGACCGGCCCTCCGACTTGCGGCCAGACGCCGGAGGTCGCACCGGTGCCGACCCCTTCGAAGAAGTCCGACATGCGATCGAAGCGCGCCTTGCCGGCAATGGCCGCGTTGATGACGGTTGCCAGCGAACCGGCGCCGGCGATCCCCATCAGCGGACGGGCGGATATGAGGTTGGTAAAATAGAGCGCCGGGACCGAGCGCTGCTTCACATGCTGCACGACCGGTGTGGTGCCTATCGCGAGATCAGGCGAGAATTCCTCGAAGGCGGCGATGTCGTCTTCCAGCGAAGCGCGGAACTTCACCATGACGCCGTGGGCCTCGAGCCAAGCCGCATCTTCCTGCGACCAGCGCGTCTTCGGGCATGCGGTGCCGACATAGCGCAGGTCCGCGCCGGATTCCTTCAGGAGCCGGCCGACCAGCAGTTCGGAGCCTTCGTAGCCCGACAGCGTGATGCGGGCGTTTATCGGCGCTGCCTTCAATGCGGCAGCGATCGGGTTCAGCACCAGGCCTTTTGCGGCATTGATGATCGCGGGCGCGACGCCAGCTGCCTTGCCGACAGCGTCGAGCCAGGCAGCCGTGCCTGACAATCCGACGGGTGCAGAACCGATGACGGGACGGCCGGCAGCCTCGAACTCGCGAACGCTGGCGGTGTAGAAGGGATGGATGGCTGCTGCGACCGCGCAGTCGAGGGCGCTATAGAGTTCGCGCCATTCGCGTGTCGGCACGACAGGTCCCGCGGCAAGGCCGAGCGGTTCGATGAGGCGGGAGATGCTGACCGGGTCGGCTGGGAACATCTCGCCGATCAGCGCGACGGTCGGCTTGTCGGTGACGGCAGTGCTCGGCGCTGCAACAGGGCCCTGTTCGGCTTCGCGGCGGGCATAGGCGAGCATGGCGCCGGCCAGCACGTCCTTGGCTTCCGCATGGGTCGGCACACCGAAGCCCGGCACGTCGATGCCGATGATGCGCACGCCGTTTATTTCCTTGGGCAATGCGCGGAGCGGCACGCCTGATGCGGTCGGGACACAGAGATTGGTGACGACGATCGTGTCGTAGAGTTCCGGATCCGCCAGCGTGTGGACGGCGTCACGGATGTCCTCGTAAAGCTTGCCGGTCACGAGCGTTTCGGAATTGAACGGGACGTAGCCGACCGAGCGCTTGGCGCCGTAGAAATGGGAGGTGAAGGTCAGGCCGTAGACACAGCAGGCGGATCCCGAGAGTACCGTTGCCGTGCGACGCATACGCAACCCCACGCGGAGAGACCCGAATGCGGGGCACATGGATTGCGGCTGGTCGTGCGGGCCCGTCGGGTAGTCCGATTTCAGCTGGTCGAGCATCTCGCTCTTGCCGTTGGCGCGCGCTGCCCGGTCCATCTCGGCCTTGCCGCCATGGCAGGAACCCTTGGCCGAAACCGGCCGATCATTGACGACGGAATCGAATACTGGCGAGCCGATATCGTCACCGCGTCCGGCAGTCGCGGCGTCGTTGTCGCTCTCTCCCGAGAGCGGCGATCTTTGATCCAGTTGGCTCGGGCGGTCATCCATGATCGTGCTCAAACCACGTCGTAAACGACTTCGAGGGACTGCTTCTCGACCACGATGCCGCCGCGCATGTCGGCCTGTGTCGCAGGGTCGAGCACCACATGCGCACCGACGTCGCTGCCCTTGAAGAGCGCGAGCAGACCGTCATGCTCCAGCGGATTGGGGCGCACCGGTTGTGCTTCCGCCACGTTCATGGCGAGCGTTTCGAACAGCGATCCCCAGCGGCCACCGGGCAGGCCGATGATCTCGTAATTGGCGCTCTTGCGGCGAATGTCCTCGTCGGCGGGGATGGCGGCGAGGATCGGAATGCCGACCGATTCCGCAAATGCGGCCGCTTCGCCCGTCCCGTCGTCCTTGTTGATCACCATGCCCGCGACGCCGACATTGCCGCCGAGCTTGCGGAAGTAATCGACCGCCGAGCAGACATTGTTTGCGACGTAGAGCGATTGCAGGTCGTTGGAGCCGACGACGATGACCTTCTGGCACATGTCGCGGGCGATCGGCAGGCCGAAGCCGCCGCAGACCACGTCGCCCAGGAAATCGAGCAGCACGTAGTCGAAGCCCCATTCGTGGAAGCCCAGTTTCTCGAGCAGTTCGAAGCCGTGGATGATGCCGCGTCCGCCGCAGCCGCGACCGACTTCCGGCCCGCCGAGCTCCATGGCGAATACGCCGCCCTTCTTGAAGCAGACGTCGCCGATCTCGACTTCTTCGCCGGCTGCCTTCTTCTTGGACGATGTCTCGATGATCGTTGGGCAGGCGCGCCCACCGAACAGAAGCGATGTCGTGTCGCTCTTCGGGTCGCAACCGATCAGCAGCACGCGTTTGCCCTGCTGCGCCATCATGTGGGACAGATTGGCGAGCGTAAACGACTTGCCGATGCCGCCCTTGCCGTAAATCGCGATGATCTGCGTGGTCTTCTTCGCTTCGCCGGTTTCCGGCGTCGCAATGGGTTCGGAGGCTTCCGCGCGCAATGCGGCGTGGAGTTCGTCCATCGCGCCCGATTTCGGTTCGCTCGCGCCGATCTTCACGTGAGAATTCATTGGATGTCTCTCCAGTCGAGGATCATTTTGAGGCAGTTGCGATCGAAAAATGCGGTCTGGTAGGCGTTGTCGGCGTGTTCCGGATGGCTGCGATGGGTGATCAGGCCGTCAAGCGGGAGGCGAGCCTCTTCCACGAGCGTGCTGACGGCTGCGAGATCCTCGGGCCGCCATTCGGCGGCAATGCGGATCGCGCATTCCTTGATGAAGGCAGGGGCAAAGGCGAAGGCGACCCGCTGATCGTAAAACCCGGCGAGAACGACCGTGCCGCCGCGCGAAAGATGGCGGATCGCCGGATCGAGGATGGCGCTGTCGCCGCTTGCATCGCAGATGCAACCGTAGTCGCGCCGCTCGTCTTCGGCCGGATCGACGACCGTGTAGCCTTGCGCACCGGTTCTGCGTTCCGGGTCGGTTTCCCAGACGGTCGGCGCGGGCGCGCCACAGGCGATGGCAAGACGCGCGATGAGCCTGCCGAGAACGCCGTGACCGATGATGAGATCGGGCATCTTGCTGGGGCAGGTCTGCAGCGCATGGTAAGCGGTCGCGGCAAGCGCCATGAGCACGGACTGCGCATTGCGCGGCGCGATCGTTGTCCGGTTGCCGGGCGTGACGATGCGCGAGGAGGCGCCACCGAAGAGACCGCGCATATCGCGGTAGCAGGACGCGCCCGGAACGAAGACGAAATCTCCCGGCTTTCGGCCGGATGTCGGCCCGGCTTCCACGACTTCACCGACCGTTTCGTAACCGGGAACTAACGGATAGCCCATGCCTGGGAAGGGCGGCATCGTACCGCTCCAGAAAAGCTTCTCGGTGCCGGTGGAGACGCCGCTGTAGTGCACGGCCACGACCACGTCGTCGTCTTCCCGGCTCTTGAGCGCGAGATCGACCAGCGACAGACGTTTGGGCTCGTGAAGGACTACGGCATGCGAATTCATGACCTGCTCCTGGCGGCCGTGGCAGACAACACTCCCAGCGACCAAGTGTCAGCATATATTGACACATTAGTTTGTCAAATCTTTTGTACATACTGTGGCAACGAGATGTCTAGCGGATCGCCAGAATGCTGCGTGAAAGCAGCGGTTGGCGCGCCGGCAGCGCGCGGATCGTTTCGAAGCCGGCTGCCCGCAGCATCGCCTGGATTTCATCCGCGGAGCGGGGCCGTCCCTGTCCCATCGCGAGCAGATAGAAGCCGAAATAGGCATCGGCCATAGCGCTCGTGCCGTCCGTTTCCGACATGGGCTCGCTCAACAAAAGCCGGCTGCCCGGGCTCATGGATTGGTGGAGATTGGCGAGCAATCGCTGTGCGTCGCCATCGTCGTGGTCATGCAGGACGCGGTTCAACGTCACGAGGTCGGCGTCGACCGGGAGAGCGTCGCAGAAGGCACTGCCGCCGTGCACGTCGATGCGGTGGCCGAGTGGATGTGCGGCCAGACGCCGACGTGCGACCGTGGCGACGGCGGGCAGGTCGAAAAGTACGAGTGTTGCTTTTGCGGTCCGCCCCGCGACAGCCAGAAGAAAGCTGCCGTCGCCGCCGCCGACATCCAGCACCACCGAATGGCTTTGGATGGGGTAGGCGGAGAAGATTTCCGCCGAGACGAAGGATTGCGAGGCGGCCATCAGATCGCTGTAGCGTCCGGCCGCGTCGTCCTCGCTGCCTTCCGCATCGCGATAGTTCCAGAACCGCCGAAGTTCCGTGTCGGATTTCGGGGTGCGCAGGAGCGCCAGCGGATCGGCCAGATCGCGGTAGAGCAGGCTGTGGTGGCGGATCATGGCCAAGACGCCGGGATTGTCGACCAGCGCCGCACCGAGTGTGCCCAAGGCATAGCGGCCGTCGAACTGTTGGTGAGCCAAGTCCAGGGACGCGAGCGCGCGCATCAATGTGTGCGCGGATGCGACCGGCATGCTCCCGATTTCGGCAATGTCTGCGGTCGATTGGGAATGGCGCGCCATCTGATCGAAAAGATCGAGCTCTACAGCGGCCGACAGGGCCTGGCTGTAGACGAAGCCGGCGGTCAGATCGAAGAGGCGAGACGCATTGTGGCGCGCGATTGGCCGGGTCAGCGGGAAACGCGCGGCAAAGTCCCGAAACTCCCGGCGCGCGACCTGCCGGCTGCGGAATGCATGGAAGGCCGACAGCAAGCGGCGCAGCGGCGAGCCCGCGGAATAGGGTTGGTCCACCATATCATGCGGGGAGGAGCGCGCTGGATGCCGGGAGAAACCGCGCGGATTCGCGCTGGATCTGACGGCGCAGCGCGTCCCTTCCGGGACAATCCGGCACGGCTTCGATCGTTTCGTCGATAAGCGAGGTAAGGCGGCGAACCGCGCCCTTCAGCCCCAGTGCCTTGACCGCATTCGGGCGGCCCAACGCATCGTCCTTGCCGATTGGCTTGCCGATTTCTTCCTGTGTGGCGCAGACGTCGCGGATGTCGTCGGCGACTTGAAACGCTTCGCCAAGCCGGTATCCGAGCCCTGCCCATTGTTCGTGCGGCTGCCCTGCGGCCGCGGCGCCGGCCATGGCGGCACCCGCAAAAAGCGAGCCGGTCTTGGCCTGCTGGTAGAGCACGAGGTCGATTTCAGGTTCGCTTTCCCAAGCTTGGCCCGCGACGATGCCACCCGGCATGCCGGTGGCGCGGGCGAGGATCATGGTCAGCTGCAAGGCCCGCTCAGCGCTCAGCACTCCGGCCATCGCCAATGTCTGGAAGCCGAGAATGATCAGGCCATCGCCCGCGAGAAGCGCGAGCGGTTCGCCGAAGGCGAGGTGCACGGAGGCTCTTCCGCGGCGCATGTCGGCATCGTCGAAACAGGGCATGTCATCATGAACCAGCGACGCGCAATGAAGAAGCTCGATGGCTGCTGCTGCCGCATTGGCCAACGCCGGGCGGTCGTCGCCGCAGGCGGCAGCGACTGAAAGCGTAAGGCGTGGCCTGATCCGTGCACCGCCTGGGAACACGGCATGGTGGTAGGCGGCGGCAAGCAGGGGGGGCTCGTGACCGGTGCAGGCGCGGGCCAGTGCTTCCGCCAACGCCTCTTCAATCCGGATGCCGGGATCCTGTCCGGGGTCGATCGCTCGCATGCTTCCCTCCACCGGTGTAAAGTGTCATGATCATCTTGCATGTAAATTCAAATTTACACAAGGAGCCTTGGTTGGCATCAGCGTCGGACATTGAAGGAGCCGAAATCGTGGTGGTCGGCGCTGGGGTCGGCGGCTTGAGCGCTGCCCTGTCCCTGGCGGGAACGGGTGCGCGCGTCACGGTGGTGGAAGCGCAAGACTATGCAGGCGGTAAGCTGAGAAGCCTGGATGTCGCCGGAGCCGACATAGACTCCGGCCCGACCGTGCTGACGATGCTGGATGTGTTCGAAGATCTGTTCGATCAGGCCGGATTGAGACTGTCCGACTATGTGACGGTCCGGCCATCGCACTGCCTCGCACGGCATTTCTGGCCAGACGGAAGCCAACTCGATCTTTTTGCCGACCTGCAGGAGAGTGCAGCTGCTGTCGCTGACTTTGCGAGCGCCCGTGAAGCGCGCGGCTACATCGATTTCAGCCGCCGGGCCGAAGATGCATATCTCGCGCTCAAGGACAGCTTCATGGCTGCACCGGCGCCCAGCGCGGCTTCACTGACACTGAGCGGCGGCATCGGCGCCATGTTCAAGATCGCGCCGTTTCGCTCGCTCGACGCGGTCATCGGCGATCACTTTAAGGACAGGCGGCTGAGGCAGCTTTTTGGGCGCTACGCCACCTATTGCGGCGGTTCGCCCTATCTAGCCCCGGGGCCGTTGATGACGATCGCCCATGTGGAGCGCGCCGGTGTCTACCTCGTCGACGGCGGCATGGTGCGGCTTGCCGAGGGGCTTGCGCAAGCGTGCCGGGATCGCGGTGTCCGATTTCTGATGGGAAGCCGGGTCGAGCAGATCGAGCCCGATCCTGCAAGCGGTTATCGGCTCCATCTCGGCGACGGCCGCGCGCTCAACGCTCATGCTGTCATTCACAATGGCGACCCGTCGAAGCTGTCGATCACCGGACGTAGCAGAGACACTGCTGCCGCCGTATGTCCGCCGAAGGAACGGTCCCTGTCGGCTCTCACACTGTCGCTTACGGCTATCGCGGAAGGCGTCGATCTCGTTCGCCACAACGTCTTCTTTTCGAGTGACGCTCGCCGCGAGTTTTCCACGCTGTTCGACCGGCGCGAGATGCCGGACGAGCCGACGCTCTATGTGTGCGCGCAGGACCGGGACGACGATGGCTTGCCCACGCCCGGACAACCGGAGCGCCTCTTTGTCCTCGCCAATGCGCCAGCCAATGGCGACGATCATATCTCTGACGATAGGGAGCGCCAGCAATGGCAAGCCACGATCTTGAAGCGCTTGGCGGGGATGGGGCTGACGCTGCGCGAGGTGACGTGCAGGGTGACGATGCCATCGGATTTCGAGGCGCTGTTTCCGGGATCGGGCGGAGCGCTTTACGGCGCGGCGCCGAACGGAGCCATGTCATCCTTTCGACGTCCGAAGGTGCGGACGGCGGTGCCCTTTCTCTACCAAGCGGGCGGGGCGATCCACCCCGGGCCGGGCCTGCCGATGGTGGCGTTATCGGGAATCAATGCAGCGCGGGCGGCCAGGATGGACCTCGCTTCGACGTCCACGTTGGCGAAAACGGCTATTGCTGGTGGTATCTCGACGCAACCAGCGACGATGGCCAGTATGCGCTGACCGTCATCGCCTTCGTCGGCAGCGTCTTCTCGCCCTATTATCGCTTCGCGCGGAGGAACGGTGCGGCCGATCCGGAAAACCATGTGGCGTTCAATGTCGCGCTTTACGGCAAGGGCGCGAACCGGTGGGCAATGACGGAGCGCAGTGTGTCTTCCCTCAGCCGTCATGCAACGCGTTTCTCGGTTGCAGCGAGCAGTGTGGAGCGGACGCCATGGGGGCTTGAGTTTCGCATCGATGAGCGTTGCATGCCCGTGCCGAGGGCGTTGAAGGGCTCGATCAAGGTGCGTTTCGAGGAGGCTTCGCCGGTTGCATTCCCGCTCGATCGTCAGGGAAAGCACAGCTGGCGGCCGCTTGCGCCACGACTGCGGGTCGACCTTGCATTCGGCCATCCGGATCTGCATTGGAGCGGTGACGGCTATCTCGACATGAATTACGGCTCGGAGCCGCTTGAAGCGGCGTTTTCCAGATGGTCCTGGTCGCGCATGCATCTTAGCGACCGGACGCGGCTGCTCTACGATGTGACCGAGCGTGACGGGCGATCCCATTGCGTGGCGGTCGATGCGGTCGACGGCGAGATCGTGCCCTACGAGGCGCCAGGTGTGGAAAGCACCGTCAGCCTTCGCCGGGGCCTCTGGGGTATGGAGCGCTGGACGCGCTGCGATCCCGGCATCAAACCCACGCTGGTGACAGCGCTTGAGGATGCGCCCTTTTATACACGCTCGCTGATCGATGCTTCCATCGGTGGGCGACGCGGCTTGATGGTGCATGAAAGCGTCGATCTGCGCCGCTTCGTCTCACCTGTCGTCCAGGCCATGCTCCCCTTCCGCATGCCGCGGTTCGGTTGACTGCTTCTTTGCGGCCTCCGCACGTTCGCGGTCGTAGCGGCGCAGATTGCGCAGCTCCCGAAAACCGAAGAACAGAGCAAGGCCAAGCACCAGTGTCAGTTCCGCGAAGATGATCCAGCCCGGCGACATCCCCGCTACCCTTCCAGTTGCGCTACGCCGTCGGGTTCTCGACGAGCCTTGAAGGCGCCCAGCAATTGCAGCATGCGCACGACACGAGCGTCATAGCGCCACCATGGCGGAAGCGTATCGACACGCGGAGCGAGGACTTCGGCTTCGACCGCATCGACGAGAAACCGGGTCGCCGTCAACGCCGGTCTGCTCAGACCGTCGAGAGTTGGCGGCGGCATCGCGGCCGCTTTCAAGGCGAGCGCAACTTTACGGCGTTTCGAGATGATGGCGCGCTCATGGACCGGGTCGACGCCGGCGCGAATTTCGTCACCGATCGCGTGATAGAGAAGGCGCGAAGCCTGGATGCCGCGTCGGCAATCTGCGGGCAGTTCGGCGATGCCCGGCAGCGCGCGATCGTAGAGGAATTCGGCGCGGTCGAGCAGCCGAAGCGTCATCCGCCGCACCACATCCGACTGCGCGTCGTCCGGGTTGGCAACGGCGATTTTCGAGAGCCCTTCGCGGCGCAGCCATTCCTCCGGCAGGTAGTTCCGGCCGGCACGTGCGTCCTCGCCGATGTCGCGGGCGATGTTGGTCAGCTGCATCGCCACGCCGAGATCGGCTGCACGGGCGAGCACGAACGGATCTCGCCTTGCCATGACCAGCGTCATCATCACGCCCACCGTGCCGGCGACACGGGCAGCGTAGTTCTCGAGGTCGCCAAGCGTGTCGTAGGTGCGGCCGGCGGCATCCCAGGCTAGACCTTCGATAAGCGCGGCTGGGATCGCTTGCGGGATGGCGAAACGAGCGACGGTTTCGGCGAAACTGCGGTCGACGAAATGGTTTGCGGGTCGCCCGCGATAGATGTTGTCGAGCCGCGCGGTAAGCTCAGCGATTGCCTCCGGGCCGCCACCTGCCTGATCGATCATGTCGTCGGCCATGCGGCAGAACGCGTAGATGGCATAGGCCGGTTCACGCACTTCGACCGGCAGCAGCAGCGACGCGATGAAGAAGGAGTGCGAGCCCTGGCGGATCGACTGCCGGCACTGGGCACAGTCGCGCGGCGTCAGGGGCGATCTAGCGTTTGAAGGCAACGGCATCGGGCACCATCCTGTCGAGCATGCGGGCAGAGGAGATGACGCCGGGCAGGCCGGCGCCTGGATGCGTGCCAGCACCGACGAGGTAGAGGTGTTCAGCGGCGTCGCTGCGATTGTGCGGGCGAAACCAGGCGCTCTGGGTCAGGATGGGCTCGAGCGAGAAGCCGGAGCCATAGGGCGAGAGATAGCGCTCGGCAAAGTCATCGGGAACGGCAATCGCCTCGGTTACGATCTCGTCCCGCAGGCCAGGCAGCAGGGTCGATGACAGACGTTCGATGATGGCGTCGCGGCGTTTTGCCGTTGCTTCCGCCCAGTCGATATTGGCGCCGAGATGGGGCACGGGCGTCAGGGCATAGAAGGCGTCGCATCCCGAAGGCGCAACGGAAGGATCGCTGGCGCTCGGGCGGTGCAGATAGAGGCTGAAATCCTCGGTCAACGGACGGCGCTTGAAGATGTCGTTGAGCAGGCCTTCATAGCGCGGCCCGAGCAGGATGGTGTGGTGGCCGACATCGTCATAGCGCCGCTTGGTGCCGAAGTAGAAAACGACGAGGCCCATGGAATAGCGCGACTTAACCAGTCGTTTCGCCTGGCGTTGGCCATTGGGAAGGAGGGCGCTCGTCACGGCGGGATCGGCATTTGAGATGACGATATCGGCATCGAGCCGCGTGCCGTCGGACAGCCGGACGCCGGAAACTTTGCCGTCCGTCATCGTGATCGCTGCGACTTCGCTGCGCGTGACCGCGAGATTGCCCTGTCCTCGGATGAGCTTCACCAGTCCATCGACGATCTGGCTGACACCGCCTTGCGGATAATGCACGCCCCAACGGCGTTCGAGCGATGGGATCAGGCAGTAGATCGCCGGCGCGCTCAAGGGGTTGCCGCCGATGAGTAGCGGGTGAAAGCTCAGCATGGTGCGCAGCTTAGGGTGCTTTACATGCGCCGAGACGAGGCCGAACACCGACCTGTAGCCCTGGAGCCGCAGCAGATCCGGAGCGATGCGCAGCATGTCCGTCACGGTCGAAAACGGCTGGTCGGCAAGCTGCTCAAAGCCGAGCGCCATGATCTCATCACTGAGCTTCATGAAGCGGCGATAGCCGGGCAGGTCGTCGGCATTCACGCGCCGTACTTCCGCTTCCATGGCATCGCTATCATCGGAGCAGGCGATCATGTCGCCGTCGTCGAAGCGAAGCTTGTAAAACGGCTTCAGGCGAAGCATCTCCACATCGTCCTGCATGCGCTTGCCGCAGAGCGTCCACAGTTCCTCGAAAAGATGCGGCGCCGTGACGATCGTCGGACCGCGATCGAAGGTGAAGCCGTCCTGATGGATGACGCCGGCGCGGCCGCCGAACTCGTCGAGCCGCTCGAGCACGGTTACGCGGTAGCCGCGTGCCCCCATGCGAACCGCCGCGGCAATGCCACCGAAACCGCTGCCGATGACGATGGCGTGGGGACGCTTGTCGTCAGCGGCGAGCTGGGGGCGTTGATTGTCCACGACGGTCAGCATCTATCGATCCTCGCTCGGTTCGGGTCTGCCCGTTCGCGCTGCACCCGTTGCGATGCCGGCATCGCGTGCGAGATGCCGGAGCAGGCGCGCCGCTTCGTCGGGATGTTCCTCGTGATAGAGATGGCCGCCCTCATCGAGGATGAGCGCCGTGATTGCCGGAGACAGCGCGGTGACCGACTGGCTGTCGGCGTAGGGCACAGCCTTGTCGCCTTTCGTCGCGACCAGCATGGTCGTCGTCGTGAGCTTGGCAAGGTCGGTGTTGAGGCTTTCCAGATCCCAGTTGGCCATCATGCCGAGCGTGCCCGCCACGTGGCCGGAATGGCGGAAGAGCGCACGATACAGCGCAACGCCTTCCGGTTCGATCGTCGAGCCCGTGCCGGCGAGCAGCCGTCGGGTGGCATCCATGCTTTCCGCCCGCCAGGCAAAAAGCTTGGGCGCCAGCGGATTGATGAACAGCAACCGCGCCAGCGGCCCATAAATGCCGGAGCCGGCGATCGGGCGGGTGGCGGCATTGAAGCCGACGATGAGCTTGCATTGCGGCAGTCGCCCGTCGATCGCCATGCGCAGCAGGATCGCCGCGCCTGCCGAGTGGCCGGCCGCACCGACGATAGCAAGCTTGAGCTCGCCAATCAGTGCCATGAGCGCGCGCGCCATTCCGGACAGTGTGAGATCGTGCTGGCCGGCACCGTGTGTAAAACCGTGGCCGGGCAAGTCTGGCACGATCACCGTGAAATCACGCGCGAGGTCGGGCAGCATGTGGCGAAAGCTGTGGCTTGCCGCGCCCGTGCCATGGATGAGCAGCAGCGGAGGACCGCTGCCTGCAATCTGCACGTGCCAGGTGAGCGCGCTGGACCGCACGAACCGGCTGTGCTCCCGGTTCGGCCAGTCTTTGCCGAGCACGTTCCAGTCCGGATAGCGGTGGATGGAGAGCGCGTTCATGGCCGTTCAATGCGGCCTGGTATTGGAGGATTGCCGATTAATTCGGCTGCGCACGGCAAGGCTCAGATCCTGCGCGCGGCCGGCGGGAAGCGGCAGATACTCGCCGCCCATGGCCCGTGCAAGATCGGCTGCATGTTCGCGCGGGCGCCGTGCCGTATCGACCAGAACGCTCGAGAGGCCGGCAAGCCGGAACGCGGCGGCCATGCGGCGCGTGTCTGCCTCGGCGCGCTCGCGCCCGGCGGTGCCATCGAGCGCAATATTGGCACGGCCGTCGGTCATCAGGATGGTGATCGCGTTCTGACCTCGCTCCGCAGCCTTGCCGGCAAGGAGACGAGCAAGAGCGAGGCCGCCCGCAAGCGGCGTCGGGCCGCCGCCAGCCATGGCGACGAGCGCGCGCCGTGCGCGCAGCAGCGAGCGGGTGGGGGGCAGAACGATCTCGGCTTGCGCGCCCCTGAAGACGATCAACGCCACGGCGTCGCGCCGGGCGTAGCACTGGCCAAGGAGCGTCTCGATCGCGCCTTTCGCCTCGCCGAGCCGTGCGTGGGCAGATGACCCTGACGCATCGACAGCGAAAATCGCGAGCGTTTCCGAGGGCGCGGAAAAGCGGGTATAGCGAAAGTCCTCGCGCCGGATCGCGATCGGCCGATCGGTCGCAGCATCCGAAGAGGTCGCTGTCCGTCGGATCGTCTGCCAGGGAACCGCAGCGCGCAATGTTGCAACTATATCCAATGCGCTGCGACCATTTTCAGGCCGCGGCCGGGCAGCCAAACGCCGGCCTCGGCTTACGGACCGTTGGCTCGGTCCGCGCTTGCCGGAGGATGCTCCGCCGCGTGCGCCCCATGCTGCGGCAGCGGCTTGAAGCACATCTTCCGGCAGATAGGCGTCGAGGATGTCGACCGCGATTGTTTCGTCGGCGCCGGCATGCTCCGAATCTTCCAGATCGTGCGGCAGGTTTTCGGCTTGATTGCGCTCGGGTTGAGATTCGGCTGCCGTGTCGTCGGGTTGTGGAATGTCCGGTGACTCCGGGTTTTCACCACTGTCGTCTTCGGCGGCGATGGGGGTGAGACCGAAAACAAGGCCGACTGCTTCACGCAGTGCTTCGGTGCTGGCGGTAGCTTCCCCATCCAAATGCGCGAGGATGCGGGTCACGTTCAGAAGATGCGATGGCGCGCGCATGGAGGATCGGTCGAGCGCGAGGGCCAACGCGCAGCAAGCCTCCGTCACCGGCTCCGGCACTTCGACATCGCGCGCGGTTTCCTGACGTGCTGGCAGCGCCGAGGCGGTATCACCCGGTTCGAGAGGCAAGCGTCCCTTGGAGAGATCCAGCGTCAGCGCGACGCGATCGAGCAGGCAGGGATGAACAGCCTCATCCGCCAGGCCTTCGTCGAGGAGCAAGGCCGCGAAGTCGCGCCTATCCAGCGCCGCTGCGATCAATGCGGCCTGTAACGCTGTCAGCCTTTCCGCCATGGCGATGACGAGAATGCCGCTTTTCGCGCACGACAGGATCCCCGAGCGAGCGACCAGTTCGCGTTGCGCCAGTGTCGCGGCAAGGTCGTATCCATCGACGAGATGATCGTCGGCGATCGATGGCGTCATGCGCAGCCAGGGCAGGTGCCTGGGAATGCGCGATCTCAGCAATTCGATGGCAAGGTCCCGCACCGGGCCGGCCTGTGACTTCAGCCGTATCCCGCCGAGCAGCAGCGGATCGGTGGCGAAAACATCCGCAATCCTCGCGATGGCATCGCCGATGTCTGGTGCATCCGGCCGTGGCGCCATCTGGAGATCGCGGGTCTGCGTGGTCATGCCACCGCAACCGATATGGCGGCGATGGCGCGTTCGACACGGATCGACGAGCCGCTTTCGTCCATCGGATCGCGGCGGAGACGGTGCCGCAGGCAGGATGGTGCAACGGCCAGCAGAAGTTCGGGCGTGACACGTTCGCGCTGTTCGTAGGCTGCAAGCGCACGGGCTGCCCGCATCATGGTCAACTCGCCGCGCGAGCCATCGATGCCGAGTTTGATTGCCAGGCCAGCCGCGATTTCGAGGATTTCGTCGCCGACCGCGATTTCGTTCAGTTCCGCGCGGGCCTTGAGGATGCGCTTGGCAAGCGCTGCGTCTTTGCGCGCCCAGCTGTCGAGAAATTGCGCCGGATCGCGCTCGAAGGCATCCCGGCGCTTCACCACCTCGATGCGCTCCGCGATATCGGTGGGCGATGTCACGTCAAGCGACAGGCCGAAGCGGTCGAGGAGTTGCGGCCGCAATTCGCCCTCTTCGGGATTACCGCTGCCGACCAGCACGAAACGCGCCGGGTGGCGCAGGCTGAGCCCGTCACGCTCGACGAGATTGACGCCCGATGCGGCGACATCCAGCAACAGGTCGACCAGGTGATCTTCGAGCAGGTTGACTTCGTCCACGTAAAGGAAGCCGCGGTGCGCCGCCGCCAGCAGTCCCGGCTGGAACGTCTTTTTCCCCTGGGTCAGCGCTGCCTCGATATCGAGCGCGCCCGCAACGCGGTCTTCGCTCGCGCCGAGAGGAAGATCAATGACCGGAATAGGTCGCTTGTCGATCTTGAGGCGTGCGTTCGAATTGCGCTGGCAGTCCGGACAATCGACCGTCGGTGCCGCCGGGTCGCAATTGAAACGGCAGCCGAGCACTGTCCTGATCGCGGGCAAAAGAGCTGCAAGTGCGCGCACGGCCGTGGATTTGCCGGTCCCCCGATCGCCGAGGACCAGCACGCCGCCGATCGCTGGATCGATCGCTGCGAGGAGCAGCGCGCGCTTCATTTCATACTGACCGACAATGGCGCTGAAAGGATAGGTCTGCGGCATCCGCGTCTCTCTTTTCGAAGGTCCAACTGTATGTCGACAGTGACTGTATTATATGTCAATCTTAATTGACATACCCAATCGTTCTTCGGCTATCACAGATTGTCGGAGGTCATGAGGCCGGGAGAGCCATGATGAGCAGCAGGAAGACGCCTTCACGCACGCCGCTTCTCGATCAGGTGTCCGAACCCCGCGATATGAAGCGGCTGAGTGACAGGCAGTTGCGCCAGCTGGCCGATGAACTCCGGCGCGAAACCATCGACGCGGTATCGGTGACGGGCGGCCATCTCGGTGCAGGGTTGGGTGTCGTAGAGCTGACGGTTGCGATCCACGCGGTGTTCGACACGCCGAAAGACCGGCTGATCTTCGATGTCGGACACCAATGCTATCCGCACAAGATCCTGACAGGCCGGCGCGATCGGATCCGGACGTTGCGCAAGGGCGACGGCCTCTCCGGTTTCACCAAGCGCGCTGAGAGCCCCTATGACCCGTTCGGCGCCGCGCATTCCTCGACATCCATTTCAGCCGGGCTCGGCTTTGCCGTGGGCCGCGATTTCCAGGGCAGCGACGACCACGTCATCTGTGTCATCGGCGATGGCGCCATGTCGGCCGGAATGGCCTATGAGGCTCTCAACAATGCCGGCGCGCTCGGCAGCCGGCTGATCGTGATCCTGAACGACAATGCCATGTCGATCGCGCCGCCTGTCGGTGCGATGTCGAAATACCTTGCCCGGCTCTATGCCGCGCGGCCTTTGCAGGACCTGAAGTCGGCTGCGCGCAACGCCGTCGACCACCTGCCGCCGCCGCTCAGGGAAGGGGCCCGACGCGCCCGCACGCTTGTCAAAGGGCTGGTTCCGGGAGCGACGCTGTTCGAGGAACTCGGCTTTTCCTATGTCGGCCCGTTCGACGGACATGATCTTTCGCAGATTCTCCCCATCCTCAGGACCGTGAAGGAGCGATCCGACGGCCCCGTTCTCCTCCACGCCATCACCCGCAAGGGCAAGGGCTACCGGCCGGCCGAGGAAGCAGCTGACAAGTACCATGGCGTTTCCACTTTCGACGTCGCCAGCGGAACTCAGGTCAAGAGCGTGGCCAAGGCGCCGTCCTACACGAAGGTGTTCGCCGATGCGCTGATCCAGGAAGCGGAGCGCGATGCGTCCATTGTCGCGGTCACGGCCGCCATGCCGGATGGCACCGGTCTCGACCGCTTTGCCAAGCGCTTTCCGTCGCGCATGTTCGACGTGGGCATTGCCGAGCAGCATGCGGTGACCTTCTGCGCCGGTCTCGCCGCATCCGGCATGAAGCCGTTCTGCGCAATCTATTCGACCTTCCTGCAGCGTGGTTACGACCAGATCGTGCACGACGTTGCCTTGCAGCGCCTGCCGGTGCGCTTCGCCATCGATCGCGCGGGGCTCGTGGGCGCCGATGGCCCGACCCATGCGGGATCGTTCGATCTCGGCTATCTGTGCAACCTGCCGGATTTCACGGTGATGGCGGCAAGTGACGAGGCGGAACTGGTGCACATGGTTGCAACAGCGGCTTCCCTATCGGACGGGCCCTCGGCGGTGCGCTATCCGCGCGGAGAGGGCACCGGCGTCGACATGCCGGCCGTCGGCCAAGTGCTCGAGATCGGACGGGGGCGGATCGTCAAGGAGGGCACGCAGATCGCGCTTCTGTCGCTCGGCACCCGCCTGCAGGAATGCCTGGCAGCGGCCGAACGGCTCGACGCGATGGGTCTTTCCACGACGGTTGCCGATGCACGCTTCGCCAAGCCGCTCGACGAAGCACTGATCCTGTCGCTGGCGCGCGAACACGCGGTGTTGATCACGATCGAGGAGGGCGCACGCGGCGGGTTCGGTGCGCATGTGCTGCATCTGCTTGCGGAGCGTGGCATCCTCGACCGCGGCTGTCGCATCCGCACGCTGACCTTGCCCGATCGTTTCATTCAGCAGGACAAGCCGGAGGCGATGTATGCGGAAGCCGAACTCGATCGCACCGCCATCCTCGCCGCGGCCGAAGCCGCCATCGGCCTCGGCACGATCGAGCGCCAGCCGGAAATCGTGCGGTTGCATCGGCTGCGGGAATAAGCCGTTTGATCCGCGTAGGGAAGTCAGAAAACGCCGACGGCCAGATGTGCCCAAATCGTGAGCGCGACCAGGATCGCGGCGGCGCTTGCCGCAACGCGCGCTCTCGTCCCAGGCAATAGCCTCACCGACATCTCGATCGCCAACCACACGAAGGCCAGGATTGCGGCTGCGGCCAGGAAATCCTCCACTCCCCAGACGATGTCGGTCGATACCGTCATGGCCAGCGCCGGGAGGAAAAGCATAGCGACAGACACGACGGCAAATGCGCCTCGCCAATGTCCGAGTTTGATCATTGAGGGCATCTCACCGCTCCGCCCAGCGGGCCAACCGCATCAGGCAGGCCAATCGTCGCTGCATATGACGTTGCTCTGTGGCATTTCGGAGATTGTGCACCGCCACAGGCAATGATGACATCTGTATCTGCGCTGCACGGTCCTCGATCATGCCACCTGTCGCGTCGGAGGATCATTGAATGACGGTCAAGAAGGCATCTGTCTTACTCGATTATTGCAGCTTCTACATCTCTGGTATCGATGGAGTGAGGATTCCCCTCGATCACGACTTACGCGGGGTTGTGTCTACTGAAGATTGCATAAATGTCAGCGCTCTTCCCTGGAACGAAGGGGAGACGACTGTAACGCTTGCCCGTTTCGAAGAACTGCAGCCACAGGCTGTTCCGCCGAGATTTGACGGTACGCTCAATACGCCTGACTATCGCGTGGACCTCTTCGACGCGAACATCCCGGAAATTCTTTTTATGGACGTTCCTAGCACGCGGACAAGGGTGCGCATCTGGATGAACCGTCCGCTCCACCCGGATAACGTGATCGTGGCGCTGGGGTGACCGGCACTATTGCCTTGGGTCTGGCCATGCGGAAGTTACCCGCTGGTCGGTATGCGATTGTCCTCCATGTCCGAGGTGCAAAAGTATTACCGACGTCTCCGGGCTGCAAAGTTCCGAGTTTGGTGATCCCGGCAGGATTCGAACCTGCGACACCAGGATTAGGAATCCTGTGCTCTATCCCCTGAGCTACGGGACCACGCGGGTCTTTCCATAATCGAGACGGCGGCGTTCGCCAAGGGGTTCAGGCGGCCAGGCGGGTCTCGGCGAGGCGGACCCAATAGGAGATGCCGTGGGGGATCGCCTCGTCGTTGAAATCGTAGCGGGGGTGGTGAAGGCCGGCGGTGTCGCCATTGCCGATGAAGATGAAGGCGCCCGGCCGGGCGTTCAGCATGTAGGAGAAATCCTCGCCGCCAAGCGTGGGTGCCACGTCGCCGTCGACATTGTCGTCGCCGGCGATCGTCGCCGCCGCCTGGATGGCGTGATCTGTCTCCTCGGCATGGTTGAAGGTGACGGGATAGTTGCGGTCGTACCAGATGGAGACCGTCGCGCCATGGGCGGCTGCGATGCCTTCGGTAACTTGGCGGATGCGCGCTTCGCCGAGATCGCGGTTGTGATCGGAAAGGGACCGCACGGTGCCGGAGAAGACGGCCTCTTCCGGGATCACATTGTGCGCGAACCCCGCCTTGAACTGCGTGACGGACACGACGATCGCATCGACCGGATCGGCATTGCGCGAAGCGATCATCTGCAACGCCTGCACCATCTGCGCGGCGATGACGATCGGATCGATGGTCTCGTGGGGCATGGCCGCATGGCCGCCGCGCCCCTTCACCGTCACGCGGAACTCGTCCGTCGCCGCCATGATCGGGCCCTTGCGGGTCGCGAACGCGCCAACGGGAAGGCCCGGCAGATTGTGCATGCCGTAGACTTCGGCGATCTGGAAGCGCTCCATCATGCCGTCTTTCACCATCTCATTGCCGCCGCCGCCGCCTTCCTCCGCGGGCTGGAAGATGACTGCCACGGAGCCCTGGAAATTGCGGGTGTCTGCGAGATACTTTGCGGCGCCGAGAAGCATGGCGGTGTGGCCGTCATGGCCGCAGGCATGCATCTTTCCGGGCGAACGCGACGCCCAGTCCTTGCCCGTCTGCTCGGTGATCGGCAGCGCATCCATATCGGCCCTGAGGCCAATCGTCCGGCCCTCGCCGTTGCGGCCACGGATGATGCCGACGACGCCCGTGCGGCCGAGCCCCGTTACCACTTCGTCGCAGCCGAATTCCCTGAGCTTGCTTGCGACGAAGGCGGCCGTCTCATGCACGGCGAAAAGGATTTCCGGATGCTGGTGCAGATGACGGCGCCATCCCGCGACTTCTTCCTGCAATTCGGCGGCGCGGTTGAGGATGGGCATGAACGATCCTTGATTTTTTGTGCAAGGCCACGAGATGGCAGCCGGTTCGGTCGCCAATATGTGGACCTCGGGAGCGTCCGGATCAACGATCTTTTTGCCACGGTGGCGCCATATAGATTAAGTACGGCCTTCGGCTTCGCCGCCACTGTCCAAGGAATGCATGACGTGCTGCAAAGCCGCGCTACACATCTGTCCGCCGCCATCCTTCTTTCGGGAGGCCTTCTTGCTTCGATGGTTGGGCTGTCGGCTGCGGAAGCCGCTCCCCGCATGCTGGTGGATGTCGAAACTGGCAGGGTGATCGAGCACGAGGATGCGTTCAAGCGCTGGTACCCCGCTTCGCTGACGAAGCTGATGACCACCTATATCGCGCTGCGTGCGATCGAAAGCGGTGAGGCGGATTTGACGTCGCCGGTCACGCTCAGCGCGCGGGCTGCCGCACAGCCGCCGAGCAAGATGTACTATGGCGAAGGCGCCACCATGACCCTCGACAACGCCATCAAGATCATCATGGTCAAGTCGGCGAACGACGTGGCGATGGCGATCGGGGAGTCGCTTGCCGGCACGGACAGGAACTTCGTGGCTCGCATGAACGCCGAGGCGGAACGGCTCGGCATGACTTCGACCCGCTTCATCAACGCCAATGGCCTGCCGGGCGAAGGCCAGTATACGACGGCCCGCGACATGGCCTTGCTGGCGCTCGCGATCAAACGCGATTTTCCGCAGTATTCCGATTATTTCAGCATCGAGGCCATCCAGGCGGGCAACGACATCTATCCCAACTTCAACATGCTGATCGGGCGCTATCCGGGCGCCGATGGCATGAAGACAGGGTTCATCTGCTCCTCGGGCTTCAACCAGGTGTCGTCCGCAAGCCGCAACGGCCGCTCGGTGGTCGCCGTCGTCTTCGGGGCCGAAAGCCTGGCTGACCGGGCGGAAGAATCCGCGCGGTTGCTGGAGGAGGGGCTGACCGAAGCGATACCCGCCAGCGCGACGCCGATCATGCAATTGCAGCCCTATGGCGAGGGCAACGCCGAGGTGGCCGACCTGCGCCCGCAGATCTGTTCGCCCGAAGCGGCTGCGCAGCGGTCCGAAGGCCGCGACGACAATGGCGAGCTGATCCTGAGCTCGGCGTTCATCCGGCCGCTCGAACGCGAATTGGAGCCGGTGGCGGTTGCGCTGGGTGGAACGGGCGGGCGCGTCGCTGCGATCCAGGTTGATGTGCCGATTCCCACGCCGCGGCCGCGTCTGGTCGAGCTTGAGGAGGATTCAGCGCCCATGGAGGCCTCACTTGCGACATCCGCGCCGGAAGGCGAGGCGTCGACCGACGGGCTGCGGCCTTCGCTCGATGTGCCGCTGCCCCTGCCGAGGCCGCGTCCATGAAGCGCCACGATCCCATTCCCGTGACGGTCCTCACCGGCTTCCTCGGCTCGGGCAAGACGACGCTGCTCAACCGCCTGCTGAAGGATCCGCAACTCACTGATACGGCCGTGATCGTCAACGAATTCGGCGATGTCGGCATCGATCATCTGCTCGTCGAGCAATCGAGCGATGGCGTGATCGAGCTATCGGATGGCTGCCTCTGCTGCACTGTGCGCGGGGAGCTGGTGGATACGCTGGCGGAGCTCGTCGACAGGCTGCAGACGGGCCGCATCGAGCGCCTGCGCCGCATCGTGATCGAGACGACCGGTCTTGCCGACCCGGCGCCGGTGCTGCAGGCGGTCATGGGCCATCCCGTGCTCGCCGATGGCCTGCGGCTTGACGGCGTCATCACGACGCTCGACGCGCTGAATGCGATGGGCACGCTTGACCGGCATGAGGAAGCCGTCAAACAGGTGGCGGTCGCCGACCGGATCGTGCTGACCAAGACGGATCTGGCCGGTGATGCATCGCTTGATACGCTGTGCGCGCGCATCGGCGCCCTGAACCCGGGGGCGCCGCTTCTCGATGCCCAGGAAGCGCAAACAGGCTATGCGGCGCTTTTCGATTGCGGGCTCTACGATCCCGAGACCAAGACAGCGGACGTTCAACGCTGGCTGCGCGACGAGGCGATTGCGGCGGCCCATCACCATCACCACCATCATCACGATGTGAACCGCCACGATGCACGCATCCGCGCCTTCACGCTCGTACATGATGGCCTGGTCGATCGCGATGCCATCGCGATGTTCATCGATCTCCTGCGCTCGGCGCACAGCGAACGCGTGCTGCGGATGAAGGGGATCGTCGGGCTCTCGGACAATCCGGAGCGCCCGCTCGTCATTCATGGCGTCCAGGGTACCTTCCATCCGCCGGCACGATTGCCGTCATGGCCGGATAACGATCGCCGCACGCGCATCGTCGTGATCACGCGCGATCTGGGTGAAGACTTCGTCCGGGACCTTTTCGGCGCTTTCGCCGGGCAACCGGCTGCGGATCGGGCCGATCGCGTTGCGCTGGAATCGAACCCGCTCGTCGTGCCGGGTCACCGGTTCTAGGAAACCGGATCTCGCGCTCAAGCCCAGCGTTCAGGCTTTTTCGATGCAGAAGCGGTGGCCGCTCTCGACCGTTTCGGTGGAGATGAGTTTATTGCCGCTTTCCTGACAGAAGTGCGGAATGTCGATGACCGCCATCGGGTCTGTCGTTTCCACGACGACGCGTGTGCCCAACGGGAGCGCGGCCATCCGCTTGCGCGTCTTCAGCACGGGCAAAGGGCATTTCAGGCCTTTGAGGTCGTAGGTGATCGTTTCGCCTGATCCAGACGTCAATTCCGACCCCAAAGCGACCAGCGCGGACGTTCCGCGACCTGCTCAGCAGGTGCCTGCGGAGGCGCTGCGTAGAGCGACGTCGAGGTATGAAGCGGATTGGCAGCCGGAACGGGCAGGGCCGTCGTCGAAACCGGCGTTGCCGCGGCCGGTGCGCTTGCCTCGGCAGGCACGGTAATCGAAGCGGGCTGTGCAGCCTCGGCTGCCACAGGCGCACTCGCGGCTGCAGGCGCGACGACGGGCGGTGCAGCGACGGCAGGCACGGCCGTTACGGCAGCAGCCGATGCCGCAGCAGCAGAACCCGGGGTCGACTGATTTGCCGGCAGGAGGCGCGACAGCGCGCCGGAGCGGCCAGGCTTCTGGCCCAACTGTTTCTGAAGCGCTTCCTGGAAGGCTGCCTCGTAGTCCTGAACATAGGTTTGGTAGGCGACCTGCAGGCTTTCAGGCGTCGATGTCGCAGGGCAAGCGGCGGAGGCGTCGAAGACGGCGTTCGGCTCGGTCGGCACCTGGTTGAAGACGTATTCCTTGTTGCAGACGTCAACCTTCGGTGGCGTCTTGGTCAGCTCGAAGTGGTCGTAGCCGACCTTCAACATTTCCCAGAATTCGTAATTTGGATTGTCGCGGTGACGCGCCATGTTTTCTGCCGTCATGCGAAACGGCAATGCCTGGACCTGGAAGCTTTCCTGACCGCCCTTGAACGCTTCGCGCGCGAAGGCATAGATTTCCAGCACCTGTTCGTCCGTCATCGAGTAGCAGCCGGCGGACGAGCAGGCGCCATGCACCATGAGATTCGTGCCGGTGCGGCCATGGGCCCGATCGAACCGGTTCGGGTAGCCGAGGTTGAACGAGAGGTAGTAGCTGGAATTGGGGTTCATCTGGTGGCGGTTGACGGTATAGAAGCCTTCCGGCGCCTGGCGATCGCCTTCGGCGCGCTTCGGACCCAGTTCACCCGACCATTTGCAGATTTCGTATTCGGCGATCTTTTCGTAGCGGCCGTTGGCCTTGGCCTTCCAAACTTCAAGAACGCTTTCTTCCTTGAAGATGCGCATCATGATCGGAGAGGCCTCGGTCATGTCGTAGGCCTTCATGCGGTTGACGACCTTCGTCGGCAACGGATGTTCGACCTTGTTCGAGACGCCCGACAGCGTATCGCCGCTGTTGCACGCCGCCAATGTGAGGCACAGCCCCGAAACCACAAGAAGTCGATGCCAGCGCATATTGGCTGCCCACCCTGCCCGAATCGCCATGCGGTCATCCCCGCGGTCACTGATCAAGCGACCTCAATAGGCTGAATACAGTTCATAAATTCTTATCGCAAGCGTTAACCCTTGATTTTGGAGTGCGAAGAAACCGTTAAACTGCTGTGCGGCACCTGGACTTCGATAATCGGCAGGGCTTTACGAAGCGCTGGCCAAACCGGATAGTCGGCAAATGACACAGACTTCTCAAGAACGTCGGCGCCTCACGGTTCTGGGCGCGACAGGATCGATCGGGGCGAGCACGCTGGATGTGGTGCGCCATTTGGGCGGCAAGGATGCCTTCAAGATCACGGCGCTGACCGGGCGCGACAACATCGAGGTTCTCGCGCGGGAGGCGATCGCGCTTGGCGCCGATTTCGTGGCGACGGCGGATGAGGATCGGTATGGGGCCCTTTGCGCGGCGCTTTCAGGAACGGGCATCGCCTGCGGAGCAGGGGCCGACGCTTTGATTGAAGCCGGCGAGCGTGAGGCGGATATCGTGATGGCGGCGATCGTCGGCGTCGCCGGGCTGGCACCAACGCTTGCAGCCGCAAGGCGGGGCGCCGATATCGCGCTTGCCAACAAGGAGTGCCTGGTTTCGGCCGGGCAGTTGTTCAAAGCGGAAATGGCTGCGGGCGGCGGGCGTTTGCTGCCGGTCGACAGCGAGCACAACGCCATTCACCAATGCCTCGCCGCCGGGGGCAACCAGGCCCTCGAGCGCATCGTCCTGACGGCCTCGGGCGGGCCTTTCCGCAACCACACGCTTGAACAGATGGCGCAGGTGAGCGCGGACGACGCTGCCGCTCACCCGAATTGGAGCATGGGGCGCAAGATTTCCATCGACAGTGCGTCGATGTTCAACAAGGCGCTCGAAATGATCGAGGCGCAGCACCTTTTCGATCTCCTGCCGGATCAGGTGGAAGTGGTGATTCACCCGCAGTCCATCATCCATTCCATGGTCGGCTATGCGGATGGATCGATGCTGGCGCAGCTCGGCGCACCGGATATGCGCACGGCGATCGGCTATGCACTCGCCTATCCCGAGCGGCGGAATCTTCCGGTCGAGCGGCTCGATTTCACGCAATTGTCGCGGCTGGACTTCCAGGTGCCGGACGAAGCGCGCTTCCCGGCGGTCAGGCTTGCACGCGAAGCGATGGAGCGCGGCGGGCTTGCCGGTGCGGTGCTGAACGGTGCCAAGGAACGCGCGCTCGACGCTTTTCTCGCCAAGGAGATCGGCTTCCTGCAGATGGCGGATGTCGTGGAACGCACAATGGCGCGGATGGCCGATGCAGGCGCCGCAACGGGGATCGAGGCCGTTTATGCGGCCGACGCGGAAGCGCGCGTCATCGCTGCTGAAGAAATCGTCGGTTTGCGCCGGGCAGCCTGAGCTGACTTAGCGGCTTGAGGCATGCTCAAGCCGCTTTCCTGAATATCAGGCGACGGCGCGCGATAGGGCGCAGCGCGACCAGAGCGATGACAGAGCCGAAACGAGATGATCGATATCGGCATCGCTGTGAAGCGGCGACGGCGTGATGCGCAAGCGCTCCGTCTTCTTCGGGACCGTCGGATAGTTGATCGGCTGAACGTAGATGCCGTAATTGTCGAGCAGCAGGTCGGAAATCCACTTGCACTTGGCCGCATCGCCGACCATCACCGGCACGATGTGGCTCGGGTTCGGCATGTAAGGGATGCCGATGGCATCGAGGCGGGCGCGTACGCGAGCAACGCGATCCTGGTGCTGCATGCGCTCGAACTGGCTCTGCTTCAGGTGCTTGATCGAGGCGAGTGCTCCAGCGGCGAGAGCCGGCGGCAGTGCTGTGGTGAAGATGAAGCCGGAGGCGAAGGAGCGCACGAAGTCGCAAAGCGCCGTGGAGGCGGCGATATAGCCGCCCATCACGCCGAACGCCTTGCCGAGCGTGCCTTCGATCACCGTCAGGCGGTGCATCAGGCCTTCGCGTTCGGCAATGCCGCCGCCGCGCGGGCCGTAGAGGCCGACGCCGTGCACTTCGTCGAGATAGGTCATGGCGCCGAACTCGTCGGCGACGTCACAAATCTCCTTGATCGGCGCAATGTCGCCATCCATCGAGTAGACGCTTTCGAAGGCGATCAGCTTCGGCGCCTTAGGATCGGCAGCTGCGAGCTTGGCGCGCAGATCGGCGACGTCGTTGTGCTTCCAGATGACGCGTGCGGCTTTCGAATGACGAATGCCCTCGATCATGGAGGCATGGTTCAGCGCGTCGGAAAAGACGATGCAGCCGGGGATCTTCGAGGCGAGCGTGCCGAGGGCAGCCCAGTTGGACACATAGCCAGAGGTGAAGAGAAGTGCGGATTCCTTGCCGTGAAGATCGGCGAGCTCCTGCTCCAGGAGCACGTGATAATGGTTGGTGCCGGAAATGTTGCGGGTGCCGCCGGCGCCTGCGCCACAGCGGTCGATCGCTTCCTTCATGGCCGCGACCACCTTCGGGTGCTGGCCCATGCCGAGATAGTCGTTCGAGCACCAGACGGTGACGCTCTGCTCGCCATTTTCCGTGTAGCGGGTCGCGTGCGGAAATTCGCCCTTGCGCCGTGCAAGGTCTGCGAACACACGGTAGCGCCCTTCTTCACGAAGGCCGTCCAATGCGTTCTGGAAAAATCCGTCGAAGTCCATTTCATACGCTCCGCTGACTGCAACCCGTTTTCGGTTTGGAACCGTTCTAAGTCAAGGTTGTAGGGGCAAATTCATAGCAAAACGGCGCCATTTGCAGCCTTAAACCGATCAATTGCGACGACCCGCCGCACGATTGCGCAAGCCTTAATCTCCGACAACGGTTCTAAAGTGCTGCGCGCATGGGGGCGAGGGGCGAAGGTCCAAGCATTGGCGTGAGCGGCAGGACGATGGTCCGGTCTTCGCGGCAAGACAAAGGGCCGAGAGCTTGCGCTCCGGCCCCTCGCGTTCTCGTCGTTCCTACAATTATTTGGCTGAAGCCACTGCCCGCTTGGCCATCACCTTCACCAGATTGGCGCGGTATTCGGATGATCCGTGCAGGTCGGAGAGCATGCCGCCTGGATCGACCGAGAGATTGGCAACGGCATCGGGCGCAAAGTTCGCCGACAAAGCCTGCGCTGCTTCATCCCAGTGGAAGACACCGTCTGCGCCGGCCCCCGTGACGCCGACACGGACGGTCGAGCCGGTTTTCGCCACGAAGACGCCGCACATCGCATAGCGTGAGGCGGGATTGCGGAACTTCTCGTAGCCGGAAATCTCTGGCGCGGTGAACGAGACGGCGGTCACGATCTCATCGTCTTCGAGCACGGTCTCCAGGAGGCTGACGAAGAATTCCGAGGCTTTGACGGCCCGCTTGCTGGTGTGGATCGTAGCATCGAGCGCGATCATCGCGGCCGGATAGTCGGCAGCGGGATCGTTGTTGGCGACCGAACCGCCGATCGTGCCCATATAGCGCACCTGCGGATCGCCGAGCACGCTCGCCATGTGGTGCAGGCCGTAGCAGACCGACTTGATCTCATCGGAATTCTTGATCTCGAAATGGGTGACGGCGCCGCCGATGCGGACGTCGCGGCCATTGACCGTGATGCCCTTCATTTCCTCGACGTGACGCAGGTCGACGAGATCGGACGGTGCGGCGAGACGCTGCTTCATGGCCGGCAGAAGCGACATGCCACCCGACAGGAACTTGCCCGATTCGGTGGAACCCACGAGGCTGACGGCTTCTTCGACCGAGCTTGGGCGATGGTAATTCGTTTCGTACATTGGATGTCTCCCTGAAGACGAAGGGCAAGGGCTTGCAGATTTCAGTCGCTGCGGCGCCGCTTGCTCTTCAATCCTCTGCTTTATGATAGCGGTGTCAGGCGTTGTGCAGGGCGGCCCAGACCTTCTGCGGAGAGGCCGGCATGCTGAGCCCATTGGTGCCGATTGCGTCCGTGATGGCGTTGATCACCGCCGGCGGCGACCCGATCGCACCGGCCTCGCCGCAGCCCTTGATGCCAAGCGGATTGCCCGGGCATGGCGTCGTCTGGTGCGAGATCTGGAACGACGGCAGATCGTCGGCGCGCGGCATGGTGTAGTCCATGTAGCTTGCCGTGATCAGCTGGCCGGTCTGCGGATCGTAATGACACCCTTCGAGCAGCGCCTGGCCGATGCCCTGCGCGAGGCCGCCATGGACCTGGCCTTCGACAATCATCGGATTGATGATGTTGCCGAAATCGTCGGCCGCTACGAAATTGAGGATTTCCGTCTTGCCCGTGTCGGGATCGACTTCGACCTCGCAGATGTAGCAGCCGGCCGGGAAGGTGAAGTTGGACGGGTCGTAGAAGGCGCCTTCCTTCAGGCCGGGCTCCATGCCGGACGGCAGATTGTGCGCCGTGTAGGCCGCAAGCGCCATCTGGAACCAGGGCAGGGTCTTGTCGGTACCGGCCACTTTCAGTTCGCCGTTCTCGATGACGATGTCGCCCTCGTCCGCTTCCATCAAATGGGCCGCGATCTTCTTGGCCTTGGCCTCGACCTTGTCGAGCGCCTTGACGATCGCGCTCATGCCGACGGCGCCGGAGCGCGAGCCGTAGGTGCCCATGCCCATCTGCACCTTGTCGGTATCGCCATGAACGATGTTGACCGAGTCGATGCCGACGCCGAAGCGTTCCGCCACGAGCTGCGCGAAGGTCGTTTCGTGGCCCTGGCCGTGGCTATGCGAACCGGTCAGGATTTCGATCGTGCCGACCGCGTTGACGCGCACTTCAGCCGACTCCCACAGGCCGACACCGGCGCCGAGCGAACCGACCGCGGCGGACGGCGCGATGCCGCAAGCCTCGATGTAGCAGCTCATGCCGATGCCGCGCTTCTTGCCGCGGCTTTCGGAATCGGCGCGACGTGCGGCGAAACCGTTATAGTCGATTTCCTGCATCGCCGCGTTGAGCGATGCTTCGAAGTCGCCCGTGTCGTAGGTCATGATGACGGGGGTCTGGTGCGGGAAGGAGCGGATGAAGTTCTTGCGGCGTAGCTCGGGAGGCGAGACGCCCAACTGGCGCGCTGCCGTCTCCATCATGCGTTCCATCACGTAGGTCGCTTCCGGGCGACCCGCACCGCGATAGGCGTCGACCGGCGCCGTGTTGGTGTAGATCGCCTTTACATTCGCGTGGATCGCCGGGATGTTGTACTGGCCCGACAGGAGGGTCGCGTAGAGATAGGTCGGCGTCGCCGACGAGAAGAGCGACATGTAAGCGCCGAGATTGGCCTTGGTCTCGACCTTGAGGCCGAGAATGTGGTGGTCGGCGTCGAACGCCATCTCCGCATGGGTCACGTGGTCACGGCCATGGGCGTCGGTCAGGAAGGCTTCCGTGCGATCGCAGTTCCACTTGACCGGTACGCCGGTGCGCTTGGAGGCCCACAGGCAGACGATCTCTTCCGGATAGATGTAGATCTTCGAGCCGAAGCCGCCGCCGACATCGGGTGCGATGACGCGCAGCTTGTTTTCGGGCGCGACGTTGTAGAACGCGCTCATGACCAGGCGGGCGACGTGCGGGTTCTGCGACGTCGTCCAGCAGGTGTAATGATCTTCCGCTGCATCGTAGACGCCGAGAGCCGCGCGCGGCTCCATGGCGTTCGGCACGAGGCGGTTGTTGACGATGTCCATCTTGACGACATGCGCCGCCTTGGAGAATGCGTCGGCGGTCGCCTGTTCGTCGCCGAGCACCCAGTCGAAGATCAGGTTGTTCTTGGCCTCGGGGTGGATCTGCGGCGCCCCATCGGCGAGGGCATCTTCAACGCCGGTCACCACCGGCAGTTCTTCATATTCCACGTTGACGAGGTCGGCGGCGTCACGGGCCTGGGCACGGGTGTCGGCCACGACGATCGCGACGGCATCGCCCACGTAGCGAACGGTGTCCTGCGCCAGCGGGCGCCATGCGCCCATGTTCATCGGCGAGCCGTCCTTGGAGTGGACCATCCAGCCGCAGATCAGATTGCCGATCCCGTCTTCCGTCAGTTGCTTGCCGTTGAGGATGCCGATCACGCCCGGCATCGCTTCGGCTTCGCTCGTGTCGATGCTGACGATCTTGGCGTGGGCATAGGGCGAACGCACGAAAACGGCGTGCTTCATGCCGGGAACGACCATGTCGTCCGTGTAGCGGCCCTTGCCTGTGATGAAACGCTTGTCTTCCTTGCGCAGAACGCTCGCGCCAATACCTTCGATACCCATCAATTCCTCCTCAATATCCGGGGGCCGGAGACCGGCCTGTTCCTCCGAGAAGACGCCGGCGAAGCTTGGTTAAGGCGCGCCCCAACGGCGCCGCCCAAAGCCTGGCCCGCGCCGCTGATCTTACTCTGCGGCCTGGCGCTGCTCTTGCGCGCCGGCGGCGGCCAGAACTGCTTTCACGATGTTGTGATAGCCGGTGCAGCGGCAGATGTTGCCCTCAAGCTCATGGCGGACGGTCTGCTCGTCGAGGTCCGAGCCATGGCGATTGACGATGTCGATCGAGGCCATGATCATGCCTGGCGTACAGAAGCCGCACTGCAGGCCATGATGCTGCTTGAATGCAGCCTGCATCGGATGCAGTTCGCCACCCGTGGCAATGCCTTCGATGGTGACGATGTCGGTGCCCTCGGCCTGTGCTGCAAGGATCGTGCAGGCCTTCACCGCCTGACCGTTCATGTGGATGGTGCAGGCCCCGCACTGCGTCGTGTCACAACCGACATGCGTGCCTGTGAGGCCGAGATTCTCACGAAGGAAATGAACGAGAAGGGTGCGTCCCTCGACCTCGCCTGAGACCTGACGGCCATTCACCTTCATCGCAACTTTGGTCATTCGGGTTCCTCCCCTTGAACTCGCTGTCATTCGTCGACCGAACGTCAGGCGCCCTCAACATCTATCCTGCAGACGACGCCCCGCAGCGATAGTTTGCGCGGAAGGGATCGTTATGCAAGGTCGACGGCGGACCATGATCGTCGGTGACCTTCTCTTCCTCCCGCACCTTCCGGCTCCTTCAGCCATCGTGCATGAGCGTGGCGAACAATGGCACGGCTTGAAGAAAAGGACATTGTACTTTGGAAGGTCCGCCATGCGCGGCGCTGCGCTTGATCCACGTGCTATCCCTGGAGAATAGTGGTGGCGGGAAGAGGCGAGAGGCAATGGCTGGATGACCTGCCATATCACGACCTATGCGTGCGGCATCGTTGCCATCCACGGCAGCGGTCTGGGGCTTGATGAATTCGTAGGCACGCTCGCCGTCCAGGCCAAGGTTGCCGGTGCCGAACTCGCTTCGCTCTTTTTCTCCCAAGATGCCATCGATGCGCACCAGATCGCAGCGAACATGGCCGAACACGCGCCGGGTCTGCGCTATGTGGGCTGCTCGACAGCAGGCGAAATCACACCGGACGGTTACGGCGAAGGGTCGATCATCGCCATGCTGTTTCCCTCCGACAAGTTCAGCGCTTCCGCCTGCCTGATCCGCGACATCTCCACCGCCCGCATGGAGAGCGTGGTCAAGGATGTGCGGGAACTGCGTCGAAGCTTCGAGCCGAAGCGGTTCGCCGGCGGGCGCACCTTCGGGGTCGTGCTGATCGATGGGCTGTCGCGCGCCGAAGAGGCGGTGACATCGGCGCTTTACTGGAGCCTCGACGAGATCCCGTTGGTGGGCGGTTCAGCCGGCGACAATCTGCGCTTTGAGAAAACGACGCTCATTCACAACGGCAATGTGGTGTCCGACTGCGCGATCCTGATGCTGGTGCACAGCGCAGTGCCGTTCGATGTCTTCAAGACGGAGAACTTCAATCCGACGAGCCGGAAACTCGTCGTCACCGCGTCCGATCCGGATACGCGCACCGTCCATGAGATCAATGCCGAACCGGCTGCTGCGGCCTATGCCCAGGCCATCGGCCTCGATGCGGGGTCGCTGACGCCGATGAGCTTTGCGTCCTATCCTCTCGTCGTGCGGGTCGGCGGAGAGTATTTCTGTCGCTCGATCCAGAAGGCAAACGAAGACGGATCGCTGACCTTCTTCTGTGCGATCGATAACGGGATCGTTCTGACACTCGCCGAGCCCATGGGCATGGTGGAGTCCACGCGGGCAAAACTGCACGACGTGGCGGCGGGGCTCGGTGGGATCGATGTCGTGCTCGGCTTCGATTGCGTCCTGCGGCGTCTCGACGCGCAGAACCGGCAAAGTCTCGCCGCGATCTCGTCGCTCTATCGTGAGAACAACATCATCGGATTTGGAACTTACGGCGAGCAATATCGGTCGATGCACCTCAACCAGACATTCACCGGGATCGCCTTCGCGGCGAGCTCGGAGGCATCGGAGTGAAAACGGATGCGCGATACGCTCGGGATCGATGATGTCGAGAAGCTACGCAAGATCAACATAGCCCTCATCGAGCGCGTCGAGCGGTCCATGGATCAGCAGGGCAATGCGTTTTCACTGTTTCAGACCGCGATCGGTCTCGAAGCGCAGGTGCGGCAGCGTACCGATGAGTTGACGAGCGCATTGCGACGGATCGAACAGACCAACCGCGCTCTGAACGCCGCCAAGGAAGCGGCCGAAGCGGCCAATATTTCCAAGACGCGCTTTATTGCGGCTGCAAGCCACGACGTGTTGCAGCCTCTCAATGCCGCGCATCTGTCGATTTCCGCGCTGGCAGACCTGCAAACGAGCGATCAGGGCAAGAAGCTTGCCCGACAGGTCGAGCAATCGCTCGACACCATGAACGAACTTTTGCGCACGCTGCTCGATATCGCCAAGCTCGACAGCGGCGTGATGAAGCCGGACATCATGAACCTGCCACTCGACGCGCTGCTCGGCAGCCTGAGCAGCGACTTTCAGCAGATCGCCGCCGCCAAGGGCCTGCATATCCGCTTTCGTCCGACCGATGCGATCGTGCGTTCGGACCGCGGAATGCTGCGTCGGGTGCTGCAGAACATCATTTCCAACGCCATCCACTATACCAGCCGGGGCGGGGTGCTGATCGGTGCCCGCAAGCGCGGGGCATTGCTGCGCATCGACATCGTCGATACCGGCATTGGGATTGCCGAGGACCAATACGAGGCGATCTTCGAGGAGTTCCATCGCGGCACGATGCCGGCAGGCGGTGAACTCGGCGGCACGCCGGGGCTTGGGCTGGGACTGTCGATCGTGCAGCGCATGGTGTCGGCACTCGGTCACCACATCACCTTCACCTCGCGGCCTGGCCACGGCACGGCATTTCACCTTTACGTACCGTTTGGCCAGCCCGATCTCGTGCGCGGACAGACCCGCGAGTATGCGCCAAGGCTACCGATCTCCAACCATCTCTTCGGCGCCAATGTGCTTCTGATCGAGAACGATCGTTCGGTCATGGAAGCGATGCTGACGCTTCTGGAAAGCTGGCACTGTTCGGTCAGGATCGCGAGCCACAGCAGCGAGGCGATCGGGCTGCTTGCCGATCCGGCCTGGCGGCCGGACATCGTGATTGCCGACCAGCATCTGGACCACGGAGACCTGGGCTCCGTCACCATCGAACACATCCGCTATTATCTTCGCCGGCAGCTTCCGGCTCTCATCGTGACCGCCGACCCATCGGCCGGCCTCGAAGCGCGCTGCAGGACCCGAGAGATCGAGGTCATGTACAAGCCACTGAAACCAGCCGAGTTCCGTGCCTTGGTCGAGCATCTGCTTGCGGCGGGAAGGGCGGAGTGAGCGTGGTCTGGCGACAAGAGCTCAGGAATTATCCCGCGCAAACGCGTTCAGGTCGGCGATATCGAGCTTCGTCATCTCGATGACGGCCTGGGTGCGGCTGTACACGTTCAGCTTTCGCAGGATCTCGGAGACATGGGCCTTGATTGTGGTTTCGCCCACGCCGAGTTCGTAGGCGATCTGCTTGTTCAAAAGCCCCTCGCGGAGCATTTGAAGCACGCGCAATTGCTGAGGTGTCAGCGTTGCGACCCTGCTGATCATGGCCTTGCGCCCGCTGTTGTCCACATGATCGCTCGGAGGTTCGTAAAACTCCGGTACGTAGACTGCACCCGCCATCACGCGCTGAACAGCGATGGTCAGTTCCTGTTTGCGTACGGATTTCGGGATGTAACCGGCAGCGCCGTAGGACAGCGCTTCGGAAATGATCCGCGAATCCTCGTGGCCTGAAATGACCACGACCGGCACACGCGGAAACTGGGAACGGATGGCGAGCAATCCCTCGAAGCCCGTCACGCCCGGGATGGCCAGGTCGAGCAGAACGAGGTCGAACGTCTTGTGCTCGTTGAGGATCGTCAGCGCACTTTGGAAATCCGCAGCGTCCACGGTCTGTATTTCCGGCCCCGCCAGAGCAAGAGCGCTGGTGAGTGCTTCTCGGAAGAGCGGATGATCGTCGACAATCAGAAAGCGTGGCATCCAGACCCCTTAAATCGGCTCGACGCATTCGTCACGCATAAAATTGGGACTTTATACTTTGCGGTTCCTGGAACCATTACCTTGCCAAAACTGTTTCGAAGCCCAGTTATCGAATCCGGGCTGGCTGGAATACGTTGCGACTGAACAAATTTTTTGCATCTGCGAAGTAGCCTTCACGGCATGTTACAGTGAAAGCGAAAATGTTGCAGGCACGGACGCAACCATCCCTCTGAAATCCCATTGTGTTTCCTAAATTACCCGATAACGCTGCTGCCGATTGGTGCGGCGCACAAAAGTCGCGTTCGGAGTGGTGTGATGTCTTTGACTGAGATTTATTGGCGGGCCCTGCGTTACCTTGGGCACCAGCGCACGGGCGTTCTGTTCGTCTGCGCGGCCAATATCGTTCTGGCGGTGGTAACGATTGCCGAGCCCATTCTTTTCGGTCGCGTCATCGATGCCATCGCCGAAAAGCAGGGCATCTTCGCCACGCTTGGCCTTTGGGCCGGTTTCGGCGTCTTCAACATCGTCGCTTTCGTCATCGTCGCCCGCAGCGCCGACCGCCTGGCCCATCAGCGCCGGGTTCAGGTTCTCGGCGATTCCTTCGAGCGCGTCATCCGCATGCCGCTGTCCTGGCACCATGAGAAGGGCACCTCGAACGCATTGCACACCATGCTGCGCGCGGTCGATACGCTGTTCGGCCTGTGGCTCGAGTTCATGCGCACGCATTTGACGACGGCGGTTGCGCTGGTGCTGCTGGTCCCGACTGCGCTGGTCATGGATCTGCGCCTCACAATGGTGCTGTTCGTTCTCGGCGCGCTTTATTTCATGATCGGCCGCTTCGTGATGAAGCGCACCAAGGAAGGTCAGGCGGCCGTCGAGCGCTACCATCACGATGTCTTTGGCCATGTGAGCGACTGCATCTCGAACGTTTCCGTGCTGCAGAGCTACAACCGCATGGACAGCGAAGTGCGCCAGCTGCGCATCCACACGTCCCGCCTGATCAATGCACAGTTCCCGGTTCTCGACTGGTGGGCTCTCGCCAGCGGCCTGCATCGCATGGCGTCGACGATCTCGATGATCGTCATCCTACTGATCGGCGCCATGTTGGTGTCTGCAGGCGAATTGCGTGTCGGCGACGTGGTGGCATTTGTCGGTTTCGCCAATCTCTTGATCGGCCGTCTCGACCAGATCATGCAGTTCGTGAACCAGGTGTTCGAGGCACGCGCCAAGCTCGTCGATTTCTATGCGCTCGAAGATGCCGCTCCCGCGCTGGACGAGGCAGAGCAGGGCCGTGACATCGGTCGCGTCGAAGGTCACGTCCGCTTCGAGAACGTCTCGTTCTCGTTCCCGAATTCCGGCCATGGCATTTTCGATCTGTCGTTCGAGATTCCTGCCGGCAAGACGGTCGCGATCGTCGGACCGACGGGTGCCGGCAAGACGACGCTGATCAACATGCTTCAGCGGGTCAACGATCCGGCAGAAGGTCGCATTCTCATCGACGGCATCGATGTGCGGACGGCAACGCGCCGCTCGCTGCGCGACAACATCGCCACCGTCTTCCAGGATGCCGGGCTGCTCAACCGCTCGATTGAGGAAAACATTCGCCTCGGTCGGTCGGAAGCCGGCGATGACGAGGTTTTGCGTGCTGCACAGGCGGCGGCGGCCGATGGTTTCATCCACGGCAAGGCTCAAGGCTTTGCGACGTTGGTAGGCGAGCGCGGCGGTCAGCTTTCCGGTGGCGAGCGCCAACGTATCGCCATTGCCCGGGCCGTGCTGAAGGATGCGCCGATCCTCGTTCTCGATGAGGCAACCAGCGCGCTCGACGTCGAAACGGAACAGCGCGTCAAGGAAGCGATCGACGAACTGCGGCGCGACCGCACGACGTTCATCATCGCGCACCGCCTTTCGACAGTGAAGGACGCCGACTTCGTGATGTTCCTCGACCAGGGGCGTCTCGTGGAAGCTGGATCGTTCGGCGAACTTGCTGCGTCGAGCGGACGCTTTGCGGCGCTGCTTCGTGCCGGTGGGCTGTTGACCGACGACGAAGTCCGGCGCGTCAGCCATCTGGCGGCTGCCGCTTAAACGACAGCGATTGCGATAATCCAGTTCTTTGTCGTCCGTCGCGTCAGGCGGGCGACAGTCCCAATTCCGACCAGCGCTGCAGATAGATTCGGAACCAGGGCGTAATTGTCTCCGGGTTCAGCCGCGCTTCGCGTTGCAGCTCAGCGATTTCCACCCAGCGTACCTTGTCGACTTCCGTCGGATCGAACGGGATAACAGCGTCGGGATCTTCGACAGTGCCTTCGAACACGTGAACCCGCTCGTGCTCCGTCAGCCCTTGACCGACATCGGCCATGTACTCGATCACCGCGCGCGGCTCGAGATCGATTTCCAGGCCGAGCTCTTCCCACAACCGGCGGGTCGCGCAGTCTGAAGGGTCTTCCTGCCAGTCGGGATGGGTGCAGCAGGTGTTCGCCCACTGGCCTGGGCTGTGATATTTGCCGCCGGCGCGCCGCTGGACGAGCAGCCGGTTTCCACTGAAGACGAAAGCCGAGATTGCCAGATGCTTGATGCCGCGCCGATGCGCATCGAGCTTCTCGACAGGGTAGAGCGCGCCATCATCGTCGATCGCAGCGATGATCCGATCGTCCCCACAGCGAGTCGTGTCCGGGGAGCGCATCAACGGCGAAGGCATATGCTCTCCCCTCAGCTCATGGCGACTGCGTGTCTTGCTTCAGGCGACAGCGCGCGACAAGGCGCAGTGTGACCAGAGATCGCTCAGCGCATGCAGCATTTCGGCCATCGCCCCATCGTCATGCACCGGGGATGGCGTGATGCGCAAGCGTTCCGCTTTCTTCGGCACGGTCGGGTAATTGATCGGCTGAACGTAGATGCCGTAATTGTCGAGCAGCAGGTCCGACAGCCACTTGCACTTTGTCGGATCGCCGACCATCACCGGCACGATGTGGCTTGGGTTGGGCATGTAGGGCACCCCGATGGCATCGAGCCCCTGGCGGAACTTCGCTACGCGATCCTGGTGGCGCAGGCGCTCGAACTGGCTCTGCTTCAGGTGCTGGATCGAAGCCAGCGCGCCGGCGGCAAGCGCCGGCGGCAGTGCGGTGGTGAAGATGAAGCCGGACGCGAAGGAGCGCACGAAGTCGCAGAGCGCGGTGGAGGCGGCGATGTAGCCGCCCATCACGCCGAACGCCTTGCCAAGCGTGCCTTCGATCACCGTCAGGCGGTCCATCAGGCCTTCACGCTCCGCGATGCCGCCGCCGCGCGGGCCATAGAGGCCGACGCCGTGCACTTCGTCGAGATAGGTCATTGCGCCGAACTCGTCGGCGACGTCACAGATCTCCTTGATCGGCGCGATGTCGCCATCCATCGAGTAGACGCTTTCGAACGCGATCAGCTTCGGCGCCTTCGGATCGGCAGCTGCGAGCTTGGCACGCAGATCGGCGACGTCATTGTGCTTCCAGATGACGCGTTCGGCTTTCGAGTGGCGGATGCCTTCGATCATGGAGGCGTGGTTCAGCGCATCGGAAAAGACAATGCAGCCGGGGATCTTCGAGGCGAGCGTGCCGAGGGCAGCCCAGTTGGAGACATAGCCCGAGGTGAAGAGGAGTGCAGCTTCCTTGCCATGAAGATCGGCGAGCTCCTGCTCGAGCAGCACGTGATAATGGTTGGTGCCGGAAATGTTGCGAGTGCCGCCTGCGCCTGCGCCACAGCGGTCGATCGCTTCCTTCATGGCCTCGACCACTTTCGGGTGCTGGCCCATGCCGAGATAGTCGTTCGAGCACCAGACGGTTACCGTGTGGGTCTTGCCTTCCACATGGCGGACTGCCTTCGGGAATGCACCGTTCTGTCGTTCGATGTCGGCGAAGACGCGGTAGTTGCCTTCTTTGCGGAGGTCCTCCAATTGGCCTGCAAAGAAATTCTCGAAATCCATCATCGCGTTTTCCCTCCCCTACTCGACATGAATTTTAACGGGTGCGACAGGCGCCTTCGCGCCCAGTTGCGTCGCACCGACTCCAAAACGGCTCCAGTTCCAGATCGCGTCCACCGGCAGCGGCAGGACGAGGAACCAGTGCTCGACAATGGCCAGGACCAGAAGCGTCAGAAGCAGCATCGTGCCGGCGATCTCCGCGGCATCGGTTGCCTCGACGAGGGCAAGGCCCATCGCTGTCGCGATGGTTGTCGAGATGGTGATCGAAACCGGGAAGAAAGCGTTCATCGAACGCTTGCGTAGAAAGCTTTTCAGATAGGCGAGGTGCGGCGGCAGCAGGCTTTCGCCGAGATTGCGCACGCCGAAATGTAGATTGAGCTTGGCACTGGCGCGCATGCCCCAAAGGATCATGAAGGTCCAGAAGCCCACCTGGTTTCCTGCGCCCCAGGTCAGCAATGCGATGACTGCCGCCGCCGCGACGATCAACAGTTCGTGCCAGATGATCGCGCCGATGGCGTGCCCCATATGGGCGAGCCCGCTGCAATGGGCGTGGCAGGGTCGCGTCCGCGTCCCCGTCACGAAGCCCATGAGGAAACTCATCTCGACGAAGGCCCAGATGGCCAGTGCGCTGGTGAAAGCGCCATAGACCGCCGAAACGCCCGCTTGCGTTCCGGTCCAGGCGATACCGACAAGACCCGCAACCAACATCACCGTCGCCCCGGCCATACTGAAACCGTATGTGCGCCGGGGTAGCCCATCCAGGAAAAGGATCGCTCCTGTGGCGAACCACCAGAGGAACAGGGCGTAGGCGATGGGTGCGAGATAGGCGCTCACAGCTTTTTGCTTACCAGACCGGCTGGAGGCGGCTTGCCTCCGGCAGTGCATTTTCCTTCACCGGCAAAGCGTAGAGGCGGACGAAGATCGCCCCGGCGCGTGCAATCAGCATGGCGCGCGAAGCTTTCGCCCTCACGCCCTGCTTGCCGTTGAGGTCGTTCAGCTTGGCGTTGATGACGCTGAGCTTCTCCAGGCCGCGCGCGAATTTCGGATTGTCGATGTCGAGCACCAGCGGGAACACCTGGCGCGTGATCTCGCTCGTCAGGTGGAAGACGCGGTAGTCGTACTCGACCGGATCGATGCCGAGCGCTTTGTGGAATTCCGGGCGTGCCTGATCGCGGACATACATCGTGGCGAATACTGCGAGCAGGAAAAAGCGCACCCAGAGCTTGTTGGTGCCGGCCAGATAATCGGGATTGGCCCGCATCAGCAAAGCGAAGGCTTCACCGTGCCGGAACTCGTCGTTGCACCACTTCTCGAACCATTTGAAGATCGGGTGGAAGCGGCGCTCCGGGTGACGCTCGAGGTGCCGGTAGATGGTGATGTAGCGCGCGTAACCGATCTTTTCGGACAGGTAGGTGGCGTAGAAGATGAATTTCGGCCGGAAGAAGGTGTATTTCTTCGCCTTCGTCAGGAAGCCGAGATTGACGCCGATGCCGAATTCCTTGAGCGCATCGTTAATGAACCCGGCATGGCGGGCCTCGTCGCGGCTCATCAGGCCGAACAGCTTGACGATGTCCGGGTTCTGACCGCGCTTCTTCATCTCCTTGTAGAGCACGCAGCCTGAAAATTCTGCCGTCAGCGAAGAGACGAGAAAATCCACGAACTCGTTGCGGAGACCTTCCGGCAGCGCTTCGAAATCGATCTTGTCCCAGTTCTCGTCGCGCTTGAAATGGCCCTTGTTGGGATCGGCTTCCATTTCGGCGATGAGGGCATCCCACTCGCGGCGCACGGGCTCGACATTGGTGCGGTCGAGCTCCGCGAAATCGGTCGTGTAGAAGCGCGGCGAGAGCATGGTGGTTTCGGTCGCCATGCCCGTCGTGTCGCGCGACTGGAGAGAGAGTGTTTCGATGGTCATAGCCGTTCTCCTGACGAGAAGCTGAATTCCAAGAGTTCCATAAATTCGAAGTCGCCGGTCATGCGCACCCAAAGCTTCTCCGGGGAGGATGCCTTGGTCACCGTTGCCATGCGGTTGAAGATGGCCGTTTCACCATAGGGCACGGCGATCTCCGGGCCGTGGACATGCACGCTGTCGCCTGGCTCGATTTCGATGTCACCGGACAATTCCATGTGCGCGTGTAGGCTTTCGAAAGTGTGGCACACCTCGATGCGGCAGGGCAGGTCGATCCGGGTGCGCGTGAGCGTGAGCTTTTCCATCATCATGGTCGTTCTCCCTGAGAAGTGTTCGGCAGTGCCGCGGCGAGTTTTCGGTCGTCCAGGAAGCGCTCGAAGGAGGCCCGGTTCGTCTGGCCGAAGGCATCCAGCGCGACGAGCCGGCCGGTTGCCGGATCGGAGAGGAGCACATGGCCGTCCTGCGTGCGCTCAAGCGCGAAGGGGAGGTCGTCAGAGATGTCGCGGCGTTTGCGCTCGTTGGCAAGCCCGCGCATCGTGGCGCGCAGGAAGCCGCCTTCGCCGGGCTTTACGCGCTGCAGCACATGGCCGGTGCGGGCATCGATCACATCAACAGCGCCGTTGGAGCGATCCGCAAAAGAAAGCTGTACCGCGGCGACCGTGTGGGCCGGCCGATCGATTGCGCCCAGGCCGAACCCGCCGACCGCAGCGAAGCCGATCGACAACACCATGACCGCGACCATCCAGGCGAGCGGGCTCGCATAGATGCGCTGCTGGCCGGGCTTTGACATGATGTTGATCGGCGCCATCAGATTATCCCCTTGCCGGTGCGGGCTGCGCTACCTGTTGGGCAGGCCGCTCTACGTTCGAGACAACGGTGAAGCGCGGCTGAACCTGGCCGGCGTCGGCGGCCAGCGCACGGGCAACGTGCTTGGCCACGACATCCGCATCTGCAACGGCACGCAGCATCGGCTGGGGATCGCGCAGCGACAACGGGCGCACATGCGGCCAGAGGAGGAGCCAGGCGATCCGATCCGGACGCGCGACCCTCAAGGCGATATTGCCTGCGCCGGATTTCGTCAGTGGCCGCACAGCGGCACTCTCGATGCGCGCGAAGGGAATGTTGAGCGTGACGGGAAGCGCGAGGCCCGAGCGGATCAGCAGGCGCTTGCTCGTCAGTGTGTAGATCGTGGTCCGCGCATAGGCATAGCCGAGACCGAGCAGGATGCCGATGCCGGCGAGCGCCACCGGCACCATCCAGGCGGCATGGACCAGGGCGGCTGTGACGCCAAGACCATCATAGAGTGCCGTCACGAAGCGCCAGGCAAGCAGAAGCCCGAAGTAGATCGCCACGGCGCGCAGGTGAAAGGCTTCCCTTGCAAGCGTGCGCCAGTCCGGCGAGCCCTGCCAGAGAAGCGCCTCGTTCTGGGGCAAGGCTTCGGGCAGTCCAGGGGCGTGGTCGAACGCGAAATCGTCGTGGGAGACAGCGCTCATATCAGTGGCTCCAGACGCTCGGGTATCGCGTAGAGATGGCCTCCCGCGAAATACGCCATGATCTTGTCTTCCTCGAGCAGCGTGATCCGGTCCATTGCTTTGAGACCCGGCACGTCTGCGAATTGGGCAGATGTCAGCGACTTCACGTCGACCTGCGTTTTCTTGATGCGTGCGAGATTGTGCGGAACGAGCACGTGGCGCCCGCCCGTCAGTTCCACCTCGAGATAGCGGACCATGTGCTCGGCCCGATCGACCCAGAGATCGGTGACGGTGGCCACTTGTCGGCGGTCAACGGCAATCACTGGCAGGCCACGGGGATCGAAATCCCCCGTCGCGATCATGAAATGCGTGTCGCTCGACCAGGGCACGATGCGCAGGCGGCCATCATGCGTCATGTCGGGGCGATCATCACGCTCCGCCCAGGCGGCCGGGCCGACGCCGTCGACGAGAGGATTGCCGGTTGGCGTCAAAGGCGCGCCGGGCCAGGGCGCCAGTCGGGCTGCGGCGATCGGGCGGTTGTCACGCTTGTTGTTGGGTACGGTATAGGTGCCGGCACCGTGGGGGCGGAAGAAGGTCTTCGGCTCCGCCATCAACAATTCATTTGGTCGATGGATCTCTCCGGTGGGATCACGCTCGAGCGGATAGCCCTCGCGACGATCTTCGCGACGGATGTAGAAGATGAGGCCGGCGAAGAAGAGCCAGAAGGCGTAAAGCGCCAGCTGAGCAACGTCCATGTAGCCTGTGATTGCGCCGATTTCCATTGCCATGTCCTTCCTCAATCCCCGAGCTAGTTGGGGAATTCCATCATGCCGAAGCGTTCGCGCGGGGTGCCGGTCCGTGGGCCCGGGTATCGGGCAAGCGGGCCGATCGCGATGAGCGTGGCGAAGAGCAGTCCAATTTCGATGTGGTAGACGACGCCGTAGCCGGCCGAGACCTGGTCGAAGACCGAGCCTTGCGCGGCAAGGTGCGTGACGCCGTCGCGGATAAGGCCGCCAGCCGCGATACCGAGCCCCATGGAAGTGGCCTGCACCGCGCCCCAAGCGCCAAGCGCAATACCACTGTCGCCATTGTCGGAAAGGTCCATGGCTGCGGTCAGCATGCTGACCGCAAAAAGGCCGCCACCGAGCCCGATCAATGCCGTGCCGAGACGGAAGATCAGGGCGGATTCCAGCGGTGACGCGATGATGACGAGCGAGAAGGCCGGAACACCGACCAGCGCGCCGATGGCTGCAAGGCGATAGGCGTTGAAGCCCGATGACAGAAGACGCGCAGCGATGGCGAGACCGAGCAGCGTACCGGTTGCGAGAATGGCCGTGAGCATCGTCGTGGCGCCGACCGGCAAGGCCAGCACCTGCCCGCCATAGGGCTCGAGCAGCACATCCTGCATGGAAAATGCGGCCGTTCCCAAAGCCAGCGCAGCGAGAAGTCGTCCCGAGCGGCCAGACGCCATGTACGACGCCCAGGCTTCGGCAAAGGCCGGGCGGGGGCGGTCATGGCGCGTGCGTACCGGATCACGGCTTTCCTGCTTCCAGAGCGCGATCACGTTCAGCGCCATCGTGACCATCGCGGCGCCCTGCACGACTTGGATCAGCCGGAGATGCGAATAGTCGGCGAGCAGGGCGGAGAAGACGATCGCGGAGATGAGCATGCCGACCAAGAGGAAAACATAAAGCAGCGCGACGACGCGCGGCCGGTTTTTCGGCTCTGCGAGATCGCAGGCGAGTGCGAGGCCGGCGGTCTGCGTCATGTGCATGCCGGCGCCAACCAGCAGGAACGCGAGCGCGGCGCCGATCTGCCCGCCCAGCGGCCCGTAGTGGCCATCACCCGAAAGCAGCAGGAGCGCGAAGGGCATGATAGCGAGGCCGCCGAACTGAAGCAGTGTGCCCATCCAGATGAAGGGGACCCGGCGCCAACCGAGATAGGAGCTATAGGTATCGGAGCGGTGGCCGATGAGCGCGCGCAACGGGGCCGCCACGATCGGCAGCGCCACCATCAGCGCGACCAATGCGGCCGGCACGTTGAGCTCGACGATCATGACGCGGTTCAAGGTGCCGGTCAGCAGCACCATGGCCATGCCGACGGAAACCTGGAAGAGCGACAGGCGAAGCAGGCGTGCAAGCGGCAGCCCGGGGCTCGCGGCATCGGCAAACGGCAGGAAGCGCGTTCCCACCGAGCGCCAAAGCAACGCCATGCCCGTTTTCTGGCTGCGCGCAGTGCTCATCGCCGCATCAACTCCAGAAGTTCGGAGGTGTAGAAGCCGTGGCTGACGCGGCTGCGATCATAGGCCTGCCAGTCGATCAGCGCCGGAGACTCCGCGATCTGCGCCGCTATGGCTTCGGGTGATGTCGGCGTGACGGACGGTGCGCGGCTGCGCTTGGGGAAAAGCCGGCCGGTCAGGTGCATCGCGGCCAGGAGCGGCGTGCGCGGTACATAGGTGAAGAGCAGTGTGTGGCGTGTGCGGGCGCCGAGCCGTGCCAGTGCCTCCACGGCATCCGGGGTGCTGTAGTGAATGAGCGAATCCATCGCCACCACGGCGTCGAACGGACCGAGCCCGCTGTCCAGCATGTCGCCATGTCGGAACTCGATTGCGCCGTCGCGACAATCGGCAGGCAGGTTCTCTTGCGCATAGGCGATCGTTTCGGGCGAAAGGTCGACGCCGACCACGCTTGCGCCGCGCCGCGCCAGAGCGACGCTGATTGCGCCGGTGCCGCAGCCTGCATCAAGGATGCGCCAGCCCTGCAAGTCGGAAGGCAGGCGCGACAGGATCGTCTCCCGCATCTGGCTGCGGCCCGCGCGCACGCTGTCGCGAATGCGGCCAAGCGGCGAGCCCCCTGCGAAACGCTTCCAGGCATCGAGCGCGGTCGAGTCGAAATAGGTGCGGACCTCGTCGCGCCGGGCTTTGTAGGTCGGGCTCTCCATCACTCGAACCCCAGGAAATCGAAGATGTCCCGATCCTTCATCGGCTGCGCATCGAACTCCCGGTTGTCGGAAAGAAGCGTGCGGGCGAGCGCCATGTATTCGGCGCGGGCGCGCTCCACTTCCGGCGTCAGGTCCATTTCGAACAGCGTCGACTTCTTCAGGCGCGAGCGTCTGACGGCGTCGAGATCCGGGATGTGCGCTAGCCGTTCCAGGCCGACAGCCGCGTTGAAACGATCGATCTCGTCGGTCGCGTGGGACCGATTGGCGATCACGCCACCCAGACGCACATTGTAGTTCTTGGACTTCGCCTTGATTGCCGCGATGATGCGGTTCATCGCGAATATGGAGTCGAAGTCGTTGGCGGCCACGACAAGCGCGCGCTCCGCATGTTGCAGAGGCGATGCAAAGCCGCCGCAGACGACGTCACCGAGAACGTCGAAAATGACGATGTCGGTATTTTCCAGGAGATGATGCTCTTTCAGGAGTTTCACCGTCTGGCCGACGACATAGCCGCCGCAGCCCGTGCCGGCGGGCGGACCACCTGCCTCGATGCAGCGCACGCCGTTATAGCCTTCGAAGACGAAGTCTTCCGGCCGCAATTCCTCGGTGTGAAAATCCACCTCTTCGAGGATGTCGATGACGGTCGGGATCAGCGACTTCGTGAGGGTGAACGTCGAATCGTGCTTGGGATCGCAACCGATCTGCAGAACGCGCTTGCCGAGCAGCGAGAAAGCCACCGACAGGTTCGACGAGGTCGTCGACTTGCCGATGCCGCCCTTTCCATAGATCGCGAAAACCTTTGCGGTTTCGATCTTCAGGTCGGGATCGAGGTGAACCTGGACGCTGCCTTCTCCGTCCCCGCGGCCCTTGAGGTCTGGTCGTGTATAGACGTTCATGCTGCGGCCTCCACCGATATGCCTTCGAGACGGTCCTCGAGTTCGTCATTCGCCTCGAGCAAGGCGTCGAGTGTTTCGGCGTCCGGCTGCCAATAACGGCGCTCATGGGCCTCGATCAGGCGACCGGCGAGACGCGCGGAAGCCTGCGGGTTGAGTTCGGCCATGCGGCGACGCATGGCCTCATCCAGCACGAATGTCTCTGTGATGTTCTGGTAGATCCAGGGCGCGACCTGGCCGGTTGTGGCCGACCAGCCGAGCGTGTTCGTCACGTGGCTCTCGATCTGGCGCACGCCTTCGTAGCCGTGATCGAGCAGCGCCTCGTAGAATTTGGGGTTCAGCGTGCGGGTGCGGGTCTCGATTGCGACCTGCTCTGCGAGCGTGCGCACCTTGCCGGCGCCGCGGGTCTGGTCGCCCACATAGACCGGAACGTCCGTGCCGCTTGCACGCTTCACCGCACGGCTGATGCCGCCGAGTGTATCGAAATAGTGGTCGACCGTGGTGACGCCGAGTTCGACCGATTCCAGGTTCTGATAGGCGGCATCGACATTGGCCAAGATATCACCGAGAAGTTCCGCCTGGCGCACCGGCTTGCCGTCCACGCCGTAGGCGAAACATTTGCGGCGCTGATAGGCTTCGGCCAGTTCGTCCTCGCCGTCCCAGGCTCCGCTGTCGATCAGCTGATTGACGTTGGAGCCATAGGTGCCGGCGGCGTTTGAGAACACCCGCAATGCGGCTGTTTCGAGCGTGCAGCCGGATTGCTCCGCGTAGCGGGTGGCATGCTTGCGGACGAAATTCATGTCGAGAGGTTCATCCGCGGCGGCAGCCAATTGGCATGCTTCTGCCAGAAGCTTGGTCTGAAGCGGAAGCAGGTCGCGGAAGATGCCCGACAACGTCATGACCACGTCGATACGAGGCCGACCGAGCTGATCGAGCGGGATGAGATCGGCCCCTGCAAGTCGGCCATAGCCATCGAAGCGGGGCGCTGCGCCGATCAAAGCCAGTGCCTGACCGATCGGGCCGCCTTCGCTCTTGATGTTGTCGGTGCCCCAGAGAACGAGCGCGATGGATTCCGGCAGTCGGCCTGTATCGGCCACATGGCGGGCCAGCAGCTTCTCCGCCTGTTCGCGGCCATCGGCGCAGGCAAAGGCGCTCGGGAGCCGGAAGGGATCGAAGCCATGAATGTTGCGGCCGGTCGGTAAAATTTCAGGCGTGCGAACGATATCGCCACCGGCAACCGGGCGGATGAAGCGGGCGTCGAGCGCTGCGATCAGGCCGGTGAGCTCGCTGTCGGTCGAAAGATGCCCGTTCGCCGTGGCCAGGCGTTCGGCGAGAATGAATACCGCGCCGGTTGGAGCGATGCCGTGCTCCTTGAGAGCAAGAGAGGGATCGGCGCCATTCGCGATCATGTCGATCACTTCGGGTGGCAGCGCAGCCTGCTGATCGGCCTCGGCGATTGCCTTGAGAAGATCCACGCGCTCGGATGCGGTGATCGGCTCGCCGGCTACATGCATGCCGTGCGGGATGAGCGTTGCTTCCAGCTCAGCGAGATCGCGCATCAGTGCCGCGATTTCATCGCTGCCAGCCCCGTCGAACACGGCATCTTCGGGGACGAGATCGAGTGCGGCTGCCTGCGTGCGGATCAACTGGGCCAACGCGACACGTTCGCGATGCGCGGCTGGCGGGGTGGCACGCCAGCGATCGATCGCCGATTTCAGATCGACCATGCCGCGATAGAGGCCGGCTTTCGTGACGGGTGGGGTCAGGTAGCTGACGAGCGTTGCGCCGGAGCGGCGCTTGGCGAGTGTGCCTTCCGACGGGTTGTTCGCGGCATAGAAATAGATGTTCGGTGCGCTGCCGATGAGACGATCCGGCCAGCAATCGCCGGAAAGCCCGGCTTGTTTGCCCGGCATGAATTCGAGCGCGCCGTGGGTGCCGAAATGCAGGATGGCATCCGACGCAAAATCCTCGCGCAAATAGCGATAGAAGGCGGAAAACGCGTGTGTCGGTGCGAAGCTGCGCTCAAACAGCAGCCGCATCGGGTCGCCCTCGTAGCCAAACCCCGGCTGGATGGCGATCAGCACATTGCCGAAGCGCTCGCCGAGGATCTGGATGTTCTGGCCATCGGTCAGATCGCGGCCCGGCGCCGGGCCCCACTGCCGCTCGATCTCTTCCAGATGCGGTTCGCGCCGCACATGGTCTTCGGCCGAAATGCGTGCGGTGACGTTGGCCGGTGTACCGAACCGTGCAGCATTTCCTTCGAGCACAGCCTTGCGCAGCGCGTCGGCGTTTTCGGGAAGAGCGACGTCATAACCTTCCGCCTGCATGCGCTTCATCGTGTTGAAGAGCGAGCGGAAGACGGAGAGATAGGCAGCCGTGCCCGTGGCGCCGGCATTTGGCGGAAAATTGAAGAGTACGATCGCCACCTTGCGATCGGCGCGCTGCGAACGGCGCAGATGGACGAGACGCTCGACCCTTGCAGCCAGCATCGCAACGCGCTCAGGCTCCGGCTGCATGTCGCGTCCGCCAGCGGAGCCGGCTCGGCCGCCATAGATCATGTGGCCACCCGCGCCGTCGATTTCCGGAAGAGCGACCATCATGGTTGTTTCCACCGGTGTCAGGCCCTCGCCCGAGCGGTGCCATTGGTCCAGACCCTGGAACTCGATGGCACAGGCTGAGAGATACGGCACGTCGAGGCGGGCAAGAAGCGTCTGTGCGGCGTGCGAGTCGTTGTAGGCGGGTCCCCCGATCAGGGAAAAACCGGTGAGGGAGACCACGGCATCGACCCGCGGCCGGTCGTCACCAAGGAAAAATCTCTCCACGGCCTGGCCGGCATCGAGGCCCGCTGCGAAGGCGGGCACGACGTTCAGGCCGCGCGCTTCCATTGCCTGGATGACGGCGTCGTAATGGGCCGTGTTTCCGGCGAGCACGTAGGACCGCATGATGATGAGGCCGACGGTACCGCCGTGCCCAGCCCGGCGCGGCAACACCTCAGCGCGATCGCTCACACGGGCCGTCAGGTTCGCGTGATAGACGCCGACTTCCGGATACTCGTTCGGTGCCTTGGCATCGACGACCGCGCGCAGGCCGGCGCGATTGCCCGATGCGTATCGGCCGACAAGGTAGCGGACCATGTTGGCGATATTCTCGTCCGAACCGGCGAGCATGTACTGCAGCGTGAGGAAGTAGGCGCGCAGGTCCTGCGCCTTGCCCGGAATGAAGCGCAGGATGCGCGGAAGCTGCTTCAGCATGCGAACCTGTTGGCGGCCCGCCTGCTGACCTGGCTTGGCGGCGCCCCGCAAACGCTTGAGCAGGCCGATGATGCCACCGGTCGGGTTGTTCATGGCGAAATCGCCAAGCCGCGTGATCTTCACCACTTCACCGGCCGAGAGGCAGCCGATGATGGCATCGCACGCATCCCGCCGCGCCTTCAGCCACGGCATGACGGTGCGGATGTGTTCTTCCATGAAGATCATGTTGGCGATGACGATATCGGCGGATGCGATGTCGTCGCGGCAACGATCGGCAGCGAGCGGATCGTCGCCCCATTCGGCCATGGAATGTAGTGTGAGGCGAAGCCCCGGTAGCTCCGGCGCTAGAAGCCTTCCCGCACGCTCGACCGCGCTAGCCATGTGACTGTCGAGCGTCACGATGGTCACGGCGATCGGCGTCGTCTCACCGGCTGTAATGCGCTTTTGCATCGTAGAGCGTCTCGATTGTGATGGTGGACAGACCGTGGTCTGCGGCGAAACGTTCTGTGTTGCGGCGGGCCTTTCCGCGGACGAAAAAGGGGATCTTTTTCAGTTCGCTTTCGGCTTCCTGAGCCCAATTGGGAGCACTCTGGGCGACGATCTGCGGTGCTTCAGGCTCGCTGGTTTTCTGGCTTGCGGGAGCAAGGTGCGAAGGGTTGGCGCCGTCGTGAAACTCGAAGTCGTCGCGGAACATGCCGAGGAGATGTTCTTCCAGGCCCATCATCAGCGGGTGGACCCAGCTGTCGAAAATGACGTTTGCGCCTTCGGGTCCCATCTGCGGCGAGTAACGCGCCGGGAAATCCTGCACGTGAACCGGCGCGGAAATGACCGCGCAGGGAACATGCAGCCGCTTGGCCACATGACGCTCCATCTGCGTGCCGAGCACGAGTTCCGGCTGGGCCGCGATGATGGCATCCTCGACTTCCAGATGATCGTCGGTGATCAGTGCGTCGAGGCCGTAAGTCTTCGCAGCTGCTCGAACGTCGCGGGCGAATTCGCGCGTGTAGGTGCCGAGACCGCAAACGTTGAAGCCGAGCTCGTCGCGCGCGATCCGAGCGGCGGCGATGGCATGGGTCGCATCGCCGAAGATGAAGACGCGCTTGCCGGTGAGATAATTGCTATCGATCGAGGCAGCGTACCACGGTGCCCGCGATTTGATCGTGGCGAGCGCCGCCTCGACATCGAGACCTGCCAGTTGCGCCACTTCTGCAACGAAATCGCGGCAAGCGCCGCTGCCGATGGGAACCGTCCTGGTAAAAGGCTGACCGTGACGCTCTTTCAGAAAATTGGCGCTCGTCGCGGCGATCTCGGGGTAGAGCACGACGTTGAAGGCAGCCTGCGGAAGCCGGGTCAAATCGTGCACGGAGGCGCCGAGCGGGGCGACCACATTGACCGTTACGCCGATCGAGACCAGCAGCCGGCAGATTTCCTCGACGTCGTCGCGATGGCGGAAGCCGAGTGCGGTAGGGCCAAGGATATTGCAGCTGGCCGGGTTGCGGCCCTCGGGCGTCGGGCCGGCAGCGAAGCTGCGGACGAGGCGATAGAAGGTTTCCGACGCGCCCCAGTTTTCCTTCTTCTGGTAGGAAGGCAGTTCCAGCGCCACGACGGGAATTGAAAGGCCGAGGGCCGCGGCAAGCCCGCCCGGATCGTCCTGCAGAAGTTCTGCCGTGCAGGAGGCGCCGACGATCATGGCGTCCGGCTTGAAGCGCGCTTCGGCGTCGGCGCACGCGGTCTTGAAGATCGCTGCGGTGTCGGCACCGAGATCGCGCGCCTGGAAGGTGGTGTATGTAACCGGCGGACGTTTGGCATCGCGCTCGATCATCGTGAACAGCAGATCGGCGTAGGTGTCGCCCTGCGGTGCGTGCAGCACGTAATGAAGCCCGCGCATGGCGGTTGCGATCCGCATCGCGCCGACATGGGGTGGCCCTTCATATGTCCACATCGCAAGCTGCATCACGCTCTCCCGGTCTGAAGAAGCGCGCGACGGCGCAAGGGGCGCATGAACAGCTCGGCGAGATCGCCGGCCTGGTCATAGCCCTGGATGGGGGTGAAGACGAGCTCGATCGACCATTTGGTCGCGAACCCTTCCGCCTCGAGCGGATTGGCAAGGCCCATGCCGCAGACGGTAAGGTCAGGCGCAGCATCGCGCAGCCGGTCGAGCTGGCTGTCGACATCCTGGCCTTCGCTGAGCGTGATATCGCTCGGCAGCAGGGCGAGTTCGGCAGACAGGTGCTGCCGGTTGAGGAAAGGTGTGCCAACTTCGATCGGCACCATGCCTGCTTCGCGCGACAGCACGCGGGCCAGGGCCGGCTCCAGCTGGGAATCGGGGAACAGAAAGAGCGACTTGCCCTCAAGTTCGGAGCGGGCGCGCGTCATGGCGATGCGGGCGCGGTCTCGTCCGGGCCGGGTTATGGCTTCGAACCGGCCGGGGTCGACGCCGAATGCGTCTGCCGCAGCCCGAAGCCAGGCAGTCGTGCCTTCTTCGCCGAGCGGAAACAGCGGATGCAGCAGCTGACAACCGCGAGACTGCAGGAGACGGGCGGTTTCGGTGAGATAGGGCTGCGCCAGAAGCACCGTGGTCGACGGGCCAACGGACGGCATGACCGTGCTTTCGCGCATCGGCAGAAAATCGACCTGCTCAATCCCAAGCGCGGTGAAGATGCGGCGGAACTGGTCTTCCACCACGTCTGCCAGACAGCCGGCAACGAGCAGGCGCGGCTTGGCGTTCTGCTCCTGCGCGGGCAGGGCCGTCACGAGGCTTGCCAAAAACCGGTCTTCGCCTTCGGTGAACGTCGTCTCTATGCCGCTTCCGGTATAGGTGAGGAAGCGAACGCCAGCGTGCTGGCCGCGGGCCTGCAGCCGTTCGGCCGCCTTGGAAAGATCGAGCTTGATCACTTCCGACGGGCAGGAGCCGACGAGCACGATCATCCGGATTTCCGGCCGTCTTGCCACGACGCGGGCGACGATGCGGTCCAGTTCGTCGTGCAGGTCCGCCATGCCGGCAAGGTCGCGGTCTTCAATGATGGCGGTCGCGAAACGGGGTTCCGCGAAGATCATCACGCCGGCGGCAGACTGCATGAGATGGGCGCATGTCCGTGATCCGACGATCAGGAAGAATGCGTCCTGCAGCTTGCGGTGCAGCCAGATGATGGAGGTGAGGCCACAGAAGACTTCGCGCTGACCGCGTTCGCGCAATAGGGGCGCAGGCGAGGTAGAAGGCGTTGCGGGTGAGGTTGTCCGGTCGAGCACGGTGGTCATGACGCTGCGCCTCCTGCATAGGAGGCAGCGGTCGCGTCGTCACTGCGTGAAAGCCGGGCCTGCCGCAGCTTCACGATGAACTGGGCGGCGTTGATGACATAGGTTGCGTAGGCGGCCACCGCCAACCAGAGAAGCTGTGTGGTCTCCAGGGCGCCTGAAAGAAGCGCCGCGAGATAGGCGGTATGAAGCGCCAGCACCACCATCGAGAACATGTCTTCCCACAAGAAGGCGGGTGCGAAAAGGTAGCGTCCGAACACGACCTTCTCCCAGATCGAGCCGGTGATCATGATCGCATAGAGAAGCAAGGTCTTGACTACGATGGATGTGTGCGCAGCCGTCGCCCCCTCACCGGTTGCGAGATAGCGCGCAATCAAGAGGGCGGAGACGACGAAGGCAAGGAACTGTATCGGCGCAAGGATCCCCTGAACCAGGGTCCACACGGTCCGGTCCCGGCGGGCGCGCTCTTCAACCGTATAAAGCGCTACGCACTGCCTGATACTCGATCCCGCCATGCGCCTTGCCTCCTGCTGCACTGAACTGCAGCTGTTGAATGGAGAGTACCGCCGCGCAAAGGCATGTGTCAACTAAACATGACGTACATCTAGATTTACAATGGGCTGCAATTGGGTCATGCTCCAATGACACTGATGATGTGCCGGCGCCGGAGCGACCGACGCCCTTCTTTGGTGCCCGATCAACACCAGTCATGGCGATGGGGTCGTCGAGCGAGGTGGCCCATGAGCGATACTGCACATCGTATCCAAGCGGTCGGCTTGAACGGTCGGCCTGCCGATTACCTGCGGCAGATCGGTGCGCAACGCCCATTTGCGCCGCTGCTGCCTATCGATGACATGATGATTGCGGCTTTTACCGAAACGTTGCGGGCGCCCGGCTTTTGGGCGTGCGAGCGTGCGGTGGACATTTTGCGCGACAGGTTGCAACGGCGACAAACCATTCAGGATGCAGTGTTTGCGCCGGCCGCACGGCTTGCGGGCGCCTACTGGTCCAGCGATGCCTGGTCGTTTCTCGACGTTACGGTCGCTGTCTCAAGGCTGAAGCGTCTTCTCGTGCAGGAAGTTCGGCAGCGCCATCGACCGCCTCAGGTCGGTGCCCGCTCCATCCTGCTTTCCGCGGCGCCGGGTGAGACGCATGATTTCGGCCTTCATTACGTGGCGCTGGCATTCGAGCGTGCCGGTTATGCCGTCGACCTGCGCACCGGAGCCGACGAGGCCGAACTCATGACGGCACTGGTTATGCACAGATACGATCTGGTAGGGCTGTCTCTATCTGCCGAATGCTTGCTCGACAGGTTGACATTGTTTATCGGGAACGTGCGTAACAGGGAGAAGACCCGGGACGTTTTATTCCTCGTCGGAGGTAATGCGTTCGTCAGTCGCCCAGAGTACGCCGTTGGTGTCGGTGCGGACTTCTTGGCGACGGATCCCGACACGGCGGTTTTTCTTGCGCAGCTGCGATTGGGATCGCATGTGGGGCGGGAGCAAGCTTTGGCGCGGTAGGTAAAGGAACTGGACGGCCTTGATGGACCATCAACCTGCCGACGAATTCAGTCGCTCCTTTGCGAGCCAGCAATCCCTGCTGGGTGATCTCGGCCCGGCTGCTATCTTGGCGATCGCTCAGACCGCATCCGACATCACGCTCGTGCTGAACGCCGATGGCACCGTCATCGACGTCGCCTATCGCGACCGAGATCTGTCGAGATACAGGCCGGAATCCTGGGTCGGCCGGCTTTTCGCAGAGACTGTGACGCTCGAAAGCCTCGAAAAGGTCGAGGCGCTGCTCGCCGATGCCGCACGCAATTCACGCACACGAGCGCGGCAGGTCAATCATCCGGCTCCCGGGTTTCCCGATCTGCCGGTGTCCTATGCGCTTCTGAGCTTCCCGGATCAGAAAGTCCATCTCGCTCTCGGCTCGGATCTGCGCGGCGTCGCGCAAATGCAGCAAAGACTGGTGGCGGCTCAGATCGAGATGGAGCGCGACTATCGCCGGCTGCGAGATGCGGAAGCCCGGTATCGCGTGCTGTTCCAGGCGGAAGATGAAGGGCTGGTCGCCCTCGACGGCACAAGCCTGCGCATCATCGATGCCAATGAAGCTGCGGGTCGGCTTTTCGGGCGCCCGGTTGCGAAGCTCATCGGCATGTCTTCCGTTCAGCTGCTGGCTGCAAGCGAGCCCGCCGAACTGGCGGCGACGCTTGCCGACGTGCGTGCGCGTGGGGTTTCTGAGCAGATCGTCGTCGATGCCGCCGATGGTATCGGTGCTCTCACTCTCTCCATCATTCCGTTTCGCCTTGCCGGGGCGGTGGAGCTTCTAATTCGTATCAAGCCGAGTGGAAGCCCATTGGCCGGCGAGGCCTATGGCAAGGACTTCTTCAGCGGTTTGCCCGATGGCCATGTGGTGACCGATCGGCAGGGCGTCGTGCTGGAGGCCAATCCCGCCTTTCTCGATCTCATTCGGGTGCTGAGCCCGGAAAGGGTGGTGGGAAAGTCGCTCGACAACTGGCTCGGCGTTACGGGCGTGGACGTGCAGATTATTCTGTCCAACCTGCGTGAGCACCGGGTCGTCAGCAGGTTTCAGACGATCCTGCGCGACGGTTTTGGCGGGCGGCACGATGTCGAATTGTCGGCTGGACAGATCGACGAGGCTGGCGGCACGTTCGGGTTTTCGATCAGGGAGGTTGCGGCTGCTGCTGCCGATGTCGTGCGCACAGCCGGCGAGGGCGGCTTGCCCTATCAGGTGGAGCAATTTGCGGACTTGGTCGGGCGCGTTCCCCTCAAGGATCTCGTTCGGGACACGTCCGATATCATTGAGAAAATGTGCATCGAATCCGCGCTTCGTCTCACGGGCAACAATCGCGCATCGGCTGCCGAAATGCTGGGCTTGAGCCGCCAGAGCCTCTACATCAAGCTGCGTCGCTATAATCTCGCTGACTTCACCGGCGAGGAATGATGTCAATTTAAATTGACAGTATAAGACGTCAGTCGTAGCTTTTGCTATGGCCCAATTTGCGACCGCGCATCCGAATCCTGCCTACCCAACGCTTTCGGCGACGATCGCGCTGTTGAAGCCAATCACGTGGTTCGCGCCCATGTGGGCGTTCGGCTGCGGGGTTGTGGCATCCGGCGTGCCGCTCCAGGAGCGCTGGGTCGCCATCGTTCTCGGCATCCTCCTCGCCGGTCCGCTCGTCTGTGGCGCAAGCCAGGCGGCGAATGATTGGTACGATCGGTTCGTCGATGCGATCAACGAGCCGCACCGGGTGGTACCGTCCGGCCGCATGCCGGGACGCTGGGCGTTTTACATTGCCGCCATGGCGAGCGTCATTTCGCTCTGGATTGGCTATCTGCTGGGCCCCTGGGTGCTTGGCGCTACCGTGGTGGGCCTTGTTCTTGCCTGGATCTACAGCGCCCCGCCGCTGCGCTTGAAGCGCAATGGCTGGCTCGGCGCCGCCGCCGTCGGGCTCTGCTACGAAGGCTTGCCCTGGTTCACGGCCGCGGCTGCGGCGATTGGCGGCTATCCGGGCCACAAGACGCTGATCATCGCGCTGCTCTACAGCATCGGCGCGCACGGGATCATGACGCTCAACGATTTCAAGGCTGTCGAGGGTGATCGGCGGATGGGGCTCGCGTCCCTGCCGGTGACGCTCGGAACCGATCGAGCCTGCCGGGTCGCCTGTTTCTTCATGGCTGCGGCGCAATTTGCCGTGGTGGCTCTGCTCATTGTTTGGGGCGCGCCAGTGCATGCCGCCATCGTTGCGGCCCTGATCGTGGTGCAGCTTGGCCTCATGCGCCGGCTTCTCGCCGATCCGGAAGGACGTGCAGCCTGGTACAACGCAACCGGCACGACGCTCTACGTTCTCGGCATGCTCGCTGCGGCATTTGCGCTTCGCGGCGTTCAGGGCGGGCTTTGACGATGGGCGGCGCGAAGCAGAGCAATGCCCTTAGCGCCCTTGGCTGGATCGATATCGTCCGGCTGGGCCTGGTGCAGGCCTCGCTCGGCGCCATTGCAGTGCTTTCAACGTCGACGCTGAACCGGGTGATGGTCGTTGAGCTGGCGCTGGCCGCCATGGTGCCCGGGATCCTGGTGACGCTTCATTATGGCGTGCAGATCACGCGGCCGCTTTGGGGCCATGGATCCGATATCGGCGGTCGGCGCACATCGTGGATTCTCGGCGGCCTCGCGCTTGCTGGTCTCGGCAGTGTAGGTGCGGCCGCTGCAAGCGCTGTGATGGTGACGAACTTCGCGCTGGGCATGGCACTCGCGGTGGTCGACTTCATTTTGATCGGGATCGGCATCGGTGCTGCCGGCACCTCGCTGCTGGCGCTTTTGGCCACGAATACGGCAGCACTTCGCCGCGCGGGAGCCGCCACCCTCGTCTGGCTGATGATGATTGCAGGAATGGCGATTACGTCCATTGCTGCGGGCGCCTTTCTCGATCCCTTCACGCCGGGGCGGCTCGTCGTCGTCACCGCGATCGTCAGTGTCGCCGCGCTGGCGCTGGCTGGCCTGTCGCTTGCCGGCATCGAAGGCAGATTGCGTCGCACTTCCCAGCTTGCACCCGAGCAGGTGGTGGCAAAGGTGTCGTTCCGTGAAAGCCTGGCCGATGCATGGGCCGACCGGCAGGCGCGTCGCTTCACCATCTTTGTCTTTTTGTCGATGCTCGCCTTCAGTGCGCAGGATCTCATCCTGGAGCCCTATGCTGGCCTCGTCTTCGCCATGACGCCCGGTGAAACCACGACGCTTTCCGGCATTCAGAGCGGCGGTGTCTTCATCGGCATGCTTCTGGTGGGCCTTCTCGGCAGCAGCCTTGGGCGCACGCGCCCAGGCGTTTTGAAGATCTTCACGGTCACTGGCTGTATCGCTTCGGCCATGGCGCTTGCTCTTCTCGGGGCATCCTCTCAGAGCGCTGGCGTATGGCCGCTCACAGCCAATGTGTTCGCGCTTGGTTTTGCCAATGGCGTCTTCGCGGTTGCTGCGATCGGCTCCATGATGGCGCTTGCCGGTGCTGCCAACCGGCCGGGCGAACGGCCGCGCGAAGGCATGCGCATGGGCCTCTGGGGCGCGGCGCAGGCGATTGCCTTCGGGCTCGGCGGATTTGCGGGCACGATCGTCGTCGACATCGCGCGTGCCGTTCTTCCCGTCGAAGAGGCTTACGCGCTGGTGTTCATGATCGAAGCCGGTCTCTTTCTGATTGCCGCCGCCGTCGCTCTCGCGATCGCCATGCCGTCCGCGGCAAGGCCACGCGCGACGACCTCGCCCTCACCAGATGTTCTGCAACCCGCGGAGTAAGCCATGAGCCCTGCCGAATACGACGTTGCCATTATCGGTGGAGGCCCGGCAGGAGCGACTGCCGCGTATGAGCTCGCCAAGTCCGGCGCCAGCGTTCTGCTGCTTGATCGGGAAGGGCGGCCCAAGCCCTGTGGTGGCGCCGTGCCGCCCCGGCTGATCGAGGATTTCGAGGTTCCGCCGGAGCAGATCGTGGCGCGGGTCGCCACGGCGCGGATCATATCGCCCAAGTCGCAAGCGGTCGAAATGACGATCGACGGCCATCGCCGCCGTGCTGGCACATCCTATGTCGGCATGGTCGATCGCGAGAAATTCGATCGCTGGTTGAGACAGCGTGCTGAGGATGCCGGCGCCGATTTGAAGCGAGGCACGTTCGAACACGTGGAAGAACGAGATGGTGGCGGCTTTGCGCTCGACTACCGCGACGTCCATGGTGCGCGGGTTTCGTGTCGGTCGCGTCTCGTCATCGGCGCTGATGGGGCGAATTCAGCCGTGCGGCGGCAGATGTTTTCACCCGCTGCGCGGCCGCCTTATGTATTTGCCTATCACGAGATCGTTCGTTCGCCCGAAAGCGGAGACTTCGACAAATCGCGGTGCGACGTCGTTTATGACGGTGCCATTTCGCCGGATTTCTACGGCTGGGTGTTTCCGCACGGGCCGGTCACCAGCGTGGGCGTCGGCAGTGCTAAAAAGGGCTTCGATCTGAAAGCTGCGACCAGCGAATTGCGCCGCAGGTCCGGCCTTGGAGATGCTGACATCGTGCGGCGGGAAGGTGCGCCGCTGCCGCTCTATCCATTGAAGCGCTTCGACAACGGCCGCGGCGTTCTCCTGATAGGCGATGCCGCCGGCGTCGTGGCGCCGTCTTCCGGCGAGGGGATTTATTACGCCATGTGCAGCGGCGAACTGGCGGGCCGTTCCGCTCAGGAAACGCTGCGGACCAACGATGTCCGCGCGCTGAAAAGCGTCCGGCACGAATTCTCCCGCATGCATGGGCGGACTTTTTTCATCCTGCGCATGATGCAGTATTTCTGGTACTCGAGCGATGGCCGCCGCGAGCGCTTCGTGTCCATGTGCCGCGATCCCGACGTCCAGAAGCTGACTTGGGAATCCTATCTCGACAAAAAGATCGTGCGGCGCGAGCCGATGGCGCATTTGCGCGTCTTTCTCAAGGACATGTCGCATCTGATGGGCATCGCCAAGGCATGATGGCCTGGCTCCTGGAGGGAGGCGGCGTGGCGCTCCTCGCCCTGGCCATCCTTTCTGCGGAAACGGTGTTGCTTGTCCGACCAGCCTTTCGCTCTGGCCGAAAGGCGGGGATCGGCTATGTCGCGACCTCGCTCTCGGGTATCTTTCTCATTCTCGCCGTCTACCGGGTGGCGGTCGCCGGGTTGGACGTCGCAGTCCTCGTGCTTCTGACACTCGCTTTTGTCAGTCACCTGACCGATCTTTGGGCCAGATTCCGATAGCCGGTGGGGTATGATGACTGCCGTCGGATCGTCACGCACGAGAGCGATCGGAACTTCCGACATCGCGCACCATTGGGTGCAAGAACCGCCTTCATCCGGAGCCAGTCAGGTCCATGGCACTCGCAGTTTTCGTCATTTTCGTCCTTGCCGCCGCTTCCACCGGGGCGATCTTCAAGCCCGGCCCCTGGTACGAGCGGCTCGACAAGCCTTCCTGGACGCCGCCGAACATCGCCTTTCCGATTGTCTGGTCGATCCTTTACGTCATGATTGCGGCGGCAGGCTGGCTGGTCTGGCGTGAGGCCGGCTGGTCGCTGCCGACTGTTCTCTGGGGCGCGCAGCTCATCTTGAATGCGGCCTGGTCCTGGCTGTTCTTCGGCCGACGGCGCATGAATCTGGCGCTGATGGAGGTCAGTGTGCTCTGGCTCGCGATCGCAGGCTTCATCGTTACCTCATGGTCTGTGTCTTCAACTGCATCCCTTCTCTTCGTGCCCTATCTCGTTTGGGTTTCGATCGCAGCCGCGCTGAACCGATCGGTGCTCAATCGCAACCCTCACGCACAATCGCATGCCGCGTGAGCGGTGAACCGATATTCGGCGTTGACCGTATCCGACGCGCTGACTAGCAAAAGACGAGGGAAAGCGCTGTCTCGGCAGCGCGGGGGCTTCCTGCCCATTCAGAGGAACGACCATTTTATGACGATGAAACTTGCTGTTGCGCTTGCCACTGCTTTTTCCGGCCTTTCGGCATCGATTGCTCTTGCGGCCGATGCGACCATGGGCGCGGTCCCGATGGGACAGGATCCCGTGATCCAGGAAAGCGGCGGTTTGCCCTTCGGCATCGTTGCCGGTGGCTATGCATTCATTTCGCCGGTCTACGAAGGCTCGGATGAATATCGCGTCGTCGGTTTCCCGATCGTCTATCCGCGCTTTTATGGCGATGGACCTGGTCTCGGTGACCGCTTCACGCTCCGTGGACTCGACGATGTCCGCTTCGCTGTCATCCAGCATCAGGGCTTCGAATTCGGCCCGCTCGCCGGCTATACGTTTGGTCGCGACCAGGATGACGCCGATCTCATCAACGGTATCGGCGATGTCGATGGCGGCCTCATCGTCGGCGGTTATGCCGGCTACAAGTTCGAACCGTTCTTCATCGATGCCGCCTTCGCCAAGCAGGTGACCGGCCAGGATGACGCCGGGTACCAGATCAAGGTTGCGGCAGGCGTCGATCACACGATCACCGACCGGCTGGACATGACAGCGACGCTCTCCACGGCCTACGCGTCGGACGACTACATGGACACCTACTTCTCGGTGACTCCAGCGCAGGCGGCTTCATCTGTTGCGGGGCTTGCACCTTATGATGCCGATGGCGGTTTCAAGAATGTGGCGCTCGATCTTGCCTTCGACTACCGCCTGACCGAGCGCGCGACGTTCACGGGCAGCGTCGGCTATTCACGCCTCATCGGAGATGCGGCCGACAGCTCGATCACCGCTTCGGAAAACCAGTTCCGTGGCGGCGTTGGCCTCACCTACACGTTCGGCCGCATTCAATAAGCTCGACGTCTTCTCTCTCAGCGATCGATCGCCGCCCCGTCCAATAGCGGGGAGGCATCGATCGCATGAGCGTTCAGCATCGTTGCGACGCGCTCGAGCGATGAGACGATCATCGCCTGTTCCCAGTTTTCCAAGGCCTCGAAGCGCTGAGAAAATAATTCCTGGAGCGCATCGGGAGCCGTCTCCATCGTCTGGCGGCCTTCAGGTGTCAGGCTGATCCAGATCTGTCGCCGGTCGCTTTCACCCCGAATGCGTGTCGCGAAGCCGCGCCGTTCCAGTTTGTCGATCAAAGACGTCACGGTCGCCTGGCTGATCCGAGCCCGTGCCGCAATCTCCTTCGGCGTCGTCTCGCCGGCCTCCCCAATAATCTGCATCAAGACTCGTTGCGCGGCAGTCAGTCCGGTACTGCGCGACAGTGCCCGGGCATGCTGATCCGTTGCCTTGAGAATGCGCCGCAGCGCTACGAGGCTCGCATGCGTTCGCTCGTGCATTTCCTTAGCCTTTCGAAGGGGTCTTCCAACATCGTTTGTCTTTAAAGCGTGCAATGAATTTCGTCCATCGAACGAATTCAGGATCGGCTTTTGTAGAATGCCATTCGCCAAGACACTCAATCATCCGGTAAAAAAGATCATTATTCCTTGGAACCCCGGCTCTCCTGTAAAAAATGCCTGAAATGCGGCGTGATCGTTGAATCGATCTGTGGGTGCTGTATATTTCGGCTATCAAATAAATAAGACCAAGGCGGACGGGACAATGACACATCAGACGATCGAACTTTCGGGGCACCGCAAGCGGCCGGTTGACGGCGTCAGCTTTCGCAAGCCGAAAAAGAGCGATGGCGCCGACGTTTGGCGACTGATCGCGGGCACCTGTAAGCTCGATGAGAATTCCATGTACTGCAATCTCCTGCAGTGCGACCATTTCGCGGACACCTGCATCATTGCGGAACTGAACGGCGAAATCGTCGGCTGGATTTCGGGTTATATCCAACCTGATGCGTCGAAAACATTCTTCGTCTGGCAGGTTGCGGTATCGGAAAAGGCCCGGGGGCGGGGGATTGCCAAGCGCATGCTGGCCGAACTGATGCGCCGCAAGGAATGCGCCGAGATCGAGCGCGTGCAGACGACGATTACCAAGGACAATGACGCAAGCTGGGCGCTGTTCCGCTCGTTTGCCAAACAGTCAGGCGCCGAGCTTCAGGATCGGCCATACTTTCGCGAAGACGAGCATTTCGACGGCGAACACGACACCGAGCATATGGTGACGATCACCTTCGAAGATAGCGTACGCATCGCTTTCGCTGCCTGATCAGTTCTCCATTTCACCCTTCGAGACTTTCACCAATCCAGACACTGGAGTGGCACCATGACGACTATGACCATGACTGATAAAACCATTTATGAACGTCGCGAATCCGAAGCGCGCAGCTACTGCCGCAGCTTCCCGAACGTCTTTTCATCGGCCCGCAACGCGGTGCTGCGCGACGAGAGTGGCCGCGACTACATCGACTTTCTCGCCGGCTGCTCCTCGCTGAATTACGGCCACAACGATCCTGACATGAAGGCCGCGCTGGTCGATTACATTACGAGCGATGGCGTGACTCATGGCCTCGACATGCACACGTCTTCGAAGTCGGCTTTCCTGAAAGCCTTTGAAGAGATCATTCTCGAACCGCGTGGCCTCGACTACAAGGTGCAGTTCACGGGCCCAACCGGTGCCAATGCCGTTGAGGCAGCCATGAAGCTTGCCCGCAAGGTGACCGGCCGCACGAACATCATCTCCTTTACCAATGGCTTCCATGGCGTGACCATGGGTGCACTGGCTGCGACGGGCAACGGCTACCACCGCGGCGGCGCCTCGGCACCGCTCTCGAACGTGCAGCGCGTGCCATTCGATGCCTATCATGGCGACGAGATTGACACGGCGCAGATGCTGGAAAAGATGCTCGACGATCCGTCCAGCGGCATCGATACACCCGCCGCGATCATGCTCGAGACCGTTCAGGGCGAGGGTGGCCTCAACGCCGCTTCGGCTGAGTGGGTGAAGCGCATCGAAGAAATCGCTCGCGCGCATGGCGCGTTGCTGATCATCGACGACATCCAAGCCGGTTGCGGCCGGACAGGTACGTTCTTCTCGTTCGAGGAAATGGGTGTGTCGCCCGACATCGTCACCATGGCGAAATCATTTTCCGGGTTTGGACTGCCGTTTGCGGCCGTGCTGATCAAGCCGGAGCACGATATCTGGGGCCCGGCCGAGCACAACGGCACGTTCCGCGGCAACAACCATGCCTTCGTCACGGCACGTGTCGCTCTGGAGAAATTCTGGAAGAGCGACGCCTTCCAGCAGGATGTCCAGGTAAAGGGCGATTATCTCAAGGAACGCCTTGAGGCCATCGCCGACATGGTACCGGGTGCCCGCCTCAAGGGACGTGGCATGATGCGCGGTGTGGATGTTGGAACCGGCGAGGTTGCTGGTGATATCTGCAAACGCTGTTTCCAGCAGGGTCTCATCATCGAAACGTCCGGCGCACACGACGAGGTCGTGAAGATACTCGCGCCGCTGACGATCGAGCAGGAGCTGCTGGCCAAGGGCCTCGATATTCTGGAAGCTGCGGTTGCCGAGAAGTTCTCGGCGCACAAGATGGCGGCTGAATAGCCGCCGTCCCAGCGCATCTTCCCAAGAAGACTTAAAAAAGGACTATCACATGATCGTCAGAGATCTGCACACTGCAAAGAACACCGAGCGCCGCGTGGATTCAGAGGGCTGGAACTCGGTTCGTCTTCTGCTTGCCGGCGACAATATGGGCTTCAGCTTCCACATCACCACGATTTACGCGGGCGGTGAGCTGCAGTTTCATTACAAGAACCATTTCGAAAGCGTCTATTGCATCTCAGGTGAAGGCTCGATCGAGGATCTGGCAACGGGCGAGGTGCACGAAATTCGCCCGGGCGTCATGTACGCGCTCAATGAACACGACAGGCATATCCTGCGCGGCAAGACCGAGATGGTCATGGCCTGTGTATTCAATCCGCCGGTGACGGGGAACGAGGTTCACCGGGCGGATGGTTCCTATGCGAGCGCCGACGAGCACCAGCAGGCGGCCGCGGGCTGATCCCTGCCGTCGCCTCAAGCCCTGGACACAGACAAGATGCCGCCACCAGCGGCACGGAGAGTGGAATGAGTATGACCGACAGCATGAACGAGACGCGCGGTGTCCACACGGTCGAGAAGATCGGTGGCACGTCGATCAGCCGCTCGCGCGAACTCATCGACAGCATCTGGATCGGAGATCGCGAGGGCAGCGATCTCTACAACCGCGTCTTCGTGGTTTCGGCCTATGCCGGCATGACCAACGCTCTTCTGGAGCACAAGAAGACCGACGAGCCCGGCGTCTATGCCCTGTTCTCCAATGCCGACAACGATCATGGCTGGATGGATCAGTTGAACCGTGTCGGCATCATGATGCGGGAAAAGAACGCCGAGATCCTGAGCGATGCCGGTGACCGAAAGGTGGCCGACGATTTCGTTCGCGAGCGCATAGAAGGTGCCCGCACCTGTCTGTTCGACCTGCAGCGCCTCTGCTCTTACGGCCATTTCCGGCTGGAAGAGCACATGATGACGACCCGTGAGCTGCTGTCGGGCCTCGGCGAGGCACATTCGGCCTTCACGACCGTGCTGCTTCTGCGTCGCCACGGCGTCAATGCGCGCTTCGTGGACCTCACCGGCTGGCGCGACGAAAGCCATCCGGATCTCAACGTTCGCATCGAAACGGCTTTTGCCGACATCGATCTTGCGCAGGAACTGCCGATCGCGACCGGTTACGCACAGTGCCGCGAAGGCCTGATGCGGGAATTCGACCGCGGTTATTCCGAAGTGACATTTGCCCGCATCGCTGCCCTGACCAAGGCACGCGAAGCGGTGATCCATAAGGAATTCCATCTGTCGAGCGCCGATCCGAAGCTCGTCGGTGTCGATGCGGTCAAGAAGATCGGGCGCACCAATTACGATGTCGCCGATCAACTGTCGAACATGGGCATGGAAGCCATCCACCCCAAGGCCGCGAAGACCCTGCGCCAGGCGGGAATTCCGCTTCGGGTCGCCAATGCATTCGAGCCGCACGATCCCGGCACCTTGATCGATGCCGAGCCGGCGAGCGAACCTCGCGTCGAGATCATCACCGGTCTGCCGGTCATCGCACTCGAGCTGTTCGAGCAGGACATGGTGGGTGTGAAGGGTTACGACGCGGCCATTCTCGATGCGCTGAAGCGTCATCGCGTGTGGATCGTCTCGAAAACCTCCAATGCGAACACGATCACGCATTATCTGGAGGGGTCGCTCAAGAGCATTCGGCGGGTCGAGCATGACCTTGCCGCTCTCTATCCCTCCGCCGAGATCAAGGTCCGCAAGGTGGCGATCGTATCAGCCATCGGTCGCGAACTGCGCGGTCTCGACGTGATGCTGAACTCTCTGATCGCGCTCAAGGATGCCGGCATCGAGCCGCTCGGTGCGCATGAAACGGGCCGTGGCGTCGATGTCCAGATCGTCGTGGCGCAGGAGGCGATGGATGTCGCGGTAAAGAGCCTGCATCGCACCCTGGTCGAAGGTGAGGCCGCCGTGGAGCTCAAGGCAGCGGCCTGATCGCGGCTGCGGGGATGACTATCGCAGCGTGATGTCCGCCGGTCCGGAGAGGCGTTTCACCCAAGAGACATTCTGCATGTCGTTGTCGAGGGCACGGCTGATGGCGGCTTCCCTCGACAGTCCGTGGTGAAGCCAGCGGCGGATGAGGCGCTCTTGGAGCGTGTCGTCATCCACATCGAGCCAGATCGTCAGGTCGAACTGGGAGGAGAGGTCCGCCCATGGGAACCGGTCCACCAAGAGATAATTGCCTTCCGTCACAATGATCCGGTGATGCGGTGCGACGATCGCGCCTCCGGCACGGGCGAGATCGAGCATCCTGTCGAATAAGGGGACGGCTATCTCGGCAGCGGGAACGGCGCGAACGCGCTGGAGGAGGGACACGTAGCCTTGCGCGTCGAAGGTCTCGGGGGCTCCTTTGCGATGCGTCAGGCCCCGTGCCTCGAGCACGATGTTATCGAGGTGAAACCCGTCCATCGGCAGTAAGGCTGCGATTTCGCTTCTTTGGTTCAACGCTTTGACCAGCCGCTCCGCCACGGTCGACTTGCCGGCACCGGGCGGACCCGCCAGGGCAACGACGAAGCGGTCGCGACCGGATGCACGTTCTGCGACCTGTTGCGCGAGGACCTCGACGCTTGGGTTCATGCGGCCAGAACATCCTCAGGCGGAGATTTTGCCCCCGTCATGAAGGCGACGGCATCGGACATGGAATGATCGCCCGGCCGGACGACGCACAGCCTTCGCCCGAGCCGGTGAATGTGGATGCGATCGGCCACTTCAAAGACATGGGGCATGTTGTGTGAGATGAGCACGATCGGAATGCCGCGCTTGCGCACATCCAGGATCAGTTCGAGCACGCGACGGGATTCCTTGACGCCGAGCGCCGCTGTCGGTTCGTCCATGATGATGACCTTGGAACCGAACGCTGCAGCGCGCGCAACCGCGACGCCCTGGCGCTGGCCGCCCGACAGGGTCTCGACCGGCTGGGCGATGTTCTGGATCGTCATGAGGCCGAGTTCGGAGAGCTTCTCACGGGCGATGCGCTCCATGGCGCTCCTGTCCAGCATCTTGAAGATGGAGCCGAGCGGACCTGGCTTACGGATTTCGCGGCCGAGAAACATGTTGTCGGCAATCGAGAGCGCGGGGGAAAGCGCCAGCGTCTGGTAGACGGTTTCGATGCCAGCCTCGCGCGCCTGCATGGGCGAGGAGAAGCGCATCGGCTTGCCTTCGAGCTCCATCTCACCATCGTCGATCGTGACGGCGCCGGATAGCGCTTTAATCAGCGAGGACTTGCCCGCCCCATTGTCGCCGATGACCGCGAGGATCTCGCCCGGATAGAGATCGAAATCGGCGTTGTCGAGAGCAGTTACGCGGCCATAGCGTTTCACGAGACCGCGTGCCTTCAGGATCGGGCGAGACGCATTTTCTGAAACCGTGCTCATGCCGAAACCTTTCTGATCCACTGGTCGATCGCGACCGCGATGATGATGAGCCAGCCAATGGCGAAGACCTGCCAGAGAACATCGACACCGACGAGGCGAAGGCCGGACTGGAAGACACCCACGATCAGGGCGCCGATCAATGGGCCCATGATGGATCCACGGCCGCCAAAGAGAGAGATGCCACCAATGACGACAGCCGTGATGGACTGCAGATTGCCTTCATAGAAGCTCTGGGGGGAGACCGAGCCGACGCGGCCAATGGAGGCCCAGGCGCCGAGCGCGCAGACGAGGCCTGCCAACGCATAGACGGAAACGAGAATTCGATTTGTGCGGATGCCGGCGAGATCGGCTGCTTCCCGGTCGTCGCCGACCGCATAGACATGCCGGCCCCAGGCGGTGCGGTTCAGCATGTACCAGAGCGCGGCGAAGATCAGCACCATCAGCACGGACCCATAGGAGAATTGCGCGCCGAACATGCCGAAATTCTGGCCGAAAAGCTTGAGGATCGGCGCCTCGGCATCGATGTCTTGGCTGCGGATCGACTGGGCTCCGGAGAGCCAGAGATTGAGCGCGAAAAAGATGTTCCAGGTGCCGAGCGTCGTGATGAAGGGCGGCAGTTTTAACCGCGTCACGAGCAGGCCGTTCATTGCGCCGGCTGCAGTGCCACCGACAAAACCGACCAGTATGGCGATTGGCGCCGGCACGCCCATGGATACGGCGAGATTGCCCATGATAACCGACATCAGCACCATGATGGCTGCGACGGACAGGTCGATGCCGGCCGTCAGGATGACAAGGCTCTGAGCTGCGGCGAGGATGCCGATGATGGAAACTTGCTGCATGATCAGCGAAAGGTTGAATGCGGAAAAGAACCGGTCGCCAGCTACAAACCCGAAGGCAATGACCGACACCAGCAGCACGATGACCGGCACCATGGTCGGATTGCCATGCAGGAAGTGCTGCAACCGCTCGATGACAGTCTGATTGCGCGCTTCGAATTCAGCGACCCTGCGGTCGCTCGCCTCCAGGGTTTCCTCGAAGGATTGCCGGCTTCGCACCGCAGCCGAGGGCTGGTCTGTCGTGGTCATGGTGGAACCTCCCATCGTTCGCGACGAAGAGCGTGAAGCGGAATGGACCGCCAATCAATCTGCGGTGCACAATGGCTTGGACGAAGTGGCCTGTTGATCACGCCAGATGGCGGATCCGGGCGGAAAACAGCTCCTGTCTTCCGCCCGGCAGAAAGCTGTCAGCCCCAGCAGAGCTCCAGGCCTTCCTGGACGCTGATCGACTCGACGCCGTCGACCGCCTGATCGGTCACGAGCTGCACGCCGGTATCGTAGAAGTCGAGGCCCGGGGTCGGCTCGGGCTTCTCGCCCGTTTCGGCGAATTTCGCGATGGCCTCGATGCCAAGCGCCGCCATCTCCAGCGGATATTGCTGTGAGGTTGCGCCGATGATGCCTTCCTGCACGTTCTGGACACCTGGGCAGCCGCCATCGACGGACACGATGATCACGTCGTTCTCGCGACCGAAGGAGCGCAGTGTTTCATAGGCGCCTGCCGCTGCCGGTTCGTTGATCGTGTAGACGACGTTGATTTCCGGATCGACCTGAAGAAGGTTTTCCATGGCGCGGCGGCCTCCTTCCTCATTGCCGGCGGTCACGTCGTTGCCGACGATGCGTTCGTCTTCCTCGTCGCCGATCATGTTCTCATCGCCGAGCTCGATGCCGAAGCCGGATAGGAAGCCCTGATTGCGCAGCACGTCGACGGAAGGCTGGCTGGGCGAAAGGTCCAGCATCGCGATCTTGGCGTTGGCGGCTTCGTCGCCGAGCTGGGCTGCCGCCCACTGGCCGATCAGTTCGCCGGCCTTGAAGTTGTCGGTCGCGAAGGTGGCGTCGGCGGCGTCGATGGGCTCGAGCGGCGTGTCGAGGGCGATGACGAGCACGCCGTTGTCCCGGGCAGTCTTGAGGACGTCTACGATCGCCTTGGTGTCGGACGCCGTGATCAGGATGCCCTTTGCGCCAGAGGCGATGCAGGATTCGACCGCCTGGACCTGGGTTTCGTGGTCACCATCGACACGGCCGGCATAGGTGGACAGCTCGACACCGAGTTCTTCGGCCTTGGCGGTGGCGCCTTCCTTCATCTTGACGAAGAAGGGGTTGATGTCGGTCTTTGTGATAAGGCAGGCGCTGACCGTATCCTGCGCTTTGGCGGGCGTGGCCATAATGAAGCCGGCGGTGACGGCGGCAAGGGCAGTCGACGCGAGAATGGCGTAGCGTGTCATGATGTTCCTCCCAGAATGACGATCCGGACCACTCCCTGTCCGGCGCTGAGCAAACGAAACACCAAGCGTCGACGCGTGTCAATAAATAAATCACTCTTATTTAGTTATTGACACGTTGCCCATGTCGCGCTCATCTTGTCTCTGCCGGGGAGACCTGCGAAGGACGTCTGGCATCGGCAGGGAGGACATCAATGGCGCTGACGGGCGGGCTGCAAGAGGCCGGCGGCCAGCAATTGCGCGGCTCGAACCAGAGCGGGATGCGCGCCTACAACGAACGGCTCGTGCTGAGCCTCGTTCGTCGCCATGCCGTGCTGGTGAAGACCGAGATCGCCCGCATGACCGGCCTTTCCGCTCAAACCATCTCCGTCATCATGCGCGAACTCGAAGCCGACGGGCTGCTGGTGCGCGGCGAGCCCATTCGCGGCAAGGTGGGGCAACCTTCGGTGCCGCTGTCGATCAATCCGGAAGGTGCCTTCTTCATCGGCCTGAAAGTCGGCCGGCGCAGCGCCGATCTCATCGTCATCAACTTCCTCGGCCAGCCGGTCGCAAGCCGGCATGCGGGCTACGCCTATCCGGATCCCGATGCCATTTTGGCCTTCGTGCGCGAGGGTCTGGCGGAGATGATCGCGGCGCTCGGTGCCGACCAGCAAAGCCGCATCGCCGGGCTCGGCATCGCCATGCCGTTTCAGCTCTGGAACTGGCACGATGAGGTGGGTGCGCCACAGGCGCAGATGGACCGGTGGCGGCATTTCGACCTAAAGCGCGAGATCGATGCGATCTGCAACTTTCCTGTCTATCTTCAGAACGATGCGACGGCGGCCTGCGCGGCAGAGCTTATCTTCGGCGAGCGCGCCAGCCGCCAGGATTTCATCTATTTCTATGTCGGCACCTTCATCGGCGGCGGCATCGTGCTGAACGGCAGTCTCTATGCGGGGCGCAGCGGCAATGCCGGCGCGCTCGGCTCCATGCCTGTTCCGGGCCGCAGCGGTGGGACGGAGCAATTGATCGACCAGGCCTCCATCATGGTGCTGGAAAAGATGCTGGTCGCCAACGGCATCGATCCCTCGCCGCTCTGGCAGACACCGGAGGACTGGTCGCAATTCGGTCCGTCTGTGGACCGCTGGATCGCAACCGTCGCCACCGGTCTCGCCTATGCCATCGTGGCATCCGTCTCGATCATCGATTTCGAAACGGTCATCATCGATGGCGGGATGCCGCAGGCCGTGCGCGCGGCGCTCGTGATCGAAACCCGGGCGGCCATCGCCGCGATGGATCTGCAGGGCATTGATACGCCCAATGTCGAGGCCGGCTCCATCGGCTCCATCGCGCGGGCGCTTGGCGCAGCCAGCCTGCCGCTCTTCGACAAATATCTGATCGACCAGCACACATTGATGCGCGAAGCCTGAGCGCGCATCCAGCCTTCATGGTGAGCCTGTCGAACCATGAGGGCTGGGCACGATTTTGGTGACCAGCCCTTTGGCGACGATCAGCCGAAGACTTCGATCAATGCGGTGCGCGTGGCGTCGACGATCTTGTCGGCTTCCTCGCGCGTCAGGCAAAGCGGTGGGGCGAAGCCCAGGATGTCGCCTTGCGGCATCGCACGGCCGATGACGCCCTGCTTCAGGACAGCCGCTGAGACGGCCGGGCCGATCTTGCGGGAGGGGTCGTAGAATTTCCGGCTCGCCTTGTCGTCGACGAATTCCACCGCACAGAGCATGCCTTCGCCGCGGACATCACCGACTTGGGGGTGATCGGCGACGGCGTCCTTCATCTTTTCGTTCAGATAGGCGCCGACCGTTCCCGCATTCTCGACGAGACCGAGGTCGTCGACGAGTTTGAGGTTCGCGACGCCGGCGGCCGCGCCGATCGGGTGCGCCGAATAGGTCCAGCCGTGGCCGATCGGCCCCATCTCGTCGGAACCCTTCACCAGAACCTGCCAGACCTTGTCCGAAATGACCGACCCGGACAGCGGCGCATAGGCCGAGGTCAGGCCCTTGGCGATGGTGATGATGTCGGGCTTCAGGCCGTAATGCGCCGAGCCCGTCATGGTGCCGAGACGGCCGAAACCGGTGACCACTTCGTCGGCGATGAGCAGGATGTCATGCTTGTCGAGCACCGCCTGGATGGCATCCCAGTAACCGGCCGGCGGGGGAACGATGCCGCCCGTGCCGAGCATCGGCTCACCGATGAAGGCTGCAATGGTGTCGGCGCCTTCCGCCGCGATCATCTCTTCGAGCTTGTCGACGCAATGGGTGACGAAGTCGGCTTCGCTCATGTCGAGATCGGGCCGGCGGAAATAGGACGGCGTTTCGGTGTGCAGCACTTGGCTGAGCGGCAGGTCGAACTTGTTGTGGAAGGGCGTCAGGCCGGTCAGCGATCCGGTCATCAGGCCCGAGCCGTGATAGCCGCGCCAGCGCGAGATGATCTTCTTCTTCTCGGGACGGCCGAGGATGTTGTTGTAGTACCAGACGAGCTTGATGTTGGTCTCGTTCGCGTCCGATCCGCCAAGGCCGAAATAGACCTTCGACATGTGCTCGGGCATGCGGTCCATCACCATTTTCGCAAGCGTGATGGAGGCTTCCGTGCCGTGGCCGACATAGGCGTGATAGTAGGACAGTTCCTTGGCCTGGGCGGCGATCGCATCGGCGATTTCCTGGCGGCCATAGCCGACATTCACGCAGTAGAGGCCGGCAAAGCCATCCAGGAGACGGTTGCCGTTGCGGTCTTCGATATAGACGCCCGAGCCGCCGGTGATGACGCGGTTGGCGCTTTCACCGCGTTCGTGCTGGCCCATATGCGTGGAGGGGTGGAAGAAATTCTCGCGGTCCCACTGGTCGAGCTGGTCGTTCCTGAGCATGGTTACTCCGTCGGGTGGTCTCTTGGTTTCCAGCGCCCTCTTGCCGGCAATTCGATGCAGCGGCCGGGCCTTCGGGCCCCTCCATGGCGCATTTTGCGGCAAAAATCGGAGGTGCGGGCCTATAGGGCCACTTTTGAACCTTTACCCCCCGCCTTGGCAACCCCGAGGGCAAAGGTCGCAATGGCGGTGTCCTGCGCGCCGGTGCCAGTCAGATCGCACATGGTGATCGCATCCTCGGACATGCGACCTTCGACCTTGCCCGCAACGATGTCACCCAATTCGACCGGCTGACCTGCTCCCCAAAGCCCGGCTTCCATTGCGGTCCGCAGTTCACCGAGCGTTTCGCACTGGCTTGCACGATCGGCGACGTAGAGATCGGCGCGGGCGAGGGCCTCTGGTTCGATTTCGTTCTTCTCAGGGCTGTCGGAACCCATTGCGGTGATGTGGAGGCCCGGATGCAGCCATTCAGCCTTCAGGATCGGTTCGCGGGCAGGCGTCGTCGTCACGACGAGCTGGCTTTCGGCGACGGCCTTTTCGCCATCCGGTTCGGCGACGACCTCGATGCCAAGCTCTGCGGCAAGATCGGCGGCGCAGGCTTCCGTCTTCGCCCGATCGCGGCCCCAGACGATGAGCTTGCGGAACGGCCGGACGAGATGCGCCGCCTTCATCTGCAGCCGCGCCTGGACGCCGGTGCCGAAGACAGCAGCCGTATCGACCGTCTGCGGCGCGAGATGTTTCGCGGCGACCGCGCCGGCTGCTGCCGTGCGGATGTCGGTGAGGTAGCCATTGTCCATCAGCAGTGCCTCGACGAGGCCCGTGCGTGCTGAAAAGAGGATCATCAGGCCGTTCAGGCTCGGCAGGCCGAGCTTCGGATTGTCGAAGAAGCCGGGGCTCACCTTGATGGCAAAGCCTCCGAAGCCGGGGATGTAGGCGGTCTTCACGTCCACCTCGCCATGCGCCTCGGGGATCGCCATGGACAGGATCGGCGGCATCACGACCTTGCCGCTTGCCAAAGCCGCGAATGCTTTTTCCACGACGTCGATGGCTGCATGGTCCAAATGGACGAGTTCGCGAAGGTCGCGCTCGGTGAGGATGAGAACGTCGCGTGGCTCAGCCATGGTCGTAGGTCCTTCCTTCTACGGTGACGTCGCCAAGGACGATGTCGTCTCCCGCCATGATGCGGTTGAAGACGCCCATATCGACGTTGCGTCCGGTGATGACGGTCGCGACTGGACCTTCAAGCTCTTTGAGCTTTCCAGCCATGATCGCGGCGATGCCCACCACGCAGGCGCCCTCGGCCACGATGCGCTCCTCGTAGAACAGGGCCTGCATCGCCCGGTAGATCTCGTCTTCGGTGACGAGGATGGTTTCATCCAAGAAGTTCCGGCAGAGCTCGAACGAGTGTTGGTTCTGGAGCCCGATGCCGCCGCCGAGTGAATCGGCGAGGCTCGCGACTTCGGTGACAGCGACGGGACGGCCGGCGCGGATGCTTTCGTGCATTGCCGCGCCGCGGTCCATCGAGATGCCCACAAACCGGATCGAGGGCTTTATGTGCTTGGCGGCAAGTGCCATGCCCGCGGCGAGCCCACCGCCGGAAAGCGGGATCACCAGCGTTTCGATGTCGGGCCGGTCTTCCAGCATCTCCAGCGTGATCGTACCTTGTCCGGCGATGACATGCGGATGGTCGAAGGGCGGGATATCCACCAGGCCTTCCTCGGCCACCAGGCGCGCCGCTTCCTCCTGCGCATCATCCTGGCTAACTCCCACGATCCGCACCTCCGCGCCAAGCGCCCGGATGCCGTCCACCTTGGTCTTCGGTACGAGCGATGACATGCAGACAACCGCACGAATGCCACGGGATTTGGCGGCATGGGCGACTGCGCGACCATGATTGCCGGTCGAGCAACAGGTGACACCGGCAACATCGGCGGGAAGCTGCATGATCGCGTTGACGGCCCCGCGCAGCTTGAACGCACCGATGGGCTGCAGCGATTCCAGCTTCAGGAGAAGCTCGGTGCCAAGGAGACGGGACAATGCCGTGGCTTCGACGAGGGGTGTGCGGAGCACATGGCCTGCAATGTTCGCTTGTGCCTGCTCGATGTCGCTGATGCTTGGGGAGGTCAACACGGAGCGTTCTCCGGTAATTTCCGCGATTTCATGGGTTCTGGAAGCCGCAAGCCGACCACGGCGGCGTCGGCGCTGTCAAGTTCGCCCCGTTTAAGGCTCCAAGAGCCTGGCTCGTCGCGGCATCCGGACGTCGCATTCAGACAGGCTGTTGCCCGTGCTGCTTGTAGTGTAGGCATAGTGTGACGGTGCCTAAAAATGTCGTTTTAGATCGGGAAGTCTGCTGATGCCTGCCATTGCATTGCCTTTCAGCCACGCCGAATATGAGCGCCGCCTGCGTCTGGTGCGCCAATCCATGCGGCAACAGGAGATCGACGTCCTGTTCGTCGAGGATCCTTCGAACATGGCATGGCTGACCGGCTATGACGGCTGGTCGTTCTACGTTCACCAGGGCGTGCTCATCTTCCACGATGAAGACCCGATCTGGTGGGGCCGCGGGCAGGATGCCAATGGGGCGGTGCGCACCGTCTACATGGAGGACGCGCGCTGCGTTCCCTATGCCGACCACTATGTGCAGTCGCGCGAAATTCATCCGATGCAGACGCTGGCCGCGCTGATCCGCGACAAAGGCCATTCGTCGTCGCGCATCGGGCTCGAGCTCGACAATTATTACTTCTCCGCCAAAGCCTACCTCGTGCTCGAATACGAGCTGCCGAACGCAACCTTCAGCGATGCGACAGGGCTGGTGAACTGGCAGCGCACGGTCAAGTCGAACGAGGAACTCGCCTTCATGCGCAAGGCGGCGCTAATCGCGGAGAAGGTCGTCGATGGAATCGTGGAGCGCGTCGAGCCGGGCATGAAGAAGAACGAGGTCGTGGCCGAGATCTATGCGGACACGATCCGTGGTCTCGATGACGGAACGGAAGAGGGCATCTGGGGTGACTATCCGGCCATCGTGCCGCTGTTGCCAAGCGGATCGGATGCAGCGGCGCCGCACCTCACCTGGAGCGCGCAGCCGTTCAAACAGGGCGAGGCGACTTTCTTCGAGATCGCCGGATGCTACCGCCGCTATCACGTGCCGTTCTGCCGGACGGTGTTTCTCGGCAAGCCGCCGCAATACCTGCTCGATGCGGAAATGGCCGTGGTGCTCGGCCTTGAAGCTGGGCTCGAAACGGCGCGTCCCGGCGCGCGGGCCGGCGACGTGGCGCGGGCCTTCCATTACGAGCTCGAGAAGATCGGCATCGATCGCGGCGCACGCTGTGGCTATCCGATCGGCATTTCCTATCCGCCAGACTGGGGCGAGCGGACCATCTCGTTCCGCGAGAACGACGACACGATCCTTGAAGCCGGCATGACGTTCCATTTCATGCCGGGGCTCTGGATGAAGGATTGGGGGCTCGAGATCACCGAGAGCATCCTGATCCGCGACGGCGCGGCGGCCGAATGCCTCTGCAACCGTCCCCGCAAAATGTATGTGAAGGATTAACGGGCTTCATGTTGCTGGAGCGGACCCGCGCGATCCTTGCCGATCTCATCGCCTATCCGACGGTGTCGTCGGATAGCAATGTGGATCTGATTGCGTATGCCGCGGACCTGCTGAAGCAATCCGGCGCGGAAGTCCGGATCTCGCAGGATCCCGACGGCGGCAAGGCGAACCTCTTCGCTTCGCTCGGGCCCGGCGGGGATGGCGGCATCGTGCTTTCGGGCCATTCCGATGTCGTGCCCGTCGAGGGGCAGGACTGGACGAGCGATCCGTTCGCGCTTCGGGAAGCCGACGGCCTGCTCTACGGGCGCGGCACCTGCGACATGAAGGGCTTTATCGCTGCATGTCTTGCCATGGCACCGGTCTTCGCCGCATGCAATCTCGCCCGCCCCGTGCATTTCGCCTTCACCTATGACGAGGAGGTCGGCTGCCTCGGCGCGCGGGCGCTGATTGCCGATCTCGCCGAAGCAGGCATTCGGCCGTCGGCCGTCATCATCGGCGAGCCGACAGAGATGCGCATCATCGAAGGCCACAAGGGGTGCTTCGAGTACACGACGCATTTCACCGGCTCGGGCGGCCATGCCTCCATCCCCGATGCGGGCGTGAATGCCATCGAATACGCCGTCAGCTACATCACGCGCCTGCTCGAATTGCGCGAGCCGCTGAAGGCGCGGTCGCCTGAAGGCAGCCCGTTCACGCCACCGTGGACGACGCTTCAGGCCGGCGCCATCGTCGGCGGTCCGGCACGCAACGTGGTGGCGAGCGACTGCCGCGTCGACTGGGAAATGCGGCCGGTGACCTCCGCCGACGCTGATTTCGTCAAGGCGGAGATGCGTGCCTTCGTCGATCAGGTGCTGAGGCCGGCGATGCATGCGGTCGACCCAGCAACCGATATCGTGACCCACGTGATCGGCGAGGTCGAAGGGTTGGAGCCGGCGAGCCATTCCGAAGCGCTTGCCATCGCGCGCGAACTGACGGGCCGCAACGAGGCCGACGTCGTTTCCTTCGGTACCGAGGCCGGCCTCTTTCAGAAGGCCGGCATTTCGGCCGTCGTCTGCGGACCCGGTTCGATCGCGCAGGCCCACAAGCCGGACGAATTCATCAGTCTCGACCAACTCGACCAGTGCCTTGGGATGCTGGAGCGGCTGGCGGACAAGGTGAGCCGGTGAGTCGATCAGAATTTGTGGTCGATGCCGGCTTGCTTCATGATCTGGTTGGCGGTGTGGCGCGATTTGATGTCGCTATCGACTGGGAATTTCTTGCCGGTCGTCGGATTCCACCAGATATCGTGATCGCCCTTGCCGTGGCGGAAGAATGCGCAACCGTTCTCGCGAAGGATGTCTTTGACCGCTTTGGTGTAGCCCGGCATCCGTCGGCGTCAGGCGCGCGATGCAATGCCGGCGACGTTCGCCATCAGCGCAAACGGCACCTCTGCGTGGACAGCCTCGATGACGCCGTTCTCCTCGAGAAGCTCAGGCACCATCACTTTCAGCTTGGCGATCATCTGATCCATGGATGGCGCCTCAGTGGCAAGGCCGGGAACATCGCTATCGGCGACGTACCAGACCTGTGCTTCCTCATCCCATTCGACAGCGACAAAGAATTCATGCTCGGGTCGCATCACCGGATCCTTTCGCGGTACCTCGCACCGCTGCGCTCATGGAAGAGATATGGGGCGGCGGGCTGATTTCTGTCAACGCCGGCGCCCCCACTGCTCTCTCACACCGACTTGATCGCGCCGCCGTCGCAGCGGATCAGGCCGCCGGTCACGTAGCTTGCGGGCACCGACACGAGGAACGCGGCGACGGAGGCGAATTCTTCGACGGTGCCGTAGCGGCCAGCAGGAATAGAGGCGCGAGCGGTTTCGCGAATGTCTTCGATCGGCTTGCCGGTGCGCTTGGAATTGGCTTCGTCGAGCTCATCGACCCTCTCGGTCTGGATGCGGCCGGGCAGGAGCATGTTGAAGGTGACGCCGGCACCGGCGTTCTCATTTGCCATCGATTTCGACCAGCCGACCAGTGCGGAGCGGAGCGCATTGGAAAGGCCGAGATTGGGAATCGGCTGGATGACGCCGGAGGATGCGACGGTGAGGACGCGGCCAAACCCTTGCTCCTTCATCGCAGGCAGGAAGCGCTGCGTGATCGCCATCACGCGCAGCACCATCGTGTCGAACTGCTTGGCGAGAACCTCGAGCGAGGCGTCGGTCATTGCGCCGGGGGGCGGGCCGCCGGTGTTGTTGACGAGGATGTCGATGCCGCCAAGCCTCTCGGCAACTGCTGCGGCGAGTGTGTCCACGACGCCCGGATCGGTGAGATCGGCTTCGACGAAATCGGCCTTGCCACCGGCTTCGCGGATCATGGTGACGGCGTGTTCAAGCTTGTCGCGGGAGCGGCCGGACAGCAGCACATGTGCGCCTTCTTCGGCGAGCTTGGTGCCGATGCCGAGACCGAGGCCCCGCGTGGAGGCAAGCACGAGCGCGCGTTTGCCGGTCAATCCGAGATCCATGATGCTCTCCCTTGTCATCGTTGCGGCCTCGATATAGCCGCGGTGCGCCGTGAACAACAAGCACTGCGGCGATTGTTCTCGGCCGACCCGCTCTGCTAACGAAGGGCGACATCCAAGCCTCGCGAGACACGCTTCATGACCGAACTGACCATCCGCCGCCCCGACGACTGGCATCTGCATCTGCGCGACGGGGCGATGCTGGAGGGCGTGCTGCCGCACACGACGGCGCATTTCGCACGCGCGATCATCATGCCGAACCTTGTTCCGCCGGTCGTCACCGCAGCCGATGCGCGCGCCTATCGCGAACGTATTTTGGTAGCGCGGCCGGAAGGGTCCGATTTCGAGCCGCTCATGACGCTCTATCTGACGGAAACGACCGACGCCGATGATCTGGCGGACGCCCATGCCAGCGGCCTCGTCACTGCGGTGAAGCTTTATCCGGCCGGCGCCACCACCAATTCGGCAAGCGGCGTGCGCGACATCGACAAGGTCATGCCGATCCTGGAGCGCATGGCATCGATCGGGCTTCCTCTTTGTGTCCATGGTGAGGTCACGGATCCTGCGATCGACATCTTCGACCGGGAAGCGGTCTTCATCGAGCGGGTGCTGGCGCCGCTGCGCGCGAGGCTGCCGGAACTGAAGATCACGATGGAGCACGTCACGACGAAGGATGGCGTGGATTACATCAAATCGTCCTCCAGCAATCTCGCCGGATCGATCACCACCCACCACCTGATCATCAACCGCAATGCGATCCTCGCAGGTGGTATCCGCCCGCATTATTACTGCCTTCCGGTCGCAAAGCGCGAGACGCATCGCCTAGCGCTGCGCGCTGCCGCGACGTCGGGCGACGCGCGGTTCTTCCTCGGCACGGATTCTGCACCGCACGTGGATGCCACGAAGGAATGCGGCTGCGGTTGTGCCGGCATCTTCACCGCCACGAACACGATGCCGCTGCTTGCGCACGTGTTCGAGGAGGAGGGCGCGCTGCACCGGCTGGAGGCGTTTACTTCGCTCAACGGGCCGGCCTGGTACGGCCTTCCGGTCAACACGGGCACGATGACGCTGAGCAAGCGCGCCGAGCCGGTCGCTTACCCAGCAAAGATCGAAACGGGCGCCGGGCCAGTCACGCTCTTCGACCCGATGTTCCCGGTTCACTGGGATGTCGTCTGACGGGTAGCGCCGCGCATCGCTTGCTGCTAATCAACCGGCGCCCGGTCTTCCCGCCCGCCCGATCAGACAGTCAAGGATCCGCCGATGTTCGCCAACAGCTTCCCCGACAAGGATGTGGCCGCCGAACTCGTCGCGAAAATGCTGCTTGAGATCAAGGCTGTGCATTTCAAGGCGGACGAGCCCTACAAGCTCGCGTCGGGCATGCGCAGCCCCGTCTATATCGACTGCCGCAAGCTCTTGTCCTACCCGCGCGTGCGTTCTGCCGTCATCGATTTTGCCGCTGGTACGCTGTTGCGCAATGCAGGTTTCGAGCAGTTCGACTGCATTGCCGGCGGCGAGACGGCCGGTATCCCATTCGCGGCCTTGCTTGCCGATCGGCTCGGGCTGCCGATGATCTATGTGCGCAAGGCGCCGAAGGGCCACGGCCGCAATGCGCAGATCGAGGGGCACATGCCGGAAGGTGCGCGTGTGCTCGTCATCGAGGACCTGACGACAGCCGGTGGCAGCATGTTCAAGTTCATCGACGCGATCCGCGCGGCTGGCGGGGTCGTCGATCACGGTATCGCGCTCTTCTTCTACGGCATCTTTCCCGAAGCCGAGCAGCGCTTCGAAAACGGCAATGTGCGGCTCCACTATGTCTCCACCTGGCGCAATGTGCTGGCCGTTGCGCGCGAACAGAAACTCTTCGACGAGCAGACGTTGTCGGAGGTGGAAGCCTTTCTCAATGCGCCGCTTGCATGGTCGGCGCGCAATGGCGGTATTTCCGAACTGCCGCAATCCTGATTTTCTTTTCTTAGCTCAAACATTCAACGAGGGAGACAGGCCGTGACGAAGCCGAAGCTCTTGATCGTCGGTGCCGGTGGCGTCGGCCAGGTGACAGTTCACAAGGCAGCCCAGTTCCGCGCCGAGTTCGGCGGGATTGTTCTCGCAGCACGCAATGCGGATAAGCTCGCCGCGATCGCGCAAGAGGTGCAGGAGCGTTGGGCTGCGCCGGGCGAGGGTGCCCTAATCGAGACGACGGTCATCGACGCGCGCAACCTCGAGGATGTGAAACGCGTGATCTCGGAGATGGGCGCGCAGATCCTGATCAATGTCGCGTCGCCCTATTGCAACGAGACGCTCCTCGACGCCTGCTTGGCCACGGGCACGCATTATCTCGACACCGCGCTTGGCGAGGACGAGCATGTCGAGGACATCAAGGCGCCCTGGTATTCCTATGTGGAGTGGCCACGCCGCGAAAAGTTCGCCGAGAAGAAGCTGAACGCATTTCTCGGCATGGGTTTTGACCCAGGCGTCGTGAACATCTTCTGCGCCCATGCGCGCAAGCACCATTTCGACAGCATTTCCTCGATCGACATCATCGACGTAAATGCCGGCAGCCACGGCAAATATTTCGCGACCAATTTCGATGCGGACGTCAATCTGCGCGAGGTGAAGGAAGACGTGATCACCTGGGAAAGCGGTGCGTGGAAGACCATCCCGCACCATTCCGAATGGATGGACGTCACCCTGCCGCAGGTTGGCTCGCACCGCGTCTATTCCATGGGGCACGACGAGCTGCAGTCGCTGGCCTACACCTTTCCAGGCACTGAGCGCATCACCTTCTGGATGGGCTTTGGCGAGCACTATCTCAAAGTGTTCAACGTCCTCGACAATCTGGGGCTCACGTCTTCGATTCCGGTGGAAGTCGATGGGGTCGAGGTTGCACCGAACCGTCTCGTGAAGGCGCTCCTGCCGGATCCGTCGTCGCTCGCACCGGACTACGAAGGCAAGATCTGCATCGGCTGCGACATTCGCGGCGTGAAGGATGGTCAGGAGAAGCGGCTCTTCATCTGGTCGAATTGCGACCATGCGGAAAACTACGAGGAGGTCGGCAGCCAGTCGATTTCCTATTCGACCGGCGTTCCCGTCATCACCGCGATCCGGCTGATGGCGAACGGCACGTGGAACCCTGAGACCATGACCCATATGGAGGAACTGGATCCCGATCCGTTCCTGAAGCTGATGCCGGAAACCGGCATCGACTGGCACGAGACAGAACTGCCGCTCGATGGCTCCTGGCCGTTCGCAAAGCCGGGTGCGGCCTGATGGCGGGCAATTTCGAGCGCTTCGATCCCAGCCGTGTATCCAGCCCCTGCTATGTCATCGATCTCGTCAAGCTCGAGGACAATCTGAAGCTTCTGCAATCCGTCGGCGAGCGCGCAGGCGTCGAGATCCTGCTCGCGCTCAAGGCATTCTCCTTTCCCGGCGCTGGTGACCTGATCGGTCGATATCTGTCGGGTACAGCGGCGAGCGGGCTTTACGAGGCACGTCTCGGGCGCGAGCGGTTCGGCGGCGCGGTCCACACCTACGCACCCGGGCTTTCGGCCGCGAACATTGAAGGTATTCTCGAACATTCCGATCATGTCATCCTGAACTCGCTCCATCAGTGGCAGCGTTTCCAAGGGCAGCTTCAAGCCGCATCGGGCGTTGATTTCGGTTTGCGCATCAACCCGGGGCATTCGGAAGTGGCGCAACCGCTTTACGATCCGTGTGCACCGTGGTCGCGGCTCGGCGTACCGGCTGACGCGATCACTGTTGAGGACTTGGCGCCTTTCGGTGGTCTGCATGTCCATGCGCTTTGCGATCATGATTTCGATGCGTTCGACCGACTGCTGAGCGCTGTCGAAGAGCGATGCGCGCATCTCTTCGGTGCGGTGCGCTGGATCAATCTCGGTGGCGGGCTGCTGATCACCGAGGGTGGCTTTCCGATCGACACGCTGGTGGAGCGCCTGAAGGCCTTCCGCGCCCGCACGGGCCTCAAGGTCTATCTCGAGCCCGGCACGGCGGTGGCGCTGCATGCGGGCGCGCTGGTCGCGGAAGTGCTCGACATCGCGGAGAACGGGGCCGCCATCGGCATTCTCGATGCTTCGGCGACGTGCCACATGCCCGATGTGATCGAAGCGCCGTTCACGCCGGAGCTCATCGGCGCACAGGCTCTGCCGCGCAACCTGGCAGCGTCCGAGGCGGACGATCTGACAATGCGTCTCGGCGGGCCGACGTGCCTGGCCGGCGACGTGATCGGTACCTACCGCTTCGCCACCCGGCCAACGATCGGCGACCGTCTCGTCTTTCTCGATCTCGCCTATTACACGATGGTCAAGAACACGACCTTCAACGGAACGCCGCTGCCTTCCATCGCCACTTGGGATGCTCGCACGGATGCCGTCGAGATCGTCAAGACATTCGGCTACGAAGATTTCGAGCAGCGACTGGGCTAGCCACGAACGGCCGAATTGATTAAATCGATTGAATTCTTGGGAGGGGTGCGATGATCGTTTGCTGTGGTGAAGCCTTGATCGACATGCTGCCGCGCAAGTGGGTCACCGGCGAGGACGCTTTCGCACCCTATGCCGGAGGGGCGGTGTTCAACACAGCCATCGCGCTCGGGCGGCTCGGTATTCCCACCGGGTTCTTCACGGGGCTATCCTCCGACATGTTCGGCGATGTGCTGCGGGCGACGCTCGACAGTTCGCATGTAGACCATTCCCATTGCGCATCCCTCGACCAGCCGACGACGCTCGCCTTCGTGAAGCTCACCAACGGTCATGCGAGCTACGCGTTCTTCGATGAGAACACTGCCGGACGGATGATCACCGATGCCGACCTGCCCACGTTCGGGCCGGATGTGACGGCGCTGCATTTCGGGGCGATCAGCCTGATCTCGGAGCCGTGCGGCTCGACCTACGAGGCGTTGATGAAGCGCGAGGCGGCACGCCGCGTGATCTCGCTCGACCCCAACATTCGCCCGGGCTTCATTCGCGACCGGCAGGCGCATCTGGAGCGGATGAACCGGATGATCGCCATGAGCGACATCGTGAAGCTGTCGGATGAAGATCTGGCCTGGTTCGGTTTCGATACGCCCGAGGCGGCAGCCGCGCAATGGTTGAAAATTGGCCCGTCGCTGGTCGTCGTCACGAAAGGGGCCGAAGGCGCAGTCGGGCTTTCGATCCGCCACCGCGTCAGCGTGCCGGGTAATCCTGTTGATGTGGCCGATACGGTCGGGGCCGGTGATACATTCAACGCGGGCATTTTGGCCTCGCTCGACCGTGCATCTCTTTTGACGAAGGCTGCCATTGCCGACCTCGGCGAAGATGCAATTGCAGATGCGCTGTCGCTCGGCGCAAAGGCCGCGTCGGTGACCGTGTCGCGCCCGGGCGCCAACCCGCCCTGGGCGCACGAAATCGGATTCTGAGTAATACGCCCTGAGCGTCAGGCGCCGCGCAGGTCCCGGATCGTTTTCACGAGCCCGAGTGTCGAGGCATCGTGGCCTTCGCCGGCATCCTTGCCTTCGACGACGGGCAGCAGGCCGGTTGCGAGCTCCTTGCCGAGTTCCACGCCCCACTGGTCGAAGGCGTTGATGCCGAAGATCTGCGCTTCGACGAAGACACGGTGCTCATAAAGCGCGATGAGGCGGCCGAGCGCTTCGGGCGTCAGCCTGTCATAGACGAGGGTGATGGATGGGCGGTTGCCGGTGAACACCCGGTGCGGCGCGATACGGTCGGCGTCTGCATCGGATGCGCCCTTGTCCTTCAGCTGCTGGCGCGCTTCGGCGAGCGTGCGGCCGCGCATCAGCGCTTCCGATTGCGCCAGGCAGTTGGCGATCAGCAATTGGTGCTGATGCGCAAGATCGGGCTCGTGACCGTTCGCCGCGATCATGAATTCCACCGGGATGATGTCGGTGCCCTGATGCAGCAGCTGGAAGAACGCATGCTGACCGTTGGTGCCCGGCTCGCCCCAGACGATGGGACCGGTTGGCGTATCGACAGCAGTGCCGTCGATCGTGACGCCCTTGCCGTTCGATTCCATGTCCAGTTGCTGCAGATAGGCGGCAAAACGGGAAAGACGCTGGTCGTAGGGGATGATCGCGCGCGAGACGTAGCCGCAGGCAACGCGATGATAGAAGCCGATTAGGCCGAGCAGCATCGGCAGGTTCTGACGGATCGGTGTCTCTGCGAAATGGCGATCCATCCCGTGGGCGCCATCAAGGAAGCGGCCGAAATTCTCCGCGCCGACGGCGATCATCAGCGGCAGGCCGATGGCCGACCAGATCGAATAGCGCCCGCCCACCCAGTCCCAGAAGCCGAAGGTGCGGTTCTCGCTGATCCCGAAGGCTGAGACCTTGTCGAGCGCGGTCGAAACTGCGCAGAAGTGATTGCCGACGGCCGCTTCGCCGAGCGCGTCCACCAGCCAGCGGCGCGCGGTCTGGGCGTTGGTGATGGTCTCGATGGTCGTAAAGGTCTTCGATGCGATGATGACGAGCGTCGTCTCGGGATCGAGCGGCTTCAGCGTGTCGGCGATGTGCGCGCCGTCGACATTCGAGACGAAATGCGCCTTTGGCCCATCATGATAGGGCGCGAGCGCCAGCGTCGCCATGGCCGGGCCGAGGTCCGATCCGCCGATGCCGATATTGACGATGTCGGTGATCTTCTTGCCGGTCGCGCCGCTGGCCGCGCCGCTGCGGATCGCCTCGGCGAAGTCTCCCATCGCTTGCAGCACGGCCTGCACGTCGCCCATGACATCCTTGCCGTCGACCATGATCGGCTTGCCGGAACGATTGCGTAGCGCCGTATGCAGCACTGCACGGCCTTCCGTCGTGTTGATCGCCTCGCCGGAAAACATCGCGTCCCGCCTGGCCTCGACGTTGCTGTCGATGGCGAGCTGTTCGAGAAGCGCGATGGTCGCATCGTCGATGCGGCATTTGGAATAGTCGAGCACCAGATCGTCGAGCCGAGCCGAAAAACGCGTAAAGCGCGACGGGTCCGCCTCAAACGCCGCACGCATATCGGCCGGGGCCGCAGTTTTCGCATGCGATTTCAGGGCGTCGAGGGTGGTCTTGCGAGCATCTGCGGTCATGGTGCGTGCCTGTCTTCGCTTGGGGGCTGGACTGTTCTATGCGCGGTCTGAGAGGGCTGTTCAAGGGTGATGAGGCTTGGCAAAAATTGCCGCGACGGTGGATTTTGCTGTAGAAGGTTGCATCGGCAGGGAGATCGGCATGCTGCGCATCGAAGTTGAGCAGGAAGATGACGGGCGCTGGCTTGCCGAAGTCATCGATCTCCCTGGTGTCATGGCTTATGGAGAGAGCCAGGCGGAAGCTGAAGGCAAAGTCGAAGCGCTCGCTCTCCGGGTCCTGGCCGATCGCCTTGAGCACGGAGAAGTCATCCCCGAACTCGGCCGACTGTTCATCGTTGCTGCATGAGCCGTTTCGGCTCTCATCCTGCTCGTCGCGTTCTGGTGGCTCTTCAGCGGATCGGATGGTCCGTCAAGCGTCAGAGCGGTTCTCATAAGGTGCTCGAACGAGAAGGTTGGTCCGATGTGGTCTTCGCATTCCACGATGGCGAAGAAATCGGTCCTCGAATGATGATCCGAATTGCCAAGCAAACCGGGCTTCAGCCTGATCATCTCTGATAGCAGCGGGAAATAGCGAGGCAGGGCGGTTCGCCTGCCTCGCTATTTGAGTTTACTCGTCGCGCAGTTTGCGGCGCAGGATCTTGCCAACGTTGGTCTTCGGCAGTTCGTCGCGGAACTCCACGTATTTCGGGCGCTTGTAGTTCGTCAGGCCTTCGGCGCAGTGCTTCTTCACGTCGTCTTCGGTGAGGGACGGATCCTTCTTGACGACGTAAAGCTTCACGACTTCGCCGGAGTGCTCATCGGGCAGGCCGATGGCTGCCGCTTCGACGATGCCCGGATGGGACACGGCCACTTCCTCGACCTCGTTCGGATAGACGTTGAAGCCGGAGACGAGGATCATGTCCTTCTTCCGGTCGACGATCTTGGTGTAGCCGTCCTCGTCCATGTAGCCCATGTCGCCGGAGCGGAAGAAGCCATCCGACGTCATCACCTTGGCCGTCTCGTCGTCGCGCTGCCAATAGCCCTTCATGACCTGAGGGCCGCGGATGCAGATCTCGCCGACGTCGCCGATGCCGAGATCCTTGCCGTCCTCGTCGCGGATCGCGATCTCCGTGGAGGGCAGGGGCAGGCCGATCGTGCCGGTGAATTCGGCGCGGTCGAAGCGGTTTGCGGTGGCGACCGGCGAGGTTTCGGAAAGCCCGTAACCTTCCGAGATCGGGCAGTTGGTCAGCTGGTGCCAGCGCTCGGCCACCGGACGCTGCACAGCCATGCCGCCGCCAAGCGTCAGGATGAGGTTGCTGAAGTCGAGCTTCTTGAAATCATCGTTGTTGAGCAGCGCATTGAAGAGCGTGTTAAGGCCGGGGAAGATGTGGACCTCATATTTCGCAAGCTCCTTGACGAAGCCCGGAATGTCACGCGGATTGGGGATCAGGATGTTCTGCGCGCCCTGGTCGATGCCCATGATGGCATTCACCGTCAGCGCGAAGATGTGGTAGAGCGGCAGCGCGCAAACGAAGACCAGCCGATCCGGCCGCTCCTTGTTGAGGAAGGCTGCCTGCAGCCAGAGATTGATCTGGGCACCGTTCGACAACACGTTCGAATGGCTGAGAACCGCGCCCTTGGAAACGCCCGTCGTGCCGCCGGTATATTGCAGGAAGGCGATATCATCCGGCTTGACCTTGGCAGGCGTGAACGCCTTGCCGCGCCCTTCGGCAAGTGCAGTCTTGAAGGGAATGTGGCCGGGCAGGCTCCATGCCGGCACCATCTTCTTCACCTTGCGGACCACGAGGTTCACGATGTGGCCCTTGAGGCCCATCATGTCGCCCATGGTTGCGACGCAGACATGCTTGACGTCGGTTTTGGCGACCACTTCCTGCAGCGTGTGGGCGAAGTTTTCGAGGATGATGATCGCCTTGGCGCCGGAATCCTTCAGCTGATGCTGCAATTCGCGCGGCGTGTAGAGCGGATTGACGTTGACGACGACGAAGCCCGCGCGCAGCACGGCTGCGATCGCAACCGGGTTCTGCAGGATGTTCGGCATCATCACGGCAACGCGGTCACCCTGCTTCAGGCCCTTGCCTTGCAGCCAGGCACCGAGCGCGGCGGAATGGGTGTCAAGATCCGCATAGCTGATGGACTTGCCCATGCAGGTGAAGGCCGGTCGCTCGGCAAAACGCTTGCAGGCGGTTTCGATCAATTCGCCGATAGAGGCGTAGGCCAATGGCCCGATGTCGGCTGGTGTCCCCGGCGGATAGGAATTCAGCCAGAGCTTGGCGGAGTTCTGGTCGGTTGTCCTGATATTTGGTTCCACGATGCCCTCCCGGTATCTTGTGGTCTTTTTGGCAATTCCTCTCAAACCTCGGCGCCGTCCCACGCTGGTTTGTGAAGCTAGCAGGATTTGCCGGGTGTGACACCCGCACCGTCCGCGCTAATTGATCTGACTTTGACGTAAACGTCGTCCGCGCGCAACTGTCTGAAACATGGCCGGCGTGGTTGTTGACTCTTTGCTGAAGCTGAGTCCTAAATAGAACATATCATGAACATTGAAATTAACCTCCAACCGACGATCGAGCCTGATCTCCATGTCCTCCACCCTTTCCCAGCTAAAGCAGCAACTGGCTGCACTGGAACCGGCGCGATCGCCGGGGGAGAAAGGCTTTACTCTGGGTGTCGATCAGGTCGACGCAGCCTTGGGCTGTGGGCTTCCGCGGGGATGCCTGCACGAGGTTTTTGCCCATGAAGTGGGCGATGCGGGTGCAAGCGCCGGGTTTGCGCTTGCGCTTGCCCTGCGCGCCGCCGGAGAGGGGCGGCACATCGTCTGGGTGCGGCATGCATTTGCGGTGCTGGAGCAGGGCGATCTCTATGCGCCCGGCCTTGCGCAGTTCGGCATCGATCCGGACCGGGTTTTGCTGATTTCGGCAAAAAGCGAGACGATGGTTCTACGGGCGGGGCTTGAGGCCTTGCGGTCCCCGGCTCTTGGCGCCGTTCTCCTGGAAATCTGGGGCAAGGCAGGGTTTCTCGACCTGACAGCCAGCCGCCGCATGATGCTGGCGGCCTCACGTTCCGGCGTGACGGGGTTCGTCCTTCGGGCGGCGGGGCAGCCGCAGCCCAGTTCTTCACTCACCCGATGGCAGGTAAGGGCGGCACCCTCGGTGGGGCTTGCGGCCGGGGCACCGTCCAATCCTGTCTTCGATATTCTTTTGGACCGTCATCGCGCCGGCATTGCGGGCGGGCGCTGGCATTTGGAGTGGAACCGTGACCGCAAAAGCTTCGATCTCTCCGCAGCACAGCCTGCCCGTTTCGACGAGCCCCTCGCAACACCCAAGCGAAGCGCCGCAAAGCCGCTTCCTGGCTCTGTGGTTTCCCTTCCTGTCGACCGACCGGCTGCATCGCCAGAAGACCAGAAGCCCTTCCGCAAGACAGGCTGAAGACGCGCCGAAAGAGAAAAGCAGCAGCCTGTCGAAGCCTCTCGTCATCGTCGAGAAGGTGAAGGGCGCCTTGCATCTTGCCGCCGCCGACCCGGCGGCACGAGCGCTCGGCCTGTCGCCGGGGCTCACGCTTGCCGATGCGCGGGCGCGCGTGCCCGATATCGAGGTGTGCGAGACGGCGCCGGAAGCAGACCGGCGTATGCTGGAACGGCTCGCCGATGCCTGCGACCGCTTCACGCCGCTCGTCGGTTTCGATGGCACGGGAGGGCTCATGCTGGACATCGCCGGCTGCGTTCATCTTTTCGGCGGCGAGGCGGCCATGCTGAAGGATATCGCAGACAAGTTCGAAACGGCAGGCTTCAAGACCTTCGCCGCGATCGCCTCGGCGCCGGATACGGCGCGCGCCATGGCGCAGTTCGGGTCAGGCGGTATCGTGGCTGAAGGCAGTGAAGAGCAGGCGGTGCGGCCCTTGCCCGTGGCCGCCCTTGGTCTTGGCGCGGAGATCGAAAACGGGCTCGCCCGCGCCGGGCTCAGGAGCATCGGTGATGTCGCGGCGCGTCCGCGCGGACCTCTTGTCGCGCGCTTCGGGCCGGAACTTGCCTACCGGCTCGATCTCGTGATGGGGCGGCGCCGCTCATCGATCACGCCGCGTCGCACGGTCGGTGACATCATCGTGGAAAAGCGGTTCGGCGAGCCGATCGGCTACGAGGAGGACATTCGGGCGTGCCTGCGCCACCTTGCGGGGCAGGCGGGAGAACTTTTGCAGCAGCGCGGCAAGGGCGGCCGGCTTTTCGAGGCGGCTTTCTTCCGGGCCGACGGCAAGGTGACGCGCATTCCGGTGGAAACGGCACGGCCTTCGCGCGATCCAGCTGCGCTGATGCGCCTTTACGATGCCAAGCTCGAGGGGCTTGCCGATCCGCTGGATCCTGGCTTCGGCTTCGATCTGATCCGCCTGTCCGTCATCTTCAGCGAAACGCTCGTTCCCGAGGCGCAGGAGCTTTCGTCGAAAGGCGTTCCGACCGAAGAGGCGAGCGAGTTGGTGGAGCGCCTGAGTGCCCGGTTTTCGCCCGAGCAGGTGGTGCGCTTCGTTTCGCGCGATACGCATATTCCCGAACGTGCCGCCGAAGCCATTCCGGCATTGTCATCGGAGCAGTCGGCGATCACATGGGTGGTGCAGGACAGTGGTGAGCCGCCCTTGCGTCCGCTTTTTCTCTTCACGCCGCCCCATGCGATCGATGTCACCGCCTCGGTTCCGGATGGCCCGCCGCATCGCTTCTTCTGGCGCCGGGTCGAGCATGCGATCGTCAAGGCGGAAGGTCCGGAACGCATTGCGCAGGAGTGGTGGCGCGATGCCGGACAGGCGATGACACGCGATTATTTCCGGCTCGAGGATACCGCTGGGCGCCGGTTCTGGGTCTATCGCGAAGGGCTCTACGGGATGGAAGTCACCAATCCGCGCTGGTTCCTGCATGGGATCTTCGCATGATGCGGTACGGCGAACTTGCGGTCTCCACCAATTTCTCCTTTCTGCGCGGGGCCTCCCATCCGCATGAGTTCATCACCCGCGCGCTGGAACTCGGCTATGCGGGCATCGGCATCGCCGATTGCAACACGGTGGCGGGCGTCGTCCGCGCCTATAGCGCTCTCAACGAGCTGAATTCCGATTACGCCGCTCAGTATGGAAAGGGTGCCAGGCTCGATTTCAAGCTGGTCGTCGGCGCCCGGCTCGTCTTCGCCGACGGCACGCCCGACATTCTCGCCTATCCGGAAAACCGGGCCGGTTGGGGCAGGCTTTGCCGACTTTTGACGAAGGGCAAGATGGGCGACACGAAGAAGGGCGATTGCATCCTGAGCTTCGCCGATCTCCTGTCGCTTTCGGCCGATCTTCTGTTCATCGTCATGCCGCCCGATCAGCTTGACCAGGTGGAAGCCACGCTTGCGCGGCTTTCACGCACGGCACCCGGCTCCGTCTGGCTCGGCGCGGCCATGGGTCGTCGAGGGGATGACCGGCGCCGCCTCGTCGCCCTGAAGTCCCTGGCCGATGCGGCGCGCGTGCCGCTGATGGCGCTCAACGATGTGCTTTATCACGCACATGAACGCCGGCCCCTGCAGGATGTGCTCACCTGCATTCGCGAGAAGACGACGATCGAGGCGGCAGGCCGCCTGCTTCAGGAAAATGCCGAGCGCTATCTGAAGCCACCGCACGAGATGCAGCGGCTCTTTCGCGACTGCTCGGAGGCCATCGGCGAAACGACGGACTTCCTCGCCCGCATCGATTTTTCGCTCGATCAGTTGAAATACGAGTATCCGGACGAACCGGTGCCGCCCGGCAAGACGCCGCAGGGCTGGCTGGAGGAACTCACCTGGAAACATGCCGGCTGGGTCTACCCCGATGGCGTTCCGCCCAAGGTGGATGCGCTTCTGAAGCAGGAATTCGCGCTGATCGCGAAGCTCGATTATGCGCGCTATTTCCTGACGATCCACGATATCGTGCAGTTTGCGCGCAACCGGGGCATTTTGTGCCAGGGCCGTGGATCCGCCGCCAATTCGGCGGTCTGTTTCGTGCTCGGCATTACCTCGGTCGATCCCGCGACCAGCAATCTTCTCTTTGCGCGCTTTCTGTCGGAGGAGCGTCGCGAGCCGCCGGATATCGATGTCGACTTCGAGCATGAGCGGCGCGAAGAGGTCATCCAGCACCTTTATGAGCGCTATGGACGGCTACGCGCTGGTATCGCCGCAACCGTCATCCGCTATCGGCCGCGCAGCGCCATCCGCGAAGTCGGCAAGGTGTTCGGGCTGACCGACGACGTGACGGCGCGTCTCGGCGGCATGGTGTGGGGGAGTTTCGGCGACAGCATTCCGGAAAGCCATGTGCGCCAGGCTGGGCTCGATCCGCACAATCCCGTCATCGCCCGCGCGCTCGATTTCGCCCGCCAGCTTCTCACTTTTCCGCGCCACCTCTCGCAGCATGTGGGCGGCTTCGTGCTGACCAACGGGCGGCTCGACGAGACGGTGCCGATCGGCAATGCGGCGATGGAGGACCGCACCTTCATCGAGTGGGACAAGGACGATATCGACGAACTGGGGCTGATGAAGGTCGACGTTCTGGCGCTCGGCATGCTGACCTGCATTCGCAAATGCTTCGACCTGATCCGGCTGCACGAGGGCAGGGACCTCGATCTTGCTGCCATCAAGCACGATGACGATGTCTATCGCATGCTTCAGAAGGGCGATTCCATCGGCGTCTTCCAGGTGGAAAGCCGGGCGCAGATCAACATGCTGCCGCGCCTCAAGCCGAAAGAGTTCTACGATCTCGTCATCCAGGTGGCGATCGTGCGGCCCGGGCCGATCCAGGGCGACATGGTTCATCCCTATCTGCGGCGGCGCGATGGGCTTGAGGAGGTGCATTTTCCTTCGCCCGCCCCGCCACATGATCCGGACGAGCTCAAGCATGTTCTTTCCCGCACATTGGGAGTGCCGCTTTTCCAGGAACAGGCAATGCAGCTGGCGATCACGGCGGCGGAATTTACGCCGGACCAAGCGAACGGGCTCCGCAAGGCGATGGCAACCTTCCGCCACAACGGCACGATCGGCCGTTTCGAGGAAATGATGGTGGATGGCATGGCGCGGCGCGGCTACGACCGGGATTTTGCCCAGCGCTGCTTTGCGCAGATCAAGGGTTTTGGTGAGTATGGGTTTCCCGAAAGCCACGCGGCTTCCTTCGCACGCCTCGTCTATGTCTCGGCTTGGATCAAGCACCATTATCCGGCGGTCTTTGCCTGTGGGCTTCTCAATTCCCAGCCCATGGGCTTTTACGCTCCAGCGCAGATCGTGCGCGATGCGCGTGAGCACGGGGTGGAAGTGCGGCCGGTGGACGTGAATTACAGCCACCACGACAACACGCTGGAGCGGGCGGCGAATGGTAAACTCGCCCTGCGCATCGGCTTTCGGCAGATGGATGGGTTTCGCGAGGACTGGTCGCAAGCGCTCGTTTCCCGGCGTGGCCGTGGCTATGCGAGCATCGAAGCCCTGTGGCATGGGGTCGAGCTCGAACACCGCGCGCTGAAAGGCCTGGCCGATGCCGATGCATTTCGGTCGATTGGCGTCGACCGGCGTGATGCGCTGTGGGCCGTGCGGCGGTTGCCGGAAGATCGGCCGCTGCCGCTCTTTGCCGCGGCCGCGCAGCAGGAACTCGGGCTTGAACAACCCTCCCGCCTGCCACCCATGCCGCTCGCCGAACAAGTCGTTGCCGATTATCAGACTGTTAAACTCTCGCTCAAGGCGCATCCAATCGCTTTTCTGCGCGAGCGATTTCGCAGCGAAGGCATCATCTCCTGCGCTCAGTCAGGGGAGATGCCGGACCGTGCGTTCGTCAAGGTTGCGGGGGTGGTTCTGGTGCGCCAGCGGCCCGGCAAGGGCAACGCGATCTTCATGACGCTTGAGGACGAGACAGGCGTCGCCAATACGCTTTTATGGTCGCGGCTTTTCGACAGGTATCGACGCGCCGTGATGAGCGCAAAGCTCGTCGTGGTCGAAGCTCAGATCCAAAGAAGCAAGGAAGGCGTGGTGCATCTCATGGTCACTGCCGTGCATGACCGCACGGGGGATCTCGCGATGCTGTCCGATGTCCATTCCGCCAGCATCGAATTGTCACGCGCCGACGAGGTTACCCACCCAACTTATACCCGCCAGGGCGAGGGCGGGCGCCACCCGCGCAATGTGCGGATCATACCGAAGTCACGCGATTTTCATTGACATGAATATCGGCAGGGATCGCACGCCACAGGCTATTTCGGCGAAATCCTCGCACTTGCTTTCGTGGTCGCAGAGGCTGGTGTCGCTCCCATGGTATTGCCGACCGCCACGGCCTCGCCTGCACCGAAGAACTTGTCGCGCTCCCGCCAGATCGCCGGCAAGGCGAGCAGACCGATCGAGACGACCGCGATCACCGTCTTCGTGAGTTGCGACAACTCCGGCGTCCGCTGGTCCACATAATAGACTGCGTAGACGATCACGACGTGCCAGACATAGACCTGCAGGGAGTGACGGCCGAGCAGTTGCAGGAAGCGAAGGGTGAAGACCCAGATCAGGCCATCGGCCACAGCACGCACCACAGCATTGGAGTGACGCGGGCCCGCAATCAGGAGCCACGCCATACCGAAGGCGACGGCGATAAAGTTGACGAGATAAACCGGGCCGAAATCGGCGCGCACTTCGAGCGAGGCGAACTTGCCGATCATGAAGTCCGGCATGAAGCCGTGTGCTGTAGCGACACGCAGCGGCAGGAAGAACAGCACGGTGATCAGAGCGACTTTGGGCCAAAAGGTCTTTTCCGGGGCGAAAATCGACGTCCAATCGATCTTCTTCTGCGCTGTGAGCGTGCCGAGCACCAGCGCTGTGAAGAAGACGATCTGCCAGCCCATCATGTTGAAGCTGACGCGCACGCCCTGTTCGTCCGAGCCTTCGACCAACGTATCGAGCGGTACCGTGACCAGGCGGTGAACGCCGAGCTGTGCGGCAAACCAGACCAGGAAGGAGCCGACCATCACGGTGCGCCACTGTCCCTTGAGCGTCAGCCAGATGAGGGTGGGCGCGAAGAGGAGATAGACCGTGTATTGCGGCAGGATGTCCATGAAAGTCGGCTGGAAGATGAACGTCGCTATGGCGGCCAGCCGAAGCGGATCGCTGAAATCGGTATCGCCCAGCCAGTTCCACCAGGCTTCGTGGCCACCTGGCAGCACCATCCGCACGAGCAGCACGGCAAGAATGAGCCCCATGGCGTAGCGGTAGAGTTCGAACGCGCGCGAATAGACTTTGCGCGATCCTTCATCCTTGCCGTATTTCAGCATCTTGCGGGCATAGACCAGGCCGATCAGCAGACCCGACAGAAACACAAAACCCTGAGCGTCTTCGACAAACGCCAGTTGGCGATGGTTGATCTCGACCAGCCAATACCCACCAATGAAGACGAGGTGGTTGATCAGCATGAAAACGAGGAAGTAGCCTCGCATTCCATCAATGATATCGAGACGTCTCACGGGCGGATAACCTTGGTTGAGCGATGAGAGGCCGTTTGGCCGCTCACCAGGAACAACCATGGACACCAATTCTGCGGACGCAACGAACTTCCATGGGAAAGGTTGCGGCAAAGCCGGACCGTCAGACGGCCCGGCGGGTCACGATCAGCGACTCGTTGCCTTTTTAGTTTATCGGAAGCTCAATAAGCAGCCAATGACACTTGGCCGACTCGGCGGGTCATTCGACCGTGTAGCTGCCCGTCTCGCAAAGATCAGCGGCATCTTCCACGACGTCGCCGTCATCGAAGACCATGCGCAAATCGTAGTCACAGGCGGACCGGCCGTCTGCGATGGTGATCTGGACGCTCTGTCCGGAAGAGAGGACATCCGCGCCGAGAATATCCTCTTCCCAGTTCGATACATCGGTGGGGGAGGCGTAGAATTCCATCAAGGTGAAATCGGTGTTGTTGTTCAGCGTGAAGACCAGATCTTCGGCTGATGCGGTGGTTGCCAATGCCAAAGACGCGAAAGCGGCTACGGACAGGACGGCGGACTTCATTGCAGTGTTCCCCAGGCGGCACAGTGCCCCAACGGCCACGTGGAATACGCGGCCGTTCATCTCAATAGCCAAAGGCCGAAAACAGTACAATCGAGCCGAACACGCGATCCGAGATGATGGTGAACGGGCGAGGGTAGGCGTCAGACGCCCATGAACGACCAACCACCGAAGATGATCAGAAGAATGATGATGACAGCGATCAGTGTGTTGCGGCTCATGACGGCTCCCTTTTGAGTGACAGGCAAACTGCCAAGCGGTGGGAAGGTTCCGGTGCCCTCACCCTTCCGCCTGCATCGTCCTTGCGATCTCCAAAAGCTTGTCACGATTGGCACCGTGCTCGGCGACGAGTTCCTTCGCCTGAAGCGGTGACAGGTCGGTGTTCTCGACGAGATACTTGATCTCCGCCTCGTCGTTATCCTGGGGGTTCGTCCACTCGTTGCGATCATCGGCCATGGCGGTCTCCTTCATGAGCAGAACCGGCGACATGGCAGAGTGTTCCGAGAGCGATCATGCGCAGGTCGCCGCGGGATGATCGCACGAGGGTTTCGAAAGGTGGGAGGGGCAGAAGAAGGATGTTTGCCGCCACCCGGCCAACCCGCTCGGTCTGCTATTTGTTATCGAGCCTCTGTTCGACCTTCTTTCGGCTGTTGCCGACTTCTTTCACCGCGTCCTTGACCTCGGCCTTTGATTTGCCGGTCTTGTCGGCTTCGTAGCGAACTTCGTGGTCCTGCTTTCCGGCGACGCGTGAACGATCCTGCGGTGTGTTTCCCAAGGCGGCCTCCAATGATGTTGGTCCGCGACTAACGCCGGAATTGGCGTGTTGTTCATCTGGGTGTCATGGAATTCCGGATGAGATTGCAGCCCGCCCGATGAGGCAGTCTGTTTTGCTTTGAGGAAGGCGCCGTGCCATCGAGACATACTGGCTTGTAGAAGTGGTGCCGCTTAGGTGACTCGAACACCTGACCCCATCATTACGAATGATGTGCTCTACCAACTGAGCTAAAGCGGCCCGGTGGCTACCCCGAACAGGGCCGCCACGATAGGTGCCCGCAGATACCGCGATTGTGCGGGCATTTCAAGCGGGCAAAGGCAAATTCCGAGCAGAGCGCGTTCAGGCGCAGATGCGGGCCTTGGCGGCGCGGTATTCGCGTTCCAGCCGGTCGACCAATTGGCCCACGGGAGCGACTTCTTTCACGGCGCCGATGCCCTGGCCAGCGCCCCAGATATCGCGCCAGGCCTTGGCGCCAGCTGCAGCGCCATCGAAATCCATCTTCGAGGCATCGGCTTGCGGCAGATTGTCGGGATCCATGCCGGCCTTGGCGATCGACGGTTTCAGGTAATTGCCGGGAATGCCGGTGAAGAAGTTCGAATAGACGATGTCCTTGGCGGTGCTTTCGACGATCATGTCCTTGTAGGCATCGATTGCGCGGGCTTCCGGCGTGGCGATGAAGGGCGTGCCGATATAGGCCATGTCGGCCCCCATGGCCTGTGCGGCGAGAACCGCATCGCCGGTTGCGATCGAGCCGGACAGCAGGAGCGGGCCGTCGAACCATTCGCGGATTTCCTGGACGAGCGCGAAGGGCGAGAGGGGTCCCGCGTGGCCACCGGCGCCGGCCGCGACCGCGATGAGGCCATCGGCACCCTTCTTGATCGCCGAATGGGCGTGGCGGTTGTTGATGACGTCGTGCAGCACGATGCCGCCATAGGAGTGGATCGCATCATTGACTTCTGGCACGGCGCCAAGCGACGAGATGACGATCGGCACCTTGTATTTCACGCACATCCGCAGATCGTGTTCCAACCGCTGGTTGGAGCGGTGGACGATCTGGTTGACGGCAAAGGGAGCGGAAGGGCGGTCCGGGTTCGCTGCGTCATGGGCCGCAAGCGTCTCGGTGATTTCCGCCAGCCACTCATCGAGCTGCGCTTCGGGACGCGCATTGAGTGCCGGAAACGAGCCGACGACGCCGGCCTTGCACTGCGCGATGACCAGCGGCGGGTGCGAGATGATGAACAGGGGGGCAGCAACAACGGGAAGGCGGAGCCGGTCCTTGAGAATGGACGGAAGAGCCATGGAGCATCACCTCGAGAGCGTTTTGATTGACACTTACGTAAACTGCGCTTGTGGCCACCTATGCCATTCGGAGCGTTTTCCGTCCAGCCCACCTTGGCGTGCCTGAGAGCGGCGCAATTGTTCGGCACGCATCTCGGTCTTGGTTAACGCCTTGCTTGCGCGGGACGAATTGAGCTTGTACCGGTGAGTTTGACGCAAGATGAACTCAATTTTCGCCCAATGCTCTTGGGCCCAGGTGCCCAGAGCGCCTGCCTTACCGAAAGGCCCGCTCGTGCAAGGTCTCGAAACCGCCCTCCGCAATGCCCTGGCACGTGCCGGCAATCCCGATGCCGAAACGCGCCAGCGCGTTTATGCGTCGGCGCGCCAGGCCGTCCAGAACTCGTTCGCGAAGCAGGCGGATGTCGCGCCGGAGGTGATCAACCAGCAGCGCATCGAGGCTGAGAGCGTCATTGCCAGGGTTGAAAAGGAATTTGCAGAACGGGAACGCGTAAGCTCGATCACACCGGTTCCGACGATCGGGTCCGTCGCGGATCCAGCGCCTTCTGCTCCCGGTGGTGCACCCGATATCGGCAATGCCCCGCAGGTCATGCCGGACGATGCGTTTCGGCGCAGGTCCGATGCAGAGCCGCCAATCGTGTCGGTCGATCGCGACGGCAGGGCAGGGCGTGACGTTAACTTTGATGATCGGGCACCTTCGGTCGATCGGTCGGACAGTTTTTCGATCGACGGTCCGCGCAGCAGCATGGGCCGGCGGGAGCCGGATATGGGCCTTGGGACCGAGCCGGCTGCGTCAACCGCTTCGGCAACGGTGGAGGGTGCCGCGTCGCCTTCCGTGGCAGGAGACGTCCGGCCCGGCCGGGGAAAAAGAGGCTTTCTGCGCCGTGGTGGCGGCAAGCCCAAAGTCGAAACGGTCGTCGAAGCGCCGCGTCGGAAGAAGAAGCGTCGCGGCGGTGCGCTGATCGGGCTCGCTCTTCAGCTTGGCTTCGTATTGCTGCTGATTGCCGGAGCGCTTTGGTTCATTTCCGCCAATGGCGGCATTGAGCAGGTGGGCCGCAATCTCGCCGAATCCGGCGCCGGACTCCTGGCTGAGCCGGGCGAGGATGGTGCCAGCGTGCCCGGCCAGCGTGTGGGCGCCGGGCAATTCACTGGTGAATGGATCACGGTCGTCGAAACCGACACCGTCGATAGCGTTTCAGCCGGATCGGCGGCGACGGTCGATGTCGTGGACGATACCAGCGAGCCGTTTCTCAGGATTCAATCGCAAAGTGCTGGCGAAGATGGCGAAGTGCGCATCGCGCTTCAGGGCGACACGGCAGAGGCCCTTGCCGCAGGACCGGCAACCGTTGCGCTGACCGTCCGTTCGGCCGGTGAGGGCGTGACCCAGATTTATATGCGGTGCAGCTTCCCGGCTGAAGCCGGATGCGGGCGCCGTCGCTTCGAGGTCAACCAGACGCCCGCGGACCTCCTGCTCGACATCGACCTCAGCGCCGCCGGCGGAGCAGCAAGTGGCGGTACGGTGATGCTCAACGCCGACGTGGCCGGCGAAGGCGCGGGCATCGATCTCCTCAGCGTCCGTCTTCGGCCGGGCGCGTAAGAGCGTTCTGGCGTTGAACCGAAGCCTCCTCAGGCCTGAACGGCCAGTTCCGGTCCGCCGATGATGGCCGGTTCTTCCCGCCCGATAGCGTTGATGTTCTTGCCCTCGTAGGGCACGCCGAGAAGAACGCGGCGGATGAGATTGAGGCGCGCGCGGCGCTTGTCGTCGGCACGCACCACGATCCATGGCGCGAGATCGGTGTGGGTGCTCGCAAACATCTGATCGCGCATGGCGGTGTAATCGTCCCAGCGCTGAATGCTCGCTATGTCCATCGGTGATAGCTTCCACGCCTTCAGAATGGTGTGGCGACGATCATGGAAGCGTTCCAGCTGTTTGGCGCGGCCGATATCCAGCCAGAATTTGAAGAGATAGATGCCGCTTTTGACGAGCATCCGCTCGAAATCGGGTGTTTCAGCCAGGAAGTGCGCATGCTCGTCCGGGGTGCAAAAGCCCATGACCGGCTCCACGCCGGCACGGTTGTACCAGGACCGATCGAACATCACGAATTCGCCAGCGGACGGTAGGTGCTCCACATAACGCTGGTAGTACCACTGGCCGCGCTCGCGCTCGGTCGGTTTCGGCAGCGCCACGATGCGGGCGCTGCGCGGGTTCATGTATTCGCGCGTTGCTGCGATCGCACCACCCTTGCCGGCCGCATCACGGCCTTCGAACAGCAAGACAACGCGAGCGCTGGTGGCCTGCTGCCAGGCCTGCACCTTGACCAGTTCAACCTGCAGCAGTTCCAGATCGCGGTCGTAGTCCGACCTGCCCAGTTTGTCCGGCTGACCGACGGCGCTTTGTTCTTGCAGGGTCTTCACCCAATCGGGCAGGATGGGATCGTCGATGTCGAACCGTCTTTTTGCCCCGCCGATCACGATCTCGACTGCTCGCTCTTCCTGCTCATCTGTCATAAATGTCTCGCATGGGGGCGTCATGGTTGCCGGATGATTCCGGTGTGCCCGGGATCGTGGAGGATTTGGGCCACAGGGGCGCGGCGAATTCAAGCTGCTCGTCTTTCGTGCGTTCAGGTTGAGGATGGAACGAGCCATGTCTGAAGGCGGCCTGCCGATGAACGAGACGACCGAACGCGGTTCGGTGCGGCTTGCATCCATGCGGCTCAAGGATGCGCGCTACATCCTGATCGCCGGAGCGCTCGCCATTGCGGCGTTCGCAGCGAGTGGAGCCATCGGGTGGCTGTCGGGCGCGCTTCTCTATCTCATCATCGCGCTTGCCGCCGCGCTGCCGCGGCGATCCCGTTCCATGCGGCTGGCTGCCCGGCAGAAAGCACCGGCGATGGACTGGCGTCAGGCGATCGCCCTGCCGCTGCAGGCCATGGACGAGCCGGCCTATCTCCTGCGGGTCGACGGAACGGTGAAATTCCAGAACGAAGCAGCAGAAGCCCTGTTCGGCGTTTCCGAGCCGAACACGCATCTTTCCGGCCGCATCCGGTCACCGGCCATTCTGGGCATGGTGCAACAGGCGATGGAGGACGACGAGCCCCGCTCTGTCGATCATTCCGAGCGCGTGCCCTCCGAGCGCTGGTTCCAGGTGCGCTGCGCGCCGATTGCGGGTGCACCCGCCCGCGACCACGGCGGCAAGCTCTATCTGCTGACCTTTCGCGACATGACCGAAGCGCGGCGGATGGATCGCATGCGCAGCGACTTCGTTGCCAATGCCAGCCATGAGCTTCGCACGCCGCTCGCCTCGCTGACGGGCTTCATCGAGACCATCAAGGGGCCGGCCAAGAACGATCGCGACGCGCAGGCGCGGTTTCTCGACATCATGTACGAGCAGGCGACGCGCATGACCCGTCTCGTCGACGATCTGATGTCGCTGTCGCGGCTTGAGATGAAGACCCATGTGGCGCCGACAGACCGCGTGGACCTCAACCGCCTCGTCGCCCATGTCACCGACAGCATGAAGCCGCTGGCGGCGGAAATGGGTGTGACGGTGGCGTTAACCGTGCCGGACGAGCGCGTGGTCATCCAGGGGGACCGGGATGAACTGATCCAGGTGCTGCAAAACCTCATCGAAAACGCGTGCAAATACGGACAGAGTGGTGGCCGCGTCGATGTGGCGGTTGATGTTCTGCCCACTGACGAAGGCTACGGCAGTGCCGAACTTCGCGTGCGCGACTATGGTCCAGGCATTGCGCCTGAGCATGTGCCGCGGTTGACGGAGCGCTTTTACCGGGTCGACATAGAGAGCAGCCGGTCGAAGCGTGGCACCGGTCTCGGGCTCGCCATCGTCAAGCACATTCTCACCCGCCACAGGACGAGACTGGTGGTTCAATCGACACTGGGAGAGGGCACGACCTTCATTGTCAGATTTGAGCGACAAAAAACGCCGAATGATGTCGTGCTTCGTCTAATTGATAAGGAAAAACAAGGTCTTAGGGTGTCATAAATCCGTTATGCTCTTGTCATAAAAGGTGGGTCAGCGGGGTGTTAGAACACCGACGGCCTCAAGGGGCACCCACAGGCGCCCTTAAGGCGCCCATTCAAAGAGCTAATAAGCGGGAGACATCCATGAACGCTCTTAAGATTTCCGTCGCTGCCCTCGTGGCATCCACGACGTTTGCCGGTTTTGCCGTCGCACAGTCGCGCGACACCATCCAGATTGCCGGTTCTTCGACCGTTCTGCCTTTCGCATCGATCGTTGCTGAAGAATTCTCCGCTGCTTTCCCTGATTTCGGCACGCCGGTCGTCGGTTCGGGCGGTTCGTCGGGCGGTCTGCGCCAGTTCTGCGAAGGCGTCGGCGAAAACACGATCGACATCGCAAACTCGTCGCGCCGCATCCGCGCCGGCGAAGTCGAAGCCTGCAACACGGCTGGCGTAGAAGACATCCGCGAAATCCAGATCGGCTACGACGGCATCGTTTTCGCAACGTCTGCTGATCAGGGCGATTTCGCTCTCGAGCCGCAGCACGTCTTCATGGCGATCGCAGCCCAGGTTCCGCAGGACGGCGAAATGGTCGCCAACCCGTACACCAACTGGTCGGAAATCGACGCTTCCCTGCCTGACCAGGCGATTGCTCTTGCAATCCCGGCTTCCAACCACGGCACCCGCGAAGTCTTCGAAGAGCGCGTCGTTCTTCCGGGCTGCGAAGCTGTTGAACTGCCGGAAATGTCCGAAGAGGAAATGGAAGCAGCTTGCCTCGCATTCCGCCAGGACGTCGTCGTTGAAATCGCCGGCGACTACACCGAGACGCTCGCTCGCCTGCAGTCGAACCCGGCAACCGTCGGCGTCTTTGGCCTGTCGTTCTACGACCAGAACCGCGACACGCTGAAGGTTGCAACCGTATCGGGCGTCGAGCCTTCGCTCGAGACGATCGCTTCGGGCGACTATCCGGTTTCGCGTCCGCTCTTCTTCTACGTCAAGGGCGAGCACATCGGCGTCATCCCGGGCATCGAAGAGTACGTCCAGTTCTTCCTCTCCGACCAGATGGCCGGTGCAGGCGGCGCGCTTGAAGCTGCCGGCATGATCCCGGCTCCGGCTGAAGAAACCGCTGCCGTTCTGGAAGCCTTCGAAGGCGGCGAAGCGCTGACCGTCGAAAGCCTCGGCGCCGAGTAATCTACCAGACGGGGCCTCGCCGTAGCGGCGGGGCCCCATTTTGCTTCCCTGACATTTGGTCATTCAAGGCACGCCGATGAACACCCTGATCATCACTGCGCTGATCCTTGCCTTTCTCGGCATCGCCTACCAGACCGGTTCTTCCAGAAGTCGCGCCTTGGCGGGCACTTCAGGCCGCCGTCTGCATTCGCGCCCATCCTATCATGGTTCTGCGATTGCGATCTGGACGCTCGTTCCGCTGCTTCTCGTACTCGGCTCCTGGGCCCTGCTCGACAGTTACGTCATCCGCACCTTCATCACCTGGTATCTGCCTGAAAGCCTGGTTGCCGAGGGCGGCAATGCGCTGCGCGCCTCGATCGCGCGCGTTGAGGCTCTTGCGACGGGCTACGGCGTCGTCGGTGAGGTTCAGGAGTTCGAGCGGACAGCTGCGCAGGCCGTTGGAAGGTTTCAGACCACAGCTTTCCTGATTGTCGTGGCGGCAGCCACCACGCTTGCCGCGCTTGGCCTCTTCTATGCCCGCAAGCGCATCACGCCTCAGTTTCGCGCCCGCAACGAAGTCGAGGGTGCAGTACGCCTCCTCCTTCTCGCTTGCTCCGTCGTCGCAATTCTGACGACGTTCGGCATCGTGGCGTCGCTCCTGACCGAAGCCATGCGCTTCTTCTCTTTCGTCAATCCGCTCGACTTCTTTTTCGGGACCGTCTGGAACCCGCGCTTTTCCACGACTGGTGCCGGTGGCGGTGGGGAATATGGCCTGATCCCGCTTCTGTGGGGCACGATCCAGATCACAATTATCGCCATTCTGACGGCCGTTCCGATCGGCCTGATGGCCGCCGTTTACCTGACGCAATATGCCAAGCCGCGTGTTCGCAGCGTGGTCAAGCCGCTGATCGAAGTGCTCGCGGGCATCCCGACCATCGTCTATGGCTTCTTCGCTCTGGTGACTGTGGGACCCTTCCTCGCAAGCTTTGGTGACGCGATCGGCGTCGATATCCGCGCCACCAGCGCTCTCACGGCCGGCATCGTGATGGGCGTGATGATCATCCCGTTCATCTCGTCGCTGTCCGACGACATCATCCGCCAAGTGCCGACTGCCATGCGCGACGGCTCGCTCGGACTTGGCGCAACGAAGTCCGAGACGATCCGCCGGGTCATCCTGCCGGCTGCTCTTCCGGGCATCGTCGGCGCAATCCTTCTGGCTGTCAGCCGTGCGATCGGCGAGACGATGATCGTCGTTCTTGCGGCCGGCAACAGCCCAGTGCTGCGCTTCAATCCCTTCGAGCCGACATCGACGATCACCGTTTCGATCGTCAACCAGCTCACCGGCGACAGTGATTTCGCCGGACCCCAATCCCTCGTCGCCTTCGCGCTTGGCCTGACGCTGTTCGTGCTGACCTTGGTTCTCAACGTCGGTGCGCTCTACATCGTCCGCCGCTTCCGGGAGCAGTATGACTGATCATGGCTAATCTCGACAGCACAACGACAGCCAGCGCCGGCACTGCGGCTGCCGCCGAAGAGCGGCGCCAGCGGGTCAAGAAGAGCCTCGGCGCACGGCACCGCAAGGAGCGCCTCTTCCATGGCCTCGGCATTACCGCCGTGGTCCTGGCGCTCGGTTTCGTCGCCATTCTTTTCTACGACGTGCTGCAGCGTGGCCTTCCGGCGTTCCAGCAGGCGCAGGTGACGGTCGATGTCTATTTCGATCCCGAGGTCATCGATCTTGGTGAGCGTCCAGTACAGAGCCCAGGTCAGTCTCCGGCTGACTACAGCGCGCAGTTGAATGGATGGCTGCGCGACGCAGCCCTGCTCAACTGGAACCGTCTGCTTGAGACTTCGATCCGCAACATTGTGCCGGAGTTCGAGGGGGACGCGCGTGACATTGCTGCCATCATCGACAGCTCTCAGCGCTTCGTCATCCGTGATGCGTTCACGAACGACCCGTCGCTGCTCGGTCAGACCCGCGAATTCTCTCTTCTGGCCTCGGCTGACGCCGATAACTGGCTGAAGGGCACGATCGACCGCAGCCTGCCGGATGCCCGCCAGCAGCTTTCGGCGGATGCGCGGGCGCTTGCTGACGACCTTCTGGAGCGCGGCGAGATCCGCTTCGCCTTCGCGTCGCACCTCTTCACCAATGTCGACTCCCGCTCGGCACCGGCCAGCGCGGGTCTCGCGGGCGCCTTCATGGGCTCGCTCTATATGATGCTGATCGTCATCGTGCTCGCCGTGCCGATCGGTGTCGCAAGCGCCGTATATCTCGAAGAATTCGCGCCGAAGAACCGGCTGACCGATGTGATCGAGATCACGATCAACAATCTGGCGGCGGTGCCTTCCATCGTGTTCGGTCTGCTGGGCGCGGCGGTCTTCATCAACTATTTCCGTCTGCCGCTTTCCGCGCCGCTCGTCGGTGGCCTCGTTCTGACGCTGATGACGCTGCCGACGATCATTATTGCCACGCGCTCATCGCTGCGCGCAGTGCCGCCTTCTCTTCGCCAGGCGGCCCTTGGTCTCGGCGCATCGCGCACGCAGATGGTCTTCCATCATGTGCTGCCGATCACCTATCCGGGCATTCTGACTGCCGCCATCATCGGCGTCGCTCAGGCGCTCGGGGAAACTGCTCCTCTGCTGCTGATCGGCATGAACGCCTTCGTCGCCAACATTCCGAGCAGTCCCATGGACCAGGCGTCTGCCTTGCCGGTGCAGATCTATCTCTGGCAGGGCAACGAAAACCGTAATTTCTTCGAAGCGCGTACTTCTGCCGCCATCATCGTGCTACTCGGCCTGATGCTGAGCCTCAATGCGATCGCAATCTTCCTTCGGTCGCGACTGGAGAAACGCAAGTGACGTCAGATAGCACCATCACCAAGGATCCCGTCATGGCCTCTGGAATGAACTTTCCACATGCGGAACTCGCCCCGAACGCAGAGCACGCCAGGGACCACGGCGCAGCCGAGCTTGCCCAACGCAGCGTTCGCGTGCGTGCCAGCGACGTGTCGGTCTTCTATGGCGCCAAGCAGGCGTTGTTCGACGTGTCGGTCGACATTCCTGACCGCGCCGTTACGGCCTTCATCGGCCCATCGGGCTGCGGCAAGTCCACGTTCCTGCGCTGCATCAACCGCATGAACGACACGATCGAAGGCGCGCGTGTCGGCGGCAAGATCGAACTCGACGGCGAGGACATCTACGATCCCTCGCTGGACGTCGTCGAACTGCGTGCCCGCGTCGGCATGGTGTTTCAGAAGCCCAATCCTTTTCCGAAATCGATTTTCGAAAACGTCGCCTACGGTCCGCGAATCCACGGTCTCATCCGCACTAAGGCTGATGCGGAAGAAGTCGTCGTGTCGAGCTTGCGCAAGGCAGGGCTCTTCAACGAGGTCAAGGATCGTCTTCACGAGCCGGGCACCGGCCTCTCGGGCGGCCAGCAGCAGCGCCTCTGCATCGCGCGCGCCATCGCGGTCGGTCCGGAAGTCATTTTGATGGACGAGCCGTGTTCGGCGCTCGACCCGATCGCAACGGCCATCATCGAGGAGCTGATCGACGAACTGCGCGAGAACTACACGATCATCATCGTGACGCACTCGATGCAGCAGGCGGCGCGCGTTTCGCAGAAGACGGCGTTCTTCCATCTCGGCAATCTCGTGGAGGAAGGTCCGACCGACAAGATCTTCACGAACCCGGAAGACAAGCGCACCCAGGATTACATCACAGGCCGGTTCGGCTGACCAACCGGCTGTGGCCACGGAGAGAACAATGAGCGATCCGCATATCGTCTCGTCCTTCGACGAAGAGCTGAAATATCTGATGCGCCGGGTCTCGGAGATGGGCGGAATCGCGGAACGCATGGTGGGCGACGCCGTCGCCGCGCTGGTGGCTTCCGATGCGGGGAGCGCCCAGAGGATCATCGCCGAGGACATCATTCTCGACGACGCCGAGCGCGACATCAACGAGCGTGCGATCGTCGTCATCGCCAAGCGCCAGCCCATGGCACACGATCTGCGCGAAGTGATGGGCGCGATCCGTATCGCCGCCGACCTCGAGCGCGTCGGCGACATGGGCAAGAACATCGCCAAGCGCGTCGTCGCCGTACAGGGATCGGCCCAGCCGAAGCAGCTGGTGCGGGGGCTCGAGCACCTCTCCGAACTCGCTTTGACGCAGCTGAAGGAAGTGCTCGATGCCTATTCGACGCGCTCGGCCGTTGCGGCGAACCAGGTGCGCCAGCGCGACGACGAAATCGACGCGATGTACACGTCGCTGTTTCGTGAGTTGCTGACCTACATGATGGAAGATCCGCGCAACATCTCGGCCTGCACGCATCTCCTGTTCTGCGCCAAGAACATCGAGCGCATCGGCGATCATGCGACCAACATCGCCGAGACGATCTACTACATGGCGACAGGCGACCGGCTGCTCGGCGAACGCCCGCGCGGCGACAAGACTGCGACAGTGATGGCCAGCGGCCACTGACGGAGACGATGGGAAGATGCTGCCAAAGATAACGGTCGTCGAGGACGAAGAAGCGCTGAGCGTGCTCCTGCGTTACAATCTGGAAGCCGAAGGCTACAAGGTCGACACTGTTCTCCGCGGCGACGAGGCCGAGATCCAGCTGAAGGAGCGCGTTCCGGACCTGCTCATCCTAGACTGGATGCTTCCCGGCGTCTCTGGCATCGAGCTCTGCCGCCGCCTGCGCGCGCGGCCTGAAACCGAACGCTTGCCGATCATCATGCTGACGGCGCGTGCTGAAGAGAGCGAGCGCATTCGCGGTCTCGCGACCGGTGCCGACGACTATGTGGTGAAGCCGTTTTCGACGCCTGAACTGATGGCGCGTGTTCGCGCCATGCTGCGCCGTGCCAAGCCCGAGGTCATCTCTTCGGTGCTGCAGAGCGGCGACATCACGCTCGATCGCGAAACCCACCGCGTCCACCGCAAGGGCCGCGAAATCCGGCTTGGACCGACAGAATTCAAGCTATTGGAATTTCTGATGTCGTCGCCCGGCCGTGTCTATTCACGCGCGCAACTGCTCGATGGCGTGTGGGGCCATGACATCTATGTCGACGAGCGCACGGTGGACGTGCATGTCGGCCGGCTGCGCAAGGCGATCAATCTCGCCAATATGCGTGATGTCATCCGCACGGTGCGGGGCGCCGGCTACGCGCTGGAAGGCTGAGCGCCTTCTTCATTCTCAACTTAAATTTGACGACGACGGCGCGCGATCAGCGCGCCCGGCGCCTTTCGCCCGAGACCTGGAAGGCGAGACGCGCGTGGTATTTGCAGTAGGGCGTGTTCTCGCCTGAATCGTGGCCGCAGAAGTGGAAGTCTTCGTGCATCGGGTCGCCAACCGGCCACTTGCATGTGCGCTCGGTCAGGTCGACCAGCGCCAAGCGCTTGGCGATCGGCACGACGACGTCGCTGACGGGACGTGTCTGCGGCGCTGCTTCCATGGCGACATCTTCACGCACCGCAGCAGCTGCGCCACCACGGGAAATCGCGCGCGGTGCTGCAGGGCGGGCGTTGAAGTTGGAGGCCGGGCGCGGAGCCGGTGCCGGCCGTTTTGCGCGCGGCGCAGGAGTGCCGCCGGACTTTGCACGTCCCGGCAGGTTCAGGCGATGTACTTTGCCGATGACAGCATTTCGTGTCACGCCACCCAATTGTGCGGCAATCTGGCTCGCGCTGAGGCCGTCGGCCCACAATTTGGTAAGTTTTTCGACGCGCTCGTCGGTCCAATTCATGGCCGCAACTCCAGTTTCGATATAGGGCGCAGCAGAATCCCTCGGCGCTGGCCCGAAGTATCAACGGAACCGCGTCGCCTTAATACTGTGTGATGACTAGGTCCGCCGCATGCAGTCTAGTGCTGTTATTTCAACTTAATGGTCGGCAGACTCCGTGACAAGAGTCCCGGGAATCGGCCGATTCGCTTTTTTGAGTTTTCCCCAACTTGGGGCTTTTTAGGCGAATTGCGTGGTAGCCGGCACAAGGGGCGTTTTCTTGACAGCGCCGGGCGAAATGAAGATAGTGCGTCGGGCCGCCGCAGGGCGGCTTTTCAATTTTCAGGCCGCAGTCCTTGAAGTTTGCGACGCGAACCGTCCGAGCCTTTTGCGGTGTGGCCTTGAATGGGAGTTTGCGCCAGATGGCACCGGCGTCGCCGCTTTTCGAGACTTACAACCGCGCTCCGCTCCGCTTCGAGCGTGGCGATGGTGTCTGGCTGACGAGCGAGGATGGCAAGCGATATCTGGATTTCGCCGCTGGCATCGCCGTGAACTCGCTCGGGCATTCCCATCCGCATCTCGTCGCCGCGCTCAAGGAGCAGGCCGACAAATTGTGGCACCTGTCCAATCTCTATGAGATTCCCGGGCAGGAGCGGCTTGCGCGCCGCCTGACGGAGGCGACCTTCGCGGATCGCGCCTTCTTCACCAATTCCGGTGCCGAAGCGCTGGAGTGTGCGATCAAGACCGCACGCCGTTATCATCATGCGCGCGGGCAGGGCGAGCGGTTCCGCATCGTCACCTTCGAAGGGGCATTCCACGGGCGGACGCTCGCGACGATCGCTGCCGGTGGCCAGCCCAAATATCTCGAAGGCTTCGGGCCCAAGGTCGAGGGTTTCGACCAGGTACCGTTCGACGATTGGGCCGCACTCGAAGCCGCTGTCACCGAGGATACGGCCGCGATTCTGATCGAGCCCGTGCAGGGCGAGGGCGGTGTTCGGCCGGTTCCCGACGAACGGCTGCGCCAGCTGAGGGCTCTGTGCGATGAGACCGGTACGCTGCTGATCTTCGACGAGGTGCAGTCGGGCGTCGGTCGCACGGGCAAGCTCTTCGCGCATGAATGGTCGGGCATTTCGCCGGACATCATGGCGGTCGCCAAAGGCATCGGTGGAGGGTTCCCGCTCGGCGTCTGTCTCGCAACGTCCGAAGCGGCCGCGGGAATGGTGCCCGGCACGCACGGCACGACCTATGGCGGCAATCCGCTCGCCATGGCCGTTGGCAATGCCGTTCTCGACGTCATCCTGGCGGATGGCTTCTTGGAGCATGTGCGCGACCTGTCGCTGGTGGCAAAGCAGGGCCTCGAGGCAATCAAGGATCGCTATCCCGATGTGGTCGCCGAAATCCGCGGGCGCGGCCTGATGCTCGGGTTGAAGACCGTCGTGCCGAACACGGAGATGGTCGCGGGCCTTCGCGCGCATCACATGCTGTCGGTACCGGCTGGCGACAACGTCGTTCGCCTTCTGCCGCCGCTGACCATCACGGCCGAGGAAATGCGCGAAGGGCTGTCGCGCATCGACATGGTCGCTTCTGAACTTTCTTCATCCAAACAGGCAATTTCCGCCTGAAAGCAGGCCGGGGCACGGGGATCATCACCATGGGCGCCAACGGCACGCCACGTCATTTCATCGATCTATCGACCACGACGGCAGACGATCTTCGCGGGATGATCGACAATGCGCGCACGATCAAGGATGCCTTGAAGTCGGGTCAGGGCGACAAGCCCCTCGCCGGCAAAGTGCTTGCCATGATCTTCGAAAAGCCGTCGACGCGCACGCGCGTGTCCTTCGATGTCGGCATGCGCCAGCTCGGTGGGGAAACGCTGTTTCTTTCCGGCACGGAGATGCAGCTCGGGCGCGCCGAGACGATTGCCGATACGGCCAAGGTGCTGTCGCGCTACGTCGACATCATCATGATCCGCACGACCGAGCACAGCCGCCTGCTGGAACTGGCTGAACACGCGACCGTGCCCGTGATCAATGCGCTGACGGACGACACCCATCCCTGCCAGATCATGGCCGATATCCTGACCTTCGAAGAGCATCGCGGGCCGATCAAGGGCAAGACGGTCGCCTGGTCGGGCGATGGCAACAACGTGCTGCATTCGCTGATCGAGGCATCGGCGCGCTTTGGTTTCACGATGAATGTCGCGGTGCCGGAAGGCTCCGAGCCGGAGGCGCGCTATGTGGACTGGGCGCGCGCCAATGGCGGCATCGTCAATGTCACGAACGACCCGATGGATGCGGTGCGCGGCGCCGATTGCGTGGTGACCGATACCTGGTTCTCCATGGGCCAGGAACATCGCGCGCGCGGCCACAACGTCTTCCAGCCCTATCAGGTGAACGAGGCGCTGATGGCGGAAGCCAATCCGGATGCGCTCTTCATGCACTGCCTGCCGGCGCATCGCGGCGAGGAAGTGACTGATGGTGTCATCGACGGCGTGCAATCGGTGGTGTTCGACGAGGCGGAAAACCGGCTGCACGCGCAGAAGGCCATCATCGCCTGGTGCATGGGCGTCTGAGTACCTAAATATCCGGCAAATAGTTCAGCCGTGCGCTCGTTGCCGGCACTTCTTCCCCGGAGAAACCCGATGAATGACCAAAGCCCCAGACTGGGCGAGTTCGACTATGCCGGCGACGATCACGTCCTGCCATTCCAGGTGGAGGCGCTCGATGCGCGCGGCCGTGCTGTGCAACTCGGCCCGATGCTCGACAAGATCATGGCGCGCCACGATTACCCCGAGCCTGTCGCTCGCCTGCTTGCCGAGGCGATCACGCTGACGGTGCTGATCGGCACGTCGCTGAAATTCGATGGCAAGTTCATGGTGCAGACGCAGGGCGATGGGCCGGTCGACCTTTTGGTGGCAGACTTTACCACGCCTGATGCCGTGCGCGCCTATGCGCGCTTTAACGAGCAGGCGCTTGCGCAAGCGGTCGCCGACAACCGGCTCGAGCCGCATGAACTGCTCGGCAAGGGCATCCTCGCCTTCACGATCGACCAGGGCGAGTTCATGCAGCGCTATCAGGGCATCGTCGAACTGGATGGCGCGACGCTGGAAGAGATCGCCGGCGCCTATTTCCGGCAGTCCGAGCAGATACCGACGAAGGTTCGGCTTTCGGTGGCGCAGCTTTATGATCGCGATGAGGATGGCCGGCCGCGGCATCAATGGCGGGCCGGCGGCGTCATCGTCCAGTTCCTGCCCGATGCGCCCGAACGCATGCGTCAGAGTGATCTACCCGGCGGCGATGCGCCGGATGATTTTGAGCCGACGGGCGTCGAGGACGACGACGCCTGGGTCGAAGCCGTCGCCATGGTGGAAAGCATCGATGCGGATGAATTGACCGATCCGCTCGTCGGCTCGGAGCGGCTGCTGTTCCGGCTCTTTCACGAACGCGGCGTGCGCGTTTTCGAACCGGCGCCCGTTCTCGACCGGTGCACGTGTTCGCGCGAGAAGATCAAGTCGGTGCTCGACAATTTCACCAGCGACGAAATCGCCGAGAGCACCGAGGATGGCGTCATCGCCGTCACCTGCGAGTTCTGTTCGACCGAGTACCGCTTCGAACCCGAAGAGCTCGGCGCAAACAGCGCGGAAAGCGAAAGCCACCTCCACTAGAAATCTTGAGCCGCGTCATGCGGCTCAAGTCGCTTTGGGCGGGGGTATGCATCGCCTGGAGCCGCGATCACATGACAAAACTTTAATTTGCCTTGTCTTCATCCGTTCGGCATCTAGCTTGAACACATATGAAAGCCGTGCGCCGGGGACGTCGGTCGGATGGCGGTTCTCGCGGGACAAAAGGGCCGAAGTGCCGAGCCCGCGACTATCCCAGACGATGAGTTTGACGGAGCACGCTTATGCTGATCTCTCCCCATGACGAGTCCGTATCCACCGATCGCGTGAACGATGCCACGCGTGCGTCCGGCTCGACGATGCGGCGCACCGGTCGCTTCGTCCTCCAATTCGTGCTGATGCTGGCGATCCTCGTCGGATCCTACGTCGTCATGACGATGGTGATCGCCGCGCGTCCCGAACGGGTGCCGAGCCCGATCACGCCGACGGTCTATGCGGTGGCTGCGCAGAATGTCGTGATCGAGGATCACCGGCCCGACATTCTGGCCTATGGCGATGTCGTCGCACAGCGCACGGTCGATCTGCGCGCCCAGGTGACGGGCGAGATCATCGAGGTTAATCCGCAGTTGCGAGCCGGCCAGCGCATCGAGCAGGGCGAACTTCTCGCCCGCATCGATCCCTTCACCTATGAAGGGCAGTTGACCGAAGCGCGCGCGAGCCTGGCGCAGGCACAGGCGGTGCTCAGCGAGATCGATGCGCGCATCACGGCCGAGCGAGAGCAGCAGCAGAGTGCGGAACTGCAATTGGAGATCGCCGAGAGCGATCTTCTCCGCGCGCAATCTCTCTTCGATCGCGGCGCTGGCACGCAGCAGCAGCTCGATGAACGCCGCCTTGTCGTGTCGCAGCGCAGTCAGGCAGTCAGCCAGAGCAGGAACACGCTTCTCGTAGAAGAGGCACGCCGCAACCAGCAGCAGGCGGAGATCGAGCGGCAGGAATGGCTGGTGCGCCAAGCCGAGCGCGCGCTTTCCAACACCACGCTGACGGCACCTTTTGCCGGGGTGATCTCCGAAGCCATCGCGGAGCCGGGGCGTATTGCCGGCAGCGCCGACATCATCGCCTCCATTTACGACGACCGGCTGCTCGAGGCCCGCTTCACGCTCACCGATGCGCAATACGGCCGGATCTCGTCCGATGGCGAACCGCTGATCGGGCGCGCGATCGAGGCATCGTGGGTCGTGGGCACGGAGACCTACCGGTATGAAGGCACGATCGATCGCCTGGGTGCCACGGTTGCGTCCGACCGCGGCGGTGTCGAGGTTTTCGCGCGGCTGGCTCCGGCCGATCATGCCGTGCAGTTGCGGCCGGGCGCCTTCGTCGCACTATCCGTGCCAGATCGGCTCTATGCCGACACCATCGAACTGCCTGAAAGCGCGGTTTACGATCCCGGCCATGCCTATGTCATCGAAGAGGGCGTGCTGCGGCGCCGCGAGGTGACGGTTCTTGCTTATCAAGGCGACACGGTTCTGCTTCGAGGCGACCTGCAGCCGGGTGAGCGCGTTCTGACGACGCGTCTCACGGAGGCCGATGAGGGCCTGGCCGTGCGCATTGCCGGCGAAGCGAGCGATACGGATCCTGCGGCCGAGGCTGTCGAGCCCGCAGGTGAACGCAGCGGCGGCAGACGGCCCGGTGGCCGAGGCGCCATGCGCGCCTTCGGAGGCTGACGATGGCGCGCTCTCCCATTCGCCAATCGATGGTGGAAGCCCGCCAGCGTGCCGGACGCGCTGCCGGCGGCGGTATCCTGCGCACCTTCGTGCGGCATCCGAACGCCGCCAACATGCTGATGGCGCTGATGATCATCTTCGGGCTTTTCAGCCTGGCACGGATCAACACCCAGTTCTTCCCGCCTGTCGAACAACCGAGCATCTCGGTGTCGCTCGCATGGCCAGGGGCAAGCGCCGAGGACGTCGAGCGCAACGTGTTGGCGCTGGTCGAGCCGGCGGTGCGTTATATCGACGGCGTCGACGACATGTCGTCCACGGCGAGCGAGGGATCGGGCTCGATCCGGCTCGACTTCGCCGAAGGCACGGACATGCAGCGCGCGTTGGCGGAAGTGGAAAGCGCCGTGCGCGGCGTCTCTAACCTGCCGACCGACGTGGAGACGCCGCGGGTCACCCGCGCACAGTTCTTCGAAGGTGTCGCCAAACTCGCTGTGACCGGAGCAGCGTCGGAAGACGTGAAGCGCAATTGGGCGAAGCGTATCCGCGACGATCTGGTCGCGCGCGGCATCGACCGGATCGAATTCACGGGGCTGCGCAGCCCCGAAATCGTCATCGATATCGATGAACGCGAGCTCCGTCGGCTTGGCATGACCATCGAGGAGGTCTCGCAGGCGATTTCGGCGAACAGCCGGGATGTGCCTTCGGGCAATGTTGAAGGCTCTGTCGAGCGCCAGGTGCGGCTGATTGCCGAGCGGGAGACGCCAGCGCGCCTCGCCGCCATGGAGATCAAGACCCTGCCGACCGGCGAGCGCGTGACGCTAGGCGATGTTGCGCGCATCGAGGGTGGATACGATCCCGACGAGCAGCGCGGCTTTTCGAACGGCACGCCTGCGATCGAACTGGACATCCAGCGTGCCGCCAACGCCGATACCCTGCAGACCGCATCGATCCTCAACACCTATCTCGCAAGCCTCACGCCGCAACTTCCGGCAAATATCGAGATTCAGACTTATGACGTGGCGTCCGACGCGCTCGAAGAACGGGTGTGGCTCCTGATCGAGAACGGCATCGGCGGCTTGCTCGTCGTCATCGTGGTGCTGTTCCTGTTCCTCGACTTCCGCATCGCGTTCTGGGTCGCCGCGGGAATTCCGGTCGCGGTCATGGCCACGCTCGGGCTCATGTATGTGTCGGGGCAGTCGATCAACATGATCTCGATCTTCGCGCTGATCATGATGCTCGGCGTCATTGTCGATGATGCGATCGTTGTTGGTGAACAGACCAACACGCGGCTTGAGATGGGCGACGACCCGCTGACGGCAGCGGAGAACGGCGTCGGCATGGTCATGACGCCGGTGCTCGCGGCCATGGCGACGACGCTCGCCGCATTCGCCCCGATCGTGATCCTGGGTGGACCGATCGGGCAGATGATGAGCGCTTTGCCGCTCGTGGTCATTGCCGTTCTGGTGGCGAGCCTCGTCGAATGCTTCTTCGTGCTTCCGGGGCACCTGGCCCATTCGCTCGGGCGCAAGCGGCGCGTCGGCTGGTCCTATTGGCGCCATCTCGCTATTGCGCTGATGCTGACGTTTGCGGCGGCCGTTTTCCTGTCGCGTCAATCGGGTCTGGGCGCGGAAAGCGCCTCGCTGCTCGGCCAGGCCTCGCTCGCGCTTGGCACTCTGGCGCCGGTGCTTCAGGCGGCGATCATCGGCGCCGTGGCGCTGCTCATCGCGGGCTTGCTGGAATTTGCCATTCAGAATCTGCAGCGCCGCGATGCCGGTTCGTCCGCTTCGCAGAAGAGCCGCTTCCGCAAAGGCTTCGATCGACGGTTCGAAGCCTTCCGCGACGGGCCGTTTCACCGTGTCGTCTCCGCGGCGTTTCATTGGCGTTACGTGACCGTGGCGCTGTCGGTCGGCGTGATGATGATCGTCAGCGTCGGGCTGCTGCGCGGTCAGCATGTGCCTTTTGTCTTCTTTGAATCCCCGGAAGCCGAAACGATTTCGGGCAGCATCGTCTTCAATGCGGGCCTGCCGGAAGCGGAAGCCGTTGCCGCCATCGGGCGCATAGAGGCGGCGCTGCGGGAGGCGGAACGAGGCCTTGCCGAAGAAGGCGCGCTGATCGCCGCCACCTTCACGACGCTCGGCACATCGGGCCGCAGCGGCGATACGACAGCGCGGATCAATGTGCAGCTGACGACATCTGAAAGCCGGACCATCCGCACGCCGGAGATCGTCGCCGCGTGGGAAGAAGCTGCGCCGGACATCGCCGGCGTTCGGCGCTTTTCGATCTTCCAGGCGCGCCTTGGGCCTCCCGGCCGTGATGTCGAAATCCGCTTGCAGGGCGACCGCATCAGCTCTCTCAAGGCAGCATCGGACGATGTGATCGCGCTGCTCGCGACGATCCCCGGCGTTTCCGGCGTCGAGGACGATCTGCCCTACGGCAAGCCCGAGCTTGTCATGGAATTGACGACGCGTGGCGCGCTACTCGGCTTCACGACGGACGAGGTTGGCCGGCAGATCCGCAATGCATTCCAGGGCGCGATCCCGTTTCGCTTCGCGCGCGGTGACGACGAAGTGACGGTACGCATCAGCCAGACGATGCGTCAGCAGGGCTCCGGCGCGATCAGAAATTTCGAGCTGCGCACGGCCGATGGCAGCTATGTGCCACTGACCGAGGTCGTATCGCTCTCTGAGCGGCAGGGCTTCTCCTCGATCCGCCGTCGGGACGGTCAATCGACCTTGTCGGTGACCGGGGACGTCGATTTAGCTCAGACAACGCCCGATGCGGTTCTCGCGCAGCTGAGAGGCAGCGGCGGGCTTGATCTGATTGCCGCCGAACATGGTGTGGATTTCAATTTCGGCGGCCGCGCGGAAGAACAGGAAGAGGCGTTCTCGGATCTGACGATCGCCACCATGGCGGCGCTGACCGTGATCTACATCATCCTCGCCTGGGTGTTCGGCAGCTATTGGCGACCGATCGCTGTCATGCTGATCATTCCATTCGGGCTTGCCGGTGCCGTCTTTGGCCATTGGGTGCTGGGCTTTCCGTTGACGATCATGTCGCTCATCGGTCTGCTCGGTCTTGGCGGGATTCTGGTTAACGACTCCATCATTCTCGTAGACCGTATGGAGGAGCGGCTGAAAGCCGGCAACGCTGTCGATGAGGCGGCCATCGGCGCCAGCCGCGATCGGTTCCGGGCCGTGCTTCTGACGTCGCTGACGACGATCGGCGGCCTGTTTCCGCTGATCTTCGAGACGAGCGTCCAGGCTCAGTTCCTCATCCCGATGGCCGTGACGATCGTGTTCGGCCTCGGCATTTCGACCGTGCTCGTGCTGATGCTGGTGCCGGCGTTCATCGGTATCGGGTACGATATCCGCGGCGCGCTTTCGGCGATCTACGGCCGCCGGGCACCGGTGACACCGGCGTCTCTTTAAGTGCGGATCAGGTTCGCCAGAACCGCGGCAGAAAGAGCACGAGGATCGTGAACAGCTCCAGGCGGCCAAGAAACATGCCCGCCGACAGGATCCATTTCGCCGTATCGTTGAGGCTCGCATAGTTTCCGGCAGGCCCGATCAGATGGCCAAGCCCCGGGCCGACATTGGAGAGCGCCGAGCCGGCGCCGGAGAGCGCCGTCGTCATGTCGAGGCCGGTCATCATCAGGCCGAGCGACAGAAACGCGAAAGCCATGATGAACAGGAAGAAAAAGCTCATCACCGAGGTGATGACGGAGCCTTCGATCGGTCGGCCGTTGAACTTCGGCCGGAAGATGCCGCGCGGATAGAGCACGCGGTAGATGTGTTCCCGCACCGCTTCGAACAGCACGATGAAGCGGAAGATCTTGATCCCGCACGAAGTCGACCCGGCACAGCCGCCGGCGAACATGATGACGAAGAAGAATGCAACGGCGTGCGAGCCCCAGAGGCCGTAATCGGTCGACGCATAGCCGGTGCCGGTGACGACGGAGATCACGTTGAAGGCCGCGTGTCGCAGAGCGTCATGACCCTGGTGGTAGCCACTGCGATCGGCGATGCCCCAGGCGATCAGGGAAGCCGCGAGCACGAACAGGAGGAACGCCCGCACCTGATCGTCATCGAAGAGCGAGCGGGCCCGACCTTGCAGCAGCTGCACGTAAAGCAGGAACGGGATCGATCCGGCGATCATGAAGAAGACCGCGATCCACTCGATGGAAGCGCTGTCAAAATGGCCGAAAGAGGCGTCCTTGGTGGAGAAGCCGCCGGTGGCGACCGTGGTCATGGCATGGATGACCGCATCGGTGATGCCCATACCGGCGGCGCCGTAGCACATGGCGCAGATCAGCGTGATGCCGATGAACACGAAGGTGATGGAACTGGATATCTGGCGCGCGCGCGGCAGGATCTTTTCGGCCGTGTCGAAGGCTTCGGCCTTGAACAGTTGCATGCCGCCGATCTGCAGCATGGGCAGCACCGCGATTGCCATGACGATGATGCCAAGGCCGCCCAGCCATTGCAGTAGGCCGCGCCAGAACAGAACCCCGACCGAGGTGGTGTCGAGCCCGATGATGACGGTCGCGCCGGTGGTCGTCAGACCCGACATGCTCTCGAAAAATGCGTCGGTGTAGCTCGGTAGAACGCCGGTCCAGACGAAGGGCAGGGAGGCGAAGAAGACGAGCGCCAGCCATGAGATCACTGTCATCAACAATGCCTGACGCCGGGAGAGGCCTTGCGCGGTGCCTCTGGTTGCGGCGAAGAGCGAGCTGCCAACGAGCGTGGTGATCAGCGAACAGACGACAAAAACCGTCCAGTCTTCGTCCTGAGCGGCAAACCCGACGAGCGCCGGAACGAGCATGGCCAGCCCGAGCGCGGCGAGGAGGGTGCCTGTAACAAGAAAAACCGGCCGGAAATCGAGCGCATCGCTCAATTGAGGGTTCTCGCCGCTCCTGGTCGATCCAGCGAGAAAGCGGGAATGGCCACTTCGAAGCTCTCCCCGTCTTCCGACTGCATCTCGTAGAGGCCGTACATGACGCCGGACGGCGTATCGAGCGGGCAGCCCGACTGGTACTCATAGCTGTCGCCGGGGCGCAGGATGGGCTGCTCGCCGACGACGCCAGGGCCGCGAACCTCATCGACGCGGCCTTGCTCGTCGGTGATGTGCCAGTAGCGGCTCTTCAGTTGAACGACCGTGTTGGATTTGTTGGCAATCACGATGCGATAGCCCCAGACATAACGGCTGTCGTCCGGGTCCGATTGGTCGTCCAGATAGAAGGGCTCGACCGTTACTTCGATGTCGCGGGTCAATGCGCGATACATGGTCATTCCTTCCAAGCCGCAACGGCGGCCTATTCTCTCGCTGATATTCTACAGCGGCCACGACACGTCAAGAATCATAGTTTCGGTAGTGTTAACGGCATCCTCACGGCAGCGTGACGCGGCGGTGCTGGCCAGAAGCGCCAAGGGACGCTACAGCGGCGTGGCATTTCGTCATCAGGGGCAGGCACAATGCTGGACGGAGCAGCCAAATCCATCATCCAGCCGACCCTCGACCGCATTGGCCGGGGGCTGGCAGGCTGGGGCGTCAGCGCCAACCACGTCACGCTCGTTGGCCTGCTGATCGGCGTTTTCGCCGGAGCTGCGATCGTCGCCGAGCAGTTTTTCGCAGCATTCGTCCTCATTCTGGTGAGCCGTGCGCTCGATGGTCTCGATGGCGCAGTGGCGCGCGCAACGGCGCCAAGCGATTTCGGCGGGTTTCTCGATATCGTTCTCGACTTCGCTTTCTACGGCCTCATCCCGCTGGCCTTCATTATTCAGGATCCGCAGCAAAACGGCATCGCCGGCGGGCTGCTGCTGCTGTCCTTCTACGTGAATGGCGCGAGCTTTCTGGCTTTCGCGACGATTGCGCAAAAGCGTGGGCTCTCGACCGAGGCGCGCGGCGTGAAATCCTTCTATTTCACGACAGGCTTGGCGGAGGCTGCCGAAACGCTGCTCGTCTTCCTCGCCTTCTGTCTTGTGCCCGGATATTTTGCGTGGATCGCGATCTTCTTCGCGATCCTCTGCTTCTATACGGCGCTGTCGCGGATCGTTGAGGCGCGCAGCCTGTTCGCCGACCCGGACTAGATCGCCGATAGCGCCCGGTCGATGTCCTCGATCAGATCGTCGGTATCCTCGAGCCCGACGGACAGGCGCAGCGTGCCGGCGCCAATGCCGAGTTCCACGCGGTCGTCTTCGGCGAGGTTCTTGTGCGTCGTGGTGGCCGGATGGGTGATCAGGCTCTTGGCATCGCCGAGATTGTTGGAGATGCGGATGATCTCGAGCGCGTTCTGGAACGCGAACGCTGCCGCCTTGCCGCCTTCGATGTCGATGGCAACGAGGGTCGAGCCGCCGCTCATCTGCTTGGCGATGATGTCGGCCTGCGGGTGGTCGGCCCGGCCCGGATAGATGACGCGGTTGACGCCCTTGCGGCCATCGAGCGCGTCGGCGATGCGGGTCGCGCTTTCCGTCTGCTGACGGACGCGCAGGGGAAGCGTCTCCAGGCCCTTCAGCATCGTCCAGGCATTGAAGGGCGACATGGACGGGCCGGTGTGGCGGAAATAGTCGTGCAAATGCTCGTTGATCCATTCCTTGTCGGAGAGGATCACGCCGCCAAGACAACGGCCCTGGCCGTCGATGTGCTTGGTGGTCGAATAGACGACGATATGTGCGCCAAGCTCCAGCGGCTTCTGGAAAAGGGGTGTTGCGAAGACGTTGTCGACGACGACGCGGGCGCCGATCTCATTGGCGAGCGTTGCGACGGCAGCAATGTCGATGACTTCCAGCGTCGGGTTGGTCGGGCTCTCGAGGAAGAAGACCTTCGTGTTCGGGCGAACGGCCTTCTTCCAGTTCTCGATGTCGCGGCCATCGACCAGCGTCGTCTCCACGCCGTAGCGCGCCATCAGCTTTTCGACGACCCAGCGACAGGAACCGAAGAGCGCGCGGGCAGCAACGACATGGTCGCCCGCCTTCACCTGGCAGAGAAGCGCTGCGGAAACGGCGGCCATGCCCGTTGCGGTCGCCCGGGCGTCTTCGGCGCCTTCCAGCCCGCACATGCGCTTTTCGAACATGTCGACGGTCGGGTTGGCGTAGCGCGAGTAGATGAAGCCTTCCGCCTCGCCCTTGAAGCGCGCTTCGGCGGCTTCCGCACTTTCGTAGACGTAGCCTTGCGTGAGGAAGAGGGCCTCGGAGGTCTCGCCGTGCTGCGATCTCGTGGTGCCGCCGTGGACGAGGGCGGTTGCCGTACGCCAGGTCTTCGATGTCATCGTGCTTTTTCCGTTCTCAACCGCAACGCGGTCACAAAAAAACCGGCCGCATAGCTGGCCGGTTCGTGACACCCGACCATTTTAGCAACTTCTTTAACGTGGCTGCAAGCCGGCCGGCCAAATCACCACGGGATAAGGAGGCTATACCGGCACTCCAATCTTGCGTCAATTCTGCATGGCTGCGAATGATGCGGCCTTGAGACGCTGGCGAGGGAACGATCTTGACACCCGGCATATTGGCCGATGCCGCGATTGCGGCGCTGTTCGAAACGGGAGCGCTTGTCACCGAGCGGCCGCTGGACGGCGACCAGATCCAGCCGGCAAGCCTCGATCTTCGCCTCGGTGCACGGGCCTTTCGCGTCCGCGCGAGCTTCCTGCCGGGGCGCGAAACGCCTGTGCGCACGAAGCTCGATCGCCTGAAACTGCACGAGGTGGATCTGAGCGAAGGCGCGGTTCTGGAGACAGGCTGCGTCTATATCGTGCCTCTGATGGAAAGGTTGGCGTTGCCTGCGGGCTTAAGCGCTTCCACCAATCCCAAGAGCTCGACCGGCCGGCTCGACATCTTCACGCGCGTGATGGTGGATGGCGGTCAGGAATTCGACAAGGTTCCGGCTGGCTATCACGGCGAGCTTTACATCGAGATCAGCCCGCGCACGTTCCCGATCATCGTGCGTGCCGGCTCACGTCTGTCGCAGATCCGGTTCCGCAGCGGCAATGCACTCCTGAACGAGGAGCAGCTTGTCGATCTGCATGCGTCGGAGCGCCTGGTCAGTACGGGCGATGCCAATATCTCCGGCGGGGGCATTGCGCTTTCCATCGATCTGGAAGGCGATGAGCGTGGGCTTATCGGCTACCGCGGCAAGCGTCACACGGGCGTCATCGACGTCGATCGCAAGGCTGCCCACGACGTTCTCGATTTCTGGGAGCCGATCCATCGCCGCCAGGCGGCCGAGATGGTGCTCGATCCGGACGAGTTCTACATCCTCGTTTCGCGCGAGGCGGTGCATGTGCCGCCGCTCTTCGCGGCCGAGATGACGCCTTTCGACCCGTTGGTCGGTGAGTTCCGGGTGCATTATGCCGGCTTCTTCGATCCCGGTTTCGGGCACGATCCCGCCGGCGGAGCCGGCAGCCGGGCTGTGCTGGAAGTGCGCAGCCACGAAGTGCCGTTCATCCTGGAACATGGGCAGATCGTCGGGCGCCTGGTTTACGAGCACATGGCGGAGCGGCCGAATGCGCTTTACGGCACGGATCTCTCGTCCAACTATCAGGCGCAGGGCCTGAAGCTTTCCAAGCATTTCCGGTCGATCGACTAGGGCTGACTGCTTTCCTTGAGAGCCGCCGCCGGGCTGCCATTCAGTCGAGCGATCTCTGCCTTCAGAGCGGACAGTTCCGCCAGGATCTTGCGCTGGTTTTCCTTCATGTCGTCGCGCTCGTCCGCGGCGCTTGCCTCATGCTCCTCCTGCATCGCCGAAACGATGATGCCGATGAAGAGATTGAGCACGGTGAAGGATGTCGCCACGATGAACGGGATGAAGAACAGCCAGGAGAGCGGGTAGGTTTCCATCACCGGCCGGACGATGCCCATGGACCAGCTTTCGAGCGTCATGACCTGGAACAGCGTGTAGGCGGATTCGCCGATGGAGCCGAACCATTCGGGGAAGCTCTGCGCGTAAAGATTGGTCGCCATGACCGAGAAGACGTAGAAGACGAGGCCGAGCAGGAAGACTATCGATCCCATGCCCGGAAGCGCGTTGATCAGGCCGCCGACGACACGGCGCAGGGATGGCACGACGCTGATGAGGCGCAGCACGCGCAGGATGCGCAATGCGCGAAGAACGGAGAGATTGCCGGTTGCGGGCAGAACGGCGATCGAGACGACCAGCAGATCGAAGATGCGCCAGGGATCAAGGAAGAAGGCCATTCGGTAGACGGCGAGGCGCGCCAGCAGTTCCACGACAAAGATGGTAAGGATCGCGCGGTCGAGCACCCTCAGGAACCCGCCGACGCGCTCCATGACGGCGGGCATGGTTTCCAGCCCGAGCGTAATGGCGTTGATCACCACCAAGGCGGTGATGAACCATTCAAAACGGCGGGATTCAATCAGGGTTTTCAGCGAATTCATGGGGCGGCCTGCAGCAGGGAAGAGCGGCCGTTAGGTGGAATGCGGGGCCCTGCAAGTCAAGCTGTCTCAGAAATCGAAAAGGTCAAAGGGCGGAGGCAGGGACGACGCCGCCCTTTGACTGGAGGCCGGATCCTACTGAATCGCAGTTTCCGGTTCATCATCCACGACTTCGGCGACCGGCATGGAAAGTTCCGAAGGATCGAGCGCGACGATCATTTCCGCGCAGCGCGATGCTGCATCCCGACCGAGACGGTCGACGCCCGGGATCTGCGCCCATGCTGCCTTCTCGACGAAACCGCGCTGCTGATGCGGCCGCATGCCGGTCAGTTCTTCGAAATCGGCACGGGCCGTGTCCACGCCACGGAAATTGTCGACGCAGACGGAGGCGGCCAGTTCGGCACGCGACGCATTGGCGGCATCACGCGCCATTTCATTGGCGGTGCCACCGGTAACCCAGCCGCCGAGCGTGAAGCCCAGAACGACCGTTGCAACGGCAGAGCCTGCGGCGACCCAGCCGAGAGTGCCCTTGGTCGGCTCGTATGCGTTCCACTTGTCAGAAATGCCCATCTTTTCCCTCCGGATTTGTTTCGAACTGTTACGGAGTGTGAGGAGTGGGGGCGGACTTGTCAAACTATCAAAAATTGCCTGCGGCAATCCGTCATCGAGCCAGTCTCGTCTGGCCGGACGACGAGTAGTTCCTAAGCTTTTTCGGCTTGCTGAAAGGCGTTTGCACAGATAGGTTTAGCGGCATTGAGCGGGTGTAGTTCAATGGTAGAACGGCAGCTTCCCAAGCTGCATACGAGGGTTCGATTCCCTTCACCCGCTCCAGAAAAACCCTCATACACTATGGCGAAATCTGGGCCCGATCAGCGCGCTTCCGGTGAAATGATTCTGTGCCGATCACGCGGGCAGGCGGCTGGCAGACTTTTCTCAGTGGAATCGATGGCGGCGCCCGTTGCAGCCGATGTCGGCCGGTGCGGCGTCTTCGCCCAGTGGTGCGGCCGGCGGAGAAGTTCGTAAAGCGCGGTCCAAGCGGCCCATGTCATAAGCGCCCAGTAGACGGGCAGAAGCATCCAGCGCCATCCCACCCGCAGCCGCTCAAGCGGCGACATCGCGCGCTGGCCGAGCAGGACGAAACAAGCAAAGGTTGCCGTCAGGATGGTGATGTCGGCGACGAACAGGATGGATTCAAAGCCCGTGCGGCTGGGATCGTCGACCGACAGTGCCGAGATCATCGAAAAGCCGAAGAAATAGACCATTGCCGGGCTGAGCAAGGCGGCAACGAGAAGCCCGATCGTCATGATCTGGAAGGTGGCGGAGCGCACGAAGCCGAGCGCGTTCGGTCCGCCGCGCGGGCGGCGCAGCATCACGAGCCAGGTTTGCATCCAGCCCTTGAACCAGCGCGTGCGCTGGTTATGCCAGGTGTGGATATCGGTGGGCGCCGATTCAAGCGTCGGCAGGGAGATCACGCCCAGCCGATGACCGTGCGTGGCAAGCCGAAAGCCGAGATCGGCGTCTTCGGTCACATTGAAAGGGTCCCACGCGCCCACCTCCCGCAGCGTTGCCGTTCGAAAATGGTTGGAGGTTCCACCCAGCGGCAGCGGCAGGTCGTTGCGGGCGAGAAAGGGCAGGAGCCCGCGAAAGAGCACCGCATATTCCAGCGCAAAGAGAGCCGTGATCCAGGAGTGGCGCGGGTTGGCGATGACCAAGGGCGCCTGGACGCAGCCGAGCTTGGGGCCGCCGGCCCTGAAGCGCGCCAGCGCCTGGAGCAGCTGTGCCGGATGCGGGCGGTCTTCCGCATCGTAGATGACGAGATGCTCGCCGCGTGCACCGGCCATGGCGTAGTTCAGCGCCTTGGGCTTCGTGTAGGGCAGAACGCGCGGCACGACGACGATCTCGTATTCGGGGCCGAGTGGCTGCGCGCGCAAGGCGGCGATCGTTTCCGGGTCATTCGCCTCGCAGACAAATTTGATGTCGAGCTTGGCGCGCGGCCAGTCGATTGCGTCCAGCGCGCGTACCAATTGCCCGGCCATCGCGTGTTCGCGGTAAAGCGCCACCATCACCGTATAGACCGGCAGCGTCGGATCGGTGGCGTCGGCAGGCGCGATCTCCGGATCGAAGCGATACCCGTCGATCAAGGCGGTTGCCCGTAACCATAGGAGAGTGGCGAACAGACTTGTCAGGAACAGATGCGCCCCAATCAGCATGATCACCGGAAAGGCGATCAGAAGCGCTGCCAGCATCGTGAAGACGGTCCCGAAGGCAAACCCCTGGCTGCCGGTCGCCACGATCCGCGCGCTCGCCGCCTGCTGTGTTTCGAAGAGGTGCCCGACGGTTTCCGCAACGCGTTCTTGGCTGCGGACCGCCCATACGGCCTGCCTGACGGCTGAGGGTGTGGTGATCGCGAAGGCTAGGCGCAGACCACCGTGCCGAGAGAGCTTTTCGGCAAGACTGACCAGTCCTGCGAGATCCGGTGCGATCAGTTTGCGCGTGCGTCCGCGATGATCGATGCCGATCGGTTTGTGCGGCATGATCAGCAGCGCGTCGATCGACGGCGTCACAATGACCAAATGCGGATCGATCGTCTCGATGAAGGCGAGGCCGAGTTCGGCGGCGACCGCCTGGTAATAGGCTGTTTCGGTTACGGTTCGGGCTGCGAGCAGTTCGCGATCGACGGAGGTGGAATTCCGCAAGGCGCGGTCCGCCGCTTCGGCCAATTGCTGATCTGAGAGGTTCAGCCGTCTCAGAACGCGGGACAGGATGTCGACCGGATGCGAGCACTCTTCAGTTGCTGATCTTGCAAGGGGCAGGCTAGCACGGGCGATGGCGCGGCCGAGGCCGCCGGCGTCGGAAGTTGGAACGGAAGTCAAAAGCATACTTCGCCGCGCCGCCGCGGACGTGTATTGGTCTTGTGTCACACAGCCCCAGGCGATGCCTGCCCCACTCTGCTCAAGGCCTAGCATGCTAGCGAGACAACAAAATAAAACATCCCTGGCTTTCTATGGGTTAATTGTTTTTTTACTCTGTTTGATCGGCTTGCCGAGCGGTTCTGCTTGGGGCCAGACCGTAAAAGTCCCGAATGTTTTTGATCCACGGGAGCGGCTGGCCTTGCCAGACCTGTCTGGCGCGGGACGCGTGCGCTTCCTGATGACGACCGATTTTCCGCCATTCAGCTTTCTCGACCAGAGCGGGCGGCTTGCCGGCTTTCATGTCGACTTAGCGCGGGCGCTCTGCGGGGAACTGGACATCGAGCCCCGCTGCCAGGTCCAGGCGCTGCCATGGGACGAGCTGGAACCGGCGCTCGCGGCCGGCGAGGGAGAGGTGATCATGGCCGGTTTGCAGGTGAGCGAGGAAAGCCGCGAGCGCTATCTTTTCACCCGCACGATCATGGACTTGCCGGCGCGTTTCGTCGTGAAGGCCGCTGAGGCCGGAACCGACCGGGTGGCAGCCGATCATTTCGAACTGGGTGCCCGGATCGGTGTCATACAACGCTCCGCCCATGCAGCGATGCTTCAGCGCTTCTTTCCGGATTTGACGCCGGTTCCGTTCGCGAGTTCCACCATGCTCTACCGCGCCGTCCAGGGCGGCTGGGTCGACGGGATCTTTGCCGACGGGTTGCAACTGTCGTTCTGGCTCGGCAGTCCGGCTTCGGCCGAATGCTGCGGGTTTCTGGACGGGCCCTTCCTGTCGCGCGAGTTTCTCGGCAACGGGCTCTCGATCGCTGTCAGGAACGATCTGCCCCAACTCGCGGAAGGTCTCGACTACGCGCTGATGTCGCTCAACAAAAGCGGCCGCTTCGCGGAACTCTATTTGCGCTACTTCCCCAACGGGCTTTACTGAGCTCTAGCTGTCGAGCTTGCGAAACGGCAGGGCGAGCGCCCAGCCGAGCCTTGCGGTTTCTTCGCCACGATAGTGCTCGAGGCCGATCTCCATGCCGTCATGGCCGCGCCGCGGCTGGTCGACATAAGTACCGAACAGTCGATCCCAGAAGGGAAAGTTGAACCCATAATTGGAATTGGTTTCGCGCCTATCGGTGGAGTGGTGGACGCGGTGCATGTCGGGCGTCACAATCACAAGGCGCAGCGGCGCATCCAGCCATTTCGGCAGCCTCAGATTGGCGTGATTGAACATCGACGCGCCGTTCAAAACGATCTCGAAGATCAGAACGGCAAGGGCAGGTGCGCCGAGCAGGATGACGATCACAGCTTTCCAGACCATGGAGAGCACGATCTCCAGAGGATGAAAGCGCAACGCGGTGGTGAAGTCGAAGCCGCTGTCGGCATGGTGCATGCGGTGGATGCGCCACAATAGCGGGAAGCGATGGCTCGCCCAGTGTTCGAGCCAGATGGCGAAGTCGAGCACGATGAAGGCGATGAGGCCGGCAAGCCAGACGGGAACGTCGAGCACATTGAAGAGGCCGATGCCGCGGCTTTCTGCCCAAAGCGCGGTGCCGACGGCAGCCAGCGGAAAGACGATGCGCAGGCAGACCGACGACAGGACGACCATGGAGACGTTGGTAATCCAACGCTTCGAGCGCCACGCACCAACCATCTCGGGCCGCTCCAGCCGGGGTGCTGCCAGTTCCAAAAGCGCCAAAGCCGCAAAGATGGCGATAAAGACGCCCATCCGCACGACCGGTTCGCTCAAGCCGAACAGTTCCATCGCGAGGGGTCGCTCCTTGATTGCCTCTACCATCGATATGGCGCCGAGCACCGGTTGCCGCAACGCAAACTGCGTTCACGAAGGCGCGAAATGTTGACGCGAAAGGGTCGGCACGGCATAGCTGCGGCCAGCCAGCCCCACGGGCCGGCCTTGCGGGTGCTTCAGGTGCCGGCCCCTCTGACAAGCACGGACAATTGAGACGATGAGCGATCCCGAGCGAGGCGCAAGCCTGTCCCATCACGAGAGTTTCGATCCGGATGTGATCGCGGCGGCTCAAGGCGGAAAGGCCTGGCCGTTCGAGGAGGCGCGCAAGCTCGTCAAACGCTATGAAAAGAGCGGCTTTCCGGATGTGGTGCTTTTCGAAACCGGCTATGGCCCCTCGGGCCTGCCGCATATCGGAACGTTTGGTGAAGTGGCGCGCACCTCGATGGTGCGCCACGCGTTCCGCGTTTTGACCGGCGACCGGGTGCCGACCAAGCTCATCTGCTTCTCGGATGACATGGACGGGCTTCGCAAGGTGCCGGACAACGTGCCGAACAAGGAGATGATGGCGACTTATCTCGGCAAGCCGCTGAGCCGCGTGCCGGACCCGTTCTCTGATGCGCATCCCTCTTTCGCTGCCGCCAACAATGCCCGGCTGCGCTCGTTCCTTGATCGCTTCGGCTTCGACTACGAATTTGCCTCCGCCACCGACTACTACACGTCAGGCCGGTTCGACGAAGCGCTCCTGCGCATGCTGGCCGTCTATGACGACGTGATGGCGATCATCCTGCCGACGCTCGGCGAGGAGCGCCGCGCGACCTATTCGCCCTTTCTGCCGATCTGCCCGCGCACGGGCGTCGTGCTGCAGGTGCCGATGGTCGATCGCGACGTCGCGGCGGGAACGGTGACCTACCTGGACCCTGAGACCGGCGAGCGCATGGTAACGCCGGTGACCGGCGGCAACGTCAAGTGCCAGTGGAAGGCCGATTGGGCGCTGCGCTGGTTCGCGCTCGGCGTCGATTACGAGATGGCGGGCAAGGATTTGATCGACAGCGTCACGCTGTCCTCCAAGATCTGCAAGGCGCTCGGCGGAACGCCGCCGGAAGGCTTCAACTACGAGCTGTTCCTGGACGACAAGGGGCAGAAGATCTCGAAATCGAAGGGCAACGGCCTGACGATCGACGAATGGCTCGCTTACGCGCCGAGCGAGAGCCTGTCGCTCTACATGTTCCAGAAGCCCAAGACGGCGAAGCGGCTGCATTTCGACGTCATTCCGCGTGCTGTCGACGAATACTACCAGTTCCTCAGCGCCTACGGGAAGCAGGACTGGCCGACCCGGCTCTCCAATCCCGTCTGGCATATGCATGATGGTGAGCCGCCGGCGATCGATCTGCCGGTGCCATTCGCGCTGCTGCTCAATCTCGTCAGCGCGTCGAACGCTCACGACAATGCGGTCCTCTGGGGCTTCATCTCGCGCTATGCGCCAGGCGTGACGGCCGAGACGCATCCAGAGCTCGACCGGCTGGTCGGCTATGCGATCCGCTATTTCGACGATTTCGTGAAGCCGGCGAAGCGGTTCCGTGCGCCGGATGCGGTCGAGCGGGAAGCCTTGGCGGCGCTGTCGGAAAAACTCGGTACGCTGCCGGCGGATGCGGACGGCGCGGTCATTCAGGACGCGGCGCTCGACGTGGCGCGCGCCATCGAGCGTTACCAGGATCACGCCAAGAAGAGCCCGTCGGGTGGGCCCGGCGTGTCGATCGCCTTCTTCCAGATGATCTATGAGGTGCTTCTCGGGCAGGAGCGCGGGCCGCGCTTCGGCTCGTTTGCCGCGCTTTACGGGATTGCGGAAACGCGGGCGCTGATCGACGACGCTCTTGAGGGCCGCTTGACGGCTGCCTGACCTCCGTCTCAGCGCGGATCAGAACCATGGATGCCGATGCGGGCCTCGCGCGCCGCATCGGCAAGCTCCGCATAGGCGGAACCCGGCTCTGCATCGACCCAGCCATTGGTGACGAGCCAGGCGGCGATATCGGTCTCTCCCCGCATGCAGTTGGCTGTTGCCGTCCCTTCCCAGTTCGCCTCGTCGAGATCGCAGGCGAGCGCGCGGCCGCGCAGGAAATTGCGGAAGGCGGTGCGGGCCATCATGCCGCACGGCCAGCGCTGCCCGCTTTCATCGGGGCAAAACCGGTCGGCCGGCGTCGGCACGATGCCTTCGAGCGCAAGATTGCGGCCGGAAATCGAGACCAGTCCAGCGGACAAGGCAAGCGGGCGGTAGAGGAGCGGCTTTGGTTCCTCGCGCGGCGGTGGCGGTTCGGAGATCGGCTGGCGCGCCTCGATCCGTTCCAGCTCGGCAGGAGCCGCCGTGAAGGGCTGGCCGAAAAGATCGGGATCGACCGGTCTCGGCATGTTGGTTTGTGAAGGCGGTGAGGGTGATGCCCGGCGCTGCGGCTCTTCAAGCTTCGGCTCGGCCGATATCTCGGCGGCCGGCTGAGGCGGGCGCTCCACCACTTCCAGGGCGGCGAAATAATCCATGGCGGTAAAGAGGCCGATCAGCAGGCACGCAATCAGCGTCACCGGCAGAATCAGGCTGCGCAGGAAGCGCTTGATCACTGGCTTGCCCAGATGATGCGGGCGACCCATTCGACGTCCGCCATGTCGAAAACCCGGTTTTCATGCTCGATATTGAGCGATGACAGTTCGATCGTGCGGGCCGTCTGGCGGTGCAGGATCTTTGCCATGACCTCGCCTTCTCGCGTCTTGACCACCACGCGGTCGCCGCGCCGCACTTGGGCATGGGGCTCCACGATCAACACGTCTCCGTCCCGGTAGAGCGGAAGCATGGATTCGCCTTGAACTTCGAGCGCGTAGACGCCCTTGCCGCCGGGAGCCGTCGGGAAATCGACCATCTCCCAACCCTGGCCGGCCGGAAATCCGCCATCGTCAAAAAAACCGCCGGCGCCGGCCTGGGCGAAACCGAGAAGGGGAATGGCGTTCGAACCGGGTGCGGCACGCTCGGATCCTGCGCCTGCCGCCTGGCCGCGCACCATGGCCATGAACTCTTCCAGCGAGGAGCCCGTCGCTTCGAGCACCTTGGACACGGACTCGGTCGACGGCCAGCGGGACCGGCCGTCGGATGCCTGGCGCTTGGACTTGTTGAAGGAGGTGGGGTCAAGCCCGGCACGCCGTGCGAGGCCCGATGGCGAGAGCTTATGGCGCTCGGCCAAGGCATCGATCGCTGCCCATATGCGGTCATGGGAAAGCATGGTTGGGTTCCCGCTCGATCAGGGCGGCCATTGAATGCGGCTGCGTCTTGATCGTTCTACCGCCAGGACAGCGCGGAGTAAAGAGATGTAGGAATAAAATCCCTAGAATGACCTAGGATTTTGCAGCGCTGAACGGAGCACGGCCCGAAGACAGCGCGCGGTCGAGATCGTCGATGCGGTCCTGGCCCCAGAACACTTCGCCGTTGAGCACATAGGCCGGCACACCCACGGCATCGGCGGCGATCGCTTCTTGCGTGTTCTGGCGGCGGCGAGCGGCGACATCTTCGCCTTGCGCGGCTCTCAAAATAGCGTCTCCGTCGAAGCCGCAGGCATTGAGGTAGCGCGTGATGACGGCGGGATCGGAGATGTTCTCCTCACGCGCCCAGACGGCGGAGAAGATCTCGAACATGTAGGCCGACGGGTCTTGCTTCTCGTCGAGCAGCGCGATCACGGCATGGTCGGCGAGAGTCGCATCGACCGGGAAATGCCGCGGCGCGAGATTGATGGGCAGGCCGCGGCGGTCGGCTGCCCGCTGCAGTTCCAGAAGCCGGTAGCGCTGGCGGGCAAGCGGCCGCTCCTTCAGCGGCTTGGCGCCGGAATTGCCGAAGATCGCGGCGATGTCGACCGGCTTGTAGGCGATGCCGCAGCCGTGCTTGGCGGCAGTGTCTTCAAGCGCCTTGTGGCCGAGATAGACGAAGGGCGACGCGCCGAAGAAATAATAGTCGATCGTGGCCATCGGGGCTGCTCCCTGTGGTCTGCCTGTTACCAATAGCGTCCGGTTGTGGCGATCACCACCGTCAGCAGGCCGAGCACGAGGTTCATGCCGACGAATTTGCGGATCTTGTCGAGATTGCGCGCGCCTTGCGCATAGTCGCCTGCGTCGATTGCCGTTCGGAACCGCTTCCAGGGTGCCGCGACGATGTGGAAGAAGAGCAGCATCATGAGAATGCCCGTCAGCGTCATGACATGGACGGAGACAGGCGCGCCGGCAAAACCGCCGAAGGTGACGAAGATCATCGCGAACCCCGTAACAAGAAGTGCGATGACGGCCCAGCCGACGGCTGGCAGGAATTTGGCAAAGACGTTGCGCCAAAGCGTCAACCGGGCGGCTGGATCCAGCGGAGCCGCGGCGGGGCGCAGGACGAGATAGGCGAAGGCCATGCCGCCGACCCAGAAGACGGTAGCAAGGACATGGATGGCGAGGAGGAGAATGGTCATGCCCGTTCCCTATCGCGCCCTCGATGCTGCGGCAATGGCATAAAAAAACCCGGCGGAGATCGCCGGGTTTCTGGTCGCGCGAAAAGGCGCCGGTTCAGGCGGCCTGTTTGACCGTTTCTTCCTGGCCGAAGCGCTGGTAGAAGGTCTCGCCGGATTTTGCGAGTTCCTGAACGATGCGGGTCGGCTTGAAGTGCTTGCCGTAGCTCTTGGCGAGCGTTTTGCAGAGTTCCTCGAACTTCGCCGCGCCCATGGCGTCGATGTAGGAGATGGCGCCGCCGGTGTAAGGCGCGAAACCGAAGCCGAGGATCGAGCCGACATCGGCTTCGCGCGGATCGGTGACAATGCCTTCCTCCATGGTGCGGGTCGCTTCCAGCGCGATGCCGACCAGGAAGCGCTGCTTGAGGACTTCGACGTCGATGTCGTCGGCCTTCTGCTGCGGGAAGAGCGTCTTCAATTCCGGCCAGAGATGCTTCTTCGCCGGCTTTGCCGGGTAATCGTAGAAGCCCTTGCCGTTCTTGCGGCCGAAGCGTCCGTGCTTGTCGACCATCGTGTTAACGAGGTCCATGTGGCGCGGATCGACGGCTTTTTCTCCAAGATCGGCGATGGCAGCCTTCAGGATCTTCTGTGACAGGTCGAGCGCCACCTCGTCATTGAGCGACAGCGGGCCGACCGGCATGCCGGCCATCTTGGCGGCATTCTCGATCATCGCCGGCGGGACGCCCTCGATCAGCATGTTGTAGGCTTCGTTCATGTAGCCGAGCACGCAGCGATTGACGTAGAAGCCGCGCGTGTCGTTGACGACGATCGGCGTCTTCTTGATCGCGGCGACATAGTCGAGAGCCATGGCGAGCGCCTTGTCGCCCGTCTTCTTACCGAGGATGATCTCGACCAACATCATCTTGTCGACGGGCGAGAAGAAGTGGATGCCGATGAAGTTCTTCGGGCGCTTGGAGTTCTTGGCCAAGCCGGTGATCGGCAGCGTCGAGGTGTTGGAGGCGAAGACGGCGGCCGGCTTCAGCACGTCCTCGACTGCCTCGGTGACGGTCTTCTTGATGTCGCGATCCTCGAACACCGCCTCGATCACGAGATCAGCGCCGTCGAGATCGGCGTAATCGGACGACGGCGTGATCAGCGAGAGGAGTGCATCGCCTTCCTCCTGCGTGGTCTTGCCCTTCTGGACGCCCTTCTTCACGATGTCGGCGGAATGCGCCTTACCCTTTTCGGCCGCTTCCATGTCGCGATCGACGAGCACGACCGGGATGCCGGCTTTGGCCGTCACATAGGCGATGCCCGCACCCATGAAGCCGGCGCCGACGACACCGATCTTCTTGAACTTGGTCGGCTTTACGTCTGCCGGACGGCGCGCGCCCTTGTTCAGCTCCTGCATGGAGACGAAGAGCGAGCGGATCATGCCGAAGGCTTCCGGCGTCTGTAGGACGTGGGTGAAATAGCGCTGCTCGACCTTGAGCGCCGTATCGAACGGCAGCTGCAGGCCTTCGAAGACGCATTTGAGGATCGCGAGCGCGCCCGGATAATTGCCATTGGTCTCGCGGCGCAGAATGCCGGAGGCGGCAGGCCAGAGCTGGGCGCCCTGCGGCGACCAGACGGCGCCTCCGGGAGCCTTGAAGCCCTTTTCATCCCACGGCTGAACCGGCTTCAGGCCGTCCTTGATCATCTTCTTGGCAGTGGCGACGAGCTTCTTCGGCTCGGTGATTTCGTGGATCAGGCCCATGGCCTTGGCGCGCTGCGGCGACAGCGACGACCCGGTCGTCATCATCTGCAGGGCGTCCTGCGCATTGGTGAGGCGAGGAACGCGCTGCGTGCCGCCGGCGCCCGGGAAGATGCCGACCTTGACTTCAGGCAGACCGATCTTGACCGACTTGTCGTCTGCCGCGACGCGGCCGTGGCAGGCGAGCGACAGTTCCAGCGCGCCGCCCATGCAGGTGCCGTTGATTGCGGAAACCCACGGCTTGCCGCAGGTCTCGATCTTGCGCCACAGCCAGCTCATGCGTCCGGCCGCGTCGAAGAGCTTCTTCGTGGCATTGCCGGCGTCCTTGGCCTTTTCCTCGGCCATCATCGCGAACATGCCCTTGAGCATGGTGAGGTCGGCGCCACCGGAGAAGGTCTTCTTGCCGGAGGTGAAGACGACGCCCTTGACCTTGTCGTCGGCTGTCGTCGCGTCACAGATCGCCTCGATCTCGTCCATCACCTCCATGGTGAAGACGTTCATCGACTTGTCGGGCATGTCCCAGGTGAAGAGAGCGATGCCGTCATTGTCGGTTTCGACGGTGAAGTTCTTGTAAGCCATGGTTTCAAATCTCCCCGGTTCTCAGACGCGCTCGATGATCGTCGCCGTGCCCATGCCGGCGCCGATGCAGAGCGTGACCAGCGCAGTGTTGAGGTCGCGGCGTTCCAGCTCGTCGAGCACGGTGCCCAAGATCATGGCGCCGGTGGCGCCGAGCGGGTGGCCCATGGCGATGGCGCCGCCATTGACGTTCATCTTGTCGTGCGGAATGTCGAAGGCCTGCATGTAGCGCAGCACGACGGCCGCGAATGCCTCGTTGAGCTCGAAGAGATCGATGTCCTCGAGCTTCATCTTGGCGCGCTGCAGGAGCTTCTCGGTCACATCGACCGGGCCGGTCAGCATCAGCGCCGGGTCGGAGCCGATATTGGCGAAGGCCTTGATGCGGGCGCGGGGCGCAAGGCCCATGGACTTGCCACCCTTCTTGGAGCCGAGCAGCACGACGCCGGCGCCATCCACAATGCCGGAGGAGTTGCCGGCGTGGTGGACGTGGTTGACCGTCTCGATCTCCGGATGCGCCTGGATGCCGACGGCGTTGAAGCCGCCCATTTCGCCAGGCATGACGAAGGACGCGTTGAGGCTTGCAAGACCCTGCATGTCGGTCGACGGGCGCATGTGCTCGTCATGGTCGAGGATCGTCATGCCGTTGATGTCCTCGACCGGAGCGACGGCTTTTTTGAAGTAGCCCTTCTCCCAGGCATTGGCGGCGCGCTTCTGGCTTTCCACCGCATAGGCATCGACGTCGTCGCGCGAGAAGCCGTATTTCGTGGCGATCAAATCGGCTGAAACGCCCTGCGGCATGAAATAGGCTGGGAAGGCGACGGACGGATCCATGAACCATGCGCCGCCGGCCATGCCAAGACCGATGCGCGACATGGATTCCACGCCACCGGCGATGACGATGTCGTCAGCGCCTTGAGCGATCTTGGCGGCGCCGAAATTGATGGCGTCGAGACCGGAAGCGCAGAAGCGGTTGATCTGTATGCCGGGCGCCTGGGTCTTGTAGCCGGCCTCGAAGGACGACGCCTTGGCGATGTCGCCACCAGCCTCACCGACCGCGTCAACGCAGCCGAAGATGATGTCGTCGACGGTTGCCGTGTCGAGGCCATTGCGGTCGCGCACTTCCTTCAGCACATGGGCGCCGAGGCGCACCGATGGCACCTCGTGCAGCGATCCGTCCTTCTTGCCGCGGCCGCGCGGGGTGCGGACGTGATCGTAAACATAAACGTCGGCCATTCGTCAGGTCTCCCTAGTTCGAAGCTATGGCCACCCGCTCAAAGCGAGCGGGCGATCAGAAGCTTCATGATTTCGTTGGTGCCGCCGTAGATCCGCTGGACGCGGGCGTCGCGGAACATGCGGGCGATGGGGTATTCGTTCATGTAGCCATAGCCGCCGAAGAGCTGCAGGCATTCGTCGGCGACCCGGCACTGCAGGTCGCTCAAGAGGTACTTGGCCATGGACGCCGTGGTCGTCGTCAGCTCGCCCTTGAGGTGCTGATCGACGCAATGATCGACGAAGACGCGTGCCATCGTCGCTTCGGACTTCAGTTCGGCGAGCTTGAACTGCGTGTTCTGGAACTCGATCACGGCCTTGCCGAAGGCTTTCCGTTCCTTGACGTAGTCGATGGTGACGGCAAGCGCCCGCTCGATCATCGCGATCGCCTGATTGGCGATCAGCAGGCGCTCCTGCGGCAGTTGCTCCATCAGCTGGATGAAGCCCTGGCCCTCGTCAGTGCCGAGCATGTTCGACGTCGGGATGCGGACATCGTTGAAGAAGAGCTCGGACGTGTCGTTGGCCTTCAGCCCGATCTTGTCGAGGTTGCGGCCGCGCTCGAACCCTTCGACCTCGTCGGTTTCCACCACCATCAGCGAGGTGCCCTTGGCGCCCTTCGCCGGGTCGGTCTTGGCGACGACAATGATCAGGTTGGCGTGCTGGCCGTTGGTGATAAAGGTCTTGGAGCCGTTGATCAGGTACTGGTTGCCGTCCTTCTTCGCGGTCGTTTTCACGCCTTGAAGGTCGGAGCCGGCACCGGGCTCGGTCATGGCAATCGCGCCGACGAGTTCGCCGGTCGCCATGCGAGGCAGCCATCTCTGCTTCTGCTCCTCGGAGCCGTAATGCAGGATGTAGGGCGCGACAATCGCGTTGTGGAGCGCGATACCGAAGCCGTCGGTACCGGTGCGGCCGAGCGCTTCGATGATCACCGCCTCATGGGCGTAGGAGCCGCCCGACCCACCGTATTCCTCCGGCATGGATGCGCAGAGAAGGCCTGCTTCTCCCGCCTTCGTCCAGCTTTCCCGGTCGACCATCTCCTGCTTTTCGAACCGCTCGTAGTGCGGCGCGATCTCGTCCTCGAGCCAGCGCGTCGCCATATCTTCGAGCATGGCGACGTCGTCTGTCCGCCAGGCGGGCAGGGGCGTTCCAAGAACTTCGGATGGCTGGATCATGACTGTTTCCTCCAAAACAGTTCGGGCAGGCACTGCAAGATGCGCCTGCCCAACGAGGCCGATCGACTTCTAGAACGCCTCGGCGGCCAGTTCCATCATGGAATCCGCACCGGTCTCGATGCGGGCGCGGCGCAGTGCCGTCTCCGGCATCACCTTTTCCATGTAAAACTTTGCCGTGATCAGCTTGTTTTCGAGATAGGTAGACTGGCCGTTCGCACCGGCGGCGAGCTTCTCGGATGCGGCTTTCGCCATCTGCGCCCACATATAGCCGAGCGCGACGAGGCCGAAGAGATGCATGTAGTCAGTCGAGCCGGCACCGGCATTGTCCGGCTTCGCCATGGCGTTCTGCATGAACCACATGGTGGAGGCCTGAAGGTCGCCGAGGCCCTTCTTCAGGTGCTTGGTGAAGAAGGAGAGCTTTTCGTTCTCGCGGTTCTCGGCGCAGAAATCCTCGACCTCCTTGAAGAAGGCCATGACGGCGCGGCCGCCATTGAGGCCGAGCTTGCGGCCTACGAGATCGAGCGCCTGGATGCCGTTGGCGCCTTCATAGATCATGGCGATGCGGGCATCGCGCACGAACTGGCTCATGCCCCATTCTTCGATGTAGCCGTGGCCGCCATACATCTGCTGGGCAGCAACCGCGTGATCGAAGCCCTTGTCGGTCAGGACACCCTTGATGATCGGGGTCATCAGGCCGAGCACGTCATCGGCGGCTTGCTTTTCCTTCTCGTCGTCGGAACGGTGCGCGATGTCGGACTTCAGAGCCGTCCAGAGGAGCAGCGCACGGCCAGCCTCGTTGAAGGCGCGGATCGTCATCAGCGTGCGGCGCACGTCCGGATGGACGATGATCGGGTCGGCCTTCTTCTCAGGCGCCTTGGCACCGGAGAGCGCGCGGCCCTGGATGCGCTCGCGGGCGTAGTTGGCGGCGTTCTGGTAGGCGACTTCGGCAATCGCATGGCCCTGCAGACCGACGGCGAGACGCGCCTCGTTCATCATCACGAACATGGCGTTCAGGCCGCGGTTTTCGGTGCCGACCAGGTAACCTTCCGCCTCGTCATAGTTCATGACACAGGTGGAGTTGCCGTGGATGCCCATCTTCTCTTCGATGGAGCCGCAGGAAACGCCGTTCTTCTCGCCGGGCTCACCGGCTGCGTTCAGCTTGAACTTCGGCACGATGAAGAGCGAGATGCCCTTGGTGCCTTCCGGCGCACCCTCGATGCGGGCAAGCACCAGATGGACGATGTTCTCGGCCATGTCGTGTTCGCCGGCGGAGATGAAGATCTTCTGGCCGGAAATCTTGTAGGAGCCGTCGCCTTTCGGCACGGCCTTGGTGCGCAGCATGCCGAGATCGGTGCCGCAATGAGGCTCCGTCAGGTTCATCGTGCCGGTCCAGGTGCCCTCGATCATCTTCGGCAGGTAGGCCTGCTTCTGCTCGTCGGAGCCATGGACCTGGATCGCGGCGATCGCGCCCTGGGTCAGGCCCGGATACATCATCAGCGCCATGTTGGCCGACGACATGAATTCGCCGACGGCGGTGTGCAGCGCGTAGGGCAGGCCCTGGCCACCATATTCCGGATCCGCGGCGAGACCGAGCCAGCCGCCTTCGCGATACTGCTCGAAGGCCTGCTTGAAGCCGGTGGGCGTCTTGACCTGGCCGTCGGGCAGGCGTTCGCAGCCTTCGCGGTCGCCAACTTGGTTCAGCGGAAACAGGACCTCTTCGGCGAACTTGCCGCCTTCCTGCAGCACGGCTTCGATGATGTCGGACGATGCGTCGGAAAAGCCGGCGAGATTGTTGTACCGCTCGAAGCCCAGCACATCGTTCAGGATGAACAGGGTATCGTCGACCGGGGCCTTGTACACGGGCATGAATGCCTCCTCATTGAAGCGCGAATACAGCAGGAGCGTTTGGTTGATGACGGCATAGCAAAAATTGACGTTTGCGTAAACGTCAATTTTATCGCGCAGGCGTGCATATGTGTCGATCGATTCACGTCGACGACGACAGCATCTCGCGCACGACAGCCATCGTCTGTTCCAGTTCGCGGATGGCCGTATCGATCTCCACGCGCTGCTCCTTGAGGCGTTGCAGCTGTTCGCCGCCCTTGTCCAGCGCCACCTTCAGTTGTGTCTTGTTGCGGCCTTCCGGATCGTAGAGCTCGATCATCCGGCGCACTTCCTCCAGCGAGAAGCCAAGACGCTTGCCGAGCAAGATGAGCTTCAGCCTGGCGCGATCGCGACGTGAGTAGAGCCTGGTCACGCCGATGCGACGCGGTTGCAGGAGCCCCTTGTCCTCATAAAAGCGAAGGGTCCTCAGCGTCACGCCGAACTCGGAGGCAAGGTCGCCGATGCGAAACAGCTGATCGTCCGGCCCGAATGCGCCGTCGTCGGTCTCCGCGCGAGGGCTTGAGAGAATGTCCGTCTCGTCGATCTGGGCTTGCTGGCGACTAGGCAAGCTTCACTCCATCTTCAATCATTAAGAGAACTATCCACGTACACCACTAAAGATTGCATCCAGTCGGAACGCCGTCTCGGTGGCGTGCGATGATACAAGCGCAGCTGGCGAGGTCCATGTCTATTTCCTGTGCTGGATGAAGACCAAGACCCAAAAGCTTAACGGCTTGTTTACCACGTTTGGTGGATTGTGCGGCAACTAGAGGTGAATCCCGACAACAGTATTGCGTCTCTTCGGATTGCCTGACGCGCTTCCGGTAGCTTCGTCCGCATCGTTATGCGGGCACCAGCATCCGGCGGCAAAACCCGGCTTCACCGCGATGGTGGGGCAAACCGAGATGAGCTTCGCAATGAACGATACCTCACGCGATACCCGCAGCCAGTCGCAAGGATCCTCGCCCTTCGATGCGTTGAACAAAACGCTCGAAGCGCTCGAGAGCCGCTTGGACGGGATCATGGCATCGAAAAGCCAGCGTGCTCCCGGTACGTTGACGCCAAGTGCACCGCGCGTCGAACGGGCCAGCGTCCCCGAGACGCGTGCCGCCCCCGCTCAGAACGATGCGGTGGCTCAGATCAAGGAGCGCCAGCGCCGCCTCGACGCTTTCCGCTCAAAAGCCGCCGAACGTCGCGAAGCTCTCGTTGCCAAGCCAGCGGTCGAGCCCGTCGCAGCAGCCGACATGGTGCAGACGGGCGGCGCCCGGATGGAAAGCCTGCTCGACACGTTTGGGAAAAACCTGCGCGACGAGATGCGTCGCGATCTGGGAGAAGACGTCGCACGCCATCTCGGCTCGCTGCGCGGCGACCTCATGCATCTGAAGACGCTCGATCAACTTGAAAGCCTGCCCTCCGAGCTCCATGCGGGACTGGTCTCGATCGAACAGAAGCTCACCGCGCTCAGCGAAAGCGATGGTGGCGATGCGCTGGTCGAATTGCGCGCCGAAGTGCGCAGCATCTCCGCCATCGTCGATGGTCTCGCCAAGGATGAGACCGTGCGTGGGCTGGACAATCGCTGGAGCGAAATCTGCGACCTGATCAGCGAGATCGATCCGGCCACCATGCGCGACGAGATCGCCGTCATGGTCAAGCGGCTCGACGAGATGCAGGTGCTGATGACCAGCCTGCCCGACGGCGACTGGACCCGCCAGATCGGCGCCGAAATGCGCACGATCGCCGGTGCCGTCGAAATGATCGCGGGCCAGGGTTCGGACATGGAGGGCGTTGCCCGCGAGCTTGATCGCGTGAACATTCGGCTGGACGAGATTTCGCAAGCCATTCTCGCGGTGTCCGACAAGGCCGACATGGCGATCGACAGTGCGCGGCTTGAGCGGATCGAAGCGCTTCTGGCAGACCTTGCGACCCAGGACGATGCTGTCGCCGGTGGCATCGCTGCTGCTTTGACGCCGCATCTTGCGCTTCTTGCCGACCAGATCGAACGGCTGGGCGAGGGCGGCACAGACAGCGCGGTGCTGAGCCGCCTCGATGCGCTGTCACATCAGGTGGCCGCGCTTTCCAGCGGTGGCAACCAGGAGCCGTCGCAGGCGGTGGTGGAACATCTGGAGCATATCTCCGAGCAGATCGAGACCCTGGCGGTCGCTCAGGCAAGCGTCGACTTCGACCGGCTGGAAGCCCTGGTCGATCGTGCCGAGGCGCGCCTATCGGATCCGCTGCCCGTCGCCGGACTGGAAAGTCTCCACCGGCAACTGGACGAGATCACGAGCCGTCTCGATCGCGGCACGGCGACCTCGGCTCCGGCAAGCGACGATGCGATGCGCTCGCTCGAAGCACAAATTCTCACCCTCTCGGAGCATCTTTCCGATCGCTCCGGCCTCGCCGGCCTGGAGCCGCGTCTGGCCGCGATCGAAACGCATCTGACGCATGGCCGCCAGGATGTGATCGAAGCTGCGAGCCGTGCTGCCGAGCAGGCCGTTGCCGCCTTCCTCGAAAGCGGTGCAGACGATTATGAGGGCGGCGCCGAGGATCTGTCGGCGGTGACCGGTCTGGCGGAAGATCTGCGGGCGCTCGAAAAGCTCACCCGGATGAGCAACGACCGCAGCGCGCGCGCCTTCGATGCGGTGCACGACACGCTGATGAAGATCGCGGAGCGCCTCGAGAGCCTCGATCGCGGACTGAATGTCTCGCGCGAGATGCCTGTTGCCGCCTCAGCCCTGGCAGCGCCGGCCTTCGCAGAGCCCGCCATTTCCGTGGGGGCCGCTGCTGCCCCGGATCTCGAACGGCAGGAGCCGCTGTCAGCCAAGGCCGCCAATGTGGTCAAGGCCGACCAGACAGCGCTTGGCAAGACTGTCAGCACCGCCGCCGTCATGGCAGCCGCAACCGCTTCTGCCGCATCGGCCTCGGCCACAGAGACGCAAGCGCCGCGCTCGCTGATCGGCCGCATTGCCGAGAAGGTCCGTCCGCGCCGCCCGGCTGCCGCACCCGAGGCGGCGCCGAAGGTCGAGCCCGCAAGCACGCCTGCCATTGCCCGCGAGACCGTCGAGCCGACGCCGCCCATCGATCCCAGCCAGCAGATCGATGCGGGGATCGCCAACGAGCCGCTCGAGCCAGGCTCCGGCACGCCGGACCTCAACCGCATTCTGCAGCGGGTGCGCGATCAGCAGACGAGCGGATCGCGTGTCGGCAACAGCGTCTACAGCGAGGACGACCGCGCCGATTTCATCGCCGCCGCCCGCCGCGCTGCCCAGGCCGCAGCTGCCGATGTCGAAAATTCCGGCCGCAAACAGTCGGCTGGCAAGGGCGACGACAAACGCACCGATGGTGGCTCCTCCCGTCGCCGGCCGATCCTCATCGCTGTTGGCGCCATCCTTCTTGCGGTCATGTCCTATCCGCTCATCTCCGACATGATGGGTGGCGGCTCCCGCCAGGCTGACGCGCCTGTCGCGGTTCAATCCGTTACTCCGGCGGAGACGGATAGCGCGGCTGTCTCCTCCAGCGACGCCACCGGCTCCGACACTGCACCTGAAATCGCCGTGGAAACAGCTGCGCCTGTACAGGCGCCGGTCGCCGAGGCACCGACTGTCGCCGAGCCGTCGCCCGGTCGCCCGGCCGGCCTTTCACGGCAGGCTTTCGTGCCATCTGTGGATGACGAGGCGTCCATGACGACGTCGAGCCTCGATCGTGACACCGCCACGCCGGTCGCACCGTCCAGCCTCGAAGCGTCTTCTGCCGGCGCCGATGAGCCCGTCTCAACCGAGGGTGCGACCGCGCCGACGACTGAGGCCTCTGGTGCAGATGCGCCGGCTGAAGTGACGCCGGCAATGGCAATTCAGACGAATTCGGCTGAACGGTCGGCGCGCATCGCTGCTCTGCCGGACAGTGTTGGCACGGCCGCATTGCTCGCCGCTGCTGAAGCCGGCGAGGGCCGGGCACTGTTCGAGATCGCATCGCGCTACATGGAAGGTCGCGGCGTCGAAGAGAACGTCGACCAGGCAGCGCAATGGTATCTCGACGCTGCACGACAGGGTCTGGCCCCGGCGCAGTACCGCATCGGCAATTTCTACGAGCGCGGAACGGGTGTCGATCGCGATCCGGTCGAGGCGGAGCGCTGGTACCGCGAAGCAGCACTCGGCGGCAATGTCAGCGCTATGCACAATCTCGCGGTGCTGTATGCATCCGGCGGCGTTGATGGCAATTCGGATTTCGACGAGGCTGCGCGCTGGTTTGCCATGGCTGCGGAACACGGCGTTTCGGACAGTCAGTTCAACCTGGCAGTGCTCTATGCCCGCGGAAGCGGCGTCGAGCAGGATCTCGGCCAGTCCTACAAATGGTTTGCGATCGCAGCCGACCAAGGCGATGCAGACGCGGCCAACAAGCGCGACGAGGTGGCCAATGCCATGAGCCCGGAGGCGCTGGAGCGCGCCCGTGCCGAAGTCGAGCTTTGGGAGCCGCAGGCGGTCGATCCAGCTGCCAATTCCGTCGAACTGCCGGAAGAGTGGGGCGTTTCGCAGACCCGCACCGCGACCATCGACATGGCCGATGCGGTGCGCAACATCCAGCGCATTCTGAACGACCGTGGCTTCGATGCCGGTACGCCTGATGGTGTGATCGGCGCAAAGACGACGGCAGCGATCCGCGCATTCCAGGAAGCCAACGAACTCGAGCCGACCGGCCGCATCGACGCACCGCTGGTCGAAGCCTTGCTCGCGCAGACAAACGCCGGCTGAGCCGTCACCTCAAGCCTTCAATTCGCGGACGCCCTGAATTGACAGGGCGTCCCGAAACGCGCAGATGATCGTCCCACAACCGGTCGCGGTTGGGCATCGGGCTTTGCGCCCGGTTTCGTCTTAACGGCGAATAAACCCTGTGCTGCCAACATCCCGTTCAACGTTGCGCAATTGCACTGTTGGCGGGACTTCGGCGTTCGGCCGGCGCCTTGAGCAGTTCGCTTCATCAAAGCGGTCCGCTGCTCCAGGTTTGTGACATACCGCGTTTCCGAACGGTGAACCGGTTCGCATTTCACCTGGAAACGCCCGAGAACCGTGCGGAGCGCTCAGGGGCAAGACGTGACCATCTACCTGCCGATCGCAGAATTATCGGTCAACATCTTCGTCATTCTCGGCATGGGTGCGGCGGTCGGATTCCTGTCGGGCATGTTCGGCATCGGCGGCGGTTTTCTCATCACGCCGCTTCTCATCTTCTACAACATCCCGCCTGCAGTCGCCGTCGCCACCGGCGCCAATCAGGTCGTGGCCTCGTCCTTCTCCGGCTCGCTCTGGCATTTCAAGCGTGGCTCTCTCGACATCAAGCTCGGGGTGGTGCTGCTTATCGGCGGCATCGCGGGGGCGGCACTCGGCATCTGGATCTTCACGCTTTTGCGGCGGCTCGGTCAGCTCGATCTGATCGTTTCGCTGATGTACGTGCTGTTTCTCTCCATCGTCGGCGGATTGATGCTTTGGGAAAGCATCAATTCGATGCGCCGCGCCGCGCGCAAGGAGACGGTCGCGCTGCGCAAGCCCGGCCAGCACATCTGGGTGCACCGGCTGCCGATGAAGATGCGCTTCAAGAAATCGAAGCTCTATCTCAGCGTCATCCCGGTCATCGCGCTTGGGTTTGCCATCGGCGTTCTCACCTCGGTCATGGGCGTCGGTGGCGGGTTCATCATGGTTCCGGCGATGATCTACCTCCTGCGCATCCCGACAAACGTCGTCATCGGGACATCGCTCTTCCAGATCATCTTCGTCACGGCCTTCACCACAATCATGCAGGCGACGACGAACTACTCGGTCGATATCGTTCTTGCTTTCCTGCTCATGGTCGCCGGCGTCATCGGCGCGCAATATGGCGTACGGGTCGGGCAGAAACTGCGCGGCGAGCAGCTTCGGGCGCTGCTTGCGCTTCTGGTGCTCGCCGTCGGCATGCGCCTCGGGCTCGATCTCCTGCTGCCGCCGGATGAAGTCTATTCGGTGATCATCGAAGGAGCGGTGTTCTGACATGAGGCCGTTCGCAGCACTTTTCGGCATCCTCGTCTGCCTGCTCGCTGGGGCAGCGCTCGCCCAGCAACGCGAGCCTACCGAGCGCCTCGATATCGGCGTCTCGACGAACGAAATCGCGATCACATCCGATTTCACGGGGGCCGACATCACGGTGTTCGGGGCGCTCGACAGTGCCGATCCGTTTCTCCTGGAACTCGGCGAGTACGACATCGTCGTGGCGCTGGTCGGCCCGCAGCGCCAGACGACCGTCTGGCGCAAGGAAAGGGTGCTCGGCATCTGGGTCAACCGTCGATCGATGGAATTCGAGCCCGTCGCGGCTTCCTATTCGCTGTCAAGCACGCGGCCGGTGGAGCGAATCACCGGGTCGATCGTGCTCGATCGCTACGAGATCGGGTCCAACAACATCCGGCTGGTGCCGACAGGCGCCATTGGCGACGGCAGCAATATCGCAGTGTTTCGCGATGCGCTCCGGCGCCTGAAGCAGACGAGCGGGCTTTATGAAGCCGCGCCGCACGGCGTCGATTTCGTCAGTTCCAGCCTGTTTCGGGCTTCGATCCGCCTGCCGGCCAACGTGCCGCTCGGCGAGCACACGATCCGCGCCTATCTGTTCAAGAGCGGCAATTTCGTGATGGAGCGCGATCTGCCGCTGCGGGTGGTGAAGACCGGCCTGGAGCAGTTCATCTATTCCGCGGCCTACGAGGATTCGCTGCTTTACGGCATCGTCTGCGTCGTGCTCGCCATGCTGACCGGCTGGGTCGGCAGCGTGATCTTCCGCAAGAACTGAGTCTGAGTTGTCGCGTTTCCGAACGGTGAACCGCTATCCACTTCACCTGGAAACGCTTATGCTTAGCCGATCAGATTGGCGAAGCGCACCGAATAGAGGCGTTCGCGGCCGAGAAGATGGGCCGACAGCGTTGCGCGGTCGAAGAGGCCCTGCATGGCGCGATGGCGCAAATCCAGCCCGCCGGTGGTCACGCCGAAGGCCGGCATAACGAGGCGGGTGCCGTCGGAGGCAAAACACGGGCGGCGCACCGCGCGGCCACGCCGAACGACGCGGGCGGAGGGATGCAGATGGCCGGCGATTTCGCCCCGGCAGTCGGCGCGCCGTGCAGTCGGTTCGTGGCGAAAGCACAAGCCATCGACATAAAGCGCGTCGGTCGCTTCGCCCGGCAGGTTCGCCGGCCGCTCCGGATCGTGGTTGCCGGAGATCCAGAACCACTGCCGACCCGCCATGGCGTGGCGCAGCCGCTCTTCATAGATCGCCGGCATATGGGCCGCGCCGATTCGGTCGTGGAAACTGTCGCCGAGGCTGATCACGGCTTTCGGCTCGTAGCGCCGGATGGCCGCTTCCAGGAGATCGAGGGTCGCGGCCGTGTCGTAGGGCGGCAGCATCATGCCACGCCGGGCAAAAGCGGCGCCTTTTTCCAGATGCAGGTCGCTGACGATCAGCGTGCCGCTTCGTTCCAGATAGGCCACGCCCAGCGCGTCGCACACGACTTCGACGCCAGCGATCTCTATGGCGATCGTGCGGCCGGGCATGTCAGGCTCGGCGGAGGAAAGCCGAAGGGCGGCATGATGGTTCATGGTAGGGTCTGATCGTTCTCGGCTTGTTCGTCACAGACCGATACCCGATTCGCCCATGGCTTCCGCAATCAAATCTTCCGACGCTTCTTCCAGGATGGCGTCATTGGCCTCGCCGGCCACCGATTCCTTGCCAACTTCGAGCATGATCGGCACCGCGAGCGGCGAGATGTGCGACAGCCGCTTTAGCACAATGTGCCCTTTGATGCGCGCGAGCATGTCGGAAAGACGCCGGATGTCGAGAAGTCCCGCCGCCGCATCGGCATGGGTCGCCTGCAGGAGGATGTGGTCCGGCTCATGGCTGCGCAGAACATCGTAGATGAGGTCGGATGAGACGGTGACCTGACGGCCGGTCTTTTCCTGGCCCGGATGCCGGCGCTCGATGAGTCCTGAGATCACGGCGCACTGCCTGAAGGTCCGCTTGAGCAGCCAGGATTCGGCGAGCCATGCTTCGAGGTCGTCGCCCAGCATGTCTTCGTCGAACAAATCGGAGAGAGCCGGCCGGCGCCTGTCGAAAAGTTCGCCCATGTCGGACAGTGCCCAGATCGCCAGGGCATAGTCGGTTGCCACGAAGCCGAGCGGCTTTGCGCGCGCCCGCTCCAGGCGACGCGTCAGGAGCATCCCGAGCGTCTGGTGGGCGAGGCGGCCTTCGAAGGAATAGGCGACCATGTAATGCCGTCGGCCTCTGGGAAAGGTCTCGATCAAGAGCTCGTCGCGTGATGGCAGAATCGATTTTTCCTTCTGGATGCGCAGCCAGTCTCCGACCTGGTCGGGCAGAGCGCCCCATTGGGTGGGATCGGCCAGCATGGCGCGCACCTGGTCTGCCAGATAGGTCGAGAGCGGAAACTTGCCGCCGGCGTAGGTCGGGATCTTCGCATCGTTGCTCGGCGACAGCGAAACGATGCACTCGTTCTCGCGAATACCTTCGAAACGCAGCACGCGGCCGGAAAAGAGAAACGTGTCGCCGGCAACCATCGTCTCGAGAAAGTATTCCTCGATCTTGCCGAGCGTGGGCCCGCCACGCGCCGCTGTCACGCCTGCCTTGCCGCGCTTAACGAGCCGGACGTTGAGCGCTGGGGCCTCCACGATCGTTCCGACGTTGAGGCGATATTGCTGGGCGATCCGCGGATGGGAGACGCGCCAGAGGCCGTCTTCGGTCAACCGGATCTTGGCATAGCGGTCATAGGTCTTCAGCGCATAGCCGCCTGTGGCCACGAACTCCAGAACCCGGTCGAACGTGTCGCGCTCGACCTCGTGATAGGGCAGGGCGGAGGTGACTTCTGCAAAGAGCTCATCCGCATCAAAAGGGGACGAGCAGGCCATGCCGAGCATGTGCTGGGCCAGAACGTCGAGCGCGCCGGCGCCGATCGGGGGCGTGTCTTGTGCACCGAGATAGTTGGCGTCAAGCGCCGCCTGACACTCCATCACCTCGAAGCGATTGGCCGGAACGAGGATCGCGCGGCTCGGTTCGTCCATGCGGTGATTGGCACGCCCGATCCGCTGGGCGAGCCGGCTTGCGCCCTTTGGCGCGCCCACATGGATGACGAGATCCACATCGCCCCAGTCGATGCCGAGATCGAGCGTGGAGGTCGCGACGACGGCACGCAGCGCATTGTCGGCCATCGCCGCTTCCACGCGCCTTCGCTGGCTGACATCGAGCGAGCCGTGATGCAGCGCGATCGGAAGATTGTCCTCGTTCACGTGCCAAAGTTCGCGGAACAGCATTTCCGCCTGGCTGCGCGTGTTGACGAAGAGCAGGGTTGTCTGATGGTCCTTGATGGCCTTGTAGACGTCCGGGATCGCGTAGCGGGCCGAATGGCCGGCCCAGGGCACGCGCTCATCCGATTGCAGGATGCTGATCAAGGGTTTCGCGCCGCCGCTGACGACGATGCGCTCGGCCAGCCGGCGCTCACGACCATCCTGCGCCACCAGCCAGCCCTGCAGTTCTTCCGGCTCGGCCACGGTCGCCGAGAGCCCGATGGTCACGAGATCCGGGCGCAGGCGCCGGAGCCGCGCGAGCCCGAGTGCCAGCAGATGGCCGCGCTTCGAGGTCACCAGCGAATGCAGCTCGTCGAAGATGACGGTCTTCAGGTTGGAAAAGAACCGATCGGCATCCGGGGAGGCAAGGAGAAGCGCCAGCTGCTCCGGCGTCGTCAGAAGAATGTCGGGCGGATTGGTCTTCTGCCGTGTGCGCTTGGTCTGCGAGGTGTCGCCGGTTCGCGTCTCGGTGCGGATCGGCAGCTTCATTTCGTCGACGGGGCGCGACAGGTTTCGCTCGATATCGACGGCGAGGGCCTTGAGGGGCGAAATGTAGAGCGTGTGGATGCCGTTTCTGGCAGCGCCTGGTTTTGCAGGCCCGCGCTCGGCCAGATCGGTGAGGCTCGGGAGAAAGCCGGCGAGCGTCTTGCCAGCACCTGTCGGCGCGATCAGCAGAACCGACTTGCCCGACCGAACCTTCGCCAGCAGTTCCAACTGGTGCGCACGCGGCTGCCACCCGCGCGAGGCGAACCAGTCGATGAATTGCGCAGGCAGGGCAAACCCAGGCCCTTCGCCATCCACCTCGAGTTGTGCTGCCAGTCGCGGGTCATGCTCCATGACCCGTTAAGGTAGGCCCGGCATCGGCAATCGCCAAGGCGCAGACGCTCAGTGCAGCACTTCCGTCGGTGCGATATCGGGTGAAGCGTCGATCACCGGCAGATCGGCGAGCGTGACGCCCGCGGCCGAGCGCCTACGGGCAACGACCAGAAGACCGATGATCGTCTCGGCTCCATCCTTGCGGATCGGCCCGCGCTCGGTCACCACGATGTCGAAGCCATGCCGATCCAGAAGGGCGCGCAGATAGTGTTCGCCGTGCCTGTAGCGAAGGGATGGCTGCAGTTGCCAGTCGACATCGGCTGCTCCGTCCTCGACCGAAAAGGCGAAATAGCCATCGGTTGCAATGATCGCGGCAGCCGTCGCGAAGACCGGCTCCAGATCGCCGAAATACATGAAGACATCGGCGGCGGTGACGAGATCGGCTTTCAGCGCATCGTTTTCAGGAAGCGGCACGCCCCCGTTGGCGGGGCCGCTTGCGAGGTCTGCTGGTGCGAGCTGGTCATAGACCGCTTTTTCCGCTGCCTTTGCCAACATGCCCTTGGAGATGTCGTAGCCCTTGAGGAAGGAGACGCGGTTGCGCAGGCGTTCGCCGAGAAGTCCGGTTCCGCAGCCGAGATCGATTGCCGTCTTGAATCGGTCCGGCGCGTTGGCGACGATCAGCGCGGTCAGTTTCTCGGGGATCGAATAGGACAGGCCCTCGACGAGCGCTGAATCGAAGCGTTCGGCGTAGTCGTCGAACAGCCGCGCGACATAGGCGGCCGGGGGCTGGCTCGGGGCCTGTGCCTGGCCGAGCGCCGCGAGCTTCAGCCCGGCGCCATAAATATCCGCCGGGGCGAGACGCAGAACCTCGCGAAAGGCATCGCTCGCCGCTTCGAGACGACCGGACTTTTCCTCAAGCACGCCGAGGGTGAAATGGCCTGCCGGCCATGAGGGCACGAGTTCGAGGGCCTGGCGCATGAGATCGGCAGCGGCCGCGAAGTCGCCGCCATCGGCGAGCATGCGCGCATAATCGGCGCGCCGATCGGCGACCAGATCGCCGGAGGAAAACGACAGTTGTGTCATGATGATCAAGCGCCAAAGGAGGACGGCGCGGGCTATGCGCGCATGGCGATGATTTGGCAAGCGCCTTTTCGCCACACCACAGGCGCCTTATCTAGAGGTTATGCGCCCCGATGATCTGCTCAAGCCGCGCCCCGAGGGGCTCTATTGTCCCCCAGGAGATTTCTACATCGATCCGGTGCGCCCCGTGGAGCGCGCGCTGGTCACGCACGGCCATGCCGATCACGCCCGACCGGGCAATCAGAACGTGCTCGCCACCCGGCAGACGCTGGACATCATGGCGATCCGCTATGGCGAGAACTTCGCGGCCAGCCGGCAAGAAGCGGCAATCGGCGAGAGGCTGACGATCAACGGCGTCACCGTGTCGTTTCATCCCGCCGGGCATGTGCTGGGATCGGCGCAAATCTGCGTCGAGAAGGATGGGCTTCGGATCGTTGCGTCCGGCGATTACAAGCCGCGGCCGGACCCGACCTGTGCGGCGTTCGAGCCGGTGCCCTGCGATGTCTTCATCACCGAGGCGACCTTCGCGCTGCCGGTGTTTCGCCATCCCGACGACCGCGAAGAGATCGGCAAGCTCCTGAAGTCCGTGCGGCAGTTTCCGGAGCGCTCGCACCTCGTCGGCGCCTATGCGCTCGGCAAGGCACAGCGGGTGATCCGGCTGATCCGCGACGCGGGCTATGACGAAACCATCTACATCCACGGCGCGCTGAAGACGCTCTGCGACTATTACGAATCCCAAGGGGTTGCGCTCGGTCCGCTGGCGCCGGCCACCATCGACAACGGCAAGAAGGGCGATTTCGCGGGCGCGATCGTCGTTGGACCGCCGTCGGCCTTTGCCGATCGCTGGGCGCGGCGTTTTCCCGATCCGGTGTCCTGCTTCGCCTCGGGCTGGATGCGCGTGCGCCAGCGCGCCAAGCAACGCGGCGTGGAACTGCCGATCATTCTTTCCGACCATGCCGACTGGGACGAGTTGATCGAAACGATCACCGCCATCTCGCCTTCGGAAGTCTGGGTGACGCATGGGCGCGAAGAGGCGCTGGTTCGCTGGTGCGAGTTGAACGGTATCCGCGCTCGCCCGTTACATCTGGTCGGATACGAAGACGAGGCTGAGTGATGATTGCCAGACTTTTAGGAACGACCGCAGTTCTGCTCGCGGCCTGCCTGCAACCGGTGTCGGCAGCGTCTCCGGACGCCTGGGCCGAATTCGCCGAGACCGTGGACGAGAAGTGCCGCGCGCTGGCCGAGGGCGAGATGGAGATCGAGGCGGTTCGGGTCGACCCGTTCGGCAGCGAAACGTACGGCCTTGCGATCGTTTCCGGCCGGGTTGGCGAGGCGGCGGTCGAACGCATCTGCGTGATGGATAAGCAGAGCGAGGAGGCCGAACTTGGCGGTGAATTGCCCATGACTGCGGCAACCGGCGATGCCCTTGCTTTTCTGGCGAGCGAGGATCGGGCCGACCTCGACACGATGCGGGCGGCTGCGGAGCGGACACTGGCCGAGATCGAGTCGAGCGGCGAGCCGCTCGATGCCGGCGCCATGGACGCTGCTGACAACGCCTTGACCGGGCTGAACGACACCTTCTCGGCGATCGCATTGGCCCCGGGCGCCTATGCCTGCACGGTCTACTGGTACGGTTTCTTGGACCAGGGCGCGCGCCGGGTTGGCGACCATCGCTGCCGGGTCACCGAAGCCGAGATCGGGACAATCGTCGAGAAGATTTCGGGTGAGCGCCTCGCCGCCAATCTCGTGGCAGATGGTGACCGGACGGTCTATGTCGGCCGCACGTTTCTCGAAGGCCAGAGCGAAAACGCTTACGACGCGGCCAACCCCGCCAATGCGGGCAATTCCAATTTCGGCAACAAGGTGGGCCTGGCGGCGCAACTCGGCGACAGCGTCTACCTGATTTCGACGCAGGCACGCGGCATGCAGCCGAAGGACGAGACGTTCTTTGAAATCATTGCTTTGACGCCCGCGCCGTGATCCGATGAAACGCTTCGCCGAACTGCTCGACCGCCTGCTCCTGACCCCGTCGCGCAACGGCAAGCTCACGCTGCTCGTCGACTATTTCAAGTCGGTGCCGGACCCCGAACGGGGGCTGGCGCTTGCCGCGATCACGCGCGATCTGTCGATCGCCTCGGTAAAGCCGTCGATGCTGCGGGCGCTGGTCGAGGAGCGGATCGATCCGATCCTGTTCGGCTATTCCTATGACTATGTCGGCGATCTGGCCGAGACGATCGCGCTCATCTGGCCGACCGAGGCGAGCGCGCTCGACCGGCGAAACGATGTGCCGACACTTTCGGAAGTGGTGCAGACGCTGGATGCGACGAGCCGGGCTAAAACTCCGGCCGTGATGGCGGACTGGCTTGATCGCCTCGACGCATCGGGCCGTTATGCGTTGATCAAGCTGGCAACCGGGGGCTTGAGGATCGGCGTGTCGTCGCGGCTCGCCAAACAGGCGCTCGCGGATTTCGGCAGGGTCGACGTGGTCGAGATCGAGGAGCTCTGGCACGGGCTGAAGCTGCCCTATTTGGAACTTTTTGCATGGCTGGAAGGCCATGCGCCGAAGCCTGAGAGCCTTGCCGCCGCGCCGTTTCGGCCGGTGATGCTGGCCACCGCCATCGAGGATGGCGATCTCGACAAGCTTGACCCTGCCGATTACGCCGCCGAATGGAAGTGGGACGGCATCCGGGTTCAGGCGACATCGGAGCGGGGGGTGCGCCGGCTTTATACCCGGACTGGTGACGATATCTCCGGCACATTTCCCGATATTCTCGAGGCGCTTAACTTCGAAGGCGCGATGGACGGCGAACTGCTCGTCGGCCATAGCCCTGACCTGACAGCGGGCAAGCAGGGTCCGGTCGAGATTGGCACTTTCGGCGACCTGCAGCAGCGATTGAACCGCAAGGCCGTGACCGCGAAGACGATGGAGGCCTATCCGGCCTTCATCCGCGCCTATGATCTGATGCAAGACGGCAGCGAAGACCTTCGTGCGGCGCCGTTTCGCGAGCGACGGGCGCGCCTGGAAGCTTTCGTGCTCGGGCTCGATCCGACGCGCTTCGACATCTCTCCGCTCGTCGAATTCACCGACTGGCAGCAGATCGTCGACTTCCGCACCGAGCCACCGCACCCGATCATCGAAGGGCTGATGCTGAAGCGGTGGGACAGCCCGTACGTGCCCGGCCGGCCGCGCGGCCCTTGGTTCAAATGGAAGCGTGAGCCGTTCACCATCGATGCGGTGCTGATGTATGCGCAGCGTGGTCATGGAAAACGGTCGAGCTTTTATTCTGATTACACATTCGGGGTCTGGAAAGGCGATACGCCGGAAACCGGAGAGCTTGTCCCCGTCGGCAAGGCCTATTTCGGCTTCACGGACGACGAGTTGAAGCTGATCGACAAATTCGTGCGCGACAACACGATCGACCGCTATGGGCCGGTTCGGTCGGTCAAAGCGACGCCCGAGGTGGGGCTGGTGCTGGAAATCGCGTTCGAGGGGCTGAACCGCTCCGCCCGGCATAAATCGGGCGTCGCGATGCGCTTTCCGCGCATATCTCGGCTGCGCTGGGACAAGCCGGCGCGCGAGGCCGACCGCCTGGAAACGCTGGAACGGATGCTGGACTGACGGGGCGCCTTGCCAAAGCCGCAAAGGCTTCCTACCTCGCCAACTCTAAGACGCGCTGACAGCTTCGGAAAGGCACCAATGTCGGGCAGGGTGACACGGTTTTTAGGCGATACGCCGGGACGAACGCTGGTCAAGCTTCTCGTCGTCTCCTTCATCGTCGGCGTCGTGATGAACGTGATGGGGTGGTATCCGCTGGATATCTACTACTTCGTCCGCGATTTCGCGCTCTATCTCTGGGATTTGGGCTTCGATGCCTTCGGCAGCGTCGGCAATTACCTGATCCTCGGCGCGATGGTGGTCATTCCCGTCTTCCTTATCCTGCGCATCGTCAGCTATCGGAATTGATCCTTTCATGCAGACCAGACGTTTCGTCCTTCTCGGAAGCGGCGCGGCCGGGCTTGCGCTGATTGCAGGGTGCTCGACGCTCGGCTCCCGCAGTTCGATCCCGGGCCAGGTCGTCACCATGGACGCGATCGAGCGGGTGAACGCCTTTCGCGTTGCCAATGGTCGGACGCCGCTGCGCCATGATGCGCGTGCCTCGGAAGCAGCGCTTTCTCATGCACGCACGATGGCTGAGAACCGCCGCATGGCGCACAATATCGGCGTCGGCGCCGATTTCGTGCAGCGCATGAAGGGACAGAACGTGACCCTGCCGGCCGCCGAAAACATCGCGGCTGGGCAGGCGACTGTCGATCGCGCGTTGCTCGCCTGGGAAGTCTCCGCAAGCCACCGTGCCAATACGCTCGATCCCCGCTTTACCGGGCTCGGCGTCGCCATGGCACAGGACACCGACAATGGCGGTGCGCCCTATTGGGCGATGATCCTTTCGGGCGGCTGAAGCCGTCGCCCAATCAGTAGCGGCTGTTGCCGGAGCCCTCATCGATGATGGGCGTGTCGACCGCGGCATAGAGACTGGCATCGGAATAGACGACCCTGCGCGCATCTGCGCCAAGGTGGAGGCCGACGACCAAGTTGACGTAGCGGTTGACGCCAATCCGTGTGTCCAGAACGCCTTCGGGTGCTCCATTCAGCAAGATGCCGGTCGTTCGGCCTGCCGACCGGCCGACCCGGGTCGCATCCTGGAACTTGTTGCCGTCGATCCAGCCATATTGAGAGGCGGCGTCGCCCACTTCCGCGACGAGCCCGGTCCAGGTGGTATCCGGCTGCTCTACGAGCAGGTCGTTGCCGGTCACGATAAAGTCCCGGGCGCGCATCAGACGCATGCCCGTTCTGAAGGTCTGGAAGTGGCAGTTCGTAATCCAGAAGAGCGGCTTGCCGGCATTGCCTCCGTCCAGCGGGTATTCGTCCGCCTCCACGAGCACGCCCTCGTCGCAGGCAACGGCTGAGTGCTTGTCGATCGTGATGCCTTCGTGGGTGCCGACGAGATGCACGCCGCAGCCGGCGAAATAGGCCTGGCAATTCTCAATGGTAAAATCGACCGGGTGGCTCTCGCCGTCGCCCTCGGCAACGATCGCGCTTCCCTGGCGCTCGCCCGGCACCACGTGGCGGACGCCATTGTGAATGCAGCCGCGCACCACACCGTGCCGCTGGTTGACGAGGCGAATGCCGGTGCGAAAGCCGCGATCGTGATCGGTCGCGCTCGTATGCACATTGGTGATGTCGAAGGTGCGGTAGACCGAACCCGTTCCGCCGCTGGCCGTGAGGGTCAGCGCCCCATGCGGCGACCCGGCAACCGCCGACAGCAGGCCGAAATCGCGCGCGGTCAAGGCGTTGCCTGTCGAAATGCCGATCTCGCCGCAGTCGAAGTGCAGCGCGTCGCCCTCGGCGTGGTCGACGATGAAATGGTTGCGGCCAAGGCCCTGCAGCATGCTCGGCTGGTCGGTGAAGCCGCTGCCGAAGGTGATGGGTGACGTCAGCCGGTACGTGCCGACCAGTGCCACGCCAAGCCCCGAATGCAGCGCGCGGCGAACGGCTTGCGTATCGTCGGCCACGCCGTCACCCACGGCGCCAAAGTTTTCGGGCGCCGTCCAGCCGGGAAAGGTGGCAGCCTGACGTTCGGGAGCGCGTTGGGCCCAAGCATACGGCGTGCCGAGCAGCAGGGCTGTCGCCGCGCCGGCGCCTGACCCAAGAAGCGTGCGGCGCGTGAAGTGAGCTTCTCGGATCATTTGGTCTTGTCGCTCCTGCCAGTCTCAGACGAATTCGCGGGCGACGCGAAAGAGTGTCGCGTGGCGCTCGGCGACCGCATCGACATCCTTGCCGTATCCTCCGCCGATGACCCCGCAAAGGGGGATGCCGCGTTGCCGGAAGAAGCCGATGACCGCGCGGTCGCGCCGCTTCAGGCCCTCGTCGGTCAAGGAGAGCCTGCCGAGCCGATCATCGGCGTGTGGATCGACGCCGGCGTTGTAGAACACGATATCAGGCCGCGGTCCAAGACATGCGCGCGCCAGTGTATCCTCGACGATTTCCAGATAGGCATCGTCGCGAACCTTGTCGGGCAGCGCGACATCCATGTCCGAAGGCACCTTGTCGTGCGGATAGTTTCGCTCGGCATGAACCGACACCGTGAAAACGCGGGGCTCGTCGCGAAAAATGTCGGCGGTTCCGTCGCCCTGGTGCACGTCGAGATCGATCACCATGGCCCGGCGGATCGCTCCTTCTTCGAGAAGCTTCGAGGCCGCAACGCCGACATCGTTGAAGGTGCAAAAGCCGGCACCATGTGCGCGCCGTGCGTGGTGGCTGCCGCCGGCGGTGTTGCAGGCAAGGCCGGTTTCCAGCGCGATGCGTGCCGCCAGAAGCGTGCCGGACGTTGCGGCCCGCGCACGCCGCGATACGCGCTCGTTGACCGGAAAGCCGATGGCCTTTTCAATGGGTTCGGGCACTGCAACGGCAAAAACCTGCGCCACATAGGCCGGATCATGGGCGAGCGCAAAGACCTCCTGCGGTTCGATCCCGGGCACTTCATGGCCCTGTTCGAGGAGGCCATCGCGTCTCAAAATCTCGATGAGCCTCGTGTACTTGCCCATGGGAAAGCGATGGTCAGCAGAAAACTGCGCATCGTAGTCGGGGGTGTGGACGATCGGGAGCACCATCAGAGACCCGATATAGTGGAAGCTGGCTGCAGGTGAAGTGCTGGCGGCCTCCAATGCCCTTGAGCGACGTCCGCCTCGCAGCCGCTTCTCTCTTTCCCTGAAACGATCTAGGGGAGGTGCGACATTCGCTTCGCTTCGCTTCGCTTCGCTTCGCTTCGCTTCGCTTCGCTTCGCTTCGCTCAAGGTCGCTTTCTTGTCGTCCAGCCCAACGAATCCCAACGCGTCCAAAGCCCAGCCGTTCGACGTGACCAGCCGATCGGTGCTCGCGATCGCGCTGCCGATGACGTTGGCCTTCATGACGACGCCGCTGATCGGGTTGACCGACACGGCGATCGTCGGCCAGTCGGGTGAGGCGGCACCGCTCGGCGGCCTGGCGATCGGGGCGATCATCTTCGATTTCGTGTTCGTCAGCTGCAATTTTCTGCGCTCGGCAACGACAGGGCTCGTGGCGCAGTCGGCAGGCCGCGGCGATGCCGGCGAAGAACAGACGATCTTCTGGCGCGCGCTTGCTCTCGCACTCGGCCTCGGCATCGTCTTCGTGCTGCTTGCACCATGGATCACCAGTGCGGGGCTGGCCTTCATGGAGCCGAGCGCCGATGTACGCGCTGCTGCAGAAACGTACATGGCGATCCGGTTTCTCTCGGCCCCGGCGGCGCTGGCGAACTACGCGATCCTGGGATTTGTGCTCGGTCGCGGCGAAGCCAGGCTCGGTCTGGCGCTTCAAGTGGTGATCAACGGTGCCAATATCGCCCTGTCGCTCTATCTCGGCGCGGTGCTGGATTGGGGCATCGCAGGCGTTGCCTGGGGAACTGTGGCCGCTGAGTGCATCGGGGCTATCTGCGGCTTCGCGATCATCGTTGGGCGCTTTTCACGTCAGGCTAGGCCGGCGTGGTTGTCGCTTCTCGACCGGAAGGCGCTCGCTGCGCTGATGGCGCTCAATCGCGACATCATGATCCGCTCGCTGTCGCTTTTGACCGCTTTCGCGCTGTTCACGCGCACCGGAGCGCAATTCGGTCCGGTCACGCTCGCGGCCAATGCAGTGCTGCTCAACTTCTTCATGATCGCCGGCTTCTATCTCGACGGTCTGGCGACGGCGTCCGAGCAGATTGTCGGTCGCTCGATCGGCGCGATGCATCGGCCGGCTTTCGACAAGGCAATTCGGCTGACGGTGATGTGGGGCTTTGCCTTGTCGGGAATCGCAGCCGCGTTCTTCCTGCTGGCTGGTCCGGCGCTGATCGACATCGTCACCACCGCGCCGGAGGTGCGCGCGGCGGCCCGAAACTATCTTCCATGGGCGGCGCTGACCGGGCTTGCCGGCGTGCTGGCATTTCAGATGGACGGCGTCTTCATCGGCGCGACCTGGTCGCGCGACATGCGCAACATGATGGTCCTGTCACTGATCGCCTTTGTCGCGATGGTGTGGTTCGTCGTGCCCATGGCCGGCAATCACGGGCTATGGGCCGCGTTCAACCTGTTCCTCGGCTTGCGCGGCATCTCGCTTTATCTGCTCGTACCGCGCCGCGCACAGACGACCTTCAGGCAGTGAGCGCGAGATCCGCCCAGGCGTCGACTTCGGTATCACGGTAATCGGCAATGACCGCAACGCCGTCGGCATCGAGGCGTTCGACGAGACCCTTGGTGATGTCGTGCGCGACGGCAGGACCGCGATAGATAAGCCCTGTGTAAAGCTGCACGAGATCGGCGCCTGCCTTGATCTTCGTCAGGGCCGCTTCCGCGGAATCGACGCCGCCAACGCCGATCAGCACCAGGCTGGTCCCCACACGTCGACGCAGGCGCGCCAGCATGATGGTGGAGCGCTCAAACAGCGGGCGACCGGACAGGCCACCCGTCTCCCGTGCCTTGTCGCTGTCGGTCAGGCCGACGCGCGACAGGGTGGTGTTCGAAACAATCACGCCTTCGATGGCATGGGCCAGAGCCATTTCAGCGACGTCGTCGAGCGCGGCTTCATCTAGATCCGGCGCGATCTTGAGAAACACCGAGAGGCGCTTGCCCGTGATGCTGGCGGCAGCTTCGCGCGCAGCGGTCACTGATTTCAGCAGTTCGGCCAGGCTTTCGCGCGCCTGCAGGTCGCGAAGGCCAGGCGTGTTCGGCGAGGATACGTTGATCGTGAAATAGTCGGCGACCGTCGCGAAGGTCTTGATGCCGGCCGCGTAATCGGCGACGCGGTCGTCGCTGTCCTTGTTGGCGCCGATGTTCACGCCGACGATGCCTGCCCGGCGCGAGCGCTTCTTGAGCTTGGCTAACGCCGCCTCATGTCCGCGATTGTTGAATCCGAGTCGGTTGATGACGGCTTCGTCCTCCGGCAGCCGGAAGATGCGGGGCTGCGGGTTTCCGGCCTGCGGCTTCGGAGTCACCGTGCCGATTTCGACGAAGCCGAAGCCGAGCTGCAGAAGCGCATTCGGCACTTCGGCGTCCTTGTCGAAACCGGCGGCCATGCCGATCGGGTTCGGCAGGATCAGATTGGCGACGCGTGTTTCCAGACGCTTGTCGCGCACCGGGGGCGGGGCAGGCACCAAGCCTGCCGACAGCGCCCGAATGGCCAGTCCATGCGCCGTTTCAGGCTGCAACAGAAACAGAAGCTGGCGGCCGATATCGGCGGTGAAAGACATCAGGCGTCCAATGCCGGAAAATTGTGGGAGCCGTCGGCGTTCAGCGGCAAAGGCTTCACCCAGAGCACGGCCGACAATTCCAGCGGCGTATAGAGATGCGGAAAGAGCTGTCCGCCGCGGGACGGTTCGTAGACCAGATGATCGCCGAGCTGCGCCGGGTCGATTGCAACGAGCACCAGATCGTCCTGACCCTGGAAATGCTTGGCTGCCGTCTCGCTTACCTGATCGGCTGTGGAGAAATGGATATAGCCGTCGATGAGATCGATCGGCGCACCGACGAACTGGCCCGCTGCTTCGGCTGCTTCCCAGAGCGGGCGCGGCGCGATCTTGTAGATCGGTGCTGTCATGCGAGTCCCTTCGCGTGTAACGATCCGGATATCCTATTTCGGACGCGTTTCAATGGGCATAGTGACCGTGATTAAGCAATTGGAGGCGACGATGTTGCACAAATTTCCCGCCGCCGCACTGATCCTTGGCCTTTTGGCCGGTCCTGCGGTCGCGCAGGACGATGGGCGCTACGCGATGGAGCGTACCGAAGACGGCTTCGTGCGCATGGATCGACAGACCGGCGAGGTCTCGGTCTGCCGGGAGCAGGGCGAGGATCTTGTGTGCCGGCTGGCAGCCGACGACCGGCAGGCCTTCGAGACGGATCTCGACGCGCTGTCTGACCGTGTCACGGCGCTCGAGGAGCGGCTTGCGGAGTTGTCCTCGGCCGATCTGCCGCCTGAGGAAGAAATCGACCGCGCGATGGGCATCATGGAGAGCTTCATGCGCCGCTTCTTCGGCATGGTCCAGGAATTCCAGCAGGAGCTGGGCACGCCCGAGGATGGCACCCGCACCTGATCGCTATGTGGCGAGCGCCGCATCGATCCGGCTGTTGAGGAAGGTTTCTATCCGCTCGTGGCTCGCTTCCGCCAGCTTCGTTTCGAAGCTCTGGAAGACGTGACAGCCGCCCGGCGCAATGTCGATCTCGGCCGTGTTGCCGGCAGCCAGCCAGCGGGCCGCCATAAAAAGCGTATCATCGATCAAAAGGTCGGCGGTTCCGCAGGAAAACAAAGCCGGCGGCATGTCGACCAAGTCGGCAAAGAGCGGTGAAACGGCGGGGTCGCGCCGGTCGATCGTTGCCGGCACGAAATTCTCGACGAATTTTTCCACGTCCCGGGTGTTGAGGATCAGCTTGTCGCTGCCCCAGTTCCTAACGCTCGGAGTAAGCGACAGATCAAAGCAGCCCGCCGTGAGATTGGCAGCTGCGAATGGCGTCAGCTGGTACCGATCACGCAAGGCCACGAGCGTGGCGACGGTGAGGTGTGCGCCGGCGGATTCGCCCCCGATGGCCAAAACGGAACGGTCAAACTCCGAGCCGCCTTCGCCGACGAGCCACAAGGCCGCGGTCAGGCAATCGTCGATGGCGGCAGGAAACGGGTGTTCGGGCGCAAGACGGTAGTCGACCGACACGGCAGAAAGGCCGGTTACTTCGACCAGGCGCCGCAAACGCAGATCGTTCTCGCGCGCCGTTCCCATCACCCATCCACCGCCGTGAAAATGCAGATAGGTTCCGCGTGGGGCACGTGTCAGCGGATGCAGGATGCGCAGGCCGATCGGATGTCCGTCATCGCCCACGATGGTCTGCTCGATGGCGTGGCGGTCGGGTGGCGGCAGTGGAAACGAGCCGCGACCGGCAGCGCGCGCCTTCCTGATCTCCGGCAGGCTGAACGACCAGATGTCGGGTGCCGCAGCCAGCCGGGCGAGGATGCTTTCGTTGAGATCCCGGGTTTCCCCGTCTATGTTTTCGGGCGCGAAAATGTCGGGACTTGGCCACTCGACTGCACTCATCACGCACGAATCTCTTCTCAAGACTGTCGTTTTGCCCGTCCTGCACCATATGGGTGCAGTCCAGGATGGCAATGGGCGCGTCGACGAGGAGATAGGCAGTTGAGGATCATCATTGGACTTTTCGGACTCGCCTTCGGGTTGCTGATCGTCTGGGCGAGCCTGACGGGCGATTTCTGGGCGGCCGGCAGCTTCCTGACGTCCGATCCCTGGGGGATCGTGTCTCTCGTGGATCTCTATCTCGGCCTTTTTCTGTTCGGCGTGATCATCGCGCTCGTCGAGCGGAGGCCTTTCGCCGTCCTGTTGTGGTGCCTGCCGCTGCCTTTTCTCGGCAATCTCTGGACGGTGCTCTGGTTCGTCGTCCGTTGGCGTAAGATAAGGGAGTGGGCCGGCCATGCGGTTGCGTCCGTTCGTGGACAAGGGCAGAAAGCGCTTTGAGCGCAGGACGTTCGCGTCTAGCATGAGCGTTCAATGTCGGCGCCCGGGCGGAGGTCTAACCGAAGCGCCGTCGGGAGGGGCATTTGACTTCGAACACCACAATCATCATCGCCGATGACCATCCGCTTTTTCGCGGTGCGTTGCGGCAGGCGCTCAACGGATTGGGAGAGGCGGTCGAGATCGTCGAATCCGGTGATTTCGATGCAACGCGGCAAGCGGTCATCGACCATCCCGATGCCGACATCATGCTCCTTGATCTCGCCATGCCCGGCGTGAGCGGCCTTTCGGGCCTGATTTCCCTGCGCGCGGAATTCGTCAGCCTGCCGGTTGTCATCGTGTCGGCTTCGGACGATGGGGCAACGATCCGCCGGGTGCTGGATCTCGGTGCATCGGGCTTCATCCCGAAATCCGCGAGCATCGACGATATCCGGGCCGCCGTGCGGGCCGTGCTGGATGGCGAAGTCTGGATCCCCGCCTCGATCGACGTGGCGGAAGAAGCCGACACCGAAGTGCAGGATCTCATTCGCCGACTGCAGACGCTCACGCCCCAGCAGAGCCGGGTGCTCGGCATGCTGGCCGAAGGCTTGCTGAACAAGCAGATCGCCTACGAACTCAGCGTGTCGGAAGCCACCATCAAGGCCCATGTGTCCGCGGTTCTGCAGAAGCTCGGCGTCGACAGCCGAACACAGGCGGTCATCCAGCTGTCGCGAATCGGCATGGGCGGGTTGAACGCCCTGCCGGAAAGCGCCTCGACGCACTGATACGTCACTCGGCCGCCTGACGACGCGCAGCGGCAATCCTGGCCAAAAACGCGCGCAGCGCTGCAGGCCGAACCGGCTTGTTCTGGATGGCGATGCCCTCGGCATCCGCCATGGTGCGCACCTCGACCGTCCTGTCCGCCGTGACCATGAGCGCGGGCAGATCGGTAGCAAAGCGCTTGCGCAACCGGATGACTGCGCCGATCCCGTCGCCATCATCGAGATGATAGTCGACGATGAGCGCTTCGGGCACCGGGTGGCTAGGTGAGAGCGCGTCGATCTCCGCGATCGAATGAAGGCCGGTGACCGAGCAGCCCCAGCCCGTGAGCAGGGTGATCATGCCTTCGGTGATGCGCTTTTCGTTGTCGAGCACAAGGACGCGGAGACCGCCGAGGCTTGTCACCGGTCGTATATCGTGAACGCTGCTCTTTTCAGCGGCTGTCGCACGGCTTGCCTTTTCCATCGGAACGGTGACGCGGAAATCGGTGCCGCGTCCGGACACGGAGCTCAGGCTGACACGGTGATTGAGTACCCGCGCCATGCGATCGACGATGGAGAGACCCAGCCCGAGGCCGCTGGCTGTCCGGATGCCTTCCTCAAGCCGTGCGAACTCCTTGAAGACGGTGCGGAATTTGGAGGACGGTATGCCGATGCCCGTATCGATCACCTGGATTTCGACATCCTTGCCCCGCCGGCGGGCGCCGACGACGACGCCGCCGCTCTTGGTGTATTTGAGCGCGTTCGAAACGAGGTTCTGGATCAGGCGGCGCAAGAGGTTTGGATCGGTGCGCACGACGAGCGATGTCTTCATGACCTTGAACCGCAGATTGCCGGCCGCAGCGACCGGCGCGAAGTCCGTCTCGATCCGGCGGAAGAGCTCGTCGAGCGCCACGACGGAGAAACGCGGCTTCATCGCCCCGGTGTCGAGGCGGGAAATGTCCAGCACCGCGCCGAGGATCGATTCCACGGAATCGAGCGAGGAATCGATGTTGGTGGCGAGATCGCGGTTTGCCGTGTCATCCAGACGTTCGACGAGCGCTGACGAATAGAGGCGGGCGGCGTTGAGCGGCTGGAGAATGTCGTGGCCTGCTGCCGCAAGGAAGCGGGTCTTGCCAATATTGGCTTCCTCTGCCGTCGCGCGGGCTTCCGCGAGCTCTTCGTTCACCTGCGTCAGCTCGAAGGTGCGCTCGGCAACGCGCTGCTCCAGCGTCTCGTTGATCTGCTTGAGAGCAAGATCGGCCTTCACGCGCTGGGTGATGTCGGCATAGGTGGTGACGATGCCCTTGTCGGGCATCGGGTTCGATCGGATTTCAATGATCCGGCCGAGGCTCGGCAATTCGAGCGCGAAGGCCTTGTCCATCACCATGAAGTCGGCAAGCACCTTGTCGGCCTGCTTCGGATCGAGGTCACCGCGCTCCTTCATGATCGCGATGATCTCGCGCAGCGGAAACCCCACCTGCCCGACGGCCTCGGGCAAGCCGAGCAGATCGCGAAAGCGCGTGTTCCACACGGTCAGCCGGCTCAAATGGTCGAAGACCGTGATGCCCTGGTCCATCTGGCCGAGCGCCGTCTGCAGCAGGTCGCGATTGTACTGCAGGGCCTCCGAGGCCTCGTCGAGAAGCCTCGCCGTGGCGGCTGATGTGTCGTCATGCTTCTGGAAGAGCAGTGAGAGCACCAGGCGCGAGGACGCAGAGCCGATCGCGCTGCCCAGAAGCTGTTCCGCAAACCGCACCAGGCCCATGTCCACCGCGGATTGGGGCTCCAGCCAACGACCAGTGGTCGTCTCGTAGGTGTGGAACGAGCGTTCCGTGCGCCGCTCGCCCAGATAACGCGCGATCGTCGCCTTCAGGTCCTTGACGGTCACCTTCGTGGACCAGCGGCCGGAAGCTGGGTTTGCCAGTGACCGCTGCGGAATGAAGACGTTCGCCTGCAGCCTTTCAAGGGGCTTCAGATCGCGCGACAGGGAGCCCACGACGTAAAGCACGATGTTGAGCCCGAGGCTCAAGACGGTTGCGTTCAGCAGCGGATCGGCCATGGCCGGCGACGTGGCGTCCATTCCCGGAAGCAGGAAACTCAGGATTTGGGCCGAAAGCATGGTCTGCTCGGGCCCACCAAGGCTCGGGATGAAGAGGAGATAGAACCAGACCAGCGTGCCGCCGATCAGGCCAGCCACGACGCCTCGCGCATTCGCACCGCGCCAGATGAGACCGCCGAACAGCGCCGGGGCGAGCTGGGCGATCGCCGCGAACGACAGGAGGCCGATCGACGCCAGGCCCCCGCTGACATCCGATGCGCGGAAATAGCAGTAACCGAGAAAGACCGTGAAGAAGATGGCGGTTCGGCGGATGCGCAGGATGGTCAGGGAGGCGTCGCGGCCGGCAATCGAGCGGCGGAACGAGCTTTGACGCAACAGCACCGGCATCACAATGTCGTTGGAGATCATGATCGAGATCGCCACCGATGCGACGATCACCATGGCGGTTGCGGCGGAAAACCCGCCGATGAAGGTGATGAGGGTGAGCTCCGGCACGTCGAAGGCAAGCGGCAGGGACAGCAGATAGAGATCCGCGTCGCCGCCGCCGTCGAAGACGATGAGGCCGGCAAGCGCAACCGGCAGCACGAAGAGATTGATGGCGATCAGATAGGCCGGGAAGAGGAAGGCTGCCGTCTTCAGTTCGTCGTGGGTGCGGTTTTCGACAACCGTCACATGGAACTGGCGCGGCAGGAGAATGATCGCAAAGGCCGAGAGCACCGTCAGCAGGAGCCATCGGCCGAGCGACGTTTCATAGGCCATGGCTTCGACGGCCTGCGCGTTCATCTGCGCTGCCTCGAAGAGGGCCCCCGGAGAATCGAAGATCCAGTAGACGACGAAGAGGCCCACCATGGTGAAGGCGATCAGCTTGACGACCGACTCCATGGCGATGGCGAGGATCAGGCCGTCCTGGTGCTCGGTCGCGTCCGTGTGACGAGTCCCGAAGATCACGGCGAAGACGGCGAGCATTCCGGCGACGACCAGCGATATCTCGGTGACGAGGAAAGACTCGCGAATGCCGCCGATGCCGTTCGCATTGACGATGGCCGTCACGCTGCTGGACACGGCCTTCAGCTGAAGGGCGATATAGGGAACGGCGCTGATGACGGCGATGAGGGCGACGATGCCGGCCACAAGCGGGTTCTTGCCGTAGCGCGCCGCAATGAAATCGGCGATCGAGGTGATTTTCTCGGCTTTGGCGAGACGCACGATGCGGCGGATGACGGGAAAGCCGATCGTGAACATCAGGATCGGGCCGATATAGATCCCGAGGAATTCGAGACCGCGCTCCGTCGCAAGACCAACGGAGCCAAAATAGGTCCAGGACGTGCAGTAGATCGCGAGGCTCAGCGCGAAAATGACAGGCCGGCCGGCAAGGCGCCGCTTGGGACGCATGCCGATCTTGTCGCCATAGGTCGCAATGGCGAAAAGCAGCAGCATGTAAAACAGCGCCGAACAGAAAATGACCCAGCCGGCGACCATTCAACCTCCCCAATCGCCTCGTCGTCATAAACGGAAAGGCCGTCGATGACGACGTGAAAGCATAGCGCGATCGGTACGTCGCGCAAATTATGCGAAAGACGGTGCGCAGCGCTCCCCGCACCCGCGAAATCGTATCGTGGCGCACAACTGCTTGTGATAATTCTGCGCAAGGCCGGCTCCAGCGCGCCGGCCTGGTCGAGGGTTTCCGACCACCAACGGAGGGTAGTCAATGCTGAACGAGTTCAAGGAGTTTATTGCCCGCGGCAACGTCATGGACCTGGCAGTCGGTGTGATCATCGGCGGAGCCTTCGGTCTGATCGTTTCCTCGGTCGTCGATGATGTCGTCATGCCGCTCGTGGGAGCCGTTCTCGGCTCGGGCGTCGATTTTTCAAACTACTTCATTCCGTTGTCGTCCGACGTCACGGCCAATACGTTGGCAGCCGCCCGCGAACAGGGCGCGGTTCTCGCCTACGGCAACTTCCTGACGGTCGTGATCAATTTCGTGATCCTCGCCTTCATCATCTTCCTTATGGTGAAGGGCGTGAACCGGCTTCGTCGCAAGCAGGAAGACCCGGCGCAGGACACCGCTCCGCCCGCCGATATCCTGCTTCTGACCGAGATCAGGGACCTGCTGAAGAGGTAGGTTCGTCCATCATCAGCATCGATCCGTCGATCAGTGCTTATGACGTGTGCCCCGCCTCGAATTGCGATAGGCAGTGCCGATCAAGAGGCGGAGCACATTCATGTCCCTCATGGACCATCTGAACCCGATTGCGCATTCCGTGCCGGAAAGCGGGATCGTCGAAGTCGTCAATCACGGGCGCAGCCGTGAAGGGCTGATTGCGCTTTGGGTCGGCGAGGGTGACCAGCCGACGCCAGCCTTCATCTCGGATGCCGCGTCGGCCTCGCTGATACGCGGCGAGACGTTCTACACCTGGCAGCGCGGCATCCCCAATCTGCGCCAGGAGCTGGCGAACTATCATTCCAGGCATTTCGGCGCATCGTTTGATGCCAACGAGTTCTACGTCACCGTTTCCGGCATGCAGGCAATCCGCATTGGCCTGGAGGCGATCGTCCCGGCAGGATCCGAGGTGCTCTATCTGTCGCCGGCCTGGCCGAACTTCCCGGCCGCAGTCACCATCACCGGGTCGCAGCCGGTGCCGGTGCTGCTCGAATTTACAGAGCGTGGCTGGAGCCTCGATATCGGCAGGCTCGAAGCGTCCATCACGCCGCGCACCAAGGCGATCTTCGTCAACTCACCCTCCAACCCGACCGGCTGGACCGCTTCTGCCGACGACCTCAAACAAATTCTCGATCTCGCCCGGCGCCATGGCCTTTGGATCATGGCGGACGAAATCTACTCGCGCTTTCATTATGCTGGTGGTCGTGCACCATCGTTCTTCGACATCCGGGAAGAGGGCGACCGCATTCTCTTCGTCAATTCCTTTTCCAAGAACTGGGCGATGACCGGCTGGCGGATGGGATGGATCACAGCGCCGCCGGAAATGGGCCAGGTGCTGGAAAACCTCATCCAGTACGCGACGTCGGGCGTGCCGCATTTCCTGCAGCAGGGCGCTGCGGCTGCGCTCGAACACGGCGACGGTTTCGTGGACGAACAGGTCGAGCGGGCGCGGCAGGCACGCGATCTCTTCTGCGATGCCCTGCTGGCCACCAACCGCGTGCGCCTCGTGAAGCCGGATGGTGCCTTCTACGCGTTCTTCGCGATCGACGGCATTGATGACCCGAGACGGGCCGCACTCGACATTGTCGACAGCACGGCGGTCGGGCTTGCGCCGGGCACGGCATTCGGTGCTGGAGGCTCGCCCTTCTTCCGCGCCTGCTTCCTGCGCCGCCTTGACCAGATGACGGAGGCTGCCGACCGGTTACAGGCGTTCATCGCCGACCGCTGACGTCTGGCGAACCTCCCTTCCAAAGCCTGTTGCAACTTCGCCACAGCGCTGAAATCGTGGAGAAGTTGAACTGGATCGTAAAGGATTGGTTCATATTTTCAGCGATAGTGGCGCCATGAAATTCAAGCGATCCACTCCCTCAATCGGGTCGCCTATGGAGAAGACAATGAAGCACATCATCGCAATCGCACTTGCCTCTACCGTCATGTCCGCATCGGCATTTGCAGCCGACGCCATCGTCTACAACGAGCCGGCTCCGGCCAGCGCTCCTTTCGTCGCTCCCGGCTTCGACTGGACCGGTCCGTATATCGGTATTCAGGCTGGTTATGCCTGGGCCGAGCTCGACACCGGTCCTGCAACGATCGACGCTGACGGCGTGCTCGGCGGCATCCATGCCGGTTACAACTACGACTTCGGCGGCTTCGTCGTCGGCGGCGAAGTCGACTACGACTTCGCAAATGTCGAGATCGATGGTGGCCTCGGTGAAATCGACGGCGTTGCACGCGCCAAGCTGCGTGCCGGCGCCGATCTCGGCCAGGTTCTCGTCTACGGTACGGCAGGTGGTGCTTATGCGACCGCCGACACCGCTCTCGGTGACCTGAATGATTTCGGCTGGCTCGTGGGCGCTGGCGTTGATTTCGCTGCTACCGACAACATCATCGTCGGTGCCGAGTACCTCTACCACGACTTCTCGAACTTCGACGACAGCGGCATCGACGTCAACGTCCACACTCTGAAGGCGAAGGCTTCCTTCAAGTTCTGATCGCCTGAGAGCGACAAAGCTAAAGCAAAGGGCGGGCGAAAGCTCGCCCTTCTGCTTTTCGGCCAGTGAGTGCGTGACCGATTCGGCTGCCGCCTCGCGCCGACACAGCGATCTCAGACCGGCTGGGCTCCGGTGCTTTCGTCGATCGCACCCTTTGCCACCAGTGCCTGGTAGTTTCTCATCTTGGCGCGACATTGCGCGATGGCGAAGCGTTTCAGGAGGGTGTTGATGCTCGTGCTGAAGGATTTGAGCTTCAGCAGGCTGTCATCTCCCCAGCCATCCACCATGAAACACGCATAACCATCACCTCGCCGTGCACAGCAGATATTCTGCGGCGTCAGATCGCTGACGACGATGGGTGCCGCCAGCACCTTGCGGAAGAAGTCTTCAACTGCCTGCTCGGCAGCGGGGGTGAACGTCTTGCGCAGGATCATCTGGCGGACATCCGGCGCCAGCGTGCCGTCGTCATCGCGCACGATGCCAACGACCAGCCCGGGTCCGAGATTGGTTTCCAGCAGGCCGCGGATCGGCGTCATGAAATCCGGGTAGCCGCCAAGCGCATAGAGTGCGAATTGCTCGCGCAATTCGTCGATCTGCATGGAATGGGCGCCGGAGCGATAGAAATACCGCTTCCAGCCCTGGAAGGGACGGGTCCAGTTCTTCAGGTCCGGGCGAACGATCTTGATGCAGCAACTCGGATCGCCGGGGTGATGGAACACCCGCCGCTTCGTGCCCTGGCCGATGAGAGGCACATCCGTCAGGTCGAGCACATCGTGATGGCTGCTGGACAAAATCGCGGTTCTCTTCGGTGGGAACAAGGTGGTGGACGAGGATTTGCCCGTCATTGAGCCAAAAAGCTCATGCGTCAAGGCGATGGCGGCGACGATGAGGCTGCATCGCTCCCGTGGGCCTGGAAAAATTTATCGTTCTTCGCCCATTACGCTTTGAAACATCCTGTGTCGCTGGAATAGGGCGGGCAAATTTTTCGTGGGGAACGCAGAAGCCGGAAAAGTTCTCGGAGACCCTGTCCTCCCGGTTTGTCAAAAAGCGCCCGGGCTCATATTTAGCTTTCAAGTTTTCCTCGCTTATTGTCGGAGTTCACAATGCCCCAAGCGCGCAGCCTGCTGATCGCAGCTCTCGTTTCGCCCCTTCTCGCCAGCACGGCATTCGCCGCACCGGATGGCTGGAAGCCGCTTCTCGAGCCGCAGGAATTGTCCGCGATCCTGGCGCAGGACGAGACTGTCCGCATCATTCGCGTCAGCGGTGACAGCGGCTTTATCCCGGGCGCTGTTTCCGCACCCTATGCCGATTGGCGTGGACCCGCGGAGAACCCCGGCGCGCTCCGCGAAGTGGAGTACTACCAGGATCTCGTCCAGAGCCTCGGCATCGAGGCCGACACGCCGGTGGTGCTCGTTCATGAAGGCGCAGACACGACCGACATGGGTACCGCAGCGCGCGTCTACTGGACGCTGAAGTCGCTCGGCGTCGAGGATCTCGCGCTGGTCAATGGTGGCTTCACGGCCTGGCGCGAAGCGGGTCTTGATGTGGCGAACGAAGCCGGCACCGTAACGGCGAGCAGCTGGGAGCCTCAGTGGTCGGATGAGTGGCGTGTCTCCACCGAAGAAGTCGAGCAGCATGTCGCTTCCGGTGATGCCCGCCTGATCGACGCGCGCCCGCAGAGCTTCTTCGAAGGCATTATGTGGACCGTCGCCGATCCAGGCACGCTGCCGGATGCCGGCAACCTCACCTATGAGAGCTGGTTTGAGGGCAACCGCATGGTCGATGCGGCAGCTGCCCGCCAGATTGCCGAGGATTACGGCCAGACCGATGCGCCGCTCACGGTATCCTTCTGCAATACCGGCCATTGGGCAGCGATCAACTGGTTCGCGCTGAGTGAAATGGCCGGCGTCGAGAACACCCGCCTCTATGCCGAAAGCATGGCGGAATGGACCCAAGCGGACCGTCCCGTTGCCAACCAGCCGAACGCCTTCACCTATTACTGGCTTTCGACGAAGCGCTGGGTGGAAAGCCTCTTCTCCTGATCTCGGGATCGGGCCTGAAGTCCACCTTTTTAGTCCAGACGTCCGCCGCGCCCTGCTAGGGGCGCGGTCCGCATTGTTCAGGTAGTGATTGAAATGATCCTCAACCGTCTGTCGCTGATCGCCGCCAGCCTCGTGCTCGTCGTCGTCGTCTTCGGCCTCGCGGGTCCGCGCGCGGCTCTTCTCGTTCTGGTCGGCATCGGCTTTGGCCTTGCACTTGAAGGGCTTCGCTTCGGCTTTGCCGGCCCATGGAGGGTGATGATCACCGAAAGGGACGGGCGCGGTCTGGTCGCGCAGCTGCTGGCGATCGGGCTGACTGCGGCCGTCGCCATTCCACTGCTCGCCTCTGCTCCCGGTGAACTCATCGGTGCGCATGCGCCGATCGGCCTGGCGATGATCGCCGGTGCTTTCGTGTTCGGCGCGGCCATGCAGTTGGTCATGGGCTGCGGATCGGGAACGCTGGTCAATGCCGGCAGCGGCAATCTCATCGGCGCCGTCGCCCTTGTCGGCTTCATCGCCGGCAGCTTTCTCGGCACCTTGCATCTCGACTGGTGGACGGGCCTCGGTGCACTGCCCACGCTCACGATCCAGGGGCTTGCCGGGACCAATGGCGGTCTGGCGCTCACGCTCGTAGGACTTGCTGCGGTTGCCGCCTTCGCGATCGCCCGTTCGGCGCCCGGCAAGAAGATGCCGCCGCGCCGGTTGTGGATTGCGGCGATCCTCATCGCGCTTCTGGCCATCGGCAACCTTATCGTCGCCGGACAACCCTGGGGCATCGTCTATGGTCTAGGGCTTTGGGGCGCCAAGATCGCCCAGGCAGGCGGCATGGATCTCGCCGCCAATGCATTCTGGTCTGGCCCAGTGCATGCGGAGCGGCTGGAGCAGAGCATTCTGACCGACTACACGTCACTCACCAATATCGGCCTTCTCTTCGGCGCGTTCCTCGTCATACGGTGGCGCGCTCCCGTCGGTGAGCAGGTCAAGCGTCTCAAACTCGAAAGCTGGGCCGTCATCCTGATCGCCGGTCTCGTGCTCGGCTACAGCGCCCGCATTGCGTTCGGCTGCAATGTCGGGGCGTTCTTCAGCGGCATTTCCACCGGCAGCCTGCATGGCTGGGTGTGGTTTGCGGCAGCGTTTATAGGATCCGGTGTCGGCCTGAAGCTTCGCCCCGTGCTGCTGCGACCAATGACGCCCCCTGTCGGAGAAGGACAACCCGCATGACGAGCGAACACTACCGCTTTCCCGGCCGCACGCTCGTGGCGCTGACCACGATGCTGGTCGTTCTGGTGCTCGCTGCCTTCGATCTTCAGGCATCGGGCGGCATTGATCCCTTCAACGCTCCGAGCCCCATTGCGCTCGGCTCCGGTCAGGCACCGGGCGGGGCCCACTGCTCCGGCGCGTGAGCAGCGCGCGTCTTTTCACGCGTGGGATTTCTCGGCTAACAAGGCCGGCGGGCAGTGGCGCTCGAATGCGGCGAGTATCTCCAGCCAGGCAGGGGAGAACTTGTCGGATTCGGGATAGGGCGCGAAACGGTCGATAAGTCCCTCAACGTAATCGCCGTGCTCGATCACGGTCCCCACCAGCGCTGGATCGGGCGTTGTATCGACAACCAGCAATCGTCCAGCGCTGCGGGCGCCGAATGCCTGGGCAAGCTCTATGCGCAGATCTTGCGGCACTCCCTGATTGTCCTTGACGACGAACACCACATCCGGATCTTGAAGACGCCCCCGGAACTTCTCGAGCAGATGGGCGACCTTGGCTACTTCCTCGGCATGAATTGCGCGTCTCGTGTCCTCATCGTGGAGCCATCCGACGCTGTCGGACTTCATGCGGGTGTGAAATGCGATGTCGTATGCCGCGTCGCGCACCATGTCGAAATCCGGCATCAGGTTCTCGAACAGGAAGAGACCGGCAAAATCGCGCTCGAAAAGCTTCAGCAGCGATGCAGGTGGGCAGAAGGCCCAGCGCAGCAACCCGCCTGCTTCACAACCCAATGCGCGCTGAACGAAGCCGAATTCGCAATTGATACCGACATTCTCGAACCGCTCGATTGCCGCGACCGTCTGCATGCCTGCTTCCCCCAAAGCCTCTAAGGCAGAATGGCGGGCGAAGCGTGCGGTGGCAATCCGGTTGCAACGAAAGATTGAATAGAATTCGCAGCCGTTAATCTTTCGTTAACTACTTTCACCGCAATTTCTGCGTGTACTTCTTCTGCTGCATGACGCGCGCCTTCCTCGGGATTTTCCCTCAGTGACCAGTGTTCTGACCAATCGTGCCGCCATGGCTGCGAGCGCGACCCTGCGTTCTATCGCCCTTCTCTCAAACTCTACACAGCTTCAGGCGTCCAGCGGTCTGCGCATTGGCAGCGCCAGCGACAACGCTGCATACTGGTCGATTTCGACGACGATGAAATCCGATGCAAAGGCCCTCGGCGCAGTCGGCGATGCGCTTGGCCTCGCGCGTGCCAAGATCGATGTCGCTTATCAGGGCTTGTCTTCGGTGATCGACGTGCTGAGCGAGTTTCGGGCAAAACTGGTCGCTGCGCAGGAACCGGGCGTCGATCCCGCAAAAATTCAAAAGGAACTGGACCAACTCAAAGGCCAGGTGGAGTCCATCGCCGCTTCTTCGAGCTTTAACGGCGCGAACTGGTTGAGCACCGACATTGATGACATCCACGACCGAACGCTCGATGTCACCCATGTGACATCGACGATGACCCGAAGCGCTAATGGCTTCTCGGCACTGTCCACGATGGAATTTCACCTCTCGGAGACATCGCTCTTCAACACCAGCGGCGGCGGGCTCCTGGAGCCCGACAGCCGCCTTTCTCTCACGCTCGGCGGAATTCGTAACTCCGATAACTACCGGAACCAGGACGGCGAAATCGTCATCGATCGTTTCAATACGCTAGCAGGCGAGCGGGCACGCTTTGAATTCGACTTCACCGGACCCATGACCTTCGATGATCCATCGGACGCGATCACTTTCGACCTGGTCGTCGACAAGGACAATCCGAGCGATGTGGCGCCGCCTCACGATCAAGGCCGTACCACATCGCTGCGCATCGACCGGGCCGTCGTCGACGCGGTTCTGCCGTCAGCCAACGGGACGATCGGGACCTATCAGGACTACATCCGCGTACTCGATCACGTGCTCGCTCCAGCAGGTGCGCGAGCTGCACAGATCATAGTATCCAACGGGGACGGAACGACTTCGCCGATCCACAATCGCATCCGCCTCTCCACATCCGAAAATTCTGGGCTCGACGGCTCCTATCTCGAGATCAGCGGTCTGACGGCAGTCGGCGTTTCTGCAAGTGGTTTGACGAATCAACAGGTTTTCGGAACGCGAGGCTCGGGCATGACGCTTTCGTTTTCGCCGTTCACCGTGCATCTGGACGGAAAGTCGGACGACGGCGTGAAGGTCTCATTCTCCTTCTCGGCAAATGGCGAACCTCAGCGCTTCTATGAGTTCGATCGTAGCTATGTGAACGCGCTGTTCGACCGGGATACGGGCAAGGTCGAGACGGTGGAGGAGATGCACGAACTCCTGACCTCCCTTATCGCCGCAGATTGGCCGGACGTGCTGATCGAGGTCGACAGCGCGTCCACCATATCGATACGCACCGATCCTGCCGTCGATCGGCTGGCGGGCGGGCGAACGAGGATCGGGTTCAGCAATATCGACGTCAGCATCGAGCCGCTCGCGGATCTGTCGTTTCGAGCCATCGACATCGCAACTAACCCCGCGATGAAGGGGATTTATCTCAACTACATGGACACAGTGCTGCAGAAGGCGATCGATGGCACTGCGACGCTGGGCGCATTCCGAAAGCGCATCGACATGCAGACCGACTTCAACGCGAGCCTGATCCAGTCGATCGAAAAAGGCGTTGGCAGGCTCATCGATGCCGACATGAGCGATGTCTCGACGCGGCTGAAAGCGCTGCAGGTGCAGGAACAGCTGGCCGGACAGTCGCTCGCCATCGCCAACGACAATACCGATCTCGTGATGCAGCTGTTCAACTGAGCAGGACGCCCCGCGTCGGTTGAGCGGGATCTCCAAACGCACAGAAAAGCCCGGCGCGAGGCCGGGCTTTTGCTTTTGAAATGTCAGGTCCTGATCAGAAGCGGAAGTTCACGCCGACCTTGACCGCATGGAAGCTCAGATCTTCCGCGATCGACACGCCGCCGGCGTTGAAGATCTCGTCGTCACCGAGGTCGGTATAGGAATACTCCGTCTGGAAAGAGATGGTGTCCGTGACGGCGTATTCGACGCCAGCGCCAACCGCGAAGCCGTGCTTGACGTCGTTGTCGGTCGAGACGCTGCCGATGCCGGTTGCCGAAAGCGTCTGCTCGGTTTCGCCATAGGCGTAGCCGCCGTGTGCGTAAATAAGCAGATCATCCATGGCGAAGCCGGCGCGAGCGCGAACGGTGCCGAGGTACTTCAGCGTGGATTCGGCCTGAACTGCACCGAAGCCCGGAACGGCGGCAGTGATTTCGGCTTCATGGTTGGTTGCTGCAATATCGGCAACCGCGCCGAAGACGAGCTGGCCGAACTGCTGGTCGTAGCCGATCTGCGCGCCGCCGAGGAAGCCACTGCCCGAAACGGAGAGATCCAGCGTGTCGGTGCCGTCCGTGCCGGTAAAATCGTAGTCGCCGGTCGTCACGCCACCGAAGGCGCCGACATAGAAGCCCGACCAGTTATAAGCAGCCGCAACCGGCGCCGCTGCAGGTGCAGACGGAACCGACATGATGGCGTCGGCAGCGTATGAAGCAGTACCAAGTGCGAGAAATGCCGCCGATGCGGCAAGAACGATTTTCATGGGAGCCCCCGTTGAAGTTGATTCGCCTGCAAGAAGTACAAGCTATGAGGGCGCGGCACTGTCTCCCTAATGCAACACGACGGCGCTAAGTATTTATTATCTCGGGCTAATTTGGTGAGGTGCGTGGTGGTTCGACGGGCGCCTGCTGATGAAATCGAAAAGGATAATGTCCTAAGACGTAGTGCTAGAAAGGCTTTCGTATGGGGGAGGGCTGGTGCTGCGAGAGAGGATTGAACTCTCGACCTCTCCCTTACCAAGGGAGTGCTCTACCACTGAGCTACCGCAGCTTGATGACCGGCGCGGGACTGCCGCGGGCAGGGGCCTATTGCCATAGGTTCAGGGGGAGTGCAAGCCGCATCTCGCATCGTTTGAACGGGCGATGCCGATGGCCGTATTGGCACGACACAGGCTTTGATTGCATGGTGGGATCGGCTAAAGCGACGTGATCATGAGCGATGAAATGGGCAAGAGCGACAGCGGCCAGAGCGACATTGGCGAGCGGGTCCTTGGCGGAAGCGATGAGGCCGGCTCGATCGGAACGACGTTGAGCGGCGCGACGCCCAAGGATGCCGGCGGGGCCGCGGCGCGCGATGCGACTGGCAACACGCAATCGCCTAAACCAGACGCGGCCATGGCGCCAAAGGCGGTCAGTGCGGCCGAGCGTAAGAAAGAGCGGCTGGCCGCAGCGCTTCGCGACAATCTCAAGCGCCGCAAGGCGCAGATGCGCGGGCGACGGGCCATGGGCGACGGTGAGGACAACAGCGGCGGCTCCTGAGCGACCTGGCGCTCGGCAAGCAGGCCGCGGCGAACTCAGGGAGTGGCTTTTGCGCAGTCTGCACGCTTGGCGCCCTGTGGATGGTGCGAATCAGTCTTGATATCCGCATAATTGATCTCTAGCGCGCCTGTGGGGCATCGAAGATGCGGTTCATGGATGGCGCTGGAAATAGCCACCGTGCGGCCGCATCTCATCATGCGCGTCACGCCGCTCTTGCGGTGCCGGCGCGCGGATCTGAATTCAATCGGTCGCAGCGACGCGACGGGCAGCCCGCGAATGGGTTTTGTCGATCACCAGGAGAGGGCGGACTGTCGTCCGCATAGCAAGCGCATGGATCGTATCAAAGTCATCGGCGGCAACCCTCTTTCGGGCATCATCCCGATTTCTGGCGCCAAGAACGCGGCGCTGCCCCTGATGATCGCTTCGCTCCTGACCGATGACACGCTGACGCTCGAAAACGTGCCGCATCTGGCGGATGTCGAGCAGCTTGTGCGCATTCTCGGCAATCACGGCGTCGACATCACGGTCAACGGCCGGCGTGAGCGCCAGGGCGAAAGCTATGCCCGCACCGTGCACTTCACGGCGCGCAACATCGTCGACACGACCGCGCCATATGAACTGGTGTCGAAGATGCGGGCGAGCTTCTGGGTCATCGGCCCGCTCCTGGCGCGCATGGGCGAAGCCCGGGTTTCGCTTCCAGGCGGCTGCGCCATCGGTACGCGCCCGGTGGATCTCTTCCTCGAAGGCCTCGCGGCGCTCGGCGTCGAGATCGAAATCGACGGCGGCTATGTGAACGCCAAGGCGCCGAAGGGCATCGTCGGCGGGCGCTACGTGTTCCCGAAGGTCTCGGTCGGCGCGACACATGTGCTGATGATGGCGGCGACGCTTGGCAAAGGCGTCACCGAGATCGAGAACGCTGCACGCGAACCGGAAGTCGCCGATCTCGCCAAGTGTCTGAACGCCATGGGCGCGAAAATCTCAGGCGCCGGCACCTCGACGATCACGATCGAGGGCGTCGCCTCGCTTTCGGGCGCGCGTCATCGGGTGCTTCCGGACCGCATCGAGACGGGCACCTATGCGATGGCCGTCGCCATGACCGGTGGCGATGTCGTTCTCGAAAACACCGATATCAACCTGCTGCGCTCGGCGATGGATGCCCTTCAATCCGCCGGCGCGCAGATCAGCGAAACGGAAAGCGGTATCCGCGTCGTGCGCAATGGATCGGGAATCGCCCCGGTCGATGTGACGACCGATCCGTTTCCGGGCTTTCCGACCGATCTCCAGGCCCAGTTCATGGGGCTGATGACGATGGCCAAGGGCGAGTCGCGGATCACCGAGACGATCTTCGAGAACCGGTTCATGCATGTGCAGGAACTCGCGCGGCTTGGTGCGCGCATATCGCTTTCGGGCCAGACCGCCACCGTTAGCGGCGTCGACCGGCTGAAGGGCGCGCAGGTGATGGCTACCGATCTGCGGGCATCGGTGTCGCTCGTCATCGCCGGGCTTGCTGCCGAAGGCGAGACGGTCGTCAACCGCGTCTACCATCTGGATCGTGGGTTTGAGCGGCTTGAGGAAAAGCTCACCAACTGCGGCGCGCAGGTCGAGCGCATCTCGGGCTGATCGGCCCGGGTGCGGTAATCGAGCTGTCGCCGTTGCGAAACCGGATGGGCGTGCTTATGTTGCGCTGCACAATGAAATGCGAGCACGGCCGCTCGCGTGGCATGGCCCGCAGCGGATCGACCGCATTGCGCATCGGCGCCGTCTCCAAGAGAATGCAGTGATGGATCTGATCAAACTCATAGCCCTCGACAGCGAAGACCTCGACGTTCTTTCCGCGCATATGCAGGACGCCGTGCTGAAGGTGGGCGACATGAGCTACGACGCCAAGAGCCGGCAGTTCGTGCTCGGAGCCAACCGGTTCGTCTGGGAAGTCGCACAGGGCAAGCGGCAGAAGAGCTTCGAGCGCCGGCGCGCCGCGATGCATTTCGATCGTGTGCTTGGCGTGCGCTCCAGGGGCTTCGATCGCGGTGCGCGAGAGACGGTCTTGTCGCTGCTCGCGGTTCAGTTCGTGCCCGACGTTGCGACAGAAGGACCGGGTGGAGAGATTGAACTGATCTTCGCCGACGATATTTCCGTTCAGCTCAACGTTGAATGTATCGAGGCGCAGCTTGCCGATCTTGGACCAGCATGGGAAACGCAGCGCCGACCGCGCCATCCAGAACGTGATTGAGCGCTAAAGTATCTGTGCAGGGAGCAAGCCGCTTGGCCATTCGTCTCGATCATCAGGAACCGGATTTCGAAGCACGTTTCGCGGCGTTGCTTGCAACCAAGCGCGAAGTGTCCATCGATGTCGGCGATGCTGTCGCCAAGATCATTGCCGATGTGCGCGCGCGCGGTGATGCCGCGCTGATCGAATTGTCCAAGCAGTATGACGGTATCGACCTGGAGCATGACGGTCTGGCCGTGACCGAGGCCGAAATCGATGCGGCGATGGATCTGGTCGATGCGCGGACCTTGGATGCGTTGCGGCTTGCGGCCGGGCGGATCGAGGCGCATCACAGCCGCCAGCTCCCACGCGATGATTTCTACGAGGATGCGCTTGGCGTGAAGCTCGGTTCGCGCTGGACGGCGATCGAGGCGGTGGGCCTCTATGTGCCGGGCGGCAAGGCGAGTTATCCGAGCTCCGTCCTGATGAACGCGGTTCCCGCACGGGTCGCAGGCGTCGAGCGGCTGGTCATGACGGTGCCGGCACGGGCCGGTGCGCTCAATCCCGTCGTGCTTGCCGCTGCGCGCATTGCCGGCGTGACCGAGATCTACCGGATCGGCGGCGCGCAGGCTGTCGCGGCGCTCGCCTTCGGCACTGAAACGATCAAGCCGGTGGACAAGATCGTTGGTCCGGGCAACGCCTATGTCGCTGCGGCCAAGCGGCAGGTGTTCGGCCATGTCGGCATCGACATGATTGCCGGCCCGTCGGAGGTTCTTGTGGTCGCCGATGGCGGCAACAGTGCCGATTGGCTAGCGGCCGATCTGTTGGCGCAGGCCGAGCATGACGAAGCAGCACAGTCTATCCTCATCACCGATGACCGCGATCTGGCGGATGCCGTCGAGCGCGCCGTTCTCGCCCAGTTGACGACATTGTCCGGCCGGGAGCGGGCGGAAGCAAGCTGGCGTGACCATGGCGCGGTGATTACCGTCGGCGACCTCACCACGGCGCTTCCTCTGATCAACCGCATCGCCGCCGAGCATCTGGAACTTGCGGTGGAGCGTCCACACGATCTTCTGCCGCATATCCGCAATGCCGGCGCCGTCTTCATGGGCCGCCACACGCCGGAAGTGATCGGCGACTATGTCGGCGGGTCCAACCACGTGCTGCCGACGGCCCGTTCGGCGCGGTTTTCGTCTGGCCTGTCGGTGCTCGACTACGTCAAGCGCACGTCGGTGCTGGAGCTCGGGCCGGATCAGCTGGGCGCGCTCGGGCCGGCGGCCATCGCGCTGGCGGAAGCTGAAGGTCTCGACGCCCATGCGCGGTCCGTGTCCATCCGCATGAACATGCCGGGTTCGTGATGGGAACAAAGGGCGTCTTCCGGCTCAGCGACGTCGAACTCGACGAATCGATCGGCCGATCGACGCCCGATGTCGAGCATGAGCGCGCAGTCGCCATTTTCGACCTCGTGGAAGAGAACAGCTTCGAACCGGTGGGACATTCGGGCGGACCCTACAAGCTCAAGCTCTCGCTGGTCGACATGCGCCTCGTCTTCGCCGTGACGACGGAAAGCGGCGATCAGGTCGTGACGCACATCCTGTCGCTGACACCCTTCCGGCGGATCGTGAAAGACTATTTCATGATCTGCGAAAGCTATTACGATGCGATCCGGTCGTCTTCGCCGGGCCAGATCGAGGCGATCGACATGGGTCGTCGCGGCATCCACAATGACGGATCGCAGACGCTGATGGACCGGCTCGAAGGCAAGATCAAAGTGGATTTTCCGACGGCGCGGCGCTTGTTCACCCTGATCTGCGTTCTGCACTGGCGCGGTTGATGCCACCCGCCGATACCGACACGCCCGCCGAAGAGAGGCGCGATCCGGGTTCGGTTCTCTTCGTTTGCGGCATGAATTCGATCCGCTCGCCGATGGCCGAGGCAATGGCGCGTGACATTCTCGGGCCCGGCACCTATATCGCTTCGGCGGGCGTCAGGCCGGGGACGCGCGATCCGTTCGTCGATGCCGTTTTGAACGAGATCGGGCTGGATCTCGGCAAACGGCAACCGCAACTGCTCGACGATCTCGAGGATGACTTTTTCGACGTCATCGTCACGCTCGCTCCGGAGGCGCATCACCGGGCGCTGGAGCTGACGCGGACGAACGCGGTCGACGTGATCTACTGGCCGATGCCGGATCCGACGGTCGCGACCGGGACGCGCGAGCAGATCCTGGAGAGTTATCGCGATGTGCGCGACCGGATCAGGACGGCGATCATGGCGCGGTTCAGGTCCAGACGCGACTGATCTGACCGCGGTTGGCACAAGTGGCATCGCAGTCGCCGGCGTGATCTCGATGGTTCACAAAGGTAACCGGATTGTGTAGTTTCCGCCCAATTTCGGCCGAGGCCTCGGCCTGGGCACTTAAAAAAAGAAAGAACCGACCTGTATGGCAAAAGAAGAAGTCCTGGAGTTTCCGGGCGTCGTGACCGAACTGCTTCCGAATGCGACCTTCCGCGTGAAGCTGGAAAACGAGCACGAGATCATCGCCCACACCGCCGGACGCATGCGCAAGAACCGCATCCGCGTGCTGGCTGGTGACAAGGTGCTCGTCGAAATGACGCCCTATGACCTGACCAAGGGCCGCATCACCTATCGCTTCAAATAGCCTTCCAGACGGCCCCAGGCGGCCGGCGGAACGGCTGCGGCTCGGGCTCACCCATGGCGTTGTCCAAGAAACTCATTCTTGCATCCGGTTCGCCTCGGCGGGTCGAACTGCTTGCGCAGGCCGGCATCGAGCCTGACAAGCTGATGCCGATGGAAATCGACGAGACGCCGGCAAAGTCGGAGCACCCTCGCTCGCTTGCCCGGCGCCTGTCGAAGGAGAAGGCGGAGGCTGCGCGCGCCGCGATCGTGTCGGATCCAGCGCTCAAGGGCCATTTCATTCTCTCGGCGGACACCGTGGTTTCTGTCGGCCGGCGCAGCATCGGCAAGCCCGAGCGGGTGGATGAGGCATCGAACGCCCTCTACCTGCTCTCCGGCCGTTCGCACCGCGTGTTTACTGGTGTGTGCGTCATCACGCCGTCCGGCAAGCTGCGGCAGACGATCGTGGAGACACGGGTGCGCTTCAAGCGGCTGTCGACGGTTGAAATCGATTCCTACCTGGCATCGGGCCAGTGGCGCGGCAAGGCGGGTGGGTACGCCATCCAGGGTTTTGCCGGTGCCTTCGTGGTCAAGCTCGTTGGCTCCTATACGAACGTCGTCGGCTTGCCGCTTTATGAGACCGTAGGTCTCCTGACGGGCGAGGGTTACGACGTGCATTTGAACTGGCTGGAAGCACGCTGAGCATGATTGACGGTGTCGACGGCAAAGTGACGCCCTTGCGCAAGCCGCGGCCGTGCCCGGAATGCGGTAAACCCTCCAGCCGGGCCACGTTTCCGTTCTGCTCGACCCGCTGCAAGGAAATCGACCTCAATCGATGGCTGACGGGAGCCTATGTCATTCCGGTGCACGAAGACGATCCGGAAGAGGGCGATGGCAGCCTGCCGAACGACGATCAAACAGGCCGCGAATAGACTGACAAATTTCGATGCCGGGTGCTGGACACCGCAATTTCGGGTGGCTATAACCCGCCCACTTCGAAGGGCCAGCCAACGGCCTTTCCCACCGCAGAAATGTCGGCGGATCAAGAAGATGCCCAGGTAGCTCAGTTGGTAGAGCATGCGACTGAAAATCGCAGTGTCGGCGGTTCGACTCCGTCCCTGGGCACCATTTTCCTGAAGCGCATCTCTTCCGTTTACAGCCGACCGGGAATGACTGGCCGGCTGCACGCAATTCGCTCAAGTTCTATTCAGCAGCTTCCGATCTGCTCAGCACGCCGCGGCGGACCTGGTCTTCCTCGATCGATTCGAACAGCGCGCGGAAATTGCCTTCACCGAAGCCATCGTCGCCCTTGCGCTGGATGAACTCGAAGAAGATCGGGCCGATCACGGTCTTGGAAAAGATCTGCAGCAGAACGCGGGTCTCGCCGCCACCGACGACGCCTTCGCCGTCGATCAGGATGCCTCGCTTCTTCAGGCGTTCCAGCGGCTCCTGGTGGCCGTCGACACGTTTCAGGGACATCTCGTAATAGACGTCCGGAGGACCTGGCATGAACTCCATGCCGGCATCAGCGATGCTGTCGGTCGCGCTGTAGATGTCATTCGTAGCGATGGCGATGTGCTGAATGCCTTCGCCGCGATATTCGCGCAGATATTCTTCGATCTGGCTGTGCTCGTCGGCGCTTTCGTTGATGGGAATGCGGATCTTGCCATCGGGCGAGGTGAGGGCGCGCGACGTGAGACCCGTCTGCTTGCCCTTGATGTCAAAGAAGCGGATCTCGCGAAAATTGAAGGTCTCGGCATAGAACCGGTACCAGGTGTCCATGTTGCCGCGCACGACATTGTGCGTCAGGTGATCGAGATAGAAGAAGCCGAAGCCCTGCGGCTTCGGATCGGGATCACCCAGCCACTCATAGTCTGCCGAATAGCAACTGCCATTCTCGCCATACTGATCGATGAAATAGAGGAGCGATCCGCCGATACCGACGACAGCGGGCGCATCGATGGACTTGCCGTCGCCGTTGTAGGGCTCGGCGCCCAGGCTGACGGCGCGGTCGAAGGCGTGCTCAGCGTCGACGACGCGCCAGGCCATGGCCGGTGCGCACGGGCCGTGTTCGGCGCAAAATTGCGCGGCATGGGAGTGGGGTTCGGCGTTCAGCAGGTAATTGATATCGCCCTGGCGGTAGAGCGTGATCGCCTTGCTACGGTGTCTGGCGACTGCGGTGAAGCCCATCTGGCGGAACAGACCATCGAGAACCTCCGGTTCGGGATGGGCGAACTCGACGAATTCGAACCCATCCGTGCCGGCCGGGTTGGCTTCAGTGATCGTTGCCTTCGGTGCGTCGTGTGGAAAGGGTCCCATGCGTATCCTCCTCGCTGCAGAACGGTCGTCATTCTACTGCCGGAGGCGTGCAAGCGGCTTGCAATCTCATGCGTGCAAGACGACGATGATGCATCGAAATCGATAAGAAGCGAGCCTCGATGCAAGAAATTCGTATCGACCGCGTCGATGCTGCAATACTCAATGCGCTGCAGCGGGACGCGACGCTGACCAATGCCGACCTCGCGGCCGAGGTTCATCTGTCACCGTCGCAATGCTCGCGACGGCGAGCGGCGCTTGAAGCAGGCGGGCTGATCAAGGGTTACGGCGCGCTTGTGGACGCGGATGCGCTCGGCTTCGGCATGCGCGCGATCACCCGCGTCAACCTCCGTTCGCACGGCCAGGAGCAGGAGGCTGCCTTTGCCGCGTTTCTCGCACGTCATGAGGAGGTGCGGGCAGCCCACTCGGTGTCCGGCGATGCGGATTATGTGCTCGACATCCGCGTTCCCGATCTCGCCGCGTTTGCACGCTTCGTCCACGAAAAGCTCCTGCCGCAGCCACAGGTGACGCAGGTACGGTCGGAGATCGTGTTGAAGACGCTGAAAGACGAGGTCGGCGTGAAGGCGGTTCCGACCGGCTCATGACAAACCGGCTGGCCCCTTTGTTATGGCTTTATCCGACGAGGCCGAGACGCATGGCCTTGATGACGGCGTGTAGGCGGCTCGAGGCACCCATCTGCATGGCAGCCTGATCCAGCGTCTGCTCGATTTCGCCGACCGAGCAGCCCAGCTGGGCGGCGATCAATGTGGTGTCGCGGCCGTCCGCGAGCAGGCGCAGGCAATCCATCTCGTGCTGGCTGAGCGCGCTGGCGCCCAACTCGTTCATCTTGTTCATGGTCGTCTTTCGAACTCTACGATGAGAGTCTGAGGGCTGCCGACATCCATGCGGGCGGCAAAGCGCTTCGCGGCGGGTCAGGGCGACCGGCGGCGATAAAAGCCTAATATACGAATTTACCTTGGCGGGTTTGACCCGCGACGCCAATCCGGATGCTGCAATGCACAAAATTTCAGTGACGAGAGGGGCTCCGCAATTCCCGACGGAGTTCGCTCGGCGATCGGCCGAACCAACGCCGCGTCGACCTGGTGAAGGCGCTTGGCTGGGAAAAGCCGAGTTCGTAGCCGATGTCGGAGATGCTGCGCTCGCTGTCACGCAGAAGGCGGCGCGCCCATTCGCAGCGCGTCTGGTCGATGAGGTCGTTGTGGGATGTCCCTGCTTCGGCCAAGCGGCGCTGAAGCGTTCGCTCGCTCATGCCCATGTGGCGGGCCACATGCTCGAGCGTCGGTTCACCGGCGGATAGATTTTGCAGGAGAAAGAGCCGGATGCGCGTCTGGAGGTCGTCGTTTTCGACCTTCAATTCCGCCTGCTTGTTGCATTGTTCTTCCATGAGGCGATGGAGCCGCGCGTCGGCCTTCGGGTTCGGCGTCGCCATCAGGCTGGCCGGAAATTCGATGGCATTCATCGGCTCGCCGAAGCGCAGATTGGTTGCCAGCTTGCGGCGATAGAGGCCAAGCGCGGAGGGCGGCGGCCTTTGCAGGAGGAAGCGCGCCGCGCGCAGGTTCAGCCCGAGGAGCCCGCGGTAGCGTGCCGCAAAGAGCGCAGCAAAATAATCGGTGAACTGATCGTGGCGCACGATGAGCGCGGGCAGCGACCACTGGAGCCGCGCGATCTCCCCTTTGACGACGATCGCGCAGTGCTGCGTTTCCATCAGCAGGCGATGATGACGCACGGCAAAGGAGAGCGACTCGGCGAGCGTCGGCGCACTCAACATACCGTAGCCATAGATGCCCGTGCTTCCGGGCTCTAGATGATCGGCCGCTTTCAGTCCAAAGGCGGGATCGCCGGAAATGATCGCGAGCGATTCGAACAACCGACACAGTCGGTCCAGGCTGATGCGCGTCGAAAAATCGTTGAAACTCGATGTGCTGAGCCCCATCGACCGCGCAATGCTGTCGACGTCGATGTCACGATCGCGAGCCATTGCGAGCAGCGACGCGCCGAGCGACGCGGCCACTTCAAATCGGTCGGCCAGTTGAGGCGGTTTCGACATCGTTGGCGCACAAGGTTAATACTTTGGCGTCGATGGTATCGCGCCGCCCCGGCCGTGTCGAAGGGTTAAAAGGTCGTACCCGCAACATTTGTTGCTGCAACGCAATACTGGCATTATTTATCTTGCGCGGCAATGCGAAAACCCCCTGAAAGGCTAGGGGCGGCGGGACGACCACTCAGGAACTTGCTCTCGATGGTTAACCTTCGCGCAAGGACTCCGATCATAGTCTCGCCATCACGACGCAGTGGGTGTGGGGGCGCACAGCCATTCCCCTCAGGCATGATGCCGGTTCGTCGTACCGGACAGAGACCGGTATTTTCCCGACAGAGTTCAGGCATGTAAGTGACGTGGCGTTTCCGGTGTCGACCGGGGCGGGTGCGCGCCTGCATGACCGGTTAGGATCACCTTGAGGCAGGATCGGCTCAACGAGCATGGTTTTCGCAGCGACCGGACCGCATTCGTCGCATCGACGATCGGCCAGGGCGAGCGCGAAGCCTTGCGGCTCGTGTCGCCCATCCTCGGGGCTTCTGCAAAGAGCGGCATCGTCTCCTGCCTGGACAGCGCGCAACGAAGCGGCGCGATCGACGGGAACATGCTGGGGCGCCTGAAGCGCTCATTGGCCCAGCGTGTGGATGCGATCCTCGATGATCAGGACGATCTTGCACGCGCCGACATCGACCCCCTATTGACCGAGGCCGGCGCGCCTATCGGGCTTGTGCTCGCGGCTTATGGACAGGCCATCGAAGCGGCCATCATCACCATCGTCGAACAGCCACGTCAGCGGCGCTGGCCATCCCTCAGCAAACCGGAAAGCGTCGATCTGACTGCGGTCTCGGCGCTTGTGAAGAGCGTTTTCGCCGACATCGAGGCGATGGTGAGCGAACGCGCTGCGCGCCTTGAAGACACATTCAAGCGCGAAGCCGAAGCGCGCCGGCTCGATACCCGACAGCGGATCGAAACGGTGCTTCTGCCGCCTCTGCAGGACGCCGCGCGGGGAGACACCGGCCGTCGTCTCGAGCCGGCGCGACTTCCCGACAGCCTTGCGACCGTTGCCGGCACCGTCAACGCGGTGCTCGTCGAACTGGATCAGCACCGGGGCGCACTCGCCGAGGCCACGAAGACGCTGAGGTCGAGCGGCGTGCTTGCCGAGAATGCGCAGGAGCAAGTGCTCGCCCTGACCGGCGAAGCGCGTCTTGTCGTGGAGACGGCGCGCCAGAACAGCGCGCATCTTTCTGCTGCCGTCAGCACGGCAGAGGCGCGGCTTGCTGTCGTGGGAACCTCGCTCAGTGACACGCGTGCAAAAGCAAGCGAAGGCGACAGCGCCGCTGCCCACACAATGGCAGCGATGGCCGATATCGAGCGGTCGGCAGAAGAGATCAACCGACTAATCGGCTCGGTCGACGACATTGCATTCCAGACGAACCTGCTTGCGTTGAACGCGGGCATCGAGGCGGCACGTGCCGGCGACGCCGGGCGCGGCTTTGCTGTGGTTGCGTCGGAAGTGCGGGCGCTGGCGGAGCGCTCGGCGGATGCGGCCAAGGACATCAAACGCATCGTCGGACAAACGAAATCGCATGTGGGCCAGGGCTCCGCGCGGGTCAGAGAGACCCGTGAAATCCTCAAGGACGTGCTGCTGCGCATGTCTGCGGTCGACGCGGACGCCAAGACTGCAGGCGAGGACCTGATCGCGATCAAATCCGATTGCGGCCTTCTCGGTCAGGGTTTCGGGCATATGGCAGACACATTCGATGCCATCGATCGCGCCGGCCAGGCGGCAAAGGCATCGATCGCTCACATCCTGTCGGTCCCGCTTCACGGTGGGTCTCACGTTGAAGATCGCGTCGGTATGCCGGTCACGCCACACGCCTATGGGCGGCGGGAAACGGCACGATCGACAGAACCCGTCGCGAACAAACGACCTTCTCGGGACAACGATGCCTGGGGCTACCTGCGGAGCCTTGGAGCATGACTACGACGGCAACGCGGGAAGGCGGCGGGACGGCCGCACTCTTCAAGGGACAGCACGCATGAATGGAACGATGACGATGATGGACGATGCACAGATCGTCGAACTGCCGACGGTCCTGGACCTCAACGCGGCAGCGCCTCTGCGCGATCGCCTTCTTGCGCGCCGCGGCACGCCTTTGGCGCTCGATGCCTCGCGGGTCGAGCGGATCGGCGGACAGTGCCTGCAGGTTCTCTTGGCGGCGCGAAATGCCTGGCAGCGCGACGGCGCCGGCTTTTCGATCGATCGTCCTTCCGACGGTTTCCTCAACGCACTCCGGCAGATGGGTTTTGCCGGTGATCTGACGCCCGCTACGGAGACGACACGATGAAGAAGACGGTGCTGACGGTCGACGATTCCCGCACGATCCGCAACATGCTGCTGATGACGCTGTCAGGGGCCGGCTACGAGACCATCCAGGCCGAGGACGGCGTCGAGGGCCTCGAAGTTCTCGCCCGTTCCAACCCGGACGTGATCGTGACCGACATCAACATGCCGCGGCTCGATGGCTTCGGATTCATCGAAGGCGTGCGGCGGGACGAGCGCACTCGCGCCATTCCGATCCTCGTGCTGACGACGGAAAGCGACCAGGAAAAGAAGAACCGCGCACGCCAGGCCGGTGCCACCGGCTGGATCGTGAAGCCCTTCGACCCTGCCAAACTTATCGACGCCATCGAGCGCGTGACGGCCTGACGGGATCGACATCATGGATATGAACGAAATCAGAGAGATTTTCTTCCAGGAGTGCGAGGAGCAACTCGCCGAACTGGAAACGGGTCTTCTCGCGCTGAATGACGGCGATACCGATCCGGAAACCGTCAATGCCGTCTTCCGGGCAGTGCACTCGATCAAGGGCGGCGCCGGTGCGTTCGCGCTCGACGATCTCGTGGCCTTCGCCCATGTGTTTGAAACCACTTTGGATAAGGTGCGCTCTGGACAACTTGAGCCGACACACGATGTTTTGAAGGTGATGCTGAAGTCGGCCGACGTCTTGGCCGACCTCACCAACGCTGCCCGCCATGGCGACCAGATCGACCAGGATCGCAGCGCATCGCTCGTTGCCGACCTGGAGGCGCTGGCACGCGGCGAAGGCGTATCGAGCGGCGAGAAGCCGGCCGAAGCCGAGCCTGAGTTCACGCCGGTGCCGGTGATGCTGGAAGAACCGCAAAGTGCCGACTTCGCGCCTGTGCCGTTCTCCTTCGACGATTTCGATGACGAAGACACCGCCGCCGCAGCCTCGGGCTTCGTCGTGACCTTTCGGCCGCGCGCCGAGCTCTACGGTAAGGGCAACGACGCCTATCTGCTGTTGCGCGATGTCGCCAAGCTCGGCGCGGCGAAGATCGCGTGCGACAGCACCGATCTTCCGGACCTCGCGCAGATGGACCCGGAGGGTGCCTATCTCTCCTGGACGATCGAAGTGACCGGTCTGGCCGACGAAGCACCGATTCAGCGGGTCTTCGAATTCGCCGAATGGGATTGCGACCTGACGATCGTGCCTTCGGGAGACGTTTCTGCGGTTCAGCCGGCCGAAGAGATCGTGCTGATGGCTCCGATAGAGACGTCTGCGCCGGTCAAGGCGCCGGCTCCGGCGTTCACGCCTGCGAAACCAACTGCCTCGGTAGACGACAGCGGCATGGTTCCCGTGCCCTTCGATCTGTCCGCATTCGATAATCTGACGGTGGCTGATACGATCGCCCCGCAGCCGGTTGCTGCGCCCGTGGCTGCCACGCCTGCGGCACCTGCTCCGGTCGCCCCGGTGATCTCCATCGCGGAAGCGGCGGCCAAGCGGGGGGCCGATCCCGATGCGGCCGACCGCCGCCAGGGTGGGGATCGTCGTGCAGCGGAAACGGTCGCTCCAACCATCCGCGTCGATCTCGACCGCGTCGACCGGTTGATCAACCTCGTCGGCGAGCTGGTCATCAACCAGGCAATGCTGGCGCAGAGCGTCAATGAGAGTGCGGCCGGCACGTCGGCCATCAATATGGGCCTTGAGGAACTGCAGCAGCTGACCCGGGAAATCCAGGACAGCGTGATGGCGATCCGCGCTCAGCCGGTGAAGCCAGTCTTCCAGCGCATGTCGCGGATCGTACGCGAAATCGCCGACATGACTGGCAAGAACGTGCGTCTGGTGACGGAAGGCGAGAACACCGAGGTCGACAAGACCGTCATCGACAAGCTCGCCGAGCCGCTGACGCACATGATCCGCAATGCGGTCGATCACGGGCTCGAGACACCGGAGAAGCGGCTCGCCGCAGGCAAGCCGGAGGAAGGAACGCTGCGTCTTGCCGCCAAGCACAGGTCCGGCCGCATCGTGATCGAGATCGCCGATGACGGCGCCGGCATCAACCGCGAGCGCGTCCGCAAGAAGGCGATCGAGAACGGCCTGATCAGTGCGGACGCGAACCTGTCGGACGAGGAAATCGACAACCTGATCTTCCACGCGGGCTTCTCGACCGCCGACAAGATCTCCGACATTTCGGGCCGCGGCGTCGGCATGGATGTGGTCAAGCGCTCGATCCAGCAATTGGGTGGTCGCATCTCGATCGTCTCCAGGCCCGGCGAAGGCTCGGTCTTCACCATGAGCCTGCCGCTGACGCTTGCGGTGCTCGATGGCATGGTCGTCTCGGTCGCCAACCAGACGCTGGTCGTGCCACTGACGGCGATCGTGGAAACGCTGCAGCCGGAAGCCTCGAAGATCCACCGCTTCGGCGCGGAACAGCGCCTGATCTCGATCCGCGACACCTTTTGTCCGCTGGTCGATGTCGGGCGGGTGCTGTCCTTCCGCCGCGAGCAGGCTGATCCGGTTCAAAGCGTGGCCGTGCTCGTCGAAACGGAAGGCGGCGGCCAGCGCGCGCTCATGGTCGATGCCATCCAGGGCCAACGCCAGGTCGTCATCAAGAGCCTCGAAGCCAACTACGATCACGTGCCGGGCATTGCCGCGGCCACCATTCTCGGTGATGGGCGTGTTGCCCTCATTCTCGACGTCGATGCCGTCGTCGCGGGTTCTCGCGGCGACCAGGCGCGGCCCGAACTTTCCCTCGCAGCAGTAGGATAGGACCATGAACGAGCTTGCCAGGACACAGGCCGACGGCGTTCGCGAACTCATCGCTTTCCGTATCGGCGATCAGGAATTCTGCGTCGACATCATGTCGGTGCGGGAAATCCGGGGCTGGACCCCCGCGACCGCTTTGCCGCACTCCCCGGGCTTCGTGCTCGGCGTCATCAACCTGCGCGGCGCTGTGCTTCCCATCATCGATCTGTCGAGCCGTCTCGGCATGAAGGCAGCCGATCCGACTGCGCGGCACGTGATCATCGTGGCCCAGGTGCACAAGAAGGTCGTCGGGCTTCTGGTCGATGCAGTCTCCGACATATTGTCGGTCACGAGCCAGAACATCCAGCCGACGCCGGAAGTCTCCTCCGAGCTCGACAAGTCGTTTGCCCGCGGTGTGCTGGCGATCGAGGGTCGGATGATCTGTCTCATCGAACTCGAAGCCCTCTTCAAGTCGAGCGAAAGCGAAGCTGCATGACACGCCCACTGGCGCGCGACGGCGGAGGCCTGCCTGGCGAAGAGCTGTTGGTCAGCGGCGAATTTCCGCTGACCCGTCGTGATCTCAACGAGATCGCGGCGATGATCTACGCTGACGCAGGCATCCATCTCAACGAGACCAAGGCCTCGCTCGTCTATTCGCGGCTTTCCAAGCGCATTCGCCAACTGCGCCTGTCGAGCTTCCGTGACTATTGCGAGCTCGTCTCTTCACCGGAAGGTGCGGACGAGCGGCGTGAGATGTTGTCGTTCCTGACGACGAACTTCACGCGCTTCTTTCGCGAGAACCACCATTTCGACCATCTGCGCGACACGGTGCTGCCGCCGCTCCTGAAGCAGGCGAAAGCTGGGGGACGGGTGCGAATCTGGTCGGCCGGCTGCTCGGACGGCCAGGAGCCCTATTCGATCGGTTTGACCGTCCTGTCGCTGATGCCGGAGATCGCTTCCTACGATTTCCGAATTCTCGCAAGCGACATCGATCCGAAGATCATCGCCAAGGCGAAAGCCGGGCGTTACGACGACCATGCGGTCGAGACGGTGCCATCCGCGCTGCGTTCGCGCTTCATCCACGAGGCGAAAGGCGAGGCCGGGGCCCGTTGGGAGGTCTCCTCGCAGGTCAAACAACTGATCGCGTTTCGTGAGCTCAATCTTTTGCGTGAATGGCCCTTCAAAGGGACCTTCCAGGTGATCTTCTGCCGCAACGTCGTGATCTATTTCGACGAGCAGACCCAGGCGCGCGTCTGGAGCCGCTATCACCAAACGCTGGAGGAGGGCGGTCACCTTTACATCGGCCATTCCGAGCGGGTGTCCGGCCCGGCGAAGGACGGTTTCGACAACGTCGCCATCACCACTTACCGCAAGAACTCGGGCAGGCCGGCAGGCAGGAGCGGCACGCTATGAACTCTCCCATCAGGGTGATCGTCGTCGATGACTCCGCCACGATGCGGATGATGATTTCGGCCGTGCTCAATGCCGATCCGGATATCGAGGTCGTTGGCCAGGCGTCGAACGCCATGGAAGCGAGAAGCGCCATCAAGGCACTCGATCCCGACGTGGTGACGCTCGATATCGAGATGCCCAGCATGAGCGGGCTCGAGTTCCTAGAAAAGATCATGCAACTGCGGCCGATGCCGGTGATCATGGTGTCGACGCTGACGCAGCGAGGGGCCGAAGCGACGCTGGCGGCGCTTGAGATCGGCGCTTTCGACTGTATCGGAAAGCCGGTTCCAGGCGAAGGCAAGCCGTTTGCAGGACTGACGACACTGGTCAAGGAAGCGGCCGCCTCGCGGCTGAAGCGGAGCTATCAGCGGCCTTCGGAAAAGGCTGCGCCGGCGCCGGTCACCTCGGACTACCGCCCGCGCAACCGCATCATCGCGATCGGTGCATCGACCGGTGGTGTCGAGGCGCTGATCCAGGTTCTCTCGCGGTTTCCAGCCAACTGCCCGCCGACGGTCATCACGCAGCATATGCCGGCATCCTTCACGCGCAGCTTCGCGGAACGGCTGGATCGCCTGTGCGCGCCGAAAGTGGCCGAGGCGATCGATGGCGAGCCCTTGTCCTTCGGCCGCGTCTATCTCGCGCCAGGCGGCGAGCGTCATCTGGAAATCACCAACGGATCGGGACCGCGGTGCCGGCTGGTGGAAAGTGGAACGGTGAACGGCCACCGGCCGTCGGTCGACGTCCTGTTCCGCTCGGTTGCCGCCACAGCGGGCAAGAACGCCGTCGGCGCGATCCTGACCGGCATGGGCCGGGACGGCGCCCAGGGCCTGCTCGCCATGCGCCAAGCGGGAGCTGCAACGTTCGGTCAGGACGAACGCAGTGCTGTTGTCTATGGAATGCCTCGCGTTGCGCAGGAGATAGGAGCTGTGGCGATGCAGCTGCCCCTCGATGCCATCGGAGATGAAATTATTGCCGCAACGGCGGCCAAGAAAATCGGGGTTGTGTGATGTCGCTTGCGCAAAAAATCAAAGTACTCATCGTTGACGACCAGGTGACCAGCCGCCTGCTGCTCGGCGAAGCGCTCCAGTCATTGGGCTTTTCGCAGATCACCGTAGCAGGCGACGGTCAGCAAGGTCTCGCGATCATGCAGCAGCAGCCGCATCATCTGGTTATCTCGGATTTCAACATGCCGAAGATGGATGGCCTCGGGCTTTTGCAGGCGATCCGCTCCAATGCACAGACGAAGCGGGCGGCGTTCATCATGCTGACTGCACAGGGCGATCGCGCCCTGGTGCAGAAGGCTGCGCAGCTTGGTGCGAATAACGTGCTGTCCAAACCCTTCACGGTGGAAAAGATGCAGGCGGCGATCGAGGCCGTCTTCGGTGCCCTGAAATGACAGCCGGTGCGGTCCGGCGCGTTCATGTCATTCAGGGAGAGTATCACGTCAGCGACGATCCGAACGTCGTTCTGACCACGATCCTCGGCTCCTGCGTCGCCGCGTGCCTGCGGGATTCGGCCGCCGGAATCGGTGGGATGAACCACTTCCTGCTGCCCGGCGGACCGGGGTCCTCCGGCAACGCCGCGACCCGATACGGCGTGCATCTGATGGAACTGCTGATCAACGAGCTCTTGAAGAACGGCGCGCGCCGCGATCGGCTGCAGGCGAAGATCTTCGGCGGAGCGCAGACCATCGCGCAGTTTTCCAATGTCGGCAGGCAGAACGCGGAGTTTGCGACGCGGTTTCTGACCGACGAGCGCATTCCGATCATCAACGCCTCGACCGGGGGCGATCTCGGCCGCAAAGTCGAGTTCTGGCCGGTGAGCGGACGTGCCAGACAGCATGCGCTCGACAACACTCAGACGCAGCGCGCCGTTGAAATGGAGCGTCCTCGTCCCGTGGCGCCGGCTCCCGCGGATGGCGGCGTGGAATTCTTTTGATTGACGGCGTCGACCACGCCGAAGTGCCTTTTCTGGAGCATGACATAATGGCCGAGCACGCACGACGCCGACTGGAGCAGGACGAGGCCGGTCAACCACTGAGCCATCTTCTGGGCCGCCTGGCCAACGAGATGATCGATCTTGCCGGCGCGGTGGAGGCGATCGAGCATGATCTGACCGCCGGAGAGGCAGACCATGGCGACGACGCGCGCGTCATGCGGCTGCAAACGCTGGATCTCACGATCCAGCGCCTGCGTGGCCTCGGCCATTTCCTCGACGCGCTTTCGGTCAATGTTCCTCACGGCGTTGCGATCCACCTTCAGGACGCGCTTCGCATCATGACCTTGTCCGACGTGAAGAGCCGCCTGTCCGGCGAGGCGGACGGTCGCCGCGATGCGGTGAAGGAGAGCGGCGACATCGAGCTTTTCTAAGCCGCTGACGCCCGCTTGCAGCTGTGCCCGGCTGCGTTCAGGGCGCAACATCTTCGCGCAAGTTTCACTGCCTATTGTCGGCCCTGACAGGATCGCATGGCGTGTCACGCCGTGACGCGTCGAATTTTGCAGTTGAACGGGCACAGAATGAATCTGTTGAGCCAACTGGCACCACTTTCCAAGCGGTTCATGGCCCTCGGCCAGATGCGCATCATGGCCATGCTCGGCGGGACCGCGCTCGCCATTGCGATGATCGTGGCGGCGGGCCTCTATCTGAACAAACCGACGATGGAGACGGTCTATGTCGGCCTCGAGCCGGAGGACCTGAGCCGCGTTTCGATGGCACTTTCCGAAGCAAATATGGATTTTGCCGTCGGCACAGATGGTTCGACCCTTCTCGTCCCGGTCGGTCAAGTGGGTTCCGTGAGGGCGTTTCTTGCCGAGCGCGGCCTGCCCGACAGCGCCAATGGCGGCTATGAGCTGTTCGACAATGTCGGTTCGCTCGGCCTGACCTCATTCATGCAGGAAGTGACCCGCGTTCGCGCGCTCGAAGGTGAGATCGCGCGGACCATCCAGTCCATCAGCGGCATCTCCGCCGCCCGCGTCCACATCGTCATGCCCGATCGCGGCAACTTCCGGCGTGGCGAACAGGAGCCGTCAGCATCCGTCATGATCCGCACGTCGGGCACGAACGGACAGCGGGCCGCGGAATCGGTGCGTCATCTCGTGGCAGCATCCGTTCCGGGCCTCGGCATCGACAATGTGACAGTGCTCGACTCCACCGGCCAGTTGCTCGCTTCTGGCGACGACATGACCAACAGCGCGCTCAATCGCTCGATGAGCCTTGTGCAACTGGTGGAGCGCGAGATCGAGACGAGCATCGAGAAGGCGCTTGCGCCATTTCTCGGCGTCGACAATTTCCGCGCCAGCGTTCGCGCCAACCTGAACACCGACAGCCAGCAGATCCGCGAGACCACCTTCGATCCGGAATCACGCGTCGAGCGTTCGGTGCGGGTGACGCGCGAGGAGGAACGCTCGAACCGTGCCGAGGGTGACACGCCTGCGACGGTCGAACAGAACCTGCCGCAGGCTGCACCGGAAGGTACCGGCGGCGGTCCTTCTTCCAACGAGTCGCTCGATCGGCGCGAAGAACAGACGAATTTCGAGATCAATTCGAAGACGATCGAGACGGTCAAGAACAGCTACACGATCGAGCAACTGTCGATTGCCGTCGTCGTCAATCGCGGCCGCATTGCTGCGATGATCGGCGAGAACGCCACCCAGGAGCAGATCGACGCCTATCTTGCAGACATGGAAAACATCGTACGCTCGGCCGCTGGCTTCAGCCAGAACCGGGGCGACGTCGTGTCCTTGAATGCCATGGCGTTTCTCGAGAACCAGCTTCTCGAAGAAGCCGCGGTCGAAGGCTCCATTCTGGAGAACCTTTCGCGCCATGCCGGCAGCATGATCAATGCACTCGCCTTCATCGTGGTCGCGCTTCTGGTCGTCTGGTTCGGACTTCGCCCGCTGGCCAGGTCCGTCGGTACGGCCGTTGCTCCTGCTCAGGAAGCCGATGCAGCGCTTGGCGACTTCAGCCCGTCGATGGGGACAGGCGCCATGCCGATGGAAGGGTTCGGTGCGGATTTCGGCTTCGATCCGGAAACGGATCTCCTCGGCAGCGAGGAGAGCAGCGGCTACAATCGCCGGATGAAGGAAGGCCCGGAGAAGCGTCTGGCTCGCATGGTCGAACTGAACGAAGAGCGGGCAGCCAAGATCCTGCGGAAATGGGCGATCGAGAAGGCGGCCTGATCGGGGCTGCCTTCAAAGATGGCCGTAGGTGCCGCGCGAGAAGAGAAACACCCCGTAGAGCTCCTCACCGTCGGACTGGTCCTCGAGCGACCGATAAGCGCCGAAGCAGTGCACGATGCGGTGGTCGTCCGACGGCTGCTTGATGGCCGCGGAAAAGTTGAACGGTCGGCTTTCAAACGCCGCATGTTCAAAGAGCTTGATGATCTTGTCGTGGATGCTGTCGTCGTAGCAGCGCACGAGTTCCAGCAGGCCGAAAGCCGTTCGGTCTTCCGGGAGGCCATGCAGGGTGCGCGCCCGATGTCCGATCTTCAGCATCGCATTGGCGAGATTGGCGGACCAATGATCGACGATGCAAAACTCCGAGAGAAGATTGATCGTCGCCTGATCGAGAAAATCGGTCGGAGCTTGCATCTTGTCGTTCACACCACAGGTACTCGCCATTTAGAATATGTCGACCCTCCGCCCTTGGGTCGACATGAACGCCCTCCGCATTAGTCCATTCCGGTAAACGACAATACAAGTAAGCGTAGCGATTAATTGCAATTATCGCCGTTTAAGCCGTCCGGCTACCAGTTTTATTGGTCCGAAATGTTGCGCGACCGCCACGCGAATCACTCCACATCGCTAGCCCGCCGTAAATGGCTAGGATTGGCAGTGGACACCCGCGAGAGCCCTGCGTAACGTTTTGTTAAGGGACGAATCACCGATCTGGCTACGTAACGTTTCGCGTTCTTGCGTATCTTCGACACCGTTTGGCGAAGGAGCCAAGAGTGATGTTTTTTTCGGGCGCTGGGCGGGCGTCCTCACTTATGCTGTGTGCGGATGAGGCATCCGCGGGCGGTCGGCGAACATGATCGACCGCAGCGTTCTCATCGGCAAGCTGGCGCAATGTGCCGAGCGCGGCGATCTGCCGGCCGGCTTTGAACTCATGAGCAGCTTCGTCGGCGCCGAGCATTATATGCTCGCCCGCCAGGACATGCTCAACGAAGATGGCTTCGACCACATCGTCTCGTCCAACTGGCCGTTCGACCTCGTGCGCACGCTCGGGCAGCATGTGATCAAGCAGCAGTCCAAGCGCAACGAACTCGAGCGCTGCATGGCGATCATGGAGCCGGCATTCATCCGCGCGCCAACGACGTTGAGAATGCCCGAGCATCTCAGTCGCATCTACTGCGCCTTCCCGTTCTGCACGGGCCAGGCGCGGCTCTCGGTCATCTTTCTGTTTCGCAGCGATATCGTCGTTGCGCGCGAACGGGTTCACGATGTTGCCTTGCTCAGCGCGTATTTCGCAGCGCGTTTCGACGAAGCCACCTACGTTCCGTCCAGCGTGCTCGATCTCACCGAGCGCGAGATCGAGTGCCTGAACTGGATCGCCGAAGGCAAGACCAGCGACGAGATCTCGATGATCATTGGCATCTCGCGGAACACGGTGAACAACTACATCACGAGCATCATGCGCAAGACGGCGACGAAGACCCGATCGGAAGCGATCGCTTACGCTGTCAGACATAGCTTGATCTAAGGAGGTCACCGCGTTGAACATTCAAATCGGTCACACCAAAACTGCCGGGCAACCGACATTTCAGGTCAAGGACAAAGAGTGCTCGATGGTTGCGATCGACGAGCAGCTGCGCGAGATGGCCGAAGCACTTGGCGCCGAAAGCCGCTTTCTTCTCAGGCTTTCGCCAAATGCGGCGCGCGCGGCCACGCACTGCGTGCTGAGCCGGTGCGCCGGCAAGGGCAGCGGCGACATCGCGACCGGCTTCAACGCGCGCTTCTCGCGGGCCGTGATCGGGCACATGGAACGTTCGCTGGCTCCGCTGATCCACGGTTTCGCCAGCTCGCCAGATTTGAACGGCTGTGCTTCGCAGATGGGCGAAGTAGGGTGCCTGCCGGTCACGGCCGAGGGGCTCGACATCATCGCGTTTCCGGTCAAGCTCGGTGGTCTTGGCAATGGCTTGACGCTGTTTGCCGGTGAGGACCTGTCCTGTGACGCGGAAATGCTGCTCAACCTTCATCGCCGCAGTTTCAAGGTGATGAAACTACTCCTGATGCTCGACATTCGCGAAGCAGCACCACGCCAGAAGCTCAATGAGCGGGAACTGGAATGCCTGCAGCTGGCCGGTGACGGCTTGAAGTCGGAAGCCATCGCCGACCGCCTGGAGCTGTCGGTCCACACGGTGAACGCTTATCTCGGCACGGCGACTGCGAAGCTTGATTCCGTCAATCGGATCCAGGCGATCGCCAAGGCAATCCGTCTTGGATATCTCGCCTGAAACCACCTGAAGCTGCACAGGGCAGACTGCAGCGCGCTATTGCGCTGCCCAGTCAGTGCGGGAGTTGAAGCGCGCCGACCGATTTGCGGAAGCGCGACTTGAGCAGGCTTTCCGACAGGAGAAGCGTGTTCACTTCAGGATCCTCGGACGGATCGTCGAAGGCGATGTGGCTGATCTCGACGCTGCCCTGCGCATCCTCGAGCGTGAGGCGGGTATAAATCGTTACCCCTTCCGGTCGCAACTCCAGGTCGAGCACGACGCGCGGCCGCGTCGACCAGTCCAGCCAGTAATCGCCACCGATACCGAGCGACACGGTGCCCGGCAGGAAATAGAGCTCTGCTGCTGAAGCGACGAGGTCGGCGAGGTCGCCGTAGCACTCGAATTTCAGCATCGAGATCAGATCGCCGGCGTCGATCAGACGCAATTCGCTGGCCACCGGGCGCAGTGCCTCGGCAACGATCATTTCGCGTTCGGCGGTGCAGCTTGTCTTCATCATGGCGGTCAACTGGCCTTGACTGGTTGCGACTGTGCGGGCTTGGCGTAGACCTGATGAATCAGCTCGGCGACGGCCCGGTAAAATTCCGTGGGTATGACACTATCCACGGAGACTTGCGCAAAGATGGAGCGGGCGAGCGGTGGCTCCTCGAAAATCGGGATGCCATGCTCTTGAGCAATCTCGCGAATTTTCAACGCGATGAGATCCTGACCCTTGGCGACGACAAGAGGTGCACCGCCTTCCTCGCGGACATAGCGAAGCGCAACGGCATAGTGCGTCGGGTTGGTGATGACGAGCGTAGCGCGGGGCACGGCGGCGATCATGCGCCGGCGTGCGCGGTCACGGGCAAGGGAGCGCTGACGTGACTTGACGATCGGGTCGCCTTCGGACTGCTTGTATTCGTCCTTCACTTCCTGGCGCGTCATGCGCAGGTCGTTGTGCCAGTCGAAGCGCGTCCACAAGACGTCGACCGCCGCGATCGCTGCCGTGGCGATCAAGACGACGATGATGACCTTGCCGACCATGGCTCTCATCATGTCGAGGATCGTTGCGGGATCGGAGAACATGGCAGCCAGGACGCCGAAATAATCGTCGCTGAGGACGACACCGATGATCGACGAGACGACCAGAATCTTGAACAGCGACTTGGCGAATTCCACCATGCCCTTGACGCTGTAGATCCGCTTGATGCCCTTCATCAGCGAGATGCGTTCCATCTTCGGCTGGACGCGGTCGAGCACTGGGCGTGGCATGTTCTGGAACACGGACGCCGCGATGCCGAAGGTGATCATCAAGACGAAGGCGGGCAGCAGCACCGCGCCGGATTCGATGAAGAGGTGCTGGAACAGGAACACAGCGTCCTGACCGGTCGCAAGCGAAAGCTCTTCGGGCTTCTCGAAGACGTCGACAAGTGAGCTGGTCAGACGCGCAGCGCCGGCCGGCAGGAAGAAAACAAAGAATATGAGGATTGCAAGGGCGGAACCGAAGAGCGGCAATTCGCGGGAGAAGGGCACATTGCCCTTGTCCATCGCATCGCGCAATTTCTTCTCTGACGGTTCTTCTGTTTTGCTGTCTTTATCCTGATCCTCGGCCATCATGGCTCCATCGTAGGAACGTCAGGAAGACATTGCGTCCCGGCAGTACCGCATCATGCGGCCTGTGGCGTATCCCTGCGTTCCTTTAGGACGATTCGGCCTGCCGCAGCCAGACGGATCGCTTCCTGGGCGATTGAGCGGCGGGCGACTTCCGTATCGCGCGGCGACCCACCGCCACCGGCAAGGTCCGCTTCGATCATGCGGCGCTGGCGTGCACCCAGTGAGCCGAGGACCGTTTCGCGAAGTTCCGGTCGCGTATCGCGCAGAGCCGCAGTGATGAGATCGTTGGAGATGTCGTCGAACAGCATGACGCGGCTCTTGGAGGGCATTTCCAGGATATCTTCGAACAGGAAAATCTTGGGGCGAACCCGCTCGACGGCTTTGGTGCTGATCGAGCCCAGAGCGCCGAGAAGTGCGTCGACCTGCGGCTTTTCGAGTTCGTTCATAATGTCGGCGACCTTGTTGGTGCCGGTGGAATTGCGGTCGGCTTCGAGTGCCTCGACGAGATCGACGACCCGCTTGTGAATGATCTCGGCGATCTTCGGGTTCACCTCCTTCATGTTCACGGTGCGGTGCATGATGTCCGCGCGCTTTTCGTCCGGCAGCTGCAGGAGCGTCTTGGCGGCGAAGGCGGAGGGAAGTTGCGTGACGATATAGGCCACTGTCTGCGGGTGTTCGCGCGTCAGGAAGTTGCCGATGACGACAGGATCGGCGTCCTGAAGGCGGTCCCAGATCGATGTCTCGAGCGCCTGGAAGAACGTGCGCCGGCCGAGCAGACCGTCCACTTCGTCTGGCGGCAGGCCTTCTTCCAGAATGTCTTCCATGGCACGGGCATTGTCCATCAGGCCGGTGCCCTCGGTGAAGAGGTCCTCGAACTCGCTGACCAGCACCTCCAACTCGTCGGCCGGGATCGTGCGCAGTGTCTGCGCATTGGCGATGATCAGCTGAAGCTCTGACGAGGCAAAATATTTCAGGAGCTTGCCGGCAACCGGCTTGCCCATAGCGATCAGGATTGCGGCTGCTTTCTGCGCCTTGGTCAATGCGGGCGCGGGTTCGGCCTGAGCATATTCGGTGAACGCGTTCATCGCGCTTCCCTTCTCGCTTGATGTCGGTTTACTTCGATTTCTCAGTCATGACTTCGATCAGGCGAATGCCGAAACGGTTGTCATCACCGTCCAGCACCGTGATCTCGCCGCGGCCGAAATGGCGGCCATTCACGAGGATGTCGACCGGCTCGCCGATCTGGCGATCCAGCGCAATGAGCGAGCCTTCGGAAAGGTTCATCAGGCTCGCCACCGGCAGGCGGCTGGTGCCGAGAACGATCTGCATGTCGATCGGGATGTCCATGACCAGATCGTAATTGCCGGTCTCGGCCACGTTGTTGATCGCAGAGCCCGATTTCGCACGGTGGCTGTCGCTCGTCCGGCGCGCAGGCTTTTCAGGCTCCGGCGCGAAGAGAACTGCGGTCGGCTCATCGTCGAACAGAGGCGTCTCAGCACCAAACATTCCGTCGAGACTTGCGCCAGCAGGGCTTGCGTCGAAGGGGCTTGGCCCGTCGTCGAAGTCGCTGCCGAAATCGGCCGGGAAGGCCTTGCTCGGTCCTGTTGCGGCATTCATCATTTCGCTGACACTCTCCAAATCCTCAGCCGACGTCACGCCGTCGGTATCCTTGCGCAGCACACCGCGCAGACCATCGATGGCCCGGTTCAATTCCTCATCGGAGCCATCGCCGCGCTCGATTTCGCGGTTCAATTCCGGCTGACCAGCCATTCCCATGTCTCCATCGACATATGCTGCCGCATCATGCGGTCAGTTCCTTCATCAAATCTTCTTCGCTGCCATGGCGCTCCTGGAGGCGCACCATGTAGCGTTCGCCGGACTTGCCGAGTTCGCACCAGAACAGGTCCTTGCCGTTGGCACGCAGAAGAACGCGGGTGTCCTTCGTATCGGCAAACGGGATGACCGAGCCCGGCTGGAGCCTGGCGACGGTGCCGAGCGAAAGTGGCACCAGACGAATGCGGGCCTCAAGCCCGACGTTGGACTTCTGAACCTTTTCGCTCAGTTGCTCGGTCCAGTGTTTCGGCCGTGTGTCGATCTTCGCGGTGGCAGGTTCGGCGATCTTCGTCTTCAGAACCACCGCCTGAGGCACCATGGCGCGCAGCTTGAAGCTGGCTTTCCCGATCGTGACGCCCAGGACGAGAACTGCCGAGAAATCAGCAGACGAGGCATCGCTTTCGCGCTTGAGCGGGCCCTGGAACGGATTGGAGCAGATCGCCCGATCGCAGTTCGGGTAAACCGCCTTGCGCAGGGTCTCGGCAAAGGTTTCGAAGAGCAGCTTGGCGACGTCCTGTTCGATCTCCGACAGAGGACGCGATGCCGGCACGCCGTCGCTCTCGCCGCCGAGCAGCCGCTCGGTCATGGCGATGACGAAGGCTGAATCGACGGCAAGCAGCAGGTCCAGCGACCAGCCTTCGATCGTGGTCTCGCACAGAACATCCTGAGCACCGAATGTCGCAGCCATGTCGGCCCGCACACCCTGCGGCGCGGTTTCGGGAACGACCGACACCGCAACGCTGGTTGCCTGCAGCAGGGCTTCCGCCAGGCGATCGGCGGTTGCCTTGCCGATGGCCGCCATCTGCACCTCGATGACCGATGCCTCGCCGAGGCGCCCGGTCATGCGGGCCAGAAGTGCGGTATCCATGGGTTTGGTGACGGCCATGCCCATTGTCTCAGGCTGCCTTCGCGTCGCCGCCGGGGTTCATCATTTCCTGCTCGACGGCATCGATCGAAGGACGCTCGTAGGCAGAGATCGTCTTGCGGCCGTGCTCGAGCGCAACCTGAGGAACCGAGCCGTTCATGTAGGCGAGCAGGGTCTGCTTGACGATCACGTAGAGGCGGTTCTGCTTTTCGCGAACGATCTTGATGTTGGTCGCGATCGGGCCCAGCACGTTGTAGGACAGGAAGATGCCGAGGAAGGTGCCGACGAGTGCCGCGCCGATCAGACCGCCGAGGATTTCCGGAGACTGGTCGATGGCGCCCATGGCCTTGATGACGCCGAGAACGGCGGCGATGATGCCGATGGCGGGGCAGGCGTCGGAAACAGTCGTCATGGAATGGTAAGGCTTCATGCGGTCGCGCACGATCGTCTGGATTTCCTCGTCCATCAGCGCTTCGATCTCGTGGGGACGTGCATTGCCGATGATGATGAGGCGGACATAGTCGCAGATGAATGCGGTGAGGTCCTTGTTGGCCAGTACCGTCGGCGCAGCCTTAAACAGCTCGGACTCTTCCGGGTTGTCGATGTGGCTTTCGATCTCGTTGCGCGACTTGGCGCGCAGGTCGCGCATCAGCGTATAGAGCACGCCGAGCGTATCGAGATATTCGCGCTGCTTCGGAACCTTGTAGCGCAGTGCCTCGCCGATGGCCTTGCCCGTGTCCTTAATGGTCTTCACGGGGTTCGCCATGATGAAGGCGCCCAGCGCCGCACCGCCGATGATGACGAGCTCGAAGGGCTGCATCAACACCTCGAGGTGTCCACCCATGGCCATGAAGCCACCGAGGATGGAACCGAATGTGAGGATGAGGCCGATAAGGATGTTCATGAACTCTCTCGCGCAGCTGGCGTGGTATCAATCTGACTACGCACCGGGGCTTGCGTGAAGCTGGTTGCTCGGCTGTTCATTAGCAATCGATTAACACGCCAGGCGATCATCAAGCCTCGCGCAAGCCAGCCGACCTATCGCTCGCACTCAGGGTGCTGAACTGCGCGGGCCCTCTCGCGCCGACGAGCGGGGGTCTCTCAAAGAATGACCACGACATTCACCAGCTATCGACTGCTGGCTTCCGATCTGCCGCGTTCGATCGCGCGTGTTTCGGAGGAACCCCTCGTTGCGCGCGAAACCGCCTATTTCCGTGAGACTGTCGGCAACATCAAATCGATCGACGAATTCATGGCGGACGACCGTGTCTATCGCTATGCGCTGAAGGCGCACGGGCTGGAGGACATGACCTATGCCAAAGCGTTCATTCGCAAGGTTCTGACCGAAGGCGTCGCCAACGACGATAGCTTCGCCAACAAGCTGGCCGACACGCGCTACAAGGAATTTGCGCAGGCGTTCAATTTCGAGACGCATGGCGCCGCCGCAACCAGCTTCGACGCGGCGCAGCAGAAGACCATCGACAAATATATGCGCCAGACGCTCGAAGAGAGCGCTGGTGCCGACAACAACGGCGTGCGGCTCGCGCTCTACTTCGAGCGCATGGCGCCGCGGCTGGAGAACACCTACGAGATCCTGGCGGACGAAGCGCTCGCGGAAGTCGTGCGCACGTCGCTCAACCTGCCGGACGAGTTCGCCGCAACCGACATCGACAAGCAGGCGGCCTATTTCGAAGACCAGTTCAGCCTGGCGGATTTCAAGGATCCCGCAAAGCTCGGCGATTTCATCGACCGGTTCACGACCCTTTGGGAAATGAAGAACCCGTCGCAGGGGACGCTCGATACGTCCGCTCTTTTCGGCACGCAGGGGGCCGCGGGCATTTCGCCCGATCTTCTCCTGTCCATCAACATACTCAAGCTCGGAGGACGGTGATCCATGGATACCGCTCTTTACGTCTCGCTGTCGTCTCAGATCGCGCTCGAGCGGCGCCTGACGACGCTCTCGGACAACGTCGCCAACTCCAACACGGTCGGCTTTCGCGCAACCGAAGTGAAGTTCGAGGAACTGGTCGACAATCGTCGCCCTGCCGACGTCACCTTCGTGTCGTCGGGCGAAAACTACCTCTCCACGCGCAATGGTGGTTTGCAGCAGACGGGCAGTGCGCTCGATTTCGCCGTGCAGGGCGATGCCTGGTTCTCCATCGAAACACCCGCCGGCCCGGCGCTGACGCGCGACGGGCGCTTCACGATGACGGAAGATGGTGCGCTCGTGACGTTGAACGGCTATCCAGTGCTCGATCCGGGCGGCGCTGCCATCCAGCTCGATGCTGCGGGCGGCGAACCGGAAGTTTCGCGCGACGGCGCGCTTCGCCAGAACGGCGTGCAGCTTGCCGCACTCGGGCTCTTCACCTTCAATCCCGAAAATGGCTACAGCCGGCACGACAACAGCGCGATCCTGCCCAATGGCGAGCCCGAAGCTGTCGTCGATCGCTTCGACGTGGGTGTCGTGCAGGGCTTCATCGAAAAGTCCAACGTCAACGCCGTTTCGGAGATGACTCAGCTCATCATGGTCACGCGTCAGTTCGAGAACGTGTCCGCACTTGTCCGCGATGCCGAACGGATCAAGCAGGACGCGATCCGCACGCTTGGCGGCAGCAACACCTAGAGCAACTTCGCGTTTCCCGGAAACGTCCAGTCAGCCTGAAGCCGGACAGAAAGCGACATGAGCGTGCACTCCCATTCGCATCGATCCGAGAAGCTGGATGCGCTCGCCAAGGTCGCACGTAAATTCGCCGAGCCGAGCGAAGCCATTCGCTATGGCGGCTATGTCCAGTCGATCGCGGCCGGCCATTACACCGTGTCCGGCCTTTCGCGTCATGTCCGGCTTGGCGAATTCGTGGTTCACCGAAGCCAGAGCGGCGACCATCTGGGCGAAGTCGTCAAGGTGGATACGGATACGGTCGTTGTCTGCCCGATCGAGGCTGGGGAGCCGATCGGTGTCAATGAAACGGTTTTCAGCCGCGGTGCCTTCAAGGTCGCTCCGGACCAGTCCTGGTGCGGGCGCACGATCAATGCCATGGGCCAGCCGATCGATGGCGGCCCTGAACTGGTACCCGGCGCCAAGCGGCGCTCCGTCGTCAGCCAGCCGCCGCCGTCGATGAGCCGGCAGCGCGTCGAGACGCCGCTTCGCACGGGTGTGCGCGCCATCGACATCTTCTCGCCGATCTGTCTGGGTCAGCGCTTGGGCGTCTTCGCCGGATCTGGTGTCGGCAAATCGACGCTGCTCTCGATGATCGCGCGGGCGAGCGCCTTCGATCGGGTTGTCATCTCACTCGTCGGCGAGCGCGGCCGCGAAGTGCGGGAATTCATCGAAGACACGCTCGGCGACAATCTGGCAAAGAGCGTTGTCGTCGTTGCCACGAGCGATGAGTCGCCGATGCTTCGCCGGCTTGCACCGCTGACCGCCATGACTGTTGCCGAGTATTTTCGCGACGCCGGGCAGAACGTGCTGATGGTCGTCGACAGCGTGACTCGTTTTGCCCATGCGGTGCGGGAAGTGGGCATCGCATCCGGCGAGGCGCCCATCGCGCGCGGCTACCCGGCCTCCGTCTTCACCGAGCTGCCGAAGCTTCTGGAACGGGCAGGGCCAGGCGGGCGGGACGCGGGTTCGATCACGGCGATCGTGTCGATTCTCGTCGATGGCGACAATCACAACGATCCGGTTGCGGATGCGACACGCGGCATTCTCGATGGCCACATCGTGCTCAGCCGTACGCTCGCGGAAGAGGGGCGCTATCCGCCGATCGATCCGCTTGCCTCCATCTCCCGTCTCGCTCGCAAGGCCTGGGCCGGTGACGAGGAAAAACTCGTCACGCGGCTCAAGGCATTGATCCATCGTTTCGAGGAAACCCGCGACCTGCGCCTCATCGGCGGCTATCGCCCGGGAACCGACGCGGACATGGATATGGCCGTGAAGCAGGTGCCGGTCGTCTATGAGGTTCTGCGCCAGGGTCCCGACGATCCGCCAGCAGCCGACGCATTCGACGATCTGGCCCACGAAATGAAGAAGGCAGCCGGCCTCATCCAACCCGGCACTCCGCAGTCAGAGCCAAGCAAGGGACGCAAATGAGCGACGAACAGGACATCTTCTTCGACGATACCTTGCCGCGCGAGCCGCTTCTCAAGCGCCTGCTGAACGTCGATACCGCGATCGTCGGTGGCGGCATCGCTCTGGCCGTCGGCGCGGCGTTCTTCCCCTGGTACGTCTTCTTCCATCAGGAATCCTTCGGCGTGCGCCCGATGACCTATTCGACCGACCGGCCGCTGTCGGACTGGCCCGGCACCGGGATGATGAGCGCGTCGCCGATCGTGCTGGAAGGCGAGCCGGCCGGCGAGGGCGAGTTCGACATGCTGATGACGGCCACCGTGCCCGAGCCCCCGATCGAGGAAGAGCCCGCCGCAGCGGCAGCCGATCCGCTCGACCAGCCATTTCCGGGATCTAATGCTTTCCGTCTTCTGCATGTGGCGAATGGCCGGGCACTGATCGAGGATTCTGCAGGCATGTACATGGTGCAGATCGGCTCGGTGCTGCCTGACAACAGCCGGCTTGCAAGGCTCGAGCGGCGCGACGGCACCTGGGTGATCGTGACGTCGGAAGGCGCGGTGATCGAGCGCTGAGGTCTCTCACAAGTCTGACGCAAGATTGAAAGCCTAGGTTCGGTCATCCAAGCGGAACGATCCAGCGGAGACCCGGCATGGAGCCCATTCAACTTTTCGATCTTGCGTCCAGACAGGCCCACTGGCTTTCGGTCCGCCAGACCGTTGTGGCGGGAAACATCGCCAACGCCAATACACCCGGCTACGCCGCGCGCGAAGTAGCGCCCTTCGAGGACGTGCTGAAGGAGACGGGAAACCGCATGGCGGCCACGCACCCGGCCCACTTCATCGAGGACGAGATGCGCAACTCCGTCTCCTCCACGACCGTCAAGGACGGCGTCGAAGTTCAGGTTTCGGGTAATTCCGTGACCCTGGCAGACGAGCTTCGCAAGACCGGCGAGATCAAGCGGAACATGGAGCTCAGCACCAACCTCGTGCGCACGTTTCACCGCATGATGCTGCAGACGGTGCGCGCATGACGATCGATCCGCTGACCGCATCGCTGAGAATCGCAGCTTCGGGGCTTGAGGCGCAGACGACGCGGCTTCGCGTGGTTTCCGAAAACCTCGCCAACGCGCAATCCACGTCCAGCCTGCCGGGTGGAGATCCCTACCGGCGCAAGATCGTCGACTTCAACGCCGAACTCGACCGCGTCTCCGGCGCATCGCTCGTCAACGTCGGCTCGGTCGACGAGGACACGAGCGACTTCACCGTGGAATACGATCCCGGCAACAAGGCCGCCGACGAGAACGGCATGGTCAAGAAGCCGAACGTCAACGTGCTGATCGAAATGGCCGACATGCGTGAGGCCAACCGGGCGTACGAATCCAATCTTCAGACGATCAAACAAACGCGAGAGCTGATTTCGATGACAATCGACCTGTTGAGAGCCTCGCAATGATCGGCGGCATCCAGAACGTTTCGGCGCTGTCGTTCACGCGCGCCATGGAAGGCGCATCGGAAACCGGCAGCAGTTCGTCCATCCTGCAGATGCCGCTTACGGGCCAGATGCAGGGCGTTGCGCCGGCCAGCGGCGATTTCGGCGCGACTCTCGCCAGCATGGCGACCGACATGGTCGGCAGCCTGCGCGGCGCCGAGCAGGCCTCCCTCGACGGAATCAACGGCCAGGCCGACATGCGCGAAGTGGTGGATGCGGTGATGACGGCGGAGCAGACGCTCCAGACGGCGATCGCCATCCGCGACAAGATCGTGACCGCCTACCTCGAAGTCAGCCGAATGCAGATTTAAGGACGTCCAGACCATGAAAGCTCTCGCCATCGCTGCGACCGGCATGAATGCCCAGCAACTGAACCTGGAAGTCATCGCCAACAACATCGCCAACATCAACACGACGGGCTTCAAGCGCTCGCGCGCCGAATTCTCCGATCTGCTTTATCAGGTCGAGCGGCAGCAGGGCGTGCCGAACCGGGCGGACTCCGCCGTGGTTCCGGAAGGTGCCTATATTGGCCTCGGCGTTCAGACCACTGCCGTGCGCAACCTGCACATCCAGGGGTCGCTGGTCACGACAGGCAACAATCTCGATCTCGCCCTGATCGGCCGCGGCTGGTTCCAGGTCGAGACTGCCGAGGGCGACACGCTCTATACGCGCTCGGGTGCCTTCAACACCAACGCCCAGGGAGAACTGGTGACAGCTGATGGTTATCGCATCCAGCCGGCAATCGTCGTGCCGCAGAATGCGAGCGAGATCGTCGTCAGCAGGTCCGGCCAGGTCTTCGCCCGTGTCGAGAACCAGGTCGACCTGCAGGAGCTTGGCCAGCTGGAGCTTTCGAACTTCGTCAACGAGGCGGGGCTCGAGCCACTCGGTGAGAACCTCTTCCGCGAAACGCCTGCATCGGGCGCCGCCATCGTTGGCGCTCCCGACGATGCCGGCTTCGCGCGCATCCAGCAGGGATATCTCGAAGCTTCGAACGTCGATCCGGTGAAGGAGATCACCGACCTCATCTCGGCGCAGCGCGCCTATGAGATGAATTCGAAGATCATTCAGGCTGCTGACGAAATGGCGTCGGTGGTGTCGCAAGGCATCCGCTAGCGGAACTTTAGGATTGAGGCGGACGCTCATGATGGCTCTTCGCACGCACATGGTCTCGTTCAAGATGCTGACGGCGGCGCTTGCCGTTGCGGCCGGCTTAACGGTTCCCGCCAAGGCAAGCGGGCCCGTAGCCGTCGTCCCGAACGAAGTGGTCTATCCAGGCCAGGAAATCGACATCGCGCTGATGCGCGAAGTCGAGGTCACCAATCCGAACATCCGCGCCGATTACATCTCGTCGATGGCCGAACTCGAAGGCGCCGTGGCGCGCCGCACGCTTCTACCGGGCCGGGTCATCCCGACGTCAGCCGTTCGCGCATCCTATGCAGTCGAACGCGGGCAACCGGTAAAGCTGGTTTATTCCAGTGGCGGCCTCGTCATCACTGCCTCCGGCAGCCCCCTGAAATCCGCGGCGATCGGCGACTTCATTCAGGTGCGAAACCTCGAAAGCGGAAGCACCGTTTCGGGCACCGTGATGGCGAACGGGACCGTGCAGGTCATCGCGCAATGAAATCCTCGATATCCGGCCGCTTCGTCATCATGCTTGCCGCATCACTGGTGATGCTTTCGGGCGGCCTCATCGGCAGCGCTGACGCCAACTCGCGCATCAAGGACATCGCGCAGGTTCAGAGTGCGCGTGACAATCAGCTGATCGGCTATGGATTGGTCGTCGGGCTTCAGGGCACCGGCGATGGGCTGCGTGCTTCTCCCTTCACCGAACAATCGTTGCGCGCGATGCTGCAGAATCTCGGCATCTCGACCGATGGTCGTACAACGAACGCCAATAATGTCGCGGCCGTGATGGTGACGGCAACGCTGCCGCCCTTCGCGAGCGCGGGCTCCCGAGTTGACGTCACGGTCAGTTCGCTCGGCGACGCCACCTCCCTGCGCGGCGGAACGCTGGTGATGACCTCGCTTTCCGGTGCCGATGGCCAGATCTACGCTGTGGCCCAGGGCAGCGTGGTCGTCTCCGGCTTCCAGGCCGAAGGCCAGGCGCAGCAATTGACCCAGGGTGTGACTACTGCCGGTCGCGTGCCGAATGGCGCGATCATCGAGCGTGAAGTGGGCGCCCAGTTCGAGGCGGCCGATCACCTCGTGTTCCAGCTGCGCAATCCCGATTTCGGCACGGCCGTCGCCGTTGCCGATGTCGTCAATGCCTATACGAGCCAACGTTATGGCGTCGCGACCGCCGATGCGCGCGACAGCACCGAAATCACCGTGCGCAAGCCGGCCAATGCCGGTGCGCTGACCCGCTTTCTGGCGGAGATCGAAGGCCTCACCGTGGTGCCGGACGCGCCCGCCCGCGTGGTGGTCAACGAGAAAACCGGGACGATCGTGATCGGGCACGATGTGCGCATTTCGCCGGTGGCCGTCAGCTATGGGACACTGACCGTGCGGGTCAACGAAACGCCGACGGTCGTCCAGCCGCTGCCATTTTCCGACGGGGTGACCGCGGCGGAACCGAACACCGACATCTATGCCGACGTCGAAGGCGGACAGGTTGCCATCCTCGACGGACCGAACCTGCAGGCGCTCGTTTCCGGCCTCAACGGCATCGGCGTCAAGCCCGACGGCATCATCTCCATTCTCCAGGGCATCAAATCAGCCGGAGCACTTCAGGCGGAGCTTGTATTGCAATGAGCATGAAACGCATGGCACTCGCCTGTCTCGGCTTCAACGCCTGCGCCGTCGGCGCTTTCTTGATCGCGCTGCCGCTTTCGATGAGCGGCGCCAACGCGCAAGGCAATGTCGACCCCGCGATCAGCGCGGATATCGAGGCCTATTGCACCAACATTGCGGATGCTGCCCGTGATCGGCGCTACCTGCTGCAGAAGCAGGAACTCGACACCCTGCAGGCTGGCATCGATGAGCGCATCGTGGTGCTCGAGGAGCGCCGGGCCGAGTATGAAGACTGGCTGAAGCGCCGCAACGACTTCCTGCAGCAGGCGGAGCAGGGGCTGATCGACATCTACAAGGGCATGCGGCCCGATGCGGCTGCCGAGCGCCTCGAGAACGTCAACGCCGAGATTGCTGCGGCAATCATCATGAAGCTCAGCCCGCGCATCGCCAGCCAGATCCTCAACGAGATGGACAGCCAAGTCGCTGCCGCACTGACCTCCGTGATCGCAAGTGCTGCGGATGAAACAACGTCGAGAAACCCATCATGATGCGCCGACTGACCCTCATCGCGACGCTCGCGCTTCTCGCTGGCTGCAACTCGCAGACCTTCAACGAGATCGGTCGGGCGCCGGCCATGAGCCCGGTGGGGGCCGGCCTGAACTATGGGCAGACACCACAGATGGCGCTCTATCCGAAGCAGCCCTATACGACCAATCGAAGCTTCTCCATCTGGCAGGACAGCCAGAGCACGCTGTTCAAGGATGCACGCGCGATCAATATCGGCGACATCCTCACTGTCGACATCGCCATCAACGACCGTGCCGCATTCGATAACGAGACCGAGCGCAGCCGCACCAACCGAAGCGGCATCGGGTTCGGGGGCAGCTATAATCTGTTTGGCGGCACCGGATCGGGTGAGGCCGACGTCGATTTCGGCTCAAACACTGCCACCAATGGATCTGGTTCCACGGCGCGTTCCGAGCAACTGCGCCTCAGCGTTGCGGCCGTGGTGACGGGCATTCTCGAAAACGGAAACCTCGTCATCAGCGGCTCGCAAGAGGTGCGCGTCAATCAGGAGCTTCGCATCCTGAATATTGCGGGGATAGCGCGTCCGCGCGATGTCGACGCGTTCAACCGAATCTCATATGAAAAGATCGCCGAAGCACGCATCTCCTATGGTGGTCGTGGCCGGCTGACCGAGGTTCAGCAGCCTCCGGTCGGTCAGCAGTTCGTCGATATCTATTCGCCGATCTGACGACGGCGGGAACGGGCGGCGGGGGTGACATGACGACACCTGAAGATACGGGCAGTGCGCCTAAGAAACCTTCGGCAATCATTACGATCGCTGTGGTTCTGGCTTTGTCTGCCGTTGCAGCCGGCGGAGGCTGGTTCGTCGGCGGCATGCTCGCACCGCAGGTGGAGGCTGCCGTGCAACCTGCCGAGGCTGAAGCCCATGGCGGCGAGGCAGAGGGCGAAGCACACGCGGTACCGAAAGTGGTGGCGCTCGATGCCATCACCACAAATCTTGCCTATCCGTCCGAGAACTGGATCCGCCTCGAAGTCTCACTGGTGTTCGCCGAAATGGCGGACGAAGCGATGGCGCAGACGGTCCATCAGGATATCATCGCCTATCTGCGCACGGTTTCGCTGCAGCAGATCGAAGGCGCTCGCGGTTTCCAGCATCTCAAAGAAGACCTGACCGAACGGGCAGCGTTGCGCTCGCAAGGTAAGGTCGCCAGCCTCATGTTCAGGACCTTCGTGATCGAATGACCCGATTGCTCATAGCTGGCTTCGCCATGATGGCGTTGATGGCCAGCGCCCAGGCCCAGGGGATCGATCCCGGTCTGTTCGAGACGCCCGTCGACGGGTCCGTCGCGAGCTGGATCATTCGTACCTTCGGACTTATCACCGTCCTGTCGGTCGCGCCTGGCATCCTGATCATGGTGACCAGCTTTCCGCGATTGATCATCGCCTTTGCGATCCTGCGCGCGGGCATGGGACTGCAGACGACGCCGGCGAACCTCATCCTCGTGTCACTTGCGCTCTTCATGACCTTCTACATCATGGCGCCCACCTTCGACCGCGCCTGGTCGGAAGGCGTCCAGCCGCTGATGGAGAACGAGATCGACGAGACGGAGGCCATCGCGCGCATTTCCGATCCGTTCCGCGACTTCATGATGGCAAACACGCGCGACCAGGATCTCAATCTGTTCATCGATATCGCGACGGAGCGTGGTCAGACGGTCGAAACGGATGGCGAGATCGATCTGCGCGTGCTGACGCCTGCCTTCATGATCTCGGAGATCCGCCGTGGCTTCGAGATCGGCTTCCTCATCGTGCTGCCGTTCCTCGTGATCGATCTGGTCGTCGCGACGATCACCATGTCGATGGGCATGATGATGCTGCCGCCGACGGCAATTTCGCTGCCGTTCAAAATCCTTTTCTTCGTCTTGATCGACGGCTGGAACCTGCTCGTTGGTTCCCTGGTGCGCTCTTTCGTTTGAACGCGCTGCAAGCAGATCATCTATCTTAGCTACCCCTTAACCATGATGCGGGTTATCGCCTGCTGAACGCCTGCCGAACGCGCGGTTCGGGGGGTCGATTAAGTGTTTGGAAAGCGGCCTCGGCGAAGTTGATCTCAACATGGCGGGTTCGCTTCTGACCGAGGTCTAAGCAGAGTGGCATGAAGCCTAAACCGCCATCGCCGGTAATCTCTTGCAGTCCGGTATGTCCCTGAAAAGTATCTAGTCCAAGGGATTACACTTATGTCGAGCCTTCTTACGAACACCTCTGCGATGTCTGCTCTGCAGACGCTGCGTTCGATCAATTCCGAAATGTCCACGACCCAGGGCCGCATCTCGTCGGGCATGAAAGTCGGCGAAGCTTCCGACAACGCCGCTTACTGGTCGATCGCAACCACCATGCGTTCGGACAACAAGGCACTCTCGTCGGTTCAGGACGCACTCGGCCTCGGCGCTGCCAAGATCGATACCGCCTACACTGGTATGAACGCCGCAATCGAAGTCGTCGACGAAATCAAGACGAAGCTGGTTGCAGCTTCCGAGCCGGGCGTCGACAAGGCCAAGGTTCAGAAGGAAATCACGCAGCTCCAAGAGCAGCTGACCAGCCTGACCAAGTCCTCGTCGTTCAACGGCGAAAACTGGCTCTATCACGACGATAACAACACCGCTTCCACGAAGTCGGTCGTTGGTTCGTTCAACCGTGACGCCAGCAACAATGTCAGCCTGACGACACTCGACATCGACACGACCACGACGTCACTGATCGAAGTCAATGCTTCAGGCGCTTACGTTGCTTCCGGCAATGGTCTTCTGTCCAACGACCTGACTTACACCACTGCCAGCGGCGCTTCCGCATCGCTGAGCGGCGTGAACGTCATGAACCTCGACATCACAGACATGTCGGCTGGTGATCTTTCGAACGCTCTGTCGGGCGTCGACTCGGTTCTCCAGAGCATGACCGATGCCGCTGCCGATCTCGGTGCCGTAAAGAAGCGCGTCGAGATGCAAAACGACTTCGTGTCCGACCTGAAGACTTCCATCAACAGCGGTATCGGCCGCCTCGTGGATGCCGACATGAACGAAGAGTCCACCCGCCTCCGCGCTCTGCAGACACAGCAGCAGCTTGGTATCCAGGCACTCTCGATTGCCAACTCGCAGTCGCAGAACATCCTGCAGCTCTTCGGCTAAAAACAAACTTGAGGTTCCGGGCGGAGACGTCCGGAACCCACCAATCCTTCAGAGCGCCGTGGTCCAGTTGGGCCACGGCGTTTTTGCGTTTGGGCTCGTCGCTCCAATGGTAAATGTTCAGGGCCGTATGTTAGCATTGCATTAACCTAAATAGATTGTAATCCTCCTCACAGACGAAACGTCGCCGAGTCATTCGCCGACACGCATGAAGCCTTTCGTCTCGCACATGACGCGCTTTCATTTTGTATCAGTCACGCGATAAAGGGCTTTACCCACATGACGAGTCTCCTCACGAACAGCGCAGCCATGGGCGCGCTGCAGACGCTGCGCTCCATCAATTCTGACATGGAAACGACGCAGAACCGTATTTCTTCGGGCATGAAGGTTCAGACGGCCGGCGACAATGCCGCCTACTGGTCGATTGCCACGACCATGCGCTCGGACAACAAGGCGCTCTCGACCGTTCAGGATGCCCTCGGCCTCGGCGCTGCCAAAGTCGATACCGCATACACGGGTCTGAACGCTGCGATCGAAGTCGTCGACGAAATCAAGGCGAAGCTGGTCGCGGCTTCGGAGCCGGGCGTCGACAAGAACAAGATCCAGAAGGAAATCACGCAGCTTCAGGATCAGCTGAAGAGCGTCGTCGGCTCAGCATCGTTCTCGGGCGAAAACTGGCTGTCGCACAGCGCTGACAACGTCGCCGGCACCAAGTCCATCGTCGGCTCGTTCAACCGCGACTCGCAGAACAACGTCTCAATTACCAAGCTCGATGTAGACACGACCGCGACTTCGCTGATCGAGACCAACGCATCGGGCGGCTACGTCGCTTCCGGCACCGGCCTTCTTTCCAACGATCTGCGCTACATCAACGCTTCGGGCGCTTCCGCTGCGATCTCTGGCGTTTCGGTCCTGTCTCTCGACATTTCCGCCATGACAGCCGGTGCTCTCAGCAACGCACTTTCGGGCGTTGACGCTGTCCTGCAGTCGATGACGGATGCCGCTGCCGACCTCGGTGCTGTCAAGAGCCGCATCGAAATGCAGGAAGACTTCGTCGCCAATCTGATGGACTCCATCGATAGCGGTATCGGCCGTCTCGTCGACGCCGACATGAACGAAGAGTCCACCCGTCTGCGGGCCCTTCAAACGCAGCAGCAGCTCGGCATTCAGTCGCTGTCGATCGCGAACTCGAACTCGCAGAACATCCTGCAGCTCTTCCAGGGCTAATAGCCGCCTCCGGTTCGCGCCGGGCGCTCCAAATGAAAACCCCCGGGATCCGATGGATCCCGGGGGTTTTCATTTTAGGATTGAATTTCTGCGTCAGGCGCGAGGATAGGACTGGCTCCAGTCTATCTTTCGGCCTGAAATGCTCTTTTCTTCTGCCCAGGTCGCGATCGACGCCCAATTGAACAGGATCGTCTTCATCAGTTCGATCGGTTCGTCGGGATTGGTCGGCAAGTAGCGTGTTGCGGGGTGCCATGGCATGCCGTCGGTCCCAAGCCGGGTGCGGCTATGCTCTGGACCAAATAGCAGCGTGGGTACGCCCAAGCCGGCGGAGAGCTCGGCAGTGGCCGTCCCCGCGGAGATGACGAGGTCACAGGCGCCCGCAAGCAGCGCCGCTCCTGCGAGGTCGTTCATCTGATCGATGGACGTGAATTGTGTGACGGGGAGACCCAATTCCTGCATCAGCGCAACTTCATCAGCGCACTGATCATACTGAAGACAGATGAAACCGCTTTTCCCGAGAAGCTTCAGAGCTGCGATGTGCTCGGCGCGCAGATAGTTCTTGTCCCGGTGCAGGTTGCGAAGGCTCGAGCGCCAACAAAGACCGATGACCGGCTGATCGGGTCGCGCAATCATGGCTTCGCGGACGTTGTTTTCGACTTCCGGACTGCGCTTCAGAAACGGCTTTGCCTTCGTCTTCAAGGCCTCGACAGACGGGCGAAGGAACCGCGGAAGAGAGCCGAGCGGAGTCTCAAAATCAAATTCGGCATAGAGCGCAGAGGTGCGGTTGGCCGCCGGCACGACCGGTCGAACAGTGATGTCCGGAAAGGACGGAAGGAACAGCGGGACCAGCTTGGCCGTGCATTCGAATGTCACGTCGGCGCCGATTTCGACGAGGTCCGTAAGCAGCCCGGCGAAGCGGATCTCGTCGCCAACACCTTGCTCGCGCCAGACTAGGATCTTCTTGCCTACCAGCGCTTCGCCCTGCCACCGAGGAATGTCGAACAACCGGCGCTCGGATGGAAAGTCGCTGATTTTCCATCGAACATCGTAATTATCGAAGGCATCCGGCAGCTTGCCGGCTGCCATCTGGTGAAGGGAGAGGTGCCAGCGAGCCACGTCGCAATTCGGATCGCGCGCCAGGATCGCTTCCTGGATCGCCATCGCCTTGTTGAAGTTCCCGCGATCTTCTTCGATGATTCCTGCGACCGTCTGAATCGAGGCCCAGATCTTCACGTCCGAATTGCGCCACGCCGCGATCAGTTCCAGCGCCTGGTCGGGATATCCGGCGGCGACGAGGCAGTCGATCCAGATATGGTCGACCGTTGCTTTCTCTTCATCGGTCGTGGCCAGTGCCCGTATCTGGGGATAATGCTCCGCGACATAGGCATGATTGGCGGCCTTGGATGCTGCGGTAAGCCTGTTGATCAGCAGCCGGTGCGGCGGCGAGGGGAAAAGAGCGATGGCCTGATCGAAAAGGGTTTCGGCGGTTTTGTAACGCCGCTCGTGCAGTGCCTTCGTGGCTTCGGTCGTAAGCTCGACCGCCTTTTTCGTCGCCTTGCGCTCTGCCTTGGATGCCGGAGCTGCCTTGAAAGCAGACCTTGCTGCCTGGCCGTGGGTCTTCGCGGCAACCGCGGCCAGCAATGCCTGCGCGCCCTTCATTCGGGCCGTTAGCTGGTCCTCGGCGGGCTTCAATTTGCCGCTTTGGCCAAGGGCAGGCTTGGAGTTCGCCATTGTGCGATCCTCTGCTGGAATGGTTTCCGTCGAGGATGCCTTGTCGCAGGCCTATGTTGTGCGAGCCTTGTCGGCGCAAGCGCCGGTTCTGGTGGAAGGCCTAAAGGTCGTCCAGCGTCAGGCGTTCACCCTTGCCAATCGCACGCCGCGCCGGTTTCCCGAGGAGGCCAGCGAAATGGCGCGGCTCGAGGCTTGTGCCGGGGCGGCAGATCTTGAGATTGGCTCTGGAGAAGATTTCGCCCTCCTGGATGTCCTGCGACGGATAGATCGACTGGCGAAATGCCCGCGAATTCTTCTCGTTCTCGGTGCCGCCGTAGTGAACCGCACCGCGCGAAAGCCAGGCGCGCCGCGTCTCCTCCTTGAGAAGTTTCATCTCCCATGGCTCCAGCGAGAAGGCGGAATCGACGCCGCCTTCGGCGCGCGACAGCGTGAAATGCTTTTCGATCACCGTGGCTCCATGCACGACGGCGGCGACGGCGACGCCGGTGCCAGCCGTATGATCCGACAGGCCGACCTGCACGCCGAAGCGGCGGGCCATGTCCGGTATGGTCATCAGATTGGCGTCGGAGGCATCGGCGGGGTACTGGCTCGTGCATTTCAACAGGACAATGTCGTTCGCGCCTGCGCTGCGTGCCGTGGTCACGGCTTCCTCGATCTCATCGATCGTTCCCATGCCGGTCGACATGATCAGCGGCTTGCCGGTGGCCGCGGCCTTGGCGATCAGCGGCAGGTGAGTGAGCTCGAAGCTCGCGATCTTGAACATTGGAACGCCGAGACTGTCCAGAAAGTCGACGGCTGTTTCATCGAACGGCGTGGAGAAGGCCATGACGCCATGCTCTGCGGCCGCGGCAAAGAGATCGGCATGCCAATCCCACGGCGTATGGGCTTCCTGATAGAGATCGTGCAGCCTGCGCCCATTCCAGAGGCTCTTGTCGTCGCGGATGACGAAATCGTCCAGATCGCTGTCCAGGGTCAGGGTATCGGCCGTGTAGGTCTGAAATTTCAGACAATCGACGCCGCACTGAGCCGCCGCGCGCACGATTTCCAGCGCACGCTCCTTCGATCCGTTATGGTTGCCGGACATTTCGGCGATGATGAACGGCTCGGCGTCCTGGCCGATCAGGCGATCTGCAATCTTGATGCTGGACATTAGAACCTCGTGCGCAAGACAGGAGAGAACGCCGTCTAGCGCGGTGCGGTCGCGCGAAGCTTACCACTTGCTGCCGGGCGTATGCTTTTCCACTCGTGGTGAAGGATGGCGAGACGCACGACGTCGACGAATGCTTCTTCCCGCCGATGGTGTTGGCGGAAGATGCCTTCGATGGAGAAACCGAATTTCTGGTGAAGTTTTATCACCGGCTCGTTGAACGCCAGGACTTCGCAGCTGAGTTTGTGGAGGCCCAACTGCTCGAACGCAAAATCGAGCGCGGCAAACTCCATCCGCGATCCCGTTCCGCGTGGCGCATCGGTCGCCGCATAGAACGCCCAAACGGCGTTCCGGTCGCTTTGCGACACCTGTGAAAACGAGACTACCCCCAGCGGTCGTCCACTCATCTCGAAGATGAGATCATGCCGATCTCTGGTGTCGCGCATCCTCCGCCACCAAGCCCGGTGTTCCTCGGCGCTGATCTCATGGCTGGTATACATGTTCCTGCGTACGGCAGGCGCATTGCGCCACACCAGCACGTGGTCGAGATCATCGTCCGACATAGCCCTGAGGGTCCCCGGTCTGTCTTCCGTCATGGGGCATCTTCCAGCAGTGGGTGGGACACATATGCAAGGACGACGTCGACCACCCGCGCGGCGCCGTTTCCGTCGGTCACTTCGCGTGCCGCGAGGCTGATCGGGTGCGTGGCCGCAGGCTTCAGCAGCGGGCCTACCTTGGTTTCGGCCCATCGGTGTGGGTCGTTTTGCGGCTCGTAGGCCCCACCATCGACAGATGCCCCGCTCAGCGAAAGCGCTTGCGCCGCTTCTTTCTGGTTTTCGGCCAGGATCAGGTTGATCGCAGGCACGCCCAGGCAGCATCGTTCCCACGATGAGCTGCCGGCCGCCCCGATGACGAGATCCATACGGCTGAGCAATGCCGCCATGTCGGAGATATTGTGATGGAGGGTGACGCTTCGACCGCATTGCCCCGCAAATTGCCTCAAAGCATCCTGATGGGGATAGGCAGGGCCGGTTACGACATGTAGGTCCACTTCTGGCGGCAATTGCAGTTCGCAAAGTCCGCGCAGCACCCAGCCTGTGCAGTCCGCGCTGTCGGCGCCGCCCATGAAGATGAGAATCGTCTGAATGCCCGCGCCCGCCGCAAAAGCGTCGTCGCGCCGTTGAAGCGATGCGCGACGCTCGGCTGCGAAATCGGGCCGCAGAAGCGCGTGACTAGGTCCCGTCAGAACGCGACACTGGGCTGGTACCAGATGGGCGTAGTCGTTGGCAGATTTGCCGAGCGTGGCATCGAGCACAATATCGCAATCGTGGGACCTCGAGAGATCGTCGAACGCCAGAATGAGAGGCGGCTGGTCCGTAGACGAGCGCAGGGCGCGCTCCCATGCGATGCCGAGCGCGTAATGATCCACCACGATGATCTGTGGTTGGAGTGTTTTCATGTGACCGCCAAGCGCTTCGGCATCATGCTCTTCGGTGGTCCCAAGCCAGGTGCCGTATGGTGTCGGGCCCGGCGGCGGTCCGTCTTCCGGCAGCATAACCAGTGGATGGCCTGCTTCAGCGAGCTTCTTTTTCACATCCTCGATCATGAAGCGGGCGACAAAGACGCATTCAAAGCCCTGATCGGTGAGCGCATTGGCCAGCGTCAGGCACCGCATGACATGTCCGAGCCCGATAACAGGCGATGCATCGACGCGTATCGCAACCGCGCGACAGCGTTGGTGGCCACTCATGATGCCTGTCCGGCGGAGCGGAGACGATAGAGCTCCTCGGCCATCTTCCAATCTTCGGGCGTGTCGATGTCGACCACGCGCGACCGTTCGACATGATAGAGCGCGGCATTCGGGCCGAGCACGGGGCGGTTCGCGCGTACTGCGTCGGGGCGGCACCAATAGAATTGACCCGCATCGTGGTATGCGGGTTCGAGATCCTGGGACCGCGTCGACGCCAGCTCGGGATTGAACATTTCCGGCCGACCATTGCGCAGCCGCAGCGCGCGTTGGATCGGGTAGGCATACTCGGTTGCAGCGAAAACGTAGGAGGAATTGCCTCCTTCAAGCAAACCGAAGGCAGTATCCAGATCGTGAGCCGTGACGAAGGGTGCCGTCGCGTAGAGGCAGCAAACCGCATCCACCGCCACGCCTTCCGCTTCGACACGATCGATCGCATCGGCGATGACGGCAAGCGTGGTGGCGTGATCGTCGGATAGCTTCGGCGTGCGCATGAAGGGAACGTCAGCCCCGGCAGCACGGGCGACCGCAGCGATCTCTTCATCGTCGGTCGAGACCATGACGCGATCGATGGTTCTCGCAGCAAGCGCAGCCTCAATGGAGTAAGCGATGATCGGCCTGCCGAAGAACGGTCTGATGTTCTTCCGTGGAATGCGTTTCGAGCCGCCGCGGGCTGGTATGAGCCCCAGTCTCACCGCAGGACATCCTTCAGGGCTGCGACGACCTGATCCTGCTGTGGCTCTGTCATTCCATGAAAGATCGGGATGGAGATGGCTCGGGCGTAATAGGCCTCGGCATTCGGGCAGTGGCCGGGTTTGAAACCAAGCGCCCGATAATAGGGCTGCCGATAGATCGGTATGTAATGGAGGTTCACGCCGATATCGCGCTGGCGCAGGCCTTCGAAGACCTGCCGGTGCGAGAGGGCGATTTCGTCCAGCCGCAACTGTATGACGTAGAGATGGAGGCTGGACAGGCTGTCGGCGCTGCGTTGCGGCAGATCGATGGGAAGCGCGGCCAGCTCCACATCATAGCGGTCAGCCAGCCGGTGCCTGTGGCTGACGAAATCGTTCAGCCGGGCAAGCTGCGACAGACCGAGAGCGGCTTGCATTTCGGTCATCCGGTAGTTGAAGCCGAGATCGATCTGCTCGTAGTACCACGGCCCCTCCGATGGGCCGGACATGTCGTTCTCGTCACGCGTAATTCCGTGTGACCGGAGCCGGAGCAACGCCTTGCCGAGGTCCGGGTCCTGGGTGACGCAACAGCCGCCTTCACCCGTGGTGATGATCTTGACCGGATGGAACGAGAAGACGGCGATGTCGGAATGGGTGCAGGCGCCAACCAGATCGCCGCCGTCGCGCGCGCCGATGGCGTGGCTCGCATCTTCGATGACCTTGAACCCGTAGCGGAGCGCAAGGGCACCAATTGCGGACATGTCGCAGGGCAGCCCACACAGATGAACCGGGATCACAACTTTCGGCAGGCGGCCGGCCGCCTCTGCCTTGCGCAGCTTCTCCTCTAGCACATCGACGCTCATGTTTAGCGTCACCGGATCGATGTCGACGAAATCGACCTCCGCGCCGCAGTAGAGTGCACAATTGGCCGAGGCGACGAACGAGATCGGAGACGTCCAGACGAGGTCGCCAGGCCCCACGCCGAGCGCGAGACACGCGATGTGCAAGGCAGCCGTCGCTGAGTTGACCGCCACGCAGTGAGGGGCACCGACCGTTTCGCCGAGCGCGCGCTCGAAGGCATCGACGACCGGACCTTGCGTCAGATGATCGGAGCGCAGGACATCCAGAACGGCGGCGATATCGGCATCGTCGATGGATTGGCGACCATAGGGGACGAAGGGCAAGGGCTCACCTCGGCAGGGACCGATTCGCGTGGTCCGACAGGATCAATAGCCAGAACTGGCCGCGGATTTCAAATGTGAAACATTGCTGATGAACTGCCGGAATCCAGGAGGCGCCGTGCGCGCAATTCGGCAAGTGTCGTGCTAGTCACGAAGACGGGGCGAATCAGCATCGGTGGCGGGCCGCATGCTGAATGGTCTCATCGACGGGGCAAAGGACTATTCGGGGAGCGGGCAGCAGATGTTCACGGGCAAGGCAGTTCTCATCACCGGCGGGACCGGATCTTTCGGCCGGAAATACACCGAGACCATTCTTGCGCGCTACAAGCCGTCGCGCATCGTCATTTTCTCGCGCGACGAGCTCAAGCAATACGAGATGGCGCAGACCTTCAACGATCCTGCGATGCGCTATTTCATTGGCGATGTGCGCGATCAGGCGAGGCTTCGCCAAGCCATGGACGGCATCGATTTCGTCATCCACGCCGCTGCCCTGAAGCATGTCCCGGTTGCCGAATACAACCCCATGGAATGCATCAAGACCAACATCAACGGTGCGGAGAACGTCATCTCGGCCGCGATGCAGGCGGGGGTGAGCAAGGTCATTGCGCTTTCCACCGACAAGGCGGCGAACCCGATCAATCTCTACGGAGCGACAAAGCTCGTTTCCGACAAGCTCTTCGTTGCGGCCAACAACATCACCGGCGGTCGGGGACCGACCTTCGCCGTGGTGCGCTACGGCAATGTAGTGGGCTCGCGCGGTTCGGTCGTGCCATTTTTCAAGAAGCTCATCGCCGAAGGGCGTACGCCTCTGCCGGTGACGCATGAAGACATGACGCGCTTTTGGATCACGCTGCAGGATGGCGTCGACTTCGTTCTCAAGAACTTCGAGCGAATGTATGGCGGCGAAATCTTCGTGCCGAAGATCCCGTCGGTGCGCATTCTCGATCTGGTCGAAGCCTATAGCGGCACACGCGATGCGGAGATCATCGGCATTCGGCCCGGCGAGAAGCTTCACGAGATCATGTGCCCGGCCGACGACAGCCACCTGACCTTGGAATTCGACGACCATTTCGTCCTGCGCCCGACCATCAAGTTCCATCACAGCGATCTCGATTACACGACCAATGCGCTCGGAGAGAACGGTTCACCTGTGCACACAGGGTTCGAGTATCATAGCGGCAACAATTCCGATTTTCTCGATGTCGAGCAGATCAGGCAGATGGACACACGGGCCTGACAGGCCTGCGGAGAGGTGAGCGCAACTGATCTCACCTCTCCCCTTCAACCACCCTCACGCAAGCTTCGCCTCCTAGAACAGACCCGAAAGGCATACATGGCGGAGTGTGTGTCCGGCTGATTGCATGTCTGCTCGGGCTGGTTTGAATTGATGGTTTCCATTGCTGATTATCTGCGCGATTTTGGTGCGCCGGACGAGGTTCGCGGCGTGCACGCGACCCGTCTGCGTCCTGTCGAGCCGCAGCCGGTCAGCATCGATATCGCGCCGGCCGTTCCCGATCGGGACTTCGAGGCGGAACTGACAGCCGCTTTCGCGCGCGGCGAGCAGGCGGCGGCCGCCCGTGCGGAGGCGGAGCTTACGGCTGCACTCGAGGCCGAACGCGCGCGGCATCGCGAGGAAATGGACAGCGTCCGCACCTCGTACGAGCAGGATTATGCGACGATGATCGCGTCCAAGCTCGATGGCATCGCGGGCAATCTTAGCGATACGATCGGTGAGCAGGTCAGTGATGTGCTGGCGCCGTTCCTCGACTCCATCATCCGCCGCCGCGTCGTCGCCGAACTGGCCCGCGCCATCCAGGCCGCGATCGCCAATGGGCCGGAAGCGAGCGTCTCGGTCTCTGGGCCGAAAGGCCTTCAAGAACAGCTGGCGCGCCACTTCGACGATGCAGGCGTCGCCTTCGCCTTCGAAGAAAGCGACGACATGGACATTATCGTGAATTTCGATGGCACGGTCTTCGCGACGCGGCTCGCGGACTGGTCTGAAGCCTTGAAGGAGGCCGTAGCGTGAGCGGAGACAGCAATCGGCCTGAAATCGAGCGGGAAATCGTTATCGTCCGACGGGGCGGGCATGGCGATGAAGAAGGGCATCACGGCGGTGTCTGGAAGATCGCCTATGCCGACTTCATGACGGCATTGATGGCGTTCTTTCTGGTCATGTGGCTCGTCAATGCAGCCAATGAGGAAACAAAGGCGGCGGTTGCGAGCTACTTCAACCCGATCCAGCTTATGGATGAAAAGCCGGCCGATCGCAGCATCCAGGATGAAGGACAGGCCTCCGAAGGCGAGACCAACCGACCTGCTGCCGATACGCAGGGCGAAGGCACGACGGATGGCGCGAGCACCGAACAGGGCTCCGACCGCAATGCAACGGCCGGAGAAAAAACGGAGTATTCCGAATCGGATTATTTTGAAAATCCCTATGCCGTCCTGGCGGAAATCGCTCGCGAAACGGGCCAGCAGGCCAATACTTCCGACGCGGGCGAGGGTGGAGCGCAGACGTCAGGACCTGCGACCGGCGCGTCCGGTGGCGAGGCCTATCGCGATCCCTTCGATCCGGATTTCTGGTCGCAGCAGTCGCTGAGCGAAATCAGCCTCGATCCTGCCAATGAGGAGACGGCGCTTGTGACGCCTCAGGCCATCTCCGATGATGCCGCGCTGATCGAAGAAGCCCTTTCGCCGGCCGCAGATACTGTCGATCCGGCTGCGGGAGAGGATATTGTGATCGCGCCGGCTGCGGCTCCGGAGCCGGCAGCGGCGCAAAGTCCAGCCGAGGCGGCGCCAACTTCTGAAACGCCTCCCGCTGAAATGGCAGCAGTGACTCCTGAGGCTGATACCAACGCGCAGTTGGATGCAGCGCAGGAACTGCGTACTGAGATCCAGCAGCAGATCGCCGGCGTCGGCGGCAAGCTGGCGGAGGGTCTTGAGGTGACGCCGGCCGAGGGCGGGCTTCTGATCAGCCTGACCGACCAGGTCGATGTCGCCATGTTCGCCAGCGGTTCTCCGGTTCCGCAGCGCGAGCTGGTGCTGGCCATGGAGCGCATCGGCGCGCTGCTTGCGGAACGTGACGGCCAGATCGTTATCCGCGGCCATACGGACGCGCATCCCTTCCGCGGCGAAGGCAACGACAATTGGCGGCTTTCGACAGCGCGCGCGCACAGCGCCTACTACATGCTCGTGCGTGGCGGCCTGGAGGAAGATCGCATCGTGCAGGTGTCGGGCTTTGCCGATCGCCGGCCGAAGCTGCCGGATGATCCCTTCGCCGATGCCAACCGTCGTATCGAAATACTCGTGCAGGCCGATGCCAGCGAGATCCTCCCATGAAACGGCGCTGGCTCGCCATCGTCGCAGTCGCGGCTTCGGCGTTCGTGCCCGTCAAGGCACAGGCCATGGAGGCCGGTCCGACGCCGCTCTCCATGGTGCGGTCATTGCAGTTCGTGCAGGACGCGGTGATCAAGGGCGATCATTCGGCCATCGAGATGCAGCGTCACCTGCTGACGGTGATCGACGAGCGGCTGCGCGCGGCGAGCGCCGAGACGTTCTACGACCAGCACGGCATGGATGCCGCGATCATCTACGCGCTCAGCGGAGGCAACCCGGCAACGTTGCCGATGCTCGCGCGCCGGTTTCCGGAAGCGGGCTTCGATCCGCGGCTCATGCCTCTGCTTGAAGAGCATCTACGCGGGCGCGGGCGCGGTGTCTTCGAACCCCTGCGCGATATTCTGGTGCATTATCAAGGAACGCGCATCGAGCCCTATCTGACGCTTGTTGCGGCGAATGCAGCAGCGCTTTCCAGCCCGGCCGATTCTCTTCCTCTGTTCGATTGGGCGAGGCTCCTGGCTCCAGGCTCGATCATCGAGGAAGCGGCGCTTCGGCGATCCGTCGAGGTTTCCGTGAGGCTCGGCATGGTCGATGAGGGATTGAAGCGTGCCGAACGCTATGCGCGGCGCTTCCTGCACTCGCCCTATGCCGGCCAGTTCGCCGATCTCTTCGTGGAACTGGTGCTCTCGCACCCGGACGATGTGAAGAGCGAGCGGATCGCCGAAACGCTGGCGTTCATGGACGAGGCGCGGCAGCGCTCGATCTATCTGCGCATTGCCCGGCGGGCAGCCATCAACGGCAACCGGACTTTGGCCCAGGAAGCGGCCGCCGCTGCCGAAGGACTCGGGGTGCAAGATGAGAAGGCGCAGGCGCTCGCCAATCTCTATTCCGGTGCCGCGGCCATTCCGGGCGAAGATGTGAGCGGCGTCGCTGCCGCCGTTTCCAGCATCGATGATGCGGCGTTATCACCACGCGATCGAGCGCTCCGATCCGCCGCCGAGTCGATCGCCGCTGCGGTCACGCGGCCGCCGATCCTCGAAGCGATTGCCGAGCCGGTAGCGGTATCGGTCGAGCCTGATGCCAGTTCTGCTCCCGACACCACGCAGCCGGCCATGATGCCGCAGGGCGAGGGCGCACCCGAAACGACGGATGCTCCGACCGATGCGGTCAAAGATGAAGTGGACGGCTTCGTCGACGATCGCCGCGCGGTTCTGGAAAGCATCGACGCATTGCTGGAGGAAGACCGATGAGCGCACCTGTGGGAATCGGACTGCCCGCAATTGGCAACGATCCGACGATCAAGGGTCGAAGCGGAGGCCAGAAGGAACGGGACGCAGGCGATGTCTTCAGCCAGGCGATCGATCGGCTGTCCGCCAAGGATCCGAAAGGGCAACGCGGCGGCACTGGTAACGGCCAGGCCCGCGCAGAGGCATCAGCCAATGGAAAGGGCGACATCGAGGTGGATATCACCAACGCGCCGCGTGGGGGCAAGGACGTGGCAGGCCCGCGAGAAATCGGCCGCGAGGATCGCAGTTCACTGCTCGCCCTTTTCGAGAACACCGCCAAGGCCGGCAACCGGCCAGTGGATGGCTCGAAGCCGGATGATACCATTTCCCAGGAAGCGAATGGAGCACAACCTCAAACGCTTGAGTCCGCTTCGGGTGACCTGTCCGAAAGCTCGGATGCGGCTGAAGACAGTTTCGATCTGACGCAGGACGTGATGGACTTCGCGGGCACTCAAACCTCGCAGGGCGTCGGCACGAGTGTGACTTCGTCCCTGCAGCAGGCTCTTGCCAAGCCGGACACGATCAGCGCCTGGCTGCAATCGCGCAGCACGACCACGGCTTTGCCGGTGGTTCCGGCTGATGGTCAGCTTGCCGTCGACGGTCCGGACATTGCTGCATTGAAGGGCGCGGAGGTGCCGCAGAGCGCCGATGGCGAGATCGATGTCTTCCGCATGGTCGGCGGCAAGGGCGACGTGCCGTCCATAGTGGTCGATGCCGTGGCCCGCTCCATCGCGCAGGGCATGGCCAAGGGCCAAGCACGGCCAGATGGAACGAAGGCCGACCCGATCCGCCTCGATGGTGCATCTCGTGGCGCGAAGGTGGACGGGGTTGATCCCGATCGGCTCAAGACAGCACCCATGCTGGATAGCGGCCGTGGCGTGAGCGACACATCGCAGAAGACCAGCGCCACCACGCCGGCAGACCGTCTTGCCGATCTTGGTGGTCGGCAAGACCGGGCAGACAATATGCTGCGCGCCGGTGCCGATCTTTCGATCCTGGAAAGCCGCAAGTTTCTCGGTGTGGCCGCAGGCCAGACGTCCACCGCCGGCATCATCAGCACGGTAACCGAGAACGGCGAGTGGAACGCGATGCTGCGGGACGTGGCTTCCACATCCGCCACAACGCTCGACACGGCACGCAATGCCAGCAACACGCTGAAGATCCAGTTGAACCCGGTCGAACTCGGCACGGTGACAGCCACGTTCCGCATGAGCGGCGGTGATCTGACCATCGAACTGAAGGTCGAGACGATCGAGGCCTATCGGCAGTTGTCGGATGACCAGAGCGGCCTCGCCAAGGCCCTGAAGGCGCAGGGCATCGATGCTCAGAACGTCGTTGTCCAACATGTGGGCAGCGATCGCTCGGCGCAAAGCGCAAGTGCAGGCCCGACTTCGGGCAACGGTGCCGCCGGCCAGCAGGGCCAGATGGAAGGCGGCAGCAGCCAGCAATCGGCAACCGGGCAGCAGCGCGGTGAGGGCGGCAGCGACGGTCGTCGCGGTTCGGGACGGGAGCAGGGAGATGTCGATGCGCGCAGGACTGATCGCGCTGCTTCTGGCGACGTGTATCTCTAGCCAAGTGAGCCAGGCAGCGGCTGCGAGCTGCGAAGCGGAGATCACTGACGCTGCCAAGGCCTACGATATTCCTGTCGGCATTCTCTATTCCGTCGGGCTCACGGAGACCGGGATGCGCGGGTCATTGCAGCCCTTTGCGCTCAATATCGAAGGCAAGGCATACTTCGCGCGGTCGAAGAGCGAAGCGGTGCAGGTCCTGAACGATGCTTTGGCGCAGGGTAAAGTGCTGGTCGATCTTGGCTGCATGCAGATCAATCATCACTATCATCGGGACCAGTTCGCCTCGGTCGATGCCATGCTCGATCCGCATGCCAATGTTCGCTATGCCGCGCGATTTCTGCATGAGCTGAAAGGTCGGCATGATAGCTGGACGATGGCGGTGGCGCGTTATCATGCGGGGCCGAACAACGATCCGGCTCAGAAACGGTACGTGTGCCGCGTCATCAGCAATCTGGTGGCCACGGGGTACGGACAATGGACGCCCGGCGCCCGTGCATTCTGCACGTGATCCGTCACCTTTCTTCTTCAATCTCAGATTGAATTAGCGGAAGCTACGTCCAATTGTGGCCGGCAAGGCCAAATTTAGGCGTTGTTAACTTTTTCCAAAGGAAATTTGTGGCTCCGCCGCGAGGCCTCACAACATCTAGTATCAAATCGGCACGCCAAGCGGTCGCAACTGCCAAAAGGCATCAATATTTCCTGTAGTTGTTCCAGAATCTCACGATTCGTAAAACGTGGTTAACGCGATGGGTGCGGTGATTCGGGGGCGACAATGATCGTTGTGGTTGACGAGCGAGAGCTCGTGACGGAAGGCTTTAAATCGCTTTTCGGACGGGAGGGTGTGCCGTCTGCAAGCTTTGAGCCTCGTGAGTTTCAGGCGTGGGTTCACACGGCAGCGGACACGGATCTCGATGCTGTCGAGGCCTTCCTGATCGGTAAGTCGAACTCGACTTTCGAGCTTCCCCGCGCCATCCGCAGTCGCTCTGCAGCACCGGTGATCGCGGTCAACGATACGCATTCTCTGGAAGCCACGCTGGCGCTCTATGACAGCGGCGTCGACGACGTCGTTCGCAATCCGGTTCATCCGCGGGAAATCCTGGCCCGTGCGGCTGCCATTCGTCGTCGCTTGAAGTCGATGGTCAACCATACGGACATCGGCTCGATCCGCGTGTTCTCCGATGGTCGTGATCCAGAAATCGAAGGCGAGACATTCGCTCTGCCGCGCAGAGAGCGCCGAATTCTGGAATATCTTGTCGCCAATCGCGGCAAGCGTGTCACCAAGGGGCAGATCTTCAACGCCATCTACGGCATCTTCGACGAAGACGTCGAAGAGAACGTCGTCGAAAGCCACATCAGCAAGCTGCGCAAGAAACTGCGCAAGAAGCTCGGCGTCGATCCGATCGATTCCAAGCGCTTCCTTGGCTACCGCATCGACTGGGACTGAGCGATCTCTCGCCCCGGCGGCGGCCTCTGTCAGGTTCGCGCAAGCCAGGGCCCATAGCATCGTCCCCAATCAATCTACAAAGGGTCTGATCGATGAGTCTCAACGGCATGATGCGCACTGGCGTATCGGGAATGAACGCGCAGGCTAATCGGCTGAGCACGGTCGCCGAAAACATCGCGAACTCCGATACCGCAGGCTACAAGCGCGCCTCGACCGAGTTCTCGTCGCTGATCCTGCCAGGCTCCTCCGGCTCCTACAATTCAGGCGCCGTGACGACTGACGTCCGATACAACGTCAACAAGCAGGGCGAGCTAGAGTTCACCTCCTCGGCGACCGATCTTGCAATCGAAGGTCCCGGCTTCTTCATTGTCGAAAACGGCAATGGAGACCCGTTCCTCACGCGTGCAGGCTCTTTCGTGCCGAATGGCAGCGGTGAGCTGGTGAATGCGGCCGGGTTTACGCTTCTCGGCTATCCTTACAACGGAACCGGTACGCCTCAGACGGTCGTCAACGGTTTCGATGGCCTGTCGCCCGTCAATATCGGCCAGGGCAATCTGAGCGCAACGGCTTCTACCGAAGGTAATTTCGCCGGCAACCTTCCGTCCGGTGCGGCGGTTGGAGATAGGGTGAGCAGCTCGCTCGCTGTATTCGATACGGTCGGCAACACTGTCCTGGTCGATCTCGTCTATACCAAGACCCAGGTTGCCGACCCGTCGACATCGACGCCGGAAGAATGGACGCTCGAAATCGTGCGCCGTGATGATCCGACGGCGACGCCGCTCAACGCGCCCACGACGCTGTCCTTCACGAACGGCCAGCTCACAACCTCGCCGTCGCTGACGTTCAATCTTGGGACGGGCAATCCAGACATTGCGATGGATCTCAGCCGGATCACCGCACTTGGCTATCCCTATGATGTAGCGTCCGCCGGAGTGAACGGCAGCGCGCCGAGTAAGCTCGAAAGCGTGCAGATCAGCTCGAACGGCATTGTCTACGGCCAGTATGAGAACGGCGATCTGAAGCCGCTCTATCGCCTGGCGATGGCCAACGTTCAGAGCCCGGACAAGCTGCAGCCATTGGCCGGCAACGTTTACACGCAAGGCGTTGATTCCGGCGTGATCGTCACGGGCTTTGCCGAAAGCGGCAATTTCGGTTCAATCATTTCCGGCGCACTCGAAGGCTCCAACGTCGATATCGCCGAAGAGCTCACCAGCATGATTGAATCGCAGCGTAGCTACACGGCCAATTCGAAGGTCTTCCAGACGGGTTCGGACCTGATGGAAATCCTGGTCAATCTGAAGCGATAAACCGTCTTTCAAGGGTTTGGCATGTCTCTGACATCGGCACTCAATACGGCTCAATCGATCCTTTCGAACACGTCGACGCAAACGTCGACCGTGTCTCGAAACATTTCGAATGCCGGCGCAGAGAACTATGTCCGCCGATCTGCCACGCTGGCGAGCAACGGTTGGGGCGCGCAGGTCGTGAACATCTCGCGCGCCGCCAATGACGTGCTGTTCCGCGACAGTCTCGTGTCGACATCGTCGGCAAGCGGTCAGAACGCGCTTCTGGACGGCATCGACCAGATCCGTGCCTTGATCGGCGGCAATGATTTCGAAAAGGCACCGGCGGCCCTCATGGGTTCACTGCGTGACTCGCTGCAGCTTTTTGCGTCGCAGCCGAGCAACACCAGCGCAGCCCAGGGAGCGGTCGCCGACGCCATTCTGCTTGCCGACGGTATACGCCAATCATCGATCGACCTGCAGAAAATGCGCCTGCAGACCGACACTGAGATTTCGCGTCAGGTCGAGGATCTCAACAAGCTGCTCGGCGAGTTCGAAGTCGTCAACAACGACGTGCGCAATGCGACGCGTAGCGGCCAGGATGCCTCCGATGCGCTGGATACTCGCGACGGGATCCTGAAAAGCATTTCCGAAATCATCGGCGTGACGGTCGTCAAGCGGCCGAACAACGATATCGCGCTCTACACGAAAGAAGGCGCGACGCTGTTCGAAACGGTGCCGCGCGACGTGACCTTTGCGCGGACGAACGGCTTTGACGCCAACACGGTCGGCAATGCCGTGCTGGTCGACGGCGTACCGCTTGGTGCCGGCGAAGGGGGAGCGACAACCGCTTCGGGTTCGCTCGGGGCGCTTCTCCAGGTTCGCGATACGATTGCGCCGACTTACCAGTCGCAGCTCGACGAAATGGCGCGTGCTCTAGTGACGACATTCCGCGAAGTGTCGCAAACGGGCGGCACTGATCTGCCGGGTCTCTTCACCTGGAGTGGTGGCACCGTCCCTCCCGATGGGACGATCGTGCCTGGCATGGCAACCTCGCTTGCTGTGAACGCCGCTTACGTGCAGCCGTCCGGCAACGCTTTCCTGCTGCGTGATGGCGGTGCGAACGGCGCAGACTACGTCGTAAACGTCGAAGGCGGCGCCGGGTTCTCGTCACTCATCGAGGGTTTCGTGACGCAAATGTCGGAACCCGTGAACTTCGATGTGAACGCCCAGATCGGTGCGAGCGCATCGCTCTTCGATTTTGCTGCCAGTTCGGTCGGCTGGATGGAAAGCCTGCGCCAGCAGGCAAACACCGCTGCCGAAAATAAGAACGCCTCCTACTATCGCACGACCCAGGCGCTCTCGAATGCCACCGGCGTCAACATCGACGAAGAGATGGCCAAGCTCCTGGAGCTTGAACAGTCATACAAGGCGTCCGCCCGCATCATCACGGCGGTGGACGAGATGATCAATACGCTGCTGAGCGTGCGTTAGAGCCATGAAGACAACTTTCGTTTCAACCAGTGCCATGCAGAACGCGGTCCGGCTCGCCATCCAGCGGGCGCAGTCGGAAGTGACCGACCGGCAGCAGGAAGTCGTGACCAACCGCTATGCGGATGTGGGCTTGGCGCTCGGCTCGAAGTCGACACGGTCGATCTCGCTCAACCGCGAAGTCGCGCGCATCGACGCCGTGCTCGACACGAACGCGCTTGTCGGCCAGCGGTTGTCGTCTTCGCAGGTTGTTCTGGGTCAGCTGTCGGAGAGCGCGCAGCAGATGCTCGACACGCTGATCACGCTCAGCGACGGCGAAAATGCATCTCTGGTTAAAGTCGCACAGCAGACGATCAACGGCGCGCTCGGCAATTTCTCGGCTTTGGCAAATACGTCCAACAGCGGCGAGTTCTTGTTCGCCGGTGTGAACACCGATGTTCGGCCGATGAACGATTATTTCGCGCCGAGTTCGCCTGCCAAGGCCGCGTTCGACAATTTGTTCCAGTCGCGCTTCGGCTTTTCGCAGAATGATCCGCAGACGGAGACGATTTCGGCTGCAGACCTGACCAACTTCCTCGATACCGACGTCAAGCAGATGTTCGAGGGCCCGGCCTGGAACCTGAACTGGTCGAGTGCGTCTGACACGAACCTGACGAACCGCATCAATGGCTCGGAGGTCATTCAAAGCTCGACCAATGCCAACAATGCGGGCTTCCGCCAATTCGCTATGGCCGCAGTGGTCGGCAGCGAGCTGATCGGCGGCAACTGGAACAGTCAAGCACGCGCGGCACTGAGCGACGCCGTGATCAGCATGGCCGGCAGCGCGATCACCTCTGTCGACGAGCAACGGGCAGAGCTTGGCGTCGCCGAAATGCGGGTGACAAAAGCCAATGTCAGCCTGCGAACCCAGAAAGATATCGTTGCGGTTTATATTGGTGAACTCGAAGGCGTCGATCCTTACGAGGCTGCCACGCGCATGAATACACTGCTCACCCAGATGGAAGCGTCCTACTCGTTGACCGCGCGAATCCAGCAGATGAGCTTGTTGAACTTCCTCTAGCCGCTCGTGCCGTCCGGCTCTGGCGCAACACATGACAAGGCGAGCTGAATGTATCAGTTTTCTGATGCCGAGATACAGCAGGATGATGTTGCTGAATCGAAGGACCGGGAGCGGCAGGTTCTCGACAAGTCCATCGGCCTTCTGGAGCGGGCCCGAGTGGCCGGCCCGAAATCGAGAGATGCCATTGAGGCACTCTACTTCACCAATCGCGTCTGGATGCGCTTCATCGAAGACCTGAATGCGCCGGACAACGAACTCGATCTTTCGCTCAAGGCAAATCTGATCTCGGTCGGCTTTTGGATCCTGCGCGAAAGCGACAAGATCCGGAAAGGCGAATCCGAGAACTTCGAAGGCATCATCGACATTTCGTCGATCATCAGGGATGGACTGAAATGAAGAGTTCGCTGCGAATTTCGCTGAAGAGCGGCGAAAGAATCTTCATCAACGGTGCCGTCCTGCGGGTCGATCGCAAGGTGTCGCTCGAGTTCCTCAACGACGTCACCTTCCTTCTGGAGAACCACGTTCTTCAGCCGGAGGATGCGACGACGCCACTCAGGCAGCTTTATTTTATCGTGCAGATGATGCTGATCAACCCGGAAGGCGCAGATCAGTCGATGAACATGTTCAAGAAGTCGATCATGATGCTCTTGAACTGCTTCCAGAACGAAGAAATCCGCACGCAGCTGAAACTGATCGACGAGATCGTTTCCGGCAAGAAGCCGTTCGAAGCGCTCAAGATGATCCGCAAGCTCTACCCGCTCGAAGATCAGGTTCTGAACACGCCTGAGATGACGCCGGCCACGATCACTGCGATCCAAAAGGAGATTGCGCCATGGAGATAGGGGCCACCGGCAGCGCGACGACGAGCACCGCGGCGACCTCCAAATCGCAGCAGGCGTCGGAAAACGCCATGCTTGACTACGACAATTTCCTGCAGCTTCTGGTCGCACAGATGCGCAACCAGGATCCGACGGAGCCGATGGACTCGACGCAGCAGATCGCCCAGCTGGCGACCTTCTCCCAGGTCGAGCAGACGATCCAGACGAACCGTCGGCTCGAAATGCTGCTACAGTCTTCAGCGCTGTCCGAAGCCAATGCCGTCATCGGCCGCACATTGACCTCGACCGACGGATTGACCTCGGGCGTCGTCAAGGAAGTTCTTCTGCGGTCTGACGGCATCACTGCGATTCTCGAAGATGGCAAGAAGATCGATGTGACGTCGGGCGTTTCCATCAGCTGAGGCAGCGTGCCATGAATGAAGCAGACGCTCTCGAACTGGTTCAGAATGCCATCTGGACGATCATCGTGGCTTCGGGGCCTGCGGTGCTTGTCGCGATGGTCGTCGGCGTCGGCATCGCCTTCATCCAGGCGCTGACGCAGGTTCAGGAAATCACGCTCACCTTCGTTCCCAAGATCGTTGCCATCCTCGTCACCGTCGCCATTTCGGCGCCGTTCGTCGGGGCACAGATCTCACTGTTCACGAACATCGTCTTTTCGCGCATCGAGAGCGGCTTCTAGAGCAGGGTCTCTGCGACCCTACCGAAATGCTCACGCAAGCTTCGCTCGCTAGGTCTCTGTCAGGCGGTCTCCAACACCGACGCATGACGCGTCCGTGCGACCGGCCCGAAGCGGACGGCAGTGACGATGGCGCAGATCCAGGCCCTTTCCCCGGCATTTCCCAAGAAGCAAGGCCGCGACGTGGGCTTCGCGCTTGGGATCGTAGCCATCCTGGCGATCCTGTTCCTGCCGCTGCCGCCGATCCTCATCGACATGGGGCTGGCCTTCTCGATCGCACTGTCCGTCCTGATCCTGATGGTTTCGCTCTGGATCCAGCGGCCGCTCGAGTTCTCCTCGTTTCCGACAATCCTGCTGATCGCCACGATGCTGCGGCTCGCGATGAACATCGCGACAACCCGCATCATCCTGTCCCAGGGCCATGAAGGCACCGATGCCGCCGGCAGCGTGATCCACGGTTTCGCGAACCTCGTCATGTCCGGCGACTTCGTGATCGGCCTGATCGTGTTCATGATCCTGATCGTCGTGAACTTCATCGTCATCACCAAGGGTGCCACCCGCATCGCGGAAGTCGGCGCGCGCTTTACCCTCGATGCAATCCCCGGCAAGCAGATGTCGATCGATGCAGACCTGTCGGCCGGCATCATCGATGAAAAGGAAGCGCAGCGCCGCCGCAAGGAACTGGAGGAGGAAAGCTCCTTCTTCGGGTCCATGGACGGTGCGTCCAAATTCGTGCGCGGCGATGCGATCGCGGGCCTGCTGATCACGGCCATCAACATCTTCGGTGGCATCATCATCGGCTATGCGCGCCACGACATGCCAATCGGCGAAGCAGCTGACGTGTTCGTGCGCCTGTCCGTCGGCGATGGCCTCGTTACGCAGATCCCGGCGCTGATCGTTTCGCTGGCGGCCGGCCTTCTGGTGGCGCGCGGCGGCACGACGGGCTCGGCTGACCAGGCCGTCATCGGCCAGCTCAGCCACTATCCGAAGGCACTCATCGTTGCGGCAGTGCTGATGTTCGTGCTGGCGTTCATGCCCGGCCTGCCGTTCCTGCCTTTCGTCGTACTCGGCGGCATCATGGCCTTCGGCGGCTGGATCATTCCTCGGCAGATCGAGGCAGTGAAGCTTGCGGAGGCTGAGGCCGAGCGCAGCACGAAGATGGAAGAGCAGGCGAAGGAAAAGGACTCGGTGAAGTCTGTCCTGAAGACTGCGGAAGTCGAGCTTCTGCTCGGCAAGCACGTCTCGTCGCGACTGCTCGGCGCGCACCAGGAACTGGCTTTCCGGGTCGGCAAGATGCGCAAGAAGTTCGCGATGCAGTACGGCTTCGTCGTTCCAGAGATCAAAGTCAGCGACGATTACTCGGTGCCCCAGAAGGGCTACCAGATCCGCATCCACGGAACCGTGGTCGCCGCAAACGAACTGCGCGTCGGCGAAGTCATGGTCGTCAAGCAGGCGAACCGCATGCCGAGCGTGCCGGGGGACGATATTCGCGAGCCGGCCTTCGGCATGCCGGCCATCTCGATGCCGGAGAGCTTCACCGAAGATCTCAAGCGCGAAGGTTTCCAGCCGATCGACAACGTCTCCGTCGTTTTGACCCATATGAGCGAAGTCATCCGCAACAACCTGCCGCAGCTTTTGTCGTACAAGGACATGAAGGTGCTGCTGGAACGGCTCGATCCCGAGTACAAGAAGCTCGCCGACGAGATCTGTTCGTCGCACATGACCTATTCGGGCCTGCAGGCCGTGCTCAAGCTGCTGCTTGCCGAGCGGGTGTCGATCCGCAACCTGCATCTCATCATCGAAGCGGTCGCCGAGCTTGCGCCGCATGTGCGCAAGACCGAGCAGATCGTCGAGCATGTGCGTATCCGCATGGCGCAGCAGTTGTGCGGCGACCTTGCCGAAAACGGCGTGTTGCGCGTGCTGCGCCTCGGCAACCGGTGGGATCTCGCCTTCCACCAGGCGCTCAAGCGCGACAACAAGGGCGAGGTGGTCGAGTTCGACATCGATCCGCGTCATCTGGAAGAGTTCAGCGAGCAGGCGACCAAGGTCATCCGCGAGGAGCTGGACAAGGGGCGCCCCTTCGTGCTCGTCACCGCACCGGATGCGCGGCCTTACGTGCGCATGATCATCGAACGCCTCTTTGCGACACTGCCCGTCATTTCGCATGTGGAGATAGCCAAGGGGCTCGAGATCAAGGTTCTGGGCTCGATCTCTTGATCACGGATCCCGAAGGCTCCGTCCTCGCTCTTTTCGCGGCATTTTGCCGGATCGGCGCCTGCTTCATGCTGCTGCCGGGCTTCGGCACCATTCGCGTGCCGCTGCAGGTCAGGCTCTTCATCGCCATCGGCATTTCCTTCGCGCTCGCGCCGCTCATGTGGGACCAGATTTATCCGCGCGTTTCGGAAGGTGGTCCGGGTTACATCGGCATCGTCGGCGTCGAGCTTCTCATCGGATCGGTCATCGGGCTGCTTGCGCGCTACTACGTGGCGGCATTGCAATTTGCCGGTTCGGTCATCTCCATGGTCATCGGCTTCAACGGCATGCCGGGTGGCGGCATCGAGGACATGGAGCAGCACACCGACCTGTCGCGGCTGATCAGCTTCACCGGCATTCTCATGCTGTTCATGCTCGATTTCCACCACGTGGTGATCGTGTCGCTGACGAGCTCCTACGATTTCATGCCGCTCGGCCTCGCGTTCGACTCCCAGCTGGCTCTGGTGTCCTTGACCGACACGCTGCTCGCGTCGTTCCGGCTGGTGCTGCAACTGTCGAGCCCGTTCATCATCTACGGTCTGGTTTTCAACCTTTCTGTCGGCCTCGTGAACAAGCTCGCGCCCCAGATACCGGTCTACTTCATCTCACTGCCTTTCCTCATCGCCGGCGGGCTGCTGCTGATCTATTTCGGCTCGGGCGATTTCTTCCGCCTGTTCGCTGCCGGCTTCGAACCGATCTTCATGGAGCGTTGACATGAGCGCCGAGCGCTACGCCAAGCTGAAGCGTCTTGCGGCCGTTCAGCGACAGATGGAGCGGGTGGCCGATGTCGAGCTCGCCGACATCATGCGGGAGCGCGCGCTTGTTGCGGACAAGATGGATGCGCTTGTCAGCGCGCTTGCTTCGCCGAAACCGGTGCACGCCAACTTCTCAAAGCTCTACGGCGCGCAGATCGGCAAGCTCAAGGTGCGCGACCAGATCCTGACCGGCCGCATGCAGTTGCAGCAGAAGAAGGTCATGTCCGAGAAGGCCAAAGCGGATCGCCTCGAGGAGTCGACGGCCACGGCGCTGGGCGAGGTGGAGCGACAGAAACAGGAGGCCGAACTTGAGCAACTGCTTGAATGCATTGGCGCTATCGACGCTCAAGCCTCCCGTAAGTTTCAAGGCTCATAGTCACGCCATGTTGATTTGACGGTGCGTCGATGCAGATCGCGCCGAAACGTTCCAGCTCTGAGGGCTTGTCCATGAGGGACGGCGCAGCGCTTCAGCGACGGTGCATATCTTGGCCATCTCTCCCGCGAGCGACATCATTCTCGACGTCATCAACGCAGCAGATCCGTCGAGCGTGCGCGAAGCCCACCGCGCTTTGACGCAGAAGGCCGCCAATGGTGCGCAGTCGGCGTCCATCGAGTTTTCGATCGCCCGCGATGGCGGAGCGGCCGCCCGAACCGGCCGAGGCGCACTGTCGCCGGCCGACGATGCGATGAAGACCTACCGCGACTTTGAGGCGATGGTCCTGCAGACTTTCGTGAAATCGATGCTGCCCCAGGATGCCGAGGAAATCTTTGGCGAAGGGACCGCGGGCGAGATCTGGAAGGGCATGATGGCCGAACACCTTGGCCGCATGATCTCCGAGGGTGGCGGCATCGGCATTGCCGAGCAGCTCGCGCCAGATGGCGCCCGCGTGACAGCCGAAGGACGGCTGGTCTCGTCCCACACGCCGGACGCGGAACGCGACCGTGCGACCATGATGCTTGAAGAATTGCAGCGCACGACACTGAACGACTGGAAAGATATTGAGGGACGGGAACGCTCTGAAGCAGCGGACAATCGCGCCTAAGCTTCAGGCATACCACTTGCTTTGCCGATAACAATGAAAAGGCCAAACATGGAAACCAACGGCACTGAACTGAGAATCTCCGGCGTACTGGGCCGGTTGGAAGCCGTGCTTGAGCGCGAGAACTCGCTTATCGGCACCGATGCTCGGTTCGACATCACTGCATCGAACGCCCAGAAGAGCCGCTGCCTTTACGAACTGAATTTGCTCATGAAGTCGATGGAGCCGTTCGATCTGCCGCGTGCGGCAGGGGATCGGCTTATCCGTCTTCGCAGCGTGGTCGAAACCAACGCAACGCGCGTCAAGGCCCATATGGAAGCCGTGCGGGACGTTACCGACCTGATCAACGAGGCTGTTCAGGCCGCTGAAGCCGATGGCACCTATTCCATGGATACCTTCAGGCCCGCAGCACAATGATCAAGCTTGCGCTCACCGCCGTCTGGATCTGCGCCGTTACGCTCGGCGCGGTCTATTTCGCGATCCAGACATCGTCGACCAACGAAGCGGAGGCTGCCGTGCCTCCTCCATTCTTCGGTGGCCTCGACTATGTGCGCGGTGAGGTAATTTCGGTTCCTGTCATTCGCGATGGCGCGGTGCAGGGCTATTTCCTGGCCCGTCTGGTCTTTACGGCCGAGCCTGAGAAACTCGCTAAGCTCTCCATCCAGCCGCAGACGCTGATCACGGATGAGCTCTACACCCACCTGATGGGCAATCCGAATATCGATTTCACGACGATGGAAACCTTCGACCTGACGCAGTTCCGCGAGGGCGTGCGTGATGCGCTGAATGCGCGGGTCGGGGAAAAGATCTTCCACGAGATCATCATCGAGCAGGTGGACTACCTGACCAAGGAAGAAATCCGCTCCAACATGCAGCGTCGCCGCCCGGCCGCGCCCGCATCGGCAGCTGCCACGGCGCCGACGGAACCGGCTGCGGCGGAAGAACCCGCAGCCCATTGAGGCACAAAGCCTGAATTTCTGGACTCGATGGTTGATTTTCTCGTCGCGATAGCGTCAACGCCTGCCTGACGCACAATGCGGAGAGCAGGATGACGGCGCAAATTCTCGACGGCAAAGAGATCGCCAAGGGCGTGATCGCCAGGGTGAAATCGGAAACCGAGGCGCTCGTGCACGCGACCGGCGTGACGCCAGGGCTTGCGGTCATCATCGTCGGCGACGATCCGGCAAGCCACGTCTACGTGTCCTCCAAGAGCCGCATGGCAAAAGAGTGCGGCTTCCGTTCGAGCCAGTACACGCTGGAGGCGACGACCAGCCAGGAAGAGCTTGCGGCTCTCGTTGCAAAGCTCAACGCCGACACTTCGGTCCACGGCATTCTCGTCCAGCTCCCCCTGCCGGCAGGGCTCGATGCCGATGCGATCATTCAGGCGATCGATCCCGCCAAGGACGTCGACGGCTTGGGCGTCGCCAATGCCGGCAAGCTGATGACAGGCGATCTCAAGACAGGCCTGATCTCCTGCACGCCGGCGGGCGCGATGGTGTTCGTGCGTCAAGTGCACGGCAATGACCTCTCAGGCCGCGATGCCGTGGTGATCGGCCGGTCCAACCTGTTCGGCAAGCCGATGGCCGCGCTTCTTCTTGCCGCCAATGCGACGGTGACGACGGCTCATTCGCGCACCAAGGATCTCGCCGCCCATTGCAGGCGTGCGGATATTCTGGTCGCTGCGGTAGGCCGCCCGCAAATGGTGCAGTGCGACTGGATCAAGCCGGGCGCGACCGTGATCGATGTCGGCATCAATCGCATCGATGCGCCGGAGCGCGGCGAGGGGAAGACGCGCCTCGTCGGCGACGTGGATTTCCAGGCGGCCGAGCAGGTAGCAGGCACCATCACGCCTGTGCCAGGTGGTGTCGGACCGATGACGATCGCCATGCTGATGGCCAATACCGTGATCTCGGCCCATCGTGCCGCGGGCCGCGAACCGCCCGTCTTCTGACAGCGCTTATGAAACTCAGCCGGCCCGTTGCTGGCGGCTGATGTCCAGTTCCGTCGGGGCAGGGCCGGTGGAGGCGCGCATGATCAGTTCCACCGGCCACACTTCCTGCTGCTGATCGAGTGTCGAGCGAGCCACGGCATCGATGAGCCGTTCTCCGATGCGCGCACCGGCAGCCCGGATCGACGACCGCGTCGTCGTCAGCGGCGTCGTGAAGTTCTCGGGCTTCAGGTAGGGGAACACGTCGTCATGCGCGATCAGCGAGATGTCGCGGCCGACCTTCAGGCCGCGCTGGTTGATGGCTCGCACGGCGCCTAGCGCAAGCAGCATGCTCGAGCACAGAACGGCAGTCGGAGGCTCCTCGGTCTCCAGGCAGCGGACCATGCCGCGATACCCATTCTCCTCGGTCATCGCGAATTCCTGGCAGTGCGCCGGGTTCAAGCTGAGATCACGGCTTTTCAGCGCTTCTTCGAGGCCTGCGCGCCTGGCGATCGCGAAGGTCAGATAGTCCGGTCCGTTCAGAAGCGCGATCCGGCGATGCCCCAGTTGCAACAGAAGATCGGCAGCGTCGCGGAAGGCACCGTGATTATCAATGTCGAGCAGCGGATAGTCGTGCGGCCCGTCGCTTGCCGCGCGCCCGTGGACGACGAAGGGCAACATCAAGGATTTCAGAAGATCGATGCGAGTATCGTTTCGGCGCGTATAGGCGAGGAAGATGGCATCGACGCTGCCGCTCGCAGCAAGCTTGCGGAATGTGGCTTCCTCATCTTCCGGCCGGCTCGGGTGAACGACGAGGAGGATGTCTTCCGACACGCAGACTTCGCCGAGGCCCGACAGGAATTCGGAGAAATGCAGGTCGGTGTCACGCCCCGGACTGGAGGGCATAATGACGCCGATCGAGCCCGCCTTGCCTGTTGCGAGACGCTGAGCCGCGCGGTTCGGACGATAGCCGGTCGCCTGCACGGCTTGCAGAACGCGTTGACGCGTGCGCTCATTGACTTCAGGATAGCCGTTCAGGGCACGACTGACCGTCGTTTGAGAGAGGCTCAGATGCTTGGCCAGCTCTTTGAGGTTCACGGCCGTCACTCCCCAGGTTCGGCATGCTGCATTGCACCAAAGCGCTTTGACAAACGCCCTCCTGTCAGTGGCGAAGAAGCGTTTGCAGATCGCTGCAATGGGTCAGATTTCAGTGTGATGATACCCGCTTATTCATCATAAGCTACCGAGAACAGAGCGATAGTCGCGTAATTCAGGAGTTTATTAATTGGGAGCCTTGACTTGCAGCGCATCATCCAATCTTGTCGCTGCGACCAAAGCGCTTTGGATTTTGTGCCGCTCGTTGCAGTGGCCATTTGCTCGACGTTATGGTCTCTGATCAAAAGCATGCGTTCAGACGATTGAATTGACTGGGAGGGAACCCGATGAAGAACTGGCTGATGATGAGCGTTGCCGCCGTGGCCTTGACCGCGGGCACGGCGAGCGCTCAGGAATTGATTTTCGCACCTGGTGAAGACGATCGTTTCAACTGGGAAAGCTTCGAGGCATTCTCTGAAGCGCACGATCTCGAAGGCGAGAGCCTGACGATCTTCGGACCATGGCGCGGGGAGGACCAGGCGCTGTTCGAAAGCGTCGCCGCCTATTTCGAGGAAGCGACCGGCGTCACCGTCAATTACTCGTCCTCCGAGAACTACGAGCAGCAGATCGTCATCGACACCGAGGCCGGCAGCCCGCCGGATGTCGCGATCCTGCCGCAGCCAGGCCTGATTGCCGATCTCGCGTCGAAAGGGCAATTGACGCCGCTTGGGGACGAAGCACGCGACTGGATCAACGAAAACTACGCCGCCGGTGAAAGCTGGGTCGATCTCGGCACCTACGAGGGCCCGGACGGCGAGGCATTCTACGCGTTTCCCTACAAGATCGATCTGAAGTCCATCGTCTGGTACATCCCCGACAATTTCGCCGATGCCGGATATGAGGTTCCCGAAACCTACGAAGATCTGAAGGCGCTGACGGAGCAGATCGCCGCCGATGGGTATACCCCCTGGTGCATCGGGCTCGGTTCAGGCGGTGCGACGGGCTGGCCCGCCACCGACTGGGTGGAAGACCTGATGCTGCGCACCCAGGCGCCTGAAGTCTACGACCAGTGGGTCACCAACGAGATCCCCTTCAACGACCCGGCGGTCATCGGCGCGATCGAGGAATTCGGCTTCTTCGCCAAGAACAACGATTTCGTGCAGGGCGGAAGCCAGGCCGTCGGCTCGACCGACTTCCGCGAAAGCCCGAACGGCATGTTCGCATCGCCGCCGGAATGCTTCATGCACCGCCAGGCATCGTTCATCTCGTCTTTCTTCCCGGAAGGCACCGAGCTTGGTCTCGATGCGGACTTCTTCTACCTGCCGGCATCGGCCGAGAACGATCTCGGCCGCCCGGTGCTCGGCGCCGGCACGCTCGCGATGCTGACACGGGATACGGAGGCTGGCCGCGCCTTCATCGAGTTCCTGCAGACGCCGATCGCACATGAGGTCTGGATGGCACAGTCGGGCTTCCTGACGCCCTACACGGGCGCCAATCTCGAAGCCTATGCCAATGATGCGCTCCGTCGCCAGGGCGAAATTCTGACCGAAGCAACGACATTCCGCTTCGATGCCTCGGACCTGATGCCGGGTGCGATCGGTGCGGGCGCTTTCTGGACGGCGATGATCGACTATGTCGGCGGCGCTTCCGCCGAAGAGGTCACGACGGCAGTCCAGAATTCCTGGGACTCCATCAAGTAGCACCGTTCAAGCTGCCGGCTTCCTCTCGAGGGAGCCGGCTGGCTCGGCGCGCGGCATGACGCACACGCGCGGGGCATAGCATACCCTGACCAAAGCCATGGCAGCCGAAGGGGGCGGCCAAAGGGGAGGCTGATCGCATGGAACAGCTTGCAGGTGCACTCGTCACCGTCGTCATCGGCGTCTTGGGATGCGCAGCCTATTTCTTCGGCTCCAACTTCCTGCTCGATGCGGCATTTCCGTCGCGGGGGCGCGATCCCCTGACCGCCGCGCGCAACATGCGACGCGCCAATGCCATCCGCCCGTGGCTCTTTCTCGGGCCGGCGCTTCTCGTGCTCGGCATCTATCTCGTCTACCCGGTGTTCGAATCCCTGCGGCTTTCGCTGCACGACCGGTCCGGCCGCAACTTCGTCGGCCTCTCCAACTACGTCTGGATGGTCAACAATCCGGGCTTCCGGGAGTCCATGTTCAACAACATGCTCTGGCTGCTCTTCGTGCCGGCCTTGTCGACCTTCCTCGGGCTCGTCATCGCTGCGCTCACGGACCGCATCTGGTGGGGCAACATCGCCAAGTCGCTGATCTTCATGCCGATGGCGATCTCCTTCGTCGGCGCATCGGTGATCTGGAAATTCATCTACGACTACCGTGCCGCTGGTTCAGAACAGATCGGCATCCTCAACGCCATCGTCGTCTATTTCGGCGGTGAGCCGCAGGCATGGATCACCATCCCCTTCTGGAACAACTTCTTTCTCATGATCATCCTCGTCTGGATCCAGACGGGTTTTGCGATGGTCATCCTTTCGGCGGCACTGCGCGGCATTCCCGACGAGACGATCGAGGCGGCGGTCATCGATGGGGCCAACGGCTTTCAGATATTCTTCAAGATCATGATCCCGCAGATATGGGGCACGATCGCTGTCGTCTGGACGACGATCACGATCCTGGTTCTCAAGGTCTTCGACATCGTGCTGGCGATGACGAACGGGCAATGGAACACGCAGGTTCTGGCCAATCTCATGTTCGACTGGATGTTCCGCGGTGGCGGCGATTTCGGGCGCGGGGCAGCGATCGCCATGGTGATCATGGTGCTGGTCATCCCGATCATGGTCTGGAACATCCGCCGTGCCAGCGCCGAAATGGAGGGCCGCTGATATGGGAGGCGCCGGTTCCGCTAAATCCCCGCTCACCTGGGCGGTTCATCTCTCGGTGTTGCTGCTCGTCATCCTCTGGACGCTGCCGACCGCAGGCCTCTTCATCTCCTCCTTCCGTGACAAGGACCAACTCGCGATCTCCGGCTGGTGGACGGCACTCGCCGGCTCCACCCAGAACCTGCAGGCCCGCACCGGAACCTCTGACGACCAGGTCGAGCGCAACGGCGTATTCATCCTCGAAGGCAATGTCTTTGGCGAGGGGAGCGGCACCGTTTCGGCGTTCGGTACGTCGGGCCTGAACCCGACGGAATACGAGCCCGGCGCCGAAGCGGAGCTTCGTGAAGGCGGGGTGCTGACCGTCGCCGAGGATGGTGCCTATGCGATCACCTCGCCGAGCGAGCTCGACCTCCCGCGCGGGGCACGCATCTTCTTCACGACCACCATCCCGCCGCGCTTCACGCTCGACAATTACCGCGAAGTGCTGGCGTCGGAAGGGATCGGTCGGTCCTTCATCAACTCGCTGACGGTCACCATTCCGGCAACGATCATTCCGATCCTGATTGCTGCCTTCGCCGCCTACGCGCTTGCCTGGATGAAGTTTCCGGGCCGGGCACTCCTGATCGCCGTCATCGTTGGACTGCTGGTCGTGCCGCTGCAGATGTCGCTGATCCCGCTCTTGCGCATGTATAACGGCATCGGGGCCTTCTTTGGCGTGCCGGCGAAAACCTATCTCGGGATCTGGCTGGCCCATACGGGCTTCGGCCTGCCGCTCGCGGTCTATCTGCTGCGGAACTACATCGCCGGGCTGCCGCGCGAGATCATGGAATCGGCGCGTGTCGACGGAGCGAGCGACTTCGAGATCTTCATGAAGATCGTGCTGCCACTCTCTTTTCCGGCGCTCGCCTCCTTTGCGATCTTCCAGTTCCTCTGGACCTGGAACGACCTGCTCGTCGCCATGGTCTTCCTCGGCGCGCAGGACAGCGAACTGGTGCTCACCGGACGCCTGGTCAACCTTCTCGGATCACGCGGCGGCAACTGGGAAATCCTGACGGCTTCGGCCTTCATCACCATCCTGGTGCCGCTCGCCGTGTTCTTCACCCTCCAACGCTACCTCGTCCGCGGCCTTCTCGCGGGCTCCGTGAAAGGCGGATGATCCTCCCACTATGACGATTGCCATGAACGATTTGACCGAAAACGCGACATTGCTCACCGACAAGGCTGCCGATCACGACTGGTGGCGCGGCGCGGTGATCTACCAGATCTATCCACGCTCGTTTCAGGACACGAGCGGCGACGGCATCGGCGACCTTGCCGGGATCGCGCAGCGTATCCCCTACATCGCATCGCTTGGCGTGGATGCGATCTGGATTTCGCCGTTCTTCACCTCGCCGATGAAAGACTTCGGCTACGACGTCTCCGACTATCTGAGCGTCGATCCGATGTTCGGGACCGTGCACGATTTCGATGACATGATCGCCACGGCCCATGCCCATGGCCTCAAGGTCATGATCGACCTCGTAATTTCCCACACGGCCGACATCCATCCGTGGTTCGTCGAAAGCCGATCCAGCAAGGACAATGCAAAAGCCGATTGGTATGTCTGGGCCGATGCCAAGGACGATGGGAGCCCGCCCAACAACTGGCTGTCGATCTTCGGCGGCACGGCCTGGGAGTGGGATTCGACGCGCTGCCAGTACTACCTGCACAACTTCCTGACGTCGCAGCCCGACCTCAATTTCCACAATGAGGACGTGCAGGCGGCGGTCCTCGATGTGGCGCGCTTCTGGCTCGACCGCGGGGTCGATGGCTTCCGGCTCGACACGATCAATTTCTACTTCCACGACCGGCAGCTGCGCGACAATCCGAGCCTGCCCGTAGAGCGTCGCAACGCGAAGACAGCACCCGCAGTGAACCCCTACAATTTCCAGGAGCATCTCTACTCCAAGAGCCAGCCGGAGAATGTCGAGTTTCTGCGCCGGCTGCGCGCACTGATGAACGAATATCCGGCGATCGCGGCCGTTGGCGAAATCGGCGACAGCCAGCGCGGGCTGGAGCTGATGGCCGAATATACCGGCGGCGGCGACAAGATGCAGATGTGTTACGCCTTCGACTTCCTGGCGCCGGAAGTGCCGACGGCCGAGAGCGTCGAAGAGGTGTTCACCACGCTGCGTCAGGCGTCGGAGGATGCGTGGCCGTGCTGGGCGATGTCGAACCATGACGTGGTTCGGCCTGCGACCCGCTGGGGCGACCATGTGCGCGATCGGACGGCCTATATGAAGCTGCTGGCCGGGCTCATGGCATCGCTGCGCGGCTCACTCTGCATCTATCAGGGCGAGGAACTGGGTCTGACCGAGGCGGACATCGCTTACGATCAGCTCCAGGATCCGTATGGCATTCGCTTCTGGCCGAAGTTCAAGGGTCGTGACGGCTGCCGCACGCCGATGGTCTGGGACGGCGACGGCGTAAATGCCGGGTTTTCCAACGGCCGCCCGTGGCTTCCGATCCCCGGCGACCATCTCGGTCTCGCGGTCGACAAGCAGGACCACGTCCAAGGCTCGATGTTGAACCACTACCGAAAGATCCTGGCGTTTCGGAAGGCGCATGAGGCGCTGCGCGTCGGCACCATGTCGATCCTGAAAGCCGAAGACGGGATCCTGATCATCGAGCGCAAGGCGGGTGACGAGACGATCCTGTGCGTCTTCAACCTGTCGGATGAGCGTCGGGATGTGGCGCTGGAAAGACCCGGCATGCAGGCGATCAGCGATCATGATTTTTCTGGTCTTTACCGCGACGGCACCGTCCATCTCGGTGCTTTCGACGCGTTTTTCGGCAAGACGGACTGAGGTTCGGGAGGAAACGTCGAGTGCGATCGGCCGCAGGGCCGTACGCCCGGACGGGGGAGCGAGATGACTGCACTGCAGCTCAAGAACATCAAGAAATCCTATGGCAATGTGGATGTGATCCACGGGGTCGATCTGGACATCCAGGAAGGCGAATTCGTCGTCTTCGTCGGCCCATCCGGCTGCGGGAAGTCGACGCTTCTCCGGATGATCGCGGGTCTGGAGGAAATATCCGGCGGTACGCTTTCCATCGGCGGGCAGGTCGTCAACGACATCCCGCCCTCTAAGCGCGGCATTGCGATGGTGTTCCAGTCCTACGCGCTCTATCCGCACATGACGGTCTACGACAACATGGCGTTCGGCATGCGGATCGCGAAGGAAAGCAAGGAAGAGATCGATCGGCGCGTGCGCGCCGCAGCCGACATCCTCCAACTGACCCAGTATCTCGACCGTTTGCCTAAAGCGCTCTCCGGCGGTCAGCGCCAGCGCGTTGCCATCGGGCGGGCCATCTGCCGCGATCCAAAGGTGTTTCTGTTCGACGAGCCGCTGTCGAACCTCGATGCCGCATTGCGCGTGGCGACCCGCATCGAGATCGCCAAGCTGCATGAATCAATGCCGGACACGACGATGATCTACGTCACGCACGATCAGGTCGAAGCGATGACGCTTGCCGATCGGATCGTCGTGCTGTCGGCCGGCCGCATCGAGCAGGTCGGGTCGCCGATGGAGCTTTACCATCACCCGGCAAATCTCTTTGTTGCGCAGTTCATCGGGTCGCCGGCCATGAACATCCTTCCTGCGCGGGTCGAAAAGGCAGGGACGCAGACGCAGGTCGCCTTGGCGGGCGGGCGCCATGCAGTGGTCGATATCGCGACCGACCCGTCACAGGAAGGCAAGGCTGCCAGCTTCGGCGTGCGTCCCGAGGATCTGACCGTTGCGACCGGAGAGGACTACCTGTTCGAAGGGCAGGTCGCGCTTTCCGAAGCGCTTGGCGAAGTGACGCTCTATTACATCGAGGGACTGGTCGAGGGCGAGCCGATTGTCGTGAAGGTGCCCGGAAACCAGCCCGTGCGGCGCGGTGAGACGATGCGCTTCACGGCCAAGCGCGATTGCCTGCATCTTTTCGACGAGGCCGGCACGACCTATCGGCGATAGGTCCTCGACCCGCGCTGGTGAAGCAACGTGCACGATGTCGTGAGTTTCGCGTGTTCGAGAAACTTGGGCGGAACCTGGCCGTATGTTCGTTGTCCCGCTTCGAGGACGACGACCTGTGGAGGTTCGCATGCGCAAGACCCGTTCCCATTCGATGTCACTCGCTCTCTCAGCCGCAATGGCGGCGTCGGTGTTCACCGGCGTCGCGATCGCCCAAAGCAATCCGACGGTCGGCGGAGCGCCGATGCTCGAGACGATGAACATCGTCGAAAACGCCGTGAATTCGCCGATCCACACAACGCTTGTGGCTGCCGTCCAGGCCGCGGATCTGGTCGATACGCTGGCCAGCGCCGGACCCTTCACCGTCTTCGCGCCGGTGAATGATGGTTTCGCGGCGCTTCCGGCCGGCACGGTGGAAACCCTCCTGCGGCCGGAAAACAAGGACCAACTGGTCAAGGTACTGACTGCGCATGTTGTCTCCGGCCGGATCTCCGGCGGCGAACTCAAGCGCGACGTGATCGCCAATGGCGGGCAGCTTGAGCTGACAACGGTAAGCGGTGATACGCTCGTAGTGACGGAGCAGGGCCGTGGGTTGGCCTTGACCGATGAAAATGGCGGCACGTCCACCATCACCATCGCCGATGTCAATCAGTCGAACGGCGTCATTCACGTCGTCGACAACGTGCTCGTGCCGCAATAAACACACGGCGTTCGACCGAAACCGGGGCGGCCATGCCGTCCCGGTATTCGGTCAGTAGAGAACGCTCGCGCCTTCGCTCGCGGGGCCGGCAACGGCGCGGAAGGCGGCGAACAGTTCACGGCCCATGCCGAAGCCGTTTCCGGTAAGATCGGCGGTCACCGCTTCGCGTGTCTCCCATTCGCCGGCCTCGACCAGCACTGACAACTCCCCGGAAACCGCGTCGACACGAACCATATCGCCCTCGCGGATGCGGGCGATCGGGCCGCCGTCGGCCGCTTCGGGCGTGACGTGGATCGCGGCTGGCACCTTGCCGGATGCACCCGACATGCGGCCATCGGTGACGAGTGCCACGCGGTAGCCGCGGTCCTGCAGCACGCCGAGCGAGGGCGTCAGCTTGTGCAGTTCCGGCATGCCGTTTGCCTTTGGCCCCTGGAAGCGGATGACGGCAACGAAGTCCTGATTCAATTCGCCGGCCTTGAAGGCGTCGATCAGCGACTGCTGATCATGGAAGACTTTCGCCGGCGCCTCGATCACATGACGATCCGGCTTTACGGCCGAAATCTTGATGACGGCATTGCCGATGTTGCCGCTGAGCATCTTGAGGCCGCCGGTCGGCTGGAAGGGTGCGTCGACCGCTGCCAGGATCTTCGGCTCTGCGCTCTCCCTGAGTGCAGGGCGTCGTTCGATCGCGCCGGCGGCGTCCATGCCGATTTCGATGGCATAGGGCTGAAGTCCCTGGCCGTAGACCGTGCGCACATCGTCGTGCAGCAGGCCTTTCGAGAGCAACTGGCCGATGAGATAACCCATGCCGCCCGCTGCATGGAAATGGTTCACGTCGGCAAGGCCGTTTGGATAGACGCGCGCAAGCAGTGGGACGACGTCCGAGAGTTCGGAAATGTCTTCCCAGGTGAGCCGGATCCCGGCCGATCGGGCCATGGCGACGAGGTGCAGCGTGTGGTTGGTCGATCCGCCGGTCGCATGGAGGCCGACGACGCCGTTGACGATCGAGCGTTCGTCGATCATCTCGCCGGCGGGAGTGAATTCATTGCCAAGAGCGGTGATTTCCAGTGCGCGGCGGGTCGCTTCCTTGGTCAACGCATCACGCAGCGGCGTGTTCGGATTGACGAACGATGCGCCCGGCAGATGGAAGCCCATGATCTCCATCAGCATCTGGTTGGAATTGGCAGTGCCGTAGAAGGTGCAGGTCCCAGGCCCGTGGTAGGACTTGGATTCCGCCTCCAGCAATTCCTCGCGGCCGACCTTGCCCTCGGCGTAGAGCTGGCGGATGCGCGCTTTTTCGTCATTTGGGAGGCCGGTCGTCATCGGACCGGCCGGCACGAAGACAGCCGGCAGATGGCCGAATGTCATCGCCGCGATCATGAGGCCCGGCACGATCTTGTCGCAGACGCCTAGATAAAGCGCTGCGTCGAACATGTTGTGCGACAGACCGATGCCTGCCGACATCGCGATCACGTCGCGCGAGAAGAGCGAGAGCTCCATGCCCGGCTGGCCCTGCGTGACACCATCGCACATGGCCGGCACGCCGCCTGCGACCTGGGCAACCCCGCCGGCTTCGCGCGCTGCCTCGCGGATCATGTCCGGAAAGCGCTCATAAGGCTGGTGGGCCGAAAGCATGTCGTTATAGGCGGTGATGATGCCGAGGTTTGGCAGGCGATCGCCCGCCAGCGCTTCCTTGTCGCTCGGGCCGCAGGCGGCAAAGCCATGGGCGAGGTTGCCGCAGGCTAGAGCAGAGCGATGCGGCCCTTGACCGGCGGCACGGCGGACGCGGTCGATATAGGCCTCGCGCGTCGGCTTGGAGCGCTCCACGAGGCGCCGGGTGATGGATTCGATGCGTGTATCCGCAGCCATGGTTCGCTATCCCGTTGTCAGTTCGGTTCGGCTTTCTCAAGCCGCGGCGAAGATCGGGCGTCAGGGCGCCCAGTAGATGTGGATCGGCGCCGGCGCATGGGCGAACACGGCGCGGATCGGCATGTCGTTTGCGTCTTCTCCAGCCAGCGCCTGGTCGAGCACTTGGCGCTTCTCGCCGCCTTCGATGTGCAGCACCACGAGGGGCGCTTCGACGATGCGCGGCAGCGTCAGCGTCAATCGCGGTTCGCCGGCGCCCGGCGCTTCCATCGACAGAACCGACGTCGGCATGCCGGGGTCGATCGCTTCCGCCAGCCGGTCGCCATCGGGAAAGAAAGACGCGGTGTGGCCATCTGTTCCAAGACCCAAGATGGCAACGTCGATCGGCCGGGGCAAGGCGTCGATCACGCCCGACGCGCGGTCGGCGGCGAGATGAACGTCTGGCGCATCGTTGAACAGCGGCACGAAGCGCGCGCGTGCGGCGCGACCGACCAGCAGGTTTTCCACCACGAGCTTCTGGTTGGATCGCTCGTGCGTTTCGGGCACGAACCGCTCGTCGATCAGCGTAACGGTGACTTGGTCCCAGGCGAGTTCCTTGCCGGACAAGGCCTTGAAGAATGCCTTTGGCGTAGAGCCGCCCGACACCGCAAGCGTCGCGCGGCCCCGCGCGCCGATGGCAGCCTTCAAGGCTTCCGCAACGGCGTCGGCGAGCGCTTCGGCCAGTTCCGAGCGATCGGCAAATTCGTGGAATTCCGGCGACACTCCCATCGGATCAGTGCTCATGCCAGGTGCGGCCGTCGCGTTCGATGAGTGCGATCGCCTGGCTGGGGCCAGACGTGCCGGCCGTGTAGCCCTGAACCTGCTGGCCCGTTTCTTCCCACGCCTTCAGGATCGGATCGACCCATCGCCACGCCGCCTCGACCTCGTCGCGGCGCATGAACAGCGTCTGGTTGTTGCGGATGACGTCGAGGAGCAGCCGCTCGTAGGCGTCGGGGTTCCGCACGTCGAAATTCTCGGCAAAGGTCATGTCCAGCGGCACGTGACGCAGGCGCATGCCGCCCGGGCCCGGATCCTTGATCATGATCCACTGCTTGACTGCTTCATCTGGCTGCAGGCGAATAACCAGCTGATTGGCGATGACGCGGCCGGCGCTCTCGTCGAAGATGGAATGCGGGATCGGTTTGAAGGCGATGACGATTTCGGACGCCCGCTCGGCCATGCGTTTGCCGGTGCGCAGATAGAACGGCACGCCGGCCCAGCGCCAGTTGCCGATTTCGGCCTTGATGGCGACGAAGGTTTCGGTGTTCGAGGTGCCGCTCTCCAGCTCGTCGAGATAGCCCTTGACCGGCCCGCCTGCCGATGCACCCGCGCGATACTGGCCGCGAACGGTCATCTGCTGAACATTGCGGCTGGTGATCGGGCGCAGCGCGCGCAGCACTTTCAGCTTTTCATCGCGCACGGCCTCTGCGTCCATGGACGACGGCGGCTCCATGGCGACGAGGCAGAGCAACTGCATGATATGGTTCTGCACCATGTCGCGCAGCGCGCCGGCGGTATCGTAATAGCCGGCCCGGCCTTCCAGCCCGACGCTTTCGGCAACCGTAATCTGAACGTGGTCGATATGCGCGGAATTCCACAGCGGCTCGTAAAGCGCGTTGGCAAAGCGCAGCGCCATCAGGTTCTGCACCGTCTCCTTGCCGAGATAGTGGTCGATGCGGAAGACCTGCTCTTCGCGGAAGACGCTGCCGATCGTGTCGTTCAGCTGCCGCGCCGAGGCGAGGTCGCGCCCGATGGGCTTTTCCACGACGATGCGTGTCTTGTCGGTGATCAGCCCGTGGTCGCGGATGTGCTGGGAGATATCGCCGAAGAGAGAAGGCGACACGGCGAGATAGAAGGCGCGGATGCGATCTTCACCCTCACTCAACAGTTCCTTGAGATCATCCCATCCCTTGTCGGATTTGGCATCGACCGCGACGTAGAAGAGGCGCGCGAGGAACTTTTCGACCTCGGCTTCGTCGAGGCCGCCATTGCCGACATGTTCGACCAACGCGGAGCGCGCGAATTCGCGAAATTCGTCATGGGAAAGCTCGGATCGAGAAGCTCCGATGATGCGGGTCGGCTCGGTCAGCTGGCCCGCTTCCTGGCGGTGGTACAGCGCCGGAAGGAGCTTGCGCTCGGAAAGGTCGCCCGTACCGCCGAACACGACATAGTCGAAAGGATCGACCGGAATGATCTGGCTGCTCATCGCATCAAGTCCCTGCAATCGGTGTCGTCGAGGCTTTTAATCTAATCGATTTAAAAAGGCCATAGCATGGCGACGATTTTGGCTGGCCTCAGATGCGATCACGCAGCGAAAACCATGTCATCGCCAGGAAAAGAAGCGGTTGACGCAAGCGCGTTCCGCCGGGGAAAGCTGGGATCTTGAGGCGCTCGAATTGGGCAAGCCGGCTGCGGTCGCCGAGCACCGCATCGGCATAAAGCTTGCCGCAATAGTTCGACAGTTTCACCCCATGGCCCGAATAGCCGCCGATCGTGATGACATGCGGCATCACTTCGCGCACGAAGGGCTGGCGCGGCATGGTGATCGCGACCGACCCGCCCCAAGCATGTGTGATGTCGATATCGCCGAGCTCCGGGTAGATTTCGGCGATCTGTTTGCGGATGTGCGACTTGATGTCGGTGGGGCTTTCCGACGTGTAAGCCTCGCGCCCGCCGAAGAGCAGCCGTCCATCGAGGCTTTTGCGGAAGTAGCGCACCACGAAGCGACTGTCGTCCACCGCTTCGCCACCCGGAATGATTGTCGGCGCGTCGATCGGCACGGTCGCGCCGATGAAGGAGCGGATCGGCATCACATGCGCAGCCGTGACCGGCTCGAGATCGCCGATATGAGCGTTACAGGCGAGAAGCGCGTGGTTTGCGGTGATCGTGCTGCGGTCGGTCGTGACGGTGACGCGGCCATTCGCGCTGGCGATGCCCGTCGCGCGGGTATTCTCGTAGAGTTGCGCGCCTGCGGTATCGGTGGCGCGTGCCAGCCCTGCGACGAGCTTCATCGGGTGGATGTGGCCGGTGCCCATGTCGCGCATGCCGCCGAAGAAGCGCGTCGACCCGAGGCGCTCCGCGGTCTCGGCGGCATCCATGAAGGTCGCCTGGGTGTAGCCGTAGCGCTCGGCCAGAATTTCGACATAGGAACGGAAATCATCGACATAGCGCTTCTTGTGCGCCACCGAGAGCTGGCCTTGCCGAAACTCCATGTCGATGCCGAGGCGCTCGCCGAAGTCGATCAGATAGCGCTTGCCGTCCTCGGCGAGATCGAAGAGCGCCTTGGATGTCTCAAGCCCGTATTGTGCTTCAAGCGCGGTGACGTCTTCACGCTGTCCGGTGCCGATCTGGCCGCCATTGCGCCCGGAGGCGCCGTCGCCAAAACGTGCGGCGTCGATCAGCACCACATCGACGCCGGCGATCGCCAGATTATAGGCCGCCTGCAAGCCGGTAAAACCGCCACCGACAATGACGACGTCGGCCTGTCGCGAGCCATCGAGAGGTTCAAAGCTTGGCCGCTCGGCAAGCGCATCCTCGTACCAGGAGATGCCGGGCGAGATGGGGCTTTGGTAGGCGATGGGATGCTCCGTCATCATGTGGTGGCTTCGCGCCGTCTGATCAGCGCAATTTCGCTTTTCTTCGAATCGATCAATTGCTCCGAGTTTTCGATTTGTCGCGTTTCCGAACGGTGAACCGGTCTCCACTTCACCTGGAAATGCTCAGACGTTCAGCAGGAGATATTCACGCTCCCACGGGCTGATGACCTGCATGAAGGTTTCGAATTCGCCACGCTTCAGCCCGCAATAGGTGGCGATGAAATCCGCGCCGAACACATCCTGGAATGCGGGTTCGCTTTCGAGCAGCGATACGGCTTCCAGAAGGCCGCGGGGGAGATCGACCGTCGTGCCCTCATTGGCAGTATGGGCCGTCGGTGCCGAAGGCTTCACCCCGCGCACCATGCCGAGATAGCCGCAGGCGAGCGATGCGGCGAGTGCCAGATAGGGGTTCGTATCCGAGGAGGGGAGGCGATTTTCCACGCGCCGTGCGCTTGGGTCGGAACTCGGCACGCGGAAGGCGGTGGTGCGGTTGTCATAGCCCCACGCATTGTTGACGGGGCAGGCCATGTCCGGCGTCAGTCGGCGATAGGAGTTCACGTAAGGCGCCATCATGACCAGCGCCTTCGGCACGAAATGCTGCATGCCGCCGATGAAGGAGAAGAACTCCTGCGAGGCTTCGCCCTTCTCGTCTGCAAAGATGTTGCGCCCGGTCTGAAGATCGACCACCGATTGGTGGATATGCATCGCCGAACCCGCCTGGCCCTGCATCGGCTTGGCCATGAAGGTCGCGTACATGTTGTGGTTCAGCGCCGCCTCGCGCAGCGTGCGCTTGAAGAGAAAGACCTGATCGGCAAGCTCGATCGGATCGCCATGGCGCAGGTTGATTTCAAGCTGTGCCGGACCCTCTTCGTGGATCAGCGTATCGATCTCCAGGCCCTGCGCTTCGGAGAAATGATAGATGTCGTCGATCAGTTCGTCGAACTCGTTGACGCCGGCGATCGAATAGGACTGGCCACCGGCGATGGTGCGGCCCGATCGGCCTTTCGGCGGCTGCAGCGGGTAATCCGGATCGTCGTTCTTTGCGACCAGATAGAATTCGATCTCGGGCGCGACGACTGGCTGCCAGCCGCGCTCGCGGTAGAGACTGACCACGCGCTTCAACACATTGCGCGGCGTATAGCCGACCTCGTTCCCTTGGGTGTCGACGATGTCGCAAACGACCTGCGCCGTCGGGTCGGTTTCCCACGGAACGACGGACAGCGTCGACAGGTCCGGCACGAGCTTCAAGTCGCCATCGGTTGGGTCATAACGGAAGTCACCCGTTTCCTCTGGATACTCGCCAGAGATGGTATGTCGGAACAGGGCCGAGGGCAGCGACAGTGACGTGTTGGACGTGAATTTCGACGTCGGCATCATCTTGCCGCGTGGCACACCGGCAATGTCGGGCGTGATGCATTCGATATCTTCGATCCCACGCCACTTCAGCCATTCGCTGGCTTGCTTCCAGTCTTTCACACCACGCTTCTGGTCAATGAAGGCTGGCCGTTTGCGAGGACGTTCCGTCCGTGCTGCACCCGGATGAAGTTCGATTCTCGAAGGCATCAATCACCGTTTCAGTTTATGTCGATATGAGCATAGACCGGTGAAGTGACGGACGAAAGTCCTTGTGTCATCGCCTTCCCGATCGTTGCAGGTCGCGTCGATCGATCACGCGGCTGGATCAAATGCGGTGCTTGCGCGTTAATCCGGTCATCACGGGCAAGCAAAAGGATCACCTCCATGCTGAAATTCATCGGCGGTACTGTCGGCGTCATTTTCCTGATCGGGCTTCTGGTCGTCATCGGTCTTCTCAGCCTCATCTTCTGAGCCTTGACCAAACATCTTGCGACCCTGACGTGGGGCCGCAATGCCACAGTCTACCGGCCCGTGTATCTTCGGGCCGGAGCCCCTAAATTTCTACTGAAAACGCGATCTCTCGCCTACACTTGTTAAGTCTTCGGCAAGCAGCGTTCCTCATCAGTTGTTGGAGGCTGCTGCGAGATTAGCTCTCGCGCCGACATGACGTCCCAGGCCGCGCCATCATGGGCATGTATAGTTGTCTGTGGGTGTGCAGTTTTCATCAATTCCACCTTGATTGATGCGCACCGGGTCAAAGGGGTGTGGGAATGTCGTTGCTCGCCATGAGCAGGGTTGCAGTGTACGCGGCGCTTTGGGGGGCTGCTTTTGCGCCCTTGTCTCAAGCATCCGCCGCCGGAATTGACCACCAAGAAGCGGTCAAAGCATATTTTCAAGACAATCTGGCCGAGTGGGTCAAAAGCCCCGAGATCATCGAGGCCGTGCGCGCGCAAAATGGCGCGACAGCCGCATGGACGCAGGCTGAAATAGATGCCGCGGACGCCGAATGGCGCGCTGAAGCCGGTCAGATCCAGCGTCCTCAGATCGACGCCATGATTCAGAATTCCGTCTCGCAATTTCTGCGTCAGAAACAGTCTGCCGCCGACTGGATGATCGTCGAGATCATCGTGATGGATGGCAGGGGCCTCAATGTCGGCGTCAGCACGCCGACGTCGGATTACTGGCAAGGCGACGAAGCCAAGTTCCAGAAGACGTTTCTTCAGCCGGAAGCCGGCCTTTTCATCGACGACATCGAATACGAGCCCGATACGCACCTCGTTCTCAGTCAGGCGAACAGTGCAATTATCGATCCAGACACCGGCGAACCCATTGGAGCGCTCACGGTCTCTTTGAACCTGAACAAGCTCTGATCGCGCCAAAGGACAAACAACATGAAAGCTAACGTTTCCAAACCCGGTACGGTTGGTTTCCTCGGTCGGCTCTCGCTGACCACAAAACTTGCCGCGGTCATCATCGTTGTCAATCTCATCGGGCTCGGCGCCACGGTCTGGTGGCTTTATCAATCGGCCGAACACACGCTGCGCCAGGACGCATTCGCCAATTGGAGCCGCGAGGTGAAGGAAGTCGGCATGGTTGCAGCCGGCGGCGTGAAATGGAACGTGCCGGAAGCGATCGAAGATGCCTACAAGGGCTACACAACCTCCGACGAGCACGACCTGGTGCAGATCATCGTCTACAATGCGGCTGGTGCCGAAATGACTGCCTGGACACGCTCCGGTGCGGATGGCGCTGCAGCGCGCCGCGACATCGAAGCGATGATGGCGACACCGCCGCAAAATTCGGTCATCAACGACCTCCCGCTCGGTGACGGCAAGGTTACGATCATCGCGCCGCTGGAGCCGGACAGCGAAGGCAATCCGCGCGGTCATATCGCCACCGTCTGGAGCACGGCAAACCTTCACGCAACGAGCGTTGCTTTCGGTCTGCAGACACTTGCCGTTCAGGGCGTTTCGATTCTCATCGTCGTCGGGCTCTTCCTGCTTGCGCTTCGGACCATCGTCACGCGTCCGCTCGGCGACCTCACGGCGCGCATCAAGCGGCTGGATGAAGGCGATCTCGAAACAGGCGTTCCGCACCGCGCCCGCACCGACACGGTCGGCGTGGTCGCCAATGCGCTGGAGTCTTTCCGCATCTCCGCCATGGAAAAGCGCGAAGCAGAGCTGGAAGCAACGCGCCAGCGCGCGGCCTTCGAGGCTGAGCGTGAACGCAACGAAACCGAGACGCTTCGCACGGCCAAGGCCCGCGAAGAGGCGATGGAAACGGTCGGTGATGCGCTGCGTCGCCTGGCACAGGGCGATCTCACCGTCCAGATCGAACAGATCGACCACGCATTTGCCTCGCTGCAGGAAGACTTCAATGCAGCGGTGAAATCGCTCGGCGAAACTTTGTCCGACATTACGGATGCCACGCAGTCGGTCAGCGGCAGCTCCGGTGAAATCGCAAAGGCGGCAGACGATCTGTCGCGTCGTACCGAGCAGCAGGCAGCGTCGCTTGAAGAAACCGCAGCGGCGCTCGACCAGATCACGCAGACGGTGCGCGCCAGCGCTCAACGCGCCGAAGAAGCCGACCGCATGGTCGTTGACGCAACGACGGGAGCACGCAATTCCCGTGCAGTGGTCGGCGATGCCATCACGGCGATGGAGCGGATCGAGACATCGTCGACGCAGATCAGCCAGATCATCGGTGTCATCGACGATATCGCCTTCCAGACCAACCTGCTGGCGCTCAACGCCGGTGTCGAGGCGGCGCGCGCCGGTGAAGCGGGCAAGGGCTTCGCCGTCGTTGCCCAGGAAGTTCGCGAGCTTGCCCAGCGTTCGGCCGCGGCCGCGAAGGAGATCAAGGACCTCATCCGCAAGTCGGGCGAGGAAGTCGGCATGGGGGTCGCGCATGTCAACAAGACCGGCGCGTCGCTCGAGCAGATCGAACGGCACGTGCACATGATCAAGGACCATATCGCAGCCATCGTCACGTCGGCGCGCGAGCAGTCCGCCGGTCTCCAGGAGATCAACACCGCCGTCAACCAGATGGACCAGGTAACCCAGCAGAACGCCGCCATGGTCGAGCAGACCAATGCCGCCTGTGTGAGCCTCGAGGAGCAGGCACAATCGCTGCGGGGTCTGGTCGGCCGCTTCGAAATGGCGGGCCGTGGATCTATGGTTTCGCAGGGCTATGAGCGCAGGGCTGCAAGTGCCGCGTCGTCGGCTCCCGTCTCGCGCCGGTCCACTGCACCTGTTCCAGTCCGGGCCAACGGCGCTACCGGCGCGACGCGGGAATCTCCCGCTAGGGCGCTTGGGCGCAAGCTGGCCGGTGCCTTCGGCGGCGGTGGTACGGCCGCAGCTGCGGCAGCATCCACGGAGGAGGATGGCTGGACCGAGTTCTGATCCCGCCACTTCGAGTGTAAATTCAAAGACGCCGGCGCCAAAATTGCGCCGGCGTCTGCCGTTTGAGGCGCGGCGGAACCGTTCAACATTCCATCCGTTCCAACGGATCGATTAGGGGCAACCATGCGACTGACAGAATTGCGTTCGGCAGTAACCTTGAAGGCTTTGTGGCCCATCGCCCTTTTGGCGGTGCTTGGCGCCGGCTTGTTTGTCTTTCTCGAGCTTGCCGAAGAGATCATGGAAGGCGAGGGGCTCGATTTCGACGAAAGCCTTCTACTGGCTTTGCGCAATCCTGCCGATACCAGCGATCCACTCGGTCCGCCCTGGCTTGAAGAGACAGCGCTGGAGCTGACTGCCTTGGGCGGCTATCCGATCATAGGGCTGCTCACACTTGCCGTTGCTGGCTATCTTGGTGTCGCAACGAGGCGCTGGGCTGCGTTCTACGTCCTCTTTTCCGTCGCCGGCGGCGCGATCCTTTCCACCGTGCTCAAGGCATTCTTCGAGCGGCCGCGGCCGGATATTGTCGAGCAACTGGATGTCATCCACACGGCGAGCTTCCCGAGCGGCCATGCGATGGTCGGGACTGTCACCTATCTCACGCTCGGCGCGCTGCTGATCCGTTATGCGCGCAGCCGTGCAGAGGTGATCTATGTCGCAACCGTCGTCTTCATCATTACCGTCACGATAGGGCTGACGCGCGTCTATCTCGGTGTCCACTGGCCGAGCGACGTTATTGCGGGATGGGCACTCGGATTGTCCTGGGCATCGATCGTCTGGTGCGCAATCGCATTGATCGAAAATCGTGCACGGCTTGCCGAACTCGGCGTTCAGGCCCGTGGCTATCTTCACCGCAACGACAAGGCCCCACTTTAATGGTATCTCCGCATCGCCACGTCTGGTTCAAGCCGTTCGCCCGAACAGGCTACGCCGCCCGTGGACTGGTCTACATCGTCATCGGTTTCTTCGCCGTCCTGGCCGCCATCGGCTCAGGCGAGCAGCAGGGTTCTCGCGACGCGCTTCGCACGATCCTCGACACGCCCTTTGGCGACGTAACCGCCATTCTGCTGATGTGCGGCATGGTCTCTTATCTCATCTGGCGCTTCATCCAGGCAATCTTCGATACCGACAAGCACGGGCTCGGCTTCAAGGGCGCGGCTATTCGCGGCGGTCTCATCGCATCGGGCGTGACCTACGGCATTCTCACAGTCTTTACATTCGGGCTATGGAACGGGTCGCAGGGCGATGACGGCGACGGTGGCGGTGGATCGCAGATCGTCGACTTCATCGTCTCCATCGTGGGCAGCCAGGCGGTGGCCTATGCATTGACGGCCGTCTTCATCGGCGTCGGCTTCGCACATATCGCCAAGGCCGTACGCAAGGGCTACGCTCGCCACTTCGAAGCACCGCAACGGGTGATGGACTTCGTGCATCCCATCGCGCGAACGGGTCTGACGGCGCGGGGCCTGTCGTTTCTGGTCGTCGCGTTCCTGCTATTCTACCGGGGCCTCAATGCCGGAGGCGAAGGGTCGCCCACGCCCGGCGTCGAGGACGCGCTCAGTTTCGTTCAGGGGCTGCCATTCGGCGGCATCCTGCTGGGAGCAATGGGTGTTGGCCTCACGGCCTTTGCGGTCTACTCGATCCTCGAGGCCGTGTGGAGACGGATCAATGTCGAAGATGCCGATGCCATCGGGCGATAAGGTTGCCGATCACGACCGCACCAACGGGCCGGCGATCGCCGAGATTTTCGATAATACCCCGAAAGGCCGCGAACGGCGCGATCTCCTGCGTCGGCTCGAGCAGGTGGAGAAGCTGTTCGACCGCAATTTCAGCTTTCTCGGGATCCGTTTCGGCTGGGATGCGGTGCTCGGTCTCGTGCCGGTTGCGGGCGACACCGTGGCTGCCGGCGCGGCCGGCTGGATCTACTGGAAAGCGCAAAAGCTCGGCGTTCCGGGACACATCAAACGCAAGATGATCAGCAACATCGCGTTTGATTACATTTTCGGCTCCATCCCGGTCCTCGGCACGGTCGTCGACGTCGCCTTCAAGGCGAATACCCGCAATGTCCGCATGCTGAAGGAGCATCTTCTGGAAGAGGAAGAGCGCGAACGCGCGGCATGGGAAAAACAACGCAAAGGCCCGCCGGCCGCTTGAGCCGACGGGCTTTCGCCACGCATCGTGATGGTGGAGGTCAGCGGCCTTGCGTGACGATGACGGGGATCATCAGGTCGCCCCAATTTCCCTCTGAGTGATGACGGGCCGAGCGAACCAGTTCGACGGATACGCCGGCGTCGACGGCCTTCATGACGGACTGGTTGAGGCGGTGCAGGTCGTTGGCCAGCATGCGGATTGCGCTCTGCTGGTCGTCGCTCATGGCCGATGACTGCTCTTCAGCCCGTTCCTTGACGCGTGAGATCGATGCCATTTCGGTAATCTCCGTTTTCAGGCGCCTGAGGCGCAAATTGGTGGAAGGCTTGAGGCGTGGCGGCGATACGTCGCCACGCAGTTTCGAACTTTATTCAGCCGCCGGGCGAAACTGGGCGTGCTCGGTCGATTCACCCATGGCAGTGGTGGAGGAATTGCCGCCGGTGATCGCCATCGACACGGCGTCGAAATAGCCGGTGCCCACTTCGCGCTGGTGCTTGGTCGCCGTGTAGCCGTTTACTTCCGCCGCGAATTCCGCTTCCTGCAGCTCCGAATAGGCCGCCATCTGGCGATCCTTGTAGCCGCGGGCGAGTTCGAACATGCCGTAATTCAGCTGGTGGAAGCCGGCGAGCGTGATGAACTGGAACTTGTAGCCCATCGCGCCGAGTTCGCGCTGGAACTTGGCGATCGTCGCGTCGTCCAGATGCTTCTTCCAGTTGAACGAGGGCGAGCAATTGTAGGCGAGCATCTTGTTCGGATGCACCTTGTGCACGCCTTCGGCGAAACGACGGGCCTGATCGAGATCGGGCTTGGAGGTTTCGCACCAGATCATGTCCGCATGTTCGGCATAGGCGACTGCGCGGGCGATGCACGGCTCAAGGCCGTTCTTGACCCGGTAGAAGCCCTCCGTCGTGCGGCCGGCGTCATAATCCACGAAGGGCTGGTCACGCTCGTCGATGTCCGATGTCAGAAGCTTCGCGGCTTCCGCATCGGTGCGGGCGATGACGAGCGAGGGGACACCCAGCACGTCGGCTGCGAGACGGGCAGCATCCAGATTACGGATGTGGGCCGCGGTCGGGATCAGAACCTTGCCGCCGAGATGACCGCACTTCTTCTCGGATGCGAGCTGGTCTTCGAAGTGAACGCCGGCGGCGCCCGCCTCGATATAGGCCTTCATGATCTCGAAGGCGTTGAGCGGGCCGCCGAAGCCGGCTTCCGCATCGGCGACGATCGGGGCGAACCATGTGTCGACCGACAGGCCATTGCCTTCCGATGTTTCGATCTGGTCGGCGCGCTGCAGCGTCTTGTTGATCCGCTTGGCGAGCTCCGGGCCAGCATTGGCCGGGTAGAGCGACTGGTCGGGATACATGGCCGATGCCGTGTTGGCGTCTGCCGCGACCTGCCAGCCGGAGAGGTAGATGGCCTTGAGGCCAGCGCGGACCATCTGCATGGCCTGGTTACCGGACAGCGCGCCGAGCGCGTTGACGAAGTCATCCGAGCGGATGAGATCCCACAGCCGGTTCGCACCGTTTTCGGCGAGCGTGTAGCGGATCTGCACCGAGCCACGCAGACGCTTCACGTCCTCGGCCGAATAGGGGCGCTCGATGCCATCGAAGCGGCCTTCGGGAGCGGAAGGAACGAGGTTGTAAAAATCTGTCATGGCACTTCTCCGACTGCTGGAGGCGGCGATCTCTATGCCGCTCCGTTGCGCTATGTTGATGTGACAAGGTTTACATTGCGCTGCGGTAGGCCGCCAGGAAATAAGGGCTTGTATGGCATTGAAAAGGGTCAAGCTGTGCTTGAATTTACAATGCGCTTCTGTAAATCTGTCAATTCTGTAAAGGCGGCTGGGATGTAAAGGTCTTCACAAATGGCCGATCAGAAGATTTTCGCCGGGCCGCGCGTGCGTCGGCTGCGCAACGGCATGGATATGACCCAGACGGCGATGGCCGAGGCGCTCGGCATATCGGCGTCCTATCTCAACCTGATCGAGCGTAATCAGCGGCCGCTGACCGTCCAATTGCTCCTGAAGCTTTCCAGCACATTCAAGATCGATCTTGATGCCTTGCAGGGTGAGACACCCGCATCGGTAACCGCGCTCAAGGAGATTTTTTCCGATCCGCTTCTGGCCGGTGAGCTGCCCGGCGACCAGGAACTGATCGAGATTTCGGAGGCTGCGCCGAATGCGGCGGCGGGCATGGTGAAACTCTATCGGGCCTATCGAGAACAGGCGGAGCGCCTCTCCGATCTCTCCAGCCTGCTGGCGCGCGAGGGGCACGAGACGGTTGCCGCAGGTGCCAAGCTGCCGATCGATGTCGTTCGCGAAACCTTCGAGCGCCGGTCCAACCATTTTGCAGCCATCGACAAGGCCGCAGAGGTTTTTCATGACCGGCTGGCGCCTGGCGAGGATTTGACGGGTGCCATTCGGGCGTGGTTGAGCCGCGAACATGGGATCGTCGTGCGGGCCCTGCCGGTTCATGCGATGCCGAATCTGCGCCGTCGCTACGATCGGCATTCCATGCGGCTTTTTCTGTCGGAGCGTCTGTCGCCATTCGACCAGTTGCGCGAGGTTGCGATGGAGGCCTGCCAGCTGGCCTTGCGCGACGAGATCGGAGCTGCGCTCGATACGCTTGGTCTCGAAGGCGACGAAGCGCGTCGGCTCGCCCGTTTCGAGCTCGCGCGCTATGCTGCGCATGCGCTGATGATGCCTTATGGCGCCTTTCTCGCGGCAGCGCAGCGCGCGCGCTATGACATCGACGTTCTCAGATCCCGATTTCGCGTATCCTATGAGCATGTCGCAAACCGGATCACGACACTGCAGCGGCCCGGGCAGGAGGGCGTCCCCTTCTTCCTGCTGGAGATCGACAATGCGGGCCACAAGTTTCGGCGCTCAGGCGCCAAGGGCTATCCGCATGCGCGCTTCGGCGGTGATTGCCCGAAGCTCAACATTCACGCTGCCTTCTCACAGCCGGGGCAGATCCTCGTCGACGCCGTCGAACTCACCGATGGTGCCGAGTTTCTGGTCGTGTCGCGTACTCTGGAAGGGCCGCAGGCGGCCTTCAACGAGCGGGTGCGGCGCACTGCGTTGCTGCTTGGCTGCGACATAGGGTTTCGCGACGACATCATCTATGGTGGGGCTATCGAGACCAGGCGTGCGGCTGGATCCTCGGTGGGCCGGGAAACAACGAAAGTCGGTGCGGCGTGCCGCCTATGTGAGCGACAGGGTTGCCTTGCGCGCGCCGAGCCGCCGGTGACGCGACCGCTTGGGCTCGATGAAATGGTCACCGGTCTCAGTGCCTTCGACTTTCAGTAAGTCCTGCGGGTGGACAGCATGGGCGGTGCTGCTTGGAAAGCGGGCGCGACTTGCCATGAATTTAAGCTTGTGAGGCCCGGCTTTCCCGCCTAGTTTTCAGCCAACAGAATGCCCAATCCATCAATCCCGCAAAGACGGGCAAACGGGCAAAACGGACATACAGGGAAGCCTCGATCATGAAGAACAGCCGAGTTTTGAGCACAGTCGCAATCCTGCTTGCAGGAACGGTGGCTGCCGGGGCGCAAGACCGCGTGGTCAACGTCTTCAACTGGTCGGATTATATTGACGATGAAATCCTGGCGGAATTCACCGCTGAAACGGGTATTAGGGTCGTCTACGACGTTTACGATTCCAACGAGATGCTGGAGACGCGGCTGCTGGCGGGCGGTTCGGGCTACGATGTGGTCGTTCCGACCGCGTCCTTCATGTCTCGGCAGATCGCTGCCGGCGTCTACCAGGAGCTCGACCAGTCGAAGCTCACCAATATCGGCAATATGTGGAGCCTCGTGACCGAACGCACAGCGGTCTTCGATCCGGGTAACGCCTATTCGGTCAACTACATGTGGGGCACCAACGGCATCGGCTATAATGTCGGCAAGGTGCAGGAAATTCTCGGAGAGGACAGCATCGACAGCTGGTCCGTCGTGTTCGATCCGGAGATCGCCGCGCAGTTCGCCGATTGCGGTATTCACATGCTGGACTCGCCGATCGAAATCTTCCCGGCGATGCTTGCCTATCTCGGCCGCGATCCGAACTCGACATCGGCTGAAGATATCGCCGCTGCCGAAGAAGCCTTGATGCAGATCCGGCCCTATGTGGAGAAATTCCACTCGTCGGAATACATCAATGGCCTTGCCAACGGCGATATCTGCCTGGCGATCGGCTATTCGGGCGACGTTTTCCAGGCGCGCGACCGTGCCGCCGAAGCGGATGCGGGTGTCGAAGTCGGCTACGCGATCCCGGTCGAGGGTGCCGAAATGTGGTTCGACCAACTCGCCATCCCGGCCGATGCGCGCAATGTCGAGGAAGCGCACGAGTTCATCAATTATTTGATGCGTCCTGAAGTCATCGCCAAGGCCTCGAACTACGTCTACTACGCCAATGGCAACGAGGCTTCGCAGGAGTTTCTGGTGGAAGACGTGATCGGCGATCCGGCGATCTATCCGCCTGCCGAGGCGCAGGAAGCGCTCTTCACCAAGCCGCCCTATGACGCGCAGGCCAACCGCCTGATCACGCGCGCCTGGACGCGCGTCAAAAGCGGCCAATAATCACGATCCGCGGGCGCGGTCGGTCGCGCCCGCGCCCTTGGCCAGCCGGCCGCAATTCATGGGCAGCAGAACCGCATGAGATCCCTTGGCAATATTCGGCGCTCGTTCGCGCCGTGGTCCGATCCGAACGCCAAGGCGATGATCTCTATTCGGAACGTGACGAAGCGTTTCGGTGACTTCACGGCGGTCGACAACCTTTCGCTGGACATTTACGAACGTGAGTTCTTCGCGCTTCTCGGCGCCTCGGGTTGCGGCAAGTCCACGCTTTTGCGCATGCTGGCCGGCTTCGAGACGCCGAACGAAGGCGCGATCCTTCTCGATGGTGTCGATCTGACGGGCGTGCCGCCCTATCGGCGTCCGCTCAACATGATGTTCCAGTCCTACGCGCTCTTTCCGCATATGACCGTTGTCGACAATGTCGGGTTCGGTCTGAAGCAGGAGAAGATGGCAAAGCCCGCCATCGCCGAGCGCGTCGCGCAGATGCTGAAGCTCGTAAAGATGTCGGAGTTCGCCGGCCGAAAGCCGCATCAGTTGTCGGGTGGCCAGCGGCAGCGCGTGGCGCTTGCCCGGGCGCTCGCCAAGCAGCCGAAGGTGCTTCTGCTCGACGAGCCGCTCGGCGCGCTCGACAAGAAATTGCGCGAGGAAACGCAGTTCGAGCTGACCGATCTTCAATATGATCTCGGCCTGACTTTCGTGGTCGTCACGCACGACCAGGAAGAGGCGATGACCATGGCCGACCGCATCGCCGTCATGGATGCCGGCCAGATCCGCCAGGTGGCGACGCCGGCTGAAGTGTATGAAGCGCCGAATTCCCGGTTCGTCGCCGACTTCATCGGAAGCATCAATCTGTTTGACGGCGAAGTGACCCGCTCAGACGCGGCTTTGACGGAACTGCAGTCGCCGGAGGGCTTTGCACTGCGGATGGTGGATGGTCAGTCGCGTAGCATTGGCAGTCGTCTGACACTTGGACTGCGTCCCGAAAAGATCGCCGTCACCCATACGAAGCCGGATTCCGGCGTCAATGCGGTGGAAGGGGAGGTCTGGGATCTCGCCTATCTCGGCGACATGTCGATCTTCCACGTCAAGCTCGACAGCGGCAAGATCATCAAGGCCAGCGTCGTCAACGCATCGCGTAGCGGCTCGGAGGTCTTCACCTATCACGATCGCGTCTGGCTATCCTTCGCGGAAGATGCCGGCGTCGTTCTGGAGCGCTGACGATGGGCGCTGCCGCACGCAGATGGCTTCTGATCGCCATTCCCTATCTCTGGCTGCTGATCTTCTTCCTCGTTCCGTTCTTCCTCGTCTTCAAGATCTCGTTTTCGCAGACCAACATCGCGATCCCGCCCTATCTGCCGGTGTTCGAGTGGACGGATGGGTTTGCGGTCTGGATGGAGAAGCTGCGGCAGCTGTCTCTCGACAATTATCTGTGGCTGACCGAAGACCCGCTCTACCTCAACGCCTATCTCTCGAGCCTCAAGATCGCCTTCGTCTCGACGGTGCTGGCGCTCGCCATCGGCTATCCGCTCGCCTACGGCATGGCGCGCGCGCCGGCGCATTGGCGGCCGCTTTTGGTAATGCTGGTCATCCTGCCGTTCTGGACGAGCTTCTTGATCCGCGTTTATGCCTGGATCGGCATCCTGCGCCGTGAAGGGCTGCTCAACCAGTTCCTGCAGTGGCTCGGCGTGATCGACCAGCCGCTTACCATCATCAACACCGACATCGCCGTCTATATCGGCATCGTTTATTCGTATCTGCCGTTCATGGTGTTGCCGCTCTATGCGGCGCTGGAGCGAATGGACGAGAGCCTGATCGAGGCGGCGCAGGATCTCGGCTGCACGCGCCTTGCTGCCTTCTGGAAAATCACGTTCCCGCTGTCGCTGCCGGGCATCGTGGCTGGATGCATGCTCGTGTTCATTCCGGCCGTGGGTGAATTCGTCATTCCGGATCTTCTTGGCGGGTCGGATACGCTGATGATCGGCCGCACGCTCTGGGTGGAATTCTTCTCCAACCGGGACTGGCCAGTGGCATCGGCGGTCGCCACGCTGCTTCTGCTGATCCTGGTCGTGCCGATCGTGATCTTCCAATATTATCAGGCGCGCACGCGCGAGGCCGATACACGATGAACAGGCACTGGTCCGGCTTCAACATCGTCTCCGTGGTGGTAGGCTTTGCCTTCCTCTACATCCCGATCCTGCTGTTGATCATCTACTCGTTCAACGAGTCCCGGCTGGTCACGGTCTGGGCAGGCTTCTCCACGCGCTGGTACGGCGAAATGCTGCGCAACCAGGCGCTTCTCGACGCGGCATGGGTGACGCTGCGGGTCGCGCTCGTGTCGGCGACAGCGGCGACGTTGCTCGGTACGCTGGCAGCCGTGGTCCTCGTCCGGGTCACGCGCTTTCGCGGGCGGTTGCTCTTCTCCGGCATGGTCTTCGCGCCGCTCGTCATGCCGGAAGTGATCACCGGCCTGTCGCTGCTGCTGCTCTTCATCGCGATGAATCTCGACCGCACGATCTTCACCGTCATGCTGGCGCACACCACGTTCTCCATGTGCTTCGTCGCGGTGGTGGTTCAATCGCGGCTGGTGACATTCGACCGGTCGCTCGAAGAAGCGGCGCAGGATCTTGGCTGCACGCCGCTCAAGGCGTTTTTGACGGTGACGTTGCCAGTGATCGCGCCGGCGGTGATCGCCGGCTGGATGCTCGCCTTCACGTTGTCGCTGGACGATCTCGTCATCGCGAGCTTCACGTCAGGCTCCGGCGCGACGACGCTGCCGATGCGGATCTACAGCCAGGTCAGGCTTGGCGTGACGCCGGAGATCAATGCGGTGTGCACGGTGCTGATCGCGTTGGTGACGACGGCGGTCATCATCGCTTCGGTGATCAACAAACGCAGCATGGTCCAGCGCGAGCGTGCCGAGCAGCTTGCCCGAGCCGGCTGAGGTTGGTCGACTCTAGCCCTTAAGCGCGTAGACCCGCGCTGATCCCGTCAGTTGCCCATCACAGGCGAAATCACCGGGGCAGGCCAGGAGCCGCCGACGAAGAACCGCAAGGCCGGCGGAGCCGCGGGGGCTTCGGCACCCTCGGCGGCTTGAGCCGGCGCATCGGTGATCGCTCCCGACATGGCAAGACTGCCGCGATCGAATGGAATAAGGCCAGACAGCGCGACCGTCGTGTTTCCGGACAGGATCTCGGCCATGTCGATCTCCGCCGTGCCATTGGCGAAGGTGGTGGCGAAGCGTGCGGAGCGGAACGGCAACTCGCCTTCCGATGCGCGTGTGAGGCTGAAGAACCGTTCCTGGGAGGCCAGCGTGCGGAATGTCTGCAGGTTGAAGCCCGGGATCGATCCTTCGCCCATCGCCATTTCAAGCCGGCCCTGCAGGTCGCGTGCAGTCGTTGCCCAGACGGGGTTGGGCGAAGCGACGGTGAGATTGAGCGTGCCACGGCCGCGCGGCAGCGGACCTGTGACACCTACGGCCTGATAGGCGGCACCGAAATCGACGTTCTCGGCCGTAAGCTGGATTTCGCCGCCACCATCGAAACCGTTCTCCGATATGATGATACGGCCCATGATGTGGCCACCATAGGCGGAGGCATCGCCGATGTCGAACAAAGCGCGCCCGCGTTCGATCCGCGCGGCTGCTGCGAGATTTTGAAGTTCCAGCCGTCCGATGCGAGCGGTCTGTGCGGAAAAACGAAGATCAAGCCCGAGCTGACGCAGAAAACCCGTGTCGATCGACGGGGTCAGCTGTCCGCCATCGAGTGGCAGGGGCGCAAACGCGTTCAGGAACGCGCCGACGTCGAGCGCACTGTAGGCCAGGGTCCCGGAGATGGCCGGTGGCGCACCTTCGGTCCAATTGAGAGAAAGCGCTCCGATCCCACGATTGTTGTCGATGTCGAGCAGCACATTGGCTAGGTTCACCTGGCCCGCCGCAGCCTGAATTTCGGCCTCCAGCTCGAGCGCGCTGATCGCTTCTCCGGGCTTCAGTTCTGTCCCGGACCATTGCAGCGCACGGCGCACAGAGGGGCTGGAGAGTTCCAGGTCCCCGTTGAAGGATGGCGATGCTGAAGCGAGGTTTGCCGTGCCCGAGAGATTGAACGTCAGAAGCTCAGAGGACACGTTGAGCCGGAGCGGCGCCGGCGTGCCGTTCAGCAGTTCGATCGGCCGCTCGGCATTGACGACCAGGCGCACGGGCTCGCCGCGCAGAACGCCGCCGAGTTCCAGCCGCGCTCCCATGCCGACCCGTGGCCAGACCAGATTGCCGTTGATCGCGCTGACGCTTTCGCTGCGATCGTTGCGTCTGTCATCGTAGAGAAGCGTGCCGTCGCGAAATTCGAGATTGCCGATCCGTGACATGTCGAAGGCGAAAGGCTGCGCCTCGGCTCCGCTGGTGCTCTCCAGCTCTTCGTCTGTCGCCGAAAGGTGGTCTGCATCATGCCAGTTGCTGACGCCGTTTTCGTCCAGCACCACACGTGCAACAGGGCGCTGCAGGGCAATGTCTGAGAACTCCGGACCACCGAGCACCACGGATGCCAGACCGAAATCGGCCTCGATGGTTTCTGCCGTCAGCAAAGGCTGTTCAGGATCGGAATCGGAATGGATCGTGACGTTGGTGATCTTGATGCTCGGAACCGGGAAGAAGATGATCTCCACGGCGGGATCGAAATCGACGCGGTGACTGGTCGCATCTTCCAGCTCGATGCGGAGATGTTCGCCGATCCGCTGCTCGGACACAAAGAGAGGGATACTCAGCGCGCCGCCGATGATGAGAGCGACGGCAAGGACAAGCACGAGGAGCCATCGGACGCGCCTGAAGCCTTGCCGGGATGTGTCGTCAGCGACCAAATGCGTGTTTCCGAAAAGCAGAATGCGATGATCCTGCCCTGTGGTTAGAGCCTCCTTTCCGCAAATGCAATCAAAGCGAAGGACGGGCAGCCGTGGGTCGCCGCTCCTTCAACAGCGGTCCGCACAATGCTATGCGGATATCGCGTGAGCCTCAGGGAGATGAATTAAGCGATGAAGACGGACGACAATCAATGGCTCTGGACGCCTTCGAGCGCTGACATCGACGCCAGCCGCATGATGGAATTCGCGCGCTTTGCCGGTGCGCGAGCCGACAAGACGTTTGATACGTTCGACGCGCTGCACGCATGGTCGGTCGCCGACATTCCTTCCTTCTGGTCGTCCGTATGGGACTATTTCGAGGTCAGGGGCGAGAAGGGCGAGACGCTTGCGGAGCATCTCGACCGGATGCCGGGAGCATCGTTCTTCCCGGATGCGCGGCTGAATTTCGCCGAAAACCTGCTGTCACGGACAGGTGGCGACGATGCGATCATCTTCCGCGGCGAAGACAAGATCGAAACGCGGCTCTCCTGGGATGAATTGCACGCGCTGGTGTCGCGCCTGCAGCAGGCCATGCGTGCCATGGGCATCGGAGCCGGTGACCGCGTGGCCGCGATGCTGCCGAACATGCCGGAAACCGTAGCGCTGATGCTGGCCGCCACATCGATCGGTGCCATCTGGTCGTCCTGTTCGCCGGATTTCGGCGAAAGAGGCGTGACCGACCGGTTCGGCCAGATTGAGCCGAAGCTGTTCATCGCCTGCGACGGCTACTGGTACAATGGCAAGGAACAGGACGTCTCCGCCAAGCTCGTGCCGATCGAAGCGTCACTGGCGCCCGAGCTGACGCTGATCATCCCCTATCTCGGCAAGGCGGACGGCGTCGCCGGGCAGCTGAAGAACGCGACCACGCTTCCCCAATTCATCGCAGCCTATGAGCCGCAGGCCGTCACGTTCGAACGGCTGCCATTCGCGCACCCGCTTTATATCCTCTTCTCCTCCGGCACGACGGGCGTGCCCAAATGCATCATCCACTCCGCTGGAGGCATGCTGCTGCAGCACCTAAAGGAGCATGGTCTCCATTGCGGCATCCGGTCCGGGGAACGGCTATTCTATTTCACGACCTGCGGCTGGATGATGTGGAACTGGCTCGTCTCGGGCCTGGCGGTCGGGGCCACGCTTTGCCTTTACGATGGCTCGCCCTTTTATCCCGACGGTAACGTGCTGTTCGACTATGCCGCCGCCGAGCGCTTCGCCGTCTTCGGCACGTCGGCGAAGTTCATCGATGCGGTGCGCAAGGCGGACCTCGCGCCTGGCCGCGATCACGATCTGTCGGCGCTGCGGCTGCTCACCTCCACCGGATCGCCGCTCTCGCCCGAAGGCTTCTCGTTTGTCTATGAGGGGATCAAGAGCGATCTGCATCTCGCATCGATTTCGGGCGGCACGGACATTTGCGCGTGTTTCGTGCTCGGCGTCCCGACCAAGCCCGTATGGCGCGGCGAAATTCAAGGTCCGGGGCTCGGCATGGCGGCGGATGTCTGGAACGACGACGGCAAGCCGGTCGTCAGCGAGAAAGGCGAACTGATCTGCCACAAGCCGTTCCCTTCCATGCCGATCGGCTTCTGGAACGACACGAATGGCGCCAAGTACCACGAGGCCTATTTCGATCGCTTCGACAATGTCTGGTGCCACGGCGATTTTGCCGAGCGGACCGAGCATGGCGGGTTCGTCATTCATGGCCGATCCGATGCGACGCTCAACCCAGGTGGCGTACGGATCGGAACCGCCGAAATCTACAACATCGTCGAGCAGATGCCGGAGATCACCGAAGCGATCTGCATCGGCCAGGACTTCGATGGGGACGTGCGCGTCGTGCTCTTCGTTCGCATGGCGGATGGGAAGAGCCTTTCCGAAGACCTCGAGAAGTCGATCCGTACGCGCATCCGCCAGGGTGCGTCACCACGGCACGTGCCCGCTAAGATCATCGCCATCAGCGACATTCCCCGCACGAAATCAGGCAAGATCACCGAACTGGCCGTGCGCGATGTCGTTCACGGCCGACCGGTCAAGAACAAGGAGGCGCTCGCCAATCCGCAAGCGCTGGATCTGTTCATCGACCTGCCTGAGCTCAGCAGTTGAAGCGGCCCGGCGGTAGCCGCCCCATTGAATGAACGGTCTTTTTCGGAGGATGATGGTTAACCAGCCCTTTCGATCAAATTAACCAAGCAACGACAAGTGTTGCTGATCCGTTAAAATTGAGAAATTCCGTTAAGAGGTTGGTAACGCCGGGCGCGCCATCTTGTGTGCAACTTGAGTGCAGCCAATTGTTGCGACCGTCCCAGCCGATTCGCGTAATGGCTGATGGTTGTTTCTGCTCAAGCCCGCCGAACAGCATTTTGACTTGAAGGAGGCCGCCGTGCCTCCTTTTTTTTGCGCTGCGTCCCAGCGCTTAGTCTGCGAGGACGCGCTGGGACGGGAAGGTCACCTGGACCAACGTGCCTTCGCCCGGTGCGGATTCGATGGCGAAATGCGCCCGGTTCGCTTCGACCATTGCCTTCGTCAACGGCAGGCCGAGGCCCGTGCCATCGCCACGCGGGCGCATCGGGCTGGTGGGGCCTTGGCGAAATGGCTTCATCGCATGGTCGAGTTCGCTGCGGGACATGCCGATGCCCGTATCGCGAACGCGCATCACGACCTTGCCGCTCGCATCATAGACCGTGGAGACCACGATCTGCCCGCCCGGAGGCGTAAACCGCACGGCGTTTGCCAGAAGGTTGATGGCGATCTGCTTGACCGAGCGTGGATCTGCCACGACGTCCGGCAAAGCGGTGGACAGGCTGGTGCGAATGATGACGCGCTCGGCATTTGCCTGCGGCTGAAGAAGCGACACGGCTTCAGCAAGAAGCTCGTTCAGCGAGACCGCTGCGAAATCCATGTCCTGCTGGCCGGCCTCGATCTTGGAGATGTCGAGCAGGTCGTTGACAATATCCAGCACATGCCGCCCCGAACGGCCGATGTCGTGCGCGTATTCGAGATAGCGTGCAGAGCCCAACGGGCCGAACCGCTCGGTCGACATCATCTCTGAAAAACCGATGATGGCGTTGAGCGGCGTGCGAATCTCGTGGCTGACGCGCGCGAGAAACTCGCTCTTGTGGGCATTGGCCGTTTCGGCGCTGCGCTTGGCAGCACGCAACTCCTCTTCGGTCCGCTTCCAGTGGGTGATGTCACGCATCACCGCGCAGTAGCCGTTCGAGCCCCGCAGGCGCCCAAGCGTCATGAAAAGCGGAATGAAGCCTCCTGAGGCTTCCCGACCGATGACTTCGCGGCCATCATTCAGCACGCTCGCCACGCCATGGTCCGAAAGGCTCGCCACATAGTCGAGCACGGCCCGCTGGCTCTCATGGGCAAACAGCATCGCGAAGGGCTGATGCAACGTCTCGTCGGCCTCATAGTCGAAGAGGGCGCTTGCCGAACGGTTCATCGAACGGATCGAGCCATCTTCGTCGAGAATGACGACGCCATCGGTCGCCGTTTCGAGAATGGAGCGCAGTTCTTCCATCTCGATTTCGGCGTTGGAGGGCGAGGCGCGACGCTCTTCTTCCCCATCGTCGACAAGCTCCTCGCGGAGCGGCTCGACGGCAAGTTCCTCACGGAGCGGTTCGACGACGAGCAGCAATGCCGAACCATCGTCCCAGCCGACGGATTGCAGCTTGGCGTCGACCTCGATGGGATTGCCGTTCAGGCGCATGAGGCGCAGGCCCTTGGCGGCCGGGTCGACCGCTGACAAGGCGCTGTCTTCCATGTCGAGAAAGAGCGCGTCGAGACCGCCCGAGCTCTCGAAATGCGCGCTGTCGGTGTAGCCGGTGAGGCTCAGGAACTTTGCATTCGCGTGCAACATCCGCTCGCCCCGCAACACGGCCAGAGCGACGGGCAAAGCTTCGATGAAAGCAGCGGTGAGATGGATGCGGCCGGGCCGTCTTGGCGCTTCGCTCGCGACGTCGACCGGCGGGACTTGCGGAAGTTCGGTAACCTCCGCTTGAACCGGATCGATGCGTTCGTCACTGCCACCTTCGGGCGCAGCAGCCGGCTGTTCCGCCGTCACGGCAATCGGCAGGTCCGGCTCGGGCAGGGTGACCGCTCCGACGAATTCTGCGGCCGGCAAGGCCTTCGGCATTGTCCGCGCGATAAGCACGACCGCTGCGACGGGTTCGGCCGGAGGAGGGGGCGCAACTGGGGCTCGCGCCTCTACAGCCGTTGGGGCAGTCGCGTTGCGATCCGCATCTGCGTCTTGCTTACGTGTGGCATCACGGCTCGCCAGACGACGGCCGAGCTCCTCGCCGATCTGATGGAATACGGCCTGATCGATCTTCGACAAGCCCTCGCGCCCGCGGCTGCGATGCTCATCGAGGTCGATTACCTTGTCCGACGAGCGCCTCGCCGGCGTTTCCACGATGTGCAGCGCCGGCACCTCACCGCGGAAGGGATCTTCCGCGAGGTTCTCGCCCGGATCCGATGCGCGATGTTTCGCGGCGGGTGGCGCGCTGTCGTCGTTGGACGGCACGGGGATCACCGCCGGCTTGCTTTCCTCGGACGGCCGGCGGAGCGGTAGTTCGATGACAGGATCCTGCGCCTTAAGGTCGAGGATCGCGGGTATCTCGGATAGAAGTGATGGGTCCGCTGCCAGAGGCTCCGGCGTCGGCGACACCTTGGCTTGTGGCGTGAGCGAGAGACCGAGACGACCGGCATCTTCGACAGCTTCGGCCACGCGCACGATGCCGAAACCCCTGAAGCCTTCGAAGGCACGATCACGAGAATAGGTGGGCAAGGCGGCCAGATCGACGGGGACGACCAGAGGCGTGCCCTGCACGGGCCACATCACCGTCTTGCCGGACCAGGTATCGCGGCGGTGCAGCAGATCGATGATCTTGCGCTCGGGATCGAGATTGAAGACCGTTGCCACATCCTCGAAGGACCGGCCGACGATATCGGCTGCATTCGGCCCGACGGTCTTGCCGAATTCCGGCGAGACTTCGCTGAAGAGCCCATCAGCCCCAATCTTCCAGGCAAAGCGCACCGGACGCGCCGTGATGTCGAACTCGAACCGATCGACTGCAGGAACGCCCGAGACCGTATCCAATTCACGGGACCTATCGGCACCGGGTGCGGCGGATGCAGGTGCAGGCGGTTGCGTGATCTGAGGTGGCGCTTGCAGCATCGGCGACGGTGCGGCGTCGATGGTCTGCGGAGATGCGGGAGCAGCCTGCGGCGCAGCCGCTGCCGCCATTTCAACGACGAAGATGAGGTTCAGCGGCTGGCTGTCGCCGATCCGCGCGATAGCGGCGGGCATCGCACCATGGGCCGTGACAATGCTGCGCTTGATCAAGCGGCTTGGCTCGCGATCGACCGAGTCGACCAGGGCCACCAGTTCATCCGGAGAAATCCGCAATCCATCGAAGGTCATCGACTGGGCGAGCATGTTCGCATCGCCATCGAGCACGGCTACATGGGTGTCGGTGTCGCCGAAGCCGGAAATCATCGCCTGGGCGCGGTGGATGCTGTCTCTCAAGCGCTTTTCCGGGGGCATGGCCAGCAGGAGTGCGGGCTCGCCGCCACTCAAGGTCATCGGCTCCAGAACGCAAGGCGTGGCGACGCGCCGAAAGCCGGAGCCGACGCGCAGGATGAGCTTCTCGGCCTGGCCGGATGCGGCGACGCGGCCCGCCGCGGTTTCGACCTGGCGCGCGAGCAGACCTTCCTCGAAAGCCTCGTCCTCCAAAAACGTATAGATGCTTTCATAGCCGAATTGCGTGGCAGCGGCGCCGTTCGCCCAATAGACGTAATCCACCGTCGGCGACAGCACCGCAAGGCCGGCTCCTTCGGAGTACCGCTCACGGATCGAAGGATGAACGGCGATCTCGATGAACGGATAGTCGTGCGCCGGCATATAAAACCCTATCCGCTGGCCGAATTCGCTGGCAAGGCTTTGTTAATCATAGGCTTCATTAAGGCTTTTTTAATAATGCGCGCGCGCCTTTGGGTCCACCCAAAGCCTCCGCCAAGCCCCTGCTTTCGCGGCAAAAGGTTAACGCTGATGCTGCGTCGCAGGAAAAATGTTGCAATGCACAATAACATCCCCTATATGAGCTTCATCGCCAAGGGACGCCTCATGAGAGGGTTCCAAACCAAAGGAGCGCATCATTATGGCTACTGCCAAGAAAACTGCTGAAGCAGAAATCTTCGCTTTCCCGAATTTCGACCCCGCAAAGGTCACCGACACCTATCGCGAATTCGCTGAAAAGGGTGTTGCCCAGTCCAAGGAAGCCTACGCCAAGATGAAGGCTGCCGCCGAAGACGCCTCCAAGACCATGGAAACCACCATGGAAAAGGCGCAGGCCGGCACCGTCGAGCTTGGCCTCAAGGCCATCGACACCATGCGCGTCAACACCGAGACGACGTTCTCCCACATGGAGAAGCTGCTCGGCGTGAAGTCCGTCGCCGAAATGATCGAACTGCAGTCGTCCTTCCTGCGCACGCAGATGGAAGCCGCCGTCGACCAGGCCAAGGGCTGGCAGGACGCCGTACGCACGGTTTCTGAAAACGTCTCCCAGCCTGGCAAGGTCGCCGTTGAAAAGTCCATGAAGGACATCAACGTCGCCTGATGCGCTGGTTGCCCGGGGCGGGTATCGACAGTCAAAAAGGGTTGGCGCAAGCCAGCCCTTTTTTTATTCAATGCAGGACGATGCGCCTCAACCGGAGAGCAGCTTCCCTTCAGCTTTCCGCTTGCAAAACCGCAAGCCAGCCGGTATCAGACGCCACACGTGACGCCCCTTTCGGGCGCCGACCCTTATGCGGTTGTAGCTCAGTTGGTTAGAGCGCCGGATTGTGGATCCGGAGGTCGGTGGTTCGAGCCCACCCAACCGTACCATTTTATCCAGTGAAATCAGATACTTATTGCCGTCGCGGTCTCCACGATGTGGACTTTGTCGCCTCGATTTTTGCGATCCGTACCATTCTCGTACCATTTTTTGGACTCTAGGCGCTGTGGACGTTCGTCAACAGACTGGGCCGCGATGGTGTTCGCAACTCCGGCGTGTATCCTTTTTAAGGACTGGAAGGAGCATCAGGCGGGCATGACGGCCAGCGAGCTTTGCCGCAAGCATGGCTTCTCAGACGCGACCTTCTACACCTGGCGCACAAAGTATGGCGGTATGGAGGTGGCGGAGGCCAAACGGCTGAAGGCTTTGGAGGAGGAGAATGCCCGCCTGAAGAAGCTTCTGGCAGAGTCGATGATGGATGTATCGACGCTGCGCGAGATGCTGGCAGAAAACCTCTGACGCCCGGCTCAAGGAGAAATGCCGTGAGTTGGGCAGTCGAAGAGAAGAATTACTCGCAGCGGCGGGCCTGTGCCCTGGTCGGCATTGCGCCGCGTGTCTACCGATACATATCCAGCCGGTCGGAAGATGCTGCTTTGCGAGCACGTTTGCGGGAACTGTCATCGCAGCGACGGCGGTTCGGCTACCGCCGCCTGCACCTGCTGTTGAAGCGGGAGGGTGTCTCGGTGAACTGGAAGAAGCTCTACCGGATTTACAAGGAAGAGCGCCTGACGGTCCGAAAACGTGGCGGGCGCAAACGGGCTCTGGGCACGAGAGCGCCGATGGCCATTCCGCAGGATCCAAACCAGAGATGGTCACTCGACTTCGTGTCGGACGCGTTGGTCGACGGCCGTCGCTTCCGCATCCTGTGCGTGATCGACGACTCCAGCCGGGAGTGCCTGGCGACAGTGGTCGACAACTCGATCTCGGGCGAACGTGTCGCTCGTGAACTGGATGCGATCGCCGAACGGCACGGCTACCCCTGCATGATTGTCAGCGACAACGGCACGGAGCTGACGTCAAACGCCATGCTGGCCTGGCAGCAGGATCGCGGCGTCGAGTGGCACTCCATCGCACCCGGCAAACCCATGCAAAATGGCTTCGTGGAGTCATTCAACGGTAGGCTCAGGGAGGAATGCCTCAACGATCACCTGTTCCGAAGCTACCCCCATGCACGAGAGATCATCGAGACATGGAGAATAGACTAAAACCTGCACCGGCCCCATACGAGCCTTGACGGGCTCACACCGAACGAATTTGCGATCCGGTCTGGAATGGACCACCACGTGAACAGAGCTAGCCTATGAATGGGGACATTCAGGTGAGGCATGTCAGGTTGGATCTAGAGCGGGTAACTCGTCCCCTAATATGTCAGCGGCAGTTCCGCGATCCGCTCCAGCCCGAGTTGACAGAGATGGATATTATATTGCCAGACGGCGACGATGCTCGCGCAAAATGTCAACATAAGTCCTAAGCAACGCCATCCCGATATGGCAAAAATGTCAACATTACCGACTGAGCAATCATTACTGCCAGCGATGATTGGGAAAAATTTTGTCTTCTGTACATATTTTCTGTTTGACATGCCCCTTTTTTCAAACAAACATTTACGTACAGTTTGTTTCAGGGTTCCATTTTAAGTGTTAAACTAGGTAAGTGGACGGCTGCGACATAAGAATGGAGATAATTAATGGACGAGAATGTATTGACAATCGATATTGAGGGAAACGGGATGGTAAACCCGCTTTTCTGCGAGTACCCCGCTGGCAAAAATTGGGGTGCAATATTGAAGGGGACAAACGCGGCAAATATGACGCGTATTTTTCTCCCCAAGAAAGATGAGATCATTGATATGAGCGCCGTTGAGCCAGGAGACGCTTTTGAAGTGGGTGGAGATTGTCTCCTAGCTAATGGTCGACGCATTAAAGATCGCCAATACTGGCTAATTTTAGGTAAAACTGACGAAGACGGTCAGATATTTTACCGCAACTGTGGAACGCCCGCAAAAGTCCTAAAGGCGATGCGTGAATTCGCATCGGCTAATTCTATCGACGCCAATAGTCCAGTCGTTGATGAGGATGGGGAAATTTCTATTATTGAAGACCATCTTTTGACTGCTGCGTGACCGGCTGTTGTACCTCAGTCTGGAAATGGTCGAGGGCAATTTTTAAGTCAATGATCGGTTGGTTCCAAAGCCATCTCTACAGTAGAGGTGGCTTTGGCTCAGACATTCGTCGAGTAGTGGTTTCCTCTGCTCGCTAAAAAGCCTGGTTATAGAAGAGTTCACTTACGCGGGTCCGGCTGCTCCGGTGTGACGCATATTAAGATTGGACGAGGTCTGGTCCTAGCTTCTGCAGAGGCTTGGTCGATAAGATTTGGGCCATTCACAGTGGTGCGGCCGAGAGAGGTTCTATATCAATTGTCGGCATTTTTGTTGATAATTGAGAAAATGCTTCGTCAGCTGTCATTCTGTAAGATGACGCTTAGCCATTCTTACAGTTGAGGGGTCTGTCGGTATGATACTGGTTGGGACTATGCTGTGGCCGAGCGTTCCAGCAGAGTTTCTGATGTCCAGCCTGTGAAGGATCAAATTCTACTGAGATTTTGCCAACTGTTGTGACTGGCAAGGGTGGCGCGAAGCACCTCATCCCAACCTTGAAACCACAAAAAGTCAAATTATCTTTGGCGTGCACCTATTACTAAGTTTCACCGGCATGTTCGATCATAACATCTCATAAATTACAGCTTGCAGCGTTATGCGGCAGGCGCTTATTCAATAGGAATCTTCCCAATTTCGTATGTATTTCCGTCGGCTACTGAAGTTATTTGGCCGTTGAAGGCAATCATTTGATTAGCCTCCGTCTGATCGAGCGATGAGAAGAGAACCTCTGCGCCATACATCGCAAACGATTTTGGATCATTTAATAGTTTCACATTCCATAGGCTCGAAAACATGTCGATCACTGGTTTGTAGATCGCCGTTATACCTCCCTCATTAGAAATGAGAGATTCAACAGCGTTCGAATTATAAGTCGAAATCTCAAATCCAAGAACATTAGCTGTGGCGACTGTCCCTGTATTAAAGGCAATGTTGCTTCGGTTTCCTGAGCCCTCGAACAGGATTCGAGGAGCGCTAAACATTTCGATGAATGGAAAACTGGTGTCGGGAAATCCGATTTCGATCTGCGGCTGACCGTAAGCGACAATGTAAGCGTCTGCTAGGCTAATTCCCTCAGTCCTTGCAATGTAAAGCGGACTTCTTGTCTGACGCCGAATGACGACACCTCCATCGGCGTAGGTTCCCAGATTGGTCGTGTCCAAATCAGTTGTAACCGTATCGGCCGTGACAGCGGTGACTTTAGCGATGAGCTGGGACAACTCTCTCATGCCATCGACATAAGCGAAAACCACTTCATCACCTATTTCAAGGCTGTGATCACTCAGCGTGAGTACTGCACTGCGGCTGCTTGTGACGTTGGAAAGGTGCCATTGATCATGTGTCGGCAGGTAGCGAAAATCACAGTTTCCTTGCAAAGATATGTTGACGTTGCTTGTTGATCCGCGAATGACTTTGCCGAACTCCGAAACGAAGGGATGCGCATCATACCCTTCGACAACCGCAACCCGCCCCTTGTGGTAGCTGTTGTAGTAGGTGCAGTGGTCATGTTTGGCTGTCTCTTGACCAAACGCAATCCAGCAAGCCTCTGAAAAAAAGCCATCGGTCGCCACGTCGTTGAATTGGACGTTATCGCAAAACTGCGCATGCTCCAGCCGCGCAGCCTGCCATGCCGAGCGCGGCATGCGTTCACGGTCTCCGTGAAAGCCGATGCCGTTCATCTCGTAGCCACGCGATCCGCTGAGGTCGAGCATCGGCTTGCCTTCGCATTCCCCGTACAAATGGCCTCCGCTCATTTTCCAGTTCCATGCGGTGATTGCGGTGGCGTCGACGGTATCAGTCAACCGCCATCTTCCTCCGGAAAAGCTCATCTCGATCGGAGCCTGCTGGCCTCCGCTCTGAGCCATCAACTCGCGAAAGTATCGAAACATGGCGTTGATCGCGCCGGTATCATCCTGGATCCCGTCGCCGCGCCCTTGAAACTGGAAGGGAGAGAGTACGATCTCTGATTGGGTTACCCTGCCAGGTGCGATTGTGCCGCTCTGCTGCTCAGCCGGAACAAGGGGCTGTGCTCTCGACACCGATGTGGAGGAAGCGAGGCATCCGGAAGCATATAGGAAGTTCCGTCGTGTCAGTTCTGTCATCAATCAATCCAGTGCGTAAGTCGTCATTTTGGGCGAAGTTGCAACTGGAGCGGTACTGATCCACGCACCCGTCAGCCTCCCAATGCCTTGGTGGGTCATTTCTTCGTTCAGGCTTTTACACCGTATCGGTTCGACCACGAATGGCCGCGGCTGTCTCCCCGCAGATATGTCGGATTGCCCCTGGCCACGTCCAGCCTTCAGGGTAGAGACGAGCGCCACTTTTGTGTAACTAGGCGCAACCATGCCGCCAGGAGTTCCGACTTGACCGATATCCCCTCCCTGCTTCAACAGTTGCGTCATGTGGTAGAGGGCTGCTTGCCAGCACTTCAGGAGAGACGGTTCGACATCACATGGAAGCCGGATGGCAGTCCTGTCACGGCTGCTGATGTGTATCTCGAAGATCTGATCCGAGATTGGCTAACTATCGCGCTTCCCGGCCTCTGTTTCATCGGCGAGGAGAGTTGGACTCCCGATCTCGTTGTGGGTGACGAATGGGTAGCCGTTCTCGATCCTATCGACGGCACTGAAAATTTCTGTTCGGGCCTTAAGGAATGGGGAACATCCCTTTCCATCTGGCGCGGCGGAAAGCACGCAGGAAGCATGTTGTTGATGCCGGAACTCGGCGAGGGCATGACGTCGGGAGCGATCCCGCGTGTTCCCCGGTCGCGCATCGTTGGCTTCTCGTCATCATTCAACGACGCGATCGGACAAGGCCTCGCCGAAAATGCCGAGGGCCGGATCATGGGATGTGCGGTCTACAATCTTTTCAATGTCATTCGCGGCGCGTATGCGCGTTTTGTGAATCCAAAGGGCGCCTATAGCTGGGACTTGCTGGCTGGCGTTGCCCTTGCCGAAGAAGCCGGATGTGAGGTGATAATCGATGGTGAAGACTATGACGGACGCTTTCTCCAGCCAGGTAGGCGCTATCGCGTCGACATACGGCACAGATACGATTTTCATCTTGGGGAAGGGACCGTCCGTCGATGAGATACCTGCCGAGGTGTTCTCGGGATCTCTCGTCATCGGCGTCAATGACGCAGAGCGGATTTACCCCGCCGACATCTCGATCTTTCATGCAGATTGGGTCGCCCAGGCACTGCTCGAAAATGGCGCGCGGGCACAGCTTTATCTGACATCGACCGATTTTCGCCCGGATCGCGGAAGCGTTTTGCGGGTTCCTCATGCGGAACTGACGCAGGAGACGGCTGACCTGATGGTGCAGCGCCTGCTTTCCGACGAAGTCGTCATCGAGGATGTGCTCTTCATGTCGGCACTGCGCGTGGCCCGCGAAGTCGCGGATCAACGGGGCAGGCCGCAAAAGGTCTACATGGTCGGCTTCGACTTCCGCCCGGAGCTTGGCTATGCCCACCCGGCCGGCCGTCAGTTCACAGTCGGCGATGAAGTCGAGCGCGCGATGCGCATCGGGATGCAGGAGAACTACCTGCTCAACGCACTCTACATGTTACAGGGCACGGGACTTGAGCTGAACCATGTCGGCAATCGTCCTTACTCGCGGTTGTCGGTTGATGAACTGGTCGAAAGCTTCAGCCGCAACCGGAGCGGGGACCATCACGAGCGCGATTGGTCCGTGAGTGTCGTCGCGGAGCTGACGACCAATCATTTCGGCGATCGCTTCAGGCTGGAACGGATGGTTCGTGCAGCGGCGGCTGCGGGAGCAGACTTCATCAAGGTTCAGAAGCGCGATGTGGAAAGCTTCTACAGTAAAGAGCAGCTAGCCGCTCCCTACCGGTCGCCGTTCGGGACGACCTTTGGTGACTACCGGCGTCAGCTCGAATTGGATGGTGATGATTTCGCCTTCATTGCCGATCTCTGCAAGCAGCTTGAAATCCGTTGGTTCGCGTCCGTACTCGATGAAGCCTCATACAATTTCGTACTGGACTTCAATCCGGCCCTGATCAAGCTCCCCTCCACGATCTCGGAATACACAGACTATCTTGCGCGCGTTGCGGCCAGCACTGATCGCGGCATCGTGCTGTCCACCGGCATGACTGACAAGGCCTACGAAGAGTGGGTTCTGCAAACGTTCAAGGAGGCGCCGGAATTGTATCTGATGCAGGCGAATTCCGCCTATCCGACCCCCGCGCGTGATTGCAATGTGGGTGTCGTGCGGCACTACAGCCGCCTAGCAAAATCCAACCCGCGCATCATCCCAGCCTATTCAAGCCACGACGAAAACTGGTTCGGTTCGGCACTGGCAGTGGCCGCCGGCGCACGCATGGTCGAAAAGCACGTCAAGTTCGGCAATAGCGAGTGGGCCCATTTCGACGCCGTGGCGCTGGATCTCACAACGTCCCAGTTCCGGGATTTTGTTGAAAAAATCCGCGAAGCGGAGATCATCGTGGGCTCTGAGGAGAAGTCTGTCGCTCCGAGTGAGCATCATAAATATCGACGCAAATCGCATTAGGGAGAGCAAATGCTTACTTACGCAATAGTGGCGGCGCGGTCAGGTTCAAAAGGGTTGCCGGATAAGAATATTCGCGACCTCGCCGGCCATCCATTGATGGCCTATTCGATAGCATTCGCTCGCGCCTTGGGATGCGACAAAGTAATCTGTTCGACAGATTCGCCAAAGTACGCCGATATTGCCGCGCAGTATGGTGCCGAAACGCCCTTTCTAAGGTCAGCCCAAGCGGCTTCTGATACTGCGATGGAAGAGGACATCTTACGAGATCTAGCTGTCCAGTTTGGGTCAAGCGGAATACCATCGCCAGATTTGATTGTGTGGTTGCGACCGACTTTTGTATTTCGCGATATTGAGGCGGTTCAAAACTGCGTTGATGTTTTAAAGCGTGATAACACATTTACTGCCGCACGCACGGTATGTGAAAGTGAACGGCGACTTTATTCGATAGATGATGGTGGACAACTGGTCCCAGACTTCGACGATCAAGGTAAATCGATGATACGTCGGCAGGATATCGGCATTAGATACAAAGTTTTTAGCACGGATGTGATCAGGTTTCGGCCTGACGAGATAACGAACGATTTTCTAGGCCGCCGTGTCTACGGTCAGCCCGTTCCAAAGTTTTGTGGACTTGATATTGATGATGTCGAAGACTTCCAAGTCATTGAGGCGATAATCAATGGAAATCGGGAACTCGTTAGTAAGTACCTTTACATCGAATAAGATTGAATCAGCGGTTGATGATAGACTCTCGGAATGGAAATAGAGGGTCATTCTGGTAGAAACTACGAATTTCATCAAAGTAGTGTTCGTAGTCCTCAAGCATTTTGGCGCGCCCGGCCAGTTTCCATTTATTGGCTTCTTCGGCAAAACTGGTCGAGCCCGCATGTCCGACAAATACGTTTGTTGCGCAGCCGCAGAAATAACCGGCGGAGCGCGTTCTCATGCTGAATTCGTTATCCTCGCCGTGCCCCTTGTCAAACTTAGTTTCACTGAACAGTCCTGTCCGGTTGAAGGTAGAACGTCGGACATAGGTGCAGAAGCCGTGGCTGATGGGCATCTCAACAACGCATGGGGCTGACAGTCGCGCCATAGCATCGCGTTGCTCGACCCAAGAAACTGCGTCTTCGACGGGCAACTCCTCGCCAGTCGGAAACGGGATGCTGTAGATCGTTGCGTTGTTAGAGAATGGGACTACCGTAGCAATCTTCGGATGTGAGTAGGCAGCGTCCTGTAGCCGCAAAGCCCAGTCACCGCATGAGATTGTGTCGCTGTTCAACAGAATGACATCGTCGCTCCCTGCGTGCAGAATGCCAGAATTGACGGTTCCGCTGAAGCCAACGTTGTCGCGATTTTCGAGGTAAGTGAAGCCACACTTTTCAGCATACTCTATGCAAAGCTCGCGCAAGCGGAGATCAGGACCCCGATCCCAGACCATGATAATACGATACCCATTATCCGGCTGACATTTGGCCAATTGTTCAAAGCACAGCCGTGTGCCGTCGTAGTCTCCATAGATTGGAAGCACGACGCTGATTGGTGGGCGCCTTGAATTGGTGAGCCTCTCGGGGTCAACGGGGAATACAGCTCGGTTACGAGTCTGTGTATCTTCAAAAAGCCTTTTGCTGATACCGCGGTTCTTTTCGCTGTGGTCCAGAAAACCTGTTTTCATCCGATGAAATCGGCCGCTCAATAATCTGGCGAGGTCTGACACGTGATGGCGCGTCGGAACTGAATGATCTACGCCAATTAAACAGTTATCAAATAGATCGATGATATGCTGTTTATGCGCTGTGTTGTCGTCACTGCTTTTGAAGTCGGTCCAGATATGTCGCCTTAGCGCAGCCAGAAGATGCGTTTCATCAATAATGTGTTCGCCCACATCTTTGCCATTGAGCTCGGACAGGCCCAATGTAAGAAGTGGCTTTTCTTTAAGAAGGCAGATTGAACTGGCGGTTGTTGAGACCGTGATGCAGATATCGGCGTTGTCGATCAGATCATCGAGTGAGCTTTCTCGGGCCACAAGAATAAACTCGCCGAACTGTGGTGCCTGGGACGGGTGCGGCCTTAAAACAAGCAATGCATCCGGAAACTTTAACGATACGACGCGTCGAATTGTGTTGAATGCTCCATCAGAGCTACCGAACCAGTTAACGTTGAGCGGATCTGGATCGGGTCCGATGACACCTGCTCCTTGGTCATTCCCACCAATGACTAGTATAACGGGCCGCGCTTGATCTCGTGCACGTCTGATAACAGCGAGATCCCGAGTTCCCCTTTTCTGAAATAAGGCATACGCCGCGTTATCGGACTGCGTTTCATACCAGTGCTGAATTTCTGCAAAACGTCTTGGCGATTGGTTGTCGCTTTGGCTGGGGGTCGACGAATGTTCGATGAGTCGAGCCCTGCTTCCCGTACCAAATTGACCCATCGGATCGATAATGAAGGTGGCCGGAAAGTGGCCCCGTTCGATGATCTGATATTCGATGCCTAGTTCTTCACACAGATATATAAAAAGGCGGCTTTTTGGGGCTGTATTGCCCCAAACAAGGAACATTTTGACTCTGTGACGCACGAGGGTATCGCGCCAGAACGCGTACACTCTTTGTATGCGCGACAAAGCAGCTTCCAGTTGTTCGCCTTCAGGATAGCTCGTCCTTAGAAACATGACTTCCGTGCGGAGCAGAAGCCGCAGCTGCTTCTCCGGCAAGCCATCACATTCCGGTGCAGGAGCCTCAGCGGGAATGTGGGGAGGCAGATGCAACATCGCGCGTTCGAGCAGAACGTTCGGGCAGGAGCGTGTGTGCAGGAATTCCACTGGTGGCCCCCCGGCGACAACAAAAGCGCTTGTCATGCCCTGCATAGCCAGCTCGCGCTCAAGGCTCGCCAAGCCCTCGTGCAAAGGCTCCAAATTGCCCATCCAGCAGTTGATGATGATATCGATCGACCTGTGCAGAGCCGTATCCGCATCGGGAAAAAGGGTATGTATCTCGGCTGCGTCTGGGAATGTCGTTATCCCTTTCGGCGTGTCTATGGCGCGTGGGGCCGAAAGAGACTTGAGGTAACTGACCAGAAGACGCCCAACATCTTCGCCGGGCTTCATGCGTAAGCTGTTCTCCGACGGCTCAGAAAGGATTAGAGGCTCGGAGCTCCAGTCGCAGCCGTCCAGCAGCGCGAAAGACCCGCCAAGAATCGAACCGAGCAGACTGAATACACGCTCAACCGCATGAGCCATTTGACCGTCGCGTTTGACCGTCTTCTCATTGAAGGATTCCTGGGGGATGGCGTCAGCGGCTATGCCCGCTAATCGGGCGTCAATCCAGAAGCACGTACCAGCGAAAAACGCCCAGTTGCGACCAAGCGATCCTTCACCCAACCCCATCTTGTCTAATAGCGGAACCAGTCGATCAGCGCTGCCCAGCTCAAAGTCCTGCCCGTTCAGCCAGAACTGTGATGGTCCCGCCATGAGCACGCGAGAATTTGATCTGAACAATCCAACAACGTCCTGCACGCGCCGCGGAGTGGCGGCGAGCGCATCGAACATAACCCGTCGCCACGTGTCAGGGTATTTGTTGCCCTTCTTCGAGTGCACCTTGCAGAAGAACCGATAGTTTCGGGGCTTCACTCGGCGAACGGTTTCGAGAAAGGCGGCTACGTCCTGCCCGCGGTTTGGAACCGGGAAAATCTCGCGTGCACGCGGGAAAAATTCAGCGATGCGAGCCGGATCATGATCTGGCGAACCTTCGGGAACGCTGATGATGATGTCGACATCTTCGGGGAAGTTCGCGACGAACCTCTGGAGATCGGGCACCGTATCGAGATGATAGAGATGGATGAGAACCGCGTAGTCTTTATTGCCGGTTGGCGCTTCGGCGTTGCGTCCACCCAATCGAGCAGCGCCTGGCCACCAAGTTGGATGGCCCTGGATCTCATAATGCAACAAGGGCAAAAGAGGTGACTGACGTGCGTCCGGTGCGGCCTGGAAGTATTCCGCGGTGTTGAACCACGGTCCGGGGTTGCGCTCCAAATCCTTGCCGATGCGCAGGCAGTGTTCCACAGGGGAGAGGCCGGTCAGGGCGACTTCTCCATAGGTGGTCTCGTACCAGCTCTCTGAGAAGAACGGGCTTGAGCGCAGCAGTATCGCCTGATCGACGCCGCCAAGGGGCACTTCAAAGCCATTGGCCTCGACTTCAGAGCGTAGACGAACTGCGGCTGCGTGCATCAGTGGGCCAACTGCCGCAGCCAAATCGAGCAGGATGCCCGCATTTCGGCTTCCGTTTGGAACCCGGTGAGCAGTTCCACCAATGCATATCGCCACATCCAGCCCAAGATCGACCTTTGGCAGTTGCCCTTCGAAATGGCGGAGAAGGTCGAGAGCGCCCTGAGGGTGAAACGTCTTCATGTCGAACTGGAAACCGGTATTTGCCGGGCTGGTTACGCCCAGCAGCTTGTCGATGTCACCGCGCGGTTTATCGCTCGTGGTGCTCGCGATGTGAAAACCATGCACATACAAATCAAGCGTCAACGTCTTGTGCATATCATCTCTGCAGAAGAGCCAGCCGTTGAGTTTGCCGTCCTGTGACATGCCGTCGAAGTGGCCACGCCACTTGGATCCGCTGTCAAGATTGGCAAGACCGCTGGTTACTTTGACCATGGTGATCGCTTTCGTCTGTCAAATCAGCTTGGGAGGACTGATGAGGTTGGCAATCAACGCTTCGACTGAAACGGAAGGCGCCGTGCTATCATGCGGAAGGGGCGTGTCAGACGCCAAGAGAGCGTAGAGCGGGCTTCCATCAGGCTCGCTTCGGCCGAGGTCGCCCGCGCGCCCAGTGTCCCAAGCTGATACTGGGCTTGGTCAAGCATCTGGCGCACAGCATCGCGATCCGCGGAGATTTTTGACCTGTCCAGTTCCACCGCAGCGGCGTTTTCCGCCAGCGCTGCCAGATGGCGCTGTGCCTCATCGCGCTCTTGGCAAATGACTGCTATTTCTTCTGAGTATTGGACTGAACGCGCTATCGCCTCGTCCTGATAACGAAGAATGACCGTCTGGATCTTGGCCAGTTCGGTGTCTCGACGTTCGATCGCCGCCCTTAGCTGAGCGTTTTCGTCGCTCCGCTGCTGCACTTCACCATCGAGGTCAGCAAGTCTTTGCTCTGCTGCGGCGAGGGCGGTGCGAGCTTCGCTCAATTCATTCCAAACGTCGTCACGTTCAGCCTTGCTTTGGGCGAGCATACTTGTGTGACGATGAACTTCGGCCGCCAGACTATCTCGCTCTGCCGTCAAAGCGTCGATCAGGTTCTGTTGCGCTACAGCGCCTTCTCTCAGTTCAGAAATCTGTCGTTCTACGGCTTGAACCTCATCATTTCCTTGCGGGCGCAAGGCGGATAGCTCGGCGATCCGAGCAAGTGCCCCGTCGCGCTCCTCCTTGAGCCGAACGATGACGTTATGTCGTTCATTACTCTTGGCGCGCACCGCCTCAATCTCTGTACGGATTGCATCCCGTTCGTTGCGTGCCTCATCCCGTTCAATGAGCAGCGTGCGCGCCTTGGGCGAGACCGCGCCGCTGAATGCTGCAGCACTTTCATCAAATGATGCCTTGATGACGTCCAACCTCTCGTGATCGTTTTGGTCTTCGCCCTTTGAAGCCCATCGTTCAAAGATCGTATAAACTTCATCGATCCAGTTCGTGAGAAGGGCATGAGAAGCGATGACAGAAGCCGCAACCCTGTTGTGTCTCAGATCCGGCCGGATAATGTCATTCAGGTCCTTGGCGTTGGATGCCGCGAGCTTCGGCCAGGCCAAACCGAATTGATGCGAGATTTTATCCGCGACAGCCGGCCAGTTGTTAAGAACTGCATCATAGCTGGTGAAAGCGCGCCGTTGACCCCGGCTTCCAGTTTCAGCGTCCAGAACGTAACGTAGCCAGACAAGCTTCGAATATTCGGGGTCCAATCCGTTCCGCTTCTGCAGCGATGCGGCCACTTCGCTCGGCTCGCGGTGCGTATGAACAAACAGTGGTTCGATGTTGAGATCGTCGAGGACATCCACCCACAACGGCACGAGCCTACACGTCCGCGGATCCTTAGCGACAAAAAGTGCCGAATTGCCGAACTCGGAAATCGCAACCTCCTTCAAGGCTGATCGATACTCGTGAGCTTTTGGCGATTTCATCCAACTTGGGGGGAATGGTCTGTAGTCATCCCACGCGAGCCCTGCGCTCGCCAGCACTTGGTCCTGAAGCATATAAATCGGTCGGGACTCGAAGTGGCCAAGCTCGTTGTTTGCAGTTGGGCCGAGCAAGTTCGCAGGTCCATCTCCTCCAAGCCGCATCATCAATCCGGCCAACGCGGACGTGCCCGAGCGATGCATGCCGAGGATCACCAGCGCCTTCCGAACGCGATCGACACCATTGTTCCGCGAATTGCCACTCGAATCGAGCGGGCGCTTTTTTTTGGTTTTCATCGCTTTTCCTCTGCGCTGGGCATCGATCACGGGAGGTACGTTCTAGGCTTTGTAGGAAGCCTTAATACACCAACGTCCGCGAATAGCGCTCCACGAGCAGTCCAAGAAGAAGCGTAATTGCGCCACATGCGATCAGGTATCCCTTGTCGAGAACCTGCGTGGGATAGTCCAAATAATAGGCCGACCGCAACCATTCGACACCATGCAAAACAGGGTTCCAAGCTAGGACCTCGATTACTGGCGCAGGCAATGAGGAGGCAACGAAAAGCGTCCCCGAAAGAATATAAACCAGGATGGTGGCGAGCATGTACGCCATTGCGACCGCCGGGATGATAGCAGCAGCCAAGCTCATCAAGAAGCCGACGCCGATTGCCAATACCAGGGTGGCTGCCAGAGCCGCTACAGCGTTTGGCACATCAATCGGCAACGCCGGTTGTCCCATGAGAGCAAATATTAGGACCACAAGCACTGCCATCATGCATGATCCGAAAACCTCCAACACTGCGCGTCCGAAAATGATGTCGGTCACGCGGATCGCCGGAAACGACAGCATGGGTCTATTGGCTTGGATGGAAACCACCATCATCCGAGAAACGTACATGAAGGCCAACGTTGGAACCAAGCCGGTACCGAAGAAAAGCATCAGGCTGTCGCCGTACGGGGCCGAGCGTCCCAACACACTGTAGATCAGCAACAAGATCATCATATGTCCGAGCGGAAAGAAGATGACGATCAAAAAACCAAGACCGTGATCGAAGAAGCGGGTGCGCATATCACGCAGCATCACTGCCTTCATGACATTGCCCTTACGACGGGCTGCGGTCAGGAAAGAGGTACGACTTGGCACAGCAGTTTCCTTTTCGAAGGCATTCAAGCGATAGTCACTGAAGCAACTCCATGACCCCGGCTATCTGGTTAAGCCTTTGCCATGGATGGCTTTCACGCTGTACCCAGCGTCTTCCACGATAACAGGAGTGAGGCGTTCTAGGGCGTGTAGGATTGTCCCATCATAAGCAACCGGTTCTTCTGGGAAATCTGACAATTCAAATTCGGCACCGAAAAGTCCATTCAGCGCTTTCGTTCTGGCAAAAAACATGTTGCCGACTGGAAATTCAATGAATTCCGGAACCGAGGACAACCCGACGCGCGGTGCGATCCGAGTGGCAATGCCAAAATTCTCGGTCCATCCGACGGACTGCGGATCCTCGGGATAGATCAGGCCCAATTTAGGGTTTCGATCAAACGCTGCCAAAATTTGATCCAAGGCTTTATATCGTCCCCCCAGCAACGTTTCGAGCAGAAAGTCGCGCCAGACTGAAACGGTATCTTCTGCAATGTCCATGCTCTTCTTGCTATGGATGTGCCCGATCACTTTGAAGTCAGACACGCGGTCTTTGAACCCACACAGGAATGGGCCGATGTCCCGACCCTTATTCGGAACAACCCGAATTTCGACGGAACCCGAATAATCTGCAAACGCCTCAGCTGCGACCGATTTGTTGGTCGTTTCGGTCACGGTGATTAGCAAAGTTGGGCGAGAACGATTGAGGGAGATTCGTCGGCAAATTTCCAGAGCTTGGTCCGGATAATGAAGGTGAATATGAAGGGCCACCTCCGCATCCTTTAAAGTGACTGCTGGTTTGTCGCTCTGCTGAAGTTGCACGACATCACGGATCCATGGCCCACTCGGACGACCTGCCCTCAAAAAGTGCGCGTAAGCGTTCTCATATGGCAGTTCCGCAAGCGACGGATGCGACGCTGCATATTGAGCTGGATAAAAGCCAGGTATGGGCCGACGTTCTATGCCGTTCGAGGTTCGATTAATAGAACCAGCGCACAACCGGACATAGTTGGAGACGACGTCTTTCTGATCAGGGCTATCCCGGATACCGAGCATGTCAAAATCGACGCCGCCATGCTCCAATATCGTCTCGACATCTGTTCGCTCTTGTCGGCTAACGGCCACGGCTTGATCAAGCAAGCTTTGAAGGTCGTCGACATAGTCGACCATGTTGAACTGGTTAGCGGCCAGTCGCTTGAGATGCTCGCTGGTCTTACGGCTTCTCTTCTCGCCGGACTGCAGTTTGATAAGAGCCGCAGCCGCTGCTTCGATGTCCAGATAGGGAACAACGAGAGATGCAAGCAACTCATCGTCCTCCAGATATTCGGATACACCATTAGCGTCCTTGAACGAGACCAGAGGTAGTCCCTCAGCAATTGCGTCGATCGCAACGTTTGGAAACGGATCCAGCCGCGAACTGAGAAGCATCGCATCGGCCATTCCATACAGTTGGAGCAAGGCCTTCGCATCCATTGCAGGCATCATGACGACAACATCGTCGAGCCCGCTGCGTTGGATTTGATCCTTCAACCAAGCGGAGTAGCCGAGGTCGTTGATCGGATCATAACCCTCTCCGACCCAGACAAATGCTGCTTTCGTTGAAGGGTTCAGACGTCTGAAAGCTGCCGCCGTGGCAATAAATAGATCAACCCCTTTCCGGTACTGCACATAACCGCACCCGATGCAAAGAAAATCAGATTTACCGAGTTCAACGTGAGGCTTTGACCGGGTCCGCGAAGTATCATTCGTCGCTGTTGCACCAACGTCAGGAACCACACAGCGACCTTGAGGCCGCACCACCGAATGTCGGAAATGACCTGTGATGCCGGCCTCTAGGGCGGATTTTTGGGTCAGCGATGAGGAAAATACCACTCTCTGGGAGCATGCCAGCACAGTCGAAAGGGTGAGCGGTTGCACATAAGTCGCGAATTCATGAATTAGCGACACGATGGCGACATTGGCGGTTGAAAGCGCCGCCACAATTGCGGCCGTTTCGACGCTGTTTGCGAGAGCGGCGGTTACATTGAATTCTGAGATCAGCGGCCGAATAAGCTTTGCAGCTAGCAACTCTGAACTCAATCTGCCGACGTTCACGTCGCCGACAACGATCTTGACCGCGAAATCGGCGGCATAGCGAAGCAGCGGACCATCTCTCAATGAGATGAGGACGATGTTGTGCGTCTGAGAAAATTGCTCAAGAAGGTTGATCCCGAGGATGGGGGCACCGGTGAACGATCCCTCGTGAATAACCAAAGCGACTGTTTCTTTGGATTCATCGTAAACGCGTTTTCCAGGCCGAAAACACGAGCTGAAATCGTAATTACCGATGCGGCCCTCTTTTCTACCATGAAGCAAATAATGATAGAAAAGGGCTCCATAATTTTTTAGATCGGAATAGGAGCGGTAAACGACAGGGTCAAAATCTGGGTTTGGTTTGAAGCCTCTCGATTCGCCCTTTGCCAGATAATGACGTACGGCTTGGTCGATATTTTTAAAACGTTCGCCGCTCTGCATTGCGTAGTAATCGAGGTCGAATTCCCCGGAATCGATGATTACTCTTTTGATGCTTTTAGAGATGCCATCAGTAGCACTGGTTGGTGACTTAGCCGCCCGCCCCTCTTTGTGGCCATACCGGACGTAATGGACGAAAAGGGGTAGCGACCAGCCATTCAGGTCGGGGTTGGCAGTGAGATAGTATTTGGGATCAAAACCGGGGTTGGCGCTAAGGCCTCGGCGTTCGCCCGAAATGATGTAATGATAAATGGCGGTATACAGGCTAAGATGTCTCTTGCCCGACTGCTTTCGATAGTGGTCCAAATCGAACAATTTGCTATTTTTAATTTCGATCAAAGATCGAATAGTGTTCTTGCGAGAGACGCCCATTACATTGTCCAGTCATTCGTTTTTTTGGTTTGGATGGCCCTTGCAAATTGTCGGACGCTACTTTCTGGATCAGCGCTTGGCTTCCATTGCAACAAAGTTAAGGCACGCTGAACATCGAGAATGCTGGCATGAATATCGAACGGCCGTGCATCCAGATATTTGACGTCAGCCTTCGAGCCGATTTCTTCTTCCAAGATCGCAATTAGTCGATTTAATGATAAGCCCACACCTGCGCCTATGTTGAAAACAGATGCTTTTCGAATGGACGCGCTTTGTTGTGACATCATTTTAATAAGTGCTATGGATACATCGCGTACTGGGATGTAATCGCGCAGATTCTCTCCATCACCCCATATCGTTATGGGTTCGCCCTTTAAGATCTTTTTCGCAAAGATGGGGATGACGCCCTGCAGGCGTGCTGCGGATTGCCCCTCGCCGAAAGGGTTGCTGACACGGGCGATCCGTATGTCTGCTCCAATATTCGAATAATAATCGGCATAGCGCTCGGCGAACGATTTACCCAGTCCATAGGCACCTATGGGATTGAGGGGCGATGTTTCCGGCGTCGGAGTGATTATGGCATTGCCATAAACCGTTCCGCCGGATGAGACGAAAACGATCGGAATCTTTTGTGACTGAGAAAATTGATAGAGAGCGACTGTCCCTGCTACGTTAGTAGCGATGTCTTGATGCGGATTTGCTTCCGCAACAGCGGGTGTGGTGGACCATGCGAGATGAAATATTCCATCGGCTCCCGTCGCTGCCAAGTTTGACAAGGTTGTCAGATCGCCGAGATCGAAATGCACCATCGTGTGATGCGCGACATAGCGCCGGCCGGCTCTAATTACCTCATGACCACTTTGATCAAGCAGTAAGGCCAAATCTGAGCCTAAAAAGCCAGTCGAGCCGGTCACAATGTATCGCGCCATCGGATCAGCCTATTTCTGATGGCGTTCGGTCATTGCCCCGATCAGCACCACACTCATGCGTATTGCTTCTCCAGCCAGTTCTTATAGGCGCCGGATGTGACGCGGTCGACCCAGCCCTGGTTGGCGAGGTACCAGTCGACGGTGCGGGCGATGCCGGTGTCGAAGGTCTCGGCGGGCTGCCAGTTCAGTTCGGTGGCGATCTTGGTGGCGTCGATGGCGTAGCGCTTGTCGTGGCCTGGCCGGTCGCGGACATGGGTGATCTGCGTGGCATAGCCCTTTCCGTCAGCGCGTGGGCGGCGCTCATCGAGAAGCGCGCAGATGGTGCGCACCACCTCGATGTTGGTCTTCTCGTTGAAGCCGCCGATATTGTACTTCTCACCGAGCCGTCCGGCTTCGAGCACGCGGCGGATCGCCGAGCAGTGGTCGCCGACATAGAGCCAGTCGCGGATCTGCGTGCCGTCGCCATAGACGGGCAGGGGCTCGCCTTTCAGCGCCCGGTGGATGACGAGCGGGATCAGCTTCTCGGGGAAATGATAGGGGCCGTAATTGTTGGAGCAGTTGGTGATGATCACCGGCAGCCCATAAGTGTGGTGATAGGCGCGGGCAAAATGATCCGCCGCCGCCTTGGAGGCCGAATAGGGACTGTTCGGCTCGTAGGTGTTGGCTTCCGAAAACGCCGGCGCATCCGGGTCGAGCGAACCGTAGACCTCGTCGGTCGAGACATGGATGAAGCGGCGGCCATCAGCGGCAGCGTTCGGCCCCCAGGCATGGCGGGCGGCTTCGAGCAGGCGGAAGGTGCCGGTGACATTGGTGTCGAGAAAGGCTTCCGGGCCATGGATCGAGCGATCGACATGGCTCTCGGCGGCAAAATGGACGACGGCGCGAATATCGTCGGCGGCGAAGATCCTCTTCAGCGCGTCTGCGTCGCAGATGTCGGCTTGGACGAAGCGGTGGGCCGGATTGCCCTTGAGCGACGCCAGATTGTCCATGTTGCCGGCATAGGTGAGCTTGTCGAGATTGATGACAGGCTCGTCGCTGCTCTTCAGCCAGTCGAGGACGAAATTGCTGCCGATGAAACCGGCACCGCCGGTGACGAGAATGGTCATGGAAAAAGCTGTCCTGTCGTCTGTTCCTGGGCCGCTGAATTGCTTAACTGATTGAATCAACTATAACGAGCATTCTGCAACTCGCTTACTGAGAACGCCATTTACTCAAAGTGCTTCGCATCCTTCAGAGGCGGAGCCTTGCCATCCTTGTCCGACACTTGAATGACATCCGCTTCGATGTGCCAATCGATGCCAAGCTCCAGATCGTTCCAGGCAATCGCACCCTCGCACTCCGGCGCATAGGTATCGGTCGTCTTGTAGAGAAACTCGGCATGGTCGGAAAGTGTGACGAAACCATGGGCAAAGCCCACGGGGATCCACAGCTGTCGCTTGTTCTCGGCCGACAGCACCGCACCCACATGCTGGCCGAAGGTCGGGGAGGAGCGGCGGATATCGACGGCGACGTCATAGACCTCGCCCGAGACGACGCGCACGAGCTTGCCCTGCGCATGCGGCGGCAGCTGGTAGTGCAGGCCGCGCAAAACGCCACGGGACGAGCGGGAATGGTTGTCCTGAACGAAGGTAACATCCGTTCCGGTGCCGTCGCGGAACCGTGCCGCGTTAAAGCTCTCCATGAAGAAGCCGCGTTCGTCTCCGAACACCTTCGGTTCGATCAGGAAGACGCCCTTGAGCGCAAGTTCCTCGAATGTCATGCCAGCACCCGATCGCTGAGGAGCTGGATGAGGTAGCGGCCGTAATTGTTCTTGGCGAGAGGAGCGGCAAGCGCCTTCAGCTCATCCGCATCGATCCAGCCCGAGCGGTAGGCGATCTCTTCGGGGCAGGCAATCTTCAAGCCCTGGCGATGCTCCAGCGTCGCGATGAAGTTGCCGGCATCGAGCAGGCTGTCATGGGTGCCCGTGTCGAGCCAGGCATAACCACGTCCCATGATCTCCACGTTGAGCAGGCCCTCGTCGAGATATTGTTGGTTGAGATCGGTGATCTCCAGCTCGCCACGATGCGATGGTTTGACTGCGCGGGCGCGTTCGACGACGGACCCGTCGTAAAAATAGAGCCCGGTGACCGCGTAATTGGACTTCGGCTGCTTCGGCTTCTCCTCCAGGCTCAGCACCTTGCCGTCCTGGTCGAACTCGACGACGCCGTACCGCTCCGGATCTTGCACGTGATAGGCAAAGACGCTTGCCCCCGTCTCGCGCGCGGCCGCATTGTCGAGCAGCCGGCGCAGATCCTCGCCATGGAAGATGTTATCGCCGAGAACCAGCGCACAAGGGCTGCCGTCAAGGAAGTCCGCTCCGATCAGGAACGCCTGCGCCAGGCCATCGGGCGAAGGCTGTACCGCATAGGAAAAGCGGATCCCCCAACGCGAGCCGTCGCCCAACATTTGCTCGAAGCGCGGCGTGTCCTCCGGTGTCGAGATGATCAGGATATCCCGGATGCCCGCATGCATCAGCGTCGAGATCGGATAATAGATCATCGGCTTGTCGTAGACCGGCAGCAGCTGCTTCGAGACCGCACTGGTCACCGGATAAAGCCGTGTTCCGCTACCGCCCGCGAGGATGATGCCTTTCATAACGCGCCCTTTTCTTTGCTGTCGACGTCGCGCGTTGGAGGACAACGCGAACTAGACGTTGGCAGTAAGGATGTGTCTTTTTCCCGTCAAATGGTTTGTTGGCGGCATTGAATTGCAATACGTCACGGCCAAGCAAATGACTCGTCACCAGCATGTCTGTGATAGTGAGCCACATAAGCTTTGCTGCGTGCGCAGCCATGTTCAACTAGAAAAGCTCTGATTTCTGATGATGAAAATCGCCGTCGCCGGTGCCGGCTATGTCGGACTCTCCAATGCCGTCCTTTTAGCCGCAACTCACGATGTTGTTGTTTATGATGTGGATGACGATCGAATCGCCAGAATCAACGACAAAAAGTCACCGGTTGCCGATGAGGACATTGAGCGGTTTTTACAGCAACGCAACTTATCGATATCGGCGACGACCCATGCGCGAGCTGCCTTTGAGGCAGCCGATTATGTGATCGTAGCAACCCCAACGAACTACGATACGCACACTAATCGTTTCGATACGAAAAGTGTCGAGGGTGTTATCCAAGCCGTTCGATCAGTCAACTCGACGGCTATCATAGTCATTAAATCGACAGTTCCAGTTGGTTATACGGCTCACCTCAGCACTAAAACCTCCGACGATCGTATACTATTCTCTCCGGAATTTCTTCGCGAGGGGCGCGCGCTTCGGGACAACTTATTTCCTTCACGCATTGTTGTGGGTGGACCGCGTCAGGATGCTGAGGCATTTGCAGACATACTTCGTTCTGCGTCGAGTAATCCCGAGGTATCAATCCTCCTAACTGGATTGTCAGAAGCAGAGTCCATCAAGCTTTTCTCCAATTCCTACCTTGCTATGCGCGTAGCCTTTTTCAACGAACTCGATACTTATTCGATTACAAATGGGTTGGACACTCAGTCAATTATCGAAGGCGTAGGATTAGATCCGCGCATCGGAAGCCATTACAATAACCCGTCGTTTGGATATGGAGGCTACTGCCTGCCAAAGGACACAAAGCAACTTCTAGCAAATTTTGAAAATATTCCGCAGAGCTTAATCCGTGCAGTCGTCGAGGCGAACGATGTCCGCAAAGACTTTATCGCTGATAGGGTGGCATCAATGTCCCCACGCGTCGTTGGAGTTTTTCGTCTCATCATGAAGAAGGATTCGGACAATTTTCGCGAGTCGTCGATCCAGGGGATTTTGCAGCGGATTCGAGATCGCGGAATTGAGGTCTTAATTTACGAGCCAAATCTGTCTGAAAATCGATTCCTGGATTGCGAAGTGGTCCGAGATGTCAGCGATTTTAAAAACCGGTCAAATGTCATCATATCCAACCGCAAATTTGAAGAACTGGAAGATGTGACCCATAAAGTATATACCCGCGACATTTTCGGGAAGGATTAAGGCAGCCAGCCATGATCGTTTTAGAACACGTTTCGGAGTGCACCTCGAACGCGATCCTTGCCTGATCGAAGGATCATCGCGTCGACAGACATTACATCGCTCCCGGAAATACACTGCAAAACGGCTACGTTGAATTCTTCCACGGCCGCATGCATTTCAAGCTGCTAAACGAAAGTTTGTTCTTCAGAATCGGCCATGCGCGCCGCGCCATCGCTGAAGTGAGAGAAGACTTCAATGCCGCGCGGCCGCATTCCTCGTTTGGCTACCAGACCCCCGCGGCCTTCGCCGAAACCATCTCCAGCTCTGCGCTTGACAAGGATTTCGCATCTTCGCCAGTTGCTAAACCCGTGTGCTACAGCGTAACACAATGGCCGAGGATATTCCTGTTGGATGAACGTTCAATGGCGGGTCACCATGCTGCAGACTTCATCAACGTCTATAATTGCAAGTGGCGACTGGAGACCCTAAAGTGCGCACTTTGCGAGTACATCTGTAATAACTGCACAGCGGTACCGGATCGATTCACTGTCAATCTTACCCACCAGATGTCGTGACTAAAAACCTAGTCTGGCGACGGCACCAAACATCTGGTTGATCTTCATCTCAGCCGTTTCGAGATATGCCTCTCGGTGTTCGATGAATGCCGCTGACTGCTGCGTCTCAAAACGCCGGGCTAGCTCATCGCGCTGCTGAAGCACGGGGGCATCGGTCCAAGTTGGGTCAAGTAAACAGGCTTCGGCGAGGCCAGCGTCGTGGAGAAAACCTTCAACTTTCTTGGTGTTAGAGGGCAAGGCGCAAACTGGGATGCCGGCGCAAACCGCGGCGATCAGTCCATGAAATCGCCCCGTGACCCAAGCTTTGGCGGCCATCAGATCCGTCGCCTGTAGAAGTCTCGGCCAAACGTGCCCTGATCGCTCGGCGACTGCATTCCTGGTTTTGCGTAAATTGCCAATTGGCATCACAAAGAACCTCGCATCTGCGCGTTCAGCAAAGCGCAGCAGCGCAGCAGAATTCCTCGGAACGACACTGTCTATCACGCCGATCTCGTGCTGCGGTGGCAAGAAGCTACCTTTGCGCAGCGTTCGCAGGAATAGCTGAATTGAAACGTCCGGCGTGACCGTAGCTGACAATCCTGCTGGTAGGGATGCGAGCGACTGACTGTCTCTCACGGGTATGACATCAGCACTTTTAAGTAATTCTTCCATGCTACTCGGATTATCTTCCCAGACAGAATTTATAATTGCAACTTTCATCCCCAGTTGTTTAGCGTGCGCACATATCGAGAGCAATTCAGCCGCGCGTGCAGCGCCGTGGTGCAAGGTGCCTTCGCCATTCAGCACGACAAGTGTCGGCGGCGACTTAGCATCTGCAAGCAAAGCATCAAACCTTGCGCGATCATTGGCCCAGCCGATTTCGTGCCACTGAAGGGAAGCCAAGTTCTGACGGATGGCACAGCATGCGTAGACAGTTCCGAAATGAAAGCTGTCGCCCAACCGACCAGTGTCGTTCAGCAGAATATAGCCTGGCCTGCTAGGCTCCGCCGTGGTGGGCTGTGGGTTGGCTGGCGTTACAGAGCGTCGGAGGACACGGGTCGGTGCTGGACGGGGAAAAAGATAACCCTGCCAGAAATGATTGGTTTGCCATTCGGCAAGCCGACTAAAGACGGTATCTGCGGAAAGGGCCCGGCTCACGAGTTCTCGGCCGATCAATCCGATTAGTGTTTCAGGACTCAACCGTCGGTCTAAGCGCTTCAGCAAATTTGCTGGCATGTCGCCCGACGTTGGCAAGAATGCCGTCATCCCGTCGAACAATGGTGTTCGCCCTGCCACTCGCGTCGGATCGGGCTTGGCAGAAGCGGTGATGAGGCGCTCGGTTTCGGTCAGTTTAAGCGTATTCATGAATAAGCTGCAGAGAGCAGCGTTCGATGCTTCGCAGGAATCATCTGAATGGTCGCTGATCGAGTCGCAGGCTGAAATTAGCCACCGGCTGTCTAACGTCTCGATCAGGAGATCGCCATGCTCAGCCCAGAGTCTGCGAAATTGTCGATAGACGTTGTCGACCTCAATATCGCGTCGCAGCAAGACGTTCAAAGTCGCATGCACGAGTTTCAGCCGCGACTGACCAGAAAATTCGTGCTCCAGCATGCGAATCTGTTGCTGCAGATTTTGATGCTTGCCAAACGAAGGAGCGTAGTGAAGATCGGTCACAACCTCGTTTCGCAGCAGTTCAAAATCTAGCGGTCTTATAGAAACCATATCTTCGACACTTGGATAAGACGGCAGCATTTATAATTTCAGGTTCCATTCATGGTTTAGAATAATGGTGTGTGTTGATAAATATCTCTTTACGAGGAATTGCAGAGATACTCAAAATGGCGATCTGTTAAATTAAACCGGCTTGCCTATCAATCATTTTTCCCTCGTAAGCAGTTCAGCGCCCGACGAGATCGTGAATAAAATTCTGCTCTCCCGTTCTACGCGCAATGCTCCATCGTAGAACGGAAACCCAGATTTGAACACCGCCCGAGCTCCTAAAGCATTTTCGACGAAGGTAGAGACGGTTTGAGGATTTGAGCGGACGGCTTTACCTGATTCAACTTTTCGGGTGATCTGCCAAAGTGGAGATGACGAGGAGCATGATTGGCTACCGGGTGGCTGCGGCGATCGAGGATGGGCGTTCTCGACAGGAGGGACCACTGTTTCTGGATTCGATTTTGCGCGCCTAATATTTCTGATTCACATTCGGAGAATCCCGTTTCTCAAGTCGGGAGTAACGGAGGGAATGCGGGGATTGGTGTTGAACGGCGTTTATAAGGTCGTCCCGTAATCCTTGGGCGCGGCGGGCAACCTCGGCCGTTGATGTCAGTCAGCCACATCGTTCAGGTGCCGCTTCCGGCGAAACGGAGGCTTGTTTGATTGACGGTACCGCTCGACGAGTTCGTCAAGCGCGATCTCGCTTTGGCGCTCGTCGAAGCCCTGAGCTTTGAGCGCTTCAAGAACAGTACACTGCATCCAGTCGCGGTGTTTCGGCTCAGCTTTTTCTGCCATCCGGATTGACTGCCACAGCCAAACGCGTGCGATGTCGTCGCGATCAGGACGTCGCAAGTCCCGCATCTCATCTCGATAGGCCTGTTGCCGCTCACGCTGCTCTCGCCGCCGGATGGCTGCTTGGCGCGTTTCTGTTGGGCGCTTCTTGGAACGGCTGGTCATGAGCAGCATCCCTTCGGTCCAATGTTGACACGGCGGCGCATGCGCGGCCGGTGGCCTGACGTTCTGGACGTTGGATGAGTCTGCCAGGCGTAGAGACCGACGACGGCCGGAAGCTTTGGTCGATGGGTCATGAGAATGCTCTGGAGCAGGATGCCCCTTTCAAAGGGTGTGTCGCCAATCCTGTCGGCGCAATCCATCAAACTGGAATTCGTGCAGATGCGGATAACGCCCTTGGCACATGCTGCTCAGGGTCGGCTCATCCCGTCACCAGCCACACGTGCAAACGCCGTTCAGCGCGTGAATCGCTTTCGTTGAGGTCTGAATCGAAAACATCGACATCGAATTGAATTACTTCAAATCAACCCGAATTGTCTGAATGTGCACAAACATCGGAATGAATTCAGGCGAGGACGCATTAGAAAGCGGCTTTTTTCGTCGAAATTAGGCTGCGAGCGATTCCAACTGGCCAGATTGCGCAGATTTCGAGATGCATGCCGGTCGAACAGTCGGCCGTGACGTCAACACTGACGCCAATAGCGAGATGGGTGTCATATCCCCTAACGGCGTCCGTCGATGAATCGCAAATGTCACGACGTGAATCAGCATTGTCGACGGCCACCGGGGGGCTGCGGTCGGTAGAGTGCCAACGGCTCTCTGCCGCGATTGCGTCGGCTGGAAGAACGCTTGGAAAAGGACCGTCGAAAGCATGGGGCGAAGCACGTCCCTGCGGATCCGAGCGGACTTGGGCGGTCTTCTCGGGACAGCTTTACGCTCAAGAGCAGTGCCGACCCAAGATCAAACGCCGTTGCTGCGTGACTCGCGTTTATCGCATTCAGAATCGCGAATATCGATCTATGGATCGCCGAAGCAAGCATTGAAGCGATGTGCGGAGACATCATCTCAATTGAATCTGCCCAGCACGCAAATCGAAATGCCTTCATCCGACAAGCCCTGGGGGCGTGGCCCTTACGTGGGAAGGGGCATGGCGCAGGGAGTCGACGTGCCGGATGCAGGTCGTCCCGTGAATTCAATTGTGTCGTCATGTCAACATTGCGCATCCTCATGGACCACCGCGCGTGGCCTGCAAACGCCGTTTGCCGGTGAATCGGAATTCTTAAGCTGCAGCTGCTTGATCGAACGGCGAGGGACCGTTGCGGTGGTGTGACGTCCATCCGTTCGTGCTGTCCCTCGCTATTTAATCATGCGACGTTTGTCGTCTGCGCTGCACCACGACGTTTCGCTGATGTCCGCTGCCTCTCCATGAGGCTCTTCACCTGATGCCCAGGCATCGATCCATTTCGCACCAAATGTTTTGCGATAGCCTCGACCGCCTGCCGATCAGCCGAAACAATGTCCTTTGCTGTCTTCAGGCAGGATTTGAGGATGGCATCTACCCGCCCTTTGAGTTTGAGGTCGGATCGACGTAACCGATCGAGAGAATAGGCGTCTTGCGCGTCGTGGTAGACTAAAGACGAGCCAAACCCCATTGAGGTTTCCATGATTGTGACAAGGTCAGTTGCCCGCTGCAGGTCACTACCGCGCACGGCTCCCGCGCCATCTGCATGCTCGCCGTAAAACACTGTCTCGGCTGCGATGCCCGCCATCAGGATGGTGACCTCTTCTAGATAGCTTGCACGCGATCGCCGCTTTAGCGGCTGCTGCAGAAGCGTGACATGGCCGCCTAGCCCAGCATGTTCGCGTCTGAGGGTCCGGTTGATCTCGATCATCTCAACACCGCGCCCGAGTGCCGATGCTACCACGGCATGGCCAGCTTCATGAATTGCCATGACCTCTACGAGATCGTCTGGCACCGCGATCTCTTCGGGGAGCTCCGTCATGAAGTCATCCAGCATCACGGCCCGGCGTTCTTTCCGCGCACGTCGCCTCGCTCGGCGACAGAGCGCTTCGAGGTCAGCACCCGACCAGCCTTCAGTCACCGACGCGACTTTCTCGGCGACGTCTTCGTCGAGCGCGTCCGGCTGATGGACACGCAAAATCGCTCGCCGTGCAGTCTCATCAGGAAGCGGAATGTCGATCTGCCGATCAAGCCGTCCCGATCGCAGAAGCGCGGGGTCGATTCCCTCGGACTGGTTGCAGGCTCCGACGATGACGACGCCTTCGCGATCATCGAGCCCGTCGATGCACTCAAGCAAACCGTTGACGACCTGGATCGAATAGCTCGCATGGTGATCACTGAACCGCGCTCGATCACCGATCGAGTCGAACTCGTCGATGAACAAAATACTCGGCGCATGCTTACGGGCCGCTGCAAAATCCTTGCGCATCGCTTTGAGGAGATCACCGAGATGCCCGGTCGCTTGCCATCGTGCAACAGACGCGGCGACAAGATGCGCGTCGCAACTCCGCGCTAGTGCCGCCGCGAAAGTCGTTTTGCCCGTCCCGGGAGGTCCACACAGAAGGACGCCACGATCGACATCTGCCCAGGCGAGCTCTCCGGCTTTCCATGCAGCCAGGTCAGACGCGAGGTCGAGGCCCCATGTTTGCGCAGGTCCATAGCCAGAAAGTTCCTGAAGCGTCATCAAACGCGGCTGCCGCGATGATGCGTCGGGCTGTTTTAACCGACTCTCTTTCGCATCGTCTTCCGCGATAGCCGCTTCGACTTCATCGATGATCTCTGTGACTGATCTCCGTCGCCCCGTCGCAAGGGCGACGAGATCAATCGGCAGGCGCGCAATACGATCGATCTCCGCGTTTGTGGCGGCCAGGCCGAGACACACTTTCAGCGCCGCCCGCCAGTGAGCGGGCGTCGGAGGCTGCATCTGCAGCACAGCGTCAAAACCCAGGCGGCACCTATGGGGGATGAAATCCAGGCTTTGCGTCAGGAGCAGATACCGTGGCATTTCCATCAGCCGGACGGGCAAGTCCTCCAACCACAATGGCGATGTCTCTGCATCCACTGGGTCGACGTCATACTCGAATAAATCCTGGAGATCGGGCTTACACTCAGACAAAGCGCGCGTCGCAGCGCTGACCATTGTCTTGGGCTCAAAATTCGGTGGGACGAGCAGGATGAACCGTCCCGGTTGGCCGCAGCGGAATTCCCGCTCGTCACGCAAGGCGCGAACGATCATGGCGCGGCGCAGGAAACGGGCAAGGCTCATGAAGCTCTTGTGCTCCTGCCGCTGCGACTGATCGGTGATGTGTCGAGGAAACGTAGCGTAGGCTTTCATGCTGCACCTCCGATCGCGCTGTTGGTGTTTGGCTGGAGCCGGACGCGTCCTTCTGGATCGGTGATGTGCAGAAGCGCACGACGGTGGATGTGGCTGAGAACCAGAAGGGCGGCGTGATCCCCCGCCAGCCCGTGCCATCCGAGCTGCGTTAGGACTGGCATCGGAACTGACCCGGGCCGGAAATTACCCATCCGTGCAAATTGCATGGCAAGCCCGATGAGCACTGCAGCATCTGGCAACGCAGAAACGAGACGGCTCTTGCCGGATGCAAGACGTGCTTGCTCGACGACTTGATCGTCCGCTCCACATGGCTGTTGAGCGCGAGCGGTTGACGGATCGAATGTCGGACGGACGCGACGGGAGAGGCGCTTCTCGGACGCCGCTTCGAGGATGGGATTGACGGGGAATTTGATTGGCTTTTGCATGACACAGCTCCGCTGCTGCCGCTGCTCGCGTTGGCGCGGCGCAGTTCAAACGATGATGAGGGATGAGTAGCGGAGGGCAGGGGCTGGGCCCCTGAGCCTCAGGCGCTGATGCTGACGCTGGCTGGGTGCAGTCGCGCGAGCCCGACCGGGGCCATGGTCGCGGCCCGGCGCTGGGATGATATTCGGGTCCTGCCGTCACCAGGCTCGTCTTCGTCATCAATATCGGCCGATGCGGCGTCGCCGGAGGACGGATCTGAATCGGCCATCGGTGTGAGCCGCGACAGGCTGAAAGTGCCGACAGCAATCTCTTGCAATAGGGCGTCGACTGCTGCCCGATAGACAACGCGGCATTGCTGCAGATCAGCCGCGAGGCCCGGCATACCGAGCAACGCGTCTAAATGGCAGAGACCGAAAATGCCGTCCCCGTACAAAGAGCGACTGTCAGCCAGATCAAGGATGGCGATCTCGGTACGCGTCACCATAGTTCGCTGATGCTCGGTGTATAGGATCTGCGGCGCGACCAAGGCCGCCGCCAACATTCGGTTCTTCAGGTGATTGAGCTGTCTGTTGCCGGAATAAGACGACAACGATCGCTTGACGTCGACAATGATCGCGCGGCTGGTCGCTCTCTCGATGACGATGAGGTCAGGACGATAGTGACGGGTGGCCCGTCGATCTGGATCCACCGCCAGGCTCGACAGTCGCGACCACTCATTCAACGCCAGCATGCGCTCGGCGTCTCCAAGCACGGGTAAGTCGATGCCGCTTTCGAGCACTTTAAATCGAGCTTCAGAGGATACCTTCTCGCGGAGAAGCCGTTCCAGCATCCGTCCCTCGGCTGCCGCGACTTGCGCAGCCAGCGCGATGAGGCCAGCCGACTGCCAATGCGCATCGACGCTCGCGGAATGGCATGACCGGAGCTGGCGGATGGCGTCGTCGACGACCAGCCGATGCTGTGGGTCGACGGCATGAGACGATGCGGTCGATGACGGTGTTGACGATGAAGCTTGGTTTGCGGGCGCGGCGCGGCGCACGCCATTGGAAAATGACATGAAGGATTCCATCCTGGAACTGGCGCATCAGACGCGGAGGCGAGCGCAGATCAGGCGGCATCGGACCGGCGCTAAGGTAAAGCGCTAGAATAAGCGACGCGACTGATCAGCAGCCCCGGGGCGACTGAATGCGGAAGATTAACCTGAGGTGAGGGAGCCGTTGCGGCCAGGTCTAAAGCGGACGACTGGCTATGCCGGAGTTGCGCAAGTCAGGGCGACACGCTGGCGCTATCGGCGAACCCACACGGTTGTGGGTGCGCTCGTTCAGTTCTAGGCAGAATGGGGGAATGTCGATATCTGTGTGCATAGCCTGTTGGACCTCTTGTTCAGGTTTGGCGGGTCAGGCCTTCGTTCGGTGTTGGCGCACCGGCGGAGGCCGTTTCTCACTTTGAGAGAGTGTTAGAATATGCGATAGATCTGATAATTCAATCGGATAATGCCATCCGCGCTGTTGTTTTGGTCTGATGGTTAACGGAGTTCAGATCTGCTTTCTGGCAGAATCAGGCTGCGTCTCCCCAAGCCATTTGCCTGGCCTTCTCTTCCTCATAGGCATCAAGGATGCTGTCGGTCCAGGCAGTCATCGCTGTCGACTTAAGGTTGATGTGTTGCGCGCCGCCATAGGCCATCAATGTGATGCGCGCGGCGCGCTGTCGCCGAAACTCTTCCCGCTGCAGCATCGTCATCCGCTCGTCGTCGAGGCTTTGCGACAGTTTGATCTCGTGCGCCATGATGGCCGATGCGCCGCCTGGCATTCCCAACTCATCCATTCTCTGAAGCAGGGTCCGGCGGATGTCGTGGGGCGACCACCAAAGAATGCCTCTCTCGCTGAAGAGGTCGACCCGTGTGTCTTTGCTCGCTGGTGCGTTCTCTTTGTTTGGTTTCTTCGTGCGTTTTTGGTCCTTCATCGCCATACGCTTCATCACGTTGTTGATGACCGATTTATGGGTGGGTTTGTCGGGGTTCGTTGAGCTTGGGAAGGCCCAGTCGCTGCGGCCGACATATTTGCATTTCGCCAGGTGCTCCTGGATTTTTGCTGAGGCGCGCGGTGGTATCGGCAGCACATGGGTCTGCCTGTTCTTCATTACGGACCCGTCCCACGCCGCAAGCATCCAGCCCTCGCGACCGGGTATCGTGTCCGCGTTGAAGTCGTAGGATTTCAGCATCAAGCCCGCTTGTGCCCGTTGGGCGGTCAGGGCCAGCCACCAGAGACCTGCCAAGGCGCTCGGAGCCACGCCGACCTTCTTGTTGTATCGGCCCGGAAACGGCTTCGTTGCATACTCCTCTGCAATCAGCAGAGTTTTTACGATTTCCTGAATAGTTGGTCGCCGTGTCCTCGGCTTGACCCCGAAGGGGCTCGATAGCATTCGCCACCATGGCTCGACTGTTTCCAGTCCAGCCTCCATCGAGTGAAACGCGGCTACGTGATCCATGACCGATCGGAAATTTGTGAGCAGCTTCTCCGATGGTCGGATGCCATGCTTGTCTTTGATGACCTTACGAAGCGTTTCGATTTCACCTCGGGTAATGGAAACGACCGGCTTCTCCAGCAGCGGCTGAAGGATCGGGCGGCTGAACGTGTGGCGGTATTCATCGACCGATCTGGGTCGCAGCGGTCGCTGCGCACTCGCATCTGCCCGTTCCTTCAACGTCTCCTCAAGGCATGTTCGAAAAGTCCAAGTTTCTGCAACTGGCCTCACCGCAGAAACGGCCTTGTCATGATCCTTCAGGGAATGCCGGTTGGACAGGTAATCGTCGACGAGTGCCTCTTCGCCATTTCGGATCATCGCCTGGACGTGACCGGCAATCTCTTTGGCTTCGATGATCCCCTTGATGGCCCACGGGTGCGTCTTTGGATGAGCGTAGCCGATGACCTTGGAGACCTTTGTGGTCTTCACCATCCAGGACACTTTGCCGCCTCGAAGGCGGAGCGCTAGGCCACGATGGCCTCGGTCCGTGAGGGTGTAGCTCTCATCGATTGCACCCTTCTTCGAGTTCTTGAGCGCTGCCCGCGACGCCGCATCCACGTGGTGCACTTCAATGTATAGGTTGTGCTTTCCAACCATGAGTTTTGGGCTCCCAGAAAAATCCGTACCATTCTCGTACCATTTCAAATTTGTTGACAAGCCCTTTTCGCACAACGTGTTGAGTGATTCGTTAATGTCAGAAGTGGCTCAAAACGCTATAAAATGTCAACATTATCAGACATTTATGCCTCAAAAGCCTTACGCCATCGAGGGTTGTCAACATTTTTGGCTACAACCAAAAAAACCTCTACTTCGGATTGTGGATCCGGAGGTCTGAAGTGAAGGTCGAAGACGATCTCCGCGGTTACACAACCTGAAGACGAATTTCAGTTAAACTTTGAAGATAGCAGAAATGGCTGAGGCGACGTTGATTTGCATTAGACGCAACTGGTCCCGTTCAACGCGTTGGGATTTCTTACCGACAGTTCGAGATGGATCCGTAGGGCGGTTTCGGATCGGGTAACGCGTGCAGAAGCTGGGCTCTTTCGGGCCGGCTGAGGCAACGACAATTATTCAGGTCGCTCCGCGTCACGGTATTAGGTCGTGCCGGCGGGCTGGGTGACACGCACGTCAGAAAAGCAGTGGTCATCGCCGTTCCCCTGCATTGCAACCTGGATGTCCAGATGCTGCCGAGCGGCCAGCAGGCATCCAGCGGTTATGTTCTAAAAGTGCAGAAGCCGGCGATGCTCGACCGTGTCATCTTTATGCAAGTCCTTCATGGCCGCGCATGTTCGAAATTTCGAACTCCCGTCGTGAAGCGGTGTTCGGCTTTCTGAACGTTCAGCTTTCTCAGTCCCTCTAAACATCTGAAATTGCTCATCCTTCCATTCTGGCATGCCGCTTGCTGAGATGTTTGTCACCAGCAAAGAGGAATGCATGCCGTGACATTTGAATGGAGCATATTGATCGCTTTGGCGGGGGCCGTTGTTGCCCGGCCGGTTTCGTCGGTTCTGGGGCGGCACACAGGGTGGGTGATCAGTCTCATCCCGTTGTTCATCTTCGTGTCCATCTTCCTTCACGTCGCGCAGGTTGCGGGCGGGGAGGTGCTGTTTGCGCAGCTGTCCTGGGTGCCATCGCTTGGGGTTGAACTTGCCTTCAGGCTCGATGGTTTCTCGCTCCTCTTTGCCTTGCTCATCACCGGGATCGGCACGTTGGTGACGATCTATGCGGGCGCCTATTTTGCCGAGAAGCCAAGCGGTGAGCTTGGCCGGTTCCTCAGCCTCATCATGCTGTTCATGACGGCGATGCTCGGCACGGTGCTGTCCGACAATCTCATCGTCATGTTCGTCTTCTGGGAACTGACGAGCCTCGCATCGTTCCTGCTGATCGGCTTCGACGGCCACAAGGAGGCTGCCCGCAAGTCGGCTCTTCAGTCGCTCATCGTCACTGGCGGCGGCGGGCTCGTGCTGTTTGCCGGCATCGTCGTGATCGGCATGACGCTCGGCACGTTCTCGTTCACCGAGGTGCTGGCGCGTTCCGACGAACTGGTTGCCAGCCCCTGGGCAGGCACAATCGCCGTGCTGGTCATGATCGGCGCTTTCACCAAGAGTGCGCAGTTTCCGTTCCACTTCTGGCTCCCGAATGCCATGGCGGCGCCGACACCGGCATCGGCCTATCTGCACTCGGCCACGATGGTGAAGCTCGGTGTGTTCCTTCTGGCGCGGTTCGATGGGGTCTTCGCCGAAATGCCGGCTTACGGGCATACGCTCGTCGTCGTCGGTTCCCTGACGATGATCGTCGCGGCGCTCCAGGCACTGCGCGCCGAAGGCTTCAAGGCGGTGCTGGCGCAATCGACCGTCGCGTCGCTCGGCATTCTCGTCATGCTGATCGGACTCACTGGCGAGGTCGCAGCCGTGGCGACGGTCGGGTTTATCCTGGCGCATGCGCTCTACAAGGCGGCGCTCTTCTTCTGCGCGGGCACGGCTATTCACGCCACGGGCGAGGCGAGCCTCAACAGGCTCGGCGGACTTGCCCGCTTCCTGCCGATCACGGCGGTTGCAGCCGTGCTGGCCAGCCTGTCCATGGCCGGTCTGCCGCCATTCGTCGGCTTCATCTCGAAAGAGTATCTATTCGAAGCCCAACTCGCCAACGACTGGAACATCATCCCGATCGCAGTGGCGGTGCTCGTTAACGCGGTGATGGTGGGTGTCGCCGGCGTCGTCTCCATCCGTCCGTTCTACTTCAAGCCGGAACGGGTCTCGGAAGTCCATCACGGCGAGACGGCCGGCCTGCTCATCGGCCCGATGTTGCTTGCCGCCGGTGGCATCCTGATCGGTCTCGTTCCGGCACCGGCCGCGCAATGGCTCATCGGACCGGCCGCTTCGGCCCTCTATGGACAGCCGATCGACGTGTCGTTCTCGCTCTGGCACGGGCTGACCCCGATGCTGTTTCTGTCGGCGCTGGTCGTCTCCATCGGCGCGCTGATCGTCATCAAGTGGACGCAGATCCACACGGCGCTGAAGACCTTCGACCATGCCTATGGGTTCCTTGGCGACCGCTTCTATCACGGTGCGCTGAACGGCGTTCTCGGTGCGGCGCGCGTGTCGACGCAAACGCTGCAGAATGGTGACCAGCATCGTTACACGACGATCGTTCTGCTGACGGTCATCGCCGGGCTGGTCATTGCGTTCTTCGCAGCGCCAAGCGGGGATTTTCTGGCGGGTGAGGGCGATATCCGCATCTCGGTCGCGCTGGTTCTCCTGCTCACCGTGGTCGGAGCGGGGGCGACCATCCTGGTGCGCTCGCTGATCGCCGGCCTCGTGTCCGTCGGCATCGTCGGCTTCGGTTCGGCGGTCATCTTCATGCTGAACGGTGCTCCCGACCTGGCGCTGACGCAGATCGCGGTCGAGACCCTCATCGTGATCCTGATGACGGCCGTGCTCCTGCGGCTGCCATCGCGCACCCGGCATTCCCGCACGGTCTCCGAACGGCGTCGCGATGGGCTGATCGCGGGTGGCTTTGCCGCCATGATGTTCGTCGCGCTCGCATCCATCGGCGTGACACCGGTCGATCTCAGGCTGTCGGAGTATTTCGGCGAGACGAGTTATCTCGAAGCCTATGGCCGCAACGTCGTGAACGTCATCCTCGTCGACTATCGCGCCATCGACACGCTTGGCGAGATCGCCGTCGTCGCCATCGCCACCATCGCAGCGTGGGGCCTGCTGCGCGGTGCCATCAAACCCCTTCGCACAAAGGAGTAAGCGGTCATGTCCGTCATCTTCTCAACCATGTCGCGGCTCTTCTTCGTGCTGATGCTGGTCGCCTCGATCTACATGCTGTTTCGCGGTCACAACGAGCCGGGGGGCGGGTTCATCGGCGGGCTGTTCGCAGCGCTTGCCTTTGCGCTTCTGGCGCTCGCCGACAGTGTTGCGGCGGCACGCAAGGCCTTGATCGTCCATCCGGTCGTGCTGATCGGCTGCGGGCTCTTCCTCGCCTTCCTGAGCGGTCTTCCAGGCCTCTTCTCGGACGGGTCCTTCCTGACCCACTGGTGGGCGGAACTCGGCTCCACGCATCTCGGCACGGCAACGATCTTCGACATCGGTGTCTTCATGGTCGTCATTGGCGGCGTTCTCGCCCTCGTATTCCGTTTTTATGAAGGAGTGGAGCAGTGAGCCTGATCTACGCTTTCGCAGTCGCGGCCCAGATGGGTGCCGGCGTCTATCTCCTCTTGTCGCGTCACGTGATGCGCATCCTTTTCGGGGTGGTGCTTTTGTCGACGGCGGCAAACCTGCTGATCTTCGTGTCGGGTGGCCTGCAGTTCACCGCTCCGCCGGTGATCCCGCAGGGTCAGCAGATGCTCGGCGAGGGAGCGGCCAACCCGCTGCCCCAAGCTCTCATCCTGACCGCGATCGTCATCGGCTTCGCGCTCGTGGCCTTTGCAGCCGCGCTCGTGCTGAAGGCCTATCAATCCTTGGGCTCAGTCTTCACCGACGAACAGAACGATGCCGAAGAGCTCGGCTCGCCCTTTGCCAAGAAGGCTGCCGACAATGTTTGATACGCTTCTCCTCTGGCCCGTCATCCTGCCGCTTGCCGGTGCGGCACTGGCAGCTGCGCTGCATGCCTTCCCGGCTGTGCAGCGGCAGGTGGCTCTCATCACCATGGTCCTGACCTTCGGCGCCTCGCTGTTTCTCGTCGATGCAGTCATGGAAGGTGCGATCCTGACCAAGGCATTCGGTGGATGGATGCCGCCTTTCGGCATCGTTTTCGTTGCCGATCGCTTCAGTGCTGCGATGGTCGTGATCTCGAGCCTGCTTGCGCTGTGCGCGCTCGTCTTCGCCATGGGCGATCTGCGTCAGCGCCAGGTGCGCTCGGGCTTCTATCCGCTCTTCCTCGGCCTCATGATCGGCGTCAACGGCGCGTTTCTGACCGGCGACATCTTCAACCTCTATGTCTGGTTCGAAGTGATGCTGATCGCGACGCTCGGCCTCATCACGCTGGACCGCACGCGGGCGCAGATCGACGGCGCGATCAAATACGCCGTGCTCAACCTCTTCTCCACCATCCTGTTCCTGATGGCGGTGGGGCTGCTCTACGGGGCAACGGGCACGCTGAACATGGCGGACCTCGCAGTGGTGCTGCCGCAGACCGAACCATCGGCTGCGCTGACGCTCACGGCGATGATGTTCCTGCTCGCCTTCGGCATCAAGGCCGGGTTCTTCCCGATGTTCTTCTGGCTGCCGGCCTCTTACCACACGGCGTCCATCATCGTTTCGGCGGTCTTTGCCGGCCTGCTGACCAAGGTTGGCGTCTACGCGCTCTTCCGCGTCTTCACGCTGTTGTTCGAGGTGGATAACGGCACCCTGAAGCCGCTGATCGCGGTCATCGCGGCTGGAACGATGCTGTTCGGCGTGTTCGGAGCCGCGATCCAGTGGGATGTGCGCCGTATCCTGTCGTTCCACATCATCAGCCAGATCGGCTACATCATGCTAGGCTTGGCGGTGGCGACGCCGCTCGCGCTCGCCGGCGCCGTCTTCTACATCATCCACCACATCGTGGTGAAGGCGAACCTCTTCTTCGTCGCCGGCGCCATTCACCGGGCCACCGGGTCGTTCGACCTGCGCAAGTCCGGCGGGCTGATGAAGGCTTCGCCGCTTCTGGCAGTGCTTTTCGCCATTCCGGCGCTGTCGCTGGCAGGCATACCGCCATTGTCGGGCTTCTGGGCGAAGTTCATGGTCGTCGATGCGTCCTTCCAGGGCGAGGCGGCATGGCTTGCCGCCGTTGCGCTGTTCGTCGGGCTTTTGACGATCTTCTCGATGAGCAAGATCTGGATCGAGGCTTTCTGGAAAGAACATCCGCGTGCCGTGCGTGCGCGTCCGGTTCCGGCGGTCATGCTGGTGCCGATCGCGGCGCTCGGCATCATCACGCTCGCCATCGGCTTCAATCCCGAACCGCTCGTCGCATTCTCGAACCTGGCTGCGGAAAGCATGGGCGATCGCACGCAGCTCATCGGCGCCTTCTATGGCGGTGAGCACACAGCAGGAGTAACGCCATGAACTTCATCAATCGCTCCGTTCAGGCGGTGGTTCTGTCTGCCGTCTTCATCAAGGAACTGGTGCTTTCATCGGTTGCAGTGGCGCGTCAGGTTCTCGGTGACAGCGCTGCTCTGCGGCCGGCGATCCTGGCGGTTCCGGTGGGGCTGCGCAGCCGGGCGGGCATCACCACGCTCGCCAATTGCGTCAGCCTGACGCCTGGAACCACCTCGCTGCATGTGAGCGAGGACCTGTCCACACTTTACGTCCACGTTCTCGATGCTCCGGATCCGGACGCCGTGGTGACAAGCCTCAAGAATACATTCGAGACGCGCATCAAGGAGATTGAAGGATGATCGAGTTTCTGGACGGCATTCTGTCGACCTTCGCCGCGGCGATGATCGTGATCCTGATGGTGCCGCTAACACTGGCGGCCATCCGCATGATGACGGGTCCCGGCTATGCGGATCGCTTCGTCGCACTCGACATGCTGACGGGGATAGCGGTCGCGATCGCGGCATTGACGATGATCGTGACCGGGCGCCGGGAATTTCTCGACATCGCCTTCGGCATCGCGCTCATCGGCTTTCTCGCCACATGCTCGCTGTCGGCCCTGCTCGAGAAGAAGAAGGAGAACGAGAAATGATCGCGCTTCTCTCCATTCTGTTCAAGCTCGCGGGCGTTGTCTTTCTCTGCATTGCGGCACTTGGCGTGATGCGCCTGCCCGATCCGTTCCAGCGCATGCATGCGGCCACCAAGGCTGGCACGCTCGGCGCTGGCCTCGTCATCATCGGCAGCGTGATTGCCCATGGGGCGCTCGATGCGACAATTATGGGCATCTTCACCGTTATCTTCCTGCTTCTGACCGTGCCTGTGGCCGGCCATCTTCTTGGCAGGGCCGCCTATGTATCGGGGGCGCGGCTGTCGCTTGGCGGTGACGACGCTCTCGAAGGCGTGCTTGAGCGGTCGAGCCTGCCGCTGGACGAGCGCATGGGCTGGCTTCCGGCGAATGTCGATGGCGTGAAATCGCCGGCACCAAGGGCATTTGCGCCGGAGCGATCGAAGGCCTCGCTGCAGCGCCTTGAATCGGTGCGTTTCGCGGTGATCGATGGCAACGTCGATCTGGTCGCGCAACGTGCCTCCAGCGTTGCGAAGCAAAACGAAGCGAAGCTTTCCGCGCACGTCCTCATCGATGGCCATGCCATCGACACGGCGGAAGATCCGGCGCAGATGCGCCGGCTCATCCGCGATCGCGCGAGCAAGGCCGTGAACACGCTGAAGAGCTTCATCGGCGTCGATGCCGTGCTCAATTACAGCGAGGGCGACCCGGAACAACTGCTCGCCTGCGACGGGTCGGGAGAAGAACTTCTCGTCCTGCCATGCCAGGGCTGGTTCCATCACCAGGTCGAGGGGCGTCGCAGCCTGACGACATGGGAGCCTGATGGCCTCTTGCGGCTACCGGCCGTTCATCGGGGCCCTGTCCTTTTCACCGGCAAGCACCTCGCGACAGGCGCGGCGATGATCGTCGTGCGCGACTGCGGGGAGGACCATCTGCCCGCGCTGGTGGAATGGGCGCTCATGGCGCAGTTGTGGCCGGTGGAGAGCTTGGTGCATGTCGCGGATCGTGGTGCCGACACGCGCGCGATCGAAGAAATTGCCAGGAATTTCCGTTGCGGCTACCGGCTCATCGAGGCGAGTGCAGAGGGTTGTGCCATCCCGGATGAGTTGCGGGATGCGGACGCCGTCATCCTTGGTGCAACGCCCAAGCCGCTTCGCACCAGCTGGTTCGGCGCCCATTGGCGGTCGCGCATTGCCCCAGACATGAGCGGCGACGTGCTTATCATGGAAGCGCCGGCAGGCCGTGCTTCTGCCTGAGTCTGTTGCAGCGGCGGCAAGGTGATGTATGGCTGTTTTCATGCAGTCGCGACTTCGCCAGACCTTGCCGCTGACCCTGGCTTTGCCGCTGTTCGTAGCGGTCGCGATTTTCGTCGTCGCGGTTGGTACGACGCAGCTCGGGGTGAGGCTGCTGCAGTCCAACAGCGAATCGGCGCTGCGCGATCAGGCTGCCGTCTTTCTCGACGCGCTTGCGGGCAACATCGCAGCCGAGACGTCCGACACGCCGGCAGCCGTGGAGCGGCAGCTCGAGGCGTCGCTGACCTATCGGACCGCGCTGCTCGAAGAGGCCATGGCGGCGCGCTGGACGGACGCATCCGGTACCACGCAGACCATGGTTCTTGGCGAAGCCCACCGATCTCTGCTCGCCACGGCACTCGATGACGCGGCAAATCTTGGAGCTGGCGAAACGGTCTTCAGCGCGTTTCCGGATCGCGGTCTGCTTCTTGTTCTCAGAACCTATGCGATGGATGATCGCGTCCTGTTTCTGGCTGCGACCTTCGACACGACACCTGTCAAGGAGACGGCCGATACGGCCTCGGGCGTCGCTCTCGGGATCGATTTTTTGGTCGCGATCATCGCGGCCATAGCGGTCTATGTGATCACCCGGCGCGCGCTTGCCCCGCTCGACACATTTATCAACCGGCTGGCCGATCAGGACGCGCTGACGACCGCGTTGGCCTCGTGGCGCCAAGGCGACGAGCTGCGCCAGCTGGAAGCGGCTTTGGCACTCCGCGAGCGATCTGAAGCCGAACGCATGAAGCTGCTCGAACAGATGGCGCAGCAGGAGCGCGATGCTCTTCTCGCGCGCATGGCGGCTGGGATCGCCCACGAGGTGCGCAATCCGCTGGCGGGCCTGAAGAACGGCGTTTCGACCTTGAAACGATATGGCGACCGCCCGGATGTTCGCGAACAGACACTCGACTTGCTCGAAAAGGGTCTCGACAGCATCGGTCGTGTCGTTGACGTGACGCTTTCGACCTATCGTCGGCGCTCGGGCACCAGCCGCCTGTTTGCACGCGATATCCGGGACCTCGACCTTCTCATCCAGCCCGAGGCAAGACGGTTCGGCGTTCAGCTTGAGTGGGTGCTGGACGAAGCTGTGGCGATTGATGTCGACGGCGATGCGTTACGGCAGATCCTCATCAACCTGCTCTTGAATGCCGTGCGGGCTTCGCCTGCTAAGGGGAAAGTGACCGTCACGCTCGCGCAGGATGTGCGAGAAAACACGGTCTCGATCGAGATCCAGGATGAAGGCCAGGGAATGCCGCCTGAAATGGTCGCCGCGATCATCTCGGGCCAGTTGGAAGCGATACCGGCCGAGCGGGGAATCGGTATCTGGGTCATCGCCAATCTGGTCGAACAGATCGGTGCCAGCCTTTCGATCCGCAGCGAGGATGGCGCCGGAACGATGGTCAGGATAACGCTTGCCGCACCAACCGCTCCAGCGGCAACCAACGGGTGACTTGATGTCTGGTGCACTGATCTTGCTGGTGGAAGACGATGCCACGCTTGGAGCATCTCTGCGCCAGCGGCTGGAACTGGAAGGGTTCGGCGTCAGCTGGGCGCGGTCGGCCACCGAGGCGCGCACTCTGCTGGCGTCGCTGCAGCCGGCGATCATCCTGTCCGATATCCGCCTGCCCGATGGCGATGGCGAGACGGTCATGCGCAGCCATTTCGACCGCAATGGTCTCGTGCCGACGATCTTCATGACGGCGTTCGGCGACATCGACCAGGCCGTGCGGCTCGTGCGTGCCGGCGCGCTGAACTACGTGACGAAGCCCTTCGACCTCGATCAGCTGATCGAGGAGCTTCAAAACATCACCCGCAGATCGCTGGTGAAGGAGGCTCCGGCCGACCCGTTCGCAAACAGCCCGGCGATGCGCGAGATCGGGCAGATGCTGAAGCGTGCGGCGGCGACCGACATGCCCGTGCTGCTGCTTGGCGAGACGGGCACGGGCAAGGAGGTCGCCGCACGGTATCTCCATGCCAGCGGGCCACGGGCATCGGCGCAGTTCGTTCCCGTCAATTGCGGAGCGCTGCCTGCTGATCTCGCAGATTCCATGATCTTCGGTCATGAGCGTGGCTCGTTCACCGGCGCGGTCGGCGCACATCGCGGTTTTGTCGAGGAAACGGAAGGCGGGACGCTGTTCCTGGACGAGATCGGCGATCTGCCACTGCCGCTGCAGGTGAAGCTTTTGCGCGTGCTGGAATCGCGGGAATATCGCCGGCTCGGCGGTAGCGACACGCGCAACTTCAATGGCCGGATCGTCTGTGCGACGAACCAGGACCTCGCCGCGCTCGTCGCGGAGGGGAAGTTTCGCGAAGATCTGTGGTTTCGTATCAATGTGATCACACTGCAGCTTCCGCCCTTGCGCGAACGGGGCAGCGACATTGGTGGACTGTTGAAAGCCTTCGTCGCTTCGGCGGCGCAAAAAGCGGGTCGCCTGCCACCGGAAATCGGTGCGGAAGCGATCGATGCTGCGCTGGCGCATCGCTGGCCGGGCAACATCCGCGAAATGATCAACCGCGTCGATCGGGCGGTGGCACTCGGCAATGACACCGTGCTGACCGCACGCGATCTTTTTCCCGACGGCAGTATCGCCCGATCGGAGCCACGGGCACAACCCGTGGACGACACGCTATCAGCCGCCCGGGAGGCGGCCGAACGTGCCCAGATCGTCTCGGCTCTCGCCAAGACAGACGGTTCCTTGAAGGACGCCGCAGAACTGCTCGGCGTGTCGCGCACGACGCTGTGGGACAAGATGCGCCGCTACGGGGTGGGCGACCAATAATGTCCTTGAGTCAAACTGGCCACCTGCTCGGGTCGTGCTATCTGTCATTTCTTGCGCCCGCTCTTAGGATTGTCCCGCCTCTCATGAATTCGAAATTGCCCGTGTTCACGCCTGTCCAGCGCCATCCATGTGAGCGAGCTGCCCGTGTCTGAGGCCGTCAAATTCGGCACCAGCGGCGTACGCGGCCTCGTCGATCGCCTGCTCAGCGGCGATGCGGGTATCTACTCACGCGCCTTCATCGAGCATCTCCAGCGATCCGGCTTGGTCGGCGAGGGCGGTTCGATCGCCGTCGGCGAGGATTTGCGGCCGAGCTCAGCCGCGATCGGTGAGGCGGTGTGCGAAGCGATAATTCAGGTTGGGCTAATGCCCGTGCGCTGTGGCGTCGTGCCGACGCCCGCTTTGGCGTGCTTCGCGATGGGCCGTGGCATGGCGGCGATCATGGTCACGGGATCGCATATTCCTGCGGATCGTAATGGGCTGAAATTTTATCGACCGGATGGCGAGATCGACAAACAGGACGAAGCCGCGATCGTGCAAATCCTGGCCGAGCAGGGCTCGCATGCGGTCGGCGCTCGTTCGACAGGCGAGGTGGCCGCAGCCGAAGCCGACGCGCTCGCGCTCTATCGCGCTCGGTATCGCGGCTTTTTACCCAACGCGGCGCTTTCCGGTCGCCGGGTCGGTATCTGGGAACAATCCTCCGTCGCAAGGTCCTTGCTTGCTGAGATCGTCACCTCATCGGGTGGCCAGCCTGTGCTGCTCGGTCGCTCCGCGCAGTTCGTGCCCGTCGATACCGAGGCGCTTGGCGCGACCGATGCCGCTCGGCTTGCTGCCTGGATCGTCAGCGAGCAGCTTGATCTCATGATTTCGACCGATGCGGATGCCGATCGTCCGCTTGTCATCGACGAAAAGGGCCGGCAGGTGCGCGGCGATGCGCTCGGTCTGATCGCCGCGAAGATCCTCAACGCAGGCAGCGTCGTTACGCCTGTGACCTCGAGTTCGGGAATCGAAGCGGGCCTCTCTGCGCCCGTGCTGCGCACCCGGGTCGGTTCGCCCTTCGTGATTGCCGGCATGGCCGAAGCCGTCTCTGCCGGTCACCGAAACGTCGTCGGCTTCGAGGCCAATGGCGGGTTTTTGACCGGCAGCGACATCACCTATTCAGGCCATGTGCTGCCGGCCTTGCCGACGCGTGATGCCCTTTTGCCGATCCTTTGTATGTTCATCGCCATGGGCCAAACCGGCGCCCCGGCTTCGGAAGTCGTTTCGGGGCTTGGCCTTCCAAAGGCGTTAAGCGATCGGCTGCAGGATTATCCTGTCCCCAAGGGGCAGGCGCTCATGCGCCAGCTGGCGGACGACGCGGCATTCTCCGAGCATTTTCTCGATGGTCTCGGTTCCATCGAAGGAAGGGACACCACCGATGGCGTGAAGTTTTTCCTTGAAGATGGAAAGATCGTGCATTTCCGCCCTTCCGGCAACGCACCAGAAATGCGCTGCTACGTGGAAGCGCCGAACCGAGATGCCGCGGAGGCACTACTTACGGAAGGACTGAGGCGCCTGAAGGCGTTCGCTCCCGTGGGAGTGGAACACTGATGCCGGCATCGGCTCCGCTCATTCCGGTGCTCCTGGCGGGCGGGTCCGGCTCGCGGCTTTGGCCGCTGTCGCGTCAGCTGAATCCAAAGCAGTTCTTGCCGCTGACCAGCGATCGCACCATGCTGCAGGAAACGGCGCTGAGACTTTCCGGCATGGCGGCCGACCCGATCCTCATCTGCAACGAGGAGCACCGGTTCCTGGCCGCTGAACAGTTGCGCGGCATTGGCGCAAGGACTCAGTCGATCGTGCTCGAGCCGGTCGGTCGCAACACGGCACCGGCCATCGCTGTCGCAGCGCTGAAGGCGCTTCAGGTGCATGAGGATCCGCTACTCATCGTTTTGGCCGCAGATCACCTGATCCAGAATGTCGGCGCTTTTCGGCAAGCCATCGAAAAAGCGCTGCCGCTCGCTCAGGACGGCCGGTTGGTTACCTTCGGCATCGTACCGGACCGTCCTGAGACGGGGTACGGTTATATCCAGCAGGGCGCGCAGCTTGGCGAAGTCGGCTTCGAGGTCGCACGCTTCGTCGAAAAGCCGGATCGGTCGACTGCTGAGGGCTACATCGCTTCTGGCGATCACCTCTGGAACAGCGGCATGTTCCTGTTCCGGGCAAGCGATTATCTAAAAGAACTCGAGCACCATGCACCGGAGATCGCTGTTGCGTGCCGTCGGGCGCTCGACGGGGCGGTCGCCGATCTCGATTTTCTGCGCCTGGACCGGGCCGCGTTCGAGGCGTGCCCAGCGGTCTCCATCGACTATGCCGTGATGGAAAAGACGACGCGGGCGGCGGTGGTGCCGCTGGATGCGGGATGGAGCGATATCGGGTCCTGGTCGGCGTTGTTCGATGTCCGGGCAAAGGACGCCGACGGCAACGCCTTTCGCGGCGATGTGATCGCGACCGCAAGTTCCCGCAGCTTCGTGGAAGCCGATCACCGGCTGGTCGCCCTTGTCGGCACGACCGATCTCGTCGTGATCGAGACGAAGGATGCGGTCCTCGTCGCGCACAAGGACAAGGTTCAGGACGTGCGCCACATCGTCGACGCCATCAAAGCCGATGGCCGTCGCGAGCATCTGAACCATCGCGAGCTCTATCGACCCTGGGGCGCGATCGACACGGTCGATAGGGGCGGGCGCGATGCGGTGAAGCGCATCACCGTCAAGCCGGGAGCGGCCATGTCGACGCAGATGCACCATCACCGTGCGGAGCACTGGATCGTCGTGAAGGGCACGGCGAAAGTAACGATTGGCGATCACGAGGTGACGCTTTCGGAGAACCAGTCGACCTACATCCCGGTCGGCGAGGTCCATCGGCTGGAAAATCCAGGTGTCATCCCGCTGGAGATCATCGAGATCCAGACCGGCAGCTATCTCGGCGAAGACGACATCGTGCGCTTCGCGCCGCCGAAGCTGCCCGGCGACGACGATCGTTGAGCCGACGGTCGATCAGGCGGAGCGCCGGAACCTCGTCTGGTCCACCGCCGCCGCCATCAGTGCCTGCGTATAGGCTTCCCGCGGATGGTCGAAGATTTCGGCTGTCGCGCCTTCCTCGACGATCCGGCCGTCCTTCATCACGATGATGTGGTCGGCCATGGCCCGCACCACCGCCAGATCATGGCTGATGAAGAGATAGGCGAGGTCGTGCGCCTTCTGCAGATCGCGCAGCAGGTCGACGATCTGTTTCTGCACCGAGCGGTCGAGCGCCGAGGTCGGCTCGTCCAGCACAACGATCTTGGGCTTGAGGATCATGGCGCGTGCAATCGCGATGCGCTGGCGCTGGCCGCCGGAGAATTCGTGCGGGTAGCGGTTGCGCATCAGCGGATCCAGACCGACTTCGGCAAGCGCCTCGATCGCACGGGCATCGCGTTCCCGTCGGGTGAGGTGCGGCTCGTGCACCAGAAGGCCTTCCGTCACGATCTGGCCGACCGTCATGCGGGGCGACAGCGACCCGAAGGGATCCTGGAAGACGAGCTGCATCTCGTGCCGCAACGGCCGCATGGCCTCGCGGTCGGCGTGGGAAATGTCTTTGCCTTGAAACCGCACTGCGCCCTTGGAAGGCGCGAGCCTTAGAAGCGCCCGCCCGAGCGTCGATTTGCCTGACCCCGATTCACCGACGATCCCGATCGTCTGGCCTTGTCGTAACTGCAGGGAAATGCGGTCGACGGCCTTCAGGTCGATGGCGGGCCCCTTCATGAAGCCGCCGCCGACGCGGAAAGTGACGGCGACATCGCGGCCCTCCAGCAGCACCGGTGCCGTCGGTGGCGGCGGTGCCTTGATGCCGGTCGGCTCGGCCGCCAGCAGCATCTGCGTGTAGGGGTGGGCAGGGGCGGTGAACAGCACTTCGGCGTCGTTCGTCTCGACCACCTCGCCCCTCTGCATGACGTAGACGCGGTCGGCAAAGCGCCGGACGATGCCGAGGTCGTGGGTGATGAAGACGATCGCCATGCCGAGCCGTTTCTGCAGATCGGCCAGAAGTTCGAGGATCTGGGCCTGGATCGTCACGTCGAGTGCCGTCGTCGGCTCATCGGCGATCAGGATGTCCGGATCGTTGGCGAGCGCCATCGCGATCATCACACGCTGGCGTTGGCCGCCGGAAAGTTCATGCGGATAGGCATCGATCCGCCGTTCCGGGTTGGGCAGGCCGACGAGCTTCAACAGCTCGATGATGCGCGGCCGCACCTCGCTTCGCTTCAGCTTGCCGTGGTGGATGATGGGCTCGGATAGCTGCCGGCCAATCTTGTAGAGCGGATCGAGCGACGTCATCGGCTCTTGGAAGATCATGGTGATCTTCTCGCCGCGGATGCGGTTCAGCGCCCGGTCGGAAAGGCCGATGATCTCCTTTCCGCGGTATTGCGCCGAGCCATTCGCCCGGCCATTGCCGGCGAGCAGGCCCATGATCGCCATCATGGTCTGGCTCTTGCCGGAGCCGGATTCGCCGACGATCGCGACCGTTTCACCCGGCATCACGTCGAGGTCGATGCCTTTGACGGCGTAGACGGGCCCGTCATTGGTACCGAATTCGACCTTCAGATCGCGCACTTTGAGGATCGGGTCGCTCATTCTATCGGTCCTTCGGATCGAGCGCATCGCGCAGGCCATCGCCCAGGAAGTTCAGCGCGAAGAGGATGATCGTCAGCGTCACCGCCGGATAGATCAGGAGCCAGCTCGCGCCGCGCATGTTTGCCGCGCCATCGGAGATCAGGAGCCCGAGGCTCGTCAGCGGGGGCTGGACGCCGAGGCCGAGGAAGGAGAGCAGGCTTTCCAGGAGGATTGCCTTCGGCACCAGAAGCGTAACGAAGACGATCACCGGGCCGAGCGTGTTCGGGATCACGTGCCGGCGCAGGATGCCCCAACTCGTCACGCCCATGGCCTGGGCGGCTTCCACATATTCCTGCCGTTTGATGGTGAGCGTCTGCCCGCGCACGATGCGAGCCATGTCCAGCCATTCGGTGCAGCCGATGGCGATGAAGATCAAAACGAAACTTCGCCCGAAGAAGACGACCAGCAAAATGACGAAGAAGATGAAGGGCAGCGAATAGAGGATGTCGACGAAGCGCATCATGACATTGTCGACGCGGCCACCGAGATAGCCGGCGACGGCGCCGTAGGTGACGCCCAGCACAAGTGCCATCAGCGAGGCGAGAAGCCCGATCGCAAGCGAGATGCGGATGCCGATCATCGTGCGGGTCAGCACGTCTCGGCCGTTGGCGTCGGTGCCGAAGAGGAAGCGCAGCCGCTGCACGTCCGCCACCATTTCGGCGCTTAGACCGTCGGCGCTGAGGTTTTCAAGGCGCGCATTGGAGAAGAGGTCGGAGCGGTCGACATAGCGGGTGATGCGGTCGTCGATCGGCTCGTCGTTCGAAATGAGTGCCCGCGCGGTCTGGCCCTCGATCGTGATTTCGCCGATCGTGACACGGCCGCGTTCGATCGCGCTTTCGAAAGCCGGGGTTATGTCGTCCGCACGTGGGTAGGCCTCGAAGCTCGCCGGGGCGCGTACATATTGCGGATAGATGCGGTCATAAGGGTGCGGCGAGAGCATCGGCCCGAAAATGCCCGTGAGGGCGAGCGCGATGAGCACGATCATCGAAACGACGGCCGCCTTGTTGCGGCGCAGGCGAAGCCAGGCATCCTGGCCAAGCGAGCGGCTTTGGCGGTAGTCCAGTTCGGAATGGGCGGAGATTGTCTCGGTCATCGCATGGTCCTCAATCGTAACGCACGCGCGGATCGAGCCACGCATAGAGGATGTCGACGATCAGGTTGAAGATCACCACGAAGACGGCGATGACGATCACCGTGCCCATGACGAGCGTGTAGTCGCGCCCGAGCGCCCCTTGCACGAAATAGCGTCCGATGCCGGGGATGCCGAAGATGGTTTCCACGACGACGGAACCGGTGAGCAGGGCGGCTGCCGTCGGGCCGAGATAGGAGACGACAGGCAGCATGGCGGCACGCAGCGCATGGGTGACGACCACGACGCGGGTCGGCAAGCCATAGGCGCGGGCGGTGCGCACATGGTTCGATCGCAGGGCCTCGATGGTGGCGCCACGCGTCAACCGCGCAATGATCGCGATTTGGGGCAGGGCAAGGGTTGCGACCGGCAGGACGAGATAGCGGAACTGCCCGCCGCCCCAGCCGCCGGCTGGCAGCCAGCCGAGCATGACGCCGAAGAACAGCGACAGGACGGGTGCGATCACAAAGGGCGGTATGGTGATGCCGAGCGTGGCGGTGCCGACAACCATGTAGTCGATCCAGGTGTTCTGACGCAGAGCCGCAAGCGCGCCGAGAGCCGTGCCGACGATAAGCGCCAGCGACAGCGCCATGGCGCCCAGCTGGATGGAAACGGGCAGGCCAGTTCGGAACAAATCCATCACCGAGAAGTCGCGCCGCGTGAAGCTCGGGCCGAGATCGCCCTGCGCCAGATTGCCGAGATACAGCAGATACTGCTGCCAGAGCGGCTTATCGAGATTGTAGGCGCGGTTGATGTTTTCCATGATCAGCGGATCGAGCGGGCGTTCAAGATCGAACGGACCGCCGGGCGCGATGCGGATCATGAAAAAGGCGAGGGTGACGATGATAAACACCGTCGGTATGGCGCTCAACAGACGCCGCAGCACATAGCCGACCATTTAAGGTTTCCTGACGACGCCTATCGGCGAAGGACGGCGCTCTCAGCGCCCAGAGAAATCACCCGGCGATCCAAGCCATCGCTGGCCCGAATTCGCCGGGTAAGGGCTGAAAGCCTATTCGGTGATCGACATCCAACGGCTGCCGTGGACGTTCATGACGTTGTCTTCCCAGCCGACAAGACGATCCGACACGAGCGCGTTGGCCGTGTAGTAGAGGATCGGAATGACCGGCACTTCCTGCAACAGAAGCGTTTCTGCCTCTTTCAGGATTTCAGCGCGGGTATCGATGTCCGTTTCCACGGACGCCTGATCCATCAGCTCGTCGTAATCCTCGTTCACCCAGCGGGAATAGTTGAAGCCGAGATTGTCGCTCTCATGCAGGAAGAGGAAGTTCTGCGGATCTGAATAGTCGCCGATCCAGCCGGCGCGAGCGACATCGAAGTCGCCATCTTCACGCAGATAGTTGAAGTAGGTGGCGCCTTCCATTTCGACGGTCGTTGCCTGGATTCCGATATTGCCCAGCATGTCGGCGATCGCGGTCATCGTGTTCGCGTTGTTTTCCGACGTGTTGTACAGCAGCTCGATGGACAGCTCGTTCTCGCCGTAGCCGGCTTCTTCCAGAAGCGCGATCGCGGCATCTTCGCGGTCCAGCATGTCGTCATCGGCATAGGGCATTTCCGCCGGCTCGCCGTAATTGCCGATGCCCTGCGGCACGTAGGAGTGGGTCGGGATCATTGCGCCCTGCCAGATTTCCTCGGCCAGGAACTCACGGTCGATCGCCATGGACATCGCCTGGCGGACGCGCGGATCGGAGAGACCCTCCTTCGTCGTCTTTACCGGCAGGTAGTAGGTGCCGAGATAGGGGACGATGCGCAGCGCATCGCCGAGATTGGCTTCCATATAGTCCATCTGCTCCAGCGGTACGTCGGAACAGGAATGGACCTCGCCGGCCTCGAAACGGCGCAGGCAGGTCGCGCGCTCTTCGAAGGGGATATAGTTCACGACGTCGATCGCGACATTGTCCGCGTCATGGAACTCCGGGTTCTTGCGCATCACGATCTGGTCGTTCGGCGTGAAGCTTTCCAGCATATAGGCGCCATTGGTCACCAGATTGCCGGGGCTCGTGTAGTTCGAGCCATGCTCCTCGACAGACGCCTGGTGCAGCGGCAGGCCTGTCTGGTGGGTCAGAAGCTCAAGGAAGTAGGGGGCCGGTGTCTTCAGGGTAATTTCCAGCGTGCGATCATCGATGGCGCGGGCAGCGATGTCTTCGAGCGCGCCGCCAGCCGTGTTCGCCTCTTCGGCGCCTTCGATGACGTAGAGCATGTTGGCGTAAGGCGCTGCCGTTGCCGGATCCTGGATGCGGCGATAGGCGAAGACGAAGTCGTTTGCCGTCACCGGATCGCCGTTCGACCAGCGTGCGTCTTCGCGCAGATAGAACGTGTAGGTCATGCCGTCTTCGGAAATGTCCCAACGCTCGGCGACGCCCGGCACTACTTCGGCGTCAGCGCCTTGCACGACGAGCCCCTCGTAGAGATCGCGCATAATGTGGCCTTCCGCCACCGTCGACGTCAGATGGTGATCGAGCGTCGAGGGGTCGGTGTCATTGCCGCGGTTGTAGACCACTTCTGCGTCCTGCGCGGACGCGCCCGTCGGAAGGGCTGAAATGGCCAGCGCGGAGGCCAGCATCGTCGAAGTGAAAAGGCTCTTGAGCATCGATCGGTGTTCCCTGTTGTCTTGTTCTTCGATGGCCCCTGCAGCGACGTGCGACCACGTCTTCTGCACCCCCACCTGTGAAGGTGTTGGAATAAAATTTCCGAGTCAAGCTGAAGCGGACAGGCCGCACACGCTGTCAAAGGGCTTTGAATGGATCGAACGCCCGGCGTCCGGTTTTGATCGTAAAGTTGCGCAAGCGGCAAAAGCGACAGCCTCAGGTGGCTGCATCGCCTAAGCCTTAGATGGCTTCAACCGATCGGAGCGGGCTCGGCGCAGACGATGGGGATCAGCGGATGATCATCCTCGAGATCGACCCAATTGACGTTTTGCGGCATGCCGCGTTCGTCGAACTCGGTGGAATCGGTGAGATCGGCGCGGCGCGTATCGCTGCAATCGAAGATCTGGCGCGCCTGTAGCGTCGGCTGGTAGCGCTGAACGAAGATGATGTCCGCCATGACATAACCCGGCAGCGCTTCGTTGCGCTGGATCGACGCCCGATCGACGGCGGTGAAGCGGTTGATGCGCGGCTTGATGAGCGTCCAGGGCTGGAGGGCGCCACTATAGGTGAAGCTCTCGACGACAGCGACACGCTCGGGCAGTTCCGCAACGGTACGGCCGTACCAGGAGTAGTCGTTCCAGAGGACGAAGACGAGAAGCGATATGCCGCCGACGATCGGCATCAGGCCCCGCGGCACGGGCTTTTTGGCAAAGCGATAAGGCAGCGAAGCGATCGCCCCGGCGCTGACGGCCACGAGCAGGCCCCCGATCAAGATAAAAAACATCGTCTCTTCCCGCCAGGATCGCGTCGGTGCTCCCCCAAGCCCGTGCGTGATCCACCCCGATCATCGAGCGTGGACGAAACGTCCCACGCTGCTGTGCTTCCAAAGCCCCTAATCGCCCGAATTCCGCTTCGGATCAACCAATCGCGGGCCAGAAGGTAAAAAGACCCCGCAAACAGAAGCTTGCGGGGTCTTTTCTGGTCATTTCGACCATTCCCGGACGTGAAGACCGGGAACGGTCTTATGTCTTAGTGGTCCAGCGCTGCGCTGGCGCCACGCGGCGTGCGAACGCTTTCGACGAGGTCCTGGATTTCGCGCGGCGGTGCTTCGGTCGCGTTTGACACGAAGTAGGCAACGGCGAAGTTCAAAATCGCGCCGATCGTACCGAAGGATGCCGGCGAAATGCCGAAGATCCAGCCAGCCGGATTGTCCGGCAGGATGTTGGTTTCCGGAATGAACAGGAAGCCTTTGTACGCGAAGACGTAGGCGCAGGTCGTGATCAGACCGACGAGCATGCCAGCGATCGCACCCGACGAATTGATGCGCTTGGAGAAGATGCCCATCATCAGTGCCGGGAAGATCGTCGCTGCAGCAAGGCCGAAGGCAAGAGCCACGGTCTGGGCTGCGAAGCCGGGCGGGTTGAGCCCGAGCCAGGTAGCAAGCGCAATGGCACCGGCCATGGCGACACGCGCGGCCAGCAGCTCGCCCTTTTCAGAGATGTCCGGCTTGAAGACGCTCTTGATCAGATCGTGCGAGATCGCCGAAGCGATGGCGAGCAGCAAGCCTGCCGCCGTCGACAGAGCGGCGGCAAGACCACCGGCAGCGACAAGTGCGATCACCCAGCCCGGAAGATTTGCGATTTCCGGATTGGCGAGAACCATGATGTCGTTGTTGACGGTCAGTTCGTTGCCCTGCCAGCCACGCTGCGTGGCCGTTTCGGCATAGGCTGCGTTGTTGGCATTGTAGAACTGGATGCGGCCGTCACCGTTCAGGTCGTTGAAGGTGAGGAGGCCGGTGGTTTCCCAGTTGCGCATCCACTCGGGACGATCCTCATAGACGAGAGCAGTCTCTTCCACGGCGCCATTGCCGGGGTAGATCGTCTCGATAAGGTTGAGGCGCGCCATCGCACCGACGGCCGGAGCCGTGAGGTAGAGAATGGCGATGAAGACCAGCGCCCATCCGGCAGACCAGCGTGCGTCGGATACCTTCGGCACGGTGAAGAAGCGGATGATGACGTGCGGCAGGCCGGCGGTACCGATCATCAGGGACATGGTGAACAGGACGATGTTCAGCATGGAATCCGTCGAGCCGGTGTACTGGTTGAAGCCGAGATCGGTCACGATCTGGTCGAGGGTGCTGAGAAGTGGCTGGCCGGATGCCGTGTGCTCGGAGAAGAGACCGAACATCGGAAGCGGATTGCCCGTCAGCTGCAGCGAGATGAAGATCGCCGGGATCGTGTAGGCAAGAATGAGCACGACGTACTGGGCGACCTGCGTATAGGTGATGCCCTTCATCCCGCCGAAAACCGCGTAGAGGAACACGATCGCCGAGCCGATCAGAAGGCCGGTGGTGGTGTCGGTTTCCAGGAAGCGGGCGAAGGTGACGCCAACGCCGGTCATCTGACCGATAACGTAGGTGACCGAGACGACGATAAGGCAGACGACGGCAACGATGCGCGCTGTGCGCGAATAGAAGCGGTCGCCGATGAATTCCGGTACGGTGAACTTGCCAAACTTGCGCAGGTAGGGCGCAAGGAGCATGGCGAGCAGCACGTAGCCGCCGGTCCAGCCCATGAGATAGGTCGAGTTGTCGTACCCGACCGAAGCGATGAGGCCCGCCATCGAAATGAACGATGCGGCCGACATCCAGTCAGCAGCCGTCGCCATCCCGTTCATCACCGGATGAACGCCGCGGTTTGCGGCATAGAATTCGCCGGTCGTTCCGGCGCGTGAATAGATCGCAATGCCGATATAGAGCGCGAAGCTCAGCCCGACGACGATCAGATTGAGTGTATATTGATCCATGTTACCCCTCCCTCTCGCGGTCTACTGTTCGTCGACGTCGAATTCGCGGTCGAGCTTGTTCATGCGCCAGGCATAGAAGAAGATCAGACCAAGAAAGACGAGGATGGAGCCCTGCTGGGCGAACCAGAAACCGAGATCAGTGCCGCCGACGGGAATGCCGGAGAGCAGTGGGCGCAGAATGATGCCGAAACCGAACGAGACCAGCGCCCAGATAACGAGCGAGAACTTGATGATCCGGAGATTGGCCTGCCAATAGGCATCGGCCTGTGCGGACTTGGGATCCAAAACGATTACCTCCCATTTCGAGCCGTGGCGCGGCCACGGCAAACCCCTGCGGCCAGCCTATGCCACCGCAATTGAACCGTACTGCCGAGCCCGAAATGCGACCAGTTAGCCGTTCGGATTATAAACGAAGGGCGAATGCGGCCAGGAACCGGCACTTTGCCCTTTCGGCCTAGAGCACTTAGGATATGTTCAGGCTGGGGCGATAGGAGAAAGCTGCAATGATCTCAAGGTCTTGGTGTGCACCCATCGCTGCTCTGCTCGTCTTAACCAGCGGCGAAACGCTTGCGCAGGAGGCGCGCCCTGCGCCCGAGCAGGCGACTGGGCGGATCCAGCAGGCGACTGTTTACGCACAGGATTTCATGGTCGCCGCTGCCCATCCGGCCGCCAGCGAAGCCGGATTGGCGGTGCTGGAAGCCGGCGGCAACGCGATCGACGCCATGGTCGCCGTGCAGATGATGCTCAATTTCGTCGAGCCACAGAGCTCCGGGATCGGCGGTGGTGCCTTCCTCGTCTATTTCGACGCCGAAACTGGATCGGTGCGCACGTTCGATGGGCGCGAAACGGCGCCGAAGGTTGCTGGGCCAAACCTCTTCCTGGGGCTCGATGGTGAGCCGATGGAGTTTTTCGATGCGGTGGTCGGCGGGCGCTCGGTCGGCACGCCAGGAACGCTGAAGCTGATGGAAGAGACCCACGCACTCTATGGCACCAAGCCTTTTGCCGAACTGCTTCAGCCGGCCATCGACCTGGCGGAGGAAGGGTTCGAAGTCGGCCCGCGGCTTGCCGGGCAGCTTACCGGCGACGGCGCCGCGCGGCTCCAGACGTTCGAGACCGCGCGCGACTACTTCTTTCCAGGAGGAAAGGCACTTCAAGCGGGAGATATCGTTCGCAATCCGGAGTTTGCGGAGACACTGCGGCGCGTGGTGGAGGAGGGCACCGAGGTCTTCTATGGCGGCGAGATCGGGCAAGCGATCGTCGAGACGGTGCGCACCGCGCCCGGTCGCCCGGGGCTGCTGTCGATCGAGGATCTCGAAGCCTATGAGATCGTGGAGCGTGAGCCGGTGTGTCATCCCTACCGCGTCTACGAGGTGTGCGGCATGGGGCCGCCGAGTTCGGGCGCGACGACTGTCGGCCAGATCCTCGGGCTGCTCGAACATTTCGACATGGCGTCGCTTGGCCCCGACGACCCGAATGCCTGGCACCTCTTCAGCGAGGCTGGCAAGCTCGCCTTTGCCGACCGCGCGATGTTTTTGGCCGATGCCGACTTCGTCGACGTGCCTGTCGACGGTCTTCTCGATCCGGCCTATCTGACCGCTCGCGCCCAATCGATCTCGCTGGATGAAGCCGCCGCTGCACCGGTTGCTCACGGCAATCCGCCGTGGCGCGCGCGAAGAGCGCAGGGACCGGATACGTCCCCCGGACGCGCGGGAACCAGCCATGTCTCCATTGTCGACGCGGACGGCAACGCGGTTTCTCTGACCACGACGATCGAGGGTGGGTTCGGCTCGCAACTGATGGTCGGTGGATTTCTCCTCAACAACGAGCTCACCGATTTCTCGCTTTCGCCGCGCGACGATGCCGGTCGGCCGATCGCGAACCGTGTGGAAGGCGGAAAGAGGCCGCGCAGTTCGATGGCGCCGACGATCGTGCTGGAGGATGGAGAGCTCGAGCTCGTCATCGGATCGCCGGGCGGCGTTTCGATCATCGGCTATGTGGCGCAGGCGCTGGTGGCGACGCTCGATTGGAACCTGGAGCTGCAGGCCGCAATCGACCTTGGCCATGTCTTCAATGCGAACGGGCCGACAACGCTCGAAGCAGGAACCGAAGCCGAGCGTTTCGCCGATGAACTGACCGCCCGCGGCCATGAGGTGCGGATCGGTGACATGAACAGCGGTTTGCATGCGATCCGCGTCGAAGATGGTGGCCTTGCCGGTGCGGCCGACCCGCGCCGCGAGGGCCTTGTGCTGGGACGATAGACAAATCCGGGCGGTCGTTTAGAGGTTCATGATCTGAACGCCGACGAGAGAGCGCAGCATGGCAGTCGAGGGATCCGGATCCGATCTGGCGCAGGTGGTCGTGCTGCTCTCGGCAGGCGTGCTGGCAGTGCCGATCTTCAAGCGCCTCGGCCTTGGCTCGGTGCTCGGCTATTTCACGGCGGGCCTCATCATCGGGCCGTTCGGTCTCGGATTCTTCTCCGATCCTGAAGCGATCCTGCACATCGCCGAACTCGGCGTCGTGATGTTCCTCTTCGTCATCGGGCTGGAAATGCAGCCTTCGCGGCTCTGGAACCTCAGGCGTGAAATCTTCGGCCTTGGTCTATCGCAGGTGTTCTTCTGCGCTTTCCTGTTGACGTTGATCGGGGTCTATCTGCTCGACCTGCCACCGGTCATCGCCTTCGTTGCGGCCTCCGGTTTCGTCCTGTCGTCGACGGCCGTCGTCATTCAGATGCTCGACGAGCGGGGCGAGACATCCACGACGGAAGGGCAGCAGGCGGTATCGATCCTGCTACTCGAAGACCTGATGATCGTGCCGCTTCTTGCAATCGTCACCTTCCTGGCACCGGGAGAAAGCGCGACGTTGACTGAGCGCCTGGTCGACATCGCGATCGCGATCGGCGCGGTTGCGGCGCTCATTCTCGCCGGGCGCTTCCTGCTCAATCCGTTCTTCAGCATTCTGGCGGCGGCGCGGGCGCGCGAGGTGATGACGGCCGCGGCACTTCTGGTCGTGCTCGGGTCGGCGCTTCTGATGGATGTTGGTGGCTTGTCCATGGCAATGGGCGCGTTTCTTGCCGGCGTGCTTCTGTCGGAATCGACCTTCCGCCATCAGCTGGAAGCCGATGTCGAACCGTTCCGCGGTATCCTGCTCGGCCTCTTCTTCTTGGCCGTGGGCATGTCGCTTGATCTCTCCGTCATCGGGGCGGAATGGCAGATGATCCTGCTTGCCGTTGCGGCTTTCATGGTCACGAAGGCGATCGGCATCTATGTCATCGCGCGGATCTTCGGCACGGGCAACCGGGCGGCGATCACCCGCGTGGCACTCTTCGCGCAGGGCGGCGAGTTCGCCTTCGTCCTTTATGCGGCAGCGCTTGCCGGCGGCATTTTCGACGCGCGCACCAACGCGATATTCTCCGCCGTGATCATCCTTTCCATGGCGCTGACGCCGCTGATCGGCATCGCGCTGCAGCGCCTGATGCCGCGCGCGCCGACCGATCTCGATGGCATCGACAAAGCGGATGGGCTTGAAGGCAATGTGCTGATGATCGGCTTCGGCCGGTTTGCTCAGGTGGCCAGCCAGGGACTGCTCGCGCGCGGCTTCGATGTGTCGATCATCGAAAACGACGTCGAAATGATCCGCGCCGCGTCTGATTTCGGCTTCAAGGTCTATTTCGGCGACGGGACGCGGCTCGACACGCTGCATGCATCGGGCGCCAAGGAGGCCGAGGCGATCCTCGTCTGCGTCGACGATCGAGCCGCCGCCGACCGGATCGTGGAACTGGTCAAACACGAGTTTCCGCTGGCCAAGCTTTTCGTGCGTGCCTTCGATCGCGGCCACGCGCTCGATCTCATCGCCAAGGGCGTCGATTACCAGATCCGCGAGACCTTCGAATCCGCGATGCGCTTCGGCGAGGCCGCGTTGATCGAGCTTGGCGTTTCCGTCGAGGACGCGCAGGCGATCAGCGCGGATGTACGCCGGCGTGACGAGGCGCGCTTCGAGCTGCAGATCGTGGGCGACATTTATTCCGGCCGAGATCTGATGCGTGGCAACATGCCAAAGCCGACGCCGCTGACGACGCCGAGGCGGGCCGGCAAGGTCTATGGCGCCGACACGCTCGGTGAGAGCGCGACATCCGACCGCGACAACGAGCGGATCGAATAGTATTCAGCGTTTGGCGCGGCCGATCAGCTCGAGATAAAGCGCTGCATGATCGAGATCCGGCTCGTTCATCGCGTGGACGAGCGTCTCGTAGCGTTCGCGAATGCTCGCTGCGAGCGGCAGCTCGATAGCCAGCGCATCCGCTTCCTTCACGATGTTGTTCATGTCCTTCAGCTGGATCGAGGATTTGGCACCCGGCGTGAAGTCGCGAGTGTCCATGCGCCGGCCATGGAGCTGGAGGATCGCGGAATCGGCAAAGCCGCCCTTCAACGCGTCGCGAAACGCCTCGGCGTTGCCGCCGCCGGACTGAACGAGCAGGGTCGCCTCGGCGACCGCACCGATCGTGATGCCGACGATTGCCTGGTTGGCGAGCTTAGCCAATTGGCCCGTACCGGATGCTCCAACGCGGACCGGCCGGCCCAGTGCCTTAAGAACGGGGGCGGCCTCATCGAATGTCGCTTCGTCGCCGCCGGCCATGATAGCGAGCGTTGCGGCTTCAGCCCCCTTCGTGCCGCCGCTGACCGGGGCATCGAGGTGGCGTAGTCCGAGCGCCTCGAGCCTTTCGGCATGGTCACGGGCTTCGGCCGGGGTGATCGAGCTCATGTCGATGAAAATCGCGCCGCTCTTCATGGACGCTGCCACGCCTTGGCCGAACAGAAGATCGGCAACGGCCTCGCCATTGCTGACGATGGCGATGACCATGTCGGCTTCTCTCACCGCGTCGGCGGCGCTGGCGGCGATCTCGGCGCCGAGCTTGCCGAGCGGCTCGGCTTTCTCCCTGCTTCGGTTCCAGACCGTCAGGCGGTGGCCGGCCTTGAGCAGGTTTTCGGCCATGGGCGCGCCCATGAGGCCCGTGCCCAGGAAGGCGATGTGTCGCGATGTCATGGTGAAATGCCCCGAAAGTCCGTCAGAAAGAAGTGAGAAGTGCCTGTGTCAATGGGCTGTCGCGCCGAGCAAGGCCGTCGATGACATCGAAATGGTGCGTCGCTTCATCGACGTGGAACTCGGTCTCGACGCCGAAACCGTCCCAGAGTTCGGGCAGGATGCGGCTTTGGCGCAGGAATTCAGGCCGCTCCCTGCCGCCCACCCAGGCTAGAAGCCGCGTGCCGGCCAGGGGGCGCAGGAGCGCCGGGCTTTCCCGATATGCCTCCTCCTCATCGATCGCGAGGATCGCGTTCATCTCGGTCAGCATCAGTGGGCGAAGATCGTGCACGCCCGAGATTGACACCACGTTGTTCACACGCTCCCGGACGGGTACGGCAAGCGGGGAATGCTCCGAAACCATGCGTGAGACGAGATGACCGCCGGCCGAGTGACCAGCAAGCCGGATCGGGCCAGCGACCCTATCGCTCGCCTTGACGATCGCTGCCGCGACCTCGCGGCCGATCCGCGTCAGCCGCGCCTCGGGTGCCAGCGTGTAGGATGGCATTGCCACGGCGAAGCCTCCATCGACCGCGCCGCGTGCCAGATGCGACCAGAAGGATTTGTCGAAAGCTTTCCAGTAGCCGCCGTGGACGAAGACGACGAGGCCCTTTGGCGATCCGACCGGCAGGAAGAGATCCAACTTGTTGCGCGGCTCGGGGCCATAAGACATATCGATCTCAGCGCGACCGTCCTGTTGAAGCTCGGCGCGGAATTGAGCTGCCTCTACCGCCCAGCGATCGGGATAGGCTTCTGCGCCGTCGATATAGGCACCGTTCGTATAGGCGTCATCCCAATCGGTGATCGGGTAATCCGGTTCCGTCATGTGGTCCTCCCGATCCCGGCCGTTGTGCCGAGATCCTCGATCAAAGCGCCTACCGCCTGATGAAGGGCCTTGTCCAGATCGTCCGCCGTCAGTCCAGGTCCCGCGATTTGCCCTGTACGTCCGTGAAGCCACGCTGCAGCGCTCGTGGCTTCGAAGGGTGGCATGCGCTGTGCGAGCAGCCCGCCGATGATGCCGGCGAGCGTATCGCCGGAACCAGCCGTGGCGAGCCAGGGCGGTGCGTTCGTGTTCACCGCTGCGCGACCTTCGGGCTCGGCGATGACCGTGTCGCCGCCCTTCAGCAGAACCGTCGCGCCGCTGGCGACGGCGGCCCGCTCGGCGACGTCGATTTTCGAAAGGCTTTCGTTTTTCCCCAGATCTGGAAACAGCCGTGCGAACTCGCCGGAATGGGGTGTCATGACGACTGGCGCGCGACGCTCATGGATGCGCGTGAAAAGCGCCTGCGGATCATTCTTGAAGACCGTCAAGGCGTCGGCATCCAGCACCAGTGCGGCGCTGCTCTCTAATGCCGCCAGCACCAGATTACGGCTTGCATCGTCGATGCCGAGGCCCGGACCGATAACGACAGCATTCAGGCGCTCGTCTTCGAGCAAGGTTTTCAGATCGTCGGCATCATCGCAGCGGGCGAGCATGATGGCCGTGAGATGTGCGGCGTTCACCAGAAGAGCGCTGCCCGGCGAAGCCACGGTCACCAATCCGGCGCCCGCGCGCAGGCAGGCGGTTGCCGCAAGGCGCGCGGCACCCGTGCGGGTGGGGCCGCCGGACATGACGATGGCGTGGCCTCGTCCGTATTTGTGCCCTTCCGCCGAGGGAACCGGGTAGGCGGAAGCCCAAAGTTCACGCGTATTTTCGAAGCGCCGTATGCCGAGCCGTCGCAACACTGCATCGTCGATGCCGATCTGCACAACGCTGATCTCGCCGCAGTGGGCGCGGCCCGGAAAGAGAACGTGGCCCGGCTTCTTGCGAAAGAAGGTGACGGTGCGCGTCGCTTTGATCGCAACCCCCCGCACCGCGCCGCTTCGACCATCGATGCCGCTCGGCAGGTCCACAGCCAGCACGGGGATACCGGATCGGTTGACGGCGTCGATCGTCGCGGCAGCTTCGCCCTCGACGGTGCGATCGAGACCGGCGCCGAAGAGCGCATCGATGACGATCCCGAAGCGGAACAGGTCAGCTGGCAATGCCGAGGATGTCTCACCCTGCCAATCGGCAAAAGCCAGTGCCGCATCGCCGCGCAGCCGCTCACGCCTGCCGATGAGAACGACGCGCACGGGCAGTCCCCGCAACCGCAGCACTTCCGCCGCCACGAAGCCGTCGCCACCATTGTTGCCGATGCCGGCCAGCACGAGTACACCGCGTTGCGCCGACGGAAACTTCAGCGCTGCCTCGGCGACAGCTTGCCCTGCCACGCGCATGAGATCGATGCCGGGCGTCCCCATCTCGATCGCCAGGCGGTCCGCTTCGCCCATTTCGCCTGGGGTCAGAAGTTCATGCATGGAATTTCAGAGGCTTGTCATTTGTGCAGAGCACAAAATCTGGTAGCTCAAGATCATGATCATCTTTTCCGATCTCGACGGGACGCTGCTCGATCACGCGACCTACTCCTTCGACGCAGCCCGGCCTGCGCTCGATGTCGTCAAGGCTAACGGCATCCCGCTCATTTTCGCAACCAGCAAGACGGCTGCCGAGATCGAGCCGCTGAGGGAAGCGACCGGCATTCACCTGCCCGCGATCGTCGAAAATGGCGCTGGCATCGCCTGGCCTGGCCATGCCGACGGACAGGACAATGCGTATCAACAGATCCGCGCCGTGCTGGACAGGATGCCGAAGCCGCTTCGCGTGCTCTATCGCAGCTTCGGCGACATGGACGATGCCGAGGTGGCAGAGCGCACGGGCCTGTCGTGCGAGGGGGCCAGCCTTGCCCGTCGCCGGCTCTTTTCCGAGCCGGGGCTGCTTTCCGGCAGCGCTGACGAGCGCGCCGCATTTCTGGATGCGCTCAAGGCGGAAGGCTTGTCTGCGGTGCAGGGCGGACGTTTCCTGACGATCTCGGCCGGTGCCAGCAAGGCCGATCGCATGGCGGACATCGTCGCATGGCACGAAGTGGAAACTGGGCGGCCAGGCAGGCCGACGCTGGCACTCGGAGACGCGGCCAACGACATCGCGATGCTTGAGGCGGCCGATTTCGGCGTGATCGTCGCAAACAGCGCCCACCCGCCGCTTGCGCCGCTGGCGGGCGAGCAGACCGGGCGGATCAGCCGTACCGAAAAAGAAGGTCCGGCCGGATGGAACGAGGCGGTGCTCTCGTTCATTCGGCGCGTCGGAGCGATCGAGAAGGGGACAGCACAATGACCGATTTTCACCAGACAGGCGCGATTGCGACCCTGCACAATCTCACGCGCCGGCCGGTCGAGGAGATGGAGCGCGAACTCGTCGCCTTCAGCGAAAACAGGCCGATCTCGTTGATCCTGCCTTCGCTCTATTCGGAGCTCGAGGGCGAGGCACTACCGTTGATCCTCGATCACCTGACGAAGGTGCCGTATCTGAAGGAAATCATCATCGGCCTCGATCGGGCGAGCGAAGCGGAGTTTCACAAGGCCAAGGAGTTCTTCGGTCGTCTGCCGCAGCACCATCGCATTTTATGGAACGACGGGCCGCGGCTGACCGCTATCCATGACAAGCTGATGGAATACGGCGTTGCGCCGACCGAGTTGGGCAAGGGCCGCAACGTCTGGTACTGCATGGGCTACGCGCTGGCGTCCGGGCGATCGGATGTGGTGGCGCTGCACGATTGCGACATCGTCACCTACCACCGCGAGCTGCTCGCGCGCCTGGTCTATCCCGTTGCCAATCCGCGCTTCGGCTATGTCTTTGCCAAGGGCTTCTATTCCCGCATCGCCGACGGCAAGCTCAACGGGCGCGTGTCGCGCCTGCTGGTCGGACCGCTGCTCGATGCTTTGGAAAAGACCATCGGACCCCAGCAATACATCGATTATCTGGCTGCCTTCCGCTATCCGCTCTCCGGCGAGTTCGCGATGCGCATGGCGACCATTCCGGATATCCGTATTCCGACCGATTGGGGCTTGGAAATCGGGGTGCTGTCGGAGATGCGCCGCAATGCCAGCCAGCGCTCCATCTGCCAGGTTGATATCGCGGACGTCTACGACCACAAGCACCAGGACCTGTCGCAGGACGATGCGGAAAAAGGCCTGTCGCGCATGTCGATCGACATCACCAAGGCCGTGTTCCGCAAGCTCGCGACGGAAGGCGTTACCTTCACCTCCGGCACGTTCCGCTCGGTCAAGGCCACCTATTACCGGGCGGCGCTCGACATGATCGAGAGTTATCACGCAGACGCTGTGATGAACGGCCTCCGGCTCGATCGCCACCGGGAGGAGCAGGCCGTTGAGCTCTTTGCCGGCAACATCATGAAGGCCGGCGAGATGTTCCTCGAAAATCCGATGGAGACGCCGGTGATCCCCAATTGGCGGCGGGTCAATTCAGCCGCGCCAGGCATTCTCGATGATCTGCGCGATGCGGTGGAGGCCGACAACCGCGGCAGTTAAGCGTTAAGCGGTTCGGTTGGCGAGCCAGACGCACTGATAGGGGTGAAGCTCGATGGCGGTGCCGATTTCGGCATCGATCTCGTTGCCGCTCAAAAGATCCGTCCAGGTCTCGCCCTTGATCAGGTTCAGGCTGACGAGCGGCAGCGTGATTGCACGATCGGTCACGTTGTGGATGGCGAAGATCGATTGCCCGCGGTCGATGCTCTGGCGCCAGACGCCGAAGAGGCCTTCTCCCAGTTGCAGCGTGAACTGCGTCGCATTGGGGTGAAACGCCTTCTGGGCCGTGCGGATGTCGATCTGACGCTTGAGTTCGCCAAGCACGATGGCCTGTTCGCTCTCCGGGCCCGACAGTCGCTCGCTCAACGTCGCGTAATCCCACTGGTGGCGGTTGAGCGACCGGTTGTGGCCCGTGCGGGCGCGCCGATCGTGGTCGTTGGGGGTGGCGAGCAGGCTGTGGATATAGAAGGCGGGCATGCCTTCGAGCGCCATCATGATCGTCTGCGAGCACAGGAAGCGCTCGCGGCGCCATTCGTCCGGCGTGCCGTCGATCTTGCCCTGGAAGGCGTCGAAAAGCGCAATATTCATCTCATAAGGCCGGTAGGTGCCGTCCGGCATGGCGCGCAAAGACACCGCGCCGCCGAAGGCTTCCACGGCGGCGATCATCTTGGCGATCTCGTCGTCGGGCAGAAGGCCCTCGGCTGGTCGGAGGCCAATGCCGTCATGGGATGCGACGAAATTGAAATAGAAGCAGCCGGCAGGCGCCGGCGGCATCGTCATCTGCCAGCGGTTGAGCGCTGTCGCGTCGCCCGAGAGAAGCGCGTGAACGACAAGGGGCGGAAAAGAGAAATTATAGACCGCATGGGCCTCGTTGCGGTTCCCGAAATAGGAGAGGTTCTCCATGTTCGGAACGTTGGTTTCCGTAATCAGAAGCAGCGGCACCTCGGCGTAGTCGGCGAGCGTGCGCATCAGCCGGACGATCTCGTGCGTCTGGGGCAGGTGGATGCAGTTGGTGCCGATCTCCTTCCAGACGAAGGCGACGGCGTCGAGCCGGATCGTGCGCACGCCGCGATCGATGTGAAAACGCATGATGCGCAGAAACTCGATCAACATCTCCGGATTGGCGAAATTCAGATCGACCTGGTCTTCGGAGAAGGTACACCAGACGTGTCGCTCGCCATGCGCCGTTTCCACCTTCCGCAGAAGCGGATGCGGACGTGGACGCACGACGGCGGAAAGATCGGTCGCGGGGTCGACTTCGACGAAAAAGCCGCTACCGGGCTCCTCGCCGCGCAGATACTGCTTGAACCAGAGCGATGCAGAGGAAACGTGGTTCAGCACCAGATCGGCCATCAACCGGTAGCGCCGGCCAAGCCTCTGGAGGTGCTTCCAGTCGCCGACATCGGGGTTGACGCTGTAATAGTCGACGACGGCAAAACCATCATCGGAGGTGTAGGGAAAGAACGGCAGGACGTGGACGCTGTTCACGCTGCCATCGAGATGCGTATCGAGAAAATCCTGCAGCAGCGCGACGGGGGCGGTCTTGCCGTCGATCAGCGAATTGCCATAGGCGATCAGAACGGTGTCGCGCTCGCTCCAGGGCGGCTGGTTGGTCAGACGACCTTTGCTGCGCGGCTTGGCCTTGCCGCTTTCGGGCCAGAAGGCGGCAATCATCGCATCGGTCAGAGCAGCGCTGTCGCGCTCCGGGTAGATGAAGGCGAGATGGCTTTCCAGGCGCGAACGGAGAAATGAGGGCATCGATCAAACTTACCGCGCTGCAACAGCAAAACTCAATGGGTTAAGCAGGAACGTGGCTCAAGTGCGGCGGGGCGCCATACGGCGCGTCGCGAGATAGACGCACACGCCACCGGCAATGGCGGCAAGCAGGATGATGACCAGCACGGTGTCGTAGCCACCGAATTCCCAGACCAGCGATCCGAAAAACGGCGCAACCGCAATGCCGAGCAGGTAGGGCGCCGCGAGCGCGCCGGCGACCGCGCCGAAATTGGTCGCGCCCATGGATTCGCGCGTGATGGCAGGCTTTGCGATGCTCATGACGCCGAAGCAGGCGCCCTGCAGCAGAACGAACCCCGCCACGAACAGGGGAACCGCTGCGGCGGCGATCAGGGCCAGCGTCGCGAGCGTGATGCCGCTGAAGCAGGCGAGCACGATCGCCCTGTTGGATGTTCTATGGGCGGTCAGCATCATCGCGATCCGACCGACGACCTGCATTGGCCCGATCATGGAAGCCGCAAAGACCGCGCTCGACGCATCGAAGCCGCGTTCGCGCAAGAGCGGCAGAATATGGTTCAGGATCACCCCGTGATTGATCGCGATCAGCGTGAAGCCGGCAGCCAGCAGCCAGAAGGTTGCGCTGCGAAGATGTGCGCTCCCATGATGGAGCCCTTTGGGTGCGCTCGAGGTGCTCGCGCGGCGGAAGCCGGTTTCGAAATGGCGCGCGCCGAACCACATGAGCGGTGCGGCGATGAGGATGATCAATCCGGCATAGGTCATGGCAGCCACCCGCCACGAAGCTGCTTCTGAGACGTAGTGGCCGAGCGGAAACGACAGCGTGCCGGCGAAGCCCGCAACCAGCGTGACCAGAGTTATCGCGCGTGTTGCCGTCGGGCCGATCGCGCGGGTCATAAAGGCGAAGGTCGGTTCATAGAGGCCGCCGCCCATTGCAATGCCGATCACCGTCCAGGCCAAGTAGAACTGCCAGAGTGTTTGTACCTGCGACAGCGCGAGCATCGTCAAACCGCCAAGCAGAATGCTGCCGGTGAGCACGAAAGGGCCGATGCCTCTGTCGATCAGCCGACCGACCAGGGGCGACACCAGCGCCGAAGCGACGATGGCAAGAGTAAGCGCGCCGGTCAGTGCTGGCTTCGACCAGCCGAAGTCTGCCTCGAAACGCACGAAAAGCGCCGGAAACGCATAGAATGTGCCGCACCAGATCAGCGTTTCAGCGATGGCGATGGCGGCGATCGCCCATTTGTCGGTGCGGTGCATGTGGTTCCCGTCTCGCCCGTCAGGCGGCCGTGTCGGTGTATCGCTTGACGACGATGCCGGCCGTGAAACCATGCACGATCGATGACAGGACGATGACAAGTGCCGTCGCCGCCCACAATTTTTCCATGTCCGCGAAGGCTGCGTGCCCACCGGCAAAGGCCATGTAATAGATCGAACCGACACCGCGCACGCCAAAAAAGGCAACGTCGTTTCGCGCCTGGCCGCCGAGCGAGGTGCCCACGAGCGACAGCCATGCAATGACTGGGCGGATCACGAAGATCAGGAGAGCGGCAAGCGTTGCAAGGCGCCAGTCGATCAGCGGCAGGAGATCGAGGAACACGCCACCCAGCATGAACAGCATGACGGCGGTCAGCGCGTATTCCAAAGGCTCGATGAAGTCGTGGAGCTTGCGATGATAGACGTTCTCCGGCTCGTAGCGCCGGATCGTCAGACCGGCGACGAAGACGGCGACGAAGCCATAGCCCTCCACCAGTTCGGTCGTGCCGTAGCACAGGATAACGGCGGCAAAGGCGATGACGCCAGCGCCGGACTTGGCGATCGGGTTATGGCTCGGGATGGAAAAGACGATGCGTGAGAGGATGTAACCGGTGACGAAGCCGCCGGCGATGCCCATGGCGATGCGGTAGACGACATCGCGCAACAGCCATTCGAGCCCCCACTCAGCGGGTACGAAACCCTGCGCCGCAACGATGATGGCCAGATACACGAAGGGGAAGGCGAGCCCGTCATTGAGCCCGGCCTCGGTCGTCAGCGCAAGGCGCACCGGATGCTCGTTTCCCCGCTGCGGCGGGCCGACCTGGAGGTCGCCGGCCAGGACCGGATCGGTCGGCGACAGCGCGGCTCCGAGCAGGATCGCACCGGCGATCGACAGGCCGGCGAAGGCCCAGCCGGTCAAGGCAACAGCCGCAATCGTCAAAGGCATGGCGATGAGCAGCAGGCGCATGGTCGGCGTCAGCAACTGCCGGTTGAAGCGCGTATCGATCCGAATGCCAGCGCCGAAAAGCGCCACGATAACGGCAAATTCGCTGGCAATCTCCCACAGATACCCATCCTCGATCGGGTGCAGGATGTCTGGCATGCCAGGAAAGAAGGTGTAGGCAACGAGCCCCGATGCGATCAGCAGGGCGGAGGCGGCCGGCTCCCAGCCGGGGATGAAGCGGGGGAACCAATAGGAGTTGACGACGCTCGCGCCGATTACGAGAAGCAGGACATGGTAGCTGCTGAAATCGAACATGCATATCCAGGGCGGCGGTTGCCTGGTGGAATCGTGCCGCTTGTCCTGTCTATAGCGTCTCTCCGCGCGCGATGACGACGCCTTTCTCAATCGGTCGCACGCATCGCGGCGAATTGCGAGAGATGAACGCCGCCCGTCAGATGTGCGAGAAATTGCGTGGTCCGCAACCGGTCCATCACTGGCCCCTTCACCTCGCTCAGATGCAGGCGAATACCGGAATCCTTCAGTCGCTGATTGATCTCTTCGAGGCTTTCCAGCGCGCTTGAATCGATGGCGTTTACGGCCGAGCACATGAGGATGACGTGGCGCAGCGCTGGCCGTTCGGCGACAAGTTCGGCGATGCGGTCTTCGAGGAAACGGCTGTTGGCGAAATAGAGGCTCTCATCCACCCGCACCGTAAGCACATGGGGCACTGTCTGCACCTGATGGCGGTCGACGTTGCGGAAATGCTCGGTGCCCTCGACATTGCCGACGATTGCGATGTGTGGGCGGCTCGTACGGTGCAAATGCAGGACGAGCGAAAGGACGACGCCGAGCACCACGCCAGGCTCGACGCCGAGCAGCAGCGTGCCAATGATCGTGGCAGCCATGGCGGCGAAATCGGTTCTCGAATAGGCCCAAAGCCGCCACAGCGCACCGAAATCCACGAGTGAGAGCACGGCGACGATGATCGTGGCCGCCAGCGTGGCGCGGGGCAGATCTGCGAGAAACGGTGTGAGGAACAGCGTCGCCAACGCGATGCCGAGCGCGGTGAAAAGACCGGCAGCGGGCGTCTGCGCGCCTGCATCGAAGTTGACGACGGACCGGGCAAAGCCGCCTGTCACAGGGTAGCCGGCCGAGAGGCCCGAGGCGATGTTGGCGGCGCCAAGCCCGATCAGTTCCTGGTCCGGAACGATGCGCTGGCGGCGCTTGGAGGCGAGCGTCTGTGCAACCGAAACGGATTCGACGAAGCCGATCAGACTGATCAGCAGCGCCGGAACGAAGAGTGCCTGCACGACGCCGAGATCGATTACGGGCCAGCCGGGGACCGGCAGACCTTGCGGGATTTCGCCGACGAGGGCGATGCCACGTGCACCGAGATCGAGAAGCTTCACGGCAACGACGGTGACCAGAATAGCGAAAACCGGACCTGCCTTCGCGATCATGTCGGCCGGGCGCGAGCCGAGACCGAGGCGCATCAGCATGGCTTTGAGGCGCAGGCGGATGGCGTAAAGGAAACCGAGCGTAAGCACGCCCAGAACAAGCGTCGGGACATTGATCGCCTGGGCGTTGGCAAACAGCGCAGTGCCGATTTCCGGCAGCGTGTCCCCGCGCACGGGAACGCCGAGGATCGTCCCGAACTGGCCGATGGCAATCAGCAAGCCCGATGCGGTGATGAAGCCGGAGATCACCGGATGGCTCAGGAAATTGGCGAGAAAGCCGAGGCGCAGGATTCCCATGACGAGCAGGATCGCGCCGGAGAGTAGCGCAAGGACGATCGCGGCCGTGAGATAGTCTGCCGTGCCTGCAGCCGCCACTTCGCCCACGGCCGACGCCGTCATGAGTGAGACGACGGCCACCGGGCCGACGGCAAGCGTGCGGCTTGTGCCGAAGACGGCGTAGGCGGCGAGCGGAAGGATCGATGCATAAAGCCCGACCTCCGGTGGCAGGCCCGCGAGCATGGCGTAAGCCAAAGACTGCGGAATCAGCATGATCGTCACGATGACCGCCGCCAGCAGATCGTCCGCAAAGGTCACGCGGCTATAGCTGCGGCCCCAGGTCAGGATCGGAAAATAGTGGTGGAGCGCGGCCATGGACCAGGTGCCTTTCGTTCGAAAATCAGCCGTTCAGGCCCTGCGCGGTTGCGGCAGGGCGCCGATCATGCGCGCGCCCCACATGCCGATCAGCATGGCCGGGACAAACGCCAACGTGCCAATCGCACCAAGACTGAGCGCGGTCAGTGCAGGACCTGGGCAGAAGCCGCCAAGGCCCCAGCCGATGCCGAAGATCGCCGGCCCGATGAGGATGCGGCTGTCGATGTCGGTGCGGGTCGGCAAATGGAAGCGATCGGCCAGAAGCGGCTTGTCGCGCTTCAGCACAAAGCGGTAGCCGATGAAGGCGACGATGACGGCGCCGCCCATGACGAAGGCGAGCGACGGATCCCAGGTGCCGAAGACATCAAGAAAATTAAGAACTTTTGCCGGGTCGGACATGCCGGAGATGACGAGGCCGACGCCGAAGAGCAGACCGATGACGAGATTGATGAGAATGGACATGGTGCTGTTCCTCAGAGGACGTGGTGCGTCACGAACACCGTGACGAAGGCGGTGGCCATGAAGACGATTGTCGCAACGAGGGACCGGGCCGAAAGGCGCGAAAGGCCACAGACGCCGTGGCCGGAGGTGCAGCCATTGCCGTAGACCGAGCCGAAGCCGACCAGCAGGCCCGCCGCCACCATCAGGGCGACATTGGAGGACACCGTTTGCGTGACGGGTGCGCCGGTTGCGAACCCATAGGCGAGCGGTGCGGCGATCAAGCCGATCACAAAGGCGAGGCGGCTTCTAAAGCCAGCGTCCCCATAGGGCGGAAGCAGGCGCCCGGCGATACCGCTGATGCCTGCGATACGTCCTTCAAAAGCCATCAGCAGCACAGCGGACAGGCCGATGAGCGCGCCGCCGGCAAGCGAGGCGAGGGGAGTGAATTCGGTCATGGTTCAAGATCCGATCGGGGCTAGGGCGAGGCCCCGGGCCAAGGGAAAGTGTCAGGGCTTTTCGCAGAACATGCGGTGCATCATCGCCACGAACTCCGCGACGCGCGCATCTGCGAGGCTGTAGAAAACGGATTTCGACTCCTTGCGGCCGGCGATGAGGCCGGCTTCGCGCAGTTCGGCGATTTGCTGGGAGAGGCCGGGCTGGCGAATGCCGAGCCCGTCCTCCAGTTCGCGCACGGAACGTTCGCCTTCAACGAGCGCGCAGACGATCATCAGCCGGTTGGGGTTGGAAAGCTTTTTCAGAAAGTCGGATGCTTCGCCGACATTCTTCAGCATGTCCTCGACGGCTGCGGTGGTGAGTTCGCTCATCCGTCGGTGTCCCATGGTGCGCCGCCGAGAGCATCGAGCGGCAGTTTGAGATAGCGCCGGCCATTGCTCTCCGGCTCGGGCAGGCGACCGCCATTCATGTTCACCTGCAGGGAATGCAGGATGAGTTTCGGCATGGGCAGGGTCTTGTCGCGCGCCTCGCGGATTGCGACGAACTCGGCCTCGGACTTCGCTTTCGAGATGTGCGTGTTTTTCGCTTTCTGTTCAGCGACGGTCGACTCCCAAAGCGGCTCGCGGTCGTCCGGCTGGTAATCGTGGCCGGTAAAGATGCGCGTGTCGTCGGGAAGCGCCAGGATTGCCTGGATCGAGTTCCAGAGCCGAGAAGCGCTGCCGCCGGGAAAATCCGCGCGCGCCGTGCCGCTGTCCGGCATGAAAAGCGTATCATGCACGAAGGCGGCATCGCCGATCACGTAGGTGATCGAGGCAAGCGTGTGGCCGGGTGAGAACAGGATATTCCCGTCGATCCCGCCCAGCTTGAAGGTCTCGCCCTCGGCGAAGACCTTATCCCACTGCGACCCGTCGGCCGGGAAGTCCGGCCAGTTATAGATGTCTTTCCAGAGCTTCTGGACCTCGACGACCTTCTCACCGATCGCCGTCGGCGCGCCAGTCTTTTCCTTCAGGTAGCGGGCGGCGGAGAAATGATCGGCGTGGGGATGCGTGTCGAGGATCCACTGAACCTTGAGCCCGTGCCTTTCCACATAGGCCAGGATTTTGTTGGCGTTCTGCGTGCCCGTCGCACCAGATTTTTCATCGAAATCCAGGACCGGATCGATGATGGCGCAATCCTTCGTCGCCGGATCGGAAACCACATACTGGATGGACGAAGTGCGCTTGTCGAAGAAGCCGGCCACATCCGGGCGTTGTTTCTTTGCTGCACGCTTGGTGAGCCACGCCTTGACGCTGCCGAGGTCGGCGCCGTGTTCGGCTGCGAGTGCATCAAGGTCGTCGAGCGTCATGCGGCCATCCAACACTTCGCCTGCTGCCCAGAGTCCGAGCGAACGGCCGCCGAGCCTGCAATGGGCGAGAACCGGCCCGTCAGCGCCCTCAAGTGCCTTCTGGAACTGGCGAATGCGGTCTTCCGTCACGACGCCGGGCGTCATGGGAATGTAGACGAAGTCCATGCTGCGTGATTTTGCCGCTTTGCGCGCGGCTTCCAACGCCGGCTGGTCATCTGCCTCGCCCGAGACGCGGTTGTTGATCACGCGGGTGACGCCTGCCTGCCGGGCGCGATCGAAGTCGGCCTCGCTGGGCTGGCCGGAAATCCATAGCTTGTCGGTGATCTTTTTCATGTCGTCATCTTTTCGGTAGTGTCATAGGAGACGGTGTCGGCTTGGTAACGACTAAGTAATATCGATTGCAAAAAAATGCAATAGAAAATTTGCATGTGATGAGGCCGGGATGAGATTGGAGCTCCTCAAGGGATCGGCGATCGGCCCGCATCTGGCGGATCTTGCGCGATTGAGAACGACCGTCTTTCGTGCCTTTCCGTACCTTTACGAAGGCTCCGATGCCTATGAAGAGCGCTATCTCGCCACCTATGCCAGGTCAGCGGATAGCGTTTTCGTTCTCGCATTCGATGGCGAGCGGGTGGTCGGTGCGGCGACCGGCATGCCCATGGCCGACGAGACGGACGAGGTGCGGGCGCCCTTCCTCGATGCCGGATGGCACGTCGATCGCATCTTCTATTTCGGCGAATCCGTGCTCCTGCCGGACTATCGCGGGCAGGGGATCGGCGTACGTTTCTTCGAGGAACGCGAGGCCTATGCAACGAGCCTCAACCGGTTCGACTGGACGGTGTTCTGCGGGGTGATCCGACCAGACGATCATCCATCTCGCCCGGCCGATTACGTCCCGCTCGACGATTTCTGGCGCAGACGGGGCTATGCGCCGCTCACGGCTCTAGAAACGGCGTTCAGCTGGCGTGACATTGGCGACGACGTGGAAACGGCCAAGCCCATGCGGTTTTGGGGCAAGCGGATCGGTTAGAGCTTCAAACGCCGAGCCACTTCTTCTGGACGGCCTTGTCGGCAATGATGTCCGCGGACGAGCCTTTCCAGACGGTCTCGCCGCGTCCGATCACATGGACGTCGTCAGCAAGCTCCGTCGCGAAGCCAAAGTTCTGTTCCACCAGCACCATGGTCATGCCGGCGGCCTTCAGTTCCGAGAGCTTCTCGTGGATCTGGCGCACGATGATCGGCGCGAGGCCCTCTGTCGGTTCGTCAAGCAGAAGCAGTCGCGGATTCATGAGCAGCGCGCGCGCAATCGACAGCATCTGCTGTTCGCCGCCCGAGAGTTCGTTCCCCCCGTTCGACAGGCGACGCGAGAGGTTTGGGAAGAAATCGAGCACCCGCTCCATGGTCCATTCGGCATTGGCCGGCGCCAGGCGCGTGGCGAGTTGCAGGTTCTCCTTGACCGTGAGCGATGGAAAAATGTCGCGCGTCTCGGGCACATAGGCGATGCCGCGACGGGCAATGTCGAATGTCCGCTCGCCAGCGATATCCTTGCCTTCGATCCGGATTGAGCCGCGCGTTGCCGGCAGCAGGCCCATGATGGCCTTCATGGTCGTCGTCTTGCCGGCGCCATTGCGGCCGAGAATAGCGAGCACGCGCCCTGCGGCAGCGCGCAGGTTGAGGCCGTAGATGACCTGAGTTTCTCCGTAGCCGGTGTGGAGGTCGTCGATCTCAAGCATCCGCGCGCCCGCCCAGATAGATTTCGTTGACGAGGCTGCTGCCGCGCGTCTCGTCCGGTGTGCCTTCAAAAACGAGTTCGCCGTAATTGAGCACGCTGACGCGGTCCGCGACATCGAGCGCGAGATCCATATCGTGCTCGATGATCACCACCGTCAGGTCGCGGGGCAGCGTCTTCAGCAGGCGGTGAAAGCCGTGGATCATCTCTGGGCCGACGCCGGATGTCGGCTCGTCCATCAGAATGACGCTCGGATCGGTCGCCAGCGCAAGACCGACTTCGAGCTGCCGCCGTGCGCCATAGGAAACCGCATCGACCGGATGGTCCAGAAGTTCAGACAGCCCGACCTTAGCCGCTACATCGCAAACCTTGGCCAAAATATCGGTGTCGTTCAGCGTATCGCGCAGAAACCAACCCGATGCCCCGGATGCTGTTGCGACCGCCAGCGCCAAGTTCTCCTTGAGCGTCAGCTCGGTGAAAAGGTTGTTCTTCTGGTAGGAGCGGGCAAGTCCGCGTTTTGCCCGCGCTTCCACCGTGTCGCCCGTCACATCGCGGCCATCGAGGTGGATCGTGCCGGCGGATGGCTTCAATTCGCCGACGAGGATGTTGAAGAGCGTGGTCTTGCCCGCACCGTTGGGGCCGAGGATGACCCGGCGTTCGCCCTTCTCAACCAGGATCGTCACGTCATTGGTGACGTTGATCTGGCCGAAGGATTTCTTGAGGCCACGTGCTTCAAGCATGGCTGGCATCCTTCTCGGCGGCGACATCGAGTGCAGAAGCCTTGGGGGCTACCTTCTTGCGGCGTTCCAGCAGGTGTTCGATCTGGCCGTAGGCTCCGCGGTTGCCGAGCACGACGACGAGAATGAGGACGAGGCCGACGACTATGTGCCAGTAGCGGGTGACCTCGCTGACTTCGTGCTGGAGGAAGACGAAGAGCACGGCGCCAACGGCAGCGCCGACCAGGGTGCCAAGCCCGCCCAGGATGACGATGACGAGCGCTTCGCCGGACATCATCCAGCTCATCATTTCAGGCGAAACGAACATGGTTTGCTGCGCGGCGATCGTTCCAGCGAGGCCTGCCAGCGCCCCTGAAATGCCGAAGGCGAACGCCTTGTAGCGCAGTACCGGCAGACCAAGCGCGCGCATGCGCACCTCGTTGGAGCGGATGCCGACGAGCGTGCGGCCGAAGCCGGAGCGCATGATGAAGGCGGCGACAGCGTAGGACAGCGCCGCGAAAACGATGGCGAGAAGCGCGAATTGCAAGGAATCGTTCGTATCGATGCCGATCATCGACAGATCGAGGCGGGCGACGCCCGACATGCCGTCATCGCCGCCGAGCGCGCGGTTCTCGAAGGTGTAGACATAGACCATCTGGCCGAAGGCGAGCGTCGTCATGATGAAGAAGATGCCGCTGGTGCGCGACGTGACGGCGCCGACGAAGAGCCCGAACAACCCGCTTGCCGCTATGGCGGCAACCAGAGCGATGAAGGGCGAAATGCCCATCATGCCGGTCAGGATGGCGAAGACATAGGCGCCGATGCCGAAGATGGCGCCGTGGCAGAGCGAGACCATGCCGCCGTAGCCGGCCACCATGTCGAGGCTGATGGCCAGGATGACGAGATAAGCCGCCTCGATCACCAGTTCGCGGCCATAGAAGCCTGCAAAGACGGTGTAGATCGCCATGCCGATGAAGAGGAGGAGGATGGTGACGGTTTTGATCGTGGTCTGGTGAAACATGATGCCGCCCTCACGCCTTTGCCGGAAACAGGCCAGCCGGCCGGAAGATCAGCACCGCAGCAAGAAGAGCGTAGATTGCGATTGACGCCAGTTGCGGCGCAAGCACGGCGCCGAAGGTCTGGATGAAGCCGACGAGCAGCGAGCCCGCGATGGCGCCCTTGAGGCTGCCAAGGCCGCCGATGACCACGACGATCAGAACCGGGATCAGAAGCTGAGTGCCCATGCTCGGTGTCACTGAAAGCACCGGCGCCGCGACCGCTCCTGCAAGTCCAGCCAGCGCGCAGCCGATGCAGAAGACGATGAAAAACAGGCGCTCCACATTGATGCCGAGGCAGGCGGCCATCTGGTCGTTGTCGACGCCGGCACGGATCATCGCGCCGATCTGGGTGCGCGAGAGCAGAACCCAGAGGCCGGCCATGACGGTTAGGCCGAGGCCGATGATAAAGAGACGGTAGGTTGGATACGCGACGCCCAAAACTTCCGAGCGGCCCGTAAAGAGCTGCGGTTCCGGTATAGAGAGCGCGAGATCGCCCCAGATGATGCGCGTGATGTCGAGAAGCACAAAGATGAGGCCGAAGGTGACGAGCACCTGGTTCATCGGCCCGGCTTTTCGCATGCGCCGGATGAGGCCGAGATAGAGCACGACGCCGGCCAGCGCGACGGCGATCGGAGCCAGCAGAAACGCGCCCCAGTACATGCCGGTCAGCGCGAAGGCCGACACGCCGACATAGGCGCCAAGCGCATAGAGCGCGCCATGGGCGAGATTGACGAAATGCATCAGCCCGAAGATGACGGTCAGCCCGATCGACAGGAGAAAGAGCAGCATCGACAGCTGGAGGCCGTTCAGGGCCTGCACGATCCAGAAGTTCATGGCGTCCGCTTCGGTCCGGTAGGGATAAGGGTGGCGGGAACACGAGAGCTCCCGCCATTCATGCGGCCGGCGTCGCGACGGGCGACGCCTCAGGCAACCGTTTGCGGCTTAAAGTTCGCAGCCGTTCGGTTCGTCGCGAACGGCTTCGACCGTATCGAGCAGTTCCTGCGTCAGCTTGCCGTCTTCGCCTTCGACGATGTCGTAGATGTAGACGTTCTGGACGATGTTGTTGGTGGCCGGATCGATTTCGAGCGGACCGCGCGGACCGGTGTACTGCACGTCCCGCAGCGCTTCCGTGATGGACTCACGATCCGTGGCGCCGGCTTTGACGGCTTCCACGAGCGCGCGACCGGCGTCGTAACCCTGAACTGCGTATTCGGAGGGCAGGCGGTTCGCCTTGGTCTGGAAGGCTTCGACAAAGGCCTTGTTTTCCGGCGTATCGAGCGTCGGCAGGTAATGCAGCGACGTGATGACGCCCAGTGCTGCCGGACCTTCGGCGTCGAGATAGAGCTGCGACGTCAGGAAGCCTGAGCCATAAAGCGGCGTCTCGTCCTTGATGCCGAAGGAATCGTACTGCTTGACGAAGTTGATCGCCTCGCCGCCGGCATAAAAGACGAAGATCGCGTCCGGATCGGCAGCCTGCGCCGTCGTCAAGTACGGTCCGAAATCCTGTGTCTGGCCGAAGGGCGTATAGTCCTGGCCGAGCACTTCACCACCGGCGGCCTCGAAGGCCGTGACGAAGGCGCCGATGTGCTGGCGGCCGGCGGCGTAATCGGGAGCGAGTGTGTAGACGGTGCGCACGCCCTGATCATAGAGCCACTGGCCCATGGGGCGGTTGACCTGCGCATTCGAGAAGGACACGCGGGTGATGTATGGGCTGCAATCGGCGCCGGTTGCTTCGTCGTTACCGGCGTTGGAAACGATCAGCGGCGTCTGCGACTGATCGACGAAATCGCGGATGGCTGCCAGAACGCCCGAAGAAACGAGGCCCGTCAAAACATCAACTTCGTCCTGCAGGACGAGCTTGCGGGTGGCCGCGACGCCGACCTGCGGCGAGGCCTCGGTGTCCTCACGAATGATGTTGAAGCGATCCGTCATGCCCGCTTCTTCAAGCGCCAGTACGAAGCCTTGATCGATCTCTTCGCCAAGCGAGGCGTAGACGCCGACATAAGGCAATATCATGCCAACATCGATCACGTCTTCCTGCGCCATCGCAGTCGTCGCGCTGATTGCAAACGCGCCCGCCAATGCAGATTTTACTGTCAGATTCATCGTGTTCTCCTCCCGTTTTCTCCTCGGCCGAGCTTTCCCGTTCGTGAACCGGAAAGCAAGCGGCCGTCTCCTCCACCCAAACTCTAATCAAGCAGAGAGCAGCATTCAAGCAATATAATGCACAGTCATCCAGATTTCGGTATTGCGTGTCCATCTATCTGAACAATCTGCACAATTCAGCTCGGATACGCTGTTTTACGTGTCGTGGTCCGGCAAAAGAATAGGCATTATCTTGCAACATGCGGTTTGCTGGGCCATAGTGCCGGTATCGGAAGCGGCGGGGGAGATCGCCGTTTCGGCCGTTATAGCGGTGCCGATGTGCTTTAGAAAAATGGGAGGACTGGCGTTGCGTAGGGAGAACGCGAACGCTGCGGAATTCTTCGTGGATCGCCACGTGGAAACGCAAGCAGCCGACAAGAATGCCTTCGTCGAAGGTGTCGATCAGGGCAGGTCCCTGACCTATCGCCAACTTGCCGAGCAGGCCGGACGCATGGCTTTGCTTTTCGAGCGCCACGGGCTCACCCGGGAAGACCGCGCCGCGATGATCGTGCTCGACACGATCGAGTTTCCGGTGATTTTCTGGGGCAGCCTGAAGGCGGGCATCGTGCCGGCCCCGTTGAACACGCTGCTCTCTGCCGATCTTTACGCCTTCATCTTACGCGACAGCCGCGCCAAGGCGCTGTTCGTCTCCAAGGCGTTGCTGCCGGTGGTCGAACCCGTGCTCAAGGAAATGCCGTTCTTGAAGGCTGTCTTCGTGATCGGCGGTGATGGCAGCGAAGGTTACCTCGATTTCGCAGCGGAACTGGATGCCAGCGCGTCGTCGCCGGACACGCTTGAGGTCTGCGGCGACGAAACGGCTTTCTGGCTCTATTCCTCGGGCTCGACGGGCGCGCCGAAAGGGGTTCGGCACGTTCATTCCAGCCTGCGTGCGACCTACGAGACCTACGGCGTCCAGGTTCTTGGGATCCGGCCCGACGACGTCGTCTTCTCGGCGGCAAAACTGTTCTTCGCCTATGGTCTCGGCAACGGCATGACCTTCCCGATGGGCGCCGGAGCGACGGCAGTTCTCTATCCGGGTCGGCCCGTGCCTGCGGATCTCTTTGCCGTCACCGAGCGCGTGCAACCGACGATCTTCTACGGTGTGCCGACGCTTTACGCCTCGATGGTGCAGGCCATGCGCGATGGACGCCCTGCGGGGTTTCAGCGTTTGCGCCAGTGCGTTTCCGCAGGCGAAGCGCTGCCCGAGGAGGTCGGCAAGCGCTGGCAGGCGATCACCGGCGTCGACATTCTGGACGGTGTCGGGTCCACCGAGATGCTGCACATCTTTCTCTCCAACGCGCCTGGCTCGGTCGCCTACGGCACGTCCGGGTTCGCCGTGCCTGGCTATGAACTGCGTCTCGTGGATGAAGCAGGCGCCGACGTGCCGGTCGGCGGTGTTGGCGAGCTTCTGGTCAAGGGCCCCTCGGCTGCCGACGGCTACTGGAACCAGCGGGAGAAATCGCGCAGCACCTTCGAAGGCCATTGGACGCGGACAGGCGACAAATACGAACGGCGTGACGACGGTCGCCTCGTCTACTGCGGCCGCACCGACGACATGTTCAAGGTATCCGGCATATGGGTGGCGCCGTTCGAGATCGAACAGGCGCTGATCACGCACCCCGCCGTGCTCGAAGCCGCGGTCATTGCGCAGAAGGACGAGACGGGGCTGGACAAGCCCAAAGCCTTCGTTGTCGTGAAAGACAAGCCTGCGCCCGCCGATCTCCGTGACGTGTTAAAGGAGCATGTGAAGGAGAAGGTCGGGAAATGGAAATACCCGCGTTGGATCGAGATCGTCGACGAGTTGCCGAAGACCGCGACAGGCAAGATCCAGCGCTTCAAGCTGCGCCAGCAGGAGGTTGCATGACCATGCGCTGGGAGACGGGCAGCGAGCTTACGATTCAGGCTGGCGGCAAGAGGCTGGAGGCGCGGTGCTTCGGGCCTGCGCCCGGCGATAAGCCAACGATCGTTATGCTGCATGAGGGCCTCGGCTCGGTCAGCCTCTGGCGCGACTTTCCGGAGCAGCTTGCAGAGCGGACAGGCTGCGGCGTCTTAGTCTATTCACGCGCCGGCTATGGCAAGTCCGAGGCCGCGGAGCTGCCGCGTCCGCTCGACTACATGACGCGGGAAGCGGTCGATGTGTTGCCGGAGGTGCTCGATGCTATCGGCTTCCAGGAAGGCGTGCTTCTCGGGCACAGTGACGGCGCCTCGATTGCGGCGATCTATGGCGGGAGCGTTCAGGACCACCGGGTTCGCGGTCTCATTCTGATCGCACCGCACTTCTTCACCGAAGCGGAAGGCTTGGCCGCCATTGCCGAGGCCAAAATTGCCTATGAAACCAGTGATCTTCGCGAGAAGCTCGCGCGGCATCACGCCCAAGTGGATGTGGCGTTCAATGGATGGAACGAGGCCTGGCTCGATCCTGCGTTCAAGGCATGGAACATCGCCGAGGTGATCGACTATTGGCGCATTCCCGTGCTCGCGATCCAGGGCCGAAACGACCAGTACGGGACGCTGGCGCAGATCGAAGAAATTGAGAACCGCATCTATTCGCCGGTCGACGTCGAAATCTTCGACGATTGTCGGCACGCGCCTTTCATCGACCAGAAGGACAGGACGCTCGACGTCATCTCCGACTTCGTCGCACGGCTCGACCGGATCGAGCACAGTAAAGTGGAAATCGCATGAAACTGGAAAGCTATGTCGGGGGCCAATGGCGCGCCGGCGACGGTCACGCACGGGCGTTCATCAATCCGACCACCGGCGAAGCGCTCGGTGAAGTGGTCGATGGGGGCTTCGACATTGCGGAGGCACTGAATTTTGCGCGCGAGAAGGGCACGACCGCATTGTCCTCCATGAGCTTTGCCGAGCGCGGCAATCTCCTGCGCGGCATCGCGGATGTGCTGACGGCAAATCGCGAGAAATATGGCGAGATCGCTCGGCTGAACTCGGGCAACACGGCGGGTGATGCGGCGATCGACATTGATGGCGGCATAGCGACGCTCAAGGTGTATGCCCGCTACGGCAAGACGCTGGGTGACGCGCATGCGCTCATGGAACCGGGCCAGGATCAGCTGGCCAAGGAGCCGGTTTTCTTCGCGCGGCACGTCTGGACCACTCGACCGGGCGTTGCGCTGCAGATCAACGCCTTCAACTTCCCATCCTGGGGCCTGTGGGAGAAGGTATCGACTGCGTTGCTCTCTGGCGTCGCCAGCGTCGCCAAGCCTGCCTCAGCGACGGCGTGGCTTTCGCACGAAATGGTGCGCGACGTGATCGCCGCCGACATTTTGCCCGCCGGCGCGCTTTCGCTCGTTTGCGGTAGCGGCGCCGGTCTTGCCGATCACCTCGGTGCGATGGACAGTCTCGCCTTCACGGGGTCGGCCGATACGGGGCTGAAGCTGCGCTCGGGTGAGCGCCTGTTGGAAAGCGGTGCGCGGGTCACGATCGAGGCCGATAGCGTCAACGCGACGATCCTCGGGCCAGACGCCGCGCCGGGAACGGCCGTGTTCGATCTCGCGGTTCGGGAAGCGGTGAAAGCGCTGACCGTGAAAGCGGGGCAGCTTTGCACCAATATCCGGCGCATTCTCGTTCCGGCGCAGCATCGGGCGGCATTCGAGGAGGCCGTCGCGGCCAAGCTCGACCAGATCGTGGTCGGTGATCCGGCACTCGAGACTGTCCGGATGGGCCCGCTTGTCGATCTCAAGCAGCGCGATGCGGCGCTTCGCGGTATCGAGGCGCTGAAATCCGAAGCGAGCGTCATTCGTGGCGGCGACATTGGGCAGGCGGAAGGCGCGGACGCGCAAAAGGGTGCCTTCCTGCTGCCGACGCTGCTGCGATGCGACGATCCCGGTGGTGCGCGGATCGTGCATGAGACGGAAGTGTTCGGGCCGTGTGCGACGGTCATGGCCTATGAGCATGCAGACGACGCGGTGCGGCTCGCGGCAAAGGGTGGCGGTTCGCTCGCCGTCAGTCTCTTTTCCGATGACGTTGCAGTCCAGGCGCAGATGGTTGCCGGGCTCGCTCCGTGGCACGGCCGGCTTCTGGTCATCGACGAGATGGTCTGGAAGAACCACACGGGCCACTCGATCGTCATGCCGCAGTGCGTGCATGGCGGCCCGGGGCGGGCCGGTGGCGGCGAGGAGTTGGGCGGCCTTCGCGGGCTTCGCTTCCACATGCAGCGTTCCGCCATTCAGGGCTCGCCTGGGCTCTTCGAGGCGCTGCAAAGCGATGCGGTCGAAGCCAATCTTTGAAACCGCGCGAGCGCAGGCGGCCCATCGGGCGGCGCATAATTGGCCGCTGCCACCGGAGCCCTATCTGCCGGGCCTGACGAAGCGGCCGGATGGCGACGATGACGTGCATCGGATTGCGGCGCTGGCGCCGAACCCGACCGATCCGCTCCTGTGGCGGGAGAATGTCGCTTATCTCGCTGGCTTCAGGCTCTATGGGGCGGGTTTTGGATGGGAAGCGCATGAAGTCTGGGAGCCTGTCTGGATGCATGCTTTGCCCCACACTGCGGAACGCTACCTGCTGCAAGGGCTCATCCAGCTTGCCAATGCCCGGCTGAAATTCGCGATGAAGCGCGATCGGGCGGGCGGCAGGCTGGTGGGGATTGCGGCCGGGCTGCTCGAACACGCCGATTATGCGGCACGGGGAGAGGACGTGATGGGCGTCGATCTCCCGACGCTTCTCGGAGACACCCGTCTCGCGAGCGATATGCCGGGGCGAACACCGGAACTGCATTATAATGCATAAATTGATATTAATATTTCACTATAGCGCAGTTTTATGCCCATGGTGGGTGGACAGCGTGCATTAAAATGCACTAAACGTTATCAACGAACGACAAGGGAGGACAGTCGTGTCCAAGCGCATCGATTTTCAGGTCGACCCGGAGAGCTACCGCCATTGGCGTGTGGAGTATGAGGGCGACGTCGCGAAGCTCTACATGGACGTCGACGAGAAGGGCGGCCTCTTCGAAGGCTACGATCTCAAGCTTAATTCCTACGATCTTGGTGTCGACATCGAGCTTGCGGACATCGTGCAGCGTATGCGCTTCGAGCACCCCGAGGTGAAGGCGATCGTGCTTCAGTCTGGCAAGGATCGCGTGTTCTGCGCCGGTGCGAACATCCGCATGCTCGGCAGCGCAACCCATGCCCACAAAGTGAATTTCTGCAAGTTCACCAATGAAACGCGCAACACGTTCGAGGCGGCCGGCCGCGAATCCGGCCAGCACTATATCTGCGCCGTGAAGGGCGCCTGTGCGGGTGGCGGCTATGAACTGGCGCTTGCCTGCGACCACATCATGCTCGTCGATGACGGTGCGTCCAACGTCGCGCTGCCCGAAGTGCCGCTGCTCGCCGTTCTTCCCGGCACGGGCGGCCTCACGCGCGTGACCGACAAGCGCAAGGTGCGCCGCGATCTTGCCGATGTGTTCTGCTCGATCGAGGAGGGCGTGAAGGGCAAGCGCGCCGTCGACTGGAACCTCGTCGACGAGATCGTCGCGAAGTCCAAGTTCGAGGAAACGATTTCCGAGCGCGCCAGCGAATTCGCCGGCAAGTCCAGGCGCGCTGCGGCCGAGAAGGGCGTCAAGCTGACGCCGCTTAACCGCACCTTCAACGACGATGGCGGTGTCACCTATTCCACCGTGGAGGTGGACCTCGATCGCTCGAAGGGCATCGTCACCATCACCATCAATGGTCCTGATGGCCAAGCGCCGAAGGATGCCGCAGGCCTGCTCGCACAGGGTGCCGATGCCTGGATCCTGCGGGCAGCGCGCGAGCTCGACGATGCGGTCCTCCATCTGCGGTTGAACGAGCTGGAACTCGGCACCTGGGTCATCCGCAGTCAAGGCGATCCTGCCGCGGTGCTGGCGCATGAAAAGGTGCTGACGGACAACGCCGATCACTGGCTGGCCAACGAAATTCTTCTCTACTGGAAGCGCGTGCTGAAGCGTGTCGACGTCACCTCGCGTTCGCTCGTCGCGCTCGTGGAGCCGGGCTCGTGCTTTGCCGGAGTTTTGGCCGAACTGCTCTTTGCCGTCGACCGTTCCTACATGGCCGAAGGCGATTTCGAGGGCGACAATCGTCACGTCGCGTCGATCACGCTGTCCGACACGAATTTCGGACCGTTCCCAATGGCGAACGATCTGACGCGTCTCGAAACGCGGTTCCTCGGTGAGCCTTCGAAAGTCGATGAGGCCAAGGCGCGGATCGGCGAAACGCTCGAAGCGTTCGATGCCAACGAGCTCGGCCTCGTCACCTACTGCTTCGACGACATCGACTGGGAAGACGAAGTCCGCATCTTCCTCGAAGAGCGGGCGTCGTTCTCGCCGGATGCGATGACGGGCATGGAAGCCAATCTGCGCTTTCCCGGGCCGGAGACGATGGAAACGCGGATTTTCGGTCGGTTGACCGCCTGGCAGAACTGGATTTTCCAGCGGCCGAACGCCGTCGGAGAAAATGGGGCACTGCAACGCTACGGGACGGGGATCCGCGGCGATTACGACATGCGCCGCGTGTGACGGCGTCGGACATCATCGAGGAGAAGACGAATGCTTGATCTCATCAATGTCGCCTACGATACCCAGATCCCGAACAATGTGGGTCTGTCCTCCGACAAGCGCGTCCTGAAGGCGCTGGAAAAGTGGCATCCCGGCTACATCAGCTGGTGGAACGACCTTGGACCGGACGGCTTCCAGGAAAGCCTTGTCTATCTGCGCACCGCGGTTTCGGTCGATCCGAAGGGCTGGGCGAAGTTCGATTATGTGAAGATGCCTGAATATCGCTGGGGCATTCTCTTGGCTCCGCAGGTCGAGGGTCGCACGATCCCTTGCGGCGAGCATGCGGGCCAGCCGGCCTGGCAGGAAGTGCCCGGAGAATACCGCAACATGCTGAAGCGGCTGATCGTCATTCAGGGCGATACCGAGCCGGCGTCGGTCGAACAGCAGCGCCATCTCGGCAAGACGGCGCCTTCGCTCTACGACATGCGCAATCTCTTCCAGGTAAATGTTGAGGAAGGCCGTCACCTCTGGGCTATGGTCTATCTGCTGCAGAAATATTTCGGTGCCGATGGCCGCGAAGAGGCGGACGACCTTCTGCGGCGTACCTCCGGGTCGGAAGAAGCCCCGCGCATGCTGGGCGCTTTCAACGAGGCGACGCCGGACTGGCTGTCCTTCTTCATGTTCACCTATTTCACCGACCGTGACGGCAAGATGCAGCTGGAATCGCTTGCGCAATCGGGCTTCGATCCGCTGTCGCGCACCTGTCGCTTCATGCTGACGGAAGAAGCGCACCACATGTTCGTTGGCGAGACGGGCGTCGGTCGCGTCATCCAGCGCACCTGCGAGGCGATGAAGGAAGCCGGTATCGAGGATCCCTACGATATCGAGAAGGTTCGCGCGCTCGGCGTGATCGATCTGCCGACGATCCAGAAGAAGCTCAACCTGCACTATTCGCTTTCGCTCGATCTCTTCGGCTCGGAAGTGTCGACCAATGCGGCAAATGCTTTCAACGCGGGCATCAAGGGCCGCTATCAGGAAGCCAAGATCGACGACGATCACAAGCTTCACAACGACACCTATCCCGTCATCCAGCTGAAGGATGGCAAGATCGTCTGGGAGGAAGTCGCGGCGCTTTCGGCCATCAACATGCGCCTTCGCGACGACTACGTCCGCGATGCATCCGGTGGCGTGAAGCGCTGGAATGCGACGATCGAAAAGACCGGCATCCAGTTCGAGATGAAGATGCCGCACCAGGGCTTCTACCGCCACATCGGCGTCTTCGCAGACGTCAATGTCGATCCGGACGGCACCATCATCTCCAAGGAAGAGTGGGATGCGAAGAAGGACGACTGGCTGCCGACCACGGCAGACGGCGATTTCATCCAGTCGCTCATGAAGCCAGTCTGGGAGCCAGGCAAGTTTGCCGGATGGATCGCGCCGCCGCGCGTCGGCATCGACAACAAGCCGGGCGATTTCGAATACGTCAAGCTTCACATGGCTTGACGGCAGGCTCGCGAATTTCAGTGGCGAGCGCCAATCTCGCCACTGATCGCATTGGTGACCACGGGAGGCACCCGCCCCATGAACGCTCCGCTGAAACAGCACCTGATCGACCCGGAAATCTGCATCCGCTGCTATACCTGCGAGGAAGCCTGTCCGATCGATGCGATCACGCACAACGAAGACAATGTCGTCGTCGATGCCGCGAAGTGCGATTTCTGTATGGCGTGCATTTCGCCTTGCCCCACCGGGTCGATCGATGCCTGGCGGGTCGTCATGCAGCCTTATTCGCTTGAAGAGCAAATGAGCTGGATGGAGCTTCCCGAGCAGGAGGAGATCACCAAGCCCGATGGGACAGGGCCTGCTGAGGGTGGTGACGTCGAGGCGCTCGAGGATTCCGTCGAGCGGTTGCTCGCCGAAGCCCATGCCGGTGCCGGTGGCAAGGCGCGCGCGCCCGCGACCGCATCGAAGCCTTCGATCAATCTCTACAATCTCAAGAAGCCTGCTGTCGGTATCGTGCAGGGCAATTACCGGCTGACGAGCGAAAGCGCCGACAGCGACGTGCGCCACATCATCATCGATCTCGGCAATCAACACTTCCCAGTTCTTGAAGGCCAGAGCGTCGGCATCCAGCCGCCCGGTACGGATGCCAACGGCAATCCGTATCTGCCGCGACTTTATTCGATCTCCAGCCCGCGCGATGGCGAGCGTCCGAACACCAACAACATTTCGCTGACCGTCAAGCGCGAGGAGCAGGGGGTCTGCTCCAACTATGTCTGCGATCTGCAGAAGGGCGACGAAGTTCGGCTCACCGGGCCGTTCGGCGCGACGTTCCTGATGCCGAACGATCCCCAGGCGCAGATCGTCATGATCTGCACGGGCACCGGCTCGGCACCGTTTCGCGCATTCACCATGCGCCGGCAGCGGCTGACGGCCGATGGGGGAGAGCGCATGCGGCTCTTCTTCGGCGCCCGCACGTCCGATGCGCTGCCTTACTTCGGGCCGCTCAAGAAGGTGCCAGACACGATTCTTGAAAAGCATCTCGTCTTCTCGCGGGCCGAGGCGGTGGAGAAGGAATATGTGCAGGACCGTATGCTGAAGCAGCGCGCGGATTTGGCGGGGCTGCTTTCCGCGCCGAACACGCACATTTTTGTCTGCGGGCTGAAAGCCATGGAGCACGGCGTCGAGGCCGCGTTCGAACAGATTGCCAAGGATATCGGGACCGATTGGGTGAGCCTGCGCGACCAGATGCGCGAGAGTGGCCGCTACCATGTCGAGACCTATTGATGGCTGCAGCTGACGAACCTTCGGACCCGTTCGTTCACGCCATCACGGTTCAATGGGCAGACTGCGATCCCGCGCGCATCGCCTATACCGGCCAGATCCCGAAATTTGCTCTATCGGCTATCGATGCATGGTGGGCCGAGCGAGTGGGGATCGACTGGTTCGCGCTCAATGTCGATCACCGGATGGGGACACCTTTCGTGCATCTCGACATGGATTTCCGCTCGCCGATCACGCCGCGGCATCCACTGCTCTGCACCGTGATGCTTACCAAGCTCGGGACAACGTCGCTGACGTTCAGGGTGGTAGGCCGCCAGAACAAGGCGGTCTGCTTTGAAGGCAATTTCGTGTGCGTTGCCGTATCCGCGGATGATTTCAGGCCGGGATATCCTTCGGCGGATATTCGTACACGGCTGGAGAGCCTTTTGAGCGAGCGCCTTTGATCAACTGCGTTGCTGTGGACCGGCAAAAAGTAGGGCTGTTCAATCAGCAAGATGAAATATAATGCATAGAGCGTTGGCCCTTCTGGCCCGCTGCATTATGGTTCGGCTATGGATGAGATCGTCACATTTGGCGGCAGAGTGACGCTTGGTCAAGACCGCCAGGCGGACGATACCGAACGTTTTCTCGAAATGGTGGGTGATCGGGTGCGCGCGGCGCGCAACCGCCGCAGCATTTCGCGCAAAACGTTGTCTGAAATTTCAGGCGTCTCGCAACGGTATCTCGCCCAGCTGGAGAGCGGCACGGGCAACATCTCTATCCTGCTTCTGCGACGTGTGGCGGAAGCGCTCGATCACAAGATCGAATGGCTGGTGGGCGAGGAAGATCCCTATACGTCCGATGCCGTCGCCATGATGTCGCTTTACCGGCAGGCGACCGGCGAGCAGCGCATGCGCGTTCTGGAAATCCTTGATCCCGACAATCCCCATCTGCGGCGTTCACGGCGACTGGCCTTCATCGGCCTGCGCGGTGCAGGCAAGTCCACCATCGGGCGTCTCGCCGCCGACCGGCTCAAGCTGCCGTTTCTCGAACTCAACGAAGAGATCGAGCAGGCGAGCGGCATGCCGGTCAACGAAGTGATCGCGCTTTATGGCCAGGAAGGCTACAGGCGGCTGGAGAAGCAATCGGTCGAGCGGATCGCCGCCACCTATGACTCGATCGTGCTTGCGGTTGCCGGGGGCATCGTCTCTGAGCCCGAGACGTTCAACTATCTTCTACGCCATTATCACACGATCTGGCTGAAGGCGCGGCCGGAGGAGCACATGGGCCGGGTGCGCGCACAGGGCGATGAGCGCCCCATGGCCGGCAACCCGGCGGCAATGGACGAACTGCGCAACATCCTGATGAGCCGGGAAGCGCTCTACGCCCGTGCCGAAGCGCAGATCGACACGAGCGGGCGCGGTCTCCCCGAAACGCTGGATGCGGTGCTCGACCTCATCGAAAAGCGCGGCTTCCTCCGCGCCTGACGGTCAGCGGCCCTTGAACGCTGCCGGACGCTTCTCCAGGAACGACAGCACGCCCTCCCGGTAATCTTGCGAGCGGCCGGCGATGCCCTGCAGGCGTGCCTCTTCGGAAAGGTACTCATCGAACGGCATGGTCTCGGCTGCAGCGGCGGCTTTCTTGATCAGCCCGTAGCCGAGCGTCGGTCCTTCTGCGAGGCGGCGGGCAAGGGCGCTTGCTTCGTCTTGCAGTTCGCTTTCCGGCATGCTTCTCCAGATCAGGCCAGCGGCGGCGGCCTCACTGCCTGAGAGGCTGCCTGCGGTCAGCAAAAGAGCGCGCGCCCGTGCCGCGCCGAGCGCCTGGACGAGCGTATGTCCGGCTCCGGCATCGACCGAAAGGCCGACCTTGGCAAACGACCAGATGAACTTCGCATCATCGGCGGCGAGCACGATGTCGCCTGCAATGGCGATGGACGCGCCGGCACCGGCAGCCGCGCCATGAACGGCGATCACGACGGGCTTCTCCATCGTGCGGATCAATGTGACGATCGGATGGAAGAGCTCTCTCTGGATCGCCTCGAGATCGAACGGTTCGGCGAACTTGCGGGGGTCGCGCGCCGACAAATCCTGACCCGTGCAGAAGGCACGTCCTGCGGCTCGAACAAGTACGGCGCGAGTGAGCGGATCGGCGGCGGCACGTTCGAGCGCTGCGCGGAACTGCAGGAGCATCGCTTCCGTCAGCGCATTCATGCGCTCCGGCCGGTTCAGTGTGATGGTCATCACGCCGGCTTCGATGGTCTCTTCGATCAGGCGATCGGCCTGATCGTCATTCTCTTTTGACATTCGTCGGGAATCCACGCAGTTGGCAGTTTGAATATCGTCACGATGCACTATACCGCATCTCCCAACAAGGCTCGGAGGAACATCATGGCCGTCACAGTCGCGCGCGAAGGATCCATCGCTATCGTCCGGCTCGACAACCCGCCGGTGAATGCGATCGGGCTTTCGGTGCGCCAGGGGCTGATGCGGGCGCTGGAGGAACTGGCCGATGCTTCCGATATCAGGGCCGTGGTGCTGACCGGATCCGACACGATCTTCGCCGCCGGCGCCGATGCGCGAGAGTTCGACGCAGACCCGGTGGCGCCGCATCTTCCCGATATTCTGGATGCCATCGAAAATGCGCCCCAGCCCTGGATCGCCGCGCTGACGGGCGCGGCGCTCGGCGGTGGCTGCGAACTGGCCCTTGCCTGCCGCAAGCGGATCGCCGGCCCGAAGAGCACGATCGGCCTGCCGGAAGTGACGCTCGGCGTCGTGCCGGGTGCCGGTGGCACACAGCGGTTGCCGCGCCTGGTGGGTCTGGCCTCCGCACTCGACATCATCGCGAACGGTCGGACGTTGAAGGCCAAGGAAGCGCTCGGCATGGGGCTACTCGACGAAATCGCGGAGGATCCGCTCGTTCGGGCACGGCAGATTGCCGAAAGCGAGGACCTGTCGGCGATCGTGCCTCTGTCGCAGCGACCGCAGGTGGCTGACGATCAGGCGGCTGTTGATGCGGCCAAAGAACGGGCAGCCAAGCGCATGCGCGGACAGGACGCGCCGCAGCGCGCGATCGAACTTGTCGCGCTTTCGAGCTCGATGCCGTTTGCGCAAGCCATGCTGGAAGAGCGGCAGACCTTCCTGACGCTGCGGCAGGGTGCGCAGGCCAAGGCGCTGCGGCATGTGTTTTTCGCCGAGCGCGGGGCAAAGAAGCCGGCGTGGGTGGAGGCGCAGCCGGTGGACGTGAAGACAGTCGTTGTCATCGGTGGCGGCACGATGGGCGCCAGCATCGCTTATGCGCTCGACAGTGCCGGATATGGCGTTGCGCTGGTTGAAACCGACGCGGATGCCAAGGAACGTGCCAGCCACAATGTCGGCCGGTTGTTCAAGGACGCGGTGAAGCGTGGCCTGATGAGCGAGGCAGACGCCGCCAAGCGGCAGGAGCGCATCCAGTTGCTCGTCGGCTACGACGATCTGCCCGAGGCGGAACTGGTGATCGAGGCTGCTTTCGAAAGCATCGAGGTGAAGCGGGAGATCTTCTCCACGCTGGACCGCGTTATGCCGGCCCACGCGGTGCTCGCGACCAACACGTCCTATCTCGACGTCAACGAGATCGCCGCGTCGACATCGCGGCCGGAGCGGGTTCTCGGACTGCATTTCTTCTCGCCGGCTCATATCATGAAGCTGCTGGAGATCGTTCGCGCCGACCGGACGTCACAGGAGGCGCTGGCAACGGGCTTTGCCGTTGGTGCCAAGCTGCGCAAGATCCCGGTGCTTGCCGGCGTCTGCGATGGCTTCATCGGCAACCGCATTCTGTTCCGCTACCGAGAAGAGGCGGACATCCTCATGATGGACGGTTCGCTGCCCTGGCTCATCGATGAGGCCATGGTGGAATTTGGCATGGCGATGGGTCCCTACGAGGTGCAGGATCTTTCGGGCCTCGATATTTCCTACGCCCAGCGCAAGCGTCGCGCTTCGACGCGTGACCCCAATCGGCGCTATATTCCGATCGCCGATCGCATGGTGGAAGAAGGTCGCCTCGGGAAGAAGGTCGGCGTCGGCTGGTACCGCTATCCGGGTGGTGGCGGCTCCGTTGTCGATCCGCTGCTCGAGGATCTGATTACGGAAGAGGCCCATTTCGCCAAGGTTACGCGCCGCGACGTTTCGGAGGCGGAAATCCGTGAACGGCTGACGCTCGCCATGATCAACGAAGCCGCCGACATCCTGCATCAAGGCATCGCGGAAAAAGCGGCTGACATCGACCTCGTGATGATCCACGGCTACGGCTTCCCGCGCTGGCGCGGCGGCCCTCTCCACTACGCCGACACGCTGGGCGCAGCCGCCATCCTCGCCCGCATCGAAGAGTTCGAAAAGCAGGATCCGGTCATGTGGAAGCCGAGCCCGCTTATTCGCGAATTGGCGGGCACGGGCGGGCGGTTTGCTGATGTGAAGCGAGGGTGAATGCCGGGACGGCGACTGATGCGCCTTCGTTCTTCGTCTAACCGATGTCCAGCAAGTGCCGCGCGCTCTGGTTATAGAGCGTGGTATTGTTGCCCGAGTTGTGCTCGCCCTTGTTCTGGCGCTCCTTCATCAGCGCTATGGCGCGCTGCACGGCCGGGCGGGCCTTGATCGTTTCGCGCCAGCGCTTCACTTCCGGGAATGGCTCGAGCGAGACATCGAGGTTCTTGGCGATGAACGCCCAGGGAAAAGCCAGCATGTCGGCAATGGAATAGCTGCCGACGATGAACTCGTCCTGGCGCAGGCGCCGTTCCAGAACCGCGAGCGAGCGCTCATATTCGCCGCGATAGCGCTTCAGGGCGTAATCCTGTCCGCCGGTCGGCCCGAACATGCGGAAATGGGCGAGTTGGCCAGCCATCGGGCCCTGGTTGCCGGTTTGCCAGAAGAGCCATTCCATCGTCTCCTTCCGGGCGATCGGATCGTTCGACATGAAACGCCCTGTTTTTTCGGCGAGGTACCAGAGAATGGCGCCGGATTCGAAGACCGGGATGGCTCCACCATTTCCGCCATGGTCGACGATCGCAGGCATCTTGGCGTTGGGACTGATCGCCAGAAATCCAGGCGTCAACTGGGCCCCGTGGAAAATGTCGAGAAAGCGGGCCTGGTAGGGCAGGCCGCATTCCTCCAGCATGATCGCCACTTTCCACCCATTGGGGGTCGGGGCGTAATAGAGATCGATCATCCCGTCTCTCCCTGATCGCCAAATGCGAGGCCTTCCCGCCTTCGTCTTCTTATCAGGTTCGAGTTGCGCGCGTCAGGCGTTGCCGCGGGCTTCGCGCCAGAGGCCGAGCTTTTCCTGCACCGCGCGATCGGAATAGGAGAACAGAACCGTTTCCTCCGCCGGTTCATGGACGATCGTCTTCCAGGACGGAGCGACGAAAATGTCCTGCGGTCCCCATTCGATGACGGCGTCGCCGATCCGGCTTTTGCCACGGCCTTCGACGCAGACGAAAATCGTGGCATCGGTCGACCGATAGGGGGTCGTGGCACCGGCAGCGAGAAGCTGGATGAAGGTCGCGATGGTCGGCATGGCGAAGCCACCGTCGAGCGGGTTCGTGTAGCGCAGCTTGTAGCCGTGGCAGGGATCGGGATCGCCGCCCTTCTTCATGGCCTCGAGCGTCGCGCGGCTCTTTTCGTACGGGTAGTTGAAGATCGGCGAGACGTGGCCACCGCGCGGTGCGTCGACCGGCATGAGGTTGTTGCCGAACTCGTTATAGGATTGGCCCGTCTGCCGCGTGATCGGCTGCGCATCCTCGCCAAGACCTTCGGCAAAGGAGGCGTCCAGGAACGACACCAGCGGAATGTCGAGGCCGTCCAGCCAGAACATCGGCTCACTGGTTTCGTTGCCGTGGTCGTGCCAGGCCATCTGCGGCGTGATGACAAAATCGCCGTAGTGCATTACGGTCTTTTCGCCATTGACAGCGGTGTGGGCGCCGGAGCCTTCAAGAACGAAGCGTAGAGCCGATTGTGTGTGGCGATGCGCGGGCGCCACTTCGCCTGGCAGCACCAGCTGCACGCCGGCATAAAGCGAGGTCGTGACCTTGGATTCGCCGCGCAAGCCGGGATTTTCGAGGATAAGCACCCGCCGCTCGGCCTCCTTGGCGGTGATCAGTCCGCCGGCTTCCATCATGGCTGTGCGGATTTCCGAGAATTTCCAGCCCACGGCCTGGCATTTGGAGACCGGTTCGGGCGTGACGAGCGCGCCGAGAACCGTCCAGAGCGGCGTCATGTTCTGCTTGTCGATTTTCTCGTAGAAGGCGCGGCGCTCGGGGGTATCCTGCGGCTTGGGGTGCATTGCTGTTCTCCTCTAGAGGCGGGCGAGCGCCTGGCGGTCGAGCTTGCCGGTTCCGGTCTTCGGCAGTTCCGGCAGGTAGGTCACGATGCGTGGATATTTATAGGGCAGCAGGCGCTGCTTCACATGGTCCTGTAGAAGCTTCGTCGTTGCGGCGTCGGGTGTGAACCCATCGCGCAACCGGACGAATGCCTTCAGGGTCATGCGCCGATCGTCCATCTGATGTGCGAGCACGGCGCATTCGTGGATATGAGGGTGTTCGGCGAGGCACCGCTCCACTTCGAGCGGCCATACCCATTGGCCGGACACCTTGATCAGATCGTCGGCCCGACCCTGGAAGAAGTAGAAGCCGTCCTTTTCGATGAAGCGGTCGCCGGTGTAGAGCCAGTCGCCGCGCATGGTCTCGGCGGTCTTGTCTGGCCGGTTCCAGTAGCAGGGGGCCGTCGAATGGCCGCGGACCCACATGACCCCTTCTTCGCCAGGTGCGACTTCGCGATCGTCCTTGTCCTTCAGCAGGATTTCGTAGCCGGGAACGCGCTTTCCGGCCGACCCGATGCGCTTCTTGTCGGGAAGATTTGACAGGTAGATGTGCAGCACTTCGGTCGAGCCGAGGCCTTCCATGACATCGAGCCCGGTGAGGCCTTTCCAGGCGTTGAAGATGTCTTCCGACAATGTCTCGGCGGCAGAGACGGACAGGCGGATCGAACCGAGGTCGCGGTGATCAACGTCATCGGCGCGGCAAAGCGCGGTGTAGAGCGTCGGCAGGCCGAAGAAGATCGTGGGGCGGTAGTCCTCGATCGTAGCCAGGATCCTGTCCGGCTCGGGCCGGCCCGGCATGAGAAGGCTGGTCGCGCCGGCTGCGAACGGAAATGTGATGCCATTGCCGAAGCCATAGGCGAAGAAGAGCTTCGGTACGGAAAAGCAGATGTCGCCGGGCGTGACGTCCAGGAAATGCCGGGCGTAGCTCTGCACCGTGTACGCCATGTCGTGCTGGAGATGGACGATGCCCTTCGGGCGCCCGGTCGAGCCGGACGAATACATCCAGAAGCACATATCGTCCGGGCCGGTGTCGGCTACGGCAAGGGTGTCGCTCTGGCCGCTCACGAACTCGCTTCCATGGACGAAGCGCTCGTCGGGCGTCGCACCTTTGCCATTAGCGATCACGATGTAATCCAGCGCGACACCGGCCAGTGCCTCGTCTGAGAACTTGTCGACGAGATCCGCTTCGCACAGCGCGATCCGGGCGTCGGTATCAGAGAGAAAGAAATTAAGGAGGTCGGGCGTCGTCAGCGTGTTGAGCAGCACCGGAACGAAACCGGCTCTCACGGCACCGAAGAAGGCGGCCACGAACACAGGTGTATCGTCGAGGAAGAACGGTATCCGGTCGCCGCGCTTAAGCCCTGCCGCGACGAAGGCATTGCCCCAGCGCGAAGCCGAAGCGCACAGTTGTGCATAGGTCAATGTACCCGCTGGACCGGTTACGGCGACGGCCTCGGGATTGCGATCGAGATTGTCGAAGAGGATCGCCGATGCGTTCGGATGATCTTCCTTGATGAAGCCGATTTCCCGGCCGCCGGATGTGTCCCCAACGGGATCGGTGATGGGAGAGATGGTGGCTGCGCGGATGGCTGTCGCACTCATGCCGTGCTTCTCATTTTCGAAGCTTCGTATTTGGCCATGAAATTCGGCGCGAGCAGGCGCAGCCTCGCCATGTCGATGCGGCCGGATCTGGTGATGTAGTCGAAGCCGAAATCCAGCGGCGCCAGCGCCATTTTCTCCGCAAACCGGTCGTACCACTCAGCCGAGGTGTTTGCCGCGGTGACGATCTTCTTGGCGATGGGCAACCGCTCCTGCTGATAGGCGGCCAGCGCGTCGTCGAGCTTCTCGTGGGCATCGAGCGCGCGGGCGAGTGCGATGGCATCTTCCATGGCAAGCCGGGTACCGGAGCCGATGGAGAAATGCGCCGTGTGCGCCGCATCGCCCAATATGGCGCGGTTGCCGCTGACCCAGCGCTCGCACCAGAGCTTGGGGAAGCGCCGCCAGACCGAACGGTTGGTGATGAGGCGCGCTCCGCCAAGCGTGGTGGCAAAGATTTCCTCGCAGATCCGCGCAGAGGCTTCCTCGTTCAGCCTGTCGAAATCATAGGCTGCGAAAGTTGCCGCATCGCATTCGACGATGAAGGTCGAGCGGTCGGGCGTGTAGCGATAGTGGTGCGCGTTGAACGTGCCGCGCTCGGTTTCGATGAATGTCTGGGTCAGGGTGTCGAATGGCCGGTCGGTACCGAACCAGGCAAAGCGATTGTCAAAATGGTCGAGTGTCGTGCCGAACGCATCCTCGTCGGCTCGGCGGACGAGAGAATTCAAGCCGTCGGCGCCGACGACAAGATCGGCTTCCAGGGCATCGAGATCGGAGACGGGCTGTCCGAACAGCAGTTCCACGCCTTCGGCGCGCGCGCGCTCCTGCAGCAATTGCAGAAGGTGGAGCCTGCCGATCGCGGCGAAGCCGATGCCGTCGATGACCACGCGCTCGCCCTGCAGCACCAGCGTCATGTTGCGCCAGCGCTCCATATGCGGCGTGATCAGGTCGTGGGTTTCCGGGTCGTCCGCCTTCAGAAAATCGAGCGCCTGATCGGAAAAGACCACGCCGAAGCCAAAGGTTGCATCCGACGCGTTCTGCTCGCGAACGACAATGCGCGCGCCCGGCATCTTTCGTTTCAGCAGGATACCCGCATAAAGACCGGCCGGGCCGGCACCGATGATGTCGACTGTGGAAAGCTGCAACTCGCTCCGCCTCCTCTCCTGCGATACGAGCCTTAGATCTTGACAGTGAGGCTAACCAAGGATTGCATCATATGCAAATAATTTTACGGAGCGGAAATGACCGCTGAGACTTTCAAGACCGACGTGACGGTCAGCTTCGGTCACTGCGACCCGGCGGAGATCGTTTTTTATCCCAACTTCTTCCGCTGGTTCGACGCGGCATTCCATTCGTTTCTGGAAAGTCGCGGCTGCGGGCAAAAGCGCCTGAAACACGACCTCGGCACCGTGGGAACAGGCCTTATCGACGTGGGCGCGACGTTTCGCTCGCCAGTGACTTTCGGCGAAACGCTGACGCTGTCGCTGACGATCGTCGAGTGGACGAGCCGCACCGTGAAGATCACCTATGAAGGCCATGTCGGCTCGCGCCTGGCCTTCACCGGCCATGAGGTGCGCGGTCTTTTCATGGCGGAGGAGGGCGGTCGGCTTCGCGCGGCCCCGATCGAGCCTTTCAGGCAAATGCTGGAGCGCGGCCGTGGCTGAGAGCGACGAGCAGGGCATGGCGACAGAAGCGACGGGCGGCATCCAGTCGCTTGACGCGGCGCTGCGGGTCCTGCTGGCCATGGGCGAGATGAAGGGCGCGGTGGGGCTTTCGGAACTTGCCCGTGCCTGTCACATGCCGGCAAGCAAGGTGCATCGCTATCTTGCCTCTTTCATCCATGCGGGCCTCGTTCGGCAGAACGGCCGGTCGGGGAGCTACGATCTTGGGCCTCGTGCGATCGATCTGGGGTTGGCGGCCCTTGGGCGGCATGATTTCGTCAATTCGGTCGCCGAAGGCATGCCCGAATTGACGGCGCAGACGGGGCTGACCTCGCTTCTCTGCGTCTGGGGGAATTCCGGCCCGACCGTCGTGCGCTGGGAGCGGGCAGCGTCCTTCATCGTCACGTCGCTCGGGCTCGGCACGACCTTGCCTCTGCTGACATCCGCGACGGGCCGTGTTTGCCTCGCCTATCTGCCGGCTCAAGTGACCGAACGGCTGCTGGAGGCCGAATTGGAACGGGCCACGGCCAGTCCGCGGATTTTCGACGGGCATCTGCCAAATCGAGCCGCCATCGCATCGCTGACCGCAGACATTCGACATCGCGGCTATGCCACGGTGGATGGGCGGTTCATACCGGGGCTTGTGGCGATGGCCGCACCCATCCTCGATTGGCAAGGCCAAGCGCAGGCGGTCGTGACGCTGATCGGAGCCGACCCTTCCAGCATCGCCGAAGGATCGCGGGCGCTGTCTTCCCTCAAGAGCTTTTGCGCCCGCGAGGCGGTTCCAGCTGGCAAGCCGACTGGCATCGCCTGACGACTGCGGATGGAACGATATCCCCCTCGTCGTCTTTTCGTCACGCAAATCAGCACCTATGTGGTTCGAACACTGAAAGCATCGAGGAGGCCCTGGGCATGGACGGTAATGACAAGAAGGCAATCGAGGATCTGTTTGCCCGGCTGACCGAGGTCGAGCGGCAGGGTATGGCGCGCGACGGGGAGGCTGAGGCCTTCATCCGCGACCAGATCTCGGTTCATCCCGGTGCTCCCTACTACATGGCGCAGACCATCGTGGTGCAGGAGCAGGCCCTTCAAGCGGCTCAGGCGCGTATCGAGGCGCTGGAGCAGCAACAACAGAGCGCGCCGGAGAGTGGCGGGTTTCTCGGCGGGCTCTTTGGCGGCGGGCAGCGGCCTTCCGGCCGGGTCCCCAGCATTCCGCGCCGAAGTGCAGCCGGTGCCGTGCCGCCGCAAAGTGCTGCATTGGGTGGGCGGGGCGCGGGTGGCGGTGGCTTTCTTGCCGGTGCCGCGCAAACCGCGATGGGTGTCGCTGGTGGCCTGCTTCTCGGCAACATGATCGCTGGCGCCTTTGCCGGTGATGAGGCTGCCGCAGCCGAAGACGTGCCGGCTGACGATGTGCCTGCGGACGATTTTGGCGGCGACGACATGGGCGGCGATTTCGGCGACATGGAATTCTAACCGCTTCAGCCCGGCTTTCCCGACTGGACTGAAGCAGCTATCACAGTGCGCAGCATAGGCGACCGGGAAGGTCGTGCGGAGCTCTTGCAGCATGACTGGTCCGGTGGACGATCCCGCGGTTGACGAAATCCCGATGGATGGCGACCGACGCTTGCGTCGGCGTTTCCTGAAACGGCGCAAGAAGAAGCGGCCGCGGTTTTCGCGGATACTCGAGGGGCTCGCTGGCGATCCGACGCGTCAACGCGTATCGGTCGGCGACATCATTGCGGCCATGGGCGATCGTGCTTTCGGCGCGCTCATGCTCGTGTTCGCGCTCCCAAACGCGATCCCGACCCCGCCGGGAACATCAGCCATTCTGGGCGCTCCGCTGGTTTTTCTGGCCGCGCAGATGATGTTCGGGCGGCGGCCCTGGCTGCCGCAGTTCATCGCCAATCGCTCCATGGCACGGCAGGATTTCGCGACGCTCGTCGGGCGTCTGGGGCCATGGCTTTCGAGAGCGGAAAAGCTGCTGCGTCCGCGCCTCAGCACCCTCACGCTGCCGCCGATGGAGTACCTGATCGGCTTCGTTTGCCTGATCCTGTCGCTCGTGCTCGTGTTGCCCATCCCGCTAGGCAACATGCTGCCGGCGATCGCCATCAGCATCTTCGCCTTCGGCGTTCTCGAGCGGGACGGTGTCTGGACGATCGCAGGCCTGATCATGTCGGCCATCTCGCTCTTCGTCGCGGCGGGCGTCGTCTATGCGCTGATCAAGGCGGTGTTTTACCTCATCGCCAACGCTCTGCACTGAGCGCAGGCCTTTCCCGAGCATGGGTTTAGGGACGGCCCTCCATGGTAGCCTTTCGTCGCCGCAGTGCCCGAGCAAGGAAATCGCAAAGCGTGCGAACGCGCTGGGGCGACTGATGGCCCTGCGCCGTCAGCACCCAGATGAACGTATCCATTTCGCGCCGCACCGGGCCGATGCGCATCAGCCCGTCCCGACAATCCCCCATGCAGCACGGCATGATGCCGAGCCTGCGGCCGCTCAAAAGCATCGCTGGAACGAGCGCAAAGCTGTCGGCGCGAAGGACGATGCGTTCGGGCTGCACGTTGTCGCTGATCCAGCCATGAGCGGGCGAGCCGGCGAGCGCCTCGCCGAGCCCCACCCAGGCGCACTGCTCGGTAAGCGGATCATCGATCTTCGCGAACTCCGTTGTGGCGCCATAAAGCGCAAAGGACAGGCCCGTTATCCTACGACCCGTCAGCCATTGTGGCGGGGCGCGTGAAGGACGCACGGCGATGTCGGCCGCGTAGCGAGCGATATCCAGCTTGGCGTTGGTGACATGCGTTTCGACAACGATATCGGGGTGCAGCGTCCCGAACTCCGCAATCATGTCTTCGAGGCCGCAGAGATAGATCGTGTCCGTGGTCGTCAGTTTGACGCGGCCCTCCAGGCGCCGGTGCCGCCCGAGGATTTCCTGCTCGATCTCCGCCACCGAATGGCTGACCGAGCGGGCGATCTCGACGATAGCATGGCAAGTGGGCGTCGGGCGGTAGCCGGACTGATCGCGATCGAAGAGCTTGACGCCGTAGTGCTTTTCCAGCGCGCTCACGCGGCGAAGCACCGTCGTATGGTCGACATCCAGCGCTGCGGCGGCAGCTTTGGCAGAGCCACCATCCACGACGGCAAGTACGAACCGAAGATCGTCCCAATTGGCCGAATGCATAATCGCACAACCTGACTGCATTGCTGCAAATTGTCGAGCTTAGAAGCGCGGTCTACAGTCAGTTATGCGATTTTGTCTTTGATGCACCAATTGAGGCGGAGGAAGATCGGTGTTGAGGAAGTTCAACCTGGCGCTAGCCTGCCTTCTGATCTGCACGGGAGCGGCTAGCGCCGATGAGATCGAAGAGCGTCAGGCGCTGATGAAGCGCAATGGCGACACCATGAAGATCCTGGCGCCGATGGCCAAGGGCGAGGCGCCGTTCGACCAGGCGGCGGCCATGGAGGGCTTTGAACACTTCGTCGACACCGCCGATCGTCTGCCGGATCTGTTTCCCGAAACGTCGCGAACCGGCGGCGATACGGAAGCGAGCCCGAAGATCTGGGAGGATCAGGCTGGTTTCCAAGCGCAGATCGATGCATTTCGGGAGGATGCAGAAGCGGCTGTCGCTGCCGCGCCGGCAGACCTGGCGAGCTTTCAGACAGCATTCGGCGCGGTCGCCGAAAACTGCGGCGATTGCCATGAAACCTATCGCATCGAGAAGGAAAATTGACATTTCTCCACCAGGCAGCGCTCGACTGTAACAATTCCCGCGCGCAATCCTGAGTGGAGGCCCGTTGATGGACAGGCGATGCCGACCCGACCCGGGATGGTGTTCCAAGCTGGGTCGAACGAGGGGTCTCCGCCCGCTCCGCGAAGGCCGGTCGCGCGAAGTTAAGCTTGCCCGTCAACGGGTTGTTCTTCGTCCCGGAAAGGGAATTTAGCGTTTTAAAATGTCAATCATGCTGACTTACTTAATGCTTATGCACCCACCACCGGTGGCAGCACGATGTGTACAATCCGCAAACTGTTGAAGGCCAGAATAGGCCAGTTAATCACAAATTAACAAACCCGTTTACAGCGAATTCTGCCGCGCGTAATATGCTGAATAGTTGAGACAGCGGGGGTTCAACATGTCGGCGATTTCTATCGCATTCGTCGACGATCATCCTATCCTGTTAGAGGGGATCGTCAGCGTCTTTTCACGCAGTAATGAACTGAATATCGTTGCCAAGGGCTACACCACGGAAGACGCACTGAAGATTGCCGAAACGCACTCTCCAGATATATTGGTCGTCGACCTGAGCATGCCTGGCGATATCTTCGAAGCGATTTCGAGGATCTCGGGACGGCAGACCAACACCAAGGTCATCGCCTTCACAGCAGCCACGGGTATCGATCAAGCGGTTCGGGCGCTCGATGCCGGGGCAAGCGGCTACGTTCTCAAGGGCAGCACGGCAGACGATCTACTGAATGCCGTCCATGCGGTCCGAACGGGCGAAACATTCATCACCCAAGGCTTTGCCGGCAAGGTGATTGCAGCTCTTCGCAACGCGTCGCTTCGCAAGGCTGCGGCCCAGGCCATCAAGCTCAGCATTCGCGAAGAACAGATCGTGCGGCTTCTCATGCGGGGCCGGACCAATCGCGAGATCGCCGAGCAGCTCCACATCAGCGAAAAAACGGTCAAGCACTACATGACCGTGCTGATGCAGAAGCTGAACGTGCGCAATCGCCTCGAGGTGGTCATCGCGGCGCAGAAGCTGGGCGACGTTGTGGACCCCGGAGCTGCCGCAGCTTCGGCGCATCAGACTTATTTGAACTGATCCAAGCACCCGCCTTCGAAAGACATGTGGGGATGTCTTTCAGGGTGATGCTGCCCGGCACTATGAGTATAGAACGATCCGGGCAGCCGAAAAGATGTTTCGATGAGGGCGCCGGCGTCATGACGCCGGCGCTCTTTTTCGTGCGCGGAGCAGTTGCAATGCTGTCAGGCGCGCGTGACTGGATCGAATCGGATTGCGAGAATGGCCAACTTTGGGCTCGGCACATTGCCTAAAGTTGCGGGATATGCGCCGTGATACGGGTGCCGCCTTCGCGTGAGCTTTGCACATCGAGACGGCCCGCGAAGGCGCGGATGCGGTTGCGCATCCCCTTCAAGCCTAGACCGTGCGAGGCGGTGGCGCCTTTGAGACCTTCGGCTGCGTGAGCACTCATGCCGGGTCCCTGATCGGACACCACCAGCTCGATTTCTTCCGCGTTGGAATGTGCTGCCACATGCTGGCCGACACCCCCGGCATGTTTGACCGCATTCGACAGGCCCTCCTGAACGATGCGGTAGGCGCAGATCTTCACCGGGTGCGATACCGACGACGGGAGCGTCCCGATGTCGGTCACGACACTGGTGCCGGTGAGGTTCTCATGTCGGTTGACGGCGAGGTTCACCACTTCTGCCAGCGAAAGATGTTCAAGCTCGGGGAGAGAGAGGCCGGCCGAGACGGTGCGGATCTCGGTCATGATCTCCTCGGCCAACGCGATGATCTCGCGGTCGCTTTCAGCTCGCTCTTGTGCCGTCATCTGCCCGTCGGCGAATGCACCGGATCGTGCTCCAAGCTTCAAGATGAGCAGGCTCAGCAGTTGCACCGGGCCGTCATGCAGATCTGAGCCGATGCGCCCGAGCAGCGTTTCATTCGTGCGGGTGGAGTCAACGCGCGCCTTGTCGGCGCTGCGGCGCAGCCGTGCATTCTGGGCGGCCAGCTCGTTGGCTTCCTGAAGCTGTATGCGCAGCTGCAGATCCTGCGCCTCGATCCTCTTGCTACCGCGCCGGACGAGCACATGCAGCAGTCCAAGCATCGGAATGGCTGTCACGGCAACGAGCAACCACGTCCAGGTTTCCAAGCGCCTGATCTCCGCCTGCAACGACGTCGCCTGCTGGTAGAATTCGCCGACGGCGACGATCTCGCCGGTGCTTCGATCGCGCAGCGGTGTGTAGATTTCCACGAGCGGTACGCCGACTTCGATGAGCCTGTCGGCATCGTCGTTCTGGCTTTCCTCGTAGCTTGTAACCACGCGACCAGCGAACGCATTGGCGAGATCATCGCTCGTCGATTTCAGGCCGATATTTGCCTTCTCGTCGCTGTAGATGACAATGCCGTCGCGGTTCCAGATTTTGACGGAGACGATCTGCCTCTGATCGACATTGCTGTTCATTCGGCCGTCAATCTGCCGGTGCACGTAAGGGGGGAGGGTCCCCTCAGGGGTCATGTTCTGCACATAGCGTTCCAGAAAGCTCTCGATATAGACCGCGCCGAACTCGCCGGCGGATTTCAGGATCGCGTTTTCCAGCCTGCTGTTTGCCCAGTAGCCCAGAACGAGCATGAGCGTGAAAACCACTGCCGTCGCACCGAGCATGAACTGACTGGCAAGGGTACCTGGGAAAAGCGTCCGCCACACTGTTCGCCATAGCGATACGGCTGTTCGCGCATGATCGCCATTCGAGCCGAGCGGCCCCGAGGTGGTCCTGGACGTGGCGCGCTCAGGCATCCGGTGCGATCCGAGGCGAGGCAGTCATCCTGCAAAGTCCCCAAGTGAAGTCGGCTGCATTTCCCATAGTTTATAGCACAAAGTTTAGCGAATGATGGATCGCAGTGGCGCGCAACCGGCGGTTCAAGTTGCGAAGCAGCAAAAGCGCTTGCTGTCATCGGACCAAAGTCGGTGATCGTCTCTCCTCCAAGGTCGATAATCGTCCCCTCCGAAGTCCTTCTACACCGTTCGACCTTGTGTGCTCGTCACGAAAGCGGGCGCAAGGGATGATCATGTCAGGCTCAGCCAGGTTCCGATTGGGGGAAACGATCGGAACAGGCCGGCTCGGGAGCGAGCGTTTCCGGGGATCGATGGAGCCAGGAAACTCGCGCGTGCTGGACTAGGGGCACGCCATCCGATGGAGGGCACAATGGCCGTTAAACTCAATCTCGCCGACCTGGAGTTCATCCTCAAGCAGATCAAGATCGCGGAGGGTAACTCCACCGCGCATTCGGGCACGAACGCCCGTGAGTTGACGGACATCTACGTCGACGCGCTGGGCAATGTCGTTCCGCAAGGGACGCCCGGCGCCGTGCTGGCGATCCCGGATCCAAAGACACCGTTTGGTCTGCGCACGGTCGACGGCAGCTACAACAACATTCTGCCGGGGCGCGAAATGTGGGGCGCTGCTAACCAGCCGATGCCGCGCCTCTTCGAGCCGACCTTCATCAACGACAATGACGGCGACAGCCTCGATCTCAACGGACCCGGTCCGGGCGGCGTTCTTCAGAACGGCAACTATGCGCCTGGCTCGAGCGTCGTCGATGCCGATCCGCGTACGATCTCCAACCTCGTTGCGGACATGTCGATCAACAACCCGGCCGCGATCTTTGCGGCGCTGGTTTATGCCGGATCGGAAGATCCCCAGGCGGATCTCGAGGCGATCCTTGCGCGAAAGATCACGCCCACTGTCGCAGCCGAAGCGCTTGCCGCGGCGCAGCTTGCCGTTGATGAGGCGACGGACCTGCTGACGCAGGCCATCGCGGAATTCTCGCCGACCGATCCGACGACGATCGACACCATTCAGGACGCCGCCATCGATCTCGCCGAAGCGGAAGCAGCACTTGCCGAAGCACAGGCGGTCGCCGCCGATCCGCAGGTCGCGATGCGCGCATTGGCCGAAGAAAAAGGCATCACCTTCAACGGCAACACGATCGACATTCCGAACGTCGCACCCGACGAAGGTCTTTCGGCACCGTTCAATGCCTGGATGACCTTCTTCGGCCAGTTCTTCGACCACGGTCTCGATCTTATCACAAAGGGCGGTTCCGGCACGATCTACGTGCCGCTCGCAGCCGACGACCCGCTCGTCACGCACGGGCCGGACGGTATCGCCGGCAATGGCGACGAAGTCCGCCCAGAGTCGCAGTTCATGGTGCTGACGCGGGCGACGCCTGCCCCCGGCTCCGGCGGCGTCCCGACCCAGACCAACGTGACGACCCCGTTCGTCGACCAGAACCAGACCTACACGTCGAACGCGTCGCATCAGGTCTTCTTGCGCGAATATACGCTGGTCGACGACAAGCCGATGGCAACAGGTCGGCTTTTGGGCAGCGAAGATGGCGGCCTGGCAACCTGGGCGGATGTTAAGGCGCAGGCTTTAAACCTGCTCGGCATCCAGCTCTCTGACATGGACGTGTTCGCCGTTCCGCTTCTGCGCACGGACGCCTATGGCGAATTCATCCGCGATGCCAACGGCTTCCCGCAGGTCGTGCTCTCTCTTGGCCCCGACGGCATTCCCAATACCGACGATGACGGCGTCGCCAGCGGAACGCCCTCGAACCCGGTCGTTCTTCACACGCCAGTGGCCGGCGTACCTACGCCCTTCGGCTCGGTTTCGCCCGTTCGAACGGCGAACGCTTTCCTCGACGATATCGCGCACAACGCCGTGCCGAAGCTCCTTGTCGATCACGACCGCAATCCGGCGACGCCGCAGGTCGCCGTCACGCCCGATGAGGACGATATCGCTGGCAACGTGATCGAACCGAACGGGTTCGGCGTCAATCTCACCTATGACGACGAACTGCTCGATCGCCACTTCATCACGGGGGACGGTCGCGGCAACGAAAATATCGGACTTACCGCCGTTCACCACATCTTCCATTCGGAACACAACCGACAGGTCGATGCCCAGAAGCTTACGATCCTGCAAAGCGGCAATCTCGCGTTCATCAATGAATGGCTGACGACGGATCTCCCGCAGGGTACGGTCCTGCCGACCAATCTTGCGGAAGCGCAGGCTCTGGCTGCTCAGCTCAACCTCACTGCGGCATGGGACGGCGAGCGTCTTTTCCAGGCGGGCCGTTTCGCCACGGAAATGCAATATCAGCACCTGGTCTTCGAAGAGTTCGCTCGCAAGATCCAGCCGAACATCGACGTCTTCGTGTTCAACAGCATTCCGGACATCAATCCGTCGATCTTCGCCGAATTCGCCAACGTGGTTTACCGCTTCGGCCATTCGATGCTCACGGAGAACATGCCGCGCATCGATGCCAACGGGAACCCGTTCAACGAAGACGTCGATCTCGTCGAGGCGTTCCTGAATCCTGTCCTTTACGACAACGACCACACGATTTCGCATGACGAGGCGGCTGCTGCCATCGTGCGCGGCATGACGATCGAGCGCGGCAACGAGATCGACGAGTTCGTCGTCAATGCGCTGCGCAACAACCTGCTCGGCCTGCCGCTCGACCTTGCCGCCATCAACATCGCTCGCGGTCGCGATACTGGCATGCCATCACTCAACGATGCCCGCGAGCAGCTTTATGCCGCCAGCGGATCGACCTTCCTGACGCCCTACACGAGCTGGGCGGAATTTGCCGCCAATCTGAAGAACCCGATCTCGGTCGTGAACTTCATTGCAGCCTATGGCAAGCACCCGCTGATCGTCGGCACGATGGAAGAAAAGCGCGCCATCGCTCTGGAGCTTGTCCTCGGCGTCGACGCCGATGGTTTCCCGACCGAAATCGCCGATCGCGCGGAGTTCCTCAACAGCACCGGTACCTGGACTGCCGCCAATAGCGGTCTCAACGACATCGATCTCTGGATCGGCGGCCTGGCCGAAAAGAAGATGCCGTTCGGCGGGATGCTGGGTTCCACCTTCAACGCCGTTTTCGAACTGCAGCTGGAAAACCTGCAGGATGGCGACCGGTTCTATTATCTTACCCGCACGCAGGGCCAGAACTTCCTCAACGAGCTGGAGCAGAACTCCTTCTCCAAGATCATCATGGCCAACACGGCCCTTGCCGATCCCGGTCCGGACGGCATTCGCGGGACGTCCGACGACATCGTGCTGCGCCATATCGGCGTCGATTCCTTCGCCCGGTACGACTACGTTCTCGAGGTCAACGAAGCCAATCAGGCGGATCAGAACGGCAACCTGCCGGGCAAGGATCCCGTTGGCCAGGACGCCTATCTCGAAGCCATGGGCCTCGGCAAGGTCGTGCGCAACGATCCTGGTACAGTTGGCCCCGATGCGAACTATCTCCGCTTCTTCGGCGGCGAGCACGTGGTCTTTGGCGGCACCAACGGCAATGACACGATCATCGCCGATTTCGGGGATGACGGCATCTGGGGCGATGCGGGCGATGACCGCATCGAAGCGGGTGCAGGCGTCGACCTCGTCAATGGCGGTGCCGGCAACGACATCATCACCGACTCCGGCGACACGGGCGACTTCCTGAAGGGTGAGGAGGGCGACGACGTCATCGCCAACTCCAACGGCCTCGATATCATCATGGGTGGATCGGGCAAGGACGCGGTCTTCGTTGGTGTGGATGCGACCGAAGTCTTCGGTGGCCAGGGTGACGACTTCATCCTCGGCGGCGACGACATGGACTTCCTCATGGGCAATGAGGGCGACGACTGGATCGAAGCTGGCAACGGCTTCGACACGACGGCCGGGGACAACTCCGAACTCTTCTTCAACTCGGCCATCAAGGGCCACGACGTGATGTTCGCCGGCAATGACGAGCACGATTTCGACGCCGAATCCGGCGACGACATCATGGTCCAGGGCGAAAGCGTCATGCGCAACGAAGGCATGTTCGGCTTCGACTGGGCGATCTTCAAGGGCATGCAGTTCGACGGCTATGCCGACATGCGCATCCCGATCTTCACAACCGAAGCGGAAGACATCCTTCGCAACCGCTTCGACAAGACCGAAGCGCTGTCCGGCTGGAACAATAACGACACGCTGATCGGCGACGACCGCGAGTTCGGCGAAGTCGGCCCTGGCGATACCGTCGCCACCACCGAGAACATCTTCTTCAACGATGGGCTCGACGCCGCAGGTCTTGCACGCATCAACGGCTTGAACAGCATCGTTTCGCTCGGCGCAAACGGTCTCTTCGAAAGCGGCAACGTTCTGCTTGGCGGTGCCGGCAGCGACCGGCTGCAGGGCAATGGCGGCGATGACATCCTCGATGGCGACCGCTGGCTGAACGTGCGGATCGCGATCCATCTGGGCGCTGATGGCTCCGGGCCAGAAGCCGCTTCCGTCGATACGATGAAGCATGTCTTCACCGCCGCCGAAGTCGCTGCACTGGGGCTTGGCCCGCAGTGGGCCAACAAGTCGCTGTTCGAACTAATGGTCGCTCGGCAGATCACCCCGGCGCAAATGAAGATCGTGCGTGAAGTGATCGACAGCAACGACTCCACCTCGGTCGACGTCGCCATCTTCAACGACGTGATCGAGAACTACACGATCACACACAACGCCAATGGCAGCGTGACGGTAACGCAGAATGTGGTGAGCGCTGTCGTCAATCCGCAGACGGAGCGCAACCTCGTTTCCGACGGGACAGACACCGTCTGGAACATGGAAGAGCTGCACTTTGCGGGTGGCGAGGTTTATTCGGTCGCCCAGGCGGCGCAGGGTGCGCCCGTCCTCAGCAGCGTGACGCCGCGGCAGGGCCAGGTGCTGACGGCTAATCTCGCCGGCATCACCGATCTGAACGGACTTGCGGGCGTGGTTCTGGCAGTGCGCTGGCAGTCTCTGGTCGATGGCGTCTGGGTGGATATTCCGGGTGCCGTGGGCGCAACTTTCACGCCCACCGCTGCGCAACTCGGCCTCTCGATTCGTGCAGCCGTCAGCTTCACCGACAATGGTGGCTTTGCGGAAGAGCTCTTCTCAGCTCCGAGCGACCTCGTCGGCATTGTCTACAATGGCAATGGCGGGGCCAACACAGTGTCGGGTTCGGATGGCTCTGATCTGATGAACGGTGCCGGCGGCAACGACGTGCTCAGCGGTCTTCGCGGCAACGATACGCTGAATGGTGGTACCGGCAACGACACGCTCAACGGTAACGAGGACAATGACACGCTGAACGGCGATGCGGGCAACGACACGCTGAACGGTGGAACGGGCAACGACACGCTGAACGGTGGTCTCAACAATGACACGCTGAACGGCGGGGCTGACAATGACACACTGAATGGCGATGGCGGCACTGATACGCTGAACGGCGAAGACGGCGACGATACGCTCTTCGGCGGCACTGCCAACGACACCATCAATGGCGGCGCGGGCAATGACACCATCACCTGGAACGTGGGCGACGGCCGCGACATCATCGACGGCGGCGTCGGCGGCACCGATACGGTCATCATCAATGGCGACGCCACTCAGGAGACGTTCCGGATCTATACGCGCCAGGCGTGGGACGATGTTCCGGGCAACAATATCGCTGCCTTGAATGCCAACACGGAGATCGTGATCACCCGAAACGGGACCAACAACGCCTCGATCATCGCCGAACTCCGCAATATAGAGGAGATCGTGATCAACACCGGCAACGGCGCCGACGCCGTCCTTCCGGTCGGCAACTTCTCGCCGACGACGCTGAGCCAGAACACGATCCGGGTGAATTCCGGCGTGGGCGACAAGACGATCGACATTTCCGGCCTCTTGTCATCGCACCGCCTCCACTTCACCTCGCTCGGCGGCAACGTGACGCTGATCGGGACGCTGCGGCCGCAGGACGTGGTGGTGCTCGCACCCGGCGATGAGATCACGAGCTATGTGCTGACGACCAACGCGGATGGGACCAAGACGTTCGGCAACGGGACGAACTCGATCACCTTCACCGGCGATTTGCCGCCCCAGTTCCAGCAGGCGTCGCCGCCTGAGGACAATGACGACGAAACCGAGAACGAAGACGACGACGACAACGGTGTCGACGTCGGCGACGACGAGCACGAAGAAGGCGAAGACGCGGAAGACGACGACGACTCCGACGAAGATGGAGACGACGAAGAGGACGATGATGACAACCATGGTCAGGATGACGACGATCAGGATGAAGACGACGATCATGGTCACGATGATCACGACGACGATGATGATAGCGACGACGATGATGACGATGTCGATGCTGGATCAGGAGCGGGTTCCGGATCGGGGTCTGGATCGGATGCTGGTAGCGGCAACGGCAACGGCAATGGTAACGGCGGCACTGTCACGCCTCCTCCGGCCACGCCGAGCGTACCGCCTGTCGTCGTCATAGGCGGGACAAATCCCGGCGAGATCATCGGCACGGAAGGCGCCGATATCCTGGTGGGACGTCCGCAGGCCGATACGATCATCGCGCTCGGCGGCAACGACACCATCACGGCCGGCGACGGTGAAGACGCGATCTTCGGTGGCGATGGCGACGACATCATCCATGCCCATGGCAACCAGGACGATGTCTTCGGCGGGGCCGGAAACGACCGGATCGATGCGGGCTGGGGTCACGACACGGTCTATGGCGAGGATGGCGACGACGTTCTCATCGGTGCCGAAGGCAACGACAAGCTCTTCGGCGGCGCGGGCAAGGACCTGTTCGTCGCAACCGTTGGGGATGATGCCGACATCTATTGGGGTGGCGAAGGCATCGACACGATCGACTACGCCGCACTCACCGAAGCCCTGACGATCAATCTCGGCAACGGTCTGAACGAGCGGGGCAGCGTGACGACGGCATCGGGTGTCCGCGACGTCATCTATTCGATCGAAAACGCGATCGGCGGGGGCGGCAACGACACCATCATCGCCAGCGACGCGATCAACGTGCTCGACGGTGGCGAGGGTTCGGACGTCTATCGCTTCCTGTCCACGCTCGCAGCGGATGGCGACACGATCATGAACTTCGAGCCGGGCGACCGGATCGACGTCTCGGCGATCGACGCGAATGTGGGGGTCGCTGGAAATCAGCAGTTCCAGCTGATCTCAGGGGGATCGTTCACGTCGGCAGGCCAGATCAGGCAGAGCCATATCGTCACGGATGACGGCGAGTTCACCATCCTCTCGGCCAATGTCGACGGCAACACCGACGCTGACTTCGAGATCGCGATCAAGGGCAGGCATCACCTGACGGACACCGACATCCTGAGCTGACAGTGCATGAAAAATGTCGATCCGCCGGTCGAGGAACCGGCGGATGGGACGCAAGAACAGGCAATCGTTCCAATGCAGTTGCCACTCTCCGGGGGTTCATTCGATGAACAAGACCAGCAAGAAGACCAATGCGGCCGCGAGTGCCAAGGTGCCGAACGTTCTCGGCAAGATGCGCTCCATAGGCATCTATCTTTTCGCCTTGTCGGGCATCATCAACATTCTGGCGCTGACCGGCGCCATGTACATGCTTCAGATCTACGATCGGGCGCTGACGTCCGGGAGCATGCCGACGCTGATCGCGCTCTCCGCGCTGGCAATCGGCCTTTATCTGTTTCAGGGCATATTCGACATCCTGCGCTCGCAGATACTGGTGCGCATCGGGGCACGATACGATGCCGAACTGGCGCCGATGGCACACAGCGTCGTGATCGAGATGCCCCGCTTCGGCTATTCCACGTCCGAGGCGATGGAACGCGGCCGCGACGTCGATACGATCCGTGGCTTTCTCTCCGGACAGGGCCCGGTCGCACTGTTCGATCTGCCCTGGATGCCTGTCTTCCTGATCTTCATCTATGCGCTGCATCCCATGCTCGGGCTTCTGACGCTTGGTGGCGCCATCGTGCTGGCCTGTCTGACGATCGCGACAGAAATGCTGACGCGCCGTTCGAGCCGGGAGATGAACAAGGCGGCGCTGATGCGCAATACGCTCGCCGATGGCCACGCCGCAAACGCGGAAATCCTGAAGGCGATGGGCTTTACGGGCCGCGCGGTCGAGCGGTTCGAAGAAGCCAACAAAGCGCATCTGGCCTTGCAGACGAAGACGAGCGACATCACGGGCACGTTCAGCGGCCTTTCCAAGGTGCTGCGCATGATCCTGCAGTCGGCCGTTCTCGGCATGGGCGCGTTCCTGACGATCCAGGGCGAATTGTCCGCAGGCGGCATCATCGCCGCGTCGATCGTATCCGCCCGCGCATTGGCTCCGGTCGATCTGGTCATCGGCCAGTGGAAAGGCATGCAGGCAGCCCGGCGCAGTTTTAAGCGACTGGGTGAAACGCTCGCGGCGATGGAAGACAAGTCGGCGCTGATCGATCTTCCGATGCCGGCCCGCAGTCTGAAGGTCGAGAACGTCACGATCGCCGCCCCGGCATCGGGTGCCGTGCTGCTCGGCGAAGTCAGCTTCGAGCTGAAGAGCGGGCAGGCGCTTGGACTGATCGGGCCGAGCGGTGGCGGCAAGACATCGCTGGTTCGTGCGCTGGTCGGCATCTGGCCGCTTCTGCGCGGCGCGATCCGTCTCGATGACGCGGATCTGGAGCAGTATCGCGAGGATGTTCTGTGCAAGGCGATTGGCTATCTTCCACAGGACGTGGCGTTACTCGACGGCACGATCGCCGAGAACATTTCTCGGTTCGACCGCGATCAAAACGCCCGCAAGATCGTGATTGCTGCAAAGGCGGCGGGTGTGCACGAGCTGATCGTGCGGCTTCGCGAAGGGTACCAGACGCAGCTCGGTTCCAACGGGATGGCGCTTTCCGCCGGTCAGCGCCAGCGCATCGGCCTCGCCCGTGCACTCTATGACGATCCGTTCCTGGTGGTGCTCGACGAGCCGAACTCCAACCTCGACGGAGAAGGCGAAGCCGCACTGACGGCGGCGATCGCTGGCGTGCGCAACCGTGGCGGCATCGTCGTGGTCGTCGCGCACCGGCCTAGTGCGCTTGCTGCGGTCGACATGGTCGGCATGGTTCAGAATGGCCGGCTGGTCGCATTCGGGCCGAAGGAAGAAATCCTTCAGGAAACGCCGCCGCGCCGCAAGCCTGCTCTTGCGGAGCGTGGGGAACTCGCCCGTCGGCCGCTTGAACGCACCAACGCCTGAGAGACCGAGGAACTGGAACGATGGACGAGCGGCTCTTTCTCAATCGGTGGCAGAACACCAACCCCACCGCAGCCAAAAAGCGCTTCGAGGAGACCGAGGGCGGCGGGCGCATGCAGACGATGGCGATGATGCCTTTCATCGCCATCGGGCTGTTCACTGCCTTGCGAAAGCTCTTTGGCAACGAGGCGGAGGCCTTCTCGTCTGATCGGCCGCTTCGCGACGTGGCGGAAGCTGCGCCGGAGCCTCAAAGCGACCCGCTGTCGTTCGAGACAGACATTGCTCGCATCGCGCAGATCGCATCGTCGCTCAACCAGCTCTCGGCCGATATCGCAGCCGGGATCGGGGCGCGTATCTCGTTTCTCGGGCAGACAGGCGATGCCGTTGCGTTCGAGGCTGGCCTGCGCGCAGCCGGCGGCGGTTCGCTCCGTCCTCTCAAGCCGGGAAAGACCGGGCGGGCGAACGACAACCATGTCGAAGGCACGCCAACGCCGCGCAAGGCGAAGCCGGAAGAACGGCCTGCCAAGCGGCGCGACGATGACGACGGCAAGGAGAAGACGCCGAACCGTGCGCCCACGCTTGCCGGGCCCGTCAGCCTGAAGGACAGTCTGGTCAACCAGGCGATCGTCATTGCGGCAGCCGACCTGCTCGTCGGTGCGTCGGATGCGGACGGCGACGTCCTGACGATCCAGGACCTGTCGGTTTCGTCCGGTACAATCACGCAGACTGCGCCCGGCAAGTGGCTCTACACGCCCGCCTACGACTATGTCGGCGAAGTGACATTCACCTACAAGATCAGCGACGGGAAGACGTCCGTCCAGCAGGTCGCCTATAGCGATCTCGACTACGAAGATCCCGACATCATCGGAACGAACGGCAACGACATCCTGATCGGCACGCCGGATCCGGACCGGATGTTCGGCCTGGATGGCGATGATCTCATCTACGGCCGGGCGCAGAACGACACCCTCTTCGGCGGCAATGGCAACGACCGTCTTTATGGCGAGGATGGCGACGACACGCTCTTCGGCGGCTTCGGTGACGACATGCTGTTCGGTGGCCGCGGCAACGACCGACTGTTCGGTGAAGAGGGCAACGACAAGCTGTTTGGCGGGGAGGGCGATGACCGGCTCTCCGGCGATGCTGGCCATGACCATCTGGACGGCGGCGAAGGCAAGGACCACCTCGACGGGGGGATTGGGGACGACGTTCTCGATGGCGGGACGGAAGACGACATTCTCTTGGGCGGCCTTGGCAACGACCTCGCCCGAGGCGGCGACGGTGCCGACCTGATCCGCGTAGGTGCGGGCGACGACGTCGCTGAAGGCGGTGCCGGCGATGACGTCATCGGGGGCGAGGCTGGGGACGATTATCTCTCGGGCGGCGATGGTGCGGACGAGATTTCCGGTGGAGACGGCGCGGACCAGCTAAGCGGCGATGCGGGTGACGACTTCCTCGCGGGCGACGCCGGTAATGACACGCTCGACGGTGGCGAGGGGCACGACGAATTGACCGGCGGCGCCGGCGATGACGCATTGTCCGGCGGTAATGGCAACGACGATCTCAGCGGTGACGCCGGCGATGACGTTCTCGACGGTGGCGAAGGCCGCGACACGATCGATGGCGGCGAAGGGGCCGACGTCATCCTGGCTGGCGCTGGCGGCGATGTTGCCGAGGGCGGTGCAGGCGATGATGCCATCGAAGGTCAGGCTGGAGACGACGAGCTGTCCGGTGGTGATGGCGCGGATGAGATCTCCGGCGGTGACGGCGCGGACCAGCTGAGCGGGGATGCCGGCGACGACGTGTTGTCGGGTGACGCCGGTGACGACGTTATCGATGGAGGCATCGGTAACGACGAGATCGACGGTGGCGAGGGCCGCGACACGATCGATGGCGGCAAAGGTGCCGATGTGATCCTGGCTGGTGCTGGCGACGACCTGGCCGAAGGCGGTGCGGGTGACGATGTCATCGAGGGGCAGGCCGGGGACGACGAACTGTCCGGTGGCGATGGTGCAGATGAGATCTCCGGCGGCGACGGCGCGGACCAGCTGAGCGGGGATGCCGGTGACGACGTGTTGTCGGGTGACGCCGGTGACGACGTTATCGATGGAGGCATCGGTAACGACGAGATCGACGGTGGCGAGGGCCATGACACGATCGATGGCGGCGAAGGCGTCGATGTGATCCTGGCTGGCGCCGGCGACGATGTTGCCGAAGGCGGTGCAGGTGATGATGTCATCGAGGGCCAGGCCGGGGATGACGAGCTGTCCGGCGGCGATGGTGCGGATGAGATCTCTGGCGGTGACGGTGCGGATCAGCTGAGCGGGGACGCTGGCGACGATGTGCTTGCGGGTGACGCCGGTGACGACGTCATCGATGGGGGCATCGGGGACGATCAGATCGACGGTGGCGAGGGCCATGACACGATCGATGGCGGCGAAGGGGCAGACCTAATCTTGGCTGGCGCCGGCGACGATGTTGCCGAAGGCGGAGCAGGGGATGATGTCATCGAGGGGCAGGCCGGGGATGACGAGCTGTCCGGTGGTGATGGTGCGGATGAGATTTACGGCGGTGACGGCGCGGATCAACTGAGCGGGGATGCCGGCGATGACGTGCTTGCGGGTGACGCCGGTGACGACGTTATCGATGGGGGCCTCGGCGACGATCAGATCGACGGTGGCGAAGGCCATGACACGATCGATGGTGGCGAAGGTGCAGACCTGATCTTGGCTGGCGCCGGCGACGATATCGTCGAAGGCGGTGCAGGCGATGATGTCATCGAGGGGCAGGCCGGGGATGACGAGCTGTCCGGTGGCGACGGTGCGGATGAGATCTCTGGCGGTGACGGCGCGGACCAGCTGAGCGGGGACGCTGGTGACGACGTGCTTTCAGGTGACGCCGGTGACGACGTTATCGATGGAGGCACCGGGAATGACACGCTTTCGGGCGGGACCGGTGCGGACGAGTTGATCGGCAGCGAAGGCGATGACAGCCTGGATGGCGGCGAGGGAGCTGATGTCATCCTCGCAGGCCTTGGCGATGACGTCGCAGACGGCGGATCCGGGGACGATGTCATCGAGGGCAACGAGGGAGACGATGTCCTGTCCGGCGGCACCGGCAATGACTGTGTCGATGGCGGGGCAGGCGATGACCTGATCCGTGGCGGCGCGGGCGGAGACTTGCTGTTGGGTGCTGAAGGCGACGATGTCATCGAAGGCGGTGACGGCAACGACACCGTCAATGGTGGCGAAGGCGCCGATACGCTGAGCGGCGATGAAGGCGACGACGTCCTGATCGGCGGCGCCGGTGACGACCTGATGGCGGGCGGTGAAGGTGACGACGTCCTCCATGCTGGCCTTGGCGACGACGTTCTCGACGGCGGCGAAGGCGGCGATATCCTGCATGGCGACGAAGGCAACGACGTCGTTGACGGCGGGGCCGGCGATGATGTCATCGATGGTGGCGAAGGCGACGACGTGCTGGTTGGTAGTGCCGGCGACGACATCGTTTCCGGTGGCGAAGGTGGCGATGTTATCACCGGCGGCGAAGGCGCCGACATCCTCTACGGTGATGAGGGCGACGATATCTTCATCGCGATCTCTGAAGATGGCGATGATCTCATCATCGGCGGCAGCGGTGTCGACACTTACGACCTCTCCCAGATTGTCGCCGACGTGCTGGTCGATTTGCCTGGGGGCTTCGTGCAGAGCCTCGATACGGGGTATGACGAAGTCTTCGAGATCGAGAACGTGCGCGGTGGCCGGGGCAACGACTGGTTGGTCGCCGATGACTCCGTCAACGTCTTCACCGGTGGATACGGCAACGACACGTTCGTCTTCCGCAAGCTGCGCGATCTGACGAACGAGGGCGGTCCTCGCGACGAGATCACCGACTTTACCGTCGGCGATCGGATCGATTTCTCACGATTGTCCGGACCTGAAGGCCAGCTTTTCGTCGACATCGCCGGCGCCACGTTCACCGAAGCCGGCAGCGTCGGCTTTCGCCATGAGCGGTTCGGCGACCGCGACTACACGATCGTCTCGGGGACAACCGACAGCGACCCCGACGCAGAATTCGAACTTGCACTTCTCGGACATCACCAGCTGACGCGCGAAGATTTCATTCTCGCGGCACGCGACATCGACGCACAGGCATGACACGCGCCAGCGAATACGCCGCCTCTTAATTTTGTGGAGCATGAGTATGGGAATGATGATTGCTAAATCGCAGGAAACCCGTGGCGGCGGCTCTTTTGGAATCCGCTCGCGCGTGATCATGTCGGCTTCGCTGGCGGGGCTTTTGATCATCGGATGCGGCGGCTGGGCCGCGCAGGCAAGTCTTGCCGGCGCTGCCATCGCGCCGGGTCAGATCGCGGTCAAGCGGCAGGTCAAGGAAGTCCAGCATCGTGATGGTGGAATCATCGCCGAGATCCGCGTCTCGAACGGAGACCGCGTGCGGGAAGGCGATGTGCTGGTCAAGCTGGACGAGACAGACACGCGGGTCGAGCTGTCGATCATTCGGTCGCAGCTGACGGAACTGACCGGTGTCTATTCCCGTCTCCAGGCCGAGCGCGATGGCGAGGCCGAGGTCGCGTTTCCGGAAGGCTTCGGGTCCACTGACGGCACATCCGGCGTGATTGCCGGTGAAATGAAACTGTTTCTCGACAATCGAGCGATGCGCGACAGCCAGAAGGAGCAACTGTCGCTTCAGGCCGAGCAGTTGCGGGACCAGATCAAGGGGATGGAGGCGCAGCTCGCTTCCAACCAGGCCGAGCACACGCTGCTGCTCGACGACATCACCCTGATGCGCAAGCTTCTGGAGCGCAAGCTGACCGAAGGTTCGCGCGTGCGGCAGATGGAACGTGAACTCGCCCGCATCGAGGGGCAAAGAGGCGAGATTGAATCGCGGGTCGCCCAGGCACGTGGCCAGATCAGCGAAACCGAGTTGAAAATCCTTGCGATCGACCAGGAATTGAAAGCTACGGCGCAGACCCAGATTCGCGACATCGATGCTCGGATCGCAGAACTGCGCGAGCGTGAGATTGCCGCGGTCGATCGATTGTCGCGGACGGAGTTGCGGGCGCCTGCGTCCGGCCTCGTCTACGACCTGGCGGTCCATACAGTCGGGGGCGTGATCGGTTCGGGCGAAACGATCCTGTCGCTCGTGCCCGAGGACGAAGAAATGATGGTCGAGGTGCGCGTTTCGCCGACCGATATCGACCAGGTGACGATCGGTCAGCCGGCGCGTCTTCGCCTCACGGCCTTCAACCAGCGCACGACACCGGAATTCGAGGGCCAGGTCACGGCGATGGCCGCGGCTGCAACCCGCGATCCCGTGTCCGGACGCGACTTCTATCTGGGAACCGTCGAGATCACGTCCGATCTGGCTCCGCTCGGAGACAAGACCCTGATCCCCGGGATGCCGGTCGACGTGCTTCTAGTGACCGGCGAGCGTTCCGCGCTCTCCTATCTCGTTAAGCCTTTTACGGATCAGATGGCCAAGGCATTCCGCGAGGAATAGGCGCCGCCTTAGGATGCGACAGCGGCGGGTGGGTACAGCATCCCGTCAAAAGCCGGCGCCGTCAAACGGGGGCGCCGGCTTTTTTCTCAAGTTAGCTCGATGATCTCAGTGATGGTGCGGCTTGGCGTCGTGGCCATGCGCGTGGCTATGATCCTCACCGTGATCTTGACCATGCGCCGCATGATCATCGACAGCTGCGACCGGCTGGGCTGCATGGTCGCCATGGTGGTGTGCAGGATCGGCATCATGCGCGATAGCTTCCGCGCGGGCGGTCATGATGTCTTTCGTGCGTGTTTCGAGGTAGCTGATGAGATCGGCCGCGTCGTTTTCTGTGAGCGCAAATGACGGCATGCGAACGCCCGGGAAGCGCGCCACCATGTCGAGCGCGACAGGATCCCCGGCCCGGCGGCTCGTTTCAGGGTCGCGGATGAAGGCCGCAAGCCAATCGCGCTCGCGCCGTTCCGTCACCCCCATCAGGTCGGGGCCGACCATGTCGCCGACGCCGACGGTGTGGCAGGGCGCGCACATCTTCTTGAAAAGCGCCTGGCCAGGCTCCGCGCTGATCTGCAGGCCGGCCAAGTCGGCGGGATCGAGATAGGCCTGGTCCGGCATGCGACGTTGTTCGCGCCAGACCGGATCGAGATCGAGAACTGCGCTGGTCAGCGTTTCGATTTCGCCGAAAGGGGTGTTCCTGGACCAGTCGCCGGTCAGCGCATTGCCGAGCACGACCTCATTTCGATGGTTTGCCGGCACTTCTGAATTGTTGCCGAGCTTGGAGCCGATCAGCCGCAAGGTCTGTTCGTCGCCGGTGATGAACGTCCAGCCAGGCCCGTCATAGAAGGCGTCGGCGAAGGCTTTCAGGCGTTCCGGCGTATCGTTGAGCGGGTCTACGCTGATCGACACAAAGAAGATATCCTCGCCCATCCGGCCTTCGAGGCGGCGGGCGACTTCTGCCAGCCGCGCCGTGTTGATGGGGCACAGATCGCGGCATGAGGTATAAATGAAGCTGATCACCACCATGCGGTCGCGGATCAGATCATCGAAAAACTTCAAATTGGTGCCGTCCTGCGTGATGACGGTGCTGTTTGGAAAATAGTTCTCGCCCCATGGCGAGGCAGCGTTTGCCGCGGTCGTAGCGAGGAGGCTGGCGGCCAATGCCGCCAGCATGCGTTTCGTCTTGCCCATTTGCCGAGCCCCTTCGGATCGTGGTCAGTTCTTCGGTATGAGATCGGTGACCGACGCCAGCTGCTGTCGGTTCATGTCGCGCGGCACGCCCTCGGGAATGATTTCCGGCTTGGTGAAGAACACGCCGTCCGGCGTCGGATTCGGTGTCGGCGTGATGGCCCGCTGCGGCGATCCCGGCACTCCGGTGAGCAGCTGGAATCGCGCAAGCATCGCGAAATCCTCGTGCACCGTGTTGTGGCAGTGGTTCACGTAGGAACCGCCATATTCACCGAACTGCACCTGGAACGTGACGCTGCCGCCTTCGCCAAGCCGCCAGACATCCTTTCGGGCGCCCTTTTCGAAAGCGGGCATCGACATGCCGCGGCGGCTGATCGTGACGCCTTCCTCGAAATGAAGATGGATCGGGTGATCCCAGCCACCGCCGCCGTTCTCATAGGTCCAGTGCTCGACATCGCCTGCCTGCGGGATCACCATCGAAATGCGGTTGGCGTTGAAAGAATGGTGGTCTTCGCCATTGATGCGGACCGTCCAGGGGAAGGTCGCGTGCTCCGGGCAGTCCGGCGTGCACGAACCGTCCGGCCCGCGCGAGTTCCCGCCGGATTTCTTGAACTCCACATGACGCTTCCGTACTGGCTGCACGATCGGAATCTGCTCGGTCAGCTGCAACGGCACACGGCTTTGATCGGGATCGGTTCGCTTTAAGACGACGCCTTCGACATCGACACTCTGCACTCGGTCGACGACGCGGAACTCCATGATGGATCCCACGACCGGATCGTCCTTGTCACCGCGCATCGACGTCTTGATCGACAGCTGTTCCTTCATCCGCAGGCCATCCACGTGCTTGGCCTGGTTGACGAGATAGAAGCGTTGGCCGAGCGGGAAACCGGTGAAGTCCACGACGATGTCGAAGCGCTCGCCCATGCCCTGCGGCGGGAGCGTCGAAAGCGTGTAGGGCTGCGGCAGAAGATTGCCGTCGGTCGATATCAACTGGAACGGAACGGGGTTGCCGTTCTGGTCGGCGATGGCGAACTTCCAGAAGCGCGAAACGCTGGCATTGAGCACCCGGAACCGGTACTTGCGCGGCAGCACTTCCATGAACGGAGCATAGGCACCGTTGATCAGCGGAACGTCGCCGACAAATCCATCCACGTCGAAGATGTCGAAGAAGAGTTGCCCGCTTGCGTCGCAGGCACAGTCCGAAACCAACAGGTTCACGTCGAAATCGGTGTTGCCCCAGTCGAGCAGAGAGCCGCTCGGCAAGCGCAGATTGACACCATCCTGCAACGCTTCGTTGCCACGGTCCGGCCCGCTGTACATGTTGATCGCGCCGAAATTGCCCTTGTAGACATTCTCGGCGGTGAAGAAAAACCGATGATCGTGGGCCCACATGGAGCCCTGGATTTCACGGTAATCGCCCTTGACATGGACCAGCCCACCGTTGCCATCCGGTCCGGATGCGCGTGGGTCGCTCGCAGTCGTGTTGATCCGGTCGGCACGCGCAAGCGTCGTGCTCCAGCGGTAATCGTAGAACGTGCCGGGGAAGTGGTGGGTATTAGCGCCGCCGTCGCTTTCCGCGCCGTTATGGGCGTTGTGAAAATGCAGTTGCGTTTCGTTGCGACCGAAGCCGTTATTCTGCGAGCGGTTCACCGGCATGTTGTTGTAGATGCGGGTGAGAACCGGCTCGCCGTAGCGCATCTTGATCAGGAACGGTGGCATCGAGCCGTAGCTGTTCTTGCCGGATCCATAGCACCAGAAACTGTCGGGCGACTGGGTCGGGAAGTAATCGTGAAGATATGTGTCGCCGGCGCACTGGCCGATCGACATGATATAGCCTGCTTGGGGAAAGTATTCTTCCCAGCGCTGATGGGCGAATATCTCACCGGGCGGACGGCCTTCGATCGGGCCGCGCTGCGTCAGCGGATTGACATAGGCCATATCGGCATAGGGGTTCTTGCTAAATTCGGTGTGGTAGGACAGGCGCCGCGCCGGCGGCTCCTGGAGCTGGGTCGGGAACACGGCGTTGAACTCGTTGCCTTCCTGAAGCGTGTCGCGCTGGCGCTGCAACGGAATGGGCTTTTGCAGCTGTGTCCTGTGGATCGGCTGGGTGAATTTCTTGATGCCGAATAGCGGACTTCTCGGTGCGCCGGTCGGTACGGCTGCGTAGGCGCTGGTTGCGAACGGGCTGAGACCGTTCTTCAATGCCAACGCTCCGGCGGCGGTAAAGATGCCCCAGCGGATGAGATCACGCCGCGATACTTGTTCTTGATTGAGCGCCTGTACGATCTCCGCGCGGTTCGCCCGCGCCCGCTCAGCTTCCAACTTACGGATTCTCGATGCGTTTTCCGCTATATACATTGCCTAGTCCCCGCTCGGAACATGTTGAAAATTGATTTTTTTGTGATTTTATCTTTTCTATATTACGCTTTCGCTTTAGGTATTCAATTATTAGCAAAGTCTATTTTTCTATAGGACCAAGGTCCAAGTCGGTGGAGACCTTTGTCTCTTTATATATTCGACATCGGAGTATTCGCTTTCCTTGCCGATAGCCTTAGTTTGAATGCCTGTTCTCAAGGGGAACGGTGAAGAAAATTAGGGGCTTAGATTTCCTACGGCCCAAGGTCTGATGCAGGGGCACACGCGTCAGCCATAGGGCCGAAAGGAGCTTCCACAGGCGAGCGGGCGCCAGGGAACATGCAGGGATTCCGATTCAAGGCACTGACCCCGGACGGTCAGGTCGTCGAAGGCGTAGAACACGCCGTTTCGCGCACCCAGGCGCTCGTCGCGCTCGAGGCGCGCTCGCTGGTTCCCGTGCTCGTTCAGGATGCCGTTGCGGATATCTCGGCGCCGAAGAACGGCGGGGCGCATGTTGCCCGGCGCGAGATCACCGATGCCACAGAACAACTGGCTTTGCTGCTGCGCGCCGGTGTTGCGCTCGACCAGGCGCTTGCCCTTGTCGCGCAAGGGGCATCGCGCAGCTTCGCGCGGGTTCTCGATCAGATTGCCCGGTCCGTTTCGTCCGGTGCCGCGTTGTCGGAAGCGCTTGCACCCCATGCGGCACAATTCGGATCGACCTATCTTGGCGTCGTTCGCGCCGCCGAACGGTCCGGCGCGATGGAGGCATCGCTCGAAATGCTCGTCGTCGAAAGGCGGCGGGTCGAGCGCCTGCGCGAGCGGCTGTTTGCATCGCTTGCGTATCCGGCCTTCCTGGCGGTGGCGGCCGTCGCCGTGCTTGCCTTTGTGCTTCTCTACGTGATCCCGCAGTTCAAATCGGCGCTGTCGGATCTCGAGATCGCGGCCGGTGGCCAGGCGTCGCTGGTCTTTGCGCTGTCGGACTTCGCGATTGATCACCAGACAGCACTGCTCGTGAGCGCAATCCTTCTGCTGATCGGAGCCTTGGCCGTCATGCGCAGTGCGGCTGCGGCCGACCTGTTCTTCGACATGGCCGGTGCGCTGCCCGGTGCAAATCGCATCCTCGAATACGAGCGGACGGCGAGCCTGACGGCGATCCTCGGGCTTCTGATCGCGAGCGGTGCCGACCTGCCGTCTGCACTTCGCCATGGTGGCGACGTTCTGCGCCAATCGCGCCATCGCCGGGATCTGGCGGAGGTCGTGCGCACAGTGCGTGGCGGCATGCGGCTCAGTGCTGCGTTTTCGCGCAGTTCGATCATCGCGCCGGCGGCCGCACAGATGGTGAGGGTTGCGGAAGAAAGTGGCGAGCTTGCCGATACGTGCCTGCGGGTTTCGAGCGTGTATCAGGCGATGCTGGACAAGACGTTGGATCGGATGACGGCGGTTGCCGCACCGGTGCTGCTCCTGCTCGTCAGCGGGCTCATTGCCTGGATGATCGTCGCCGTCGTCGGCGCGCTCCTCAGCGTCAACGAGATCGTGCTATGATAAACTGGAAGCACCCCACCGCTAACGATCTTTACCTGGGCGCCCAGCGCCGCAACCGGCGCGGCGAGGAAGGCTTCACGCTCGTCGAACTCCTGGTCGTGCTCGTCATCCTCAGCCTGATCTCTGGCCTCGTTGCGCCAAGAGTGCTGGGCTATCTGACCGATGCGCGCGCGCGCTCGAGCGCGCTTCAGATGACGGCGCTGACCGCAGCGCTCGATCTCTTCTATCTCGACACTGGACGCTACCCGTCGGATGCCGAAGGTCTTGGCGCACTCGTCAATGGCGACGGCATCGCCCGCTGGTCTGGTCCTTATATCCAGCAGGCTGCCATCCCGAGCGATCCCTGGGGCAACGCCTACGCCTACCGAGCAGAACCGGGCGGGCGGTACCGTATCATCTCGTTTGGGCCGGATGGCGTTGAGGGGGGAGGCGACGATGCCGACAGCCAGACGCCCTGATGACGCAACGGCCGGCTACGCTATTCTCGAAACGATGATCGCCATCGTCATCGTCTCCTTGGCCGCAGCACTCGTGGTACCACCGGCTCAGGCGCTCGTGGCATCGGCACGTCTCGAGCGCACGACAAGCGCCGTCGTCTCGCTGCTGCGGGCGGATCGCAATTCCGCCCTGCGCAGCGGCAAGCCGGTCGCGACGATCGCAGATACCGACGGGCTACTCATCCGGTCGGATGCAAACGGAATCGTCGTCCCCATACCGGATGGCGTGACCGTCAATATGCAGGCGCAACAGGGCGTCGTCTTCTATCCCGACGGGCGATCGTCCGGCGGAGTGTTTCGCCTGTCCCAGGCGCAGTCGCTCAACGTCATCTCGATCGATGCCGCCACCTCTGCCATCAGGCTTAGTGCTCCCAATGCCGGGAGCGGCCGATGAAGACCCCAGCACGCGACAGTGAGGCCGGTTTCACTCTTATCGACAGCCTCGTCGCCGTCGCCACGCTTTCGGCCATGACTGCGCTTCTGCCGCAAGCGATCGTGACGGCGCGGCAGATGTCGAGCGAGACGGCAAGCCTGGTGAGCGCGCGGCTCGTTGCCGACAGCGTGCTGGCCGATCTGGCGCGAAGCTCGCCCCATGCGGGCCAGCAAACCGGTGTCACCGATGGCCACAGCTGGCGCGTCGAGACGAAAATTCGCGAAGCCGGGCTGACTTCAAGATCGGAGGACGGCACGTCGCCTGCGCTCTTCACCACGCGCATCAGCATTCAGGTGAGCGGCAACCGAACCCTTGTGGTCGAGCGTCTTTCCTATGGGGCGGTCAAATGAGCGGCACCGTTTCCACAAGCAGGGAAGATGGCTTCGCGCTTCTGGAGGCGGTCGTCGTGCTGGCAATTACGGCAATGGTGTTCGTCGCGCTCGCGGTCTCGACCGGTCTCGTCGTGCGCAACGCGAAGGCCATGAGCGAGCGGACGAACCTCGCCGAAACGCTGATGGGTGGCCTGGAAGCGTGGCGGCACGATGTTGCCGCGGCCTTTATCCCGGGCGACGTCAGCAACGGACCGTCGATGACAGGCAGCGCTGATGCGATGACGTTCGTTACGGCACGCTTCGGCATCGACGGCATCCCGGCGCGCGTCACATATCGAGCGCAAAGTGCACGGGTCGACCGCACGGTCGCGAACTACACCTCCGTCGCAGCCGATCGAAGCCCAGCCGCAAGCGCCGAAGCGGTGCTTGATGGCCCCTGGCGCTTCCGCTTTGCCTATCGCGCCCGCCACGGCGAAGGTCGCTGGCTCGACAGCTGGACCCGCGCCAATGAATTGCCGGCGTTTGTCCGGCTGAGCGTGCTGACCGCGCAAGCGCCGCAAAGCATCATCGCGGAAGTCGTGGCACCCATTCGCGCCAACCGGACCACTGTGTGCCTCGATGCCTGCGTGGCCGTGCTCGACAGGACGGGCCGGCCATGATGCGCGCGCTGGGTATTTCCGATGCGAGGCGGCACGACGCCGGATATGTGACGATCTCGGTGCTGCTGGTCTGCTCGCTGCTCGCGACGATTGCAGCCGGTCTTCTCACAACACCGCGGCCGACCCTTGGCCGTTCGCTGATCGATCTGCAGATGATCGAGGTCGAAGCGCTGCTCGACAGCGGGCTCGACGTTGCCGCTTATCGGCTGTTCGGGGCAGAGGCCGGTGGCGACTTCTGGCAGCCCGGCACCGAAACGATCGCGCTTGAGAATGGCCGCGTAGTGGTCGAGACGTCATCGGAGACCAGCCGGGTCGATGTGAATTGGGCTGATGCGGATTTCTTGGCGAACCTCTATTCCGAGGTCGGCGCCACCTCCATGCCTGCGGCGAGCTTTGCCGACCGGGTGCTGGCGCTGCGTTCAGCCGGTGATCCGCAAGGGCAAGCTTCCGGAGCCTTGACGACGATCGGCGATCTCGCCGCAATGGAAGGTCTTGCGCCGGGCGATCTTGCGCGTCTTGCACCCTATCTCACCGTGTTTGGCGGCATGGGGCAGGTCGATCCGTGGAGCGCCGACAGGCTGGTGCTTCGCGCCGTGCCGGAAATCTCGCTGCGGGAGGTCGAGCGAATTCTCTCGGCGCGCCAGGCGCGAAGCACGACAGCCGATGAGACAATTATCGAGATTGCCCGCGATCATGCCGATTATCTCTCCACGCAGACGCCGCAACGGTTTCGGGTGACCATTGATGCCTGGGCCGGAAACGGGCTGGCAGGACGGGCCGAGGCCGTCATCGAGGATGGGACCGACCAGGATCCTTTCACCGTTCTCGCATGGGCGCGGCGCCCAATTGCCGATACGGGACGGGGAGGACGCTAATGCGCGCGCTCTTTTTGCCCTTCCACCGCATCTGGAACCTGCTGGTCGACGAGACCGCCGGACTGATCGCGCCGATGCACGAGCGTCGTTCGCAAAGCCGTCACGTGCTCACACAGACCGCCGGTGGTTTCGTTCTGCAGAAGCGGCGCGGCCGCAAGCTGGTGACCGTGGCCGAAGGGTCTCTGGACAGTATCGGCTCCGATCTCAAACGAACCGCCAACCAACCGGCGCTTGATGTTGATGTCCGCCTCGGCGATCGCATGGTGATGCGGCGTGTGGTGCAATTGCCGCCGACGCCCGCCGAGCACATCCCCGCGGTGGTCAGGTTGCAGATCGAGAAGCTCAGTCCTTGGAACAGCGGCAGCGCGCTGCATGCCTTCCGCATCCAGCGAGACGGCACGCAGGCGCCAGGCGCGCTGATGGTGCGGATCGCCATCATGGCACGCAAGTTCTGGGAGCGGATGGAAAAGGATCTGAACGCAGCCGGTGTTCGCGCGGTGACACTCGGGCCGATTTCCGAAAGCCTGACGGACGGACCGGCGCTCGATCTGCTGGCCGATCCGCAGGCGCGCCACGCGAAAGCGCGGCGCAGCGCTTCCGCAATCATTCTGCTCCTGGTTGCCGGAGCGTTGGCTGGCAGCACCGTCGCGTATCGGCAGGTCGCCGCTTCGCAGAGTGCACTGGCGGCCAGAGCGGCGCAGGCGGCCGAGCTTCGCGCAGAGCTTGAAACGCGGCTGGCGAGCAACGCGCCCGGTGAAGGTGCGCAACTGTTGCTGCAGGCAAAGTTGGCGGACGAACCGCTGGTGATGTTGCTCAACGCCTTGAGCGCGATATTGCCGGACGGTACCTATCTGACGGCATTCGAGGCGTCCGGAGCGGAAATCCGTCTTTCCGGTTATTCGGATGACGCGGGTGCTTTGATCCCGTTGCTCGAAAGCGATCCAAATCTCGATCAGGTCCGCTTTGCCTCGTCGGTCTTCGTCGATCGCGACACGGGGGCGGAACGTTTCGAGGTCGTCGCTGTCCGGGCGGGAGACGCGTCATGAGCCGCGCGCGCGCTGTCACGATTGCCTGCCTGGCGCTGCTGGCGACAGCGCCTGTCGCTGCATTTTTCTGGGCTCAGGACCGACTTTCCGATCTGCGACAAGAGATGTCCATCGTCGACAATACCATCGCCCAGCTGCAGCAGCGGCTGCAATCGAGTGCCAGGGGCGACGACCGCTCTGGCGAGGGGATGCTTGTCGATTTCTATTTGGATGGGGCGACCGAGGCCGTCGCTGCGGCTGGCCTCCAGGCCCAGTTGGCGACGCTTGCGCGTGATGCCGGGATCAACATCGATGAATTCGAGGTCATGCGCGCCCTGGATGCGGAGACCCAGGCTGAGGCTGAGCCGGGCATTAGGCTTCGGTTGGCGTTCAAGGCCGAGAACGATGCTTTCCAGGAAATGCTCTACGCGATCGAACAGGGTCGGCCGGCAATGCGTGTCCAATCACTGCGGCTGGCAACATTCGATGCCGATGAGGCGCCGATCCTCAATGCCGATCTGGTCGTGAAAGCCTATCGGAGGCTGGAGCCATGACGCGCCGCATTCTTCGCCCAGTCATCGCCCTGATTTGCTCTGTCATGGTCTGGACGGCTGCGATGGCCGATGGCGCGGGGGAAACGGCTGTTGGAGCACCATTCTTTCCGCAGATGTCGCTTGAGGCGATGACGGCCATGCGGGAGCGGCCGCTGTTTGCGCCGTCCCGGCAAACGCCCGCGCCACCACCACCTGCCATGGTTCAGCCGGTTGCCATTGCCGAACCCATGGCGCCACCGCCTGCGCCGCCATTGCCGGAGCCTGCCGTGCGGCTGGTCGGCGTCACGATCGGCGACCAAACAGGCTTCGCGATCATCGAGCATCAGCCGACGGGCGAGGTGCTGCGGATGGAGGATGGCGCCTTGCTCGATCGCTGGGTGCTGTCGGTCGTCGATGCGCGCACCATCGCCTTCGAGCATGAGGGGAGGCGCGCGGTCTATGCATTGTTCGAGCGATAGACGAAATCCGTCCCGCGCCTCAGATGGTTGCCTTCAGCAGCTCGTCCACGCTTGTCTGGCCGGCGCACACCTTGGCGAATCCGTCCTGCAGCATGGTGGTCATGCCGCTCAAGACGGCCGCGGCTTCGATGTCGCCGGCAGCGCGTCCCGATCGGATCATGTCGCGCAAGGGTTCGTCCACGCTGAGAACCTCGAAGATGCCAATCCGTCCGCGGTAACCGGCCTGCGCGCACTGGCTGCAGCCTTCAGCGCGGTAGATGACTGCGTCGGCCTTCATCGTCAGACGACCGCTATCGACAAAGGGCTTGAGAGCATTCCCGGCGTTCTCGTCGACCGTCCGGCAATGCGGGCAGAGTTGCCGAACGAGGCGCTGGCCGACGACGCATCGCAGCGTCGCATTGATCAGGAACGGCTCGATGCCGAGGTCCACCAGTCGCGTCACGGCATCGGCGGCGCTGTTGGTGTGCAGCGTCGTCAAGAGCAGATGGCCGGTCAGCGCGGCCTGGATGCCCACGGCTGCCGTCTCTCCGTCGCGCATTTCGCCCACCATCAGGATATCGGGGTCGTGGCGCAGGAAAGCTCGCAGCGCGGTGGCAAAATCGAGTGCGATTCCCGGCCGGACCTGAGTCTGGCTGATGCCGGGGATCTGGTACTCGATCGGATCTTCGACCGTCATGATCTTGCGGTCGGGTCGGTTCAGCGCGGAGAGCGCCGCCGTCAGGGTCGTCGTCTTGCCGCTCCCGGTCGGGCCCGTCACCACGATCATGCCATGCGGTTGCTCGAGATGCGCGCTGAAGCGTGCAAGGTCGTCGGGCGCCATGCCGAGGCGGGCGAGATCGAGGGCGTGGGCTCCGCGCGCCAGAAGTCGCATGACGAGGTTTTCGCCGTGAAGGGCAGGGGCAGTCGCCACGCGAATGTCGGTCTCCAGCGTACCGATGCGCATGCGGGCTCGCCCGTCCTGCGGCAGGCGGCGTTCGGCGATGTTGAGGCCCGACAGGATCTTCACGCGCGAAATAATGCCGCGCGCGGTTTCCTCCGAGACGCGCTCGTGCAGACGCAATACACCGTCGACGCGCAAGCGGATGCGTGCGCCGGACTGCTCCATCTCGACATGGATGTCGGTGGCACCCGCGATCAGAGCCGCTTCCACGAGCCCGTCGACCGCGGTGACGATCGGCGCATCGCTTGCGAGGTCTTGCAGCCGCTCGATCTCGCCTTCGCCGATGGGCGACGGACGTTCAACGGCTGCGGCTGTTCCAGCGTGGCGGCGCTCGGACGTCGCCTCATCGAAACGGGCAGCCAGCGCATCGAAGGACGCGACAACCAACGGCACATCTTCGCCCATGGCGAGCTGAAGGACTGCGATGTCGTCGGTGCGGGTCGGGTCGGCGGTCGCAATGGCGACGGTGCCGTTCAACCGGCAGGGAAAGAGCCAGTTGCCGCGCAGGAAGCGGATCGACAGGCCTTCCAGCAATTCGGGATCATGGGCGATCGACTGGTCATCGGCACGCTGCAGGCCGTGGAAGGCAGCGATGGCATCTGCAAGGCGCGGCGCGGGTATCAAGGCCGCGTCGTGCAGATCGCCGTAAGACGTGCGTCCAGCCTGGCGAAGGTTTCCCAGAATAGGCTCGTTGCCGGACAGGTATCCGTTGTTTTGCAGGAACGCGATAAAGGGCATCGGATCCCTGATTTGAGCATCTGTAACGAAAGCATCCATGTGGGTTTTCTAACGCCTTGCCGAGGGAAGCTGCATCGAGCCCATGGCTTATTGCAGGCTTTGACAATACCATTACGGCACTCGCCTTACGAATCAGTTTTCGGAAAAGTCGAGAACGCGTTTTCTGTTCGGGGACGGTCAACGCTCGGGGTGCTTGCTTCGGCAATACATGCGCGGCGCGGCCGGTGGTGGGCCAGGAGGGACGGCGTTGCCTAACAAGCGTAGTATCGGCGCTGTGGCCGCCTTCCTGCTCATGGTGCCCATCGTTGGCGGCTGCGCCAATTCCGAAGGCGGTGCCAATGCGGAGCGGCCTTCGGTTCTCAGTCAGGTTTTCCGGCCGGATTTTTCTGCACGGTCTCCGCGCAGCGGCAGCAACAATGGTGTCAGCGGCTCGCAGGGCAATCAGGAGATCGCGGCTTCCCGCATTTTCGGCAAAAGCAATCCTGGCATCGATGGCACGGTGACCGGCCAGACGCCGACATCAACCAATGGCGGCGTACAACTCAATTTCGAAGATGCCGACCTGCGGGAATTCATCGACACGGTTCTCGGCCAGACCTTGCAATTGAATTACACGGTCGACCCCAGCGTTTCCGGAACCGTGACCTTGTCGACGGCGCGGCCGATCGGTCGCGACAGCCTGCTTGAGCTGCTGGAAGCCGTGCTGCGCGTCAACGGAGCGGAACTCACACGCAGTGGCGAAACCTACCAGGTGATCGAGGCGACATCTGCGACGGCCTCGCGCGTCGATTACGCTAGGGCGGGCGCCGGCTATGGGCTCAGCATCATTCCCTTGCAATTCATCTCACCGCAGACGCTCAGCCAGTTGATCAACGGCTTTGGCGCGCGGCCCGGCTCGCTGCGGGTCGAGACCACGCGCAACCTGTTGATCGTGCTCGGTAGTTCCGCTGACCGGCGGTCGGCGATCGAAACGGCAACCGCTTTCGACGTCGACTGGATGCAGGACCAGTCCGTCGGCATTCTGACCATGCGTACGGCAAAACCGGAGGCCGTCATTCCCGAGCTTGAGCGCATCTTCGCTGCGCAGGGCGGCGGCAGCGGCTCAAGCGTCATCCAGTTCATGCCAATGCCGCGACTGCAAGCCGTCCTCGCCGTTTCTCAGAACCGGTCGCTGATCGAACGCGCGCAGACCTGGGTCGAGCGGCTCGACCGCGAGAACGCCGATCTGGATGAAAGCGTCCACGTGTATCGGCTGAAGTACCGCGAAGCTTCCGTCGTTGCCGAACTCCTCAATCAGCTTTTCCAGGGTCAAAGCGCGAGCCCCTCGGCCTCCTCGCTTGCGCCTGCAGAGGATTTGACGCTGGCTGCAAGCGAGCCTCTGACCCAGGGAGAGCAATTGATCGACGCGGCATTCGGCGATGACAATGCGGTCTCGGGTGCCTTCACGGTGGCCTCGCAGCCGGTGCAGATTTTCAATGCGCCGACGGCCAGTGGCGGCATCCCGCGCATTCAGCCCGATACGTCCAACAATTCGATCATCATCTATGGCGATCTGGATGCCCGCCAGAGGGCACTCTCGGCGCTTGGGCGCATCGACGTTCCGCAGTTGCAGGTGGCGATCAACATCACCATGGCCGAAGTCCGGCTGACGGATGAATTGCGCTACGGCGTCCAATATTTCGTCAAGAGCCAGAATGTTGGCCTTGGCACCGACAATGGTTCGATCGGGCTGTTCAACACGCTCGCCGACAACATCGCGCGCGAACTGCCGGGCTTCAATTTCGTGGTCGGCAGCGAGTCCAGTCCGGACATCATCATCAATGCGCTCGATGCGGTAACCGATGTGCAGGTGCTGTCATCACCGTCGCTGGTCGTCATGGAGAACGAGGAAGCGCGCTTCCAGGTGGGTGATCAGATCCCGATCGTCACGCGCACCGTCACGTCGGTCGAAGACGCGAATGCGCCGGTCAGCAACCAGGTCGAATATCGCGATACCGGCATCATCATGCGCGTCCGGCCCCGCATTTCCGAAGATGGCATCGTGACCATGCGGATCGAACAGGAGATCTCCGCGGTGTCCTCCAATGCAGGAACGCTGACGCCCGTCATCTCGAACCGCTCGATCTCGAGCAATGTCGCCGTGGTGGACGGACAGACCGTGCTCCTCGGCGGTCTGATCCGCGATCAGTCGGAAGCTGGCAAGGACGGGATTCCCGGTCTGCGACGCATGCGCGGCATCGGCAATCTTTTCGGCAGCACCAACCGATCCAACGAACGCACGGAGCTTCTGATCCTGATCCGCCCGTCGGTCATTCGCGATGGCAAGGATGCGCAGACGGTTGCGGAAGAGCTGCAGTCGCGCATGTGGGAACTGGGGCCGCGTTCCATCAAGCGCTGAACCAATGTCCATGATGTCGAGGGCGGAGCTGATCGGGATTGGTGCCGGTGCAGCTGGCTTGGCGCTGGTTTGCGTCTTGGCGGTACAAGGTGGCGTCGACCCGACATGGCCGTTCGCGCTGTGGCTCGGCGCTCTCTGCCTCGCGATTGCTGTCGAGGATGTGCGCCAACTGCGCGTCGCCGACAGCGCCAGTACGCTCCTGTTTGCCGGCGGTTGCGCCTGGCAGGTCTCGCAGGCGCATGGGGAAGTCTTCGAAACGCTCATGCTCGCGCTTTTGGCTTGCGCCATCTGCGGCGGAGCGTTGTTCATCGTGCGCGCGCTGCATGCGCGCATCACCGGGCGCATCGGACTCGGGCTCGGCGATGTCAAATTCTGTGGTGCCGCCGCCGCATGGACCGGCCTTTCTGGGTTTCCGTTCATGCTCTTGCTGGCCAGCCTCACGGCCTTGGTCGTTGTCGGTCTTCTGAGCGTGTCGCGCTTCGGGTGGGGCAGGCAGCGGCGATTGCCCTTTGCGTCCTTCCTTGCGCCGGCGCTGTTCATGGTCTGGCTTGCGAGCGTCCCTTTCACCGTTGCGTTTCCGGGTGGAGTGTTTCTGCACCGCTAGTTGCCGTGGGTTTCGGCCCTTGGTCGCTGATCTGGCTGACCTTCGTCCAGTTGTTCGAGGCGCTGCGCAATCGTAGACTTTTTGCAATTTGATCCGCTGCTGGAGTGCATCGACGATGCTTGGCGGGCCCATGGGACGCTTGTCACTTTCGCTTCGTTTTGCTTTGGCCGGTGCGGTCGTTCTGATCATAGGGACGATGATCATCGGGAGCTGGGTCGTTGCCCGCATCTCCAGTGGCGTCACCGCCAATGTCGCGATCTCGACCGCGCTGGTTGTCGACGGGTTAGTGACGCCCATCGCCCAGGAGCTGAAGGACAAAAACGTTCTCTCCATCGGCCCTGTGCGGGCGCTGGACGAGCTGCAGAAGAGTGCTCCGCTCGTCAATCGTGTGGTCGGCATGCGCATCTGGAAGCCCGATGGGCGTGTGGCCTACAGCAGCGATTTCGACATGATCGGCATGCACTTCACGCCATCCGACGAACTGCGGCGGGCGTTTGCTGGAGAGGTCGTGGCAAGCCGCGATTCACTTCATGACGACGAAAGCGCCCGTGTCGCCGCGCTCGGTGTGCCGCTTCTCGAAATCTACAGTCCCGTGCGCGACCGGTGGACCGGCGAGGTTCTGGCGGTGGCCGAGTTCTACGAGGATGCAACCAAGCTCGAGGCGATGCTGACGCAGGCGCGTCGGCAATCCTGGCTCGTGGTAATCGCCACAATGAGCGGCATGGGGCTTCTCCTGTTCGGCGTCGTGCATGGCGGCAATCGGCTGATCGAACGGCAGAAGACCGCGCTGCAAGACGAGATCGAACGCGTAGCCGCGATGTCGCACCAGAACGCCACGCTGAGGGAGCGGATCGAACGGGCTTACACGCTGTCGACCGAACTCAACGAGCGCTATCTGCGGCGCGTGAGTGCCGATCTGCACGACGGACCGGCGCAACTCGTCGGCCTCGCTTCGCTGAGGATCGGCAGCCTTCGCGACAGTGCCGACGAAATGCGGCGCCGCTCCGAAGCGGGGCTTGTACAGCAGGTGCTGGGTGAAGCGATGAGCGACATCCGCACGATCTGCCATGGATTGTCGCTGCCGCAGATCGAGAACCAGTCTCTGACGGAGCTGCTCTGGGATGCCGTTCGATCGCACGAACGTCGAACTGGCACGAAGGTGGAACTCAGCATCTGCAACGACGATCTCGACCTGCCGGTTCACCTGAAGATCTGTTGCTACCGCTTCGTGCAGGAGGGCTTGAACAATGCTTTCCGACACGCGGGCGGGAACGACCAGTCGGTGCTTTGCCACCTTGAGCACGGCGTGCTGCATCTTAGCGTGACGAACGGGCCCTATCGGCCGGATCACCTCAGGCCTCCCAACGAGCGCAAAAGCCTGGGACTGGAGGGGCTTCAAGGTCGGTTGGAAGCGTTGGGCGGCCGGTTCCATTTCGAGACATTTCCCCAGACCGGCAGCCGGCTGGAAATGTCCGTCCAGGTTGAAAGGATTGCGGCATGAACAGTGCCATACGGCTCGTGGTGGTCGACGATCATCCCCTTTATCGAGACGGCGTCGTGCGCACGCTGAGTGAGCATGACGGTCTGGAAGTGGTTGGCCAAGGCGGGTCGGCCGACGATGCGGTGCTTCTGTGCATGGCGCACAAGCCGGATGTCGCCTTGCTCGACGTGTCGATGCGCGGAGGCGGCATCGCTGCCGCCGGTCGGGTGATGGACGCCGTGCCCGACACAAAGGTGATGATGCTGACGGTCTCGGAACAGGACACGGACGTTATCAATGCCTTGGAACAGGGCGTCAAAGGCTATGTCCTGAAGGGCGTGGAAGGCAGCGAACTCGTCTCGATCATTCACCGGGTGGCATCCGGCGAATCCTACGTCGCGCCGTCGCTTGCGGCGGGACTGCTGGTTTCGATGAAGCTGACGATGAAGCGCAATGGCGAGGGCACGCGCGCCAGCATGCTGACGGAACGGGAGGAGGGCATTCTCCGGCTCGTCTCGCTCGGATGCTCCAACAAGGAGATCGGGCGCCATCTCGATCTGCAGGAAAAGACGGTCAAGCATTACATGACCGGCATTTTGCAGAAGCTGAACGTGCGCAACCGCGTGGAGGCCGCCGTCGTCGCCCGCGAGCAGCTCGGCATGCGCCCGGGCGACAGCGCGTAAGCGTCCTTCCGATCGCGCTTCCGGTCTGAAAATCTCGAACAAAAGAAAACCGGCAGCGGCCGAAGCCGCTGCCGGATCGCTGAACCCCTTGGGGGCGGGGGCTAGAAGGCGGAGTTCAGCCGATCGATGTCAGACTGTGTCGCCGCTCTCTCGACGACAGTCTGGTTGGTTGGATCCTTCAGTTCATAACGGCCGTTTTCGACTTCTTCTTTCCAGCCGTCGCTGTAGGTTACTTCAAGGGCAGTGCCCTCGCTTTCTGCTTTCGCGACCGAGCCGCGTTCGCGATCCGGCGAGAAGAATTCCGCCAGGTTGGACGGCCTGCTATCGCGGCCGTGTCTTCCGTGGTGATCGTCGTCGTCATCGTCGTGCCGGCCATGTCGCCTGTCGTCGTCGCGATCCCTGTCTCGGCCGCGATCGTCGGCCCGGTCACCACGATCGTGGTCGTCGCCGCCCCGATCATCGCCGCCACGGTCATCGCCACCACGGTCATCGCCGCCTCGGTCACCACCATGGTCATCGCCGCCACGGTCATCGCCTCCACCGCGGTCATCGCCTCCACGATCGCCACCGCCATGATCGCCACCGCCATCGCTGTCGCCGCCGCCGCGACCGGAGCTGTCGCCATCCTTTGCAAAGGACTGGCCGAACTTGAGCTCCAAACGCATCCCCCCATCGCTGTCCTTGACTAGGCCGCCGGTCAGCGCCATTCCGGCTGATACGACCGCCATCGCCAACAGTGTTCGATTGAGTTTTGCCAATGTCATCGAATGCTCCTTGGATATCCGCCACGTGTATTCGTAGTTGCTTTCATAATCGCCGAAAATCCGGCCCGGACCGATGCGCGAGGCTGCGGCCCCTGGGTCGGTCGCGGGTTCGGACCATGGGCTGAACTGTTTCAGACCTGCACATCAGGACATGGCGAAGCCGTGATGGGCTCAAACGCGCCCATTTCCGCCAAACTGCCTGTGGATGGGCGGTCTGATGGACCGGCAAAGGTCGCTTGCGGCCGGCTTTGCTTCTAATGTCCACTGTTTCTGCCATTGCGTCGGGTCTGAAACCGTCAGCCCGCTGAGGACATCTTGAGCCGCTTCCGATTTATCCACGCCGCCGATCTGCACCTTGGCAGTCCCTTTGACGGACTGGCGATCAAGGATCGCGTCATCGCAGAACGCTTTGCAGCGGCGACGCGCGACGCCTTCTCCGAGCTGGTTCGCCGTGCGATCGAGGAGGAGGTGGCGTTCTTCATCGTCGCGGGTGATGTCTATGACGGAGAATGGCGCGACAATTCGATCGGGCTTTTTTTCAATCGCGAAGTGGCGCGGCTCGACCGGGCAGGCATTCCTGTCTTTTTGCTGAAGGGCAATCACGATGCCGACAGTGTCGTGACGAAGAGCATCACGCTGCCCACTTCGGTCAGCCAATTCGACACCCGCAGGCCCTCCAGCTTCTCGTTGGACGGGCTGAAGGTCTCGCTTCACGGACAGGGCTTTGCCGAGCGGGCGGCAAGCGACAATCTCGCGCGGGCCTATCCGGCGCCTGTGCCCGGGCATTTCAACATCGGCGTGCTCCACACATCGCTCACCGGCAGGCCGCCGCATGCCAACTACGCCCCTTGCTCCGTCGATGATCTGAAGGCGCGCGGCTATGATTACTGGGCGCTCGGCCATGTGCACGACCATGAAATCGTCGCCAACGATCCGCCGATCGTCTTCCCCGGCAATCTCCAGGGCCGAAACATCCGCGAGAGCGGCGAGAAGGGCGCGGTCCTCGTCAGCGTCGAGGACGGCCGCGTTGCGTCGATCGACCGGCTCGTCGTGGATCAGGCCCGCTGGCAGCAGGTGCGTGTCGATGTCTCGCAAGCAGAGACCGTGCCGGCGCTGCTGCGACTTGTCGAAGATGCGCTCGCTTCGAGCTGTGACGACGTCGCCGGGCGGCTGACGGCGCTTCGTGTGACGCTCACCGGTGCCAGTGCGCTTCGCCCGCAGGTCTTGATGGGCCGGGCCGAACTGGTCGACGAGATCCAGGCAGCGTGCCATCGCATCGATCCGGACGTCTGGCTGGAGAAGCTCGATCTCCGGGTCGGCCCAATCGAACGCCCAGTCGCGGTGGATGAAGGCGATGCGCGCGTCGATCTGCAGCCGCTGCTCGCCGAGCTCGTTCACGATCCGGCGCTCGTCGATGCGGCGGAAGCCGCGTTGCGCGAAATCCTGGCGAAGCTGCCTGCCGCATCCGGGTCCGGAGACGCTCCGCTCGGTGCGAGCGTCGACGACCTTTTGGCCGAAGCGCGAGACGTGCTGCTTGCGCGTAGCGGGAGCGACTGACCGTGCGGCTGTTGCGCCTCCATCTGCTGCGTTACGGGGCCCTGACCGATCGGGCTCTCGAATTTCGGCCCGATGCTCGCCTCCATGTCGTCTATGGCCAGAACGAGGCCGGCAAAAGCTCGGCCCTATCGTCGCTTTCGGATCTGTTTTTCGGTTTTCCACACCATGCGCACTATGCCTTCCTGCACAATGCGCAGACGCTGAGGCTAGCGGCGACGATCAGGGCGCGCTCGGGCGATGAATTGTCCTTCCGGCGCCGCCGCGGGAAAAAGGATACGCTTCTCGCAGACGACGAGGCGGAGACGCCACTCAAGGACGACGCGCTTGCGCCTTTCCTCGGAGGTTTGTCCCGCCCGGTTTTCGAACGGGCCTTCGGGCTTGATTCCGATCGGTTGCGCCTGGGTTCGCGGGCGATGCTCGACGCCGACGGTGAGGCGGGCGACCTGCTTTTTGCAGCGTCCGCCGGAATTCTTGGCCTGCGTCAGGTCAAGACGGCGCTGGATGAGGAGGCGAACGCGCTTTTCACGCCAAGGGCTGCCGCCGGGAAGGCCTTCTACCAGGTGCTCGCCCGCCACGAGGAGGCGCGGCGCCTGGAACGCGACCACGAATTGCGTGCCGGCGATTGGAAATCCGTGAATGACGCCATCGACGATTTAACGGAGCGTCACGCGGCCAAGGTGGCCGAGCGGATAGAGCTTCGGCGGCGCGAGCAGGGTTTGGTTCGGCTGAACCAGTTGCGGCCGATCCTCGCCGAGATCGACCGCGAGAGGGAGCAACTGCGCGCTTTTGCGGATCTCGACCATGTCCCGGAAGGGCAGGGATCGGCGATTTCGGCGGCCCTTGCGACGCTGCGCCAAGCGAACGAACGGGTCGCGGCTGCGGAAAAGGCGCGGGAACGGGCGGAGGCCAAGCGTGCGGATATCGCGATCGACGTTGTCTATCTCGACCACGGGGATGCGATTGCCGAGTTGTTGTCGCAGTCGGCATCCCACCTCAAGGATCTCCGGGATCTGCCGCGGGTCACGGGCGAACGCGACGATTTCAGTCGCCTGCTGGAGGATCTTGCCCATCGTCTGGGGCTGGTGCGCAGCGATCTCGACCGACTTCAACCGACCGATATGGCAATCGCTGGCCTTGCCGAACGTGCCGCGGCCGCGCGGCAGGCGGCGGAGCGTGTTGCCCTGCTGGATGAGCGATTGGCGGCGGAAATGGTGCAGGCCAGCACGCTCGAAGCGCAGGCAACTGAGGTTGCCGCTATCGATCCGCGCCCCTGGCTCGACCGGCTGGAGGCTCTGCGCCCCGACATCGAGTTACTAGGCGATGTGGATAGCCGGACGGTCAAGCTCGAGACGGAGCGGCGCCGGATCGCGGAGGCGGTGAGCAGGCTCGTTCCGCCGGTCAAGGATCTCGATGCGCTGGCGAAGACCAGCCTGCCTGAAGAGACGACGCTTGCGGCTCAGCGCGATCGCATGCGCGATCTGCAGCAGGGCGCGCGCGTGTTGCAGGACCGTATCGATCGCGAGCGTGTCGAAATCGACGCGCTCGAAGCCGAGGCACGCGCCGAGGCGCATCGAGGCGTTACGGCAAGCCCGGCTGCGATCCATCAGGCGCGTTCGGATCGCGATGGTCTGTTCAGAGAGATCGCCGCTTCGTTGACGGGCGAGGCACCGCCGATCGAACCAGCCATCGCCGCAGTCTCGATCGGGCGCTATCGTTCTGCCGTAACGGCAGCCGACGCACTTGCCGACGCCGCACTGGAGCAATCGGACCGGCTGGCGGAGGCGGCGGCGAAGTCCCGCCGGCGGGAAGATCTGCTACGCAGCCACGCGGCCCTTCTGAAGGACCTCGAAACCGATGAGGCCGCGCAGGCGAAGGCGCAGGCCGAGTTCGCTCGTCCCTTCTCTTCACTCGGTCTGGCTGCTGGTTCACCGGATGAGATGATTGTCTGGAGCCGTGCGCTCGCTGCGCTCCTGGCTGCGCGACAGGCTCTTCTCGAAGAAGAAGACCGTTTGGCGAGCCTCAAACAGACCGCGCAGCAACTGCGCGAGCCGCTGGAGCTGATCGGCCGCGGCATTCGGCTTGAGGGAAGCGAGAGCCTCCCTTTGCGTGCACTTGATCGGGGTTTGCGCGAACGGCTGCGGCAACTGGGCGAAGCGTGGGATGCGAGCCGGGATCTGGCAGCGCGCAAACGGGACACGGCGCGCAGGGTTGAGGATCTTCGCGAACGGCGCGCCGCGTCAGATCGGTCAGCGCAGGAGGCGCTTGCCGCGCTCCAGGCAGAAACCGCACGTCTCGGGTTGTTCGAGCCGGTCACGCCGGCCGAAACCGAAGCTGCGCTTGCTCTGTGGAAGAAGGTGCCCGACCTGCGGCGCGAAGAGGACAACCGCGCGCGACGCGTCGCGGGCATCGAACGCGACATTCGCGGATTTCGCGAAAGCGTCGAAGCGCTCGTTTCGAAGCTGGATGCATCCATGTCGGGCTTTCCGCCGGCCGAGGCGATCCGCGTCTTTCACGACCGGGCCCAGGCGGCACGAACGGCCGACACGATGGATCGTCAGGCGCGACAGGATATCTCGGAGGCCGAGGAAGGGCTTTCGGAGGCGAATGCAGCGCGCGTCGATGCCGAGGAGCGTCTCGCTGCCCTGGTTGCCGGGTTTGGCCAAGCGCCGGATGCGGATGCTATTGCCGGCCGGCTCATCGAACGCGATGGCCTCCTGGTCAGCCTTTCGCGGTGCCGTAGCCGGCTCGGCGAAGTGGCTGCGGGAGAAGACGAGGCCTCGATCCGCGCGGCCATTCAGGAAGCAGATCGGGATGCCGCCTTGCCGGACCTTGCGCAGCTTTCGGAGGACATCCATCGGCTCGACGGTGAGGTCGACGAACTCTTCGCCCAGCTTGCCGCCGAAAAGGCGCGGCGCGAAGGAATGATGGGCGCCAAGGGAGCCGAACTCGCAGCCTTCGAGCGGAAGGCCGCCGAAGCCGAGCTCGTTCAAGTCGCGCGCCAATGGGCCGTGTTGAAATTCGGATCGCTGCTTCTCGGTGCGGCGATGGAACGGCAGCGGGCGGCGCAGAGCAACCCGATGCTGCAAAGGGCGGGCGCGTTATTCTCAGCCATCACCGAAGGCCGGTTCGATGGCCTTCGTCAGCAGTTCGACGAGAACGACCGGCCGACGGTCGTTGCTGTGCGGAGCAATGCCGATTTCGTCGGCGCTTCAGGAATGAGCGACGGGACACGCGACCAGCTTTATCTGGCGCTCAGGCTTTCCTATCTAGAGGATTATGCGGAGAGGAACGAACCGGCGCCTTTCATTGCGGACGATATCTTCCAGACCTTCGACGATGAGCGCACCCTTGCTGCACTGAAGGTCCTCGGGGAAACTTCCGAACAGATTCAACCAATCGTTTTCACGCATCACGGACGTGTCGTGGAACTTGCGAGGGCTGCTCTTGGTTCTGCGCTCGACGTCGTGGAACTTTAATGGCACCCCCCTTAATCTAAGGGGTTCGGCGAAGCGATGCTGGTCCTATGTTAATGTGAGGTGACTATAACCGGTCCAGATGAGGTGATCGCCGAGATCGCGGAAGTAGAAGCAATGCCGCCTGCTGAGCATGCCGTACTGACGGGCGCCCATTGGGGCCTGACCAGTGCAGAATTGATGAATGCCATGCCCGTTGCTGTGTACACCACAGACAGCGCAGGCTTCATCACGTCCTATAATGACGCTGCCGAGAAGCTTTGGGGCCGAGCTCCGACGTTGAACGAGACCCGCTGGTGCGTCTGGGACACCTTCTTCGACGATTTGGGCGTACCCATTCCAACCGAGCAGTGCCCGATCGCCAGGGCGCTGACGGAAAAGCAGGATATGGAGCCTGTGGAGCTTTGGGCGGTGCGCGCCGACGGCAGCCGCGTTGCCTTTCTTGCCCATCCGAAGCTTCTGCGCGGTATGGATGGAGAGGTCGAGGGCGCGATCAATACGCTCGTCGACATCACAACGCACAAATCGGCCCAGGCCGCCGAATCGCGGCTATCGGCTCTCGTTGCGTCATCGGCCGATGCGATCGTGAGTAAGGATTTGAACGGCGTCATCACCAGCTGGAATGATGGCGCGATGCAGCTTTTCGGCTACGCGCCGAGTGAGGCGATCGGTCGGTCGATCCGTATGCTGATCCCGCCGGACAGGGCCGGAGAGGAAGATCTGATCCTCGCGCGTATTCGTGCCGGTGAAAAGGTGGAGCACTTCGAGACCCGCAGACGCCACAAGGACGGGCGACTGATTGCCGTTTCGCTGACGATTTCGCCGATCCGTTCCCGGCATGGCCAGATCATCGGCGTTTCGAAGATCGCGCGCGATATCTCTGTCCAGCTTGAGCGTGAAGGCCGCATTCGCTCGCTGATGGGCGAAGTCAATCACCGCGTGAAGAACCAGTTCGCCGTCATCCTTTCGATGGTTCGAGAAACGCATCGGCGCAGCGGCGATGCCGGAGATTTCGAAAATCAGGTTCAGGATCGGATCCTGGCCTTATCGCGCTCGCACGATCTCTTGGTGCAGGGCGATTGGCGCGGCACGACGCTGAGTGAGCTGGTGCGGGCGCATGTGCTGCCGTTCGGTCTGGAGGAGAGAATCGAGCTGTCAGGACCGCGCATTCTGTTGCGGCCGATGGCCGTCCAATATCTCGGGATGGCGTTTCACGAGCTTGCCACGAATTCAGCGCGGTACGGTGTTCTCAAGCAGAATACGGGCAAAATCCTGATCAGTTGGTCGATGGCAGAGAGCGATAGCGGACTGCGCTTTCTGCTCGATTGGCAGGAAGAGTTTCAAGGCCGCTCGACCGAGCCAACGGAAAAGCGATCGGGGCTCGGCATGGCCGTTCTCGAACGCATTGCACCGTCGGCCGTGGGCGGGAAGGGCCTCATCGAGATCGATGCCGAGCAGGCTCGATGGTCACTGAATGCCCCGGCCCGCCAAGTCGAGGTCGCAGAAATCGACCTCGACGAGACGAGCCCATGGTCCAATCTCGGGGCTCAAAGGCTTTAAGATGTTTGTATTGTCGCGTTTCCGGATGGTGAACCGCTAGCCAGTTCACATGGAAACGCTAGCTTACAGGCGTCCCGCCATTGGGATGCAGCACCTGTCCCGTGATGTAAGACGCGTCTTCGCAGGCAAGGAACAGCAGCGACGGCGCCACTTCGTTTGGCTGACCGGGGCGTTTCAGCGGCGTGCTCTTGCCGAACTCCTCGACCTTGTCGGCAGGAAATGAAGCCGGGATGAGGGGCGTCCAGATCGGGCCCGGCGCAACGCCGTTCACGCGAATGCCTTTTTCCGCGAGATTGGCCGACAGTGCACGGATGAACGCTAACAGCGCACCTTTCGTGGAGGAGTAATCCAGAAGCACCGGCTGGCCTCGATAGGCGGTGATCGATGTGGTGCAGATGATCGACGAGCCTTCCTTTAAGTAGGGCAGCGCGTGTTTGGTGATGTGGAAGGCGCCGAACACATTGGTGCGGAACGTGCGCTCCATCTGTTCTTCGGAAATGTCGGTCAGTTCTTCCTGATAGTGCTGCTCGGCGGCATTGTTGACGACGATATCGATGCTGCCGAACTCCTCCACCGCTTGGGCAACGAATGCTTCGGCAACGCCGCTCAGCCCGATATCGCCCATCTTGGCGAAGCACTGCGCCCCTTCTTCCCGAACGAGCCGCATCGTCTCCTCGGCATCGGCCGTCTCTTCTTCATCTTTGTACAGAATGGCAACCTTTGCGCCCTCGCGCGCGAAGAGGATTGCCGTGGCGCGGCCGATGCCGGAATCGCCGCCAGTAATGATCGCGGATTTGCCGCTGAGCCGGCCGGAGCCCGGATAGCGTGGCATGAAATCGGGCTCGGGATGCATCGCTGCCTCCGAGCCCGGCTGGTGGTCCTGTTGCTGGCGTTCTGGTGCCTTGGTCATCGTCGAGATCGCTCCTTGGGGTTCATTCACCCAACAGCAGCGAGGCGATGAAGTTCCTATCAGCGCAGGCCGGCTTTGCGCTCAATGGCGGCACCGGTCCTCTTCGCGACCGTTTCGACCTTTTCTGCGACCGTGGGTCCACCTTGTGCGGACGCAGGAGCGAGCCCCTCGTCCTGCATCGACTCGCGGGCCGTCCGTAGCGTGTCCTTGACCGCATCGGCAACATCATGGCGGGCTTTGCGAGCGCGCTTCTTGACACCCTCAACCGCATCGTCGTGAAGTTCGCCAAGCAACTCGTCCTCGCGCCGTGTCGATGGCAGAGCCGCGCCGATCGCGATGCCGGCAAGGACTGCGCCAAGGCCGATGATCAGCGGGTCATTGTCGAATGTGCGGCCGATGGCGCTGTCGCGCCACGAGGACCGCTTCGATGTGACTGGCAGGTTTCTCGGATTGTTCATGGGTTGAATCCTTTTTGGCCGTGATCGTGATGACGATGCCGCTGGCCCGGCCGACGCTTTGTAGATCAGCCAGCCGATGCCAGCACCAACAGCGGCGAGCGCCAGCGGCTGACGCGAAAGTGTTTCTGGTAGCGTGTCGTCGCCAAGGCCAGTGCGCTTGGCAGCCTCGTCAACGATTTTACGGACGGAAAACTGGTCGCGCAAAGCGTCCAGCCTCAGGCTCAACTCGGTGCGTTTGAGTTCGACTTCCTGCGCGAGCTCGGCCGATGATCGCCGGATATCAGACATGGGTTACCTCAGGCGCGATCGTCGGTGCCGAGCACCGATGTGGAGCGAGCGGCATCCGTTTTGTGCTCGAAGCCGCTCATGCCCGTGCCAGCATTGTCTTCGGCGTAGAGGCTTTCGTCATCGTCGTAAGCCTCAAGCTCATCGTCTTCGTATTCATATTCCTCAGCCCGGTCGCTGCTCGCCTTCAAGAAGCGCGCGATGGTCAAACCTGCCAGCAGTCCACCGGCCACAAACAGGAGCGGGTGTCGGCGCCCGATATCGCGCAGATCGTCGGCCGCGTTGACGATCGAACGTTCCTGGATGGACCGAGAGAGATTATCGAGCCCATCGGCTGCTTCGCGGGCAAGCTTGCCGGTCAATGCTGCGCCTGCCGTATCCTCGCGCACGGATCCGCGAACGCGGTTGGCAATATCGTGCAGTCCTTCGGCGAGCGCATCCTTGCGCTGGTCCGCCTCGTCGATGGCCTTCAGCCGGACCTTTTCGCTGAAGGACGCCGCCTTCGATCGCGTGCGCGCGCCGGCGTCGGAAAGCTTCTCGCGCGCATCGTGCATCTCGGCGTCGAGCGCTTCACGAATGGGCGTATGCTTCTCCGATGGGTGATGGCTGGTGTCGATGTCGGTTGGGTGGGGATAGGTTGCCATTGGCTGATCCTTTCACGTGCGGTGGGCCGCGCCTTTGGGATCTGAACCGCTCCTGAAGAAAATTGTTCCTCGATTTCGACGCCGGAAAAATTCGGTCGTGGTGGAACTTCGCTCGGTGGCGCCGGTTTCACGTCCAGCGAACCGCGGCTGCGTCAGCCGGACGCGGCGGTATAGGACACAGGCTGGTTTTTCCGGCTTCCCACCTGGCCTTGGGATTGGCACCCATCCTTGTCCCGCCCAGCTGCGGTTCGCTGCTTCCCAGCCGCTAATTCAGAACGAATGAGAAGATCGTCGCATAGGCGACGACGATGGCGACGATGCCAATGGCGAGTGACAGGGCCACAATGGGGCGCATCGCTGTTCTCCCTCAGACCATGTCGAAGATTTCGTTGGTGATCGCGCCGAAGGATACTCCGAGCTTCAGGAGGTCCTGGCGTGCGGCGTCGGTCAGCGGCGTTGGCCCGCACAACATGTGCGGCCACTCGCGGCTGTCTTGAGGCAGATGGCGCTTCAGAATTTCGGCCGAGAGGCGGCCCGTTTCGCCGTCCCAATCCTCGGGAGGCTCTTCCAGCACGTGCACGACCTTCAAATCGATCCGGCCGGACAACTCAGCAAGTTCATCGCGGAAGGCGGCATCGTCCCAGGTCTTGTTGCAGTAGAACAGGACGGCAGGCCGCTTGTCACGTCTGGAATCCATCGCATGGAGGTTGGAGATCATGGGTGTGATGCCTACGCCGCCCGCGATCATGATAAAGCCGTCAGCGTCCGGGTGGGTGTCGATCGAAAACGTGCCGTAGGGACCGTCGAGATAGGCGACGGCGCCTTTTTCGACTTCCACCGCCTGTTCCGTGAAGTCGCCGAGTGCCTTGATCGACAGCGTCACGTCTGGACCATGCTCGGGCGGGGAGGAGATCGTGAAGGGGTGTTCCCCGAGACCAAATGGCGACCGCTCGAGCGTCAGCCAGGCGAATTGTCCCGGCTTATGGTTTCTCAGCGGCTTGCCTTGCGGCCTCAGCACGAGTTGGTGGACGCCGCCGTGATGGGCGATGTTGTCGACAACGATCCAGGGATTTCTCTTCTGGTTCCAAGGCTTGCCGATGCGTACCCAGAGCAGCATGGCCAGCCAACCTATGGTCACGCCCAACCAGAGAAAGCGCGTGCTTGGATCGGCAGTGAAACGCCCGACGCCGAGGACATGGGCGATGGCCGCGCCGAAGCCGATGATGGCGAGCGCCACGTGCAGATAGCGCCACCAGCCATATTCGAGCTTCAGCCACTTGCGCAGTTCTGATGTCACGACAAGCCCGGCGAAGCATAACAGCGCGAGGCGAGCGGCTGTCAGTTCCCAGCGCGCCTCGAGAGGATTGAGGACGCCCAGCGCTTCCTCGAACCAGAAGTACAGGATGCCGAAATGCGCGAGCATCAGGCCGAGCGCGCCGATCGCCATGTAGCGGTGGAAGACATAGACGATATCGATGCCGAAGGGGTGCGACAGCCGCCGGAAGCGGGCGGTCAAGGCAAATTGCAGCCCGGCCACGGCAAGCGCGCCGAAGCCGAAACCCATCGACAGATCGAACAGGAAGCCATTGCCCTCGACCCGCTCGCCGCGAAGAAGGACGAGAAAAGGCAGCGCCAGCACCGCCGGAATTGCCGCAATCCAGGCAATTTGCCTTACGGTTCGGCTCATGCGCGGCTCCCTTGAACGGTCAATGACACGGGCTTAGCGCCACGACCGGGCCGAAGGTGAAGATGATGCAGAACAAGGCCACGATGTTGAGCCTGTCTGCCGCCACGCCGATCGTGTCGCGGCGTTCATGCAGTTCCGATCGACGATAAAGACGGATCATTCCGATATTCGCGATACAGGCCAGCAGGGCGAGAGTGACGAGCACGATGCGCTGCAGCGACAGGCCGAACGCATAGTCGGTCATGTGCCAGCGAAAGGCACAGCCGAGCGTCAGCACCATGTAGAGCGTGAGGAAGGTGAGCGACCACAGGCCGAAACCGGCCACCAGCCACAGGATCGGAAAGCGTCTGACGGTTTCAGTCGCCGGGCCTTTCACGGCTGCTCTCCGCTCGGGATGTTGAAGCCGATGAGAAGCGGCAGCAGGAGGACGAGACCGACCCCAGCGAGCACCGACAGGGCGGTGTAGTCATGCCAAAGCTTGCCGATCCTGAGGTCGAGCGTCCGGCGCGCCGAAACATAGCCGGCGTGCTGACGCCATGCACCGAAGCCGGCGAATATTACGCCGAGGCCGGTATGCAATGCGCAGTAGCCGAGCACGACGAAGCTCGCTGCCAGATAGGCGTGGGTCGTCGGGTCGGCGATGGCGGTCGCCATCAGCCAGACGAGGATCAGACAGGCGCCGAACTGCGCCGCGGCCGCCAGCACATGGGGCATAAATGCCGAGCCGGATTTCTGCGCCGCAGCGATGCCACTGCGGGCCAGAAGGGGTGCTGCCGCTGCGAGCAGAACGGCCGCAAGTGGTAGGACGAGGCCCGGCTCCGCAACCGCGGGCGGCGGCCAGCCGGGAGCGACGAGCCAGAGAAACAGGACACCGAACAGCAGCGAGGTGTAGAGCGTTCCGTTGCCGACGAGCGCGAAGACCATCGCCCACCAGGAGGGCGGACGGTCGACCTCGTAATGAATCGGAAGGTTCAGACCGTTGCCGATCGGGAGAGGGCCGTGATCTTCGCGGAAACCGCATGGCCCCGTCCAGGCAAGCAGCAGAACGACCACGCCAGCCAGCGGAACGAGCGAGATCCAGTAGAGCTTGAAGAGCAGGCAGAGCACGAAGGCGCCGGTGGCGATCGCGGTATAGAGCGGCAGGAAGGTGGAGTTCGGCAGAAGCACGATGTGGTCGGGCTTTCCCGTCGTCATGTCGACGGCCAGCGTCTCCATCCAGCCATTGCGCGTGAACCCAAGATAGCCTTTGCCAGCGGCGAGCTCCGGGCCGATCTTTGCCGGCTCCAGTCCGTCGGCGCGCCGATCGATCTGCGGCAGTGACGCAAAAGCATAGGACGGAGGTGGCGTCGCTGTCGCCCATTCCAGCGTCCCTGCCTTCCAAGGGTCGCGACCATGCGCCTTGCCGAAGCGGACCTGAAGGATGATGTCGACCACGACGAGCGCGAAGCCGATCGTCATGATGAAGCCGCCGACCGATGACAGGAAGTTCAGCCACTCCCAGCCCACCCCGTCCGGATAGGTGTGGACACGCCGCGGCATCCCCCGAAGACCTGTCAGGTGCATCATGAAGAAGGTGATGTGGAAGCCGACGAAGATCAGCCAGAAGGCCGGCACGGACAGATGGTGCACCGGAAATTTGCCGGTGATGTGCGGCAGCCAGTAATAGGCCGCGGCGAGCATTGGGAAGACGAAGCCGCCGACCAGTACGTAGTGAAGGTGTGCCACGACGAAGTGGGTGTCGTGCGCCTGCCAGTCGAAGGGCACCATCGCCAGCATCACGCCGGTCAATCCGCCCATCACGAAGACGACGAAGAAGCCGACCATGTAAAGCATCGGCACATCGAAGCGCGGCCGGCCTTGGGAGAGCGTCGCGAGCCAGGCGAAGATCTGGACGGCGGTGGGAATGGCGACAAGGGCGCTCGCGGCCGAGAAGAAAGCCAGCGCCAGATGCGGAATGCCCACCGTGAACATGTGGTGGACCCACAGCCCGAAGGACAGGAAGCCGACCGCGATCGCAGCGACCACGATCGCGCCATAGCCGACGAGCCGGGTCTGCGCGAACACCGGCAGCATGGTAGAAATGGCGCCGGCGGCGGGAAGGAAGATGATGTAGACCTCCGGATGGCCGAAAAGCCAGAAGAGGTGCTGCCAAAGCAGCGAGTCGCCGCCCCGCAGCGGATCGAAGAAGGGCAGGTCGAAGGCCCGCTCCAGTTCCAGAAGCACCGAGGCGAGGATCATCGGCGGGAACCCGACCAGCATCATCAGGGCGACGACGAGCAGATACCAGGCGAAGATCGGCATGCGGGTGAGCGACATGCCCGGCGCCCGCAGCTTGAGGATCGAAACGGTAATCTCGACCGCGGCCGACATGGCCGAAATCTCGACGAATGTGATGCCGAGCAGCCAGACATCGGCGTTAATGCCCGGCGTATAGGTCGAGGAGGAAAGCGGCGTGTACATGAACCAGCCGCTGTCGGGCGCAACTCCGAAGAGCAGCGCGACGATCAGGATCGAGCCGCCGAAAATGTAACAATAGAAGCCGAATGCGGTGAGCCTCGGGAAGGCGAGGTCGCGTGCGCCGAGAAGCTTCGGCAGCAGGTAGATCGCGAAGCCCTCGAACATCGGAATCGCGAAGAGGAACATCATCACCGTGCCATGCATGGTGAAGACCTGATTGTAGATATCCGGTCCGAGGAAAGCGCTGTCGGCGGTCGCGAGCTGGATGCGGATCAGCATCGAAAGCACGCCGCCGATCGCAAAGAAGGTGAAGGCGGCGATCATGAACCGGCGGCCGAGCACGGTGTGATTGACGGCCGCCAGGCGTCCAAGCCCAGGCTTCGTGTCCCAGATTTTGGCCAGCGCATGGTGCAGGCGGATCGCGTCGCTGGCTGGTTCGGGCGTCGTCGTCATTGCGATGCTTCCGTTGCGGCGCCGCTCACGGTGGCGACGTAGTCTTCTGGTTCATGGGCTTCTACGGTGAAGTCCATGTTTGTGTGGCCGACGCCGCAAAACTCGGCGCAGACGCCGGCATAGGTGCCGGGCCGATCAGCCAGCAGGCGCAGAACATTCTCATGCCCCGGAATGGCGTCGAGCTTGCCGCCGAGCCGGGGCACCCAGAACGAATGAATGACGTCTTCGGCGGTGATGACAATGTCGACGGGCTCACCGGCGGGGATGTGCAACACCGAGATTGTTTCGGCAGCACCCTCGCGGTCAGGGTAGGAAAAGGTCCAGGCCCACTGGCTTGCCCGCGCCTCGACGCGCTCGGGTGCGCTGGCGAGGGGGCTGGCGATGAGCCTTTCGCCCATTGCGAGGGCGAAGATGACGAGGGCGGTCAACACGACGATCGGCATGGCGAGCCCGCCCCACACGATCCAGCGACGCGGCGAGAGGCTCTTGCCGAAGCCCGGCTTGAGAAGTGTTGCCAGAAGCAGGCCGATCGTCAGGACAAACAGGATGACCGAGCCGGCGAACATGACGTAGAAGAGATTTGCAATGGCACCCGCCGATGGCCCTGCCGGGTCAAGCGTGGACAGCGGGCCTGCGCAGCCGGCAAGCGTAGCGCCACCGGCGGCGAGGAACGTTGCCTTGATCCATAAGTTGCGGGCCGGCAAGGTAGCGCGGCGCGAACCCAACGGAGTGATGGAATGAGCGAAACGGAAAATCTCGAAAGCCCGGTGATCCAGAAGGTCGCCGAAAGCAAGATCGATTCCGCCATCGCCGTTGCCGGTCACCCGATCCATGCCATGAGTGTCCATTTTCCCATCGCGCTGGTCTTCGCCACGCTCGGTGCCGATGTGTTCTACTGGTGGAGCGGCGATGAGTTCTGGGTCAGGGCATCGGTCTGGTCGTCGGGTTTTGCCTTCGCCACGGGCGTTGCGGCCGGTCTGGTCGGCACAGCCGAACTGTTGTTCGTGCGCGGCATTCGCATTCGCGTGGCAAGCTGGACCCATGCGGTGGCAGCGATGACCCTGATCGCCATCATGGGCACCAATTGGGGCATGCGGCTTGCCGATGACGCCATGGTCCTGCCGCACGGACTTCTGCTGTCGGTCCTCGCGGGCATCATGGCCGGAATGGCCGGGTGGCACGGTGGCAAGCTTGTGTTCGATCATGGTGTCGGACTGGTCATAAATAGCGATCAATGAGAGGCTGGAACATGTCGCCAAGGGCGCCAGGCTCCGACAGGATGTCAGGCAGGAGCTGATCTCCGAGATCCGGCTTCAGCAGCACCACGCCAATGATCGCGGTCGCGACGATCACCGTGAGGATGGTCACGACGACTGCCCGCCAGGTCGAATAGGTCTCGCCTTCCCGGAACAGCCGGATGATGACGAGACCCGTCAGCACGTGGACGACCACGAGCAGCGCGACCAGCAAGAGCTTCAGATGGAACCACGGCTCGAAGGTCTCCTGCACGAGGATGAGCGCCGTGCCGGTCGCGATCGCGACGAAGGCGGCCGGTGAGATCAGGGCCACGTAGGCGAACCTGACCATGCCCTGCAGGCGATAAAGAGTATCGTCGTCACGCGCATGGGCGCGCTGGACGTAGAGCCCCGGCAGGCTAACGAGCCCGGCGCTCCAGATCGCAATCGTCGCGATGTGAAGGAATTTCAGCCATACCATCATCCTCGGTCATGCCCGGTGGATGCGGCGAGGCGCTCCTGGACGAGCGCTGACGAGAAGATCAGGGCGACCAGGAGGTAAGGCAGGGCAGCCGGTACCCACATGAGGATGCCCGCCAGCTGCTGGTCTGCCAGGGGCGACAGGCCGAACGCCTCTGTCGTCGCAATGTGGTGGCCATAAAGCGGCGTGCGGGCAAAGGTCAGCAGCGCTCCCAGCATGCCCATCTGAACGATCGAGCCGAAAAGCGCGGCCAGGGCCGGCAGACAATGCGCGCGGCGCGCTGCAAAGATCAGCTGCCACAGGAAGATGGCGGAACCGAGCAGCGTCATCTCCATGGCCCAATAGATCCAGTGGGACGACAGCGCGAACGCGTAGGGCGCCGGTGCATGCCAGATCCAGACGAAGATCGTGTGAACGAGAAACGCTGCCGACAGCAGCCCGGAGTTGCGCGGCCGGCGCATCGGCAAAGCGAGCGCGATCAGGGGGGCGGCGATCGCAATCAGCATCACATGGTGGAAGATTCGCGCCGAGAAGAGCGCGGAGCTCAGCGCGCAGAGCGGCGAGACGAACGCGATGAACAGTGTGGCAGAGGCAGCCACTGCGTAGAGCCGGCCGTGCCGCGTGGCTGAATTGCGCGAATTCGCGATGAGAAGGCCAGTCGTGACGAACAAAGCGCCCAGGAGGTACGGGTCGAAGTTCCAGCTCTGCCAGAGCGTGTCCGGCGTGGGGCTCGGGCCGCAATAGACCTCTGAATTCATGTGGGGCGCTTCCTTGCTGTCACGCGCATCCTTTCATTTCACGACGCGAATTCAAACTGAATTTGGTCAAAAAATCAGATCGGGCGGGATTGACCCGCCCGATCATATTGCTGCCTAGGCGATTCCGCAGCGGCGTGCCACCGCCTGGCAGACCGGCAATCTTCTTTCTACAGCTTTACTTTGAGTTCGCGTGCCCAAAGCCGCAGCTTCCCGCACATCTCGATGAAGCCCGGAATGTCTTCGGCGCTCTCGATTTGGACCACGCCCTCATCGATTTCGATCGCTGCTTTGTCCAACAACGGGCGGGCGTCCTCGACGAAGGCGATGAACTTGCAGTGCGCGAAAGCATCGGCGACGAAATCGCGCGCGGTGGCTTCCTTCACCAGTTTTTCCGCACCTTCCGGGCTGACGATGATGGCGACGGCATCGTAGAGAACCGAAGGGCCGCCATCGATCATCTGGTCGCCTTCGATGAAGGACCCGTCGGAGGCTTCCACGCCGCCGACCTTCGGAGCGACGATCTCTATGTTTGCACCTTCCTCGGCCAGAGCCGAGCGCAGGGCTTCTACCAGATCGGCGTCGCAACCGTCGCTGACCAGCACGCCGAGCTTGCGTCCCTCGAAGCTTTCGGGCCCATTCTGGATGATCGATAGGGCCGCCGATGGCTCCAGATCGTCGCGCGGGGAGACGGCGGCGTCAGCCGCTTCCGGCATTTCACGAATGCCGAGATTTTCGGCCACCATCGTCGCCAGCGCCTCGTCGATGTTGAGCAGATGCGCAACCATCCGTTCCCGGATTGCCAACGTCTCGACCTTGGAAAGCTCGAATGTCAAAGCCATCGCGATGTGCTTCTGCTCGACAGCTGTCTGGCTGCTATAGAATTGCCGCGCCTGACTATAGTGGTCGGCAAAGCTTTCGGCGCGCAGCCGGACCTTGGGGCCCTCGACCTCGTCGCGATAGGATCGATGACCGCGTTTGGGATCTTCGCGCGGACCCTCTCCCCACGAATTGGGCTGGTAGTTCGCTCTCCCGACGGGATTGCGCATCGCCATGTGCCCATCCTGCTGAAAGTTGTGCATCGGGCACTTGGGCGCATTGATCGGCAAATGCGTGAAGTTGGTGGAGCCCAACCGCTTCAGCTGCGTATCCAAATAGGAAAAATTGCGGCCCTGAAGCAGCGGATCGTTCGAGAAATCGATGCCGGGCGGGACGTTCTGTGTCATGAAGGCGACCTGCTCGGTCTCCGCGAAGAAATTGTCCGGCATGCGATCAAGCACGAGGCGACCAACCGGGATCGGCTTGATTACTTCTTCCGGTATCAGCTTGGTCGGATCGAGCACATCGAAGTCGAAGCTGTCGGCAAAGTCCTGGTCGAACAGCTGGACGCAGAGCTCCCATTCCGGAAAGTCGCCGGCCTGGATGGCGTCCCAGAGATCGCGGCGGTGGAAGTCGGGGTCGGCGCCGTTGATCTTCACGGCCTCGTTCCAAACCACGGATTGAAGCCCGAGCTTCGGCTTCCAGATGAACTTGACGAAGGTGGACTCGTCGTTCTCGTTCAACAACCGGAATGTGTGGACGCCGAAGCCTTCCATGAAGCGGAAGGAGCGCGGGATCGTCCGGTCCGACATAATCCACATGATCATGTGCATGGATTCCGGTGTCAGCGATATGAAGTCCCAGAAATTGTCGTGTGCCGACTGGGCCTGCGGAAAGCCGCGATCGGGCTCAGGCTTCACCGAGTGGACTACGTCGGGAAACTTGATCGGATCCTGGATGAAAAACACCGGAATATTGTTGCCGACAAGATCCCAGTTGCCTTCTTTGGTATAGAGTTTGACTGCGAAACCGCGCACGTCGCGTGCCAGATCAAACGAGCCTTTCGATCCTGCGACGGTGGAGAACCGCACGAAAGCCGGCGTCTTTTCGCCGGCGCGCTGAAAAATGTCGGCGCGGGTGAATTCCGCAAGTGAATCGTAAGTTTCGAAATAGCCGTGGGCACCGTAGCCACGCGCATGCACGACGCGCTCGGGAATGCGCTCGTGGTCGAAATGAAACATTTTCTCGCGAAAATGAAAGTCCTCGATCAAGGCAGGGCCGCGCTCGCCGTATTTCAACGTGTTCTGGTCGTCGGCCACCGGCACGCCATGCGCCGTTGTCAGGACTGGCTGGCCTTCCTCTGCCACCTGGTGGAGTTCGCCGCCATTGCCTCGCTGCAGTGTCAGATCATGCACGGTCGTCGTATCGGATCGGCGCGCGCCCCGCTTTTTCGTATCGGCCATGGTGGGGTCTTCCTTCTTGAGCTGATATCCCCCGCTTGAGGGGCATGTCGGCCGAAGCGCCGAGCAAGCGGTATGTTCCAGCTCTTGAGGGGTAGGCGGCGCGGCCTGACTCATTTCGTGATCGGCTAAAGCACGCTGCTACGTTGTCAAAGCGCCCGTGTTGTGCGAATGAACATTCGCTCTCATGTTGGATCGCGCGGTTTCCATGAATATTTCAGTGCTTCTCAAAGCGGCCGATACGCCGGAAACCGCCCAGGACTGCCGCCGGCGCCATATCATGGAAGCCGCCGAGCGCTGTTTCGCGCGATCCGGCTTTCACAAGACTTCGATGCAGGAGATCTGCGCGGAGGCGGCGATGAGCCCCGGCGCGCTCTATCGCTACTTCAAATCCAAGGAAGCAATCATCGAGGCCATTTGTCTCGACGAGAGGCAGCGCTGCCATGGCACGCTGGAGCCGCTTCTCGTGGAGGGCGATTTTACCGAAGCCTTCGTCGACATGGCCATGGCCTATTTCGAGCAGATGCGCCGGCCCGGTGCCACGCCCATGATGCTCGAAGTTTTTGCCGAGGGGCTTCGCAATGGCGCGGTTGGTAGAAACTTCCTCGAAAACGAGGCGATGGTGCGCGAGCACATCAGCGATTTCGTCAAACGGGCAGCGGATCGCGGCGACATCGATGCGACTGTCGACCACGATGCGGCGATCGGGATGATGATGGCGCTGGGTGAAGGCATCGTCATGCGTTCGGCGATCGATCCGGCGCTTGAGCCGGAGCGTATTCGCGCGATGCTGGCTGCGATGATCGATGCAGTGTTCGGGCGCGGAAAGCGCCGTTGAGAGACTTTTGTCGCCGCCGACCTTTGGCGGATGACGCAGACTGAATGGCATGCATTGTTGGAAACACGACCGCTCGATGGCTGTGGAGCCCATTTGCTCCTCAAAACTTCGATGCGCGTTTTTGCGGAACCAGTAACGATGACCGAAGCCTTGGATTTTCCTTCGCACATGCCACGTGCGGGTGACACGGTGGGGATGCGCGGATGGGCGATGCTCCTGTTCGCGGCGTCGCTTTTGGCTGCGCCCATGGCGCTGGCCCAAGAGCCGCCTCAGACCCCACAGGTGCGCGCCCCTGCGATTTCCACCGTCGAGGCACGTGAAGGCGAGATCGCGACGACTGCCACGGTCACCGGAACATTGGTTGCCCGCGAGGAAGTCATCGTCGGCGTCGACGTCGAAGGCTTCAGGATCGTGGAGGTGCTTGCTGAGGTCGGAGACACGGTCAAAGCAGGGCAGGTGCTGGCGCGCCTCGATGCAGCGACTATCGATATCCTGCTCGCCCAGAACACATCGCAATTGGCCAGGGCGGAAGCCGGTATCGCGCAGGCGCGTGCAAGCATCGCTCAGGCGGAAGCAGCCAAGCTCGAAGCCGACTCCGCGCTTGAACGGGCGCAGAGCTTGACGGGCAGCGGCGTGACCGCGCAGCAGACACTTGATCAGCGGATCGCCGCGGCAAGTTCAGCGGAAGCGCAGCTGAATTCAGCGCGTCAGGGCCTTGAGCTTGCCATTGCCGACAAGGCGCTCGTTGAAGCGCAGCGCCGCGAAATCGACCTGAACATGACCAAGACCGAGATCAAGGCGCCGACCGATGGTCTGGTGCTGTCGCGCTCGGCCCGGATTGGCGCGGTCGCTTCGCCTTCAGCCGAGCCGCTCTTCCGCCTTGCCGAGGACGGCGATGTGGAATTGAGCGCGGATGTCACGGAAACGAGCCTTGCGTCGCTCGCAACCGGCATGGCGGTTCATGTTACCCCGGCGGGCTTTTCGCAGCCCGTGGAAGGCGAGGTCCGGCTGATCTCCCCGCAGATCAACGCGGCCAGTCGACTTGGCGAGATGCGGGTTTCACTCGAAGCCAATCCCGCGCTTAGGCCCGGCGCCTTCGCACGCGGCGTCGTCGAGGTGGCGAGCTCCAATGGTGTCATCATTCCTCTGTCCGCTCTCGTCGTGGTCGATGGCGAAGCCACCGTGCAGGCTGTGGTCGATGGTCGTATCGAGACCCGAACTGTGACGACCGGCCTGCGGACGGCTGACCGCGTCGAAGTGTTGACGGGTCTTGAGGCGGGCGAAGTGATCGTCAGGCGGGCCGGTTCCTTCGTGCGCGACGGCGATGCCGTGACAGCTGTGGCTCAGGCCGAGAGCGGGGATCAATAGCCATGAACTGGAACATTTCCGCCTGGTCGATCCGCAACCCGGTCCCGTCCATTCTTCTCTTCGTCGTGCTGGTGGTTCTCGGTTGGGTTTCGTTTCTGAACCTGCCGATCACGCGGTTTCCGAACATCGACGTGCCGGTCATCTCCGTCGTCATTACCGAGTCCGGTGCTGCGCCGGCCGAGCTTGAAACGCAGGTCACGAAGCTTGTCGAAGACAGCGTTGCCGGCATCGCCGGGATCGACGACATCCAGTCGACCGTCACGGACGGTCAGTCCGTCACCTCTGCGATCTTTCGGCTCGAGGTCGATACCGATCAGGCGTTGAACGACGTCAAGGATGCGGTCGCCGAAATTCGAGCCGACCTGCCGCGCACCATCGACGAACCGATCATCAGCCGCGTCAACGTCGAGAACCAGTCGATCGTCACCTATGCGGCGTCCGCGCCGGGCATGACGCCTGAAGAACTTTCCTGGCTTGTCGACGATGCGGTGATCCGCGAGTTGCAGGGCCTGCCGGGTGTCGGCCAGGTAGACCGCATGGGCGGCGTAACGCGCGAAATCCACGTCGAGCTCGATCCCGATCGCCTTCTGTCGCTCGGCATCACCGCGACCGAGGTCAATGCGCAGCTGCGCGCGACCAACGTCAACCTGCCGGGTGGACGCGGCGATTTCGGCGGCCAGGAACAGACGATCCGAACGCTGGCCTCAGCCGATTCCATCGAGACGCTCTCCCAGACGAGCATCGCGCTTTCCGGCGGCCGCACCGTCCGCCTCGGCGAGATCGGAACGATCTCGGACAGCTGGGAGGAGCCGCGCTCCTTCGCTTCGCTCGATGGCAACCCGGTCGTGTCCTTCTCCATCTACCGCGCGAAGGGCGCGAGCGACACGTCGGTGGCCGATGCCGCTGCTGCCAAGGTGGCGGAACTTGCCGCGCTTTATCCGGACGTGACCTTCTCGAAGATCGACGACAGCGTCACCTATACCTATGGCAACTTCGAATCCGCGATGCACACGCTGGTCGAAGGGGCGGCCCTCGCGGTCATCGTGGTGTTCCTCTTCCTGCGGGACTGGCGGGCAACGCTGGTTGCGGCCGTGACCCTGCCGCTGGCGGCCATTCCCACCTTCTGGGCGCTGGACATGATGGGCTTTTCGCTCAACCTCGTCAGTCTGCTCGCCATTACGCTCGTCACCGGCATTCTGGTCGATGATGCGATCGTGGAAATCGAGAACATCGTTCGACACATGCGCATGGGCAAATCGCCCTATCGCGCGGCGATGGAGGCGGCCGACGAAATCGGCCTTGCCGTCATCGCGATCACGCTCACCATCATCGCGGTTTTCGCGCCGGTGTCCTTCATGGGCGGCGTCGCAGGCCAGTACTTCAAGCAGTTCGGCCTCACTGTTGCCGTTGCCGTCTTCTTCTCGCTGCTCGTCGCGCGTCTCATCACGCCGATGATGGCAGCGTATTTCATGAAGAACCATGGGGACGAAGACGAGCGCGAAGGCTGGTTGCTGCGCGGCTATACGCGCTTCTTGCGCGCAACGTTGCGCTTCCGTTTTGTGACGCTGGCTGTCGGCGTCGGGCTATTTGCAGCTTCGGTCTGGAGCATCGGTTTTCTGCCGACCGGCTTCATTCCGCGCGAAGATTCCTCGCGTGTCGTGACGTCGGTTGAGCTGCCGCCGGGCTCCACGCTCGACGACACCCGCGAGACCACCAATGCGATCGCCGCCAGCCTCAAGGAAATTCCCGAAGTGGCTTCGGTCATGGTCGTTGGGGGCTCTAGTCCTACGGGGACGCTCGAAGTGCGCCGCGCGTCGATCATCACCAATCTTGTGCGCAAGGGTGAGCGCGAGCGTACGCAGTTTGCCGTCGAAGAAGATATGGCTGTGCGCATGGCACAGGTGCCCGACATACGCTTCTTCAACGTCAATGAACGTGGCGAACGCGAATTGTCGGTTGGAGTTCTCGGCCAGGATGGCGCTGCGGTCGCGGAAGCGGCGCGCATGCTCGAGGAAGAGATGCGCGACACGCCAATGTTCTCCAACCCCTCGGCGATGTCGGCGTTCGATCGGCCTGAAATCCGCATCACGCCACGGCTCGACCAGGCGGCCGATCTCGGTATCGCGCCTGAGCTGATCTCGCAGACGATCCGTGTCGCCACCATCGGCGATGCGGGTGCCAATCTCGCTAAGTTCAACCTGCCGAACCGGCAGATTCCGATCAAGGTCCAGCTGAGCGACGTGGCGCGCAACGATCTGGCGACCATTCAGGCCATGCGCATCCCGACGGGCAGCGGCGGCACCGTTCCGCTGACGGCGGTCGCCGATGTGAGCTACGGTCAAGGCGCGTCGACGATCGACCGCTTCGACCGCGAGCGGCTGGTCAAGGTCGGCACGGGCATGGCTGCGGGCTACGAGATCGGGCAGGGCACCGAATGGATCATGGCGAGCGAGGCGGTGAAGAACTTCCCCGCCGGTGTGCGCATTCAGGAAACGGGCGACGCGGAAATCCAGGCCGAGGTGTTCGCGGGCTTCGCGACAGCCATGGGTGCCGGCATCATGATGGTGCTGTGCGTGCTCATCCTGCTGTTCGGCTCGTTCTTTCTGCCGATCACGATCCTGGCGTCCCTGCCTCTGTCGATCGGCGGTGTAGTGCTCGCGCTTCAGCTGACAAACAATGCCGTCTCCATGCCGGTTGTCATCGGTATCCTCATGCTGATGGGCATCGTGACGAAGAACTCGATCATGTTGGTCGATTTCGCCGTCGAGCAGGAAAAGCACGGCATGCCGCAGATCGATGCCATCGTCGATGCAGGCCGCAAGCGCGCGCGGCCGATCATCATGACAACACTCGCCATGGCTGCCGGCATGGTGCCGGCCGCGCTTGGCACGGGCGAGGGCGGTGAGTTCCGGGCGCCCATGGCCATTGCGGTCATCGGCGGACTGCTCGTCTCGACGCTCCTGTCGCTGATCTTCATTCCGTCTTTCTACACGCTGATGGACGACCTGACGCACCAGGCCTCGCGCCTGGCCGGCTGGATCCTCAAGCCCAACGCGCCGGATGAGCCTGATCTTCCGACGGGTGGTCATGGTGGCCGGGACGAGGGGACTGAGCAGGACGATCGCAAGCGGTATCCCATGCCGATCGCGGCTGAGTGAGCCTGATCAAATCCGGCCGCGTCTGAAATCGCGGCCGGCACGCTGATCGCGTCAAAACGTCTATTGGCAAAATGCAACTCTGCTCCATCTTCTCAGTTACTCATATAACAACAAGAAGGAGCATGCCGTGAGCAAAGCACAGAAGGCGCTGGATCCCAAGCCGCGCGAAGAAAACGTCAATTTCGGTCTCGACGACAAGGCGCGCGGGACGATTGCGCAGAACCTGTCGGCCATCCTGGCGGACACCTATGCGCTTCTGGTCAAGACGCACATCTATCACTGGAACGTCGTCGGACCGTTGTTCCACTCGATCCACGAGATGACCGAGGTGCAGTACAACGATCTGTTCAAGGCGACGGACGAGATCGCCGAGCGCATTCGTGCTCTGGGCTACCGTGCGCCTGTCGTCGGCAACAAGGGGCACGATATCGTCATCGAGCTCGGCGCCGAGAGCAAGACGGCGCATGAGATGATCGAAGATCTTATCTCCGAGCATGAGAGCACCATTCGCAAGATGCGCGAAGCTGCGGAAGTCGCCGAAGAGGCGGACGACTTCGTCTCGCACGACATGCTCGTTGGTCGCATGACCATTCACGAAAAGACTGTCTGGATGCTGCGCGCGCTCGTCACCGAATGAGCTGCGTCGTTTCGATGTAAGGAAAAGGCCGCACGCCAATCGCGTGCGGCCTTTTTCATTTGAGCGGGAGGTCAAGTCTGGCGGGCCCCTATGCTCCCGCTGCAGTATCAAACATCATCCGCTGCCAAATTTGTATGCATGCTGCGTCTTCTGAGGGCGTCTTGTATACAATTTTGTGTTTGCTGCGGAGCCCGAAGCTCTACGAAACGACTGATCCTCCGATCTGGCATGCTCATTGCTAGCCAATGTGCGCATCTTCCCAAGCGCACTTTCAGATCCGAGGACACTGCATGAAACGCCGCAACTTTCTGACAGCATCTGCGTTCGCCACGGCCAGCGTTCCACTGGCCGCGCCGTCGATCGCGAGGGCCCAGGACACATTCACCTGGCAGATGACGAATGCCTATGGGCCCGGCTCGCCTTTTTACGTGGAAGGTCCGGGTAGCCCGACGGATTTCTGTGCCAAGGTCGAGCGCATGTCGGGTGGCCGGTTGCGGATCCAGCATTTTGCTGCGGGCGAACTGATCCCGGCACTGGAAGGTTTCGACGCCGTCTCATCCGGCACGGTACAGATGAATGCGGCAAACTCCTATTTCTGGGCCGGCCGCGTGCCTGCCGCTCAATATTTCACCACGGTCCCGTTCGGCCTCAACTTCCAGGGCCAGAATGCCTGGCTCTATCATGGCGGCGGCATGGAACTGTGGGACGAGCTCTATGAGCCGCTCGGCGTCAAGGCGCTGCCCATGGGCAACACGGGCGTGCAGATGACCGGCTGGTTCCGCGAGCCGATCGAAACTGTCGAAGACTTCCGCGGTCTCGTCATGCGTATTCCGGGTCTTGCCGGACGCGTCTATGCGACGCTCGGCGTCGATGTCCGCCTTCTGCCGGGCGGTGAAATCTTCCCGGCTCTCGAGCGCGGCGTCATCGATGCGGCCGAGTTCGTCGGTCCCTACCAGGATCGTCGCCTCGGCCTGCAAAACGCGGCGAAGTACTACTACACCACTGGCTGGCACGAGCCGTGCAACGTCACTGAACTTCTGATCAACCGGGCAGCTTGGGATTCGCTGCCCGACGATCTGAAGGCGATCGTCGAAGCGGCCGCCATGGCCTGCAGTCTGGAAAGCCACACCTGGTGCGAAGCCACCAACGCGGAAGCGCTGGCTGACCTGGTCGAAAACGAAGGCGTCATCGCCGACACGCTGCCGGAGGCTGTGGTCGAGGCACTGCGCGAGGCCACCATGGCCGTGCTGGAGGAGGGTGCCGCCGCCGATCCGAGTGTGCGCAAGGTCCACGACGCGTTCATGGCGTTCAAGGCCCAGCACGACCAATGGTCGGGCGTTTCGGAGCGGCCGTTCCACAACATGGCCGGCTGATTGCCATGACGGCAATGCTCGAAAAGGCTGCGAACGGCACCGCGCGTGTCGTTCGCATTGTCGGCCAGATGGCGGCGTGGCTCGGTCTCGCGCTCGTCCTTCTCGTCGCGTTCAACGTGCTGTCGCGCTACGCGCTCGGCATCAGCAGTGTCGCGACCCAGGAAGCGGAATGGCACCTGATGGCCGCGGGCGCGCTGCTCGGCATGTCCTATGGTCTGAACCAGGGCGGTGAGGTTCGGGTCGATGTTCTTTACGACAAGTTTTCACCCGAGCTGAAAGCGACGATCGACATCATCGCGGCAGCGATGCTGATGCTTGCGTCGATCTTCATCGTGTGGCTGTCGATCAGCTACGTAAACCAAAGCTATTCAATCGGCGAGATTTCGCCGGATCCAGGCGGCCTGCGCTATCGCTTTCTGCTGAAGGCCCTGATCCCTATCGCCTTCGTTCTGCTCGCGCTTCAGGCGCTGTCGATGATGCTCGAAAGCATCGTGCGGCGTGTGCATCTGAAGCAGCCTTTGGCCAATCCGGACAAGCACTGACATGCCATTCACCGAGTTTCTGGCGCTCGCCATGATCGGCGCCTTCTTCGTCATGCTGATGGCGGGCATTCCTGTCGCCATCTGCCTTGCCGTTACCGGGTTCGTGTTCGGCTATGCGGGCTTCGGGCCCATGCTGTTCAATCTGGTGCCGGCGCGCATCTACGGCGTCATCACCAACTATACCCTTCTGGCATTGCCTCTCTTCATCTTCATGGGCCTGATGCTGGAGCGATCGAAGATCGCGGAGCAATTGCTCGACGTCATCGGTCTGGCGATGGGCGGCATCCGCGGCGGCATGGCGCTTGCCATCATCATCGTCGGCGTTTTGATGGGCGCTGCGTCCGGCGTCGTCGGCGCAACGGTCGTCACGCTTGGCCTCATCGCGCTCGCACCGGTGATCAATCGCGGCTACGACAAGGGTGTCGCGACCGGCGTGATCTGTGCGTCCGGTACGCTTGGGCAGATCATTCCGCCAAGCTTGGTCCTGATCCTGCTGGCCGATATCATGGGCCAGTCGGTCGGCACGCTGTTTGCCGCAGCCCTCATTCCCGGTCTTCTGCTGTCGGGCATGTTCGTCCTCTACATCATCGTTCTTGGCCTGATGAAGCCGGACTCCATGCCGCCGATCCCGCAGGCCGAACGCGACGCCATCTCAGGCCGAGAGCTTGCGGTGAAGCTCCTGCAGGTCGTCGCGCCGCCCATCGCGCTGATCTTTCTCGTGCTGGGATCCATCATCGGCGGTGTTGCAGCGCCAACGGAAGCAGCCTCCATGGGCGCGCTCGGCTCCATCCTGCTTGCGGCGTTTACCGGCCGGCTCACCTATCCGATGATGCGGGAGGTCGTGCGGGCGTCCTTCATCGCCTCGGCCATGGTGTTCATGATCCTGATCTTCGCCCAGCCCTTCGCTCTCGCCTTTCGCGGTCTCGGCGGCGAGCGTCTGGTTCACGATGCTTTCAGCATGGTGCCCGGCGGCCTGGATGGGCAGATCCTGTTCCTGATGATCCTCATCTTCTTCCTCGGTTTCTTCCTGGAGTGGATCGAGATTTCCTACATCGCGCTTCCGCTGTTCCTCCCGGTTTTCGCGAGCGCCGGCGCCGACCTCACCTGGATCGCGATTCTCGTTGCGGTGAACCTGCAAATGTCGTTCCTGACGCCGCCCTTCGGCTGGGCGCTCTTCTTCCTGAAGGGCGTTGCGCCGCCGGGCGTGACCACGCTCGATATCTATCGGGGGGTTGTGCCCTTCATCGCAATTCAGGCATTGGCGGTGTTCATGGTCTATCTGTTCCCGGGGCTTGCGACATGGCTGCCGGAAGCAATCGGTTGGTGATGACATGCTGAAGAGTGCGTTGGGTTACAATGGTGCGTTCACCGCGCCGCATCGTGCGGCGGCGCTTGCCGGGCGAGATATCCTCGAGGCGGGCGGTACGGCCGTCGAGGCGATGGTGGCAGCGGCGGCGACGATCGCCGTCGTCTATCCGCACATGAACGGCATCGGTGGCGACGGCTTTTGGCTGATCAAGAAGAAGGGCGAAGCGCCCATCGGCATTTCGGGCTGTGGACGGGCAGCGGCTCTCGCGGATGTCGCCTTTTACCGGAAGGCCGGCCATGTCGACGCCATCCCGGCGCGCGGGGGCTTGGCTGCGTTGACCGTGCCCGGGACCATCGATGGATGGCGGCTGGCCTTGCAGCATGGCGGCGGACGCTTGCCACTTTCCGATTTGATGGCATCGGCCATCGGCTATGCGCGCGACGGGACTGCCGTCACCGGAAATCAGTCCGATTGTACCCGCGACAAGCTGTCGACGCTTGCAGACGTGCCGGGATTTGCGGAGCAGTTCCTTGTCGATGGCGCACCGCCTCGCGCCGGGCACCGGATGAAGCAGGCGGCGCTTGCAAATACATTCTCGCATCTCGCCGAGCAGGGTCTCGAAAGCTTCTACAAGGGCAACATCGCTGCTGCCCATGCGTGCTATCTCGAAGCCAATGGCAGTCCGCTGCGACTGTCCGACTTCCACAGCTTCGCGGCGAGCGAAGTCGCGCCGCTGTCGCTCACCACCTCGCTCGGCACGCTCTTCAACATGACGCCGCCGACCCAGGGTATCTCGTCGCTGATGATCCTCGGGCTGTTCGACCGTCTGGGCATCACGGAAGCCGAAGGTTTCGACCATCTCCACGGCCTGGTCGAAGCGACCAAACAGGCCTTCATCAAGCGCAATGCCGAGCTTGGCGATCCGGACGCGATGGCAGAGCCGGCGCAATCCTGGCTCGATGCGGCAGGACTGGACGCCATGGCCCGCCGGATCGACCGCCAGCGCGCGCTGCCCTGGCCTTACGAGCCGAAAGAAGGCGACACGATTTGGATGGGCGCAGTCGATGCGGAAGGCACCGTGGTGTCCTTCATCCAGAGTGTCTTCTGGGAATTTGGTTCCGGCCTGACTTGTCCGGAAACGGGCGTATTCTTCCAAAACCGTGGCGCAGGGTTCTCTCTGAAGCCGGGGCCGAACGAGCTTGCGCCTTTCAAGCGGCCGTTCCACACGTTGAACCCGGCCATGGCCGAGCTTTCGGATCGACGCGTCTTCGCCTATGGCACGATGGGTGGCGAAGGCCAGCCGCAGACGCAGGCGGCCATCTTCACCCGCTACGCGCAGTTTGGGCAGGATCTGCAGCAGGCAATAACGGCACCGCGCTGGCTCCTCGGCAAGACGTGGGGCGATGCCACGACGACGCTGAAGCTCGAAAGCCGTTTCCCCGCGAATCTGATCGAAGATCTCGGCCAAGCGGGTCACGAGGTGGAGATCATTCCCGAATTCTCCGATCTCGCAGGTCATGCCGGCGCGGTCGTTCTCCACGTCGATGGGCTGATGGAGAGCGCTTCCGACCCGCGCTCGGATGGGGCCGCCATCAGCTACTGAAGCATTGTTGCGCTCGATCGGCGGATCAGTTCCGCCGATCGAGCACCGCGCGTGCCGCACTTTGCAGATGGCGGCGGAGCGCTTTTTCCGCGTCGCGCGCGTTGCGATCCAATATTGCCGTGACGATCGTGTCGTGCTCGGCACAGGAGCGGGCGATGCGCTCGGTCATCCGGAATTGCGAGGAGCGGAACGGCGCAAGCTTGAGGCGCAAAGCCTGCGCGATCTCGACGACCTCGCCATTGTGCGTGCCGTCGAAGATCATGCCGTGAAAATCTGTGTTTGCCAGATCATAGCTTTGAAAATCGCGCTGCTCGGCCATGCGCTGCATCTTCAGGTGTAGCGTCTCGAAGGCGGCGCGCTCGCTGACCGTCATCCGCTCGGCAGCCAGCCGACCGCAGAGCGCCTCGATCTCGCCCATTGCCTCGAACATCTCGCCGATCCGCTCGCTCGATTGCTCCGAGACGATGACGCCGCGATAGGGCACGCGTTGCGCGAGCGACCTTGAGACCACCACATGAAGCGCTTCGCGCACGGGTGTTCGGGAAACGCCGAAGCGCTTCGCCAACGCATTTTCATCGAGCTTGCTGCCCGCCGGCAGAACCTGATTGACGATTTCCCGTTCCAACTCGGCGGCAATGAATGCGCTGTGGACGTTCTTGTGCATGTGCATGACGTAATTCTGGACCCGACGATCGGCGGCAGTTCATTCAAGCTTTCGCGATGAAAGTGTCTTCCGAACGGCCGCGCCGCGCAACACGCATTCAGATTTGTCCTCGACCGATGTGGAGCTCCACTGCGCTCGCTGATTAAGAGCCGTTCTTCCTGCGATTGCTCTCGCGCCAGGCGAGGAGCAGGGCGCCGCTGACGATCAGGGCCGCACCGATGAAGCTCGTTACCGGCGGCACGATGCCGAACAGGGCAAAGTCGTAGATCGCCGCGAAAATGAGCGTCGCGTAGAAGATCGGCATGACGAGGCTGGCATCGCCGCTTTTCATGGCCTGGATAAAGCACGTCTGGGCGCAGACCATGATCGAACCGAGCAGCGCGAGCATCAACCATTGCGTGGTGGTCGGCCAGATCCAGACGAAGCTCGCCGCCGTGACCGCGATGAGCATGCCGATTGTGTTGTTGATGACGAGGATTCGCAAGGGCGGCTCGCCACCCGCAAGCACCTTGATCATGATGGCTTCGAGACCGAGAAACAGGGCGGAGGCGAGGGCGACGAAGACCACCGGCTGGAAAGCCTCGCTGCCGGGCCGGATCAGCACCATGGCACCGATGAGTGCGAGCCCGGCGGCAGCCCAGCGCCACGGCCCGACGCGCTCGGAGAGAAGCGGGATGGCGAGGATCATCGCGACGATCGGGTTGAGAAACGAAATCGCCGTGGCATCGGCAAGCCGCATATAGGCCGATGCGGCGAAGAGGCAGGTGACGCCCGCCCAACCGGCGACGGAACGGCCGATGTGATACGGCAGCTTGGCGCTTTTGAGGGAAGGACGGAGGATCGCGACGATCGGCATCAAGGCGAGCCATGCAAACAGAAAGCGGCCCGCACTCACCTGCAGCGGATGCAGCGGTGAACCGCCGTCTGAACCGATCCCCTGACCGAGCGCCTTGGCGATGAGCGTCGTCGCCGCAATCAAGGCGCAGGCAAGCAGCATCATCACGATGCCTCTGAGGGCGCTGCCTGCCGGCTCAGCGGGGTATTGGGCAGCATGGGGCGCTGTCGCGTGGGTCGAGGACAAGGTCGAACTCCGATTGGGTCGCATCGGCGCCTCAATGCCATTGTTTTCCATACGCAACCAATAGAGACTGATGCGGCATCTATTCATTTTGGATATGCATCATGCGTCCGTCGGCCCATCAGCTCGAATGTTTCTCTGCCGTCATGAGGCTCGGCACGGCGACTGCGGCTGCCAATGTGCTCAACACCTCGCAACCGAGCGTGACCCGGGCACTGAAGCAATTGGAGGACGCAACGCGGCTTCTGCTGTTCGAGCGTCGCGAGGGGCGTTTGCATCCAACCGCGGAAGCCAGGGAACTGATGGCGCAGGTGGAGGCGAGCTTTGCTGGACTGGAGCGGATCGGGCATGCGGCCGAGATGATCCTGCGCCGCCGTCGCGGCATGGTCCGGATCGGCTGCCTGCCGGCCTTCGCGCAAGGCTTCATCGCCCGGGCAATGGCTTCTTTCTTGCGCGATGAGCCTGACCGTCACGTCTCCCTGGTGCCGTTGACAGTTCGAGACCTCATGCGAGCGTTGCGGGACCAGGAGTTGGACCTCGGTATTGTGGCGTTCGAGGTGGCTGCATCGGACGAGCTTGCTGCAGAACGGTTCACCGACATGAACGAGATCGCGTTGCTGCCACCGGGGCATCGGCTGGCGGAACGCGGTGCCATCAGCCTCGCGGAGCTCGACGGCGAGGCGATGATCGCCATTGCCGAAACCGATCCCTATCGGCGCCGAACGGAGGCGATCATGGATGCGGCCGGCGCTCGTCCACGCCATGTGGTGGAAACGGCGACAAGCCATGGGGTCGGGTCCATGGTCGCAGCCGGGCTCGGGGTCGGGATCATGAACCCGATCACCGCTCTCGACTTCCTCGGCTCCGGTGCAACGATGCTGCGCCTCAAAGATCGCCTGCCTTTCCATACGACATTGGTGACGCCGCGGCGGCTTGAACGGCCTGGCGCAATCCAGAACTGCATCGATTCCCTGAACGCGGAACGGGCCGCATCGCTCGAAAGAGTCGACGCCCTGCTTGGGCCAGTGATGCCGGTAAAGGAGGACTGAAGATGTATCGGGCGAACCCTTGGAAGGCAAAGGAACTGCCTGCGGAGCTTGCGGCACTGCCGCAGCTTGCCGATGACGCTGGCCCGGTGCTTGCGTTGCTGTCGCGATGTCCGGCCTATCTTCCGACGCCGTTGTTGCGCATGTCGTCGCTCGGCGCATCGATCGGCGGTGCAAGCCTTTGGGTCAAGGACGAGACGGCGCGGATGGGGCTCGGATCGTTCAAGGCGCTCGGCGCCGCCTATGCGATTGCGCGCGATGCCGTTGCGGCTGCGGGCGATGACAATCTCGCGTCGGCGCTTGCTGGCCGGACCTATGTGACGGCGAGTGCTGGCAATCACGGAATGTCGGTCGCGGCCGGAGCGCGCGTCTTCGGCGCGCATGCCGTCATCTTCATCAGCGAGACGGTGTCGGACGAGATCGCCGGAAGGCTCCGCGGCAAGGGGGCGCGGGTTGTCCGTCAAGGCCATGACTACGAGGCCAGCATGGCCGCGGCGGCCGAGGCTGCCGACGCCAATGGCTGGACGCTGCTCTCCGATTCCACGTGGCCCGGTTATACGACGCCGGCACTCGACGTCATGGCCGGCTATCTGGCGCTCGCCGAAGAGATCGTGAACGAGACGGTGACGCCGCCGACACATGTCTTTCTGCAGGCAGGCGTGGGCGGGTTCGCGGCAGCGATGCTCGCGCGCTTCAGAAATGCCTGGGGGAGCGATGGCTTCGAGGCACTTGTCGTCGAGCCGGCATTCGCGCCATGCATTATGGAGAGCCTTGTCGCCGGGCGCGCGGTGCGGGCCGATGGGCCGGTCTCGGCCATGGGCCGGCTCGACTGCAAGGAGCCGTCGCATGTCGCTTTGGCCACGATCGCCCGGCTCGCCGATGGCTGCCTGACCGTGACGGAAGAGGAGGCCGCCGATGCCGCCAGCATGCTCTTGACAGTGGGGATTGCCACGACGCCTTCCGGTGCTGCGGGATTTGCCGGCGCGATCGGCTACCAGAAAGTGGTGGGTGGTCTTGGTGCTGATGCCCGCGTTCTGGTCGTGGTCACCGAAGGCACGTGACGCTCAACGATGGGGATGGATCGTGAGCGGACGCTGTTCTTCGATCGCTTCCATCGCGAAATAGGACGTCACGGATTCGAGTTCGACCGCCTCGATCAGGCGCTGGTAGACGGCGTCGTAGCTGATCATGTCGCGGGTGACGATCTTCAACATGTAATCGTAGTCGCCGCCGATACGGAAGAAGTCGGTAATGTCCGGGATCGAGGACACATGGGTGCGGAACGTCTTCAGCCAACTCGTCGAGTGATGGCGCGTGCGCACCATGACGAAGACGACAAGGCCCAGTTCGACCTTGTGGCGGGCAACGCGGATCGTGCGGCCGGCAATGATGCCGTCGTCTTCCAGCGCCTTCAGCCGTCTCCAGCACGCATTTTGCGACAGGCCGATCTTCTGGGCCAAATCGCGCTGCGACAGGCCAGCGTCTAGCTGAAGCTCGCGCAATAGTCTTGCGTCAAATTGATCGATTTTTCGGGTCATCGTCGTTCATTTGACCCAATTCGCGTTTGTTTAGCAAACATTTTGATGAACATTTCCCACTGCATCTGCGTCAAACTTGTTTCAAGGAATCGAACCAAGGCATGCACAGATGGATGGGAGCTTGGAAAACTGGGCCAAGGAACTGGCGGGCGAGGGAGATCTGATCGCTCGGCTTCGTGACGGCCTGATCGGCGAGGGTGCCTTGATCGAAGGCCCTTTTGGGCCGCGCCGGCTCGTCTATGCTGACTACACTGCGTCCGGCCGGGCGCTGCGGCAGATCGAAATGTTTGTGATGGAACAGGTTCTGCCGTTTTACGCCAACAGCCACACCGAGGCGTCCCATTGCGGGGCCTATTCCACCCGCCTGCGCGAAGCTGCACGCGCATCGATTGGGCGCATGCTCGCCGCTGGCAGCGCATATAGCGTCATCTTCACCGGATCGGGTGCGACCGCCGCCATCAACCGGCTCGTCGGCTTGCTGGCGATCACGGAGCGGATTGCGCGCGGCGAAGCCGTCACGGTCATCATCGGTCCCTACGAGCATCACTCCAACCTTCTGCCGTGGCGCGAGAGCGGCGCGCGGATCGTGGAGATCTCCGAAGAAGAGGGCGGCGGCCCGGACCAGGTTCAACTGACTGAAGCGCTTGTGGATGCAACGTCGCGGGGCTTCACGGTTGCTGCGTTCTCTGCCGCGTCCAACGTGACGGGCATTGTCAGCGATGTCGTCGGCATCACGCGGCTCGTGAAGGCCCATGGCGCGATCGCGATCTGGGACTATGCTGCCGGCGCACCCTATCTGCCGATGTCCATGGTGCCTGCGGACGACGCGGCGATCGATGCCATTGTCTTCTCTCCGCATAAATTCATTGGCGGGCCGGGAGCGTCTGGCATCCTCGCTTTGAAGAACGATATCGTCGCGACCACGCGGCCGACTCTCCCAGGTGGGGGAACCGTGTCTTTCGTCTCACCATGGGCGCATCGCTACAGCGACAAGATCATTGCACGCGAGGAGGCCGGGACGCCGAACGGGATCAGCGATATTCGCGCCGCACTCGTGCTACTGGTCAAACAGGCGGTCGGTCAGTCCTTCATCTCCAGGCGTAACCGTGAGTTGCGGGCGATGGCGCTCGAGCGCTGGTCGAACAATCCGCGGCTTGAGGTTCTGGGCGGACACATCGAGGACGCCTTGCCCATCATGTCGTTGCGCGTGCGCGACGGTCGGGGCGGCCATGTGCACCACCAACTCGTCACTCGCATGCTGAGCGATCATCACGGCATCCAGGCACGGGGCGGCTGCGCCTGCGCCGGGCCTTACGCCCACCGACTTCTCGGTATCGACGAGGTGGCTTCGCGCGATTTGGCCGCGGCAATCGATGCGGGAATGGAAATGGAAAAGCCCGGCTGGGTACGGCTGAATTTCAGCTATCTGCTGAGCGACGAGAAGGCGCGCTTCATCATTGACGCCGTCGACGATCTGGCGTCGAACGCTGCCGATCTTGCCTGCGACTATCGCCCAGATCCCGCAACCGCGCGCTTTGCGGTCAGCCGAGAAAGCAGTGTCGCGGCATGATATGAGGGGTCGCCATTGACGCTTGCCGCATCGCTGGACCTCGGGCATGATGCTCTCCAATATATTGGAGGAGGCAATGCCCGTATGGATCTGGGAAAGAGGATTTCCGAGCGCCTGAAGGAGATCCGCCGAGAGCGCAACCTGTCGCTTGATGCCGTCGCCCGGCTGTCGGGTGTGTCGCGCTCGATGCTGTCGCAGATCGAACGCGGAAGCTCCAGCCCCACCGTCTCTACCTTGTGGAACCTGACGCGTGCGCTCGACGTCGATTTCGCGGGTTTGATCGACGGAAAGGTGCCGGTGAATGACGGCTTCCGGGAGATCGTCAAGGCCGATCGGATCCCCACAATCGAGTCAAAAGGCGAGGGATGTCGTCTAAAGATTCTCAGTCCACCGGATTATGCGGGCGACTGCGAGCTTTACGAAGTGATTTTCGATGCTGGCGGTGCGCTTGTCAGCGAACCGCATCGCGACGGTTGCGAAGAGCACCTGACCATCCTGGAGGGGGAGATCACCGTCAAATCCGGCGTGCGCTCTCTCGATCTCGAAAAGGGTGATACGGCCTGTTATCGGGCAGACCGGCCGCATTCTTTGGAGGCCAAGAGCGGCCCCGCACGCGCAATTCTCATGGTGCGCAACTCCTAGTTTGCATCAATCGCGGGCAGTCACATTCCGTGCATTCTTATTGTTCAACATCGATTGACATGTCCGCTATATTGGATAACGTTCTTAGTCGAAAGTGTTAGCCGGCGTCTGCAAGGAGACCGTCTTGTCCGCATTCCTCGCCCGCATCGATGCCGAATTGGCGGAGATCCGCGCTGCCGATCTTTACAAGACGGAGCGGCCGATCCAGTCGCCACAGGCTGCGCGGGTATCGATCGAAGGCCGCGGCGGCGACATCATCAATCTCTGTGCCAACAATTATCTCGGTCTTGCCGATAATCCGGAACTCGTCGCAGCCGCGACCGCGGCGCTGGAAACGTCGGGATACGGCATGGCCAGCGTGCGCTTCATCTGCGGCACGCATGATCTGCACCGGGAACTGGAAAAATCGATCGCGCGCTATCTCGGCAAGGACGATGCGATCCTGTTCGCTGCGTGTTTTGATGCCAATGGCGGATTGTTCGAGCCGCTTTTGACCGATCAGGATGCGATTGTCTCCGACAGCCTGAACCATGCCTCCATCATCGACGGTATCCGGCTCTGCAAGGCAAAGCGCTATCGCTATGCCAATTCCGACATGAACGAACTGGAAGCGGCGCTGAAGCAGGCGCGGGCCGATGGTGCGCGTACGATCATGATCGCGACGGACGGCGTCTTCTCGATGGATGGCTATCTCGCCAAGCTGCCGGAGATCGTTGCATTGGCGCGAGCCTACGATGCGGTCGTGATGGTCGACGATTGTCATGCGACGGGCATCATGGGCGAGCGCGGCGCAGGCACGCATGTGCACCACGGCGTGGCTGACGGGATCGATATCCTCACCGGCACGCTGGGCAAGGCGCTCGGCGGTGCGATCGGCGGCTATATCGCTGGTCCGCAGGCCGTGATCGATCTTCTGCGCCAGCGCGCGCGTCCGTATCTATTTTCAAATGCCCTTCCTCCCATGGTCACGGCTGCCAGCATCAAGGCAATCGAACTGGCCGAAAAGGGCGACCATCTGCGTGCGCGGCTTTACGCCAATACGATGAAATGGCGCTCAGGTCTCGAGGCGCTCGGCTTCCGCCTTCTGCCGGGCGAACACCCGATCGTGCCGGTCATGTTCGGCGAGGCGTCCGTTGCGCAGGCCATGGCCAAGCGGCTCTACGAAGCAGGCGTCTATGTCAGCGGCTTCTTCTATCCCGTCGTTCCCAAAGGCCAGGCGCGGATCCGCACCCAGATGAATGCGGCTTTGACCGAGGACGATTTGGATGCGGCACTTGCTGCATTCGGCGAAGCAGGGCGCGAACTGAAGGTGATCTCGTGATCTCGAATACCGGAACCATGTTCGCCCTGGCCAAGTCGGAACCCCGTGAGGGGCTTTGGCAAACGGAAGTGGCCATTCCGGAAATCGGGCCGGATCAGGTGCTGATCAAGGTCTCGAAAACCGGGATCTGCGGCACCGATGTGCATATCTGGAAATGGGACGAATGGGCGCAACGCACTATTCCCGTGCCCATGGTCGTCGGGCATGAATATTCCGGGACGATCGTCGATGTGGGCCGCTCCGTCACCAATCTGAAGGTTGGCCAGCGGGTTTCGGGCGAAGGCCATATCGTCGGCAATTCGAGCCGCGCCGCGCGGGCTGGACGCTTCCATCTCGATCCCGAGACGCGCGGGATCGGCGTCAATATTCCGGGCGCCTTTGCGCAATATCTGGCGCTTCCGGCGTTCAACGTCATTCCATTGCCCGATGAAGTCGACGATGAGATCGGCGCGATCCTCGATCCGCTGGGCAATGCCGTGCATACCGCTCTTTCGTTCGACATCATTGGCGAGGATGTGCTGATCACCGGCGCGGGGCCGATCGGCATCATGGCGGCGATCGTCGCACGCCATGTCGGCGCACGGCACATCGTGGTAACCGATGTGAACCAGGCCCGGCTCGATCTTGCCGCCAAGCTTTGCGATGTCGTTCCGGTCAACACAGCCACGCAGGATCTGCGCAGTGAGATGGGCCGCATCGGTCTGCGGGAAGGTTTCGACGTCGGTTTCGAGATGAGCGGCTCAGACGTCGCTTTCCGGCAGATGGTCGACACGCTCGTCATGGGCGGTCGCATCGCGTTTCTGGGGCTGCCTGCACAACCGATGCTTGTGGACTGGTCGTCGATCGTGCTGAAGAGCCTCGTTATCAAGGGCGTCTATGGCCGTGAGATGTTCGAGACCTGGTACAAGATGCTCGCCATGCTGCAGTCCGGGCTGGATGTGCGCGGCGTGATCTCCCATCGGCTTGCTGCCGCTGACTTCGACAAGGGGTTTGAGGCGATTAAGCGCGGCGAAGCCGCCAAGATCGTGCTCGACTGGTCGGATACGGGCACGAGCGGCTTCGCCATGCAGAGGACGGCAGCGCAATGAGCGGATCATCCCTGGCCACCGATGACTCAGGGCTTGATGCGCTCAATACACGGGTGCGCAAGGATCTGGAGCTTTTGTGCCGCCCGCCGGCCAATTGGGTGCCTCCACGCCATGTAAAAGGCCAGCCGGTCGTGGATGTCGTGATCATCGGCGGCGGTATGTGTGGCCTTGTCGCTGCCTTCGCGCTTCAATCCGCCGGCATCCGCAATGTGCGCATCTTTGATCGCAATCCGGCCGGCCACGAAGGGCCGTGGGTGAATTACGCGCGCATGGAAACGCTGCGTTCGCCCAAGCAGTTAACCGGTCCGGCCTATGGCATTCCTTCGCTGACTTTCAGGTCATGGTTCACTGCGCAGTTCGGCGAAACGGAATGGGACGCGCTGGACAAGATCCCACGTCCCATGTGGATGGACTATCTGCGCTGGTACCGCGCAGTCCTGGAGATCCAGGTCGAGAATGACGTGAATGTCGATCGCATTCTGCCCGAGGGTGATTATCTGAAGCTCGATCTCTCGGGCGCCGGCACGAATGACGCCCAGGTTTTCGCGCGCAAGGTCATCATGGCGACCGGCCGTGACGGGACCGGGCATCCGAACATTCCGGCCTTCGTCGACGGTTTGCCGAAATCGGCCTGGGCGCATTCGTCCGAAGACATCGACTTCAAGGCGCTGAAAGGCAAGCGCGTGGCGGTCGTCGGCGTCGGCGCATCCGCGGTCGACAATTCTGCCGAAGCGCTTGAAGCGGGTGCTGCAGAAGTTCGCCATCTGATCCGGCGGAAGCACATGCCGACCATCAACAAGATGATGGGCATTGGCTCCTTCGGTTTCACGGCGGCGTTTCCACGTCTCTCGGACGCGTGGCGCTGGCGCTTCATGCACTATTCTTTCTTGACGCAGACACCGTCGCCGCGCGGGTCGACCTTGCGCGTCAGCCGGCATCCCAATGCATACTTCCACTTCGGCAAGGGCATCGACCGAATTACCCATGACGGGCGGGAACTCGATATTGCGATGCAGGACGGCAGCCGTCTCAAGACGGACTTCCTCATTCTCGGGACAGGTTTCACGGTCGAGCCGCTGGCACGCACCGAGCTTGATGGTTACGCCGACAAGATCCTGCTTTGGGGCGATCGTTACGCTGCGCCTGCCGGTTTGCAGCATTCTGAATTGGCGAAGTTTCCCTATCTTGCCGACGATTTTGCTTTCCAGGAGCGCGAAGAGGGCACGGCACCGTGGCTTTCGGCGATCCACTGCTTCAACTACGGCGCATCGGTCAGCCTCGGCAAGGTCAGCGGCGACATTCCCGGCATCAGCGAGGGTGCCGCTTGGCTTGCCCGTGAGATCGCTGCCACGCTCTATCGCGAGGACGTCGATATACATTTCGCGTCCATGGAAGCTTACGACAAGCCGGAGCTTCTGGGCGACGAGTGGACCGAAACGTTGCTCCCCGGCGAGGAGCTCGACGAGCCCGCATTGAAAACGGGGAGCGACGCCCGATGAGCACTGATGTGGTGACGCGGCTCGCATCGGTGAGTGACGATGGCTCTAAAGTCGCCGCTGCCGTGGCGTTGCGAGCCGATGTGTTCGCAATGACGCAAGCGGCGCATGATGCAGCGCTGAAGCCGACCGATACCGGCGGCTTGACCCATGCCGAGCGGGCGGCACTCGCGACCCGGATCGCGAAGCTCAACCGCTGTGATGAGCTTGCCGCGCACTATTCGGAACTGCTTGCCAGTTATGACGCAGACGAAGACGCGCTCGCGATCGCCGATCCCGCCTTCGATGGCGATGCCTGGTCGCGCATCAACGCCGTTTTGACGTTTACCGATCTTGTCGCCGCCAACCCGAAGGCGACGCAGCCTGACGACGTCGCGTCGCTGCAAGCCGCCGGCGTTTCGGATGCCGACATCGTGCGGCTGGCCGAGCTCAACGCCTTCCTTGCCTACCAGATCCGGTTGCTTGCGGGATTGAAGCTGATGCGGGGTGCGGCATGAACGCGGTGATCCACGACTTCACCACCGAGGTTCCCGAGTGGCGCCCGCGGGTCAAACCCATCGACCTGGCCGAGGCGACGCCGGAGCAGCTCGATGCGCTCAAGGTGACGCCGTCGAACACGAAGGTTTCCGACTACGTCCTGGTGCTCGCCAACGATGTCGAAACGCTGAAGGTCCGCACGCCGCTCTTCAACGCGATCATGTACAACAAGGGTGGCTTGAGCCGTGCGGAGCGGGAGATCGGCGCCACCGCGGCGTCGGTGGTCAATCGCTGCGTCTATTGCGCGGCCGTCCATTCCAGCCGCTACAATCAGCTTGCCAAGGACGAAGCGGTCATGCAGCGCATCTTCGCGGATGGCGAAGAGGCTGATCTGGATGAGCGCGCATCGGCGATCTTCAAATTCGCGACCAAGCTCTCCAAGGCCCCGAGCGAGGCGGATGCAGACGACATGCAGCGACTGCGCGACATCGGCATGAGCGAGGAAGAAATCCTCGATCTCATCCTGTCGACGGCGCTGTTCGGCTGGGCAAACCGGTTGATGCACGTGCTTGGCGATCCGGTGGCGAAAGCGGACTGATCTTGGGCCTACAAAAGCCCGTTCGAAATGATGAAATGAGAGGAATTGAGAGTGGAGCAGGGCAGCAAGGGGATCGTGAAGGTCGGTATCGTCGGGGCAGGGTCCATCGCATTCGGCGCGGCTGCCTACCTGGAGAATGCCGGTCACCGCGCCATGCTCTGGTCGCCATCGGGCGCGCGCACAAAGCGTCTGGCAGCCGGTGAAGCGCTCATTGCTTCCGGTGCACTGGAAGGCACTTTCCATCCTGCAGTCGCGGGGTCGGCGCAGCAACTCGTCGAAGCCAATGACGTGCTGATGATCGCCTTGCCGGGCTATGGCCACAAAGCTGTCATGGACGCCATCGCGCCTTTCATCCGCGACGGTCAGGCCGTCCTGATCAGCTCGCATGCCTCGTTCGGCGCGCTCTATCTCAACCGGCTTCTGGCCGAGCGCGGCATCGTCGTTCCGATCGTCGCCTGGGGGACGACCGTCACCACCGGACGACAGCCAAGCCTCGTCGAGGCGCAGGTCAATACGGTGCGCAGCAAGGTCGATGTCGCAACCGTGCCGGAATCCATGAGCGCCGAGGGACTCGCGGTTTGCCAGACGCTCTTCGGCGACCGTTTCGTGCAGCGCGACGGCATTCTCGCCATCGCGCTTTCGAACCTCAATCCGCAGAACCACATGGGCATCGCGCTTTGCAACATGACCCGCATGGAGCACGGCGAAACCTGGCCGCAAGGGCTCAACGTCACGCCCAATGTCGGGCGCCTGCTCGAGGAACTCGATCGCGAACGCATCGCCATCGCCGAAGCGCTCGGGCTCAAGGTGCGGGACATCTTCGAACACTTCCATCTGTCGTTCCATGTGCCGAAGGACAGTGTTTCGGCCATGAACCAGGAAATGCACCGCGAAGGGCGTGGCGGGACCGGCCCAGCCACAGCGGATTCACGCTACGTCACCGAGGATGTGCCGTTCGGCCTTCTGATGACGGTTAAGCTCGGCGAACTCACTGGCCGCCCCGCAGTCCTTCATGACGCCGGCGTGCGCATCTTCTCCGCGATGTATGGCCGGGATTTCGCCGCCGAGAACACGCTTCTCGACGCGATCGGCATGTCCGATCTTTCCCTGGAGCGGCTGCGCCAACTGGCTCGCGACGGCTTCGAGGTTTCGACGGAGGCGCGCGCCGCAAGCTGATTTTTGAGTACACGGGACGAAGAAGCCCGACCCAACAAAAGATCATGACAGGCACTGGCCGTTAAGCCTCCGCGTGCGAGACGGCCGATCATCACCGGAAACAGAGGGAGACTACGCAATGACGAAATTTCACATCAATCGCCGCAGGCTGATCCAGACGTCGGCCGCTGGTGCCGCTATTCTGGCCGCACCGTCCATTCTCCGCTCGCGTGAAGCGCGTGCCCAGGAAGGCACCGTCAACATCTGGACCTATGCCAACTTCATTCCGCAGGACTTCATCAGCGAGTTCCAGAACGAGACCGGCATTCAGATCCAGGTGCGTCTCGTCGACGACCAGGGCAAGCAGTTCAACCTTCTGGCGGCCGAACAGCCGCAGCCGACCGTCGACATTCTGACGGTTGCCGGCCACCGCTTCCTGCAGTTCATCGAATCCGGTCTCCTCGCACCGATCGACACGGACCGTCTGACGAACTGGGGCAACATCAACACCATTTACTCGGAAAGCGACTGGGGCACGATCAACGGCGAGAAGTGGGGCGCACCCGTGCTCTCCGGCGCCGAGGTGCTGGCCTGGAACACCGAAATGGTCGACGCGTCCGAGACGACCAGCTGGGACGTGATGTTCGACCCGAAATATCAGGGCCAGACCGCGTACATCATCCAGGACATGATGTCCGTCATGATGCTCTACAAGGGCTATGACGGCAACATGATCGAATACATGGACGATCCGGAGCGTGCTGCCGAGATCGTGCGCGAAACGCGCGATTTCATGATCGAAAACAAGGGTATGGTCCGCAAGTTCTACGACTCCGGCGCCGAAATCCAGCAGATGTTCATCAACCAGGATGTCGTTCTCGCCCATGCCTGGAACGGCCCGATCTCCAAGCTGATCATGGACGGTTTCCCGATCGACATGACGATCCCGAAGGAAGGCTCTTACGGCTTCATCTACACGTTCAACATCGCCGAGAACGCGCCGAACGCCGACAACGCCTACACCTTCCTCGACGCGCTTCTGGCTCGTCCGGAGATTGGTGCGGCAATGACGCGCGCATCGGGCTACCTGTCGACCATGAACGGCGTCAACGATCACCTGAGCGAGCTTGAGCAGCGTGCATCGTCGTTCACCGAAGAGGAACTGGAAGGTCTGCAGTTCTTCCGCGCCGAGGCCAACGAGATGAAGTACCAGCTCGTCGACCCGGCCGTTGAAGAAATCAAGGCAGCCTGATCTTTCACCGGAGCGGGCGGTCTAGCGTCCGCTCCGGCCATTTTCGTACTTCAAGCCAGACGTTACCGCGCGCCGGTCAAGCGTCGAAGGAGCATCGCTGATGGCTCATACCCAATCCTCCACGCTCGAAGAGAGCCGTGAACGGTCACCAACCGGGCGGCGCAGCTTCTGGGGTGCGCTGGCGCAGAATGGAACGTACAACGCGGCGACGGGCGTGCTCTTCAAGACGCAACGGCGCCAGTTCCTGTTGCTTGCCAGCTTTCCGCTGATCTGGGTCTTCGTGGCGCATCTCGGACCCATCATCCAGATGTTCTGGATCAGCTTCCTGGATTCCTACCCGCCGCGCGTCGGCTATGAGCCGCAATTCACGCTCGACAATTGGGCGACCTTCTTCGGGCAGAGCATCTTCGTCACGCCGTTCATCCGGACACTGGTCTATGCCTTCACCTTCACCTTCGCGACGCTGCTGATCACCTATCCGGTCGCGTACTTCCTCGCCAAGCACGTGAAGCGGCAGAACCAGCTCATCTTCCTGCTTCTGCTCCTCATCCCCTTCTGGGTCGGCGAAATCGTGCGCACCTATGCGATCATGATCCTGCTCGGCAATACGGGCGCGCTGAACCGGCTGCTGATGATGCTCGGCATGATCGAGCGGCCGATCCCCTTCATGTATACGAGCTTTTCGCTGGGCGTCGGCATCGTCTACCTGACCTCGCTCTACATGCTGCTGCCGCTCTATTCGGCGCTGGAAAAGATCCCGCGCAGCTACCTCGAAGCGGGTGCCGATCTCGGAGCGGGTGCCTGGACGCGGTTTCGCAGGATCACGCTGCCGCTCTCCAAGGAGGGGATCGCGTCGGGCTGTACGCTCGTCTTCCTGATCTCGACCGGCTACTACGCCACCCCGGTTCTTCTCGGCGGGCCGAGCACCACCGTTTTCGCTGAAACCATCGCAGGCTTCTTCCATGTGGCAGGCGACCAGTGGCCGACGGGTGCTGCGTTCTCCTCGATCATGCTGATCGCCGCACTGTCCATCACCGGCATCTTCCTGAAACTCATGGGCCGCTCCGGAAAAGGTCTGATGAAATGACCAAGTCCACCCGCATCTTCATGTCCGTCATCTACTGGGCATTCGTGGTCTATCTGTTCGTGCCGCTGGTGCTGATGGTGGTCATGGGGTTCAAGGATTCCGCCTTCATCGGTTTCCCGATCCAGTCCTGGACGCTTGATTGGTACAAAGGCGTCTTTCAGGACACTGAAGTGATCAACGTCTTCATCTATTCGATGACGATCGCGATCACGAGCACGCTTCTGTCGCTCGTCATCGGCACGTGGGTGGCGTCCTTCCTCGGACCCTACAAGTTTCCGGGCAAGGTCATCATCTTCGCCATCACCTGCCTGCCGGCGGTCATTCCCGGGATCATCTCGGCAATCTCGCTGCGCATCTATGCGCGTTTCCTGGATATCGAACCGGGCATGCTCGCCATCATTCTCGGCCATACGGTGCACAATGTGCCTTTCGTGGCGCTGGTGGTGATGGCGCGGCTTGCGACCTTGCCGAAGAGCCATATCGAAGCGGCGCGCGATCTCGGTGCCGACAGCCTCATTGCCTTCTTCCGCGTGACGCTGCCTTATCTTCGGCCGGCGCTCATCGGCGCAGGTATCTTCTGCATGCTGCTCAGCTTCGACGATTTCGTCCGCGCTTTCTTCCTCGGCAGCTACCAGCCGACCCTGCCGGTGCTGATCTTCGCCAAGCTGCGTTCGGGCATGTCGCCGGAAATCAACGCCATCTCCACGGTCGTGCTCGTCATGACAGCAATTCTGGGCATCTGGGCAGAACGCTCGATGCGCCGCATGAACAAAGGGGCCTGACATGGACCAGCAGGGCAGAAAAGCGATCGTTCACATCGAGAACGTGTCGAAGAGCTTCGGCCAGACCAAGGCGATCGACAATCTCGACATGAAGATCATGGCGGGTGAGTTCGTCACCTTCCTCGGACCGTCGGGCTGCGGAAAGTCGACCACACTGCGCATCCTCGGCGGGTTCGAAAGCCCGGATCAGGGCCGCGTCATCCTCGACGGCGTAGACGTCACCAAGCAGCCGCCAAACAAGCGCGACGTGAACATGGTCTTTCAGGACTATGCGCTCTTCCCGCATATGACAGTGGGCGAGAACATCGCCTTTGGTCTCGAACTGAAGGGCCAGCAGCGCGGCGAGATCGACCGGCGGGTCGCAAGCCTTCTCGAATTCCTGCAGCTTTCCGGCTTCCGCGATCGCACGCCCGATCAGCTATCGGGTGGTCAGCGACAGCGCGTGGCGCTCGCACGCGCGCTTGCCCCCGATCCGAAGCTTCTGCTTCTCGATGAACCGCTCGGCGCACTCGATGCCAAGCTGCGCGGTCAGGTTCAGGTGGAACTGAAAGACATTCAGCGGCGCACCGGCAAGACGTTCTTCTTCGTCACACATGACCAGGAAGAGGCGCTGACCATGTCCGATCGGATCGTCGTCATGAACGCCGGTCGCGTGGAGCAGGACGGAACGCCGGAGGACCTCTATTACCGGCCGGCGAGCCGCTTCGTTGCCGAGTTCATCGGTGAGACCAATCTGCTCGAAGGTACCGTGCGCGGCAGCGACCAGGGTGCGGTCATCATCGATTGGAAGGGCCACAGCGTCTATGGCTCGGCCAATGGTGGTCAGCCGCAGACGGGATCGAGCGTTGCCGCGTCGATCCGGCCGGAAAACGTGATCTGCCTGCCGCAAAGGCCCGCCAACGACCGTGCGCTCAAGGGCCGCATCGTCAATCGCGTGTTCAAGGGCAGCAAGACGACCGTCGACGTCCAGGTTGACGAGCGCGATCCGCTGATCATCAAGGCCCATGTGGACCCCGCGGTGGCGCACCAATTCGCCGACGACACGGTGTGGGTGACCTGGGACACGAACAGGCTGGCCGTGCTCGCTGGCTGATCGGAAACGATTGCCGGCGACTTAATTTGCTCTGATTTGCCGGCGAAGGCTGGCTCTTTGCGTGCTTCTTCTGGTATGCGGCACGACAAAGAGGCCCCATTCATGACATCGTCCATCGAAAATGCGCCGGCATCCCTGCCGGCCGCCATCCATCCTGCTCTCTCCTCCGCGCTTGAAGCGCACGGCTACGCCCAGCTGACGCCCGTTCAGACGGCCATGCTGGACGACGCCAATGCGGGGGCGGACCTGCTCGTCTCGGCACAGACCGGATCGGGCAAGACAGTCGCCTTCGGGCTCGCCATTGCGTCCACGCTGCTCGATGGCGCGGAGACCTTCGGCGCTGCCGGACGGCCACTCGGTCTCGTGATTGCGCCGACACGCGAACTGGCTTTGCAGGTCCAGCGCGAACTCGACTGGCTTTATGCCGTTGCCGGTGTGCGCACCGCCACCTGCGTCGGCGGCATGGACATGCGCAACGAGCGCCGGTCGCTCGAACGCGGCGCCCATCTCGTCGTCGGCACGCCTGGTCGTCTGCGCGATCACATCAACAAGGGTGCGCTCGATCTTGCCGATCTTCGGGCCGTCGTCCTGGACGAGGCGGACGAGATGCTGGATCTCGGCTTCAAGGACGATCTCGAATTCATTCTCGCCGCGGCACCGGACGACCGCCGGACGCTGATGTTCTCGGCAACCGTCTCGCGGCCGATAGCCGAGCTCGCCAAGACCTATCAGCGCGATGCGGTCCGCGTCGCCGTCACGGCTTCGACCGAGCAGCATGCGGATATCGACTATCAGCTGATGCTTGTGCGCCGCGACGAGCGCGAGCATGCCATCATCAACACGCTTCTCCATTCCGACAGCAAGAGCGCGCTCGTCTTCTGCCATACGCGCGAATCCGTGCGTCATCTGACGGCGCGGCTCGGCAATCGCGGTTTTGCGGTCGTGGCGCTGTCGGGCGAACTCGCACAGTCGGAACGCTCGAGCGCGCTGCAGGCGATGCGCGATGGTCGAGCGCATGTCTGCGTCGCGACCGATGTCGCCGCTCGCGGCATCGACCTGCCCAATCTCGATCTCGTCATCCATGCGGATGTCCCGAGTAATCCGGCGACGCTTCTCCACCGGTCGGGGCGTACCGGCCGAGCCGGGCGCAAGGGCGTGTGCGTGCTGATCGTGCCCGAACATCGCCGTGGTGCGGCAGCAAGGGTGCTGTCGCTTGCAAAGCTCAATGCTGCGACCGTTCCGGCCCCCGGCATTGCGGCCATCGAGGCGCGTTATCGCGAGCAGATCCTCGAAGCTGCAGTATCCACGCCACCGGTTGAGCAGCACGAGGAGCCGTTCATCGCCGAGCTTCTGGAAAAGGTGACGCCGGAACAGCTTGCTGCCGCCTATCTTCGCCAGCAACTGGCTTCGCGCCCCATTCCCGAAGACGTGGCCGAAATTCCGATCCGTCCGATCACGCCGCGCGCGCCGAAAGGTGAGCGCAGCTTCGAGCGGGATGGCAGCGCTCCGCGTGAACCGCGGGAGCCGCGCACCGAAATGGCCGGTGGCGTCTGGTTCAAGCTGTCACTCGGGCGCAAGCAGCGCGCCGATCCGAAGTGGCTTCTGCCGATGATCTGCAAGGCAGGCGGCGTCACGAAGAAGGACGTCGGCTCCATCAAGATCGATGAAACCGAAACGCGCTTCGAGATTGCCGGCGACAAGGCCGATGCTTACGTCGAACATCTGGCGGAACGCGGCACCGGTGAAAAAGGCGTGACGATCGTGCCGCTCGATGGTGCCTCCAGCCATCGGTCTGCACCGCGTGGCAAGCCCGCCGGCGCGAAGCCATCCGGTCCCAAACCGGCCAAGCGGGCTGCCGAAAAGCGTGCGGACTGGTCAGATCGCCCCGCGCGGACCGACGAGGCGCGCAAGGGTTCGAAGGCGGACAGGCCGGGCAAACCGGGGAAGCCCGGCAAGTTCAAGGGCGCGAAGCGCCGGGACGCATGAGCGTACCGCGGAATCCCGGTCTGTCGTCTTCTCGGGTGGTGGGCTTCAGCAAGCGCGCTGCGTGATGTAAGGCCGGTGGTTCACATTTCGCGTTGCAAGAGCTGGGGTTGCTTCGATGGACTTCGTGCCGCTGATCGATCAGGTCGGTGAAGAGATGACGGCGACGCTTGGTGGCGGCGTCATCGGTTTCATTCTCGGTTTCGCGCTGCTGAAGACGGGCTTCTGCACCCGCATGGCGGTGATCGACATGGCGCGAGCACGGAGCCTCACCGGGCCTGCCACCTGGCTGCTCGGCTTCGCTGCCGCGCTTCTTGCCGTGCAGGTGATGCTTTATTCCGGCGTGATCGCCGTGGACACGAGCCGCTTCTTCGCCACTGGCCAGAGCCTCTCCGGTGCGCTCATCGGCGGCGCGATCTTCGGCATCGGCATGGTGCTGACGCGCGGATGCGTCTCGCGCCTGCTCGTTCTCGGTGCGGCCGGCAATCTGCGCGCGATCTACAGCCTCCTCTTCGTGGCGCTGGCTGCCTATGCCACGCTTTACGGTTTTCTGGTGCCGGGTCGCGATGCGATCGCGCCGCTGCTGAGCACAGCTGCGATCGGCGGCAATGCGCTTGTCGACCACACGGGTGGTGGCAATGTTTCAGGCGTCGTTCTCGGTGCCGTCGCGGCGGTGGTTGCCATCGCCCTGGCCGCCCGGGCAAAGCTTGGTCTCGGCCAGTCGATCGGTGCCGTAATTGTCGGGCTTATGGTGGCGGCTGCGTGGTATTTCACCGCGACGCTGACGGCGCAACTGTTCGAGCCGATCGCCATCGACAGCATTTCCTTCATCCGACCGCTTGCGCAGACGAGTGGCGCTCTCATCGGCAGCGTCGCATTGCCGACATTCGACCTCGGCCTAGTGATCGGCACTTTTGCGGGTGGGCTTCTCGCTGCCCTCGTCCTCGGTCGGTTCAAGGTCTCGACGTTTTCCGAACCGGGAGCGCCGCGTATGTTGCGCTACACGATCGGTGCCGCCATGATGGGCTTCGGCGGCGTTCTGGCCGCTGGCTGCTCGATCGGGGCTGGATTGACGGGCGGGTCGGTGCTGGCCGCATCAGCGCTCATAGCGTTGCTTTCCATGGCCGTTGCGGGTGCGGTCACCGACACAGTGCTTGATCGCCCGCGCGAGCGAAGCCCGGCTTAACAACAAAACATGCGTCGGGTGATAAATTCACCCGTGAAGCCGGCTCGCGTGAGAAGATTTTTGCGCGGATGTCGATCAACGCGCATGTCGTTCCTTTGAGCTTTGGCTGTATCTCATCGATATTCGGGTGGATTGGTCGGATTTCATCGGCCGGTCGCTGGCTGGGAGTTGCTCATGATACAGGCCACACGACGGCATGTGCTCACGCTGACTGCAGGTGCGGTTGCCGTTTTCGCTGGCGGTGCGATCGGCATTGCGCCCGCACGTGCCGACGAGGAAGCTTTTCAGGCGGCCATCCGCGATTTCACCGGTGGCGTGGAGCCTCAAGCCGGCCGCGTGACGTTGACGCTTCCCGATGCAGTCGAGAATGGCAGCTCAGTTCCGGTTTCGGTGGCGGTCGAGAGCGCGATGAGCGACGGCGATCTCGTGGAGGAGTTGGCGATCTTCGCTGATGGCAATCCGCTGCCGGGCGTTGCTGCCTTCGCCTTCACGGCGAGAAGCGGTGTGGCATCGGCGGGAACGCGCATTCGGCTGGCCCAGTCGCAGACAGTCGTCGCTATCGCGCGCTTTGCCGATGGTTCGGTTTTCATGGATAGCCGCGCGGTGGAAGTCACCGTCGGCGGTTGCGCAGCCTGAGCGGGAGAGATTTCATGTCATCGAGACCACGCGTGAGCGTTCCCGCGACAGCCGCCTCGGGAGATATCATCGAGATCAAGGCCCTGATCTCGCACACGATGGAATCCGGCCAGCGCCGCGATGCTTCCGGCAACCGCATTCCGCGCAAGATCATCAACGCGTTCGCCTGCACCTTCAACGGCGAACCGGTCTTCTCCTGCGCCATCGAACCGGCCGTCGCTGCCAATCCGTTTCTGTCGTTTTCGGCGCGTGTGACGGAAAGCGGAACGTTCCGCTTCGCCTGGACCGATGACGATGGCTCTGTCTTCGAGGCGGAAGAGGCAATCGAAGTTAGCTGACGACAAGTGAAAGCGGCGCAGCAGAGGGTGGGGGAACAATTGGTCAAGGCTGTTATCATTCTTGCTGCAGCGATGCTGGCAGGACTTCCGGTGTCGGCTGGTGCGGATGAAAAAGCCGGAGCGGCTGCGGATGTCGAGGCATATGTCGAGCGCGTGAGCGGACTTGCCGTCGACCCCGCCTATGGGGATTACCTCTCGTCGCAATGTACGTCCTGTCACGGAGCCAATGCAGCTGGCGGCATTCCGGCCATCCAGGGGCAGCCGGCCGAAGCGATCATCGCCGCGCTTTATGAATACAAGACCGAAGTCCGCGAGAATGCGGTGATGCGGTCGGTCGCGTCGGCGCTGTCGGACGAGGATGTCGCGGCGCTTTCCGCACATTTCTCGCAGCAATGAATTTCCACGAAAATGACATCCATCATTGGGGGCAAACACATGACATTGATTAAAGACCGCCGCGGCGCCGGGCCGCTTTTGACGCGTAGAACCTTCGGTCTCCTTGCCGGCGCAGGTGCCGCCTCGCTTGCCCTGCCTTCCTACCTGCGTGCGCAGGACAAGCCGCGTGTCGTCGTTATCGGCGGTGGTGCCGGCGGTGCGACGGCTGCCCGCTATCTCGCCAAGGACAGCGATGGCGCGCTCGACGTCACCTTGATCAACAACACCGAGACCTACACGACCTGCTTCTTCTCAAACATCTATCTCGGCGGCTATCGCGACCTGCAGTCGATCACCCATGGCTACGACGCGCTCGTTTCGCAGTACGGGATCAACAAGGTCACCGGGACGGCCGTCGCCATCGATCGCGATGCCAAGACGGTGCGGCTAGAAGATGGTACGGACATCGCCTATGACCGCCTGGTCGTCGCGCCCGGCATCGACATCATCTACGATTCCATCGCCGGCTATTCCGAAGAAGCCGCGGAGACTGCGCCGCATGCCTGGAAGGGCGGCCCGCAGACGGAAATCCTGAAGACACGTCTCGATGCGTTGGAAGACGGCCAGAATGTTGTGATGGTCACGCCGCCGAACCCCTATCGCTGCCCGCCCGGGCCCTATGAGCGCGTGTCGATGATGGCGCATGTTCTGAAGGCGAAGGGTTACACGCAGTCGAAGATCTTCGTGCTCGATCCGAAAGAGACCTTCTCCAAGCAGGCGCTCTTCCAGGAAGGCTGGGAAACCCACTATCCGGGCATGGTCGAGTGGTATGGTCCCGATGTCATCGGCGAGATCGCCGGTGTCGAGGTCGCCGCCGGCGCTGTCGAGACGGGCTTCGATACGTTTGAAGGCGCGCTTCTCAACATCATTCCAGCGCAGCGTGCCGGCGCCATCGCGATCCAGGCCGATCTCGTCAATGAGACCGGCTTCTGCCCGATCGATGCCGCTTCGATGAAGTCGTCGGCCGACGAGAACATCTATGTCATCGGCGATGCAAGCATTGCAGGCGACATGCCGAAGTCCGGCTTCTCCGCAAACAGCCAGGCCAAGGTCGCGGCGATGAACATTCGCGCCGAACTGACCGGTTCGAACGCTTTCCCGGCCCGCTACGCCAACACCTGCTGGAGCCTCATCGAAACCGATGATGGCGTGAAGGTCGGTGCCCAGTACGAACCTGCTGAAGGCAAGATCACAGCGACCTCGACCTTCGTCAGCCAGCCGGGCGAGACCGCCGAGTTGCGCAAGGAAACCTACGAGGAATCCGTCGTCTGGTACGACAGCATGATCGCCGACACGTTCGGCATCACGGTCTAAAAACAAAAAAGGCCGGGCTGCATCCAGCCCGGCTCTTTCATTCTAGCTTTCGGCGGTTATTGGGCTGGAAGGCGTTGGCAGATCTGGATGAGTGACATGCGGGTCATCTCGGCTTCCTGGCCATCGTCTTCTGCACTGTCTTCGCCTGCATCCTGAGCAGGACTTGCCGGGGTCGACGCAGAGCCGATCGAGCCTGAGGATTGGGCATTGATACCGACGCTTCCCGATGTGGTGGGGGCAGGTGTCGTTGGATTGGCTTCCTCGGCCATCACACCATCAACCGCCTGACTGTCGGGATCGGTCGCGCTCGAAGGTGCGGTGCCTTCGGGTTCACCCGTTGAAGCGGCAGAGACACCGGCTGCCTCGCAATCCTCGCGGATGCTTGCTTGTTGCTCTGCGTCGAGGTCTGCGAAGTTGGTCTCGATCTCCTCGTCGGAACGAACGGTTCTCAGCGTTTCGTCGGTGAAGAATGCCCCCCGCAGTTCGTCGCTCCAGTTCACGTCGGCCGTACTCGTGTCCGACGCGATTGATTGACTGTTGCTCGTTTCGCTGGCGCCTTCGCCTTCCATCGGCTGCTGCGCATGCGCGAAGGGCAGGGCTGCGAAACTCACAAGGGCGAGCGTCGGCAGGAAGTTCTTGATCGTCATGGTGCGGCTCCTCTGGATGGAAACGCACAATCCAGGAATCAGGTCGATGTTCCGCTTCTCAGGCCACCTTGGAGCAGATCAGGCGCAGAAGCGGTGCATTTTGCTGGGTCACGCGGGTCTTCAAGAGGCTGAGCGGCATCCGCTCGTCCTTCACGAATTCCATGAACATCATGTTCAGATTGTTGAAGATCATCTGCCCGATCGCGACCGTGTCGAGGCCCGCCGTCACGAGGCCGGCGATCTGAAGCCGCTTCAGCAGCTGGCAGATCTGGTCGGCCAGTTGCTGGTCCAGCGCGGTATAGCGCAGGCTCACCGGGCCATTCGGATCGCGGATCGACAAGGCCATCGCCATGCGCCACATCTCCTTGTTCAGGTAGACGAGCGAGTGATCGTAATAGTGAGCAATCAGGCTGCTTACCGCTTCCTCGACATTGTGATGCGGGCGATCGATCATCAATGCGCCGTCGCCAAGGATTTCTTCGACTTCCATGGCGACGATGGCGACCAGAACGTCGCCCTTGTACCCGAAGTAATTATAGACCGTTCCCGGTGACACACGCGCGAGTTCTGCGATGTCTTCCATGCGCGCGGCTTCATAGCCCAAATTGCGGAAAAGCGCCGACGCGGCATCCAGGATGCGACGATGCCGATCTGCCTTCTGCTGCTCTCGCAAACCAGTCACACGCCGCGCTCCGGAAACTTGTAGTCCACTACAAAATTCAAATTGACTTCAAAAATAAGTCGCGTCAACCTCGTCTCCAGCATCGGAACAAGGTGCACACAACAGAGGAGAGAACGATGACTGCCGCGCCCGTGTCTGCTTTCCGCAAATCGATTTCCCTATCGCTTCTGGCCGCAACGGCGCTGACCGCTGCAGCGCCTGCGACCATCGCGCCCGCCTTCGCGCAGAGCCAGGAGCTCAATGCGCTGGTGTGGTGCGACCACACCGATCCCGAACTCGTTCAGCCCTTTGAGGAAGAGCACGATGTGCGGGTCAATCTGCGGGAGTATGAAGGCACGGCTGCCGGTCTGGCGATCCTTGAACAGTCGCAGCCCGGTGACTGGGATGTGCTCGTGATCGATGCCGTCGACGTTGGCCGTGCGGTCGACCTCGGCATCATGGCGGCCTTGCCTGCCGACGAACTGCCAACGGGCGACTTCTTCCCTGAGCTCGTCATGGAAGACCTCAACACGCGCGACGGCACGACCTACGCGGTGACGGAGAAGTTCGGTTACAACACGGTCGCCTACAACAAGGCCGCCGTCGATCCGGCCGACATGACGAATTTCGAAACGCTCTTCTCCGGCAAGTATGACGGTCGGATCGCCATCTATGACTATTATCTGCCGTTGCTCGGCATGCTGTCGCTCAGCGAAGGCATCGATACGGGTGATCTGGACGCCGAAGCGCTCGAGACCCTGCGCGAGCCTCTCTTCGATCTGCGGGCACGTTCGAACCAGGTCAGCGAAGTGGTCGCGAGCCAGACGGCGCTCGCGACGGGCGAAGTCGATATTCTTGTCGGTGGCGGAGAATGGCTGACGGCAGTTCTCGCCAGCGAAAACGCCGATCTCGACTGGACCATTCCGGAGCAGGGCGGCGTTCTCTGGGCACAATCGATCGGTGTGCTGGAAAGCAGCGAGAACAAGGATCTTGCCACCGAATTCGTGAAATACATCGTCAGCCCGGAAGGCCAGGCACGGCTTGCGACGTCGTCCTGCTACTGGGGTATGCCGGCCAATGCGGCTGCCGACGACGTGCTGACGGATGAGGAAAAGACCGTGCTGCGCTGGGACGACCAGCCGGACTTTCTCACGCGCGTGCAGCGCTACCCCGTTCCCGACGCCGAACTCGACACCGCCATGCAGGATCTCTGGACCGACATGCTGCAGCAGTGATGCGGTTTGAAAGCGGACGGTGACGGCCGTGGCGCGCGCACATGACAACCGGCAGGGCTGGGGCCTCGTTGCTCCCGCCCTCATCTGGACGATCGCATTCTTCGTGGTGCCCTTCCTGATGATGCTGGCCTTGAGCTTCGCCAAGATGGAAGGGCGCAGCGTCGTCTCCGGCTTCTTTCCGGACAACTACATCCGCATTTTCACCGAGCCGTCGCTTTTGCGCGGGCTCGTCGTCTCGCTCGAGATCACCGTCACCGTGACCGTGATCTCGATGGTGCTTGCCTATCCGCTCGCCTGGATCATCGCGTTTCGGGTGCCGGAGCGCTGGCAGCGTCTCGTGCTGATCCTCACGATCCTGCCGTTCTGGACGTCTTACGTGGTGCGGTCCTACTCGTGGCTGCTGGTGCTCGGGCAGAACGGGGTGATCAACAAGACTTTGATGGCGCTCGATGTCATCAGTGAGCCCATTTCCATGTCGGCGTCGCGCTTTGCCACCGTCACGGGCTTCGTGCACTTCTTCGTCATGCTTCTGACGCTGACGATCTTCGCCAATTTGAAGCAGCTTTCGCCGAACTACGCCCGCGCTGCACAGGATCTGGGCGCAGGGCGCTTGGCCACGTTCCGGCATGTGATCCTGCCGCTCACGCTGCCCGGCCTGATGACCGGCGCGTTTTTGACCTTCGTGCTCTGCATCGGCGATTACATCACGCCGCAGATCTTGGGCGGCAACAACGAGTTGACCTTGCCGCAGCTCATCATGATGCAGCTCGGCCGGCGCGGTGACTTTCCGATGGCTTCGGCCATGGCCGTTGTGTTGATGGGAATCGTGACGCTCGCCTATCTCTTCAGTGCGCGCTGGCTTCGGATCGACCGGCTATGACGCGCGCCTTGTCCTGGATTTATCTCGCCCTCGCGCTCGGCTTCATCTTCCTGCCGGTCGGCATGCTCGTGCTGTTTTCCTTCCAGGACGGGCGCCTGCCGGTGCCGCCCTTCAACGGGCCGTCGCTCCGCTGGTACGCGGATGTGCTCGGCGACCGGCGGCTCATGTCGGCGCTCGGCAATTCGCTGGTCGTCGCTGCGGTCTCCTCCGCGATCGCGCTTCTTCTCGGGTTTCTCGCGGCTCAGGGACTGGCGCGCTACCGCCTGCCGGGGACACTGCTGATGCGGGTGGTGCTGATCGCGCCCTTTACCGTGAGCTATCTCATCATCGCGCTCGGTCTGCTCACTCTCTACAATCGGACCGGCATCGGCCTGTCGCTTTGGACCGCCGGCGTCGGCCATGTGGTGATCAACCTGCCGCTCTGCTTCGCGATCCTCTACGCGGCGATAGGCGACCACCACCGCAATGCGGAGCGGGCGGCGCGTGATCTTGGTGCGTCCGAGGTGAAGGTGCTTGCGCTCGTGACCGCGCCGATGCTGATGCCATCGATGCTGGCGGCGTTCTTTCTCTCCTTCACCTTCAGCTGGGACGAGTTCATCATCGCGTTTCTGCTGACCCGTTTCGACGTGACGCTGCCGGTGGAAATCTGGTCGCTCTTGCGCTCTGGGCTGACGCCCCGTGCCAATGCGGTGGGCAGCCTCGTCTTCCTCGTCTCCGTCAGCCTGCTCCTTCTTCTGGAGCTCACCGTCTTCCGCAAGGTTCGCCGATGACCGCCGCTCTTTCGATCCAATCCATCGACATGAAGTTCGGCGAGGTTCGGGCGCTGCATGCCGTCGAGCTCGAGATCGAGGCCGGCGAGTTCATCGTGCTGCTCGGTCCATCGGGATGCGGAAAGACGACGCTGCTTTCGATCCTTGGCGGCTTCCTGCAACCGACGAGCGGCAAGGTCATGATCGGCGGGCGCGACATGACGCATGTTCAGCCGAAAGACCGGCCAACGACGACGATGTTTCAGGATTACGCGCTCTTTCCGCATATGAGCCTGATCGACAACGTCGGGTTCGGCCTGAGGATGCGGGGTGTCGGCAGGAAGGAGCGGCATCGCCGTGCGGGCGAACTGCTTGCGCTCGTCGGGCTACCGGATGCCGGGCATCGCCGGCCACATGAGCTCTCCGGTGGTCAGCGCCAGCGCGTCGCGCTCGCCCGCGCCCTTGCCGTCGACCCCGATGTGCTTTTGCTCGATGAACCGCTCGGCGCGCTCGACCTCAAGCTGCGCCGCCAGATGCAGGACGAATTGAAGGCGATTCAGCGGCGCGTCGGAACGACCTTCATCCACGTCACGCACGACCAGGAGGAGGCGATGGCGCTTGCCGATCGCATCGTCGTGATGAATGCCGGCCGCATCGAGGATGTCGGCGCGCCGCAGCATGTCTACCTCCAGCCGCGGACGCTTTTTTCCGCCGCCTTCATGGGCGAGATTAATCGGATAGACGGACAGGGAACCGGCGAAGGCCTCGATACGCCGCTCGGACGCCTGCCGCTTGCGGCGAACGGCAAGACGGCGCTGCTGATCCGGCCGGAAGCGATCGGCGGCAGCGGGGACCTCGCGCTTGGGCCGGCCAAACTCGTCGATGCCGCCTTCTTCGGAACCCATCACCGCTGCCATTATGCGCCGGTTTCCGCGCCCGAGCTCAGGATCGTCGCGCATCTGCCCCAATCGGCCGTGCCGGTGGAGGGAAGCGTCAGCGAGCTCTATGCCGACCATCATGTGCTGATTGCGGAGGACCGATGAGCGCGCTGCAACGGGCAAAGCCCGACGACTGGTACCGCATCCGTCCGCTCTCCGATGGCGTGACCTGGATCGACGAGCCGCATATTCTCGAATTCTTCCGCTGCAATGTCTGGCACGTGCGGGGACGCGACCGCGACATGCTGGTCGACAGCGGCATGGGCGTCGTGTCCTTGCGCGAATGGGTGCCGCTCGTCACCGAGCGCGCGCTGGATGCGGTGGCGAGCCACACGCATTTCGACCATGTCGGCTGCCATCATGAATTCGAGTGCCGGCTCTGCCACGCGGCGGAGGCCAATATTCTGGCCAATCCCGACCGCACCAACACGCTTGCCGCCGACTACGTGACGGACGATATCTTCACGGCGCTGCCGCCCGAGCCCTACAGCTCGGTGCTTTACGACGTGAAGGCGGCGCCCGCGACGCGGATCCTGCAGGAAGGCGATGTCATCGATCTCGGTGACCGCGCCTTCGAGGTGATCCACACGCCAGGCCATTCGCCGGGCGGTATCGCGCTGTTCGAAAAGGCGACGGGCATCCTGTTTTCCGGCGACATCGTCTATGACGGCGAACTGATCGAGGGCCGCACGGCAAAAGATCAGGCGGACTACATAAGCAGCATGAAGCGCCTGCTGACGCTGCCCGTGACAATCGTGCATGGTGGTCATTTCCCGAGCTACTCGGGTGTCCGGCACCGGGACATCATCACCCAATGGCTGAAGACGAAGGAGACGGGCGCATGATCGAGCGACGCCAGTTCTATATTGATGGCGCCTGGATCGATCCGGTGACGCCGCGCGACCACGCGGTCATCGATCCGGCCACCGAAGAGCAGATCGGCGTGATCTCGCTCGGCACCGCGGCCGATATCGACCGGGCGGTGGCGGCGGCGAACCGGGCGTTTCCGCTCTGGTCGACGACATCACCGGCGGAGCGGCGGGCGGCCTGCGAGCGGCTTCTCGCCGTCTACAAGCGCCGATACGACGAGATGGTGGAGACGATCACGCTGGAACTCGGCGCGCCGGCGACCATGTGCCAGGGGCAGCAGGCCGATGTCGGCATCGGCCATCTGGAAGGGTTTCTAGCCGCCTTCGACCGGCTGAAATGGCGCGAGGTTTTGCCAAACGGCGATACGATGCTGCGCGAACCCATCGGCGTCTGCGGGCTGATCACGCCCTGGAACTGGCCGATGAACCAGATCGTGCTGAAGGTGATCCCGGCGCTTCTGACGGGCTGTACGGCGGTTCTCAAACCGTCCGAGCTGACGCCGCTGAATGCCATGCTCTATGCCGAGATGATCCATGAAGCCGGCATTCCGGCCGGGGTCTTCAACCTCGTCAACGGCACCGGGCCGGAGGTTGGCGCGGCCCTCTCGCGCCACCCGGACGTGCAGATGATGTCCTTTACCGGCTCGACGCGGGGTGGAACGGCGGTGGCGCAGGATGCTGCGCCGAGCGTCAAGCGGGTCACGCTCGAACTCGGCGGCAAATCGCCGAACATCGTCTTCGCTGATGCCGATCTCGAGGCCCGCGTGCCGGCTAGTATCCGCGAGGTGTTCAACAACACGGGCCAGAGCTGCGACGCGCCGACCCGCATGCTGGTGGAGCGCAGCGTTTACGATCAGGTCGTGAACCTTGCGCGTGAGACGGCGGAAGCCCAGGAGGTCGGCGATCCGAAGCAGGAAGGCGACCGGATGGGACCGCTCGTCAGCGACACGCAGTTTGGCCGCGTGCAGGCGCTGATCGAGGCCGGTGTCGCGGAAGGCGCACGGCTCGTGGCCGGCGGCCCGGGACGGCCGGCCGGGCTTTCCGAAGGCTATTTTGCGCGGCCGACGATCTTTGCGGATGTCAGCAACGACATGCGCATCGCGCGCGAGGAAATCTTCGGGCCCGTCGTCTGCCTGATCCCGTTCGACACAGAGGAAGAGGCGATCAAGATCGCCAACGACACGCCTTATGGGCTTGCCGCCTATGTGCAGACCGGCAACCGGGAGCGCGCCGAGCGCGTTGCGTCCCGCCTTCGCGCCGGCATGGTTCACATCAATGGCGGGCCGCACCGCTATGGCAGCCCGTTTGGCGGCTACAAGCAGTCCGGCAACGGGCGTGAGGGCGGGCTCCTGGGGCTCGAAGACTTCCTCGAAATCAAGACGCTGCATTTTCCGGAAAGCGCAACCGCATGACGACGCACCGCTTCAACCAGCCGCTCGGCGGCAACGAGATGCCGCGCTTCGGCGGGCCGGTCACCATGATGCGGCTGCCGAGCCAACCCACCGCGGAAGGCCTCGACGCCTGCTTCGTCGGCATTCCGATGGACATTGGCACGTCGAACCGGCCGGGCACGCGCCTCGGTCCGCGCCAGATCCGCGACGAATCCCGAATGCTGCGGCCTTACAACATGGCAACGGGCGCGGCGCCATTCGAGCATCTGCAGGTGGCCGATATCGGCGACGTGCCGATCAACACCTTCGATCTGAAGAAATCTGTCGACATCATCACGGAGTTCTATCGCGGCATCCTTGCCCATGACGTGATCCCGCTGACGCTTGGCGGCGACCACACGCTGACCTGGCCGATCCTGAGGGCGATCAAGGAAAAGCACGGGCCGGTCGCGCTCATCCACGTCGACGCGCATGCCGATATCAACGACGAGATGTTCGGCGAGAAGGTCGCCCATGGCTGTCCGTTCCGCCGCGCCTATGAGGACGGCTGCCTGATCAACGACAAGGTGTTTCAGATCGGCCTGCGCGGCACCGGCTACGGGCCTGCCGATTTCGACTGGGGCCGCGAGCGCGGCTGGCGGGTCGTGCAGGCGGAGGAATGCTGGCACAAATCGCTGACGCCGCTGATGGCCGAAATCCGCGCAATCATCGGCGATGCGCCGGTCTATCTCACCTACGACATCGACAGTCTCGACCCTGCATTCGCGCCGGGCACGGGCACGGTCGAGCCGGGTGGCCTCACGATCTGGCAGGGGCTGGAGATCGTGCGCGGTGCTGCCGGTCTCAATCTCGTCGGCTGCGATCTTGTCGAAGTCTCGCCGCCCTACGATCCTTCAGGCAACACGGCGCTGATCGGCGCAAACCTGCTTTATGAAATGCTTTGCGTCCTGCCGGGCGTCGGCAAGGGCCGCACGGATTGATCCGTGGCTGATTGGGGATCGCCGCCTCGACAAGCGCTGCCGCCGCGCCAGATAGGTGCTGGCAGCAAACGAGGCGACATTCTTGACCGAGCGACGAAGAAGAGAAGGATCAGCAATCCCTTCAAGCCGGCTGTCGCGGCTGTTCAGCATGGGCAGCATTGCGGCCGGCATTGCCGGCAACACGGCTGCATCGGGTCTACGGCAGATGGCGTCCGGCCAGCGCCCTCAGCTGTCTTCCATGCTGCTGACGCCCGCAAACGCGATGCGGCTGACCGAGGGTCTGTCGCATATGCGGGGCGCGGCGCTCAAGCTTGGCCAGATGCTGTCGATGGATCCAGGCGTCGTGCTGCCGCCGGAAATGGCGTCCATTCTTGCCTCGTTGCAGGCCGACGCGCGTCACATGGCGCCGCATCAGCTGAGCCGCGTGCTCGATGCCGAATGGGGCGAGGGCTGGCGGTCCCGGTTTGCCCGGTTCGACGAGGTGCCCTTCGCCGCCGCCTCGATCGGGCAGGTGCACCGGGCGCAGAGCCTCGATGGGCGCGATCTTGCGATCAAGGTTCAGTATCCGGGCGTGCGCGACAGCATCGACAGCGACATCGACAACATCGCAAGCCTGTTTCGCCTGCCGGGCCTTGTGCCGCCGGGCATGGACCTTGCGCCGCTTCTCACTGAGGCCAAGCGCCAGCTGCATGACGAGGCCGATTACGAGCGCGAGGCAGCATGGCTCGTGCGCTTCGGCGCGCTTCTGTCGGGCTCAGCCGATTTCCTCGTGCCGGCCCATGTCCCGGAATTCTCCACGCCGCGCGTGCTGGCCATGAGCTTCGTCGAAAGCGTGTCGCTCGATGCGCTGGCGCAGGAGCCTCAAGCGACGCGGGACCGGGTCGCCGAGCGGCTGATCGACCTCGTGATGCGCGAACTTTTCGTCTTTCGCGCCATGCAGACCGACCCGAACCTTGCCAATTACCGGTACGAGCCGCAATCGGGCTGCATCGTGCTTCTCGATTTCGGCGCGGTGCGCGCCTTCGATGTGGCCTTAGGCGAGGATTTTCGCGCGCTGCTATTGGCAGGGCTCGACAATGAGCGCGAGGCGATCCGCACTGCTATGCTGAAGATCGGCTATTTCGGTGCGAAGACGCCCGCCATGCAGCGCGAGCTCATCATCCGCATGTTCCAGACGGCGATGGTGCCGCTGCGCCAGCCGACGCCCTTCGATTTCAAGGCGTCGGACCTCTTGGAGCGCCTGCGCGCCATGGGCCAGACCATCGGCACGGACCGCGACCTGATGCATGTGCCGCCGGCCGAAACGCTGTTCCTGCACCGCAAGATCGGCGGCATGTATCTGCTCGCCGCCAAACTGCGCGCCCGCGTCGATCTCGGCCGCATCGTCGCGCCGTACCGGGCGTTCATCGCGCTGGAGTGAGACTCTAAGAACCGGCGTCGTACTTGCTCTGCAGCGCGTAAATATCCGCTTCCGTTACGGCGGCGAGCGGGGCGAGCAGGCGGAGTTTTGGGGGCGGCATCGGGGCGGACGATGGCGATCACCGTCTCCACATCGGGACAGCCGATGTCCGGACAGGCGAGCTGCGCGACGGACACCGCCGCATCGTCTTCAAGATTGAACACGGCGCGGACCCATGTCTTGATCTGGCGAGCCTGCACGCCTTCGGGGTTGCGGGGCGCGGAAGGGTTGATGAAACGCACTAGGGCCGCCTCACACTTGTAACGGTATAACGTAAAATGATTTGACGAATGAAATAACATAACATACTGCGCTGTCAATCAGCGCCATGCGCCGGTCTTTCGTCCTTTGGTCAGGGGGGCCGGCGCGGCGCCACATCGCCTTTCTTGATCGTCACACCATGGAGTATCGCATGAACCGCATCCGCCTCGCCGCCTCCGTCGCCGTGTTTTCTGTGCTTTTCGCTGGGCTCGCCACCATGCCGTCACCGGCCATGGCGTCGGGCACGCATGACCACACCGAAGCCAACGGCCACGCGGGCCATGACCACGCCCATGGTCACGATCATGATGCGGATGCCGAGCGCATCTATCGCGGCGAGTTCGAGGATGCGGAGGTGCGCGACCGGCCGCTTTCCGATTGGGGCGGCGATTGGCAGTCGGTCTATTCTCTTCTCCAGGATGGCACGCTCGATCCGGTCATGGCGCACAAGGCCGAGACGGGTGACAAGTCGGAGGACGAGTACAAGGCCTATTACGAAACGGGCTATCGCACCGATGTCGACCGGATCGAGATCGGCCGTTACAGCGTCACGTTCCATCGGGGTGAAGCGACCGTTTCGGCGCGCTACGAAGGCGACGGATATGAGATCCTGACCTATGAAGCCGGGAACCGCGGCGTGCGCTTCGTCTTCGAAAAGACCGAAGGCGACGCCGATGCCCCGCAATTCATCCAGTTCAGCGACCACCGCATCGCGCAGTCGGCATCCGACCACTACCACCTCTATTGGGGCAACGACCGCGAAGCGCTGCTGTCGGAGGTGACGAATTGGCCGACCTATTATCCGGCAGCTTTGTCGGGCGATGCGATCGTTGCGGAAATGATCGCCCACTGACTTTAATGGCCCCGGCAGCGATTGCCGGGGCCTTTATCATTCTCGAAGCTAGGTCAGGCCGTTTCGGTCTTGTACCAGTCGAGAATCTCCGAGCCGGTCATCAGCGCCACGTCGGGATGGCTCAGGATGTGGTCGTAGAGCATTTCGAGATATTTGATCCGGTGCGGCGCGCCGGTGAGGTAGGGGTGGATGGAGATCGCCATCACGCGGGCGTTGTCGGCCCCTTCCTGATAGAGCCGGTCGAACTGGTCGACGCCGCGCAGATAGATCTCGTCTGAGCGGTGGCCCTGCACGGCGGTGATGACCACGTCGTTGATCTCGACCGAATAGGGCACGGAGACGATCGGGCCCGATCGTGTTTGCATCGTCACCGGCTGGTCGTCCAGGCACCAGTCGCAGACATATTCGATGCCGGCTTCGGCCAGGAGATCGAGTGTGTCTTCGGTTTCCGTCAAGCCTGGGCTTTCCCAGCCGCGCGGCGCCTTGCCGGTGAAGGCACGGATCGCTTCGACCGTGTCGATGATCGACTGCTTCTGTTCCTCGACCTTGTGCATCGGCCGCTGGATATAGCCGTGGCCGACGAAGTCCCAACCGGCGTCCAGCGCTGCGCGGCACGCGGGCTCATAGACGCTGAGTGCCGTGCCGTTGACCGCAAAACTTGCCTTTAGCCCCCGGCTCGACAGGGCTTCGAGGAACCGCCAGAAGCCCACCCGCATGCCGTATTCGTGCCAGGCCCAGTTGGGGATATCCGGCAGGAGCGGCTGGCCCATGGGCGGCGAGAGGACTGCGCGCGGCATGGCGCCGGCGGGTGACCAGTTCTCGACATTGACGATCGTCCAGACCGCGACGCGCTTGCCATCGGGCAGCTTCAGTTTCGGACGCTGCGTGATCGGCTCGTAGGGCAGGCGGCCGCGAATGCGCGCCGCATCGATGATCGGATCGGACATGAATGAAGCCTTTCGTGATGGATCAGGCAAAAGCCTTGAAATGCGTCTCGATCTCGTCGGTGGCGAATCCGGCGCCCAGCAGGCAGGCGAGCAGAAGCCGCGCCTTGTGCGGGGGTAGAAGGCCCGCAGGAATCAGGCCGCGACGGATGAGATCCATTTCCGAGCCGGCAAAACCATAGCTGTCTTCGAAAACCGCACCGCCCGGGACCCGTGTCGAAAGCACGACCGGCATCGATCGGGCAATCGCATCGAGGCGCTCCACGATGGCAGCCGGCACATGGCCTGCGCCCATGGCGGCGATGACCGCACCCTGGAACCCGGCACCGGCAATGGTGTCGATGAGGCGGCCATCGTCGCCGAGCCCGGTCTGGACGATGGCGACCGGCGCTGCTTCCGCGATCGGCAGGGCGGGGCGGGGCGACGCCACCGGGAGGAGGCGCAGCCGGAAGGTCCCTTCCGTTACGGTGCCGATGGGGCCAAGCCCAGGCGCGGTGAAGGCCGAGGGCAGACCCGTGTCGGATTTCTGCACGTATCGTGCGGCATGGACTTCGTCATTGAGCACGACCAGCGTGCCGAGCGACTTCGCCTGGGGCGCTGCCGCCACCGTGACGGCGGCGAGCAGATTGGCATGTCCATCGGCGCCTGGCGCGGCTGCGCCACGCATGGCGCCGGTGACGACGATGGCCGGTTGGTCCGGGCCGGTCTCGCAGGCGAGATCCAAGAGGAACGACGTTTCGTCGATCGTGTCGGTGCCCTGCACCACGACGACGCCATCGGCCCCGTTCGCGCCAGCCGCCGCGACCATGTCGGCCACTGTTGCTATTTGCGCGAAGGTGAGCGACGCGCCCGGCACGAGAAACGGCGTGACGACATCGATCTCGGCGACATCAAGGAGGGCCGGGACGGCGGCGACCAGATCGTCGCCGCTGACCGACGGCGCAATGCCGCCGGATGCCTGCGGCACCATGGTGATGGTGCCGCCAAGCACGATGATGGTGACGCGCGGCATCACTTGCCCTGGGCGTCGGTGCGCCAGAAGATCAGCTTGCGGTCGAGCCATTCGAGCAGGAAGTACCCACCGGCACCGATTGTCGCGAGGATCACGATGACGGCGAAGACGCGGTCGATGCGCAGCTGGTTCTTGTAGAGCTCGACGAGATAGCCGAGGCCTTCCGATGCGCCAACGAACTCGCCGACGATCGCGCCGATGACGGCGAAGGTGAGCGCAGCCTTCACACCGGCGAAGATGACCGGCAGCGCATGCGGCAGCGACACTTTGCGGAATGTCTGCAACGGCGTGGCCTTGATGGAGCGCATCAGCTTGCGGGCATCTTCCGGCACGCTTTCCAGGCCGACCAGCGTGTTGATCAGCACGGGGAAGAACGAGATCACAACGGCCATGACGACCTTGGAGCTCATGCCGAAGCCGAACCAGGCGATGAAGAGCGGCGCAAAGACGATCTTGGGGATCGCCTGGAAACCGACGACGAACGGGTAGGCGATGCGCTTGGCCGTGGGCCAGACCGCCAGTGCGATGCCGAGCGCGAGCCCGATCGACGTGCCGAGCACGAAGCCGATGAGGATTTCGGTCAGGGTCACGGAGAAGTGGCGCAGGAAGAAGTCCTGCTGGACGAGCGAGATGAGCGCGCCGACGACGGCCGAGAAGGACGGCAGGATGATCGGCGAGACGAGGCCGAGGCGCGGTGCGAGTTCCCAGGCAGCCAGGATCACGACGATGATCGCCAAGGTGTAGAACTTGTAGCGCAGTTCCTGGTTGGCGTTCTTATAGGGCGAGGCGGCCTTCACCGGCTCGGCATCAAGCGTGACTGTCTTGGCCATGGCCGAGGATTCCCCTGACTTTGAAGATGAGATCGGTGAAGGTCTGGCTCTGCATTTGATCGATCGTGCGCGGACGCGGCAGTTCGACATCGATGACGCCGGAGACCTTGCCCGGACGCGGCGTCATGACCACGACGCGGTCGGCCATGAAGACGGCCTCGGTGATGTTATGCGTCACGAAGAGTACGGTAATGCCCGCCGCCTGCGTGATGCGCATCAGCTCCAGGTTCATCGCTTCGCGCGTGAATTCGTCGAGTGCGCCGAACGGTTCGTCCATCAAAAGAACGTCGGGCTCGTAGGTCAGCGTGCGGGCAAGCGAGACGCGCTGCTGCATGCCGCCAGAAAGCTGGCGCGGATAGGCGTTCATGAAATCGCCAAGGCCGACAGCTTCCAGCACGGTGCGCGCCTTCTGACGTGTGGCTTCCGTCTTGGTGCCGAACACTTCCGCCGGCATCAGAACGTTTTCCTCGACTGTGCGCCATGGCAAGAGAACCGCCGTCTGGAACATGAAGCCCACTTGGCGGGACGGCTCGTTGATCGCGCGGCCGTTGAGCGTCGCTTTGCCTTGGGTTGCTGGCAGAAGCCCAGCCACCATGTTCAGCAAGGTCGACTTGCCGCAACCGCTGGGACCGACGAAGGAAATGAACTCACCCTTGCGGATCGTCAGATCGACGCTTTCGAGCGCGATGACGGGCCCGGAATCGAGGGTGAACGTCTTGCCAAGACCCCTGACGTCGATGATGGTTTCGGCAGGCGCCGCTCTTTCGAGCGGCGCCTTGTCTTCGAGACGCACGGCCATCATTGCGCGGCTTCCACGGCAGCCCGGTCGAATTCATTGGCAGCTTCGATCAGCGAGCTGTCGAGTGCAACCGAGAGGTCGACGTCCGTCGGCAGGGCGCCTTCTTCCTCGGTGCCCTGGCGCAGGAAGTCGTGATAGGCCTGGAAGCCTTCGAGATAATGCGTGCCGAAGGGCTCCTCTGCGAGTGCGGCCGGCGGGGTCTTCAAACGTCGGGCGACTTCCCAGTTCGGAGCGGCGATCGCTTCGTCCTCGAACTCTTCCGGCCGGATTTCCTTGGCCATGGCGAAGGCGCGCTCGTCATTGGCGGCTGCGTAGACGACACCCTTGGCGACGGCGCGCAGGAAGCCTTCGATCTTGTCCGGATCGCTTGCGAGAAGCTCGGCCGAAACGACGACGCCGTTTGCCGGGAAGTCCTGGGCCTCCTGCGGCAGGATCGTCACCATGTCGATGCCGCGCGACTGGATGGCGGCGATGTCGAAGAGGCTGGAGGAATAGGCATCGACCTGGCCGGATTCGAGCGCCTGGACGGTGAGTGCCGAGCCGTCGCCGACGGGGATGAGGCTGACTTCTTCGCTTGTTAGGCCGGCTTCTTCGAGGACGGCGCGCACGAGTGGAACTTCACCGCCTGAGAGATCAGACACGCCGACGCTCCGGCCCTTCAGATCCTGGATCGTTGAGATGCCGGATTCAGCGGTGGCGGCCAGCGTGAAGATGTTCGCGTACTGGTAGGAATAGACCCACTTCAGGTCGAAGCCCTGGGCGACGGCATTGAGGAATGCGCTCGGTGCAGGCAGGGCGGCGTCGGCATTGCCGGCGATGACCTGCTGGATGGCCGCGCTGGATCCGCCGGCGTCCTGGAACGACACTTCCAGACCTTCCTCGGCGAAGAAGCCCAGTTCGTCAGCAATGTAGAAGGGGTGGAACTGGTTCACGCTCTCGACGGGGAACATGAAGGTGAAGGTTTCCAGATCCTGCGCAGCGGCGAAGGAAACGGAGAGCGCAAGCGCTGCGGAAGCGGCGGCGGTGATGCTGACGGCGCGTAGAGTGTGCAACATGGTGATTGATCCTGGCCTCTGGTTTTCGGGTCGATCGCCACGGCTCTGCGTCCGTCTCGTGGAGGCGATCCTGTGCGGGAAAATCCGCTTGTGATCTGACGACTAATATATTAGATCACGGATATCAAGATGATTTTTGGGCATGCATCTTTCACGCCTAGAAATTGAGCGAGGCGCAGCTGATTGCAAACGTCGTGGCTTTGCTGAACAAAAGACCGTCGGACGAGGAGCCGAATTGATGATCGAACTTTCGCAGGAAGAGGCGCGGCTGATCAGCCAGCCCATGAGCCGCAAGGACATCGTTCTTGGCCTCATCCGCTCGGCCATCGTCGACGGGCGGCTGCCTGCAGGGATCAAGCTCGATCAGAACGAAATCGCCGCCACGCTCGGCGTCAGCCGCATGCCTGTTCGCGAGGCACTCAAGCAGTTGCAGGCCGAGGGGCTTGTGGTCGTCTATCCGTATCGCGGTGTTGAAGTGGCCAGGCTCGACCCGGCCGATATCCGCGAAATGTTTGCCATTCGCGGCTCACTGGAACGTCTTGCGGTCGGCAAGGCGCTGGAAAATCTGCGCCCGAAGGATTTCCGGGGCATGCGCGAGACGCTGGAGGCGATGGACCGGCTGATTGACGACGAGAACGCGAACGACAGCTGGCCGGAGCTCAACCGTAAATTCCACGCTGCGATCAACGATGCCTGCGGCTGGCCGCGCCTTCTTGAAACCATCGATCAGTTCCGCTCGAACGTCGAACGTTATGTGCGGCTCTATATCTCGGTGCGCGGGCGCGAGCAGTCGCAGCGCGAGCACTGGGATCTGCTGACGGCTTGCGAGCGCAATGATGTTGCGAAAGCGCAGGAAGTCATCGAGGCCCATTCGCGCAACACGGCGGAATATCTGATCAGCGCGATCGAGATGTCGGAAGCCCAGGCGCGCCGCCAGCCGGCAAATCGTTCCGCAGCCGAAGCTCTCCGCGGCAAGGCCTAGACCTTTTTACAAACACCAGGGTGACATGTGACAGACACGAGCGAAAACCGCGCGCGCCGGATCGATATCCATGCGCATTATTTTCCGGAACGCTACATCGCGGCGCTCGAAACCGAGGGCTGCAAGTGCGGTGCCTGTGTGCGGCGCGATCCGCGCGGCACGATCATAGATGTCGGTCCGCTGCATGCGGGGCCGCTGGAGAAGCGCTTCACCGATCTCGACATGCGCATCGCCGACATGGATCGCCAGGGCGTCGACGTCCAGGCGCTGTCGCTCACCCAGCCGATGGTCTATTTCGCCGATGCGCCGGTGGCGCGGGCGCTGTCCGTCGCCTTCAACGATTCGCTTGTGGAAGCGCATGAGCAGTTTCCCGATCGGCTTGTCGGCCTCGCGATGATCCCGGCAAACCACGCGGAAGAAGCGCTCGCCGAACTGGAGCGCGTCAAGGATGCGCCCGGCATGTGCGGCGTCTATATGGGCACGGCGATCGGCGACTGGGACCTGTCGGACGAGCGGCTGCTGCCCGTATTCGAGCGCATCGAGGCGATGGGCTGGCCGATCTTCCTGCATCCCCTGAAAGTCATCGGCATGACTGACCGGCTGAAGCCGTATTTCCTCGCGAACCTCCTCGGTAACCCGTTCGATACGGCTGTCGCTGCCGCGCATCTCATCTTCGGCGGCGTCATGGATCGCTTCCCGAAGCTCGACATCGTGCTGCCGCATGCGGGCGGCGCGTTCTCATTCCTCGCCGGACGCCTGAACCATGGCTGGGCGATGGGGCGGCCCGAACTGAAGCACATGGAGAACGGCGCGCTCAGCTACCTCAAGCGCTTCCACTACGACACGATTTCCCATTCCGACGCCGGTCTGTCCTTCCTGGTCGATCAGGTCGGCGCCGACCGGATCATGCTCGGTTCGGATTATTGCTTCGACATGGGGCACGATGCGCCCGTCGATGTCGTCGATCGGCAGCAATCCCTGTCGGACGCCGATCGTCAGGCGGTGCTCGGTGGCACGGCAGAGAGCCTGTTGAAGCTCAAATAAATGGGAGATTGCCGGTCGCCCTCAGGCGGTCGGCATGCCCTTCGGCCGCATATGACGCTTCTGCGCAGCAATCCGGAACGTCGCATTCGGCGCACCGTAGCCGCGGTAGTCTCCACGTCGTTCGATGATCTCGAAGAGGAAGCCTTCGCCCCAGGTGGGAGCGTAGAGCTGAAAAAACTCGCCGTTCTCGTCTCGGTCGTAGAGAATGTTTTCCGCCCTCAACCGGTCGGCAAGTTCCGGTTCCAGTCCAAAGCGGGCCTCAACGTCGTCGTAGTAGTTCGGTGACAGCGCCAGTGGCGTGAAGCCAGCCCGGCGCAGGGACGCCGCCGTCTCGAAGATGTCGTCCGTCGCGAACGCAATGTGCTGCACGCCCGAGCCGAAGCTTTGGGAAATGAAGTGTCCGGCCAGCGTGCGCTGGTTGTCGGCGCCATTCAACGTCAGGCGCAAGCCGCCATCATCGGATTCGATTGCCTGGCTGCGCACAACGCCGGCCGGATCGATGACGTCGACCGTCGGGGTTTTGTGAGCGCGGAAGATGGATGTGTAGAAGAGAAGCCATGACAGCATCTCGCCATGCTCCATCGTCTGGCCGACATGGTCGATGCGGGTGAGGCCGGCGCTGTTCGCCGGCGAGGCGCCATCGGCGGGAGCAAAGTCGATGTCCCAGAGCTTGGAAAGATCGGAGTTCCGGTCGAGGAAATAGATCACGCCGCCACCGGCGCCACGGATGGCTGGGATTTTCAGCTCGCCCGGGCCGACTTCCTGCTCGAACGGTTCCGCGCCGAGTGCACGTGCACGCTCGACCGTTGCCTGCGCATCGTCGGTCCAAAGAGCGAAGGCGTAGACCGAAGTCCCGTGAACGAGGAAGGAGGAGTGCGCGAAGCCTGAACTGTCGGTATTGACGACAATGTTGATATCGCCCTGGCGCCACAGCGAGACGTCTTTCGAGACGTGCCGGCCGACTTCGGAAAATCCCATCGCGGACAGCAGCCGTGCAATGTCAGCCGCGCCCTTCTTGTCCGTCGCAAATTCGACGAACGCGACGCCCTCGACGCCGATCGGTGCGGGCATGGCGGGAAGGTCGACCTTCAAAGCGGGCTCGTCGCGCCGGATCCGGTCCATCAGCCAGATGAGCGACCGATGCCCGTCGACGGCGATCGCCCGTGGCGAACCACCGCGGAACTGGTCGTTAAATATCTCGAGCGACAGATAGCCGTCATAGCCGGTCGCGGCGACGGCTGCCATGAACGCCGGAACGGGCAGGTCGCCTTCACCCGGCATGTTGCGATAATGACGGCTCCAATAGAGCAGATCCATGTCGATTGCCGGCGCATCGGCAAGCTGCACGAAGAAGATCTTGTCCTTCGGAATCGAGCGGATGGATTTCAGATCCGTGCGTCGCGCAAGCGTGTGAAAGGAATCGAGGATGAGCCCGACATTGGGATGATCGGCGCGGCGCACGATTTCCCAGGCGTCGCGGTGGTCGTTGACATGCCGCCCCCAGGCGAGCGCCTCGTAGCCGATGCGAAGGCCCCGTTTCGCAGCACGCGCGCCGAGTTCGGCAAGATCGTCCGCCGCGCGGTCGATGCCGCCCATCGCGATCGGCGAGACCGACGAGCAGACGAGGATGAGGTCAGTCCCCAGTTCCTGCATGACGTCGAACTTGCGTTCTGCCCGATCGAATGCGCGGGCGCGTTGCGGCTCCGGCAGTCCCTCGAAATCGCGGAAAGGCTGGTAAAGCGTGATCGCAAGACCGGCATCGACGGCCATTTTGGCAACATCGCGCGGCGAGCCATCGAAGGCGAGGAAATCATTCTCGAAAATCTCGATGCCGTCGAATCCGGCGCGGGCGATGGCTGCGAGTTTTTCGGTCAGATTGCCGCTGATCGAGACGGTCGCGATCGAGGTTTTCATGCCTGCTCCAGCGCCTCTGCTTTCAGCGCATGGCGCAGTTCTTTCGTATCGACCCTTGCGCCGGTGAAGGCGTGGAACGCGTCTATGCCCTGATGGAAGAAGAGTTCGTAGCCGCTGATGGTTGCCAATCCACGCTTTTGCGCATCCATCAGGAATTGCGTGTCGACCGGTGTATAGACCGCATCGAACGCCCAGCCGGCTTTTGGCATGAGCGTCAAGGGAACGGCGGTGCCGGGAATGCCGGTCATGCCGAGGGGCGTGCAGTTGACGATGCCGTCGGCGCCTTCTGTCGCGTCCTCGATCGTGGGGGAGACCGAAACAGACATACCGGGAGCATTTGCGCGAATCGCGTTTGCCAGCGCTTCGGCACGCACGGCGTCGGTGTCGAAGATGTGCAGCGCGGTGGCCTTGAGTTCGGCCAGCGCAAAGGCCACCGCCTTGCCAACCCCACCAGCCCCCGCCATGGCGACCGTGCCGGGCGTCATGCCCGGCAGGCTCTCACGGAAAGCGGCAACGAAGCCGGTGTAGTCGGTGTTGGTGCCGGACGGGCCATCGGCATCGAAGATCACCGTATTGCAGGCAGCGATCGCCCGCACGCGGGGATCGGGCACGTTCAACGCTGGAAACACGCGCTCCTTGTAGGGATAGGTGATGTTGATGCCGCGAAAGCCGCTCTCACGGCACTGATCGAACACCGCGTCGAAATCGAGACCCATGTCGGCCGGGATCAGCGGCTCGTAAGTGACGTCCAGGCCGCAAAGCTGTCCCGCCAACCGGTGCAGCATGGGCGACTTGGAGCGCTTGATGTTGTCACCGATCAATCCGAGCCGAAACATGTTCTGTGATCCTGTCGTCGCAACGCGCGGCGCCCCGATGCGCCGGTACAATGACAACAGACATAATCCATTTCATCAGATATTTTCAACTTTGAATGATCCTGGGCTGATCAGGTTCTGTATCAGGTCTTGATGGTTCCTGTGGCCAAGGCATGTTCGACACCGCCGCCCACGTGCTTTTCCAGCATCGATTTCGCCGTAGGAGCATCGCGATCGAGCGCCGCTTCCAGCATCACGCGGTGCTCGCGCGCCGCGATGTCGCCTCGAAACGACAGCGCGATCATCTGGTAACGCAGATATTTGTCGAAGATGGCGGCATGGGTATCCATCAGCACCTTGGAGCCGCAGGCCGAAATGAGCGCCTGGTGAAACTCCCAGTCATAGCGCTTCCACATCTCCGTCTGGCTCATGTCGCCATCGCGCATGCGCTGCTCCAGCGCCGCGAGCTTGTGGTGAGCAGCAACGACGCGGCCTTCCCATTCCACATCGCCCGCCGCAAAGGACTGTTCGAGCGCGAAACCTTCCAGAAGCTGGCGCAGCGCTGCAACCTCGCGCAGGTTTTCCACCGACACGGGGGCGGCCTCGAAGCCACGCTGACCTTCGGCAACGACCAGCCCTTCCGAGGTCAACCGGCTGAGAATCTCGCGCAAGGTGCTGATGCTTGCGCCGTAGACATCCTTCAACTTGTCAAGCTTCAGCTTCTGGCTGGGTGCGATGCGGCCGAAGATGATATCGGCGCGGATGCGGCGATAGGCATTGTCCCCGATCGTTTCAGTATGAATAACCGGCTCGGTCATCTTTCACTCTCTGCCGCAGATTTCCACCGAAGCTGCCCGAGCACGGTGTGCAATTCAACTGGTCTCACTGGGCTGCCAATGGAAAGAGCCCTTGCTCAACGGTGTAATCGACGCAGGCGTGGATGTGTCGGTCGAGCGTGCGGAGAGCGGTGTCGGCGTCGCGCACGAGCGCGCAGTCCAGCAGTGTCCGGTGTTCACCGACCGCGATCTCGCCGCGAAAACGCACGGCCAGAATCTGGTAGCGCAGGAACTGGTCGAAGATGACGCTGTGCGTATCCATGAGCGCGCGGGATCCGCAGGCCGAAATCAGCGCGTGATGAAATTCGCGGTCGTAGTGCTTCCATGCCGATGTCTGTTCCAGATCGCCTGCAAGAATGAGCGTTTCCAGCCGTGCCAACTTGTGATGGGCGGCGACGACTCGGCCCTCCCACTCGATGTCGCCGGCCGCAAACGATTCCTGCAGCGCATGGCCTTCGAGCAGGCCCCGCATGGCCGCGACTTCCCGGAAATTAGCCGCCGAAATCGGCGCGACCTCGAAGCCGCGTTGACCTTCGGCGGTCACCAGGCCCTCGGAAGACAGGCGGTAGAGGACCTCTCGCAGCGTGCTTACGCTTGTGGCATAGCGCGTGCGAAGCCGCTCCAGCCGCAGGCGTTCGCCCGGACCCAGATGGCCGAAAATAATGTCGGTTCGAATGCGGCGATAGGTTGCGTCGCCCGCAGTCTCCGGTGAATGGATGTCGCCGCTCAAGCGCAAATCCTCCTCAGCACCCTGTTCCTCTGCCCGACCTGATGGCTCCAGGCAAGCTCGCCGAGCGCATCTGCCGTGACCAGATATAATCAATAATCTCATACGAAATCCACGACGCCTATTGAAATGCGCTTTGTCGAGTGGCATGAAAAGCGGTATCCGCCGGCTGGAGGCCATGGGCGGGCAAGAAATTCAAAGGGAGGACCCTCATGTTTTCGAAGTTTTCACGCCGCTCCATCCTCGCCGCTGGCGCGCTCATCCTGTCGGCTGCCGTCAGCGTTCCGGCGATTGCCCAAGAGCCTGTCGAGCTGCGGTTCTCGGCTGTCTTCTCGGATCAGGACATCCGAGCGCGCATGATGGAGCGCTTCACCGAGGAGCTCGGCGACGAATTCCAGTTCCAGGGCTATTACGGCGGCAACCTCTTCAAGCAGGGCACAGAACTGGTCGCGCTTCAGCGTGGCAATCTGGAGATGGGCAACATCGCCCCGCAGGATATCTCCAACCAGATCCCGGCCTGGTCTATCCTGACGTCGGCATATCTCTTCCGCGACGCCGATCACCTGCGCACCTTCTTCAACAGCGAGGCTGGTGAAGAGATGAAGCAGATGGTCGAGGACCAGCTTTCGGTGAAGATCCTCGGCCCCACCTATTTCGGTGCCCGCCATGTCGGTCTTCGCACCGAAGGACGCATCGAGACACCTGAAGATCTGCAGGGCGTGAACCTGCGCATGCCGGGTGGTGACGCCTGGCAGTTCCTCGGGCAGGCGCTTGGCGCAAACCCGACGCCGATGGCCTATGCCGAAGTCTACACCGGCCTGCAGACCGGCGCGATCGACGGCCAGGACAATCCGTTGCCGAACGTCCAGAACATGAAGTTTTACGAAGTGATGTCGCAGATCGTGCTGACGTCGCATCTCGTCGGCTTCGACCTTCTGACGATCTCGCTGGATGCCTGGAACGGACTGACGCCCGAGCAGCAGGAAACGCTGCAGACGGCCGCCGACAACGCGATCGACTGGAGCCAGGCCGAGCACGTGAAGCAGGAAGAGGAACTCGCCGCCTACTTCAAGGAGCAGGGTCTTGAGGTTTACGAGCCCAATCTCGATGCCTTCCGCGAGTATGCCCAGAACCTCTACCTGGAATCGAGCCTCGCCGAGAGCTGGCCCGAGGGCATGGTCGAGACCATCAACGGCATGTAATGCGATAGCGAACAGCCGTGGCTCCCCGCGGAGCCGCGGCTGATTGGCTTGCAACCGTCGAGGAGGTCACGATGCGTCTCATGCCCGTGTTGCGCTGGCTTAACCGGCGCGCGGAGAACATTCTCGCCATCATGATGGGCGTGATGTTCGTCGCGTTCATTACGCAGATCGTCTTTCGATACTTCCTCAATTTCCCGACGGGCTGGACGTCCGAACTGTCCGTCATCATGTGGCTGTGGATGGTTCTCTGGGGCGCGGCCTTCGTCATTCGCGAAGACGAAGAGATCCGGTTCGACCTCCTGTTCTGGATGGTGCCTCCAGCCGCACGTCGCATCATGCTGATCGTCGGCGGTGCTTGGCTGATCGGGCTCTATGTCTTTTCGCTGCCGGCGGTCGTGGATTACGTCACCTTCATGAAGGTGCAGTCCACGGCTTACCTGAAAATCCGCTTCGACTGGCTCTTCTCGATCTACGTGTTCTTCGCCGTCGCGGTGATCTGCCGTTACGCCTATCTCGTCTGGCGCGCCATCCGTGGTGGCGAGACCCGTGACGCCGACCCTACAGAAGCGAGTTCGGGCCTATGAGCCTTTCCGATCCTTTCACGCTGTGCATCGTCACGCTGGTCGCGATGAGCCTCCTCGGCCTGCCGATCGGCCATGCGATGATCGGCGCCTCGATCCTCTATCTCTACGCCGCCGGCCTCGACATGGGCACGGCTGCCGAGCAGCTGCTGAACAGCATGTTCACCAGCTACACGATGCTTGCCGTGCCGCTGTTCATCCTCGCCGCCGAGCTGATGAACTCCGGCTCGATGACGATCCGGCTTCTGAATTTCTGTAATGCGCTCGTCGGGCGCTTCCGTGGAGGGTTGGCGCAGGTCAACATCCTGCAGAGCCTCATTTTCGCTGGCATGTCCGGCTCGGCAATCGCCGATGCCGCCGGCATGGGCAAGATGATGCAGAAGATGATGACGGAAAACAACAAGTACACGCCGAGCTTCGCGGCATCGCTGACCGCCGTGTCGGCCGTCATGGCGCCGATCCTGCCGCCGTCAATTCCGCTCGTCATCTACTCGCTGGTATCCAACGCCTCCATCGGCTTCCTGTTTCTGGCCGGTATCCTGCCCGGCTTGCTCATCGCGCTGAGCCAGATGGTGATTGTCGCCTGGAGCGCGCGCCGCCAGAACTTCCCGACGGAAGCGCCGGTGCCTGTGCGAAAGCTGCCTGGGATCACCATGCGCGCGCTGCCGGCACTGATGCTGCCCGTTGTGCTTCTCGTCGGCCTGCGCGGCGGCGTGATGACACCGACGGAAGCAGCGGCCGTCGCTGCCGGCTACGCGCTGGTCGTCTCCGCCATTATTCACCGTGACGTCGGTTTGCGCGAGTTCTTCGCCTCGCTGCTTTCAGCCGGCCGCATGACGGCGTCCGTCGGCATGCTGATCGCCGGTGCGATGGTCTTCAACTATGTGGTAACGGTCGAGAACATTCCGGCATCGCTCAGCGCTTTTCTTTTGAGCTTCGAACTCACGCCGCTGACATTTCTGCTGCTCGTCAACCTCGTGCTTCTGCTGCTCGGTTGCTTGCTGGAAGGAACGACGATCATCCTCGTGATCGTGCCGGTGCTCGTGCCGACGGCGCAGGCGCTTGGCATCGACATGGTACATTTCGGGATCGTGGTGGTGTTCAACGTGATGCTCGGCCTGATCACGCCGCCCTATGGTCTGCTGCTCTTCGTCGTTGCCCGTGTCTCGGGCGCGCCGCTGCGCGATATCGTGCGTGACACGATGCCGTTCCTGATGGGCATGTTCGTCGCGCTGGCGATCATCACCTTCATCCCGTCGGTCGTGCTCTTCGTGCCGCGCCTGTTCGGCTACTCCGGCTAATCTTGGAATTCGTACCCATGCCCCATCCGATCTATGTCCTGAACGGTCCGAACCTGAACCGGCTCGGCAAGCGAGAGCCTGAGATCTATGGGCACACGACGCTCGCCGAGGTCGAGGCCATGTGCCGAGAGGCCGCGGGTGAAACGGAGATCGTGTTCCACCAGTCGAACCGGGAGTATGAGCTGGTCGACTGGATTCATGAGGCGATCGACCGGCCGGCCGCAGGCATCATCATCAATCCGGCTGGGCTGACCTTCACGTCGGTGCCGATCATGGACGCGTTGAAGATGTTTTCGGGCCCGATCATCGAGCTCCACATCTCCAACATCCATCGCCGCGAAGCGGTCTACCACAACTCGCTGATGTCGAAGGTCGCGACCGCCGTCATCGCGGGGCTTGGCCCGAAGGGTTACCGCACGGCTGTGCGGGCCATGGGTGATCTCGTCGACGCCTGACCTTCCGCCAGGCGCCGACGAAAGCTTAGAGCATGTCGGCCGGAAGAAGCGCCTCAGGCAGGTTCTGGTAGGCGACCGGGCGCAGAAAGCGGCGGATGGCGAGCGTTCCGACGGATGTGGCGGCGACGTTGGTGCTGGCAGGGTAGGGGCCGCCATGCATCATGGCATCCACCACCTCGACGCCTGTCGGAAAACCGTTCGCAAGGATGCGCCCGGCCTTCTGTTCCAGGATCGGCATCAGCCGCTGGGCCGTGTCGGTATCAGCGTCATCCAGCTGCAGCGTAACGGTGAGCTGGCCTTCGAGTGCATCAGCTATGGTCAGCAGGTGATCTTCGCTGCGGGCCCGCACCACGATGCCCGCGGGACCGAACACTTCTTCCGCCAGTTCCGGGTTCGAGATGAACGTGTCGGCGTCGGTCGCAAAGAGGCCGGCGGTGGCCGTGCGTCCGGTGGCTTCCGGCGCGCAGATGGTGCGGACGGCGTTGCCGGCGGCGAGCTTTGCGGCATTTCGCCCGAAAGCCTGCGCGATTCCGGCCGAGAGCATGGTCTGCTGAGGCACCTGACGAAGCTGATTGGCCGCCTCAGTCTCGATGAGGTCGGCGCTCGCTTCCGGAACGATCAGGACGCCAGGATTGGTGCAGAACTGGCCGGCACCCATCGTGAGCGATGCCGCCCAATTGCGCGCGATTTCGGCTCCACGGGTCTCGGCCGCGTGCGCGAGCACGAAGACCGGATTGACCGAGCCCAATTCGCCGAAGAAGGGAATGGGTTCCGGCCGGCTGACCGCCAGATCGAAGAGCGCGCGCCCACCACGCAGCGACCCGGTGAACCCGATCGCCTTGATGAGCGGATGCTGGACCAGCGCCGCGCCTGCCTCGTTTGTATCGGACTGCACCAGCGCGAAGACGCCGGGGTGCTGGTCCGTCGCGCGGATCGCTGCGAGGATCGCGGCGGCAACGATTTCGGACGTCCCGGGGTGCGCCTGGTGGCCCTTGACCACGACGGGGCAACCGGCGGCGAGCGCCGAGGCTGTGTCACCGCCGGCCGTCGAAAAGGCCAGCGGAAAATTGGATGCACCAAACACACCGACCGGACCGATCGGCCGCTGGACCAGGCGGATCTCCGGGCGCGGCAGCGGCTTGCGCTCTGGGTCGGCCGCGTCATGGCGTCGGTCGAGATAGGCGCCGTCACGGATATGCTTCGCGAAGAGCCGCAGCTGGCCGGTCGTACGGCCGCGCTCGCCTTCGAGGCGTGCGGCCGGAAGTCCGGTCTCGGCCATGGCGACGGCGGTGATTGCCGCGCCGCGCTCTTCGATGGCATCGGCGATTGCTTCGAGAAATTGAGCCCGGCTTTCGCGGCTGGACCGGCTGTAAAGCAGGAATGCCGCCGCTGCCGCCTGGACGGCACGGTCGATATCGGCGGCGCTGCCGCGTGCGAACCTGGTCTCCACGCCATCGGTGCGGTCGGCCGTGAAAAAGTCTGAGCCCTCGATCCACGCCCCTTCGATCAGATGGCGGCCGTGGAGTGTGATGGGATCGGTCATGGAAATCTCATTCCTCGAAGGGTTCGACCGTGATCTTACGGCCGAGCATGAAGGCATCGGCAACATGAACGAGCGGGGCGAGATCCACATCAATCTCACTTGCGTCGATCAGTTCGGCGAAGCGGCGGTAGATGCCGGCATATTCGACATCGGCTTCCGTCATCTCGCGCCGCCCGCCGATCGTCAACTCCGCTCCGCCCTTGGATAGGCTGAGGGAGCCCGTGTCGGTGCCGATTTCGATGTCCCAGGTTTGCGGACCGGTCTGGCGCCAGTCGAAATCGGCCTCGACCGTCAGTCCGGCGGGGCCCCGGAACCGCAGCGATGCGGCAATGGGGGCTTGGCGTCCGTCCGGCACTTCGAGCGTCGATTGGACGAGGTGGACCGGTTCGGGGAGGATTTCGGTGAGGATTGACAGGGCGTTGATGCCGGGATCGAACACGCCAAGGCCGCCCGGTTCCCAGATCCAGGCCTGGCCGGGATGCCAGCGCCGCACGTCTTCCTTCCAGGTGATGCGCACATGCCGGACCATGCGCTCGGCGAGCCAGGCGCGGGCAGCGGGAACGCCCGCCGCGAAGCGGGAGTGCCACGTCGCGAACAGGCTGACGTTCTTTGCACGCGCTCGTTCGACGAGGTCCTGAACTTCGGCAATGGTCGCGCCCGGCGGCTTTTCCAGCAGGACATGCCGGCCAGCTTCGATGGCGAGCCTCGCCGCCTCGTAGCGCATCTGCGGCGGCATGCAGAGCGCGACCGCGGGGATGTCGGGTCGCTTGTCCAGAAGATCGGTCAGCTGGGCGTGGTTCTCGATGCCGGGCAGGCCGTCGCGGCTGCTGACAGTTGCCGCAAGCTCGAAAGCCTCGTTGCCCTTGATGGACGGAACGTGCTGGTCCTGCGCGATCTTGCCGACACCGACGATGGCGATCTTAGTGACTGTCACGTCCGACATCCTTGCCGCGATGGCCCTTGAGGAAATCGAAGTCGGCTCCGGTATCGGCGCCTTGCACATGGTCATGGAAGAGGCGCGCATAACCACCCGTCGGCTTCTCGACCGGCGGTGTCCACGCGGCCAGACGCGCTTCGATTTCCGCGTCGGAAACATCCAGGTGCAGACGGCGACCCGGGACATCGAGCTCGATCATGTCGCCGGTGCGCACGATCGCGAGCGGCCCGCCGACCGCCGCTTCCGGCGTCGTGTGCAGCACGACCGTCCCATAGGCGGTGCCCGACATGCGCGCATCCGAAATGCGCACCATGTCTCGAACGCCCGTGCGCAGCACCTTCGGCGGCAGGCCCATATTGCCGACTTCGGCCATGCCGGGATAACCGCGCGGTCCGCAATTCTTCATGACCATGATGCAGGACGCGTCGATGTCGAGGTTCTCGTCGTTGATCCTCGCCTTATAGTCGTCGATGTCCTCGAACACCACGGCACGGCCGCGATGCTGCAGAAGTTCCGGGCTTGCCGCCGATGGCTTGAGCACGGCTCCATTGGGCGCAAGGTTGCCTTTGAGCACGGCAATACCGCCATGGGGCGTCAGCGCGTGCTCGACGGGCAGGATCACGTCCTCGTTCCAGTTGCGCGCATCCTTCACCTCGTCCCAGACGCCGGAGCCGGAAACGGTGATCGCATCGCGGTGAAGCAGGCCGGCTTCGCCGAGCCGCTTGATCACCACCGGCAATCCTCCCGCGTAGAAGAACTCCTCCATCAGGTATTTTCCGGACGGCATGAGATTGACGATCGTCGGAACATCGCGGCCGAGCCGGTCCCAATCGTCGAGCGTCAGATCGATGCCAACGCGTCCCGCGATCGCCAGAAGATGAATGACGGCATTCGTGGATCCGCCGATCGCGCCATTGGTGCGGATGGCGTTCTCGAAGGCTTCGCGCGTCATGATGTCGGATGGCTTGAGGTCGTCCTTGACCATGTCGACGATGCGGCGGCCGCTTAGATGCGCCATCACGCGGCGGCGGGAATCGACGGCCGGGATCGCGGCATTGCCGGAAAGCGCCATGCCGAGCGCTTCCGCCATGGAGGCCATTGTGGATGCCGTGCCCATGGTATTGCACGAGCCGGGGCTGCGCGACATGGACTGTTCCGCCTCCAGGAACTCGTCGCTGATCATGGTGCCGGCCTTGATGGCCTCGCTCATCTGCCAGAGCGCTGTGCCGGATCCGACTCGCTCGCCACGGAACCATCCGTTCAGCATCGGGCCACCCGAGACGGCGATGGCCGGGATGTCGACGCTGGCGGCCCCCATCAGCAGCGCCGGAGTGGTCTTGTCGCAACCGACGAGCAGAACGACGCCGTCGATGGGGTTGGCGCGCAACGCTTCCTCGACATCCATGGCGCAGAGGTTGCGGTACATCATCGCCGTGGGGCGCAGCGTGCTTTCACCGGGCGAAAACACCGGGAACTCGACCGGCAGGCCGCCGGCCTCGTAGACACCGTGCTTCACCCGCTGGGCGAGATCGCGCAAGTGCGCGTTGCACGGCGTGAGCTCCGACCAGGTGTTGCAGATGCCGATGACGGGGCGCCCGTCGAACAGGTCGGCCGGCAATCCCTGGTTCTTCATCCAGGAGCGGTGGTAGATGTGGTCGCGGCTTGTGCCACCGAACCATTCGGTCGATCGCAGTTTGCGCGGCCACTCAGCCTTCTTGAAGGTCATCGGTCAGGCCTTGTTCTTGTTGTAAACGTCGAAGATGACGGCAGCGAGCAGCACCAGGCCCTTGATGACCTGCTGGTAGTCGATGCCGATTCCGAGGATCGACATGCCGTTGTTCATCACGCCCATGATGAAGGCGCCAATGACGGCACCGACGATCGTGCCAACGCCGCCCGACATCGACGCGCCACCGATGAACACGGCAGCGATGACGTCGAGCTCGAAGCCCAGGCCGGCTTTCGGCGTGGCCGTGTTAAGCCGGGCGGCGAAGACGAGGCCGGCCAGTGCTGCCAGCATGCCCATGTTGGCGAAGGTGAGGAACACGAGCCGCTCGGTACGGATGCCGGACAACTTCGCGGCCTTCTCGTTGCCGCCGATCGCATAGATGCGGCGGCCGACCGTCGTGCGGTTGGCGACGAAGGAATAGACGGCGATGAGAAGCGCCATGATGATGAAGACGTTCGGCAAGCCGCGGAACGACGCCATGAGATAGCTCATATAGGCGATCGCCAGTGCGATGAGCGCGTTCTTCACGGTAAACAGCGCCGGCGGTTCGGTGGGCAGCCCGCGCTTGATCTCCTGGCTGCGGGTGCGCATCGCGAGATAGAGCAGAAGCGCTGCGACACACAGGCCCATGACGAGCGACAGGATGTTGATGCCGTCGCCGCCGAAAATATCCGGCAGGAAGCCCGACGACATCAGCTGAAAGGTGGGCGGGAAGGGGCCCACGGACTGGCCGGCGAGCAGCCAGAGTGTAAGGCCCTTAAAGACCAGCATGCCCGCAAGGGTGACGATGAAAGAGGGAATCCGGAAATAGGCGATCCAGAAGCCCTGCGCGGCACCGATCGCGGCGCCGACGCCAAGACACAGGATGGACGCCAACACGTAGTTCATGTCCCACTGGACGATCATGACCGCAGCGAGCGCGCCGACGAAGCCGAGCACCGATCCGACCGAAAGGTCGATATGGCCTGACACGATCACCAGCAACATGCCGACCGCCATGATGACGATGTAGCTGTTCTGCAAGATAAGATTGGTCAGGTTGACCGGTCGAAGCAGGATGCCGCCCGTTGCGAACTGGAAGAAGGCCATGATCACGACCAGCGCGATCAGGATGCCATATTCGCGCATGTTGGCGCGGAAGAAGCTGACGCCAGAGGCGCGGACGGGCGTCGGTTCTGCGGTTACGGTCTGGTCCATGGGTCAGCCGCCCGCCTTGATGATGATGGACATGATCTTCTCCTGGCTGGCTTGCGCCGTCGGCAATTCACCGACAAACCGGCCCTTGTTCATGACGTAGAGACGGTCGGTAATGCCGAGCAGTTCGGGCATCTCCGACGAGATGACGATGATCGATTTCCCCGATGCGGCGAGGTCGCGGATGATCGTGTAGATCTCGAACTTGGCGCCGACATCGATGCCGCGGGTGGGTTCATCGAGAATGAGAATGTCCGGATCGGCAAACAGCCATTTCGACAGAACCACCTTCTGCTGGTTGCCACCGGACAGATTGACCGTTGCCTGCTCGATCGACGAGCTCTTGATGCGGACGCGATTGCGATAGTCTTCCGCGACATGCGCCTCGCGGTGTCGATCGACGACGCCTTTGCTGGCGATGCCATCGAGATTGGCAAGCGGCACATTGCGGCGGATTGTCTGGTCCAACACCAGACCGAACGTCTTGCGGTCCTCGGTGGCATAGGCGAGGCCCGCATCGATCGCAGCCGGCACGCTCGACAGATCGACGGTCTTGCCGCGGATCAGCGCCTCGCCGCTGACATAGGTGCCGTAGGAACGGCCAAACATGTTCATGGCAAGCTCGGTCCGGCCCGCTCCCATCAGCCCTGCGATGCCGAGCACTTCGCCTTCGCGCAGCGTGAAGTTGACCTTGTCGACCACGAGCCGGCTGGTGTCGATCGGATGGCGTACGGTCCAGTCGCGCACTTCGAGGATCGTCGGGCCGATCTTCGGATCCCGCGATGGATATCGGTCGGACAACGAGCGTCCGACCATGTCGCGGATGACGCGATCCTCCGGCACCGGACCTTTGGAACAGTCGAGCGACGTCACTGCCATGCCGTCGCGCAGGATCGTGATGGTATCGGCGACCTTCGAGACCTCGTTCAGCTTGTGTGAAATGAGGATGGAGGAAATCCCGCGGCGGCGAAATTCGATGAGAAGCTCCAGAAGCGCGTCGCTGTCGTGTTCGTTCAGCGAGGATGTGGGCTCATCCAGAATGAGCAGGCGCACTTCGCGCGACAGCGCCTTGGCGATTTCGACCAGCTGCTGCTTGCCGAGACCGAGATGCATGACCTTGGTTTCGGGCCGTTCGCGCAGACCGACGCGCGCGAGCAGTTCCCCGGTCCGCCGGTTCGTCTCGCGCCAGTCGATCACGCCGCGCGATGCGCATTCGTTGCCGAGAAAAATGTTTTCCGCAATCGACAGCAGCGGGACGAGCGCGAGTTCCTGATGGATGATGATGATGCCGTCGCGCTCTGAGTCGGCGATGCCGCGGAAGGCCTTCACTTCGCCCTCATAGACGATGTCGCCTTCATATTCGCCATGGGGGTAGACGCCGGACAGCACCTTCATCAACGTCGATTTGCCGGCACCGTTTTCACCGACAAGCGCGTGGATTTCGCCACGCCTGACGGAGAAGGAAACGTCGTCGAGTGCTCGCACGCCCGGAAACGTCTTGGTGATGTTGCGCATCTCAAGGATGGTTTCGCTCATGGCGCGCTCCAGATCGCCGTCGGTTGCCCTTCCACGGTCTGCAGGCCCCGGCCGATGCCGGGACCCGCTGTCCTTGGGAGGATCACTCGATCTCGGATGCTTCGTAGTAGCCGCTGTCGACCAGCACCTCACGCCAGTTGGCTTCGGTCACCGGGACCGGCTCGAGCAGGTAGGACGGTACGATCTTGACGCCGTTGTCATAGGTTTCCGTGTCGTTGATCTCCGGCTCGCCGTCGGAGAGTACCGCGTCGACCATACCTACGGTGACGCGGGCGAGTTCACGCGTATCCTTGAAGATCGTCGAATATTGCTCGCCGGCGAGGATGGACTTCACGGATTGGACTTCGGCGTCCTGTCCGGTCACGATCGGCATCTCCATGTCGCCGGAGCCATAACCGACGCCCTTGAGCGACGAGAGGATGCCGATGGAAAGGCCATCATAGGGCGAAAGCACCCCATGCACCTGGTCGTCGGTGTAGTTGGCCGACAGAAGATTATCCATGCGGGCCTGGGCGACCGAGCCGTCCCAGCGCAGCGTGCCAACAGTCTGCATGCCGGTCTGCCCGGACTTCACGACGATATCGCCGCTGTCGATCAGCGGCTGGAGCACGGACATGGCGCCGTCATAGAAGAAATAGGCATTGTTGTCGTCGGGCGAGCCGCCGAAGAGCTCCACGTTCCAGGTTTCGACATCGCCGAAACGGTCTTCCAGCCCTGCCACAAGCGTCTCGGCCTGCTGCACGCCAACCTGGAAATTGTCGAAGGTGGCGTAATAGTCGACATTCTCGCTGTCGCGGATCAGGCGGTCATAGGCGATCACCTTGATATCCGCAGCGGCCGCGTTTGCGAGCGCGTTCGACAGGGTCGTCCCGTCGATCGCCGCGATCACCAGGACGTTGACGCCCTTGGTGATCATGTTTTCGACCTGAGCGAGCTGGTTCGGGATATCGTCCTCGGCATATTGCAGGTCCGTCTCGTAGCCGGCAGCCTGGAACTGCTCGACCATGGAATTGCCGTCGGAAATCCAGCGTGCGGAAGACTGCGTCGGCATGGCGATGCCAACGAAGCCCTTGTCCTGCGCGAAAGCTGGTACGGCCAACGCAGTCGTTGCAAGCAATGCTGCGGCAATCGCAGCTGAAATATAACGCATGAGTTCCTCCCATTGGCGGCGTGACTCCGCCAGCCTCGATCCGATCTCCTCATCGGACCCCGAGAGTTAGGCAAAAGAGATATGACGGTCAAATTCCGTATCAGCCTAATGATATACCGTTCCCGGTATGCCCGGCTGCAGCGCCTCAATCGATGAGGACAGCGGGCTCAGGTCGCCCGCGGACGTCGAGGCGGACACTGTAGGTCAAGCCGTCGGCGGGACGAGGGGACGGAATGTTTTCGAGCGCACTCGTCACGAAGAGGGTCGAAAAGTCTGCTTCGCCGAATGCGGGGCACGAAACGTGGGCGGCCGGCAGGTGGACAACCTGCTTCAGCGATCCGTCCGGCGCGTAGCAGGCGACACGCGATGCGCCTCATTGAGCATTCCAGAGACAGCTGTCCGCATCCGTCACGGCACCGTCTGGCGAAATGTCTTCTAAGGCCAGGTCGATGAACACTTCGGGCTCGCCTGCCGGCCATCCATCACGGTCCAGCGTCACCGCGTAGACCATGCCGGAGGCGGTGTCCGCGTAATAGGCTCGGCGTCCATCCGGCGCAAAGCAGATGGCGTTCGGAATGGTGATGGCGTCGAAGAGCTTTTCCACGCGGCCCTTGTAAAAGCGGTAGATCGCGCCTCTGCCCTGTTCTGCCTTCTTGCCCATCGTGCCGAACCAGAAGCCGCCGAAGGGATCGGCACGGCCATCGTTGGAGCGGGTGGATGCATCGTCTGCTTCGACCGCGGCGATCCCCGTTCGCGATCCGGTCGAAAAATGGAAGAGGCTCAGGCCAGTTTCGCTGGCGATCAGCAGCCGGTCGCTGTCGACCCAGCCTGCCGCCGAAACGCACTCGCCGAAGCTCCATTCGAGAGGGCCGTCGGCTGACCGGCTGAGGAGCTTGCCCGCGAGAATGTCGAACCAAAAAAGCTGACCGCGCTCGGGATGCCAGAGCGCGCCTTCGCCCAGCATGCATGCGCGCTCGTCATGAACCTGAACTTCGCTCATGCACGCGCCGCGCCGAAGGCCGTCAGGCGAAGAAGACCCTTCTGCAGCAGGATGAAGAGCAGGAGCAGCATGCCGATCACGATCTTGGTCCACCAGCTGGAGAGGCTTCCATCGAAGACGAGATAGGTTTGAATGAGCCCCATCGTCAGAACACCGAATAGGGTGCCGATCACATATCCGGCGCCGCCTGTCAGGATGGTTCCCCCGATCACCACGGCGGCGATTGCCGTGAGTTCGGTACCGACGGTGGCGAGCGGATAACCGGAGCCGGTGTAGACGGAGAAGACCACGCCCGACAGGCCGGCCATCAAACCGGAAAAGGCGTAAATCAGCACGGTTGTCCGCCCGACATTGACACCCATCAGCCGCGCCGTCTGTTCGCCGCCACCGAGGGCGAAGACACTCGCGCCAAACCGCGTGCGATGGGCGAGCAGCGCGCCTGCCAGCACGACGACGACCATCAGGACGCCGATCAGCGTCAACCGGCCTCTGCCCGGCATCAGCCAGTAGGCGTTCTGGATGGCAGCGAAGAAGGGGTCGGTGATGGCGATCGAGTCGATCGTCAGCATGTAGGCGGCGCCGCGCGCCAGGAACATGCCGGCAAGCGTGACGATGAAGGCCGGCATGGCAAGCGCATGGATCAGCCACCCCATCGCTGCTCCGAACGCGCTGGTGATGACCAGCAGTATGACGATGACCAACGGCGCCGGCAGATCGGTATCGCGCAGCATCACGGCGATGAACACACCGGAAAATGCGATGACGGAGCCGACCGACAGGTCGATGCCGCCCGAGAGGATGACGATCGTCATGCCGACCGCGACGATGCCGAGATAGGCGTTATCGGTCAGCAGATTGCCGACGACCCGGGTCGAGAGGATGTTCGGGAATTGCAGGTAGCAGAGAAAATAGCCGACGATGAAGATGCCGATCGTCGTGAGCAGGGGATAGAGGCGCGGATTGATGGTCATGACGCTTCCTTCCGCTCTGCGCGTGCGGTGCGCCGCTCGCTGATCAGCGCCTTCAGATAGAACCAGTCAGCCGAGAGGTTCGGCGACTGCATCACGAGGATCACGAGGACCAGGCCGGCCTTGATGACGAGATTGTATTCCGACGGAAAGCCGGCAAGCACGATGCCCGTGTTGATCGTCTGGATGATCAATGCGCCGATCATCGCGCCAGCGATCGAGAAGCGTCCGCCGAGCAGCGAATTTCCGCCGATCACGACGGCGAGGATCGCGTCCAGTTCCAGCCAAAGCCCGGCATTGTTGGCGTCGGCGCCGCGGATGTCGGCTGTCGCCACGATGCCTGCCAGCGCCGCGCAGAAGCCCGATGCCATGTAGACGGCGATCAGGATCACGGTGGCGTTGACGCCGGCGAGGGCGCTTGCCGCACGATTGATGCCCGTCGCTTCGATGAGAAGTCCAAGCGCGGTTCGCCGCATCAGCGCAGCAACCAGGATCGCCGTTGCAAGCCAGAGAATGGTGGGGAACGGAATGCCGTAAACCGTGCCCGAGCCGATGAACGCCAAATCATTGTTGGAGAAGGTGAGGATACGGCCTTCGGTGATCAACTGCGCAATGCCGCGCCCGGCCGTCATCAGGATCAGCGTCGCGACGATGGGCTGGATGCCGATGAGCGCAACGAGGCAGCCGTTCCACAAACCTGCGGCCAACCCTGCCAGCAGCGCCAGCGCCAATGTCGCGGGAAGGCCGAAGCCGGACGTGATCGCATAGGCGGCAACGGCGCCGGCAATCGCCATGACGGTGCCGACGGAGAGATCGATCCCGCGCGTGGCGATGACGAGCGTCATGCCGACGGCGAGCAGCGCAACCGGTGCCGATCGCTTGAGCACATCCACGACCGGCCCGACAAAGCGTGTGCCATCGTAGGAAATGGAAATGAAGTTCGGGAAGAACAGCGTCACAAGCGCGACGAGGGCAGCCAGCGTCAAGAGCTGCGGCGTGATGCGTTGAAGCGAGCGTATCATCAAGCAGCCTCGGGCTTCGCGATCGCGCGGACGATTGCGTCCGTGCTGATGTCCGCGCCGGCGAGTTCCGTGACATGGCGCCTGTCACGCACGACGATGACACGATCGCAGACAGCAACGAGCTCTTCGAGTTCGGACGAGATGACGAGCACGGCCATGCCGGTCTTCGTGATCTCCTGGATGAGCCGAACGATCTCGGCGTGGGCGCCTACGTCGATGCCGCGGGTGGGTTCGTCGAGGATCAGGAAGCGCGGGTTCATCGCCAGCCAGCGCGCGAGAACCACCTTCTGCTGGTTGCCGCCCGACAATTCTCCGATCGGCTTGTCCGCGCTCGATGTTCGGATGTCGAGGCGGCCGATATAGCGTTCGGCAAGCGCATCCTGCTCCTGACGCGAGATCTTCGACATCCAGCCGCGTTTGGCCTGCAACGCCAGAACGATGTTTTCGCGCACGGACAATTCGGCGATGATGCCATCGACCTTGCGGTCTTCCGGCGCAAAGCCGAAGCCGGCAGCAATCGCCTCGCGCGGGCTGCCATGGGCGACGCGTCCGTGCTGGTCGGAGGCGCTGCCGCTGTCGCTGGTGCGAACACCGAAAAGAAGCTCCGCGCTTTCGGTGCGCCCGGAGCCGAGAAGGCCGGCCAGACCTATTACCTCGCCCTTGCCCACAGCGAGGTCGAATGGTTCGATCATGCCGGCGCGGCCGATGGCCTCGAATGTCAGCAGCGGTCCGCGCTGATCGTCATTGGCTTCGGCATGCTTGCGGTGTTCGTGCGCCGCTTCTTCCAGGTCGCGGCCGAGCATATGGGAAATCAGACGCACGCGGTCGAGGTCGGCCGTTCTTTCCGTGACGATCTTGCGGCCGTTGCGAAGCACCGTGACGCGGTCGCAGATCGCGAAAACCTGATCGAGAAAGTGCGAGACGAAGATGATACCAAGGCCTTCGGCGCGCAGCTTGCGCACAATGGTGAACAGCATGCGCACTTCGGCTGCATCGAGGCTGGCGGTCGGTTCGTCCAGGATCAGAACCTTGCCCGAGAGCGCCACGGCGCGTGCGATGGCGATGATCTGGCGGATGGCGACCGAATAGGCGCCAAGATCGCGATCGACATCGATATCGAGCCCGTAAGGCTCCAGCATTGCCCGAGCCTGCGCCCTTTGGGCTCGTGCGTCGACCAGGCCAAAACGGCGCGGCTCGCGACCAAAGGTCAGGTTCTGTGCGACGGTGAGATTGGGCAGGAGGTTCACCTCCTGATAGACGGTGCCGATGCCGAGCGCCTGCGCTTCTGCCGTTGAGGATGGATCGATCGAAACACCGTCCAGACGGATCTCGCCGGCGTCGCGCTTGTAGGCGCCCGTCAGGCATTTGATCAGCGTGGATTTTCCTGCGCCGTTTTCGCCGAGCAGTGCGTGCACTTCGCCGGCGGCAAGCTCGAAATCGACGCCCTGAAGCGCCTTGGTGCCGACGAAGCTTTTCGACAGCGATGTGATCGACAGGAGCATCGGTTCTTTCCCGCAAGGAAACCGGGGCAATCGCTGCCCCGGTTCTGGTTGGCAGGATCTCTTAGTAACCGAGATCCTTGCGAGCCTCATATTCGGCTGCCGGATCGTCTGCCTGGGTGTAGAGGCGCGATTCCGTCTGGATGAACTTCTCCGGCTCGGTGCCATCCGCCCAATAGGCTTCCAGCGCGTCGAAGGCAGGGCCAGCCATGTTCGGCGTCAATTCCACCGTTGCATTCGCCTCGCCTGCAGCCATGGCCTGGAAGATGTCCGGAACGGCGTCGATGGAGACGATCTTGATGTCTTCGCCAGGTGCAAGCCCGGCTTCCTTGATCGCCTGAATGGCGCCGATCGCCATGTCGTCATTGTGGGCGTAAAGCGCGCAGATGTTTTCGCCACCGCCTTCGGCCTGCAGGAAGCTTTCCATTACGCTCTTGCCGCCGGCGCGCGTGAAGTCGCCGGTCTGGCTGCGCACGATCTCGACATTGGCATGGCCTTCGATGGCATTGCGGAAGCCCTGTGCCCGGTCGATTGCCGGCGACGAACCCGTGGTTCCCTGTAATTCGACCACCCGGCACTCCTCCTCGCCGACTTCGCCGAGGAGCCATTCGCCGGCGACTTCGCCTTCGTGGACGAGATCCGAACCGACGGCTGTCAGATAGAGATCGTCCGAGGAATCGACCTGGCGGTCAAGAAGCACGACCGGGATTTCGGCCTCCTGTGCTTCCTGAAGCACGCTGTCCCATCCCGTCGCGACAACGGGCGCGATGAGAATGGCATCGACGCCCTGCGCGATGAACGACCGCAAGGCTGCGATCTGGTTTTCCTGGCGCTGCTGTGCGTCGGAGAACTGAAGCGTATAGCCGCGCTCTTCGGCCTGCTGCCGCGTGAGCGTCGTTTCGGCGGCGCGCCAGCCGGATTCCGATCCGATCTGCGAGAAGCCGACTGTCTGTGCTGATGCTGCTGCCGATAGAGCGAGCAAGGCCGCCCCGGCAAGAAGTACTCTGGTCATGGTTTTCCTCCACTGTCCACGGGTGGGGCTATCGCGCCCAGCCATGTTCCTCCTCGGACCCGTCCGCGCCGGCCCCCTCGCGCTTGCGAACCGGCAGCTTGGCCGGATCGTGTCTCTTTCCGACGTCGACAGCGCAACCAATTGCGCGTCAAAGCCTCCAATTTCAAAGCATGCGCACGGCCTGGCGCTTTTCCCTGTCAGGCTTCATGACGATCTCCAGCCGATTGGTCAGGGGCAAACCGAAGGCGGCAGCCTCGATTTCGAAAACGTCGCCATTCTGCGCCGCGAACCCTTCGGCAAAGGACAGCGTCGCCGTGCCGAACATGTGGACGTGGACGTCACCCGGCCGGCGGAAGATGCCGTATTTGAAGTGATGATGCTCCAGATTGGCGATCGAATGGGACATGTTCGCCTCACCCGAAAGGAAAGGCTTTTCAAAGACGACCTCGTGGCCACGCCGGATACGGCTCGTCCCTTCGATGCTGTCCGGCAAGGGGCCGACGAGCAGTTCCGGCCCGACCGCCGCCTGGCGCAGCTTGGAGTGCGCGAGATAGAGGTAGTTCCGCTTCTCCATGATGTGGTCGGAAAACTCATTGGCGAGCGCGAAGCCGACACGATAGGGCTCCCCATCGTTGCCGATGACATAGATGCCGGCAATTTCGGGCTCTTCGCCACCGTCCTCGGCATAGGCAGGGCATGCAAGCGCGCCGCAAGGCGCGACCAGCGCGTCGCCATTGCCTTTGTAAAACCATTCCGGCTGCACGCCCGGTGCGCCGTTCAAGGGCTTGCCGCCTTCGAGACCCATGCGGAACATCCGCATGGAATCGGTCTCATTATCGCTAGCTTTCTCGTGCATGGCCGCGCGTGTCGATGCCGATCCCAGATGGGTCAGCCCGGTTCCTGTCAGGTGCAGGTGGCTCGGATCCGGATGCAGGACGGGCGGCAGGAGCCGGCCATCGGCGCAGAGCGATGCCAGGTCCACGGCTTTGCGCAGGCCAAGATTAAGGATCGACGATCTGAGATCGGCGCCATCGTTCGCGCAGGCTAAGGCCAGTTCGTAAAGCGATGCATCGGTCGCGACGTCGTAGGCTTCCGTGCCCTCGCGAGCAACGATCTGAGCCTTTCCATCCTCGCGACGGTACTGTGAGAGCAGCAATTCGGACCTCCTCCAATGCCTCTCCGCGCCCGCCGCGGCGGGTGCGAAGAAGTTTGGTCCGCAGTCTCCCCCCGCAGACCTGATCTTGTGAGCCCGTGGGTAACATCGGCTGATATGCGGTACAAATTCCAATATTTGCCGCAGCTATACCACTCCGGCCATATCAAGGCGTCGATCGCCGAATTTCAAATAGCGTTTCGCTTCTGTAGACTTCTCCTGGCCGCAGAACCGCGTCCGGAAAATTCGGACGGTTCGGTGCATCGGGCCAGGCTTGAGCTTCCAGGGCGAGGCCTGCAAATGCAGGAAGGCTGCGCTCAGCTTCGTCGACAGCAAATTGCGTGTTCTCGCCATCATAAAACTGCAGACCGGGTTCGGTCGTCGAGACATGAAGCGCGATGCCTCCATCGGGCGCTTCCAGGATTGCGGCCAACCGCAGTGGCCCACGGCCAGCTCGAAGACAGAAATTGTGGTCGTAGCGATGCGCGCCGATCCGGCGCGGTTGCCGGAAGTCAAAGGCGGTGCCGCCGATCGAGGCAATGTCGCCGGTCGGGATAAGCTCGTCGTCGACTGGGAGATAATGCGCGGCGTTGATCGTCAGCATCTGTTGCCGGATGTCTCCATCTCCCAGACGGAAAAAGGCATGATTGGCGATGCTGCAGGGTGTGGCGCGGTCTGTCGTCGCCGTTGTCGTGATCCGGAGCGAGGAGGCCGCCTCGATCTCATAGCGGGTCTCAATGTGCATGTGACCCGGAAACCCTTCGTCGCCGTCGGGCAGGTCGATCGTCAAGGTGACGTGCTGATCGCTTTGGTCAACGATGTCCCAAATGCGGCCGTGAAGCCCGAGGCTCCCGCCGTGGAGTGTGTGGCGGTCGAGGAAATTCGGGGTCGTCTGGTAGGTCGTCCCGTCGATGGAGAACCGGGCGTTGCCGATGCGGTTGGCGAAGCGACCGACCATCGCCCCGTAATAGGCCATGGGCCCGAGATAGGGCTCAAGCGTCGGGGCACCGATGACCAGCGAATGGTCGAGGCCGATCAAATTCAGCGATTGAAGCCGTGCCCCGTGGGTCAAGATGCGAGCGCTCAGGTCTCCCGCCTGAAGGTGAACCCCGACGACCTCCTGCCCATCGGGCATCGTTCCGAACACAGCCAAACCATCCCCTCCGTTGCATGGTTCAGGCCAGCGTTGCTAGAAGTCGACATGCGCGTCAAATCGCATTTCCGCTTCGAGAGATAACAGTATGGTCATGTCATGAGCCAGGCCGAGGGTCTCACCAGCCAGAATCACCTTGTTCGCAAGGGGCTGAAATTCTCGCAATTGCGGCTGCTGGCCGTCTTGCGGGACACCGGGCAGATCGGCGCGGCGGCCGAGCAGGTGGGCATGACGCAGCCGGCCGCATCGCGCCTCATGGCACAACTTGAGGAGATGATCGGCACGCCGATCTTCACCCGCCATGCGCGCGGCGTTTCCTTGACGGAAGCCGGCCACATCATGGCCGATCAGGCGGTACGGACCCTGCGCGAGCTCGATCTTTCGCAGGAACGTGTGGTCCAGACGATCCAGGGAACGCGTGGCCTCGTGCGCATCGGATCAGTCACCGGCCCATCGCTCGAGCTGATCCTGCCGCTTGTGCGCGAGATCCGGGTGCTTTCGCCGGCCGTGGAAATCGCGGTTCAGGTCGATACGTCGAATAAGCTCGCCGAAGCGCTCCTTGCGCGTGAACTGGATTTCTATGTCGGCCGCATACCCGATGGTGCCCACGCGCAACCATTCGCGGTGTCTGACATCGGTGACGAACCGATCGGCCTCGTGGTGCGGGCGGATCATCCCTTGACCCGGATCGATCCGTTGTCGCTCGACCGGTGTCTCGATTACGATTGGGTGATGCAGCCGCCAGGCGGCCTGCTGCGGCGTACGGCGGAGGACTACATCCTCTCCAAGGGCTTGCGTCTTCCCCGCCGCGTGCTCGGCACCGCGTCCACGCTCTTCACCCTTGCGCTCGTGCAGAAGACGAACGCGATCGCGCCGCTGGCCAGGGCGGTGGCGGAATTCTTCATCGACAGCAGCGGCCTCGGCAGCCGGCTTGCCACCTTGCCCGTGGCGCCCGACCTGACGGTCAAGACGTATGGCGTCGTGACCCGCCAGGAGCGCGATCTCTCTCCCGCTGCAGAAACGATCCTCGCGACGCTGCTGCGCCGCTGTTCACCGGGTAGTATGCAAGGCGGAGAGGCGGGTGGCTGACCGATGAGCAATGGCAGTGCGCGCCTTCCCGTCACGCCGGATGGGCGCTACTTCGTCGTGCGCGGAAGGCTCTGGCGGACGACCAATCCCGGTCTCGATGCCGATGCGCGGACAAGGCTCGTGAAGGAGCTCATGGATGCGCGTCGCGCGGTCAAGTCGGCGAAGGCCGCGACCGATGCCGACGCACTCGCTGATGCCCGCGCCGCCGTGCACAACGCCAAGGTGGCTCTCGGCGAACGCGGCGCTGTCTGGTGGAACGACGGCGCCCCCGATTTCAACCGCCACCTCGCGAGGAACACGCCCTATCGCGACTGGTTCGAAGCTTTGCCGACGGACAGTGGAGACAGCAATATCGAGCCCTGAGCCAACGCCGGCGATGGCAATCCCTCAATGCTCGATCCGCAACTCGATGCGGTCGGCTGCGAAGCGGGTTCGGGTCAGGTGGAAGACCTCTCCGTCGAGCGTGGTATTGGTTCCAGTCGCCACGAGCACGATCGAGCCTTTGGGCAGGTCGAGATGCGTGAGCTCTGCCTCGCCGGCGCCTTCGGCCAGTACGCGGGTTTCGCGGCGGATATAGTCGTCAATGCCGAATTGGCGGAACGCTGCGGTCATGGATCCCGTCGTCTCGAACACTTCGGCAAAGCCCCTGAACCGCCCGGCGTCGAGCCAATGCGTGGCGAGCGAGATGGGGCGGTCTGCAGCGATGCTCACTGTCTCCAGTTCCAGCACGCTGTCGCCGGGGCTGAGGCCGAGTTCTGCGGCGATGCTCGGGGTCGCCTCCTGTTCCTGCGTGCCCAGCAACCGACTGTTGATCGAAGCGACCTGATCGGACAGGCCGGCGCTGAGCCGAGTGCGCAGGCGGATCGGGTACGATAGGCGGCCTGAGCGGGTGACGATGGTGCCAAGCCCGTGCCGGGTCTGCACCAATCCCTCCGAAGCAAGATGCGCGATTGCTGCGCGTGCCGTGTGGCGATTGACGCCGAACTGGCGGCCGATCTCGAATTCGGACGGCAGCTTCGAGGCGGGCGGAAACTCGCCGCGGTCGATTGCCCCGCGCAGCTGATCCGCCACCTGCCGCCACAGCGCGACCCCGCTTCTGGAAATGCCCACCTTGTCCGCCATCGTCACAGCCTTGTCATCGATCATCCGTAGTGTAGGCTACAGTTGTCTAGATAAACAGACAAGTGACGGGATGCTTCGATGAGTTGGGATGGCCGGAAAGAAGCGATGGGTCTGCTTGCCCGCGCTGACATGACACTACTGGACTGCTTGTGCCAGCAGGCTGCTCTGCCGCGTGAAACGCGCGTCGTCCGGCCACCGGAAACTGGCCTCGTCACGCTGCGCGGACGTATTGGCGGCGGTGGCTCGCCGTTCAATGTGGGAGAGGTGACCGTGACGCGGGCAAGCGTCGAACTCGACGGTCACATTGGTCATGCTTATGCGCTGGGACGCGATCGCAAGAAGGCGCTGCAGTCGGCGATCTGCGATGCGCTCTGCCAGGATGAAACGCGGCGCGAGATGATCGAGCAGCAGATCCTCAAGCCGCTGCGCAAGGCGGAGCAAGAGGCCGACGCGCGGCGTGCCGAAGAGACCGCGGCCACAAAGGTCGACTTTTTCACCATGGTTCGCGGCGAGGACTGAAGATGACCGCTTTCGCAACACAGCAGCCTGCCGATCCGGTCTTCCGCGCGCAGGCGAATTTTCGGGCATTGATGGACGCGCTGTCGCGTCCCGGTACGATCCAGCGGCTGGTCGTCGATGAAGACGCCGGCGCCATTGATGCCGATCTAGCCGCCATCGCGCTGACGCTCATCGATCACGAAACGTCCCTGTGGCTTAGCCCGTCGCTCGCCGATGATCGCAAGGTGCGGGAGTGGCTTGCTTTCGCAACGGGCGCGCCGCTCGTCGATGCGCCCGAGCGCGCCGCCTTCGCGCTCGTCGCCGAGGCCGATCCGCTGCCCGACCTTCGCGCTTTCGGGCAGGGAACGCAGGAATATCCGGATCGCTCGACCACCATCGTCAAGGCCTGCGGAGGCCTGACGCATGGGCCGCGCCTGGCTTGCTCGGGCCCGGGCATCAAGACGTCAGCGACCGTGGCACCCGCCGGTCTCGGCGCGGACTTCGTCGAGCGCTGGGCGGAGAACCGTGCGCTGTTCCCCCGCGGTGTTGATCTCATCCTGTGTGCGGGAGGCGCCGTGATGGGCATGCCGCGCACGCTCACCATCAAACGCGTGGAGGTCTGACATGTATGTTGCCGTCAAGGGTGGTGAAAAGGCGATCGCCAACGCCCACCGGCTTCTGGCCGACCGTCGTCGGGGCAACCGCGACCTGCCTGCCATCGGGCTCGACCAGATCGTCGAGCAGCTGGCGCTCGGGGTCGATCGCGTCATGGCCGAAGGATCGCTTTACGATCGCGAACTGGCCGCACTCGCACTTCGTCAGGCGCGGGGCGACATGATCGAGGCGATCTTCTTGCTGCGGGCCTATCGCACCACGCTCAGTCGCTTCGGCTATTCGCGCCCGATCGAGACGGGCGAAATGCGGATCGAGCGGCGCATTTCAGCCACGTTCAAGGATCTGCCTGGCGGGCAACTGCTCGGGCCGACTTTCGACTACACGCACCGCCTGCTCGATCCGGCACTGGCCGGCGACGAAGCGATCCCCGAAGGCGAGCGGATCAGCGTCGACGATGCATCGCCGCCGCCGCGCGTGTCAGCGCTGCTTGCCGAAGAAGGTCTGGTGGAAGAAGACGGAAGCGTCGAGGGCGACCATATCGCCGACATCACCCGCGAGCCGCAGGACTATCCGATGGGTCGTGACGGCAGGCTTCAATCTCTCGCCCGCGGCGACGAAGGCTTTCTGCTCGCGCTCGCCTATTCGACGCAGCGGGGCTTCGGTCGCTCTCACCCTTTCGCCGGTGAAATTCGTATCGGCGAGGTGGAGGTGGAGCTTGATGTTCCCAAGCTCGATTTTGCCGTGCCGCTTGGGCGCGTGCGCGTTACCGAATGCCAGATGATCAACCAGTTCAAGGGCTCGGCCAAGGCGCCGCCGCAGTTCACACGTGGCTATGGCCTCGTCTTCGGTCAATCGGAGCGCAAGGCGATGGCCATGGCGCTCTGCGACCGGGCCCTGCGGGCCGGCGAACTGGGCGAAGAGACCGGCGCACCGGCGCAGGACGAAGAGTTCGTGCTTTCCCATTGCGACAACGTGCAGGCCACCGGGTTCGTCGAGCACCTGAAGCTGCCGCATTACGTCGATTTCCAGGCTGAGCTCGATCTGGTGCGCCGTATGCGCGCTGCGCACGAAGCGGAGAACGAGACTGTCGAAGACCAGCGCGAGGCCGCCGAATGACCGGGGAACCCTTCTACAATTTCGCCTATCTGGACGAGCAGACCAAGCGCATGATCCGGCGCGCGATCCTGAAGGCGATCGCGATCCCCGGCTATCAGGTGCCGTTCGCCAGCCGGGAAATGCCGATGCCGTACGGCTGGGGGACCGGGGGCGTGCAGGTGACCGCCGCCATCATCGGCCAGGACGATGTGCTCAAGGTCATCGACCAGGGCGCGGACGACACGACGAATGCCGTTTCCATCCGCGCATTCTTCCAGAAGGTCACCAATGTTGCGGTGACAACTGACACCGCGGCGGCGACGATCATCCAGACCCGCCACCGCATACCCGAACATCCGCTGACCGATGGCCAGATCATCGTCTACCAGGTGCCGATCCCCGAGCCGCTGCGCTTCCTCGAGCCGCGGGAGACCGAGACGCGGACGATGCATGCGCTTGAGGAATATGGCCTGATGCACGTCAAGCTCTATGAGGACATCGCCCGCCACGGCGAGATCGCGACGACCTACGCCTATCCGGTCAAGGTGGAGGGGCGCTATGTGATGGATCCGTCGCCGACGCCGAAATTCGACAATCCTAAAATGCACATGTCGCCGGCGCTGCAGCTCTTCGGGGCAGGGCGCGAGCGTCGCATCTATGCGATCCCGCCCTATAGCGACGTGGTGAGCCTCGATTTCGACGACCATCCCTTCACGGTGCAGAGCTTCGACAAGCCCTGTGCATTGTGCGGCGCAGACGATGTCTATCTCGACGAGGTGATCATGGACGACCGCGGCACGCGCATGTTCGTCTGCTCCGACACGGCGCACTGCGATGGGCGACGCTCGGAAGGTCATGTCGGAAATCAGGCCGCTGTCGAGGAGGCACGGCGATGAGCGACCAGCCCCTGATGACCGCACGCGGCGTCACGAAAATCTATGGCGAGCGCATCGGCTGCGAGGCCGTCGACCTCGACATCCACCCGGGCGAGATCGTTGCGATCGTTGGCGAATCCGGGTCCGGCAAGACCACGCTTTTGAACTGCCTCTCCGCGCGGCTCGCGCCTTCGGCCGGCAGCATCGACTACCGCATGCGAGACGGTCGGCTGCAGGATCTCTATGCGATGGGTGAGGCCAAACGCCGGTGCCTCATGCGCACCGACTGGGGCTTCGTGCACCAGAATCCAGCGGACGGCCTGCGCATGGGCGTCTCGGCCGGCGCCAATGTGGGCGAGCGGCTGATGGCTGTCGGCGAGCGCCACTATGGGCGGATCCGCGATACCGCGGCCGACTGGCTGGAGCGGGTCGAGATTTCGACCGACCGCATCGACGACCGACCCAACGCGTTTTCCGGCGGCATGCGCCAGCGGCTCCAGATCGCGCGCAATCTCGTCACCGTGCCGCGGCTCGTCTTCATGGACGAGCCGACGGGCGGTCTCGATGTCTCGGTCCAGGCCCGGCTTCTCGATCTGTTGCGCGGGCTTGTCGGCGAACTGGGGCTTGCAGCCATCGTCGTCACCCATGACCTTGCGGTGGCACGGCTGTTGTCGCAGCGGATCATGGTCATGAAGGACGGCCACGTCATCGAGCATGGTCTGACCGACCGGGTGCTCGACGATCCGCGCGAGCCCTACACGCAGCTCCTCGTCTCTTCCATCCTGCAGGTGTGAGGACAGACCATGTCAGATCCACTCGTCGTTTCGGGCGTCGCCAAGAGTTTCACCATGCATTTGAGAGGCGGGCTGCGTCTGCCCGTCGTCGACAATGTCAATTTTCGTGTGGCGCGCGGCGAATGCGTCGTGCTCGGCGGCCCTTCGGGTGCCGGCAAGAGTTCGATCCTCAAGATGCTCTACGGGAATTACGCAGTGGATGGCGGCGAGATCCTCGTCACGCATGATGACGAGACCGTCGATCTTGCCCAGGCTTCCCCACGCCAGGTGCTGCAACTGCGCCGCAACGTCATCGGTTATGTCAGCCAATTCCTGCGCACGGTGCCGCGCGTCTCTGCGCTCGATGTCGTCGCCGAGCCGCTGATCGCGCGGGGCCATGACGCAGATGCTGCGCGGCAGCAGGCGAGGGCGCTGCTTGAACGACTGAACCTTCCGCACGCGCTTTGGTCTTTGCCACCGGCGACGTTTTCCGGCGGCGAGCAGCAGCGCGTGAACATCGCGCGGGGCTTCATCACCGAACATCCCGTGCTGCTTCTCGATGAACCGACGGCATCGCTCGACGCACAGAACCGGCGCGTGGTCATCGCGATGATCGAGGAGAAAAAGCGGGCGGGTGCCGCCTTGCTCGGCATCTTTCACGACGAGGAAGTGCGCGAGACGGTCGCAGACCGGATCATCGACGTCACGGCCTTTCGGCCGGCGCGCGAGGCCGCCTGATCATGGGACGACTTTCGCCGGAATCTTCCGTTCACGAAACGGCCGAGATCAAGGGGTGTACGCTCGGGCGCTACACGGAAATCAGCGCGCGCAGCCGCGTGGCCGAGACGGTGCTCGGCGATTATTCCTACATCATGCAGGATTGCGATGTGTGGTGCACGACGATCGGTAAGTTCGTGTCGATCGCCGCGGCCGTGCGCATCAATGCCACCAACCACCCCACCTGGCGCGCGAGCCAGCACCATTTCACGTACCGGGCCGGCGACTATTTCGACGGTGCCGAAAACGATGCCGAGTTCTTCTCCTGGCGGCGGGAAAATGCTGTCACAATCGGCCACGACGTGTGGATCGGCCACGGTGCGACACTTCTTCCGGGCGTGTCGATCGGCAATGGCGCGGTGATCGGCGCGGGTGCCGTCGTGTCGAAGGATGTCGAACCTTATACGATCGTCGGCGGTGTTCCCGCCAAACCAATCCGCAAGCGTTTCGAGGCAGATATCGCCGCCGAACTGGACGCGCTTGCCTGGTGGGATTGGGACCACGACAAGCTGCACGCGGCGCTTGACGACTTCCGCACGCTGGCCATCGACGACTTCATCGCCAAGCATCGCTGACGCCCTGCCGAGGCTGAAGCCATCGCTTCCCGCGAGCCTTCATCAATCTGTTGCAATACCGTCAACCCACTGTCGTGAACGCTCGGTAGGGAGTGGATGCCAGGCCGGATGGGGTGTCCGGACCGCACATATTCCAATTGATCGTGGAGATCATGATGATCGCTCAAATCGCTCGCGGCGCCGTCAACGTAGCGCTCGCAACCAGCCTTCTCGCCGGCTCCGCCCTTGCTCAGGACATCGATGTCTTCCGCGTCGGCCTTCTCGGCGGTGAAAACGAAGCCGACCGTCTGCGCAAGAACGACTGCATGGTTCAGCAGCTCGGCGAAATCCTCGGCGTGCCCGTCGAGCTCTATCCGGCTTCGGACTATGCCGGCGTGATGCAGGGCCTCGTTGCAGGCCAGCTCGATGCCGCCCAACTCGGCGCCTCCGGTTACGCCGGCATCTACCTGCAGGATCCGGAAGCCGTCGAGCCTGCCTTCGTCGCTCTCGAGGCCGACGGTTCGGATGGCTACTACGCCATGATGTACACCAAGGCCGACAGCGGCATCGAGTCGCTCGAAGACATGGAAGGCAAGTCTCTCGCCTTCGCCGACCCGAACTCCACGTCCGGCTACCTCGTGCCGAAGGCCGAACTCGAAGCCCAGGAAATCGTCATCGACGACTATTTTTCCCAGACCGGCTTCGGTGGCGGCCATGAGCAGGCCGTGATTGCCGTTCTCAACGACCAGTATGATGCTGGCGTCACCTGGACCTCGGGCGTCGGCGAAGAATCCGAAGGCTTCTCCCGCGGCGCTCTGCGCTCGATGGTCGACAAGGACCTTCTCGACATGTCGGACCTGCGCATCATCTGGCAGTCGAACCTCATCCCGAACGGTCCCTGGGTAAACCGCAAGAGCCTGCCGCAGGACGTCAAGGACAAGGTCAATGGCTGGCTCGAGACGCTGAACGAGACCGACCCGGAGTGCTACATCAACGTGTCGCAGGGCGAAGGCCAGGGCTTCAAGGCCGTGGACCACTCGTTCTTTGAAGGCGTCGTTGCCATGCGCCAGCGCGAACTCGAAGGCTCCCGCTGAGCTGATCGCAAACCAGCGATAAGTCAGACAGGTCCGCAGCTTCTGCGGGCCTGTCTTTCCGCGAATGGCAGCCACCCGTTCGGGTACCGGCAACCTCGAAGGACATCCCATGCTTGCGATCAAGAACCTGACCAAGAGCTTCAAGACGCGCAATGCCGTCGACAATATCTCGCTTGATATTCCAGACGGCCAGATGGTGGGGGTCATCGGGCGCTCCGGTGCCGGCAAGTCGACGCTTTTGCGGATGATCAACCGGTTGGCAGAGCCGACCGGTGGCTCGATCATCTTCGACGGCCGGGACGTGACGGCGCTTAAAGGCCGGGAACTGCTCGAATGGCGGGCAAATTGCGCCATGGTGTTCCAGCAGTTTAATCTCGTCGGTCGCCTGAACGTTCTGACCAACGTGCTTACCGGGCGGCTTTATCACCATGGCCTCATCGCCAGCATGTTCCAGGTGTTTACGCCTGCCGAACGTGCCTTCGCGATCCGCGCGCTCGATCGTCTGGGCATGGCGCATACGGCTCTGCAACAGGCCGATACGCTGTCCGGTGGTCAGATGCAGCGCGTCGCCATCGCCCGTGCGCTTGCCCAGGAACCGAAGATCGTGCTTGCGGACGAGCCGATCGCGTCGCTCGATCCGATGAACGCTAAAGTCGTCATGGATGCGTTGCGCACGATCAACCGCGAAGACGGCATCGCCGTCATCTGCAATCTCCATACGCTCGATACGGCTCGCAACTACTGCGACCGCGTCATCGGGCTCTTCGAAGGCCGCGTCGTGTTCGACGGGCCGCCATCTGCCCTGACCGAACGGGCGGCACGCGAGATATACGGCGCGGAGGCAGACGAGGCCTTCAGCGAGAGCATGACGTCGACGACGCTGAAGCCCGCAGGCACCGAAGTGCCGGCCGAGCGTCTGACGGAGGCGGACCTGCAGCAGCGCGCCCGCGCAGAACTCCTGGCAGGCTGAGCCCATGGCCTCCATAGATGTGAACGCGGGGCCGCAGCCCAACGACGCCGTTTCCGTATTCGAGCGTCATCGCAGCGAATTGCGCCGCCAGCGCCTCGGCATGAACATCCTGTTCATCGGCGCATTTCTGCTGGCGCTTGGCCTCTCGATCTGGGTGTCGCGCTTCTACCCGGATCGGCTGGCTGCCGGCCTGCCGCGCATCTTCGAGTATTTCGGCACGATCATGCCGAACCTGCAGTTCGACCTGCTGTTCGAAGGGAGGGGAGCCGACGGACGCGCCGTGCCCGGTTCGCTGACCTACTGGTACTCGGATTTCAACGTCTACATTCGCCTCATCGTCGAAACGATCTTCATGGCGCTCACCGCGACCATTCTCGGCGCAACGGCAGCCTTCCTCCTCTGCTTCCCGGCATCGCGAAACCTTGCTCCGAACAGCTTCATCTACATCGTGTCGCGCCGCTTCATGGAGATCTGTCGCGGCGTGCCGGAAATCCTCTACGCGCTGGTCTTCGTCTTCGCGATCGGCATCGGCCCGCTCGCAGGCGTGCTGGCAATCGCAATCCACTCCGCCGGCGCGCTCGGCAAGCTGTTCTCAGAGGTCAACGAGAACGCGTCGATGCGTCCGGTCGAGGGCATACGCGGCGTTGGCGGCAACTGGTTCGAGGAAATCCGCTACGGCGTCGTTCCGCAGGTCATGCCAAATTTCGTCTCCTACACATTGCTGCGCTTCGAAATCAATGTGCGAGCATCTTCCATCGTCGGCTTCGTCGGGGCCGGCGGCATCGGGGCGGAACTCAACCGGGTGATCAGCCTCTATTCCGACGATCGCGTCGTGGCCGTCCTGCTGCTGGTCGTCATCACCGTCACGCTGATCGACCTGCTTTCCGAACAGATGCGAACGCACTTCATCGGCCGGGAGAACCTGCAATGACCGCGATGACACTGCAGTCGATTTCGTCGAGCGACATTGCCAGTGTTCGCCACAGCCATCCGCAAGCGTTCGGCTCCACCTTCTCGACGATCACGCGGTGGGCGATCTGGCTCTCGGTCATCTTCTATGTGATCGGCTCGCTCTATTATTTCGAGGTCTACCGGCTTCTCGATGCCTCCGGGCGCGCCCTCAACCTCATCGCGGCGTTCTTCATCTGGGAAGACATGGGCGAGTGGCAGTATCGGCAGATCTATATCGGGATCGCACAGACCCTCGGCATGGCATTTCTCGGCACATTGCTCGGCACCGTCATGGCGCTCTTCATCGGGTTTTTCGCAGCGCGCACCACGATGCCTTTCGTCGTCGTGCGCCAAATCGTGCGGCGTATTCTCGATATTCTGCGCGGTGTGGATCAGCTTGTCTGGGGTCTGGTGTTTGTTCGGGCAGTCGGACTGGGTCCGCTCGCCGGCGTGCTCGCTATTGCCGTATCGGATACGGGCACCCTATCGAAGCTCTACTCGGAAGCGCTCGAAAACGTGGATCGCAAGCAGGTCGAAGGCATCCGCTCGACGGGCGCCGGTCCGTTGAAGATCGCGCGCTATGGCTATCTGCCCCAGGTGCTGCCGATCTTCATTTCGCAGTCGCTCTACTTCTTCGAATCCTCGACACGAAGTGCAACGATACTCGGCCTCGTCGGTGCCGGCGGCATCGGCATGATCATCATCGAGCGCTTCCGCGCGAACCTCTTCGATCAGGTCGCATTCGTCGTCTTGAACGTGCTCGTCTGCATCTTCGTCATCGACTGGTTGTCGAAGAAAATCCGTGCGCGGTTGATCGGCGAAACGTCTCACTAGGGGCGTGCTAAGCCGCTGCCCGGCGGTCCGTATCGTCGATGGTCACTTCGTCCGTGTGGGCAAAGCCTTTCGAGTAATCGAGCACCGAGATCACTTCCGGGCGAAGCTCGAAGACAGCCACGCCGCTGATGTCGAGGCCGCTCATCATCGAGGCGTATTCCGGATACTTTTTCGGAAGCTCGGAAACCAGGATGTCTCGGATCATCGCTTCATCAGTGACCGGGAAGGCGCGGGCCGCCATCGATAGACCGGTGATGGCCATCGGATCGGTCGTGTCGTGGTCGATGGTCAGCGACACGCGGTTGTCGCCCGCGAGATTCCGGGATTTCTGCGTATCTCTTCCCGTTATGAACCACAGGGTCAGTCCACGGCTGACATAGCCCACCGTGGTCGCCTGCGGCCAACCGTCCGCGCGGAGCGTGGCCAGCGTGAGGATGCGGTGCTTGTCGAGCAGGTCGAGAATGGTGCTGCGAAGTTTGCTATCCATTGGAAAAGCCTCCTGCATAGCGATCGCAGGAGAATATTGGCTGAGCAGTCGATCGCATTGATTTCGCGCAAATCGGCTCGTTTTCGTCGAGCGTGACGTCGTCGCTATTCCACCACGCCCAGGATCGGGCCGTAGCCGCCGTGCCAGGAAAAATCGTTGCGTCTTTTTTCGGGGAGAAAGAGACCAGCGCCGCGGCCACCGTCGAGAAAAAGTGCGTTGGGGCAGGCCAGTTGGTCGCGGAAGAACCGCGCGAATTCATGAAAATTCACGCGCCAGTCGCTGATCGCGAACCGGATGAGCCCGCCTTCGCAGACACCGACGCCGCTGCGTCGGGTTGTATCGGTCGAACCGGGGATCAGCGCGGGGTGGAGCGCGTTCTCGATGACGAGCATTGGTCCCGACTGGGTGGCCAATTGCGCATCGGGCTTCACAGCAAGAAAGTCTTCCGTCGGCAGGATGCCCGCTCCATCCTCTCCGGAAAAGAACACGCCGTTGGGCTTTTTGTAGAAATTCGGCACCTGTCGCGGCGGGCCTTCGATCGTGGTGGTATCGGCCGACCGCAGTTCCTCTCCATTCTCGATATAAAGGCCGAGCGGCGAAAAATCGGTCTGGTACATGCCGGCATTGATCGCGAAGATGAGGTTCTGCTCCTGCTCCCGGAGCGCGCCAGCGAGGCTGGAGAAGCGGCGGTAAGGCAGACCCTCTTCATTCCTCCAGAACAGACGCAGGTCGGACACGGCAGGGTCGATCGTACAGACGACATAGCCCGAGCCCTCGAAACGTTCGTCGCTGCACTGCAGAGCCTTGGCCTCCGGAAGCGCGAAGAGCACGGCGATTACCGCCAACACGGCCGTCAACGCAGCACCGGCCAAACCTCGTATTGCAGTCATGCACTGTCCTCGCTCGCTGTGATCGGTCGGTCGATAGCAGGAGAGTGCCGTTATTCTAAGACCACGCTTCACCCGTGCCTTGGAAATTTCGAGGTATCGGCGGCAATCGAGATCTAGCGAAGAAGCCCGTCGAGGTCGAAGTCGTCCCACCCTTTCAGGCCGGACGACTGTTTCTCCCCGCTGACAGTGCCTTCGGCGCGGCCGGACGAGCCGCCCAATTTCCCCGCCTTCTTTAAAGCTGCTTTCTGGGCTCCGCGCCGTCTGTTTTCGGCTGCGGTCGCTGAATCTTCCTCACGCCAGACCTCGGGAAGATCGCGGTCGAGCACATCCTCGATGTGGCGCGGATCGAAAACGTGAAAGGTGATCTTGCGCGCCCGGCCACGGAGCTTGACGGTTCGGGTTCCGGCACTTTCCAGCCGGCCGTCCTTCAACCAGCGATGGCGTTCGGCGGGCTCGATGGCGAGAATGTCCTCGACCTCGCGGGGTATCACCGGAAGACTTTCGATGCCGACAAGTTTGCTGGTGACGGCCTTTACGAGCCCGAAGTGATCGTCCTCATCGTCTTCTGGCACGCGAAGCACGATCGCGCCGGATTCGATGTCGACCTTCTTGCGTTCCTTGAAAGGGAGATGCGCACGGATTTCGAGGAGGATGCCCCTGGTGCGCACAGCCGAACCCAATGTCGCGGCCGGTGAAAGGGGCCATTCTTGGATCAGTCTCGTCGGTGGTTTGGGTTTTGGTGCTCGGGGCATGATGCTCAGATGGAGTCTGACGCATCGGCCTTCAATCTGATTCTTTCGGCCGTTTGCAGTCTGCGCCAATTCATGGCGACCGGTACGACGCCCATGATCCTCATGCGATTTCGTGGATCACAGGCGTCAACTGCCCATTCGTGATCTGCACCTTTGCCAAGGTGATGGGCAATCTGAACCTGCGCGGGCCCGTACTGCCGGGGTTCAGGTAAAGCACGCCATCCCCCATTTCGATGCTCGCCCGGTGAGAATGTCCCGAGATGAAGAGGTCGATGTCTGTTTTACCGGGAGAGAACGCCAGGTCCTTGCGATCGTGGATCACGAAGATCCTCAGATCGAAAAGCCTTGTCCGCAGCGTCTCGGGATAGGTCGCTGCCCAAGAGTCGACATCGATGTTTCCGCGGATCGCCGAAACCGGGGCGACCGTTTCCAGTCGCTTGATAATGTCGGGGTTTCCGATGTCGCCGGCGTGGATGATGTGATCGACGCCTTGCAGCAGGGCAATTGCCTCAGCGCGCAGGAGACCATGCGTATCCGAGATGACGCCGAGTGTGGGCATGGCAGAAGGGGTCCTTCACATCAGGATGAAATAGGCGGCTTTGTCTTGGCAGATCAGCAAAAGTAGGGCTCGCTCAAATCACGCATTCCTCGCCTTCGCCACAGGGATCTGTCACACCATGTGTCGGGGTACGGACGACACCGCCCCAGTTGGAGGACCGATGCCGAAGAACAAAGGCCAGAGCACTCTCGACAAGGAGCGTGCGAAGACGGAGAAGCTCCTTAAGAAGGTTGGGTATACAGCCTTGAAAGAAGCCGGCGTCAAATCGATGCGTCCCAGCCTGCCGAATTTGAAGACCGTGAAGCGCGAGCCGTAGTCTGGCCCATCAGCCCGTCTCGCACCGGTCCCCACAGGTCCTAAACATGCAGGCGCGCCACATCATGCTGTGGTAAGCAGGCGTCGCATGTCGGCGAGTGCATCTCCTGCGTCGTCCAAGATTTCGGCTGTGCCCGTGGAAAAGAGAACACCAATGCTTGAACCGACCGGCGTAGCCGCCCTTGGCGCTTTGGGCTGGTCGTCATTTTTCAGCGATCAGATGGGCGAAGACGACGTTCATCTCGTGCCCGTCCGCATCGCGAATATCCATCGCGCACGCATCAGCGGATACTCCGCAAATGGCCCCGTCGACCTTGTTCTGCCGGCGAGCGAAGCCGTTGGCGATTATGCGGTCGGCGACTTTGTCCTTGCAGAACCGGGCGATCATCTCGTTCGTCGGCGCCTTGAGCGCACCTCGCTGCTTTCGCGGCGCATGAGCGACGGCAGCACGCAGCTCTCCGGTGCCAATGTCGACACGCTGTTCATCGTCACTTCCTGCAATGACGATTTCAACGTTCCACGGCTCGAGCGGTATCTGGCCATGGCAGCACAATGTGAAATCCCTCCGGTTCTGGTGCTGACCAAAGCGGATACCCCACAAGGAGCCGATCCGTTCGTGACACTGGCGAGCGATCTGGCGCGAGACCTGCCGATCGTGGTGGTCGATCCGCGCCGCCCGGAGGTTGTTTCGAAACTGCAATCCTGGTTCGGTGTCGGCAAGACCGTGGCGCTCACGGGCTCTTCCGGGGTTGGCAAGTCGACGCTCGTGAATACGCTTTCAGGCTCCAGCGCCGATAGCGCCCAACTCACCGGCGCCGTTCGGGAAAGTGATTCCAAGGGACGACACACGACGACCGCGCGCTCGTTGCACGCGGTCAGCGTCGGTGGCTGGGTGTTGGATTCGCCCGGTATCCGATCGGTGCATCTCGGAGAAATGGCCGAGGGGCTCGATGCGGTGTTCGCCGAGATCAGCGAGTTGGAGAGCCAGTGCAAGTTCAGAAACTGCACGCACAGCCACGAGCCGGCCTGCGCCGTGCTCAAGGCCGTCGAAGATGGGCGGATCGATCCCCATCGCTTCGCCCGCTGGCGTAAGTTGCATGACGAAAACAGCGCTTTCGGTGCGCATAAGTCGTCACGCCGGTGAGCTTTCCGAACAGCCGCCGAGAGATCAGCTGATCGTCAAGCTGTCATCCGAAGTCGACTTCGATGCGTCGATCGCCGCGGACCCGGACCCGGCAGATGCGCGAGAATTCGTCGGCCATGATAAGCAGCTTGAAGCGATCGGGGACGTCGGCTGTGCTGATGAAATCGAGCCCGGCGCCGGTTTCGGAGAGGGTCCGCACCGTGCAATCCATCGTCGACCGTCCTCCATTGAACGCGATGCGTCCACCTTTCAGTACCCGACGACGTACATCGGCTGGAATTGGCTGTGCGGGACCTTCCCAGCGGATACAGCGGTTGCGTCCGTCCGACTTCGCGACATAGAGCGCCGCGTCCGCCCGTTCGAGCAGAGTGTCTATGTCCAGCGTGGTCCGATCGAGACCGGCCACGCCGACACTGATCGTCGCGCCGACCGGTCCATCGACATGCTCTATTCGAAGACGGGCAACCGCAGAGCGGAGTTTTTCCGCGACGTCAAGCGCTGCCGCGGCGCTCGATTGATGGAGGATGATGGCGAATTCCTCGCCGCCAAGTCTTCCGATGATGTCTGAGTGACGGGCGTTCGCCTTAAGCGTCGATATGACCTCAACCAGAAGCCGATCGCCAAACCGATGCCCGTAGGTATCGTTGACGCGCTTGAAGTGATCGAGATCGATCATCATCACGCTGAGATCGGTGCCGTGACGCCGGGCGAGGCCGATGGCGCGCGCTGCCTCTTCGCGGAATGCGCGCCGGGAGAGGGCACCCGTTAGCGCATCGGTCATGGCCAGCGTTCGCAGCTCCAGTTCGCTGACGACGAATTGGGCGAGATCGGCGAGAATGCCCTGGTCGCGCTTCGAAAAAGTACGGGGCACCGTGTCCGCCGCGCAGAGCGTGCCGATGACGTGACCATGCGGTGTGCGCAGCGGCATCCCGGCGTAGAAGCGCAGCTTCAATCCCTCGATTACCGCCGGATGATTGTGAACGGTGGGATGAACCAGTGCATCTTCGACGATGAGCGGCTCGCCATTGACGACGGCGATTTGGCAAAGCGATTGCGACAGGTCGGTTTCCGCCACATCGACGCCCTGGCGGGATTTGTACCATTGTCGATGCCCGTCGATCAGCGTCACGGTCGAGATCGACACATCGAAGATCTGACGGGTAAGCCGGGTGATCCGATCGAAGGCTTCCTCCGGTGGCGTGTCGAGCACGTCATAGCGCTCCAGGGCAGCGAGACGATCATTCTCGTCGTCCATCTCGCGCAGGGCATCGCGCTCGCTCACGCTCTCAATCTCCTTCAACGATTAGCGGAAACGTGCTGCCTGAAAGTATAGAATGTCTTAACGCACGGCAGGCGATTTAACGGGTCGTTTCGACAGATGATGTGGTGCCGGGACCGTGCTTCGCATGAACCCCGCCGAAACGATAATGGCGTCGATCGTTATCTCCGGCGGGATGTCGATTGCTGGCCTGCTTCACTTTGGTATCCACCACTTCGGCGCCTTGCAACAGGGGGTGGATATTGCCATATCCCGTGCAGCGGACCGGGCCCCTCTGGCGACCTTCTCGAAGCGTCGCGATGTCGGACCGTTTGGATACTGGCCCGCTTTGCGACTTCTCAGCGGGCAACTGGAGCAACGGTTGCCATGATGAATCTCGGACGTTTTCGCTTTTTCGCCCTGCTGTCGGCGGCATTCATCGCTATGACGCTTGTCTCTGTCGATTTTGCCGAGGCGCGTCGTGGCGGCAGTTTCGGCAGCCGCGGCTTCCGCACGCAACAGTCCGCCCCACCCACGCGAACCGCACCGAACCAGACCGGTCCGGTCGAGCGCAGCATGACGCCGGCGCCAAGCACCGCGCCGCGCCAGCAGCAGACGGCAGCTCAGCAGCAGCAGCGGCCGGGCATGTTCGGTGGCCTGGGCGGCGGGTTGATGCGCGGCATCTTGATCGGTGGTCTGTTCGGCATGTTGCTCGGTTATGGCTTCGGCGGCTTGGCCGGTGCGCTCGGCTTCCTGGTGCAGTTGCTCCTCATCGGCGGGCTCGTGTGGCTGGCGATGGCGTTCTTCCGCTCGCGCCGGCAGCCGGCCGTCGCCGGTGGCGCCCGCACGCAAGCCTCGGCCGGTGGACCGGGCTTTGGACATTCCTCGATGCGTGATGCGGCGCCCCAGTCGTCGCCGAAGGCATCAGCTGCGGGTTTCACGGTCCCGCGGATTGGCGGAGGCGCAGCTGCTGCTGCCCCTCAAATGACCGACATCGCCGTCGATCAGGAAGATCTCGACATGTTCGAACGCCGTCTCGGCGAGGTGCAGCGCGCGTTTGCAGACGAGGATCACGCTGCTCTGCGCCGGCTTTCCACGCCCGAGATGGTCTCTTATTTCTCGGAGGAACTGGCCGACAACGCAAAGCGCGGGGTGCGCAACGAGGTGACCGGCGTGAAGCTTCTGCAAGCAGATATTGCCGAAGCGTGGAACGAGGGCGAGGACGACTATGCCACCGCCGCGTTCCGCTACGAGGCGACGGATGTCCTGCGCGACCGCACCACCGGCGCTTTGGCGGGCGGTGTCGACGAACCGACCGAAACGGTCGAGTTGTGGACCTTCGTGCGCAGGAACGGTGGCGAATGGAAGCTTTCGGCGATCCAGGAAGCTGCCGTCTAGAGCTGCAACCCCCCCGCCGATCGCGTTGCGACGTCATGTAAAACCGAGCTTGCGGTGCGGCAGCTCTTGCGCCGCAGGCGGCAGGATGGTTTGAGGCGGCTCCCCTCTTAAACTGACCTGGACACCGCGCATGATCCGCCTTGAAAGCATCGGCAAGCAGAACGGCAAGCAGATCGTCTTCATCGAGGCGTCGGCAGCACTTCAGCGCGGCGACAAGATCGGCCTTGTCGGCCCGAATGGGGCTGGCAAGACAACGCTTTTTCGCATGATCACCGGCGAGGAACTGCCTGACGAGGGGCAGGTCTCGGTCGATAAGGGTGTGACGGTCGGCTATTTCAGCCAGGATGTCGGCGACATGGCCGGGCGCAGCGCAGTGGTCGAGGTGATCGACGGTGTCGGCCCAGTCAGCGCGCTGGCAGCCGAGATGGCAGAACTCGAAGCCGCGATGGCGGACCCGGACCGTGCCGATGAGATGGACGACATCATCACGCGTTATGGCGAGGTACAGGGCCGCTACGACGAGCTCGACGGCTACGCGCTCGATGGGCGCGCGCGCGAGGTCCTGGACGGGCTTGGCTTCAGCCAGGACATGATGGATGGCGATGTCGGCAAGCTTTCGGGCGGCTGGAAGATGCGGGTGGCGCTCGCCAAGATCCTGCTGATGCGGCCCGACCTGATGCTGCTCGACGAGCCATCGAACCATCTCGACATCGAAAGTCTCATCTGGCTCGAAACCTTCCTGAAGGGGTATGACGGCGCCATTCTAATGACGTCGCACGATCGCGAGTTCATGAATCGCATCGTCGGCAAGATCATCGAAATCGATGCGGGCGCGCTTACCACCTATTCCGGCGATTACGAATTCTATCGCCAGCAGCGCGCAATTGCTGAAGTGCAGCAGCAGGCGCAGTTCGAGCGCCAGCAGGCGATGCTGGCGAAGGAAGTCGCCTTCATCGAGCGATTCAAGGCGCGCGCAAGCCATGCCGCGCAGGTCCAAAGCCGGGTGAAGAAGCTAGACAAGATCGAACGCGTGGAGCCGCCGAAGCGCCAGCAGACCGTGCGCTTTGAATTCCAGCCCGCACCGCGCTCCGGCGAGGATGTCGCGACCGTCAAGGGTGTTCACAAGAGCTATGGTGACCGCACGATCTATGATGCGCTCGACTTTCAGGTGCGCCGGCGCGAGCGCTGGTGCGTGATGGGCGTCAACGGCGCCGGCAAGTCGACGCTGCTCAAGCTGATCGCAGGCGCTTCGGAGCCAGATGCGGGCTCCGTCACGCGTGGACCGAGCGTGAAGATGGGCTATTTCGCGCAGCACTCCATGGAGCTGCTGGAAGGCGAGAGCACGGTGCTGAAGTCGCTGGAAGATAGATTTCCGCTGGCGGGGCAGGCGCCTTTGCGGGCCCTTGCCGGCTGCTTTGGCTTTACCGGCGACGACGTGGAGAAGAAGTGTCGCGTGCTTTCCGGCGGCGAGAAGGCCCGCCTCGTCATGGCCAAGATGCTGTTCGACCCGCCGAATTTTCTCGTTCTCGATGAGCCGACGAACCATCTGGACATTGCCACCAAACAGATGCTCGTCGAGGCGCTGTCGCGGTTCGAAGGCGCGATGCTGTTCGTCAGCCACGACCGTCATTTCCTGGCCGCGCTCTCCAATCGTGTGCTGGAGCTGACGCCGGAGGGCCCGCATCTCTATGGCGGCGGCTACACCGAATATGTGGAGCGGACGGGCCAGGAGGCCCCTGGCCTGCGGAGCTGAGCCAGTCGCTCTGGCACTTTCGGCATCAAGCCCTATCTGCTTCGTGCAGGTCACGGACGACCGGCAGACCGCTCAAGGGTCACAGGCATAGGTCGACGGCCATGGAGCTTCGGGCAATCGGACTTACAGACGCTTCATGACCGGTAACCTTGCTGCGCCTGCCACAGTCTCTGCCGAAGCGGATGACGCACTGCTTGAGATGGTGCAGCGGCAGACCTTTCGCTATTTCTGGGAAGGGGCGCATCGTCCGAGCGGGCTTGCGCGGGACCGGCAGAAGACGACCGGCGATCCGAACAACGATCTCGTCGCGATCGGCGGCTCCGGCTTCGGTTTCATGGCAATTGTCGTGGCGGTCACGCGCGATTGGGTTTCGCGGGATGCGGCACTGAACAGATTGGGCACGATGCTGTCCTGTCTGGAGCAGGCGACGCGCTTCCGGGGTATGTTCGCGCACTTCATCAACGGGCGTACAGCGCAAACCATACCGTTCAGCCGAATGGACGACGGAGCCGACGTCGTCGAGAGCGCATTGCTCTTCCAGGGTCTTCTTTGCGTCCGGCAATTCTTCGACCGTGCCTCTGCCGTGGAGCGGGCGCTTCGCGAACGCATCGATCGGCTGTGGCAAGAAGCGGAGTGGGACTTCTATCGGCGCGACGGGGGCAACCACCTCTATTGGCACTGGAGCCCGAACCACGGCTTTGCCATGAACCAGAAGATTACGGGCTGGAACGAAGGGCTGATTGCCTATGTGCTGGCTGCAGGCTCGCCGAGCCACCCGATCGATGCAGATGTGTATCATCAGGGTTTTGCGTCAGGGCCGGCGTTTCGAAACGGGCGCAGCTACTATGGCATCGAACTTCCGCTTGGCATAGACTTTGGTGGCCCGCTGTTTCTCGCGCATTATTCGTTCTGCGGCCTCGATCCGCGCGGGTTAAGCGATCGATATGCCGATTATTTCGAGCAGAATGTCCGCCATACCCAGATCAATTACCGGCACTGCGTTGCCAATCCTCATGGCCACAAAGGCTATGGACCCGATTGCTGGGGGCTGACGTCGAGCCACAGCCCTTCAGGCTATGTCGCGCACGCACCCGACAACGACATCGGTGTGATCACACCGAGTGCTGCGCTTTCCAGTTTCAGCTATACGCCGGAGGAGGCGATGCGGGCGCTTCGGTCTTTCTCGGCCAAGCCCACCAGCCGCATCTGGGGCCGGTTCGGGTTCGTCGATGCGTTCAGCGAGAGCCGCAACTGGTTCGCCAGAACCTATCTCGCGGTCAATCAGGGGCCGATCGTGATCATGCTGGAGAATTTTCGGAGCGGCCTGCTCTGGGATCTGTTCATGGCCGCTCCCGAAGTGCAAGCCGGACTTTCGAAGCTCGGCTTCACCAGCCCGCACCTGACGAAGAACCGTGGCTTGATCAATTCCTGATATATCATTCGGACCGACCGCTGGTGCGGTCGGTCCGAATGGTCAGTGTGCAGGCCGCACGAGACAATTACCGAGCGCGGGCGACCTTCTGGTCGTGAGCCACGGCGTTCTTGTCTCCTTCGCCCTTGGCAAATGACGACGTGGCGGGAACGCCTTGATAGCCGGAGATCGATTCAGCACTCGCCATGCCCGGAGCGTCCGACGTGCCGCCGACGAGTTCACGGGTGGCTTTCTCGATCCGGTCACCGATCTCCTTGTCGACATTGCGCCAGTAGTCGAAAGCCCGTTGCAGGATCGGCTCGCTGACGCCATTGGAAAGGTGGCCGGCAACATTATCGACGAAGCGCGCGCGTTGCGCATCGTCCATCACCTCGCGGACAAGCGCGCCGGGCTGGCTCCAATCATCGTCTCCCTCGCGCAAGGTGTAGGCGGCACGGACCATCTCGCCGTCTGCCATCCATGTCGCTTCTCCCCCCACTTCCGGCTGAGCAGCCGGTCCACCGTAGGAGTTGGGCGCGTAGACCGGATCGACGGCATTGACCGTTCGGCCACGACCGGCGCGGGAATAGGAATGCACCTCGGCCGCCTTTGCCTGATTGACCGGTATTTGCTTGTAGTTCACGCCGAGGCGGGCGCGGTGGGCGTCGGCGTAAGAAAAGCCGCGTGCCAAAAGCATCTTGTCGGGGCTGAGGCCGATGCCGGGCACCATGTTGTTCGGCTCGAACGCCAACTGCTCGATCTGCGTGTCCCAATCGACCGGGTTGGTATCCAGCGTCAGCTTGCCGACTTCGATTAGCGGATAGTCCTTGTGCGGCCACGTCTTGGTGAGGTCGAACGGATTGATGCGATAGGTCTTGGCGTCTTCGAACGGCATCACCTGGAATTTCAGCGTCCAGCTCGGGAATTCGCCTTTGGCGATATGATCGAAGAGGTCGCGGCGATGATAATCACCGTCCTGTCCGGCCATCTTGTCCGCTGCGTCCTGGGTGAGGTGCGCATTGCCGTCACCGAGATCGGTGTGGAAGTGCCATTTGACCCAGAACTTCTCGCCCGCCTCGTTGATCAGCATGTAGGTGTGGCTGCCATAGCCGTTCATTTCGCGCCAGTTCTTCGGCACGCCGCGATCGCCCATGAGATAGGTGACCTGGTGGGCGCTTTCCGGGCTGAGCGTCCAGAAATCCCACTGCATGTCATGGTCGCGCAGGCCGTTGTCGGCGCGACGCTTCTGGCTGCGGATGAAGTGTTGGAACTTCATCGGGTCGCGGATGAAGAAGATCGGCGTGTTGTTGCCGACCATGTCGAAATTGCCGTCCTCCGTGTAAAATTTCACCGAGAAACCGCGCGGATCGCGCCAGGTGTCGGGGCTGCCGCGCTCACCGGCGACGGTCGAGAAGCGGATGGCAGTCTCGACCTTTGCACCGGGCTGAAGGAACTTGGCCTTGGTGTACTGGCTGATGTCTGCCGTCACTTCGAAATGGCCGAACGCACCGCTGCCCTTGGCGTGGGGCTGGCGCTCGGGAATGCGCTCCCGGTTGAAGTTCGCCATCTGCTCGATCAGGTAGTGATCGTTGAGCACGATCGGGCCGTCTCGTCCTATGGAAAGCGAATGTTCGTCGCTTTGTACCGGGATCCCGGCATCGGTCGTCGTGCGGGGGGCGAATGTTTTCTCGGCCAATATCGTGCCCTCGGAGCGTGTTGTGGGGATAATATCGCTCAACGGCAGAGCGAGCAGCCGGTTCCGTCGATAGTTGAAGAAGATGATCCTGCAGGATCGCAGCTCACTGTGCTGCGGCCCGGGACCCGCTGTTCCCAGAGACGTCGGGCCCAATCAACACCATTCCGGCAGACGTTTCCTTGACCCATGTCAATGGCGTCGCCCGTCCGGGGGCTTAGTATTCGCCTTTCACGGAGGACTTCGCCATGGAACGATACGGATGGCAGGATTGGGTGATCACGCTTCTCGGCGGATGGCTTGTTGTGTCGCCCTTCGCTTTGCGCACCCTCGGATATGAAAGCGGGCCGGCGCTTGCCGCGGATTGGAACGCCTATATCGTCGGCGTTCTCGCCCTCGGTCTCGGCATCGCCGCGTTGCTGGCACGAAGGATCTGGGAAGAATGGGCCGATGTAGCACTTGGTGTGTGGTTGATCGTGTCACCCTGGGTGCTGGGCTTTGCGTCCGATCGCCCGATGACGACGAATGTCATCGTGGTCGGCGGGCTCATGATTCTGGTGGCTGCATCGACCATCGCGACCGATCGGACGTCTCATGCGTGAGACCACGGGAAAGCCCGACGGACTCGATGTCGACGCCATGCGGCGCATACTGACGGCGCGCCGGGATGAACTGGATCGGCGCCTGGGCAGGATTGGCGCCGATCTGGCGCAACCTGGCGACCTGGATCTGGAGGATCAGGCTATCCAGCGCGAAAACGACGAGGTGCTGGAGGAACTGGGCGAGGCCGGCCTTGATGAACTGCGCCAGATCGAGGCCGCCTTGAAACGGGTCGAAGAAGGTACCTACGGGATTTGCACCCGCTGTGGGAAGCCGATCGACGCGCGGCGGCTGCAAACTCTTCCCTCAACGCCTTTTTGCGGAACTTGCGCCACGAAACGCTGAACGGCGGGATCTTGATGATCACTGAGATGACCACCGAGGATTGCATGGCGCTTCTCTATGAAGTTTCGACGGGCAGTCTTGCCTGTGCGCTTGGCGATCAGCCCTACGTGATTCCGATCCTTTTTGCAGCCGAGCCGGGGCACCTCTATGGATTTACGACCCTGGGGCGCAAGGTCGAGTGGATGCGACAGAACCCGCGCGTCTGTGTTCTCGTCGACAGGATCGAGCATCGGGAATCTTGGGAAAGCGTCATCGTCATTGGCCGCTATGAAGAGATTTCTCCAAATAACGGCCACGAAGGGCAGCGCCATCATGCCTGGTCCCTGCTGCAGGCCAATGCTGGCTGGTGGGAACCCGGTTACCAGCACACGCGGATCGGCGATGTCGACCGCCCGCTTCTGCCCGTGTTCTTCCGCATCGCCATCGTCGAGATGACGGGGAGGCGGTGCGCAGCCGAGAAACGGGCGCAGCTGCCGCCACAGCCAGGCTTCGTCGAGCGGATGATCGGCCGATTTACGTCACGAACTTGACCCTGATCAAGGCAGGGCCCGGACATTGTTCTAGAAAGGGACACGAGAGGCTGGAAGGTGGCTCATCCCAAGGAGGACCACATGCTCGACAAGACACTCAGACAAAACATCATCGATGCGCTGGATTTCGACCCTGGACTCGATGCCGCCGATATCGGCGTTGCGGTGGAAAACGGCGTCGTCACGTTGACCGGCCATGTGCCGACTTTCGACGAGAAACTGACGGCGGAAGATCTGGTCAAACGCATCAAGGGCGTGCGCGGCATTGCGCAGGAGATCGAAGTCCGCCCGGCCGGCACGCATCGCACCGCCGATGACGAGATCGCAAAGCGTGCGCTGAACGTGATCCGATGGAACACGACTATTCCCGACGAGCAGATTCAGGTGAAGGTGCAGAAGGGCTGGGTCACGCTGACCGGAAAGGTGGAATGGCAGTACCAGAAGAACGCTGCAGCCGGTGCAGTCCGCGGGCTCTCAGGCGTGACCGGCGTTTCCAACATGATCGAGATCCGGCCGCGGGCGGAGGCGACCGACATCAAGAAGCGCATTGAGGATGCCTTCAAGCGCGATGCCGAATTGGAGGCCCAATCGATCAGGGTCGACGTTCACGACGGAAGAGTGACGCTGGAGGGCCATGTGAAAGTGTGGGCCGACCGGCAGGCCGCTGAACGCGCCGCATGGTCGGCGCCGGGCGTGACGGCTGTTGAGGACCGCATCACCCTGGCCTGACGCGGTTCGGGTAACCGTCGTGGAAACGCGGTCGTCGCAAGGCGACCGCGTTTTGCTGACCAGCGATCCGCCGGCGCGACCGTCCGAGTGCAAAGGAGAGAAGGGGCAAATACTTCGTTTTGACCCCCATCGATGCCGACCATCGGTATCTCAACGAAGCGAGTTGACGCAGATGAATGCCTTGCTGGCTCGCACTAATGATGCGTCATGCTGGAGAGGGGTGCCGCCACACCGGGATGCTGGAGATAGCCCTCCTGGAAGCCCGCGAGATCGATCAGCCCCTCAAGATCGATGACTGACAGCATCTGTCGGTCCCAGCGCACCAGCTTGGCGGCACGCAATGTCTGCAATGTTCGGTTGGTATGGACGACCGACAGGCCGATCATGTCGGCAAGGTAGGTCTGCGTGGCCGGAAAGCGCAGGTGAGAACCAGTCGTGAGGCCAGCTGCCCGCGCCCGCAAGAAAAGCTCACAGATCATGTGCGCGAGGTGCTGCTCAGCATTGCGCCTGCCAAGCGAGGCAATCCAGGCCCGCGCAATGGCGCCGTTTCTTTCCGACAACTGACAGAGGCTGTTGGCAAGTGGTGCACTCCGCGATGCCGCCCGGCTCATCGTGTCGTTACGGAACCTGGTGGTCGAGCAGGCGCCCATGGCTACCACACCATCATTGGACGGCTGCTGCGCGCACAGGCGCAGATCGATGAAATCCCCGCACATGTAAATCGCAGTGATCTGCCGTGTTCCCTCGGGCGTCAGCTGGTAGCGTGCAGCAAAGCCATCTTGCACCAAGTGGCTGTAGGCGGCCTCATCTCCCGTGTGCAGCAGATGCTCATGGCTGCGATAATGGGCGGATTGACCGGCCGTTTCGTCAAAAAGCGCCATGAAGGCGGCGCCCTCGCGATCAGCAAGTCGCTCCTCATGCAAATTGTCATAGGTCAAGATGCTGTCCTCTCAGTCCGCAAACAGCATGCGCCTGTGACCAAAAGGTTTCAAATCACGAACTATTATCGTCTCATCTGCTGATAATTTTGACGAAGCCGTGTTCGCTGGACCGATGACGCATTTGGCATCGGCCCAGGCGAGGCGCGCGCTCTTCATTGGAACCGAGACGCGTCTGCGCTGTTGCCCTTGCGCAAACACGAGGAGACAGCACCATGGATCACAGCAAACACGCCAGGCTCTCGGATATCGAGATCACCGAGCGCAATCTCAAAGGCTCCACCGTTTATGGCGCCAACGACGAAAAGGTCGGCAGCGTCGCTCACATGCATGGCGTGGGAAAAACCGCCCGCGTCGTGATCGACGTCGGCGGCTTTCTGGGCTTTGGCGCGAAGTCAGTCGCGGTGGCTGCCAGCGAGCTCGATATCATGCGGGACGAGGGTGGCACGGTCCACGCCGTCACGGCCTGGACGAAAGACCAGCTGAAAGACATGCCTGAACACACCGACACATGATGGATCAGGCCCGGTTCGCGCCGGGCCTTTTGCCATTACGTCTGCGCGAGCCATCCCGGATCGTTTGTATTTGGAACAAACCGGGGTCGGCCCGTCTTAGCCCTCCAATCAACAGGAGGCGATGACATGAACTATCTATGGCTTTTTGTCGTTGCGGGCGGCGCAATCATACTTGGGCTCGTTCTTGCTTTCGCCGGGAGGAAAACACGCGATCGCACGCCTGCCGAAGCCGCTAGGGGCAAGGCCAAGACGCGCGAGATGTATCAAGAACGCGACGATGAGACCAATCCGCTCGAGGCGGTTATCGACAACCGGGTCACGAAGCCATCGGAGCACTAGACCATAGTGCCATCGCAATCCGGGACGTCGACCGCACAGCCACCGCAACCCGGAACATCAGATGAGCGCCCTCGTTGGAAGGTCCGGCGGAAAACCGGCCGCGCGGTTATAAACCTGCCATCGACGATCCGAGCCAAGCATAGACGGTCAATTCCGGAGCATCCCGCGGCGTCACTTCGCGCCACTGCGGGTGCTGGTTGCGCTGGTACGGCGACGGCCAGGACATCGGCTGCATAGCTACAGCAGGCATGGTATTTGCTTGGTACGCCGCATCGCTTGTTCGGAGAAGCAGCATGATCGACCTTGTTTTGCTTGCATGCCTCATTTCGCAGCCGGATCAATGCCGTGAACACATCATTTCCTCAGAAGGGTCCAAGGCTGCCTGTGTGCAAACGTCTATCATGACGCTTGCACGCTGGGCTGGCGATCATCCCGGCTGGCATATCGAGAAGTTCCGCTGCGAAGAGTTTAGCCGAGATGCCTAATCGGCGCGCATCAGGGTCTGCCTGTTGCTTCGATGGCGGCTGACCGGCTCATCGCAAATCAAGCGGCTGCGCTGTTGCGTCCTTTAATAGATGGACCTTCGACCTTAGACGGGCCCTTGAAGATGCGGAAAGTGCCACGGCCAGCGGATTTTGCTGCGTAAAGCGCCGTGTCGGCATTGGAGAAGAGATCGGCTGGGTCGGTCTCTCTTGCTAGGGCAATGCCGACCGAAGCGCCGAGCGCGTGATTGTTTCCTGCAAGCTCAAACGGGTTGGCCATGGCAACGGTGATCGCGCGGGCGCACTCCGCGATGTCCTCCAGATTGGCACCCGCACCCATCAACACCGCAAATTCATCGCCGCCTATCCGCGCAACGAGATCGGCCGACGCACATGTCGCCAGAAGCCGTGCAGCCGCTTCGCGCAGGCAGGTGTCCCCCACCATGTGACCGTACCCGTCATTGACCTGCTTGAAGCCATCGAGATCGATGAGGAGCAATGCGGAAATCGCGTCGGCTGCTCCCTGGTTGACCAGCCTCTCCTGAAATTGCGACCGGTTCGGCAACCCGGTCATTTCGTCGAACGCTGCGAGGTGACGCAGGCGGTCAACAGCGCGTTTTTCAGCTGTGATGTCCTGCTTCATGCCGAAAATGCGAACCGCGACGCCGTTCTCGCACTCGACCTGCGCGGTGATGCGCATGAACTTCTGGACGCCTTTCGCAGTGACGATCTCGGCGTCGAACGAAAAGCCGGTGCGGTCTGCGATTGCTTGGCTGCGTCGTCGCTCCAGCTCTACCCGCGACTGCGGTGTGTAAAGCGCAAGCGTGGTTTCTCGCGTAGGCATCGAGCCTCGCGGCAGATCGAAAATGTCGTAGACTACATCCGTCCAGCGCAGCGAATTGTCTGCGAGTTCACACTCCCAGACGCCGATCTGTGCTGCCTCGGACGAGCGCGCAAAGATTTTGCGAGAGTGGGCGAGTTCCCGTTCCTGCAAGGCGACGACTGCAAGCAGTTCGTCGACGCGCCGGCGCAACACAGCCACATCGTCAAATTGACTCGCCAGAAACTCGTGCACCAGTGCGCATCCTCAACGTTGCGCCGGAAGTCTAGAGCGGGAGAATTAAGGATTGCTCACCTGCCGTCGCAGCGCGAGCAGGCTTTCTTCAGTCGCGCGGATTGGATCCTCCGGCTCAGAGACCCAACGCGACACCGTCGCTGCGGGGATCATGTGCGCCTTCGATGATACCGTTCTCGACGCGGATGAGACCGGCCTGTCCCGAAATCGGACTGTGCGGTTCCAGCAGGCTGATCTCGTGGCCGCGCCGCGCAAGTTCGCTGAGCACCTCTTCACCGACGCTCTCTTCGATCTTCAGGCTGTCGCGGCTGTCCGAAAAGGTTCGGCCAAGCAGGAAACGCGGCGCCGCCAGTGCAGCGGCTGGATCGAAGCCATGGTCGATCACCCGCGACAGAAGCGTGGCAAGCGTTTGCGGCTGACCGTCGGCGCCCTGCGTTCCATAGAGGAGGTGCGGCCTACCATCCTTCAAAGCCATGCCTGGGTTGAGCGTATAGAAGGGACGGGCGCCCGGACGAAGGCGGTTGGGCGAGGCCGGATCGCGTGAGAATGCCGCTCCCCGGTTCTGCCACAAAATGCCCGTGTCGCCGGCCACGACACCGCTGCCCCAATCAAAATAGATGCTCTGCAAGACACTGGCGCTACGGCCATGCGCGTCAACAGCGGCAAAGAATACCGTATCCCCGGTCTTGAACCTGTGAGGCCAGGGCAGGGCGGCTTGCCGATCGATCCGCGCGGCTTTGTCGGCCAGGCGTTCAGGAGCGAGCCATGCGCCGACGTCCAGAGGGCTGAAGTCCGGATCTGCGATGTCGGTCCGTGACAGGAACGCCTGTTTGATGGCCTCGACAACGAGGTGATAATAATCGGCGCTGTCGGCCGCAGCTTCGGCGATGCCAATGCGGTCGAGCAGAGCCATGATCTCGAGTGTCGACACGCCCTGCGTCGGAGGCGGCGGAGCCAGCAAATCCAGTCCGCGATAGCCAAGGCGCAGCGGCGGCTCGACGCGCGTGCGCGTGGCAGCGAGATCGGCGGCGCTCAACGGCGAACCGGCCACCTGCAAACCTTCGGCGATCTTGGCGGCGAGTTCACCTGCGTAGAAGCTGCGGTATCCGTCGCGCGCGATCATGCGCAGGCTCGCTGCCAACTGCGGCAGGCGGACCAAGTCGCTTTCGGTCTTCAGGTGCGATGTGTCGTAAAGTGCCGAGAAGCCGGGCCAGGTGCCCATCTCGCTGCGGCGGAAATCGAGCCAGAAGGCCTGCGATGCGCTGAGGGGAAATCCCTCCTCGGCCAGGGCGATTGCCGGCTCCAGAAGTGATGCGAAACTTGGTCCGCCGCCCCAGCGCGTTCGCGCGTAGTCATGGGCTGCGCCCCAGCTGTCGACGACACAGGCACTCGTGATCGCCGACATGGGACCGCGCAGCGGTATTGGAGCAGGGATGTTGCTGATGTTCGCGGTGGCCTGGCCGATGCCGGACAGCGTGTCGGCTTTGCCGGTCTCATCACTGACGATCCAGATGGCATCGCCGCCAAGTCCGCAGAAATGCGGGTAGACGACGGCGAGCGTCGCGCCGATCGCGATTGCCGCATCGATCGCACTGCCGCCTGCGGCCAGCACATCCCGTCCGGCCTCGCTCGCCAGATGATGGGGGCTCGTGACCATTGCGGTCCTGGATGTGGCGAGCCGGCCTTTGGTGTCGTGCATGGTCAATGTCCTTCAGCAGCAGCCGGCATGATCGCGGAACCAGCCTTCGAGCGCCTTCTCGATCTGCGGCCAGGCGGCATCGAGTTCGGCGAAGCGGCCGGCCTGCTGGCGATACCGTGCGCGCAGTTCGTCTTCGGCTGCGGGGAGATCGACGCCCAGGACCCTGCCGTTCTTGACGATGCTGCGGCCGGCCACGACGACCTCCTCGATATGGGCTGCGGTTGCCCGAGCGAAGAGGAGGTCGATCGGGTCGACTTCCATGATGCGATCGCGGTCGAGGGCCTCGTGGTCGATGACGATGAAGTCGGCGGGCTCGCCGGTTGCGAGCGCGCCTGTCCCCGGCGCGCCGGTGGAACGGCGCCCATGGGCAACGCTTTCGAGAAGAAACTCTGTCCGGTTCCAGCTTTCGTCGAAGCCGAGACCGCCGTGCAGGGCGTTTGCGATGCGGGTTTCGCGGACCATGTCGTCGTCTTCGTCGAAGGCCAGGCCGTCCATGCCGATCGCGATCCGGCAGCCTCGTCGCCGCGCTTCGGCAATGGGGCCGATGCCAGAGCGCAGATGCATGTTCGACGAGGAGTTCGTGACGATGGATGCGCCTGCTTCGGCGATCATATCCAATTCGTCTGGCCTCGTATGAATGCAGTGGGCCAGCGTGAGGCGTGGCGACAGAAGGCCGATGTCCTTCAGATAGGTCACGATGCCCTGGGGAAAGGTCCGGTCTGCCCAGTGCCGCTGATAGGGTGTTTCAAGCAGGTGCATGTGGACGCGCCGACCCGTTTGCGCCGAACGCTCAGCGACACGGACGAGAAGTTCATGCGAGCACCATTGAACGGCAGCCGGGCCATACTGCACATCGATTATGGGTCCGGCGATCGCTTCGGCGATCTCATCAGTCATGTCGATCAAAGCGTCGACGGTGAGCGGAGGCCGGCAGTAGGTCTCTTTCACGATCTTCGCCGCTTCGGGCGATAGTCCTGCAAGCAGGCTCGCTTCATCGCCATAGACGATCGGGTTCTGATCGCGGATCGCAGGCGCATAGGCGATCCGCACGCCGATATCGCGGGCGGCGCGGGCAACCTCCCGCGCCTCGTCGACCGGCGAGAGCTTGCCGCTCGGACGGGTGTAGTGAACCATGATCGAGCCACATCCGGAGCGCGCCGCGCGTGCGAGCGGTGCCAGAGCCGCAAGATAGGCGTCTGGCGGTGTCGCGAGCATCGAGCGAGGCAGCCATGTTTCAAGCGGCATGAAGGCGGCGCCGAAGGACGACAGCGCAAGCGGCCGCGCGTGATCATGCGCATTGGCAAAAGCGGGGATGATCAGCCGGCGCGGCGCATCCGGTTGGAGAGGCGCTGTTGAAGCCTGCGTGATGAGCTCGTTTTCCCACGACAGGGCGAGCGGGACCGAAAGATCGGCTCCACGTCCCGTCAGCGCGTGGCGTGCTTGGATTGTGGGCATCGGACTGCGCCCGCCTCTGCTTGAATTGACTGCGGCGCCGACAAAGCCAGCGCCGCCTGATTGTGGAGATCGACGTTCGCCGGCCTCAGTCGGCTTCGTAGACCAGTTCGCGCTCTTCGCGAGGCGGCAGGAACTCGCGTGAGAAGACCTGGTCGACGGCCGGCGTCGCGGTGAGCCCGTAACCTTCGACCACGATGTCGATGGCCCGTGCGAGACGCTCGTCGTCGACATCGCCGAGACCGATTTCGGCCGCTTCTTCCGAGGCCATCAGCCGCTCATAGGCGAAGTTCAGGCGCTGGCGCTCGATCTCGGCGTTGACGAGGTTGTCGTAATTGACGACGGCTTCCATCGCCGTGTCCTGATCGATGCCGATCTCGATCGAAGCCTTGTTCACCGCACGGACGAGGCCTGCCACTGCATCTGGATTTTCGTCGAGCAGTCGCTGCGACACCATCAGGCCGTTGGAATAGAGATCCATGCCGTAGTCGCCGAACTGCCACCAATCATAGTCGGCTTCCGGATCCTGGCGGTTTGCGAGCAGATTGAAGTAGCTGGTGATGTTGAAGACCAGTGCACCGTCGATCTCGTCGCGGATGAGCATCGGCTCCTGGAGGTTCGGCGCCATGTTCGAAATCTCGATGGCTTCCATGTCGAGTTCGTTGGTGCGTGCGAAGACGGGCAGGAGGCGCGTGGTCGGCGTGCCTTGCGCGCCGCCGAGCGTGCGTCCCTGGAAATCCTCGATCGAGGTGATGCCGCTTTCCTTCTTCGTCACGATGGCGAAGGGCGGCTGGTTCCACATCATGTAGACCATGACCGGCGCTTCGTCCGGCCGTTCGGAAGCGTTCTGGATGATGGCGTTGATGTCGCCGAAGCCCGCATCATAGGCGCCGCCCATGATACGCGTGACGGTCGCGCCTGAGCCTTCGCCCTGATCGATGATGACGTTGAGGCCTTCCTCTTCGAAATAGCCCTTATCCTTCGCAACGAAAAACGCAGCGTCGGAGCCCTGGGTCTTCCAGCCGAGCGTGAAGCGGATATTGGTCAAGTCTTGTGCCAGCGCGGACGAGGCAAGCAGCGCGGTCACCAGCGTTGTGGTCAGAAAGGTCTTCATGGCAGTTCCCCTGTGTTGTGGTGTTCGGCTTATGGTTGGTCGTTGGGTTCAGGTGGCGATTTCGTTCTTGCGGGTCGCCCAGCCGATGACCCGGCCCTCGATCGCAGAGAAGATCGCGTAGAGCGTCACGCCCATGCCTGCGAGAATGAACAGGCCGGCAAAGACGAGTGGGACATCGAAGTTGGAGGAGGCCGACATCATCACATTGCCGATGCCGCGATTGGACGCGACGGTTTCGGACAACACGGTGCCGACGAAGGCGTAGGTGATGGCCACTTTCAGCGCAGCAAAGAAGAAGGGCATGGTGCGCGGCAGGCCGACATTCCAGAGAATGTCGAACTTGCTGGCGCCGAGCGCCTTCAGCGTGTCCTCCTGCTCGGGCTCGGTCGTGGCGAGGCCGGTCGCGATGTTCACGACGATCGGGAAGAAACAGATGACGATGGCGGTGAGGATGGCAGGGACCGTGCCCGAGCCGAACCAGAGCACGAAGATCGGCACGACGGCGACCTTCGGGATCGACGAAAAGCCGATCAGCAGCGGATAGGCGGTGTCGTAGGCCGTACGCGATACCCCGATCACCGAGCCGATGATTACGCCGACGGAAACGCCGCAGGCAAAGCCCACCATCGTCGTCATCAACGTCTGGACGATATGCGGCCACAGCACATTGATGCGGGTGAAGAGCGTGGTGAAGACCTGGGACGGGCGCGGCAGCACGAGATCCGACACGCCGAGCAGGATGCACAAAGCTTCCCAGGTGACGAAGAACGCGACGATGAGCGCGCCAGCCGCAATGCGGCGTTTGAACTGCTCGTTCATGGGCGCGCCTCGCTGGTGGGGGTGTTTCCGCTGCGCGCTTCGACGATCAGTCCACGCAGTCGCTGGTTGAGCTCGACGAAACCCGGTTCGAACGTCATCTCGACCGTTCGCGGACGAGGGAATGTGACGGCGCTGTCATCGAGGATGCGACCCGGCCGGGCGCTCATGACGCAGATGCGTTCCGCGAGATAGCCGGCTTCCTTGAGGTCATGGGTGACGAGCAGCACCGTGGGTTTCAGCTTCAGCCACAGGTCCTGCAGCGTGCTCCACAGTTCCTCACGGGTGAATTGGTCGAGCGCCCCGAAGGGTTCGTCGAGGAGCAGGAGGCGGGGTTCATGCACGAGGGCGCGGCAAAGATTAGCGCGCTGCAGCATGCCCCCTGACAATTGCCAGGGATAATGGTTGGCAAACCCCTTGAGCCCGACTTCCTCGAGCAGGGCATGAACACGGTCGCGGAACTCTGTCTTCCGCTTGGCGCGGAATTCATGACGGAACGGCCGCACGATCTTGAGTGGCATCATCACGTTCTTCTCGATCGTGAGCCATGGCAGCAATGTGGGGTTCTGGAACGCCATTCCGATCCGCAAAGCCTTGGCTTCGACTTCCCTGCCGCCGACGAAGACCGCTCCGGTCGTCGGTCTGATCAGGCCGGCGGCGAGCTTGAGGATCGTGGATTTGCCGCAGCCGGAAGGGCCGACGAGGGCGAGAAACTCGCCATCGCCGATCTTGAGCGACGTCTCGGAAAGCGCCGGAACCTGATTGTCGCCCCGTCCGAACGTCACGGTCGCCTGGGAAAGCTCCACAGCCGGCGTTCGGATATGCCGCTGCGCTGCTGCGGCGATCTGCGAGCCAGCCGGGGGAGGGGTCAATTTGTGCATACTGTTCATAACAGAGAGTGTATGCAATCGTGATGCCAGTTTCTCGTGGATCGGAGAAGGGCAGTGTTTTCAATGGTCCAGGAGAAATCGGCGGAGCGACGACGCGGCGAGCAATCGATGGATGGCCCTCGTTGCACACGAATTGAGCAATGCGTTGGCTGCAAATTGAGCGGCGAACTGCATGCGCACAGCACTCTCCTTGATTGATAAAGACACCCGCTGCCGTTAATCACTCTGTCGCTGGGATGGAGAACTTCTGTGGTTCGAGAAGATAAGGTGCCGGGTTCCCCCGGTTCGCGCGATGGTCTGGGTGACAAGGCGGGCATGATCTGTCGTGCAATCCGCCGCGCCATTGTGGAGCAGGCGCTCCGGCCAGGCGATCGGCTGCCGGAAGATGCGCTCGGCGAGCGCTTCGGGGTGAGCCGAACGATTGCTCGCCATGCCCTCGGGCAGCTCGGCGCCGAAGGTCTGGTCGACCTGCGGCGCAACCGCATCGCGGTGGTCGCCACGCCCTCGATGGAAGAGGCGCGCGACACGTTCGACATTCGCATCGAACTGGAAGGCTTGGTGGTGAAGGCGCTTGCCGGCCGGCTCGAGAAGAAGCAGATCGCTCGACTGCGAGAGCATGTGGAGGCGGAGCAGGCGGCGCGCCAGGGCAGTGAGGCAACCTCGATCAGGCTTGCGACCGAGTTTCATGTGCTGCTTGCCGAAATGACCGGAAAGCCGATCCTGACACGCTACGTCAACGAGGTTTCGTATCGGTGCGGCCTCACGCTGTCGGCTTTCGGCCGGCCGCACTCGTCGGAATGTGCCGTCAACGAGCACAGCGTGTTGATCGACGCTCTTGCTGAGGGTGATGTTCAGGAAGCCATGCGGCTGATGCGTGAGCATCTGGAGCAAGTGGCCGATCGCGCGTTGCTGGTCGCGCCGGACGCGCGCAATCGCGAACTCATGGACATTCTTGCACCTTATGCGGAAGAGGTCGCTTCGCGATCGAAGCGTCCGCGCAAGGCTTGAGTCCTGCCTGCAGCCTCAGCTGCGGGAAACCGAAGGATCGAGGATCCATTCGGCGCTGTCGTTCCAGACATCCATCTTCACGATCTTGCCGTTGCGAACGACGAACCGGTCGACGTAGCGGTTGTCCTTGAAGGGCGTCCCATCAGGCCATTCGCCGTACAATGTACCGATGCTGTAGACGACAGTCTCACCGTCGCCCGGTGCGACGTCGAACCGATCCATCTTCTTCTTCACCCAGTTGTAGCGGGCGGCGTTAAACGCCGTGGGACCGCGCGGATGGTCGAAATCGCGCCCACCGGTGAAGGTCACGACGAATTCCGGCGCGACGAAAGCGGCGGCGCCTTCCGGATCCGGGATCATCGATGTCTCCAGATAGCGGCGCACGATCTCGGCATCGTCATGGATGCGATCGTCAGGGGCATTGGCCAGGGATTGGACAGACATGATCGCTCCTTCGTTCGCTCGTGCGGTGTGTCGAGTATTCGGCTTGATTGAATACACTTTGATATGCATATTGCATGCTATTCTTTGGCGCAAGTGAGCGGTCTTCAATGCTTGATCTGGTTCTCCGCAACGGGCGGATACGCGGCCGCGCAGAGCCCGTGGACATTGGCATCCGTGGAGGGCTGATCGCGGAAATCCAGCCACGGATTTCGTCATCCGCACCGCATGAAGATCTTGGCGGAAGGCTGATCCTGCCGGGCTTCTGCGACACACATGTGCATCTGGACAAGGCGTGCCTCCTGAACCGCTGCGGCCATGACCATGGCGGACTGGCCGATGCCATCGCTGCCGTTTCCCGCCTCAAAGCCGATTTCACCTGCGAGGATGTCTACGCCCGCGGCGCACGATGCCTCGACCGCGCAATCACCCAAGGAACGAGCCACATGCGCACCCATGTGGAACTGGACCCGGCGGTCGGGCTTCGCAGTTTCGAGGCGATCCTAAGCCTGAAGCAGGATTATGCGTGGGCCATCGATCTCAACATCTGCGTGTTTCCGCAGGAAGGGCTGTTCAATCGTCCGGGCACGGAAGCGCTTCTGGTCTCAGCGCTCAAGCAGGGCGCCGACGTCCTCGGTGGCTGCCCCTATACCGACACGCGTCCCGATGATCATGTCGCACGCATCTTCGATCTGGCCCAACGCTTCGATGTCGATCTCGATTTCCACCTCGATTTCGATCTCGACCCCAATTGGATGCATCTCGACGCCGTCATGCGCGAAACGGAGCGGCGTGGATGGGAAGGGCGGGTTGCCGTGGGGCACGCGACGAAGCTTTCCGCGCTCTCCACGGACGCCCTGGCGCAGATCGCAGTACGCCTGGAGCAGTCTGGCGTTGCCGTCACCACCTTGCCGGCGACGGACCTCTATCTCATGGGCCGCGCACATGACGGAAATGTGCCGCGCGGCGTGACGCCGGTCCACCGCCTGCAGGCGCAGGGCGTCACCTGTTCGATCGCCACCAACAACGTGCTCAACCCGTTCACGCCATTCGGCGATCTCTCGCTGCTGCGCATGGCGAACCTCTACGCCAATGTCTGCCACGCCGGTCCTTCGGACTTTGGCTCTGTGCTCGACCTCGTGACGGAAAGTCCTGCACGCTTGATGCGGCTTCCGAATTACGGGATCGCCAAGGGGGCCGCTGCGGATCTGATCGTTCTCGATGCTCAAGACGAGGTCGAGGCCATCGCGGCACTTCCAGATCCGCTCAAAGGCTACAAGCGCGGCCAGCCGACATTCGTGCGCGAAACGGCCCGACTGCTCGCTCCTTCGAGCGTCAAGCAGGCAGCGCTGCGGAAAGGCAGTTCCAGCTTCGGATAAGGCCGTCCAGAGGCTCGGCAGATTCTCACTCGCAATTCCGTTCGCGTCACCAGCCGTTCAAATTGGCCTGCGAGCAGCTAGAAGTCTCAAGGATCTGTCTGCGGCCAGCTGGCCATCACGCGATCCACGATTCCCAGCAGCTTGGTCCTGGAGGCTCCGTCCTTCGCCAGTGTCGACATGCCCTGTATGACAGCGAAGACGTGGCCCGCCAGTATCTCCGCATCGGATCCTGATGGCAGGATGCCCTCACGGATATCCCGCTCGATCCGGGCGCGCAGGGCCGCCTCGATGTTCCTGCGGATAGCGGCCAGCGACTCGCGCACGGCATCGGCTTCCGTCGAACTGCTGACGAGGGAACTGGCGAGAAGACAGCCGGGCGGCGCGTCGTCCCGCGTGTCACCGAGTGCTGCGGCGACGAGCAGGTCCCGGGCTGCATCATGAGCTGTGGGCGCCTCGGCAATTTTTTGCTCGATGGCATCGAGGCCGCCCAGATAGCGCTGAACCGCCTCCAGGAAGAGGCGTCGCTTGTCCCCGAAAGCAGCATAGAGGCTTGGCGGCATGATGCCCATGACACGGGTCAGGTCGGCGATCGAAGTGGCCTCATATCCATGGCGCCAGAAGAGGTGCATGGCGCTGTCAAGCGCCGCGTCCCTGTCGAAGGACAGCGGGCGACCAGCGCGTCTTGTCGTGGATGCGGCCGTTGATTTCATAAGGTTCACTATAGAATGCTTGACCGACTATCTCAAGGCGGTTAGAGAGGTTTTGTAGCGATCACTAGGAAACCATCGTATGTCTGTGGGTTCATATCGTCCGCTGGGTCGGTCAGGCCTTCTCGTAAGCTCGCTTTCACTGGGGACCATGACCTTTGGCATCGATCGGTGGGGCATGGAGCGTGCCGACGCGGAAGCTGTTTTCGATGCCTATGTCGAGGCGGGTGGAAACCTCATCGACACCGCCGACGTCTATGCCGGAGGCCGCAGCGAGGAAATGGTCGGCGAAATCATTGCGGATCGCGGGCTGCGCGACAGCCTCGTCGTTGCGACGAAATCCGGCTTTGCCAACGGCCGCGGCCCACATGTCGGCGGCAATGGCTCCAAGCACGTCCACGCCGCGCTTGAGGGATCGCTGCGCCGGCTTGAGACCGACTATGTCGACCTCTATTGGGTCCATATCTGGGATACGCTGACGCCGGCGGAGGAACTTCTGGAGACGATGACGAACCTCGTGCGGTCAGGCAAGATCCGTTACTGGGGACTGTCCAACGCGCCTGCCTGGTATGCGGCGAGAGTGGCGACGCTTGCGTCCGTCCACGCCATGCCTGGCCCCATCGCGCTGCAGTATTTCTATTCTCTCGTCAGCCGTGAGGTGGAGGCCGAGCATCTGCCGCTTGCTCGGGCGATGGGCCTCGGCATGGTTCCCTGGAGCCCGCTTGCCTACGGCCTGCTCACGGGCAAGTATGATCGCGCTGCGGTCGAAGCGGGCGCGCCCCGTGCCGGAGGGCTGCCGAGCGATGCCGGGACCGGTGCTTCGCGTCCGGAAGGCGACAAGCGGCTGGATGGAAGCAATCCCTTCGGCGATACGCTGTTCACCGATCGCAACTGGGCCATCGTCGAAGCGCTTCGCGGTGTTGCCGATACGATCGGCGAGACGCCTGCGCGCGTGGCGCTGGCTTGGGTTCTGTCAAGACGCGGGGTCGATACGGCCCTGATGGGGGTGAGCCGCGTGTCTCAGGTTCACGACAACGTTGCTGCCACCGAGCTTCGGCTGCCGGCAGACCAGATCGCCATCCTCGACGAGGTCAGCAGCCCACAAACCGCGATGCTCTATGGGCTCTTCTCACCGCAGGCGCGCCAAAAGTTCGTCTTCGGCGGAGCCTCCGTCGTTGATCGCGAATAAAACAGTAGGTTTCCAGCGCGTTTGACGAGGGCGCAGCCCAAGGCAGGGCCGTTGCTCAGTCAGTCTCGGGTCTCTCACGGCCAGATCAGGAAGACGTAGCCAGCGTAAAGCGCGAGCAGTACGCCCCCTTCCCATCTGCTGACGCGTCTGCTCGTGAAAGCAAACGCAAGGAGCAGGAAAGCCACGGCGATCATCACCAGATTATCGAAGGTGGCGATCTCACGCGGTACCGCGCCCGGAGCGATGAGAGCGGTGAAACCGCCGATGCCGAGAATATTGTAGATGTTGGAGCCGACGATGTTGCCGAACGCGACATCGCCCTGTTTTTTCAGGCCCGCGACCACCGAGGTCACCAGTTCGGGCATCGAAGTTCCCACTGCAACGATCGTCAATCCGATGACGGTTTCGGAGATACCAAAGCCCCGTGCAAGCGCAACAGCGCCCGATACGAGAAACGTGCCTCCGATGATCACGAGCGCCAACCCTGCGATGGCGGTGGCGAGGGAAAAGCCGAGAGACCGGGCCGGGCGAACTTCAGTCGGAGTCAGGGCAGAACCTGCCTCCTGCCGGGCAGCACCTTTATCGAATGCCGCTCCATGATCGGATGGGCCCGTGCTTTCCTGGCGAAACGCGATGTAGATATAGGCGCAAAGCGCAAGGATGAAGACCAGGCCCGCCAGTCTGCTCATCGGCATGAAGGCGGCAATACCCGCGAATACAAGCGTGGCTGCGACCATCGTCACGCCATCGCGCCGCAATGCGCGCGATTGCACCGCAATTGGCATCACGAGTGCTGCAACGCCCATGATCAGCAAGGTGTTGGCGATGTTCGAACCGACGATATTGCCGTACGCAATGCCGCTGGAGCCGGCAAGCCCGGCCTGAACCGAGGTGACGAGTTCGGGCATCGAAGTTCCGAAGCCAACGAGCGTCAGCCCGATGACGAGAGGCGAGACACCAAGGCGCGTAGCCACGTTCACGGCACCGCGAACGAGGAGTTCGCCGCCAACCAACAGCAGAACAAGGCCTCCGAGCAGTGGGAGCCAGACCTCGAACATGAATAGAACTCCTGATTAGAGCGCGGCCCGCGAGCGCGGTGCGACTGACGTGATGCCTGCGGTTCAGCATGAGCCGACATCGACCACGCTTCCGATCCGATGTAGCCGTGTTGTCGAAGTAAGCAAGAGCCAAGCACCGGCGCAATCGAGGCTGACAGCACGTTTTCCCGCGCCATCATCCGAACCCGTGCCCAGCTTGCGTTGAATAACAGCGTGTCGCCGGGCACGTTCGTCGAAGCTTCCATGCCGATCGAAGAAATCCGCGCTTCGGGGCGCCGTGCACGGAACGCAAGCGCGTCTCGTCCGGAAAGATCAATTCGAAGCAATGGACCGCCAAGTGAGACGCCGTTGCTTTGAGATCGGCGAGCTGTCGCACGTAGTAACGCCCGTCCCGGCGCGTGAGGTAGGAAATCCGACCCATTACATCTCCGCGTACATTGGCGCGAGATGTCACACATAAAACTGAACCCCTGTTCGGCCTTAAGTGTTTGATTTTGCTTGGATAAGACAATGGTAGCGGAGGAGGGATTCGAACCCCCGACACAAGGATTATGATTCCTCTGCTCTAACCTACTGAGCTACTCCGCCGGGTCCCGTGCGACAGGTCTTGGTGCGGGTGCGCCGCTCAATCGCTGGGGTCGGCGGCATATAAGGTGTGGCGGTTTTCGGTGTCAAGCGGCAGCGCTTGAAAAGCTTGGGACCTGCGTAATCTCCGGGCAGGCGGGTTGTTCAAGCGATGTGCGCCCCCCCACTGCCGACTTGCGCTTCAATGGCGGGATGACTATCCCAGCCGCAGGCAAGAAGAGGCGGAAACCATGACGGAACGGGACGTGCCGGCCATCGCGGTCATCGGGGCGGGCTATTGGGGCGCAAACCACGCGCGGACGCTGCGTGGCCTCGGCGCGCTGGTGGCGGTGGCCGATCACAATGCGGAGCGGGCGGCCGCAATTGCCGCGGAGACCGGGACGGTTGCGCGCACGCCTGCCGAGGTTCTGGCAGACCCCGATATCGACGGCGTCGTGCTGGCACTGCCGCCGCAATTTCACGCCGAGAATGCGCTGGCCGCGATCGCCGCGGGCAAACATGTGCTCGTGGAGAAACCGATCGCGCTGAAGATCGAGGACGGCGAGGCGGTGGTCGCAGCCGCGCGCGACGCCGGCCTTATCGCCATGACGGGTCACGTGCTGCGCTTCCATCCGGCGTTCGAAGGGCTCATGGACCTGATTGACAGCGGCGAGCTTGGGCAGATCCGCTACATTCACTCGCACCGGGTCGGGCTCGGCAAGTTTCACCCGGAAAACGATGCGCTATGGGATATCGCGCCGCATGATCTGTCGCTGATTTTGGCGATCACGGGGGAAGAGCCCTCGCGCGTGTCGGGCGAGGGCACGGCCGTCATCGATCATTTGAGCGATTTCGCCCATCTGCATCTGACGTTTCCCTCCGGGCTTCGCGGTCACGTGTTCACCTCGCGGCTCAATCCCTACCGCGAGCGGCGGCTTTCGGTGATTGGCGACAAGGGGATGGCCGTGTTCGACGATGTCGCGCCGTGGGCTGAGAAGTTGCAGCTTTATCCGCACCGGGTCTGGCGCGAGGACGGCAGCATCCATTTCGAAAGTGCCGAGCCGGTCTATCAGCCAATTGCCGAGGGCCTGCCGCTGACGCGCGAGTGTGCGCATTTCCTGCACTGCATCAAGACGGGCGAAGCACCGCGCACTCCCGTCTCCGATGGCCTGGCGGTGATGCGTATCCTCACGGCCGGCATGGTGCGTCACCAGAGCTGAGGCTGCTCATCTGTCAGGCGGTTGCCGGCACCGACGGGCTGCCGCGCGATCGCATCATGATGAAGGTGATGATTGCGACGTTGAGCACGTTCCAGGCGATGCCGTTGATGAAGGCGGCGTGGTAGGAGCCGGTCCATTGATAGATCGCGCCGGATAGCCAGCCGCCGAGTGCCATGCCGAGCACGGTTGCCATGATGACGATGCCGACGCGGCGGCCGGCTTCCTCGGCCGGCAGATATTCACGCACGATGATCGCATAGCTCGGCACGATCCCGCCCTGGGACAGACCGAAGACGAGCGACACCACATAGAGTGACGTCAGCCCATCGGAGGGCAGATAGAGCGTCAGCGCAATAAGCTGGCCGATGGTGCCGAGAAGCAGGGTTCGGATGCCGCCGATCTTGTCGGCGAGTACACCTGACAGGAGACGGCTGACGACGCCGCCGGCTACCATGACGGCCAGCATTTCAGCGCCCGCGGTGACGCCGTAGCCGAGATCGGCGCATAGCGCGACGATGTGCACCTGTGGCATCGACATGGCCACGCAGCAGCCGACGCCCGCGACGGCCAGCAACCACTGCAGCTGGCGCGGCGTAAGCGTCATGCGCTGGCCGGTTGCCGGGTCGATGCCAACGCGATTGGCATCGGCCGTGAAATTGGCTGGAATGCGCGGCCGCAAGAGAAGCGCGCCGGGGATCATCACGCAAAGCGAGATGACCGCGATGGTGAAATAGGCGGTGCGCCAGCCTTCGACCGCGATGATATCCTTGAGCAGAAGCGGCCAAATGGAGCCGGCGAGATAGTTGCCGCTGGCCGCTGTCGCGACCGCGATGCCGCGGCGGCGCCGAAACCAGTGCGAGACGTCGGCAATCAGCGGGCCGAAGGATGCCGCCGTCCCGATCCCGATGAGAAAGCCCTGGATCATAGTGAAGACGATGAGGCTTGGCGCTATCGCCGCGCCGGCAAAGCCGATGGCGAGCGCCAGGGCCGCGCCCAGCAGGCACGGTGCTATGCCGAAGCGATCGACGACGCGGCCGAGCAGCAGGTTGCCGACGGCAAAGCCGAGCATCGTTGCCGTGTAGGGCATGGATGCCATCGATCGGCTTACCGCGAACTCCGCCTCGACAGCGGGCATGACGAGGATGACCGACCACATCCCGGCGCTGCCGACCGTGCCGATCAGAGCCGATATGGCAAGCCGCGTCCAGGAATAGCGGCCATCGAGCGCAAAGGATGCGGGAACGCGCCCGGAGAGAAATGACGAAAACACTTGGACGACCCCGCTCGTGACCCGCTGAAGAGGGCCGCGGCATGCTGGGCAGCGCCCGGCACGACGCTGATTGCGCCGCCCGCCTGCTGCCCGGCGAGAATGCAACCGTGGTTCTTCCTGCACAAGTTTTAATCGGTGTAGGATCTTTCAGAAATTCTGATGGGTCACAAAGCCTGCATTCAGGTCTTCAGGCCGTCTGGCATACTGGTTGCATAGTCTTGTTCAAGGTCCAGAGGGGGCCAGCAAGACGGCATCGAACGATGCCAAAGGAAAAGGCCGCCGGGCCCGGAACGCGACCTCGGATGAACAGGCGCAAACCGGGTTCCGGCGGCCTTTCGTCGTCCGTGACCAACAAAATCCCAAGCAACTTTCAGTTTGGAATAATTCTAAACTATTGATTTCATGGCGCGATCTGTCCGCGGCCTTTGACAAAGTTGATCCGCTGGCTCATATAAGACTGGCGAGCCCAGCCGATCAGCCGCCTTTCGCTGCCCATGCGATGCGAGATGGCAACCGGTCGGCGATCATGGCCGCCTGTTAACTCGGCGGCATTGCAGAGTGGTTGGACATGATCGTTTGTCACTGCAATTACATCAGTCAGAAAGACATCGAGTCGACGATCGTGTCGTTGCTCGATGAAGATCGCTGGCAGCTGATCGTGCCCGCAAAAGTCTATCACGCACTCAGCAAACGCGGTAAATGTTGCGGATGTTTCCCCAATGTGGTGGATACGATCCTGAGGGTCACCGAAGAGTATCACACCCGCAACACACCGAGCGCTGAGGTCCTTCCTTTCATGGAGCGGCTGAATGCGCTGCTCGATCAGTATGGAAGGACGAGGCATCATGAAGGGCGACGAACGGGTCATCGAGCGACTGAACAAGGCGCTGTTTCTCGAATTGGGGGCGGTGAACCAGTACTGGCTCCACTACAGGCTTCTCGCTGACTGGGGTTACGGCCGCCTCGCCAAGAAGGAGCGCGAGGAATCCATCGAAGAGATGCAGCACGCCGACAAGATCATCGAGCGCATCATCTTCCTCGAAGGTCATCCGAACCTGCAGTCGGTCGCGCCGCTGCGCATCGGGCAGAACGTCAAGGAAGTTCTCGAATCCGACCTCGCTGGTGAGTACGACGCACGCACCTCCTACAAGGAATCGCGCGACGTCTGCCACGACTGCGGCGACTACGTCACGATGGAGCTTTTCGAAGACCTGCTGAAGGACGAGGAAGGCCACATCGACTTCCTCGAAACACAGCTCGAACTGATGGCCAAGATCGGCGAAGAGCGCTACGGCCTCCTGAACGCATTGCCGGCCAACGAAGCCGAGTAATCATCGAGCCGGCGGCATCCAGGTGCCGCCGGTTTTTCTTTGACGAGCGATCCGTTGCAGATCGCGACCAGCCTCAGGCTCTCGCCGCAAATCTCCCACTTTCGGTTTTCTTTCGTTTGGCGCATAGTGCACCGGCAATGTGCGTTTCTTTGTCGTGCCCGGCGGAGGGTGTGGCGGCATTTCGGCGCCGCTGATCGGGTGCGCGCATGCAAGGCAAGTTCTGGTGAGGAGAGGCGTGCATCATGTTTCTGTCGGTTCGGCAGCAGCAGATTCTCGATATTGCCAAGGCCGATGGCCGGGTCATTGTCGACGACCTTGCGTCGAAGTTCGGGGTCACGCCGCAGACCATCCGCAAGGATCTCAACGATCTTTGCGATCATCGCCAGCTCGTTCGCATTCATGGCGGCGCGGCTCTGCCGAGCGGCAGCGAGAACCTGCAGTATGAAAAACGCCGTCTGATCGCCTCGCGCGAAAAGATCGCGATTGGTCGTGAAGCGGCGCATCTCATTCCCAACAACGCCTCCTTGTTCATCAATATCGGCACGACGACGGAAGCGGTCGGCGAGGCGTTGACCGACCACACCGAATTGATGGTCATCACCAACAACATCAATGTCGCCAACAGGTTACGTCTTTACCCATCGATCGAAGTGGTGATCGCCGGCGGCGTGGTTCGCGGATCAGACGGCGGGATCGTCGGCGAGGCTGCGGTCGATTTCATCCGTCAGTTTAAGGTCGATTACGCCGTGATCGGTGCCTCCGCGATCGATGAAGACGGCGCTCTGCTCGATTTCGATTTTCGAGAAGTGAAGGTTGCGCAGGCGATCATCGCCAATGCGCGCCATGTCATTCTCGTGTGCGATTCCACGAAATTCGAGCGCACGGCGCCCGTCCGGATCGGGCACATTTCGCAGGTCGACAGCTTCATCACGGACCGTTGTCCAGACCCTAGAATTCGGGGGATTTGTGAGGAATCCGACGTCCGCTTGGTGGAAGTCGCCATCTGATATTCTTGTTGTGCCTGCCGATCGCGGGCCAGAATGACGTGCGTTCTTCGAATTCGCCTTTGACATTCGTTTTTGGTTCGTTATGCTTTCACTAACTTTCGTGCAGCGCAATAGAATGCTGCATTGCGAAGTGGGAGGGGTTCCGTGTCCGGTTCGAAGGCGTTCGACATTTTCATTGTCGGCGGTGGCATCAATGGATGCGGCATCGCGCGGGATGCCGTTGGTCGCGGCTACAGCGTCTGCCTGGCCGAAATGAACGATTTTGCTTCGGGCACATCCTCGTGGTCGACGAAGCTCGTCCATGGCGGTCTTCGCTATCTCGAGCATTACGAGTTTCGCCTGGTGCGCGAAGCGCTGATGGAGCGCGAAGTGCTCTGGGGCATGGCGCCGCACATCATCTGGCCGCTGCGTTTCGTGCTGCCCCACCACAAGGGTCTGCGTCCTGCCTGGCTGCTGCGCCTCGGGCTCTTCCTCTACGACCATATCGGCGGGCGCCGCCGTCTTCCGGCAACGACGACGCTCGACATGAAGCGCGATCCAGCCGGCAAGCCGCTGAAGCCGCTGTTCTCAAAAGCGTTCGAATATTCCGACTGCTGGGTCGATGATGCGCGTCTCGTGGTGCTGAACGCCCGCGATGCGGCCGACAAAGGGGCCGTCATCCGGCCGCGCGCCAAGCTCGTTTCTGCCCGCACGGAAAAGGATGGCTGGTTGCTGACGATCGAAGATCAGGCGAGCGGCCGGCGGGAAGACGTTCGGGCGCGCGCCGTCGTCAATGCGGCAGGTCCCTGGGTCGATCAGGTTCTCTCGCGTGCTGTCGGTCGTAACGATGTTCACAATGTGCGGCTTGTAAAGGGCAGCCATATCGTCGTGCGGCGGCTTTTCGAGCATGACCGGTGCTACATTTTCCAGAACGCCGACGGCCGGATCATCTTCGCCATTCCCTATGAGGGCGATTTCACGCTGATCGGCACGACGGATCTGGACTATGAGGGCGACCCGAAGGACGCTGCCATCTCGCAGGCGGAAATCGATTATCTATGCGATGCCGCCAGCGAATATTTCGCCAATCCCATCAAGCGCAGCGACGTCGTCTGGACCTATTCGGGCGTGCGGCCGCTTTATGATGACGGCGCCAGCAAGGCGCAGGAAGCCACGCGCGACTATGTGCTGAAGCGCGATGGTGCGAATGGCGGACCGGCGCTGATCAACGTGTTCGGCGGCAAGATCACCACCTACCGGCGCCTGGCGGAATCGATGATGGACAAGATCGCCGAGGCTATCGGGCCAAAGGGCAAGCCATGGACGGCAGGCGCGACTTTGCCGGGCGGTGATTTTGATGCCGAAGGCTTTCCGGAGCAGGTGCGCCGGCTCAAGGGTGACTATCCGTTCCTGAGCGAGCAGCAGGCGCATCGCCTCGTCCGGCTTTACGGGACGCGCGCCTGGAAGCTCCTCGGCACTGCCTCTCAGGCAAGCGATCTCGGCCATCATTTCGGGGCTGACCTCTACGAGTTGGAGGTCGCCTACCTGATCGAGCAGGAATGGGCGCAATCGGCCGAGGACGTCTTGTGGCGTCGCACGAAGCTCGGCCTGAAGACTGGCGCGGAGGAGGCAGCTGCGCTCGATCGATACATACGGGAAAAGAGAAGCGGCATCAGCCATTCGGCGGCCGAGTAAGACGGGCGGCCGCGGCCTGGCCGCGAGACTGCGCGAAGGGAGGAGGACACATGCTGGAGCTCAAGGGCGTCACCAAGATGGTGGGTGCCGAGACGCATATCAGCGACATCAACCTGACGCTGGAGCCGGGAACGCTGAACGTTCTGCTCGGGCCGACGCTGTCCGGCAAAACGAGCCTGATGCGGCTGATGGCGGGTCTCGATCGACCCACGTCGGGACAGGTGTTCTTCCGCGGCAAGGATGTGACCGGCGTTTCCGTGCAGAAGCGCGATGTCGCGATGGTCTACCAGCAATTCATCAATTACCCGGCGCTGACCGTCTACGAGAACATCGCTTCGCCCATGCGGGTTGCCGGCGTCGACAAGGCAACGATCGACCGGGAGGTGCGTAAAGCCGCCGAACTGCTGAAGCTCACGCCGATGCTCAAGCGCACACCGCTCAATCTTTCCGGCGGGCAGCAGCAGCGCACTGCGCTGGCGCGCGCCATCGTGAAGAATGCCGGTCTGGTGTTGCTCGACGAGCCGCTCGCCAACCTCGACTACAAGCTGCGCGAGGAACTGCGTCTCGAATTGCCGCGCATCTTTGCAGAAAGCGGCGCGATCTTCGTTTATGCGACGACAGAACCCAGCGAAGCGCTGCTGCTTGGCGGCAATACGGCAACGCTGAGCGAAGGGCGCGTCACGCAGTTCGGCCCGACAATCGACGTCTACCGGGAGCCCGCCGATATCCTGACGGCCGAGACCTTCGCCGACCCGCCATTGAATGCGATCGACGTGGTCAAGCGCAACGGGCGCTTCGTGATGGAAAGCGATGCCAGTGTGCCGGCGCAAGGCGCGCTCGCATCGCTTGCTGACGGTCCGTACCGCATGGCCTTCCACCCGCATCAATTGCGCCTCGAGCGCTTGGGCGAAGATCATGCACCCATCAAGGCGCGGGTGACGGTCACGGAGATCACCGGTTCGGAAAGCTTCATCCATCTCGATTTCGCCGGTCAAAAATGGGTGGCGCTGGTCCACGGCATCCACGAGTTCGAACCGGACGCGATGGTCGAAGCCTATATCGACCCGCGCCACATCCTGGTCTTCGACGCGCAGGGCCGACGGGCCATGGCGCCATCGTCGCTTGCGGCTTGAGGAGAAACCGATGGCACGCATCGAACTCGACCATATCCGTCACGCCTACATGGCCAATCCGCAATCGGCCGACGATTACGCGCTGAAAGAGGTGCACCACCAGTGGAGCGACGGCGGCGCCTATGCGCTGCTCGGCCCTTCCGGTTGCGGCAAGACCACGCTTCTCAACATCATTTCGGGTCTCTTGAAGCCTTCCGAAGGCCAGATCCGGTTCAATGGCGCCGATGTGACAAACCTTTCGACCGAAGAACGCAACATCGCTCAGGTGTTCCAGTTCCCGGTCGTCTACGACACGATGACGGTCTTCGACAATCTCGCCTTTCCGCTGCGCAATCGCGGCTTGCCGGAAGCGGACGTCAAGAAGCGCGTCACCGAAACGCTCGAGATGCTTGATCTCTCCGACCGCGCCAACAAGCGGGCGCGGGGCCTGACCGCGGACCAGAAGCAGAAGATTTCGCTCGGTCGCGGGCTGGTGCGGCGGGACGTGAACGCCATCCTCTTCGACGAGCCGTTGACGGTCATCGATCCGCATCTGAAATGGGTGCTGCGTTCGGAATTGAAGAAGCTGCACCGCCGCTTCGGCTTCACGATGGTCTATGTGACGCACGACCAGACCGAGGCGCTCACCTTCGCCGACAAGGTCGTCGTCATGTATGAGGGCGAGATCGTCCAGATCGGCACGCCGGACGAGTTGTTCCGAAGGCCTGCCCACACATTCGTCGGTTATTTCATCGGCTCGCCAGGCATGAACATCGTGCCGATCAAGCTCGACCAAGGGCGTGCGCGCCTCGGCGAACATGTAATCGACATTCCTGGCGCGACGCCCATGCCGGGCAAGATGGAGCTCGGCATCCGGCCGGAATTCGTCACGCTCGGCCGCGAAGGCATGCCGATCTCGATCTCGAAAGTCGAGGATATCGGCCGACACCGCATCGTGCGGGCGCAACTCGCCGACCACGACATCGCGGTGATGGTGCCGGAGGATGGCGACATCCCGGCGGATCCGCGGGTCACCTTTGTGCCCGAAGGCATCAATCTCTATGCCGACTCCCGGCGCGTCGAGACGAGGGGCTGATCATGGAAAAGACCTACAACAACAAGGCCTGGTTCCTCGTTCTGCCGGTTCTGGTGCTGGTTGCCTTCTCCGCCGTCATCCCGCTGATGACGGTGGTCAACTACTCGGTGCAGGACACGTTCGGAAACAACGTCTTCTTCTGGGCCGGCACCGAATGGTTCGAGCAGGTTCTGACATCGAGCCGCTTCCATGGCGCGCTGATCCGCAGCCTCAGCTTCTCGCTGGTGATCCTGGCCATCCAGATCCCGCTCGGCATCTTCGTGGCGCTGAACATGCCGCGCAAAGGCATCGGCGTACCGATCTGCCTCGTCCTGATGGCGCTGCCGCTCCTCATTCCGTGGAACGTGGTCGGCACGATCTGGCAGGTCTTCGGCCGTGGCGACATCGGTCTGCTCGGCTACACGCTGCGCACGCTCGGCATCTCCTATAACTACGCTACCGATCCCTGGCATGCCTGGATCACGGTCGTGGTCATGGATGTGTGGCACTGGACGTCGCTCGTCGTGCTGCTCTGCTATGCCGGTCTCGTCTCGATCCCGGACGCCTATTATCAGGCGGCGAAGATCGACGGCGCGTCGCGATGGTCCGTCTTCCGCTACATCCAGCTGCCGAAGATGAATCGCGTACTTCTGATCGCCGTGCTGCTGCGCTTCATGGACAGCTTCATGATCTACACCGAGCCGTTCGTCGTCACCGGCGGTGGACCGGGCAGCGCCACCAACTTCCTGTCGATCGATCTCGTGAAGATGGCGATCGGGCAGTTCGACCTCGGACCGGCTGCCGCCATGTCCATCGTCTACTTCCTGATCATCCTGGCGCTGTCATGGGTCTTCTACACCGTCATGACGAACTACGACACGGCGGACCGCTGAGATGGCCGAACGGGAGGCAAGTGCCATGGCAACCACCACGACGACCATGCTGAGGGAAACGGCGTCTTCGCACCACGAGGCGCTCGGCCAAAGCGAGGCAGTGGCGCGCAAGATGCGCCGTCGGGGGCGTGAATCGCGCTTCTGGTGGCTCGTTCCGACGCTCTACATCGTGTTCCTGATGTTGCCGATCTACTGGCTCGTCAACATGAGTTTCAAGACGAACACCGAGATCCTCGGTTCATTCTCGCTATGGCCACAGAACCCGACGCTGCGCAACTACATGGTGATCTTCACCGATCCGGCCTGGTACTCGGGCTATATCAACTCGATCATCTATGTGACGCTGAACACGATCATCTCGGTGGGTGTGGCTCTTCCTGCGGCCTATGCGTTCTCGCGCTACAAGTTTCTCGGCGACAAGCATCTGTTCTTCTGGCTTCTCACCAACCGCATGGCGCCGCCGGCCGTCTTCGCGCTGCCGTTCCTGCAGCTCTATTCGTCGTTCGGCCTCATCGACACCCATATCGCGGTGGCGCTTGCGCACTGCCTGTTCAACGTGCCGCTGGCAGTCTGGATCCTCGAAGGGTTCATGTCGGGTGTGCCGAAGGAGATCGACGAGACGGCCTATATCGATGGCTATTCGTTCCCGCGCTTCTTCGTGAAGATCTTCATGCCGCTGATCGCATCCGGCATAGGGGTGGCTGCCTTCTTCTGCTTCATGTTCTCGTGGGTGGAACTGCTTCTGGCGCGGACGCTGACGACAACCGAAGCTAAGCCGATCGCCGCCACGATGACGCGCACCGTTTCGGCGTCGGGCCTTGACTGGGGCGTGCTGGCGGCGGCCGGCGTGCTCACCATCATTCCCGGTGCGCTCGTGATCTATTTCGTGCGCAACTACATCGCCAAGGGCTTTGCCCTCGGCCGCGTCTGAAGAAGAGGAGACCGGATATGGATTTCTCATGGATGGCCTGGACGACGCCGACGGCGCTGTTCTTCCTCGGCATTCTGACGCTGCTGCTCGGGATGGGCGTGTGGGAATATTTCTCGCCGGGCGGCAATCCTCGGGTCGGCATCCTGCGCTTCGAGACGACGCGCGGCGACCGGCTGTTTCTGTCGCTGCTCGGCTCGGCATTCATTCATCTCGCATGGCTGGGGCTCGTCGGTCCCAATCTGTGGTGGGCTCTAGCCCTATCGGTGGTCTACGCGATCGGCGTGTTCCGCTTCGTCTAGGGAGAGGCAACGGGCCGCCCTCAAGGCGGCTTTCGGACGGCAAACTGCAATCGCACTCAAAGGGAGGAACCTCATGCGAAAGCAACTGTTCTCAACGACCACGGCGCTTGCGCTGCTTTGCGGAATGGGCGTCGCCCATGCCGACATGGAAGCAGCCCGAGCCTTCCTCGATGCCGAGATCGGCGACATGTCGTCGCTTTCGCGCGAGGAACAGGAAGCCGAAATGCAGTGGTTCATCGATGCGGCGGAACCGCTGTCCGGCATGGAGATCCGCGTCGTTTCGGAAACCATCACGACGCACGAGTATGAAAGCCAGGTTCTGGCTCCGGCCTTCACCGCGATCACCGGCATTCGCGTCACGCACGATCTCATCGGCGAAGGCGACGTCGTGGAACGTCTGCAGTCGCAGATGCAGACCGGCGAAAACCTCTACGACGCCTATGTGAACGACTCGGATCTGATCGGCACCCACTGGCGCTACCAGCAGGTCCGCAACCTGACCGACTGGATGGCAGGCGAGGGTGCCGACTTCACCAACCCGAACCTCGATCTGGAAGATTTCGTCGGCATCTCCTTCACGACCGGCCCGGACGACAAGGTCTATCAGCTTCCGGTTCAGCAGTTCGCGAACCTCTACTGGTTCCGCTACGACCTGTTCACCGATCCGGAGATCATGGCTGAGTTTGAAGCCGAGTATGGCTACGAGCTCGGCGTGCCGATCAACTGGGCGGCCTATGAAGACATTGCCGAATTCTTCACCGGCAAGGAAATCGACGGCACGTCGATGTACGGTCACATGGACTATGGCCGCCGCGATCCTTCGCTCGGCTGGCGCTTCACCGATGCCTGGCTTTCGATGGCCGGCAACGGCGACAAAGGCCTGCCGAACGGTCTTCCGGTCGACGAATGGGGTATCCGCGTCAACGAGAACTCGCAGCCGGTCGGCTCGTGCGTCGCTCGCGGCGGCGACACCAACGGCCCGGCTTCGGTCTATGCCATTCAGAAGTATCTCGATTGGCTGGCAGCCTACGCACCGCCGGAAGCCCAGGGCATGAACTTCTCTGAATCCGGCCCGGTTCCGGCTCAGGGCAACATCGCTCAGCAGATCTTCTGGTACACCGCCTTCACCGCAGACATGGTTGGCGAAGGTGCTTCCGCAGTCCTCAACGAAGACGGCACGCCGAAGTGGCGCATGGCGCCCAGCCCGCATGGCGTCTACTGGCAGGAAGGCATGAAGCTCGGCTATCAGGATGCCGGCGCTTACACGCTGATGGAATCGACCCCGGTCGATCGTGCCCAGGCGGCCTGGCTCTATGGCCAGTTCATTGCGTCGAAGACCGTGGATGTGAAGAAGAGCCATGTCGGCCTGACCTTCATCCGCGAATCCACCATCCAGCATGAGAGCTTCACGGAGCGTGCGCCTGAACTCGGCGGCCTCGTCGAGTTCTACCGTTCGCCGGCCCGCGTTCAGTGGTCGCCGACGGGCACCAACGTGCCGGACTATCCGCGTCTCGCACAGCTGTGGTGGCAGGCGATCGGCGATGCGTCTTCCGGTGAGAAGACCGCGCAGGAGGCCATGGACCAGCTCTGTGCCGAGCAGGAAGCTGTGATGGAGCGCATTCAGCGTTCGGGCATCCAGGGCGACCTGGGTCCGGTTCTGAACGAGGAAGAGAGCCTCGAGTACTGGAACGAGCAGGCGCAGGCCAACGGCACGATCGCGCCGCAGCTCAAGAAGGAAAACGAGGACGAAGAGCCCCAGACGATCACCTATGACGAGCTGATCCAGAGCTGGCAGGCCGCTGATGCATCGGCACCGGCCGATGCTGGAGCCATGGAAGAGGAAGCAGCACCGGCAGAAGCCGATGCTCCTGCCGAAAGCGAAGCTGAAGGCCAGCAGAACTGATCGTTCTTCAACGAGCAAGGGGGCCGGGGTTCATCCCCGGCTTCCGTTTATGCGCATGGGCACGAATGGACGAATTCATGACAGCGAAGCACATCCTCGCGATCGATCAGGGCACGACATCGAGCCGTGCGATCCTCTTTGACGAGGCGCGTCGCATCGTTGCCGTGGGCCAAAAGGAATTTCCGCAGCATTTCCCACACTCCGGCTGGGTCGAGCACGACCCGGAAGACATCTGGGAGAGCGTGATCTGGTCCGTTCGATCGGCGCTGGAGAAGGCAGGCCTCGAAGCCGGCGACGTCGCAGCCATCGGCATCACCAATCAACGCGAGACGGTTGTCGTCTGGGACCGGGCGACGGGCAAGCCAATTCACAACGCGATCGTCTGGCAGGACCGACGCACCGCTGCGCTTTGCGCCGAGCTGCGCGATGCCGGGCATGAGCCGATGGTCACGGAACGGACGGGGCTGCTGCTCGACCCGTATTTTTCCGGCACGAAGCTGGCCTGGATCCTCGATCATGTTCCCGATGCGCGCGCCCGCGCCGACAAGGGCGAATTGTGCTTCGGCACCATCGACACGTTTCTCATCTGGCGCCTGACGGGTGGCCAGTCCTTCGTGACCGACGCGACCAACGCCTCGCGCACGCTTCTCTGCAATATCGATACGGTGAGTTGGGACGAGGAGCTTCTGTCTCTTCTGAACATCCCAGCCCAGGCGCTTGCGGAGATCCGTGATTGCTCGGGCGAGTTCGGCGTCACGGACAAGAGCGTCCTCGGTGCTGCGATCCCCATCCTCGGTGTGGCCGGCGATCAGCAGGCGGCCACGATCGGCCAGGCCTGCTTCAAGCCGGGCATGTTCAAATCGACTTACGGAACGGGGTGTTTCGCGCTGCTGAACACCGGCGCGGATCGCGTTGAATCGAACAACCGCCTGTTGACGACGATCGCCTATTGCCTTGACGGTGAGACGACCTACGCGCTTGAGGGCTCGATCTTCGTTGCCGGGGCGGCTGTCCAATGGCTGCGCGATGGCCTGAAGATATTGAAGGACGCCTCGGAGAGCGGGGCGCTCGCGGACAAATCGGATCAGGAACAGGCGGTCTACCTCGTGCCGGCCTTTACCGGGCTTGGTGCACCGCATTGGGACGCGAACGCCCGCGGCGCGATCTTCGGTCTGACCCGCAGCACGGGCCCGGCAGAGCTGGCGCGCGCTGCGCTGGAATCGGTCTGTTTCCAGACCCGTGATCTTCTCAACGCCATGCACCGCGACTGGTCCGGCGCCAATGGGGATACGGTGCTGCGCGTCGATGGTGGCATGGTGGCGTCCGATTGGACGATGCAATGCCTTGCCGATATTTTGGATGCACCTGTCGATCGGCCGCGGATCCTGGAAACGACGGCGCTTGGCGCGGCGTGGCTTGCCGGCTCCAAGGCCGGGATCTGGCCGGATCGGACGGGCTTTGCGGAAGATTGGGAGCGCGATCGCCGCTTCGAGCCGAAAATGAGCGCCGAGACCCGCCAGGAGAAAATCGCCGGCTGGGACGATGCTGTTTCAAGAACGCTCTCCAGGCCCTAGCGCGGGCCTTTTTCAAAAGATTGTTTTTCGACTTTCTTAACGTTCACGGCATCTCGCTGTGACCAACGCAGGAAACTTGCTCCGCTTTGCTTTGCCGCATGGCTCACACTGCAATATACAACCGGTGGATGGTGTTGCTGGGGAGGTTGCAGTTGTGGAACGGGCGGGTATTGAAGGAAGTATAGGGATCGGTTCGGCAGACGCGATCGAGCCGGAATACAGGCTGGCATTGCTGCGGGAGTGGCACTGTGCGCTGACAAGCATCGTCGCTGCGGACCCGGAAACCCCCGAGACACGCCGGACCATCGACACGATCGAAGGCGAAATCGCCAAGCTCGAAATTATCTGCAAAAAAAATCGATCGAGCGCGGAACCGAAAATCGGGTCGAATGTTATTGGGTCGTAGCGTTCACAACGACGGGTTCTTTTCCCACCCCCCGAAACGCCCTGTCCGACGCTTACATTGCCTTGATGCCCGCCCCGAACCTCAAGGCAACCATAAAAACCGGCTCTCCCCCCAGAGCCGGTTTTTTATTGTCCTGAGTTCGAGATGCCTCAGGCGACCTTCTGCCGAAGAGGCTTGGCGGGGATGATCGCTTCCGGCAGATCGGCCACCAACTGCTCCGCCTTGGGAGCATTCTCCGCCAGCATGACGTCGAGCGCCTTCTTGGCGAGGGGGCGTCCGAAATAGAAGCCCTGGACCTCGTGGCAGCCTTCGGCGTTGAGGAAGGCGAGGTGTTCCTCCGATTCCACGCCCTCGGCAAGTACCGGAATGTCGAGGCTGGATCCGAGAATGATCGTCGCGCGCACGATGGCCGCGGCTTGTCGATCCGTATTGACGCCATCGACGAAGGACCGATCGATCTTGATCTTGTCGAACGGGAAGTTCTTGAGCGTAGCGAGGGACGAGTAGCCTGTGCCGTAGTCATCCATGGCGATCCGCACGCCAAGGCTCTTCAGCTGTCGGATGACGTGAAGCGCGCGCGTCTGATCCTCGATAATGCCCGTTTCGGTTATCTCGAGCTCCAGTCGCGAAGCGGCCAAGCCGGAGTTCAAAAGGGCCTCGTGGACAATTGTGGGCAGGTTGGTCTGCGCCAATTGCAGCGGCGCGACATTGACGGCGATGCGGTAGGGCTGAGCCCAGGTCGATGCCTCACGGCAGGCCTCGCGCAGCACCCATTCGCCGATTTCGCAGATCAGACCCGATTCCTCGGCGATCGGGATGAACTCGCCCGGTGACACCATGCCCCGTTCCGGGTGGTTCCACCGCAGCAGGGCCTCAAACCCGACAAGCTGGCGCGTCGCGGCATCGTTTTGTGGCTGATAGTAGAGCTCAAGCTCTCCCTTCGCCACAGCCTGTCGAAGACTGACGGCAAGCGCGCGCCGCGAGCGTTGGCCCTCGTCCATGGACTTGTCGTAGAAGCACACGGATGGCCCATCGATCGACTTGGCGCGATACATGGCCAGGTCGGCCTTGGTCAGCAATTCTTCCGGCTTCTGGCCATCGATCGGGAAGATGCTGATGCCGATGCTCGCCCCGATCGAGAGCAGGTGCTCGTCATAGGGGAAGGGCTCGCAGACCGCAGCGACGATCGCATCGGCGAACTGGCTCGCTTCGGCCTTTGTGTAGATGCCCGACTTGACCGCCACGAATTCGTCGCCGCCTACTCGGGCCAGGAACTCACCGGGCTTCATCATGCGCTGGATGCGGGCTGCCAGTTCTCGCAGGAGCACGTCACCAGCGGCATGGCCGTGCACGTCGTTGACGAGCTTGAAGCGGTCGAGGTCGAAGGCGAAGAAAGCGGTGCGAGCCGCGTCAACAGCCCTGTCGTCTGTCAGACTTTCGAGCTTGGAGTTGAGGTAGGCGCGGTTCGGCAGGCTCGTCAGCGGGTCATGGAGAGCAAGGTGGCGATAACGATCGACAGCTTCGTTCTGCGTTTGCACGTCGATGAAGTGAATGGCGGCGCCCGTCGCGAGCACCAGCACCATGATAGAGACGACGCCAAACGCCAGGATCGATTGAGGGATCAGCATTTCTGGGCGGAACGCGCCGGCATCGGGGATGACCGTCATCGCGCCCATGGCGGTAAAGTGAGTACCGCAGATCGCGAGGATCAACGCTGCGACGCTGCCATAACGGCAGAATCGGGTGACAGGACGCACAGCGCGGTTCATGGCAAGCGCGCCGAAAAGTGCTCCGATCACCAGCGACGCGATGACGAGGTTATCGTCCCATATGATTGAACCCTGAAGTTCGTAGGCTTTTACGCCGGAATAATGCATGGCGCCGACGCCGAGACCCAGGATCGCCCCGCCGGCCTCAGCGAGGTAGGTCTCACGTCCGAGCGCGGTGATGAAGAAGCCACTAAAGGTCGCGGCGATGCCGATCAGCAGCGACAGGAAGGTCGACTGCGGTTCGTAACCGTGAGCTACACCGGGGTCGAAACCCATCATCGCGGTGAAATGGGTCGTCCAGATGGTCGCTCCGGCGAGGAAGCTCGCAAGGAACAGCCAGGCATAGCGCCGGCCTCCTTCCGAGCGGCGGACCCGAGAGAACAATCGGATGGAGATCAGGCACCCTGCCAGGCAGATGAGAGCCGCCAAAAGCACGAACCGAAAATCGTGATCGATAACCAGGCAGGATAGAACTTTGACCATGCGACGGTGCCTCTTGTGTACACGATCCGCATAACCCCTAAATTCCCACCAAATTACAAATTGTGTCGATGTTCTCGCAGCATGTGAGATCAGGACTGCTGAAACAGTAAGATGTGATTAATTGATCGTTTCGACTACCAGGTGATCGGTAATCCGTTGTGATCGAAGAAGCCTGCATTGTCTTCATACTGTAGACGATCGATGACCGTCAGAAGTTTTTCGGCGGCCTCATGGGGCTGTTGGATGAACAGGCCCTGCTTGGAGAACGGTGCAGACAGGTCGGTCGCGACCGTGCCGGGATGCAATGCGCAGCATATGGCATGAGGCCTGGTGCGCCTCAGCTCGATCGCCGCGGTCCGCGTGAACTGGTTCAGCGCAGCTTTCGATGCGCGATAAGAATACCAACCGCCGAGCGCATTGTCGCCGATGCTGCCGACCCGGGCGGACAGCGTCGCGAAGACGGCTTTTCCCTGTCGCGGCAGCAGCGGCAGATAATGCTTCATGATGAGGGCAGGGCCGATGGCATTGAGCGCGAATGCCTTCGCCATGTGCTGGGGTGTCAACTCGCGCAAAGCCTTTTCCGGCCTGTGCTTGTCATCGTGGAGAAAGCCTGTGGCATCGATGACGAGGCGGATAGCCCGATCACCCTGCGCAACGGCCTTTGCAGACCCAGCGATGCTCTCCTCGTCCTCCAGTACCAATGCCGGATCGGTGCGCCGTCCGATGAGCATGACGTCGGCAAATGCGGAACTTGCTTCGAGTGCGTGAGCGAGCGCCGTGCCGATGCCGCCGGTGCCGATCACGATGGCGCGACCGCCTGTTTCAAAAGATGTGAGGATCATGAGGCATGAAATGGAACGCGGCCACGGGATGTCCATTCCCCTCGCGCAGAATGCGTCCTAATCATCGAATTGGCGCATGGCAGCGGCTCGACTATGCTCGCGTCGCGGACCGACCACATTCATCAAGCGAGTTTCCCCGACATGATCGAAACTGTTGAGACCACGCCTTTCCGTGATCAGAAGCCCGGTACGTCGGGGCTTCGCAAGAAGGTCCCGGAATTCCAGAAGCGTGGCTATGTGGAGAACTTCCTGCAATCCATCTTCGATGCGCAGGAAGGCTATGAGGGCAAGACCCTGGTCGTTGGCGGAGACGGCCGGTTCTATAATGAGGATGTCATTCAGACTGCGATCCGGATGGCGCTCGCCAACGGGTTTGGCCGCATCCTGATCGGGCAAAACGGCATCCTGTCTACGCCTGCGGCATCCAATGTCATCCGCAAATACAAGGCCTTCGGTGGCATCATCCTGTCGGCCAGCCACAATCCGGGCGGCCCGAATGAAGACTTCGGCATCAAGTACAATGGTGCCAATGGCGGACCGGCCTCAGAGACGGTGACCGGCGCGATTTACGAGCGCAGCCTGGTGATCGATCGCTACAAGACGATGGACATCCCGCAGGTCGACCTCTCGCGCATCGGCAAGGTCGACGTCGCCGGTGGTGTGGTCGAAATCATCGACCCAGTCGCCGACTACGCCGATCTGATGGAGACGCTGTTCGATTTTGCGGCCATTCGCGATCTTTTCGCGTCAGGCTTCCGCATGCAGTTCGACGCGATGAGCGCCGTCACCGGCCCTTATGCGGAAGAGATCTTCGTGAAGCGGCTCGGCGCCGATCCGGCAGCGATGATGAACACCAAGCCGCTGCCCGATTTCGGCGGGCATCATCCAGACCCCAATCTCGTGCATGCCAAGGAGCTCTATGCCGCGATGATGGCCGAGGACGGGCCCGATTTTGGCGCCGCGTCCGATGGCGACGGAGACCGCAACCTGATCATCGGCAAGGGCATGTACGTCACGCCATCAGATTCGCTTGCCATGCTTGCCGCGAATGCGCATCTCGCACCCGGCTATGCCAAGGGCATTGCCGGCATTGCACGGTCGATGCCGACGAGCCAGGCAGCAGACCGCGTAGCCGAAGCGCGTGGCCTGCCATGCTTCGAGACGCCGACAGGCTGGAAATTCTTCGGCAATCTGCTGGATGCCGGCAAGGTGACGATCTGCGGCGAGGAGAGTGCCGGAACTGGATCGGATCATGTGCGTGAGAAGGACGGGCTTTGGGCCGTTCTGCTCTGGCTGAACGTGCTTGCCGTACGGCGCCAGTCGGTGGCCGAGATCGCGCGCGATCACTGGGCAACCTTCGGCCGCAACTACTATGCCCGCCACGATTACGAGGCGCTGGACACCGCGACGGCTGATGACATGGTCGCAGCACTTCGCGAAAGGCTGCCGTCACTCGTCGGGCGACCATTCGGTAACCGGACGATAAGAGCGGCGGACGATTTTGCCTATCATGATCAGGTTGATGGATCGTCGAGCGCCAAGCAGGGCATTCGCGTCTTCTTCGATGACGGTGCGCGGATCGTTTATCGGCTTTCAGGCACCGGCACGACCGGCGCCACTCTCCGCGTATATCTGGAGCGCTATGAGCCGAACGACGGCAATCTCTCCATGCAGACCAATGATGCTCTGGCTGACCTCGTAACGGCGGCGGACGAAATTGCCGAGATTTCGGCCCGGACGGGTCGTGTATCCGCAGATGTGATCACCTGACGGGCAAAAGACCTGCATGACTGAACGGTGGGGTGTTCCAGACGCTGGACCGGCCCACCTCCGGCATGCTAGGAAAAGCCATACTCTGGAATTATTCTAATGTTCCATTGCCGATTCACTTGGACGGATCTGACACCCGATGCGCCTGACCAAACAGACCAACTACGCCGTTCGCATGCTGATGTATTGTGCATCGGCAGACGAAGGCAGCTTGAGCCGTGTTTCGGAAATCGCCAAGGCGTACGGCGTATCTGAACTGTTCCTGTTCAAGATTCTGCAGCCGCTGGTCGAAGCCGGGCTGATGGAAACCGTACGCGGGCGCAAGGGTGGCGTGCGTCTCGCGCGTCTTGCATCGGACATCACGCTCTATGACGTCGTGCGGGTTACCGAAGATAACTTCGCGATGGCGGAATGTTTCGAAAACGACGCGGCTGAATGCCCGCTCGTTGAATCCTGCGCGCTGAATTCGGCACTTTACAAGGCGCTGAACGCCTTTTTCGCCGTTCTGCAGGACTACACCATTGCCGATCTGGTGCAGAACCGGCCGCAAATGCGGATGCTGCTTAACATGATGCAGGGCGAGGCAGTCGCCGTTCAGTGAGTTTAAAGGTTGGCCGGCTGAGTATCAGCCGACCGTCGCTGGTTTGACTGTCACCTGGGCCAGGCGCGCTGGCCGGCTGGACAGGAAGATATCTCCGATCGTTTCCAGCACCCGATAGACGCTCTCCGAGGCGATCGAATAATAGATCGTCTGGGCGTCTCGCCTGGTGCTGACCAGCTTGCGGGCGCGCAATTTGGCCAGATGCTGCGACAGCGCCGATTGGCTTAGACCCACCATCTCGGCCAGCTGTCCAACGGGCATTTCACCTTCGATGAGATTGCAGAGAATCAGAAGGCGTTTTGCATTGGACATCGCCGAAAGCAGGTCTGCTGCCTCGTCGGATTTCAACTTCAGCGCCTCGGCATCGGATTTCAAGGACGATGAGGGGCCGTTTGACGTGTTCTTGTGGGTTTTCGTGCTCATCATGCCCCAATAACGGACTTTGATGGGCCTAGTTCCAGCATAGGTTAAAGGCATTCGAATTTAATCGTTTGCTCTTGCACTTTTTGCGAGCTCGGCAAGAACCTTGCGAAGATCTCCCGCATCACCAAGGGACTTCGGGAAGCGGATGCGTCGCAATTGATCGCCACGCTGGATCTCGAAGCCTGCGGGATCGATGCCACAGATGCGCCAGCCGCGTTCTTTTTCGCCAGCAAGATGTGCGGCGTAGAGGTCGATGGCGTCGGTATGGTCGGAATTCATATGGGCGATGGCGCCTTCCTCCATTTCGGCCAATGCCGACGCGGCGGGCGAAGCGATATCGAGATCGTCCCCTGTCAGCTCGTAAGCCTTGCCGAAACCGCCATTGAGGCTGGCGGATAAGGGGAGCAATCGGAAGAAGCTGAAATCGGGGAAGTCGATGTAGAGCTCAGATTTTGGATGACGTGCCAGAAAACGACGCCTCAAGGCTGGACGTTCGGCTGAGTCGCGCGTGATGTGCTCGGAGCGGCATTTCAGGGAGATGCGAGGGTGCGCCAGCGGATCGCCCTTGCCAGGCTCGCCGAAAAGAATACCGGCCCGCGCATCGGCAAGAAGCGCCTTGGTGTGGCTCGACAAGGCCGAGACGAGGATGATCGGTCTGCCGACACTATCCGTTGCCACAAGCGTTCGGCTGACAATGGGGTGGCCCGTTATTGGTTCGAGAACCGAGAGCGCCGCGTGCCGTGAGCCGCGGATCAAACGGTCCGCTTCAGTCAGAGCGAATTCATCCGTTTCGCGGATCGTCTTGGCTGCTTCCGGCTTGCGCGTCTCCTCGGACATGCGTTTTTCTGAACTCCTCTGAACGTCTTCTAGCTGTTGATGGTCCGCGGGTCTGCCGGGTCAGCACTGGTAACACCGGCCGGCAACAGTCAGATAGAGTGCGTATCGAACCGAACCAGTGGGCGTTCGTCTTGGCCAAACTCTATTTTCATTATGCTTCCATGAATGCCGGCAAGTCGACCTTGCTGCTCCAGGCGTCCTACAATTACGAGGAACGGGGGATGCGGACGCTGCTGTTGACCGCAGCCCTCGACGACCGGGCTGGCCATGGGCGCATTGCTTCCAGAATCGGTCTCGGATCGGACGCGCTGACCTTCACGGAGGCCGATGACCTCTATGGCGTCGTGGAGCGGGAGATCGAACAGGAGAGCGACGGCCGGCTGGCCTGCGTCTTCGTCGACGAGGCCCAGTTTCTCAGCGAGGCTCAGGTGTGGCAACTCGCACGCGTCGTCGACCGGCTCAACGTGCCGGTGATGACCTACGGGTTGAGAACCGATTTCCGTGGCGAGCTCTTCCCTGGCTCCAAGGCACTCCTCGCCATCGCCGACAGTTTAAGAGAAATCCGGACAATCTGCTTTTGCGGAAAGAAGGCCACGATGGTGGTCCGGGTCGATGCAGAGGGCAAGGCGCTGAGCGAGGGCGCCCAGATCGATGTCGGCGGCAACGACAAATACGTGCCCTACTGCAGGGAACACTGGATGGAGAAGACCGGGCGACGGCCCGACCGGGGATAGTTCTTTAGCTCGGGGGACTTGCCGTTCTCAGCCGCGACGTTATGTCTCTTATGTCTCACGACAGTCGTGATGGGAGAGAGATATGGTTCGTTATTTGCTTGCCACAGGTTTTTCCGTACTCGCACTGACTTCGGTCGCTTCCGCTCAGGATGCTGCCGCCGGTAAGGCCACTTTCCGTCAGTGTCAGGCCTGCCACGTCGTCGACCAGGAACAGAACCGGGTTGGCCCGCATCTTGTCGGTATCGTCGGTCGTCCCGTCGCTTCGATCGAAGGCTTCAACTACTCCGATGCAATGCGCGCCTACTCCGAAGATGGCGCCAAGGTGTGGGACGAAGCGACGCTTGCAACCTACCTCGCCGATCCGCGCGGTGTGGTTCCGGGCACGCGCATGGCATTTGCCGGTGTGAAGGATGAGGCTGCGCTTGCCAATCTGATCGCCTATCTCTCCGATCCTGCCGCTGCCGAATAGTATTTCGGTCAGCCGCTTTTTTCGGTATCGGTCATCGACGCGTCTAGAAGGCGAGATGATTGCCGATGCCCGCTCCTTCTCCGAATGATCAATCGATCGAAGCGCTTCTGACGCTTCGATCGCTTAATTTGCACGTCGTTCATGACGCGGATGGCATCGTCGCAGCGGTGTCCCGCAATCTGGAAAGCGCCGGGGAGCAGCCAGCTCTTGAAGACCGCGTCCGTGCGCTGAATGCGGCGGTTGCAGCCATGCACCATCATGCCTCCACGCTGTTGCAGCGCCTCGGCAGTGCCGTGAGTGAAGCTGGCAACGGAGCCGATCATCCGCCGAGACGAAATACCCTGCGATTATCATGGTCATCGCAAGCGAGTAACGCGGGGATGGGCGAAAAGCTCGCAGCCGATCTCCATGGCTTGTCTCGGTTGATCGATCTTCTCGATGAGCATCGCGATGCCGTCGCGCATAGGGTGACACTGACCGAAGCGCAATCGGAAGCTGCGGTGCGATCCGTTGCGGCCATGCGGGCAGCTGCGGGCGTCGGAGGCAGCGCTGACCCTCGGGTGGATGCCGTGTCTGACGCCATTGGCAACGCCGAGGCTGCGATCGGCGTTCTTTTGCACGATCTGCGGATCGTCGATGCCATGGCTGCACTGGCGCGCCTGGAATTGGAGCGTGGCGTTCTTATCCATGCCGCATCCGGTTGCGCAGCCATCGAGGAGCCGAGCGGGTATCTCGGCGAGGTCCTGGAACTACACCACCAGCAGCTGTTGTCGGCGAGCGACATCGAGAGCCGTCGGCAGAAGGCAGGCGAGCTTCTTTCGGCGCTGATGGCGCCGCCGGCCACTGGGCTTAGACAGGAAGATGCCCGGTCGTCTTGACCTCTTCCATGACGGCGTAGGTGTGCGTTTCCCTGACGCCTGGCAGGGACAGGATCACATCGGAGAGGAAGGTGCGGTACGCGTCCATACCGGCGACGCGCGCCTTGACAAGGTAGTCGAAGCCGCCGGCCACCATGTGGCATTCCATGACATCGTCGCTCGTCTTGACCGCCTTGGCGAAGGCGTCGAACACGTCGGGCGTCGTCCGATCGAGCTTCACCTCGACGAAAACCAGCAGCGTACGTCCAAGCTTTGCTGGGGAGAGACGCGCGCCATATCCTTCGATATAGCCTTCGCGTGTCAGCCGTTTGACTCGCTCGGCCGTCGCCGTCGGCGACAGCGCGATCCGGTCCGCGAGTTCCGTGTTGGTCAGCCGGCCGTCCAGCTGGAGTGACCGCAATATCTTACGGTCGATTCGATCAAGATCCTTCATGTGGACAGAAATAGCGCCAAATGGTGGAGAAATCCACCAATCCGCCGACCAAATATAGCGGATAATACGGTTCCAGCTTTGCTAGGATCGCGGCAGATTTTCGGAGATCCCTGATGACTGCTGCGCCGCGCCTCTCCACCTTGCGATTTGATGCACCCTACGGGGGCGACGACGACACGATCATCCGCGGCCATCTGGGCCTGATCGGCATGGATCAGGCGCAGGACCGCGCGATCGATCAGCGGGCGACCCGGCTGATCAACGCGATCCGATCGGAAGCGGGCTCGATGGGCGGGGTCGAGGATTTCCTGCGCGAATACGGGCTCTCCACGCGCGAAGGTCTCGCGATGATGGTGCTGGCGGAAGCGCTGTTGCGGGTGCCGGATGCGGCGACACAGGACAAGCTCATCGAAGACAAGCTGCGCGAGGGCGGCTGGAGCGAGCACGAGGCGCATGGCGAGACCTGGTTTGTTTCGGCCTCCGCCTGGGCGCTCGGTCTGTCTGCGCGTGTCCTGAAGCCCGGCGACACGCCCGAAGGCGTGATGCAGGGCCTCGTTCGGCGGCTCGGCATGCCGACGGTCAGAACCGCCACGCGGCAGGCGATGCGGTTCCTCGGCCATCATTTCGTGCTCGGCGAGACGATCGAGGATGCGCTGTCGCGTGCGGCGCGCAACGAGGCGAAGGGCTATCGGCATTCCTTCGACATGCTCGGGGAGGGCGCACGCACAGCTGACGATGCGGCGCGCTATTGGCGCTCCTATGCCGAGGCGATCGAGGCGATCGGCAAGGCGCAGGCCAAGAGCGGCAAGGAGCGACGCCTGCCGGAACGCATGGGCATTTCCGTCAAGCTGTCCGCGCTTCATCCGCGCTATCTGGCGACTCATCGGAATCAGGTGCTCAAGGAGTTGGTGCCGGACGTGCTGCGGCTTGCCCAGCGCGCGAAAGCACATGACCTCAACTTTACGATCGATGCGGAAGAAGCGGACCGACTGGAGCTCTCGCTCGACGTGATCGATGCGGTCTTCGCCGATCCGTCGCTGGCTGATTGGGACGGGTTCGGTCTGGCGATCCAAGCCTACCAGAAGCGGGCGCCGATGGTGATCGAACATATCGAGATGCTGTGCCGAAAGCTTAACCGGCGCATGATGGTCCGGCTCGTCAAGGGCGCCTATTGGGACACCGAGATCAAGCGGGCGCAGGAGCGGGGACTTCCCGACTATCCGGTCTTCACGCGAAAGCCGGCGACGGATGTTTCCTATCTCGCCTGTGCCCGCAAGATGCTCGACCGGCGGGCCCATCTCTACCCGCAGTTCGCGACTCACAATGCCCTGACGATCGCGACGATCCTTGAAATGGCCGGTAGCGACCGCTCGGGCTTCGAGTTTCAGCGCCTGCACGGCATGGGAGAGGCGGTCTATGCCGATCTCGCCAAGAGCAACGAGCGCGTGCCCTGCCGCATCTATGCGCCGGTCGGCGGCTATCGGGACCTGCTTGCCTATCTCGTGCGCCGTCTTCTGGAGAACGGGGCGAACTCGTCTTTCGTTGCCGTGGCGGGCGATGCAAAGATCCCGGTCGCCAAGCTTCTCGTCAGGCCGCAAACGCATCTGGCCCTCGACAAGGGACATTCGGCCCGTCACGAGAAGATCCCGCTGCCAGCCAAGCTCTACGGGAACCGTCGCAACAGCGCGGGCCTCGAATTCGGCTATCGCGCCGATTTGGACCAATTGGTTGCCGGGCTGGAGCGCGCAACCGCAACTGTGAACGCCGAGCCGCTCATCCTGGGTGTCAACGCATCTGGCAAGCCTCAGCGCGTTCTTGCTCCTGCCAACCCCGGTCGCGAGGTCGGCTCTGTGGTTTTCGCGACGGCTGCAGACGTCGACAAGGCGATGACGGCGGCGCGTGCCGGCTTCGTCCGCTGGTCGCGCACCTCGGTCCAAGATCGGGCCGCGACGCTGGAGCGCGCAGCAGACCTTCTGGAAAAACACCGCGATGCACTGATGGCGCTTCTGGCGCTCGAGGCGGGCAAGACCCTCGACGACGGGCTGGCTGAGATCCGTGAGGCGGTCGATTTCTGCCGTTACTATGCCGCGCAGTCCCGGCAGCTTTTCACCACGAAAGAGCGGATGCCCGGGCCGACGGGCGAGGACAATCATTACGGCTGGCGCGGGCGTGGGGTCTTTGCCGCGATCACCCCATGGAATTTCCCGCTGGCGATCTTCCTTGGCCAGGTGACGGCAGCGCTTGCCGCCGGCAATGCGGTCATCGCCAAGCCTGCCGAGCAGACGCCGCTGATTGCTTATCGCGCGGTGCAGCTTCTCCACGAAGCCGGTGTTCCGAGGGACGTGCTCATCTTCCTGCCCGGGGCCGGGGATGTCGGCGCAACGTTGACGGCGCATCCGTCAATCGCGGGTGTCGCTTTCACCGGATCGACGGACACGGCGCGGGCGATCAACCGCACGCTCGCCGGGAAGGACGGACCGATCGTTCCGCTGATTGCCGAAACAGGTGGTCTGAATGCGATGATCGTCGATGCCACGGCGCTTCCCGAGCAGGTGGCGGACGATGTGGTCATGTCGGCATTCCGTTCGGCCGGCCAGCGGTGTTCGGCGCTGCGGTTGCTCTTTCTCCAGACTGATGTCGCCGACCGCATGCTGGCCATGATCGAGGGTGCGGCAAGCGCCCTGAAGATCGGCGATCCGATGAACCCTTCGACCGACATCGGTCCGGTGATCGACGACGCGCAGAAGGAGATGTTGGAGACCCACATCACGTCCATGCGGAAAAGCCACGCCGTTCGTGCGACGGGCAACACACCCGAAACCGGAACGTTCTTCGCACCGCATATCGTCGAACTCGACCGTGCGGACCGGCTGGATCGCGAAATCTTCGGACCCGTCCTGCACGTGGTCCGCTATCGGGCGAAGGATCTGGATCAGGTCGTAGAAAGCATAGCGGCATCCGGCTACGGGCTGACGCTCGGCATCCATTCCCGCGTCGATGCCACAGTCTCGCGCATCATCGATCGCCTCGATGTCGGCAATGTCTACGTCAATCGCAACATGATCGGGGCCGTGGTCGGCACCCAGCCTTTCGGCGGCTCCGGGCTGTCCGGCACCGGTTTCAAGGCCGGTGGACCACACTATCTGACCCGCTTTGCGCAAGAGCAGGTGGTGTCGATCAACACCGCTGCCGCCGGCGGCAATGCAAGCCTGATCGCCATGGGGGACGGCTGAGCCGCTGCTCGGTTCCATGCCTGGCCGCTGAATAAGTGATGCGCCATCTTGCGCGATGGCGTATCCGCGTAGCACCGTGGGCGCGTCAAGCTGCGGTGAACGGCAGCCGTGCAAGCGAGGGGAAATTCATGACGAGTGTCCAATCTGACATCGAGATTGCACGCGCTGCAGCGAAAAAGCCGATCATGGAGATTGGCGCCGCCCTCGGAATTCCCGCAGACCAGCTTGTTCCCTACGGCCATGACAAGGCGAAGGTCTCGGCGGACTTCATCGGCAGCCTGAGCGGCCGACCCGATGGCAAGCTGATCCTCGTCACGGCCGTCAACCCCACGCCCGCCGGCGAAGGCAAGACAACGACGACGGTCGGTCTCGGCGATGGGCTGAACCGGATCGGCAAGCGCGCGATCATCTGCGTGCGCGAACCCTCGCTCGGTCCATGCTTCGGGATGAAGGGCGGTGCAGCCGGCGGCGGCTATGCGCAGGTCGTGCCGATGGATGACATCAACCTGCACTTCACCGGCGACTTCCATGCCATTACGGCCGCTCACAATTTGCTGTCGGCGATGATCGACAACCATCTCTATTGGGGCAACGCGCTTGGCATCGACAGCCGCCGGGTCGTGTGGCGCCGCGCGCTCGACATGAACGACCGGGCGCTGCGCGACATGGTGTGCGGTCTCGGCGGCGCGTCGAACGGCTTTCCGCGCCAGACCGGGTTCGACATCACTGTCGCGTCGGAAATCATGGCGATCCTCTGCCTCGCATCCGACCTCGAAGATCTGGAGCGGCGCCTGGGCGACATTATCGTCGCCTACCGGCACGACAAGACGCCCGTCTTCGCGCGCGACCTGAAGGCCGATGGCGCGATGACGGTCCTGCTCAAGGATGCGATGCAGCCCAACCTCGTGCAGACGCTCGAGAACAATCCGGCCTTCGTCCATGGAGGGCCGTTCGCCAATATCGCTCATGGCTGCAACTCGGTGGTGGCAACGCGCACGGCATTGAAGCTTGCCGACTACGTCGTGACCGAAGCGGGGTTCGGCGCTGACCTCGGCGCGGAGAAATTCTTCAACATCAAGTGCCGAAAGGCCGGCTTGAAGCCCGCGGCCGCCGTCATCGTCGCGACGATCCGGGCCCTGAAGATGAATGGCGGCGTGGCCAAGGCCGATCTCGGCCACGAGAACGTCGATGCGGTGAAGGCAGGCTGCGCCAATCTCGGCCGCCACATCGAGAACGTGAAGCAGTTCGGCGTGCCGGCCATTGTCGCCATCAATCATTTCTCAGGCGACACCGACCGCGAGATCGATGCGGTTCGGGACTATGTCGCGGGCTTCGGCGAGGAAGCGATCGTCTGCCGTCACTGGGAGAAAGGCTCCGCCGGCATCGTCGACTTGGCCGAAAAGGTCGTGGAGCTTGCAGAGACCGGCCATGCCCAGTTCGCACCGCTCTATCCGAACGAGATGTCGCTCTTTTCCAAGATGGAGACCATCGTCAAGCGCATCTACCGCGGCGCGGAAGCCGTCGCCGAGCCGGCCGTGCTCGATCAGCTTTCGCAGTGGGAAGCGGCCGGATACGGCAATCTTCCGGTCTGCATGGCCAAGACCCAGTACTCGTTTTCCACCGACCCGAGCGCGCTTGGCGCTCCGCAAGATCACACGGTCGCGATCCGCGAGGTCCGCCTGTCGGCCGGCGCCGGTTTCGTCGTTGCGATCACCGGCCAGATCATGACGATGCCCGGCCTGCCGCGAACGCCGGCGGCGGAGACGATCCATCTCGACGACCGCGGCCAGATCGAAGGTCTGTTCTGATCCGATGATCCCCTGGGTGCATCTCGATACGGCAATCGTGCCGGGCGATGGAACGCCGCTGAAGCTGATGCAGCGCGGCCATGAATTTTCGATCATGACCGGCGCAACCGAGTTGATGAACAGCCGCTTGAGCGGCTCGGAAGAAGTGCTTGCGGAGCGGTCCTGCGCCCTGGTTGCGGACCGCCCCAGGCCGCGCATCCTGATCGGCGGACTCGGCATGGGCTTCACGCTGCGGGCCGCGCTGAAAGCCTTGAAAACCGAAAGCGAGATCGTCGTCGCCGAACTCGTGCCGGGCGTGGTGGCTTGGGCGCGCGGACCGCTTCAGCCGATCTATGGCGAAAGCCTCGGCGACCGGCGCGTGACGATCATCGAACGCGATGTCGGTGCAGTCATCGCAGCCGAGCCTGGCTGCTATGATGCGATTCTACTCGACGTCGACAACGGCCCCGACGGCCTGACGCGCGATGCCAATGAGGGGCTCTACAGTTTCGCCGGTTTGGAAAGAGCGCGACGTGCTCTGACGAAGAACGGCGTTCTGGCCGTCTGGTCGTCAGCGCCGGATGCAGGGTTCACCCGCAGGCTCAAATCCTCAGGATTTGCCGTGGAAGAAGTGAAGGTGCGGGCCAGACGCTCACGCGGAGCGCGGCACCTCATCTGGCTCGCGACGCGCACGGACTAGACCGTCACGGCGTCTGGCAAAGCCGGTAATCGCTCGAGCGTTCGGCGATGTCGAGATGCAGATGGTCGTCGTGATAGGCGTCCGAGCCCGGACCAAGCACCGTCGTGAAGTGCAGGCAAGCGCCTGAGCCGACCGCTTTTTGGAAAGCTTCGCTGGCGTCGCCGTCACCCTCCTTGGGTGAAACGGTGATCGCCTCTCCGCTCTCGAACGTGAAGCTCATGATATCGATGGCGTTGCCAAGCGCATGCTCCGATATATCGGCCTCCTCGACATTGTTGCGCGGACGGCAGACATAGGTCGAGCCGTGGTTGAGCGTCGTCAGCTGGCCAAGCTCGAGCGCGCGGGCGGCAGGCAGCACTTCTGCACGCACCCATTTCGCCAGTGCCAGCGCGGTTGCGCAGCGCATCTGCGTTTCCGGTTCGAGCGCGATGCCGGGCAGGATGCGTGTGACGGCGAAGGGCGTGTCAACGCCGCATCCAGCCTGTTCGGCACCTTCGGGTTCGATCGTGTCCAGTATTGTGAATTCCGCGCCGAGGCCGCGCAGTTCGGCACGGCAGGCACGCAGCGCGGCTGCGTCTTCAGGCTCGGGCGGGAGGGGCTCAGGGATCTCCTCTTCGACGGCCTCTTCCTCGACTTCGCCGGCATCCGCATCCGCATCGGTACCGGCGTCAGCGTCTGCGTCATCGGAATCTTCGTCGACATCCTCCTCGGGACGCTCATCCGGGACCGGCACGTCTTCGGGGGCTTCCTCTTCCGCTTCCCCGCCGTCGACGGGCTGATCGGCATCATCGCTTGGTTCGGCATCGCCGGGAAGCTCCGGTCGCTCTTCTGGCAAGGGCGCGTCGCTGGCTTGCGGCAAAGTCGGATCGGGCTCGGTTTCCTGAGCAGTCGCAGGCGTCATCAGCGCGAGCGCGAGAATTGCGGCGGCTACGCTGCAGGCAAATCGAGTGTCCATGAAGGATTGATCCTCTCCCACGGCGCATCTGCGCCGAGCGCTCCCCGGTCCCTGAACGCATCGTTTGAGTCCGGGTTCCCATGGTCGACGGAAGAGTGATGCCTGCGTTCGCGAATCCAGTTGCGGCAGGCCGCTTTCGCCGGTAATGAGAATTCATGAACATGGCACGCGCAAACAAGAATTGGTGGTGGGCACGCTGAAGCGGCCGCGACCAGTCGTGCGTGACTGATAGACCGAAGCCGCCCAGGATCACTCCCGGCGGCTTTTTCGTTTGAGCCCGCCGGACAGGGTGTCCGGGCTCAAACGAAAAGGGTGGGCAGCGACGATGGCTCGGATTGACGATGACGGCGCGCAATCTTTCCTGACGGAAGGTGGCGTGGAGGTTTCCCGGCTGCGACGGGAGGTCGGCTATGGCGGTGCGATCGACAGCTACATCGATCGTCTCGATGAGCGGCGCGGTGCCGTCTTCTCGTCAAACTACGAATATCCCGGCCGTTATACCCGTTGGGATACGGCGATCGTCGATCCCCCGCTATCGATCACGGCACGCGGTCGTGCAGTCACGCTCGATGCCTACAACGATCGCGGCGCCGTGCTGCTGCAGATGATTGCCGCGCGGCTCGCCTCCGAGCAGGAGATGACGCTCGGCGAGCGGACGGAACGCAAGCTTTCGCTGCTGGTGCATGAGCCGAGCCGCCTTTTCACCGAGGAGGAGCGCTCCCGCGTCCCCACCGTCTTCACGGTGCTGCGCGCCATTGTCGATCTGTTCCGGTCGTCCGAAGACAGCAATATCGGTCTCTACGGCGCGTTTGGCTACGATCTGGCCTTTCAGTTCGATCCGGTGAAGCAGTCCCTGCCGCGGCCGGACGACCAGCGCGATCTCGTGCTTTTCCTGCCCGACGAGATTCTGGTCGTCGACCATTATTCGGCAAAAGCCTGGATCGATCGATACGATTTCACCAAGGATGGTGCCACGACCTTAGGCAAGGACGGGTCTGTCGAAGCCGAGCCGTTCCAGGACACGGGCACGGTTCCGGAAAAGTGCGACCACCAGCCGGGCGAATATGCCGATCTGGTGCGCCGCGCGAAGGAGAGCTTCAAGCGCGGAGACCTGTTCGAAGTCGTGCCGGGACAGATGTTTCGCGAACCGTGCAAGTCGAAGCCTTCGGCGATCTCGCGCCGGCTGAAGGCGATCAACCCGTCGCCCTATTCGTTCTTCATCAATCTCGGAAACCAGGAATATCTCATCGGCGCATCGCCGGAGATGTTCGTGCGGGTCAATGGCCGGCGCGTCGAGACCTGCCCGATCTCGGGCACGATCAAGCGCGGCGAAGACGCAATTTCTGATTCAGAACAAATCCTCAAGCTGTTGAATTCCAAGAAAGACGAGTCCGAGCTCACCATGTGTTCGGACGTCGACCGGAACGACAAGAGCCGCGTTTGCGAGCCCGGTTCGGTCAAGGTTATCGGTCGTCGTCAGATCGAGATGTACTCGCGGCTCATCCACACGGTCGACCATATCGAGGGACGGCTCAGGGACGGGATGGACGCGTTCGACGCTTTCCTCTCACACGCTTGGGCCGTGACCGTGACGGGGGCACCGAAGCTCTGGGCGATGCGCTTCATCGAAGCCAACGAAAAGAGCCCGCGCGCCTGGTATGGCGGCGCGATCGGCATGGTGAACTTCAATGGCGACATGAACACCGGGCTGACGCTTCGCACCATCCGCATCAAGGCGGGCGTGGCGGAAGTGCGTGCCGGCGCGACGCTGCTCTATGACAGCGATCCGGAGGAAGAGGCAGCCGAAACCGAGCTCAAGGCCTCCGCGATGATTTCGGCCATTCGCGACGCCGGCAGCGCTTCGGTTACGGCGGGCGCGCGAAAGACCGACCGGGTCGGCGACGGGGTGTCGATCCTGCTCGTCGACCACGAGGACAGCTTCGTCCACACGCTGGCCAACTATCTGCGCCAGACCGGTGCTACGGTCACCACAGTACGCTCGCCGGTGGCCGACGAAGTGCTCGATCGTATCGATCCGGATCTGGTGGTGCTTTCGCCTGGCCCCGGCAGCCCGAAGGATTTCGACTGCAAGGCGACGATCAAGCGCGCGCGGGCGAGGGGCCTGCCCATCTTCGGCGTCTGCCTGGGGCTGCAGGCTCTGGCGGAAGCCTATGGTGGCCAGTTGCGCCAGCTTGCCCTGCCCATGCACGGGAAGCCATCGCGCATCCGCATCATCGATCCCGGCGCGGTCTTCGACGGTCTGCCGTTTGAGGTGACCGTCGGCCGTTACCACTCGATCTTCGCCGATCCGGCGAGCCTGCCCTCGGATTTCCGCATCACGGCGGAGAGCGAGGACGGAACGATCATGGGCATCGAACATTCCCGGGAACCGGTCGCTGCCGTGCAGTTCCACCCGGAATCGATCATGACACTCGGCCAAGATGTCGGCATGCGCATCATCGAAAACGTGGTGGCACGGCTTGCGCGCAAGGCCGATGTGGCGGCTGCCTGAAGGACGACGAGCGTGGTGCCAAGCAACAGCGTGCGGGTGAGGCAACTCGCCTTCTGGTCGATCCCGATCGCCTTGGTCGTGACGGGCATGAAGCTGGTCGCCTGGTGGGTGACGGGCTCCGTCGCGCTTTTGTCCGACGGCCTGGAGTCGATCGTCAACATCATCGCGGCGCTGATTGCGTTCTACGCCGTTTCCTACGCCCACAAGCCGGCCGACGCGGACCATCCGTTCGGGCACCACAAGGCTGAGTACTTCTCCGCGGTCATCGAAGGCGTCCTGATCGTCGTGGCGGCCATCGCCATCATGCAGCAGGCAATCCCGGCGCTCTTCGAACCGCAATTGCCGGAGGCCGCAGGGCTCGGCCTGACCATCAACCTCGCCGCTGCCGCCATCAACGCGACCTGGGCCTACATCCTCATCCGCGAGGGGCGCGCCTATCGATCGCCCGCGCTCGTTGCCGATGGGCACCACATCGTGTCGGACGTCGTGACATCTGTCGGCGTCTTCATCGGTCTCATCGCGGCGCTCGTTACGGGCTTTGCGATCCTCGATCCGCTGCTCGCCATCATCGTCGCCATCAACATCCTCTTCCAGGGCTGGAAGGTCATCTCGGCGTCTGTCGGCGGGTTGATGGACCGCGCCGTGGATGCGCAGGACGATGCTCTCATCCGTGCCGCGATCGCCGACCACGCCGCAGGCTCGGTGAATGTGCATGATCTGAAGACCCGCCAGGCGGGGCCGGCGACCTTTGTCGATTTCCACATGGTCGTACCGGCCGAGATGACGGTGGCAGCCTCTCATGTGATCTGCGACCGAATCGAAGATGCGATCCGTGCCGCGGTACCGGGCGCCCGCATCGCCATCCATGTGGAACCGGAGGGCGTGAAGGCGCACGGCGTCCGCGTCATGCCGCAGCAGAGCTAAATTCAAAGGATGGCGGGTCGCGACGATGCGACCCGCCATGAAGCTTGTTCTCAAAATACCGTGTCGACCGGAAGTCCCATCGCCATTGCCCCCGCATACGCTGCCTGGGGGCCGCGTTGCAGCGGATGGAATCGGGCGCCCTGGACGTCGCGGAAGCATCGCTCCAGCCCGGCCTTTCGGTAGAAGCCGGTTCCGCCGGCAAGCTCCAGCGCCAGTTCAACCGTCTCGATCGCTTTGTCCGCCACAAGCGTGCGTCCCATCATCACCGCATTGACCGTCTCGGCGGAGGCATCGCCACGCAGGGCGGTTTCGACCATGAAGCGGTGCGCCAGTTGGGCAGCCTTGAGGCTCGTCACCATGCGTCCCGCCAGATCGAGCGTGTGCGCCGTCTGCGGCTTGCGCGATGCGATCTCGATCGCGATATCGCGCGCCCGCTCTGCAACACCGAAATAGACCGCGTAGATCAGCGGAAAGGCGACGGTCGCGATGATCTGGAACACCGGGTGCCACCGACCCGCAGGGCGCTTAAACGTAATGGCGGCATCGGCAACGAACAGCCCGTCGATCACGACATCATGCGATCCCGTGCCCCGCATGCCGAGCGCGCGCCAGGTGGGCTCGATTGAGACCTCCGCGGCTTTCATGGGAATACCGAAATGGATGACCGAGGATGTTCCGTCGCACTCGTCCACAAGCGCTCCCGACATGAGGATCTCGCCCGCGGGCGACGCGGACGTGAAGACCTTGCGGGCCCGAATGCGATAGCCGCCATCGACCCGCTCAGCCGTCCCGGAGCCGCCGACCCAATCCGATCCACCGCTTGAGAGCAGGATGATGCGTTCGCTTGCGACGCGACGCAGAAGCGGCTCGACCGCCGCAACCTGCTGATGGCGCCATCGCCAGGCGGGTACGGCGACCTGATGTGTGTGCATTGAAAACGCGAGCGCCGTCGAACTGCAGCCATGGGCAAGCGTGCGCAGCATTTCTGCAAGCTGCTCGACATTGGCGCCGTCTCCACCGAGTTCGATAGGAACGCCTGCCTCGACAAGTCCGGCGCCCTTCAGAAGAGCGAAATTTTCCGCAACGAATGCATCTTGTTCGTCAGTGCTTTCGGCGCGTTTCCTCAATTCTGGCATCAGTGATTTTGCGATGTCTACCGGATCCGCTCCCGTGCGCCGCATGCGGGTCGCATTCGTGTCCTGAACAGCCAGTGCCATGATCATTCTCCCTCGACTGATTGATCGCGGCTTGATGATCCGTCTGCTTGCTCGGGATTTCCAGTTCAGGAACTGTACTGCGCTTTTCGTATCGCGCGCTGCGAGAACGCGGTATTATCCGGTTCGGGCAGTGGGGCGGCAGGCGAGGGCCAGCCCATGACGGAACATGCCGGTTACGGACAATTCTGTCCGGTTGCGATGGCGGCCGAGATCCTCTGTTCGCGCTGGACGGTGCTGATCGTGCGCGAGCTTATTTGCGGCACGACGCGCTTCAACGATCTTCGCCGCGGGGTACCGCGCATGTCGCCGGCGCTCCTGTCAAAGCGGTTGAAGGAACTGGAGCAAGCAGGCGTCATCGAAGCCATCCGGCGCAACGATGGCACGGCGTCGGAATATCACCTCACCCGAGCTGGGCGCGATCTCGAGCCACTCGTCATGGGGCTCGGCATCTGGGGTCAGCGCTGGGTGGAATCGCGACTTTCTCTCAAGAATCTCGATCCGTCGCTTCTGATGTGGGACATGCGACGGCATCTCAATCCGCAGCCGCTTCCGCCGCGACGGTGCATGATACAATTTCTGTATCCCGAACTGCCCACCAACCGGCAAAGCTGGTGGCTGGTCGTCGACCGCGGCCATGTGGATCTCTGCAATTTCGACCCGGGTTTCGATCTCGACCTGCTTGTCACGGGGGAGTTGCGCAGCATGACCGCCGTCTGGATGGGGCTCGCCCCTATCCGCAGCGAAATCGACGCGGGGAGGCTTGTCGTCGATGGCGATCCCGTCATCGCCAAGGCCATGCAGCAATGGCTCGGCCTCAGCCCGTTCGCGCCCCACGCCCGGCAGGCCAGCTAGGCGCTCGACAAATCAGTAGGAAAATCAACGAACGACTTGCGTCTGTCGAATGGGCGCGATAGCGTCCGGCCATTCGACAGGGGTGCTCCGTATTGCCGGGGCTGAGATGCGAGGCGCGTGAAGCCTCCGGACCCTCAAGCTGATCTGGTTAATGCCAGCGGAGCGAGGCGACGACATGTTTTCCGGTGCACAGATTTCCCTTTATCCGATGTCCGACGATTTCGTCCGGATCATCCTCGATGCCGTGCAGGCACTCGATCCCTATCGGGACCGGTTTCGCATCGAAGCCGATGATGTGTCGACGCTGATCGTCGGTCCACCGGAGGATTTGTTTCCCGCCATGCGCGACGTCTTCGTGCGTGCGGCGCAATCCGGCGTCCACTGCGTGTTTTCGGCAACCGTCTCGCGCGGCTGCCCCGGTGAGCCGGACGATCCGATCTGCACGCCGATCTCGGGCGCCGGCAACGCGTTTCCGCTGGCAGAGCGGATTGAGACAGCCTGTGCGCATGTGTCCGATGCGCCCGTCACCGGTCAGCATGTCGCGGCCCAGTTTTCGCTCTATCCGCTCGGCGAAGGGCACCACATGGACGAGATCTATGGGTGCATCGATTTCCTGAAATCGTCGGGGGTGTTCGATCGCTCCAAGAACTTCTGCACGAAGCTCGGGGGCGATGCCGGCGCGGTGTTCGCAACGCTCTCGGAAGCCTTCCTGCGTTTCGGCGATGCGCGCGGCCATGTGGCGCTCGACATTACCGTTTCGGCCAACAGTCCGAGCAAGCGCGCCTGAGGGCGCGGCGCTAACCCATTCTCCCGTTTCATATTTTCTTCAAGAGGCCTGTCATGCACAGCAACAGCTGGACCCTGCGCGAAATCCTGATCGTCGCCTTTCTCGGAGCCGTGTTTGGCGTCCTCTATCTGGCCTGGGTTCAGGTCTGGCTCATCACGCAGGCGATCTTCGGGCCGGTGACGATGGATGTCGTCATGGGATTCTGGTTCATCGTCTCGATTATCGCTGCTGCAATCATCCGCAAGCCGGGTGCGGCGCTCCTGTCCGAAGTGCTCGCGGCGGTCGTCCAGGTTCTGCTCGGAAGTCCGGCGGGCCTGCTGCTGATCGTCACCGGCCTGGTCCAGGGAGCCGGTGCGGAAGCCGTCTTCGCGGCCACGCGATGGAAGAACTACCGCTTGCCCGTGCTCATGGCGGCAGGCGTGGGCGCGGCAGTCGCTTCCTTCATCTACACGTGGATCCGCTTCGACTATGGCGCGCTCGCACCCGGCCTGTTGATCGCCATGTTCGCTCTCAGATGCCTGAGTGGCGCGCTGCTCGGCGGGCTTCTTGGCCATTGGGTGACGCAGGCGCTCTATCGCACGGGCGTGCTTTCCGGTCTCGGCATCGATCGCGACCGGCGGGTCGTCCATGGCTGAACAGCCTGACGCGGTTCTCATCGACGGGGTCTCGGTCACCTATGCCGCGTCGGACAAGGCGGCGGTCGGGCCGGTCGATCTCGTCATCCGTCCGGGCGAGCGCTGGCTTCTGCTTGGCGCCTCCGGATCCGGCAAGTCTTCGCTGCTCAATGCGCTGACCGGCCTCATCCCGCACGCGATCGCGGCGGAACGAACCGGTGAGGTCAGGCTTCTCGGCGAAGATGTTGCGGCGCGCACGCCAGCGGGCTGGAGCAGTTCCGTCGCGCGGCTTTTCCAGAAGGCGGAGCAAACGCTGTGCGGCATGACGGTTGCCGACGAGGTCGCCTTCACGCTTGAAAATCAGGGCCTGCCTGCCGACGAGATCGCTATGCGCGCGGAAGCGGCGATGCGCTCGATCGGCCTGCCGCAGGACTGGCTCGACAGACGGTCAAGCCACTTGTCAGGCGGCGAAAAACAGCTTGTCGCGATTGCTGCCATCATGGCGCAAGGCGCGCCCATCCTCGTTGCCGACGAGCCGACGGCACATCTTGCGCCCGAGGCTGCACGCCGGCTGGAACGGCTCTTGCGCGACGTGCCACCTGACGGCGCCGCACTCGTCGTCGATCACCGGCTCGACGATCTCATCCCGCTGATCGACCGTGTCGCCGTGCTCGGAGACGATGGCCGCATTGTCGTCACTGGCTGCCCGCGAAAAGTGTTCCGGGATCACGGGCAAACGCTCGATCGTCTGGGCATCTGGCGGCCGATCGGCAGCCGCCTCGCAGACCGGCTGATGGCGCTCGTTCATGAGGCTGACCAGCAGCCTCTGACCTTGGCTGAAGCGCTTCAGGCCATGGATCGGCTGCCGCTTCCACTGATTGATCGAGCACGCGCAACGCTTGTCGACTTCATTGCGCCGCGGATCGCGCAAGCCGGATCAATCAGCGCAACCGTTTCCCAGCTGCAAAACGCGTCTTGCGCGCCGCTCTTCGCCAAGCCGGTCCTTCAGAAGGTGACGCTGTCGATTGCAGCGGGCGAGGTGGTCGCGATCCTCGGCGCCAACGGAGCAGGCAAATCGACCCTTGCTGCCAGCCTGGCGGGGCTCCTCCGTCTCAAGGCTGGGCGCCGGGACGGGGCGATGGGCGGCATCTCGTTTCAAAATCCCGACAGCCAGTTCATCGCCGGTTCGGTCGGCGAAGAGCTTGCCGCCGCACTTGAAGCCGCCGGCGCACGGGCGGAGGCAGCCGATGTGGCGGCACTTGCCGAGCGTTGGCGACTGGTCACGCTTCTCGATCGCCATCCGATGCAGCTTTCGGAAGGGCAGAAGCGGCGGCTCTCGCTAGCCCTGTTGATGGCCGGCGACCGGTTCCCACTGATTGTCTTGGATGAGCCGACCGGCGGGCTCGATGCGGCGGGTACCGAGGCGCTCATGGATGAAGTCGACCGGCTCCGCGACGGTGAGCGCGCGGTGGCGATCGTCACGCACGACATGGATTTTGCACTTGCGACGGCCCCACGCTGGATCGTCGTCGGCGAAGGGCGCATTCTCGCCGACGGCCCTGCCGGCGAGCTCATGCGGGATCGTGCGCTGATGAAAAGGGCAGGGCTTGCGCCACCGCACCTTCTTCAAGCGCTCGACTGGCTGGAAAAGGAGCCGGTGCCCGCATGCTGAAGACGGTTCATCCGCTGCCGAAGCTTATCGTCGCGCTGGTCTGGCTTGCTGGCTCCATCGCGGTGTTCGACGCGTCGTTCCAGATTGCGATGATCCTGACATGCGTGACTGTCCTCGTCCTCCTCGAGCGCCTTTCGCCAGTGTTCGTGCTCGCCTTGATGGTGCCCTTCGCGCTCTTCGGCGCGGGCTTCATCACCACCAGCGTGCTCTTCCGGCAAGAGAGCGAGTTCGCGGTGCAGATGGCGCAGGAAACGCCTTACGGCGACGGGCGGCTGCAGGCAGGCATCGTGCTTTTCCTGCGCGCTATTGCCTGCGGAATGGTGTCGGCGGTTTTCGTGTTGACCACCGACCCGGGCAGCTTCGTCAAAGCGCTGATGGTCAATTGGCGCCTGTCGCCGCGTATTGGCTATGCGCTCTTCGCCGCGCTGCAGCTGGTACCGGATCTCGCTTCCGAACTGCAGCAGATGCGGCTTGCCCGCGCCATGCGGCGCGGCGCTCCACCACGGCGCATCCCGGGTCCGATTGAAGTCGGATCGCTCGTCGTCCCGCTCATCGCCTACGCCATCAGGCGGGCGGGTGACACGGCACTCGCGATGGAGAGCCGGGGTCTTGGCGCCTCGTCCCGGCGTAGTGTCATCGGTGCACCGGTTTCATCCAGACGAGACGCGATCTTCTGCTTCTTGGCACCGACCTGGCTCTTGTCGATCTACTGGCTTACGTCGCGGGCGCCTCTATGAGGCACGGACTGTCTTCAAAATCGGCATGAAACTGGTGTAAAGCAGCCCGATCGATCGAAAATTCGGATCGCCTGTCGGCTGACGGCTGTTGTCGTCGTCCTTGGCAGTGTCGGCCACAGATTGAGACGGGCCACGCCATGACGTCAGACGCACACCATGAAGGCGCGCCGGAACCTGCCATCGTCGCCAATGGGCTGATCAAGCGCTTTGGTGACGTGACTGCCGTTGCCGGGATTGATCTCGTCGTGCCGCGCGGCATGATCTTCGCCATTCTCGGCCCGAACGGCGCCGGCAAGACGACGCTGATGCGCATGCTCGCGACGCTCACCGTGCCAGATGGCGGCGCAGCCACGGTGATGGGTCATGATCTGACTGCCGCGCCCGATGCCGTGCGCAGCGCGATCGCCATGACCGGTCAGTTCGCCTCGCTCGACGAAGATCTGACGGGCCGCGAGAACCTCATCCTCATCGCGCGGCTCTGGGGCTTCAAGGGCCGGGCAGCGCGCGAGCGCGGCGACGAGCTTCTCGCCGCCTTCGATCTTTCCGACGCGGCAACAAAGCAGGTGAAGGATTATTCCGGCGGCATGCGCCGGCGGCTTGATATCGCCGCATCGCTGATCGTAACGCCGGGTGTGCTCTTTCTCGATGAACCGACGACAGGTCTGGACCCGAAAGCGCGGCAGGGCGTGTGGCGGATGATCCGAGGGCTCGCCGACAGCGGCGTCACCATCCTTCTGACAACCCAATATCTCGAGGAAGCCGACCAGCTTGCCTCGCGCATCGCGGTCATCGACCATGGGCGCAAAATCGCCGAAGGCACGAGCCGCGAGTTGAAGGCTGAGACCGGTTCCGGCTTCCTGCATGTGGCTCTTGCCGATCCCGCGCATCTCGACCGCGCCGCAGCGGTCCTCGAAACGCAGCTGCAGAGTTCCGTTCAGAGATCGGCGGAAGGTGCGACGCTGTCCATCATCGCGGAATCGCCAGAAGCGGCGAATGCTGCCCTGGCGACTTTGATCGCCGAAGGCATCGCGCTCGCCGATTTCTCCATGGGGCAGCCGACGCTGGACGAAGTGTTCTTCGCGCTGACGGGCGAGCGCACCACCACGGACATGCCGGAAAGGGAGGCTGCGGAATGAGCGATCGACCGATGAACGATCTGCCGGACACGGCCGGCCTCAGACATGTCGCCCGGCCGCCGAAGCCGTCCGCGTTCTCCAACGCGCTCGTTTTTGGCTGGCGGGCCGTCCTGAAGTTCAAGCACGTGCCGGAGCAGCTTTTCGATCTGGTTATGACGCCGATCATGTTCACGCTGCTCTTCACCTTCGTGTTCGGTGGAGCGCTTGCGGGTTCGACGGGGGACTATCTGCAGTTCTTCCTGCCGGGCATTCTCGTCCAGACCGTCATGTTCAACTCAGTCTATTCCGGCATGGGGCTGTCCACCGATCTCGGCAAGGGGCTCTTCGATCGCTTCCGTTCGCTGCCGATCTGGCCGCTGGCGCCTTTTGCCGGGCTGATGGTGGGCGATATCCTGCGCCATCTGATCGCCGCGACGATCATCCTGACCATCGGGCTGATCCTCGGCTACCGGCCAGAGACGGGGATCCTCGGCGTGTTCGGCGCCTTTGCGCTGCTTGTCGCGATCGGCTTCGGCATGGGCTGGATCTTCATGGTGCTCGGACTTTTGATCCGCACGCCGACAACGGTGATGACGATGGGCTTCACCTTCCTCTTTCCGCTCGTCTTCGCCTCCAACATCATGGTGGATCCGGCGACGATGCCCGGCTGGCTGCGGGCTTTCGTCGACGTCAATCCGGTGAGCCTGATGACGACGGCGATCCGCGGGCTGATGAATGGCGGCGGCAGTTTCGCCGATGTGGGCCTGGCTCTGATCGCGCCCGCACTGGTAACGGCGATCCTCGCGCCGGTGACCCTGATGCTCTATCGGCGGCGCTGAGGTCTTTCGCCACCGTCCTGTTTGGGCCATAGAGCTAGGAGCGTTTCCAGGTGAAGCGGATGCCGGTTCACCGCCCGGCGACGCGATCAATCAACGCAAAGAGCGATTGATCCATTCGAAGACGGGCGAAGTGCGCCAGGAGCGCGGTTCGACCGGCCACAACGGGGAGTGACGAAGAGTTCATGCATGATTTCAGTCTTCTCGACTTCAGTCCCCTTGTCATCATCGATGGTCGGATGGAGGCGGTACCGGTCGAAAAGCGCAGGGATATCGCATCACGGGAGCGGCTGAAGCTGCGCGACAAGCCGCCGATGATGGAAATCGAAGGTCTCGTCCTCAAGCGTCCGATCACGCGCATCTTCGAAAAGGAGGTCTATCTCTCCGGCCTCAAGCTCAAGGATGCCGAGAACCAACGCGTCGTAGCGATCGGTCGCCCCTACGAGGACCGCTTTCACCTCTACAATTACATCATCCCTGAAACGGGCGCTTCCTTTGCCAACCGGGCCCTGACACCGGGTGCGTGCGTGCGGCAGATCGTGTTGCTCGCGGTCGCCTTGCTTATCGCGTTCGGAATGGCCTTCTTTTCACTCGGCTTCTTCCAGCGCAGCATCTTCATGGGTCTGATATGGCTGACCGCCGCGGTGGTTTTCCTCTCGGTCGCCAAGCATTTCTGGGAGCAATACAAGGCGGATCGGATGCTGGCGAAGTATGTGAAGCGGCTGTGAAGCGAGGGCTTCAGCTCACCGGTGTGTATTGCGACTTTTCATTCAAGAAGTCGGCGATGGCTTAAGGCAGCACTTCATGCAATTGCAGCACTAGAGCATGATGAGCATTCGTGAACATCTGGGCTCATGCAATCAAAGATTGCGGGCAATTCTCCGATATCAATCTGGCTCCCAAACACTGGGGTGGTTATAAAGAGCCGGCAGAGCGATGCGCTGATCGCCGGGCCGCGCCCGCAGTTCAGTTTGGATCGCTACCTTCTGCCGATAGAGTTTCTTGTAGAGCGCCAAGCGACCATCGATGTCTGCCTGCTCCATCCTGAGCGCGACATCTGCGAAGTTAGCCACAAGCGCATCAACCTTTGTACTTGATGGATCAGGTACAGTTGTCATGGCTTGAGCACTCCGAACTTCTGCAAGGCCCTTAGGCCCTCGCGTCTCTGCTCCATCCAGGATCTTGCCATAAGGAAAGCGCGAGGGCTTTCGCCTCCGTAATCATCATTCGGTCTGGCCTACCATCGATTAATCAGCCAGTGCCGCATCCGCGGTATCAACACGATGTTGTCAGGATCATTGATCATATCCTCGGAAAAACCGCTCAGTCTAGCAGTCGATCGTTCGACGATGTGGTGTCTGTCATAGCCCGCCAATGGCGTTTTCGCTCTGTTGAGCAGTTCCTCAAGCGTGCGTGGGGCATCGCGATAGGATTCGATCAGCGGAAGTCTGTCATACAGCCAATGTCCGATCGTGATTGCTCGACCCCAGGGCGTCGCTCGCCACGCGTTGCGCGCGATCCATTCTGCGACCCGTATAGCGATGCGCGTTCTTTCTCGCGAGCTACGGGGGCGCGGGTCAGGAATCTCCGGCCAGTCATCCGGTGGTTCGGACGGATCAAAGTTCGCTGCTAGCGCAGGAAAATCTTCGTCGGCCGTCGACTGAGCGGGGATCGATTTGCCGATTGCCCGTCTGCGGTCGTGGAAAACGGGCGTCCGCGCGCGGCAAGTCTCCCGCTTGCCTCTCCCAGCGTCCTCGGCTATCACTCCTTCCATGAGCAAGAGGCGCAACACGGCTGGATCTTTCCGCGGCATGGGCATTTCGTCCGTGTCCTTCCGTGCGCGTACGCTCAGCTCGCTTCTTCTTCTCGGCCTTACGCGCGGTTGCCGGGTCCTTTGAGGAGCGCCCGGCGGCCGTAGAGGCTTTGCCGGCAACAGCTCCTTATCCCTTTGACACTGCCAGTGAATTGACCGATTGAGGTCCCGCTTGTGCGCTGTTTCTGCCCCTTTGTCGGGCAGCGCGTTTGAAGCGGAGGAGACGGAGACGAGAGCCATGACTGTCCACGCCAAGCAAGAGACGCCTGCTGCCCGCATTCAAAAGGGCATGCCGAGCGCGCCGCAGAAGTACCAGCCCTATCCGCAGATCGATCTCTCCGACCGGACCTGGCCGTCGCGCCGGATCGAGAAGGCGCCGATCTGGTGTTCGGTGGATTTGCGCGACGGTAATCAGGCGCTGGTCGACCCGATGGGGCACGATCGCAAGGAGCGCATGTTCAAGCTTCTGCTGGACATGGGCTTTCCGGAAATCGAGATCGGCTTTCCATCGGCCTCGCAGACGGATTTCGATTTCGCGCGCTGGTGCGTAGAGCAGGGCAATGTGCCGAGCGACGTCTCGCTGCAGGTGCTGGTGCAGTGCCGCCCGGAACTGATTACGCGCACCTTCGAGGCGCTGGAAGGCGCGCACCGTCCGATCGTCCATTTCTACAATTCGACATCGGAGTTGCAGCGCCGCGTGGTGTTCCAGAAGGATGTTCGCGGCATCAAGGAAATCGCCACCGACGCGGCGAAGATGATCATGGACATGGCGTTTAAGGCCGGCAGCGGCGCGGATAGCTACCGGTTCCAGTATTCGCCCGAGAGCTTTACCGGCACCGAACTCGAAGTCGCGCTCGAAATCTGCAACGCGGTCGCCGAGATCGTAAAGCCGACAGCCGACAACAAGCTGATCATCAATCTGCCGTCGACGGTGGAGATGTCGACGCCGAACATCTATGCCGACCAGATCGAATGGATGTGCCGCAACCTCGACAACCGCGAGAACCTGATCATCTCGCTGCATCCGCACAACGACCGCGGCACCGGCATCGCTGCCACCGAGCTGGGCTTGATGGCCGGCGCGGACCGTGTCGAAGGCACGCTTTTCGGCAATGGCGAGCGCACCGGCAATGTGGATGTGGTGACGCTCGCGCTCAACATGTTCACCCAAGGCGTCGATCCTGAGCTCGATTGTTCCGACATCGAGCGCATGAAGGCCGTCTACGAATATTCCAACCAGATGACGATCGCCGAGCGCCACCCTTATGTGGGGGAACTCGTCTACACCGCGTTTTCCGGCTCGCATCAGGATGCGATCAACAAGGGCATGAAGGCGATCAAGGTCGCCAACAAGCCGCTCTGGGAAGTGCCGTATCTGCCGATCGACCCTAAGGATGTCGGCCGCACCTACGAGGCTATCATCCGCATCAACTCGCAGTCGGGCAAGGGCGGCATCGCCTACATCCTGCAGGAGGATTACGGGCTCAACCTGCCGAAGAAGCTGCAGGTCGAGTTCCGCGAAGACATCCAGCGCATCACCGACGAGGAAGGCAAGGAACTGCCGTCCCGCCGCATCTATGATCGCTTCATGGAGCGCTATGTCGGCCAGCCGGGTTCGCGGCTCTCCTTCGTCGATCATCACACCTATGCGGATGGATCGGTGAAGGGCCGCCGCATCGTTGCCGCCGAAATCACGGATGGAGGCGAGACGAAGCGGATCGAAGGCAAGGGCACCGGTCCCGTGGACGGGTTTGTCGATGCGCTCAACAAATATCTGGGCATCGAAATGACGGTTGCCGACTATTCGGAGCATTCGATGCAGCATGGCTCGAATGCGGCCGCCATCTGCTACATGGAGATGGAGCACGATGGGCGCACGATCTTCGGCGTCGGCGTGAATCAGAACATCGTCGCGGCCTCACTCGAAGCGATCGTCTCGGCGGCAAACCGTATCATCGATCGAAGCGGTGATGCCGGATGACGGCGGGGAAGGCTAGCGCCGACCAGTCCGAGACACCGTTGTTTGCCGCGACGGAAGGAGATCCGACGGCACGGGCGCCCGTCGTCTTCCTGCACGGCTTCGGCGGATCGGCGGATGTCTGGACAGAGGTCGCCGCCGCCATCGCCGTCGAACATCCGACGGTCGCCTATGACCTTCCGGGGCATGCGCGTTCTCTTGCATCTGCCGGCATCGGCGGGGCAGGGCGGATGGCGAAGGCGATCGCGGCCGATCTCGACAGCCGCGGCATCGCCGGCGTCCATCTTGTCGGGCATTCGATGGGCGGGGCAGTGGCGGCGCTTCTCGCCTTGCGCGACCCAGACCGGGTCGCATCGCTGACGCTGCTCGCCCCCGGCGGGTTCGGGTCGGAGATCAACCATCGGCTGCTTGAGCGCTATGCGCAGGCGGCCGATGCGCACGCCATTCGGCTTGCGCTTGAGGAAATGTATGGCTGGAACCGGCCGATCAGCGATGCGACCGTGGAGGCTTACGTGGCCTTGCGGGCGCAGCCCGGTGCCATCGAAACGCTGCTCGCGATCCATGACACCATGACCACGGGTACCGGCCTCGACCGGCGGCAGGGCATGATCGCGCGTGCCGATCTCGAAACGCTGACGATGCCGGTCAAGGTGCTCTGGGGTACGCAGGACCGCGTCTTGCCGACGCGCCAGGCACATCGGCTGCCACCGCTTTTCGCAGCCCATGTCTTCGAGGATACGGGGCACATGCTGGTCGACGAGCAGCGCGACGCGGTCATCACATTGGTTCGGCAATCGGTCAAAACCGGGGGCTAGCTCTCTCGCGCCGCCGCCGTCTCCCTCGCCAAGACCGCTCGCGGTGTGTTAATAAACAGTTAAGCCAGCCTTCTGGCTCAGCGAGGGTTCTGCGTGATGAGCGATCAGTCGAGATCTGCGCGCCAGCGGCGCCTTTCGGAGATCATCCGAGAGGTGAAGGTGGCGGCTGCCGAGCGCGACGACGTGGTCGTCGACATGCGCGATGCGGATCGGGCGCGTCTGGAACTGCTCGCCCAGGAACTGGAGCCCGTCATCGCCGACGTGCCGGCGCAAGACGACCAGTTCGATTTCGCCCTGTCCTCCGGCCTGCAGCCACGGTTCTGGATCGACGCGGTTGCGCATGTGCACATGGCGCGCGACCGGCGCACCTATCGCTTCGTGCGTGACACAAGGCTTGGCCGCACGCTCATGAGCGAAACCGCCGACATGGCGGAGACGGCGGACGCCGTCTCGCGCTACATCGCCGAGCGGATCATCCAGCGCCAGCGCCTGCTCGAAGGCGATTTCGAAGCAATGCGGACGTCTTACGAGACCGAAATGCGCTCAGGCGGACGCCGGTTGCCGGATCGACGTGATCGTGCAGAGCATGACGGCGCAGATGCGCCATCGGTCGCGGCCACGAACGCCCCGTCGTCACCGGCCCCTCAAGCGATGCCAAGCACCGAGCGGGTACCGGCCATCAATGCAAAAAGCCTACTTGTCGGCGTCATCTGGTTCCTGAGCGGTTGCATACTGGGCGGCCTGCTTTTGATGGCGTCGTTCGCCGATCGCTTCCTGCAGCAGTGACGCGCTGTCCTGGCCGAGTGCCGGGTCGATGTGGCCTGGCGGAACCGTCTCGGGCCGCATCAGGTCGTCGTCGCTGATCCGGATCGGCTTGTCGCCGCCATCCTCCGGCAGCTGGAAACGTTCCAGCCGGCACTGCCAATCGTCCGGCTTCCCATCGATCGAAAAGTAGTTGTAGGTCGCCGTCGGTTTGGCGCCGCCCGGCCCCTGGCTTGCAGAAGCGATGCCGACCACGGGTACGAGCCCGCCCGGCGAAGGCAGCCAGTGGATCGTGTTGAGGTGCGTGTGGCCGTGCAGAACCAGTTCGGCGCCGGCATCACGCAGCACGCGCGAAAAACGCCCGATGCCGATCATGCGCTTGTGCCAGATCGCCGCGCGCCGGACCGGCGGGTGATGGATCATGACCACGCGAAACAAGCCGGCGTTTTTAGCCTGCTTCAGCAGTTCCACCGTGCGGCGGGCCTGCGGAATGCCGAAATAGCCGCTTGCCACGAAGGGCGGCGTCGCGGTGGCTGTCGAAATGCCGATCAGCGCAACGTTGTCGCGAACGCGCATGAAGGGAAAGAGCCCGTTGTCGGGCCGGATCAGGCGCTCGTCGTCGCTCGTCATATAGCTGCGCCAGGCTTCGGCCACCTTGTCGTAGGCGCCGGGCACGTAGGCATCATGATTGCCAGGCACCACCGACGTGCTCAGTCCGTCGCCGATGGCCTCCAGCCACGCGGTGGCGACCTCCACCTCGTTGTCGGTGGCGAGATTGACCAGATCACCGGTGATGGCGAGGTGGTCGGGCTTCTTTTCGAAGATGTCGTCGAGCAGCGCTTCCAGCACATTGCCGAACAGCGCCTTGCGCCGATGGCGCCGCCAGTTCACATAGCCGGTGATGCGCTTGGATGCGAGTTCGCGCATGGAGGGGACGTGTTCGAGCCCCAGATGGATGTCGGAAATATGAGCCAGCCGAAACATTCAGGCACCGATCCAGAGCTGCGTCAGGCCGAACCGACGGGTTTCGATCTGCGTCGATTGGCGCGACGCTTGCGGCTGAGGCTCTATCATGTCTTCTTCCTGGTCAGGCGACCGATGACGCTTGGCGTGCGTATGCTGGCATTCGATCGGGATGGCCGAGTTTTTCTGGTGCGGCACACCTATGTGAGCGGGTGGCATCTGCCGGGTGGGGGCGTGGAACCCGGCGAGACGGTTCTGCAGGCGGTTGAAAAGGAACTTTTCGAAGAAGGCAACCTCACGCTGGTCGAAGCGCCACGGCTTGCCGGCATCTATCTCAATCGCGGAGCAAGCAGGCGGGATCATGTGGTCCTTTATCACTGTGCGCTCGTGGCGCAGGAACGCGCCAAACAAGCGGATCGCGAGATTGCCGAGGCGGGGTTCTTCGACGTGGATGCCTTGCCGGAGGGAACGACCCCGGCCACTCGGAAAAGGCTGGCTGAGCTCAATGGTTCCGAAGCCTCTCCCTATTGGTAGGCCGGCGGTCAGGCAGCCTGCGCCAGATGACTCCTGCCATGCGGTGCATCGTAGTCCAGTGCAGGGCCGACGGGCACGATGCCGGTCGGGTTGATGGTGCCATGGCTGCCGTAATAGTGCCGCTTGATGTGTAGCAGGTTAACGGTCCCTGCGATGCCCGGCATCTGGTAGAGTTCGCGCATGTAGCCTGAGATGTTCGGGTAATCGGCAATGCGGCGCAGATTGCATTTGAAGTGGCCGACATAGACCGGATCGAAGCGGACCAGCGTCGTGAAGAGCCGCCAATCGGCTTCCGTCAGGCGCTCGCCGACGAGATAGCGATTTTTCGCGAGACGTTCCTCGACTTCATCCAGCGCATCGAAGAGAGCGACGAAATGCTCTTCATAGGCTTCCTGGGTGGTTGCAAAGCCGCATTTGTAGACGCCGTTGTTGATCGCGTCGTAGACCAGCGCATTTATCTCATCGATCTCGCCGCGCAGCTCCTTCGGGTAGAAATCGAGTGTGTCGTCGCCGATGTCGTCGAAGGCGGAATTCAGCATTCGGATGATGTCGGCGGACTCGTTCGAAACGATCGTCCCGCGCTCCTTGTCCCAGAGCACCGGCACGGTAACCCGGCCGGAATAGACCATGTCGGCCTTTGTGTAGACCTGCCACAGCTTCGAAAAGCCGAAGAGGTGATCGACCGTGCCGCCGTCGCGGTCTTTGAACTCCCAGCCATTCTCGCCCATGTGGTAGTCAACCACCGAGACCGAGATGGCATCCTCGAGCTTCTTGAGCTTGCGGAAGATCAATGTGCGATGCGCCCACGGGCAGGCGTAGGACACATAGAGGTGATAGCGGCCGGCTTCGGCCTTGAAGCCTTTCTCGCCGGTTGGTCCGGCGGAGCCATCGGCTGTCACCCAGTTGCGAAACTGCGATTCAGAGCGCTTGAAATGCCCTTTCGTTTCCTTGGTGTCGTACCAGACGTCCTGCCATTGACCCTCGACGAGCAAGCCCATTTACCGATCTCCATTATTTTAGCGTCTTGTGAGCATTGTAGGCGGAACGCAGCTCTTCAAGAAACGATGCAGCGAAGACAGTCTGTTTTTCCTGTTGGCGGTGGCGCGAGCCCATGCTATCGCCGCGATGCCCTGACCTTGGGGCGATAGGAAGCAGCTTTGCATCAGTCGACCAGACAGCGACGATCCTGATCGTTCCCGTGCCTCGCAAGAGGGCGCGGCGCACCCTCGTTGCGGTTCATTGCTGGTCCAGCCTTCATGCACAATTCCGATATCGTCTATCTGACCGAAGACCCGTCGCACGACGGTATCATTCAACTGATCAACCAGGAAGCATTCGGACCGGGGCGCTTCACCCGCGCCGCGGAGCGTGTGCGCGAGCAGGGGCCGCATGATCGTCGCTTGTCTTTCGTCGCCAGCGAGAACGGCGCGATTGTCGGTTCAGTGCGGCTCACCCCCGTGCTTGCCGGGGGTGTAAAGGCGCATCTGCTCGGTCCGCTGGCCGTCCGACCGACGCACAAGAACCGGGGGATCGGGCGGGCGCTCGTCGCCATCTCGGTCGGTCGTGCGCTCGATCAGGGCAGCGAAGGCGTCATTCTCGTTGGAGACCCGCCCTATTATCAGCCGCTTGGTTTCGAGCCGGTGGCGATCGGGACGCTGGCATTTCCCGGCCCTGTCGATCCATCGCGCATTCTCATCGCCGGCTGCTCGCCGACGGCCCGCGTAAAGCTGAAGGGCACCGTCGACTGGCGGGCATAAGCGAGCGATCCGCGATCAGCGGCCTTCGCGATACCAGGTCGAGCCGAGTGCCAGGAGCAGCAGCGCCAAGCCCAGGAAGCCCGAGAAAAGCGGAATGCGGTTGACGCCGATCAGGACGGTTTCGTCCGTGACCCGCAGCGGCATGCGGCCGGAGCCGGTATCGCGCACGGCGCCACGCACCGGCAGGATTGTCGGAAGCTCGTTGCCGGAGACGCGGGTGACCGACCCGCCGGTCTCGCGGGCGATCGGCTGAAGCAAGCCTTCCGTCGAGACTGTGGCGCGGAATTCCGGTGCGTCGATCGCACCGATGTGGGCAAGTGCCGTCAGATCGCCATTCGCCACTTCGAACAGGCCGACCTCTTCGGTTTCAAGCTCGGCTCGGAACAGACCTTCCTCGGCCTGCGAGAGGGCGAGATCGATCACTTCGCCCGCCGGTGTCGTCACGGAGGCCGGCGCTGGCTCGTCGCCCATGGTCTGGCGCTCGACGATGAGCGTGCGGCCGCGAGCGCGCGCCGTCAAAGCCTCTTCCTCGAGCGATGGCTCCTTCATCAGCCAGTGCGCGACACGGCGATAGAGATCGACATGTGGGCCGCCGCCTTCGAAGCCGCGCGCCCACAGCCAGCCGTGGTCGGAGAGCAGCATGGCGACCCGGCCTTCGCCCGTGCGGTCGAGGACGAGAAGCGGCGATCCATCGGGACCGTCGAGCACCGTGTTGCCCTCCGGCGCATCCACTTCGACGGCGCGGAACCAGCGGCCCCAGGAGGGCGGTTCCTGCTCGCTTCCCGGCAGGTCGCGTGTCACGGGATGCTTCCGGCCATCTTCGGAAAGGCGCGGGAAGAAGCCAACATCGTTCACTTCGCCGGTCGGCATTGCGGGCAGAACCGGTGCAAGCGGGGTCGTTGCGATCGACTGAGAGCCCGCATGTTCGGGACCGGCGGCAATCAGAAGCGCGCCGCCTGCTTCGACATATTGGGCGATGTAATCGTAATAGAGCACAGGCAATACGCCGCGCCGCTGGTAGCGGTCGAACACGATCAGATCGAATTCGTTAATCTTCTCCACGAACAATTCGCGCGTCGGGAAAGCGATCAGCGACAACTCGTTGATCGGCGTGCCGTCCTGCTTTTCCGGCGGGCGCAGAATGGTGAAATGGACGAGGTCCACAGAAGCGTCCGACTTCAGCAGGTTGCGCCATGCGCGCTCACCGGAATGCGGCTCTCCGGAAACGAGCAGAACGCGCAGGTTCTCCCGAATGCCTTCCAGTTCCATCACGGCGCGGTTGTTGGCCGGCGTGATCTCGTCGTCGAGCACGCCGACCTCGAATTCGAGGATGTTCTTGCCACCGCGCGGGACTTCGAAGCTCAGGCGCTCTTCATTGCCGACCGTGACGGCCGCGTTGGCGATGTCTTCGCCGTTCAATCGCACCGAAACGGAGGCTGGCTCGCTCGATGGCTGACCATCGTCGATGACGCGGTAGCGCACCGTCTGCTCTTCGCCGACGATGCCGAACCGCGGGGTCTCGATCAACTGAATCCGCCGATCCACTTCGTCCGGATGTCCGGTAACGAGCGCATGGATCGGCGCATCGAAGCCAAGGGCCGCGGCATTTTCGGGAATGTCGTGAACTTGGCCGTCGGTGATCAGGATTGCGCCGGCAAAGCGGGATGTGGGGACATCCTGGATCGATGAGGAGAGGGCCTCGAACAGCCGGGTCGACGGCACTTCCTCATTCTCGTCGGTGCGACTTTCAACGACGCGAACATCGAAGCGGCTCTGGCGCTCGAGCCGTTCGGTCAGTTGCTGCAGCGTGTCATCGGTTTGCTCAGTGCGCTCGAGCGAGTTCTGGCTCTGGCTGCGATCGACCACGACGCTGACCACGCTTTGAAGTGGCTCGCGCTCTTCCTGGTAGAGCACCGGATTGACGAGTGCCATCAAGAGGGCCGCGAGCGCCGCCACGCGCAGGATGCGACCGCGTGCGCCCTGCACGAAGAGGCCAACTGCCACCAGCACGGCGCCAAGCGCCAGGGCGACGAGGGCGTAGAAGGGCAGCAACGGGGCGAAATCGAGTGTCATGGGACGGGGCGCCTCACTGGCCGAGCCGCTCGAGCAGGGCGGGAACGTGCACCTGGTCTGTCTTGTAGTTGCCGGTCAGCATGTACATCATGATGTTGACGCCGGTCCGGTAAGCAAATTCGCGCTGGGCGGGGTCCGCCGGAACCGTCGGATAGATCGGCACGCCATTGGTGTCGATGGCCCAAGCGCCGGCCAGATCGTTGCCGGTGATGATGACCGACGTTACGCCATCGGCGGATGTCATCGTGCGCGTTTCACCGGCTTGCGGCAATTGCTCGATCCACATTTCGCCGCCGCGGTACCGGCCCGGAAAATCCGGAAGCAGATAGAAGGCCTTCGTCAGCACGTGATCTTCCGGCACGGGCTCGAGCGGCGGTATGTCGAGGTCGGCCATGATGGCCCGCAGGCGATCGGTCTCCGGGCTCGCCGCATTGCCGAGGCCGGAGAACTGGTCGCGGGTATCGAAAAGAACGGTTCCGCCGGCCTTCATATAGGCGTCGATCCGGCTGATGGCCTGCGCGCTCGGCATTGGCGCGCTGGCGCTGACAGGCCAGTAGATGAGCGGGAAGAAGGCTAACTGGTCGGTTTCGATATCGAGACCTGTCGGAGCGCCTGGTTCGAGCGACGTTCGGTAGGCCAGGAACTCGGCGAGCCCAGCAAGGCCGCGCTCGGAGATGCGGTCTACCTCATCCTCGCCGGTCAGTACGTAGCCAATCCGGGTGGTGTTGAGTTGCTCCAAGATAATGTCGTCGCCGGCGCGCGTATCGTCCGTCTGCGCTGTCGCATCGGGTGTCAGCGCAAGCGACACTGCAAATATAGCGACCATGCCAGCTGCCGTGCGGCCGAGTGCGGGCGATCCGATCCGCAGACGCCGTGCGAAGCCGGCCATGAGAAGAACGATGGCGCTATCGACGAGCAGGAGGATCATCGCGGCGGTGAAGAGATGCGGGCGCAGCGACATGGCATTGTCTGTCCCGTAGCCTGTCCGCGTTGCGGAAACGGCGTCCGGCCAGGCGATAAGTTCGAGCGCATCGCGTGCGTCCATCAGGTTGAGCGCGATGAAGCCATCCTCGGTGCCGTAAAGACCGGGCGGATTTTCCGGGCTGACTGTGGGCGCTTCGTTTGAGAGCACGAGCGGACGGGCTTCGCCCGATGGCGCGATCAATTGGCCGGCGGCGTCGAGCAGCCGATAGGGCGGCAGGGATGCCTGTTCGCCCGCGCTGCCACCGGCCGGCTGGCCGCCAGCACTGGACAGCATGACTGTCCGGCGCAGCATCTCGACGAAATCGCCGGAGATCGGCAGGTTCGACCAGGTCGCTTCGGCCGTGACGTGGAAAAGCACCGTGCGGCCCTCGCCGATCTGGCGGGTGGTAACGAGCGGCGTTCCGTCTTCCAGGCTGGCCCAGGTATTGGCGGAAAGCTCCGGCGAGGGCTGCGCGAGCACCTGCCGGTTGACGACGATGTTTTCGGGCGGCGGCATTCCGGCGAAGGGGCCCTGATCCGGATAGGGCGCAAGATTTTGCGGCTCCGTCCATGACATGGCGCCGCCGAGCGCGCGCTCGCCCTGACGCAGCGTCACGGGGATAAGGGGATCGTTTTCGTCCGCGCCGGCAAGCCGTGGCCCGGCAAAGCGCAGGAGCAGGCCACCGTCTTCCACCCATTCGGTCAGCGGGCCGTAGACATCGTCCGGCAGGGTGCCGATGTCGGCCATGACGATGACCGACGGGTTGGTCTCGATGAGCTCGGGAATGGCAACCGACAGTTCCGGATCGCGGGGTCGCACGATGTCGGCAAAGGGTTCGAGCGCGCGTTCGATGTAATAGAGCGGGGCGAGCAGCGGCTGCGCGAGGTCAGCGGAAGCGCCCGAAAGTAGCGCCACGCGCCGGCGGCGGAAGCTATCGTCGAGCAGATAGGCGGAGCCGGCGCTGCGGATCCCCGGGATCGCGAAGCGCGCGAAATCATTGCGGAGTTCGAACGGCGCCCGGATAAAGCCGGTGCCCGTGGTCTCGCCATCCGCGAAATCGATGCTGCCCTCGGCAATCGCTCGGCCCTGAATGTCGTGCGCATTGAACGGATAGCTCACGGCTCCAGCAGCCACCGGCCGCTGCGCTTCGACGACGAAGGCGTCGGCGCCATTCTCGGCATCGACGAGCGCGACGGCATCGGGTCCGTCTTCGAAGAGCAGGACCGACGCCGCACCGATCGCTTCCAACTGTGCGGAAAGTCGGTCTGTCTCTTCCCCGTCGGACGTAACGCCATCGCTCAGGATCGCCAAAGTGCCGGGCGCAGTGCCACCGAGCGTGTCCGCCACAGCTGCAAGCGTGCGGGCACGGTCGCCATGCTGGGGCAGGGCGCTTGCAGCCTGCAAGCGCTCGAGTGCCTGGGCGGCCGAGCGGGGGGTCGCGTCATGGGTCGCGTCGGCGGTGAAGACGAGCGAGACCGGAATTTCGCTTTCCTCAGCGTCGGTGATCAGCCGGGATGCAACCGAGACGCGGTCTTCCCAATCGGCGGCCGTCGCCCAGCCATTGTCCATGACGATCAGCAGCGGCCCCGCGGTCGATATGCTGTTTTCCCGCGGATTGAGGATCGGATCGGCAAGCGCCATAATGATGAAGCCGGCGATGGCAAGCCGCAGAAGCGTTAGCCACCACGGGCTTTTCGACGGCGTTTCTTCGCGCTTCATCACGCGCGCGAGAATCTTGAGCGGCGGGAAGATCTCAGCCTGGGGGCGCGGCGGCGTCAGGCGCAGCAACCACCAGATGACCGGCAGGGCGAGCAGGCCGAAAAGCACGAGCGGCGCGGAAAAGGCGAGCGGCAGACCGAGCATCAGCCAGCCCTCGCCAAAGTCGTCGCCGGCATGCCGGACAGGTGCATGTGCAGAGCGACGAGCGCCTCCGATGCGGGCCTATCCGTGCGGTGGGTCGTGAAGCTCCACCCCAGGCGTCTGAGTGCGCCACCCAGGACTTCCCGTCGTGCGAGATAGGCGTTGCGGTACTCTTCGCCGGCCGTCTCCGCGCGCCCGAGCGTCAGCTTGCCGCCGGTCTCCGGATCGACGAATTCCGTTCGTCCGGCATAGGGGAATATTTCTTCCACCGGATCGCAGACTTCCAGCACATGGCCGCGGATACCGCGCTTTGCCAGCGGTGCGAGCGTTGCCAGCACATCTTCAGGTGGATCGAGGAAGTCGCTGACGACGACGATGTCGTTGCGGGCGGCGACACGTGTGAGATCGGGAAGAGCCGTGCTTGGCGGTGCGAGAACCAATGCGCCCGCCAGCCGTTCGGCCGCGTTGCGTGCTGCCACCGGCTCCATCGCGCCCGGATAGGCGATGCGTTCACCAGACCGCGACAGGATTTCCGCCAGCGCCAGTACGACGACGAGCGCGCGGCTTTCCTTGGAGACCTGACCCAGATCCGATTTGAACATCATCGAAGCGGATGCGTCGGCCCAGAGCCAAAGCGTGTGCGCGGCTTCCCATTCGCGGTCGCGCAGATAGGTGTGGTCGTCGCGCGCGGAACGGCGCCAATCGATGCGCGACAGGCTTTCACCGGGAGCGTAAGGGCGAAACTGCCAAAAATTTTCGCCGATGCCCCTGCGGCGGCGGCCGTGCCATCCGGCGATGACGCTGTTGGAAACCCGGCGCGCTTCAACGAGGCAATCCGGCACAAGCGCAGCGCGCTGGCGCGCACGCGAAAGCGCCTCGCTGCTCGATGTGGGTTGAACCGTTTTTCCGAGGGCTGCCATCAGGATCGCTTCGCTTACCGCCTCGCTCTTGATTTCACGAGATCGGCGATCACGTCGCGCAGGCTCATGCCTTCCGCGCGCGCTGCAAAGGACAAGGCCATGCGGTGTTGCAGCACCGGTTCGGCCAGCGCATCGACATCGTCGATCGAAGGTGCAAGCCTGCCATCGTAGAGAGCTCGGGCACGGGCGCAAAGCATCAGCGCCTGGCCGGCACGGGGGCCGGGGCCCCAGGCGACATGCCGGTCGGTGGCCTCGTTGCCGTTGCCGGGCCGGGCCGCGCGCACGAGCGAAAGGATGGCGTCGACCACGGTTTCGCTGACCGGCATCTGGCGGATGAGCGCCTGAATTTCCTGAAGACGCGCCGCATCGAGCACCGCCGAAGCATCGCTCTCACGCACACCTGTAGTTTCGAGCAGGATCTGGCGTTCGGCTTCGAGCTCGGGATAGCGCACGTCCACCTGCATCAGGAACCGGTCGAGCTGTGCCTCGGGCAGGGGGTAAGTGCCTTCCTGCTCGAGCGGGTTCTGGGTCGCGAGCACGTGGAACGGGGCAGGCAGATCGTTGCGCTCGCCGGCGACGGTCACGTGATATTCCTGCATCGCCTGCAACAGAGCCGACTGGGTGCGGGGCGAGGCACGGTTGATTTCGTCTGCCATCAGAAGCTGCGTGAAGACAGGGCCGCGCACGAAGCGGAAGGAGCGCTTGCCGCTGTCATCCTGGTCCATGACCTCCGAGCCGATGATGTCGGACGGCATGAGGTCGGGCGTGAACTGGATGCGGTTGGCATTGAGACCGAGCACGGTGCCCAGCGTCACGACAAGCTTGGTCTTGGCCAGCCCAGGAACGCCGACGAGCAGCGCGTGACCGCCTGAGAGAATCGCGAGCAGCGTTTGCTCGACCACGCTGTCCTGGCCGAAGATGACCTTGGCGACTTCCGCGCGAATGCGGGCGATGTCTTCCAGTGCCTGCTCGGCGGAGCGAACGATCGCCTTTTCATCCAGCGGCGTGGCGGTCGGTTGCATGGCGCCCATTGGGTCGAGGCCCTTTCGATCGGTTGCTGACGGAGCTCTGGCGAACGGCCGGAACGCTTTTCTCGCTCGTCCCGCATCAAGGATCAGGTGACCGCATGAGGGGATCGAAGCCAAGCTTATTCCGACGCCCTTCGCTAGCAAGCATGTTTCGAATAACTATCTGGTGAGTTAGCGGGCAAGCTGGACGGAACAATGGCAGGAAGCAGAGCAGATATGACGCAGCATGACCCGGCCAAATCCGACATGGGCGAGAGCGATCTTGCCGCTTTGATAAGTCGGGCTGTCACCGGAAGAGGCCTGCCGCCTGTCGAGACGTGGAATCCGGATCATTGCGGCGATATCGACATGCGCATTGCCGCTGACGGTACCTGGTTCTACCAGGGCACGCCGATTGGCCGGGAGCGGCTCGTGCGCCTCTTTTCCACGGTCCTTCGCAAGGATGAGGACGGGCAGACCTATCTCGTCACGCCTGTGGAAAAGGTTGTCGTGCATATCGAAGATGCCCCTTTTCTTGCGGTGGAGATGAGCGCGACCATGCGCGATGGACACGAAGTGCTGACGTTCCGCACCAATGTCGGCGATCTGGTCGAAGCCGGGCCCGAGCATCCGATCCGGTTCGAGGCCACCGAACCCGATGGCGCGCTGAAGCCCTATCTGCATGTGCGGGGACGGCTAGAAGCGCTCGTCACCCGGGCCTTGACCTACGATCTCGTCGAACGCGCCGTCACGGAAGACGTGAATGGAAAGGCGACGATTTGCCTGCGATCGGCCGGCGCCGTCTTTCCGATCATGCCCGCCGCCGATCTCGCAGCTGGATGAGATCGACGATGCGTATCGATGATCCGGCGGGGTTGCATCGCTTCAGCGCCGAAACCTTCCGGCAGCGCGCGGTCCTTCACCAGCGCAGCGCAGCCGAAATCGCAGACGCGTTTCGCCACCATGGCGACCATGCCCTGAACCCGGATCTCGCAGATCAGCTCGAGGCAGTTGCGCGGCGCGATGCGGCCGTTTTGATTCCGGTGATCGATGATGGCGCAGCCGATGCGCGCCTCATCCTTACGCAGCGGGCGGGAAGCCTGCGCCAACACTCCGGACAAGTCGCGTTTCCGGGCGGCAAGATCGATCCCGAGGATGGTTCGCCCGAAGCGGCTGCCATCCGCGAAGCACAGGAAGAGATCGCGCTCGATCCCGCCTTCGTCACGCCTGTCGGTCAGTTGCCGCCTTATCTCACCATGTCGGGTTTCAGGATCATGCCGGTTCTCGCGGTCGTGAGGCCGGGATATTCGCTCGTTCCCAATCCGGAAGAAGTGGCTGAGGTCTTTGAGGTGCCGCTTTCTTTCCTTATGACGCCTGAGAATCACATTCGCGAAAGTCGGGTGTGGCAGGGGCGCGAACGCCATTACTACACAATGCCGTACGAGAATCGGTTCATCTGGGGGGTGACCGCGGGGATTTTGCGGATGCTCTATGAGAGGCTTTACGGATGACGACGGACGTTACGGGGGATGTGGCTTCCAGCGCTGAAACACTGCGCGAGGCGCCGTGGTTCAAGGCTGCCGGGGTCCAACGCGTTCTGGATCTCTTGAACGACGAGGCCGCCGATACGCGGATCGTCGGCGGGGCGGTGCGCAATGCGCTGATGGGGCTGCCGGTCGTCGATATCGATCTGGCTACGAACCTGAAGCCGAAGGAGGTCATCCAACGGGCAGAGACAGCGAAGATCAAGTCTCTGCCGACCGGTATCGAGCACGGCACGGTCACGCTGGTCGTGGACGGCCAGACCTTCGAAGTGACAACGCTGCGCACGGACGTCGAAACCGATGGGCGACGCGCCGTCGTCGCTTTCGGCACCGATTGGGCCGAGGATGCCGCCAGGCGCGATTTTACGATCAACGCGCTCTATCTCGATCGCAATGGGGGGCTTGTCGATCTGGTCGACGGGCTTGCAGACATCGAGACGAAGACAGTCCGCTTCATCGGCGACGCCGATCTGCGGATATCCGAGGATTATCTGCGCATTTTGCGGTTTTTCCGCTTCTTTGCCCATTTCGGCGGCGGACGTCCGGATGCCGATGGGATTCGTGCGGCTGCGCGCCACAAGCAAGGCATCGCCAAACTTTCGGCCGAGCGGGTGTGGGCGGAACTCAAGAAGCTTCTCGCTGCCCGCGATCCATCCCGTGCGCTGCTGTGGATGCGACAATCCGGTGTTTTGACGGAAGTCCTGCCGGAAACCGAAAAGTGGGGGATCGATTCGATCCATGGTCTCGTCCACGCCGAGGAGGCGTTCGGCTGGGAGCCGGACCCGCTCCTGCGGCTGCTTGCGATCGTGCCGCCGGACGAAGCCCGGCTGGAGGCGATGGCCAAGCGGTTGAAGATGTCGCGCGCCGAGGCGCGGCGACTGCAGGCCTATGCGCGGGCTGAAGATCCGGCCCATGGCGCAACGGACGTCGTCTTCCACAAGCATGCCTACCGGGCGAGTGGGCCCGCCTTGATGGATCGGCTCAAGCTCAAGCTCGCTTCGGCCCGGATGCGGGCGCGGTCGGAGACGGGCGCCCTTGCGGAGGCCGCCGGTTACGCGCGGCTGATCGAGCGCCTTGGAAAGTGGCAGCGGCCGGTCTTTCCGATCAGCGGAAAGGACCTATCGGATCTTGGTCTGAAGCAGGGGCCGAAGCTCGGGGCCTTGCTGTCGGAACTTGAAGAGATGTGGATTTCCAGCAATTTCATCATGACGCGCGACGACCTCCTTTCGAAGGCCGCCGCGCTGATCGCCGAAAAGGAGAGCTGATCAGCTTGCCTGACGGCTCGCTGGTCCGTCTTCTATCCGCTGCTTGATGGCGTCGACCATGGATTCGCGAATGACGATTTCGCCGTGTGTCGTGCGCATGTGGTCGACGGCGCGGCGCACGACTTCCGCTTCTTCATCAGCGCTCGTTTGCCAGGAACAGCCAGGCACGAGCGATCCGCACTGGAACGTCTTCATGATCGTTTCCTCCTCTGTCCGGAACTTGAAGACTACCAGCAAAACGCGCTGGCGCCCAATTTGTTCGTGATGGAGGATGATCGCGGTTAGGGCCAGCGCACCACCGGAGGCAGGGAAGACAGGATGGAATCGACGTTTCCGCCGGTCTTCAAACCGAAGATCGTGCCGCGGTCGTAGAGCAGGTTGAACTCGACGTAGCGGCCGCGGCGCACGAGTTGCTCGTCTCGGTCTTCTTCCGTCCAGCCCTCGTTGAAATTGGCGCGCACCAGCTTCGGATAGACGATCGCGAAAGCACGGCCGACATCCTGCACAAAGGCGAAATCCGCGTCCCAGCCGCCTTTTTCCTCGCTGGAGCGCAGCCAGTCGAAAAAGATTCCGCCAATGCCGCGCGGTTCGTTGCGGTGCTTCAGGTGGAAATATTCCTCGCACCAGGCCTTGTAGCGCGGATAGTCGGCAACCTTGTGCCGGTTGCACGCAATTTCCATCGCCCGGTGGAAGAGCTGGGTGTCGGGATCGTCCTGCGTGCGACGACGGTCGAGCACGGGGGTGAGGTCGGCGCCGCCGCCGAACCACTGGCTCGATGTGACGACCATGCGGGTGTTCATGTGCACGGCCGGTACGTTCGGATTGACCGGGTGCACGATCAGTGAAATGCCCGATGCCCAGAAGCGCGGGTCTTCCTCTGCGCCGGGGATCTGGCTGCGAAATTCGGGTGAGAACTCGCCGTAAACGGTCGAGGTGTGGACACCGGCTTTTTCGAACACGCGGCCGTTGAGGAGCGACATGACACCGCCGCCGCCCGCACCGTCGTCCCGGCTCCAAGGCGTCTGAACGAAGCGACCGGGCTCCTGATCGGAAAGCGGACCCTGAACTTCATCCTCCAGCGTTTCGAAGGCGGCGACGATCGTGTCGCGCAGCGTTTCGAACCAGGCGCGTGCGCGCACCTTTTTGCCTTCGATGTCGTCTGGATGTGTGGCCGGAAGGTCCGGTCTTTCCATAGCTCAATGCCCCCGTGTCGGCGGCTCGTCCGCCCGATGCGCAGTTTGCCCGGCAGGCCGCGATTTGCAACCGGCTTGGCACGGCCCGGCCGCGACGATTCGACTCGCTTTCGCCGATACCGATGTCTATCTTTTGATGATCAGGACTGGAAGCCGCGAGGACATGATGGTTCGTCGACAGCCGCAACCCCCGATGGAGGGCCTGCGCAGGCAGATCAGCAAGGGGCGGCGCGAAGGCGCCACGGGCTCCACGTCGACCTTCGTGCGCGAAACCTTCGTGCTGCCGCGCATGGCTGCTCGCGCCAAGGCCCGCGAATGGCTCGATACCTGGCCAAAGGCCGCCTACTGGACGGAAATCGAGACCTGGCGGCAGCTTCCCGACGACCGAATCGAATTTACCATGCGGCGCCTGCCGACCGCCGACTGATCTTTACCCCTTTGGCCTTCATTTCTATTCGGCGGCGAATGCACCCGTCTGCCTGAGGGCCTCGCCGGCGACCATCGCTGTCGAGATCGCGAGATTGAGCGATCGCATGCCGGGCTGCATCGGGATGAGAATGCGGGCGTTTGCAAGCGCGTGGACATCGTCCGGAACGCCAGCGCTTTCGCGGCCGAACAGCAGGACATCGCTCGGGTCGAACCGGAAGTTCGTGTAGCCGACGGCGCCTTTCGTGGTCGCCAGCACGAGACGCCGCTTCTCTTGCGCCCGCCACGCTTCGAAATGGTCAAAATTGATATGGCGCACGAGCGCCGCCTGCGCCGCATAATCCATGCCGGCGCGTTTCAGAGCCTTGTCCGAGAGATCGAATCCGGCGGGCTCGATGATGTGGACCGACAGGCCAAGACACGCCGCCATACGCAGGATCGTCCCCGCGTTCCCAGGGATGTCAGGCTGAAAAAGGGCGAGTGAAAGGCTATGCATGCCGTGCCGCTATGCCAGTGTCACACTGTGCTGGCAATGGGATGCGTGAGACGGCCGCGGTCGGTCTGGCGAAATCTGCATCGGCGCACTATTTGGCTGAAACATTCCTCTTGCCCCATCGGCGATCTCCCGCGCACGGCCGGGACCGAGTTCGACGGTGCCATTCCGAAGACAGTGTTCGCACCGTGTCGTCTGCCAGATCGCCTTTTGCGAGGCATTCTCCAGCGCCTGCTGGACCCATATTGAAAGATGTCTTGATGTTTTCGTGGTTCGAACGCCGTCTCAATCCTTATCCAGAGGCTGATCCGGAGCGTCCACCGCAGGGTTTCGTGGCGTTTTGCTGGCATTATTCAAAGGATGCCGCGCCTTATCTGATCGCCATGGCGTGCCTGACCGCGTTGATCGCGATCGGCGAAGTTTTGCTCTTCGGCTTCCTGGGCTCGATCGTCGACTGGCTGGCGACCGCCGAGCCTGAAGGTTTCCTTCAGCGCGAGGGTTGGACGCTGTTTGCCATGGGCGCGCTCGTCCTGGTCGGCCTGCCGACCGTCGTTCTCCTGCAATCGGTGCTCATCCACCAGACGCTGCTCGGCAACTATCCGATGATCGCGCGCTGGCAGATGCACCGCTATCTCCTGCGCCAGAGCCTGACCTTCTTCGCCAACGAGTTTGCGGGCCGCGTCGCCACGAAGGTGATGCAGACCTCGCTCGCGGTGCGTGAGACGGTGATGAAGATGCTGGACGTCTTCGTCTATGTTTCGGTCTACTTCATCTCGATGATCGTGATGATCGCCGCGGCGGATGTCCGGCTGGCGATCCCGCTGGTCTTCTGGTTGATCATCTATGTGTCGCTCGTCGTCTATTTCGTGCCGCGCATGCGGGCGGTCTCCAGCGTCCAGGCCGACGCCCGCTCGATGATGACGGGGCGGGTGGTCGACAGCTACACCAACATCTCGACCGTCAAGCTCTTCTCCCATGCCGGCCGTGAAGAAGCTTACGCGCGTGAAAGCATGGACAACTTCCTGGGAACGGTTCATCGGCAGATGCGCCTGGTGACCATGTTCCAGGTCCTGATCTACGTGAACAACGCGATCCTTGTCTTTGCGGTGGCTGCGCTTTCGATCGGCCTGTGGCTCGGCAATGCCGTCTCCGTCGGCGCGATTGCCGTTGCGATCGGTCTCGCGCTGCGCATGAACGGCATGTCGCAGTGGATCATGTGGGAAGTTTCCGCGCTCTTCGAGAATATCGGCGTCGTCATCGATGGCATGGACATGATGGCGAAGGAGCGGGACGTCGTCGACAAACCGAATGCGAAGCCGCTGCAGACGCGCAAGGGGCGCATCGATTTCGACGGCATCCGCTTCCATTACGGCAAGGACAACGGGGTCATCGAGAACCTGACCCTGTCGATCGCCGCCGGCGAGAAGATCGGCCTGGTGGGCCGTTCGGGTGCCGGCAAGACAACGCTGATCAACCTTCTGCTGCGGTTCTACGACGTGGAGGCGGGCCGTGTGCTCATCGATGGACATGATGTTTCTGACGTTACGCAGGACAGCCTGCGATCCCATATCGGCGTGGTGACGCAGGATACCTCGCTGCTGCACCGGTCCATTCGCGACAACATCGCTTATGGCAAGCCGAAAGCGAGCGATGCGGAGATCATTGAGGCGGCGAAGCGCGCCAATGCCTGGGGTTTCATTTCGGAACTGAGCGACCAGCAGGGTCGGACCGGGCTCGACGCACATGTAGGCGAGCGGGGCGTGAAACTGTCGGGCGGCCAGCGGCAGCGCATCGCGATCGCACGCGTGTTTCTGAAGGATGCGCCGATTCTGGTACTCGACGAGGCGACGTCCGCGCTCGATTCCGAGGTGGAAGCCGCGATCCAGGAGAACCTGTTCGACCTGATGGAGGGCAAGACGGTCATCGCGATCGCCCACCGCCTGTCAACGATCGCGGAGATGGATCGGCTCGTTGTGCTCGACGAAGGCCGGATCGTCGAGACTGGCACGCATGGCGAGCTGGCGGGGCGCGGAGGTCTCTATTCGGACCTGTGGTCGCGCCAGTCCGGCGGGTTCATCTCCACCGAGCCGCGACAGGACGAAGCGGCCGAATAGCCATTCCTGAGGCAAACGCACGTTCCCGCAATTGCGGGAGCGTGCCAGCGCATTATATGCGGGTCGATGGTCAAGCGCATTTTCCGGCTGTTCGAAGGCTGGGTGGATCCTTTTCGCGAAACGCAGAACCTCCAGCCGCCCTCCAGCGTGCTGGCCTTTATCTGGTTCTATATCCGCCAGGCGCGCTGGCCCTTCTTCGCCATGCTGGTGCTTGGCGGCCTCGTCGCCTTGCTGGAAGCGGCGCTCTTCTATTTCGTCGGCCGGATCGTCGATCTGCTGGACACGGTCGAGCGCGCCAGCGGCTGGGAAGGTCTGATCGCCGCGCACGGGCCCGAATTGTTGTTCATGCTGCTCGTCATCGTCGTGGCCCGCTTCGTGATCACCGCGCTGGCGGCGCTCGTCGAAGAGCAGACGATCGTGCCGGGGTTTTACAATCTCGTGCGCTGGCAGGCCTATTCGCATGTGGCGCGCCAAAGCCTCAGCTTTTTCCAGAACGATTTTGCAGGCCGTGTGGTCACGAAGGTATGGCAAGCGGGGCAGGCAACGGGCGATTTCATGGTCAGTCTGCTGCAGGTCGTCTGGTTCGTCATCATCTATACCGCCACGACCATGGCGCTGATCGCGCAGCTCGATTGGCGGCTTTCCGCCATGGTCGGGCTCTGGATCGCAGCGTTTTGCGGGCTTGCCTATTTTTTCGTGCCGCGCATCCGCCGCTGGGCGCGGGCGTCCGCCGAGGCGTCGTCGATGCTGAACGGCCGGCTCGTCGACAGCTACCAGAACATGCAGACGCTGAAACTCTTTGCCCGGGAAGACGAAAACGACCGCTATATCCGTGACGGTTTCGACCGCTTCATCGCGGCCATCATCCCGTTTACGCGAAACCTGACGGCGGTTCGCGCGACACTCGCGCTTCTGTCGGGCCTGATGATCGCGATGATCGGCGCCTTTTCGGTCCATCTTTGGTTGACGGGTGCCGTCACCAGCGGCGCGGTCGCCTTCACCATGGCGCTCGTCTTGCGGCTGAACATGCTGCTCGGCCGCATGATGACGCAGCTCAACGGCCTGATGCGCAATTTCGGCACGATCCAGAATTCGGCCGAACTGGTGGCCCAGCCGATCGGTCTCGTCGACCACGCCGGGGCGGAGACGCTCACCGTCCATCGACCGAGCATCGCGTTCGAGAACGTCACCTTCCACTATGGCAAGGGCTCGGGCGTCATCGAAAATCTGTCGCTGACGATCAAGCCTGGCGAAAAGGTGGGCGTCATCGGCCGGTCCGGTGCCGGCAAATCGACGCTGGTCAACCTTTTGCTCAGGTTCTTCGATCTGGAGGGTGGTCGCATCCTGATCGATGGCCAGGACATCGCAAAGGTGACCCAGGAAAGCTTGCGGGCACAGATCGGCATGGTCACGCAGGACACATCGCTGCTGCATCGCTCGATCCGCGACAATATTCGCTTCGGACGTCCGGATGCGGACGATGCCCTGTTGCTGAAGGCCGCGGAGCGCGCCGAGGCAGCGGGCTTCATCGGCAAGCTCGAAGATGCTCGGGGGCGCACCGGTTTCGACGCGCATGTGGGCGAGCGCGGGGTGAAGCTTTCGGGTGGTCAGCGCCAGAGGATCGCGATCGCGCGCGTGATGCTCAAGGACGCACCGATCCTCATCCTCGACGAGGCGACGTCGGCACTCGATTCCGAGGTGGAAGCCGCGATCCAAGACAATCTGGCGCGCCTGATGGAAGGTAAGACGGTGATTGCGATCGCGCACCGCCTGTCCACGATCGCGGCGATGGATCGGCTGATCGTCATGGACGAAGGCCGGATCATCGAAGACGGCACGCACAAGGAGCTCGTCGCGCGCGGCGGCCTCTATGCGGACCTCTGGTCGCGCCAGTCGGGTGGCTTCATCGCAGGAGACATGGCAGCGGAATAGGGCCACTGTTGCCACATTGTGGCGTTCGGACCGCAAAGAGCTTGTGGAACCTCAGCGTATGGGCGCGACAATCTGCCCATATGACTGTGACGAGACTGGACATAATTTGACTGTGAGCATAGAACGCGCCCAATTGACGGGCGATCGGCGAGGGCTGTCGCGCGGGGGAATTGTCTCCTGTTCCACAGGCCGCAGCCGCGTTGCTGCGACGTCCGCCATGATCATGCGCAAAGGATGTTTGAGCCGTGAGCGAACACGAAACGACAGCAGACCTCAGCGGTGAGCCCACCCGCCGGGACTTTCTTTATCTGACGACGGGCATGGTAGGTGTCGTCGGTGCGGCGGCAGTCGCTTGGCCGTTCATCGACCAGATGCGCCCAGATGCATCGACCCTCGCCCTCGCTTCGATCGATGTCGACGTTTCCGGCGTTCAGCCCGGCATGTCGCTGACGGTTCAGTGGCGTGGACGCCCTGTCTTCATCCGCAACCGTACGGAAGAAGAAGTCGCCGAAGCCCAGGCCGTCGAGCTTTCCGAGCTCAAGGATCCGACGTCGCAGAACGAAAATGCGCCTTCCGAGCCTGCCACCGATCTCTACCGTTCCGCCGGTGAAGGTCGCGAGAACTGGATCGTGATGATCGGCTCGTGCACCCATCTCGGTTGCGTGCCGCTCGGTCAGGCAGGCGATTTTGGTGGCTGGTTCTGCCCGTGCCACGGCTCGCACTATGATACCGCGGGCCGCATCCGCACCGGTCCGGCGCCGCTCAATCTGCCGATTCCCCCCTATACATTCGCGTCCGACACGATGATCACGATCGGCTGAGGCGAGGAGAGATTTCCAACATGAGCGGTGAACACTCTACCTACGTACCTGCGTCCGGCGTCGGCCGGTGGATGGACAGCCGGCTGCCTCTGCCGCGGCTGCTGCATGATTCGTTCGTCTCCTATCCGGTCCCGCGCAACCTGAACTACGCCTACACGTTCGGCGGCATTCTGATGGTCATGCTGGTCATCCAGATCCTGACCGGTATCGTGCTGGCCATGCACTATGCGGCGGAGACAGGCGTTGCCTTCGATTCCGTCGAAAAGATCATGCGCGACGTCAACTCCGGCTGGCTCCTGCGCTACATGCACGCGAACGGCGCATCGTTCTTCTTCATCGCCGTCTACATCCACATCGCTCGTGGTCTCTACTACGGCTCCTACAAGGCGCCGCGCGAAGTCCTCTGGATCCTCGGCGTCGTGATCCTGCTTCTCATGATGGCAACGGCCTTCATGGGTTACGTTCTTCCTTGGGGCCAGATGTCCTTCTGGGGTGCGACCGTCATCACCGGCTTCTTCACGGCATTCCCGGTCATCGGTGAGCCGATCCAGCAGCTGCTGCTTGGTGGCTTCGCGGTCGACAATCCGACCCTGAACCGCTTCTTCTCGCTGCACTATCTCCTGCCGTTCATGATCGCGGGCGTCGTCATCCTGCACGTCTGGGCGCTTCATGTGACGGGCCAGACGAACCCGACGGGCGTCGACGTGAAGACCAAGACCGACACGGTCGCCTTCACGCCCTACGCCACGACGAAGGATGCGCTGGCACTGGTCGTGTTCTTGGCGGTCTATGCCTATTTCATCTTCTACATCCCGAACTATCTCGGGCATGCGGACAACTACATCCCCGCCAATGCGCTGGTGACGCCGTCGCACATCGTTCCGGAATGGTACTTCCTGCCGTTCTACGCGATCCTGCGCGCCATCACCTTCAACATCGGACCGATCGACTCCAAGCTCGGCGGCGTTCTGGCCATGTTCGGCTCGATCATCGTCCTGTTCTTCCTGCCCTGGCTCGACACGTCCAAGGTTCGGTCGGCTGTCTATCGCCCGTGGTACAAGCTGTTCTTCTGGATCTTCGCCGTGAACGCCGTCTTCCTCGGCTGGCTCGGCTCGCGCCCGGCAGAAGGCTGGTACGTGACGGCTTCGCAGCTTTCCACTCTCTACTACTTCGCATTTTTCCTGATCATCATGCCGCTTCTCGGCATGTTCGAGACGCCGCGTCGCGTGCCGAATTCGATCTCGGAAGCCGTGCTTGCGAAGAAGGCTGGTGCGGGCCGACCTGCCGCAGCGCCTGCTTCGCCGGAACACCGTGGTTGACGTCCAGACGAGTCTGAAAGGAAATTCTCATGAAAATTCGTCTGGCTAGCCTTCTGTCGGCCGCCTTGGCCGTCGGTATCGCCTTCACGGCGACACTCGGCGCGCAGGCTGCGGAAGGTGAGACCCCGCATTACCCGATCAACAAGCCGCGTCACGTGGACTGGTCGTTTGCAGGTCCGTTCGGCACCTACGACAAGGGCCAGTTGCAGCGTGGCCTGAAGGTCTACACGGAAGTCTGCGCCGTCTGTCACTCGATGAACCGCGTTGCTTTCCGCAGCCTCGCCGATCTCGGCTACTCCGAAGATCAGGTTCGCACCTTCGCGGCCCAGTACGAGGTTCAGGACGGTCCGGACGCCAATGGCGACATGTTCATGCGTCCGGCAACTGGCTCCGACCACTTCCCGGCACCGTTCGCCAACCCCCAGGCCGCTGCAGCGGCGATGGGCGGCGCCATTCCGCCTGACTTCTCGTTGCTCGCCAAGGCACGCGCGGTCGAGCGAGGGTTCCCGAACTTCGTCTTCGACATCTTCACGATGTATGCCGAAAACGGTCCCGATTATCTGTACTCGCTGCTGACGGGATACACGGATGCGCCGGAAGGGGTGACGATCCCCGAGGGCACCTACTACAATCCGTACTATATCGCGGGTCCTTCGCTTGCGATGGCGCCGCCGCTCTCCGACGGGCTCGTGACCTATGACGATGGTTCGCCGGAGACGCTCGACCAGTATGCGGCCGACGTCAGTGCCTTCTTGATGTGGGCGGCCGAGCCGCACCTTGAAGATCGTAAGCAGACCGGCTTCCGGGTCGTTATCTTCCTGCTGATCTTTGCCGTGCTGTTGTTCTTCACCAAGAAAGCGGTGTGGTCGCGGACGGATCATTGATCCGGTTTCCAAAACCAGTCATTGAGAAAAAGGCGTCACAAGAGTGGCGCCTTTTTCATGTCCACCACGCGCGTGCTTCGCGCTCCGAAACGTCCCAACTGGTCTCAGATTTCTGTTTATGCGTTTTCGGGACGGCGAGCCGTTAGCCGCTCTGTCTTGTCACGCGCCACGCCCTGTAGGAGAGCTTGATGGAAAACCGCTATCGCGACCTCGTTTCGTCCATCCGCGCCATTCCGGATTATCCGAAGCCGGGCATCGTCTTCCGTGACATCACGACGCTGCTTGGCGATCCGCGGGCGTTTCGCCGGGCGGTGGATGATCTCGTGCATCCCTATGCTGGCACCAAGATTGACAAGATTGCGGGGATAGAGGCACGCGGGTTCATTCTCGGCGGCGCGGTCGCGCACCAGCTTTCGGCCGGCTTCGTGCCGATCCGCAAGAAGGGAAAGTTGCCGCACGACACGGTGCGGATCGCCTACAGCCTGGAATACGGCGTGGACGAGATGGAGATGCACCGTGACGCCATCACGCCCGGCGAGAAGGTCATCGTCGTCGACGATTTGATTGCCACTGGAGGGACGGCAGAGGCCGCCTGCAAGCTTCTGACGCAGATGGGGGCGAATATCGTGGCGGCCTGCTTCGTGATCGACCTGCCGGATCTCGGTGGCCGCAAGAAGTTAGAAGACATGGGCGTCGACGTGCGCACCCTCGTCTCCTTCGACGGTCACTAAGCTCTGCGATCTCTCAGATCTGGATCAGGACAGCGCTGTCGAATTCCATGACGCGCTCGCCTTTGGCGTTTTCGGCAAAGTTGCGCGTCTCGACGATGCCCCAGCCGGGTTTTGAGCGCAGTTCTCGCGCATTCACCACATCGCAGCCGAAGCGGATCGTCTCACCGGCGAAAACCGGCTTCAGCCAGCGCATGTTGCGGATGCCGGGGGAGGGACCGAGGATCGGCGGTGTGCCGCCTTCCGCCTTGATGCGCGCGGTCTCCTTCTCGCGGAAATCGCAGATCATGCGCATCCAGACGGCACCCGTATGCCAACCGGACGCACAGAGGCCGCCAAAGAGGCTCTCTTTCGCTGCGTCCGCATCCACATGGAATGGCTGCGGGTCGAATGCTTTTCCGAAGGCGATGATCTCTTCGGCGGTGAAGGTGTGCGTGCCGAAATCCTGACGCGCGCCGATCTCGTAATAATCAAGCGGGCTCATGCCGTGGCTCCTGCCGTGGTGTGGTCACGACGGCGGATCATGGTCGGCTGCTTCGTCTCGCAGACGAGTTCGCCGCGCTGGTTATAGAGCTTGTTTTCGATCGTCACGATGCCGATCTGGGGTCGCGACGCTGACGGGCGAGCCTCCAGCACGGTGCAGGTGCCGGTGAGCGTATCGCCGGCAAGCACGGGCTTCTTCCATTCCGCGTAATCAATGCCTGGGCCGCCTTCGGAAGCCGTGCGGCGGATCATGGCATCGTACATCATGCGGTGCAGGATGGCGCATGTGTGCCAGCCGGACGCTGCCAGGCCGCCGAGAATGCTTGCCTTGCCGGCTTCTTCGCTCAGATGCATCGGCTGCGGATCGAACTGGCGGGCAAACTCGACGATCTCTTCCGCCGAGACCGTGACCGGACCAAGCTCGAAAGAGCGGCCGGGTTCCATGTCCTCGAAATGGATGAAGCTTTGATCGTACATGGCGGGTCTGGCGGTCGCTTACGTGTTGAAGCGGAACAGGAGAACGTCGCCGTCCTGAACGACATATTCCTTGCCTTCGTCGCGCGCCTTGCCGGCTTCCTTGGCGGGCACTTCGCCGCCGAGCTCGACATAGTCGTCATAGGCGATCGTCTGTGCGCGGATGAAGCCACGCTCGAAGTCCGAATGGATGACGCCGGCGGCCTGGGGGGCCTTGGAACCACGCTTCACGGTCCAGGCGCGCGTTTCCTTCGGGCCGGCCGTGAAATAGGTGATGAGCTCGAGCAGGCGGTAGCCCGCGCGAATGAGGCGATCGAGGCCGGGCTCTTCGAGGCCCATGGCGTCGAGGAATTCGCGCGCTTCGGCTTCCGGCAGCTGGGCCACTTCCGACTCGATCGCGGCGGAGATGACCACTGCCTCGGCGCCCTGGGCGGCAGCCATCTCGGCGACAGCCTTCGTGTGCGCGTTGCCTTCCGCCGCATCGCCTTCGGCGACGTTGCAAACGTAGAGCACGGGCTTCGAGGTCAAAAGGTTGAGCGTGCGCAAGATCTTCAGGTCTTCCGCAGCCATGCCCTCGAGCAGCAGGCGCACGGGCTTGCCTTCCTGCAGAAGCTTCAGCGACGCTTCCATCATCGGCAGGAGCAGAGCGGCTTCCTTGTCCTTGCCGGTTGCGCGCTTGCGGGTCTGTTCGGTGCGGCGCTCGAGGCTCTCCAGATCGGCGAGCATCAGCTCCGTCTCGATTGTTTCGGCATCGGCGACCGGATCGATCCGGCCTTCCACATGGGTGATGTCGTCATCCTCGAAGCAGCGCAGCACGTGGACAATGGCATCCACTTCGCGGATGTTGGCGAGGAACTGGTTGCCGAGGCCTTCGCCCTTCGAGGCGCCGCGCACGAGGCCAGCGATGTCGACGAAGGAGATGCGCGTCGGGATGATCTCCTTGGATTTGGCGATCGCTGCAATCTTGCGCAGCCGCTCATCGGGCACTGCAACTTCGCCGGTGTTCGGCTCGATAGTGCAGAACGGATAGTTCGCTGCCTGGGCTGCCGCCGTCTTGGTCAGCGCGTTGAAAAGCGTCGACTTGCCGACATTGGGCAGTCCGACGATGCCGCATTTGAAACCCATGGATGGTGCGTCCGCTATTGCTTAAAAGATGATTGGGTGGCGTATGCGGGAAGGGGTCGACGATCGTCAACCGCTTTCACCGTCACTCGCCGTTCTTGTTGCCGAAGAGCCGCTTCAGCATGTCTGCCATCGGGCCGGAAACCGGCTGATTTGTGCCCATGGGGCGGTTGGCCTGTCGGATGTGGCTTTTTGCCTTGCCAGCGCCTGAAGTCTTTGCGGAAGGCGCATCGCCGGTATTTTCCGAAGAGCTGCCGATCGCGGTGGCGATCTTGTTCATGAAGCCGGCATCGTCGCCTGAGACGAGAAGCCCCGCATGGGTGCCAATCGCATCGAGCAGCGGATCGCGCCAGACTGCATCCGCCTTCGCAAAATCGCCGAGCACATGGTTGTGCACGAGCTCCTTCGCGCCCGGATGGCCGATGCCGAGGCGCACGCGGCGGTAGTCCTTGCCCACATGCGCATCGAGCGACTTGATGCCGTTGTGGCCGCCATGGCCGCCGCCGGTCTTGATCCTAACCTTGCCGGGCGCAAGGTCGAGCTCGTCATAGATCACGGTCAGCGCATCCGGGCCGAGCTTGTAAAAGCGCAAGGCCTCGCCAACGGATTCGCCCGACAGGTTCATGAAGGTCTGCGGCTTGACCAGCAGAACCCGCTCGCCGCCGATCTCGCCCTCCGCGATCTCGGCCTTGAACTTCTTCGACCAGCCGGAAAAGCCCTGAGCCCGCGCGATCGCGTCGACGGCCATGAAGCCGATATTGTGGCGGTTTGCCTGATAGCGCGAACCGGGATTTCCGAGCCCTGCAATCACCAGCATGCGCGTGATCCTTACCTTGCGGCTGTTTCAAGGTCGTATAAAGCGATCGGCCCGGAGCGCCAAGCGTCCGGGCCGACCCAAAGACAACAGGGACAAGAAGAATTACTTCTCTTCGCCGCCTTCTTCTTCTGCTTCGTCGTTCTGCTCGATGGCTTCGACTTCATCGGCTTCCGGCGCTTCCTGGCCTTCAGCTTCTTCCTCGGCCGTCAGGACAGCCGGAGCAGCGATCGTTGCGATGGTGAAATCGCGATCGGTGATCGTCGGCTCGACGCCTTCCGGAAGGGTGATGTTGGAGATGTGGATGCCGTCGCCGATTTCGAGACCGGTGAGGTCTGCAACAAAAGCGTCCGGGATCTTGTCTGCCGGGCAGTGAACTTCGACCGTGTGGCGCACGACGTTGAGGACGCCGCCTTGCTTGATGCCGGGCGAGGCTTCTTCGTTTTCGAAATGCACCGGGACTTCGACCGTGACGACCGTGTTCTTGCCGACGCGCAGAAAGTCGACATGCATGGTGAAGTCACGGACGGGATCCAGCTGGTAGTCCTTGGGGAGAACCTGGATCTTCTTGCCATCCACGTCGATCGTTGCAACCGTGGTCATGAAACCACCGCCACGGATCTTCAGCGTCACTTCCTTGGAGGGAAGCGTGATGGCCATTGGGGGCTGCTTGTCACCGTAGATGACTGCAGGGACTTTGCCGTTGCGGCGGAGTTCACGGGCGGACCCCTTACCAACCCGTTCGCGCGCCTCGGCCTTGAGCTCGTATGTGTCGCTCATGGCATTTCCTTTCGAGGTATGATCTGGAGCGCCCCGCGTTTCCAGTTAAGGAAGTCGCGAAACGTGGAACCGCTCATGTCGAGAGATCCATCCGCGTTGCCTCCAAGGGTGTCTACGCGGACGGCGCGTCTATAACCGACAGGTGGAAAAAGCGCAAGCACGGCCGGCTTTCGCGCGGAGACGTCCAATTTTGAAAAGCCTTGCCTTGTGATCGAGGCTGCGGCCGGTAGAACGACACGGAACTGTTACACGGGCGCGGCATGGGTGCCTGAGTAAAACGCATTTTATCAGGACCGCGACGATGACAGTGCAGCGATCGACGATGACCGGCGACAATCTCGCTGCCGAACGGCCGACCGTCGAGATGGGCGAGCTCTTTCAAACCTTCGGCAAGATCGGGCTTCTCTCCTTTGGGGGGCCTGCGGGCCAGATCGCGCTCATGCATCGCATACTGGTCGATGAAAAACGCTGGTTGTCCGAGCCGCAGTTCCTTCATGCGCTGAATTTCTGCATGCTGCTGCCCGGACCCGAGGCCATGCAACTCGCCACCTATTCCGGTTGGCTTCTAAAAGGCGTCCGCGGCGGGCTTCTGGCCGGCCTTCTCTTTGTCCTGCCCGGCTTTTTCGTGCTGCTGGGGCTTTCGATCCTCTACATCACGCTGGGCGACGTGCCGATCGTCGATGGGTTGCTGTTCGGCCTGAAGGCAGCGGTTCTCGCAATCGTGCTGGAAGCAATGATCAAGGTCGCCAGGCGCGCGCTGCACGGACGCTTCGCCTATGCCATCGCGATTGCCGCTTTCGTGGCTATTGCGTTTCTGCAGGTGCCGTTCCCGCTGATCATCGCCGCGGCCGGCCTTCTCGGGATTCTGCGTCATCGCGTCTTCGGCGCTGCGGATTCCGGCCAGCCGGCAGATGACGTCCTGCCGGAACCGAAGGTGCCGTTTTCGTCGACGGTGAAGACGCTTGCCGTCTGGGGAGCGCTCTGGCTCGGTCCGCTCGCCTTGCTCGTCATCATTTTCGGCAGGGGGCAGGTGTTTGCGGATCAGGCTCTGTTCTTTTCGCAAACCGCGATCGTCACATTCGGCGGGGCCTATGCGGTGCTTGCCTATGTGGCGCAGCAGGCGGTTGAATTTTACGGCTGGCTGCGGCCGGACGAAATGCTGACGGGCCTGGGACTGGCCGAGACGACGCCGGGACCGCTCATTCTCGTTCTGGTCTTCGTTGGCTTCCTGGGCGCATCGCGCATGTCCGGTCTCGATCCGGTCACGGGCGGCGTTCTCGGCAGCACGACGGCGCTCTTCTTCACGTTCATTCCCTGCTTCCTCTGGATCTTCGTCGGCGCGCCTTACATCGAGCGCCTGCGCGGCGTGAAATGGCTTTCGGCAGCACTTTCCGCCATCACGGCAGCCGTGGTGGGCGTCATCGCCAATCTTGCCGTCTGGTTCGGCCTGCAGGTTCTCTTCGGCGAAACGTCGAGTGTCGATTGGGGCCCGTTCTCGCTCCCTTCGTTCGATCCGGCGGCGCTGGATATTGCGGCTCTTGCCATCGCGCTCGCCGCCGGCATTGCGCTCATCCGGTTTCACCTCAACATCTTTCTCGTTCTCGGAGCGGCTGCGGCCGCTGGCGTGATCCTCACGCTCGGCTGAAGATCCGGCACCGGAAATTCCGCTCCATCGGTGGACAAAGCCGGATGCTTGACCGAAGGTGCGGCCCGAATTACGCAACGGCATTTCCTGACACCGACACGGATTGAAATAATCATGCCCGCATATCGCTCCCGCACCACGACCCATGGCCGCAACATGGCCGGCGCGCGCGGCCTCTGGCGCGCCACCGGCATGAAGGACGGCGATTTCGGCAAGCCGATCATCGCGGTCGTGAACTCCTTCACCCAGTTCGTGCCGGGCCACGTGCACCTCAAGGATCTCGGCCAGCTCGTCGCGCGCGAAATCGAGGCCGCCGGCGGTGTCGCCAAGGAGTTCAACACGATCGCGGTCGATGACGGCATCGCCATGGGCCATGACGGCATGCTCTATTCGCTGCCGTCGCGCGAGATCATCGCCGACAGCGTCGAGTACATGGTCAACGCGCATTGCGCGGACGCCATGGTCTGCATCTCCAACTGCGACAAGATCACGCCCGGCATGCTGAACGCTGCCATGCGCCTCAACATCCCTGCCGTCTTCGTGTCCGGCGGGCCAATGGAAGCCGGCAAGGTGGTGCTGAACGGCAAGGTGAAGGCGCTCGACCTCGTCGATGCGATGGTGGCTGCAGCCGACGACAGCGTGTCCGACGAAGACGTCAAGGCGATCGAACGCTCCGCCTGCCCGACCTGCGGCTCGTGCTCGGGCATGTTCACGGCCAATTCGATGAACTGCCTGACCGAAGCGCTCGGCCTCTCGTTGCCGGGCAATGGCTCCACGCTCGCCACGCATGCGGATCGCAAGCGGCTGTTCGTGGAGGCCGGTCACCTTATCGTCGATATCGCCAAGCGCTATTACGAGCAGGAGGACGAAAGCGTCCTGCCGCGCAATGTCGCGAACAAGCGGGCCTTCGAAAACGCCATGTCGCTCGATATCGCCATGGGCGGTTCGACCAACACGGTGCTGCATATCCTCGCCGCCGCCCATGAGGGCGAGATCGATTTCACCATGGACGACATCGACCAGCTGTCGCGCAAGGTGCCGTGCCTGTCGAAGGTGGCGCCCGCTAAGTCGGATGTTCACATGGAAGACGTCCACCGGGCAGGCGGCATCATGTCGATCCTCGGCGAACTGGAAAAGGGCGGGCTCATTCATCGCGACAGCCCGACCGTGCATGCACCCACGCTTGGCGATGCGATCGACCATTGGGACATCGGCCGCACGTCGAGCGAGAGCGTGCGCAAGTTCTTCAGCGCAGCGCCCGGCGGCATTCCGACCCAGGTGGCATTCAGCCAGGAAGCGCGTTGGGAAGAGCTCGACATCGACCGCGAAAATGGCGTTATCCGCTCTGTCGCGAATCCCTTCTCCAAGGATGGCGGTCTTGCCGTGCTCAAGGGCAACATCGCGCTCGACGGCTGCATCGTGAAGACGGCGGGCGTAGACGAGTCGATCCTGAAATTCACCGGTCCAGCGGTCGTCTTCGAAAGCCAGGATGCGGCGGTGAAGGGCATTCTCGGCAATGAGGTGAAGGCCGGCGATGTGGTCGTCATCCGCTACGAAGGGCCGAAGGGCGGACCGGGCATGCAGGAAATGCTCTACCCGACGAGCTATTTGAAGTCGAAAGGTCTCGGCAAGGCCTGCGCGCTCGTTACCGATGGCCGCTTCTCAGGCGGCACGTCCGGCCTCTCCATCGGCCACGCGTCGCCGGAAGCAGCGCAGGGCGGGATGATCGGGCTGGTGCGCGATGGCGACATGATCGAGATCGATATCCCGAATCGCACAATCAATCTGGCCGTCGCTGAAGACGAGTTGGCTCAGCGTCGTGCCGAACAGGACAGGCTTGGCTGGAAGCCGGCGGCGCCGCGCAAGCGCAACGTCACAACCGCTCTGAAGGCCTACGCCGCCTTCGCATCGAGCGCCGATAAGGGCGCGGTGCGGATCTTGCCGGAGTAGGAGTTCTCCACGGTCCAATCGTGAAAAAGGCCGGGCGCATCGCCCGGCCTTTTTTCGTTAAAGCGATCGGAATGTTGATCAGTCGAAGAGGCTGGAGACCGACTCTTCCGCTGCGGTGCGGTTGATGGCTTCGCCGATCAGGTTCGCCGTCGTGATGACGCGGATGTTGTGGGCCGCCTGGACCGCTGGCGACGGCTGGATGCTGTCGGTGATGACCAGCTCTTTCAGCTTGGAGGAGGTGACGCGGGCGACCGCGCCGCCGGACAGCACGCCGTGGGTGATGTAGGCGGTGACGCTCGTCGCGCCCTGGTTCAACAGCGCTTCGGCCGCGTTGCAGAGCGTGCCGCCAGAATCGACGATGTCGTCGATCAGCAGGCAGTCGCGGCCGACGATGTCGCCGATCACGTTCATCACTTCGGACTCACCGGGCCGGTCGCGGCGCTTGTCCACGATGGCGAGTTGTGCATCGAGGCGCTTCGCCAACGAGCGGGCACGCACCACGCCGCCGACGTCGGGCGACACGACGGTGATGTTCGACAGATCGTAATGCTCCTTCACGTCGCGCGACAGGATCGGCACGGCGTAGAGGTTGTCGGTCGGGATATCGAAGAAGCCCTGGATCTGGCCAGCGTGGAGATCGAGCGTCAGAACGCGATCGGCGCCGGCATGGGTAATCAGATTGGCCACAAGCTTTGCCGAGATCGGCGTGCGCGGACCGGGTTTGCGATCCTGGCGGGCATAGCCGAAATAGGGCAGCACCGCGGTGATGCGGCGGGCCGACGACCGGCGGAACGCGTCGATCATGATCAACAGTTCCATGAGGTGGTCGTTGGCGGGGTAGGAGGTCGACTGGACGACGAAGACGTCTTCGCCGCGCACGTTCTCCTGGATCTCGACGAAGATTTCCTGGTCCGCGAAGCGGCGGACGCTGGCCTTGCCGAGTTGTAGATTGAGATAGGTGCAGATGGAGTCGGCAAGCATCTTGTTGGAATTGCCCGCGAAGATTTTCATGATTGTCCGCCCGTGCTGCGCGCCGTTGCCGGCCTTTTAGCCAGTCTCGTCTCGATTGCAAGCCGCGGCGGCGGATTGTTCGCCAAGGATCAGCCCTGCCGCTGGCTTTCCCACAGTGTGAAGGCTTGAAGGCTCTGCTCAGCCACGCTCTCCATGGCTGCGCTCGGGATGTCGTCCCAGGACGTCGCGCCTGCCTGGCTCGGCTTTTCGGCTTCGATCGTGCCGCGAATGCGGTGGAGACGGTTGCCGCTGCCGTCGAGCACGTCCCAGACGTAATAGACCGTGTTGGTGGTCTCGCCGCGCTCGGCCGACAAATAGCCTTTCAGCACGTAGGCGCTGGTTTCGTCCTGGAAAGGCAGGACAGTCAGGCCCAGCCGTCCGGCTTCGGTGCGCAAACGGCGTGACATTGGCGTCACGGCTTCCAGTGGAGCACCGATGATCGGCATGAAGCGGATTGTCGGCGTGGCGGACTGGTCTGAGGTCGGTGGGACAAGGGCGAGCTCGGCACCATCGCCTTCGCCAGCCGGTGTCGCGTAGGTCGCAGCGTCGATTTCGATCGGGCTGGTCGGATTGCTGCTTTGACCGGCTGTCTCAATGGCGGCAACAGGGCCATCGGTCGATGTGCAGGCGGCCAATCCGGCCAAGAGGCCGAGCGCCAAGATGATCCGGATCGGTCCGGGAGCACGCCTCATGCCGTTATCCCTGTCGTCTCATCGTCCCGTTTGAAGCTGGGCACACAAGCGCAGGCCCACGCCAACTTATGGTTCGGGGCGTTCGGCTAAGTCAACGCTGAATAAGTTCAAGCTTATGTTTGGACAGGGCTTCCGGGGCGCCTGGCGTCGTCAGATAGGTTTGCCCGAGCGTCATCGCGACGCCTGCGTCGGAGTCCATGATGATCATGTGGACGAAGAGCGACATGTCCGGCTCGATCGGCTGCGGGCTGCCCTGGTAAAACATCTGGTGTTCCATCCATGACGGCGCAAAGCGCGCGCCGAGCGAGTAGCCGCAAGCGTTCAGCCGGTGACGGGCAAGGCCACGCTCATCCATCACCCTGGCATGAACGTCGAAGACCTCGCCGAAAGTGTGACCCGTGGTCAGCACCGGCTCGATCTGCTGGATCGCATCGAGGCAGGCGTCGAAAAGCTCGATGTGGCGCTGCTTCGGCTTGCCGATCATGATCGTGCGCATCATGGCGGCATGGTAGCGCGCGCTGGTGCCGGCCCATTCGAGCGTCAGCTGGTCGGTCTTGTTGAGCTTCCGGCGACCCGACTTGGAGCGGCAGAGCAGGGCATCGTCGCCTGAGCCGATGATGAACTCATTGCCGGGATACTCGCCGTCGCCAGCCAGTACGGCGCCCTGCATGGCAGCCAACAGATCCGCTTCGCGTGCACCGGGCTCGATCAGCGGCAAGGCCGCGTCGAGCGCGGCATCGGCGAGCTTTGCCGCCTTGCGCACATGCACGATCTCGGCCGGGCTCTTGGTCAGGCGCAGATTGCTGACGACGTAGGATGCATCGATGATCTTGCCGAAGGACTGGAGCTGGTTGTCCAGTCGGCGCGTGTTCGTTCCGGTCAGCCCGTGCGTGTCGTATTCGACGCCGATGCGCGCGCCGAGCAGGTCCATCTCGTCGAGCAGGTTCTTCAGTTCCACCGTCGGATCGGCGTTGGCGCGATCGGTCCACACGGTGATGTTCTCGATCGTGGAGGTGTGGCGTGCCTGACGAAGATCGGCCGAGCGCGTCAGAAGGCTCATCTGCCCATCGGCCTTCACGATCAGGCTCTGGAAGAAGCAGAAGCCGAAGGTGTCGTAACCGGTCAGCCAGTACATGCTCTCCTGGGCAAACAAAAGCAGCGCGTCGAGCCGCTCCTCCTTCATGGCCATGAGCAACCGTTCGAGACGGCCGGAATATTCTTCCGGGGCAAAGCGCGGGGCCATGGGGGTTACTCCGTGATTGCGATCGCTGCGATCTGCCGACCGTAGTCCGGCTCGCCGCGATGGGTGGTGCGCCTGTAGGAGAAGAAGGCGGCCTCGTCCTCATAGGTGCAGTGGCCGGTCGATTCTGCCGCGACGCCGGCCCGCTTCAAACGGTGAAGCGTGTAGGCCGGCAGATCGAACATGGCATGCCCGGCACGATCGGAATCGGCAAAAAAGCGCTGGTTGTCGGGATCAGCGTCTGTGAAACGCTCCACGAACTCCGGGCCGACCTCGTAATTGCGCACGCTGATGGATGGGCCGAGGCTTGCTCGGATCGACCGACGGTCGGCACCAAGGTTCTCCATGGCGGCGATCGTATTTTCCAGCACGCCGGTCAGGGCGCCGCGCCAACCTGCGTGTGCCGCTCCGACGACGCCTGCATCCGGGTCGCAGAACAGGATGGGTCCGCAATCGGCCGTCAAGACGCCGATGACGACGCCGGGGATGTTGGTGACCACGGCGTCCGCCTTCGGGCGCTCGTCCCCGAAAGAGCCGGTGGCGACAACCACATCCGGCGAATGGATCTGATGCGGCGTGGCGAGATCGTCGATCGACCGGTTGAAATGGCCGCAGACACGCACGCGATTCTCGATGACTGCATCCCGCTCGTCATTGGAGCCGAGGCCCACATTAAGGCCCTGATAGATCCCTTGGGAAACACCGCCGTGGCGGGTGAAAAACCCATGTCTGATAGGGGTTCCGCTCGTCGCCTGCGCGATCAGATCGCTCTCGATCGGCTGGGGTGGTGAAGTGGCAAGCATCAATCGTCCCGTCCCTTGGTCGAAGCGCGGCGATGGTGGCGACGGCTCGGCAGTCTGTCAATCATCAAGCTCAGCGGCCCTTGGGGGCGGCTTCGCCAAAGCGTGCAAAGGGAGCGAAATCCATCGGTTGGCCAGAGATGGCAAGCACCTTGAACAATTCGCCCATCCGCCCTGGCCCCATCCCTGCGATGCGGTCCACGGCAACTTCGATCGCTTTTTGCGTTTCCCGGTCTTTGTCCGCACCGAGCCGGCCCGCGCGATCAAGAAGACCAAGGCCGAGGAGAAAGTCGCTCTGGCATGTCAGGCGCAGCACATGTGCGCCTGAAGCCTGTGCAGCGGCGCTGAGAACCGCAAAATCCACATGGCTGGTCAGGTCGGCTTCGCCGGGATGCGCCAGCGGATCGTCAAAGGCGTGATTGCGCATGGCCTGCAGGGTGTCGCCGAAACCCGCCACGCGATGACCGTAGTCGATGACAGCGGCAAGCCCGCCTTCAGCGCGAAGTTTCGTCGCGAGCGCGGCCATGAACGCTTCGCGAATGGGCGAGGCTTCGAACACGGTGCCCTCAGGCTGGCTTTCCCAGTCATGAGGGAGAGCGCTTGCCTCGATTACCGCCGGTCCGATGCCGAAGGTGAGCTCTCCTGCCAGGTCGAGGCCAATGACCTTTTCGCGAAAGGCTGATCCGGATTTGACGAACTGCCGGATCGGAAGCGCGTCGAACAGCTCGTTGGCGGCAAGCAGCATGTGCCCCTTCGGCACATCTTCGAGGCGCTCGTGCCATGAGCAGCGATCGGCATAATCCCGCAGCGTTTCGGCCTGGATGGTGCGCAGCCGGGGGCTCGTCTCCACGAGGTGGGCGCTCCAGCTGGCCATGTCGGCGCCCAGTACCTTGCGGATCGTGCGCAGCATGTCCTTCATCAGCGTGCCGCGGCCCGGGCCAAGTTCCACCAGGCGCACCGGTCTCGGCATTCCGGCCGCCTGCCAGCCGCCGAGCAGGAAGATCGCGATCATTTCGCCGAAGAGCTGCGTGACCTCCGGAGCGGTGATGAAATCACCTGACGCACCGAACGGCTCGCGGGTCATGTAATAGCCGTGTTGCGGATCAGACAGGCAGATATGGAAGTAGTCGGAGACGCTGAGCGGCCCGCCCGTTTCGATCAGGCGGACTATCTTGTCGGCAAGTGGGGTCTTGCGCGGTGGGCGCCCGCTCATGTCAGGATGGAGCGCCACTGGTCGAAGCCGCCTTGCGGCCACCGGCGGTGGCCATGGCCCACAGGCCAGCAGCGAGCATCGGCAACGACAGCAGCATGCCCATTGTCAGCCAGCCGCCGGAGAGGTAGCCAATATGAGCGTCCGGCTCGCGGAAGAACTCCACGAAAATGCGCGAGGCCGCATATCCCGCGACGAACGTGCCGGCAATGAAGCCCGGCTGCTTCAGCTTGCGGCCGAAATGAATGAGCAGCCAGATCACGACGAAGAGCACGATGCCTTCAAGCGCTGCCTCGTAGAGCTGGCTTGGATGGCGCGGCTCCGGTCCGCCTGTCGGGAAGACGAACGCCCACGGCACGTCCGTCGGCCGTCCCCAGAGCTCCGAATTGATGAAGTTCGCGAGGCGTCCGAACAGAAGGCCGATCGGAACGACGGCAGCCACGGTGTCGAGCAGCGTCCAGACCGGGATCTGGCGCGATCGCGCAAAGAGGATGATCGCGATCGTCGTGCCGAGGAACCCGCCATGGAACGACATGCCCCCGGTCCAGACAGCGAAGATCGACAGGGGGTTCGCCAGGAAGCTCGCGAAATCGTAAAACAGCACGTAACCGATGCGCCCGCCGGCGACGATGCCGACCGCCGCCCACAACAGGAAGTCATCGAGATCCGTCAGCGTCATGGGCGCCCGGCCTGTCGGCCACAGACGCTCGTTCGCGACGAGCCTGCGGGCATAGATCCAGCCGAGGATGATGCCGGCCACATAGGCCAGTCCGTACCAGCGAACGGCAACCGGGCCGATCTGCACGATGACGGGATCGATCGTCGGGAAGGGGAGGACCGCAAGCGGTGTCAGGAGATAGTCCAAGCTCTCGGAACCCTGGTTGATGGCGGGCGGAAGATGACGGTGGAACGTGGTGTGGTCAAGGCGCGAGACACAAACGTCCCGACCATCCTCTATTCGCTTGAATTTAGGGCCTCGCGCTCCTAGTTCGAAGGCTTAAAGGTCGTGGTCGGCCTGACAGAGACAGAAAGGGTACTTCATGGCCTCCGGATCGAACCGAATCCTCGACGAATTCGCCAAGCTGATGACCGACGCCGCCGGCACGGCGCAAAGCGTGCGGCAGGAATTCGAAACGGCATTCCGCAGCCAGGCCGATCGCGTCTTGAACACGATGGACGTGGTCAAGCGCGAGGAATTCGAGGCCGTGCGCGACATGGCGATCAAGGCGCGCGACGAGAACGAGCGTCTCCTCAAGCGCATCGAAGCCCTCGAAGGCAAGCTCGCGTCGAGCACGACCGCCACAGGCACGACCGCGACGGGCACGACCGACAAGATCGGCTGATTGTCGCTGGATCATGCGTGCCGGCCCGGGACACGCCGCGGGCCGTCGACACACTTATCCATAGATTTTTAACCATGCCCTTCCGGCTCTGGCCGGAGGGAAAAAGACGAGGCGGCAGAGTCAGTTATGACTCACCGCTGAATCTGTCTGGCAGGAACTGTCCACACCCCATTTCCATCCTCCGCCGTGACAGGGCTGGCGCAAGCAATCTCCCGTTATAGACTGATTTTTAATGATGATTCGAAACGGGCTCTTTGAGTTTGGCTTGGCGCATGATGCGCTTGGTGAACACGGATCGTCGTCCAAGGGGTAGGTCCGGCAAGACTGTCGCATAAGCGCCGCGGTTTCCTGATGAGAGGGATACGGGTGCGATGGTTCCGGCTGACAAAGGGTGTGGCATGAGCCTTCAGGAAGTGAGCTTCGAACGCGCAACGAATCCGGTCGATATGATCGAGTTCGTGGCTGCGACGAACCAATGGTCGTTCGAACGCTCAGGCGAAGACGAAATCGCCATGACAGTCGAAGGCAAGTGGTCCGACTACCACATCTCCTTCTCCTGGATGGAAGAGTTCGAGGCGCTGCATCTGGCCTGCGCCTTCGACATGAAGGTTGCGCCGAGCCGCGTCACCGAGGTCGTGCGGCTTCTGTCGCTGGTCAATAGCCAGGTGCTGATGGGCCATTTCGATCTTTGGGAGCAGGAAGACGTCGTGATCTTCCGCCAGTCGCTGCTGCTGGCCGGCGGTGCGGAGCCCACCAACCAGCAGGTGGAAGTGCTGCTTTCGAGCGCGCTCGAGACCTGCGAGATCTATTTCCAGGCTTTCCAGTTCGTGGTCTGGTCCGGCATGGAAGCGAAGAGCGCTCTCGAAACGGTTCTGTTCGAGACCGTCGGCGAGGCTTGAGGCCTTGGCGATCGGAGATATCGCAGCACACGGGCCTGTCGTCCTCGTTGGCGCAGGCAATATGGGCGGCGCCATGCTGCGCGGCTGGGTCGCCGCCGGCCTGTCGGGCGCGGATATCCGAATCGTCGATCCAAATCCATCTCCAGAGATGTTGGCCTATAGCGAGGCATCGGGCATCCAGATCGATGCCGCAGCCTCCAGTGATGTAAAGGCCGGCATCCTCTTCGTCGCGGTCAAGCCGCAGGCCATGGCGGCGGTGCTGCCGACCCTGCGTCCGCTTGTCGATGCGCAGACGGTTGTCGTTTCGGTCGCTGCCGGCACCACGATCGACACTCTTCGCGATGGGCTGGGAGCGGAAGCGATCGTGCGCGCCATGCCGAACACTCCGGCCATGGTCGGGCGGGGCATCACCGCGGCCGTGCCTACGCATGCCGTCGATGACCGGCAGAAATCTGCGGTCGATGCGTTGCTCGCCGTTTCCGGCCCGGTGGAATGGCTGGAGGACGAAGCGCTCATCGATGCGGTCACGGCTGTCTCGGGCAGCGGGCCGGCCTATGCGTTTTATCTGGTGGAATGCATGGCAGAAGCTGGTCGCAAGGCCGGCCTTCCGGAAGATCTGGCGATGCGCCTTGCGCGGGCCACCGTTTCCGGTGCCGGCGAACTGATGCATCGTTCACCCGATGATGCCGGAACGCTCCGCAAGAACGTGACCTCGCCCAACGGCACCACGGCGGCGGCGCTCTCCGTGCTGATGGAAGACGGAGCGATGCAGGCCCTCTTCGACCGGGCCGTTGCAGCCGCCAAGAGCCGATCCGAAGAACTGTCCAAGAGCGAATGATGAGCGAAGAGACGAGTGCCGAGATCACATGGAGCGACTTCGAAAAAGTCGATATCCGCGTGGGCACGATCGTGGAAGCGGAGCCGTTTCCTGAGGCACGCAAGCCGGCGATCAAGCTCAGGATCGACTTTGGGCCACTCGGCATCAAGAAGTCTTCGGCACAGATCACCAAGCATTATGAGCCCGGTGAGCTCGTTGGACGCCAGATCATCGCGGTCGTGAACTTCCCGCCGCGACAGATCGGCCCGATGCGCTCGGAAGTGCTAACGCTCGGATTGCCGGATGAAGAAGGTCAGGTCGTGCTGGCAGCAGTCGACAAGGTCGTGCCGAATGGCGGCCGCGTGTTCTGATACACCTAAACCTCCGCCTTAACCTTTTCGCCACCACGCAGCTCAAAACTCGGCTGCATCCGGATAGTGTCCATTTCGGTTGACGTCGTCTTAGGGTTTCATCCTCAAAGGTGACGCCGTCAACGGGCAGGGCGTGGGTATGGGTTTCGATCAAGTGTCACTTCTTGCAGCGATCGGTTTTTCCGGCGCTGCATTGTGTGTCACCCTGCTGGGCGCCTGGATGGGGGCGCGCACCGATCTCTTCCTGGTCAATTGGTCAGGCGGATTGGCAGCCATCGTCGCCGGCGTGATCCTGTTTGCAATGCTCGGCGAAACCTACAACGAACCCCTGCAATGGGCCTCGTTCATGGCCTTTCTGTCGGGGTTCGGGTTGATCTATGGCGGGTCGATGCAGTTTCGAACCGGGCGCGCGAACTGGCGTCTGGTCGGGTTTGCCGTCTTCGCGGGTGTCGCACCAACCACCGTCGCCTTTCTTCTCGGTTACTCCGGCATCGGGACGATCGTCGGTAACGTGATGATCGGTGCGATCCTGCTTTTGATCGCGAGAGAATACTGGACGGGCCGGAAGGAAGTGCCGCTTGCGATGACGACCGGCGCCATTCTCTATGTCGCAACTGCGATCTCGTTCTTCCTCTGCGGCTTCGTCCTTGCGGCGGATGGGCTCTGGATTCTGACGGAGCGACCTTCCAACTGGGCTGAAGACCTGAATTCGATCGTCGCCATCATTGGCCTCACCGGCATCGGCGCGCTATCGCTCGGCGTCAACCAGTCGCGTATCGCGCGCTATCATCATCTTCAGGCACAAACCGACCCGCTAACCGGCCTTTTGAACCGGCGCGGGCTGGCGGAGCGCTATGGCGCTGTCACGCAAAATGCCCGCTCGGCCGTCATCGTCTTCGACCTCGATCGCTTCAAGGCGATCAATGATCTCTACGGCCACGGCGTGGGCGATGTCGTGCTGTCGCGATTTGCAGGCGTGATGAGGGCGAATATCCGCTCGACAGACATCGCAGCCCGGTTCGGGGGCGAGGAGTTCTGCGTGATCCTCCAGGACGCCGACCAGCGCACCGCCGTGGCGATCGCCGAGCGCATCCGGCATGAACTGGCCGCACAACTTTTCGCAGCCGAGGGCCGCAGCATCGCTGCCACCGTGAGCGCGGGCGTTACCGTAAGCTCGGAGCGCGGCCAGCCGATCGATGCACTGATCGCCGTTGCCGATGACGCGCTCTACCGGGCCAAGACCGAAGGGCGCAACCGCGTCCGAAGCGGTCCGTACCCTCGAGCTGCCTGACGGTTCAGGTAGCGTCTGTCACGCCGGGACCCGGATGATTGCCCGCAGGCCCCCGATGGGGCTGTCGTCCAGCATCACGTCGCCGCCATGGCTGCGTGCGATGTCGCGGGCAATCGCGAGGCCGAGCCCGGTGCCGCTCTCGTTGAGATTTCGCGCTTCATCCAGCCGGAAAAACGGCTTGAAGACATCCTCGCGCGCCTTCAGCGGAATACCGGGGCCGTCGTCATCGACCGTGATCGTCAGCCATCGCGGCCCGTGGACAGCAGTGAGGCGCACATTGTCGGCATATCGAAACGCGTTCGACGTGAGGTTGTGAACAAGCCGCGAGAAGGCGTTCGGCCGGACGTTGACCAGCGGATCGCCCTCGATCGAGATCATGATGCCGGATTCGAGCAGCGCCGCCTCGTCGCGGATACGGCCGAACAGGGTCTCGATGTTCAGCGTGCCGATGTCTTCCTCCGCTTCGCCCTTGGCGAAGGAGAGATAGCCTTCCAGCATCAACTGCATGTCCTCGACATCCTGGTTGAGGCTTTTGACCTCTGGGCCATCGCCCAGGAAGGCCAGTTGCAGCTTGAAGCGCGTGAGGATGGTGCGCAGATCGTGGCTGACGCCCGATAGCATCGCCGTGCGCTGCTCGATCTGACGCTCGATGCGCTCGCGCATCTGGATGAAGGCCTGGCCCGCGCGTCTCACCTCGTCGGCGCCGCGCGGCTGGAAACCGGACAGCTTCTGGCCCTTGCCGAATCGCTCCGCCGCTTCTGCAAGCTTCAGGATCGGCCTGATCTGACCGCGCAGGAAGAGAATGGCGATGGCGAGCAACACGAGTGACGTGATCACCATCCAGAGCAGGAAGATGTGGGTATTGGACGCATAGGCCTGACTGCGCCGCGCGAAGATCCGGAGGATCGAATTGTCCATCTGGATGCGCACTTCGACGAGATCGGAATTGCCCACCGTGTCGATCCAGAAGGGGCGGCGCACCTGGCGGGACAGTTCTTGCGACAGGATGCGATCGAGGATCGAAAAGAACGGCTTCGGCCGGGGTGGAGGCAGGTCTCCCGACGGTTCGATGGCGATGTTGAGCGCTAAGCGCTCACGCGCGATGCGAATGATCTCGGCGTGGTCCGCTGTCTGCGGATAGGTCTCGATGACGTCGATGATTGCCGCGATGTCGCGCGTCACCGCTGTCGAGAGACGTTGCGTCACGGTCTGCCAGTGCCGCTCCATGAAGTTGAAGGCGATTACCGACTGCAGGATCACCATCGGCAGGATGATGATCAGAAGAGCGCGTGCGTAGAGACCGCGTGGCACGCGCCGCTTGAGCCAGCGCGTCACGCGGCGCAGGCCGCTCACTGGGCGGCGGTCCTCCAGCGCACTTGCGGACAAGGCGTGCTGGCTCAGGCCCGCCTGCGGCGGTGCCTGTGCCGCGTCGGTCGGCTGTCTCTCGTGCCGACCCATCGGCCAAGCCTCCGTCTATTCCACGCTCAGGCGATAGCCGATGCCTCTGACGGTCTGCAGCCAGATGGGGTTTGCAGGATCGGTCTCGATCTTGCGGCGAAGGCGATTGATCTGCACGTCGATCGTGCGTTCGCCAACCTCGGCGTCGGAGCCGACGAGTTCATGGCGTGGGATCGTTTCACCGGCGCGTTCGGCGAACTGCGTCATGATCTCCTGCTCGCGGTCGGTGAGGCGGATCGGCTCGCCGGCACGTTTCAACTCGCGCTTGGTGATCACGAAGGTGTAAGGGCCGAAGACCACCTGTTCGATCTTGGGCGTTGCCGGCTGTGCGCCGCGCTTCAGGATGTTGCTGACCCTCAGTGCCAGTTCGCGCGGCTCGAACGGCTTCGGCAGATAGTCGTCCGCACCGGCTTCGAGGCCTTCGATCCGGTTGTCGGCTTCCGTCAACGCCGTGAGCATGAGGATCGGCACGTCCTTTACGGCCCGCAGGCTGCGCGTGAGATCGACGCCGGATTCACCGGGCATCATCACGTCGAGGATGAGCAGATCGAAATCGATGCCCTCGAGCTTGCGGCGCGCTTCCGCAGCGTCGGCTGCGGTCGTGACGCGGAAGCCGCGTTCGGAGAGATAGCGCTTGAGGAGATCGCGGATGCGGGTGTCGTCATCCACGACGAGCAGATGGGCAGCATCGTCGGAAATCGGTTCAGGCGATGGATTTTGTGTCACGCAGTACCTCTCACATCCTCTGCGCGCCGGGCGGCGGCAAAGGTCCACCGCCGGTCGCTACTTGCCCCCATCCAGCATGCCGCGCAGGAAACTCACGACCGTTTCGCGGCTCCCGGCGGGCAGATCGCGCAATGCCTTCGCGATACGGCGAGACTGTGGCTTTGCCAGATCGAGTGCGAGTTTGCGCCCTTTTTCGGTCGTATACAACTTCCGCTGCCGCCTGTCTTCAGCGCCCATGACTTGATGGATGTGGCCTGAATCGACCAACTGCTTCAGCACGCGTGCGAGGCTCTGCTTCGTGATGCGCAGCGTGTCGAGGAGATCGGCAACAGTCAGCCCTGGTTGACGGTCGACAAAGTGGAGCACACGGTGGTGCGCCCGCCCAAACTCGATGCGCTGGAGGATCTGGTCAGGGTCCGACGTGAAGTCTCGATAGGCGAAAAACAGAAGCTCGATGAGTTCCGTATCGATGGATGCGAGATCGGATGCCTGGCTTTTGCCTGCCTCGGCGGCTTGCGGTTTTGTTGCGCCTGGTGCCATCGTCGCGTTCGATCCTTTCAGATATGTCAGGCATATTGACATATTTTTACCGGATTGCTAGCTTTTCGTTCTGCCTCACACTGCACCGGCCGGGTTCGACGCGCAGCCGGGTTCATGCAGATGGGCGTCCACAACTAGAGCCGCAACCGATCCACAAGAGCTCCGGCGCGGCGGAGGAAACACGATGGCTTCCGTTCCTTTCGATCAACTCGATGGTCACATCTGGTTCAATGGCGAATTCGTGCCTTGGAAGGACGCGAAGATTCACGTGCTGACGCATGGCCTCCACTATGCTTCGTCGGTGTTCGAGGGCGAGCGGGCCTATGGCGGGCGCATCTTCAAGCTGACCGAACACACCGAACGCCTGATCAAGTCCGGCGAGATCCTCGGTTTCGACATTCCCTACAGCGTTGCCGAGATCGATGATGCCTGCATCAAGCTTCTCGAAATGCAGGGCTTCCAGGACGCCTATGTGCGCCCGATCGCCTGGCGCGGTTCGGAAATGATGGGCGTTTCGGCCCAGGCCAACCGGATCAATGTCGCGATCGCCATCTGGCAGTGGCCGAGCTACTTCAAGCCGGAAGAGAAGCTGAAGGGCATCCGCCTCGACATGGCGGAATACCGCCGGCCGGACCCGCGCACGGCTCCTTCGAAGTCGAAGGCTGCTGGCCTCTACATGATCTGCACCCTGTCGAAGCACGCGGCCGAGAAGAAGGGCTATGCCGATGCATTGATGCTCGACTGGCGCGGCCAGGTCGCCGAGGCGACGGGCGCCAACGTGTTCTTCGTCAAGGATGGCGTCATCCACACGCCGACGCCCGACTGCTTCCTCGACGGCATCACGCGCCGCACGGTTATCGATCTGGCCAAGCGCCGCGGCTACGAAGTGGTAGAGCGGGCGATCATGCCGGAAGAGCTGGAAGGCTTCGAGCAGTGCTTCTTGACTGGCACGGCGGCGGAAGTAACCCCTGTTTCGGAAATCGGGCCCTACAGCTTTACCGTCGGTGAAATCGCGACCAATCTCGTCAACGACTACGCTGCCGAAGTGCAGCCGAAACGTCTCGCCGCCGAATAGGGCAGCTCGAATATTGTGCCATTACGCCGGATCACGGGACGTGATCCGGCGGAACATTTTCTGAGTGATCTTCGTTTTTGGGAGTGATGCTGCGCCCTCGGCGCCGCTTTCTCTATCATGGAAAACTCAGATGATTGATCGACACGGCGTTGTAACCCCCGTCGCTTCGTGGGGCAGCATTTTCGGCGGCGCAGTAACTGTGATTGCCGTTTCCATTCTCCTTTCCCTTCTGGGCGCCGGTCTCGGCTTTGGCGCCGTAGATCCCCAGTCGAACGATCCGCTCGGCGGCATTGGTGTCGGGTTCGGGATTTGGTCCGTTCTGTCGCTCTTCATCAGCCTTGCCGCCGGCGGTTTCGTTGCAGGTTACCTCTCGCTGCAGGCTGGCTGGGTCCACGGTCTTCTGTCCTGGGCTACAGCTTTGATTGCCGCTGTCGTTCTTTCGGCATTCGCCATCAGCGGTGCGACGCAGCTCGCAGGCTCGGCGATCGGCTCGGTCGCCTCGCTGACCGGCTCTGCCATTTCCACCACGGCTGGCCTCGGCGGTGATGCGATTTCCGCCGTCGTTTCCAATTTCGACGAAGACCAGTTCGCCGATGTGGACGCCGAGGGTGCCGCTGCCGACATTCGTGAGCTTCTCCAGGACACCGATATCGAGGCCCTTCAGCCGGAAGCGATCTCCGAGGAACTGCAGGGTACGCGGGCGGACTTTGCCGATGCGTTCGAAGCGCTCCGCAGCAACCCGACGGAGTATGCTGCTGTTCTGGACAATCTCGCCAACGACCTGCAGACGCGTCTTGAAGGGTTTGGCGAAGAGATCGATCGCAATGCGATCGTTGCTTCGCTGACTGAAAACACCGACATGACCCAGCAGGAGGCCGAGCAGGCGACCGACCAGGCGATTGCCCGTTACGAAGAGTTCTCGACGTCCGTGCGCGAACAGGTCGATGCCGCTGTCCAGTCAGTCCAGGGTCTCGGCACGGAAATCGAGCAGCTTGAAGCGCAGGCGCGCGAGCAGGCCGCTCAGGCAGCCGATGCGATTTCCAGCGCGTCGCTCTGGGCGTTTCTGGCTTGCCTCATCGGCGCCGGGATTTCGGCTGTTGCCGGCTTCGGCGGTGCCCGCACGCGCGAGCTGATGGAACTCTAACCACTGCTTTCCGGAATGTTCCATGTGGGCCGCCTCTTTCAGGCGGCCCTTTTCACATGAAGCTCAAGGTGCTAGCCCGCGACTGCAACAGGGGTTTTGCTTATGGGACAACTTCAGGCGGGCATCATCCCGGTCACGGCATTTCAGCAGAATTGCACGATCCTCTTCGACAGTGAGACCAAGCGCGGCGTCGTTGTCGACCCGGGTGGTGAGGTGGACAAGATTCAGGAGGTGATCGCGCAAAACGGCCTTGTGATCGAGGCGATCTGGCTGACGCACGGACATATCGACCACGCGGGTGGTGCCATGGAGCTCAAAGAAGCGCTCGGCATCGACATCATCGGTCCGCACAGGGATGATGGTTTCCTGCTCGAGGGGCTGGAAGAGCAGGGCCGCCGGTTTGGCGTCGACGATCCGGTGCGCAATTGCACACCCGATCGCTGGCTGGACGATGGCGACAGCGTGAGCGCCGGCGGTCACGTCTTCACCGTGCGCCATTGTCCGGGGCACGCGCCTGGCCACGTCATCTTCGTCAATGACGAAGCCAAGTTCGCTCATGTCGGCGACGTTCTGTTTCGCGGCTCGATCGGCAGGACGGATCTGCCGGGCGGCGACCATGAAACCCTCCTTCGATCGATCAAGGACAAGGTGCTGCCGCTCGGCGACGATTTCGGTTTTCTCTGCGGGCATGGGCCTGGCGGTCGCATTGGCGAGGAGCGCCTGACCAATCCCTATCTGAAGGGTCTTTGACCCATAAAACAAAAAAAGCCGGTTCTCGCGAACCGGCCTTTTCGTTGAGGCGTTCGATCGATCGTCAGTTGGCGACGCAGAAGCGCTCCTGACCATCATAGCCCACGAACGTGCCGGAGGAGGGGTCGAAGGACCGGTAACGGCGAGAGCAATAGTCGTACCAGGCCGGGCTCCAGGGCTGATAACCCTGGCTGACGACCGGCCGGTAAACCGGGGCAGGGCGATAGGCTGGCGCAGGGTGATAGACGGGCGCAGGCCGGAAGGCCGGTTGATAGCTCGGTGCCGGCGGATAGTAGGTCGGCTGCGGCGGGTAATAGGTCGGCGCCGGATCGACATAGACGCGGCGGTTGTTGTTGCTATCGGCAATTGCACCGCCGATGATGGCGCCGGCGGCGAGACCCAGCACACCGAGCGCAACGGCATCGCCGCGATCACGGTTGTGCCAATGACGATGGCCTGCTTCAGCCGGAGCCAGCGTGGTGAAGAGGGTCGCCGCTGCGGCGACACCAAGAACAAGCATCTGCGACAATTTCTTCATGGTCTTGATCCCCAAGGAGCCTCGCTCCTGAACAGAACCCCGCAGCCTTTGGAAGCGCTGGGCGATGATGAGAATTTATCGGGTGCTGCCTGAACGCTGGCTGAACGAATTTCGTCAGCTTCCCGCCGTACGATTTTATGAGCGGAGAGATGCCCGGCCACGCATGGCCGGGAGGTTTTCATGTCCGCAAGCACTTGGCCTCGAGCTGTCTGATCAGCCGTCTACGGCGAGGTTCACCGCTTTCGGCCCTTTCCCGTGTCGATCGGGCTCGGTGTCGAACTTGACCTTCTGGTTCTCGGCCAATCCCGACAAGCCGGAGGCCTGCACGGCGGAGATATGGACAAAGATGTCGGCGCCGCCCCTGTCGGGTTTGATGAAGCCGAAGCCTTTTTCGGAATTGAAGAATTTGACTGTACCGGTCTCGGGCATTCTACGCAGTCCCTTTTTCCGCCGCCCGCTGGGTGGCGCGCGGCCATGCTTGAACGACCCCACTGCATGCATGGGGCATGCCTCGGTCTCGATCGGTCATGAGAGGAAAAGTGTTCGTGTTGTTGCGGCTGCCAATGCTTTCGACAAGCAAGGCCAAGTCTATCCGCCCGGAGGATTCTTGCGTCTCCGGAACGCATCTTTCCTTCGTTCGCGACGGGTCCGAACAATGGGAAGACTGATTGAACTCCTTAGATTTCGCAAGTGAAAGTTTCTTGCGAAATCTCAACTGGAGGCGGCAGCGTTTCGAGCCTGACGCGCAGGCAGGACTTCGATGAGCAGGATGGCGACGAAGATGCAGAGGCCGCCGAGATAGCCGAGGCTGCCGATGGTTTCGCCGAGCAGCACGGCGCCGAAAAGGGCGGCAAAAAGCACTTCGGTCGACAGCAGGATGGCGGCAGTGGCGGGCGCGGCATAACGCTGGCCGATGGCCTGCAGGGTAAAGGCAAGGCCGCTCGCGATGGCGCCTGCATAGAGAATTTCGGGCAATGCTGCCTGGATCGCGGTCCACTCGATGGGTTCGAAGACAAGCGCTGCGGCAAGGCCAAGCAGGGTGCAGACGCTGAACTGCACGAAGGCCAGCGCAACAGGTCGGCCGGTCATCGATGCCTGCTGGCCGACGAGGATCACCTGCATGGCCCAGAAGACTGCGGCGAGAATGGTGAAGAGGTCGCCCGGCCGGAGCGAGGTGAGCGCACCATCGGAGAGGAGCACGAGGCCGGCAAAGGCGAGGATCGCGCCCGGCCACACGACGGGATGCGGCGGCCGCCTCAGGATCACCGTCATGAGAATGGGAACGAAGACCACGTAAAGGCCGGTCAGAAATCCGGAATTGGTGACGGTCGTGGTCACCAGTCCGATCTGCTGGAAGACGATGCCGCCAAAAAGCGCGAGGCCGGCAAGCACGAAGCCCGGGCTGAAGGCGATGACGGGGCCGTCTGCCGCCCTTCGACCTTCGGCGATCGCGAAGGGAAGCGTCACCAGCATGGCGATGGCGGAACGCAGGGCGACGAACAGCAGCGGACCGATCGCGTCCATCGCGGTCGACTGCGCCACGAAGCCCATGCCCCAAATGGCGCCGGCGGTCAGCAGGATGGAATTGGCAAGCAGACGGGACATCAAAAGCCAGCGGGAAGGAGAGGGGCAGGACGACGACAGGAGTCGGATTGCTATCGCCCGCACTTGCGCTAACAGTTGGTGAAAGCCGCTGCAAGACGCGCGGCATTATCGTCGCCACGCCGAGGATCTGCTGGATGAAAAAGGCCCACCTACAGCACCTTTCGCTCGCCGCAGTCGGGCTTTTCATCCTTACGGAGGCTGCAGTCGCCTCCGGATATCGCGAGTTTCGCGACTGGCAGGTGAACTGCTCCTCTGCGCTCACCTGCCGGCTGACGCCGACCCTGCCGGATGACGCGCCGTTCTATGCTTTCACCCTCAGCCGCAGCAACGCGCCGGATGCCCCGGTGGAACTCACCGTCGGCTTTCGGGAGACGCTTCCAGACGCAAGCGCGCGCATGGACATCGAGATCACGGACGGCCCGGCCCTCTCGCTCGAATTTGCCGAGGCGGAGCGGCGCGAGGATTATTCCGAGCTTCACTTCGAAGACGATGCCGTTCTGCGCAGCCTGATCGAGGCCATGAAGAACGGTACCGAGATGACTGTTTCTATTTCGTCGGATGATCCATCGGCGATCACCGAAGTGTCGCTTTCGGGCGTCACCGCGTCGCTGCTCTTCATCGACGAAAGCCAGGACCGCCTGGAGCGCACAGATGCGCTGCAGGCCATCGGCGATCGCCAGCCGCCGGCCTCGTCTCCGATCAGTGCGATCACCTCGTTCGACGAACTTCCGGCCCATATCGCTGCGGATTTCACCGACGACACGGGCTATTGCGGCGGCCTCGATGACGACCGCTTCGCCGCGATGGAAGGCGTGCTCGTGGATCGCGGCGATGAGGGCGTGATGCTGCTTTTGCCCTGCGGGCTCGGCGGCGCCTACAATTTCCCCTATGCGGTCTATATCGGCGGTGAACTCGCCACCGTGCGCGCACGGGATTTTCCGGTGATGGGCGAGGATGGCCCGCAATCGGAGCCCTTCGCCTACAACATCGATTTCGATCAGACGACCGACCGGATCACATCCTTCTTCAAGGGGCGCGGCATCGGCGATTGTGGAACGCTGTCGGTCTGGTCCGTGGAGAACGACGGGTACGGCCCCTCGCTTACGCTTGTCGAACAGCGCGTGAAGGACGACTGCGACGGCGATTATGGCGACGGCCCAGAGTCCTGGCCGCTTGTCTGGCCGGCTGCGCAGTAGCGCCTGCTCACCTGACGCCGAAAAGCTCTTCCAGCCGCTTCCTGTTCGTGCCGAGATCCGATCGCCCCAGTTTCGAGCGGGAATAGGCGCGGATGGCGGGTGCGCCATCCGAATGTTCAGTGACTTCGATGTCCAGCGTGTCGGGGAAGCGCATCAACGGCGTGTAGATGACGAAGCGGGCATAGAGGGGATTGCTGCGATCATCGACCCGACGCACATGCGCTTCGATGGCTGCGAGCCGTTCGGCAAGCCGGGCAACGATCTCGGTCGGCGGCTGGTCGGGCGTCGCGATCGTGACGCCTGGTGCAGTGCAGGCGCCCTCGGTGCACGCAAGGGCATCGTTGGGCGAACCGCTGCGCCGGCCTTGCGTGAAATCATAGCGGCCGAGATCCGCCGGTCCGGTCATGCGTTCCCAGATGCGTTCGCGACCATAGACGATGGCCGCCAGAACGATGAGGCCGATGACGACGACGAGGATTACGAAGAACATCTTCATTCGCAGATGGCTTCAATCGGGGCCAGCAAATCGGTCATATCATGCCGGGGCGGCTTAGCGGCTGCGTTTGCCGAAGGTTTTTCGGGCCGTGATCGGCCGCTGCGGGACGGGTGGCGGAGCGATGATCGACGGCGCTTCCGGCAGCACGGGAGCCACGGCTGCCTCGTGCAACCGCGGTGCCTCGGTTATTGATGAGGCGCCCGGTTGATCGGGGAAAAGATCGTTGAACTTGCCGAGGATCGTGTCCGGCTTCGCCAGCGCGTAGCCCTGCAGCAGATCCACCTTCAAGTCGATCGCGACATCTACATGCCATGGATGCTCCAGTCCCTCGAACAGTGTCGCGATGCCGTTTGCCCGGAACCGCTGCACCGTGTCTCGCAGCAGGTCTACGCCGGGTGCATGTTCCATATAGCGCAGCACCCAATCCCCGTCGAATTTCACGATGTCGGGCTTGAGCAGTTCGATGCGCGCGATGTCGGAATCTTCCGCGCCATAGTCGTCGACCGCGATGCGGAAACCGCATCCACGGAAATCGTCGACGACGGCGACGAGCGCGGCGCGATTGGCAGCCTTCTTTTCGGTGATCTCGCAAACGATCTGCCGCGGTGCCAGGCCGATCTGCGAGGTGAGATCCAGGAGGCGCGCGACTTCCGTTGCGGTTGTGCGCGCATCGTTGAAGAGCCTCGGATCGAAGTTGAGGAACAACGTCGCCGTTGGTCGATCGAGCTGGCCCATGTTCAGAAGATGCAGTTGGCGACAGAGCGCGTCGACAGGCCCGCCATCCTCCGGGGGCACGCTTGCGAAAAACCCGTAGGGCGAAACGCTCTGGCCGCCCTTGCTCGGCCGGATCAGGCCTTCGAAGGCTTCCAGGCGGAGTTTGCCGTGCCCGATCTGGCGAAAAATCGGCTGGAATGCGGATTTGAGCGCAAAGGGACCATAGACGGCAGCGTACCAGCCATCTTGCTGCCGAACGATATTTTGCGAGAGCGTATGGTTCTGCATCGCCCCGTCTCTCTCCCAAGCGGCCGATCAGGCACTGTCGCAGCTTCCAACTGACATCTTCTTAACACAACCGGCCCACTCATCTCACCGGTGCGCTTGAAAGTCGCGGGCAGATTGGACATACCAGACCGGCATTTTCCTCGCCGGCGCGTGCGGCATTTCATTCGGCGCACCGGTGCAATCGAACCGGAGTTAAGAGCATGGCTTTTCTCGCCGACGCGCTCTCGCGCGTCAAACCATCGGCAACGATCGCTGTCAGCCAGAAGGCCCGCGAACTGAAAGCGCAGGGCCGGGACGTGATCGGGCTTGGCGCAGGTGAGCCAGACTTCGATACGCCGGACAACATCAAGAACGCCGCCATCGCTGCGATCAATCGCGGCGAGACGAAATATACGCCGGTTTCGGGTATCCCGGAACTGCGCAAGGCGATCGCCGACAAGTTCAAGCGTGAAAACGGTCTCGATTACGATCCGTCCCAGACGATCGTCGGCACCGGCGGCAAGCAGATCCTGTTCAACGCCTTCATGGCGACGATGAACCCCGGCGACGAAGTCGTGATCCCGGCTCCCTACTGGGTGAGCTACCCGGAAATGGTCGCGATCTGCGGCGGTACCCCGGTCTTCGTCGAAACGACCATAGACAACAGCTTCAAGCTGACACCGGAAGCGCTCGACAAGGCGATCACGCCGAAGACCAAGTGGCTGATCTTCAACTCACCTTCGAACCCCTCTGGCGCCGCCTACAGCGAGGCTGAGCTGAAGGCCCTGACGGACGTGCTTTTGAAGCACGAGCATGTCTGGGTGCTGACCGACGACATGTACGAGCATCTCGTCTACGGCGACTTCACCTTCACGACGCCGGTTCAGGTGGAGCCGAAGCTCTACGACCGCACGCTGACGATGAACGGCGTCTCGAAGGCCTACGCGATGACGGGCTGGCGCATCGGTTATGCAGCCGGTCCGCTGCAGCTGATCAAGGCCATGGACATGATCCAGGGCCAGCAAACCTCAGGTGCCTGCTCGATCGCTCAATGGGCCGCTGTCGAAGCGCTCAACGGCACCCAGGACTTCATTCCGGAGAACAAGAAGATCTTCGAACGTCGCCGCGATCTCGTCGTGTCGATGCTGAACCAGGCCAAGGGCATCAACTGCCCGACGCCGGAAGGCGCGTTCTACGTCTATCCATCCTGCGCAGGCCTGATCGGAAAGACGTCGCCGAGCGGCAAGGTCATCGAAACGGACGAGGATTTCGTAAGCGAGCTTCTGGAAGCCGAAGGCGTGGCCGTCGTGCACGGCTCGGCATTCGGCCTCGGCCCGAACTTCCGCATTTCCTACGCGACTTCGGAAGAGCTTCTCGAAGAAGCCTGCAGCCGCATCCAGCGCTTCTGCGCTGCCTGCCGCTGAGGCAGCCTATCTGACACTGAACAAAGCGCCGTTCCCGGCTTCGGGGCGGCGCTTTTTCATTGCGGGGAGGGCATCCGGACAAAAAAAGAGGGCCACGGGAAGACCCGGGCCCTTTTAAGTTTGAAGGTCAAAACCTCCAGAGGGGAACAGCAAGATGCGATGACGTGGGAGGAAAGTAGTCACCGTGTGCATCTGCTGTAGGCGATATGATGCTTCGGTAGGCAAACGGCAAGGTTCGGCCGCGCATTTCTGCCATGCGCCACGCACATATCACTGGACGGTGGATGTCGAAGAGGCAACAGTGCAGGATCATTGCGCGCCAAAGAGGCAATTGTGTTTCCGCTAAGTAGTCTCCTCACACGACCATTGATGTTCGTTTCCGGCTTCCTCGGGTTCTATCCGGCTATTTTCCTGTCGGTGGCATATTGGAGTTTTAGAATTTTCCGAGGCCGGAAAATGCGACCTAGCTCTGATCTGGAGAATTTCGCGCGCGAGCGAGGCATCATTCCGCCGCCGCTGGAACCGATGCCTCGGTCATCCGTCAGTGCCTTAATTTGGGATCACTCGTTTTTCGGTATTGGATTATATTTTTATTTTTCTAATCGTGACCAAATTAACGGTGTGCTGAACTCCATCGCCTAATAGTTCCAGTTTCTGGCTTTCGAGATCAGGAAGTCGCGAAATGCCTTCAGCTTTGCGGCGTTCTTTATTTCTTCCGGATAGCAGAAATAGGTGTCGAAGGAGGGGGCGTCAGCGGTCGTCTCCAGCTGCACGAGGCCGGAATCGCGGCCGACCATGTAGTCGGGCAACATGGCGATGCCGATGCCCATCTGCACCGCCCGCTTCACGGAAGTGAGATTGTTGATCTGCAGGTGCGGCACGCGGGGATTGTCGGCGGTTCGACCGGCGACCTCGAGCGAGTTGAGGCCGAGGAGATAGCCTGGTGCCGGCTCACCGAAGGTGATGATGCGGTGGCCATCGAGATCCTGCGGCGATTTCGGCTCGCCGAAGCGGTTGATGTAGTTGGGCGACGCGTAGACATGCAGGTGCACGGTGAAAAGCTTGCGCTGGATGAGGTCCGGCTGTTGCGGCTGGCGCAGGCGGATCGCGCAATCGGCGTGGCGCATGTTCACGTCCAGCTCCTCATTGTCGAGGATCAGCTGGAGCTGCATTTCCGGGTAGAGTTCGAGGAACTCCTGAACCTTTTCGGTCAGCCAGCCCTGGCCGAGGCCGACCGTCGTCGTCACCCGCAGCTTGCCGCTCGGCTTGTTACTGGTCTCGGTCAGACGGGCGCGGACCGTCTCCAGCTTGAGCAGCACGTCATGCGCCGTGTGGTAGAGCATCTCGCCCTGTTCGGTGAGGATCAGGCCGCGGGCGTGGCGGTGGAAGAGCTTGGTGCCGACTTCGTGCTCCAGCGCGCTGACCTGGCGGCTGATCGCGGACTGCGACAGATGCAGGGCGTCTGCCGCGTGGGTAAACGAACCCGCCTCGGCGGCTGCGTGAAAAATGCGCAGCTTGTCCCAGTCCAAAGGAGCTACCATGTGATCAGACCATCCCCTCAGGTCGTCTTGTTTATTCGGCGGCTTCCGCGATGTGGACGTAGCCGGCAAGATATCGTTCCACTTCGAGCGCTGCCATGCAGCCCATGCCCGCTGCGGTGACCGCCTGCCGGTAAACGTCGTCGGTCACGTCGCCGGCGGCGAAGATGCCCGGCACGTCGGTTGCCGTCGAATCCGGCGCGCTCCAGAGATAGCCGTTCGGCTTCATCTTGAGCTTGTCCTTGAACAGATCGACCGCCGGCGCATGGCCAATCGCGACGAAGACGCCATCGACGGCGAGGTCCTTGATCTCGCCCGTCTGCGTATCCTTGAGCCGCACACCCGTCACGGAAGGTGGCATCGGCGGCTTGGCCGGCGTTCCGGTGATCTCGTCGATCACGGCGTTCCAGACCACATTGACGTTGTCCTTGGCGAAGAGGCGGTCCTGAAGGATGCGTTCCGCACGAAGGCCCTCGCGCCGATGAATGAGCGTCACGGACTTCGCGAGATTGGAGAGGTAGAGCGCTTCTTCGACCGCGGTGTTGCCACCACCGACGACCGCGACATCCTTGCCGCGATAGAAGAAGCCGTCGCAGGTGGCGCAGGCGGAGACGCCGAAGCCCATGAAGGTCTGCTCGCTCTCGATGCCGAGCCATTTGGCCTTGGCGCCGGTGGCGATGATCAGGGCATCGGCGGTGAAGACCTGCCCACCATCCGTGCGCACGCGGAAGGGGCGGCGGTCAGTCTCGACCTCGACGACGAGGTCGTTGACGATTTCCGCGCCCACATTGATCGCCTGGTTGAGCATCTGCTCCATCATCCAGGGACCCTGAACGGGATCGGCATAGCCCGGATAATTTTCCACATCCGTGGTGATCATCAACTGGCCGCCCTGTTCCATGCCGGCGATGATAATCGGCTTCAGCATGGCGCGGGCTGCGTAGATGGCGGCGGTGTATCCCGCGGGGCCGGAGCCGATGATCAGGACCGGCGTATGACGCTCGCTCATGTCGGTAATGTCCTATTGGTCTTTGGCGACAGTCCATATCACCACTGTCGCTAATCTACGAATGGGGACGCCGCCGTTTCAAGGCGTACCCACGACTTTCTCACAAGAGGTATCTCGCATTTGCGGCGATTGTGCTACTTGGAGACACAAGAATCGCCCCGCAATAAAATTGCGTGAAACGGCGAAATGAACGCAATCTTATTGCCAGAGGCATCAGGAATGGTATTTCGCGCAGATCTCGACGCGATCGATATGAAAATCCTCCGCGAATTGCAGCGCGAAGGCCGGATCACCAATGTCGAACTGTCCGAACGCGTCGGGATCTCCGCTCCGCCCTGCCTGCGCCGGGTGCGGAAACTGGAAGAAGCAGGCATCATCCGCGGCTACCGCGCGCTGATCAATGCACAGGCGCTCGGCTACGACTTGGTGGCCTTCACCATGGTCGGGTTGATCCATCAGTCGGACGGCAATCTGAAGGAATTCGCCGCAATGACCACGACGTGGCCGATCGTGCGGGCCGCGTGGATGGTTTCGGGCGAAAGCGACTTTCTGCTGCATTGTGTCGCAAAGGACCTGTCGAGCTTCCAGGATTTCGTCGTGGATACGCTGACGGCGGCACCGAACGTGGACACCGTTCGCACGATGCTGACCATTCGCCAGATCAAGGACGAAGGCGAAGTTGCCATCTGAGGTCTCGCGTCGAGCCTTTCGAGCATCGCAACCTCAATACACAAGGAGCGCAGCGGTTTCCCGCCACGCCCCTGAACTATCGTCGTGCAATGGGCTGGAGCCTGTGGCTCAGCCCCAGTTGATCGCGAGGATCTCGTAGGCCTTGGAGCCGCCGGGCGCGTTGACTTCGATCGAGTCGCCGACGCTCTTTCCGATGAGGGCGCGCGAGATCGGCGAGGAGATCGAGATCCGGCCATCCTTCACATCGGCTTCCTGGTCGCCGACGATCTGGTAGGTCTTTTCTTCTTCGGTATCCTCGTCGACGATCTTGACGGTCGCGCCGAACTTCACCGTATCGCCGGACATCTTCGTCAGGTCGATGACTTCAGCGCGTGCTAGCAGGTCTTCGAGCTCGGTGATCCGGCCCTCATTGTGGCTCTGCGCTTCCTTGGCGGCATGGTATTCCGCGTTTTCGGAGAGATCCCCATGGGCGCGAGCCTCGGAGATCGCCTCGATGATGCGCGGGCGCTCTTCCTGTTGGCGCATGCGCAGCTCTTCCTGCAGCTTCTTGAAGCCGGAAGGCGTCATGGGCACTTTGTCGACCATTGTCGTATCCCTTTCCGTAGCGTCCCGATTCAAAGCACCATCGCCCGGTCCGTGTTCCGGGCCGCTGAAAAGTGCTCAATCGGGCAAAAAAGAAAACGGTTCTCGAGCAGTGATCTCGGAACCGTTCTCGCTGTCCATCGCGAGTGATTATCAAATAATGCCGGCGAATTCACCTGAAAAGATGCGATCGCATGGATCGCACTCTTCTTAAATGCTGAAATAACTCTGCAAAGGCCGCACTTCAAGATTTCCGGCCTTCAGTGCCGCAATCGCTTTCGCCGCAGCGACCGATCCGGCCATGGTGGTGAAGTACGGCACCTTCTGCATCAGCGCTGCACGACGCAGCGATTTCGAATCAGACACGGCCTTGGCGCCATCGGTCGTGTTGATCACAAGCTGGATCTGACGGTTGCGGATCGCGTCTTCGACATGCGGCCGACCTTCGAGAACCTTGTTCACCCGCTCCACCGCGATGCCACGCTCCTTGAGGAAGCTCGCCGTGCCGCTCGTCGCGATCACGCGGAAGCCGACCGAGACCAGCGTTTCGATGGCGGGGAGAACACGTTCCTTGTCGTCGTCCCTGACCGAGACGAAGACTGCACCGTCTCGGGGCAGCTCCACCCCGGCTCCGAGCTGCGCCTTGGCGAAAGCCAGCGTGAAGTCACGGTCGAGGCCCATGACTTCACCGGTCGAGCGCATTTCCGGGCCGAGCAGCGTGTCCACGCCCGGGAAGCGGGCGAAGGGGAAGACGGCTTCCTTGACGGCGATATGGTCGAGCTTCTTCGGCTCGGCGGAGGCGCCGTAGGCAGCAAGCGCTTCCGACAGCGTTTCGCCGGCCATGATGCGCGCGGCGATCTTGGCGATCGGCGCGCCGATGGTCTTGGCGACGAAGGGCACCGTGCGCGAGGCGCACGGATTGACCTCGAGCACGTAGATCGTGCCGTCCTTGACCGCATACTGGACGTTCATCAGGCCGCCGACATGCAGCGCCTTGGCAAGGGCCTCTGTCTGCTTCTTCAGTTCGGCGACGATGTCGTCGGACAGGGAGTAAACGGGGAGCGAGCAGGCGCTGTCGCCGGAGTGGATGCCGGCTTCCTCGATGTGCTCCATGATGCCGCAGACATAGACGTTGGTGCCATCGCACAGGCAGTCGACGTCCACTTCGATGGCATTGGTCAGATAGCTGTCGAAGAGCAGCGGGTTCCTGCCAAGCAGCGTGTTGATCTGGCCCGTCTTGTCGTTCGGATAGCGCGCCTTGATATCTTCCGGCACCAACTCCGGCACCGTGCCGAGCAGGTAGTTAGAGAGCGTCGTCTCGTCCCGAATGATCTGCATGGCGCGGCCGCCGAGCACGTAGGATGGGCGAACGACGAGCGGGAAGCCGATCTCCGCCGCGACGATGCGTGCCTGCTCGACGGAATAGGCGATGCCGTTCTTAGGCTGGGCGAGGTCCAGCTTGACCAGTAGCTTCTGGAAGCGATCGCGGTCTTCGGCAAGGTCGATCATGTCCGGCGCGGTGCCGAGGATCGGGATGCCGGCTTTCTCAAGAGCTTCTGCAAGCTTCAGCGGCGTCTGGCCGCCGAACTGGACGATGACGCCGTGCAGCGTGCCCTTCGACTGCTCGATGCGCAGGATCTCCAGCACGTCCTCAGCCGTCAGCGGCTCGAAATAGAGCCGGTCGGACGTGTCGTAGTCGGTCGAGACCGTCTCCGGGTTGCAGTTGACCATGATGGCTTCATAGCCCGCATCGGCGAGCGCGAAGGCTGCGTGGCAGCAGCAATAGTCGAACTCAATGCCCTGGCCGATGCGGTTCGGCCCGCCGCCGAGGATCACGACCTTCTTGCGATCCGAGACGAAGGCTTCCGAGCGCAATTCGCCTGCAAAGGGTGTCTCGTAGGTCGAGTACATGTAGGCGGTCGGCGAAGCGAATTCGGCCGCGCAGGTGTCGATGCGCTTGAAGACCGGATGCACGTCGAGCGCTGTGCGCAGCTTGGCGACATCCTTTTCGCTCTGGCCGGTCAAGCCCGCAAGGCGGGCATCGGAAAAGCCCATGCTCTTCAGCATGCGCAGGTTCTCTGCATCCTGCGGCAGGCCATGGGCGCGCACGCGCGCTTCCATGTCGACGATCGCCTTGAGCTGGGCAAGGAACCACGGATCGATCTTGCAACTCGCATAGATTTCGGCTTCGCTCATGCCGAGACGGAGCGCCTGCGCCACCATGCGCAGGCGATTGGGTGTCGGCGTGCCGAGCGCGGCCTTGATCGCGTTGCGGTCGTCGGATCTGTCGCCATCGATGCCGAGGCCCGGGATTTCGATCTCGTCGAGGCCGGTGAGGCCGGTTTCCAGGCCGCGTAGGGCCTTTTGCAGGCTTTCGGCGAAGGTACGGCCGATCGCCATGACTTCACCGACCGATTTCATCGCCGTGGTCAGCGTCGGTTCGGCGCCCGGGAACTTCTCGAACGCAAAGCGCGGGATCTTGGTGACGACGTAGTCGATCGACGGCTCAAAGGAGGCAGGTGTCGCGCCGCCGGTGATGTCGTTGTCCAGTTCGTCGAGTGTATAGCCGACGGCGAGCTTGGCTGCGATCTTGGCGATCGGGAAACCGGTCGCCTTGGAGGCAAGTGCGGACGAGCGTGACACACGCGGGTTCATCTCGATGACGACCAGGCGGCCATTGTCCGGGTTGACGGCGAACTGCACGTTCGAGCCACCGGTCTCGACCCCGATCTCGCGCAGCACCGCGATCGAGGCGTTGCGCATGATCTGGTATTCCTTGTCCGTCAGCGTGAGTGCCGGCGCGACCGTTATGGAATCGCCCGTGTGCACGCCCATAGGGTCGATGTTCTCGATGGAGCAGACGATGATGCAATTGTCGGCGTGATCGCGCACGACCTCCATCTCGTACTCTTTCCAGCCGAGCACGCTTTCCTCGATCAGCACTTCGGTGGTCGGGGAGGCATCGAGGCCGGAGGAGATGATGTCGAAGAATTCGGTGCGGTTGTAAGCAATACCACCGCCGGTTCCGCCCATGGTGAAGGACGGACGGATGATGGCCGGCAGGCCGATTGTGTCGAGGGCTTGCGCTGCGATCGCCATGGCGTGGCTCATGTAACGCTGCTTGCGGTCGCTCTCGCCGAGGTTCCACTGCGTCTCGAGATCGTCGAGCGCCTTGTCGAGCGCATCGCCCGAATGGTCGGCGCGAATCTTCGCCTTCAGCGCTTCGTGGGCCTTGCGGTCTTCTTCCTTGATGGCGGTGGCGTTGGCGAGCAGCGAGCGGGGCGTTTCGAGGCCGATCTTTGCCATCGCCTCGCGGAACAGCGCGCGGTCTTCGGCCTTGTCGATCGCCTCGGGCTTGGCGCCGATCATCTCGACATTGTGGCGCTCCAGCGTGCCCATGCGCTTCAGCGACAGGGCCGTGTTCAGTGCGGTCTGGCCGCCCATCGTGGGCAGCAGCGCATCGGGCCGCTCCTTGGCGATGATCTTGGCGACGACTTCTGGCGTGATCGGCTCGATATAGGTGGCATCCGCAAGCTCCGGATCGGTCATGATCGTCGCCGGGTTGGAGTTGACCAGGATGACCCGGTAACCTTCCTCTTTCAGAGCTTTGACAGCTTGGGTGCCGGAATAATCGAACTCGCAGGCCTGGCCGATGATGATGGGGCCGGCGCCGATGATCAGGATCGATTGGATATCGGTTCTTTTCGGCATGGGTCATCCATCTGTCAGGTCGGCACCGGGTATGGCATGGCCAAGATTGGCTCATGCGGCACCCGCGCTCGTCTATCGATTTTGAGGCTAGGCCGGCCTTATAGGGTAAAGGTTCTGAGAGGAAAACCCTGCACGCGCACGTTCCGACGCTTTTTCAGGCAGGGGTCAAACCTGCGCTCATTCGCTCTCGTAAATCAGTTCGGATGCGTCATAGCGGGTGACGCCCTGGGAAATGGCATAGCAGGCCAGCGCGACGGCAACGGGGATTTCAACGGCCTTACCGTCCCGGTCGCCCTTCTCGTAGTATTGGATGACGCGCTTCTTCAGTCCGAGCGCGTCGGCGGCATCTTTCTGCTTGAGCCCGAGCGCCTTGCGCCAACGGCGGAAATCATCTGGCGTCATATCGTGTCGCTGCCCGTTTTCTGATGCCAACCCGTTTGCCAGCAATCCCGTTATGAACCCCGTAGTCCTAATGAACCGAATCGGCCCATACTTAAAAAGCATAAACTTAAATACATTGATTTGCTTGCCCGTTTATTCGGTCATCAGCTGACCATGCCTTCCATCGGCACAGCTTGGGCCGCACTGTTGCAGATGTTTGTGACAGATGTGTTCGACCGCCTTTGAAGTGGTGAGGGGAGGCTGGCCGAGGTCGGCGGATTCGATAAGATCGTCGGCCAGTGACGTCGTTCCGGAACCAAAATGACGGCGGGCACTTTCGGTGGATCGATGATCCTTTTCGCGGAGAGATGCGGATGCGTTGGCGGGGCAGGCGACAGAGTTCCAACATCGATGATCGGCGCGGACGATCGGGTGGCTTCGGCGGTGCAGGCCCACGGATGCGCATTCCCGGTGGCGTGATCCGCGGCGGTCGCGGTGGCGGCGGTATCGGGTCGATCTTCGTGCTCATCGTGCTCGGCATCATCCTGTGGGCGGTCGGCATCAATCCGATGATCCTGCTCGATGGCGGGAGCGGTACTTCTACGAGCATCGAGCAGCAGGCAGGGCCATCGACGCAGGGTCTTGCTCCCGGTCAGCGTGACGAAGCTTCGGAATTCATCGCCACGGTGCTTGCCGAAACGGAGGACACTTGGAACGGCATCATGGAAGCGGAAGGCGCGGATTATCCGGAGCCGACGCTGGTTCTGTTCGAAGGCGCGGTATCCTCGGCCTGCGGCCAGGCAAGTTCCGCCGTCGGGCCATTCTACTGCCCCAACGACCAGCAGCTTTACATCGATCTCGGCTTCTTTAATGAATTGGCAGAGCGGTTCGATGCGGCCGGCGACTTCGCGCAGGCTTACGTGGTTGCGCACGAGGTCGGGCATCACGTCCAGAACGTGATCGGCGTTCTGCCGCAGTTCAACCAGATGCGACAGCAGATGGGCGAAACGGAAGCCAATGCGCTTTCGGTTCGTGTCGAACTGCAGGCCGACTGCTTCGCCGGCATTTGGGGACACTACACCGCTGAACGCGGGTTGCTCGAAGCGGGCGACCTCGAGGAAGCGCTGAATGCCGCGACGCAGATCGGTGACGACACCCTTCAGCGGCGCACGCAGGGCTACGTGGTGCCGGACAGCTTCAATCACGGCACATCGGCCCAGCGTCGCGAGTGGTTTCAGCGTGGCTTCGAAAGCGGCCGGCTGGAGGACTGCGACACGTTCAATGGTCCAGTCTAGGCCTTGGGCATCTGAAGAAGCGTTATGAAATGGGAAAGCAATTCCTCAACATGACGACACCTGAATAATCCTAGGGTCTGAATTCACTGAAATTTTAGTGCTTTCTGGTGATGTGAAACATCATTCTGGGGAGTGCTTTGATGCTTCGTCGTTTCGCAACCAATCGGTCCGGCAATTTTGCGATCATGTTCGGTCTGGCGATGGTTCCGATCGTCGGAGCCGTGGCGCTTGCGGTCGACTACACGGCTGCGTCCCGTCAGCGGAGCGAATTGCACAATGCCGCCGATGCCGCGGCGCTCGCCCTTGCCCGCCGCGGGGACGAGCTCAGCCAGCTGGAGGCCGAGCAGCTCGCGGATGAATTCATCCAGGCGCATTTCGCCGGTTCCTACTCCGATCTTACGGTCGTCAAGACCGACGATACCTGGTCGGTTGCCGTGGCGGCGTCGTCCGCGACGCGGTTTGCCAAGATCTTCGGGGCCGATGCATCGAGCGTATCGGTCGAGTCGGCCGCTACATTCGCGCTGAACACTTACGAGATCGGGCTTGTTCTCGATACGACCGGATCAATGCGCGGCGAAAAGCTCGAGCAGCTGAAATCCGCTGCAACGCAGCTCGTCGATACGATGGCCGAAAGCGCGGTCGATCCCGACATGGTGAAGATGGCGCTCGTGCCATTCTCGTCCTTCGTCAATGTCGGCCCCCAGTTCGGACCGCAATTCGACGCCGACGGCAAGGTGACGCGCGAGGCTGCGCCGTGGCTCGACATGCGCGGCAAGAACCCCATCCCGCAGGTGGAGCTTGCGCACAATCTCAGCCGGTTTCAGATGTTTCATCATCTGGGCCAAGAGTGGGAAGGCTGCATCGAGACACGTCCGCCGCACAAGGACATGGCTTATGATGTGACCGATGCGCCTGCGACCTCCAAGGACCGGCGCTCGCTTTTCGTGCCGGCTTTCTCGATCGACGAACCGGATGACAGAAGCCGCACGGGACGTCCTCTCTACCCCAACAGTTACCTGGAGGACGACGGCACCACGCTGCGCGATCCCAAGCGCAAGCGCCTGCGCGAAAAGTATCACGTCGAGTTGCAGGGATCCGGTGACCCAGATCTGATCGGAGGGCTCCTCGACACGGTGACGGATGTGCTTTTCGAAGAGCCGCCGGCAGTCGACGATTCAAGAGCCGTATTCTGGAGCGGCGAGAACTGGTCGAAGGGGCCGAACCTCGACTGCCAGGCCCAGCCCATCCTGCCGCTGACCAGCGACTACGATCTCATCAAGGAGCGCATCGACGGTCTGGTCGCCGAGGGCGCCACCAACATGCTCGAGGGTGTCACCTGGGGTTGGCGGGTGCTGTCTCCGGGCGAGCCCTTCGCCGAGGGCCGCGCCAAGAGTGTGGCCAACAACGAGAAGATCATGATCTTCCTGACTGACGGGGCCAACACCTGGAACCAGCTCAGCAACAGCCTGGGCTCTATGTATTCCAGCTTCGGCTACGCGGTGGACGAGCGCCTTGTCAGTGCCGGATCGGGTGCGGTGATGGTCTCGAATGCTATGGATACCAAGACGCTCGCAGGCTGCACGAACGCCAAGGCCGACGGCATCACCATCTATGTGATCCGGCTGGAACTGCAGGACAAATCGACCGGAACGCTGCTGTCACAATGCGCGACGTCGGAGGCGCATTATTTCGACGTGCCCGATGCGGCAACGCTTGACGAAACCTTCGGGAAGATCGCCGACAGCATCCGCCGGGTCCGGATCAGTTCCTGATCGACTGGAAAGAGGATACCGGCCGATCAGGCCGGTTCCGCGGCCTTCTTGGCCTGATGGGCTTCGACCATGTCCATGAACCGACGGAACAGATAGTGGCTGTCCTGCGGGCCGGGCGAGGCCTCGGGATGATGCTGGACCGAGAAGATCGGCTTGCCTTTGACCGCCAGTCCGCAATTGGTGCCGTCGAACAGCGAGATGTGCGTTTCTTCAACGCCCGCGGGCAACGACTGCGTGTCGACCGCAAAGCCGTGGTTCATCGAGACGATCTCGACCTTGCCGGTGGTGAAGTCCTTCACCGGGTGGTTCGCGCCGTGATGGCCCTGATGCATCTTCACGGTCTTGCCGCCAAGCGCGAGCGCCAGCATCTGGTGTCCGAGACAGATGCCGAAAATGGGGATGTTGCTTTCCATGAGCTTGCGGATCGTGGGCACCGCGTAAGCTCCCGTGGCGGCAGGGTCGCCGGGGCCGTTCGACAGGAAGATGCCGTCCGGCGCCATGGCCAGGATATCCTCGGCCTCCGTAGCGGCCGGTACGAGCGTGATGCGTGCACCGAGGCCGGTGAGGAGGCGCAGGATGTTGCGCTTCACGCCGTAATCGATGGCGACGATGTGCGGACCCGTCGCGTCGTCGCCTACCGTTTCATAGCTCTTGTCCCATGCCCACGGCTTTTCGCTCCAGCGTGAGGACTGGCCGCTCGTGGCCTCCTTGGCGAGATCCAGATCAACGAGACCATGCCACTGCCTGGCCTTGTCTTTCAGCGCGTCGATGTCGAACTCGCCGCGGGGATCGTGGGCGATGACGGCGTTCGGCGCGCCATTCTCGCGGATCCATGCGGTCAAGGCGCGGGTGTCGATACCGGTCATGCCGACGATGCCGCGCGCTTTAAGCCAGGCATCGAGATGCTGGACGGAGCGGTAGTTGGAAGGGTCGGTCACGTCGGCCTTGAAGATCGCGCCGACGGCGCCGCGCCGCGCGGCGGGCGTCAGGTCTTCGATGTCCTCGTCATTCGCGCCGATATTGCCGATATGTGGGAAGGTAAAGGTAACGATCTGGCCGAGATAGGAAGGGTCGGTAAGGATTTCCTGGTATCCAGTCAGTGCGGTGTTGAAACACACCTCAGCCTCGACCGTGCCCGTCGCCCCGATACCGCGGCCCTTGATGACCGTGCCATCGGCCAGCACGAGAACCGCAGTCTGCGGTTGCGCGGTCCAGGGGGCGGGGCTTTGCGCGGGGGTAGCGGTCATGAATGCAGGTCCTTCTGTGTCCCGGTCGGCTCTTGAAGAAGCGCAGCGTCAGTGCCATCTGATGCTGCTGGTGGCCGAAGCCGCGTTCCGGCCCCAGTCATCGTTGATGACAGGTAGGAGACGCGGCACTATGTGGATGCTGTGGCCGGAAAATAGAGATTGCGTCGCGGATCGTCAATGATGCGCTCGCACCTATCGGCAGACGAAAAACTCTTATCAATACAGGTTCTTAGTTCCGTCGCCTTTGCCCAAGTGGCATTGCGCGCTAAGGTTAAGTGTTCAATTCCAGGAGTTCAGGGCGATGCGCGACAGGTTCGCACAGTCGTTGAAAGATGCATTGAAGGCGCGCGATAGCCGCAAGGTTTCCACCTTGCGCTTGATCCAGGCTGCCATAAAGGACCGCGACATCGCCAATCGCGGATCGGGCAAGGACCATGTGAGTGATGACGACATCACCCAGATCCTCGCCAAGATGATCAAGCAGCGCGAGGAATCGGCCAGGATCTACGACGAGGCGTCGCGCTTCGAACTGGCCGAGCAGGAGCGCGAGGAAATTGCGATCATCAAGGAGTTTCTGCCCGCGCAGCTGTCCGAGGCCGAGGTGGAGAAGGCGTGCGCCAAGGTCGTCGAGGAAACCGGCGCTCACGGCTTGCGTGATATGGGCAAGTGCATGAACGCTCTGAAGGAGCGTTATCCAGGCCAGATGGACTTCGCCAAGGCTTCCAATAAGGTCAAAGGCCTGCTTCGCTAATCACGAAGCCGCACTGTCGATCAACTGGACGTGCGCTTGGCGAGATCAGCAGGCGCTGAGAATTCTTGAAAGCCCGGTTCTCCGGGCTTTTTTCTTGACTGCCGATCACAATCACTGCGGCTCACCTTCCGCTCAAGTCCATGTGACGCGACCGGATCAAGCGCCGGGACTATATATTTGTCATCTGATTGTAAGCGCGGCGGTGGTCGCGGCGCTGCAGGTAATCGAGGCGCGGAAAGCCGGCAATACCGCCGTTTTTATCTTCGCCATTGATCGTAAAAGGGATGACTGTCATGAAAATTCTTCTTGTTTCTGCGATCGCTCTTGCTGCCCTCTCGCAGGCTTCATTTGCCCAAAGCACACACAGCCGCGTCATGTCCTTCGAAGGACCGGTTCTGGAAAGCCCGCTCGGCGGCAGTTCCACCGGTATCGACCGCTTCGCGACCGGCAGTGTCTCGAACGATGCCCGCTCAGACGGCCGCTCGAATTCCTTCGTCATGTCGACGAACGGCCCGGCTTATCTCGACAAGTAAGGCAATCCAGGCTGATCACCGTTCAAGCCGGTCCGGCACAACGCCGGGCCGGCTTGAACGTCTAAAACTATTGCGGCGTGGCGCCAGTCGGGCCATGGTCAAGCGGGGACGCTAAGTGTAGGTCACGCGCTCCCGACAGCTGGATGAACCATGCGCTTTTCACCCGCCTTTCTCGATGAGATCCGCGAACGCGTCCCTATCTCGGACGTCATTGGCAAGCGCGTTTCCTGGGACAAGCGCAAGACGAACACCGGTCGTGGCGACTGGTGGGCCTGCTGCCCGTTCCATGGCGAGAAGTCGCCGAGCTTCCACTGCGAGGATCGCAAGGGCCGCTATCACTGCTTCGGGTGCGGCGTGTCGGGCGATCATTTCCGCTTTCTCTCCGAACTGGAGGGACTGTCCTTTCCAGAGGCCGTCGAACGGGTCGCGGATATGGCCGGCATCGCCATGCCGATTGCCGACCCGCAAGCGGAACGCCGGGAGCGCGAGCGCGCGAGCCTGCTCGACGTCATGGAGATGGCGGTCGCTTGGTTTCAGGATCGGCTGCAAAGCTCCGACGGCGCGAAGGCGCGGGCTTATCTGCGTGATCGCGGGCTGACCGGGCGCTCGCTGGAGACCTTCGGGCTTGGTTATGCGCCACCCTCGCGCAATGGGCTGAAGGAGCATCTCGCCTCCAAAGGGATCGAGTTGCAGCAGATGGAAGCATGCGGGCTTCTGGTGCACGGCCCCGACATTCCGGTGTCCTACGACCGCTTTCGCGACCGCATCATGTTCCCGATCCTGTCCGCGCGGGAAAAGCCGATTGCCTTCGGCGGTCGTGCTATGGCGGCGGACGCGCCGGCGAAATACCTGAACTCCAACGAGACGGAGCTCTTCCACAAGGGCCGCGTGCTCTACAATTTCACACGCGCCCGGCGCGCGGCGCAGCAGGCCGGTTCCAGCGGTCAGATCGTTGCCGTCGAAGGCTATATGGACGTGATCGCGCTGCATCAGGCCGGGTTCAAACAGGCGGTCGCGCCGCTCGGGACAGCGCTGACGGAAGATCAGCTGGAGCTTCTGTGGCGGATCGCGCCGACACCAGTTCTCTGCTTCGACGGCGATGGGGCGGGACAGCGCGCGGCTTTTCGTGCGGTCGATCTCGCGCTGAAGGGGTTGAAGCCCGGTCGGTCCGTCCAGTTTGCGATGCTGCCCGAGGGCAAGGATCCGGATGATCTCGTGCGTCGCGAGGGAAGGGCGCCTTTCGACGCGGTGCTTGCTGCGGCACGACCGCTGGCCGACATGGTCTGGCTGCGCGAACTTGGCGGCGGGTCCTACGATACGCCGGAGCGGCGCGCGGAACTGGAGGCCAGGCTGAAGGCGGTGACGGCGGCGATCCCCGACGACAGCGTGCGCTATCATTACGCCCAGGACATGCGTGAACGAATGCTCGGCCATTTCCGTGCGGCACCCCAAGGGGTGGGCCAGCAGCGCGGTGGCCAGCCGGGTCGTCGATCGGGCGGCGGGCGAGGGCAGAATGCGGGCGGGTTCGGGACGACGCCGGCGCGCCTGACACCATCGGATCGGCTGACGCGCTCTGCGCTGGTGCGCGGCGTCTCGGATGTGCCGGCCCTCCGGGAAAGCGCGCTCGCTCTGACTGTCGTCAATCATCCCAGCCTGATCATCGAGGAGTTCGACGAAATCACCAGCGTCGAATTCGACAATGTCGATCTAGATCGGCTGTGGAAGGCGATCCTCGGCGCTTCGACAGACAGCGCCCGCATCGACCGCGAACGCATGCTTGCGCATCTGGAGGCGCAAGGGTTTTCGCCGCTCGTTGCCACGCTGGAACGCCAGATCCGGAACGCGCGCCTTTGGGTGGCGACGCAGGAGGCTGCCCTTGAAGATGCGCGAGAAGGTTTTTTCCAGGCGCTCTCGCTCAACAAGCGCGCCCGTGTGTTGAAGTGGCAGAAGCAGGAACTCGAGCGCGACATCGCGGAGGCAACCGAGGCCAGCGACGAAGAACTGATCTCGACCTTGTTGCTCAATCTCGAACAGGTTCAGATGGAAATCACCCGGTTTGAGAATCAGCACGCCATCATCGACGGGTTCGGAGTGCTGTCGGGGCGGTCCAAGGCCGTCGCCCGCGTCTGATGAGTTTCGCTCCTCTATCGGGAACATCCAGCCGGGCAGACGGTTAAAGCGTCGCCTCAGCCCTTGCGAAATGGGAGTCGACACCTAAATCTAGTGCTGACTGTACAGCCGCTCGCAAATTGGCAGGCGCGCCACTGGCTATCGTTATTCTCGTTGCGGCGTCTGGCCGGAGTGGAAATCGGGCGAAACGGCCCTTTTTTCAGTGTGAGCCTTGACGACGACCGAATTTGTGGGAATCACCATTGCCTATGGCATTAACCCAAAATCTTACGGTGTTCGGGAGACCCGATTTTCCCGGAGCGGTTGTTGCGACGTCAACGGGATCGCATTTTTTTGCCCCAGTGACGTTACCTTATCAGATTGTGAACCAAAAACTTGCAGATAGCCGCGAGCGCAGCCGGCGCGCCGCAGCCGATTTGGCTTCGGAATGTGCGCCTCGCTCCATCGGCGTCGAAGGAAAGTGATCAGACCATATGGCCACAAAAGTTAAGGAAAACGAGGAAGCCGAAGTCGAACGCGAGGGTTCCGGCGATGGTCCGCTTCTCGATCTTTCCGATGACGCCGTCAAGAAGATGATCAAGGCCGCCAAGAAGCGCGGCTATGTCACTATGGACGAGCTCAACGCCGTCCTGCCTTCCGAAGAAGTTACGTCCGAGCAAATCGAAGACACCATGTCCATGCTTTCAGACATGGGCATCAATGTGGTCGAGGACGAGGAAGAGCAGGAAGAGAAGCCGGACGATAGCGCCGACGAAGAGAGCGATGGCAACGAGATTGCCACGAGCAGCGGCACCGCGCTCGCCACGGCCAAGAAGAAAGAGCCGACCGACCGTACCGATGATCCGGTGCGCATGTATCTGCGCGAGATGGGCTCGGTCGAGCTTCTGTCGCGCGAAGGCGAAATCGCGATTGCCAAGCGCATCGAGGCTGGCCGCGAGACGATGATCGCAGGGCTTTGCGAAAGCCCGCTCACGTTCCAGGCCATCATCATCTGGCGCGACCAGTTGAACGAAGGTTCGACGCTCCTGCGCGAGATCATCGATCTCGAAACCACCTATTCCGGTCCGGAGGCGAAGGCTGCTCCGCAGTTCCAGAGCGCCGAGAAGATCGAGGCGGACCGTAAGGCTGCCGAGGAAAAGGAAAAGGTGCGCCGCGAGCGTGCTGCGAGCGACGACGTCACCAATGTCGGTGGCGAGGGCCTTCCTGGCGAAGAGGAAGAGGATGACGAAGACGAGTCGAACCTCTCGCTCGCCGCGATGGAAGCCGAGCTGCGCCCGCAGGTCATGGCAACTTTCGATCTCATTGCCGAGACCTACAAGAAGCTGCGCAAGCTGCAGGACCAGCAGGTGGAAGCGCGCCTCGCCGCTTCGGCCACGCTGTCGCCCAGCCAGGAGCGCAGCTACAAGAAGCTGAAGGAAGAGCTGATCACGGCTGTGAAGTCGCTGGCGCTCAACCAGAACCGCATCGACAGCCTCGTCGAGCAGCTCTACGACATCAACAAGCGCCTCATGCAGAATGAAGGCCGCTTGCTGCGTCTGGCCGAGAGCTATGGCGTCAAGCGCGAGTCCTTCCTTGAGGAATATCGCGGCGCCGAGCTCGACCCGAACTGGATGAAGTCGATCGCCAACCTTTCGGCCAAGGGCTGGAAGGAGTTCGCCAAGAGCGAGAATGGCGCGATCAAGGATCTCCGCGGCGAAATCCAGAATCTCGCCACCGAGACCGGTATTTCGATCACCGAGTTCCGCCGCATCGTGAACATGGTGCAGAAGGGCGAGCGCGAAGCGCGCATCGCCAAGAAGGAGATGGTAGAAGCCAACCTCCGTCTCGTGATCTCGATCGCCAAGAAGTACACGAACCGCGGCCTGCAGTTCCTGGATCTCATCCAGGAAGGCAATATCGGCCTGATGAAGGCCGTGGACAAGTTCGAGTACCGCCGCGGTTACAAGTTCTCCACCTACGCCACGTGGTGGATCCGGCAGGCGATCACCCGCTCGATCGCCGACCAGGCGCGCACGATCCGTATTCCGGTGCACATGATCGAGACGATCAACAAAATCGTCCGGACATCGCGCCAGATGCTGCACGAAATCGGCCGCGAACCGACCCCGGAAGAACTGGCTGAAAAGCTTGCGATGCCGCTCGAGAAGGTCCGCAAGGTCCTCAAGATCGCCAAGGAGCCGATCTCGCTCGAAACGCCGGTCGGCGACGAGGAAGATTCGCACCTCGGGGATTTCATCGAGGACAAGAATGCGATCCTGCCGATCGACGCTGCGATCCAGGCGAACTTGCGTGAAACCACCACGCGCGTTCTCGCCTCGCTGACGCCGCGCGAAGAGCGCGTGCTGCGCATGCGCTTCGGCATCGGCATGAACACCGATCACACGCTGGAAGAAGTTGGCCAGCAGTTCTCGGTGACGCGCGAACGCATTCGCCAGATCGAGGCGAAGGCACTGCGCAAGCTCAAGCATCCGAGCCGGTCGCGCAAGCTGCGCAGCTTCCTCGACAGCTGATACAACACCATTCTAATGTGAAAGGGACGTCCTCGGGCGTCCCTTTTTTTGTTCATCGCTCCGCCGGGCTGCCGGCGAGGCCTTCGATCAGGCCGTGCAAGGCGGCGCGGTGGTCGGCGATGGCATCGCCCATCTCGATGCCGAGCGCAGCTGCGTCGAAGGCAGCCGATAGCTGGGCTGTCAGGGCGCCAGCCGGAAGAGCGGGGAGCGCGCCTGATGCAATGGCCGCCTCAATGCCCTCGCGCAGCTGCTTGCGCGCGTGTCGTTCGTCGATTGCCCGCATTGCGGCTGGTCCCAGCACGGCGGGACCATCGAGAAGCAGCAGCCGCGTGCGGCCCGGTTCGGTCATGGCCGTGACGAAAGCTTCACCGCCCTTGATGAGAGCGCCGATGGCCGTGAGTTCGCCATCGCTGACCTCGTCGATAGAGCGTGCCACTGCCTCAGCCTCTGCCTCCACCACTGCCTGGAAGAGCGCTTTCTTGTCTTCGAAGTGGTGATAGAGCGCTCCGCGCGTCACTCCGGCCGCCGCGACGATGTCAGGTGTCGAGGTCTCCGTGTAGGATTTAGCCACGAAAAGAGCTCTGCCGGCTTCAAGTAAGGCCCGGCGCATCGCCTGGCTTCTGTCTTCATTGCTGATCCGCGGACGCTTCGCTTGCATGCATACAGCCTGTATGTTAATAACATGCAATCAGTATGTATGTTTTTATCTCTGAGGGGAAGACCATGCAGATCAACAGCTATTACCCCGTCATCATGACCGACCAAGTGGCCAAGACCGCCGCGTTCTATCAAACCCATTTCGGTTTCGAGCCGGCGTTCACGAGCGATTGGTACGTGCATCTGACGATGCCCGAGCAACCGGATATCAATCTCGCCGTCCTCGATCGCAATCATGACACCATCCCGCAGAGCGCGCGGGGCGGATCGGCATCGGGTCTGCTTCTGAACTTCGAAGTCGATGATGTCGATGCGGAGTGGGAGCGGCTTCAAGGAGCCGGCCTCCCCATGCTGCTCCCGCTCCGTGACGAAGCCTTCGGCCAGCGTCATTTCATCACGGCGGATCCGAATGGCGTCTTGATCGACGTCATCAAGCCTATCGCGCCAGCGGCGGAATTTACCGATGCCTACGCGCCCGGATCAGCCGCATCATGAAGCCTGAGTGTTAGCATTTGCTACAGCATCGTTACGGAAAATTCACCAGACCGAGCGCCTGATCACCCCAGTGCTGCTGGGGTGCTTCATGACACATTCTGGACGTCGAAATCGGATTTTGGCGGTCGCGATACCGCTCGTGCTTTTGGGCATCAACAGCTGGTTTCTCCACACAAGTGTCAATCAGCTATTCCTGGCAAGCCAATGGGTGCGCCAGTCGCTGGAAGTGCGCGAGACATTGATTGGCATCAAGGCAGACCTGTTGAGTGCCGAAACTGGCCAGCGTGGTTATCTGCTGACGTCCGAACAGCTATATCTTGCGCCCTATCACCAGGCGGAGGTGGAACTGCGCCAAAAGATGCGGGTGCTTGATGAGACGCTCGCCCAGACGGAAGACTATCGACGCCGCTTCCTCGAAATGAACCGGCTTGTCGACCAAAAGCTCGACGAACTCGCCAGCACGATCCAGGTGCATGGGGAACAGGGCAGCGACGCTTCCAACGCGCTGGTCGCGCAAAACCGCGGCAAGTTCATGATGGATCGGCTGCGGCTGCTCATCGGTGAATTGCAGCAGTTGGAGAACCAGGAGCTGAGGGAACGCGAAGCGCGCTATGAAGCAGCGCGTATCGTTGCTTTCATCTCCTTTGCCGTGCTCATGGCTGCTGTCGTGGGCCTGTTTGCCACCATCTGGTGGAGCACGCGGCGCGCGGTGCTCAACAAGCACGAAGCTGCCAAGCAGATCGAGAGCTATGCGAATTCATTGAACGATACAGTTTCGCGGCTCACCGTGGAACGATCGGAAATCAAGCTTCTCAACGAAGCTGGAAGCTTTCTTCAAAGCTGCAACACGATGTCGGAAGTGGCCGATCTGGCCGGGCCTTTCATGCAGCGGCTGTTCCCTGCGCTTTCCGGCGGGCTCTATATCTATGCGGCGTCACGCAATCAGCTGACCGTCCTGGTCCATTGGGGCGAGGGCACTCCGGATGAGGTCATCGATCCGCAGGAGTGCTGGGCGCTGCGCCGCGGCATGGTGCACCATCATGAACAGGCCGGCTCTGCACCGTCGTGCCGGCACCATCATGACGCGCACGACACGTTGTGCCTGCCTCTGCTCGCTCACGGAGAAGCGATCGGCCTATTGGCGCTCAAGGTGCCGGAAAACGGTAATCAGATTGCACCTGAGACGATCCGGTTGGCCAACATGCTTGTCCACCAACTGGGCCTGACGCTCTCCAACATCCGCCTGCGCGAGACGTTGAACGAACAATCCATTCGCGACCCGCTGACCAATGCCTTCAACCGACGCTATCTCGACATGGTGGCGGAGAAGGAAATCGCGCAGGCCCGTCGCCTCGGCCAGAACGTCGCCATTGCGATGCTGGATATCGATCACTTCAAGCGGTTCAACGATCTGAACGGCCATCTGGCAGGCGACGTGGCGCTCTCGAGCGTCGTCGATCATCTGCAGGAAAATCTCCGCTCCGGCGACTGGCTCTTCCGGTATGGCGGCGAAGAGTTCCTCGTGATGATGCGCGGGGTTTCGCCCGAAAACGCGCAATCACGCTTCGAGCGGATCATCGCGAGCGTCTCCGAACTGCAACTCTCGCACGAAGAGCGGGCATTGCCGAATGTCACGATCTCTGTCGGCATGGCGATGTTCCCGGAGAACGGCTTCGACTTTACCGATCTGGTGGCACTCGCCGACGACGCGCTCTATCGGGCCAAGAAGGAAGGCCGCAACCGGCTCTGTGTCGCCGAGCGCACCGAGTCGCTCATGCTCCTGACCGCCTGAGGCTTTCGCAGCCCGCATTGCCCGCCTAGAATGGCGTCATGGCGATGCAGGAACTGATCACGCTTCAGACCAAGGGGCAGGGGCTCTACGAATTCACCGACAGGGCCCGTGCCTTCGTTGCCGCCGCTCAGGCGTCAGGTCCCGGGCTGCTGACGGTATTCGTGCGCCACACATCCTGCTCCCTGCTCGTCCAGGAGAACGCCGATCCAGACGTGCGGCGGGACCTCAATGCCTTCTTCCGTCGGCTGGTGCCGCCCGCGGATGACCCGTCCATGGGCTTCATCGTTCACCGCTCCGAAGGCGTCGACGACATGCCGGCGCACATCAAGGCTGCGTTGACGGCGGTGTCGCTCTCCATCCCCGTCGCGACGGGGCGGCTCCTGCTGGGGACCTGGCAAGGCCTTTATCTCTTCGAACACCGCGACCGGCCCCATTCCCGCGAAATCGTGCTCCATTTGGCCTCGTGACTTTACTTGCGAGGGGCCAAACCGCCATTCGCGGTCCCTGAATTAGCGAATTCGTGCTTTCACGGGAACGTTACCCCATGATCCGCGTTCATTTCGCGACGGACAAACGATAATGGAGGCCATCAAATGGTCGATAACAGAGATCCTCGCTACACCGATCCGGCACGTCCCGCAGACCCGACGCGTCCGGCCGATCCACTTCACACGCACACGACGCGCGAAACCGTTGTCAGCAACAATGGTGGAAGCGGCGGCGGCGCCAGCTGGTTCATCGCTGGTCTTCTCGTCGTGGCGGTTGCCATTGCAGCGTTTTTCTACATGAATTCCGGGGGCGGCGACGGAGCCGGCGTTGATGTGGACGTGACTGCACCTGCCGACACGGGCACTACTGCACCGGCTGCCACAGACACTGCACCGGACGCCGCACCGGCAGCGCCTGAGGCACCTGCCGCACCTGAAGCTCCCGCTGCACCGGAAGCTCCGGCTGCTCCGGAAGCGCCTGCTGCCCCGGCCCCCGCACCGGCACAGTAAAGCGACACGCATTGGCAGCGTTTCCTCATTGGGGAAGAGACAAACAACCAAGCTGCCAGCTTAAACTCATGCCCGGCTCTGCCGGGCATTTTCTTTTCAACCGCCGCACCTTTGAACTAAGTTCACAACAAATCGACTGGGGAGATCGACGATGCGTATCAACTGTCACGGCCTCAGGGCTGGCGTCCAAGTAGGTGTCGCTTTGATTGCGTCGCTTGCCCTGTCGGGCTGCAGCGGCTTTGTCTCGGGGGGCGTCGCCGGCGCATCGGTCAGCGACGGCCGGATCGCGGTCGAGAGCCGCAGTGCGACGGCCGCTGTCGGACCAAGCGGCACCAATGTGCAGACACGCCGGGGATCGGCTACGATCTGCGTCGATCCTGTCACCAATGCCACTGTAGCCTGCTGAGGACGCCCGCATGGACAGTGCAAAGATCGTCACCGAATTTCTCGACGCTCTGGAAGCGGTTGATGGCAACGCCCTTTCGGCTTTGCTTGACGAAGACGCTGTCTATGACGATGGCCATGGACACCGGATCGTTGGCGCAAGCGCTGTCCGGGACGCACTTGTCGAACGCGCCTCGGCCTTGAACGAACGCTTTGCCGATCGGGTCCTGCTTTCATCGCAGGCCGGCGATCGCATCGCGGTGGAGGCAACGCTTCGAGGCACCTATGAGCGAACGCTCGATGGATGGACGAAGGCCGGTGGCCAGCCGTTTTCGGTGTCGGCCGGCCTGTTTTTCGAGATCGACGGCGCGAAGATCGTGCGCTTCACGCGATTTTTTGATCAGCAGGCGCTGGCTGCTGCGCTCAAATAATGCAAAGAAGCATCGCGTTGCCCATGAATGCGGGATGAATGCGCGGTTCCGGCACGGTTCACACTCCTCCACCTAATCTCACCTTCGGTCGCATGGGACGGCGATCTTCGGTCAAAGATTTCCTAGTGGAGAGACAATCATGTTCAAGAAAATGATCAAAGCCGTCGTGCTCAGCGCTGCCCTTGTTGCCGGCGGCGTGGGCACCCTTGCAGCGACCGCATCGGCAAGTGGCCAGGCGGCTGCTCAGTCGATCGAGCTTCGCTTCGGTAATGGCCATGCGCCGCGCTATCACCACGGTCCGCGCCATGGCGGGCGGCATTTCGCTCCGAATTTCTGCGACCCGCGCCATGCGCTCGGCAAGGCCCAGAGCATGGGCATCCGCCGCGCCCATGTGGTGCGCAATGCGCCGCGCCGCGTCGCCGTCGCCGGCTTTCAGCGCGGCCAGCAGGTTCGGGTCGTGTTTGCCAATCAGCGCGGCTGCCCGGTCATCGGATACCGATAAGCGAGCGGCTACCGCCAAGCGCTGCCGCACATTGCATGCTGCATGAAAAATCCCCGCTGGCGAGCCGCCGGCGGGGAGTTTCGATTCACTCTTGTCGAGCGAGAGGCGACCGACTTATTCGGCCGTGCCTTCCTCGATCTCGAAGCGCATCGTCACGGTGATCCGATAGGCGTTCTCACCGGTCGCGACCGGCACGGCAGCCGCTGCGTCGAAACTGCGGGCTTCCATGCGCGCCATGGGGATCGGCTGGGGCATCATCGTCTGCTCGTCGATCGACAGGATGCGGCCCAGTTCGACACCTGCCGCTTCGGCCAGGATCTCGGCGCGTTCGCGTGCATCGCCGACGGCATCGCGGCGCGCCTCGTTCAAGGTCGCGCTCGGATCGTCATTGGTGAAGACGATGTTGCCGCCCTGGTTGACGCCGAGCGTCACCGCCTCGTCGAGAAGGCCGCCCAGCTTTTCCAGGTCGCGCAGGCGGACGGTCAGCGTATTGGATGCCTCATATCCCGTGATCCGCGGCTGCTGCGGCTGGCTGTCACCGTCCGGATAGACATATTGCGGCTGGATGGCGAAGTTTGAGGTCTGCAGGTCGCGATCGGCGATCTCGGCCGTGCGCATGGCGGCCAGCACTTCGTCCATTGCCTGGTTGCTGGCCGTGAGCGCCTCACGGGCCGTTTCTGCTTCGCGCACGACGGTCAAGGTGACGATGGCCATGTCGGGCGCAATTGCCGCTTCGCCTTCGCCCATGACGGAAATCGTCGCCGGACGCTTCTCGTCGTCATTCGTCGCGTTTTGCGCGAAGGCCGGCTGAGCTGCCACGATCGCAAGGGCAGAGGCGATGGCAAGGACGTTCATTTTGGCGATCATTGGGGCTCCTCGATTGATCGTTTGCGCCGAACGGCGCGCCGCATGAGGCGCCAGTGTTGATCGCGGATTGTGGGACAATTGCGGCGTCTGGTTGCGGCGCCGCTTCGCGCTTCTTCATCCACACTTGTCTGCGCTACGCCGAGTGTGCTTTACACCATGAACCGGGCGGAGCGCCCGAAGGTGGGGCCTGTAGCTCAATGGTTAGAGCCGGCGGCTCATAACCGCTTGGTTGGGGGTTCGAGTCCCTCCGGGCCCACCAAAATATCTGCATGAAATCAATGACTTAGATGTATTGTAGCGAATGCTGATCCGCCTGGGTTTGAGCAACGGCCTGTGGCGCTGCGCCCTCAATCTTCCCCGATCATGCCTGCCGGCAGTTCGCCGTGGTGGGCGAGGATGACCGGGTCGTCGAGGACTTCGCCGGTTTCCGTGTCGACGGTCTGCGCCACGGCGATGACGCCGGCGAAGCGGCCGGCGTCGCGGTCGGCGCGCGCGATGGCCTGTTCGGCGGAGGGCAGCTCCATCTGTCGGCCTTGGACGAGCTTTTTGCCCTGCTTTTCAAACTGCTGGACGATGAAGAGGGTTTTATCGGGCACAGGGCTCTCTGAGCTGGGCGGATTCGCTGGCGGACACTGTCACCGGGGTCGGGCAACTGCAAGCTGAACCTGCTACAAAGTCGCGCCGAGCGATTTGAGGGCCATGGCGTCGCGCTTCGGGGCTTGCCCGAAGAGGCGGGCATATTCCCGACTGAACTGCGATGGACTTTCGTACCCGACATGGAAGGCGGCGCTCGTGACATTGGCGGCTTCGGCGACCATCAGCCGGCGCGCCTCGAGCAGCCGCAGCTGCTTGTGGTACTGGAGGGGGGTCATGCTCGTCAGCATCTTGAAGTGCTGGTGAAACGAGGACACGCCCATGCGGGCGGCGCTCGCCATGTCCTCGATGCTGAGTGGACGCGCAATATGCTGCCGCATCAGGTAGATCGCGTCGGCGATGCGCTGCGTGTGGCTGTCGCCGTGGGCGATCTTGCAGATCTCACGACCGTTCGGGCCGGTCAGCAGCCAGTAGTAAAGCTCCCTCATGATCGACGGGTAAAGCACCGGGACGGCTTCCGGGCTGTCGAACAGCCGCACGAGGCGGTCGATGCAGTCTTTCACCGGCTCTGAAAGTTGCTCGACGAAGACGCCGAGACGCTCTCCGGCCGGCCGAGGCGGCTTGGCCATCTGTTCCAGAACGTCGCGCATGAGGCCGATGTCGAACTCGATGGTCATACCGAGAAATGGTTCGGCCCTGGACGCCTGGACCACGCTTCCATAGCCCGGCAATTCGACGCTGACGACAAGCGCTGTGCCCGCCGCATAGTCGAAGGTCTGGTCTTCGAGCTCGATCTTCTTTGCCCCCTGGACCACGACGCACAAGGAAGGCTTGTAGATGTGGCGGAAGGGCATACGCTCCTGCGTGCTGCACATGATGCTGACGCCCTGGATCGGCGTTGCAGACACCGCATCCGGTCCTTCATTCGCCGCAACATAGCGCGCCACTGTTTGCGTCAGGTCTGCCATGCGCTTCCGTCCTCGTCGGGCTGTGATCTTCGAAGCGTAGAGAAAGCTTCATCGGGACGAAAGTGGCTTGGAGGATCAGGCAAGTTTTTTGTGGGTTCAAGCGCGAACATTGAAGCGGTGCCCGCCATAGTCGTCTCACATGATCAACTCAAGGGTTCCCCATGTCGCCTCGGCTCCACGAACAAGACCGCATGCCCTGTGCATCGTCGGACGGCGCGCGCTTCTTTCGTTCCTGGCTTCAGGACCCCTTGCGCGTGGCTGCCGTCGCCCCATCCGGTCCTTCGCTGGCGCGGCTGATGACGGAGAACATCGCGATAGAGGACGCCCCGATCCTGGAGCTTGGACCCGGCACCGGCGTTTTCACCCAGGCTTTGGTCGATCGCGGCATCGCGGAAAGAGATTTGAGGCTCGTCGAGTTCGACGAAGAATTTGCCGTTCTGCTTCGCATGCGCTTTCCGCAAGCGACGATCGTGCATGGCGATGCGACCAAACTCAAGGCTATGCAGATCCTGGCGCGCGGTGAGGCAGGCGCGGTGATCAGCGGCCTCGGGCTGTTGTCGATGACGCCACGCGCCGTGATGTCGATCCTGTCGGGAGTCTTTGCCTATCTGCGCCCATCTGGCGCGTTCTACCAGTTCACCTACGGCCCGCAATGTCCGGTCAGCGCACCGATCCTGGATCGCTTGGGCCTTGAGGCCGAGCGGGTGGGTGGCACCTGGCGCAATCTGCCGCCCGCTGCGGTCTACCGCATCCGCAGACAGTCGAAGTCACCCTCTTCGAACTGATCATCGCATCTTCAAGCAGAGCGTTCGGCGGTGGAGCCCACCGCCGAGGCCGCGTTGCGTCAAAAACCTGGAAAGCACGATCATGAAAACGAATTGGACTGCCGCCGATATGCCCTCGCAGGCCGGACGGAGCTTCGTCATCACCGGCACCGGTGGCCTTGGATATGAATGCGGCCTGGCACTGGCGCGCGCAGGGGGCGACGTCATCCTTGCCGGCCGCAATGCCACGAAAGGGCAGCAGGCACTGAATTCGATCCGCGCAGCGGTCGCTGGTGCAACCATCAGCTTCGAGCTGCTCGATCTCGCCAGCCTCGCCTCCATCACCGCCTTCGGCCAGCGCATGAGGCGTACAAGAAGCAATCTGGATGTGCTGATCAACAATGCCGGCGTCATGGTGCCGCCGAGACGGCAGATGACGGAAGACGGTTTCGAATTGCAGATCGGGACGAATTACCTCGGCCATTTCGCGCTTACGGCACACTTGATGCCGCTGCTTGCCAGGGGGGACAAGGCGCGTGTCGTCAACCTGTCGAGCATTGCCGCGAGACAAGGTACGATCGACTTCTCGAACCTCAATGCCGAGCGCTCCTACACGCCAATGCCGATCTACACCCAGTCGAAGCTCGCCTGCCTGATGTTTGCATACGAGCTTCAGCGGCGCAGCAACGCCGAAAACTGGGGCATCACCAGCATTGCCGCGCATCCCGGCGTCTCGCGGACGGATCTCCTGCACAATGCGTCGGGTCGCTTCAGCTTCAACCGTTTTGCCCGGAGCTTTCTGTGGTTCCTGTTCCAGCCCGCGGCACAAGGCGCGCTTCCGACACTCTACGCGGCGGCGGCTCCCGATGCGCAGCCCGGCGGCTATTATGGACCGCACCGGCTGAGCGAGACGCGTGGCTATCCGGCCGTCGCCAAGCCGATCCCGCAGGCCTCGGACGAACAGGTTGCGCGCAGACTCTGGGACGTGTCGGAAGACATGACGAATGTCAGGTTTGGCGAAGTGCTCTAGCGGCAGCGCAGTGATCCCATCGGATACCGTGCAAGGGCAGGTATCCGATGGCGCGTCTGTGGATCTATTCGGTGCTCACCGCATCGGAGGTCCGCAGGTCCGGGTCTGCGATGCCGTCGGTTCGTTCGATCATGATGGTGACCGGGCCGGGCTCGACCTCGCCGAAAGGCGTTGCAAAGGCCACCTCGGCGGCATCGCGGCCGACGCCGATCCTCACGAGCCCATCGAGATGGGCCTGGCGCGTGGCATCGAAGAGCCACCAGCGTCCGTCGAGATAGGCTTCGAAGACGGCATGGAAGTCGGATGGGTGGAGACCGTGCGCATAGCAACTGACGAAGCGGGCGGGGATGTTCAGCGCGCGGCAAAAGGCGATGCCGAGATGCGCGAAGTCGCGGCACACACCGGCGCGCAGGATGAGGCTTTCATCTGCCGTGGTTTGCGAATCGGATGATCCACGCTCGTAATCGATGTTCTCGTAGATCCAGTTGCAAATCGCGGTCACGAGGCTGTGGCCGCGCATCATGTGGCCGAATTCGCGATTGGCGAAAGCGGCCAGCCTGTCGGACGAAACGAAGCGCGTGGGGAGCAGGAACGGCATGATCTCCAGCGGTAGCTCGCCGAGCGGCGTCTCCTCGATCGTGGCCGGATCCGTGCAATAGGGGTCGAGGGTCACTTCGGCCCGGTAGCGGACATTCAGCGGGCCGGGTTGTGCCGTGATGCTGAGAAAGCGGTTGAGCGAGGTCGGATCGATGTAGGTCCGCCGGTTCTCGCCCGCCGAGATCGTGAGCGTCTCGCTGACATCCAGATGTCGGGCGAGCCTGGCGACCTCGAAGTTGAAAATGAATACGGCCTCGGACTGGATTTCATAGGAAAGGTCGCAGCCGAGAATGAACTTCGTCGCCATTGAGTCGAATGCCTTGTTGGAGGAAGGCCGACCCTATGACGCGCCGCCTGCAGTGCCAAGCGGGGCAGGGGCGTTTTGCAATACCGTCTCAGGCGTTTCCAGGCGAGATAGGTACCCGTTCACCTGGAACTGTTTCAAGCGGCCGGCTTCAAATTGGCCTCGTCGCGAGGTGGAGCAGCGATCCGGTCCCTCGCGGATTTAAGGGCAGCAACGCAGGCTGCGTCGAATTCCACACCGGCTTTTTGATCCAGATAGTCGAAGGCCTGGTCGATGGTCCATGCCGACTTGTAGGGCCGTTCGGTCGTCAGCGCGTCGAACACATCGGCGACGGCGGCAATGCGGCCTGAAAGCGGGATCGCATCGCCGGCAAGGCCGTGGGGATAGCCGGTGCCGTTCCAGCGTTCATGATGGGCTTCGGCTATTTCCGCAGCCAGTTTCATCAGCCGACACTTGGAATTTGCCAGAATAGCGGCGCCGATGGCGGTGTGCTCATTCATGTGAGCGCGCTCTTCGGCATCAAGTGCGCCGGGCTTCAGCAGCACCGCATCGCGAATTCCGACCTTGCCGATATCGTGCATCGGCGCGGCCAGCTCGATGTCCCGGCAGAGCTCGTCGTCGAGACCGAGGCCTTCTGCGACCAGGCGGCAATAGCGCGCCATGCGCACCGTGTGCTCGGAGGTTTCGCGGTCCTTGTAACCTGCAGCCAGGGCGAGCCGGTGGACGATCTCCTCTTCACGTTCGCGAAGCTCGGCCGTGGCTTTTTCGATTTCCGAACGAAGCCATGCTGCGCGATCCGCAAGCTGGCGCTGGACAATGCTTAGCCGGACGATGTTCGCCAGCCTTGCCTTGAACTCGACCGGATCGATCGGCTTGTGCAGAAATTCGACCGCGCCCGCCTGGAGAGCTTCGATGCGGATCGCCTTTTCCTGATCGGCCGTAATCATTACCAGCGGCTGGTCGCGATAGGAGGGGGCGGCGCGCAGCGCCTTCAAAAGATCGATGCCGTTCATTCCCGGCATCTGGTAGTCGACGAGCGCGATGTCGTAGGACACGCCAGCCAGTCCAACATGGAGCTCGACGGGATCCATGAAGGTCAGGGCCACGCAGTCCGGCACCTGCAGGACAAGACGCTCCATCATCATCAGGTTCGTTCGGTTGTCTTCCACGATCAGAACGCTCGTCTTCATCGTGCTCAGGCGGCGTGCGCCTGCTCCCCTGCTTCGCGGATGGTGGCCAAGCGCTTTTCGATTTCTGTCCCGAGATCGGCCCTCAAGGTGTCGCTGCGTGCTCTCTCGGTAAAAGTGGAGAAATCGACGAACCCCAAATTCGCGGAGGCTCCTTTCAGCGAATGAAGCGCCCTGTCGGCGGATGCGGCGTCGCCGGCGCTCAAGGCCGCATGGAACGCCCGAAGAATCCCAGCAGCATCGGAGAAGAAGCTATCGTCGAGCTCCTTCAGGCCGTCGGCGCCAAAGGCTTCCGTCAGTTCGAGGCGGCGTTCCCTATCGATGACCGGATGATCGCTACGTGTTTCGCCGCTCATCGGGGGCTGTACGAACGCTTCAGGGCCACGCACGATTTCGGCCAGCCGGGCGAGTGTGATCGGCTTGGCGACGAAGGCGTCCATTCCGGCTTCCATGCAAAGCGCGCGGTCGGTGTCGGAGGCGTTGGCGGTCATGGCGACGATGCACGCGCGCTTGCCAGTTTCACGTTCCCGCGCGCGGATCTCCCGGGTAGCAGCGAGGCCATCCATCACGGGCATCTGCATGTCCATGAGAATGAGGTCGAAATCGCCCGCCTTCGCCTGGGAGACACCTTCCAGCCCATCGATCGCCATGGTGACCCGCTGGCCAAGCTTCTTCAGGAAACGCTGCGCGACATCGCGGTTCACGGCATTGTCTTCGACAACGAGGATGTCTCGCACCGGCAATGCGGCGCTTGGGTCGATCGATGCGGTGTCGGTCAGCGGTGCCTGCACCGTTTCGACCGGCACCTCGAACCAGAAGACGCTTCCGGACCCCGCGGTGCTTTGCACACCGATATCCCCGCCCATGGCCTCGATCGTCTTTTTGCAGATCGCGAGCCCCAGACCCGTTCCGCCGAAACGACGACTGATCGTGCCGTCTTCCTGAGTGAAGGGGTTGAACAGGCGCGGGAGCGCTTCGGCCGATATGCCGATGCCGGTATCGGCGATTTCGAAACGAATGCGGTTCGGTGCGGGCAGCGAAACGTGCAGCCGTACATCTCCGTTCTGGGTGAACTTCACAGCGTTCGAAAGCAAATTCAAAAGCACCCGGCGGATGCGCGTCGGATCCGAAAGCACGGCAAGACCTCGCAGGGAGCCTGATATCTCCAGTTCCAGGCGATCGCCCTGATTGGCGGCACGACCGGCGACGACCTCCATAGCGTCTTCGGCGAGCTTCTGTGGCTCGAAGGCAACCGTATCGAGCACGAGGTCGCCATGCTCGATCTTCGCGAAGTCGAGGATCTCGTTGATGATCTCCAGAAGCGCCTGGCCGGAACTCGCGATGACCTTCACGCCACGGCGATCTTCTTCCGGCAGATCGGCATGGGCCAGCAGCTCCGTCATGCCGAGGATAGCGTTCAAGGGCGTGCGGATCTCATGGCCCATCACTGCCATGAATTCCGATTTCGCCCGGTTGCCGGCCTCTGCCGCATCGTAGGCCTTTGAAATTTCGTTAGCGGCCTCTTCCAGCTGGCCGGTGGTGCGGCGGGTCAGTTTCAGCTGGCGCATCAGATTGAGGATGAGCAGAGCGATGGAGACAGCAATGATCAGAACCAGAAGTGCGGTCGCCTGCTGGATGCGCATGACCTCGGCACGGGCATCCGCGCGCACCGCGGAAACGGAGGTGTTCGTGTCCGTCAACATGCGCTCGGTGATGGGAATAAGAGCCAAGAGGTCGGACGTGGCAACGGCGAACTCCTCGCGATCGAGGGGCGCCGATGAAGCCATGCCGTTGAAGAACGGTTCAAGACCGAGGACCCTGTCTCGGATCGAAGCACGGCTTCCGACAAAGCCGGCGCTCGATGCAAGCGACGTTTCGTATTTTGCGTTGTTCAGGATCGACAGGCGCGAATAGAGGATGTCGTAGCGCAGAGAGAGCTCCGCGATCCTCGATGCTTCCACTGGCCATTGGGACTGGGCCGCGCTCATGGCGTGGGCAAGCGTGCGCGCTTCGCGATCGAGCTGATAGACGGCCCAGAGCGCGTCTTCGCGAATGCCGTCCTGCAGCGCGTTCTGGCGGGCGTAGAGATAGCCGAATGTCGCCACGAGAACGGCCATCAACACCGCCGACAGGATGACGAGAAAGGTCGTCTCCCTGCCGGCGCGCTTGATGGCCCTTCGGCTGTGGCGCAGCGCTGGTGTCACTCGATGACCTCGATCGCCTTGATTTGCCAGACCGAGCGGGAGAAGTACTTTTCGTTATAGAGCTCAGGGTTGAGGTCGAACGGGTAGACCATGAACAGCGGGCCCTTGTCGCGAATCGACATCGGCTTGCCGTTCATCGCAAGCGCGAGAATGGTCTCGTAGTCCGTTGCATCGGATACGGGCACTTCCGCGGAGTAGTCGTTGAGCGCGGTGACCCGAAGCGTCTTCCCGTGCGCGCCGACTTCCTCAAGAAGGGCACGCAGAAGCGGGCCATCAAAAGCGGTCTCGCCCTCGGTCCACGGAGTTTCCATGGTTCCGGTGCGGCCGGGCAGGTCCTGCAGCATGGGGAGGTCGAAAACGGCAGCGCCATCGCTGTTGGTGTCGGTGATGGCGCCGGTGATGGTGAGGATGACGGGGTCAGTCGGGGCATCGAGTGCCAGGGCTGGCTGGCAGAAAAGCATTGCAAGTGCAGCGGCGCTGGCGAGAACTTTGGCTCGCATGATGACACCTATGGGTTGCCTTCAAGGGCAAACGGATGTGGGGGATGAGACCGGCATGCCGTATTCAACGGCGTGGACCGAATGGCCTGATGCCGCCGGCACGATGTGGCCGGTCGATCCAACGTCAACGTACAACAGGCGTATCTAAAACACCTTAAGGCGATGCCTAAAAATGTGGGGATCGTCAGCGTTTTCGGACAACGCTCGCCTCAAATGAAGTGCAACAAAGCGATGCGTTTCAGTGGCGGTCGTTTAAAGGATCGAACCACCGACGCTGGCGCCGCCGCAGACATAGAGTGTCTGGCCGGTCACGAAGCTCGATTTCGGATCGCAGAAGAAGAGAAATGCATTGGTCACATCCTCCACCGTGCCGAGGCGGCCGACGGGGATCTTCGTGGCAAGTTCCGCCTCGCGGTCGCTGTCCTTGGGGATGATGCCCCAGAAATTGTCGGTCAGGATGGGGCCCGGTGCGACGACGTTGACCGTGATGCCGTGTTTGGCCAATTCCAGCGCCCAGGTGCGCGCCATGCCGATCATGCCGGCCTTGGAGGCGCTGTAGGCCGTGCGCGTGGGTGCGCCGAGCGCGGCGCGCGAAGCATTGAACATCACGCGGCCGAAGTGCTGTTCCTTCATTGCCGGCAAAAACGCCTGAAGCAGGGTCAGCGCTGATCCCAGATGAAGCTGCGCGAGACCGGTGATGTCCTCCGGCTTCGCATCCTCGATCAGGTTCGGCCAGATCAGGCCGGCATTGTGGATGAGATGTGTGATCTGGTGATCCTTCGCGATCATCGCGGCAGCCTGTTTCACCGCTTCCGCATCAAGCAGATCGGCTTCCACCGAAAACAGCCGGTCATGCGATTTTTCCGGCGCGCGGCGTGCGACGGAAACCACAGTGTAGCCCTGTTCAAGGAGGCGGTCGGCAAGATCTGCGCCGATGCCCTTGTTGCCGCCGGTGATGACGGCCGTGAACTGAGGCTTGCTCATGCAGCTTTTCCTGGAACGAGCGCGATGACGCGCAGCGGGCTGCCCGTGCCCTTTTTGATTTTGAGCGGGGTCGCCACGATCACCGCGCCGGTCGGCGGCAGGCGGTCGAGATTGTTGAGGCACTGCAGCCCATAGCGGCCCGCGCCATGCAGGATGAAATGCGCGGGGTAGGGCGGGGTGTAGTGTATGCCCTGGCCGGCATCCGTGCCGACTGTCTCCGTGCCGAAGCCGCGGATGCCACGCTCATCGACCAGAAGCCTGATCGCGTCGGGTGTCGGGCCAGGCGAATGGGGACCGTCATCGCGCATGTTGAGATAATCGGCACCGCGCCGTTTCGACCAGTCCGTGCGCATCAGCACCCACGAATCGGCCGGGATGGGGCCATGGGACTTTTCCCAATCGAGAATGATCTCGGGCGTCAGCTCGAAGTCTTCGTTCTCACGCGCGCCCGCCGAGCAATCGATCACGCAGACCGGACCGACGAAGCGATCGACCGGGATTTCGTCGACATTGCCGTTCGGGATATCGCGGCCGGAAATCCAGTGCGACGGCGCGTCGAAATGTGTGCCGGTATGCTCGCACAGGCTGATATTGTGCCACTTCCAGGCGGGCCCGCGATGGTCGTAGGCGGAGATTTCCTCCATGCGGAAGCGGGCGCATTGGCCGAATTCCGGTGGCAGAACGATCACCGGAAAGTCCTGGTCGAGCGTGTGGGTGAGATCCACCACCTCGATGCTGCCGGAGGCGATGGCGCCCGCCATCTGCGCCAGCAGATCGACGCTTGTGGTATCGACCGCGTTCATCGGCCTTCTCCCGCTTCGGCGATCATCTCGCGCTCCAGTAGCTTCGGACCCTGGCGCCAGCGCTCGATCAGATCCTTGGCGACGTCGCCGACATAGACGTCCTCCAGCCCGTCCTTCAGGCCTGCCACGACGGATCGCGCAAGCGCGGATGGCGCGACCTTGGGGGGCGGCAGTGGCTGGTGCCATTCGTCCTCGGTGGGGCCGGTATAGACGTTGAGGACGCGCACGCCACCCGGCGCCATCTCCGCCCGCAGGCATTGAGACAGCGACAGCGCAGCGGCGTTGGACGCCGAGAACACACCATAGGCCGGCATGTTGGCGTAGGCATACACGGACAAGATGTTGACCCAGGCGGCAGCGCTGTTGACGCCGTCGGCGCTCCGGTTCCGCATGGCGGGGCCGAAGGCTTGTGCCAGCCGCATCAGGCCGAGCACGTTGGTCTCGAATTCGTCGCGGGCGAAGACGGTGTCGCCGCGGTCCATGATCCCGCCCGGGCGGATGAAGCGCGCATTGTTGACGAGGATGTCGGTCTTGCCGCCGATCTCGCCGGCAAGCTCGGTCACGGATTGCGTGTCGGTGACATCGAGCGGAACGATCGCGACATTGGCGATGGCCGCAAGTGCAGCACGATGCGGGTAGGGCCGCCAGCCTTCCGGCTCGCCGACGAAGATGGTCGTGGCGCCCGCATCCGCAAACGCCTTGGCGAGCGCCACCGAGTTTTCGTTGCGCGCATCGGTGATGAGCACACGGCGGAATTTCGGATCGGCGGTCAGTTCGCGCAGTTGAGGATCGTCCGCCATGTTGGCACTCCCATCCACGGGCAGAGCGAAGAAGACGCCTTGGCCCGATTTGTCGAGGCGATTGATGAGCCGCACGGCCGCTTCGCGCGCGACATCACCGTGCACATGCGCCATCACCGATGGCCCTGCATCGAGTTTCACCGAGCCGACGCGCCATGGCGTCCGCTCACGGAAATAGACACTGGTCGACGTTCGAACCGTCGTCTCCGCGATCAGCTGGCCGGTCGGTTCGACGTCGCGCCATTTGAGGTCGACGGAAAGGCACGTCGAGCAGGCATCGCGCGGCGGATACTGCAGCGCGCCGCAGGCTTCGCAGCCCTGCAGCATGAACCGGCCTTCCGCGGCCGCGACCGCCAGCAAGAGCGCGGCACGGCTGCGCATGCCGGATGGCAGCGCCGGAACGCGCGTGCGCTTTTGCGGGTCTTTCTTTGGTGGCGGCGAGAGCGGATCGGTCATGCACCCGCTCCCGAGATGATCGCGGCATTGGAGCAGACGCCGCGGTCGTAATTGATCATGCCGAAACCAGAGACCATCGCGGTTTTCGCGCCGGCCACCTGCGTCGGGCCGGCCGTGCCGGTGACCTGTCGGATTGCTTCGACGAGACCGATATAGCCGCCGGCCGCGCCCGCCTGGCCGGCCGAGAGCTGGCCGCCGGAGGTGTTGTGCGGAAAGTCGCCGCCGATGGTGAGATCCTTGCCGCGCACGAATTCGGGGCCTTCCCCCTTTGCGCAAAAACCCAGATCCTCGAACTGTATCATCGAGATCACGGGATAGTCGTCATAGGTCTGCAGAAGATCGATATCGCTAGGTTTGGCATCCGCCATGGCGTAAAGTTCACCGATGTCCATCGCCCAGCCGCCACGCATCTGGATGGCATCCTCGGGATAAGCATTGTGCCGTTCGATGGTCGAGCGGATATGCGCGTGAGGCAGACCGGCAGTGCGGGCATGGTCTTCGCGCATCACGAGGAATGCTTCCGAGCCTGCGACAGGCATCACGCAATCGAAGAGGGCGATTGGGTCGGAAATCATTCGAGCCGAAAGATACTGGTCCAGCGTCAGTGGCGCCTTCATCACCGCATGCGGGTTCTTCAGCGCATTGTCGCGCTGCGCCACGCAGATGCGGCCGAAATCGTCGCGCGTCGCGCCAAACTTCTGCATGTAGTGGTCGGTCAGCAAAGCGAAGGACGCGTTGGGGCCGCCGGCGCCGTATGGGTAGGAGGCATCCTGCGCAAAGCGCGAGAAGCTCGAGAGCATGCGGCGGAAACTGTCGACCTGGTTCGTGTCGCCGGCAACACAGGCGACCACATCGACGTCACCCGCTTGCACGGCGCGCGCTGCACGCCGAAGGGCCGCGATCCCGCTGGCGCCACCCATGGGGATGTGGTCGAGCCACCGTGGCGTGAGCCCAAGATGCTGGGTCAGTCCGACCGCGGTATCGGGAAAAAGGCTGAAGCTCGACACGGCGAAACCATCGAGTTCGGCAGGCCGTATGCCTGCGGTCTTCAGGCATTCCGCAAGCGCGCGGGCGATCCACCAATGGGCCGTGTCGGTCGAGAAGCGTTGATATGGAATCGTGGTTGGAGCGGCGAGCACCACGCCATCATAGGCTTGCCGCGAACGCGCCATCAGGCAGCCTGCCGCTTTTTCATGGACCGCGTGTCGACCGTTGCCGGATCCGTCATGAGCTGCGGCACGAGCGTCTTCAACTCGCCGCGCTGGATCTTTTGCGTTGCCGTCAGCGGCAGGGCATCGAGGAAAGCAATGTAGCCGGGCACTTTGTAATAGGCGACACGCTCCAGACACCAGGCGACGATGGCACGTGCCTTTGCATCCGTGCGATCGCCGTCAACGACCAGACAGGCAAAGACCTCGTCCCCGCGGATATCGTCCGGTGCGGCGGCCACCGCTGCTGCCTTGATATCCGGGTGCTGCATCAGGATCGATTCCACCTCCACGGCGGCGATGTTTTCGCCGGATCGACGGATAACGTTTTTCTTGCGATCGACGAAGAAGAAGTCGCCATCTTCGTCACGCCGAACGATGTCGCCCGTGTGGAACCAGCCATCCGCCCACGCTTCGGCCGTCGCTTCCGGATTCTTATAGTACTCGGAGAAAAAGCCGTAGCGCGGATCGTCGCCGGCGTGCCGGACCAGGAGTTCGCCCGGTTCGTTGCCTGCAGCGTCATTGCCCGCGTCGGTGACGATGCGCGCCTCGACGCCGCCGCGCGGCTGGCCGAGGCAGCTCGTTCCGCGCTTGCGCGGCTCGATGTTGGCAGCGATCACGGCACCGGCGCCGGTCTCCGTCATGGCCCAGGCTTCGACAAGCGGGATGCCGAAACGATCTTCGAACAAGCCTTGCAGCTTGGGATCGATGCCGGCGCCGAAGCCGAAGCGGATATCGTGATCGCGGTCGGTATCAGCCGGTTCGGCCTTCATGAGGATGGAGGGCATGACGCCAAGATAGTGGAGGCAGGTCGCGCGAGACTGACGTACGCTCTGCCACCAGCTTTTCGGATGGAAACGATCGAGCGCCGTCAGGCAGCCGCCGACGGCGATCATCGCCATCAGCGAATAGGCCATCGCGTTCATGTGAAAGATCGGCAGGGGCGTGATCATCCGCTCGCCGTCTTCGCGCAGCGTGCAAAGCCCGCTGGCTTCGGCGTACCAGCGGCCGGCGGCGAGGAAATAAAGGTTGGAGAGCACGCAGCCTTTCGGCTTGCCGGTCGTGCCGGACGTATAAAGCATGGCAGCTTCAAGCGTAAGCGGATCACCTGTTGGCGCGACGATCCGCCTGGCCAGCTCCGCTGAAAGTTCAGGCGGCGTGGCGTCCGGAGCGATGACCGGAAAGCCGACTCCTGACGCTAAAGATGCCTTTTCAAGATCGGCAATACGCGCGGGAATGGCGACGGCCAGAACCGGCTCTGCGTGTCCAGCCATGTATTGGAGTTCGGACGATTGAAGGTCCGGATTGACCGGCACGACCGACAGACCCAGCGCATTCAACGCGAACCAGTGAAGGAAGAAGGCCGGTCGGTTCTCCATAAGAAGCATGACGCGACCACCTGCCGTATAGCCGGCAGCGGCATAGGCATCGCGCAGGCATTCGACTTCACGCAGAGCTTCGGCGTAGGTCCATTCACGCGCATCGATGCCGTAGATGCGGGCCGTCTCTTCGAGCACGTTCAGGAAGGGGCGGTCGGGCCAGCGTTCTGCAGCAGACCGGAGTGCGGTGAAGACTGTGGCGTGCGGCGCGATCTCGATCATGGCGTTTTCTACAGAAACATCTGGATGTTGCCGAAGGCGGCGTCGGAATTCAGCAGATCGACGCGCTTGCGCTTGATCTTCAGCTTGCCGTCCACCAGCACCAGATCGTGCCGGGCATTCGCGGCCAGAAGAGTCTGGTCATCCAGCCGCGTCTCGACATAGTGAAACGCCGTGTGGGTCACGAATTCGCCGGCGTCGACGTCCAGTCTGTCGACGAAGGGACGCTGGATGACATGGTGGCAACGTGTCTTCGGCTTCTGCGAGAAGGTGCGCTCGCCCTTGAAGCGTTCGACCCGCAGCTTGATCATGAAGAAATCCTCATGCAGCAGCGACGTGACGAGGTTTTCGTCCTGCTGGTTGTATTCGAGCGGCATCCAGTAGATGCCGTCGGGCGTCCAGAGGTCCAGCCACTCGTCGAACCGCCCATCGTCGAGCATTCGGGCTTCTTCGTAGATGAAATCGATGAGATCGTCCTTGCTTGGCGCACTCATCGGGCGGCCTCGTCCATCGTCATCGTCATGTACTTCGTCCAGGCGTCGAACTGATTGCGCATCTGGCGCTCGGTGGTGCCGTTCTCGATTGCCTCCTGTTCGAAGCTCTCGCCCGGCTGATAGAGACGCTGGACATTGACCCATTCGAGACCGTCCGAATGCAGCCCCTCCTGCGCGCGCTCGTACATTTCCAGATCGTCGTGGCCGACCATCGAGGTGGGGGCGTTGATCAGTCGGTTGTACATGGCCGTGCGCTGGAGGAGCATGTCGGGCGCATCGACGAGCCGGTAGATATAGCTTTCCACCAGCGTCTTGTTCGCCGAGATCGGCTTGAAGAGCCTGAGCTGCTGGATCGGGCCCTTGATCATGATGTTTGGGAAATAGACCGTGTTGTGCCGGTTTTCGCCCAGGATTTCCCGCGCGCGGTCTTCGCCATAGGCTTCGCACATCTGCTCGAAATAGCCGGGGATCGCGGAATAGTCGGAGTGGATCGAATGGTGCACACCGGTATGGCCGTGCCCGTTCGGCCAGGTGCGGATGCCCATGTTCTCGAAGAATTCGTAGGACGACATGAATGGCGCGATGACCTCCATGGCCATCGGCTTTTTCGTGCCTTCGGGCTTTTCCATCTCTTCCCACAGCTTGATCGCCGTGCCGGCGGAGCTTTCGTGGGCAACCATGGGATGGCAGGTGTCCGTCTGGTTCTCGACCAGCATCTTCCAGTTGCACCGGTGCATGTAGCGCAAAGGCGGGCCTGCCACCTCGAGCCGCCCGGCCGGTGAACGGTCGACCATGTTGTCGATCGAGCTCAAGGATGAGCCGAAGAAATCCTCGAACGACACGCCTTCCGGCGCAAGCCGGGCGAAGACGAAGCCGCGGTAGTTCTTGACGGCGCCGACGGGCGCCATGCCCTTGACACTTTCGCTCTCTTCGAGCCCGGTGTCCTTGTAGCCCTTGCGCAGCGGTATCGCGAGCAGGCAGCCATTCGTCTTGAACGACCATGCATGGTAGGGGCAGCGGAAGAACTTGCCGGTGTGGCCGGCGCGGTCGATGGCGATCTTGGTGCCCTTGTGCGGACAACGATTGTGCAGGACGTAGATCTCGTCGTCCGAATGGCGCACCATGATGACGGGCTGCGTGCCGATCTCGGTCGTGAAGTAATCGCCCTTGTTCGGTGTCTGGCTGTCATGGCCGACGAACACCCAGCAATTGGCGAAGAGATGCTTCATCTCGAGCTGGAACACATCCTCGTCGATGTAGATGTCACGGTGAACTTCCGTCGGACGCACCAGGGCGGCGATGGCGGAGCGGTCATTGGCATGGCGGCTCATGAACTTCCTCCTAGAGATCGAGCACGAGGCGAGGGGTCTTCGAGCGCGATACGCAAATTTGCATCATGTCGTTGGCCGCCCGCTCCTCGTCGGTCAGAATGACATCCCTGTGGTCCGGAACACCTTCGAGCACGGTGGTCTGGCAGATGCCGCAATCGCCGCGCTGGCAGTCATAGACGAGATCGACGCCGCCTTCTTCCAGAACCTCGATGATCGTCCGGCCGGGTGCAACGGTGAAAACTTCACCGGTCGACTTCACTTCAACTTCGAAGGGCTGGTCGCCGGCCTGCTCCTCCGGCTGGTCGAACAGTTCGAAATGCACGCGCTCCTTGTCGAACCCCTTGGCGAGCGCGCGTTCGCGTACGGCTTCGATCATGCCGCGGGGCCCGCAGACGTAGAAATGGGCATCGGCCGGCGCTCGTTCGATGAGACCGGTAAGGTCGAGACAGCGTTCCGCCTCGTCGTCGCAATAGACCTTCAGTGCGTCACCGCAAGCCGCTTCGATCTCATCGACAAATGCCATCAGCGGACGTGATCGGCCGGAATAGTGGAATTCGAACGGTCGGCCCGACCGCTGCAGTTCGGCCGCCATCGAAATCATCGGCGTGACACCGATCCCCCCGGCCAGCAGGATGGCCGGACCGTCATGCGAGGCGAGGGCGAAATCGTTCTTTGGGGCCGATGTGTCGATCGTGTCGCCTGGCGCAAGCGCATGCATGAACAGCGAGCCGCCCTTGCTGGCCGCTTCCTTCAGAATGCCGAGCCGATAGCTGTCCGTACCGTGGGAAGGGTCTGTCTCGGCATCGGAATTGATCAGCGAGTAGTGGCGCTCGCCACCGGTCGGGAGCGTGATCTTGATATGAGCGCCGGCTTGGTATCCGGGAAGCTTGCGGCCATCGGCGGATGTCAGCGTGACCGCCCGGATCTTGTCCGTCAGCGCTTCAACAGAAGAAACTTTCAGCCGCAGTTGCGACATGCGCAGTACCTCCGCTTTCGGCTTCGGCCATCTCGTCGGCGGCACTCGCAGCGTCGACTGAAAGAATATGAATTATCATGTTTTCACCTGTCAACCTTCAGGCATGAACTTATGCAATTTCATCTTTTCAAGCTTGAAGGGATCGAAAACCTGTGTCAGCATTTCGTTTGTAAGGCGTCCGATAACAAGGGGAACCACGGTGACCGCCATGCTCAAGAAACTTGCATATGCATCTATATCGCTGCTTGCGCTCAGCGTTTCCGCGTCTGCGCAAGAGACTGTCCTTCGCATGTCAAACTGGCTTCCGACCTCTCACCCGATCGTCAAGGACATGATGATCCCTTGGGCGGAGCAGCTTGAGGAAGCGACGGACGGACGCGTGAGCGTTCAGATTCTCGATGCGCCGCTCGGACCGCCGCCCGCCCATTTCGACTTGGCCGCCAACGGCGTCGCCGATCTCACTTTCGGTGTCCACTCTTATACGCCGGGCCGCTTCGCGCTGACCGAAATCGCCGAGCTGCCGTTCATCGCCGACACGTCGGAAAGCCTTTCCGTCGCGTTCCAGCGCGTCTACGAAAGCGATCTTGCCGCCGCGGACGAACATCGCGGAACCAAGGTGCTCGGCGTCTTCGCGCATGGCCCGGGCATGCTCTTCACCAAAGGCCAGCCGGTCACCCCGATTTCAGGTCTTTCCGGCCAGAAGGTGCGCGTTGCCGGCAACATCACCAACGTGCTTGCCGAAGGTCTCGGCATGGTGTCGATCCAGGCGCCGTCGCCGCAATCCTACGAAATCCTCTCGGGTGGAGTTGCCGACGGCATTTTCTTCCCGGTGGAATCGATCCCCTTCTTCAAGCTCGAGAGCCTGGTCGATACGGCGCTTCGCGTGCCCGGCGGGCTCTACAACGTCTCGTTCTTCTTCGTCATGAACCAGGCAAAGTTCGACAGCCTGTCTGCCGAAGACCAGGCGGCGATCGAAGAGATTTCCGGTGAGGCTTTCGCCCGCATGGCCGGTCAGGCCTGGGATGCGGCGGATGCGGCCGGCATGGAAGTGATCGGTGAAACGGTCACATTCCATGACGCGACCGAGGAAGAGGTCGAGGAGCTGCGAACGGCAGCGCAGCCGATCTTCGATGGCATCAAGGCCAATTACGAGGCCAAGAACGTCGATTTCGACGCCATCCTCTCCAAGCTCGAAACCGAAGTGCAAGCTGTCGCGAGCGAGTGATGACACCCGCTTCCGAGGCCTTCTTCACAAGGGCTCGGCGGGGATTGCGCATGATTACGGCAGTGCTCTGCGGAGCGCTGCTGATCGCCCTGACATGCGTCACGGTGATCGATGTGGTCGGGCGCTATTTCCTGTCCAGTCCGTTGCCGGGCGCATCCGAATATACGGAGCTCCTGCTGATGGCGATCATCTTCTGCGGGCTGCCGGCCGTCTGTCTGGATGACGGGCACATCTCCGTCGATCTCATCACGTCGAGGCTCAAGGGCTGGGCCGAGATCGCGCAGCTTCTGATCGCGCGGCTTTTCGTGAGCGTCATACTTGCCGTCATCGCATGGCAGCTCTGGAAGCACGGCAGCCAGCTTGCAAGCTACAACGAGGTCACGGTCTATCTGCGCGCGCCGATCGGGCCTTTTTCGAAGGCTGCCGCAATCATCGCCGGCGCCTGTTCCGTCGTCACCTTCGTGATGGCCGTCATGCGGCTGTCCAAAGGCCGAGAGGGGGCCGTATAATGGATTGGCCGATCGGCGTTGCCCTGCTCCTCGGTCTCATTTTCTGTGGTGTGCCGATCGCTTTCGCCATGGCGGGCGTGGGCCTCGTCGGGGTCGCCTCGATCATCGGCTGGACGCCGACGCTTTCTCTCATCGGCCAGACCTATTTCGATGGCGGCCGAAGTTATACGCTGTCAGTCGTTCCGCTGTTCCTGCTGATGGGCAATCTGGTCGTCCAGTCAGGTGTCGCGGCAGAGCTTTTCAAGGCGGCGAATGCCTGGCTTGGCCACCGGAAGGGCGGACTTGCGATGGCGACGATCGTCGCCTGCGGCGGGTTCTCGTCGGTGTGCGGCTCGTCGCTTGCGACGACAGCCACGATGGCGCGCATCGCGCTGCCCGAGATGCGCCGATTCGGCTATTCCGATCGCCTTGCGTCCTCCTCGATCGCATCCGGCGGAACGCTTGGCATCCTTATTCCCCCGTCGGTCATCCTGGTCATTTACGGGATCCTCACGCAGCAGAACATCGGCATGCTGTTTCTGGCCGGCCTGCTTCCCGGGCTCGTCGGCATCGTTTTCTACATCTTCGCCGTCAGGCTCTCGCTGGTGATGTACAAGGAAGAGCTGGCGGTTCAGCCGAAGCTGCCGTTGATCGAGCGTTTCCGTGCTCTGAAGGGCGTCTTCTGGGCGCTGGCTCTGTTCGTATTCGTCTTGGGCGGCATCTATGTCGGCGCCTTCACGGCGACAGAGGCGGCAGGCATGGGTGCCGGCGGAGCCTTTCTTCTAACGGCCGCCCGGGGCCGGCTGACGCTGCGCGACACGCTCGCCACGCTCTTCGATACCGCGAAGACAACGGCAGTGATGTTCTTCATCCTGTTCGGAGCGCTGTTCTTCCTGAACTACGTGAACTTTTCCGGCCTCACGACGGATCTGCGCGAGTGGATCAACCTTCTCGGTGTCGGGCCCTATCAGGTCATCTTCTCGATCGTCATCATCTACCTGATCCTCGGCTGCCTTCTGGAAAGCCTGTCGATGGTGACGCTGACGGTGCCGATCTTCTTTCCCATCGTGGTTGGTCTCGGCTTCGATCCCATCTGGTTCGGCATCTTCGTGGTGATCGCGACGGAGCTTTCCTACATCACGCCGCCGATCGGGATGAACATCTTCGTCATGCGCTCGGTCGCACCCGAAGTCCCGATCGAGCGCATCTATGCCGGTGTGGTTCCCTTCGTCGCAGTCGACATCGTGCGTCTTGCTCTTTTGATTTTTGTGCCAGGTCTGGCGCTCATCATCCCGCAATCGATGTGAGCATCCAATGACTGCAACAAAGCGCGCTTCTGACCTTGTCGCCGAACCCGCAAAGCCTGCCGATCGGGGCTTTGTCAGCAATTATCTCCTCTATCTGCTCGCCGCAGCCAGCGATGGCGTGTCGACAGAATTCCATGCCCTGATCCGAGCCCGCGGCGTGCGCGTGCCCGAGTGGCGGGTCTTGGCCTGCCTCGCCGACGAGGAAGGGCAGATGGTGACCCAACTCGCTGCGCTGGCGCTGATGGAACAGTCGCGGCTAACGAAGATCATCGACCAGATGGCCGAGAAGGACCTGGTGAGCCGGCGCAGCGACCAGCGCGATCGTCGGCGTGTGAGGGTCTACCTCACGAAGAAGGGCAGGAAGCTCGCCGCTGAGCTCATCACGGAGGCACGTGCGCACGAGGCGGAGATCATCGAACAGATTTCGCCGGACCAGGCGGAGATCCTGAAGGGTGTGCTGGCGCGCATCATCGATCTGCACGGTCCGGAAGCCCGTTCCGGAGATCGGCCGTCTGCCCAGACAATCGACGAGGAGCGGTGAGGCCGATGCGCAGAACTGCAGCGACCTCGCCGAGGACATTCGAAGCGAACAGCTTCGTTCAAGACGTTCAGAAGCAGGGAGTGTGTTTATGAAGATTGCGGTTCTGGGTGGGGGCAACGGGTCCTATGCGGCGGTAGCCGATTTTACCGAGGCAGGCCACGAGGTTGCGTGGTGGCGTCGCGAAGCATCGAGCTTTTCCGATATTGCCGCCGCGGGCGCGATCACCGTCACAGACCACAAGGGCAGCCGGAAAGTGCCGGTGTCTCCCACCGCTGATCTTGATGCAGCGCTCGACGGCGCGGCTCTGATCGTCGCGCCGACGCCCGCATTCGCCCAGGCCGACATGGCCGACGCGCTCGCATCGCATCTGATCGACGGACAGGTGATCTATCTGCCACCGGGCACCTTCGGGTCCTACATCATGATGAAGCGCATCCGCGATGCGGGCTCGACGGCCGATATCGCAATTGCCGAAACCGGCACGCTGCCCTGGCTTTGCCGCAAGCAGAATGCGCTTGAGGTTCGCATCACGACGCGCGCCTCGCGCCTGCCGACCGGCGTTCTGCCGGCCCGCAAGACGGACGAGGCCATCGAGATCATCTCGGCTGCATTCCCCGGAGCGATCGAGCGGGTGGAAGACGCGCTCTCCGGCGCTTTGATGAATGCCGGACCGATCATCCATCCGCCGCTGATCCTGATGAATGCCGGACCGATCGAGCATTTTGACAAGTGGGACATTCATAACGAGGGCACGCAGCCGGCGATCCGCCGCACGCATGCCGCACTCGACAACGAGCGCATCGCGATCCGCGAAAAGCTCGGCTATGGCGCACCGCATTTCCCGCTCGCCGATCACTACGAGACCAGCGACTGGATGTACGGCAATCTTGCCCATGACAAGCTGGTCGGTTCGGGCGACTGGCACGAAACGCTCGATCTCAAGAACCATCGCTACATGACCGAGGATGTTGGTCTCGGGCTCGCCTTCCTCGTGTCGGTCGGTGATTGGGCCGGGGTGCCGTGTCCGGTCGCCAAGGGCCTTCTCGCGATCGCCGGTGCAGTCGCGGAACAGGATTTCCGCGCGCATGGCCGAACGATGGAGACCATCGGACTTGCCGACAGAAGCCCCGCCGAGGTCCAGTCCATGCTGCAGGACGGCCTCTGATGGCTGGGGAGATCATCGCCTGTATCGGCGCCGGCCGCATGGGACGCGGCATCGCGCAGTGCGTCGCCTATGCCGGGCATGACATCCGGCTTCTCGATGCCAAGCCGCGCGATGCTTCTGCCTTCAAGGCTTTGAAGGCCGAGACGCTTGGCGAGATCGAGGCGGGACTTAAATCGATCGCGTCGCTCGGCGCCTTCGATCCGTCCGCCATCGGCGAGATCATGGCACGTGTTCAGGTGCTTCCGTCCGACCAGGCGGCCGAGGCGTTGGCGCAGGCTGCAATCGTCTTCGAAGCTGTGCCCGAGATCGAGACAGCGAAGCGCGATGCCTTCGCTGTCTTCGATGAACATGCAGGCGAGGGCGCCGTTCTTGCCTCCACGACATCGACGATGCTGTCGACGCATCTGGCTGCATTCACGCGGCATCCGAGCCGTTTCCTCAATGCGCACTGGTTGAACCCGGCATTTCTGATGCCACTGGTCGAGCTCTCTCCAGCCGATGAAACGGCCGATGAGGCGCTGGCTGCGGTGCGCGGGTTCCTGGAATCCATCGGCAAGGTGCCGATCACCTGCAAGGCGTCGCCCGGCTACATCGTCCCGCGCATCCAGGCGCTGGCGATGAACGAAGCGGCCCGGCTTGTGGAGGAAGGCGTTGCCAGCGCAGAGGATGTCGACAAGGCGGTGACCTACGGTTTCGGCTTTCGCTTCGGCGTGCTCGGTCTGCTCGAGTTCATCGACTGGGGCGGCGGCGACATTCTCTTTTACGCATCGAATTATCTGAGCGACGCCTTCAAGGACGAGCGCTTCGCGCCGCCGGCGATCATCAGCCGCAACATGGAAGAAGGCAGGATCGGGCTGAAAACCGGTGCCGGCTTCTTCGACTACGAGGGCATGGACGTGGCTGCCTACCGGCAGAAACGCATGGCCGATTTCCTACGATCCCTCGAAGCTTCAGGGCTTGTTCGCCCTCCGGTTCTCGCGGGCAATTCATGACAGATCGGTAACAAGCCGGCAGTTGGTTCAAAGATCCACAGAGGGTACTCAAAATGAAGAAAATGCGTATAAAATTCGCCATCATGACCACCGCATCGATGCTTGCGCTCGGCGCTTCCGCCGCTCATGCGCAAGAGCAGATCCGGGCGATTTCCGCTTTCCCGCAGGCTTTGGCCTTTTCCCAGAGCTTTCAGGGCTTCGTCGATCTGGTGAACGAGAAGGGTGAAGGCGTCGTCCAGATCACCTATGCCGGCGGCCCGGAAATGTTTCCGCCGAACCAGCAGGTCGACGCTGTTCGCCGCGGCGTGATCGACATGCAATACGGCCCGGCGTCCTATTATCTCGGCACCATGCCGGAAGCCGATGCCTGGGTGGGCTCGACCGTGACGGCTGCGGAAGCGCGCGAGAATGGCGGCTTCGGGATCATGCAGCAGGCTTTCCGTGAAAAGCTCGGCGTCGAGCTTCTGGCACATCTCGATACCGGCGTGGAGTTCCACGTCTATACGATCCAGGAGCCGCGGCGGACCGAGGATGGCGGCGTCGATCTTTCCGGCCTGCGCATTCGTTCCCAGCCAATTTATAACGCCTTCTTCGAGGAGATCGGCGCGATCCCGGTTTCCGTGCCGGTGCCGGATGTCTACACCGGCCTCGAGCGCTCCACCTTCGATGGTTCGGGCTGGCCGATCGTCGGCATCAAGGATCTCTCCTGGGATCGCTTCCTGCGCTACCGCATCGATCCCGGCGTCTTCCAGACCGATCTCGCCGTCGTGATCAACCCGGCGAAGTGGGAAGGCCTCTCGGATGAGGCCAAGGCGATCATCGAGGAAGCTGCTGCCGAATACGAGCAGACGTCCTATGAGAACTTCCAGCAGGTGATTTCCGAAACGGATGCCACCGTGCGCGAGGAGGGCATGACCGTCGTCGAGCTTGAGGACGAGCAGGCGGCAGAGTTCCGCCGCATGGCGTTCGAGAGCGCCTGGGCGCGCATGCAGGCCGCCGGCAGCGAGCATTACGACGCGCTGCGTTCGGCTTACTATCCTGAGTAATGGGATAACCGGGCGGGGCCAAGCGCCTCGCCCGGCTTTCGTTTCCAATGGAACGGGCGCCAAGACCATGATGAGATTCTATGACCGGCTGATCGTTGGCCTGGCGGTTCTCGGGGCTCTCAGCCTCGCGGCCATCACGGCGTTGATCATCGTCGACGTCATCCTGCGAAATACCGGCTTCAGGCCGTTCCAATCGACGAGCGCGATCGTCGAATATGTCATGCTGTTCGCCACCATGGCGGCAGCGCCCTGGCTGGTGCGCGAGAACGGGCATGTGGCGATCGGCTCCTTCGTCGCCAAGCTTCCCGATGGTCTGCGCGTGGCTGTGGGCCGCCTCGTTCTGGTGGTTTGCATCCTCGCGCTTGGTCTTCTCACCTGGCGATCGGCCGCCGTCGGCATGGAGATGATCGCCACGCGATCGGTGGACATGCGCTCGATCAACATCCCGGCCTGGGTGCTCTACGCGATGCTGGGCGGAGGCTTCTTTTTGATGGCGATCGAGTTCCTGCGCATTCTGCTGCGCGGCGAAACCTATAGCGGCGCGGGCGGGGGACACTGACATGATGCCTTGGTATGACGCCACGCTGATCATGATCGGCGGCCTGCTGGCGCTGATGCTCATCGGCATGCCGGTCGCAATCGCCTTTCTAGTCATCAACATCATCGGCGTCCTGATCTTCATGGGCGGGATCGTCGGCATCGATCAGCTGGTCGCAAACGCCACGACCTCGATCACGAGTTTCGCGCTCGTTCCGGTGCCGCTCTTCCTCATCATGGGCGAACTGCTGTTCCACACGGGCCTTGCGTTCCGCGTCTTCGACGCGCTCGACAAATGCATGGGCAACATCCGAGGCAGGCTCGCCTATCTGACCGTCGGCGGCGGCACGATCTTCGCGACCCTGTCCGGCTCTTCGATGGCCAACGCCGCCATGCTCGGCACCACGCTGATGCCGGACATGATCAAGCGGGGCTACAAGAAGCACATCATCATGGGGCCTATTCTCGCGACAGGCGGCCTCGCCATGATCATCCCGCCATCATCGCTCGCCGTTCTTCTCGGCTCGCTCGGGCGGATCGACGTAGGGTCATTGCTGATCGCGGGCCTGATACCGGGCCTCGTGCTGGCGCTCCTTTTCGCGCTGACGATCAGGCTGCAGATCGCCATCGATCCAGAGGCGGCACCCGGCTACGCAGCCAAGCGCGCCACGGGACGCGAGATCGCACGCGCGCTCATCGTCGATGTGGCACCGATGGGCATCGTCGTCTTCGCCGTCGTTGGTCTGATCCTGCTTGGCTGGGCAACACCGACGGAGTCCGCGGCATTCGGGGCGCTTGCCGTCATCGTTCTTGCCGCGCTCTACGGCAAGCTGAGCTGGGAAGCAGTCGTCAAGTCGATGAAGGGCACGCTCGCTGTTTCGGTGATGATGCTGATGATCATCGTCGGCTCTACGACGTTTTCGCAGATCCTCGCCTTCTCGGGCGCCTCGCAGGGGCTCATCGGCTTTGCCACCGGCTTCGATGTTTCGCCCTATGTGCTGCTGACGCTGATGGTGCTGGTGCTGATCGTGCTCGGCATGTTCATGGATCCACTCTCGATCATGATGCTGACGCTTCCGATCTTCATGCCGCTTTCGGCGCTCGCCGGCTTCGATGCCGTTTGGTTCGGCATCATCATGCTGCTGGTGCTCGAACTTAGCCTCGTGACGCCGCCGTTTGGGCTTTTGCTGTTCGTCATGGTCGGGGTCGCACCCAAGGGCACCACGATCGGCGAGGTCGCCCGGGCGGCGCTGCCCTATATCGGATGCACGCTCTTTCTCGTCGTGCTTCTCGTCATCTGGCCGCAGATCGCCCTGTGGCTGCCCAGCATGATCAGGTACTGACAATGCGCATCTGGTATCAAAGTTATGTCGATTACGAACATGGTGCGAGCTACTGGGACGAGTTGCGCAAGCATCTCGACCAGATCATCGATCCCGGCACCGAGATAGACATCAAGGGGATCACGCCACACGATTCCTATGCGCATGCCATCGTCGAGTTTCGCTGCGCCCGAGAAGTGATCTGCAACGCGGTTCGTGCGGAGCGGGAAGGCTACGATGCCTTCATCATCGGGCACTTCCAGGATGCGGGTCTCTACGAGGCGCGATCGGTGGTCGACATTCCGGTGCTCGGCATGGGCGAGGCATCGATGCTGCATGCCTGCCAGCTCGGCCAGCGCTCCGGCATCGTGACGATCAACAGGCGCTACATCCCCTGGTTTCACCACCAGATCGGCAAGTACGGCCTGAAGGAGCGGGTGACCGGCGTGCATGCAATGCAGTTCGAACCCGGCCAGATCCTGGATGCCTTCGGCTCGGAAGAAAAGCTCGAGACTGTCAGGGCCTTGTTCGAGGAGCAAGCGCGACCGCTGGTCGAGGAGGGCGTCGATGTGCTGATCCCCGGTGGCGGCATCCCCATGCTTCTGTTCTCCCAGCTCCATGACCACCGTGTCGACGGCGCCCCGGTGATCAACGGCATCCCGATCGTCATCAAGCTGGCGGAAATGGCCGTAAAGCTGAAAAACCTGACCGGCCTCGGCATCAGCCGCACCTCGGACTACGTGAAGCCACCTATCGAGATCATCGAGGAATTCATGGCCCACCCGAAGGGGTTATAGAAGCGGACGTGCTTGCCGCCTGCATCACGCCATAAGCCATACGGTTGTTCCGGCAGCGGCGGCGATCAGGTTTGTCATGAGCAGCGGAACCCAGAATGCGCGGGGTCCTGCGGCGATGGCGAGGGCGAGGCGGCCAACGGCATTGGCGCCGAGGGCGGCGAGCACGGCGCTGCCGATTGTTTCGAGGCCGATGTTCTGGGCCGCGAGCCGCAGCGCGCTCAGTACCGCGACGTCTACATCGAAAGTGCCCGACAGGGCGGAGGTCGCCACCAGTCCCGTGTCGCCGAACCGGCTCGAAAGGGCGGCACTTGCCGTCGCCACCACGGCGAAGGCGATGGCAAAGAGGAGAAGCGTGGTCAATTCAAACGGGTTGGTCGGCTCGGATGCCGTGTCGTGTGCGCCAGCCCTGAAGAGCATGAGCCCTCCCGCCAGGCCGAAAGCGATGGCAGCGGCCAACGCCGGCAGAACCATCGAGCCAAGGACAAGCGGCGAGACGATGGCGACGATGAGGATGACCCGACCGATGGAGATCATCGCGGCGAGGGTCGCAGCCCCTGCATAGGCGCGACGATGCTCGCTGGCTGTTGCCGACCGCGCGAAGGCGACCGTCACCGCTGTCGACGACACGATCGCGCCGGCAAGCCCGCTCACGAGCAGGCCGCGCGCGGACCCAAGAAGGCGCGTGGCGATGTATCCGGCAAAGGAGATCGACGCCGTGAGCACCGTGAAGAACCAGATCTGCCAGGGGTTGAAGCCGCCCCAGGGATCGAGCGTGCGGTTTGGCAGAAGCGGCAGGATGATGACCGTCATGACCGCCAGGACGATGGCGGAGCGCAATTCAATCCAGGACAGCCGGCGCAGCATGCCGTGCAGTGCATCACGGCTGGCAAGAACTGCGGCGAGTGCTGCCCCGCCTGCGGCCGCTGCACGGTAGTCGCCGGAAACGGCAAGGCCACCCAGGGCAAAGACGCAGAGCGCGGCAATTGTGCCTGTGACGCTGAAGCTGCCGTCATGCTGCGCTTCGGCGAACTTGAACCAGCCGAAGATCACAGCGAAGCCGAGAAAACCCGCAATGAAAATCGCAGCGCTTCCAGAAGCATCGGACAGGGCTGCGAGTACACCGCCGAGCAGCCCGACTACGCCAAATGTGCGTATTCCCGCCGTGCGGCTGCCTTCGGGCTCGCTGCGTTCGCGCCAGCCCCGCTCGAGCCCGACCAGGAGGCCGATGGCGAGTGACAGACCAAGGCGGGCGATGAGCATGTCCATGACGCGATTCGTCCAATGGCGGACCATGCCGCCTTGAACACCCTAGCGCGATCGCGTGCCCCTTGCATTGCGATGGAACAGACTTGCGGTTGTCGAAGCAAGCCGTGCTTCGGCCTCAGGCCGCCTGCTGTTTCAAATGGGCGAGCGCAAGTTTGGTCGAGCACCTCGACGCAGCGCTTTCGAATGGGCGGTACTTGCTGCGCTTTCTGTCCTGCCAATCACTCAACTCCCGCGGCATGACCGATGCCGCAGGAGTTTTTCTGGCTAGGCATGGAACATGAGCACCGTCGCTGGAACCTCGGCGAAGATGCTTGGTTTAGGTCTCAGGTCCGCCCTTCGCGCGGATGCGAGCCTCAATCGACAAGGACTCCCATGCACTCGACCCAGCTCACGATCAACGGGCGCCGCGAAACCGTGGATGCGGATATTCGGACCACGCTTCTCGATGCGCTGCGCGAGAACCTCAACCTGACCGGGACAAAGAAGGGGTGCGACCAGGGCCAGTGCGGCGCTTGCACCGTCATCGTCAATGGCCGGCGCATCAATTCCTGCCTGTCGCTCGTCGCCAGTCATGAAGGCGACGACGTCGTTACGGTGGAGGGGCTTGCAGACGGTGAGGCGCTGTCGCCTCTGCAGCGCGCCTTCATCACCCATGATGCTTTCCAGTGCGGCTACTGCACGCCGGGACAGCTCTGTTCGGCGACGGCACTCCTGAAGGAGATCGAGGCCGGCGAGCCGAGCGTCGTCAGCAACGGCGAAATCATCTTGAGTGAAGAGGAAATCCGCGAGCGCATGAGCGGCAATCTCTGCCGCTGCGGCGCGTACAACAACATCGTGGACGCCATCGTCGAAGCGGCTGCGCAAGGCGGGGAGGCTGCCCGATGACCCCGTTTTCCTTCGAACGAGCCGAAAACGCGTCCGCCTCGGCCGGTTCCCGCTATCTCGGTGGTGGCACCAATCTCGTCGACCTCATGAAACTTGAGATCGAGCGGCCGGAGCGCCTTGTTGACGTCTCGCGCCTGCCCGGCGACATCAGCGAAACCGATGGCGCGATCGTTATCGGCGCAAGCGTCACCAATGCGGCGCTTTCGGCGGATCCGCTGATCCGTGAGCGCTATGCGCTGCTTTCGACAGCACTTCTGTCCGGCGCAACACAACAGCTGCGCAACAAGGCGACGACCGGCGGCAATTTCCTGCAGCGGACACGGTGCCACTATTTCTATGACACAGCGCGTGCCTGCAACAAGCGCGAGCCCGGCAGCGGCTGCGACGCGCTTGACGGCCACAACCGCTTCCACGCGATCCTCGGTGCCAGCGAGCACTGCATTGCCGTGCATCCGTCCGACATGGCTGTCGCCATGGCGGCGCTCGATGCCGAAGTGCACACGATCAAGGCGAACGGCGAGGACCGGACGATACCAGCCACCGATCTGCTGCGGCTTCCGGGCGATGCGCCCGAACGCGACCATGTGCTGGATGACGGTGAACTGATCGTGGAAGTGCGGCTGCCCGCCAACCCGCCCGCCCGCCAGCTCTATCGCAAGGTGCGGGACCGCGCGTCTTATGCCTTCGCCGTCGTTTCGATCGCCGTCGCCCTGGATGTCGAGGACGGCGTGATGAAGAACGTCCGCATCGCGCTCGGCGGTGTCGCACACAAGCCGTGGCGTGCGGAAAAAGCCGAACGCGCGCTGGAAGGGGCTTCTGTCGATACCGGCGTTTTCGCACAGGCTGCGGAGGCCGAACTTCAGGGTGCCGTCGGGCGCGGCGACAATGATTTCAAGATTCCCCTCGTGCGCCGCCTCATCGTTGCAGCACTGCGCGATGTCACGGACCTGTCCAAGGAGCACTCGGCATGAACGATCAACCGACCACCAAATGGATCGGACAGCCCCTCGATCGCGTCGACGGCCCGGCGAAGGTGACCGGTGCGGCGACCTATTCGGCCGATTACCGCGGCGATCAGCAGGCTGCGATCGGCTTCATCGTTGAGGCGACGATCGGCAGCGGCAAGGTTTCGCAGATCGAGACCGCCGATGCGGAAGCAGCCGACGGCGTGCACCTGGTGATGACGCACCAGAACGCGCCGGAGCAGGCACCCTTCGGCGACAATGCGGATGCCGGCCGGTTCGGCATGTCGCATGCCGTCCTTCAGAATGACGAGGTGCGCTATTACGGAGCACCCGTCGCCTTCATCGTCGCCGACACGCTCGAACAGGCGCGCCACGCGGCAGGGCTGATCAAGGTCACGTATCAGGCCGATGGCAGCGTCTTCGACGCATTCGAGCATGAAGACGATGCTTTTGCGCCCGACAGCCTCGATGGTGCCGAGGAAGCTGACGTCGACAAGGGCGATTTCGATGCCGTCTTCGCCGAAAGTGCCGAGACGCTCGACGCCACTTTCCACACCGCCGCGCAGCATGCCGCGGCGATGGAGCCCCATGCGACCGTGGCGGAATGGGACGGCGACAAGTTGACCGTCCACATCGCGGTGCAGATCCTGTCGTCGGCGCGCAAGGCGTTCGCCAACACGCTCAAGATCGATCCGGCCAATGTGCGCATCGTCACGCCTTTCGTCGGTGGCGGCTTCGGCTCCAAGCTCGGCGTGCATAGCGAAGGCGTGCTTGCCGCACTTGCAGCCCGCAAGCTTCAGCGGCCGGTGCGGATCGCGCAGACGCGCCGCCATGTGTTCTCGAACGGCCCGCACCGCACCAACCATCGCCAGCGCATTCGCCTGGGTGCATCGGCCGATGGCAAACTGTTGAGCGTCGCCCATGAAACCCTCGGCGCCATGTCGCGGGATTACCCGTTCGCCGAGGCGGCCGCTTCACCCACCATGGCAAGCTACGCTGCCGAGGCGATGAAAATCCGCCACCGCGTGGTTGCGGCGAACATTCCTCACGTGGACTCCATGCGCGCACCGGGCGAGGCGATCGGTACGCTCACCTATGAAAGCGCCATCGATGAGCTGGCCGTTCAGTGCGGCATCGACCCGCTCGAGTTTCGCCTTAAGAACGAGCCTGAGCAGGAGCCCGCATCCGGCAAGGAATTTTCCACCCGTACGCTCGCGCGCTGCCTGCGTGAAGGTGCAGAGCTCTTTGGTTGGGAGAAGGGACCAGTGAAACCTGGTGCCTCGCGTGAAGGGCGGCTTCTGATCGGGCGCGGACTTGCAACAGCGATCCGGCCGAACATGATGCAGCCGGCGGAGGCTGCAGCGGAACTCGATCGGGATGGGCGCCTCAGTGTCGAACTCGACATGACGGATATCGGCACCGGTACCTACACCATCCTGACGCAGATCGCTGCCGAAACGCTTGGTCTGGATCCAAACGCGATCGCGGTACGGTTGGGCGATACCGACTACCCCAAGACATGCGGGTCAGGCGGCTCGTTCGGTGCCGGTAGCACGGGCACGGCGGTCTCCAAGGCGTGCGCATTGATCCGCGACACCATCATCGAACGCGCGGCGCGGCTCGACAGCGATTGGGCCGGCGTCAATTCAGGCGATCTGCGGATCGAAAACGGCAATGCCGTCGTTGCCGGACGCAGCCTTGCGCTTGGATCCATACTGGATGCCATCGGCGGCGACAGCTTCAAGGGCAAAGGGCAAGTCGAGCCCGGCAAGGCGCATGAAGACCTCGCGCAATATTCCTATGGCGGCGTGTTCGCGGAGGTGTCCGTCAACGCCGATACCGGCGAAATCCGGGTTCGGCGGTTGGCTGGCGCATTCGATGCGGGCCGCATTCTGAATGAAAAGACCGCGCGCTCGCAGCTGATGGGCGGCATGATCTTCGGGCTTGGCGCTGCGCTGATGGAAGAAAGCCTGATGGACATGCGGTTCGGGTCGTTCATGAATCGGGACCTTGCCGAGTACCACATCGCCGTCAACCGTGACGTCCCGCGGCTTGAGGTGAAGATGCTCGATACGTTCGACCAGAACTCCAACCCGCTCGGCAGCAAGGGCATTGGCGAACTGGGCATCTGCGGAACAGGGCCGGCGATTGCCAATGCCGTCTATGCGGCGACAGGCTATCGGACCCGGAAATTCCCGATCCATCTGGAGGATCTGCTCGACCATCTTCCGGCCCTCTAGGCTCGCTCAAGGCGTTCCGCTCCGCCGGTTTTGGTGGAGCGGAACAATTGCCCAGACCTTGGTGTTGTTTTGCCAATCACCGCGCAAACGAGGTGCGAGCAAATGACCAGCCCAAATCTTGACACAGACCCGCAAGCGCCCACGGCCCAAGGTTCTCTGGAGCCGCGTGTCCTGATCGGCGACGGCGATCTGATCGTGCCGTCTCAGGCCGTTGCCACAGACATCCCCATGCCCGATCCGGATGTGCAGCGACCGGACCAGCTATGGGATCGCAGGCTCGACCGCTGGTAGGCTAGCGCGCCAGAAGGCCGGGCAGCCAGGTGCCGAGTTCTGGAATGGCGACGATCAATGCCAGCACGACCAGCTTGATCATGACGAAGGGCGTCACTGCGGCATAGATGTGCTTCATCGTGATCGATGAAGGGACGACGCCCTGCATGACGAACAGCAAAAGGCCAAAGGGCGGCGTTAGAAGCGCGATCTCCATCGTCAGGAGATAGATGACGCCCAGCACGAGCAGATCGATCCCGACCGAGTTGGCGAGCGGGATAAAGATCGGGATCGTGATCATCAACATGCTCACCTGATCGATGAAGCAGCCGAGGAAGAGCAGGAGCAGGATCATTCCGATCAGGACCTGTATCGACGTCAGTTCCCAACCATTGATCAGGCCGATGAGGCCGCTGGTCGCCCCACTGAACGACAGGATCTGGCTGAAGGTCTGGCTGGCCGCGATGATGAACATGATCATCACGGTGAGCTTGACGGTCTCCATCACAGCTTCGACGAGGTTTGCCCAGGTCAAGGATCGGTAGGCAAGGCTCGCGATCACGGCGGCAAGGCATCCGAGCGCGGCAGCGTCGGTCGGGGATGCGATGCCGACGATAAGGCTACCTATGACCGTTGCGAAGATGCCCGACAGCGGCAGAACGTAGACGCAAAACGGCCGCCAGCGCTCCCACATCGTCATCTGCGGCAGCTCTTCGGACGGTGCCAGATCGGGTCGCATCAAGGCCGACACAACGATCAAGACGACGAACGCCGCCGACAAGATGAGCGCGGGAATGATGCCGGCAACGAGGATCTGCGAAATTGAAATGCCGGCAAGGCTGCCCAGAAGAACTGCCAAGGCAGAGGGCGGGATCAGCATCGCAATGGCACCGGATGCCATGATCGGGCCCATCGCCAGCGTCGGATGGTAGCCCTTCTTCAGCATGCTCGGCATCAGCGTCGAGCCGAGCATGGCCGTATTGGCGATGGTCGAGCCGGAAAGGGCGGCGAAGATCGTGCCGCCGAATACGGTGACGACTGCAAGACGTCCGGGAATGCGAGTGACGAGCCGCTCCACCGCATCGATCGCCCGGTGCGCAACGCGCGACTGGAACAGGATTTCTCCCATCAGGATGAAGAGCGGGATCGGTGCGAGGGAATAGTTCGCGACCGACTGGAAGGCGTTTCGCGCCATCTGGATCAGGCCGTTTTCGCCGCCCAGGATGAAATAGGCGCCGACGACGTTGACGGCGATGAAAGCAAACGCGACCGGCAGGCCCGTGGCGAGCAGCAGAATAAGCGCGCCGAGCATCAGCGATAAGGTGAGCGCCCAATCCATGTCAGAGCCCTGCCTGATGCGCTTCAGTTTCGGGGCCGACCGCGGCGCGTCTCAGAAATTCCAGCGTCAGGAGAAGTCCGCCGATGAAGGGCGCGAGAAGCGGAACCCATTCCGGGATGACGAGGACGCCGCGCATCATCGACCCGCGTGACAGCGCAATCATCAAGGCGCTCAACGTCGCCCAAGTGAACAGCGCAGACAAAAGGGCGCCGAGAAGCGATGTCAGCCGATCGACGAGCAGTCGCCGCGCTGGGGAAAGGCCGGACATTACAATGTCGACGGAGACGTGGGCATTCTTGCGAAGGACCCACGGCGCGCCGAGAAAGGTTGCGGCCATCAAGCCCATCTCGATCGCATCGATCATGCCGTAGACGTTCTTGCCCGCGAAAAAGCGCAGGCCAACATTGAGGACGAGGACGAGCGTGATCAGGACGAAGACGATCCCCGCCAACACGGCGAAAGCGTGGATCGTCGCGTCCTGCAGGCGGGCAAGCGTGCGCATGAACGAAGCTTATTCCTGGAAGCAGCCCTGCAGCGTTTCCGCGAACTCCGGATTGACGGCCATCGCGCTTTCCCAGCCGGCATCCTGCGCGGCCTGAAGCCATGTGGCCGAGGCTTCCTCGCTGAGCTCGATGGTCTCGATGCCGGCTTCCGCCTGCGCCGCGCGTTCCTTCTCGTTCAGCTCGGCATTGTTGGCGTTCTGCTCTTCCAGCCACGCCATGCCTTCCTCGAGCAATGCGCGCTGCTCGTCGGTCAAGCTTTCCCATTTGTCGAGATTGACGAGGATTTCGACGTCGACCTGATAGAAGCCTGGGTCGACGCGGTAGTTGGTCTGCTCGTCCCAACCAAGGTCCAGCACACCCTGGATCGGCCAGCCATATCCGTCGATCGTGCCGCGCTCGAGCGCCGTATAGACATCGCCGGGAGCAGTGGTGACGGGCGTGGCGCCAAGCGCTTCGAACATGGCCTGGTAGACGGGGGTCGTGCGGATGGTGAGCCCGCTGAGGTCGGCGCTCTCGATCGGTTTCGTCAGATACAGGTGGAAGTTCACGCCATCGCCGGTGCGGCCGAGATATTTGACGTTCATCTTATCCTGGTGAAGCGTATCGACAGCCTCGTAGCAGCCATTTTCGCGCTGCTGCTGGATGGTCGTCTGGGCAAGCTTCAGTGCATCACCTTCCGGCAGCACATTGGTGTAGAAGGCCGCCGTCACGTTCGCCATATCGACGACGCCGGACGACACGGCATTTCCGACTTCGAACGGAGGAATGGATTCGGGCCCGCCGACGCTCTGGATCTGAAGCACGCCTTTGCCGTTCTCGTTGATCCACTGGACCAAAGCCTCATAGGGACGGGAGAAGGCAGTGCCGGTCGCGAAGCCCGAGACGGCGCGCAAGGTCGTTTCCTGCGCGAGCGCAGGGCCTGTCAGCAAAAGGCATGCGGATGCAATAAGCGTGAGCTTCTTCATGATCGTCCTCCCTTGATCCCGGCAATCTTGGCAGATGCCAAACCTCTCCCAGCCGAGAAATATCCATTTGCATGTATCGATAGTCAGAAGCCAAAGCACGGTCAAGGCGGGACAGTGGCGGTCAGGCGATCTCGGCCAGGCGCTCGCGCAGCTCCGCGGGATCGGTGAGGCCGGCATCCAGATCGTCGTGGGTCGCGCGCCAGATGGGAGCCGCCTCTGCCAGCAGGGCTCTCGCTTCGTCGGTCAGCGATGGCAGGCGGCTGCGTTTGTCGCCCTTGTCGACGGCGAGCGTGACAAGCTCGCGCCGATGCAGCGGCTTCAGATTGGCCGTCAGTGTGGTGCGGTCCATCGCCAGGAAATCCGCGAGCTGTCCGATCGTCGGCGGGGCCGGTCGGTTCAGCGCCATCAGGATGGAGAACTGGCCATGTGTGAGGCCGAACGGGCGCAACGCCTCGTCGAAGCGGCGGGCCAAACGGCGCGCCGCACGCTGCACCCGCAGGCACAGGCAGCGGTCGCGCACTTCGATGGTGGTTGAGAACGGCAAATCACCCGATTTTGACATGACGATATAATGTTGATATCAACGTAAATGTCCAGCGCAGTTGGGAGGCTCGTCGTGACACAATCCATCAATCTGCTGATCGGCACCCGCAAAGGTGCCTTCATCCTGAAAAGCAACGAGGACCGGCGCAGCTGGGAGATGTCGGGGCCGCATTGCGAAACCTGGCCGACCAACCATGTCGTCGGCGATCCCAAGACCGGCGCGATCTACGCCGCCGGCGGCAATGAGTGGTTCGGGCCGGCCGTCTGGAAGTCGACAGACGGCGGCAAGAGCTGGACGCATTCAAGCAAAGGATTGGCCTATGCGGAGGGGGAGGATCCGGTGAAGGCCGTCTGGAGCCTCTGCGTGGCGCCTGATGCCATTTATGCAGGGGTGGAACCTGCCGGATTGTTCAAAAGCACCGATGGCGGTGAAAGCTGGGTCCATCTGGACGGGCTGCGTAACCATCCGAGCCGCGAGCGCTGGATGCCCGGCGGCGCCGGCTTGATCCTCCATTCTCTGCTTGTCGATCCGGAAGACCCGCAGTCGATCCATGTGGGCATCTCTTCGGCGGGCGTCTTCCATTCTGCCGATGGCGGCCAGACCTGGGAGCCGCGCAACAAGGGTACGCGCGCCGATTACATGCCCGAGGACCAGCGCTATCCCGAAGTCGGCCAGTGCGTGCACAACCTCGTGCGGGCAGCCGGCGGCAGCGGGCGGCTCTATCAGCAGAACCATTGCGGCATGTATCGCAGCGACGACGCCGGAAAGACTTGGCAGAGCATCGAGGATGGCCTCCCGTCGAGTTTCGGATTTCCGGCAGCTGCGCATCCGCGGGATCCGGATACGGTGTTCATGGTGCCGCTCAATGGCGACACCAAGGGGCGCTACATGCCGGATGCCAAAGCCGCGGTATGGCGCACGCGGGATGGCGGGAAGACATGGGCTGATTTGCGCGATGGGTTGCCGCAGCAGGACGTGTACTTCAACGTGCTCCGTCAGGCGCTTTCGACCGACAGCCTGTCGCCGGCGGGTGTCTATTTCGGCGCGGCTTCGGGCGCGATCTATGGCAGCGCCAATGAGGGTGAGGGTTGGACGCTGATTGCGCAGAACCTCCCGCCGGTCGTCTCCGTCGAAACCATGGTCGCGTGATCGGCCATGGATGCGTCAGCGGCACGCCCGGTCGTCACGGTGAAGATCGCGGCCGTGCTTGCCGATCTTTTCCCCGGCGCGCCGCGCGAGTTCACGGTCCAAGCGCAATGTGTCGGCGAGATGATCGATGCGCTCGATCAGCAGTTCCCTGGAATGGGCGACCGGATCAGAGACAGTCGGCCCGCGATCCGAAAACACATGAACGTCTTCGTGGATGGGGAGCGGGCGACGCTCGACACGCCGCTGTCTCATCATGACGAAGTGTATGTGATCACCGCGATCAGCGGCGGCTAGGGTCATGGCTTGGTCGCGTTTCGGTACGATGAACCGGAATCCAACTCACCTGGAAACGCGTCACACCAGAAGCCGGATGCGCTGATAGTGGATTTCGGCGAGTTCGCGCTCGACCTCGGTGAGAAACGCGCCAACGGCCTCGTCCTGCTGCTCTTCGCTGAAGCCCAGCGCTGAAAGCTCGTTGAAGATCCCGCCCGCGAGTTCCTGCCGGTAGCGGTTGGCCGCTGCGGTCGTGCGCCGCTTGAGCAGTTGCGCTGCGGCTTCGCGCACGCGGCGCGCCTGGCTCGTCAGCGGGAACAGTGCGAGTTCACCAAAGCTGCCCGCATTGCTCTCATCCGTCATCGTCGTCATCGTCATCGCCCCAAAACGCCCGACAATCATGCCCAGGCATACCCAACACAAGGAGCCGCTTCGCATTCCTCAAAACGCTGAACTGCCCATGCCATTTCTGCCGGATGCGTGCCCACTTCTTGACCCGCACGATCCAGCACCAAGCGGCTGCGAATCGCATCCCGCTTGTCGATGATGCTGACGTGGGGAAGTTTACGGATGGTTAGCGAGCCGTTATGAGCAAACGCCGCTAGAGGGCTGGAGATATTGACGAAAGATGAATTTCTGCTCGCCGCTGCCGATGCACTCTGGCTGACGGTTGATCAGCGTGAGGCGCCAGATCGCAGGCCGCCGAAACGAACCGAAGGCGCTTTTCGCGCGAGGCGCATGCGGCAAAAAAGTGACGAGCGCCTTGAACGTGCCGAAGCTTCCGCAACATAATGGCGCTTCGAGCGTTTGTTCCGGTGCCGAAGACAGCCGGCCGATCGCACCTCAAATCGGCACGCATCGCTGGGCCGAAATCCACGCTACAGGAGCCGCTCATGACCCGTCTCGCACTCGTCACCGCCAGCCTTTTCGGGGCGACGCTCCTCATGGGTACCGCCCATGCACAGGTCGTCGTCTCATCGAAGATCGATACCGAGGGCGGCGTCCTCGGCAGCATGATCATCCAGGTCCTCGAGCATGCCGGGATCGAGACAGAAGACCGCCTGCAACTCGGTGGCACGCCTGTCGTGCGCGAGGCGATTACCGCTGGCGAGATCGACATCTATCCGGAATATACCGGCAACGCCGCGTTCTTCTTCGACCGCGCGGAGGATGACATCTGGCGCGACGCCGATGCGGGTTTTGAGGAAGCCAAGTCGCTGGACTACGAGGCAAACCAGATCGTCTGGCTGACGCCTGCACCTGCCAACAACACCTGGGCGATCGCGATCCGCGAGGATGTGGCGACCGAAAACAACCTTGCATCGATGAGTGATTTCGCGGCGTGGGTGAATGGCGGCGGTGAAGCCGTGCTCGCCGCATCCGCCGAGTTCGTGAATTCAGAAGCCGGACTTCCGTCCTTTCAGGAGGTCTACGGGTTTGAACTCACCGGCGACCAGCTGATCACGCTGTCGGGCGGTGACACGGCCGCGACCATCCAGGCCGCAGCACGCGAGACCAATGGGGCCAATGCAGCGATGGTCTACGGAACGGACGGCGGTATTGCGCCTTCCGGTCTTGTCGTTCTTGAAGACGACCAGAGCGTTCAGCCCGTCTACAACCCCGCGCCAATCATCCGCGAGGAAGTTCTCGAGGCCAATCCGCAAATCGAAGAGGTGCTGACGCCGGTATTCGAGTCGCTTTCGCTGGAGGCTCTCCAGCAGCTGAACGGACGGGTGCAGGTCGGTGGTGAGGCGGCAAGCGCCGTTGCCGAGGACTTCCTGACGTCGAACGGCTTTCTGGACTGACCGATAGGGCGGTTTCTGCCGTTGCGTCTGAATGACGTGAAGATGCGGTCTGCCATCGCGGCAGCTCATAAGAATTGCGAGGCGCAATGACCGCATCGGCATTTGTATTGGATGAAGAGACGCCGGAATGGGTCCGTTTGGACAAGCTCGGCGTCCTGATTGCGGCTGGGGTCGGTCTGGTCCTTTTCTTCGCGCCGTTTGTCACCTTTGCTGCAAATCGCATCGTTCTCGGCGAAGGCCTAGGCGTCGCCGAGGCGCTTCCCGGTGCGTGGGCCTATGGGCTCGTTCTTGCGTCCGTCGCCGTTGCTCTCATCGCCGTCGTGCGCTCGCCCGTATGGCTAAGGCTTTCAGCCAGTCTTGCGGGCATCGCGTTGCTGGCAGTTTGCGTCGGCGCCGCGGCTTCGGGGCTGGTGGAAGAGGGCGACACCGTAGCCCGTGTTTCACCCGCATCGGGCTTCTGGCTCTTGTTCGCCCTGTTCGGCTTGCTTGCCATGGATGCGCTGGCCCGGCTGAAGCTCCCGCCGATCCGGCGTATTCTGCTGGTCGTTCTTGCTGGTGCGGCCTTGGCCATCTGCCTTGGCAGTGGATTGTGGAACGATCTCTCGGTCATGCGCGAATATCAGAACCGCGCAGCAAGCTTCGGCCGCGAAGCGGAACGGCATCTGTTCCTGGCGCTCGGGTCGCTGGGTGTCGCAGCGCTTGTCGGCATCCCGCTCGGTATTCTCTGCCATGAGGTCAAGGCTGTGCGGGGCCCGGTGCTGGGCGTGCTCAACATCCTGCAGACGGTGCCGTCGATCGCGCTTTTCGGGCTTTTGATCGCGCCCTTGTCCTGGCTGTCGAACGCGGTCCCGGTGCTGCGCGACATCGGCATCAGCGGCATCGGCGCGGCGCCTGCCTTCATCGCGCTGTTCTTCTATTCGCTGCTGCCCGTGGTGGCGAACACGGTAGTCGGGCTCGCAGGCGTCTCGCCCGCCGTCACGGAAGCTGCAGCGGGCATGGGCATGACGGAACGCCAGCGGCTCTTCCGGATCAAGCTGCCGCTCGCTTTTCCGGTGATTCTGACCGGCATCCGCATCGTGCTCGTCCAGAATATCGGACTTGCGACGATTGCGGCGCTGATCGGCGGCGGCGGGTTCGGCGTGTTCGTATTCCAGGGCGTCGGGCAGACGGCGATGGATCTGGTTCTGCTCGGTGCGTTGCCGACGGTGGCGCTGGCTCTGGCGGCGGCCGTGCTGCTCGACGCCATCATCGACATGGTCCGGCCTGCCGGGCTCAAGGAGACTGCTCGATGATCGAGATCGAAAACGTAACCAAGCGTTACGGCGACAACACCGTCGTCGACGATGTAAGCCTGAGGGTCGACAAGGGCCAGATCGCCGTCATCGTCGGCACGTCCGGCTCCGGCAAGACGACGCTCTTGCGCATGGTGAACCGGTTGGTCGAGCCAAGTGAAGGCCGCATCCTGATCAACGGTCACGACACGCGCGACATGCCGGCCTACCAGCTGCGGCGGAAGATCGGCTATGCGATCCAGGGTCATGGCCTTTTCCCGCACCAGACGGTGGCGGAGAATATCGCGACCGTCCCGCATCTTGCGGGGTGGGACCGTGCCCGCATCGACGCGCGGGTCGATGAGCTCTTGTCTCTGTTTCAGTTGGAACCGCAGCACTATCGCGACCGACATCCCGTGCAGTTGTCCGGTGGCGAACAGCAGCGCGTCGGTGTGGCCCGTGCACTGGCTGCCGAGCCCGACGTCCTGCTGATGGACGAACCGTTCGGCGCCCTTGATCCGATCATTCGTGCAAAGGCGCAGGACGATCTGCTGGAAATTCAGCGCAAGACAGGCGTTACGGTGCTGCTCGTCACGCACGACATGGACGAAGCCATGCGGCTCGGCGACCGGATCGCGGTAATGGCCGAGGGCAAGGTCGTGCAATATGCCGACCCGGCGACGCTGCTGGTGAAGCCGGCGACCGACTTCGTCGACAATCTGGTCGGCACGGCGGATCGACCGTTCCGGCTTCTATCGCTGCGCAAGGTCGACGACGTGATGGAACCGGGCGGAGCCGAAGGCGAGCCCGTCCAGCCGTCAACGTCGCTTCGCGAGGCTTATGCCAACATGCTGTGGCAGGGCAGGGAGGCGCTGCCTGTCGTCGATGCATCGGGCGCCGCCATCGGTCAGGTGCGCCTTGCCACCATCTCCCGTCTGGCAGCGCGCCCGGCATGAGGCTTACGGTTGCCATGGCGGCACGGCTCGTTGCGCTGGTTCTGTTGCTCGCCTTCCTGTTTGTGCCGTCGGTTTTCGAGCCGCTCTTGCGCCCGGTGGCAGGTCCGCGCGCGCCGGCCATCTACAATCAGGGCAGCCTGCTTTCGCTGACGCTCAGCCATATCGGCATCACGATCGCCGCGACGCTGGCCGCTACAGTGCTTTCCGTCGCGCTCGCCGTGATCGTCACCCGAGACTTCGGCCGCGAATTCTTGCCGCTCTCGCGATCGATTGCCAATATCGGCCAGACATTTCCGCCCGTCGCCGTGCTGGCACTCGCAGTGCCGATCGTTGGTTTCGGGACCAGGCCGACGCTTATCGCGCTGTTCCTCTACGCGCTTCTGCCGGTCTTCGAGAACGCGCTGACGGGTCTGACGACGTTGCCTTCAAGCGTGCGTGAGGCAGCACGCGGCATGGGCATGACCGGCTGGCAGCGGCTGACGCGCGTTGAACTTCCGCTGGCCTTTCCGGTCATTCTTGCAGGCGTGCGGCTCGCCTTCGTGATTTCGCTCGGAACGGCGACGATCGGCTCCACGGTTGCAGCACCAACCTTGGGCGAGGTGATTATCGCTGGACTTCTGTCCAGCAACACCGCGTTCGTGCTGCAGGGCGGCGTGATCGTCGCTATCATCGCCGTTCTGTCCTATGACGCGCTCAATGCCTTGGAACGAAAGGCCGCTCGCAGGCTTGGACGTCCAGCGACTGCCACCTGAACCCGAAAGTTTTTCGATGCCGATCGACCCGACCTACCGCGCCGCACCGCGCCACCCGGCGCTTGGCCGTGACTTCTTCGACCCGGTCGAAGCCGCCGACTTTCCATCGACGACGCTGCGATACCGAAACCGAGACGCCGCTGCCGAGGTCGGATTGTCCGGTTTGAGCGATGCGGAATGGGTGAATCATTTCGGGCGTTTCGAGCCGCTTCCGGACAATCTGCCGGAGCCGCTCGCGCTGCGCTATCACGGCCACCAGTTCCGCCAGTACAATCCAGACCTCGGCGATGGCCGCGGGTTTCTTTTCGCCCAGCTTCTGGACCGGGACGACCGGCTGCTGGATCTCGGCACGAAGGGATCCGGTCAGACGCCATGGTCGCGCCAGGGCGATGGCCGCCTGACGCTGAAAGGCGGCGTGCGCGAGGTTCTGGCGACCACGATGCTGGAAGCGCTTGGTGTCAACACGTCGCGTTCCTTCAGCCTCGTCGAGACCGGCGAAGAACTGATGCGGGGCGACGAGCCTTCACCGACACGCTCATCGGTTCTGGTGCGGCTCAGCCATTCCCACATCCGCATCGGGACATTCCAGCGCTTTGCCTATCTGGAACAGCCCGACCGCATCGAGGCGCTGCTGCACCATGCGGTCGCCAACTACATGCCCGATTGTGCCCACGCCGAGACGAAAGACACGGCTCTCGCGTTCCTGGACCGGGTCTGCCGGAACGTGGCGCGCACCGGGGCGCAGTGGATGGCCGCAGGCTTCGTGCATGGCGTTCTCAACACCGACAACATCAACATCACCGGTGAGAGCTTCGATTACGGCCCTTGGCGCTTCCTGCCGGTTCTCGACCCATCCTTCACCGCCGCCTATTTCGACCAGACGGGTCTTTATGCTTTCGGGCGGCAGCCCGAAACGCTCTTCTGGAACCTCGCGCGGCTGGCGGAATGCCTGCTGCCGCTCGCGCCACTGGAAGATGTCGAGCCGATCGTGCGCGCGTTTCCTGATCACTACCGCTTAGCCTTCGACCGGAAGATCGTCGCGCGCCTCGGTCTCGAACCGCTCGATGCCGCTACCGACCGAGAACTCGCGGAAAGCTTCTGGAAGTTTCTCGCCGCAAGCGCGATGCCGTTCGAGCAGGCCTTCTTCGACTGGTTCGGCGGCGTGCCGGATCGTGCTGGCCGAAGCCCGGTCGCGGCCGAATATGCGGGCGAGACCTTCGCTCAGACCCGCGCGCTCATCGACCGTTACCAGACCCGCGCCGATATCGATCTCGCGCATCCGTCGCTCGCCGCGCTCTCGCCGGTGACCGTGCTGATCGACGATGTCGAGCGTATCTGGTCCGGTATCGATACCGACGACGACTGGAGCGAGTTCCACGAAGCGCTGGATCAGATAGCCGATCTCCGCAATGCCTACAGGCTGAAGGAACTCGCCCGCTAGGAAGCTTGGGACATCATTGGGGAGGATGTCGTTTTCCGTTCTTCCTTTCGTCAATCTGTCATGGTTATCGGTCATAGCCTCGGCCTCTCGTCAACGAAGACCACTTTCGGAGACTGATTCACCATGCGTTATGCGCTCTATTTCACGCCGCCGATGAGCGACGCGCTGCAGCGCACCGCATCGCGCTGGCTCGGCCGGAACGCGTTTTCGGGCGCCGCGCTCGACCATCCGGACGATGCGGGCCTCGGCATCGATGAGATCGCTGCGATTACCGAAGCGCCGCGCCGATACGGTTTCCATGCCACCATCAAGGCACCCTTTGCTCTGGCGGATGGGCTGACGAAGGCTGATCTGTTGTCGGAGATCATGCATTTTTGCGGCGAACTCGAGCCATTCGAACTGCCGCCGCTCCGCATCGAGCGGCTCGGCCCGTTCTTCGCCTTGACGCCGAGTGCGCCGTCGCCCGCGCTCCAGGGCTTCGCCGATGCCGTCGTTCGTCGCTTCAACCGGTACCATGCGCCGGTGAGCGAGGCCGATCGGGCGAGGCGCAATGTCGATCGGCTGTCGGAACGGCAGGTGGCGTATCTGGACAGCTTCGGCTACCCTTACGTCTTCGAGGAATTCCGCTTCCACATGACGCTGACCGGGCCTGTCGATGCCGGCGATGCAGACCGGGTCGAGGCGGCGCTGCATCAGGTGTTTGCACCCTTCCTGGACAAGCCTGTATCCGTCAGCAATCTGGCACTCTTCGTGGAGCCGGAAAAAGGCGCAGCGTTCTCGGTGGATTCGCTGCATCCACTCGGATCCTTCAAGGCTGCGAGACGGACAGCCGCACAATGACACTTCACGACAAGAACTTGCAGACACGGATGAGCACGGTGACCGAGACGATCTTAAAGAATGCGATGCTGGTTCTGGCCAATCGGGTGGTTGAGGGCCATCTCGTCATTCGTGACGGGATGATCGCGGAGATTGGCGAGGGAACGACATCGGCTCCCGGAGACGATCTCGACGGCGACTATCTGATGCCGGGCCTCGTCGAGCTTCACACCGACCACCTCGAAGGCCACTACGGCCCGCGACCAGGCGTGCGCTGGAATGCGATCGCGGCTGTGCAGGCGCATGACGCGCAGATCGCCGCGTCGGGCATCACCACGGTGTTCGATTGCCTGCGCATGGGGTCCGACGAGGACGGTGGCTTCAAGCCGGGCGAAATGCGCGAACTGGCCGATGCGATCGAGCAGGCGCAGCGCGAGGATCGGCTGCGCTCGGACCACTTCCTGCATCTCAGATGCGAGGTTTCGGCGGCCGATGTGCTGGATGCCTTCGACAAGTTCCGCAGCGACGACCGCGTGCGGCTCGCTTCGCTGATGGACCACGCGCCCGGCCAGCGGCAGTTCCAGACGATGGATCAGTACACGCTTTACTACAAGACGAAGCGCGGACTGACGGACGAACAGTTTGAGGTGTTCGTCGCCAAGCGGCAGGAGCAGTCGGCCCGTTATTCCGCACCGCATCGCCGCGCGATCGCCGAGCATTGCCGGGGTGCCGGCGTGACGCTCGCGAGCCACGACGATGCGACGCTCGACCATGTCGACGAGGCGATTGCCGATGGCGTGGGCCTTGCAGAATTCCCGACGTCGAAGGAAGCCGCACGCGCGTCGCACGAAGCCGGCATGAGCGTGCTGATGGGGGCGCCGAACGTGGTGCGCGGCGGATCGCATTCCGGCAACATCGCCGCCAAGGACCTTGCCGAAGCCGGTATCCTCGACGTTCTGTCCTCCGATTACGTGCCGTCGAGCCTCTTGCAGGCGGTGTTCAAGCTGGCTGACGATGTCGACGCGATTTCGCTGCCGCAGGCTGTGGCGCTCGTCACATCCACGCCGGCACGCACCGTTGGGATGGACGACCGCGGCATCGTCGCCGTCGGAAAGCGCGCCGATCTGCTCCGTGTTCGCAATCTCGATCAATTGCCGATCGTCCGGACCGTATGGCGTCAAGGACGCCGCGTCATCTGATGGCGGAACGGTCGCCGAGAGATCCTGCGGGAACCTTGATCGTCGTGCTCGGTCCAAGCGGGTCGGGTAAGGATACGATCATCGATTTTGCGCGCGAGACGCTTCGAGGCCGAAGCGATGTCTTGTTCGTGCGCCGGGTGGTGACCCGCGACGCTGCCGTTCAGGCTGAAGATCATGACACGCTTGACGAGGCCGCGTTCCTGGCCGCCGAACAGGCGGGCGCCTTCGCCTTCACCTGGAAGGCCCATGGCCTGAGTTACGGCTTGCCGAGCTCGATGGACGGCCATCTTGCCTTAGGCGGCATCGCGATCGCCAACGGATCGCGTGCGACCTTGCCCGATCTGCGGCGACGCTATCCGACGCTCGTGCCGGTCACATTAGCGGTCGCTCCGGATGTGCTGGCGGCACGCATTGCCGCGCGTGGCCGCGAAAGCGAGGCCGAGATCGCGGCGCGGCTTCAGCGTGCGGAGCGGTTTGCGCTCGATACGCCGGACCTGACGATCATCGACAACAATGGCGCTCCGGAAATTGCCGGCCGTGCCTTCGTGCGCCTCATCGAGCAGGTGTCGGCGAGACATCACGCTATCGCTTGACGAGCGCGTTCAGGATGTCGGCCGGGCTGACAACGCCAACGATGCCGCCATTCTCCACCACTGCGAGCGAACTCGGATAGTGGTTGGCCAGTGTGCTCAGCATGTCCTTGACCGGCGTGCGGCGCTTGACGGATCCCCCGATCGCTTCCTTGGCGCCTGCTTGACCGGGACGCATGACGTCCTCCGCGCAGAGTACGCCGAGCGGATTGAGATGGGCGACGAATTCCTCGACGTAATCGTTGGCCGGACGCAGCACGATGTCCTCCGGCTTTCCCGCCTGGATGATGCGCCCGCCTTCCATGATGGCGATCTTGTCGCCGATCTTCACCGCCTCCTCCAGGTCGTGGCTGACGAAGAGGATCGTGCACTTCATGCGTTGCTGCAACTCGATCAGTTCGTCCTGCAGCTTCGTGCGGATCAGTGGGTCGAGAGCTGAAAAGGGCTCGTCCATTAGCAGGATCGGCGCGCCCGTGGCAAAAGCGCGGGCGAGGCCGACGCGCTGCTGCATGCCGCCGGAAAGCTCGTGAACCTTGCGGTCTGCCCAATCGGTGAGGCCGACCGTGTCGAGCTGAGCCGCGACGCGCTCCTTGCGTTCACTTGCCGGCATGCCCGACAGCTCCAGGCCGAAGCCGACATTTTCGGCAACCGTGCGCCAGGGCAGGAGGCCGAATTGCTGGAACACCATGGACACGCGCTCGGTGCGTAGCTGCCGCAGCGTCTTGCGGTCCGCCTTGGCGACATCGACCATGCCTCTGCCGGTTTCGACCATGACCGAACCGCGCGCCACCTTGTTGAGGCCATTGACGGCACGCAGCAGGGTGGATTTGCCCGACCCGGACAGGCCCATCAGCACGGCGATCTCGCCTTCGCCGACTTCCAGCGAGCAGTTGTGGACGCCCAGGACCTGATCGGTTTGCTGCTGGATCTCGCTGCGCTTCATGCCCTTGTCCATCAGCGGCAGGGCGATCTTGGGATTGTCACCGAAGACGATGCAGACGTCTTCGAATCGGATCATCGGCTCTCTGCTCATACCTCGTTCTCCCGGCGGAAGATGCGGTCGAGGATGATGGCGACCACGACGATGACGAGACCGGATTCGAAACCGAGGCCCGTGTTGACCGAGTTCAGCGCCCGCACGACCGGAACGCCGAGACCGCTTGCGCCAACGAGCGCCGCGATGACGACCATCGACAGCGAGAGCATGATCGTCTGGGTCAGGCCGGCCATGATCTGGGGCAGGGCATAGGGTAGCTCGATCTTCCAGAGCATCTGGCGCGACGTTGCCCCGAAGGCACGGCCAGCCTCGATCAGCGCCGGGGGGGTCGATGAGATGCCGAGATGGGTCAGTCGGATCGGCGCCGGGATGACGAAGATTGCCGTCGCGATAAGGCCAGGCACCATGCCGATGCCGAAAAAGACAATCGCCGGAATCAGATACACGAAGGTCGGCAAGGTCTGCATGAGGTCGAGGATCGGCCGGACCCAGGCGTAGAGCTTCGGCCGGTGGGCGCATGCGATGCCGATCGGGACGCCGAGGCCCATGCAGAGCGCGCAGGCGGAGAGAACCAGCGTCAGCGTTTCGGTCGTCTCACGCCAATAGCCCTGGTTGATGACGAACAGGAAGCCGACGAACGTCAGAGCGGCCACCTTCCACGAGCGCTGCAGCACATAGGCGAGTGCCGTGAAGATCAGCACCATCACCAGCGGATGAGGCGTCTGAAGCACCCAGAGCACGCTGTCGATGATGCTTTCCATGATGCCGGCGATGAAGTCGAAGACCCATGAGGCATTGCGTGTCAGCCAGTCAACGACGTCGCTTGCCGTTCGCCCCACGGGGATCTTGTTGTCGGCTATCCATTCCATCGAGATTGTCCCCAGTCCTGCCGACCATGACTTGAGCGGCAAAGTCGGCCCACGGCATTCGCCGATTCATCCCGTCGCGGCGGCTGGCCCTCACCCCCAGCCGCGCAACGTCTTGTAAAACAGGTGCCCACCGGGCGAGCCTTGAGGATCGCCCGGTGGGATATGCGCTATCAGAGGCCGAGTTCGGCGCGAACGGCCGCGAGGCCTTCTTCGCCATCGACGGTCGTGACGCCATCCAGCCATGCGTCCAGCGTATCCGGGTTTGCGGTCAGCCACTCCTGCGCGGCGGCACGGGCATCTTCCCCATCGTCAAGAATGGCGCCCATGATCTCGTTCTCCATCTCAAGCGTGAACTTGAGGTTGGTGAGGAAGGTTCCGATGTTCGGGCATTCCTCGGCGAGACCGGTGCGCGTGACGGTGTGGACGGTGCCGACATCGCCGAACCATTCCTCGCCGCCTGTCAGATATTCCATCTCGATGTTGCTGTTCATTGGATGTGGCGCCCAACCTAGGAAGACGACGTCGTCTTCGGAGTTCACGGCGCGGCCGACCTGGGCAAGCATGGCCTGCTCGGAGCTTTCCACGACCTCGAATTCGCCAAGACCGAAGGTGTCGTTTTCGATCAGGCTGATGATGTAGCCATTGCCTTCGTTGCCGGGCTCGATGCCGTAAATCCGGCCGTCGAGCTCTTCCTGGAACGTTGCGATGTCCTCGAAAGTGGTGAGGCCCTTGTCGTAGGTGTATTTCGGAACGGCGAGCGTGTACTGCGTCCCCTCAAGATTGGTGGCCACTTCCTCGATCGTGCCTTCGTCGAGGTAGGGACGGATGGCGCCTTCCTGTGCGGGCATCCAGTTGCCGAGGAAGATGTCGGTGTCGCCATCGGCGATCGACTGGAACGTGACCGGGACGGACAGGATGTTCGTGCGGGTCTCGTAGCCCAGCGCTTCGAGAACGAGCGTGGTGGCGGCTGTGGTGGCGGTGATGTCCGTCCAGCCCACATCGGAGAAGGTCAGCGAGGAGCAGGCATCCTGCGCCAATGCCGGCCCGGCGAGTATGGTCGAGACGAGCAGGGCTCCTGCGATTTTCGCGTGGCGTGCCATAGGTATCTGTTCCCTTTTTCTGGAATTGCATCAAGCGCTTCGACAGCGCGAGCCATGGACGTTAGCATTCCGCCGCCCCAGCTAGAAGCGGCAAATTTTTCTTGATTGACGCATCAATCAAAATAAATTAGCCCCGGAATGCAAGTGCTTTTTGCATTTTTTTGGAGTTGGTGATGCCGAAACTGGGAATGGAGCCGATCCGGCGGCGCGCATTGATCGATGCGGCCATTGCCGAAATCGGGGCGAAAGGCGGCCTCGACGTCACGGTCGGCCAGATCGCCAAGCGAGCAGGCGTCTCTGCCGCGCTCGCACACCATTATTTCGGCAATAAGCAGCAGATCCTGATCGAGACGATGCGGCACCTCCTCAGGGAGTTCAACGCGATCGCCAAGAGGCGTATGCGGGCGGGGCAGACCCCGCGCGAAAGGCTGAGCGCAATCGTCGAAGCGAGCTTCGGCGTCGAACAGTTCAGCGATGCGACGGTTGCGACCTGGCTCGCCTTCTATGCGGAGACCCGAAAGTCTTCCGAGGCCTACACGCTCCTGAACGTCTATACCCGTCGTCTGCGGAGCAACCTCCTTTTTGCGCTGAGGCAGTTGAGCCAACGCCCTGAAGACGCGGCCGAAATGATCGGCGCGCTGATCGATGGTCTCTACATTCGCCAGTCGCTGAGGCCCGGTCCCGCATCACCCAAGGACGCCATCCGCCTGGTGGAGACCTTCATCGACAACCTGCTGATCGCGGAGCGTGCCCGATGAGGCCGAACATTCTCACCATCATGGTCGACCAGCTGAACGGCACGCTCTTTCCGGACGGGCCGGCGGACTGGCTTCATGCGCCGAACCTGAAGCGGCTTGCCGCGCGTTCCGCACGTTTTCGCAATGCCTATACGGCTTCACCGCTCTGCGCGCCCGGCCGGGCAAGTTTCATGTCCGGGCAGTTGCCGAGCCGCACCCGCGTTTACGACAATGCTGCCGAGTTCGCGTCCGACATCCCCACATTTGCGCATCATCTGCGACGCGCCGGCTACCAGACGTGTCTTTCGGGCAAGATGCACTTCGTCGGGCCAGATCAATTGCACGGCTTCGAGGAGCGGCTGACGACGGATATCTATCCGGCGGATTTCGGCTGGACGCCGGACTACCGCAAGCCAAGCGAGCGGATCGACTGGTGGTATCACAACATGGCATCGGTGACGGGTGCTGGTGTTGCCGAAATCACCAACCAGCTTGAATATGACGATGAGGTTGCCCATCACGCGCTGGCCAAGATCTATGATCTCGCCAGGGCCAAGGATGATCGCCCCTGGCATCTGACCGTCAGCTTCACGCACCCGCATGATCCCTATGTGGCACGCAAGCGCTTCTTCGATCTCTACGAGGACTGCCAGCATCTGCAGCCGGACGTGCCGGCTATGCCCTACGAGGCGCACGATCCGCATTCCAAGCGGATCTTCGATGCCAATGACTGGCGGTCCTATACGATCACCGACGCGGATATCGCCCGCTCGCGGCAGGCCTATTTCGCCAACCTCTCCTATCTCGATGAAAAGATCGGGGCGCTGCTCGATGCGCTTGAGGCCACGCGGCAGGACGCGATCGTCGTGTTCCTGTCGGACCATGGCGACATGCTTGGAGAGCGTGGGCTCTGGTACAAGATGAACTTCTTCGAGGGTTCGGCGCGCGTGCCGCTGATGATCGCGGCGCCCGGTCTCAACGCTGGCCTGGTCGAAGAACCTGTTTCAACGCTCGACGTCACGCCGACACTCGCCGAGCTCGCCGGGATTTCGCTCGACGACATCATGCCCTGGACCGATGGCGAAAGCCTCGTGCCGGTTGCCGGCGGGACCAGGCGTTCCAGCCCCGTGCCGATGGAGTACGCGGCAGAAGCGTCGATCGCGCCTTTGGTCGCGATCCGCGATCGGCAGTGGAAGTATGTGCACTGCGAGGTCGATCCGCCGCAGCTTTACGACCTTTCGAACGACCCGCACGAGCTCAGCAATCTGGCTGCCGATCCCGCCCATGCGGAGACGGCCGCGCGGCTTGCCGGGGTCATCGCCGGCAAATGGAACATGGCCGCATTCGATGCGGCCGTCCGCCAAAGCCAGGCGCGGCGCTGGGTGGTCTACGAGGCGCTGCGCAACGGCAGCTACTATCCCTGGGATTACCAGCCGCTGCGCAAGGCATCCGAGCGCTACATGCGCAACCACATGGACCTGAACGTCGTCGAACACGACAACCGCTTTCCCCGAGGTGAATAATGCGTGCCCAGCCCCAAGCATCCCATTTCGTTGACGGACGCTATGTCGAGGATACGGCAGGTGAGGTTTTCGAAAATGTCTTCTCTGCAACCGGCGAGGTGATCGCGAAGCTCCACGCCGCGACCGATGCGATCATCGAGGAAGCGGTCGCGTCGGGTCGTCGGGCCCAGAAGGAATGGGCGGCACTTGCGCCCGTAGAGCGCGGGCGCGTGCTGCGCCGCGCCGCCGATATCATCCGCTCGCGCAATCGCGAATTGTCGGAACTGGAGACGCTGGATACGGGCAAGCCGATCCAGGAAACGATCGTCGCCGACGCGTCATCGGGAGCAGATTGCCTGGAATACTTCGGCGGGCTCGCCGCCTCCCTCAACGGCGAGACGATCCCGCTCGGGCGCGATTTCGCCTATACGCGACGCGAGCCGCTCGGGCTTTGCGTGGGGATCGGTGCCTGGAACTATCCGACGCAGATCGCCTGCTGGAAGGCCGCCCCGGCGCTGGCCGGCGGCAATGCGATGATCTTCAAGCCTTCCGAGATGACGCCGCTTTGCGCGCTGAAGATTGCGGAGATCTTCATCGAAGCCGGCGCGCCCAAGGGCCTCTTCAACGTCGTCCAAGGCCTCGGCGCAGTCGGGGCGAAGCTCGTGTCGCATCCTGCGGTCGATAAAGTGTCGCTGACGGGCTCGGTGCCGACCGGCTCGAAGGTTTACGCGGCCGCTGCCGCCGGCATCAAGCATGTGACGATGGAACTGGGCGGCAAGTCGCCGATCATCGTCTTCGATGATGCCGATATCGAGAATGCCATCAGCGGCGCCATGCTCGGCAACTTCTATTCGACCGGGCAGATCTGCTCGAACGGCACCCGCGTCTTCGTCCATCGCTCGATCAAGGAACGCTTCCTGAGCCGTCTTGCCGAGCGCACCGCATCAATCGTCCTTGGCGATCCACGCAATGAGGAAACCCAGATGGGACCGCTCGTCTCGCACGCCCAGCGCGAGAAGGTGGAGGCCTATATCGAAAAGGGCAAGGCGGAAGGCGCGCGCCTCGTCGCCGGCGGTGAGAGGGTGGCACCGGAGGGGCTAGAGGACGGGGCCTTCATTGCGCCGACGATCTTTGCCGACGTGACTGACGACATGACCATCGCGCGGGAGGAAATCTTCGGCCCTGTCATGTGCGTCCTCGATTTCGAGGACGAGGACGAGGTCGTCGAGCGAGCGAACGGCACTGAGTTCGGGCTCTCGGCCGCGGTCTACACGGCCGATCTCACCCGCGGCCACCGTGTCATCGGCCGTATCGAAGCCGGCACCTGCTGGATCAATGCCTATAATCTGACACCGGTGGAAATGCCCTTCGGCGGAATGAAGATGTCCGGCGTCGGTCGCGAGAACGGTCGCGCGGCGCTGGAACACTACACGCAGATCAAGAGCGTCTATGTGGGCCTCGGCCCGCAGGACGCGCCGTATTGATGGGGCCGCGCGGATGACTATGGAAGCGGATTTCGTCGTCATTGGCTCGGGCTCGGCCGGCGCCGCCACCGCCTATCGGCTGGCCGAGGACGGGCGCCATTCCGTGCTCGTGCTGGAATATGGCGGCACGGACATCGGCCCGTTCATCCAGATGCCTGCGGCACTCTCCTATCCCATGAACATGGGCATCTACGATTGGGGCTTTGAGAGCGAGCCGGAGCCGCATCTCGGCAATCGCAGGCTTGCGACGCCGCGGGGCAAGGTGATCGGCGGTTCGTCCTCCATCAACGGCATGGTCTATGTGCGCGGCCATGCGCGCGACTTCGACACCTGGGCGGATCTCGGCGCTCAAGGCTGGTCGTATGCGGACGTGCTGCCCTACTTCAAGCGCATGGAGCACTGGCACGCCGGCGGGCCATTCGCTGATTCCGGCTCGGGGGATCCATCCTGGCGCGGCCGTTCCGGGCCGATGCACATCACCCGCGGCCCGCGCAAGAACCCGCTCTACCGCGCCTTCGTGGAGGCCGGAAAGCAGGCAGGCTTCGAGGCGACGGACGACTACAATGGCGAAAAGCAGGAGGGCTTCGGCCCGATGGAGCAGACGGTCTGGAAAGGCCGCCGCTGGTCCACGGCGAATGCCTATCTGCGGCCGGCGCTAAAGAAGAAGAACACCGAGCTCGTCCGGTGTTTCGCCCGCCGCGTCATCATCGAGAATGGCAAGGCGACCGGCGTCGAGATCGAACTCGGCGGCGCCATCGAGATCGTGAAAGCGCGGCGCGAGGTGATCATCGCTGCATCGTCGATCAATTCGCCGAAACTCCTGATGCTCTCCGGCATTGGTCCGGCCGCGCATCTCGCCGAGCACGGCATCGCGCCTGTCGCCGATCGACCGGGCGTTGGCGCCAATCTGCAGGACCATCTCGAGCTTTATATCCAGTACGCATCGCTTCAGCCGATCACACTCTACAAGCACTACAATCTGATCGGAAAGGGTCTCGTCGGTCTGCAATGGCTTCTGTTCAAGACGGGTCTGGGCGCATCGAACCAGTTCGAAAGCGCCGCTTTCCTGCGCTCGGCTCCCGGCGTCGATTATCCGGACATCCAGTACCACTTCCTGCCCATGGCGGTGCGCTACGACGGCAAGGCGGCTGCCGAAGGCCATGGGTTTCAGGCCCATGTCGGGCCCATGCGCTCGCCTTCGCGCGGTTCGGTGACGTTGCGAAGCGGCGAGGCCAAGGACAAGCCCGTTATCCGGTTCAATTATATGAGCCATGAAAAAGATTGGGTGGACTTCCGCCACTGCATCCGCCTGACGCGCGAAATCTTCGGGCAACCGGCCTTTGCCGATTACGCGGGCAAGGAGATCCAGCCCGGCATCAATCTACAGTCGGATGTCGACCTCGACGGCTTCATTCGAGACCACGCTGAAAGCGCCTATCACCCATGCGGCACGTGCCGGATGGGGCGCGCGGATGATCCGATGGCGGTGGTCGATCCCGAATGCCGCGTCATCGGCGTCGACGGCCTGCGCGTGGCCGATAGCTCGATCTTCCCGCAGATCACCAATGGCAATCTGAACGGCCCGTCGATCATGGTCGGCGAGAAGGCCGCGGATCACATTCTCGGTCGCCAGCCGCTCGCGCCGGAAAATGCCGAGCCCTGGATCAACCCACGTTGGAAGACGAGCGACCGCTAAAAAGGTCGATCTAGTCGAAGATCACGCCCTTGGTGACGATGAAGCAGCCATAGGGCCGCTCTTCGCTGGTCTGCACGACGGCATAGGCTTGTCGGGCCGCATCGTAGAAGGCGTGGCGCTCGATCGACGTCATGCCGATGTCACCGGCTTCCGCGCGGTCGGCTGCTGCCTTGAACTCCTCGTGGATCGGCAGCCGTTCACCGGGCTTGCCGACAACCTGCATGTGCGCAATCGGGTGATCGACGAAGCTGTCGAGCGGGAAGAGCTTGAAGAGCGCTTCGGCAAATTCTGTGGTGTCGACGCCTGCGAGCCGGGCGAGCTTCTTCGTCACCGTATGGAGCGCTACCGATGTCGCGGGAAAGTTGGCGTCGCAGATGACGAGCGTGTCGCCATGGCCCATCGAGCGCAGGATCCATAGCAGTTCCGCATCGATCATCGTCGGGATGGACTTCAGCATCTCGGTCTCCTTGGTGCGCCTTGCTGCACTTTTCGCGACGAGATCGAGTTCGGTCAATCGATCCATCGCTTGATTTCACGCCCGAAGGCCGCTTATCACTGACGCCATGGAGCAAGCCGCGCGTTCGCGCTGCAGGAATGAAGAGGTCGCCCGATGGACATCCGCCAGATCAACGACGAGTACTCCGTCGCAGCCCAGATTACCGCCGAGGACGTCAAGGAGATCAAGGAGATGGGCTTCAAGTCCATCGTCTGCCATCGCCCGGACGGCGAAGCCGAGGGCCAGCCGGAATTTGCTTCCGTGAAGGCCGAGGCCGAAAAGCTCGGCCTCGAAATCCGCCACGTGCCCTTCGGCGCCGAAGGCGTTTCGCAGGACCAGATCAACGCATTCGTCGACTGCCTGGACGAGATGCCCCGCCCGATGCTCGGCTATTGCCGCTCCGGCGCGCGCTCGACGAAGATCTACGAACTGACCCGGCACATCCGCAATTGAGGGTATAGCGCCCGCAGGGGGCGCTCTTCTTCTAGCCTCTGGCCGCGTTGCGGATGTCGCTCAGCGAGCGGGTCGGCGTGATCGCTTCCGGGTCGATGCGGATTTCGATGATCGCGGGCTTGCCGCTCGCCTTCGCGCGCTCGTAGGCGGCCTCAAATTCCGCAGTCTCCGTTACCGTTTCGCCATGGCCGCCGAAGGCGCGGGCATAGTCGGCGAAATCGGGGTTGGTGAGATCCGTTGCACTGACGCGGCTTGGATATTCACGCTCCTGGTGCATGCGGATCGTGCCGTACATGCCGTTGTTGATGACGAGCACGATCACGGGCAGGTCATAGCGCACGGCGGTCGCAAATTCCTGGCCATGCATCAGGAAGCAGCCATCTCCGGCAAAGCAGATCACGTCGCGTTCGGGGAAGAGCTGCTTGGCAGCGACAGCGGCGGGCATGCCGTAGCCCATCGATCCGGAGGTCGGCGCGGCCTGGGTCGCAAAGCCCCGGAAGCGATGGAAGCGATGGAGCCATGTGGCGTAGTTGCCGGCACCGTTGGTGAAGATCGTATCGGCCTGCGCGTTCTCCTCGACCCAATTCATGATGGCGCCCATCTGCACCTTTCCGGGGCCTTCCGTGGGCGGCGTGGACCAGGTTCGGTAGGCATCGTGAAGGGCGGCGGCGCGATCCGCACTCGCAGGTGCCGGATTATGCGCCGTCGAAGGCAAGGCGGCGCAGAAGGCTGCAGGGCTTGCATTGATGGCGATATCAGGCCGGTAGACGCGGCCAAGCTCGGCGGCATCCGGGTGCACATGGATCAGCTTCTGGCGCGGGTAGGGGCTTTCCAGCAACGTGTAATTGGACGACGGCATCTCCGAGAAGCGCCCACCGAGGAGCAGAACGAGGTCGGACTGCTTGATGGCCTCAGCCAGGACCGGATTGATGCCGATCCCAACATCGCCGGCATAACAGGGGTGCAGGTGATCGAAGAGCGCCTGTCGGCGGAAGGAGCAGCCGACGGGCAGTTCGTGGCGCTCGGCAAAGCTCGCAAACCGGCTGACCGCTTCCGCCGTCCAGCGTGATCCGCCGAGAATGGCGAAGGGGCGTTCGGCCTCAGTGATCAGCCGCTCGACCTCTTCCATTTGCTGGTGCGACGGATAGGTCTCGACGGGTGTGTATGGCTTTGGCTCGGGTGCCTCCACGATATCGCGCAGCACGTCTTCCGGAAGCGTCAGGACCACCGGGCCGGGCCGACCGGACGTTGCGACGGCAAAGGCGCGCGTCACGAATTCCGGAATGCGGCGGGCATCGTCGATCTCGCCGACCCATTTCGCATATTCGGTGAAGGCGCGCCGGTACTCGATTTCCTGGAAGGCTTCGCGCTCGCGCGCCTCGCGCTGCACCTGGCCGATGAAGAGGATCATCGGGGTGGAATCCTGCCGCGCGATATGGAGGCCGGCGGAGGCGTTGGTTGCGCCGGGGCCGCGCGTCACGAAGCAGATGCCCGGTTCGCCGGTCAGGCGGCCCCAGGCGTCGGCCATCATTGCCGCGCCGCCTTCCTGGCGGCAGACGGTCACGCCGATCTCGGCATCGACCAGCGCGTCGAGCACAGCAAGATAGCTCTCGCCCGGCACGCAGAAGAGCCGCTTCGTGCCGTTGGCCACCAATGCGTCGACAATCAGCTGTCCGCCGGTTCTCATCGTGTGTTCCTTTTTTTCATTCCTGAGGCTTTTTATCGTTCTTGGCGGCGCGGATGCGCGAGGACACGGTCGACCCAGGATCGAAATGCCTCGATCGGTTGCGCGGCGCCGATTTCGTTCAGCGTCTCGTGGCGGAAGCCGGAGATGAGGGCAAGCGTCACATCGCGGAAGCCGGCCTTGCGAAGATCATGCGCCATCTGGTCGACGGCTTTACTGCCGTTCGTCGCAGGATCTTCCGTGCCGCCGACGAGATGGATCGGCAGATTGCGATCGATGCCCGACCAGTTGCTCGAATTTCCGCCGCGATAAATCAGGCCGAAAAGGTCCTGCCAAAGCGACACGGACGCATCGAAGCCGCAAAGCGGATCCGCGATATAGGCGTCGACCACGGCCGGATCGTGCGACAGCCAGTCGAACAGTGTTCGGCGGTCCGGCACCGCCTTGCCCCAGGCCTCGAACGTCAGCCTCGGCAGGATCCCGCTCGGCACGTCGGAACCCTTCATCGCCTTTTCGACGGCGAGGATTGCCTGTGCCGCGCGGCCGGCCGCGCCCGCCTGGAAATTGGAATTCCAGACCGCCACGGCGTCGAAGGCCGCCGGGTTCGAGATCACGCTGTTCCAGGCGATCAGGCCGCCCATGGAGTGCCCGAACAGGATGACGGGCAGCCCCGGATGAGCTTCGAGCGCATGGGCGCGGACCGCCATTACGTCGGCGAGAACCTTGCGGCGCCCGTCGCTGGTCGCAAAGCGGCCGATCGGCGCATCAGCAGCGACGGTTTCTCCATGGCCGCGATGATCGTGGGCGTAGACAGCAAGACCGGCGGCAGCCATCGACCGCGCGAAGGCCGCATAGCGCGCCGAATGCTCGGCCAGGCCGTGCGACAGCAGAAGGATCCCGCGCGCAGGTCCAACCGCCGGCTGGTGCCGCGCGCTCAGCGTCGCGCCGGTCGGGCTGTCAATGGAATATGCCTCTTCGAAGCTGGACGTCATGGCCGCCATGCATAGGCGAGCCGCAGTCTGCCCGCAATCGCCGTGATGATCATCGCGGAGCCGCTCGCTTGAGGCAGTCCGAGCAAGCCGCTAAATAGAGGCCTCCCGGAAATGAGGTGGCGCCATGACTGACGATCTCGTTCTTTTCACCAACCCTATGTCGCGCGGGCGGATCGCGCGCTGGATGCTCGAAGAGGCGGGTGTGGACTACGAGACGCGCGCGCTCGGTTATGGGCCCGACATGAAGAGCCCCGACTACCTCGCCATCAACCCGATGGGCAAGGTGCCGGCGGTCAAGCATGGCAACCGCGTGGTGACCGAGTGCGCGGCCATCTGTGCTTACGTCGCCGACGCGTTTCCACAGGCGGGGCTTTCGCCGGCGCTCACCGACCGGGCCGACTATTATCGGTGGCTTTTCTTCGCCGCCGGTCCGCTCGAAGCCGCCGTCACCAACAAGAGCCTGGAAGTGGCCGTGCCCGATGAAAAGCAGGGGTTCGTGGGATACGGGAACTTCGCTGCCGTCATGAACACGCTTGCCAAAGCTCTTTCACGCGGGCCGTACATTGCCGGTAATCGGTTCACCGCAGCTGATGTCTATGTCGGTGCACAAGTGTTGTGGGGTCTGCAGTTCGGCACGTTCGAGCAGCGTCCGGAATTTGAAGCCTATGCCAAGCGGCTCGCCGATCGTCCGGCCTACAAGCGGGCCACTGAAAAGGACGATGCGCTGTTGGCGGAGATGAAGTCGGCCAGCTAATTGCCGATACGCATTGATAGCGGCGGCCGGATTGCATAAAAGCGGGCCAATCGCAAAGCGCGCCCGCAGTCCCCTCATTCGTTACAGGAAAGATCGCGCCCTCATGGCACGTCAATTCATCTACCACATGGCCGGCCTCAACAAGGCCTACGGCGCAAAGAAGGTGCTGGAGAATCTGCACCTGTCCTTCTACCCCGATGCCAAGATCGGCATCCTCGGTCCCAACGGGGCCGGTAAGTCGACCGTGCTCAAGATCATGGCCGGCATCGACAAGGAATATTCAGGCGAAGCCTGGCTCGCCGAAGGTGCCACCGTCGGCTATCTGGCGCAGGAGCCCGACCTCGATCCGGCACTCGACGTTTTCGGCAACGTGATGACGGGCGTGGCGCGCAAGACCGCGATCATCGACCGTTACAACGAACTGATGATGAACTATTCCGACGAAACGGCCGACGAATCCGCCCAGTTGCAGGACGAGATGGACCGGCTGAACCTTTGGGATCTCGAACAGCAGGTCGAGATGGCGATGGAAGCGCTCGGCTGCCCGCCCAAGGAAGCCGATGTCACGACGCTTTCGGGCGGTGAGCGCCGCCGTGTCGCGCTTTGCCAGCTTCTGCTGCGCGAGCCCGACCTGCTGCTGCTCGACGAACCGACCAACCATTTGGACGCCGAGACCACGGCCTGGCTTGAAAAGCACCTGCGCCAATATCCGGGCGCGGTGATGATCATCACCCACGATCGCTACTTCCTCGACAACGTCACCGGCTGGATTCTCGAGCTCGATCGCGGGCGCGGCATTCCGTACGAAGGCAACTATACGAAGTACCTCGAAGCCAAGGCCAAGCGGCTCAAGCAGGAGGGCCGCGAGGATGACGCCCGTCAGAAGGCGATCGCCCGCGAACGCGAGTGGATGGGATCGAGCCCCAAGGCGCGGCAGTCGAAGTCGAAGGCCCGTATCGCGGCATTCGAGGATCTGCTTGCAGCGGCTGACAACCGTCGCCCGACCGACACGCAGATCGTCATTCCCCATGGCGATCGCCTCGGCAATGTCGTCATCGAGGTCAATGGCATTTCCAAGAGCTTCGGCGACCGCCTCCTGATCGAGGACCTGTCGTTCAAGCTGCCACCCGGCGGCATCGTCGGCGTCATCGGACCGAACGGCGCCGGCAAGACGACGCTCTTCAAGATGATCACCGGCCAGGAAAAGCCGGACAATGGCGATGTCCGCGTCGGTGAGACCGTCAAGCTCGGCTATGTCGACCAGAGCCGCGACGCGCTCGATCCGGACAAGACCGTGTGGGAAGAAATTTCCGGCGGTGCCGAAGTGGTGAAGCTCGGCAAGCATGAGGCCAACACGCGCGCCTATTGCTCGTCCTTCAATTTCCGCGGCGGCGACCAGCAGCAGAAGGTCGGCAATCTGTCGGGCGGTCAGCGCAACCGCGTGCATCTTGCCAAGATGCTGAAGACCGGCGGCAACGTTCTGCTGCTCGACGAACCGACGAACGACCTCGACACCGAAACGCTGGCTGCGCTCGAAGATGCGCTGGAAAGCTACGCCGGCTGCGCCGTCATCATCAGCCACGATCGCATGTTCCTCGACCGGCTTGCGACCCACATCCTGGCGTTCGAAGGCGACAGCCACGTCGAGTGGTTCGAAGGCAATTTCGAAGACTACGAGAAGGACAAGGTCCGTCGTCTCGGCGTCGAAAGCGTCAATCCGCGCCGCATGACCTACAAGCGCCTGACGCGCTAGGACGATGCCGAACTGTCTCATCACCGGCGTCGGTCGTGGGATTGGCTACGAACTCGCGCGCCAGGCTTTGGCGCGCGGGAACCGCGTGATCGGATCGGTCCGCTCGCCTGAGCGCGCCGAGGAACTCAAGGCAGAACTCGGAGACCGCTTCGAACCTGTCGTGTTCGATGTTACGGACGGGAAAGCCATCGAAGCGGTCGCAGCCGCTATAAGCTTTCCGATCGATGTATTGATCCACAACGCCGGCATTATCGGTCCTGAGCGCCAGTCGACGCTCGACATGGATTTCGTTGGCTTCGAGCAGACCATGGCTGTTAATGTGATGGCTCCGCTTCGGGTCATTCAAACGTTCCTGCCGAGGATCCTCGCTGCAGAACGCGGTCGCATCCTGGTCCTTTCCAGCCGGATGGGGTCGCTGTCCTACGCCAAATCAGACCACATCGCCTATCGCGCCTCGAAGGCTGCGTTGAACAAGGTGCTGCAAGGGGTCGCAACCGATCTTAAGCCACAGGGCGTTGCCGTTGCTGCCGTCCATCCCGGCTGGGTCCGAACGGACATGGGTGGCGCAGGCGCGGATATTGACGCTGAGACAAGCGCCCGCGGGATCCTGCAGCTGGCCCAAACGCTCGATCTTGAGCGAACCGGTCGATTCTTTGCTTATAACGGTAGCGAAGTTGCCTGGTGAGCGGTCGCAGGGCTGTCACAGGATCCATTGCAAGCAGGAGGACTATCCGTGAGCGTACAGGGGCAGATGTTCGACCTTCCGACCGAGATTACCTCTGGACGCCGTCTTTCCGCGACCGTTGGTGGGCTTTTCGCGGCCACGGGCGACGATTTCATCAGCGGGCCGGTGTCGTCACTCGACCTCACCTTCGACGGCATCGTCGGCGATTTTCATGCGGGTGCCACTCGGCGCTCCGGTGGACGTGAGCCATGGTATCCCCGCGGTACCGAGATGCGCAACGAGCGTCAGCTCAGCATCGTCGCCGCGGACGAGCTGGCGATGGCGGCAGTCGATATGGGCGTCGATCGCATCCGGCCTGAATGGATCGGTGCCAATCTCTTGCTCGACGGTGTTCCGCAGCTTTCGATGCTGCCGCCGCGCACACTGCTATTCTTCGCAAACGGTGTCACCTTGAAGATCGACGGGCAAAACGCGCCTTGCCGGCTGTCCGGCAACTCGATCGCGGATCATTTTCCCGATCACGATCACACCGCACTCGCGCTGTCTTTCAAGGACGCCGCCAAGCGTCGCCGGGGGCTGGTTGCCTGGGTCGAAAAGCCCGGGCGGATCAGTGTTGGCGAGAGCGTGAAGGTTCACGTGCCGGAGCAGTGGATCTATCGCGGCTGACAGGTGTCGCTGCAATCAGGCATCCCGAGCGGCTTGCAACAGCGCCCAGAAACATATAAAGATATCTTTATATCGTTTTTGGATGTTGCGAATGCTCGATCACTACAAGCTCGGTCTCGACGAAATCGTCGACCTGTTGAAGGCTGCAGGTGAGCAGACGCGCATGCGGCTGCTCTGGCTGCTGGCGACGAGCGACCTCACAGTAACCGATCTTACTGATATTCTCGGTCAATCGCAGCCCCGCATTTCGCGCCATCTCAAGCTTCTCGGCGAAGCCGGCCTCATCGAGCGCTACCAGGAGGGTGCCTGGGCCTATTTCAGGCTGACCAGCGAAGGGCGGGCGGCTGCCCTTGCGCGCCTTTTGATCGATGCCATCTCGGCCAATGATGCCATCCTGGCGCGCGACGCGGAACGCCTTCGCGCAGTTCAGAAGGTGCGGGCGGAAAAGGCGCAGTCCTACTTCTCGCGCAATGCCGAAAGCTGGGACGACCTGCGTTCGCTGCATGTGAGCGACGATCGCGTCGAGGCGGCGCTGACGGAACTGGTCGGCACGACGCCTTTCGATTCGATGCTCGATCTTGGCACCGGTACGGGCCGCATTCTCCAGCTTTTCCAAGGGCTCTATCGGCGTGGCATCGGCGTGGATGCAAGCCGTGACATGCTGGCCGTCGCGCGTGCCAATCTCGATCGCAACGGGCTCAGCCACGCCTCGGTGCGCCATGGCGACATTTTCAACCTGCCGCTCGACCGCGAGACCTTCGATCTCGTGACGATCCATCAGGTCCTGCACTACCTGCAGTCACCAGACGACGCGATCGCGGAGGCAGCGCGCATGCTGCGGCCCGGTGGGCGGCTGATCATCGTCGACTTCGCGCCGCACGAACTGGAGCGGTTGCGGGAAGAGCATGCCCATGTGCGTCTCGGATTTGCGCACCAGACGATCGGCGAGGCGCTGCGCTCGGCCGGTCTGTCCATCGAACGGATCGTCGATCTTGAGCCGGAAGAGGAGGGCAGCGAAACGCTGACCGTCACCATTTGGCTCGCACGCGATCCGCGTCTTCTCATTGCCGGCGACGAGAGCGCCGATGTCACCAAGGGACTTGCCTGACCATGTCGCTCCTTAGAAGATCAAGCCCTTCGCTCAGCGCCGACCGGATCAATGTCTCCTTCGAGTTCTTCCCGCCGAAGACTGGGGACATGGAGACGCAGCTTTTCGAAAGCGTGTCGAAGCTCGCGCCTTTCAATCCGGATTTCGTTTCGGTGACCTATGGGGCAGGCGGATCGACCAAGCAGCCGACGCTGAACACCGTCAGCCGCATCCACCGCGAGACCACGTTGTCGACTGCGGCGCATCTGACCTGCGTCGATGCCAGCCGCGAAGAGGTCGATGCGGTCGTTCGCGAGTTCTGGGATGTCGGCGTGCGTCATTTCGTGGCCCTGCGCGGCGATCCGTCGGGTGGCATCGGCACGCGCTTCAAGCCGCACGCGGATGGCTATGCCAATGCCGCAGAGCTGGTGGCAGGCCTGAAGGCGTTTGCCGATTTCGAGATTTCGGTGTCCGCTTACCCGGAGAAGCATCCGGAGAGCCCGGATTTCATGACCGACATCGACATGCTGAAGCGCAAGGTCGACAATGGCGCGACGCGGGCGATCACGCAGTTCTTCTTCGATAACGACACCTATGAGCGCTACGTTGAGCGTGTCCGCCGGGCAGGGATCTACATCCCGATCGTCCCGGGTATTCTGCCGATCCACAATTTCGGGCAGGTCGCTCGGTTTGCCGGCATGTGCGGTGCGTCGATCCCGACATGGCTGGCCGAGCGATTCGAAGGGTTGGAAGACGACGCCCAGACCCGCTCGCTGATCGCAGCCGCACTCGCGGCCGATCAGGTGATGGATCTCGTCGAGCGCGGCGTCCACGATTTTCATTTCTACACGATGAACCGGGCCCAGCTCGTCTATGCGATCTGCCATCTCCTCGGTCTTCGCGGCCGTGCGCCGCAGGCGGAGGACAAGGCCGTGGCCGCGGCCTGATCGTAGGCTAAGAAGGCGTCATCGGACGCCTACTTCACAATGGAAAAAGGGGATCGCCGACGAGACGATCCCCTTTTCCTATTCTTGCTGGGTCTACGTAATGAAGGCGCTTTCGGGCCCTGGTCCCTTCAGGTGAATGTCCCTTCAGATGAAGAGCATGCTCCCGATGAAGGCGAACGCGGCACAGATCATGACAACATTGAACTGTTGCGTCAGTCTCATGGTCACCTCCTCGCAGTTAACCTCCTGATAATAGGTGTTAACACGTATCGCGAAAAGGGAATTCGTTGCTGCAGTGCGAGAGCGCACGATACGAATGATTTCATTTTCACCGCTAGGGCGCTGTTTTGTTTTCATCTTGTTGCCATCGTCGCCGGCGTAGGAAGAGTGGATAATCTTTCCGCGCTGCGTCGTGCGGGCCGCAACGCGCATGCCGATCTTTACCCTCAGCGACAAACTGATAGCGTCCGCCATCATCAGGAGCCGACCCATGCAGCGATTCACCACCGGAACCGAGGCGGCGCTCTCGCTGAGACCAGATGCGCCGCTCTACTGTTTCCGGCCGAAGGTTCTCATCGAGGATGCGCAACGTTTCATGCGGCAATTTCCGGGTGAGACGGCCTATGCGGTGAAGACCAACGGCGAGCCGATGGTGCTGGAAACTTTGGTCAAGGCTGGCGTAAAGACCTTCGACGTCGCTTCCCCCGCCGAATTCGCGGCCGTGCGCGCCGCCTCCAAGGATGCCGAGATGCTCTACATGCATCCGGTCAAGGCGCAGTCGGACATCCGCCTTGCGCTCGAGACCTACGGCATACGGGTGATGTCGCTCGATCATGAGGACGAGATCGCCAAGGTGCTGCGCATCGTGCGCGCGCTGGACCTTGACCCTGCGGATTTCACCATCTTCGTCCGGCTTCAGACGAAGGGCCACGCGGCCTACGAACTCTCCAAGAAATTCGGCGCAGCACCCGGCCATGCGGTGGAACTGGTTCAGCGTTTGGATCGCATCGGCTTCAAGGTCGGTCTCTGCTTCCATGTGGGCAGCCAGATCGCCGAATCGGAATCCTATGAACGCGCGCTGGCATCGGCCGATTGGGTGCGCAGTCGCGCTGGCGTTTCTCTCGCCGGCCTCGATGTCGGCGGCGGCTTTCCCGCCGAATACGGCCATGATCCCAACCGCAAGAAGCCTGATATCCCGACCATCGACGAACTTCTGGAGCGGCTTGATCTCATTCTGACGGAATGGGGCTTCAAGACGCTGCCGCTTGTCGCCGAACCCGGCAGAGCCATCGTCGCGCGGTCGTTTTCGCTGGTCGTGAGGGTTTTGCTGCGCAAGGGCCGGCGGCTCTATATCAATGACGGCATCTGGGCGTCGCTGTCTGACAGCTGGACCGGCAAGATCACGCTGCCGGCCCGTTTCATCCCGGATCCTGCCCGCAAATCACGCAATGGCGATCCGGAAAACGTCGTGCCGTTCAAGGTCTGCGGCGCCACCTGCGACAGTGTCGACATCCTTTCGCGGCCGTTCTGGTTGCCGGAAACGGTGGACACGGGCGACTGGATCGAGATCGGCCATATCGGCGCCTATTCGCTGTCGCTGCGCACGCGCTTTAACGGCTTCTATCCGGACGATTTCGTGGAGGTCACGACCGCGTTCGGCGACGAGGGCGCGCCGGAAGGCTTCGCCAGCCTGGAAACGATGGCCTCTTGAGCCATGGCGCTGCGGATCGTCTCGCTCAACGCCTGGGGCGGCCGGCTCCACCGGCCGCTTCTCGACTATCTCGCTGCATGTAACGCCGATATCTATTGTCTGCAGGAGATCGTGCGAGATCCGGCTTCGACGATGTCCCAATGGTCCGCCTATCGCGACGGCGCTCACGAACTTGCCCAGCGCACGAACCTCCTTGAGGAGATCCGCGCGGCGCTGCCCGAGCACGATGCCTTCTTTGCACCAAACGCGACCGGCGACCTCTTCGTCGGTGTCGATCGGGTTCCGACCTTCTTCGGGCTTGCAACCTTCGTGCGCCGAACGTTGGCCGTGGTCGGACAAGCCACCGATTTCGTTCACGGCTCGTTTTCGGCCGAGGGGTTCGGTGCTCATCCGAGGCCGCGCAACGCCCATTGCGTGCGGCTCTACGAGGCGGCGGGCGGCCGCACGCTCACCGTCTGCCATATGCATGGCCTGCGCGATCTGGCCGGCAAGTCCGATACGGAAGAACGCGATGCGCAGGCGCGATCGCTTTTGCGTCTGATCCGGCAGGTGTGGGCGGAGGGTGAACCGCTGATCGTATGCGGCGATTTCAACGTCTTGCCGGACAGCCGCACCTTCGAGATCCTCAGCGAGGCTGGGCTTGCCGATCTGGTAACCGCGAGAGGATTTACCGACACGCGCACCTCCCATTATTCGAAGGACGTGCGCTTTGCCGACTACATGCTCACCAATAGCGCGGTGAAGGTTGTTAGCTTCGACGTGGTCGAACGGCCGGAGGTTTCAGACCACCGGCCGCTGTTGCTTGAGATGGAATGACGCTCCGTCAGAGCTGAGCGAGCAGTTCCGGCGTCGGCCATGCGTCTGCGGGCATGCCGAGGCGAAGCTGTTCGGCGCGCACCGCATCGCGGGTGCCCGCACCGAGAATGCCGTCAATGTCGCCGACATTGTAACCACGCGCTTGAAGGCGGCGCTGCAGGTCCATCATCTGTTCCGGGCTCAAGCCAGCCGGGGGATTGCCGGATGCATAGCGATCGGCTCCAGCAAGGCGGGTGCCAAAATAGGCCGCCGAGGTCGTGTAGATGAAGGATTGGTTCCACTCGAGATAGACGTCGAAATTCGGGTAGGCCAGGAAGACTGGCCCGAAGCGACCCTGCGGCATGATCAGACGCGCCTGCATGCTGGCATCCGGCAGGGAGCCGTTGCGCGCGGAAACGCCGAGCGACTGCCATTCGCCGACGGTCGCGCCGCCGGAAAGACCGGTGCGCTCCCAAGGCAAGCTTTGCGGAATGGTGACTTCCTGGAGCCAAGGTTCGCCAGCGCGCCATCCGAGGCTGCGGATGAAGTTGGCGCCCGTCAGGATCGCGTCGGCACTGCTCGTCTTGACGTTCACATGGCCATCGCCATCGCCGTCGACGCCGAATTGGATGATGTCGGCCGGCAGCATCTGGACCTGTCCGATCTCGCCGGCCCAGGCGCCCGTCATCGTCGCGGGGTCGAGGTCACCGCGTTCGGCCATGGCAATGGCGCCGATCAGCTGCGGACGGAAGAGCGCGGGACGACGGCAATCATGTGCAAGCGTCGCAAGCGCATTGACGGTGTTGATGTCGCCCTGAACGGCACCGAAATCGGTTTCCAGGCCCCAGAAGGCGGCAATAACCGGTCCGGGTACACCAAATTCCTGTTCTGCGCGCGCGAAGACGGAGGCATGGCGCTGCAGCATGGCCTGGCCCTGCTGCATGCGATTGTTGCTGATGATCCGCTGCGAAAACTCGATGAAGTTCATGCGGAAGACGCTTTGGCTGCGATCGTGGTTCAGCACCTGCTGATCCTGGCGCGCGCTGCCAAGCACCCGATCCGCTGCTTCCGGCGATAGGCCCTGAGCGACCGCTTCGGCGCGTACGCCCTGCAGGAACTGCCCGAAATCTCCGCCACACTGCTGGGCGAAGGCGCTCGTTGCCATGAGCGTTGCGAGAAGTCCGGTTCCGATGCCGAGAAGGCTCTTCCTGGCAGATGTCGTGATCGTCATAGGCTTGGTTCCCCAGCTGGTATCCGTCGATGTCCCGCGCTCGCAATGCAGGCGGATATTGGCTCAGTTGTGGCAGGTCGTTCGCTTTGCCTCAGCTCGTCGCATTGGACAGCCAACGCCGCCATTGCTCGATGGTACCGTTGAAGACGTTGATGTCGGTGTTGCCTGTGATGCCCGGCACGATGCCCGTGCCCGTATACTGCCAGAACGTCCAGGAATGTCCGGGGTAGAGCGTATCGGGATGCTCCGCGACGGCGCGCAGCCACATCGGGTAGTCGAGGAAGTGGCCCTCGATGTTCTCCCGGTGAAAGTCGATTGTCGTATAGATGATCGGGCGCTTGCCGTAGTGCCGCTCGAGCGCGTTCAGGAACACCTGCATTTCGCTGCGCACTTTTTCAGGCGGCGGGCGCAGGCGGCATGTGGGCGACAGGTGGTTCCACTCCATGTCGAGCACGGGCGGCAGGGCATCGCGCTCGCGTGGAACGTTGCGGATGTACCACTGCACCTGTTCGATCGCCGGACGGCAGAAATAGAAGAAGTGGTAGGCGCTGCGCGGAATGCCGGCTGCGCGACTGCCTGCCCAGTATTCCTCAAACTTCGGGTCGAACATGTCGCCGCCCTCTGTTGCCTTGATGAAGGCGAAGGAGACCCCCGCGGCGCTGGCCGTGTTCCAATCGATCGTGCCCTGATATTTCGACACGTCAATGCCGTGGACCGCATAGGTCGACGGCGACCGGGCAAAATCTTGCGGGTCGTTGTCGCCGAAGCGGGGAGCGTTGACCGGAGAGATGTTCAGGATATCGGTAGCGGTGGTGCTGCAGGCTGAAAGAGCGGCCGTCATGACCAGGATCAGGAGAATGCCGGCGCGTCTTATCATCTAGGCTCCGCGAATCAGGAGGGGAATCATCGCTCCCTTCCTAACGGCTCGTATCCGCCGACTAAAGCGGCAGCTCAGCGACCATTCGACCGCGTGATGACGACGATCCTCGCATAGTCGCGGAAGAGGGTTCGGGCTTCCACATGCGCGCCTTCGCCGGCCGCAGCCAGTTTGGCAGCGTCGAAAAGATCGGCGCGCGGCGTGACGTGGAACCGCGCCAGCCACGCCTTCAACAGTCGGCGAAATGCCGGCGGCAATTCAACCTGCTGGCCGAAATCGACGATGTGGACGGAGCCACCGGGTTTGGTGGCCTTGAGTGCTGCGGCAATCGCCTGCTGCCAGCTCGGGATCATCGAGACGGCGTAGGAGATGAACACGCGGTCGGCCTTGTCGAAGCCGAAGAGCGCCTGGCAGTCGAAATCTGTCGCATCGCCTTCTGCGACGATGATCTTTCGGAAGTGTGCGGACCGATTGATGTTGCCTCGCGCGGTCTCCAGCATCTGCGGCGATATGTCGATGCCGTAATAGCGCGCATCGGGATAGCGCTTCGCGGCGGCCAGGAGGTTGCGTCCGGTGCCGCAGCCGAGCTCCAGCACCGTGCCACCGGTCGGGGCTGCCAACGCGTCTAGCATCTGGTCCCGTCCAAGCAGGTAGTATTTGCGCGTCAAATCGTAGATGTGGCGCTGATAGCGGTAGACGCCGTCCATCAACACCGCGTGCTCGGCGGATTGCGCGCGTTCCAGCCCCATCATGCGCCTTTGCGCTCATACACATGGAAGCCGCCATAGATGGCGGATCGATCGCTCGCGTAGCCTTCCGCGCTGGCGGCTTCATTGTAATTCCACTGGTCGAGAAGGACGGGCAGGAGACGGCCTGGAAGAATGGACGGTTCGCCGGCCGTGCGGAAGATCACACGCGCACCTGGTGCGGCCGTCCGGCAGATTTCCGTCCAGAGCGCGTTCAGCTGCGCGTCGCTCATCCAGTCCTGAGCGTCGAGCAGGACGTAACGATCGACCGACGACGCAGGCTTGTCGGCGAGCAGCGCCGTGAAGCTTTGGTGGTGGACGAAGACGCGACCGGCGTTCTCTCGCAGTGGCGCATGATGCTGGGCTTGCAGGTAGGGCGGCAGCGAGCCTTCGTCCGGCTCGGGGTAATGCCGGGCAAATGCTTGCCAGGCGAAGTAATTGTTTTCTAGAGGAAACTGGCAGGTGAGTTTTTCGAGGCGTGTCCGCAAGACGTTTGTCACGCGCATTTCCGCATCGGCCGCAGCCAGCTCTTCATATTGAGCGGGCGGAATGCCGAGCCCGAACAGCGATGCCTTGCTGCGCGTCAGCAGGCGGATCAGCGGCTTGTCGAAGAGCGGCGCGAGCTGCTCGTCGAAGAAGTGTCTCTGCTCGCGCATGGAGCGCGTCTGCATGATCTCTGCGGGGTTCACGCCATGGAGCCGTGCGGCCAGATGGCCGGCGGAAATGAAGAGACCGAGAAGCCCGCTTCGGTAGAAATTGCGGTCGAAAATCGTGACGCGTTTCCGCCCGTTGAGCCCGCGACCTTCCCAGTAGGCGCGGCTTTGCGCATCCAGATGCGGTGCGACGAACTGGTGGTAGGCAAGGCTGTTGTGTGACTGGTGCGTGCCTGCGAAGAAGCGGAAGAAGTCGCTCTGGCTCGGAAGATGCGCGACACTGGCGAGCTTCAACTTGTTCAAGGCGATATGCGCGCGGTTCAGATCGACCACGTCTATTCGCGCCGGTGCCCGTGTGAGATAGGACAGAACGTTGCAGCCGCCCGAACCGATGGTGACGATGCGGCTTTCCGCCGTCAGGGCCATGGCCTGCATGTCGACCTCCGGGTCCTCCCAGATCTGGGGATAGACGAGACCCGAAAACACGAAGGCAAAGAGGCGCTCGGAAAGACCGGCTTTGCTGATCGGCGAGTGACGCAACACGGCGTCGCGGATATGGCGGGTCTTCCGGCCGGGCAGGCCTCGCGTGATACCGGTCATGGCAGGCGATTCTCCCTCGCGCTTCGATGGGAAAACTGCCTAGCGGGGCGACATTACAGCCCTGTGACGGCGCAGCCGGGCGCGACGGAAGTCGATGATGTGTCCAAGCATCCTCTAAAATTTCGAGGCTTGCTTTAACACTTCATCAAACTTTATCCAGTTTCTACGCTAACCAATGCTTAATGCTTGAAATGGTAGCTTTTTCACGATCGGGATCATGAAGATCGGGATGGTGGATGCTTTCAGACGTTATTACGAGCATAAGAGCGCGCTATGCCTTTGCTGGCACGGCTTTCGGCTCGATTTTCACGTCAGCGGCCTTCGCCTACGATGCAGCGGTGATCCAGAGCGCTGAGCCTTTCACGTCGCTGGTCCAGACCAATCCCGTCTACACGGCCGTGGCGCTCTTCCCGGCGATGATGGGCTACACTTTCTTCAAGGTCGGCGAATCCCGCGCACGGCTGGTTGCCGAGCTGGAGCGCCGCATCGAAGCCGAACACACGCTCGAGCACAATGCGTTTCACGATTCCCTGACATCGCTGAAGAACAGGCACGCGCTGGAGTGCGACGTTCTCGATCGGATCGCCGAGGGTGTCGGGCCGAACAATCGCCCGGCGCTGATGCTGCTCGATCTCGACAAGTTCAAGTTCATCAATGACACGATGGGGCACAATGTCGGCGATGCGATCCTGCTTGCGCTGTCCGATCGGCTGCGGGCGGCCAGCGGTCCGGAGCAGGGCATCTACCGGCTCGGAGGCGACGAATTCGTCATTCTATGGAGTGGTGGACCGTCTGCCAAGGTCATCAATGCGTTCTGCGATGCGCTCGTTTCGCTGATCTCGTTTCCGTTCGAACTGGGAGACCTGCGGCTTGCGACCGGCGGCAGCATCGGCGTGACGTGGCTCGGCCCCGACGACAAGACCATGTCGGATGTGTTGCGCCGCGCCGATCTGGCACTTTACCGCGCAAAGGAAGTGCCCGGCAGTCATTTCGTTCTATACGATAGCACGCTCGCCTACGAGGCCGAGCAGCGCATGATGATGGAAAAGGACCTGCGGCTCGCCATCGAGGAGCAGCATTTCTTCCTCGAATATCAGCCGATCGTCCATCTGGAGACCGGCCGGGTCAAAGGCTTCGAGGCGCTGGTGCGGTGGCAGCGCGGCGACCTCGTCGTTCGTCCCGACATGTTCATTCCCGTCGCCGAGAAATCGGGCCTGATCGTGCCGCTTGGCAAATGGGTGCTTGCGGAAGCCTGCCGCCATGCAAGCCTGTGGCCTGCCGATGTCGGCGTGTCGGTGAACGTTGCGGGCGAGCAGTTCAAGGATGTGGGCTTTGTGGCGATGGTGGAGAGGACGCTCGCCGAAACCGGCCTCGATGCGCGGCGGCTCACCATCGAATTCACCGAATCTCTCTTCAGTGTCGACGTGGATCTGGTGCGCGGCAGTCTTTCCCGCCTCAGAGCGCTCGGCGTGAAGCTGGCGCTCGATGATTTCGGCACCGGCTTTTCGTCCATCAGCCACTTGCGATGCTTCCCGCTCGACACGCTGAAGATCGATCGGTCGTTCACCGAATCCATGCTGACGGACGAGCGCGAGGCGGAACTTGTCGGCGTCATCATGAAGCTATCGCAGGCCTTCGATATCTCCACCACGGTGGAGGGCGTCGAAACCGAAAGCCAACTGGAATTCATCCGCAAGGCAGGCGCCGGCGATGTCCAGGGATTCCTGTTCTCAAGGCCCGTACCCGTGGACCAGGTGCCGTCCGTCATTGCCGAGACGCGCCATCGGCAACGCAAAAACGATGCATCGCCCGCTGCTGCCGCCAGCGCCGCCATCGTCAAGCTTCCCAAGCGCTATCAGGCCTGATCAGAAGCTCTTTTGGCTGGTTAGCCGAACTCCAGTTGCAAACCTGAGATCTATCGATCATGGCCACGGGCATCGCGTAGCGAGCCCGTGGCGAACTATGGTTCTGCCGGCTTATGCCGTGCTGCCTGCGCCGCCTGCTGTCGGTGTCGTGACGATCACGGCTTCGCCAGGCTGTAGTACTGTCTGGTCGCAGGCGCGCAGCGTTTCGGTGGATCCGTCCTTGCGGCGCACTTCGGTCTTGCCGCATTCGCCGTCGCCGCCGCCCTTGATGCCGCGTGGCGGGTTCTTCCGGTGCGAGGAGAGGATCGCGCAGTCCATCTGCTCCAGGAAGCGCAGGGTCCGCTTGGTGCCGTCGCCCGCATGGAACGCGCCTTTGCCGCCGGAACCCGCGCGGATGTGGAAATCCTCGAGCAGCACCGGGAAGCGCATTTCCAGGATCTCGGGGTCCGTCAGGCGCGAATTGGTCATGTGCGTATGGACGCCGGATGTTCCGTTGAAACCCTTGCCGTCTGCGCGGTAACCGGCGGACGAGCCGGAGCAGATCGTCTCGTAGTACTGGTAGGTCTCATTGCCGAAGGTCAGATTGTTCATCGTGCCCTGGCTGTTGGACAAGGCGCCCAAAGCCCCGAAGATCGCATTCGTCACGTGCTGCGACGTCTCCACGTTGCCGGCAACGACGGCGGCCGGGTAGGTGGGCTTCAGCATGCAGCCATCAGGGATGATGATGTTGATCGGCCGCAGGCACCCCGCATTCATTGGGATCGAACCCTCGACCATCACCCTGAAGCAATAGAGGACGGCAGCCCGCGTCACGGGTTCCGGCGCATTGAAGTTGTTGGCCATGACCGGAGACGTGCCGGTGAAATCGACCGTCGCTTCCCGCTTCTCCCGATCGACGCTGATCCTGACCTTGATCACCTGGCCGGTATCGGTCGGGTACTCGTATTCGCTGTCGGAGAGGGCCTCGATCACGCGGCGCACGCTTTCGGCGGCATTGTCCTGGACGTGGCCCATATAGGCTTCCACGACATCCAGCCCGAAATTGGCGATCATCCGGCGCAGGTCGGCGACGCCCTTCTCGTTGGCGGCGATTTGCGCCTTCAGGTCGGCGACGTTCTGGTGGACGTTGCGGACCGGGTAGGGGTGCTCCGTCAGAAGTTCGACGAGCTCGTCCTCGCAGAAGCGCCCCTGATCCACGAGCTTGAAATTGTCGATCAGCACGCCTTCCTCGTCCACTGTCGTGGCCAGAGGCGTCATGGAGCCCGGCGCCGACCCGCCGACATCGGCATGGTGGCCGCGCGACGCTGCATAGAAGAGGATCTCTTCGCCCGCGTCGTCGAACACAGGCGTCACGACGGTGATGTCCGGCAGGTGGGTGCCGCCATTATACGGAGCGTTGAGCGCGAAGACGTCGCCCGGGCGCATCGCGCTGCCGTTCAGCCGGATGATCGTCTCGACGGACCGGTCCATCGAGCCGAGATGCACCGGCATGTGCGGGGCGTTGGCGACGAGGGCGCCGCTGCGGTCGAAGATGGCGCAGGAGAAATCGAGCCGTTCCTTGATGTTGACGGAATAGGCCGTGTTCTGAAGCGTGATGCCCATCTCTTCAGCGATCGCCATGAAGAGGTTGTTGAACACTTCGAGCATGACCGGATCGGCCTTTTCGGTTCCGATCGCGTTGGCGCGCTGCATCTTCTCGTGCCGCGAGAGCAGAACGTCGTTGCCGGGCGTCACGGTCGCGCTCCAGCCGTCCTCGATGATGATCGTCTGGTTGGGCTCGATCAGAAGTGCTGGGCCGCGCAGGCTGGCGCCGGGAGCGAGTTCCTCGCGCCGAACGATGCGGGCGTCATGCCACGCGCCCGCGGAATAGAGCCGGCGCGTGGGGCCATCGCCGACACCACGCGTCGTTGCGGCGGATGCCTCTGTCGTCGTTGCGACCGCCGGGCGCTCGCTTGCTTCGACGGCGACCGCCTCGATGATCACCGGTTTGTCGGGGTAGATGAAGCCGAACTGCGCCTTGTGCGCTTGCTCGAACTCTTTGCGCGCAGCATCGATGTCGCCCGAAAAGACGACCGGCAGCGCGGTGTCGGTGCCATCATAACGAAGATGCAGCAGAGCGCGCGTCTCGATCCTGGCGTCCGTCGCGCCTTGCGCGATCATTTCCCTGGTGGCCTCGGCCGAGAGGCGTTCGATCTCCTGCGTGGTGCGATCGACGCTTTCAGCCTTAAGAGGAACGATCAGCGCCTGCTCGCGCGAGGCAAACAGCGTCGCCTGGCCGATGCCATAGGCAGAGAGAAGCCCCGAGAAAGGGTGGATGAGGATCGATTCCATGCCGAGCGCATCGGCAACGAGGCAGGCGTGCTGGCCGCCGGCGCCGCCGAAACAATTGAGCAGGTAGCGCGTCACGTCGTAACCGCGCTGGACCGAGATCTTCTTGATCGCGTTGGCCATGTTCTCGACCGCGATCTTGACGAAGCCATCGGCGATCTGTTCCGGCGACCGGCGTTCGCCCGTCACTTGCTCGATCTTGTCGGCCAGTTCCCCGAAGCGGGCGGCGACGATATCCACGTCCAGCGGCTCGTTCTGGTTCGGGCCGAAGATCGACGGGAAATGATCAGGCTGGAGCTTGCCAAGCATGACATTGGCGTCAGTGACGGCCAGCGGGCCGCCGCGGCGATAGCAGGCCGGCCCCGGGTCGGCACCCGCCGAATCCGGGCCGACGCGAAGACGGCCAGCCTCGAAATGCAGGATCGATCCGCCGCCTGCGGCGACGGTATGGATGCGCATCATCGGCGCGCGCACGCGCACACCGGCCACTTCCGTATCGAAGGTCCGCTCATATTCTCCATCATAATGAGCGACGTCGGTGGAGGTGCCGCCCATGTCGAAGCCGATCACCCGCCGGAAGCCAGCGACTTTCGCGGTTTCGACCATGCCGACGACGCCGCCTGCCGGCCCGGACAGTATTGCATCCTTGCCCTGGAAGAAATCGGCTGCGGCGAGCCCACCGGAAGACATCATGAACTGCAGGCGCATGCGGTCGAATTCGGCGCCGTTTCCGGCGGCAATCTCGCCTGCGACGCGGTCGACATAGCGGCGCAGGATCGGCGAAAGGTAAGCATCGACCACCGTGGTATCGCCACGGCCAACGAGTTTCGCGAGCGGCGAGACCTTGTGACTGACCGAGATCTGCGAAAAGCCGATCGACTGCGCAAGTTCTTCTGCCGCCGCTTCGTGCGCCGGAAAGTTCCAGGCATGCATGAAGACGATCGCGACCGCATCGATCCCGTCGTCTCGCACCGCCTGCAACTCGGCCTCGAGCGATGCGGGATCGAACACACGCTCGACAGTGCCGTCGGCGCGAACGCGCTCGTCGACCTCGATCACGCGGGCGTAGAGTTGCTCGGGCAGGATGATCTCCTTGGCAAAGATATCCGGCCGCGCCTGATAGGCGATGCGCAACGCATCGCGGAACCCCTTGGTAATGACAAGAGCCGTGCGGTCGCCCTTGCGCTCCAATAGGGCATTGGTCGCAACGGTTGTGCCCATCTTGACCCGGCCGATGCGGTCGGCTGCCAGCGGTGTACCGGCTTCAAGACCCAGCAATTGGCGAATGCCTTCGATCGCGGCATCAGCATAAGCGCCGGGATTTTCCGAAAGCAGCTTCTTCTGCACCAGCATGCCGTCCGGCGATCGCCCGATGATGTCCGTGAAGGTGCCGCCGCGATCGATCCAGAAGTCCCACTCAGCCTGCATAAGCTCGTTGTCCCGCGTTCCCTGTTTTGCTTGTGATGCCCCGCCATGCTGCGCCTGTCCAGCGGTGCGTTTCCGCGTCGGTAGCCTCACGCGATATTACTTAGGGTAATATTTCGATGCGTAACCTCTGTTGTTGTGACGCCGTCTGTTTTCAAGGGAACGCATCACTACATCTGTCGTTGTAGCGCTATCGAATACAGAAAAAGGAGCAATAAAATGCGTAAGTTTCTGATCTCTGCCGCGCTTGTCGTTTCCACGCTGGGCCTTGCGGCCTGCAGCGACAACGTCGACGAAAATGCAACGGGTTCTGTCGACAACACGGCGCCGATGGAACAGCCTGCAGCCCCGGCCGCACCGGCTGACGATCCGGCCGTTACACCGGCACCGGTACAGTAATACCCTTCGCTTTCCGCTTCGGCGGATAGCCAAGATAGGCCGGCGTTTGCGCCGGCCTTTTTTGTGTTCTTCCGCGCTCTGCTGCGATGCGGCAGGTGAGGCAACTTTCCATCTCGATTCGTCCCCTCAAATCGAATAGTTTCTGGCGATGTCTTTCTGGGCCAGACTCATCGAACTCGTCGGCGACGCCGCTTCTGACGCCATTTCTCGCGTCATCGAAGCTGTGCGCACGCTGTTCGAAGGAGATCCGGAGACGCGCCGCCGTGTCGCCTTTTCCGTGGCGATGATCGCGCTGTCCGCCAAGATGGCGAAGGCCGACGGCGTTGTCAGCAATGCTGAAGTGCAGGCCTTCAGGGACATATTCTCGATCCCTCAGCAGGAAGAAGAGAACGTCGCGCGGCTTTACAACCTCGCCAAGCAGGACGTTGCGGGCTTTGAGCACTATGCGCGACGGCTGCGCGGGCTCTGCGAAGGCGGCGAAGAGCGCTGTCTCATTCTCGAGGACATTCTCGACGGGTTGTTCCACATCGCCAAGGCCGACGGCGCCATCCACGAGCGCGAGCTTGGGTTCTTGCAGCGGGTCGCCGAGATCTTCGGCATTGATGAAGACCAGTTCGCCCGCATCATGGCGCGGCACGTCCATGTCGATGGCTTCGATCCTTATCTGATCCTTGGCGTCACACGAGACACCGACCTCGCCGAGATCAAGAGGCGCTATCGCCGCGCTGTCGCAGAAAACCATCCTGACAGGCTCTTGGCACGCGGCGTTCCGGAAGAGTTCATCACCATCGCCACGGACCGCACCGCGAAGCTCAACGCAGCCTTCGAAGCGATCGAGCGAGACCGCATCGCTGCATGAGTGAAAGTCATTTGGAACCCTTCTCCCCCGACTGCGATCTTGTCAGCGCGGTGCACCCTGCCGCGAATTTCAACGATCGTGTGGATGGCGGTCCGATCGACGTCTTGCTCCTGCATTATACCGGGATGGAAGATGAAGATGCCGCCATCAAGCGGCTGACGATCGCCGAAAGCTCCGTCTCCTGCCATTACTTCGTGAAGCTCGATGGCACGCTGTTGCAGTTCGTGCCGGAGGACAAGCGCGCCTGGCATGCGGGCATCAGCGCGTGGCATGGTGTGCCCGACATCAACAGCCGGTCGATCGGCGTTGAGATCGCTAATTCCGGGCATGATTTCGGATATCCCGAATTTGCCGCGCCCCAGATCGAGACGATCAAGGCGCTTGCCATCGACTGTGGCCGGCGTCGCCACATTCCTGCTGAGCGGATTCTGGCCCACAGCGACGTCGCGCCATCCCGAAAACAGGATCCTGGCGAAAAATTTCCCTGGGCCGAATTGTTTCGGGCAGGCATCGGGCATTATGTCGAGCCGGCGCCCATCACCGGCGGGCGCTTCTTTCAGCGTGGCGATGCCGGTGCGCCGATCGAGGCCTATCAGTCAATGCTCGCTCTTTATGGCTACAGCGTTGAAATCGATGGCGTGTTCGGCATCGCGACCGAGCAGGTAACCAAAGCGTTCCAGCGCCATTTCCGGCCCGCTCTGGTTGACGGAATTGCCGACAGCTCAACGATAGATACATTGCATCGCTTGCTTCAGGCATTGCCAAAATACAGATAAATTCGCTGCATCGTCATATGCACAATAGGCGATTTAACATTCTGCAACATGTTGTTATTTGGCGGGTCATAAACTCGCCCTCCAGAGCCCTATACATCCCTCGCCATTGTCGTGGCCGGTCACGAGACCTCGGGGCATCGTGGTTGTGACTGGTCTGAACTGGGTGTTTCGGGGGCGTTGCCTATTGCCATAGGGCAGGCTCGTTCCTGTTCTGTGGAGTATATTACTGATGAAATTTGTACTGACGGCGACGTCGGCAGCCCTTTTGAACGTGCTTGTCGCAGGCTGGGCATTGGCAGAGACCGATGCAGCTGGCGAAGCGAGAGAAACAGCCGCAGCGGCGTCATCCGAGGCACGGGCGGTCAAGCCGATGTTCCACCAGTCGCAGCACGGACCCGTCATGGACAGCTATGTCGAACGTCCGACTCGTCCCGCCGCCGAGCCTGGGCAGGAAGCCGCTGAAAGCGGAGATGCTGGAGAAGCCGATGCGGCGACGGAAGCTGCATCCAGCCAGGGCGCAACAACTGAAACGACCGAGAAGCCGATCCAGGAGCAGACCCGCGTTTCCGGTTACGCTGCCAATCCGTATGGCAGCCTGATTTCGAGCTATGCTGAAGCGCATGGCATCTCGGAGAGCCTCGCACACGCCGTGGTTCGCGTCGAAAGCAACTTCCGTTCGGACGCGACCGGAGCGGCTGGCGAGATCGGCCTCATGCAACTGAAACTGTCGACGGCACGGATGATGGGCTACTCCGGCTCGCGCAGCGCTCTTTACGATCCGGAAACCAACATCAAGTACGGAATGCGCTACCTCGCAAAGGCACAGAGCCTCAGCGACGGCTCGACCTGCGGAACGATCTTGAAGTATAATGCCGGCCATGGTGCCAAGCGTATGAACCCGGTTTCGGCGCGCTATTGCAGCAAGGTGAGTGCACTTCTTCAGTGATCTCTGACGGATTTTCGATACCCGAATTCGGGCGCGAGGCTTAACCGCTTCGCGCTCGGATGTCTGGGGCAACAGGCCGGGTCTCTCCTCACGGAGGGGCCCGGTTCCGTTTTTGCAGCCCGAACGGTCGGAACGCGCTGGACCGGAGATGGCTTTCAAGGCTATCAGGAGCCGCCAGTCGGCCGGGCAGCCGCGCTCCGCAAAAGGTCGAAAGGCCGCGGGGTGAGGAAAGTCCGGGCTCCACGGAAACACGGTGCCGGATAACGTCCGGCGGGGGCGACCCTAGGGAAAGTGCCACAGAAAGCAAACCGCCTCGCTCAGGCGAGGTAAGGGTGAAAGGGTGGGGTAAGAGCCCACCGCGTCGCTGGCGACAGGGACGGCACGGTAAACCCCACCGGGAGCAAGACCGAATAGGGATGACGCGGCCGCCCGCGAGGGCAGCCAGCCCGTTTCCGGGCCGGTCATCCGGGTGGGTTGCGCGAGGCGGAACGCGAGTTCCGTCCCAGATGAATGGCTGCCGCGTTCGGCGTCCCAACGGGCGTCGGGCCATACAGAACCCGGCTTACAGGCCGACTGGCAAATTCCCTGCAAAACAGAGCGCGTAAGCGGTCCGACTTCGGCGGCAAACGTCGTCGGAGCAACGGTTTGCCGGCTCTTCGTAACCGTTCCTTAAGCATGTTTTCGCATCATCGCGAATGCCGGAATCCGTGCTGTTGCGTCGCCACTTCAAGGAGCGTTCCCATTGACGCCCAAAATGTCCCATGTTATCCCAAATGCACAGTTTTGAAGGGCGCGTCGCTGCCCGATCATTGTTCATATTCCGTACGGATGCGTTGGGGCGGCCGGGGCTTGCGAGTGTCTCGGGTGGTGTCGTTTGCGTGTGTCATCGTCGGCGTTTCGGGGGACTTATGGCATGGGCCGTGCAGCAGGACATGAACGCGGCAAGCGATGAACCGGTTCTTGTCCAGCCAGACCAAGAAGATCGACGCGAAGGGGCGGGTGTCCGTGCCGGCGATTTTCCGCACGGTCATGGCGCGGCAGTCGATCGAGGATCTCTACGGCTTTCAGGATTTTCTCTATCCGGCGTTCTGCTTCGGCGGGCCGGATATTCTCGACCGCTACGAGCGGCAGATCTCGACGCTCGATCCTTTCTCTCCGCGGGCACAGCAATTGTCGCTGCTCATTCACGGCGGCGGTTCGTTCTTTCGACTGGATGGGGAAGGGCGACTGATGATCACGGACCTTATTCGCGACTATGCCAATCTTTCAGACGAGGTCACCTTCGTCGGGCGGTCGGATCATTTCCAGCTGTGGGAGCCGTCGGCTTTCCAGCGCATGCAGGATGCGGCGCGGGCGCAGATCGCATCGGCGGGAGCTACGGGGTGATGGCGGGCACAGGCGATTTCGCCGGCCACGGCCGGCCGGACGCTGATGGCGGACCGGCCCGTCACACCCCGGTTCTTCTTCAGGAAGTGCTCGATGCGCTGCAACCCGGAGCCGGGAAGGTGATCCTGGATGGCACGTTCGGGGCAGGCGGCTACACCACGGCGTTGCTCGAGCGCGGCGCCGATGTCATCGCGCTCGATCGTGATCCTGGTGCGGTTGCGGGTGGCCAGCCGCTGGTCGATGCCTGGAAAGGCAAGCTGTCACTTCACCAGTCCCGGTTCTCGCTTCTCGACCAATTCGCGCCAAAGGGTGGCCTGGACGGCGTCGTTCTCGATATCGGCGTGTCTTCCATGCAGATCGACGAGGCCGATCGCGGCTTCTCCTTCCAGAAGGATGGTCCACTCGACATGCGCATGGAGCGCGCGGGCGTTTCAGCGGCTGATGTCGTCAACCGCCTGAAGGCCGGCGATCTCGCGCGTATCTTCGGGTTCCTCGGGGAAGAGCGCCAAGCCGGGCGCATTGCCCGCGCCATCGAAAAACGGCGCGTCGAAGAACCGTTCAGCACCACGCGCGATCTCGCCCGACTGATCGAAACCGTTACGCCGCGCAAGGCCAAGGACAAAATCCACCCAGCAACCCGCGTGTTCCAGGCGCTGCGCATCTACGTCAACGACGAGCTTGGCGAACTCGTCGCGGCGCTCATCGCTGCGGAACGCGCGCTGAAACCCGGTGGGCGGCTCGCGGTCGTGACGTTTCACTCGCTGGAAGACCGGATCGTGAAGCGATTCTTTGCCGAACGCAGCGGCAAGGCCGGCGGCTCGCGCCATCTGCCGCAGGTCGAACTGATTGCGGCAACCTTCGTGCCCGTGGGCAAAGGGTTGGTCACGCCGGGTGACGAGGAACTGTCGGATAACCCCCGCGCGCGCTCGGCGAAATTGAGAAGCGGTCAACGGACCGAGGCGCAAGCGCAGCGCGCGGACATGTCCGTGTTTGGCCTGCCGGACCTTGCCGAACTTAATGCGATTGGTGGATGAGACGATGCTGAAGCCCTTCAACTTTTTCCTGGTGGTGGCGATGATCGGGGCGGCGACCGTTACCTATCAGATCAAGCATCGTGCCGAGGAGAAGCTAGGTGAAGTCCGTGCACTGCAGGCGCAGATCCAGCTCGAGCGGCAGACGATCGATCTGCTCGAAGCCGATTGGAGCCTGCTGAACCAGCCGGTCCGGCTCGAGCAGCTCGTCGCGCGGTTCCAGGAAGACCTGCAGCTTGGCAACATCGATCCGCCGCAGATTGCGCAGCCGAACGAGCTGCCGCAGAAACTGCTGCAGATCGAAGAACTCATCGCGCAGGATTTCGACGATTTCGCAGATCCCACGATCACAGGCTCGGTGGTGCGCTGATGAAGAAGCCCGACATCTTCAACCGCATGCTGGAAAAGCGCCGTCAGGCGGCATTGACGGCGCGCAAGGGCAGCGGCCGCGAGGCGAAGTCGCGCGTCATGATCGCGATGTTCTGCTTCTGCGCCTTCTATGTCGTCATCGGCGGCCGGCTTGTGCAATATGGCATGGCTGACGATCAGGCGACCGCGAGCATTCCGCGGGCGGACATGCTGCTTGCATCGCGCCCGGACCTTGTCGATCGCAATGGCGAAATCCTTGCAACCGACATCCGCACCGTCTCGCTCTATGCCGAACCGCGCCGCATCGTCGATGCCGACGAGGCGATCGAACGACTGCAGACCGTGCTGCCGGATCTCGATATCCGCACGACGCATCGCAAGCTGTCGTCGGATTCGGGCTTTCAGTGGCTGCGTCGTCAGCTTACGCCGAAGCAGCAGGCCGATATCATGGCGCTCGGCATTCCGGGCATTGGCTTCCGTCCCGAGAAGCGCCGCTTTTATCCAGGTGGAACGACAGCCTCGCATATCGTCGGCCACGTCAATGTCGACAATCGCGGCATTGCCGGTATGGAAAAGTATCTCGACAGCCAGGGGCTTGCCGATCTCTTCGACCTCGGCATGACGGTCGACGAGGAGATGGAGCCGGTCGCGCTGTCGGTCGATCTGCGCGTTCAGCACATCGTGCGCGACGAGTTGGCTGCTGCGATGGAACGGTACGATGCAATTGCGGCCGGCGCCGTGGTGCTCGATATTCATACCGGCGAAGTCATCGCCATGTCGTCGCTGCCCGACTACAATCCGAACATCCCGTCTCAGGCTCTCGAGAAGGATCGTATGAACCGCATGTCGGCGGGCACATACGAAATGGGCTCGACCTTCAAGACCTTCACCACGGCGATGGCGCTCGATAGCGGCCGGGTGCGGATGGGCGACAGCTTCGATGCGTCGCGTCCGATCCGTATCGGCGGCCACACCATCAGCGACTTCCACGGCAAGCACCGCGTGCTGAGTGTGCCTGAAATCTTCATCTACTCGTCGAACATCGGCACTGCGAAGATGGCAGAAGCGGTTGGTGTGGCTGGCCACCGGGAGTTTTTGACCCGTCTCGGCCTGTTGACCCGTATGCAGACCGAACTGCCGGAAGTGGCGATGCCGCTCCAGCCGCGCGACTGGAAGCAGATTCACTCGATCACGATTTCCTTCGGACATGGCGTTACGACGACGCCGTTGCAGACGGCGGTCGCGGCCGCGGCATTGATGAACGGCGGCGAGCTCATTCCTCCGACGTTCCTTCCGCGCACGGAAGAACAGGCGGCGGCCCACGCCGTGCAGGTTGTCAGTCCGCAGACCAGCGCCGACATGCGCGAACTCTTCCGCCTGAATTCGCTCGAAGGCTCAGGCCGGCGCGCCGACGTTGAAGGCTTCCGGGTGGGTGGCAAGACAGGCACGGCGGAAAAGGTGGTCAACGGCCGCTATTCCAGCGACGTGCGTTTCAACGCCTATCTCGCCGCGTTCCCGATGGATGCGCCGCAATATGTGGTCCTGGTCGTCATCGACGAACCGAAGCCTGAGGAAGGCCAGCACGCGGCAACCGCCGGCTTGAATGCCGCGCCGACCGTGTCGGCAATCATTCGCCGCTCGGCGTCGTTGCTCGGCGTGCAGCCCAAATACGGACGGGATGGCTCTGCCATGCTGGTGTCTTATTGAGCGCCAATGAACGGCGCCCTGACGCGTACATGATCTGACGGCTTCAAGCGGTCAGATCTTTCAAGACTTACGCCCCGTCGCGCGGATCGCGGCGCGCATCGAGCGGGGCGGCAACCAGTGGACGTGGGCTATGAGACTTCACGAACTCGTCGGCATCGACGCGCAAGCGCGTATCGAGACGCCGGAGGGGATGGACGGGAATCCGGAGGTTGCGGGCATCGCTTCAGATAGCCGCAAGGTTCAGCCCGGCTATCTCTTTGCGGCGCTTGCCGGCTCCAAGGCCGATGGCGCGCTCTATGTCGCGGATGCGCTGGCGCGGGGCGCTGTTGCCATCGTCGCCGCTGACGATGCAGCCCTGACCGTAACGGCACCGACAATCCGCGTGAAGGAACCACGTGCGTTTCTGGCAAGGACTGCGGCACGCTTCGCAGGCGCTCAGCCGAAGACGATGGTTGCCGTCACAGGGACGGCAGGCAAGACGTCCGTTGCATCCTTCACGCGCCAGATCTGGGCGAGCGTTGGATTGCCGGCCGCGATGATCGGAACGACAGGTATCGTGTCGCCATCCCGCAATGATTATGGCTCACTCACCACGCCGGATCCGGTCGAGTTGCATCGCCTTTTGGCGGAGCTTGCCGCCGAAGGTGTGACGCATGCATCGATGGAGGCTTCGAGCCACGGACTCGACCAGCACCGGCTGGACGGCGTGACGCTGCAGGCCGGCGGCTTCACCAATCTCGGCCGCGACCATCTCGATTATCATGCCGACATCACGGACTATCTGAACGCCAAGCTGCGCCTGTTCACGGCTCTCTTGCCGAAGGGCGCGCCCGCGATCATCTTCTCCGACGACGCCTATTCCGATCCGGTCATTTCTGCCGCGCGCGATGCCGGGCTCGATGTGCGCACCGTTGGCCGGGGCGGCAATTTCCTTGCTCTGAAGCGTGTCGAGCATCAGCGCCAGCGGCAGCTCGCCGAAGTCCACCATGCCGGCAAGATCTACGAGATCGACCTGCCGCTCGCCGGCGATTTTCAATTGTCGAACGCGTTGGTTGCGGCCGGTCTTGCAATCTCGACAGGCGTTGCGCCAGAGCAGGCGATGGCGGCATTGGAGCGACTTGAAGGCGCTTCGGGGCGACTGGAGCTTGTCGGCACCACACAGGAAGGCGCGCCCGCTTATGTGGACTATGCTCACAAGCCGGAAGCCTTGGAAAATGTCTTGAAAGCAGTGCGGCCGTTCACAACGGGCCGCATCGTCGTCGTTTTCGGCTGTGGCGGGGACCGAGACCGCGGCAAGCGCCCGATCATGGGCGAAATCGCAACCCGGCTTGCCGATGTGGTGATCGTCACGGACGACAATCCGCGCTCGGAAGTGCCTGCCGAAATCCGTGCCGAGATCCTGGCTGCTGCTCCTGGCGCAACCGAGATCGGCGACCGGGCAGAGGCGATCCGCGCAGCTGTCGGCCTCCTCAGGAAGGGCGACACGCTCATCGTCGCCGGCAAAGGCCACGAGAACGGCCAGACGATCGGCGACAAGACACTGCCATTCTCCGATCACGAACAGGTAAGGGCTGCACTCGCAGCGCATGCGCAATGACACCGCTCTGGACGCTCAAAACTTTCATCGAAGCAACGAATGGACGCCCTGTCGGCGACATGCCGAGCGGCATCACCGGCATTTCCATCGATAGCCGGACGGCAGGCTCGGGCGACGCGTTCTTCGCGATCAAGGGCGACCGGTTCGACGGGCACGACTTCGTCAGCGCAGCTGTTGCCAATGGTGCCGCCGTGCTGGTCGTCGGCGAGGACAAGCTGCCGGCCTTGGGGCACATTCAGGCGCCGATGGTGGTGGTGGACGACGTGCTCGATGCGCTTCGTCGCCTCGGCGAGGCTGCAAGGGCGCGCAGCAAGGCGAAGATCATCGCCGTCACCGGTTCCGTCGGGAAGACGACGACCAAGGGCATGCTGAAGCATTGCCTCTCGGCCGTGGGATCGACCCATGCGGCCGTTGCATCCTTCAACAATCACTGGGGCGTGCCACTGACGCTTGCGCGCATGCCGGCCGACTGCCGCTTCGGCGTGTTCGAGATCGGCATGAACCATCCGGGCGAGATCACGCCACTCGTCAAGATGGTCCGCCCGCATGTGGCGATCATCACGACGATTGCCGCCGCCCATCTCGGTAACTTCAAGAGCCTCGACGAGATTGCCGCTGCCAAGGCGGAAATCTTCCTCGGCGTCGATCCGGATGGCCATGCCATTCTCAACCGCGACAACGAGAAGTTCGGGGTTTTGCAGGACGCGGCCGACGCAGCCGGTATCGCGCATATTCACAGCTTCGGCGAAAGCCGGAAGGCAGACTTCCGGCTTGAACGGGTCCAGCTTCATGCGACCTGCTCCTGCCTGACAGCGCGGATCGGCGACGAGGATGTCGCCGTGAAAATCGGCACCCCCGGTCGGCACGTCGTCGAAAATGCTCTGGCCGTGCTCGGCGCTGCCTATCTCGTCGGTGCCGATCTGGCGAAGGTTGCGGGCGCATTGGCCGACTTCCGGGCAGAGAAGGGGCGTGGCGCACAGTACCGGCTGAAGAACGGGTCGGGCAACTTCACGCTGATCGACGAGAGCTACAACGCCAATCCCGCTTCCATGCGGGCGGCGATCGCGCTGCTCGCCCACGCGACGCTCGGTCCGAACGGGCGGCGGATCGCCGTACTCGGTGATATGCTGGAGCTTGGCCGCTTTTCTCCCAAGCTCCACGAGGAACTCGTCGAGCCGCTGAAGAAGGCGAAGATCGATCGGGTCTATCTTGCCGGGGCGGAAATGAAGGCGCTGGAACAGGCGCTGCCGCCTGAAATCGCATGCGAGTATCGCGAGACTACCGCGTCACTCGTGCCTCTCGTGACCAAGGCCGTCCATGCGGGCGATGCCATCATGGTCAAATCATCACTCGGGATCGGCTTCGGCGCGGTCGTTTCCGCCTTGCTTGACAAGTTTCCGGCCGTGCCGGAAGCCGATTCAGGCGATTGAAGAGGCAAAGGACGACACACCCATGCTGATGTGGCTTGTAGGACTGGCGGATGAACTGCAAGTCTTCAATCTTTTCCGCTACATAACGTTCAGAACGGGTGGATCGCTCTTCACCTCGGCCCTGATCGTCTTCCTGTTCGGACCCCGAATCATCGCCTCGCTGCGCATCCGCCAGGGTCGCGGCCAGCCGATCCGTGCCGATGGGCCCCAGACCCACTTCAAGAAAGCCGGCACGCCCACCATGGGCGGGTTGATGATCTTGTCGGGCATCATTGGTGCGTCGCTGCTTTGGGCAGACCTGTCGTCGATCTACGTGCTCGTCACATTGATCGTGACGATCGGCTTTGGCGCGATCGGCTTTTACGACGACTATCTCAAGGTGACCAAGCAGTCGCATATGGGGTTTTCGGGCAAGGCGCGTCTCGGCATCGAGTTTGTCATCGCCGGCATTGCGGTCTACTTCATCATGCGCACGACGCTCGCATCGACCGCCGCCGATAGCCTGACCTTCGGGTCTTCGCTGGCCTTTCCGTTCTTCAAGGATTTCTTCCTCGATCTCGGACTCTTCTTCGTCGTCTTCGGTGCGTTCGTGATCGTGGGCGCCGGCAACGCGGTGAACCTGACCGATGGTCTCGACGGTCTTGCCATAGGCCCGGTGATGATCGCTGCAGGCGCCTTTGGCGTGATCGCGTATCTCACCGGCAACGCGCTTTTTTCGGACTATCTGCAGATCAATTTCGTGCCCGGCACTGGCGAGCTTGCCGTCGTGCTTGGCGCCGTCATTGGGGCAGGGCTCGGCTTTCTCTGGTTCAACGCGCCGCCCGCCGCCATTTTCATGGGCGACACGGGATCGCTCGCGCTTGGCGGATTGATCGGCACCGTTGCCGTCGCCACCAAACACGAGATCGTCATGGCGATCATCGGTGGCCTTTTCGTCATGGAGGCCCTGTCGGTCATGATCCAGGTGGGCGTCTTCAAGCTTACCGGCAAGCGCGTCTTCCTCATGGCGCCGATCCACCATCACTTCGAGAAGAAGGGCTGGACGGAAAGCCAGGTCGTCGTCCGGTTCTGGATCATCGCCATCATTCTGGCCCTCGTCGGCCTTGCAACGCTGAAGCTGCGCTGAGCCATGATCGCGGCCACCACATTCAACGGTCAAAAGGTCGCGCTGTTCGGTCTCGGCGGTTCGGGCATCGTCACCGCCCGCGCCCTCGTTGCCGGCGGCGCGATCCTCGTTGCGTGGGACGACAATCCGGAATCGGTGCAGCGGGCACGCGATGAGGGCATCGTCACGCATGATCTGCGCGAGATCGATTGGTCCGAAATCGCTTCCTTCGTGCTCTCGCCCGGCGTTCCGCTCACCCATCCGAAGCCGCACTGGAGCGTCGACCTCGCCCGCCAGGCAGGGGTGGAGATCATCGGCGATATTGAAATCTTCTGCCGCGAACGCCGCGCAGGCCAATCGAATGCGCCGTTCGTTGCCATCACCGGTACCAACGGCAAATCCACCACGACGGCCCTGATCGCGCATATTCTCGCTTCAAGCGGCCGCGACACGCAACTTGGCGGAAATATCGGCACGGCCGTGCTGTCGCTCGATCCGCCAGCGCCGGAGCGCTTTTACGTCGTCGAATGCTCTTCCTATCAGATCGATCTGGCACCGAGCCTCGATCCAACCGCTGGTATCCTTCTCAACCTGTCACCGGATCATCTCGATCGACATGGCGGCATGGAAAACTACGCGGCGATCAAGGAACGGCTCGTGGCCGGTTCCAACGTTGCAATTGTCGGTGTCGACGACGATTTCTCGACGGCCATCGCAGAGCGGATCGGGACGTCCAAGGCAAAGCTGGTGCGGATCTCGAAGGAGCGTGTGCTCGCCGATGGCCTGTTTGCGCAATCGAGCCGCATCGTGCAGGCGGGCAGCGCCGGGGAACGCACGGTCGTCGATCTCGCCGGTCACCCGACGTTGAAGGGCGCTCACAATGCCCAGAACACGGCGGCTGCCATTGCCGCTTGCCTCGCCGTCGGCCTGACCGAGGCAGAGATCGAAGCCGGCATCCGCACTTTCCCGGGCCTGAAGCACCGCATGCAGCCGGTCGGCCGTCGCGGCGCGGTCGTCTTCGTCAACGACTCCAAGGCGACCAATGCGGATGCGGCGGCGCCGGCGCTGTCGAGCTTCACCGATATCCATTGGATCCTCGGTGGCCTGCCGAAAGCGGGCGGCATCACGTCGCTGCAGCCGTTCTTCGGCCGGATATCCAAAGCCTATCTGATCGGTGAGGCCGCGCCCGATTTCGCCGCCACCCTGGGTGAGGCCGTGCCTTACGAAATCTCGGGCACACTCGACCTCGCCGTCGTTCATGCCGCGCGCGACGCTGGTGAGAGCGCCGCCGGCGCGCCGGTCGTGCTGCTCAGCCCGGCCTGCGCAAGTTTCGATCAGTACAGGAATTTCGAGGTGCGCGGCGATGCGTTCGTCGCGGCCGTAGCTGGTCTCGACGGTGTCGAGATGCTGGTGCCTTTCGCCAAGGAGAGCGACTGAGATGGTAAGCCGAGCGGAACGGGGACTTGTTGCCGACTGGTTCTGGACGATCGACCGCGTGTTCCTGATCGCGTTCGTTCTCCTGATGGCGCTCGGATTCATGCTGTCTTTCGCCGCCAGCCCGGCCGTTGCCGAGCGCATCGGGCTCGACAGCTTCTATTTCGTGAAGCGCCATGCGGTATTTTTGCTGCCCACGCTGGTCGTGATGATCGGCGTATCGTTTTTAACGCCGAGGCAGGTTCGACGGGCGGCACTCTTCATCTTCGGCCTATCGACGCTGCTGATGGTGCTCGCACTCTTTATCGGCGTGGAAGTGAAGGGCTCGCGGCGCTGGATCGCCCTTGCGGGTATCTCCATCCAGCCGTCGGAGTTCATGAAGCCGGCCTTCGTCATTCTGTGTGCGTGGCTCTTTTCCGAGCATAGCCGTCAGCCAGAAATCCCCGGCAACCTCTTCGCGATCATCCTCTTCGTCATCATCTCGGCCCTGCTGCTCGCCCAGCCCGACCTTGGACAGACCGTTCTGGTGGCGGCGATCTGGGGCGGCATGTTCTTCATGGCCGGCATGCCCTGGTTCTGGATCATTCTGTTCGGCGTCGTCGGCGTCGGCGGCATTCTGGGCGCTTACACGGCATTCCCGCACGTGCAGGGCCGTATCGATCGCTTCCTGACCGGCGAGGGCGACACCTATCAGGTCGACACCGCCCGCGAAGCCATCATTCGCGGCGACTGGTTCGGCCGTGGTCCGGGCGAAGGCACGATCAAGCGAATCCTGCCCGACAGCCATACGGACTTCATCTTCGCGGTGGCGGCGGAAGAGTTCGGCATCATCTTCTGCATGGCACTCGTCGTCATCTTCGCCTTCATCGTGCTGCGCGGTCTCACCCATGCCAGCCGCGAGCGTGACGATTTCACCCGGCTCGCCATCTCCGGCCTCGTGCTTCTGATCGGGCTGCAGTCGCTGATCAACATCTCGGTCAATCTCGAACTCGCGCCTGCCAAGGGCATGACCCTGCCGCTGATCTCCTATGGCGGCTCGTCGATGATCGCGGTGGCGATCTCCGTCGGCTTCCTTCTGGCGCTGACGCGGCGCAGGCCGGAAAAGCGCTCGTCGGAACGCAGCCTGTTCGGCGATTTCGGCTTCCGCGTGCCGGCCGAATAGCAAAGACCTGAAGGGATCGCTTCTTGAGCAAACTGTTTCTGCTTTCGGCCGGGGGAACCGGGGGCCATCTTTTTCCGGCCGAGGCGCTGGCTCATGAGCTGAGACGCCGCGGCCACCGGGTCGACCTCGTGACCGACACCCGCGCCGAGCGGTTCGCCGGACAGTTCCCGGCCGATGCGGTGCATGTGGTTCGCTCCGCAACGATCGGTTCGCGCAACCCGGTCGCCGTCGCGAAGTCGGTGATCACACTGGTCAAGGGCGTCGGCGAGGCCAAGCGCCTGATCAACCGGCTGAAACCCGCGGCCGTGATCGGCTTTGGCGGATACCCGACGCTGCCGCCGGTATACGCCGCGACGCGGCTCGGTGCACCGACCCTGATCCACGAACAAAACGCGGTGATGGGCCGGGCGAACCGGCTGCTCGCGCCGCGGGTCGATGCGATCGCAGGCGGCTTCCTGCCGGAAGAGGGGCCGCATTCGGCGCGAACCGTCACGACCGGCAATCCCGTCCGCCCCGCCGTGATCGACGCTTCGCAGGTGCCATACCGACCGTCTGCGCTTGATGAGCCCTTCAATCTCGTTATTTTCGGCGGCAGCCAGGGCGCCAGCTTCTTCGGTGAGGCGCTGCCGGCCGCCATCGAGAAGCTCGCGCCGGATCTGCGCGCTCGGCTGACCATCACACAACAGGCGCGGGCGGAGGATGCGGACAAGGTCGTCGCGGCTTACCGCGCGCTTGGTATCACCGCGGAAGTGTCGCCGTTCTTTTCCGACATGGCGGCGCGGATCGCTGCCGCGCATCTCGTCATCAGCCGCTCTGGCGCGTCGACGGTGTCGGAGCTCGCCGTCATCGGTCGACCGGCCATCCTCGTTCCGTATCCGCACGCACTCGACCATGACCAGGCCGCCAACGCGGCGGCCCTCATGGCGAAGGGCGGCGCCGAGGTCATCCAGCAATCGGCACTCGACCAGCCGCGGCTGACCGGCCTGATCGCAAATGCCATGAGCGAGCCTGCCAGGCTTGCGGCCACGGCTGCCAGCGCCAAGGCGACCGGCCGGCCGAATGCCGCCGCCTTGCTCGCCGATCTTGCAGAGGCTATTGCGGGCCGCATGAGCATCGGAAAATTCAAGGAAAACCGCGCATGAAGATGCCGCAGACCATCGGCCTCGTCCATTTCGTCGGCATCGGCGGCATTGGCATGAGCGGTATTGCCGAAGCGCTTCATACGCTCGGCTACAGCGTACAGGGCTCCGACCAGTCGGAAAGCGCCAATGTGGAGCGCCTGCGCAAGAAGGGTATCCCGGTCAGCGTCGGTCACGCGGCCGAAAATCTGGGCGATGCCGAGGTGCTGGTGGTGTCGACGGCGATCCGGAAGGACAATCCGGAACTGGTTGCGGCGCGCGAAAAGCTGCTGCCGATCGTTCGCCGCGCCGAAATGCTTGCCGAGCTGATGCGCTTCCGCAACGCAGTCGCGATCGGCGGCACGCATGGCAAGACCACGACGACCTCCATGGTCGCCGCCTTGCTCGACGCCGGCAATCTCGACCCGACCGTCATCAATGGCGGCATCATCAACGCCTATGGGACCAACGCCCGCATGGGGGCAGGCGACTGGATGGTGGTGGAAGCCGACGAGAGCGATGGCACGTTCCTGAAGCTGCCCGCCGACGTCGCTGTGGTTACGAATATCGATCCCGAACATCTCGATCATTACGGATCGTTCGAGGCGGTTCGCGCGGCCTTCGCGCAGTTTGTCGAGAACGTGCCGTTCTATGGCTTCGGCGTCATGTGCCTGGATCATCCGGAAGTGCAGTCGCTCGTCGGAAAGATCGAGGATCGCCGCGTCGTCACCTATGGCGAGAACCCTCAAGCCGACGTGCGCTTCCTCAACCACCGCATGGACGGCCCGGTCTCGGTGTTCGACGTTCTGATCCGCCGCCGCAAGACCGGCGAGACGATCGACATCCGCGACCTGCGTCTTCCGATGCCTGGCCGTCACAATGTGTCCAATGCCACGGCGGCGATCGCCGTCGCGATCGAACTCGGTGTGACGCCGGAGCAGATCAAGACCGGCCTTGGTTCCTTCGGCGGCGTGAAGCGGCGCTTCACCCATGTGGGCAGCTGGAAGGGCGTGGAGATTTTTGACGATTACGGGCATCACCCGGTCGAGATCAAGGCGGTGCTCAGAGCCGCAAGAGACGCCTGTGACGGTCGCATCGTCGCCATCGTCCAGCCGCACCGCTTTACGCGACTGGCGAGCCTGTTCGACGATTTCGCCGCATGTTTCAACGATGCCGACACGGTCATCCTCGCTCCGGTCTACACGGCAGGTGAGCAGCCGATCGAGGGCATCGATTCCGCCCATCTGGCACAGCGCATGAAGGCCGGCGGGCACCGCGACGTGCGCCTGATCGAGGCGCCGGGGGAACTGGCAGCCATCGTGGCTGCGACGGCCTCGAAAGGCGATTACGTGGTGTGCCTTGGCGCGGGCTCAATCACCTATTGGGCGGCTGCGCTCGGAGGTGAGCTCGCAGCATTGTCCGGAGACGCATGATGCAGCATCCCCAGCACGGTGCGCGGCTTCTGGACTCCCTTGGCTCGGTTTTCGACGGCCTTCGCGGCCGCGTGACCCCCGATGCGCCTATGGACAAGATCACCTGGTTTCGGGCGGGGGGTACGGCCGATCTTTTGTTTCAGCCGGCCGACCGGGATGATCTTGCCGCATTCCTGAAGGCGCTCCCCGAAGATGTGCCGCTGATGGTCGTCGGTATCGGCTCGAACCTTCTGGTGCGCGATGGCGGCATTCGCGGCGCCGTCGTGCGACTGTCTGCCAAGGGCTTCGGTGACATCGAACAGGTGGGCGAGACGCGGCTGAAGGCGGGTGCGGCCGCGCCCGACAAGCGTGTCGCGGCAGCGGCACTCGACGCCTCGATCGGTGGCCTGCATTTCTACCACGGCATCCCGGGCGGCATCGGCGGTGCGCTTCGGATGAATGCCGGCGCGAACGGCGTGGAGACGAAGGATCGTGTCGTCGAAGTGCACGCGCTCGATCGGCGGGGCAATGTCCATGTGCTGAGCAATGCCGACATGGGCTACAGCTACCGCCACAGCGGGGCGGCCGACGATCTGATCTTCACCCATGCGATCTTCGAGGGCTACGCGGCCGATCAGGCAGTGATCCGTTCGGAGATGGACGCGGTCCAGCATCACCGTGAGACGGTGCAGCCGATCCGCGAAAAGACCGGTGGCTCGACCTTCAAGAACCCGCCGGATTCGTCGGCCTGGAAGGAAATCGACCGGGCAGGTTGTCGTGGTCTGACGATCGGCGGCGCGCAGATGTCGCCGATGCACTGCAACTTCATGATCAATACGGGGCAGGCGAGCGGCTACGACCTGGAGTTTCTCGGCGAGACCGTTCGCGCACGCGTTGCGCAAGCGAGTGGCGTTCGCCTGCATTGGGAAATCCGCCGTCTCGGTGAGTTCGCTGATGGCCGGGTGGTACAGCCCTTTCTCGGCGCCGAGTAGGTCCTCGATTTTCCACGCTTGAACATTCGACCGACGCGCCTTTGAAATCACATGTGATTCCAAGGGAGTCCATGTGGGGTTGTCACGGAATCCCCGTTCTGATTCCTTGGGATCAAGCACATTCGTCACTGAGTCGCGGCATGACGTCGCCAAGGTTTGCTGGTCCGGGGCCGGCTGCCTTGTCGCGCGCGGTTTCGGTGCGTCCTGTGCTTTGAGGGATGATCAGAGGGGATCAGTATGTCGAAAGGCCACGTGGCCGTTCTTATGGGCGGGTTCTCCTCGGAGCGACCGGTCAGCCTGTCGTCGGGTGCCGCCTGTGCGGATGCGCTCGAAGGCGTCGGCTATCGCGTGACCCGCATCGATGTCGATCGCAATGTCGCAAGCGTTCTTCACGAGTTGAAGCCCGACGTCGTCTTCAATGCCCTGCACGGGCCGTTCGGCGAAGACGGAACGATCCAAGGCATCCTCGAATATCTGCAGATTCCCTATACCCATTCCGGCGTGCTCGCTTCCGCGCTCGCCATGGACAAGGATCAAGCCAAGAAGGTCGCCAAGGCCGGCGGCGTGCCGGTTGCCGAATCCCGCGTGATGGATCGCCACGACATTGGCTCGAACCATCCGATGAAGCCGCCCTATGTGGTGAAGCCGGTCAATGAAGGGTCGAGCTTCGGGGTCGTCATCGTGCGCGAGGGGCAGACCCATCCTCCGCAGGTCATCGGTTCGTCGGAGTGGAAATATGGCGACCGAATCATGGTGGAGCGATTCATCGAAGGCCGTGAATTGACCTGCGCCGTGATGGGCGATGTGGCGCTTGGGGTGATCGAAATCATCCCGCAGGGCCACACCTTCTATGATTTTGATTCCAAATACGTACCCGGCGGATCAAAACACGAATACCCCGCAAAAATTTCACCAAATATTTACCAAAAAATACAGACATTGGCGCTCAAGGCACACAGGGCAATCGGGTGTCGCGGCGTCAGTCGATCAGACTTCCGTTACGACGACCGATTTTCCGAAGAGGGCGAGGTCATCTGGCTGGAGGTCAACACTCAGCCTGGCATGACACCAACCTCGCTGGTGCCCGAACTCGCCCAGCATGCAGGGCATGACTTCGGCGAATTCTTGGCTTGGATGGTGGAGGACGCATCTTGTTTGCGTTGATCGGTAAACGTGCGTGGAGGAGTTCGGCGGCGGTTGCGGCTGCGTCGGCCCGTGTCGTTCCGGTACTGCCGCGCCCCTTTCGCCGGGTAGTGCGCTATCTCGAATCGCCTGCGCTTGAAGAACTTGCGATCCCCCGTCACCTGGGATCGGTTCTCGCGCTGGTGTTCCTCGGTTCCACGCTCGTCTATGGCACCGTCGTCGGCGGGCACGGCCCCGCAGTCGTCAATGACGGCACGGCCGCGCTCGGCTTTGCGATCGATAACGTCACCGTCGAGGGCAATGTCCAGACGTCCGAAATCGATATTCTGACGACGCTCGGCCTTGATGGCGCGACGTCCGTCATGGCGATGAATGCGGCTGATGCGCGGAATGCTCTGCTTGAGCTTCCCTGGGTCCGCGACGCCCAGGTTCGCAAGGTCTATCCGGACGGCGTGACGGTCGAAGTCAAGGAACGGCAGGCCTTCGGGATCTGGCAGAACGGCAAGGACCTGTTCCTGATCGAGCGGAACGGCAACATCATCACCCCGATGAACGATGCCCGCTTCAACATGCTGCCGCTGTTCGTCGGGCTCGGCGCCGATTCAGGTGCTGCCGGCTTCGACAAGATGCTTTCCGAGCATCCCGATCTGCAGCGGCGCATGCGCGCCGCCGTCCGCGTCGCGGAGCGCCGCTGGGACCTCTATTTCCGCAACGGCATCGTGGCTCGGCTGCCCGAGCGCGGCACCAAGGAAGCTCTGGCGACGCTTGCCGAACTCGACCGTACCGAAGAAATCCTGTCGCGCGACATCGCTGCGGTGGATCTGAGGCTTTCCGACCGCATCGCCATCCGCCTGACGCCGGATGCGCTCGAGCGCCGGCAGGCAGCGTGGGAAGAGCGCAGCAAGGCATTGAAGGCGATGGAGCGGCGTACATGAGCATCTTCGGGTCCAGCTCCTTCGGCGTCCCGCGCATGCGTCCGCTCTCGGCCAAGCGCACGACCACGGTCTCGGTGCTCGACATCGGATCATCCAAGGTCGTGTGCATGATCGGCCGGCTGACGCCACGCACGGAAAGCCAGCTTCTGCCAGGCCGTACGCACCGGATCGAAATTGTCGGCATCGGCCATCAGAAGTCCCGCGGCATGAAGGCCGGCGTCATCGCCGATCTCGACGCGGTCGAAGGCGCAGTGCGGCTGGCGGTCGACGCGGCCGAGCGCATGGCCGGGCTGACGGTCGAATCGCTGATCGTTAACGTTTCGGCGGGCCGACTGAAGAGCGACACCTACTCGGGCTCGATCGATCTCGGCGGGCACGAAGTCAATTCCGCCGATCTGCGGAAGGTGCTCTCGGCAGCGGCGCAGAAGTCGGCGCTTGCCGATCGCGGCGTCATCCATTCGCTCCCGACCCTCTTCACGCTCGATGGCGAGCGCGGCATCGAAGATCCGACGGGCATGTTCGGCGATCGTCTGTCGGTCGACATGCACATTCTGTCGGCCGAACGCGCGCCGCTGCGCAATCTGGAGCTCTGCATCAACCGGGCTCATCTCTCCGTCGAAGCCATGGTCGCGACGCCCTATGCGAGCGGGCTTGCCGCGCTGGTCGACGACGAGGCCGAGATGGGCTGCGTCACGATCGATCTTGGCGGCGGCACGACCACCATTTCACTTTTTTCCGAAGGCCGGCTCGTGCATGTCGATGCGATCGCGCTCGGTGGCCATCACGTGACGATGGACCTTGCGCGCGGCCTTTCCACGCGGGTCGAAGATGCAGAACGTCTGAAGGTCGTGCACGGCTCGGCCGTCACAACCTCCACCGACGACCGTGACGTGGTGAGCATTCCTCCGATCGGCGACGACGAACGCGACATGCCCACGCAGGTTCCGCGTGCTCTAGTCGTCAAGATCGTCCGCGCACGGGTAGAGGAAACCTTGGAAATGATTCGCGATCGCCTGCAGAAATCCGGCCACAGCGGCGCGGTCGGCAAGCGCATCGTCCTGACAGGCGGCGCAAGCCAACTGACGGGAATGGCGGACGTCGCCAGGCGTATCCTCGCCCGCAACGTGCGTATCGGCCGTCCCATGGGTGTCGCGGGTCTTCCTGCAGCAGCCAAGGGCCCGGCCTTCTCCACCGCGGTGGGGCTGATGATCTATCCGCAGGTTGCAGGTCTCGAAGACCATGCTTCCGGCAGGGCCGGCTTTGTCGGCGAAGGAACAGGTACGATCGCCCGTATGGGGCGGTGGCTTAAAGAGAGTTTTTAATCAGGGCTTTGGCCAAAGCGGCGTTTGGCCGAAAACGGAAAGGATCGGGTGCCATGACCATCAAATTGCAGAAGCCGGACATCACCGAGCTGAAGCCACGGATCACCGTTTTCGGTGTCGGCGGCGGCGGCGGCAATGCCGTCAACAACATGATCAATGCAGGCCTTGAAGGCGTCGACTTCGTTGTCGCCAACACCGACGCGCAGGCGCTGTCGATGACCAAGGCCACGCGCATCATCCAGATGGGCGTTGCAGTCACCGAAGGCCTCGGCGCCGGTTCGCGTCCGGAAGTCGGCCGCGCTGCCGCCGAAGAGTGCATCGACGAGATCGTCGATCACCTGAACGGCACGCATATGTGCTTCGTCACCGCCGGCATGGGCGGCGGCACCGGCACCGGTGCTGCTCCGGTCGTCGCGCAGGCAGCCCGTCAGAAGGGTATTCTGACGGTCGGCGTCGTCACCAAGCCGTTCCACTTCGAAGGCGGCCGCCGCATGCGCGTTGCCGATGCCGGCATCGAAGAGCTGCAGGCTTGCGTCGATACGCTGATCGTCATCCCGAACCAGAACCTGTTCCGGATCGCCAACGAGAAGACGACATTCGCCGACGCCTTCGGCATGGCCGACCAGGTGCTGTATTCGGGCGTCGCCTGCATCACCGACCTCATGGTCAAGGAAGGCCTCATCAACCTCGATTTCGCCGACGTTCGTTCGGTGATGCGTGAGATGGGCAAGGCGATGATGGGTACGGGCGAAGCATCCGGCGAAGGCCGCGCCATGGCCGCTGCCGAAGCTGCAATCGCCAACCCGCTGCTCGACGAAACCTCCATGAAGGGCGCACAAGGGCTGCTGATCTCGATCACCGGCGGCCGTGACATGACGCTGTTCGAAGTGGACGAAGCAGCGACCCGCATTCGCGAAGAAGTCGACCCGGATGCCAACATCATCCTCGGCGCGACGTTCGACGAAGAACTCGAAGGCCTCATTCGCGTGTCGGTCGTTGCCACCGGCATCGACAAGGCTGCAGCCGAAATCGGCGGTGCTCAGGCCGGACAGCAGCGTCAGGAAGTGCGTCCCGCCCAGCGCGTTGCCGCACCTCAGGCTGCCCAGCCGGCTGCTCCGCGTGCGGTTGCCCCTGCGCCGGTCCAGCATCAGCCCGCACCGGTTCGCGAAGTGGTGTCCGAGCAGACGCTTGCAGCCTCGCTGAAGTCTGCCGAAGCGGAAATCGAGCGCGAACTGCGCATCGAGCCGATCGCACAGGCCGACGATTTCGTGCCGCAGAGCCGCCTCTTTGCAAACGCACCGCAGCCGGAAGCTCCGGCACCGCGTCCGATGGCTGGCTATCATGTTCCGCCGACGCCGCGTCCTGTCGAGGCTCCGGCTCCGCAGGCGATGGCTCCGGTCGAGCCGGCACGCATGCCGCGGGTCGAAGACTTCCCGCCGGTCGTTCAGGCCGAGATGGAGCATCGCCAGGCTCCGCGGACCGAGCCTGCTGCCGACGAGCGTGGCCCGATGGGCCTTCTGAAGCGCCTGTCGAACAGCCTTGGCCGTCGCGACGAGGAAGAAGCACCGCGTGCAGCGCCCCGTGCGCCGGCCGCAGAGGAGCGTCGCAGCCTCTCGCCAGAGGCGAGCCTCTACGCGCCGCGTCGTGGACAGCTCGACGACCAGGGCCGCGCGGTTCAGGCCAAGCGCGTTTCCCAGGACGACGACCAGCTGGAAATTCCGGCCTTCCTGCGCCGTCAGGCCAACTGAGTCGCGCCACAGTATCGCCTTCCGGCAGCATCCTTCTCTGATGCTGCCGGAAGGTCTCCATCTCGCAAGTCATTGTAAATGCTTTAGAATTCCGACAAGACGGGTTGCAAGATTTCGAAACAATCCGTGATTTTGCCGGCCTGAGCCTCGCCCGTATCTTCCGCATCCACCGGGAGGCTGGGGCTGGCGAACGTTCGAACTGCGTGAATGCCCTTGGGACTACAGACGATCGAACCGCGAAGGGATCGATCGCGACAACGCAGCGGGCAATTTTATGATTTCAATTTCTTCCGGCAACCAGACCACCATTGCGCACCACGTCTCGCTTTCCGGCATCGGTGTTCATAGTGGTGCCGAAGTGACCGTTCGTCTTCACCCGGGTGACATCGACAGCGGCGTGATCTTCCGCCGCGTCTTTGCCGACGGCCGCCGAGAAGACATTCGTGCGGTGTCGTCGAAGGTCGTCGCGACGGATCTCTGCACCGTCATCGGCAGCGTCAGCGGCGCGACCATCGGCACGATCGAGCATGTGATGGCAGCCATCGCCGCTCTCGACGTGGACAACATTATTATCGAAGTCGACGGCGCCGAGATGCCGATCATGGACGGCTCGGCCCGGGCGTTCGTCGAAGCCATCGACGAGGCTGGGATCGTCCAACTGGAGGCACGCCGCCGCTTCATTCGCGTGCGCAAGCCCGTGCGTGTCGAGATGGGCGGGTCCTGGGGCGAATTTCTGCCGCATGGAACGACGCGCTATGAGGTCACGATCGACTTCGACAGCGCCGCGATCGGCCGTCAGGTGTGGGCAGGGGACGTCACCGCTGGCGTGTTTCGTTCCGAACTCGCCCGTTCGCGCACGTTCGGCTTCATGCGCGACGTGGAAAAGCTGTGGGCCGCCGGCTTTGCGCTCGGCGCATCGCTCGAAAACGCCGTGGTCGTCTCCGACGATGACAGCGTCATCAACGCCGAGGGTTTGCGCTACTCCGACGAGTTCGTGCGCCACAAGACGCTCGATGCCGTCGGTGATCTGGCACTCGCCGGCGCGCCGATCATCGGGTGCTTCCGCTCCTATCGCGGCGGGCACAAGCTGAACGCCATCGCGCTGAAAGCGCTGCTCGACGATCTATCCGCCTACGATATCGTCGAAGCGCCGTCGGCCGGGGCTCAGCGCTTTCGCAGGGCGGATCTGGTTGCGGTATCGCCCTCATTTACTCCATGGGCGCATTAGTCGTAGCGCCAAACCGCTGCCGTCACAAAAATGCGCCAATATCGGCACAGTTACGGGCCGGCTCAGGCATTGAGGCCAGCGGCGAATGCCGCTAGAAGGCCAAGGTTCGCATTGGACATCTTGAAAGGGTTTTGGCGCGCATGACAGTCAAGGTTCGGCAACAGTCCGGGAGCTCGCTTGCGAGAAGCGCGGCGCTTGGTCTTCTGGTCGCCGTCGCGGGCGTCGCTGCAGGCTGCCAGACGGAACCCGATATCGATATCACCGCTCTTGCGAGCGACATCGATCCGCCGGATGTTCTCTACAACCAGGGCCTGGCGAACCTGCAGGGCGGGCGCCTGACCGAGGCTGCGCGCAAGTTCGAAGCGATCGATCGCCAGCATCCCTATTCGGAGTTTGCCCGGCGTGCGCTCGTCATGAACGCTTTCGTCAAGTATCGCCAGGGTGACTACGACGAAGCGGTGAATGGTGCGAGCCGCTATCTCAGCCTTTATCCGGGCGACGAAGATGCTGCTTACGCGCAGTACATCATCGGCCTGTCCTATTTCCGGCAGATCCGCGACGTGACGCAGGATCAGCGCGATTCGGCCCGCGCCATTCAGGCCATGCAGGCCGTCGTCGATCGCTATCCCGACTCCGAATATGTCGAGGACGCACAGGCCAAGATCCGTTTCGCCCGCGACCAGCTCGCCGGCAAGGAAATGCAGGTCGGCCGCTACTATCTCGAGCGTCGCGAATATGTCGCCGCCATCAACCGCTTCCGCAACGTCGTCGAGCGCTATCCGAACACGCGCCAGGTCGAGGAAGCGCTCGCCCGTCTCGTCGAAGCGAATTACGCGCTCGGCCTGACTGACGAAGCGCAGACGGCTGCTGCGGTGCTTGGCCATAACTATCCGGACAGCCAGTGGTATGCGGATTCCTACGCATTGCTGCAGACCGGCGGGCTGCAGCCGCGTGAAAACACCGGCTCCTGGATTTCACGGGCCGGCGCAGCCCTTATCGGCCCGGATGCTTGATCTTCGGAACCCACCGGCCCAAGAAGGGTTTGGTGGGTTCTTCGTCTGCTGATCGTTCATCCGTTTTTGCCGACTCTCCGAGCGAAGGTTCATGCTGGCACAGCTGTCGATTCGCGATATCGTTCTGATCGAGCGGCTCGACCTGAACTTCGAGCGCGGCCTGTCCGTGCTGACCGGGGAAACCGGCGCAGGGAAGTCCATTCTTCTCGACTCCCTTTCGCTCGCACTCGGCGCGCGCGGCGATGGCAGCCTTGTGCGCCAGGGTGCCGAACGCGGCCAAGTGACGGCCGTCTTCGATGTCGGGCAGGATCATCCAGCGCGCCAGCTCCTGCGTCAAAATGGTCTCGATGACGATGGCGACCTGATCCTGCGGCGCATCCAAAGTGCCGACGGCCGCACGCGGGTTTTTGTCAACGACCAGCCGACCAGCGTCGCCACCATGCGTGACATCGGCCGGTTGCTCGTCGAGATCCATGGCCAACACGATGATCGCGCCCTGATCGACACGGACGGGCACCGGCTTCTTCTCGATGCCTTTGGCGGACTGACCGGCGAGGCCGAAGCGCTTGCCGGTCTCTATCGGCGTTGGCGCGATGCCGTCCGGGCGCTCGATATCCATCGCGCCAAGGTCGATGCCGCGGCACGCGAAGCCGATTATTTGCGCGCGGCCTTTGCCGAGCTCGATCAGTTGTCGCCTCTCGACGGCGAGGAGGACGAATTGGCCGGTCGCCGGGCAGACATGATGAAATCCGAGCGCATCGCCAGCGACATCAAGGAAGCCGAGGACGTGCTTTCCGGGCAGGGGTCTCCCGTGCCGCTCCTGAGTTCGCTCGTGCGGCGCCTTGAGCGCAAGTCCCAGGAAGCCCCGGGGCTGCTTGAGGAAACTGTGCTGGCACTCGATGCGGCGCTTGCAGCCCTTGGCGAGGCTCAGATGGCGATCGAGGCTGCCATGCGGAAGGCCGATTACGATCCGGCCGAACTGGAGCGGACGGAAGAGCGGCTGTTCGCGCTGCGTGCCGCCGCCCGCAAGCACAACGTTCCCGTCTCCGAACTGCCCGCGCTCGCCCAGCGCATGATGGACGATCTCGCCGATCTCGATGCAGGCGAGGAAAAGCTGCAGCATCTCGAAGCAGCCGTAGGGGAAACCCGCGCGCATTTCGATGCGGCCGCGCGCTCGCTGTCAGACAAGCGCGGTCATACGGCCAAGGCGCTTGCCGCTGCCGTGATGGCCGAACTGCCGGCCCTGAAGCTGGAGCGGGCCGAATTCCTCATCGAAGTCGACAGCGATCCGGAGAAGCCGACGGCTGACGGGATCGATCGGGTCGAGTTCCAGGTGCGCACCAACCCGGGCACGCGCGCCGGTCCGATCATGAAGGTTGCCTCCGGTGGCGAGCTTTCGCGCTTCCTGCTTGCGCTGAAGGTGGCGCTTGCCGATCGGGGATCGGCACCGACGCTGGTCTTCGATGAAATCGACACCGGTGTGGGCGGTGCGGTCGCCGATGCGATCGGCCAGCGTTTGCGCAGGCTGGCGGGTCAGGTGCAGGTGCTTTCGGTGACGCACGCGCCGCAGGTGGCCGCACGTGCCTCGACGCATCTTCTGATCGCCAAGGGGCCGAACGATTCCAACGCCATTGCAACGCGTGTCACCGAAATCGACGCCGATGGCCGCCAAGAAGAGATTGCCCGCATGTTGGCCGGCGCGACCGTGACGACAGAGGCGCGGGCGGCAGCAGCACGCCTGCTGTCGGAAAACGCCTGAGGCTTGAGCCGATGAGGGCTGTTTTCGCGGCCTGACCTGCCATATGGAATGGGCGTTTAGACCAGTCACTGGAGCGCCAGCAGATGCCGACCTCGTTCGATCCGAATGTCCGCAAGACCCCGATCGACAAGATGGACGAAACCGAGGCCGCCGAACTTCTACAAAGCATCTCGGCGGAACTTGCCGAGCATGACAAGCGCTACCACCAGGAAGACGCTCCGGTCATCTCGGATGCAGATTACGATGCGCTGAAGCAGCGCTATCTCGCGATCGAAGCCCATTTCCCGCATTTGAAGCCCGCCGAGGCGCCGTCCGACAAGGTTGGCGCGGAAGCGGCAACGGGTTTCGGCAAGGTGGTCCACCGCGTCGGCATGCTGTCGCTCGACAATGCGTTTTCCGATGAGGATGTGTCCGATTTCGTCGAGCGGGTGCGGCGATTCCTGCGGATCGGCTCCGACACCGAACTGGCTTTCACGGCCGAGCCGAAGATCGATGGCCTGTCGCTCTCCCTGCGCTACGAAGACGGCGAATTGGTCACGGCGGCCACCCGCGGCAACGGTGCCGTTGGCGAAAACGTCACGCCCAATGCCCGCACGATCAAGGATATTCCGACAACGCTGCCGAAGGGCGCGCCGGCCGTGCTCGAAGTGCGTGGTGAGGTCTATATGACGCGCGAAGATTTCGTCGCGCTCAACCAGCGCCAAGCGGAACTCGGAAAGCAGACCTACGTCAATCCGCGCAACACGGCTGCCGGGTCGCTACGCCAGCTCGATGCGTCGCTGACGGCCGAGCGCTCGCTCAAATTCTTCGCCTATGCCTGGGGCGAAGTGCTGCCCGGTCTGCCAGCCGATACCCAGTATGCCATGGTCGAAACACTGGCCGACTATGGCTTCCACACCAACGATCTGATGCGACGGCTCTCCACCGTCGAGGACCTGCTGGAGCACTATCACGCCATAGAGCGGGTGCGCGCCGAACTGCCCTATGACATCGACGGCGTCGTCTACAAGGTGGACGAGATCGCGCTGCAACAGCGGCTTGGCTTCGTGTCACGCTCGCCGCGCTGGGCGATCGCGCACAAATTTCCGGCCGAGAAGGCCTTCACGATCCTCAACGCCATCGACATCCAGGTCGGCCGCACCGGCGCGCTGACGCCGGTCGCACGGTTGGAACCGGTCACCGTCGGCGGCGTGGTCGTGACAAACGCGACGCTCCACAATGCGGAAGAGATCGCCCGGCTCGGCGTCAAGATCGGCGACACGGTCGAGATCCAACGGGCCGGCGACGTCATCCCGCAGGTGTTGCGGGTCGAGAAGAGCCCGGAAGACGCGGTGGCATTCGAGTTTCCGACCATTTGCCCCTGTCACCTGAAGACGCCGATCGTGCGCGAAGAGACGGCTGGCGGCGTCGAGGGCGTGGTGCGCCGGTGTTCGGGCGAATTTGCCTGTCCCTATCAGCGCAAGGAGCATCTGAAGCACTTCGTGTCGCGCAAGGCGTTCGACATCGATGGCCTCGGCGAGAAGCAGATCGAGTATTTCTTCGACGACGAGACGCTCTTCGTTCGCCAGCCTGCGGACATCTTCACGCTGAAGGCGCGTGATGCTGTCGAAGATCTGCGCAAGCTCAAGAACCGTGAAGGCTATGGAGCCACCTCGGCGCAGAAGCTGTTCGATGCGATCGAAGCGCGCCGCACGGTGCCGCTCGAGCGGCTGATCTTCTCGCTCGGCATCCGGCATGTGGGGGAATCGACCGCGAAGACGCTCGCGCGCGCTTACGGAAACTGGGACGGGTTCCAGCAGGCCGCGCACGCGGTTGCGGCAGGGGACGCGCAGGCACGCGAAGAGATGGACGCTCTGGACGATATCGGCCCCGCCGTCATCGACGCCGTCGGGCGCTTTTTCGGCGAGGCGCACAATGTCGCGATGGTCGACGCGCTCGTCGCGGAACTCACCGTGGAGGAGGCCGAGAAGCCGCAAAGCGATTCTCCTGTTGCCGGCAAGACAGTGGTCTTCACGGGTGCGCTGGAGCGGATGACGCGCGATGAGGCCAAGGCGATGGCCGAGCGGCTCGGCGCGAAAGTCGCCGGGTCGGTTTCCGCGAAAACCGATCTTCTGGTGGCGGGCCTGGGCGCTGGATCGAAGCTGAAAAAGGCGCAGGAACTGGGCGTAGAGACGACCGACGAGGATGGCTGGTTCACGCTGATCGGCGCCTGAGAACTGGCATCGTTAGCATCAGCAATATGCAAGCGAGCGTCAGGCCTTTTCATTTGACTTGACCATGGCGACGGAAAGATAGTGCGCATGCTCACGGCCATGCGCCGTTTCGGGGTTTCACCGATGAAACTTCGCCTCTGCTGATACTCTCGATCGGACCATCATGACCGTCTCGTTCAAGCGCGATTTCCTCGCCGGTATGCGTCAATGCGTTCCGGTGGTGGTAGCCGCCGCACCCTTCGGCCTCCTGTTCGGAGCGCTTGCCGTCGACAACGGTTTGACCGTCGGCGAGGCGGTGCTGATGAGCGCGACGATCTATGCGGGCGCCAGCCAGATGGTCGGCATCGATCTCTTCAATGGATCGGCCGCGCCCTGGCTGATCGTTCTGTCGATCTTCGCGGTCAACTTCCGCCACGTTCTGTATTCGGCAGCGGTCGGACGTCGTATCAGCCACTTCTCGCTGTGGCAGAAGGCGGTTGCGTTCTTCCTGCTCATCGATCCGGTCTATGCTGAAACCGAGCGGCGCAGCGAAGCGGGCAAGTCGATGACCTTCGCCTGGTATCTCGGGATCGGCCTGCCGGTCTATCTGTCCTGGGTGGCGGAGGGCTATCTCGGCGCCGTCTTCGGCGGCTTGATCGAAAACCCCGAAGAATTCGGCATCGACTTCCTGCTGCCGCTTTACTTCATGGCTCTCGTGCTTGGGTTCCGCTCGCGCAAGAACTGGCTGCCGGTGGTGCTTGCCAGCGGGCTCGGATCGATCGCCGGCTTCCATTTCATCGGCTCGCCCTGGCACGTCTCGATCGGCGCGATCATCGGCATCGCCGTCGCCGCGATCATCGCGGATACGAGGCCGCCTCAGAACGTCAAAGCCCCCGTCGGCAGCGAGGCTTCCCGGTGATGGACGGCTTCAGCGTCAATGTCTGGATCATCCTCGCAGCCGCGCTCGCGACCTATGCGACGCGGATCGGCGGTCATCTGATCCTGTCGCGGTTCGAACGGCTGCATCCGCGCGTCGAGGCAGCGCTCAATGCGGTTCCGGCAGCCGTTCTCACGACGCTCTTTGCGCCGGCCGCGGTCTTCAACGGCACGGCAGAGGCCCTGACCATGGCGGCCGCGATCCTCATCGGACTGGGCCTGCCGATGCTGGCGACCGTCTTCATCGGCACGGCGATCGTGGTGGCACTGCGCGCCTTAATGTGATTTCGCTTATCCTTGATAAGCTCAATGACATCAAGTTTCTGATCTGGCGCGTTTCCGAACGGTGAACCGGTATCCACTTCACCTGGAAACGCTTTGATCGGCTGATCAGAGCGGCGCTGTCGCAGCGTCGAGCCAGGCCCGGTCTTCCGCGCTTTCCAGCATCGGCGTGAGTTCGTGGCGAACGCGGGCGTGGTAGGCATTCAGCCAGGCGTGCTCCTCTTCCGTCAGGAGCGTTGGTTCGACGAGCCTGCGGTCGATGGGGCAAAGTGTCAGCGTTTCGAAGCCGAGCATCGGCTTGTCGCCGCCCTCGATCGCGCGAGGCTCGTGGACGTAGATCAGGTTCTCGATGCGGATGCCGAACGCGCCCTCGCGGTAGTAGCCGGGCTCGTTGGACAAGATCATGCCAGGTAGAAGGGCCTGCGTGCCACGCCGCGAGATCGATTGCGGGCCTTCATGCACCGACAGATACGACCCGACGCCGTGGCCGGTGCCATGGCCGAAATCCGCGCCTGCCTTCCAGAGCGCGATACGGGCAAGTGGATCGAGCTCACTGCCCTTGGTGTTTTCGGGAAAACGCGCCACCGAGATCGCGATCATGCCCTTCAACACCAGCGTGAAGAAGCGCCGCATCTCATCCGTCGGCGTACCGATCGCCACGGTGCGGGTAATGTCGGTCGTGCCTGACACATATTGCCCGCCGGAATCGAGCAGGAACAGTTCGCCGGCCTGGAGCTTGCGATTGGTCTGCTCGTTGACGCGGTAGTGGATGATCGCGCCGTTCGGCCCCGCACCCGAGATCGTTTCGAACGAGACATCCTTGAGCGGCAGCTGGTGGCTCTGGCCGATCCGGCTACGGGTCGCTTCGAGTGTCTTCGCCACCGTGATCTCATCGAGCGAGCCTGGCTGCTGGCGGTCGAGCCAGGCAAGGAACGTCACCATTGCCGCGCCATCGACCAGATGCGCGCGCTGTGATCCGGCAATCTCCACGGCGTTCTTCACGGCGCGGGGCAGGCGGGCAGGGTCGATATCCTCCACAAGCCTGCCACCGGCCGCGGTGATGGCCGTGGCGATTGCCTTTGGCGTCAGAGCAGGGTCGACGAGTACCTTGGCGGCATTCTTGCCAAGGCTGTTGAGTGCAGCGGCAAAGCCCTCCGGCGCCTTCAGGTCCGACAGTTGCGTGAGATAGGCCTTCTCCTCGATACCGAGCTTAGCGTCCTCGATGAAGAGCTGCGGGCGCTGTCCAGGCTGGAAGATCGCGCGGGCGAGGGGATGCGGCGTGTGCGGTACGTCGGCGCCGCGGATATTGAAGGCCCAGGCGACGGAGGACGGATCGGTCATGACGAAGGCATCGGCCTTCTTGGCCGTCACCGCCGCATCGATCTCGGCGATCTTGTCATGCGCGAGCTTGCCGGCATGATCGCGCGACTGGATCGACACTCGGCCGACAGGCGAGGCTGGGCGATCGTCCCAGACCGCATCGAGCGGATTGGAAGACACGGCAACGAGCGTGGCGCCTGCCGATTTCGCCGCCTTTTCCAGGCGTGCGACTTCGCCCGTCGTGTGAAGCCATGGGTCGTAGCCGATGCGCATGCCGGCCGGCGCGTTGCCGGTGATCCATTCCGGCGGCGGATTGTCCACGAGGTCCATGGGCTGGAAGACGTCCATGTCGGTCTGAATTCGAACCTGGGTCGTGTAGCGGCCATCGACGAAGATGAAGGCTTCATTCGGGGTCACCACGCAGGCGCCGGCGGAGCCGGTGAAGCCCGTGAGCCATTGCAGGCGCGCAGCTGATGCCGGCACATATTCGCCCTGGAATTCATCGGCGCGCGGAATGATGAAGGCGCCGATGCCGTGCTCGTCGAATTTTCCGCGCAGTCTCGCGACGCGATCTTTTCCTGTTTCCGGCGACGAGAGCACAGAGAAATTCTGAAACATGGTCCAACCTTCGACCTGAGATGGCACCCGCCTGCTGGCAAAACGGGCCATCGTTAATATTGCGTTGCAGCATGACGGCTTCGCAGTTGCGATAAATGCAAGGCTCCCATGCGCCTCGGGCCCTGCCACTCCCGAAACGAATCTCTATCTTGAGAAGCATGGGAGGCCAAGCAACGCCGGACCAAAGGACACCGACAAATGGCCAAGAACATTTTCCGTACTGCATTCGATCGCGTCATCGAAGCTCGTGAGCGCCAGGTGCGCCGCTACGTCAACGGCGCTCTGCTGTCGTTCGACGACGAAACGCTGAAGACGCTCGGTCGCCGCCGCGAAGACATGGTTCGCGAAGGCTCTTCTTCTTTCCCGTTCTAATCTTTGGATGGTGAAAGCGGAGCCTCCGGCAGGCCTCAGCTCAAATGCAAAGTGACCCAGCCCTCGCGCCACAAGGTCTTTCTGTGGGCGAGGGCTTGGCCGTTATAGGCGGACAGCACTTTCCAGCGCTGCTCTGCAAGAATGCCCGACAGGATGACGCTGCCGCCGGGCGCGAGATGGCGCACGAGTTCGGGCGCCATTGAAATCAGCGGTCTCGCCAGAATGTTGGCGACGATCAGGTCGAACGGGCCTTCGTCCTTAAAGATCCGGGATTGGAAGCCGGGCGCCGTGCGCATCTTGATGCGTGCACCGACTTCGTTCAGCGCGGCATTTTCTGCCGCGATCTTCACTGCAATCGGGTCGATATCGGTCGCGACGACGCGCGCGTTGCATAGCTGCGCGACGGCTATGGCGAGAACGCCGCTGCCGGTCCCGAGATCGAGCGCGCGCTTCGGCTTGCTCCGTCGCACCACCTCGTCGATCATTTCCAGGCAACCGGACGTGGTGCCATGATGGCCCGTGCCGAAAGCCTGGCCGGCATCGATCTCGATCGGCAGGTCACCGGGCCTGATCGCGGCGCGGTCATGCGAGCCATGCACCAGGAAACGACCGGCGCGCACGGGCTTCAAGCCCTCCAGAGACTTGCTGACCCAGTCGATATCTGGAACGTCTTCGTATTCGATCGCCAACGCGCCGAAGTCGGGCTCGAGCACCGCAGCCACCCGTTCGCGCAAATCCGCGATCTCGCTCTCGTCAGCGTAGATCGATGCTTCCCAGACATCTGCCTTCTCATCGATTTCCGACGTGGCGACGGGAAAGCCATCCTCTTCGAAGGCGTTTGAGAGAATGTCGAGGATGCGCGAAGCTTCAGTTTCGCTCGTTTTCACGAAGAGGCGCTTTTGCGACATGAAGATCCTGCGTCCGGGCGTCGCTTTTTCAGCTCAGCCGCCGATGAGATTGCGCAGTTTCTGTACAGCCGTGTCGGCATTTTCGCCATAGGCGATGGTGGAGCGGAAGCGGCCGTTTTCGTCCAGCAGGAATACCGACGCCGTATGGTCCATCGTGTAGTCGCCCTCTGGATCGTTCTCGTCGAGCGGGACCTTGCGCGCGTAGACGTTGAAGCCCTGCACCATCTCGGCGACCGCGCCCGGCTCGCCGGTGATGCCGCCGATGCGATCCGAAACGTTGGAGAGATAGCCGGAGAGAAGCTCCGGAGTATCCCGTTCCGGATCGACTGTCACCATGTAGGCGTTGAGGTCGTCACCCTCTGGGTCGACCTGCTGCATCCAGCCATCGAGTTCGAACAGCGTCGTCGGGCACACGTCTGGGCAGTGGGTGAAGCCGAAGAAGAGGGCCGTCGGCTGACCACGGAAAGCTTCCTCAGTGATCTCCTGGCCCGATGCGTCCACGAGCGCGAAGTCCACGCCATAGGGCTCCTCGCCGCCCGGCCCGGCGCTGCGGGTGAACTGATAGCTCACCCAAGCGAGAACGCCGGCGAAGATGATGACCAGTGCCCATAGGGCAGTGCGGAAGAAAACCATGCGCGTCGATGCCTTCAGCGGCTTTGTTTCGAGCCTGATCTAAAGGCAGATCCCTGCAATGTCAGTAGGATAAATGGGCGCAGCCGTTCACAACCGCGCTATAGGCACCATGCGAGACCGTTCTGCACCATCGCAACGAACATGTCCGTGCCATAGGCCGACCAGCCGGCGAAGGCTGCGCCGGTCATCACCGCCGAGAGTGCGATCGCGATGATCAGCACGCGATTGTTGATGTTGGCTCCATCCATAACGGTAGATTAGCGCGGCTTGCGGTGACGCGCCAGACGGGGTGCTCTTGCCGATGCTCGGTGAAGCAAATAAAGGCCGGCCATGGACGATCACGATGACCTCCTCAAGGACCCGACACCCAAGGTGCACGGCAGTGCCACCGTGCAGGACTGCACGTTCGGCCGGTTCGTGGTGATCGGAGAACGCGTCGTGATGCGCGATGTGACCGTAGGCAACTACTCCTATTTCGAGCGTCATGGCGAAGCGATCTACACCGATGTCGGGCGGTTTTGTTCGATCGCCGCCAATGTTCGGATCAATGCGCTCGAACATCCGATGGAGCGGGTGACCACGCACAAGGTGACCTATCGCCCGAACGAGTTCTTCCGCTTTCACGGCATTGATTATGAGTTTCGCGATCGTCGCCGCTCGAAGCGTGTGACGATCGGCCATGACGTGTGGATCGGTCACGGGGCCGTGGTGATGCCTGGCGTCACGATCGGAACCGGTGCCGTGGTCGGCGCAAACGCCGTCGTCACGCGCGACGTCGACCCCTATACCATCGTCGCCGGCATGCCTGCCAAGCCGCTCCGGACACGGTTCGAGAAAGCGATCATCGATCGGCTGCTGGCTCTCGCCTGGTGGGACTGGCCGGATGAACGCCTGCACGCCGCCATTGCGGACATGCAGACGCTCGACATCGAAGACTTTCTCGACAAATGGGAAGTCGCTGGTGGTTAGGACCAGTCGCGGCAGACATATTTGACGTCGGAGAACGCCTCGATGCCATGGCGTGAACCTTCGCGGCCGAGGCCGGATTGTTTCATGCCGCCAAATGGAATTGGCGCGCCGGTCACTTTGGTTCTGTTCACGCCGATCATGCCGTATTGAAGCTTGCGCGAGAGCCGGTAGATGCGGGCAGGCTTCATCGTGTGGACATAGGCGATCAGCCCGTATTCCGTGGCGTTTGCCGCCCGAACCACTTCGTCCTCGCTGTCGAATGCCGTGATGGCGGCGACCGGGCCAAAGGTTTCCTCGCTCATGATCTTGGCATCGGCCGGCACGTCAGCGAGCACGGTCGGCTCGAAGAAGCGGGGACCGGCTTCGTGTTTTTGGCCCCCGCACAACACTTTCGCGCCTTTGATACGGGCGTCTTCGACCTGTTCGACCTGCTTGTCGATTGCGGCCTCGTTCATCAGCGGCCCGATGTCGGGATCGTCCATGCCTAAGCCGACGGTCAGCGACTTAGTACGTTCGGCAAAGCGCTCGCAGAATGCGTCATAGACCGGGCGTTCGACATAGAAGCGGTTGGCACCGAGGCAATCCTGTCCGGATGTCGCGAATTTGGCCTTGATCGCCTCGTCGACAGCCTTGTCCAGATCGGCATCGGCGAAGACGATGAACGGCGCGTGCCCGCCAAGTTCCAGGCTCAGCCGCTTGATGGTCGGCGCGCTCTGCTCATAGAGCAACCGGCCGATTTCGGTCGATCCCGTAAAGGACAGCGCTCTGACCCGCGCGTCGCTCGTCCAGGTTCCGACGATCGGTGCCGGCTCGCCGATGGCAATGTTGAACACGCCTGCCGGGAAGCCGGCGCGCTCTGCCAGAACGGCGAGCGCCAAGGCCGAGATCGGCGTTTCCTTGGAGGGGTGGATAACCACTGTGCAACCGACCGAGAGTGCAGCAGCGGCCTTGCGGGTGATCATGGCGATGGGGAAATTCCATGGCGTGACGAGTGCTGCCACACCGACCGGCTCGCGCCAGACCTCGACTTCTGCCGAGGGTAGATGCGAGGTCACGCTCATGATGTCGGGGCGTCGGGCTTCCTCGGCAAAAAACTCGATGAAGGATGCGCCGTAATCGATTTCGCCTCGGGCCTCAGAAATCGGCTTTCCCTGTTCCAGCACCATGATGCGGGCGAGGTCTTCCTTGTTCGCCAGGACGAGGTCGTACCAGCGCCGCAGGATCGCCATGCGGTCCTGCGGAAGAAGGTCGGCCCATGCATCGAAGGCAGCGTCTGCGGCATCGACAGCTGCGCGCGCGCCATCCGGTCCCAGAACCTGGAAGGTGGCGATGGTCGATCCGTCGGCAGGGTTGCGCACATCCAGCGTGGCACCGTCCTGGCCGTTGACCCATCGACCGCCGATGAAGGAGCGGTCGCGATAGAGATCAGGGTCGGTCAGTGTAAAGCCGTGGGGCGTAATGTCCGTTTGCGCGTTTGCCGTATCGATTGCCGAAGTGGGCGTCGACATCTGGTCGATCATAAGGTCTTCCTCGCTGTCTGGCCTGAAATCGGGCGCGAGACTGCAGGAAGCGGCCATGGGGTACAACCCCTGGCGGTAAATCAGCTGGAAAAGGCGAGCGCTACTTCTTTTCGAGAAGCAGCGTGCCCTCCTTCTGAAGCCGGCCCTTGATGGTGGTTGCGAGCGAGGCGAGCAGCCATGGCAGGTCGAGCTCGAGCTTGACGACGTTGTCCTCGACATCGAGCCGCCCCGAAATCGTCTGGCCCATCATGCCGGCCTTAAAATCGAGATGATCGCCGGACCACTCCTGCTCGACATTCACGGCGCGACCGGCCACCTGCTCGTGAACACGCTGCAGACCGCCTTCCAGGCGCTGGCGTGCCTCAAGCTTCGTCAAACGGTGGGGGATCTCGACGGTGACGGTCTCTGCCATGGTATCCAAGCGCCTCGCGTAAACGTTATCTATCGCATGTGGCGATTTTGACGCTGGATCGCAAGTCTCATTCAGGCATCGTCGCGGTGATCTTGATGGAGGCATACCAGGCCGACAGATCCGATATCTGTTCGTCGGTCAGGTTCTTGGCAACGACGCTCATCATCTCGTTTTCACGCTCGCCACTGCGAAAGGCCTTCAACTGCTTTTCGAGATAGATCTGGCTTTCGCCGGCGAGGTTCGGCGCGATCGGGATTTGCGCGATGCCGTCGAGACCATGGCATGTCCGGCACTGGCCAGCCAACGTGCGGCCTGATGCGGCATCCTGCGCAAGTGAGGGGGAGGCGATAGAGCAGGCAGCGATAAGTGCCGTTGAAGCAACGATGTAACGCATGTTTTTGATCCTGGCTGAGAAGGACGGCGGGCATGATGCTGCCCGCCGCCGGAACGCATTACTGGGCCTGGGGCGCCTCGTAGGAGATGCGGTAGATCGCGCCTGCCAGGTCGTCCGAGACGAGAATGGACCCGTCCCTCAGCTGCGCCACATCCACCGGACGGCCGAGATATTCCCCGTTCTCGTCGAGCCAGCCTTCGGCGAACGGTACGGTCTCGCCGACATTGCCTTCGGCATCGACGGGGGTGAACATCACGCGTGCCCCGACCGGCTCGGTACGGTTCCAGGACCCGTGCTGGGCCGAGAAGATGCCGTTCTTGTACTCATCCGGAAACTGGTTTCCGCTGTAGAACATCATCCCGAGGTCGGCTGCATGCGCTTCCATCTCGACGACGGGCATCACGACGTCTGCCGGGATCTCGGCATCCTTGTACTCGTTGGTACGGATCGATCCGCCGCCATACCAGGGGAAGCCGAAGTTCTGGCCGGCTTCGGTCTGGCGGTTGATCTCACCGGGCGGGATGTCGTCGCCCATGCCGTCGACCTGGTTATCTGTGAACCAGAGTTCGCCGCTCTCGGGGTGGAAATCCTGGCCGACGGAGTTGCGCACGCCGTGGGTGTAGACTTCGCGATCCGAGCCATCCTGGTTGACGCGAATGATGCCGCCGATGCCCTGCTCGTTGTAGAGATCCATCTTTTCAGCCGGCGGCACGTTGTAGGGCTGGCCGAGCGACACGTAGAGCTTGCCGTCCGGCCCGATGTCGCAGACGCGCGCGGTGTGGTTGTAGCTGACTTCCTCTTCCGGCACGAGTTCACCATCGGCGATGACCGGGACGGCGACGACGTCCGGGCTCTCGTAGAAGAATTCAGCGGCCGGGTACTGCAGAACGCGGTTCTGCTCGGCGATGAACAGCACGCCCTCAGGAGAGAAGCAGGGCCCGTTCGGGATCGCCTTGGCGAGCGACGGCGCGAAATTCTTCACTTCGTCCGCGACGCGGTTCTTGTCGCGATCGGTGACGGCCCAGACTTCGGTCTTGCGGGTGCCGACGAAGACGACGATGCCCTGCGGTCCGACGGCCATGTGACGGGCATCCGGCACGAGGGCATAGAGATCGATGGAGAACCCGTCGGGAAGTTCGATGCGCTCGAGCGTCAAGCGGATCGCATCGGCACTTTCGCTGTTCTGATCGACGGTAATGAACTCGGTGGTGCCGGTGGTGCGGAAGCTGCCAAGCCGCTCCAGCGTGTCGTTGGATTGTGCGAAAGCGGGCACGCAATAGGCAGCGCTTGCCGCCAAGGCGGCACAGATCAATCTGGTCTTCATGTTTTCCTCCCAAGACCGGTGCTCCACCACCGGGTGCAAGAATTAGCGGCCAGATTGCACAACCCGTCAAGGCGGTAATTCTGCCGCTTTGGTACAAGCGCGGATCAGCGCCGTCGAACGGAAATGGATGTGCGCCTTCTGATTCGGCGCTCTTCTTGGGGCAGGCGCGCTCATCCTGCGAGACACTGGCTTGGGATGTGCCGAATCGGGACCGCTCGCCCACGCAGGCCTGTTCAAGATAAACCTTTGGTAACCTGCTATATTTGATGGGTGTCAAACCATGGGGGCTGGTGATAAAATCTATGCTGTCGGGCTGGGCGGCTAAACTGTGACGAGTACTCTGAAGCGGAATGCTGCGTCATATTGGGAGTCCCGGCATGTCCGAGATTGATAATGAAAATAAACTAAGACTGACAGGCGCGATCGTGAGCGCATATGTCGGCAAACACTCCATTCCATCGTCGGAATTGGCGGCTCTGCTGCAAAACGTCTATGCATCGCTCGATCAACTGGCCGCCGGCGAAGTGCCTGCCGAGCCGCTTGTGCCGGCCGTCCCCGTCGCCAAATCGGTGACTCCGGAATACATCATTTCGTTGGAAGACGGCCGCCGGTTCAAATCGCTGAAGCGCCATCTGGCTGCACAATACGGTCTTTCACCCGAAGAATACCGCGCTCGTTGGGGTCTTCCGGCCGATTACCCAATGGTTGCACCGAATTACGCCGCAAAGCGTTCCCAACTGGCAAAGTCCATGGGATTGGGACGCGAAGCCCCACGGTCGGCTCCTCCGCTGCGCGCGGTCGAAAGCCAGTAAATCTTCTCAAGCATGACGATGCGAAAGGCGGTCGCACACCTGCGGCCGCCTTCGCCTCATCTGGATCAGCAGTTGGCGCGAATGCCTTCCTGGTCCTCGGCCGCACGTGCCGTTTGGCAGGCTGCCGAGCGGGTCGCGTCATTCACCGTGTCTTCGGCGGAATTCAGAAAATCACGTGCAGCTTCACCCGCACGATCGATGGCAGGGCCGACGGCATCGGCCGCGTCCTCGGCTGCAGAGCGGGCAGCTTCGCCCGTCTCGCGCGCGGCATTGCCGATAGCGTCCATGGCTTCGCCGGCTTCGCGCGACGTATCGTTGTCTTCGACGCCGGGAGCCGTGGCGTTCCCGGTCTGGCTGGGATCGTCACCGCAAGCAGCCAGGCCGACGAGCGCGGCAAGCAGAATGGGAAGGGCACGGTTCATGATCGGTGGTCCTTAAGCAGTTGTTTTAGCATGAAGTGCTCAAGAACGCGCCTTCGCGCATCCGGTTCCAACGGCCGATGCGGAAGGCGTTCTTAGATTTGTGCTCAGACGGGTGTGACGAAGCCGTCAAGCACGCGCTTCTGACCGGCCTTGTCGAAATCGATCGTCAGCTTGTTGCCTTCGATCGCCGCGACATTGCCGTTGCCGAACTTCATGTGGAAGACGCGATCCCCGATGGAGAAGGCGCTGGGTGTGTCCGTCGTCGATTTCGCGACGAGCTCGCCTTCGATCGTGCGCACGCCGCGTGGCCCGCTTTCGCCGTAACCGACACGCTCAACCTGATGGCCGGAGCGGCTGCCCCAGTTGCGATCGGTGGCATCGGTGCGGTTCGCCTGGGCGCGTTTCCAGCCCGGCGTCTCATAGGTCGAGGCGAATATTTCCGGGTTGTCGAAGCGCGACGCACCATAGGGGTTCTGCCGTCCCGCCGAGAAGCCGGACGAGCCGCCACCAAACCGGTTGTAGCCGCCATAGGACATTTCCGCTTCGGCCACCTCGACGTGGGCTTCCGGCAACTCGTCGAGAAAGCGCGATGGAATAGTCGATTGCCACAGCCCATGGATGCGCCGGTTGGACACGAACCACAGATGCGCACGCTTCTTGGCACGCGTCAGACCCACATAGGCGAGCCGCCGCTCTTCCTCGAGGCCGGAGCGGCCACCTTCGTCGAGCGAGCGCTGATGCGGGAAGAGACCTTCTTCCCAGCCCGGCAGGAAAACCGTTTCGAACTCGAGGCCCTTGGCCGAGTGCAGCGTCATGATGCTGACGGCATCCATGTCTTCGTTCTGCTCGGCGTCCATAACGAGCGCGACATGTTCGAGGAAGCCGCGCATGGACTCGTAAAAATCCATCGAGCGGATGAGTTCCTTGAGGTTTTCCAGGCGACCCGGCGCTTCGGCGGATTTGTCGTTTTGCCACATCTCGGTGTAGCCGGACTCCTCCAAAATCCGTTCGGCCAGCTCGGTATGCGGCGTGTTTTCGAGTGCTGCCGACCAGCGGGTGAAACCCTCCACCACGTCGCGCAGGCTCTTGCGCGCCTTGGGCTTCAATTCTTCGGTCTCGACGAGATCGCGCGCGGCGGCGATCATCGGGATGTCCCGCGCGCGGGCGTAATCGTGCAGCTGGCGGATCGTTGCGTCGCCAAGGCCGCGCTTCGGCACGTTCACGATCCGCTCGAAAGCGAGATCGTCGGCAGGTTGGCAGACGGCGCGAAAATAGGCCATCGCATCGCGGATTTCCTGCCGCTCATAGAAGCGCGGTCCACCGATGACGCGGTAGTTCAACCCCATCGTCACGAAGCGATCTTCGAATTCGCGCATCTGGAACGAGGCGCGCACGAGGATCGCCATGTCGTTCAGATTGTGCCGGCGGCCATTGGCGTCGGGGCGCTGTAGCTGCTCGATCGTTTCGCCGACCGCACGGGCTTCTTCCTCGGAGTCCCACGCGGCGTGAACCTGAACCTTTTCGTGCTCCGGGTCGGACTGTTCGGTGAACAGCGTCTTGCCAAGACGCCCCTCATTGTGCGCGATCAAATGGCCAGCTGCACCAAGGATATGCTCTGTCGAACGGTAATTGCGCTCCAGGCGGATAATGGTCGCGCCCGGGAAATCCTTGTCGAAGCGCAGGATGTTGTCCACCTCAGCACCACGCCAGCCATAGATCGACTGGTCGTCGTCACCGACGCAGCAGACATTGACGCTGCCGCCGCGCTGGCCTGGTTCCTTTGATTGGGGGCGTTGGGCTAGCAGGCGCAGCCACATATATTGGGCCGTGTTGGTGTCCTGATACTCGTCGACCAGCAAATATTTGAACTTGCGGTGGTAATCCGCCAGCACATCCGGATTCGCCCTCAGCATGCGGATCGGATGGCAGAGCAGGTCACCGAAATCGCACGCATTCAGCGTCTTCAGGCGGTTCTGGTAGGCCTCATAGAGCTCGCGGCCCTTGCCGTTGGCGAAGGCACGTGCGTCGCCTTCGGGAATCTCGTGCGGCGCCATACCCTTGTTCTTCCAGCCGTCGATCATCTGCGCGAACTGGCGGGCGAGCCAGCGCTTGTCGTCCAGACCTTCGGCCTGAATCAACTGCTTGATCAGGCGCACGACATCGTCGGTGTCGAGAATGGTGAAATCCGAGCGCAGCCCGACAAGCTCGGCATGGCGGCGCAGAAGCTTCACGCCGATCGAGTGGAAGGTGCCGAGCCAGGGCATGCCTTCGACGGCACCGCCGACGAGCATGCCGACCCGCTCCTTCATCTCGCGGGCAGCCTTGTTGGTGAAGGTCACCGCCAGGATCTGCGACGGGAAGGCGAGGCCTGTCGCCAGGATATGGGCGATACGCGTGGTCAGCACGCGCGTCTTGCCCGTGCCGGCACCCGCGAGCACCAGCAGGGGGCCTTCGGTCGTGACGACGGCCTGTCGCTGTTCGGGGTTGAGGCCAATCAGATAATCAGGGGCCGGTGCCGATTGATTGCGCGCGGCCATTGCGCGCGCCGCCAAGCCGGAGGGGCGCTTTACCGGCTCGCTGTCGCCGAAGAAAGGAATATCGTCGCTGCTGTCGATCATGGCCACCAATGTAGTGATTCGGGCGTCGAAGGCCAGCAATCGACCTCGGTGACCACATTGCATAGAAAAACCGGCGGTCTTGCGACCGCCGGTTCCATTCAGACCCTTCGTTGCAGGTTTTACTGCGCCGGAGCCGGTGCAGGTGCCGTGGCAGGATCCATGGCGCCGCCCGTATCGGTTGCCGGTGCCATCTCGGCGTCCTGCTCGGATGCCTGATCATCGAGATCCATGAATTCCGGAGCGTTTTCCAGATCTTCGCGGGTAGCTTCGATTACCAGTCGGACATCGGTGGAGTCCGGCTGCTGCTCGATGGTGATCATGTCGAAGTTTACGCCGACGTCCTTCTGGCCAATGCCGAGGAAGCCACCAACGCCGACAACTGCCGTGCGCGCACCACCGTCATCGGAGAAGATCAGATCGGTGATCGAACCGATCGACTCGTCTTCCATGTTGTAGAGCGACTGGCCGATATAGGTATTGGCCGAAACTTCGTTCTGCTCCTGCATGGTGATGAACATTTCGCCGGACGGTGCGTCCATCGAAGCGCTGTCGTCCGTCATGGGAGCGGCTGCGCCAGCGTCGGGCGTCGTCGTGTCGTCCGTGTCGCTAAGCATTTCGTCAGCTTCCTGGCTGGCGTCTGCGTCGTCGACCGTGCCGTCATTTGCATCGTTGGTGTCGCCGGTCGTGGTCACGGGAGAAACTTCATCGCCGTCCTCGATATCGGCATCCGGCTCCATCTCGTTATCGACCGTGTCGGCGGCGTCTTCCGCAGCGTCGCTGGCCGCGTCACCTGCATCATCGGCGGCTTCGCCCATGCTGTCGGTAGCGTCGTCCATCGTTTCTGCCGGCTGATCCGTCGTCGCGTCAGCGCCCGGAGCAGGCTGTGTCTGAGCGGCTGCCGGGCCGACAATGCTGTCGGTAATTGCGGGGTTGGTGAAGGCTGCGCCGGCGAACATTGCCCCCAGGGCGACCGATGTAAGAAGCGTGCGTTTCATGGTCTTCTCCTCTTTATGATCGGCCGGCATCCGTCTGATGCGATTTCACGATTTTGTTATCGGCAGATCGATGCTGGAGGAACGGTGCACATCCGGGTTGGTTCGGTAACGGTCCGATCAATTGACGGTAACGAAATGAAACAATTTATTACGGAACTTTACTCGCTTGGATGAATTAGCTAGCGTTTTAAGTCCGCTCGACCAAGGCGACATCACACATGTCCCAAAGGAGGCCGAACATGGCACGACGCGGATCATCCATGGGTTTGTTCGGGCTTTTCGGCCGATCTGAGGATCTCCGCCAACTGGATGCTGCCTTCCGAGGAGCTGGCCTGCATCCGGCGCTCGTCCCTGAGGGCGCCAAACTCGCCATCTCCAATCTCTTGAAGGATGACAACGGCGGACGATACGCCGACGTTGCCACCTATCCCCATGTCGCAGATCTGGTTGCCTATTGCCTGCTCGGTCATGAGACGTTCGAGGGGGAAGTTGGCCCGGATCGCGCCCGAGAAATCGAAGCTCGCATCGATGCCGCGCTGGAAGCTGGGGAGGGCGTGGATGCCGATCTGATCCTGCTCACGCTGCACTCCAAGCTGATCCAGCCGAGCGTTGTCGATCGTTTCGGGTTGAGCGCGGAAGAGAACGGGGAATAAAGGCACGCCGTCACGCGTTCTCCTGCGAGCTTTATCGCTCTGAGAGCGCCGCGCCTCACGGCAACAGGAGATAGCATGACATCACCGCCTTCCTCTCGATCGCAGCGCCTAACGCGCCGGATGGTGTTGCGGCGCATGGGTCTTGCTGCCTCGGCGGTGTATGCGGCTCCCCTTCTGACGGGTGTGACGCGGGCCCGCGCTTCTGACGGCTCGGCTGGTTCGGCGGGATCTGGCAGTGGTTCGGGCGTCGTATCCCGGCCGGCGCCGCCGCGACCGGAAATCGTCGTCGCCACGCCGGATGCAGGCGGTCTCGACCTCATCGCAGCACAGGGCTACGCCCTTATCGAGCGTGCCTCGATCGGTATCGTGACGCTGGAGCTTGGGCGTTTCACGTTGCCGCCGAACCGAAGCGTGGCGCAAGCCGAAGCCGAGATCACTGGTCTCGTTCCGGGCGCAATCTTCGACCTCAACCATCTCTATGAGCCGGGCGAACTCGCCTGCGCCGATGGCGACTGCCAGGCATTCCAGCTGATCGGCTGGACGGACGACGCGCGGGCCTGCCCGGCAGGGGTGACGATCGGGATGATCGACACGACGGTCAATGCCGAGCATGCGGCGCTGGCCGGTGTCGCACTGGACAAGGTGCCAGTCCTGGCCGCGGATCGCATGGTCGGCAGCGCCGTTCATGGTACGGCAATCGCGATCCTTCTCGCCGGCGGAAGCGACACGCGTACGCCCGGTCTCCTGAGCGGCGTGAGGCTGGTGGCGGCAGAGGCATTCCATCGGGCGAGCGATGGTGAGGATCGCGCCGACACCTTCGACATCGCGCGCGCGATCGACCAACTTGTTCGACAGGACGTCTCCGTCATCAATATGAGCTTCGCCGGGCCGTCCAATGGTGTGCTCGAGCGCGTGACGGCTGCTGCAACCGAGCGCGGCGTCATTCTTGTCGCGGCGGCCGGCAATGCCGGGCCCCGGTCGGAGCCTCTTTACCCGGCAGCCTACGAAGGTGTGGTGGCCGTCACCGCGGTGGATGGCGAGCGACGTGTCTATCGGCGCGCCGTCAATGGACCGCATATCGATTTTGCAGGGCCGGGCGTTCAGCTGTGGACTGCCGCTTCCGTGAGCGGCGGGCGCTTCCGATCCGGTACATCCTATGCCGCTCCGTTCGTTTCGGCTGCGTTGGCCGTTGCGCGCGCACGCGAGCCGGAAACGCCGAGCGCGCAGCTCGTTTCGGCACTTGCAGCGCAGGCTGCCGATCTCGGCGCTCCCGGGCGCGACGAGGTGTTCGGGTGGGGCCTCGTGCAAACGGATGGGATCTGCCGCTAGGGATCGTCGGGTGGGGGCAATGGTCGGATCGGGTTGTGGCCCTAATTGCAGCCTATGCTTGTCATTATGACACGCGCAGGAGGAAGAGCATGACCCGCCCGACCATCACCCAAGACATGATTTCCGCTTATGACGAGTACACCCATCTCACCCTCGACCGGCGTGGGTTCATGGAGAAGCTGACCAAGCTTGCCGGCTCGGGAGCGGCGGCCGCTGCCATTGCGCCGATGCTGGCCGCAAGCAACGCGGCGGCGCAGCAGGTGCCGGAGGATGATAATCGCCTGGTGGCGGAAGACATTACCTATCCGGGCGGCAATGGCGAGATGCAAGGCTATCTGGTGCGCATGCGCGACGCCGCAAACCCCATGCCGTCCGTCATCGTCATTCACGAAAACCGCGGACTCAACCCCCATATCCGCGATGTCGCACGGCGGCTCGCGCTGCAGGGCTTCCTCGTTCTCGCCCCCGATTTCCTTTCGCCGGATGGTGGAACGCCGGAAGATGAAGACCGCGCCCGCGAAATGATCGGTGCACTCGATGCTGCCGAAACCATCGCCAACGCCACAGCAACCCTTGCCTTCCTCGAAGGCCATGAAAGCAGCAACGGAAGGGTCGGGGCCGTGGGCTTTTGCTGGGGCGGTGGCATGGTCAATGATCTGGCCGGTGCTTCGGAGGATCTCGTCGCGGGCGTCGCCTATTATGGTCGGCAGGCCGCCGTTGATCAGGTGCCGAATATCCGCGCGGCACTCATGCTGCACTATGCAGGGCTCGATGATCGCATCAATGCCGGCATCGAGGCCTATGAAGCTGCCCTCAAGGAACACGGCGTCGAATATCAGTTGTTCATGTATGAGGGCTCAAACCACGCCTTCAACAACGACACGTCGAGCGCCCGTTTCGACCCTGTCGCGGCGGCGGTGGCCTGGGAGCGGACGCTGGACTTTTTCAGAGAAAAGCTAGCGACGCCCGCCTGACGATCCATCTAGCTGAGAGCCCGGATCCGGCAACTGGTCGAAGTGGTTGAACGGGGATTCGTTCCCGGTTCAGCCGCGCTGGTTTTCCAGCCAGCGCATCAGCCGAAGCTCGGTGTCGTCCATCCATTCCGACGCTGCCCCACGCGATGGGCGGATGGCTTTCAGCTCATCTTTCAGCGAGCCTTCCTCGAATGCGTCGATCACTGCGGGATGGATGTAACACCGGCGGCAGACCGCGCGAGTGTTGCCAAGACGCGACGAGACTGCGTCGACAGCTGCGTTGATCTTGCGGGATGCATCCGTCTTTGAGGTAGGGGCTTCCAGCTCCGACAAGGCAATGGCGGCCAGCCTTGTGCCGGACCACGTCCTGAATAGCTTGGAGCTCAGCTCCGAGCCGGTGATCTCGCGCAGATAGGCGTTGATGTCATCCGACTTGACCGTAGAGCGTCCACCATCGCCCGTCTCATACTGAAAGAGCTGATGGCCGGGCAGTTCGTGGATGGTTCGGATGATCTTGGCGATCCGCCGGTCGGTATGGGTCAGGTTCCATTCTTTACCGGATTTGCCCTTGAAGCGGAACCGCATGACAGAGCCAGAAATATCGAGATGACGCTTCTTCAGCGTCGTCAGGCCGAAGCTCTTGTTCTGCTTTGCGTAAATCTCGTTGCCGACACGGATCAGAAGATTGTCCAGCATCCAGACCACCGATGCCGTGACCTTCTCATAGGACAGTGATCGGCGGCGAAGATCAGCATCCACCTGTTCGCGGATCGTGGGCAACAGCTGTGCGAAGGCGGCGAGTTCGCCGTACTTCGTCGCGTCGCGGGATTCATGCCATTTTGGGTGATATCGATACTGCTTGCGCCCGCGCTGGTCGCGCCCCGTAGCCTGAAGATGGCCAAGCGGTTCGACCGTGATCCAGACATCCTGGTAGGCAGGCGGGATAGCAAGCGACCGAATGCGATCGATATGATCGCCGGCGCCGAGCTTGTCGCCCTCCGGCGTTACATAATAGAAACCCCGCCCGGCCTTGCGGCGGCGAAAGCCGGGTGTTTCGTCGCTCACATAGATGAGACGCGCTGCCTTAGCATGCTCTTCAGCTGAAATACGCTCTATCATTTAGGTGCTTTCAATTCGACGAAACCTTCGAATCGGCGAAGAAGTGCAAGCACCACAACGCCGAGGATCGTGGCCGGTAGAGCGATCATCCAATAGCCGAAGCCGATGGAAAGGCCGATCGCGGCGGCGAGCCAGATGCCGGCACCGGTCGTGAGACCTTTGACCTCGCCCTTGGCGAAGACGATGAATCCGGCTGCGAGGAACGCGACGCCCGCAGTGACCGCTTCGATGACGCGCAACGGATCGATCTGAACGTCATTGTCGCCCAGATTCTCGGAGTGGATGACTTCGGTTGCGAGTATTGCAAAGGCGCTGGCGGCGACGGCCACCAGCGCGTGGGTTCGCAGCCCTGCCGGACGTGACCTTAATTCCCGTTCGAAGCCGATCACGGCGCCGAAGAGAAGCGCTCCGACGAACCGTGCCCAGATGACGGGCGTCGGAAGGAAGGTCGAGTGGGTCATGTCGGCGATGATGCTTTCCATCGCCGCTGAAATTCAGCATCGCATCGATTGTTCCATCGGCGCCCGGGAACATTCGTGCGCGTGCGGATTTTCAGGAGATCCAAACTGCTTCCCGGAGATCGACGATGCCTGCACAATCGAAAGCCCAGCAGAAAGCCGCCGGTGCGGCGCTCTCTGCCAAGCGCGGCGACACCAAGAAATCCGATCTTAAGGGTGCTTCGAAGGACATGGTCGAGTCCATGACCGAAAAGCAACTGGAAGAGCTGGCAGAGACCAAGCGCGAGAAGCTGCCGAACAAGAAGAAGTCGTGATCGCCAGCTCTTTTGCGACCGGGGGAACGTGCACGTCACATTAGCGTTTTGTTGAAAACTGTCTCGCGTCAAGGGGAATGCCATGGCTGCACGTGCAATGTGGAAAGGCCAGCTGCGCCTTTCACTCGTCTCCATCCCGGTTGAATTGTACAGCGCCACCAAGACGGGCGCCCGCATCAGTTTCCGCCAGATCCATGAACCGACAGGCAAGCCGATTCGCTACGAAAAGGTCGTCGACGGGCACGGCCCGGTCGATGCCGACGAGATCGTCAAAGGCTTCGAGTACGACAAGGGCAACTATGTGCTGCTCGATCCAGACGAGATAGAAGCGGTGAAGCTCGAGACGCGAAAGACGCTCGAACTGGTCCAGTTCGTCGGATCCTGCGAGATTTCGCCGCTCTACTACGACAAGCCATACTACGTCGTGCCGACCGATGAACTTGCTGAGGACGCCTACCGCGTTGTCCGCGATGCGCTCCGCAAATCCGAAAAGGTGGGCCTCGGCCAGCTTGCCATGCGCGGCCACGAATATCTGTGTGCGATCCGGCCGTGTGGCGATGGTCTGCTGCTGGAGACGCTGCATTATGCTGACGAGATCCGAAAGGCAGATCCGCTGTTCTCTGAAATCAGCGGGGCCGGCGCAGACGAGGAACTCCTCGAAGTGGCGACTGCGCTGATCGACCGGAAGACCGCGAAGTTCGATCCGAAAGTCTTCAAGGACCACTATGCCGACGCCTTGCGCGATCTCATCGATTCCAAGACGAAGAGCAAGACGTCGAAGCGCATCGACACGGGCGACGACGACAAGCAGGCCAAGGGCGGCGACAATGTCGTCGACCTGATGTCGGCTCTGAAGAAGAGCCTGGAAACGTCCGACGGCAAGAAGAAGGCCGCGGCCGCGAAACCAAGCGCCTCTCGTTCCACCAAGACGGAGACGAAAGCTGCGGCGAAACCCAAGGCCGCTCCACGCAAGAAATCGGCTTGAGGGCCCTGATCGATGGCGTCCGCTGATCCGCTTTCAACCTACAACGCCAAGCGGGATTTCACCCGCACACGCGAGCCCAAGGGCAAGAAGGCGCGGACGCGGAAGGACAAGCTCCGATTTCTTGTGCAGAAGCACGACGCGACGCGTCTGCACTACGACCTGCGCCTCGAATGGGGAGGGGTGCTGAAGAGCTGGGCTGTCACCCGCGGCCCGAGCGTCGATCCCGGAGACAAGCGGCTCGCGGTCATGACCGAGGATCATCCGATGTCCTATGGCGATTTCGAGGGCGTGATTCCCAAGAAGGAATATGGCGGGGGCACCGTGATGCTCTGGGACCAGGGCACGTGGGAGCCGCTGCACGACCCGGAAGAGGGCCTCAAGGAAGGCAAGCTACACTTCAACCTGCACGGCGAGAGGATGACGGGCGGCTGGGCTCTCGTCCGGATAAAGCCGCGCAAGGGCGAGAAGCGCGACAACTGGCTTCTGATCAAGGAGCGGGACGCCGTGGCCGAAAGCTTCGAAGGCGAAACGGGCGACATCATCACCACCGCCAACATGACCAGCATCACGTCCGGCCGGTCGATGGAGGAGATCGCAGCGTCCGCCGATGCCGTATGGTCGTCAAACGCGAAACCGGCAGCCAAGACCGCCAAGACGGAAGCGGCGCAGGCAAAGCGCCCCAAGCGATCATCCAACATCGCGATGCCGGACTTCGAGCCTCCGATGCTGGCGACGCTCGTGGATGCCGCGCCCGAGGGCGACGACTGGCTGCACGAGGTGAAGTTCGACGGCTATCGCCTGATGGCGGCGATCGGCGGGAAAGGCGTCGCTCTCTACACCCGCACCGGTTTGGACTGGACGGACAAGTTTCCGGACGTCGCCAAGGCGCTCGAAGGGCTGAACTGCAAGAGCGCGCTGATCGACGGCGAGGTGATGGCAAGCGACATCAGGGATGGCGGCTCGGCGTTCTCGGCACTGCAAAAGGCGATCAAGAGCGGCGATGCCAAGCGTTTCTTCGCCTTCGATCTGTTGTCGCTGAACGGCAAGGATCTGAAGAAGGATCCGCTGATCGATCGCAAGACGGCGCTTTCGACGCTGATCTCTGAAAGTGCGGGCTCGCCGGTGGTGCAATACAGCGAGCATGTGCGCGGCCATGGTCCGAGCGTCTTCCGCTCCATCTGCAAGGCTGGTCAGGAAGGCATCATCGCGAAGAAGGCGGATGCGCCTTATCGCGGCCGTCGCGGACGCGAATGGCTGAAGGTGAAATGCACCAAGCGGCAGGAATTCGTGATCGGCGGCTATTCGAAATCCGACAAGCGCGGCAGGGCTTTCGCCTCGCTTCTTCTTGGAACGCGGGAAGGCGACAAGCTCGTTTATCGCGGGCGTGTCGGCACCGGGTTCACAGGCGAGACGCTCGAGGAACTCGGCGCGCTATTAAAGGAGCGCGCCCGCAAATCGATGCCCTTCGAAAGTGTCGACGCACAGTTCCGTCGTGACGCCGTCTGGGTAACGCCCGACCTCGTTGCCGAGGTCGACTATGCGGAGCTGACCGATGACGGGCACATCCGCCATGGCTCATTTCTTGGCCTGCGCGAGGACAAGGCGGCGGACGACATTACGCTCGAAAGTGCATCTTCAGACAAGGGGACGGATGTGAGCGCGGACGACGAGCCCATCACGCCCAAACAAAATGCGCGCGCCAAGAGCGCGGCTTCGGAAGAAGTGCTCGGCATCAAGATCAGCAGTCCGTATCGCGTGGTCTTTCCAAAGCAGGGCGTTACCAAGATCGACCTCGCTCGTTACTTTGCGGTGGCTGCGGACCGGATGTTGCCTTTCGTTGCCGGTCATCCCGTGTCGCTTGTGCGCTGCCCGCAGGGACGGACCAAGCAGTGCTTCTTCCAAAAGCATGCCAGCGACGGGTTCCCCGCCGAGATCAAGCGTGTGCCGATCAAGGAGAATTCCGGCGACACCGAGGATTACATGGTCCTCGACAGCGCCGAGGCCCTCGTCGCCGCAGTCCAGATGGGAACGCTCGAGTTCCATATTTGGGGCTCGAACATGACCGACCTCGAAAAGCCGGTTCGCATGGTTTTCGATCTCGATCCCGACGAGCGGCTGACTTTCGATGATGTGCGCGAGGCTGCATTCGCCATGCGCGACCGGCTCGCGGAGTTGAAGTTGCAGAGCGTACCGATGGTGACCGGTGGCAAGGGCGTGCACGTGATCGTACCGCTGCAAAGGCGGGCAACCTGGACTGAGGTGAAAGCCTTTGCGAAGAGCTTTGCAACGGCGTTTGCCGAGGAGGAGCCCGATCGGTTCGTCGCGACCATGTCCAAGGCGAAGCGTAAGGGGCGCATCTTCATCGACTGGCTGCGAAACGAGCGGGGGTCCACGGCGATTGCACCCTATTCGACACGTTCGCGCGAGGGTGCGCCGGTGGCAACGCCGGTTTCCTGGGAAGAGTTGGCGGGTCTGGAGGAGGCCAACTCGTTCCGGCTGTACGACATGCCCGAGCGTCTGGAAGCGCCAGACCCTTGGGCGGACGCGGCAGGCTGGCGCCAGTCTTTGACGAAGGCCATGCTCAAGGCATTCTCGGGCTGAACGCAGCTGGTGTGTCGTTTGGACAACGCCGATCGACGCACTCACGGAAAAGTTATGGCAATTGAACGGGCCGCCAAATCGCCTCTGAGGCCAGAAAATGGCCGATACATTGTCAATTCGGCGCAAAATCGACCATGATCGCGCCTGAACCGGCGCATTGGTGTCGACGTATTCTCGTCATCCTCTTGGTTACGCGATAGTGCGGCTATCTTTCTTCAGAGTGCGTTCAGGTTCGCCGTCCTATCGCACATCTGTAGAATTTCATTTGCGTGTTAAGTTTGCAGTGCAGCAAGCGAACAACCTTCCGTTTTTGCGGTTTGAGGATCATCAATGTCAGCATTCAAGCAGGGGGCTGTGGCCCTCATCATCGTGGCGGGTGCCGGTTTCGCTTGGCTGAAGCTAGATCCGAGTGCGGTGACGAGGCTTGAGCAGGTCGGGTTGGCGCATCCCGCTTTAACCGCGCTTGCAGCGACCGGCGCTGAGGAATCGGCACCTGCCGCGGGCCCTGGTGGGGCTCCCGGCGCCGGTGGTCGCGGCGGCATGGGTTCGCAGGCGCGGCTTGTCATGACCGAACCCGCGGGCCGGGCACAGGTCAACGACCGATTGTCGGCGATCGGCAATGGCGAGGCCGTGCGCACAGTCAACGTCACGCCCTATGTGACGGGTAACCTCGAAGAAGTCCTCGTTCAGTCGGGACAATCGGTCGAAGAAGGCGACGTCATCGCACAGCTTGCCTCCGACGAGCAGGCCATCGCCGTCGAACGGGCGCGCCTTGACCTGGAAGATGCCGAAACCACGCTGCAGCGGCGCCGGACGCTGCGCGAATCCTCCGCGTCGTCCGTCGCCAATGTCGAGATCACGCAGGCGGAGCTTGCAGTGCAGACCGCACGTCTCCAGCTGCGCGAAGCCGAGCTCAATCTCTCGCGCCGCTCGATCACTGCCCCGATCGGCGGCGTCATCGGCATCGTCTCGGTCAATCCCGGCGACTACGTCACGACCACCACGGAGATCGTGCGCATCGACGACCGCTCGGAATTGCTGGTCGATTTCTGGGTGCCCGAACGTTTCGCCAACATGATCGACGTCGGCTTGCCTGTCAGAGCACACGCGATTTCGAGCCCCGATCAGGTGCATGAAGGCGAGATCAGCGCAGTGGACAACCGCGTCGATCTTCAAAGCCGCACGCTTTGGGTTCGGGCGTCGATTCCGAACGAGAACGACCGCCTCCGCGCCGGCATGTCGTTTTCGGTCGAGCTGACCTTCGATGGTGACGACTTCCCGACTGTCGATCCGCTCGCACTGCAGTGGAGCGCGGAAGGCTCGTTCGTCTGGCGCGTGGTGGACGGTCGCAGCGAGCGCGTGCCTGTCCGCATCGTTCAGCGCAACTCGGATTCCATTCTGGTCGAGGCCGAGCTGAAGGAAGGCGACAACGTGGTCGTAGAAGGCCTGATGCAGCTGCGCGATGGCGCCGAAGTCGTCACCGTGACGGATGATGCCGGTGAAGAAGCCGGTGATGCGGTCGCGGTCGGCCGCGATGGTCTTCCGGTTGCACGAAATAATCCGGTCACGCCTTCCGCCGCACCGTCGGGCTCTTGAAAGCCTCCAATTGTTCGCCGCCTCGATCCTGGACCCGTCTAGGTTTCGAGATCAGCCCCGAGACATCGTTCCGAGAAAGCGCATTTGATGAGCCCAACGGAGATTCGCCCCAGTGACGACAAGCGCGCGGCCGAACAACTGGCCGACCGCGAGGAAGAGGCTCTTTTTGCAAACCGCTCCACCGGCGGCATCGCGCTTTTCGTCCGCCGCCCGATCTTCGCGTTCGTGCTCAACGCGCTCATCATCGTTGCAGGGCTTGCTGCCTTCGTCGGCATCGAAATCCGCGAATTGCCAGATGTAGACCGTCCCGTCATCACCGTGCGTACCTCGTTCACAGGCGCTGCGCCCGAGACGATGGACCGTGAGGTGACCGAAGTCGTTGAAGGTGCGGTCGCCCGCGTTTCCGGCGTTCGGTCGATCTCCTCGTCGTCGGAGTTCGGCGACAGTCGGGTCACGATCGAGTTCAACGACAACGTCAACCTGGATGTCGCAGCGTCGGACGTGCGCGATGCGATGGGGCGCGCGCTTGGGCGGCTGCCCGATGACGCCGACGACCCCATCATCGTGAAGGCCGATGCGAACGCCCAGGCAATCATGCGATTGGCGGTGACGGCCGACGCCATGAACATCGAGGATCTAACGATCCTCGTGGAAGACGAAGTCGTCAACCGACTGGCCGCCGTGGAAGGTGTGGCCGACGTTCAGGTCTATGGCGACCGCCAGAAAATCTTCCGCGTCGATGTCGATCAGACCAAGCTCGCTGCGCGCGGCCTGACGGTCGGCAGTATGCGGGCGGTTCTCGATTCCGTTTCATACGACGTGCCGGCCGGCTCGCTATCGAGCGCCAACCAGGACCTCGTTGTCCGTGCCACGGCCGATGTCACGACGCCCGAACAGTTCGAGCAGCTCTACATCGATGGCCGCGTGCGGCTTGGCGATGTGGCGACCGTGACGCTTGCCGCCGACGACGGCGCGAGCGGCCTTCGATCGAACGGCCGGACCGGTGTCGGCCTCGGCATCATCCGCCAGGCGCAGTCGAACACGCTGAACATCTCGTCGGGTGTCGCGGCTGCCGTCGCGCAATTGCAGGCGGACGTGCTGCCGGATGACGTGCAGATCGCGATCACCAGCGACGACGCCGTCTTCGTGGAAGGTGCGCTCCACGAGGTCGAGCTTGCGCTCGCCGTGTCGGTCGTCGCCGTGCTGGTCGTCATCTTCCTTTTCCTCGGGGATTGGCGGGCGACGCTGATCCCGATGCTGACGCTTCCGGTGGCGCTGATCGGTACGCTCGCAGCAATGTATCTTGCGGGTTTCTCGCTCAACATCCTGACCCTGCTCGCCATCGTGCTTGCGACGGGGCTTGTGGTGGACGATGCGATCATCGTGCTTGAGAACATCGTCCGGCGTCGCGCCCAAGGAGTTGGCCGCCGCGCCGCAGCGGTCATCGGGACGCGCGAAATGTTCTTCGCCGTGATCGCCACGACAGCGACGCTTGCAGCGGTCTTCGTGCCGATCTCGTTCCTGCCTGGCCAGACCGGTGGTCTCTTTCGCGAGTTCGGCTTCGTGCTCGCCTTTGCCGTGGCCCTATCATCGCTCGTTGCGCTGACGCTTTGCCCGATGCTGGCTTCCTTGCTTTTGACGAAGGATTCGCTGCCGCACATGGAAGGCAGTCGCAAATCGTTGAAGATGCGCATCGCGGGCGCGGGTGCGCAGCTCTACAATCGGGCCCTGGCGACCTGCCTCAATGCGCCATTTATCGTCGTGCTGGTGTCGGTGCTGTTCCTCGGGGCGTCGCTCCTGGCTCTGGGTGGCGTGCGACAGGAGCTCACGCCAGCGGAAGATCGCTCGTTCGCGCTGATGCGCGTTTCGGCACCGCAGGGTGTCAGCCTCGACTACATGGGCGTGCAGGTTCGCAAGATCGAGCAGGCGCTGCAGCCGCTGATGGACAGCGGCGAAATCCGCAACATCTTCACCAATACAGGGCAGGGCGGCGAACCGAACAGCGCGTTCGTGGTGATGACGCTGGCGCCCTGGAGCGAGCGCGAGCGCTCCCAGGCCATGATCGTGGCCGACATCAACGCGGCCGTCGCGCAGGTGCCGTCGGTGCGTGCCTTTGCAATCCAGCCGAACAGTCTCGGCATCCGCGGGGCCGGCAACGGCCTTCAGTTCGCGATCGTGGGCAACACCTACGAATCGCTCGCAGACTCCGCCGATCAGATCGTGCGGCGGCTGGAGGAAGATCCACGGTTCAACCAGGTCCGGCAGTCCTTCGAGACGACGCAGCCGCAGCTTTATGTGTCGATCGACCGTGATCGCGCCTACGATCTCGGTATCGACATCACCGGCCTCTCGGACACGATCCAGGCGATGGTCGATGGGCGGGAGCTCGCCGATGTGTTCGTCGATGGTCGCGCGGTTCCGGTGCTGATCGAATCGACCACCAACCCGATCAACGACCCGACGGATCTGGAAAACATTTTCATCCGCACCGCCGACGGCAAGAACGTGCCGATGGCCACCATCGCGACGGTGGAGGAACGGGCGATCGCGCCGTCTCTCGACCGCGAGCGTCAACTGCGCTCAATCACGATCAACGCTGGGCTGGTGGGAGATTTCCCGCTCGGGGAAGCGCTGAGCGAAGTTCAGGCGATGGCGGACGAGATCCTCCCGGCCGGCGAACGCATCATCCCGCTGGCCGAGGCGGCGACGCTGCAGGAAAACTCCAGCGGCATGCTGATTACCTTCGGCTTCGCCATCCTGATCATCTTCCTGGTGCTGTCGGCCCAGTTTGAGAGCTTCGTCAGCGCCCTGATCGTCATGGCGACCGTGCCGCTCGGGCTCGCCTGTGCGGTGTTCGCGCTGGTGCTGACCGGAGGCAGCCTCAACATCTACAGCCAGATCGGTCTGGTGTTGCTGGTGGGGATCATGGCCAAGAACGGCATCTTGATCGTGGAATTTGCCGACCAGCTCCGCGACCAGGGGCGCAATGTGCGCCAGGCCATCGAACAGGCCTGCGCCATTCGCCTGCGTCCGGTCATGATGACGATGATCGCAACGATCATCGGTGGTGTGCCGCTCGTGGCGGCGTCAGGCGCGGGCGCGGAAGCGCGCATCGCTCTCGGCTGGATTATCGTGGGGGGGCTGGGTCTTGCCGTTGCAGCGACGCTCTTCGTCACGCCGGTCGCCTATCTGCTGCTGGCCCGGTTCAGCAAGCCGCGCGCAGCAGAGGAAGTGAAGCTGCTCGGCGAGCTCGATGCCGCCGCGGCCATGCGCAACACTTAGCAAGACCGGCAGGAGCGCCGCTGACTAGCGGTGCTCCTCTTCGCTCGCTGCAACCAGTCTGGCGTTGTAATACTCCAGTGCCTGTATCTGGCTTGCCCATGCGATGAGGGTCGTTCCGCTCTTCTCGTCGAGCACCGGGAGGCGGGAGTGGCCGCCATGGTCGAAGAGACGTAAGGCGCGCTCCAACGTGTCGGACGATTTCAGGGCATCCGGCTGTTTTTCGCGGTCGAACGAGCCTTCGCTGTCCGGCTCTATTGGCGTCATGAAGTCCATGACTTTGATCGCGTGGCGCAAGGTCTGGTGGGGCCCATCCTGCACAAAGATACCGCGGCTCGCCAATTGCCACTGAAAATAGGAATGGCCGTGGAGCGCATGGTTGATGCCATGGGCGATCGCGACGCACAGCAGCAGCGCGACCGACAGCGCATAGCCGCCGGTCAGTTCGAAGACGATCACCGTCGTGGAGATCGGCGCCCCCAGGACCGCGCCGGCGACAGCGCCCATGCCAAGGATGGCGTAGAGGGACCGGCTCGAAGCGAGGTCAGGGAAGAGGGCTGCCGCAACGATGCCGAACGCTCCGCCGGTCAGCGCGCCGAGATAGAGAGCAGGCGAGAAAATGCCGCCGCCGAAGCGGGAGGCAAGCGTGATTGCGGTCGTGATCGTCTTCGCCACGATGAGGACCAGCATCAGTATAAGTGGCAACTGCCCCCACAGCGCCAGATCAGTCACTTCGTAGCCGACGCCGAGTACGTGCGGCAGCACCATGCCGATCAGGCCAATCGCGGCACCACCGATGACCGGTCGCGTCCAAAGCGGCACCGTCATCCGCCGCGCAAGGAAATCGGCTGAAAACAAGGTGAATTGAAAGCCGATGGCGACAAGGGCCGAGACGACGCCGAGCAGGGCGAAGGCTGGGAACTCCCAGTAGGATGTGATGCCATAGGCCGGCAGCATGAAGGCGGCGGCATCGCCGAAATAGACGCGCGACAGAACGCCCGCCACCGCCGAGGAGATGACGATCGGCACGAAGGCACGCATGGCGTAGTGGCCGAGAATGACCTCATGAGCAAACAGGACGCCTGCGATCGGGGCATTGAAGCTTGCCGAGACCGCCGCCGCAACGCCCGCGCCCAGCAACGTGCGGCGGCTCCACTCCGGCAGCGAAAGATGCCGTGCGATGCCGCTTGCAAGGGTCGCGCCGAGGTGGACGACGGGTCCCTCACGTCCGGCGCTGCCGCCACTGCCGAGCGAGATCGCGGTGATGATCGAAGACAGAAGCCCCTCGCGAAAGCCGATGGGCCGTCCCGACATTGCCCGTGCCTCGATCACGTCCGCCACGCCTTGCGTGCGCTTCGAGGGCATCAAATAATGCAGCATCGCTCCGACGACGAGGCCGCCGACGACCGGGGCCAGGAAGATGACGTAGGCAGGAACCTCACGCGCGGCACTCAAAACACGCTCCGATCGATCGCCGAGCCACAACAGCTGGACGAGGCCGATCGCCTCGCGGAATGCAATTGCAGCAAGAGCGACCCCGATACCGATCAGAAGCGACAGGAGCCAGAGAAGGGAAAGTCGATCGCGGCGAAAGGCGTGGAAGTTCGGTGCGATCCAACTTTTCAGCAGACGCGGAAGTCCGGCAATGTAATCCGGCAGCACAGGTTTCAATGCTGCCTCCACAAGACCATTGGCGCAAACATCGCCTTCAAGGCTGTTGCCGCTTCAATGCGATGCCGCGACCGATCGTGGCTGGTTGCGGCAGCGACTGGTGGGCGGCGGCAAGAGCATCAATTTTCTCGCGGATATCATCCGGAATGGTCGCCACCTTTCGAACGCTCATGTCGATGTGCAGCAGCAGCGTTTCGCTGGTGGCCGACAGCCAGCCATCGGCGTGAACCAGTTCCTGATAGAGATGGAGCCGCTTGCCGTCGTGGTTCACGAGTTGCAGCGAGCAGCGGGTCATGTCGCCCGCATGCAGTTCCCTGACATAACGGACATGCGCCTCGGCCGTGAAGAAGCTCAGCTTGCGCTGCTCTCCATACTCCGGCCCGCAGCCGAGCTTGGCAAACAGGTGGTCGACCGCGTGATCGAAGAGGACGTTGTAGTAGGCCATGTTGAGATGACCGTTGAAGTCGATCCACTCCTGGCGCACTTCCTCGGGCGGAGCGAGGACCGGACTATCAAAAAGCATGGATCGTCCCGCTGCTTCGATTGTATCAAGGTGCAGATGACACTTTAACGGTCGAGGCCGTGCCGGCAAGGCAGGCAATTGCATTGGGGTGGAGGGACGATCAGTGGCTTTGGCGGATATCCGATCGGGCGCACGGGACGAGACAGCGATCGGCGAGGTGCTCCAGACCTTGCGCGATCGGTTTGGCGATCGGCTGCAGACAGGCGAGGCGATGCGGGCGCAGCATGCGCACACCACGACTTATATCGCCGGGCAACTGCCCGACGGCGTGGTGTTCGCCGAAAGTGCGGAGGATGTGCGGACAGTCGTTCAGATCGCGGCCGCCCACCGCATTCCGATCATTCCCTTCGGCGTCGGCAGTTCGCTGGAAGGTCATGTGAATGCGCCGAATGGCGGGATCTCGCTCGATATGTCGCGGATGAACCGCATCATCGAGGTCAATCCTGAAGACATGGATTGCACGGTCGAACCCGGCATTACGCGCGAAGCGCTCAATGCCCAGCTGCGCGATACGGGCCTTTTCTTCCCCATCGATCCGGGCGCCAATGCGAGCATCGGCGGCATGGCGTCAACGCGTGCATCCGGAACCAACGCGGTGCGCTACGGCACGATGCGGGACAATGTCATCGCGGTGACGGCCGTCACGGCAAGCGGTGAAGAGATCCGAACGGCGCGCCGCGCGCGCAAATCTTCCGCGGGCTATGATCTTACGCGGCTCTTCGTGGGCGCCGAAGGCACGCTTGGCGTCATCACGTCGGTGACGCTGCGGCTTGCCGGCATCCCGCAGGCCGTGTCCGGTGGTGTATGCGCGTTCAAGACGATCCATGATGCCTGCTCGGCAGTCATCATGACGATCCAGATGGGAATACCCGTCGCCCGCATCGAACTGCTGGATGCTTTGCAGATTCGGGCCTGCAACGCCTATTCGGGGCTCAACTACCCGGAGACCCCGGCACTGTTCCTCGAATTCCACGGCACGGAAGCAGGCGTGCGCGAGCAGGCGGCCCTTTTCGCCGACATCGCCGAAGAGTGCGGCGGCGGCACTTTTGCCTGGGAAACGGACCCGGAGGCGCGAGCACGGCTCTGGAAGGCGCGGCACAATGCCTATTGGGCGGCTCTGCAGCTTCGGCCGGGTGCCGGTGCGGTTTCAACCGATGTCTGCGTTCCCATCTCCAAGCTGGCGGAATGCGTCGAGGAAACGCAGAGAGACATCATCGAGACGGGCCTGATCGCGCCGATCGTCGGCCATGCGGGGGACGGCAATTTTCACGTACTCGTGCTGATGGACATGGCCGATCCCCATGAGATCGAGCGCGCGGAAGCTTTCATCGGACGGTTGAACGCCCGGTCCCTCGCTTTGGATGGAACATGTACCGGCGAACACGGTGTCGGCCAAGGCAAGAAGCGGTATCTGCCCATGGAACTCGGCGGCACTGTAGACCTGATGCGATCCATCAAGCGGTCGCTAGATCCTCACGATATCATGAACCCCGGTAAAATCTTTGATTTGACGTGATTCTCCCGTATCAGTGCGGAGCCGGATCTGACCGGTAGCCGGTCACGGATCGTCATTGCTACCCGCGGTTCAAGGAGACTTTTGCGCTGGCTCGTCTGTTCGTCTTCATCGGCAGCCTGATCGTCGTCGTTCTGTTTGCGGCGCTGATCGTTCCTCCCTTCGTCGATTGGAGCAACTATCGCGCTGAATTCGAGCGGGAGGCGAGCCGTATTCTTGGCCAGCGGGTCGTCGTTCACGGCAGCGCCGACGCCAGGCTTTTGCCGTTTCCTTCGGTCACCTTCAACGATGTGGAAGTCGGCGGATCGGCCGGCGAGGGCGTTCCAGCAGAAGACGCGATGATGCGGATCGCGCGTTTCTCGATGGATGCCGAACTGGCGCCGTTCCTCAGCGGGGAAGTGCGCATCTTCGACATGCGCATCGAGGATCCGCATCTGACCGTGCAACTCGACGAAAATGGCGTGATCGACTGGGCGCAACGCACCGAACAGGCGATGCCAACCGCAAATGTCGTTCTGGAGCGGGTTGCGATCACCAATGGCCATTTGACCGTTCAGGATGGACAAAACGGGCGCGTGCATGAAATCGAGGATGTCCAAGCGACCGTCTCGGCGGATGCGCTGATCGGACCTTGGCGCGTCACCGGCACCGCCCGGCGCGGCGACGAGAGCGCTGCATTCTCCATCACGACCGGCCCCGTGAATGATCAGGGCACGATCCGCGTGACAACGCGGCTTTCGCCCGATCGCCATCCGATCTCGCTCGAGCTTGATGGCGATGCCCGTTTTGCGGACGGCCAGCCGCGCTATGCCGGCAATTTCGTGGTGCAGATGTTGCGCGCGCAGGCGGAGCCAGGCGCTTCGCAAACGGTGAGAGCTGGGCCTGCAGCGGCGGCGCTGCGCGGCAGCGGAAGGTTTGAGGCCGAAAGCGACCGGCTTCGCATTCCCGATTATCGCCTTGAGGTCGGCGCTGCCACCGACCCTTATGTCGTCACCGGCGAGGCGACGCTCGATACCGGTCCCGAACCTGAATTTCTCGTTATAGCCGACGGCCAGCAGATCGATGTCGACCGGATCGGCGATGCGGCCCCGCCGGCATACGGCGAGGCGGCTACCGACACTCAAGCGACCGAATCCGAACCCGAGGAGCATGTGGTCGCGCTTTCGGCCGCAGAACGGGTCGCGACCTTCCGCGATATCATCGCTCAAATCCCAATTCCCGATCTTCCGGGCAGCGTCAGCCTCAATCTTCCTGCCGTCGTGGCCGGCGAGACGACGCTGCGCGATGTCAGCATCGAGGCGGCGCCGGACAATGGCGACGCCTGGCGTGTCGACCGGTTCCGCGCATCGCTGCCGGGCCGGACGTTGATCGAAGCGTCGGGAGACTTGGCGCTTGGACAGGATTTCGGCTTTTCAGGCGACCTCGTCGTGGCATCGAGCCAGCCGAGTGGTTTGGCATCCTGGTTGCGCGGCTCCGTGCCGCCAGCCATCCGCGGGCTCACAGCCGCCGGCTTCCAGGCCGACGTTCACCTGACGACGGGTTTCCAGCGCTTCGAGAACCTGGAACTCGCGATCGGACCGGCGACGCTACAGGGCCGCTTCGAGCGCGTGACGCAATCGGAAGTGCCGTCGCTCGCGGTCGATCTTTCCGGCGACACGCTCGATCTCGACGCGCTTTCGGCGCTGGTCGGGTTGTTCGGCGATGGTGAGAGCCAGCCCGGCATTGCAGGGCATGATCTTGCGGCGCGGTTCAGGGCGGAGAACTTTACGGCCGACGGCATCGCTATGTCCGATGTGGACACGGCATTCACCTACGGCAGCGGGCTGCTCGACATCGAGCGGCTGTCGGTGGGCGACATCGAAGGTGCCGCAATTTCCGCGGTCGGCGTTTTCTCCGATCTGCGCATCGAACCGCAGGGGCGGGCAGACATCCGCATTTCCTCCGAGAATCCGGCTGCGGCACTGGCTCTGGCCGAGCGCCGGTTGCGGGGCGTGATCGACCTGTCGCATTTCCGGCAAAACGCCGCACTTTTCCGCGAGACGGATCTGACTGTCGAACTGACGCTCGGCTCGGCCCGCGATACGCCGCGTCAGAACGGCAGCAGCGGTTATTCGCTGGATATCGAAGGCACGAGCGGCGGCAGCATCATCGCCGCCAGCGTGTCGAGTGATGTTTCCACAATCGGGGCCGATGTTCCGCTCGATCTGACGTTCGAGGCAGAACATTCCCGGTCCGATCATCTTCTGGCGCAGATCGGGTTGCCGGTTCTCCCCTTCGATGTCGGCGGACCAATGCGCATCAACGTTGCCGTGGACGGGGTTCTTTCCAACAGCGCTTCGGTCGCGGCTACGCTTGCCGGCCCGGGATTATCCCTGCGGGTCGATGGCGCCACGTCGTTTGCGCAATCACGCCTCACGGCCGGCGAGCTTGATGTCGTGCTCGCCGCTGAAGACCTCGATCCTTATCTGCTGCTGACGGGGCTCGGACTGCCGGGTTTCGGCAGCGGTCTGCCCGCCGATCTCACTGCCAGCGTCACGGTCGAGAACGATCTCTGGAGGATCGAGCGGCTGGAAGGGCAGATTGCGGATAATCCGCTGTCGGCCGATTTGACCGTCAGTCGTGACGAAGATGTCCGCATCGACGGATCGCTGGACATCGGTTTGCTCGATCTGCCCTGGCTCGCCGAAGCGCTGGCAGGCGCTCCGCTTCGTTCCGGCGATACCGGAGCGTGGTCCGATCGAGAGCTGCTTCAGACTGCTCCCTATCCGTTCGTTCTGGATATTGCCGTCACGGCCGATGCGGCGGAACTGGGTCACGCCGAACCTGCCCAGACACTCTCGACGCGGCTTGGCTATCAGGACGGCACGCTGATGCTGTCCCAGACCGAAGGCGATTGGCTGGGCGGACGCATCTCGGGCAATACGGCATTCGGTGTTGCCGACGATACGGGCGTCGTGCGGCTGCAGGCACAGCTGGTCGACGCCGATATCGCGCGGATATTCGCCGACAACCCCGAACTCGAGAACCTGTCCGGCCGGGCAGGGATCGCCATCGCTCTCGATGGCACGGGCAAAAGTCCGCAGGCGGTGGTTGGAGCACTTAGCGGATCGGCGACACTGCAGCTCGACAAACTCCGCATCGACGGCTTCGATCAGCAGGCATTTTCTGCCATCCTCGTAGGCGCAGATGCACAAGGCTTTATCATCGACGAGGCGACGGTCGCGGAGCTGGCCGCCGAAGCCCTGGATGCAGGCGCTTTCACCTCGAGCAGGCTGGCAGTGCCGGTCAATGTGGCCGGCGGCGTCGCCCGCGCCTCCAGCATGGTGATGCAAGGCGAGGGCGCTTCCTTATCGGGTGACGGTGCAGTGGATCTTCGCACCATGGCGCTGAACGCCAGCTTCGATCTTGCTTTCGAGGCTGGAGACGAAGCGATGCCCGGCGCATTGCCGGCCGTTGACGTCGCCGTGCGCGGCACCTTGGAGGCGCCGGAGGTTTCGCTGACGGCGATCGACCTCGCCAATTTCCTGTCCTTGCGTGCCTATGAGCGTGAGCGACGCCGGGTCGAACGGGTGCAGGCGGCGGTGCTCGAAAAGCAGAGGCTGCGCCGTGAAGCAGCGCTTCTGCGTGCGGATATCGCCGCACGGGCAACGGAGCGCGAAGAGCGCGCTGCGGCCGAAGCCGAGCGGTTGGCGCGGGAAGCGGAACGGCAGGCGGAGGAAGCTGCACGGCGTGCAGCCGAGGCGCAAGCAGCCGAAGACGCGTTGCGCGATGCACCGCCGCCGGAGGTGCCGCTACCGGCTGCGCCACCCTTCCAGATACCCCCGAGCGATGTGCCGGGCGAACAGCCGGCGCTCGAAGGCTGGGATCAGCCGTTCGACGAGCAAAGCTTCGAAGGCCAGGCGATCAATCCGCCACTTCCTGGCGACGTGCCCGCCAATGGCTTGCCTAGCGGACCTGCTCCAACGCCTGATTTCCAGACGCTTCCCGGGGTCGATCTCAACGCTGTCGAATGATCAACGGATCAGTGGCCGGCTGAAGCTTTCAGCGCAGCCAATACGTGAAGCCGGATTGCGGAGGATAGGTTGCAGTCCGGCGCTCGTTCCGCGTCGATCTCACCGATCAAAGCAGCGATCGGCAATTCGCGCGCTTTGGCGAGTGCCTGAAGCTCAGTCCAGAACGCGTCTTCCAGCGAAAACGAGGTACGATGGCCGCTCAGCGAAATCGAATGCTTACGGATCATGCCGTGACGCCCGCAGCGGAACGAGAAGCGGATGCGTCAGTTTCCATCATCCGGCTTGACCGGCTCGGTCGTTTCACGGCGGCCGGCCTCCAAGCGTCTGTCGACGAGCGTGTTCAGCGCTGATGTCGCTTGCTTCTCGCTTTTCGTGCGACCAAATGTGATGCGGTTTTGAGCCGCGCGGCTTTCGTCCTCTGCCCGTTTGCGGCGCTTTCGAGCCTGGCGCAGATTGACGACATCGCCGGACATCGTCGGCTCAGTTCTTCTTGCGGAATGCGTCGAGCGACACGACGTCGGCGCCGGACTTCTTGCCGCCCTTGGGCTTGTCGTCGTCGCCTTCACCGGATGCGGCAGGCGCGTCGTCGAGCGGGCCTTCCATCAGTTCTTCCGTCAGCGAAGCGACGGGATCGAAGGTTTCCGCAGTGTCGTCTTCGCCAACGAGCGAGACTTCGCCGGGTGCGCTGTCGAATTCGAGCTCGAAATTGACGGAGGGATCATAGAAGCCGCGCACGGCCGAGAACGGGATCACGAGCTTTTCGGGCGTATCGGAGAAGGACAGGCCGATCTCGAACAGCGTCTCGGTGACTTTCAGATCCCAGAACTGGTGCTGGATGACGATCGTCATCTGGTCCTGATACTTCTTGCGCAGCGCCGGCGAAATGCGCACGCCGGGAGCGTTCGTCATGAAGGTGATGAAGAAATGGTGCTCGCCGGGGAGGGACCCCGTGGCGGCGCATTCCGATAACACTTTGCGGATCACGCCGCGAAGCGCGTCCTGCGCAAGAATGTCGTAGCGGATGTGGTCCTGCACCATGGGGCCATTTCTTTCTTATTCGCTGTTTCGGCCGACCGTGCGAGTCGGCATGCGCCGTCTATAGACCAAATCATTGAGAAGGTGGAGGCTTCTGTTGCCAGGTGCCTCCGGACCCCGCCTAGCCGAGCATACCGACTAGGGCTTGAATTGAAACTGTCGCGCTGCCCTTAGGCGGCGAGACGAGCTTCTGCATAGTTGTCGTTTGCAACTACAAGTTTGACCCGATAACGGTGGTATCATGCCGGGCAAAAAGTCGATCTTTACACTCCCGTCGATCCTATTTCGCCCCCATCATCAACCGGCCTGGCAAGCGCGCTTGCAACCGTCGGTTCATGGTGGAGGCGCCGGGTACCGCCCCCGGGTCCGAAGAGCTTATTACACCGCCCGTTTATTGCCATAGTCGCCTTGCGACGACAGTCGAGATATAGGGTTTCCGCCGCTCGATTGAAAGAGGGAATGCGCTCGCATCCCGGCAGATCGCACGTGACGCGCTCGTGAAAAGTCGTGTGATGCGCATTGTGCGAAGAGATGGCATCCATGATCGAGGAATTCGTCGTGGATGGATGTCGTGATGAAACGTCGCATGCTGCTTGCTGTTGTGACCGCCGCTGCCTTGTGGCCCCTGATGCCGCAGGCGCAGGCAGAGAAAGCCGATCGCTGGTTTACCGGCCTGGTTGACGGTGTCGCGGTCGGCGGCTATGACCCCGTTGCCTATTTCACCGAAGGCCAAGCCCGACGTGGCGATCCGTCGATTGCGCTCACGCATGAGGGCGCTATCTTCCACTTCGCGACTGTCGAAAATCGGCAGGCATTCAGCGCCGATCCGGATCGCTATGCGCCACAGTTCGGCGGGTATTGCGCCTACGCGGTGGCCGAAGGCTACACCGCAAAGGGTGAGCCCGAAATCTGGGACATCGTCGACGGGCGGCTCTATCTCAACTACAGCCGCGGCGTTCAGCGGACCTGGCAGAGCGATATCCCCGGCTATGTGCGCTCGGCGCAGACGAACTGGCCGACGCTTTCGAAGTGATTTTGCTTTCCTGTTGATGGCATCGCGCGAATTCGTGCTTTCACGGCGCTGAGCTTCTATAGTCGGCGCCCGACAAGCGACCTGCGGTGAGTGGCATGAAGCAGTATCAGGATCTTCTCGAGCACGTGCTGGAGACCGGTGTCGACCGCATGGATCGAACCGGAACAGGAACGCGTGCCGTGTTCGGCTACCAGATGCGCTACGATCTTGCCGAAGGCTTCCCGTTGCTGACGACGAAGAAGCTGCATCTGAAATCGATCGTCCATGAGCTGCTCTGGTTCCTCAAGGGCGACACCAACATCGCCTACCTCAAGGAAAATGGCGTTTCGATCTGGGATGCCTGGGCGGACGCGAATGGCGATCTTGGCCCGGTCTATGGCTATCAGTGGCGCTCCTGGCCTAAGCCCGATGGCGGGCATGTCGACCAGATCGCCAACGTCATTCACCAGATCAAGACGAACCCCAATTCGCGCCGCCTGATCGTGTCGGCCTGGAATCCGGCGCTAGTCGACGAAATGGCTTTGCCGCCCTGTCATTGCCTCTTCCAGTTCTACGTGGCGGAAGGCAAGCTCTCCTGTCAGCTCTACCAGCGCTCCGGCGACATCTTCCTCGGCGTGCCGTTCAACATCGCTTCCTATGCGCTGTTGACGATGATGATCGCGCAAGTCTGCGGCCTGAAGCCGGGTGACTTCGTTCACACGCTCGGTGACGCACATCTCTATTCCGATCATTTCGAGCAGGCACGCGAGCAGCTGAAGCGGGCGCCGCGGACCTTGCCGAAGATGGAACTCAATCCGAGCGTAGACGACGTCTTCGCCTTCACATTCGACGACTTCACGCTGTCGGGTTACGAGCCGCATCCGCACATCCGCGCAAAGGTCGCTGTGTGACCGATCCCATTGTCTCTATTATCGTAGCCGTCGCCTCGAACGGCGTTATCGGCCGCTCGGGCGAAATGCCCTGGCGGTTGTCGACCGATCTCAAGCGGTTCAAATCGCTGACGATGGGCAAACCCATCATTATGGGGCGTCGCACCTATGAAACGATCGGGCGCGCGCTACCGGGCCGCACCAATATCGTCATGACGCGGGACGACGCGTTCCATGCCGAAGGTGTGACCCGTGCAGGCGACATGCGCGAGGCTCTGCGCCTTGCCCGCCAGGTTGCCCATTCCGAACGCGCCGACGAGATTTTCATCATCGGCGGCGGCGAGATCTATGATCACGCATTGCCCTATGTCGACCGCCTGCATGTGACCCATGTGGAAGCGATGCCGGAGGGCGATACCCACTTTCCGGACATCGATGCCGAAGACTGGGAGTGTCTGGAAGAGGTTTCCATTCCCGTCGGGCCGTCGGATTCAGAGCCGACACGCTATGCGGTTTACCGTCGCAAGCAGCGCTAGACACTGCGCTTGGCGGCCGAAATCGTCTGTAGCCGTTGGCCCCCCGCGTTGAAAGCGCGGCCAGTCACACCTATAACGCATTTGAGACATAACGATAAAAATGCGTGTTCCGGCGTGTTGTTCCCAACAGCCGGCATGACGCTTCCAACAGAATGAGGACTGAATGCCCTGGAGTAATCAGAATGGCGGCGGCGGCCCTTGGGGCGGCGGCGGTGGAGGAGGAGGAGGCAACAACCAAGGCCCATGGGGTCAGGGGCCTCAACGTCCCAATGGTGGTGGCGGCGGTGGCGGCAATCGTCCACCAGACCTCGAGGAAATCATTCGGCGTGGCCAGGATCGACTGAAGAACGCGATCCCGGGCGGCGGCGGGCCCAGCCCAGCCCTGTTCGGTCTGATCGGCGTCGGTCTCGTCGCGCTGTGGCTTTTCCAATCGATCTACACCGTCCAGCCGGATGAGCGCGGCATCGAGCTTCGCTTTGGTGCTCCCAAGGACGAAATGTCCATGCCCGGCCTGCACTTCCATTTCTGGCCTTTCGAAACGGTTGAGCGTGCCACGATCGTCGAGCGCCAGATCAACGTGGGCGGTGGCGATCAGGCCAACAGCACGCAGGGCCTGATGCTGACTGGCGACCAGAACATCGTCGATGTCCAGTTCTCGGTTCTCTATTCCGTGACCGACCCCGCGGCCTATCTCTTCAACCTGCAGCGCCCGGAAGAAACCCTGCGCCAGGTTGCCGAAAGCGCCATGCGTGAGATCGTCGGTCGCCGTCCTGCACAGGACGTTTTCCGTGACAATCGTGAAGCGATTGCCATGGAAGTCACCGACGTCATTCAGGTGACGATGGATCGTTACGGCTCCGGCATGTCGGTCAATACCGTCTCGATCGAAGACGCGGCGCCGCCGCGTGAAGTGGCCGATGCGTTCGACGAAGTGCAGCGCGCCGAGCAGGACGAAGATCGCTTCGTCGAAGAAGCCAACCAGTATGCGAACCAGCAACTTGGTCAGGCACGCGGTCAGGCCGCCCAGGTTCGCGAAGAGGCCGCAGCCTATCGCGATCAGGTCGTGAATGCCGCAGAAGGTGAAGCGCAGCGCTTCGTGTCGATCTACAATGAATATGCTGCCGCACCGGAAGTGACCCGCAAGCGCATGTTCCTCGAAACGATGGAAAACGTGTTCCGCGATTCCAACAAGTTCATCGTCGAGCAGACCGGTGGTCAGGGCGTGGTTCCTTATCTGCCGCTGCCTGAGGTCAATCGCCAGGCACAGCAGTCGCAAAATCAGGGAGGGAACCAGTAATGGGTAACAAGCTTCCCGCTATCATTATCGTCCTGGCGGTCGTCGTTTTCGCGGTGTTCTCGTCCATCTTCGTCGTGAACGAGCGCGAGCAAGCGATCGTCGCCCGCTTTGGTGAAATCCGTGCGGTGCACAGTGAGCCAGGCCTCTATTTCAAGCTGCCATTCACGTTTGCCGGTGCCGACACGGTACAGTTCGTCGAAGACCGTGCCATGCGCTTTGACCTGGATGACATCCGCGTTCAGGTATCCGGTGGTGCGTTCTATGATGTCGACGCTTTCGTCGTTTATCGCATCCAGGACGCCGAGCGGTTCCGCCAGGCGGTGTCGGCCGACATCGTTTCCGCGGAAGCGCGTCTAAGAACGCGTCTCGATTCGGCTCTTCGTCGGGCTTATGGTCTGCGCGGTTTCGAAGCGGCGCTTTCCGAAGAGCGGCAGGCGATGATGGATGAAGTCGCTTCGCAGCTTCGTACGGACGCCGAGAATCTGGGTCTTCGCATCGAGGATGTCCGTATCCGCCGGACCGACCTGACGCAGCAGGTCTCGCAGCAGACTTACGAGCGCATGATCGCCGAGCGTCTGGCCGAAGCAGAACTGATCCGCGCCCGCGGTCGGGAAGGGGCGCAGCGTCTGCGTGCCGTTGCCGATCGTCAGGTCGTCGAGATCGTTTCGGAAGCGACCCGTGACTCCGAAATCCTTCGAGGTGAGGGCGACGCGGAACGAAACCGCATCTACGCCGAAGCCTATTCGCGCGACGAAGACTTCTTCGATTTCTACCGCTCGATGTCGGCCTATGCTGTTTCGCTGAGCCAGGACTCGGACACGACCATGGTGCTGTCGCCGGATTCGGAGTTCTTCCGCTACTTCCGGGATGCGTCCGGCGGCACTGTTCCCGTCGCCAGCGGCGCCCAGCAGCCTGTCACGCAGCCTGCCGACGAAGGTGCGGATGCTGCGGGCGATGCCGCTGCAGCGCCTCAGCCGTCGACACCGCCGGTCGCAATCGAGCCTTCGACAGGCGCGACCGAGTAAGCGGGCAAAATGAGCGATCTGCTCGTCGGCATAGGCCTCGTCCTCGTCATCGAGGGTCTGGTCTATGCTGCAGCCCCCACCGCCATGCGTAAAATGGCCGAACGATTGCCGGAGCTGTCTGATCAGACGCTCCGGCTTTCCGGTATTGTGGCGCTTGCCGCAGGCGTCTTCGTGATCTGGCTTGTTCGCGGCTGACGCGACGAAGCCCTATTTCCGCCGCGGCGGAATGAACTATTATACCCATGCAACCGGCAGGCTCGCCGGATGCAATCGCAGGGAGAAGGCGGCAATGACCCACACGATCAGCGTAGCATCGAGATGGGCGCGTTCGCTCTCGCTTCTCGCAGCCGTCTCGATCCTTCCTCTTCCGGCCGCTGCGCAGGAAATGGCGGACCCCGTTCCGCCGCGCGCACCCGTCGATGGCCCTGCCTCGGTGGCGGACCTTGCAGAAGGCCTTCTCGATTCCGTCGTCAACATTTCGACATCGCAGCGCGTCAGCGACGACGAGACATCGCCGATGCCACAGATCCCCGAGGGCTCGCCTTTCGAGGATTTCTTCAATGATTTTTTCGGTGAGGAAAACGGCCAGACCCCGCCGGTTCCGCGCTCCCGCCGCGTCAATTCCCTCGGATCAGGCTTCGTCATTTCCGCTGACGGCCTGATCGTGACCAACAATCACGTGATCGAGCAGTCCGACGACATCGAAGTGAATTTCGCCGACGGCACCTCGCTCTCGGCTGAAATCGTGGGCACCGACCCGCAAACCGATCTCGCGCTGCTGCGCGTCGAACCGGCCGAGCCGCTCGACCATGTCGAATTCGGCGATTCCGATGCCATGCGCATCGGCGACTGGGTCATGGCGATCGGCAACCCGTTCGGTCTCGGCGGGTCGGTTTCCATCGGCATCGTGTCGGCACGCGGCCGCGACATCAATGCCGGCCCGTACGATGACTTCATCCAGACTGACGCGGCCATCAACCGGGGCAATTCCGGCGGCCCGCTGTTCAACATGCGCGGCGAAGTCATCGGCATCAACACGGCGATCATATCGCCAACCGGTGGATCCATCGGCATCGGCTTTTCCGTTCCCGCCGATCTTGCCGTCAATGTCATCAATCAGCTGCGCGATTTCGGCGAGACCCGCCGTGGCTGGCTCGGCGTTCGCATCCAGCCAGTGACCAGCGAGATTGCGGAAAGCCTCGACATGGACCGCGCGCGCGGTGCCCTTGTGGCCGGTGTCATCAATGGTGGTCCTGTCGATGACGGTACCATCGAGCCCGGCGATGTCATTCTCGAATTCGATGGTCGTCCGATCAACGACATGCGCGATCTGCCGCGCATCGTGGCCGAAAGCCCGGTGGGCGACGTGGTCGACGTTCTGATCCTGCGCAATGGCGAGGAGCAGACTGTCGAGGTTACGCTGGGTCGACTGGAAAGCGGCCAGGAGCAAGCCGAACTCGGCACCGAAGGCGAAGAGAATGGCGAGGAGGAGCCGAGCGCCACGGTCGATGTGCTCGGGCTCACGCTCAGCGTACTGGATGATGAGCAGCGCGACGCCTTCGGCATCGATGCTGCCGTCAACGGTGTGCTGATTGCAGACGTGTCGGAAGGTTCGGAAGCGGAAGAGAAGGGTGTCGTCGCCGGCGAAGTGATCGTGGAAATCGCTCAGGAAACGATGGCGACGCCTGCGGACGTCGAGGCGCGTATTTCCGAGCTGCGCGAAGAAGGGCGTCGCAACGCGCTATTGATGGTGGCGCAGGCAGATGGGACACTTCGATTCGTGACATTGCGGATGGACTGAGCCATGCCAGGAAAGCCGGCAGGCCTGTCTGTCAGGAGGCGGGATCGGGCCGGCGCTCGGCCCATTCTTCGCGGGTGATGCGATAGACGACGCATCGGCGCAGATGGGACAGCTCATCGGGAATGCCGGGATAGTCGAACGTGTATTCCGGCAGTGCCTGCATGCCGATCTTGCGCATCACGCCGGTGGAGGCATGATTGTCGTGGACGGCGTAGGACATGATCTCGCCGAGGCGCAGGGTCTCGAAACCATATCGCAGCCAGGCCTGCGCCGCCTCGCTGGCATAACCCTTTCGCCATGACCGCTCGACGAGCCGCCACCCGATTTCAACGCATTGCTCGGCATAGTGGGGCAGGCTGGAGCACGGCCTGATGCCGGCGAACCCAATCGGCTCTCCTGTCGCCTTCACGGTCACCGCACCGAAGCCGTAGCCAAGCTCGTCGATCTCCGCCCTGATCTCGTCCATCTTCGCATCGGCCTCGGCGCGGTTGCGCCGAAACTCGAAGAACCGCATGACCGCTTCGTCCGAGTTGATCTCGTGAAAGAGCGCGCGGTCGCTGTCGACCCAATTGCGGAGGATGAGGCGGTCGGTCTCGATGGGCGTCATGTGACGAAATCCGTCTTCCGATAGCCCTGCATGTAGAGGAGGGCGGTGAGGTCGCCGTGGTTGATGCGGTGGCGCGCGCGCTCGGCGACCGCGGGTTTGGCGTGAAGTGCTACGCCTGCGCCGGCCCGCTCGATCATGGCGAGATCGTTCGCACCATCGCCGACGGCCATCGCATCGTCGGTCTCGATGCCGCGTGCCTCGCAGAGTTCCAGAAGTGCATCGAGCTTCGCCTGCTGGCCGAGGATCGGCTCCTGGACGGCGCCGACGAGAAGGCCATCGGCATCCAAGAGCACATTGGCGCGGTTCTCATCGAAACCGAGCATGTTGGCGACGGGGCCGGTAAAAGCGGTGAAGCCGCCCGACACCAGCGCGGCGTAGCCACCATAGTGCTTCATCGTCGCGATCAGTTCCCGGCCGCCGGGCGTCAGCGTGATACGCTCGGCGATCACCTTTTCGACCACCGAAACCGGCAGGCCCTTCAGGAGCGCCACGCGTTCGCGCAGTGCCGGCTCGAACGCGATTTCGCCGTTCATGGCACGTGCCGTGATGGCCGCGACCTTGTCCTTCAGGCCGAGCTCGTCGGCCAGCTCGTCGATGCATTCCTGGCCGATCATCGTGGAATCCATGTCCGCCAGGAGGAGGCTTTTCCGACGGGTTTCGGTGATCTGCACGACCACATCGATCGGCGCATCACCAATCATCGAAGCCAGAATGGACTCGGCGTCGGCCTTGTCGTGTCCGTCACGCAATGCGATATCGCAGGCGATCCCGTCGGCAAGCCAATAGAGGCCGGCAGCGGAGAGGCGCTCGGCAGCAGCTTCTGCGAGAGACGGGGTGAGGACCGGCCTTGAGGGCGCAGCAATCAGCGTGGCGACAAGGGCCATCGATACAGAACTCCGGGGGACAGATGGATGCGATCCTGATAGCGGGGCCGACGGCCAGCGGCAAGTCGGCGCTGGCGCTGGATCTGGCCGAGCGGATCGGTGGCGTGATCGTGAATGCCGATTCCATGCAGGTCTATGGCGCGCTTCATGTCCTGACCGCACGCCCAAGCCAGGCCGATACAGGGCAGGTGGAACACCGCCTCTATGGGCACCGGTCAGAGGATCAGGCCTATTCGACCGGGGAGTGGATGCGCGAGGCCGCCGAGGTGATTGCCGATGTGCATGCCCGCGGCAAAGTCCCGATCGTCGTTGGCGGCACGGGCCTTTATTTCGAGGCGCTCCTGGGTGGGCTGGCGACGATGCCGGACATTCCCGAACCAATCCGCATGGCGCGTCGCGCCGAGCTGCTGGCAGACGGGCCGGCGGGGATGCATCGTGAGCTTGCCGGGAAAGATCCGGAGACGGCGGCACGCCTTTCGCCGAATGACGGTCAGCGGATCGCGCGCGCCCTGGAAGTTCTGGATGCGACGGGCAAGTCGATCAGCGTCCTGCAGGCAGCGCGCGGGGAGCCGGTTCTCGACGGCTCTAACACCCGCCGCATTCTCCTCATGCCCGAGCGCGACATCCTGACCGAACGCATCGATCGCCGATTCAGGCAGATGGTCGAGGGCGGCGCGCTGGATGAGGTGCGCGGGCTGCTCGATCTGCATCTCGATCCGTCGATGCCAGCGATGAAGGCGATCGGGGTGCCGGAGCTTGCCGCGCATCTTGGTGGCACCCTCGAACTCGAGAGCGCCATCGAGCAGGGTGCGGCGGCGACACGGCGCTATGCGAAGCGGCAGACGACGTGGTTCCGCAATCGCTTTTCTGAGGACTGGCACCGGAATTCCAGCCCGACACTTAGCAATGTCGATCTGTAATTAATCCTAAGACAACCAACTGCCGGTAGCCTTTAGTTTTAAAAGCGCTGGCACGAGAGGAGTCCGTTAGGCCGATGCGTCTGCACAAAGCAGAGCTGCTGTTCTTTTTCCTGGTCATCCTGATTGGATTGACCGGGTTTTTCAGCTGGAGCGCGTTTCGGCATGTGGACTCGTTCGTCGCTCAGGCGCGGATCGCCGACATCGACCTGATCTACCGCTTCACCTTTCTCAGCGCCGTCTTTGCTGGCCTGGCAATCGTTTGCGGTGTTTTTCTCGTCTATCCAATGATCTGGCACGGCCTGCGCGAGCAAGGTGAACTGCGCCGGATGACGGCGTCTCTCAGCGCGCGGTCGCAAACGCTGGAATATGCGGCGGTGACAGATCCGCTGACCGGCCTCTACAACCGCCGCTATTTCGATGACGCCCTCAATGAGTATCTCCTGGCGTTTCGCGATATCGAAAAGCCGATGGGCATGATCCTGCTCGACATCGATCATTTCAAGCAGGTGAATGACACCCATGGCCATGATGTGGGCGACGAGGTCCTGCGCCAGATCGCGGCATGTCTCGCCGATTTCACGCGCTACCATGATGTGGTCGCCAGGCTCGGCGGTGAAGAGTTCGCTATCCTGTCGCCGAACGTCAATTCAAGCCAGCTCTACGGCCTTGCCGATCGTGTCCGCACCGCGATCGGGTCGCTGAAGGTCGGCACTGGAAACGTGACCCTGCGCATTACGGTCAGTGCCGGCGTCGCATTGTGGGATGGCCAGGAAAGCGGCGAGCATCTCTACAAGCGCGCCGATGCGCAGCTTTACGAAGCCAAGCGGCAGGGCCGCAACCGCGTCTGCGCCTGATCTTCTTAGAATATAAATGATGGTGCAGCGCGAGGCAGGTTTCGTCCTGCCTCGATCGACCTATTTGCGCAGAGAGCTCAGCGGCTTCTTCAGCAATTGCGCACGCAGCGAACTGCCTCCGCTTGTCGGTCTCGGCGGTGCGGTTTCCGGATCCTGCGAGCCCAATGAAGGCTGCGGTTCCCGGTAGCGAGAGTCATCCATCAGCGATGGCGCCGGTCGTTGCACTTCGCCATGGTGGAGAGGAGCGGGCGATGGAGCCGCGCGGGCCGTGCCATACGCATTGTCGCCGGGCTGGCTCATCCGGCCGCCGGCATAGGCCGCCGGTTCGCCGGCCTGCGGCAAGAACTCGGGCACCGGGGCACCCGTCAGGCCGGCTGCCTCATTGGTCGACAGGTTGCGCATGCGCTGAACGATCGTGCGCAGATCGAGTTCGGCTTCTTGCCCATCCTGAGATTTGGTCGAGCCGTTGGCCTTGGGCAGGCTGCGTTCCGGAATGCGCTCGAAGATCATGCGCATCGGCACGGCCACAGCCTCACCGAACGCGATCGCCTCGCGATTGCCGATCGAGGAGAGAAAGCTCGTTGTCGACGACGAGGAATCGGCGATGGCCGAGCGGATGATTTCCTGGTCGCGATCATTGGCAAGCCGCATTGCGAAGACGGTGGAGCACTGCGACAGGATCGTCGGGTCGAGTTCGCCCGGACGCTGCGTCACGACGCCGAGGCTGACGCCGTATTTGCGGCCTTCCTTGGCGATGCGGGAGATCGCTTGGCGGGTCGGCACGAAACCCAGATTGGGATCGGCCGGCACGTAGCGGTGGGCTTCTTCGCACAGGACCAGGATGCGAATGCCGCCATCGCTCCAGAGCGCGATTTCGAAGGCCATGCGGCACAGCACCGATGCGACGGAATTCACGACTTCCGAGGGAATGCCGGCAAGCTGGAAGCAACTGATTGGCCGGCCATTTCCCGGAATGCGGAAAATATGGCTCATCGTCTCCACGATCGTGTCGTTGATCGTGTTGGTGGAGAACATGAAATGAAAGCGCGGATCGTTGATCGCCGACATGATGCGCATTTTCAACGAACGCAGGTGCGGCTTGTCGCCTCGACCTTCGAGCCGTCCGATGCGCTCGTCGATGAGCGCGAGAAGATCGGCCATGCGGTAAGGCACAGGCGTATCGGCGGTCAGCGACGAGCGGTCCGTCGCACGACGGAAAAGGCCATTGTCCGGGCCCCCCCGGAAGGCGCGCTTGGCATCGGGAATGAGTTCGCGGAGAAAATCCATTTCCTCCGGAATGCCAGGACGGCCGCGGAAGAGAACCTCGGTAAATTCATCAAGCCGGAACAGCCAAAAGGGCAGGTCCAGCGTCTCGGTGTCGATGACGATCGACGTATCGGGGAACGCTGCGGCGAACTCATTGTGCGGATCGAGAATGAGAACACGCAGATCGGGCGTCGTCTCGATCGCTTTGGTCAACAGCAGTGACACGGCGGAGGATTTGCCGACGCCCGTAGTGCCGACGACGGCGAAATGGCGGTTGAGAAGCGAGGGCACGTGCACTGCCGCGTCCATCGTCTCGTCCTGGGTCAGCTTGCCGATGACAACGCTGTCGCTTCGGCCGCTGTCGTAGATTGCCGCAAGATCGGCAGCACGGATGCGGTGAGCGATCGCGCCGAGATAGGGATAGTTGGAGATGCCGGCCATGAAGATCGGTTTGTGATCGGGGCTGTTGCGGATCTCGCCAACGAGTTCGACTTCGAAATGCAGGATATTGTCGGCGTCCGACTGCCAGCATTCGGCGGGCGAATTCATGGAGTAGACGAGCGCGACGATGCGGCTTTCGCCGACGCTGATGGAAATCAGCCGGCCGACCGACCAGAGTTCCGCAAGCGCGACTTCGCCGTTTTCAGCGATGGCAGAAATCGTGGCCCGGGCGCCATTGCACGAGACGACACGGCCGAGCATTCTTTCTCGGGGATCACCACGGCCTCGTCGATCCTTGAGCGCGGCATCTTCCATCCGGGGTGTGTGACTGAGATCCATCGTGCCCCGCAACCACTTCGAAAGACTGCAAGCCTAACAACGGGCTGTTAAGATTTGGTTGTGCCGATTCGTACAGAATGCATGTCTCAGTTTGAAATCCGCGGCGTTCAGTTGACGGTCGCGCAGTTTACGGTTACGAGACGGTCATGATCAGACATATTCTTATCGTGGTGGGAAGGCGCATGGGCAGGGTGGTGTAACCACCCGGCGACAGCCACCCATGCGCAAACGAGGCTCCTCAAGGGGCCTTTTTTTATGCCCGGATGCGGGCGGTGAAGCGGACGCAGACGACAGGACGGGAGCGAGACCCATGAACGTAACGACCAAGGACGCGCCGGCGCAGGCGACACGGCGACAGGATGCGGCAGGCCAGGAGATGACCGGTGCGGAAATCGTGCTGCAGGCGCTGCGCGATAACGGTGTCGAGCACATCTTCGGTTATCCGGGTGGTGCCGTCCTCCCGATCTACGACGAGATCTTCCAGCAGGACGACGTTCAGCACATTCTGGTGCGTCACGAGCAGGGTGCCGGCCATGCGGCTGAAGGCTACGCGCGATCGACCGGCAAGGTCGGCGTCATGCTGGTCACGTCGGGTCCGGGTGCGACGAATGCGGTGACGCCGCTTCAGGATGCGCTGATGGATTCGATCCCGCTCGTCTGCATCACCGGCCAGGTTCCGACCACGCTGATCGGTTCGGACGCTTTCCAGGAATGCGATACGGTTGGCATCACGCGTCCCTGCACCAAGCACAACTGGCTGGTCAAAGACGTCAACGAGCTTGCCAAGGTCCTTCACGAGGCGTTCCGCATCGCCAAGACCGGCCGCCCCGGCCCGGTCGTCGTCGACATCCCGAAGGACGTCCAGTTCGCCAAGGGCACCTACCACGCGCCTTCGCCTGTCATCGAGCAGAAGAGCTACAAGCCGCGCATCCAGGGCGATCTGAACCAGATCAAGGCGGCGATCGAATTGATGGCCTCGGCCAAGAAGCCAATGCTCTACACGGGCGGCGGTGTCGTCAATTCGGGTCCGGAAGCCAGCCATCTCCTGCGCGAACTGGTCAAGCTGACCAATTTCCCGATCACGTCGACGCTGATGGGGCTCGGCTCCTATCCCGCGTCCGGCGAGAACTGGATGGGCATGCTTGGTATGCACGGCACCTATGAGGCCAACATGGCGATGCATGATTGCGACGTCATGGTCTGCGTCGGTGCCCGGTTCGACGACCGCATCACCGGCCGGCTCGATGCATTCGCGCCGAACTCCAAGAAGATCCACATCGATATCGACCCTTCGTCGATCAACAAGAACGTCCATGTCGACATCCCGATCCTTGGTGATGTCGGGCTAGTTCTCGAAGACATGGTGCGGCTGTGGCGGGCGTCTTCCAAGAAGAACGACCCGGAGGCCATGAAGTCGTGGTGGACGCAGATCACGAAGTGGCGCGCGCGCAACTCGTTGGCCTACAAGCCGAACAGCGACGTGATCATGCCGCAATATGCGGTTCAGCGGCTCTATGAGCTGACGAAGAGCCACGACACCTACATCACTACCGAAGTCGGCCAGCACCAGATGTGGGCGGCACAGTTCTATGGCTTCGAGAAGCCGAACCGGTGGATGACGTCGGGTGGCCTCGGCACCATGGGCTACGGCCTGCCGGCAGCGCTTGGCGTGCAGATCGCGCATCCGGATGCGCTCGTCATCGACATCGCGGGCGATGCCTCGGTTCTGATGACGATGCAGGAAATGTCCTGCGCGGTGCAATACAATGCGCCGATCAAGATCTTCATCCTGAACAATCAGTATATGGGCATGGTGCGCCAGTGGCAGCAGCTGCTGCATGGCAACCGCCTGTCCAACTCCTATACCGAGGCGCTGCCCGACTTCGTGAAACTCGCCGAGGCTTATGGCGGCGTCGGCATCCGGGCTGAAAAGCCGGCGGAACTCGACGACAAGATCCAGGAAATGATCGACGTCAAGCGCCCGGTCATCTTCGATTGCCGTGTCGCAAACCTCGCCAATTGCTTCCCGATGATCCCGTCGGGCAAGCCGCACAACGAGATGCTTCTGCCGGACGAAGCCACCGACGAGGCCGTCGCCAATGCCATCAGCGCGGAAGGGCGCTCGCTGGTTTAGTACAGACTTGATCGGTAATCGCTTTTTCAGAAATAGCACGGCAGCAAAGAGACCAGCGAAATGAACGCACAGCAGCAACCAACCGGCTCGGCCTATTTCATCCAAAAAGAGACCGAGGCGGTTGAGACCCACACGCTTTCGGTACTGGTGGACAACGAGCCGGGCGTTCTCGCGCGCGTCATCGGGCTCTTTTCCGGCCGGGGCTACAACATCGAAAGCCTGACGGTTTCGGAAACCGAGCATGAGGCTCATCTGTCGCGCATCACGATCGTGACGCGCGGCACGCCGCACGTGCTGGAGCAAATCAAGTCGCAGCTCGAGCGCATCGTGCCGGTCCACGGCGTCAGGGACCTGACGGTAAGGGCACGCGAACTCGGCCATGAAAAACCGCTGGAGCGCGAATTGGCGCTTTTGAAGGTGCGTGGGCGCGAGCAGGACCGCATGGAGGCACTGCGCCTTGCCGATGCGTTCCGCGCGCGTGTCATCGACGCCAATATCGAGCACTTCATCTTCGAGATCACCGGGCGTGTCTCGAAGATCGAGCAGTTCATCGCCATCATGCGGCCGCTCGGGCTGATGGAAGTCTGCCGGACCGGGATCGCTGCGATGAACCGCGGTCTGGACGATTGAAATGTGGTGCAGCGATCACGGAAGGTGATTGCTGCTTCACCGCTTGGAATTGGACGTGGGAGGCGAGGGGGCGCTAGGCCTTGCGCTTTCAGGGAGCCGACATGCCGATCGAGACGTTCATAGCGCTTTCCACCTTCGCATTCGTCTCGTCCATGACGCCTGGGCCGAACAACATCATGCTCATGGCGTCGGGCGTCAATTTCGGCTTTCGCCGCACGATCCCGCATATGCTCGGGGTCTGCGTCGGCTTCATGGTCCTGATCATGGCGGTCGGCCTCGGGCTCGGCACGCTGCTGACCATATTCCCTTGGCTGCACACGGCACTCAAAATCGCGGGCGCCGGCTATCTGTGCTATCTCGCTTGGAAGATCGCATCCAGCCGCACCGTGGCGACGGCGGATGGCTCCGCCAAGCCGCTCACCTTCCTGCAGGCCGCGGCCTTCCAGTGGGTCAACCCGAAGGCGTGGGTTGCCTCGGTCTCCGGCGTTGCCGTCTATACGACGATCGAAGCGCCCTTTCTCTCGATGCTGATCGTCGTGTTCGTGTTTTCGCTCGTCAGCGTGCCGAGCGTGACGGCGTGGACGGCGTTCGGCCAGATGCTACGGCAGTTTTTGTCGGACCCTGTCCGCCTGAAATGGTTCAACATTTCCATGGGCATCCTGCTCGCCCTTTCGATCTGGCCGATGCTGAGATAGCCGCAAAATCGTTCTTCTTGTGTTCTTTTTGTCTAGATGATAGTGCTGAACGTCTAGACGAAGGGCGATGCCATGGCTTTTCACATCCGCGATCCGAAAACCGATCAGCTCGTGCGGGAGTTGGCCACGAAACGCGGCATCGGCATCACCGAGGCTGTGCGCGAGGCCGTTGAGAACGAGTTGAAGCGGGAGCGTCAGAAAATTCCCCTCATGGAACGCCTGAAGCCGCTTTTCGACGAGATTGATGCTCTGCCGAAGACCGGACCGGAGCCGGATAAGGCATTTTATGATGAGCTGTGGGGCCAGGAGGGCGACTGATGTTCGTGGATGCTTCGGTCATCGTCGCTATACTGGGAAACGAACCGGATCGAGACGAGTTTGTGGGGCGGCTTGATCAAGCTGTAAGCTGCGTCAGCTCGACGGTCGCTCTGTTCGAGGCTGTTCTCGCCCTTTCCAAACGGCTGGGTGGGCTTGAAACAGCCATTGCCATGGTGGATGAATTTGTGAGCCGGCTGAATATGAGCATCGAGAGCGTCGATCGCTCTTTGTTGCCCGGATTGGTGGATGCCCATGGCCGTTTTGGAAAAGGCTCTGGCCATCCCGCCCGGCTCAACATGGGCGATTGCTTTTCTTACGCGATGGCCAAGCGGGCAGGGATGCCGCTCCTTTACAAGGGCGATGATTTCGCCCAGACCGATCTTGCCTGATCGATGGAATTTGCACCCCAACAGGACGAAGCCCTCAAGGCTGTCGCGCGCTGGCTGAAGGAAGGCCGCTCGCCGATCTTCCGGCTCTTTGGATATGCGGGCACCGGCAAGACGACGCTCGCGCGCCATTTCGCCGAGCATGTGGATGGCGACGTGCAGTTCGCCGCGTTTACCGGCAAGGCCGCGCAGGTGCTGCGCTCGCGCGGCGCTTCAAATGCCAAGACCATCCATTCCTTGATTTATCGGCCCCGCGGCGAGGAAGAAGTCGAGAACGAAGAGACCGGCAAGACCTCGATCTCGCCGATGTTTTCCATCAATCGGCAAAGCCCGATCGCGAAATGCGCGCTGATCGTGGTGGACGAATGCTCGATGGTCGACGAGGCGCTCGGCAAGGATCTGATGAGCTTCGGCGTGCCGATCCTCGTTCTCGGCGATCCCGGCCAGTTGCCGCCGATCACCGGGGGTGGGTTCTTCACCGATCACGAGCCGGATTTTCTGCTGACGGAAATCCACCGGCAGGCGCGCGACAACCCGATCATCACGCTCGCCATGCATGTGCGCGAAGGCCGCGAACTGATGCATGGCGACTGGGGTACTGCGAAGATCATTTCGAAATCCGATGTGACGACGGATCTCGTGCTTGAGGCCGACCAAGTGCTTCTCGGCGTCAATCGGACGCGGCGGCGTTACAATCAGCGGCTCCGGGAACTGAAAGGCTTCACGGCGGCTCATCCTCAATCGGGCGACAAGCTCGTCTGCCTGCGCAACGACCAGGCCAAGGGCTTGCTCAATGGCTCGCTCTGGGCCGTGATGACGTCGTCGAAGGAGACGACCAAGCCCGGCATCAATCTCCTCATCAAGCCGGAAGACGACGATATGGATCGTGGCTCCGCCAAGATCCGGCTTCTGAAGGCAGCCTTTGAGGATCCCGACGCGGACATCCCCTGGTCGACGAAGAAGCGCTTCGATGATTTCGACTATGGCTATGCGCTGACGGTGCACAAGGCGCAGGGCTCGCAGTGGAACAACGTCGTGCTGTTCGACGAAAGCTTCGCCTTCCGCGAAACCCGCGAGCGCTGGCTCTACACGGCAATCACACGGGCAGCGGAACGCCTGACGATCGTGCGGTGATCAGGCTGCGGCCGGTTGTTCGTGCCTGCGCTCATACCAGCTGCGCCATTTCGGGTCGACGTTCAGTCTCGTCAGGTCACCATCCGCCCAGGCCAGCGCCTTCTTGTCCATGATGGCGAACCAAACGGGCGGGCAGGCGGCAAGCACGAAGCAGCCGGCGTAGCCGACGGGAAGCCGCGGCAGATCTTCGTAGTCGCGGAGTGCCTGATAGGGTCGCATCGGGTTGGCGTGATGGTCTGAGTGGCGCTGCAGGTGGAACAGCATGAGGTTTGAGATGATGTGGTTCGTGTTCCAGGAATGACGCGGCTGGCACGGTTCCACACGACCGTCGGGGCGCCTTTGCCGCAGCAGCCCATAGTGCTCGACATAGTTCGCCATGGTCAGGTGAAACCAGCCGATGGGGTGGTGGAGCAGGAGAAACGGCACCATGATCCAGCCGAACAGCCCGATCAGGATCAGCGCGGTCAGCGCCGTGATCGCGTAGCCCTGCAGCACTTCATTTCGCGACGACCAGACGGGGAGGCTCTTTCGCGCCAGCCGTTCGCGCTCCAACGCCCAACCGCGGCGGGCGGTGCCCGGAAGTTCGCGCAGCGCAAAGCGGAAAAGGCTTTCGCCAAGCCGTGCCGACGCCGGATCTTCGAATGTCGCGACATACACATGGTGGCCGCGATTGTGCTCGATGCAGAAATGGCCGTAACCGGTGAGCGCGGTGATGAACCGCGCAGCCCACCGATCGGCGCCGCTGTTCTTGTGACCGAGCTCATGACCGACGGTAAGCGCTGTGCCCGATGATATGCCAGCGCCGAGCGTTACGAGTAGAAAGGCCCACCAGGGTAGGGTCATCGTGCCGATGGCGACCGCTGACAAAAGGAAGCTGGCGTAATAGATAGGGATCGAAAGGTAGAGCAGGACGCGGTAGAAATTGTCCGTCGACAGCTTTTCGACGATCTCCTCGGGAGGGTTGTTCGGGTCCTCACCGACGATCGTGTCGGCGATGGGCAATACGACGTAATAGAAGACGATGGCGAACGCTGCCCAGGCGAGATTGCCGGTGAGCATCAGCATCGCGGCGCCAAAGCCCGGGACGATGGGCGCGACGACCGAAATCAGCCAGAGATGGCGTTTCGTGTCCCGGTACTCGATGCCCTCTGTGCCGTTCCTGCTTGAAACGAAGATCACGCACGCCACCCTCCGCCGCGATCCGGCAAAATACGCTGAAACGGTGCGGCAACCAAGCGGGTTGTTGGGATGCGATCATCCGACTAAGACACCAAGAAGCAGTGCAGCGGAGCAGCCCATGTCCACCAAGCTTTCGGTCAATCTCAATGCCGTCGCGATGCTGCGCAATCGGCGCGATTTACCATGGCCGAGCGTCACGCATCTCGGTCGCATCGCGCTTCAGGCCGGGGCGCATGGGCTGACGGTTCATCCGCGTCCCGACCAACGCCACATCCGTTTTTCCGATCTGCCGGATCTGCGCGCGCTGATCGATGACGAGTTTCCGGAAGCCGAGTTCAATATCGAAGGCTATCCGACCGACGAGTTTCTTGATTTGGTCGAGCGGATCGAGCCGGAGCAGGTGACGCTGGTGCCGGATGATCCGAGCCAGGCGACGTCCGATCACGGTTGGGATTTTCGCAAGCTGCACAATGACTTGGCGCCGATCGTGGAGAGATTGAATCGCAAGGGCATGCGGGTTTCGCTCTTTGCCGATGGCGATGGCGACGAAGAAAGCGTGGCGCTGGCCAAGGCGACGGGCGCTGCGCGCATCGAGCTTTACACGGGACCCTACGGCGGTTGCCACGATGATTCCGATCGCGCTGCCAAGGAGCTGGAACTGCTTGGAAAAACTGCCGATGCGGCGAAGGCGCTCGGGCTCGGCGTCAATGCCGGGCATGATCTGACGGTCGCCAACCTGCCGGCGCTTGTGCGGCGCGTTCCGCATCTGGCCGAGGTCTCCATCGGTCACGGCCTTACCGCGGATGCGCTGGAATACGGCATGAAGGAAACCGTGCGCCGCTTCGTTGAGGCTTGCCGGGGCTAGCCGAAAAGGCTTCGATTTGCCTCACGCCTGCCAAATGCTATGAGGCGCCGACGAAAGCCTGCACGCGGTGCGGGCTGCGGTCCAGCGGCCTCATCCTGGTCGCCGGTCCTTTGCCCGGGACGCCGGAGAACCGAACGCTCATGCCCGAAAAGATCCTGATCATAGGCCCCGCCTGGGTCGGGGACATGGTGATGGCGCAGAGCCTGTTCATGACGCTGAAGGCCACGCGGCCAGGCGTCGAGCTTCATGTCGCTGCGCCAAAATGGAGCGAGCCGCTCCTGGCGCGGATGCCCGAAGTCGACCGATCGATCGGCATGGATCTCGCCCATGGCCAGCTCGGTGTCGGCGCGCGCTTCAAGCTTGGCCGCACGCTTGCGCAGGAAGCTTACGATCAGGCGATCCTGCTGCCGAATTCGCTGAAGTCCGCGCTCGTACCGTTCTTCGCCGGCATCCCGGTGCGTACCGGCTGGCGGGGCGAAAGCCGCTATGGCCTGATCAACGACATGCGCAGGCTGGACAAGGCGGCCTTGCCGCTGATGGTCGACCGGTTCAATGCGCTCGCTTTCGACAAGGATCGTATCGGCGCTGCGACCGATTTTCCCGCGCCGCATCCGGAGCCTCGATTGGTCCGGCAAGATCCGGCTGCCGCGCTCGCCCAATTCGGCCTCGCCGTCGAGAGGCCCGTGCTGGCGCTCTGCCCCGGCGCCGAATTCGGACCGTCGAAGCGCTGGCCCGAAACGCATTATGCGGAGTCTGCAACACGGTTGCTGGAAGAGGGCCATCAGGTGTGGATCTTCGGCTCGGCGAAAGACCGGGCCGTCGGTGAGGCGGTGATTGCCACCGTGCCGGAACACTTGCGCGCGCAGATCTTCAACCTTGCCGGCGCGACGACGCTCGGACAGGCGATCGATCTGCTCGGCCTTGCGGATGCCGTCATCTCCAACGATTCTGGGCTCATGCATGTTGCTGCTGCGCTCGATCGGCCGCTTGTTGCGGTCTACGGCTCGACCTCGCCGTTTTTCACCCCGCCCCTGAGTTCGCGGGCCAGCATTGTGCAACTCGGCATCGAATGCAGCCCGTGCTTCAAGCGTGAATGTCCGCTCGGCCATCACATATGCATGCGCGATCTCGGCGCGGACAGGGTGCTTGCCGCGCTGCCCAATCTTTCGGCCACCGCCTCATGAAGGTGCTCGTCGTCAAGACATCCTCGATGGGCGATGTGATCCATACGCTCCCGGCGCTCACCGATGCAGCGGAGGCGTTGCCGGGGATCGTGTTCGATTGGGTCGTCGAAGAGGCTTTTCATGAAGTCCCGGCCTGGCACCCGAGCGTTCGAAAGGTCATCCCGGTCGCTATCAGGCGTTGGCGCAAGGCTCCGCTGAAAGCGTTGAGTTCCGGCGAATGGGGACGCTATCGCACTGCGCTGGCTGCCGAGCGCTACGACGCCGTCATCGACGCTCAAGGCTTGTTGAAAAGCACGCTGCTCGCCACAAGGCTGGCAAAAGGCAAGCGGTTCGGCATGGACAGGGCGTCCGCACGTGAACCTGCGGCAGCGCTTTTTTACGACCGAGGAATTGTAGTCCCAAAGGGCATCCATGCTGTCGACCGGACGCGACGTCTCTTTGCTGGCGCCCTCGGCTACACGATGCCGGAGGGGCGTGGGCGCTACGGCATAGAAGTGCCGACCAGTGCGGTTGCCGATGGTGCGCCTTATCTCGTCTTCCTGCACGGCACCACGCGCCACGATAAACACTGGCCGGAACTCTATTGGGCGGAGCTGATCGCGCTTGCGGTTGCTCAAGGGTTTGGGATCAAGCTTGTCTGGGGGAATGCTGCCGAGCAGGCGCGTGCGGAGCGGCTGGCATCGGCCGGTCCGATGGTCGAAGTCCTGCCGCGCTCGTCGCTCACCACCATTGCTCAGGTCCTGTCGCAGGCGGCGGGTATCGTGTCGGTGGATACGGGTCTTTCTCATCTGGCAGCGGCGCTTGGGCGACCCAATGTCGTGCTGTTCGGTCCGACGGATCCGGGGCTTGTCGGCGGTTATGGCGAGCGACAGGTCTGCCTTGAAGCCCGACATTTCCAACCTTCGGGTCGCGACGTCGATCCCGCAATCTTTGCTCCTCTGACACCGGAGATCGTGCTGTCCACGCTCGATCGGCTTCTAAAGAGCGAAGAAGCGCGTTAAAGCGCTCAGCCAGCGCGAATTCGCCAACAAGGTCACGGTTACAAGATGCAACTTTCCATGCCGCGCTTCGACAGCGCCCGCGTTCTCATTGTTGGCGATGTCATGCTCGATCGCTACTGGATGGGCGAAACGACCCGGATCTCGCCGGAGGCGCCGGTGCCGGCAGTGCGCGTCGCCGCAACGGAAGACCGTCCGGGCGGGGCGGCCAATGTGGCGCTCAACGTTGCGGCGCTCGGCGGCGCGGCTTCGCTCATCGGCCTTGTCGGTCGCGATGAGCCGGGCGAGGCGCTTGCCGGGCAACTTGAGGCCGCCGGGGTCGCCTGCCGGCTCATCGGCGTGGAAAGAGAGCGCACGATCGTCAAGCTGCGGGTCATCGCCCGCAACCAGCAGCTGATCCGGCTCGATCTTGAAGACAGGTTTGCCGATGTGCATGCTCCCGCGATCGCTGGTGCGCTCGACGAGGCTTTGGAAAGCGCATCGGTGGTCATCCTGTCCGACTATGGGAAGGGAACGCTCAGCGACATCCAGGCTCTCATCACTGCCGCCCGAGCCAAGGGATGCTCCGTGCTCGTCGATCCCAAGGGCGTCGACTTCGAGCGTTATCGGGGCGCCTCGCTGCTCAAGCCCAATCTCGCGGAGTTCGAGGCCGTCGTCGGCCATTGCGGCAGCGAGCAGGTGCTGCTCGAAAAGGCGCGGGCGCTGGTCGAAGAGCTCGACCTCGGCGCACTGCTCGTCACCCGTGGCAAGAGCGGAATGACCTTGCTGAGGCGCGGCGAGGCGGCTGTGCATTTCCCCACGCAGGCGCGCGAAGTTTACGACGTGACGGGGGCAGGCGACACGGTGATTTCGACCATCGGCGCAGCACTTGGCGCCGGCGAGGACCTCGTCGCTGCCGTCGGTTTGTCGAATGTCGCGGCCGGTATCGCGGTCGGCAAGCTCGGTACTGCCGCAGTCAGCGGCCCGGAACTGCGCCGCGCGATCAGCGTGCAGCGCGAGCACGATCGCGGCGCTGTCAGCGAGGAGCAGCTGGTCGCGGCGATCGCCGACGCGAAGGCAGCGGGCGAGCGCATCGTCTTCACCAATGGCTGTTTCGACATCCTTCATGCGGGTCATGTCGGCTATCTCGAACAGGCTCGTGCGCTCGGCGACCGTCTCGTCGTCGCGATCAACAGCGATGCTTCGGTCAAGCGGCTCAAGGGACCGTCGCGTCCGGTCAACACGCTCGATCGGCGCATGGTCGTGTTAAGCGCGCTGGAATCGGTCGACTGGGTCGTCGCCTTCGATGACGACACGCCGACGCCCCTGATCGAGAAGGTGCGGCCCGACATCCTGGTGAAGGGCGGCGATTATGCGCTCGATCAGGTGGTCGGCGGCGAGATCGTGCGTGCCTATGGAGGCGAGGTCCGCGTGCTGTCTCATCTCGACAATTGCTCGACGACGGCCATCGTCGAGGCGATCCGTGGTCGCTCGGGCGGTCAGGACTGAGCAGTCCATTCCAAATTTGCAGGCGACAGTCAGCGCGCGCTTGACATGCCATCGGCGGGGCCTTAGAGCCGAACCGTAACGTACGGTACGGCAGGATGATGCAGCAGGCAGCGGTGATGGAGCGGGAGGCGGACTGGACGGAGCGGCAACGCGACGTGCTCGATGCCGTGCTTGCGCTGCTCGTCCAGAGCGGCGACGCCGTCACCATGACCGCCGTCGCGCGCCGGGCAAGCTGCTCCAAGGAAACGCTCTACAAGTGGTTCGGCGACCGGGACGGTCTGCTGACGGCTGCCGTGCAGCGTCAGGCCTCGCGCGTCCATATCGCCAATGCCGAGGCGGGCGGTCTGGACGCCTCTTCGCTCAAGATGCACCTGACTGACTACGCAGCAAGCTGGCTTCGGGTCATCTCCGGCCCGCGATCCGTTGCCTTGAACCGCGTGGCCATCAGCCATGCCGGCTCAGAGCGCAGCCGGCTCGGTGCGATCGTGCTGGAAAACGGCCGCTTCGCGCTCGGCCGTCGCATGAAGCCGATGCTGGAGGCCGGAAGGGCAGGCGGCCTGCTTGCCTTTGCCGATGCCGAAGCCGCGTTCCAGACCTTTTTCGGGCTCGTTGCCCGCGACGTTCAGATCCGGCTGCTGCTCGGCGACCGGATCGACATGACTGAAGATCGCATCGCGCGGGATGCCGCCTTGGCGGTCGATCAGTTTCTTGCCCTGTTCGGAACCGCGAGCAGGGTTGCCAATCACAAAGATCAACCAAGGGAAGGATGACCCCAATGCGTGTCTATTACGATCGCGACGCCGATCTCAATCTCATCAAGTCGAAGAACGTCGCCATCATCGGCTACGGATCCCAGGGCCGCGCACATGCGCTGAACCTCAAGGATTCCGGCGCACAGAACGTCGTGATCGCGCTGCGCGAAGGCTCCGCAACGGTCAAGAAAGCCGAAGCCGATGGCTTTCAGGTCAAGTCGGTCGCTGAAGCTGCCGCGTGGGCTGATCTGATGATGATGGCGACGCCCGACGAGCTGCAGGCCGACATCTACCGCGACCACATCGCCGGTAACATCCGCGATGGCGCTGCTATTGCCTTCGCGCACGGCCTCAACGTGCATTTCGGCCTGATTGAGCCGAAGTCGAGCGTCGACGTTCTCATGGTCGCGCCGAAGGGCCCGGGCCACACGGTTCGTGGCGAGTACCAGAAGGGCGGCGGCGTGCCGTGCCTGGTCGCCGTTCACCAAAACCCATCGGGCAATGCGCTCGATCTCGCACTGTCCTACGCCTGCGGCGTCGGCGGCGGCCGCTCGGGCATCATCGAGACGAACTTCAAGGAAGAGTGCGAAACCGATCTCTTCGGTGAGCAGGTCGTTCTCTGCGGCGGTCTGGTCGAACTGATCCGCGCCGGTTTCGAGACGCTGGTTGAAGCCGGCTACGCTCCGGAAATGGCCTATTTCGAGTGCCTGCACGAAGTGAAGCTCATCGTCGACCTGATCTACGAGGGCGGCATCGCGAACATGAACTACTCGATCTCCAACACCGCCGAGTGGGGCGAGTACGTCACCGGTCCGCGCATCATCACGGATGAGACGAAGGCCGAGATGAAGCGCGTGCTGAAGGACATTCAGTCCGGCCGCTTCACGTCGGAATGGATGCAGGAATACCGTTCGGGCGGCGCGCGCTTCAAGGGCATCCGCCGCGTCAACGACAGCCACCAGATCGAAGAAGTCGGTGAAAAGCTGCGTGGCATGATGCCGTGGATCAAGTCGAACGCGCTCGTCGACAAGGCACGCAACTGATCCATTGACCGGCGCGGCCGACTAATCGGCCGCACCAAACAACTGAGGCGGCCGCGGAGCAATCCGCGGCCGTTTTCCGTCTCAAATGCCGTTGTCTGATGCCTCTGCCTCAGGCCGGTGTTTTCGGTGGGTCGATGTCGGCGAGCATCCGGCGCAGCCGCGCGACGATCTCCGTCGCCTGCTGCAAGTCGCTCTCGGGCATGTCGAGACAGGACAGGATACAATCGGGGATTTGTGCCGCGCGGGCAGCGATCTCCTGTCCACGCTCGGTCAAGTGCACCAGTACGCGGCGCTCGTCGTCGGCTTGGCGCTTACGCCCGACGAGGCCCGCGATCTCCATGCGCTTGAGAAGCGGGGAGAGCGTGTTCGTATCGAGCATCAATTCGCGGCCGAGCGATCCCACGCCACGCTTGTCTTCATGGCGCAGCGCCAGAAGAACGAGATATTGCGGATAGGTGATGCCGAGCGGATCCAGAATCGGCTGGTAGAAGCGATTGAAGGCATGGCTGACCGCATACAGATTGAAACACAGCATAGCCTGTGGATCGATCGTCTCGGGCGCTTCTGCATTGTTCTGTGACATGGCTGGTCCGGCTCGCGTTCCCCTGAGTTAGGTCGATACGGCGCAAAACGCAATCGATAGCGACATCCTATTGTCATTTGTATCGTGCACGATATAAGCGAATTCGACTTTTAACAGAGGAGATATGCAATGTCGGTCAACGTTCTCTACCGCACCCAGGCCACCGCAACCGGCGGTCGCGACGGTCGCTCGGCCACCAAGGATGGTGCCGTCGACGTCAAGCTGGTCACCCCCAAGGAGCTTGGCGGCGCTGGCGGTGACGGGGTCAATCCCGAGCAGCTTTTCGCGACCGGCTATGCCGCCTGCTTTCTCGGTGCCTTGAAGTTCGTCGCTTCGAAAGAGAAAGTCAGCGTTCCGGCCGATGCGAACGTGACTGCCGATGTCGGCATTGGTCCACGCGCAGACGAGGGCGGCTTCGGTCTGGACGTGGCACTTACCGTTTCGCTGCCGGGCGTGGAAGACGCCGTCGCCGACGATCTGATTGCCAAAGCCCACGTCGTCTGCCCTTACTCGCACGCCACACGTGGCAACATCTCCGTTTCCGTCAACCGCGCGTAGGGACAGATCATGAATATCACCAGACGTTCATTTGGCCTCGGGGCGCTTGCCGCCGCTTCCACTCTGGCATTGCCTGCTTGGGCGCTAGCGCCGCTTGCCGGCGTGCAAGTTCCAGGCGTCGTCCGCCGCAAGGTCGGGTCCTTCGAGATCACGGCGATCAACGATGGCTACACCGCGCTGACCGCCGATCTCTTCTCCGGCGTTCCGGCAACCGACATCGAGGCTGCACTCGCTTCCGTGCGCCAGGGGACGACCATCCCGACGGCGGTGAACACCTTTGTCGTCAATTCCGATGCCGGCACCTGGCTCATCGATGCGGGTTCGGGTCCGTCGCAGGCCTTCGGGCCCAATCTCGGCCGCACGGTGGCCAATCTTGAAGCAGCAGGCATCACGCCGGATCAGATCGACGGCGTTATCCTGACCCATGCCCATATCGATCACGTCGAAGGTCTCGTCGATGGCAGCGGCGCCGCCGTCTTCGCCAATGCCGAAGTGGTCATCCATGAGGACGAGTACGGCTTCTGGTTCGATGACGGGATGATGTCGCAGGCGCCGGAAGCAGCGCAGGGCCTGTTCGAAAGTGCGCGCCGGTCGCTAACGCCTTACGCCGATCGCACGCGACAGGTCCAGGCAGGCGAAGTGGCGCCGGGCCTGACGCTCATTCATGCACCGGGCCACACGCCGGGACATTCGGTGCTGCACATCGCCAACGGTGACGACGAGATGCTGATCCTCGGCGATACGCTCCACAATGCCGCGATCCATACCGCTTACCCGGATGTGGGCTTCGGCTTCGACACCGATGCTGCGCTTGCTGCGCAGTCGCGTCGTGCGCAGTTCGACCGCGTCGCGGCCGACGGCATTCTTGTCGCTGCCACCCATGTGGCGTTTCCGAGCTTCGGCTACATCGTCGCCGAAGGTGATCGGTTCCGTTATCAGCAGGCGGAGTGGCAGTTCCCGCTCTGATCCCGTTCAGGTCTGAACACATGAAAAGGGCCGCGGAACCCAGTGCCGCGGCCCTTTTTTATATGCGACGCGTGGATTCGTCAGAGCTCCAGGCCGAAGACGATCGGGCCCAGCGCCAGGAAGAGGCCATAGATCAGGATGATCGCGAGGATGTTCATCCAGATTCCTGCGCGCATCATGTCGGTAAGGCGCATGCGGTCGTAGGAGAACGCAATCGCATTCGGCGGTGTTGCGACCGGCATCATGAAGGCCATGCTGGCGGCAACGGCGACCGGGACGGTCAAGAGCAGCGGATCAAGCCCAAGGCCGACGGCAACGGCGCCGAGGATCGGCAGGAACGTGGCTGCGGAGGCCGTGTTCGACGTGATCTCGGTGAGGAAGATCATCGCCGTGGTCAGGACGAGCACCAGGATGAAGACGCTGATCTCCAAACCGCCGACCGATTGGCCGATCCATTCCGCCAGCCCCGTCGAGGCGAAGCCGCCGGCGAGTGCCAGGCCGCCGCCGAAGAGAAGCAGGATTCCCCACGGCACCTTCTTCGTGGTCTCCCAATCGAGCGTGCGCTCGCCAGTGTGGCGGCTCACCGGAATGGCGAAGAGCAGCAGCGCCGCGGCGATGCCGATGACGGTGTCATCCAGTGCGAGACCCGTGATGTCGGCAAGCAGCGTGCGGAAGATCCAAGCGAGCGCAGCGAGCATGAACACAACGCCGACGAGCTTTTCGCCGCGGCCCATGGGGGGCAGCGCGCGATATTCCTTCCGGATGCCGGCGCCGGCATCGTCGATTGCGATCGTGTGAGTGGGGAAAAGGAAGCGGGTCAAGAGCAGCCAGGCGAGCGGCAGCATGATGAGGACGATCGGCACGCCGAACAGCATCCAAGTGAAGAAGCTGATCTCGATGTCGTACTGGTCGCGCATCAGGCTGGCGAGAAATGCATTCGGCGGTGTGCCGATCAGCGTGCCGACGCCGCCGATCGAAGCCGCATAGGCGATGGCCAGCATCAGCGCGACGCCGAAATTGCGGATGATCGTGTCGTCGTCGGTCTTCTCGGAGATGAAATCGATCACCGACTTGCCGACAGCAAACATCATGACCGCCGTGGCCGTGTTCGAAATCCACATGGACAGGAACGCCGTCGCGATCATGAAGCCGAGGATGATCTTTTGCGGCGAGGTGCCGATGGTCGCCACGATCATCAGGGCAAGCCGGCGGTGCAGGCCGACCTTCTGCATCGCGCCGGCCAATAGAAATCCGCCGAGGAACAGGAATACGATGGGGTCGCCGTAGCTGCGGGCGATTTCCGCGGTGGTGCCGATGGCGAAAAGCGGCATGGCGATCAGAGGCACAAGCGCCGTAGCGGGGATTGGGATCGCCTCAGTCAGCCACCAGATGACCATCCAGGCGGCAACAGCGACCATGCGCCATGCTTCCGGTGCCATGCCCTCGGGAGCGGGCAGGGCCAGCAGGAGGAACGCGACCAACGGTCCGGCGACGATGGAGCCTATCTTGAAGACTGACAGCACCGGTTCCGTGGACGTGTCCGGCCGGGGCTGGGGCGCGCGCGGTCCGGCATTGCTGGAGTTCTGTGACATGTGATGAGATGACCCCTGAGCGTTTCGCTAAATGTCTTGGGAAGACGTTCAGGGGTTCAATCAGACTTTTTCGGCGAGAGGCAACCCTTTGCCCGGGACAAAGCGCCATTTCGTCGCACAATGGATCAACAAACCCCGACCCGAGAAGGATCGGGGCTCGCTGCCTCAAGACCCGTAGGTCAGCCGGATCTGGTAGTCCGGATGCGCCATTGCGAAGGCGGGTGCAGCTGGAGCAGTCCGCGAGGCGATGCGCATGACGACCTGCATCGCCAGGGTCATCGCCACCAGAGCGACCCCGTAGGCGGCCAGAATGCCGATGGCCGTCACGGTATTGTTCAGTTGCGAGAATGCGCCGAGCGCCACCGGCGCATACCATGACGTGGCCGAGATCGCTCCGGAGATGACGAAGGCATTGCGCGCACCCCTGCCCATGCCCGCAAAGAGCGTCTGGCCGATCTGCGCCCGGATGCGGGGCATGACGATCGAGTGGATGAACATGCCATTCGCAGTCAGAATCGACACGATCGCCAGTTTTGCCCAGATCTTCTCGTTCATCAGCTTGGCCGGTTCGAAGAATGCGTACTGGATGAGAAAAGCGATGCCGGTGATCCAGAGCAGCATCAGACCGAAGCTGACCAGCCGCGCGCCGAAATCGATCATCTGCCAATCGTGAAAGGTGATGCGGCGGCTCCCGACGAAGCGCAGCAGCATGAGGTCAAGCATGGTGGCCGCGCCCAATCCGATGGCAAGGCCGATGAAATGCGCGAAGCGGGTGGCATTCTTGACGGCGAGCACCACATCGCCGCTCAGTGCCAGTAACAGGCTGTCCAAGTTCATTCTCTGTCTCTCCGTGGTTATCCCCCTGTGCAGTGCAGCAATTGTCGCGATGCGATGAGGCAGAACACGTGCGAAAACCGGGCAGGATCCCGCTGACAAAAAGACCGAAGTCATTTCAGCTTCTTAAGGGCGCAAACATTGGGTTTCGTGCATTAACATATTCGAATGTCCGACTTCAGTCCGTGGACTTTGGTCGGTGTCTTTGCCAGTTACGACGCGGACCAAAGGCGTAGAAATCGGCGATTGAGGCGAGAATCAGGCGAAATCGCGGCAGGTGCCTTCGGCAGATGAAGCATCGCATTGTCTACGGTGCTGCGCGCGGATAGACTTGCCGCCATGATACCGACTTCCTTTCGCCGACCAGTTCACCTTGTGTCAACGTCGTTGTTGCTCGCGGCACTGTGTCTCGCCGCGCCAAGTGTCGCGGAGGTTCTCGAGGACGATCAGTCGCTTCCGGCGCTCTACGCAGTGACGGGGGTCGAACCGGGCGACGAACTCAACATCCGGCTGGAGCCGCGATCGAACGCCGACATCATTGGCAGGCTTCCACCACAGTCGGCTGGCATCGAAGTTGTCAGCCGACGGGGCAACTGGCTGCAGATCAACAGTAACGAGGCCAGCGGATGGGTCGCAGCACGGTTTCTGGAGCGGGAAGCCGGCGCCCCGCAGTCCGGTGTGCTGCCGGAGCGGCTCGCATGCTTCGGAACCGAGCCGTTCTGGTCGGTGGTGGCTGCGGGAACTTCCATAACCTACAACACGCCAGACAATCCCGACGGCACGCTGTTTTCGATCCGCCACGTGACGGGGGCCATGAACAGCCCGTCGCCGCATTGGATCATTCTTGGCGAGCGGCAGGAACAGTCGATGACGGCGGTAGTGATGCCTCAAGCCTGTTCGGACGGTATGTCGGACAGGATGTTCGGGCTTGCGACGACGATCGTGATCGACAGCGGGGATACGGCGACGGGCCTGAGCGGCTGCTGCTCCATCGCGCCGGCCGCGCAGAACTGAGCCAATCGTTCATCGCGCTGGTACTGGACGCTGGTAGCCGGGTCCGATCGTCAGCGGCGCGTCCGGAACCACGGATCCATCGACCTCGGACGTCACCGTGAAGCGGTGTTCCCAGAAAGGCTCCCCGGTCTCCCGGTCCAGCAGAAGCAGATCGACCCCATAGGGCTTGCCGGCCACGATGCCGGACAGTGAGGGGCTGCGCAACGAAATCCGCCGGTCCGGAACGCCTATCCTTTCTTCCACCAGATAGGGTGGTCCGCCGAGGGGATCTTCGAAACGCGCCTGGAGCACCGTGCCGATGGGGATGGGGCGATCGACGGCTGCCGAAAAACCCATATAGATATCGGATACGCGGTAATTCAGAATGAAGCTCGACCCGAGGATCTTCAGATAGGGCCTGTCGGCGCCATCATCGCGCAAGAGGGAAAGCGCGCCATAGAGCATCCCGCAGAGAAGAAGCCCTGCGAAAAACGCCCAGAGCAGTGCGGTCTCCTGCGACATCGCAGGCAGAAGCGACCGTCGCGCGAGTGAAGCCATGACCACTCCTCGAAAAAATGAAAGCGGGTCGATGACCCGCTTTCATCCTAGCACATCTGGCTTTGATAATCAGCCGTAAGGCGAGATGCAGGAGCGCCGAGGGCCGTGATAGGGCTGGAACGTGTTGTCCGACGCACGGTAGGACCGGTATCGCGCGTAGCACCAATCGATATGAGCCGAATTCAGCCCGTAGCCTGGACGAACCGGACGGATGGGTGGAGGCGCAATGTAGCGCGGAGCAGGGCGGTAGTAGCCACCGCCACCAATGATGATGTCGACCGACGGTCCACGACGGTAACGCGGGCCGTAATGACGTGGGCGGTGCGCATAACGGTCGCGGTGATGCCAGCGACGCGCATCACGCCACCGGCGATCATCCCGCCAACGCCGCCCGTCGCGATACTGGACCTCAGTCACGAGATTACCGAAGCCGCGGTCCTGCGCACGGGCTGTCACGGTCGAGGGTAGTAGAAGTGTCGCGGCAATCGCGACTGCACTCAAAATGGATAGGAAGGCGCGCATGCCTTGTCTCCCGAGCAATGCAAATTCGCTCCTCTGTGTCCGATGCCGGGGTGGGAGAGGAGGCGGTTGCGAAAGTCCCTTCGCTTGTCCGGCGATTTTATGAACGTCTTTTTTGGGAGCCGGTTCCAAAAGGTTGCAGCAAAAACGTGGCAATGGAAAGGAGGGCCTGCATGCTTTTGTCAGTCAACCGGCATCTTCGCCGTTGCGCCCAAAGGCGTGTGATTGGCGGGTAGGGAGCTTTATCCATGACAATCGAGCGGACGAGCGGCACGGTCATTCCGCTTTCACGGATCTCCATCGCCATGTCTTCCGAGCCGCACCCCTTCGAGATCGCGCATCGAGACGCGGCAGAAGAGGCCTGGCAGCAGAGGCAACGGACCAATCCAGCTCTCTTCAACGGAACCGTCATGCTCCACTCCACGATGGACATCGAAGACGGCCGGCTGACCACGGTTGCGCATCGCGTGCCCTATTCGGCATTGCTGCTTTTTCTCAAGGAGCGGCCAGTCGAAGGCTGCTGGCACCTCTTCGGCTCCGCTCTCCTCGTCTCCAGCGACAACCGCGTGATCCTGAGCCGCATGGCGGGAAGGACCGCCAATGCCGGCCTCGTCTACAGCCCATGCGGTTCACTCGACCTCAGCGACGTCGTTGGGGATAAGGTCGACATCGATGGCAACATGCGGCGTGAGGTGCTGGAAGAAACAGGGCTCGATCTTGCGAGCGCTGAGGCCGAGGCAGCGTACGGCATGGTGGAGATCGGCGGCGTCGTCGTCATCGTCCGGCGCTTCTTCTTCGACATGACGGCCGAAGAACTGGTCGCTCGGGTGCGCGCTCATATCGACGCCGAGGCCGACCCGGAAATCGATGACGTCTTTTCTGTCGGCGCGGAGGACGCACCGCGCTCCGACTACCAGTTCTACATGGTGGAGCTCCTGCACTGGCATTTCGGTTCAAAACGTTGAAGGATGGCCATACCGAGAGGGTAAGAAGCCGAAAAGAGGAGGCGCGCGACGTGGGGATGCAGTCGCAAGCACGGCCATATGCGATTTTCGATGTCTTTTCCGACCGGGCGCTCGCGGGCAATCCGCTCGCTGTCGTCTTCGAGGCGGACGGGCTGGACGACGCGGCGCTGCAGGGGATCGCTGCCGAGTTCAACCTCTCCGAAACGGTGTTCGTGCTCTCGCCTCAAAACGCACATCACACGGCGCATCTGCGCATCTTCACGCCTGTGCAGGAACTGCCCTTTGCCGGCCACCCGACGGTTGGCGCCGCCGTTGCGCTCGCGCATCGGCGCAATGGTTCAACCGAAAACGGCGCAGGCCATTGCGATACGGTGCTGATGCTCGAAGAACGCGCCGGCAATATCCGGGCCGTCGTCAGCATGCGCAACCACGCGGTCGATGACCGGCCGGCGGGATTTGCCGAGTTCGATTTGCCCCGTCTGCCGCGGCAAGTGGATTGCATCGTCAAGCGGGACCAGGTCGCGGATGCGCTCGGCATCAATCCGGGCAGTGTCGGCTTCGAGAACCATGTCGTTTCCGTCTGGAGCGCTGGCGTGCCCTGTGTGCTCATTCCCGTGCGTGACCGGACGATTGCTGAAAATTGCCAGTGCGACCCGGCGCGATGGGAGGCACTTGCGCCCATAGACGAAGGCATCCTGGCGAGCGCCTTCGTCTATTGCAGGGGCGGCATCGATCATTCTGCCGATTTCCACGCCCGGATGTTCGCTCCATGCTCCGGCACGCCGGAAGATCCCGCCACCGGTTCCGCGGTTGCCGCGCTCGCAGGTGCCGTCAACGCGTTCGACGACTTGCTGGACGGCCATCACATCCGCATTGTCGAACAGGGCATCGAGATGGGCCGCCCTTCCAAGATCCACCTGCACATGGATGTGACGGCTGGCCGCATCACCCGCGCTCGCCTGGGCGGAGCCGCCGTTCGGGTTGCGGAAGGTTTGCTTTATGTGTGACAGGGGCTGGACAGGGCCGCGGATCGACGTTATACGCGCCCAACTCCGGCCCGAAAGGCTGGACCCGTGGGTGATTAGCTCAGTTGGTAGAGCAGCTGACTCTTAATCAGCGGGTCGTAGGTTCGATCCCTACATCACCCACCACCATTCTCCTAAGCTGCTGATTTTGCGCTGACCCCTTGATCTCCAAGGGGTTGCGCTTCAATTGTGCTACACAACACTGATACACATAGTGGGGCTAGCGTGGCACGAAAACAGCTGTAATTGCACAAGCGTGGGGGCATTTACCAGATCCGTTTGAGGATGCCCTCTCGAGCAATTCCAGTGTGGATCGAGAGCGTCTGATTATGCCCGCGTCGGCATCCTCGGTTGGTACTATGGTATCACCAATGCTGCCAGCGCCATGACCGCGGCACAGTCTGGCTCCTTCCAGGAAGATCACGCTGGGACGGCTCGGCTGTGGGACGAACAGATCGCCAACCGCGAGCTGGCCATGTCCCCCTTCAGTTGGCGGGTAAGCAGCTTAGTCGAGGTCACCTACAAGCCGGAGGTCGCATTCTACAGGCAAGGTAGCACGGGCAAGCTGCTCTGGAAGCCAGCGACCCCGGCTGAAGCTTTTGGCGCTGCTGCCGAATATCTCTCCGGCTCTGCCGCCTAGTATGCGTGGCGGGCGAAGGAGGATTTGATCAAAACTTCCCAGTTCAAGGGTTTAGGCGTGACCGATTTCCGGACAAAGGCCGCTCGAGAGCTTCGTGACGAACGTCTTCAAAAGAAGTCCATCGGCTTCATTCATCAGGCATCTCGGTATCGGGGAAAAGCGAATTATCGGGAGGCGCTCTTTCTCGCCTATGGTTCGGCGACGGAGACGATACTCTCGGGCTTCGCTGACGACATGGCTGCAGTGCTCAAGGCATACCTGAGCATGGCTGGTGCCTTTGCGAAGCGCAAGCTTGGAGGCAATCTATGGTCAGAATTCGTGACGGATGTTGCCCCCAAGAGGGCGTTCACAAGTCGCGCAGTTGATGTCTGGAACTGATCAGACGTCAGTCACGACAAGCTGTTCTCCAGGATCAGTCAGTCCGAAGACGACGCTTGATTGTCCAGTTGCGATCGACCGGTCAAGTCCACGACTTAAAGGGACCAGTGCAGGTTCTCGTGGCATCGCTCTTGATGCCAGTGGATCCAAACCAACCCATTCCATGCTCAGAACGCCAGTATCGGTCGCGAATGTTTTTTCAGCACGATTTCCGCCCTATGGGTTGAAACGCGCCCCCACTAGAATGGAGGGATGACCTGGCACTGTTAACGCACCAGCTGATCAAGCGCCGCGATAAGCGCGCGGAAGAATGCCAAAGTTTCCTCAATCTCGGTCTGATTGACAACGAGAGTAAGGTCGCCATGAACGATGTCATTGCGGCGATTTAATTTTTGGTCGAGTAGCTTCTCGGCACTCTCCGGTACCCGCCGCCGTGTCTTATCGTTGAAGAACGCCTGCAACTGAGTGTGCTGTACGAGGAGTGATCACTTGGCGCGTCGGAACACCTTTGGCTACCATAAGTTCGAAAGTCGAACAGGAGCCCGATGACATGGACATAGCCGAGCTTCGTGGCTGGTATCGAAATCGATTTCTTTCAGGTTCAGCGCGCGAGAGCGAGATCACCGAACGGCTTGAAGCCTGCCTTAGATGGATGATGCAGGATGACGACACGGTCGAGATGCTTGCCGGTAATTCGCTAGCGGCCAGTCCGGAATTGGCGGACCCTCAAGCCGAGGGGGATAGGCAGTTCGTGGAAGACATCATTCGGAACCTCGAAGAATATCTGTCGGACGCCGCCGGCTAGCACTGTGCTCCGGAGCAGCCTTGAGGGGGGCGCTGGACCTGGGTTGTTTGATCTACCTTGTGCTGCTCCAACTTGTCTTCGTGGAAAATTTGGAACTATGCCGCGAGCTTCTCTGTTTGCCATAGAAAGAGGGGCGGCAGAATGTTGGAAAAGGCTGGGCAACTCGAGATCGTTATAGCGGCGCTCGAATATGCAGGAATTGCCGCGATCATCGTCGGCGCTGTCTACGCTGTTGTCGCTTTCGGGATGGCGCTACTCTCTGGAGTGCAGGATCAGCCGTTCCGGGCCATGCGGGCGCGGCTCGGACGCTCAATTTTGCTTGGGTTGGAATTCTTGGTTGCAGCCGACATCATCGCGACCGTCGCCATTGAACCGACCCTGCAGAAAGTCGCAACGCTCGGAGCGCTTATCCTGGTACGGACGTTTTTGAGCCTTTCTCTTGAAGTGGAAATCGAAGGTCGATGGCCGTGGCAACGCGCCGACGCCGAACATCCTCTGGAGCGCGCGACATCCAAATGATGCTTCGGTTTTGACGCAATCAGCCTCCGGCTTGCATCCCCACCTCCGCGAGGTTTTCGCGCCTAGGAAGAACATCGGAAGTGCGCCCAACTGGCAATTCGGGGGGCACATCAGGAACATGATTGACGTCCGGGCCTAACCAGCCCGTTTTGGCGCGAAGGAGCGGCTGCAACAGGCTCGCAAGCCGCCGTTGAGATCGGCCGCAGGTCAGCAGCTATTCGGCCAGCGGCGCCCAAAACGCATTGTTTCGGATCAGCCCCCAACACAGCAACGTTCGGTAGGACGAAAAAAGACTCGCCTTGATCTATTTTTGGGATCCGGAAGGCAGTTCACCACGAGCGAAACTGATGAGCTGACATTCCGACCCGCTGATGTTGCGTAAAACTTGAAATGCGGCTGAAAATAATCCGTTATGTGGCGAGGTCTACGACCTCGAAAGCTCCGGCGCCAAGCAGACGCGCATTGAAAGTGCTGCAGAACAGACTAACGGGAGACACGAATGACCCTCACCAAGATCCACATGACCGGCGTTGCCGCCGCTCTTGCCGCGACGCTGGGTGCAGGCACTGCGCTTGCCCAGGACCAGCAATTCATCTCGATCGGCACAGGCGGCGTCACCGGCGTCTACTATCCGGTCGGCGGCGCCATCTGCCGCCTGATGAACCAGAACCGACGCGAGCACGGCATCCGCTGTTCGGTGGAATCAACCGCGGCCTCCGTTTACAACGTCAACGCCATCCGTGGCGGCGAACTCGATTTCGGCGTCGCTCAGTCGGACGTTCAGTACAACGCCTACAATGGCGAGGCTGATTTCGAAGAGCTCGGCGCCCAGGAAGATCTGCGGGCAGTCTTTTCGCTCCACAATGAGCCTTTGACGATCGTCGCTCGCGCCGATGCCGGCATCGAATCCTTCGCCGACATCGAAGGCAAGCGGGTCAATGTCGGCCAGCCTGGCTCCGGCACGCGTTCGCTGATGGATCTCCTGATGGCAGAGCGTGGCTGGACGACTGCAAACCTCGCCGTGTCTGCTGAGCTTGCGCCTGCCGAGCAGAGCGCAGCGTTGTGTGACAACAACATCGATGCTTTCGCCTATGCCGTTGGGCATCCGGCAGGCGCCATCCAGGAAGCCACCACGACCTGCGACAGCGTTATCGTCAATGTCGATGGGGAAGAGGCTCAGGCGCTGCTCGACCAGTATCCGTACTACACCGCAGCAACGATCCCCGGCGGCATGTACCGCGGCAACGACGAAGAAATCACCACGATGGGCGTCGGCGCGACACTCGTCGCCTCGGCCAACGTGGACGAGGAAGTTGTTTATCAGCTGGTCAAGGCCGTCTTCGACAATTTCGAAGACTTCAAGAGCCTGCACCCGGCGCTTGAGAACCTCGAAGCATCCGCAATGGCGAACGAGGGCAATTCGGCTCCCCTGCACCCCGGCGCCGAGCGGTACTTCCGAGAAGCCGGCCTGATCGAATAGTCAGGGCCTTCGGACGCGCGGCGAGAGCGCCGCGCGTTCATATCGCTTTATCGGCATAAGCCGCCTCCACGATGAAAGACGCGCCATGAGCGATGGTACCCGGGACGTCGACGCCCGCAAGAGCATGAACGATGACGATCTCCAGGATCTCGTAGCGGCGACCGACACGGGTGCACGCAATCCCGCCGGAACGGCGGGCTTTGTCATAGCCGGCGTGGCGCTGTTGTGGTCGCTCTTCCAAATCTACATTGCGTCGCCTTTGCCATTCATGATCGCACAGGCGACCGGCTTGCAGGTGGTGCTGAACGACACCCAAAGCCGCTCGATCCACCTCGCTTTCGGCGTGTTTCTGGCCTTCATGGCATTCCCGGCCTTTGCCAGCTCGCCACGCGATCGCATACCGCTGCTCGACTGGGTCCTGGCGCTGGCGGCCGCATTCTGCGCGCTCTACATCTTCCTCTTCTACCGTGACCTGGCACGCCGACCTGGCCTTCCGATAACGCAAGACATCGTGGCGGCCGGCATCGGCATGCTCTTGCTACTGGAAGCCACGCGCCGCGCGCTCGGGCCGCCGCTTGTCATCGTCGCTGTTATCTTCCTTGCCTATGTGTTTTTCGGTTCGTCCACGCTCGTCCCGGACATCATCCGCTGGGGCGGAGCCTCCTTCTCTCGCGCCATGGATCAGATGTGGCTGTCGACCGGCGGCGTCTTTGGGGTCGCGCTTGGCGTATCGACAGCCTTCGTTTTCCTGTTCGTACTGTTCGGCTCGATGCTGGACAGGGCAGGGGCCGGCAACTTCTTCATCAAGCTCGCCTTCGCCCTGCTCGGACATTTGCGCGGAGGTCCCGCCAAGGCGGCCGTGCTGGCATCGATGATGACGGGTCTTATTTCCGGCTCGTCCATCGCCAATGTGGTGACCACCGGCACATTCACGATTCCGCTGATGAAGCGTGTCGGCTTCTCGTCGGAAAAGGCCGGCGCGGTCGAAGTCGCAAGTTCGGTCAACGGCCAAATCATGCCGCCGGTGATGGGCGCTGCTGCCTTCCTCATGGTGGAATATGTCGGCATTCCCTATATTGACGTCATCCGCCACGCGTTCTTGCCGGCACTGATCTCCTACATCGCGCTGCTCTACCTCGTGCACCTTGAAGCGGTGCGCAACGACATGCCGGCGCTGCCGAAGCGTGTCGACCGGTCGGGACGCGAAGCGCTGCTGCGGACACTGATCGTCATGCTTTCGATCGTGCTGATCGTTGGTGCGATCTATTACGCGATTACGTTCGTGCGCTGGCTCGTTCCGGCCATCTCTGCGCCGGTTCTGCTGCTGTCCCTGCTCGGCGCCTATGTGGCGCTGATCTGGTATGCGGCGAAGTCGCCGGAACTGGAAATCGACGATCCCGATGCAGAAGTGGTCGAATTGCCGATCGCATCGGAAGTTCTGAAGACGGGCCTTCATTACCTCATCCCGCTCTTCGTCCTGGTCTGGTTTCTCATGGTCGAGCGCCTGTCGCCCGGCCTGTCGGCGTTCTATGCCGTCATGACGCTGATCGTGATCACGATCACGCAGAAGCCGCTCAAAGCCTTCTTCCGGGGTATGCAGTCTGACGAGACGCGCCGCGCCATGCGCGAAGGCTTCGATGATCTCATTGTGGGCATGATTCTCGGCGCCCGCAACATGATCGGCATCGCCTGTGCCACCGCTGCAGCCGGCATCATCGTCGGGACCGTCACGCTGACCGGCATCGGCCAGGTCATGGCCGAGTTCGTCGAATTCCTGTCGGGTGGCAATATCTTCCTGATCCTGGTCTTCACCGCCATCATCAGCCTGGTGCTTGGCATGGGCCTGCCGACCACGGCGAACTACATCGTCGTGTCGTCGCTCATGGCGCCTGTCATCGTCGAACTCGGTGCGGCGAACGGCGTGCTCATCCCGCTGATTGCGGCGCACATGTTCGTCTTCTATTTCGGCATCATGGCCGATGTGACGCCACCGGTCGGCCTTGCTTCGTTCGCGGCAGCTGCCGTATCGGGCGGTGATCCGATCAAGACCGGCTTCACGGCGTTCTTCTACTCCCTCCGTACGGTCCTCCTGCCGTTCATTTTCGTCTTCAACACGGATCTCCTGCTGATCGACGTCGGCGTTGCAGGCGCCATCTGGATATTCATCAAGGCAACCTTTGCTATGTTGATCTTCGCGGCTGCGACGCAAGGATTCTTCATGGCGCGCAGCCGCATCTGGGAATCCGCGATCCTGCTGCTCGTCACGTTCCTGCTGCTGCGCCCCGGCTTTTTCCTTGATCTCGTGCAGGCACCTTACGACACCGTGCCGCCGCAGCAGGTGTTCCAAGTCGTCGAAGCAGCGCCGGACGGTGGCGAAATCCGTCTTGAGATATCGGGTCCCGATTTCGATAATCCGGACACGATCGTCAGCCGAACCATGGCGTTCGGTCTCGGCGAAGCGGGCGCACCAGGCGAAGTGCGGTTTGAGGAAGCGATCGGCCTGATGGCGATGCTGGATGGCGAGCGTGTGGCGCTGGATGAGCCGCTCGACCTCAACAGCCTCGCGGGCAGGACGCTCGGTGACCTCGACTTCTATACCGATCCGCCCGTCCAGATCACCCGCGTCGAGGTTCCAGCCGAACGTCTCCCGCGCGAGATCATGTACATTCCAGGCTTTCTGCTGTTTGGGCTGGTGTTCTTCACCCAGCGCCGACGGGGCGGCACGCTTTTCGGCAACCCGCAAGCCAGGTAAGGGGACGACGATGTACAGCGAAATCCTCGTTTCTCTCGATCTCGGCGACAAGGTGATGGCCGAGAAGACACTGAGCACGGCGATCGATTACGCCAAGGTCTTCGGTTGCCGACTGCATGTGATGACGGTCGTGCCTGACTACGGGATGGCGATCGTCGGCGGCTTCTTCCCGAAGGAGCATGAGCAACAGGCGATCCAGCACATGGACGGTCTGCTGCACGCCTTTACCAAGGCGCACGTGCCGGCCGACATCCGCCACCGTCATATCGTCGGGCATGGGTCGATCTATCGAGAGATCTTGCGCTACGCGGATGTCGCCATGGCTGACCTGATCATTCTCGCCGCTGCCACGCCAGGCCCGGAAGATTTCCTCATCGGCCCGAATGCCGCCCGCGTCGTGCGACACGCGAAGATCTCAGTTCTTGTTGTGCGGTAATCTGCGAACGAAACGAACACTGCTGAGCTCGGACTTCAGTCGCGTCGCAACTTGCGCACACACTTGAGCGTTCGCCGGATGAAGAGGCCCGTTCCCGCACTCGGCGGGCGGACCGGTCGCGAATGCGTTTGACCTGGTACCAGCCTACATTTGCTCGGAGGATGGTCTTGATCGGATTGTCAGGTGTCAGAGAAGTTGCAATATCGGCCGCGCAGGGTTGGTTGAACGATCGAGCGTTGAGTCTTGGCGCGGCAATCGCGTTCTACACGCTCTTCGCGCTCGCTCCCATGCTCCTGACAGCCGTTGCCGTGGCGGGATTGGTGTTCGGCCAGGAAGCGGCCCAAGGCGCTCTCGTGGGAGAGTTAGGCGGACTTTTGGGTCCGCGGGGCGCGGAGGCGCTCGAGGCCATGTTGGCGAATACGCGCGACACAGGAAGCGGTATCATCGCGACGATTGTCGGGACGGTGACTTTTCTCGTGTTGATGACCGGCGCCTTCGTGCAATTGCAGGACGCACTCAACCTGATTTGGAAAGCCCCGCCTGCTCGCCATTGGGGACTGGCGTTGGCACGCAGCCGCCTGATGAGTTTCGCCTTCGTCATAGGGATCGGATTTCTGCTGCTGGTCTCGCTGGTCATCGACGCAGGCCTCACAGCAGTCGGTACCTATCTTGGCGAGAAGCTTCCAGGCTGGTCAGTGGTTTTGTTCGCGTTCAATTCGCTGTTGGCCCTCGCCAGCGCTAGTGCAATGTTCACGGCAATCTTCAAGGTTTTGCCGGATGTGCCGGTAACGTGGCATGATGCGTGGGTCGGCGGGCTGCTGACGGGGCTGATGTTCACGCTCGGCAAGTTCTTGATCGCCTTCTACATCGGCAGCAGCGGGGTCGCATCGACATACGGGGCGGCTGGGTCGATCGTCACGATACTTCTCTGGATCTATTACTCATCCCAGATCGTGCTGTTCGGCGCCGAAGTTACGAAGGCTTACGCGGGAGTCCGCGGCTACGCCGATACTCGGTAAAGATGCCCAGCCAATCCGAGAATTCACATCGAAGAATATGTTGTGTCCGCCGCACCAGTATCGCGTCAGAGAACTGGCTCGTCGTCGAACGCCCGGCAGTCCGCCCCTTGGGAATCGACGGTGCATTCGTAGACGTAGGACCCTTCCTCGTCCCTCACTTTGACGACGACGTGACGCCGCGAACCGTCTGGCAGGATCTCGCGTGTGATCTGGCCAACGGTATTCATTGCTGCAGCACGCGCTCCTTGAAGGTCGACCATCTGCAGACCCTGATCATCCTTGGCGATGCGCGTTCCATCCACGACGTCGAAAAAATACTTGGCCATTTCCTTCTCCCGTTGGGGCGAGCCCATTATCGGACGAGGCCTCGCCTTGATCTCATAGAAAGGAAATGGCTGGGTATATGAGTTGTTCCGGAAATTGGCATATCCTATGGCTCTCGTTTTGAGCCTTCTGGATCCCGCAGTGAGCGGGGATGAGATCGACCGGTGGCCGGTTGATGCGCTGGGTGTCGAAGCGGTGGCCTATTCGGGCTGGCGGGACATCCCCCATCCGGCTGCAGTCAATGCGACTACTTTATCGACCAGGCTGGCTGGCACGATGGAGCAGTCCCCGGCTGAAATGGGATCATCGTGGAAGATGTACACATGAGCCGCGAACCGCTCGAAAGGCAGAGAGGCTTCACCAAAGCGCTCCCCATGACCTTCCGTCGACACGACGGTGCCGTTTCCCCAATCCTGGCCACTGTCATTGTTGGGGTTGTAAAAATAAACGCGCATCACTCCATCTTGGTCCAGCGAAACCCTGATCAGGCTGATGGCGTGCCATCCTACAAACGTTCCCGTGTTCGTCGTCGCAGCTATCCCGATCGGCTGCGGGTGAACGATCTGCTGGTTGCCGTTCCATGTTGGGTGATACGCAGCGCAAAACCGGCTTACGAAATTTCGGTGCTCCGCTAAAAGCCCGCTGTTGACGTCGACGGCGATATGGAAATCGCGCCCCACCCACCAACCATGCAATTCAGGGTTGATCCAGCGATGGGGATCCTCACCTCGGTTCCCGCAGCGACGGCCCATTTCCGCATAAAGCTTATCCAGGTGAGGCACGAGGATGGCTGATATCGGGTCGGTGTCCAGCACGGGGGTCGTAACCAAGCCGTGCCCCAGATCTTTGCTTTCGATCCGCTGCCCCTCGAAGTGCATGATGAGATTATCGTGCAGCGCCGTTTGGGCCACGATATGCAGCAGGTAGTCCGGATCATTCAACGCCCAAAGAGAGAGCGCTCGGGCTGATTGGCAGGTTGGATTGTTGCCCTGACCCACGCCGAGCGGCAAGCCAAGCATCTGCAGCAGCCCGGCGACGAGGTATGCCCTCGGCTCAACCCTTGTGCCGAACCTTTGGGACAGCACCGTCTGCACAGGGTTGCAAATGTTCAGATCGAGCATTCGCCAGAACGACGGGGCGACAGGTGGTGAATACAGGATCCCTCGCTCCAGCATGAGCGCCAGACCCAACACCGCCTGCGCGGTTTCGGGAAACACCGCAGTACGGATAAGGTCGTGGGTGAGCGCCGAATAGCATCGCATTGCATCGAGCCCGGTGCTGCTCAATGCAAGTGCTCTGCCCAGAAGCTCGTCGCTTTGGTGGTCGACCGCCCAACGGACGAATGCGGGATGATAGTCGGAGACGATGCCTGTTTCATGCATGCGCTTGGCGAGCGTTTCGGCTTCGAGCTTGAGCGTTTCGTCGTCTGCTGAAGAGAGGCGGTCTCCGTAGCGGCTTAGGCCGGGGTCATCGGCGCATAAAGAGGTCGGGGAAAACGCGGCCTCGACAAGCCGCTTGGCCCGATCGGACAGGTGCGATTGCGGAAAGTTGGCATTCGATCCTGTCACCGCGATTTGGGCAATCATCCCTTTGATGTGGTCGATCTGGATTGGACGCTGGGCAAGCACACGATGGACCTCATCCACGAGCTTCTCCTGGATGGTCATCGGTCCGACGATTTCGAGCAAAGTCGAGAAGAGGCGGTTTACTGCTGGATCGAGAGACCCGGCGGACGCCCGGCTGGCTTCGTCGCTTGTACCGAATATGCGGGCGAGGTTGAGCGCCAACACCTTGGCCAAGAATTCCGATGCTGCCTCAGCGGTCAGTCCGGTCTTTCGATATGAACCGCTGGCGACTGCGCCGAAACGCAGGAGGCTCATGCATTCAAGCATCTTGGTTTGAAGCGGACCATCTCTCAACGTACCGCCGACCAGACCGGGCAAGAGAGCTTCCGGACGGTCCCAATCGGAGCCAGCAAACAAGCCTGCAGCATCCGCTCTGGCCGCTCTGTCACGCAGTACAGCCAGTCCACCATCGTTCACCATGATCCTGCGAGCGACGTCGAGCAAACGGCCCTGATAGTTGGCCTTCGCGAAGGACGATGCATTTTCCAATTGCTCGAGCATGCGGTCGAACTGTCCGACAGTTTCGGCGAGCGGTCGCCGTGTCATTTCCAGATGGTTCATCAACGTTCCGTGCCTGTGGCTTGCGGTTCCGCCCTGTGGACGGTTTGTCCAGCATGCCGCAGGGCTCAGTGTCGATCGATAGCGACTTGCGCCAGAGAACGAAGCAATCGCTAGACGTAAAAATCCAGCTCTTCCTGTCGTTTCAGCAGGTCCCGCATTTGGTGCGCGTCGCTGCCGAAGAAGTAGACCAACCCCCAATGGGTCCCGAATGCTGTGCGCTTGGTAACTTTTTGCTCCATCGGCGGCGCCAATTCGTGAAACTCGAAATAGCTATGATTTTCGGTTTCATCGGGGATCTGCAGCTCGCTGACCACTCGCCGACGCGGATAGACGCCAAAACAGCCAGCATGTCCCTTTGCGCCAGTGACAGGCTCGGGGAAGAAAGCATCCAATTCTTCTTGTGTCGATTTCGGATCGAAGGCGAGCACCAACGCCTGATAGGCGTTGAAGCCATACGCTCGTTCCATCAGCTCGAAGGCATTGAACCCTGGCGGACGATAGGCCACTTCACCGAAATAGAGTGTGCCGTCATTCGTCACGAAGTATTCCGGATGAATGAAGCCGAAATCGATATCGAAAACTTCGATCAGCTTCTCGATCTGTTCCGTAATGCGGCCGCGCCACTTTTCCAGTTCAGGCGTGGCGGGCACAAAGACAGAATAACCAAGCGTCACATACTCCGATATGTTGAGGAACTGGATTTTTCGGTCCTTGATCCAGGCTTCCACCGCAAATTCCCAGCCGTCCAAATGCGATTCCAAGAGAGCGGGAAACTCGTCGTCTGAAATCGCATCGACGTCGTCGGCAGTCCTGATCACGCGGTGCCCGAGACAGCCTGCTTTGTCGAAGGCTTTCATGTGGATCGGATCGTTCACGTCGCCTTCGAGTTTCAGCAGCGTTTGGTTGACGCGCTTTAGGAACCGAATGACATCGGACTTGTCCATCGCCTCTTCGAAGATGCCCACTCGGATACCGCCGAGTTGTGCCCGGCGCTTCATCAATGATTTGTCGCGAAACAGCATCGATTGCCCAAGAAGACGCGGATTGCCGAGAAGAACGGAATTGATGGCGCCTGCCCACTCCACGGTTTCTTCGAACAGCGGGATGGCAACGTCGACGCCCATGTCTTTGAGCGTCTGCGCAATTTCATGCGAGCGGTCGTTAAGCCGCTCGAAATCCCATTTGATGAACGGGATATCGTTGGCGGTTGCGTACTCTTCGGCCCAATATGGTGCGACAACGATATAACGGCGGTCAAATTTCGCGATCGCCTCGATTGCCTTGAGGCTCCATCCAAGAATGGCGACATAGCCCTTTTCGGGATGTGCTGCAGTCATACGATCTCCCAGCCCGGCCCTAGAGAGGCCGTAATTTGATTTGATTGTCGAATTATAATATGCTGGATTTACGTAGCATGATGAGAAAAGTAACGCAAATTTCCCACAAAGAGGCAATGGTTAGGAGAATATTGGTTCGACAGTCAAAACTATCGAAAGGAGATCGTCGCCGAGCTTTGTAGCTGCTCTGCGAGATGTGGTTCTGCGACCGAAACAATTGACGACGAAGAAGCCAAGGTCATTTCGAGCGCATGACAACGCTCATGGTGCCATCGCTTTCGAGAATAAGAATGGCAACCTCATCGATATCGTTGCCGCCGGAAGCCCGCACAGCACTTAGTGCCTCGTCCTGCGTGACGCGTTCCTGCTTCATTGCCGAGGAGCAAAACTGGCCGTCCCGCGCAAGCAAGGCAGGCTCAGATCGGAGTGCGGAGGCGAAGCGGCCCGATCGGACGGACATAAAGGTGACAAGGAACTGCAAGAGGATCAGCAGGGCAAGGGCGATTGCACCTTCAGCGAGGGCAATGGACTCCTGAAGAATGATGGCAGACAGCGTTGAACCGAGCGCGACTGTGACAACGAGATCGAATGCGTTGAGTTTGGCAAGAGTCCGCTTTCCTGAAATTCTCAGGAACAGGACCAACGACGCATATGCCAGCGAGCCGACCACAACCGTGCGGACGATTCCTGACCAGTTCTGAAAAAACATTTCCGACCAATCCATTAAAATGCTTCTCCAACGCCAATTCGCCGATGATCCTCGAGCCGCTTTCACGGTCGATCCAAAGACTGAACTGGCAGATCCATCGCAGGTTCAACAATCAAACTGTTATTTGAAATTTCGATGTTTGGGGGTCGGACATTTGATGCCCAGCAGCTACGCTGTTGGGCGATGACAAAGTCATGCGTACCGCGCAACTTCTGCCGCAGCCTGGTCGATTGCTTGCCTGTCTTGGTCCAGAGACATCGCCGGTATAGACCGGAGAAGAGCCAGCCGGGAGTGTCGAGCCGCTTCGATACGAAATCGAGGATCGGGAAGAGCCGCGAGCGCCGCCAAAGCTTTCTGCAATCGGACATGGACCTCCACCAGAGACGCGCTGTCTCGTGCGATGGGGCTGAAAACATCGTCGAACAGCTCTCCAAGCTTCACAGAATTCATCCGGACATTTGGATATCGGACGGCGTCGCGATCGGTAGGCTCGCTCCAGATTGTAAGCAGCCGAACGCTTCTTCCAATGACATCAATTGCAGTGCCGGGATCATTGACCGCGGGTGACAGTGCGCGCTGCGCGATTTCCGCCAGTACAGACATCCCAAATCGGGGATCCTGATCGAAAGATCGTTCGGTTTCCAACGTGTAGCAATTGCGGACGGCTGAGCGAATGGCCTCATCCTCACATGCAATGCGCGCTAGGGGTCGTCGCGTGTCGACAAAGGTACCGGGTAGGGCAAGCGAATAGAGGATGGTTTCACAATCCTTGGCGATCTCTTGTAGTCTCTCCATGTCGATGTGCTGAACATAGCCGATTTCGGTGGAATTCACCGGCTCTGCGGACGCTGGGATGTCGGCTTCGTCTCCCAGAAACATTGCGCCGAGATAGGGCTGGACATGGCGGTTGTTCAAAGCCTCTGCCGTGACTTTTTCGACTGCCGATGTCGTTTCGCCGACACGCCCGAGGCGTGTCAGATAGTCGATCCAGCGCAAGAGAGTGACGACGATGAGCAGTACGACGAATATCGTAACCACGAATAGGATGACGCGGCCCTGTTCCCCGTAAGCCCCCATCGCGAGCGTGATGATCGCAACCAAGCTGAAGAGAAATGAGCCCACAAAAGTCGAAAGGACATTTTGCGAAGTGGCGTCCTGAAGCAGAAGCTTGGTGGCGCGTGGTGTCACATTCGTCGTCGCCGCGGAATAGGCGGCCACCATTGAACTGACAGAGAACGTGGTTACTGCAAGCATCGACGAGGCGATGATCGTCAGGATGTTATCAACCGCGTCAGCGCCGATTGATGCGGATATTTCATAGGGAATGTAAGGCCCCACAAATATGGCAAGTAGCGCCGACACCACAGCCAGCAATGAAATGAGGGTGCTACGAAACCACAATCGTCTCGTTAAGAGCCGAAGGATCCAGCCCAGTTTCGACGTCATTTTCGTATCTCCCTAAATTCCTAATTGCCTCCCTTGCCGTTGGAAGCGGGAGATAGCAGCAGACGTAGCGCTTTTCGACCAGCCGTGCGCAGCTCTTAATTTCTTAAGTTCAGGCCATCGCCTGGCTTGTCGTGAATGGCAAGGCGATCGACGATCGTCTCGCTTGCCTTGTTCATGCCGACGATCTCGACGTCGGCACCGTCGCGCCGGAACTTCAGCACAGCCATGTCGAGGGCAGCGACACTCGAGATGTCCCAGATATGGGCGCGCGAGACGTCGATCGTGACCTTTTCCAGCACCTCCCTGAAATCGAAGGCCGCCATGAAGTCTTCGGTTGAAGCAAAGAAGAGCTGACCGTCGACCGTATATGTCCGGTGGCGCCCGTCGTCACTGGGTGTGGAGGAGACACGGAACAGCTGCGCGATCTTCCAGGCGAAGAAGATGCCCGACAGCAACACGCCGATAAGGACGCCATAGGCAAGATTATGGGTGAAGACGACGGTGACGACAGTCGCCAGCATGACGATTGATGAGGAGCGCGGATGATCCTTGAGATTGACGATGGAGGACCAGGAGAAGGTGCCGATCGAGACCATGATCATGATGGCGACGAGCGCCGGCATCGGGATCTGGCTGACGAGGTCGCCGAGCACCAGGATCATGAACAAGAGGAGGATGCCGGCTGCGAAGGTTGAAAGCCGACCGCGTCCGCCTGACTTCACATTGATGATCGACTGCCCGATCATGGCGCAACCCGCCATGCCGCCGATGAAGCCGGTGGCCGTATTGGCAATGCCCTGGCCGATGCATTCCTGATGGCGATCTGATGGCGTGTCAGTCAGATCGTCCACGATCTGCGCCGTCATCATGGACTCCAGCAAGCCGACCACCGCAACTGCCGCCGAATAGGGCAGGATGATCATCAGGGTCTCGAAGGTCAGCGGAATGTCCGGGATCAGGAAGACCGGCAGGGTCGACGGCAACTCGCCCATGTCGCCCACGGTTCGAACGTCGAGGCCGAAGACGATGGTCAAGGTCGTGAGCACCACGATGCAGACCAGCGGCGATGGGATCGCCTTGGTGAGATACGGAAACAGATAGATGATGGCGAGACCAGCGGCGACCAGGACGTAAGTCAGGTTCGAAACGCCGACGAGCTCGGGAATCTGCGCCATGAAGATCAGGATCGCCAGTGCGTTGACGAAGCCTGTCATCACCGAGCGCGAGACGAACCGCATGAGCGCGCCAAGCTTCAGCAGGCCGAAGAGAATTTGCAGCAGGCCCGCGAGAACGGTGGCGGCCAGCAGATACTGAAGTCCGTAGTCGCGCACGAGCGTGACCATGAGCACCGCAGTCGCAGCGGTGGCAGCCGAGATCATGCCCGGACGTCCACCGACGAAGGCGATGAGCACGGCGATCGAAAACGAGGCATAGAGGCCGACCCGCGGGTCGACGCCAGCGATGATGGAAAAGGCGATGGCTTCGGGAATAAGCGCCAGGGCAACGACGAGGCCAGAAAGCAGGTCGCCGCGCACATTGCCGAACCATTGCGCGCGGTAAGCGGACAAGGAGGTCATGAAAATCCAGATGATGAGAGAACCAAACCAGCGGCCTCTTCTGAGAGAAGGGTCGCACCGGGAGACGGTATTTGATCTAGTTGTCCGGCGGATCGGCGGCCGGAAGAGCCACCCGGAATTTCACCGGGTCCTGATGGATGACGCCTCATAACGCCACATCGGGCCAGATGACAACCCGCGCCCGAGCGCGAAGAGCTAATGAGCCGCTGACGGCTCGCCCGTTTTATGAAACCGCGCTTTTGACGCTCAGCGGTGTTGACAGGCGATGCACCCCGATGTTGCTCCAATGAACCACCGGCTGGCATCCAATGGCGTCAAGATGCCTTGCTTGCTCGGGAGCCTACACGCTCCAGGAAATCGATAGCCGTCTCGATCCCACGGTCCGTTCTGATCGCAGCACCGAGTGCGTTCGCCCGAGATCGCATCGCCGGGTCGTCCATCGCGATCAATGCCTGGGCCAGCAGGGGTGCGTTCAATGTCTTTCGGTCCAGAGGCGCAGGGCCGGCTCCCAGATATTCAACCCGTCTCCCCCAAAAGGGCTGGTCCCCGAAGAACGGGATGATCTGTGTCGGCAGGCCCGCCCGTAAGGAGGCAGCGGTCGTCCCGGCACCGCCGTGGTGGACGGCCGCCGATGCTCTGGGGAGAAGCACATCATGCGGTGCACCTTTGACGAAAAAGGCGCGATCGCTCATTTTGCCGGGGTCTATCGCGCCGCCGCCAACCGCCAGCAGACCCCGCTTGTCGGTCACGGCGAGGGCATCAAGGATTATCCCGGTCAACTGTTCCGGGTCGAGCCCCGGCATGCTGCCAAACCCGAAATAGACCGGCGGCGGCCCAGCGTCGAGAAACGCCTCCAGATCCGGATCGGGCTGCCAGCCAGGCTCGTCGAGAAACCAGTAGCCAGTGACCAGAACATCCGGCCCCCAATCGTCGGGCTTGGGAAGCACTGCCGGGCTATAAGCGTAAAGCGTACCTGCACGTGACTTGCGCTTGAGTTGATCGTCAAGCCCAGGCGTCCCTTTTCTCCAAGCCTTCAACTCCCGTGCGAAAAGCAGTTCGGCCGCGTGGATCGCGAGCGAATGACTGGCCCGATTGAATGGGCCCAGTGACGAGAAGGGAAGCAGAGGCGACGGGAAGGCCGAGGTCGGTGTCAAGCCGGGGACGGGGGACGCCAGCACATGCGGCACGTCTAGAGCACTGGCTATATAAGGCGCCGCAATCGACTTCGGGTGATAGAGGATCATATTCGGGCTGAAGTCGTTCGCCATCTGCCACTCGCCATCGAGCAGCTTCCTCATCAACGGTCGGACTTCTTTCAAGAGCTTGAAGCCGGCGCTGAACCCTTTCCCTCCAGCGACAGCTGCTTTCCCCTCGGCCGTGTTCAGCAGCGCCAGAAATTCCGCGGGGAGGCCTCTAGAGCTAACACCGTGAGCAGCGGCGAATTCGGAAAACTGGACGGGAGCTGCGAGCTGAACCTGATGGCCTCGGGCCATCAGGCTTCGAGCAAGCGCGACATAGGGTTGAACATCGCCACGTGTGCCGAGCGTATGGATCGCGATCCGCATGGCTGGAACATAAATCAGAGTACGCGCAATGTCTGCTTACTCCGAGACCGAAACGAAGAGCCGACAGTCCGGATACGGCCCCAACTGTGCCCAATTGACAATGTCCGCTTTCTCCGAAGTCCTCAGAAAAGCTGATAGGCGGCTAGCCACCCCGTTCGAGCCTTCCAGGCGCACGCTGGGCGCCCTTACCAGAGACTGGCAGAAGCCCGACCCGCCCGCCGTGCCCGGAGAGAACACAGACACGGCGGGCTGGGTTCAATCGGGCTGGCCGGCCCTTCACGGCCTCGCTGGACGTGATGCCAAACTGTCTCACGTTCTTGAAGAAAATCCTAGCCCGCTAGGGGCTACGTTGCTGGTTTACTAAGAGAGCTTACTTTGTTTGACGATGTAGAAACCAATTTTCAGTCTACATGTATTTTGTAAACTGCTTGTGTTGCCCCTTGGTGTCGGGGCAATTTGCTCTTCGGATCGATCCGCTCACTTGGGGATATCAAGGACCTTAGAGTTCGCGAGTGCTTCACCCGACGAGCAAGAACGCGACGTCTGGCGGATGGCGCGAAGTATCCAGTTTGAGAGCAAGGGCGACGGCGACTTCTTCGACGAAGCGCTGGTCCATGCCTACCCGTTCATTTTTCTCAACAGGGAGACACATCACTGACGAGCGTACAAGCAATCGTGGTGGCGACAGCGCTATGGGGCGCGGGTGGCGCGATCTACCTGAAATGGATTTCGATCTACGGAGACGCACAAGAGATTGTCGAAGGTCTCCGGCGGGGCGACCCGGCGGCGTGGGTTGCGTTGGCCCTGTTCGTCGCCGCGTGGCCTGCAATCTACGTTTGTGCGAAACTCTCGGCGCACTTCAATGAGCCAGCCACATAGACCAGAATTTTGCAACCGGCTTCAAGAAAATCTGCTACGCAAAAGTGCTACGCAAATTTTCTAAAAAGCGCACCAAGTATTTGATTTTTTTACTATTGGACGCGCCGTTCGATCCCTACACCACCCACCATTTTCTCTTTTTCAATGATACTCACACCGAAACGCAGACGCTGTCTTCCAGCGCGTTTGGCATGCTTTTTTACCCGATCTTTATCGAGCAATCAGGCGCTGCCTGCTGTCACTTAGCCGATCGACGAAGTTTTTGCTTGCCAATCTTCGATTTGCGTGGATAGTTAGCTGTATGGCTAAGCATGATCCGGATCTCTCTCTGCTCTTTCACGCGCTGGCGGATGCTACGCGTCGTTCGATGCTGGCCCGATTGGCGCAGGGGCCGGCGCGGGTGACGGATCTGGCGGAGCCGACGGGGCTGCGGTTGCCGACCATCATGCGGCATCTTGCCGTGCTGGAGGAAGCGGGGCTGATCTCGACATCGAAGGATGGGCGCATCCGCACCTGCGCGATCCGGCCGGAGGCCATGGAGCCGGCCCGTGCCTGGATGGAGGAACAGCGGGCGGTCTGGGCGGCACGTCTGGATCGGCTCGATGCCTTCGTGATGGATGTGATGAAGGAGCGTGAACGATGACACAGTCCAAGACGCTTGAGACGCCCACTTTGCCCAGTGAAGACCGTAGCGGCCGGTTTGCGACGCTGACTTTCGAGCGAGTGGTGAGCGCGCCGGTGGCCACCTTGTGGCAGGCCTGGACGGCGCCGGCCGCCCGTGCGGTCTGGGCAGCGCCGATGCCATCCGTGACGGTCGAATTTGTCGAGGCCGACACGCGCGTCGGCGGGCGCGAGATTTCGCTGTGCAAGGTGGCGGGGGAGGCGGATACGCGATGCGAATGCGGCTGGCTGGACCTCGTCACAGAGGTCCGCAGCGTGAATTACGAGGTGGTCTCGCGCGAGGGCGCAACGCAGTCGGCGGCGCTGGTCACAGCCGATTTTACCGATCTCGGTGAAACGAGCCGTGTCACCGTCACCGTGCAACTTTCCTCGCTCGCTGCCGATATGGAAGAAGGCTACCGCGCGGGGTTCAGTGCCGGCCTGAACAATCTCGCCGGCACCGCCCAACGCACCATGGTGCTGCAGAAGCGCATTCGCGCGCCGCGCAGCACCGTCTGGAACGCGTGGATGAACCCCGAGACACTGCCGCTCTGGTGGGGTCCCGATGGCTTCTCCTGCCGCACGGCACGCATCGATCTCAGGTCCCGCGGCGAATGGGTGTTTGACATGATCGGGCCGGACGGCACCATCTATCCCAACCATCATCGCTACGGCGAGATCCTGCCGCAGGAGCGGTTCTCCTACGAGCTGCTCTGGGGCGAGAATGGACCGAAACATGCCGATGCCTGGGCCTCGTTCGAGGAGCAGGATGGATCGACACTGGTGACGCTCGGCATGGTGTTCAGCACGCAAGCCGAGTTCCAAGAGGCACGCGGTTTCGGTGCGATCGAGCTCGGCCATCAGACGCTTGGCAAACTCGAACGCTTCGTCGGCGCGTTGTGACCGGCGGCCGCCGTTTCCTGCGCAGTCGCGTGTGCAGAAGGCCGCTTCAGTCGTGAGGCTGGATATTGCGTAGCCGGAGTGTAGGAGAACTAGTCTAGTCCGGCTTCCGAGAAGATGGCAGCTGCGGACCGCAGCGACATTGGCAGATCAATCGTCTGGCCATCTGTGCTGAAGACGCGGACGCCACCGGCATTTCCCGACATAAGCGCGTCAACCAACTCTGCAGAAGCAATTGTCTCTACAAGGCAGCCCTGAGCTGTGCACCGCGACGGCATCAAGGTCTCTTGGAAGTCGTCGACCGTCAAGATTGCCCCACGCTGGATGTCGATACCTAACGGCAACGCCATCTGGAGGCTCACGGCGTCGTCCTGAGGGTTCTTCGCAATAGCAAGCACCATGGCGATCTGCTCGCCAACGCGCGAGCGCAGTATCGCCTGACACAAGCGGGATTCAGTCTCGCGTTCGAGGCATTCCAGCTGCCATGAATCTGCTTCGGCTGTCTCTGCCGAAGGGGCCGCTGGCGGCGTGCTGGATCGCGCAGGTTGTCTTGCGGCGGGTGCCGGCGTTATGGGCACGGGCTGTGCTGGCGCGGGCGCCTGTTCGGGAAGCCCGACGGTTGGTTCTGGCTGAATAGGTGCAACAAGAGGCCCGTCGTTCTGGTTGATTTGCGCGATTGCCGAGCCAGCCGACAAAAGGCTGGCCATTACGGTCAACTTGATTGCAGATTTGAAGCGCACCACGCATTACCCCCAGTCGAGACGTAAAAGCATTTACTCGAAACCGGTGTATACGCAATCGTTTTAAATTGAACAGCAAGAACTTCGAGCCATTGCTTGAGGGGAGACGCATTGGTATTAGCCGAAGACTGGGGCAGGGTTGGAGTGCAGAAATGTTTCGAAGGGTCTCGATGATTGCGCTCTTTTTCGCATCGGTGAATGGGAGCGCTGCTCAAGTCTCGGACGCTTATGTGAACCAAGTTGACCCCTCGTCGCGCGGCCAATTGGGCCGGATCGATAGTCTGCCTGCTCAGGGCGGCGCATATATCATGCAGCTTCCCGAAAGCGCCCGCCCGGTGCCGCCGCCACGTCCAGCCGTGCGCAGAGAGCCGCCAGCGCCAAGGGTTGCGAGGACGATCGAACCTCAGTTGCGAGGGCCCGTCTTCCCCAATGTCGGTGCAGGCGTCGCATTGGCATTGTCTCAGCCTCAAGGGGCTGAGCGTTTTCCTAATGTCGGCGCGGGAGTCGGTGCCCAATAGCCCTGAGCCGCACGCGAGCTTACCGAAATACAGTATCGACCAGCACGCTCTACTCAATGAGTGACTGTGTCGCCGAGTGTTGATCGACGCTGCCCTTGCTTTAGTCACACACTCAAAAGCGCCCGTTGCTGTTGTGCAACAGTGCTTTCCCGTTAAGCTAACCTGCAAAGAGTCATAGGCGATCAGCTTGTTTCGTAGGCACGGAACCGGTATTGGCGACGAGTTAGATTGCGTCCGTGTTATTGAACAGACCCGCTTTTCCGGGGGAGCCAGGCGCTAGTCTTTGTGTTGAACGTCGTTATGCGACTACTGGGGCAGGGGAACACATGGGTCATGCAAGCATAACCAGCGCGTTGGTGCTGGCGAGTCTCGCACTTGCGGGGTGCGCTACGGGTCAACAGCTTCCAACGCCACCGGCACAGCTTGAGTCATTGACGAAAACGACGCTGAAGATCGAGCAGGTACCGGCGCCTGCGCAGCCCGTCGATGTGGCCATTTATGAGTTTCCGGATCTGACGGGTCAGGCCAAGCCCAACGACAATTTTGCCGAATACAGCCGCGCCGTAACCCAGGGCGGCGCCAATTTGTTGATCGACGTCCTGAAGTCGACCGGCAATGGGCAATGGTTCAGGGTCGTTGAGCGAGGTGGGCTGAAGAACCTGGTTCAGGAGCGCACGCTGATCGAGAACACTCAGCGCGCCTATAGCCCTGGCGCTGCAAACCTCCCGCCTGTGCGATTTGCCGGGTTGATCCTCGAGGGTGGGATTGTCGGCTACGATTCCAACGAACGTACAGGGGGGGCCGGTGCGCGCTTCCTCGGCATCGGAGGCGACGTCCAGTATCGCTCGGATCTCGTGACGATCTCCTTGCGCGCTGTCAGCGTCCAGACGGGCGAAGTTCTCGCGTCGACCACGACGTCGAAGCAAATCTATTCTTACATGATGCGCGGTGGCGCCTATAAATTCGCGGCCCCGGAAGAGCTGCTCGAGATCGAAGCTGGCAATTCCTACAACGACCCGGGCCACCTCGCAGTGAGAGAAAGCATAGAGCTCGCAGTCTACTCTCTGATCGTTGAGGGGCTACAAAACGGGCTATGGACCCTCAGCGACAGTGCTGCGCAGCAAAAGCTGATCCAGGACTTCACGACGACCTACGCCCGCACGCTTCCGCGCGGATCCTAAATTCGTAAGTAATAATACTCTATTGAATTAGTAAGAACGGGGCCTTTTGCGGCCCCGTTCTGCGTTGTGGCATTGCAATAAAATTGCGTCATCCGCATCCGGTACGCCTGTACTGGAACGGGCTGGCCCAAAATGACGCATCGATTTCCCCAGAGTGTTTCAACCCGAAGCAGGCTTGGCCTATGTGCTATTTTTGTCTCACTATGGCTTTATAGATCCTGTCGCAATTTACCATTTAACAGTTTTGAAAGCGTTTCGACTTGCGGTCTGGACTTTGTGTCTGGTATTAACCGATCGTTAACCCTCGCCGAAAAGCGCGATGGGCGAGCCGGGGCGGGGGGTGTTCCCGCGGGTCAAAAATTCGTTTGGGAGACATTCATGTCATTTAAGAAGCTACTCATGGCGAGCGCCGCCATGGTGCCATTGGCTATGGGCGCAGCAAATGCGCAGACAGCCAACCAGGCATTCATCGGTCAGCTGAACAATAGCAATCTTGCCTATCTTTCGCAGGCGGGGACCAACCGTGCCTTCGTTTACCAGTTTGGCGACGGTAACATCTTTCTTCCGTATCTTGCCCCGCTGAACGCGGATGGCGGCTCGGATGCGCAGCGCGGTAACAACGATCTCGGCACGATGCAGCTCGGCACGGGCAACTTCATCGGCGGTGAGTTCCTGCAGGTTGACTCCAACGTCGGTGGCATCGCCCAGTTCGGCGACAACAACATCGTCAACAGGTTCCTTCAGACCGGCTCCAACCGCGGTGCAATTTTTCAGGGCGGCTTCGCCAACGTCGCTCAGAACGAGCAGACCGGTAACGGCAATGACTCCGGCATCATCCAGGTAAATCCTGATGCGGCTGCAGTGGGCAATTTTGCGTTCAACACGCAGGTTGCAGGTGCGGTCAATCCGACGGCCAATTCCTTCTCGGGCATCCTTCAGGGCGGCTCGCAAAACGTCGCAACCGTTCTTCAGAAAGGCCAGGACGGTTCGGAATCCACAATTGCCCAGGGCGGCACGGGTAACGTTGCGCTCAACACGCAAACGGTCGACTTCTATGAGCCTTTCGGCGCCGGCGTCGTCAATCAGTACAGCATGGGCCTCGGCAACGAGGCAGGCACGCTGCAGGTTGGTGAAGGCAACCTTGCCGTCAACAACCAGAATTCCAGCACCAACGGCACTGTGGCTATCATCCAGGGCGGCGATGCCAATGACGGCTTTAACCTCCACACCGGTGGTACGAATCACGTTGCCGGGATTGCCCAGTTCGGCGATGACAACACGGCGTTGAACGTCAGCCGCGACGGCACGGGCAACGAGGCTGCAACCGTGCAGGTCGGCAATGGCAACGCGGCGACCAACAACTCCCAGGACGGGTTTGGCGATCAGGCTTCGATCCTCCAGGCCGGCAACGGCAACACCGCTCTCAACAGCCAGGTCGGCGCGGCCAATTTGGCTGTCGAAACGGGTGCAAACGCCTCGATCGTGCAGCTTGGCAATGACAATGGTGCGACTAATGTCCAATCTGCACAGGTGGAAGGCGGCAACAACGAGGCCGACATTCTGCAGGCAGGTGTCTCCAACACCGGCCTGAACGCGCAGAGTGCCGGAGCAGGCAATACTGCCGGCATTGCACAGTTTGGCGATAGCAACACGGCGACGAACCTGCAGGACGGCGGCGCTGACAACAGCGGTGCGATTGTTCAGACTGGCGTCGGCAACGAAGGTACGAATCTCCAGACCGGTGGTGCGCGTAAGGGCGCTCGGCTGGTCCAGGCGGGTGCCGACAACACTGCAACGAACGTTCAGGTTGCTGGGCTGGACAATGATGCAGCGATCTTGCAGCTCGGTGCCGACAATCTGGCATCCAACCTCCAGCTCGACGGTGCGAACAATACAGCTGGCGTCATCCAGGCAGGTGCAGATAACGAAGCAACGAACGCGCAAGCTGGTGGTGATGGCAACGAAGCCGGCATCATCCAGGCGGGTGCGGACAACGAAGCTGTCAACCTGCAGGACGCAGGTGCAGCGAATTCGGCCGGCATCATTCAGGCAGGCGCAGACAACGTAGCCACGAACGCTCAGGCTGGTGGCGATGGCAACGAAGCTGGCATCATCCAGGCAGGTGCTGACAACGAAGCCGTCAACCTTCAGGATGCCGGTTCCGCCAATTCGGCCGGCATTATTCAGGCAGGTGACAACAACTTCGGCAGCAACACTCAGTTCGCAGGCTCAGCCGGTGCAGAAGCCGGCATCATTCAGCTCGGTGCCGACAACACGGCGACGAACGTGCAGTCGGGCGCTGAAGCTGGCTCGTCGGCAGGCATCCTGCAGGCCGGCGTGAACAACACTGCCGTGAATGCGCAGAGCAATGTCAATCCGACATCGGCCGTCATCGTCCAGGGTGGCGTTGACAATACGGGCCTGAACGCTCAGTCCGATATCACAAATTCGGATGCATTGATCGTTCAACTCGGCCTGGACAATGATGCTGCCAATACCCAGGCAGAAGGCAACAATGTCTCGGCAGCGATCCTGCAGGGCGGCTCCGACAACCTTGCCTGGAACATCCAGGATGGCGTCGACGACTCCACCGCACTGATCGGCCAGTTCGGTTCGGGCAACGTGGCCGGTAACCTCCAGCAGGCCAACAGCTCGGGCGTTCTCGGCGGCATCATCCAGGTCGGTAACGACAACCGTGCGTTCAACACGCAGGGTGAGTTCCAGACGGTCAGCACGGTCGTTCCTGGTTACGATCTGACCACAAACGTTTCGTTGCCGAGTTATCTACTCGTGGTAGGTCCAAATCAGTCCAACCCAGATGTCGGTCCGTTCCTGTTGGGTCTCGTTGCCCAGCCTGGCACGCTTTCGGGGAGTGGTGCTGCACCTGCACAGGATTCTGTTGCTGTGATCGCACAAATCGGTAATGGCAATGCCGCATCCAACACTCAGGTCGGCCAGCTGGTTTCGCCTGCGATGCTTACCTTGCAGCAGAGCGGAACGCTCTATGCTCCTCAGCTGGATGGTGGCACGGGTGTAAAGTTGTCCTCGCGGTTTATCGGCACTTTCGTCAATGATCCGCTGCGCTATTCGCAGGCGTCGACTGACGTGTCGCTTGACGAGACGTTCGTCAACCCACTCGGTGAAATCAGCGTACCAACCGTCGCGTCTGCCGCCGGTATCGTGCAGGTTGGTGACGGCAATACCGGCCTGAACAGCCAGCTCGTCGCTGCCGGTTCGCTGGCCGGAGTGGCGCAGATCGGTGATGGAAACTTTGCTTCCAACGCACAGACGGCAACGATCGGTGCCATCGCGGCCACGGTTCAGATTGGTGAAGGCAACGCCGCCATTACCAGCCAGTCGCTGACGGCCGCTTCGGTTGCCGGCACGATCCAGAATGGCAGTGGCAACGGCGCCGTGACCACTCAGTCCGGCGGTGTCGGCAATGCGTCGCTCACGCTCCAGAACGGTTCGGAGAACTTCGCATCGACTCAGCAGATCGCAAGCCTCGGAAGCACCTCGCTCATCGTTCAGAACGCGAGCAATTCCGGCGCCGGCATTATGCAAACGGGTACGGCGCAGTCGTCGACGGTCATCCAGGCTGGCGATTTCAGCTACGCACTGGTTGATCAGGCTGGTTCGTCCAACAACTCGCTTATTCTCCAGAACGGCGTAGGTGCTGGCACGAGCGCAAACGTGGCTTCGGTGACGCAGCGCGGAACTGGCCAAAACTCGCTGGTCCTCCAGCAGGGTCGCGGCAACGTCGCTGCCGTGATCCAGAACTAAGCAATCACGATACCGGCGCGGGCGGTCAGCCCGCGCCGGTATCGACCGACAAAGGGGAGGCTCTGATGACCGGCATGTCGCTGCTCTTGACGGGCCTCCTTCTTTCGACTGGCGCAAGTGGCGCTTCGATAAACGGCCAGACCATCGACGGGGACATCCTCAATTCTCGCATTGCCGCATGTGGCGTCGAGATCGATGGAACCAACTTTGCTCGATTGCGGCCTTTTATCGAAACGTCTGAGGCCTTGGCAGGCAGTGTTCAAATTGCGGTTACGAAGCGATCGGCTTCGGGTGTCAGCCAGACCAGTCAGACCAATCGCTTTGCGGATGGCTCGTTGGGCGCGATCGTCATAACGGTCGACAAACCCTCGCGGGTCGCCATCGAGATGGCAGTCATTGCGAACGACGGCACGCCGCTCTGTCGCCTACAGACTGACGTTGAACTCGATGAGCACTCTATCCGGCTTTGAGGCTTGGGGAAAAGGGGACGGAACATGAAAACCTGGAAGAGTGCGCTGACTGGAGCCATTGCAGGGTTGCTGATGGGTATAAGCGGTGCATCTGCGCTGGAACTCTTGCCGACAGCTCCCGAGAGCGGGGTACCCACTCCCGCCATCGTCGGTCAATTGATGGAGCCGATCAATCCGTTCGTTAGCGGTCAGGCAGGCAACACGACCTCGATCCAACAAATTGGTTCGTACAATGCCGCCACATCGGCCATCGAGGGGCACAGCAGCGCCTCGCTGATCGATCAAAGCGGTTCGCGCAATCGTGCGGTTCAAGCAATCGACGGGCACAATTCGGCGCTGCTTCTCGTTCAGGGCGGTTCGAACAACAGCGTTGTTCAGGCAAGCCGGGGCGACAACAATTTTCAGCTTGTTGGCGTGTCGGGGAACAACAACAATGTTGGGTACGTCCAGGTCGGCAGCAACCTTGCGGGCGTGCTCGACGTCCGCAATTCCGTCAACACGAATGTGGTGGCTATCCAGACGCCGTCATCAGGCAATTTCATGATGCCGAGCGGGCTGAACGGTCTCAGCAACGCCAACGTCGTCATTGTGCCTGGCAGAATGTATGTGCTACCGAATAGAAGAGCGTATTGAACGATACTGGCAAGGCTACCCAAGCTCGCCAGGTTTTTCTCGGAGACTTAAACAATGAAGATTCTTGCTGCAGTCGTCGGAACTTCAGTTCTGCTGAGCAGCATCGGGGCTGTTCATGCCTCCGAGCTGGTCTATCGGCCCATAAATCCATCGTTCGGCGGTGACCCGCTGAACGGCAACTGGTTGCTGTCGCAGGCTACTGCCCAAACTGCCGGCGGCGGCTCGCCCGGCTTCTCCATAGATTTCCCGGACTTCGGCGGTATCCCGCAGCCAGATCCAACACCGGTTCCGGTTCCAGAAGTTCCGCTCATCCCAAGCGCCAACTGATCACGCCAAGCGCTCTGATCGACCGCAGATTACCATCCGCCACGCGCTTCTAGCGCTGGCGGATGATCGCGACGTTGTTGCGGCCCTGTTGGAAGACCATGGCCTGATGGCCGATGCCGCGCTGACTGATGGAAGCAACGTTGTCCATGCCGATCTGGCGGATAAGACCAACATTTTGGCTGCCGCGCTGATCGATCGTCGCGTTGTTGTTCGTGCCGTCCTGCCAGACGAGTCCCAGATTGCCGGGGCCCCGCGGTGTGAGTTCCGGCATCTGTGAGACGAGGTTGATGATCGGTGTCATCAACTGGCTGGTCGTCAGCTGCACGGATGCACTCGACGGGTTGATCTGCTGAATATAAGCGGGCGATGAGATGGGCTGGGCGTTTGCAGTGGTTGCAAGAGCCATTACTGCAAATGCTGGTATCAGTACTTTTTTCATTTTGTTCTCCCCGATTACAATTGCAGTATAGGCACCTCTCATCTAAAAAGACGTGAATTTGAATGGTTTTCATACCGTTTATATTTCCGGCACAATTTTAGCTATTTGCGGCGACATGAAAGGCTGTGTGCATCGACAGCATCATTTGGCGCGGTGAATTCGCGCGCTGCGCAGGCGTCGTCTGGGATGGTTGCATGATCTCCGAAACACAGCCGCACCGGCCTCGTTCGAGGAGCAGGACGGATCGACACTGGTGACGCTCGGCATGATGTTCAGCACGCAAGCCGAATTCCAAGAGGCATGCGGCTTCGGTGCGATCGAGCTCGGCCATAATACGCTTGGCAAGCTGGAGAGCTTCGTGGGCGCGCTCTGACCGGCGGCCGCCGGCTGCGAGCGGCGGCGAAGCTTAGGTGTCCTGCCCGAGCCTTGGGGCGGGGCGCCCGGCGATGGCGGGCATATCGTCGAACAGGATCGGCATACGCATTCCAGGGATCGGCGTGCCCTGGGTGTCGGCGGTCTCTATCTTCATCTGTCGCGCGAGGATCTGGGGATCCGCGAAGACGTCGGCGACCGTGTTGATCGGGCCTGCCGGTACGGAGCGTTCCTCGAGAAGCGCAAGAAGCGCGTCCCGTTCGAAACGTGCGATCGCGGGGGCGAGCAGTGCGATCAGCGCGTCCCGATTGGCAACGCGGGCCTCGTTCGTGGCGTAGGATGGATCGGTTCCAAGCGCTGCCAGACCGATGATCTCGGCGAGCGCCCGGAACTGGCGGTCGTTGCCGACTGCCACGATGAGGTGGCCGTCTGCGACCTGGAAGACCTGATAGGGCACGATGTTGGGATGGGCATTGCCGAGCCGCCTCGGAGCCTTGCCGGACACGAGGTAATTCATCGCCTGGTTGGCGAGAACGCCTGCCATGCAATCGTAGAGCGCCATGTCGATGTGGCAGCCGCTGCCGGTGCGGCTGCGTTCGAGTAAAGCGGCCTCGATGCCGATGACGCTGTAAAGCCCGGTGAAGATGTCGGCGAAGGCGACGCCCATCTTCTGCGGTTCGCCTTCGGGGTCGCCGGTCAGATCCATGATGCCGGCCATGCCCTGGATCATGAAATCGTACCCGGCGCGGTGCCGGTAGGGGCCCGTCTGGCCAAAGCCGGTGATCGAGCAATAGATCAGGCGCTCGTTGACGGCCTTCAAGCTATCGTAATCGAGGCCGTATTTCGCGAGTCCGCCAACCTTGAAGTTTTCGATCAGCACATCGGCGCTGCGCACGAGGTCGACCACGCGGGCGCGACCCTCTTCGCTCTTCAGATCGGCTGTGATCGACGTCTTGCCGCGGTTGGCCGCATGGAAATAGGCCGCTTCGCGGGCACCGTCTGCGCGGTTGACGAAGGGCGGGCCCCAGCCGCGCGTGTCGTCGCCTTCCGGCGCCTCGATCTTGATGACTTCGGCGCCGAGATCGGCGAGCACCTGGCCGGCCCAGGGGCCGGCAAGGATGCGTGCCAGTTCGACGACGCGGACGCCTTCGAGCGGCTTGCGCACGCTGCCTCGAAGCGGCCGGGCTTCAGCTTCGACCGCTTCGTTGTCGTTGCTTAGGGTCATGATCAGAAGAACGCCTGAATACCGGTCTGGGCGCGGCCAAGGATCAGCGCGTGAACGTCGTGCGTGCCCTCATAGGTGTTGACCGTTTCGAGGTTCTGCGCGTGGCGCATGACCTGGTATTCGATCTGGATGCCGTTGCCGCCATGCATGTCGCGTGCCTGGCGGGCGATATCGAGCGCCTTGCCGCAATTGTTGCGCTTGACGATCGAAATCATCTCCGGCGCCATGCGGCCTTCATCCATGAGGCGGCCGACGCGCAGCGACGCCTGCAGGCCGAGTGTGATCTCCGTCTGCATGTCGGCGAGCTTCTTCTGGTAAAGCTGCGTGCCGGCGAGCGGCTTGCCGAACTGTTTGCGGTCGAGGCCATACTGCCGGGCACGGTGCCAGCAATCTTCCGCCGCGCCGAGAACGCCCCAGGAGATGCCGTAGCGGGCGCGGTTGAGGCAGCCGAAGGGACCCTTCAGGCCCGAGACGTTCGGCAGCAGGTTTTCCTCCGGCACTTCCACGCCGTCCATGACGATTTCGCCGGTGATCGACGCGCGCAGCGAGAGTTTGCCACCGATCTTCGGCGCGGAGAGGCCCTTCATGCCTTTTTCGAGAATGAAGCCACGGATCTTGCCGTCGTGCGCCTCCGATTTCGCCCAGACGACGAAGACGTCGGCGATCGGCGAATTGGAAATCCACATCTTCGAGCCGGAGAGGAGATAGCCGCCATCGATCTTCTTGGCGCGCGTCTTCATGCCGCCGGGATCGGAACCGGCATCGGGCTCGGTCAGGCCGAAGCAGCCGATGAATTCGCCCGAGGCGAGTTTCGGCAGGTACTTGCGGCGCTGCGTGTCATCGCCATAGGCGTAAATCGGATACATGACGAGCGACGACTGGACACTCATCATGGAGCGGAAGCCGGAATCGACACGCTCGACTTCGCGGGCAACGAGACCGTAGGCAACATAGGAGGCTTCCGCACCGCCGAATTCCTCCGGCACGGTGACGCCGAGCAGGCCGTTCTCACCCATTTCGCGGAAGATCGACGGATCGCTTTCCTCGTTCATGTACATCTGCTCGACACGCGGCGCGAGCTTGTCAGCGGCGAACGCTGCCGCCGCATCGCGGATCATCCGCTCGTCTTCGGTCAGCTGATCATCAATCAGGAACGGGTCGTCCCACTGGAACCCAGCAGCGCCGTCCGGGCGATCTTTTGCCTTCAAAGCTTCGGTCATCGGAAATCCTCCTTATGCATCGCGTGCAAATCTGGAGTTATTTGTAAGCGATGCGGCAAGCCAAAGAAAATGATGATTTCTCATCAACCCATGTGACGCGAACATTCGATTTGCGGCTATAGTGCTAGCAGGCATGGTGCGGCGCGCGTCCGATCGCCTATTCCCTATGCGCAAATATGATCACCGGCGGTTAGAAGAGGGGCGAGCGATGTCGAAGGGCTATGTACCGAGCGTGGGCGAACTGGAGGCCTTCGTTGCCTGCGCGCGGTTCGGCACGACGGTGCAGGCGGCCGAACATCTCAATCTGACTCAGAGCGCCATTTCGCGCTCGCTCTCGTCTCTGGAAGATCGCCTCGGCGTTCTTCTCTTCGAGCGAGTGCGGCGCCGGCTCGTGCTTTCGCGCGCGGGCGGCGTACTGCTCGAGCGCGCCGAGCCGCTCCTGGACGATTTGCGTAACGCGTCTGCCTCGGCGATTGCGTTCGGCGGCGCTTCTTCCGTGCTGCGGTTGGCGGTGCTGCCGAGCATCGGCCGCAGCTGGCTCATCCCGCGGCTGGCGGCATTTTCCGCTACCATGCCGGACGTGAACTTCGATATCGCGGCGCGGCTTCGGCCGGTCGATTTCGCACAGGAAGCTTTCGACGTGGCAATCATGCGCAGCCAGCACGAGCCGCCGGGCGCCGATCTCGTGGCTCTCTTGCGGGAAGAGATGGTGATCGTCGCATCGCCGCGTGTTCTTGCCAAAGGCGCGAGCCTCGATGATCGCGACCTTCAGCAACTGCCGCTGCTGCAACAGTCCACGCGGCCGACGCTTTGGCTCGACTGGTTTCGCGAACGGGAGCTCGATCCGCGCCGGATGACCCGCGGTGCGCGCTTCGATCATTTCGACATGATTCTCGATGCCGCCGCCGCTGGTCTCGGCGTCGGGCTCATTCCGGAACTCATTGCACGCGACGCGCTCGACCGCGGCACGCTTGTTGCCGCGTCACCCCATCGGCTGGTGACCGGCGAAACCTATGCGCTGATCTCGCCGGAGCGCTCGCGCAGCAACCCCGCCGTTACCGCGTTTCGCGCGTGGTTGATCGGGGAGATCGGGCAAAGCTGACCGGACCGATCATTAAATTTGAACGGACATACCGGAACAGTTCGGCCGCTCGCCAATTGGAGGCATAAGCGACAAAGGAGACCGCTTGTGTCCGATCCAGCAAGACCTACCAGGCCAGACGAAGAGCCAAACCAGCCGCCGCTGCCCGAAGAGCCGCCGATCCAGGAGCCGGAACCCGACAGGCTGCCGGACGAGATGCCCAACCCGAACCCCGATGAAAGCCCGCAACCGCCGCTGCACGCACTGGCACAAGTGATGGCGAACCGGCCGCTTTACGGACGGCCTTTCGTTTGCGTGAATGGCGGACGCTGACCTCAGGCGCGATTGGCGAAGCCAGAGCAGGGAGACCACAATGGCCACGAGCGCAAAAACGCCAAAGACGGCTGGGGCGGAGCCCAAAACCCGCAGCAAGGAAATTTCCGGGCAGTTTGCCAAGGGCAAGCGCCATTCCGACAATAACGGCGTCGCCAGCGCCGATCCGCGTGTCTTTTCGGGCAAGGAAGAGGGTGACGCGACTTGGCCGCTCGATTCTGACGACCCCGGCGTGGCCAAGAAGAAATAGCAGGCGATCAGCGGCGCAGCTTATGCCGCGCCTGACGGAAAAGGCGGTCGATGCGTCCCGCTGCGCGGCGGAAGGGAAGACCGAGCTTCAAGGCCTTGGTTATCGGTAGGGGCGGTCGGCTTGATCCCATGAACCTCACCAACGCCGCTTCATTGGTTTTTCCACCGAAGAGGCTTTCGCAAAGCTCAAGCAGTGCTGCAAGGCGTGTACGACGTGCGACTGGGTCCATCAGCTCGGTAAACGCCGCTTGGTACTCCCTTCCGGTCCGAGCCTTCACGAAACCCGGGTGCTCGGGCAAGGCGACATAAGCTGGTTCATCGGCGTGAACGATCGGCACCGCATCCAGATAAAGCCCGACAAGCAAGGCATTGGGCGTCTTGTGGGGCGCGTTTTCCGTCGCCGATCTGGGGTGGACGAGGACGTTGGGCTTTCCTTGTCGCCATGCGCGGACGAATTGGGGAAAGGACTGCCTGGGCTCAAGGAACGTTGTTTTCGGCATTTGTTGCGGCGGGGCGGCAAAGCTCTTTGGCGCCACCAGGTGAACGGGCTTGTCGGCTTGCACGGCATGCAGTGCGGGGAGAATATCTCGCTGAAACGCTTCAGAACGAAACCCGCCGCCGGCGAGCGCGACCGTCAGCTCTTCCGACACGGGCTCAGCTGGCGAAATGAGACGGCGATCCAGCACAGGCGGGAAGACGGTAACCTGCTGGTGCAGGTGCCGTAGGGCGTCTGCAAGCGCATCGGTCGAGGCGAAAATGCCGGCAAAGCCCTCAAGCAGGCGGGTGAGTCGTTCTCTGGTGTAAAAGGCCCAGTGATAATCCTCGCGCGCCAGTACCAACGGATTGTCGTCGATGAACCAGACCCGCGGAATTTCAAGCTGGGCCATCACGCTGAGAAGGCCAAGGTCGTGGCAGCGTTCGAGATCGCGCACGATGATGATCGCGTCGACCGTTTCAAGCAACGCGATATTCGCGACCAGGGCTTCGGCTTCGATGAAGCGCAGCATGCTCGCAGTCTCAGGCGGAAGGCCATCGAAATAGAGGCTGACGGAGGCCTCGATACGGCCGACGACGAGGATGCGCGGAGCTGGCCGGCTTTCCGTTCCGCCATTTGCAAACAGATCGAGCAGGGCCATCGGCACGACCGGTAGAGGCCGCTTCGGCAGCTTGAGCCCGGTGATCAGTGCCTCAAGCCGGCCCATTTCGGCGATAGCGCGCACCAGAGCCCAGCGCCAATTCTCACCGCAAGCGGCCACGACCGGCTTCTTGAGGGCCGCAAGTGCCGACAGCCGATTCATCACGACCGGCAGTTCCGCCGTCGGGTCGAGGAATCGCAGTCCCTCCGTCACCAGCATGCGTCGTTCGCGCCGGCCAGCACCATCGACGGCTATGAGAAGATCCACGGGATACGTTGCGAGACGATCCAGCATGACTGATTTGGCTTGGGCGCAAGCCGCGACCGCCGATCCGGCTGGCACCGCGATGTACTGTTCAGGCCTCGTCTCCAGAAGTGCCGTCAGCTTTGCGAGATCGTCGGACCCGGACGTTTGCGGGACATTGTTCGGTGCGACGATGAAAAGACCGGCGCTCACGGTTGCGATCGCTTTCGGCGTGCAAGTGTTTCGATGGCTTTGACTGCGACGGCCATGCCCGTGCTCAAATCGGTTCGCGCGACATAGTCTTTGGCGGATTGCGACCAGCGCGTGAGTGTCGCCTTATCGGCTGAGCCTGCTTCGGCCAGCTCGCGCGGTGATGCCTCCGACGACACGACGATGCCCGCTGCTGCTTCTTCGACGAGTGGCGCGAAGCCGCAGTTGGCGGTGGCGATGACGGGAAGGCCGGCGGCGAGCGCTTCGGCGATGACCATGCCTGTCACGTCCAGCCTGGCCGGATGCATCAAAAGGTCCGCGGCGCGCAGCTGATCCTTCAGCGCGTCGCCTTTGGTCAGGCCGTGCAAGGTCAATCTGTCAGCGATGCCGAGAGCTTGCGCCTTTTTTCCGATGATCTCAATCTTCCGGCCTTCCGGATCAGGCCCGCAAGCGACGAGCCGCGCGGCCGGCGTGAGCGCCAAAGCTTCGACCGCCCGATCAAGCCCTTTGGTGTGCGGATGCAGGCCGAGCCAGAGCCATACGATCTCGTCAGGGCGATAGCGAAGTGTTGCCCGCAAGGCAGCGCGTTCCGAGACATCGATGTTGTGCGGTATCAGCTTCGCATCGAGCGTCGGCGGCAGGATGATGATGCGCTCCGGTTCGGTATCGTAATTGCGCCGGTAAGCTTCGGCCTGCGGTTTGGCGAGCAGGAGCAGCAGCGTGTCGCTGCCGCGTCCGAAGCAGGCCCTTTCGAGCGCTCCGAGCGTTCTGGCGCGCGGCGAAAGGGCCTTCCACCACTGCCGGTTCCGGTCGGCAAAACACCAGTCGCCGCAAAAGAGCACGTCGAGCCCAGGCATGCGCTGGAAGCCGATGACGAGATCGAACTTCCCCGCCGTCTCCCGGGCCATGTCCTGCGCGAAAGCAGCGATCCGCCCATGGTTGGTGAAGCCGCGTGGCTCAATCCGATGCAGTTCGATCCCCGACGGGACCTGCGTGGCTCGGGTGGTCACCATCGTCACGCGGTGGCCGCGCGCGGCCAGGTCTTCGGCAAGGCGGAGCGCGTGGATCTCCAGCCCGCCGGCAGGCTCGAGACGAAAGATCGCGATCGCAATGTCGAGCCGGTGGACGGCACCGCGCGTTTCGACAGTTTGCGGCTCGCGCTGCGCTTCTATGTCTTCCAAGCCTTGACCACCAGTTGATCGCCCAGCTTGCCGTTCACCTTCACCAATCCCGCCTGGAGCGCATGCTGCAGGCGGGCGATGCGCTTGACGAGGAACCCGGGCTTCGCGCCAAGGTCGGCGTGGCCAGCTTTCTTGATCGCGCTGCTCGTCATCGCGATCCGGTCGGATCCCGATGCGGAACTGGTGACCTCGGCATTGGCGAAGCCGCAATCGGCCACAAGCCGCTTCATGCTGTCGACGGTGTAGATGTTGAGATGGCGGGGCGGATCGAGCGCCATCCAGTCGACCTTGTGAATGCGATGCCCAAGGCCGCCAGCGTTTGGCGTCAGCATCGTCAGCGAGCCACCGGGCTTGAGAATGCGGTGGCATTCTCTCAGCGTCGTGTGTGGATCGGGCAGATGCTCGATCACATGGCTGAGCGTCACGGCATCGAACGATGCATCGGCAAAATTCTGCTCCGTGATATCGCCGACATGGACAGTCAGGCCTTTGGCGCGAGCAGCTTCGGCCGCCTTCGCATCGAATTCGACACCGACGGTTTCCCAGCCGAGCTCCGACAGCGTCCAGAGCGCATCGCCGCTGCCGCACCCGACATCCAGCACGCGCTGCGGTCCTGAACCGCGCTTCAGATGAAAAACCTGATCGTCGATCTCCATCTTGCGCCGGCGCCGAGTGGCGAATAGCGCAGCCAGAAGGCGATCGGTTGCGCCCGTGGGCTTCGCGCCATACCGCGTTTCGAGATAAGCCCTCTTGGCTTTCGAAAGCTTCCGATCCGACTTGCCGTGGGTGAAGTAATCGCCGTAAATCTCGCCCAGATCCTCCGGGGCCGGCGCCGGGTCGAGCCACAGTGTCTCGCACTGGGCATTGTCGCAGCGCTTGATCGTCCACGTGCCGGGCGCGGAAAAAAGCCTGTCTGGCAGATCCTTGTAGAGCTCGGTCCCCGAGCTGCCGCAGGCGATGCAGTGTGGTCTTGGAACGGTTCGCATCTCGGCTCTACCAATTGCAACGGGCGCGACAATGGCGCTGGATCTATGCCCGAAACACTCGATAGCACCAGTGTCGCGGCAATCGCAACGCAAGCAGCGCGGCTTGCACCGACTTCGCGTGGCAGTTAACTGTCTCGCGCCCCCAGAAGGCGGCATCATCGGGAGCCATTCATGTCATTTCTCGACGCGCTGGAACGGCATCGGCGCCTGTTTGCGGAATTGGGCGCGCTGGAGGCCCAGGTCGTGGCTCTGGCCGACCAGATCGAGCGCTCGATCCGCTCGGGCGGCAAGGTCGTGTTCTTCGGCAATGGCGGAAGTGCGGCCGACAGCCAGCATCTGGCCGCGGAGTTCGTCGTGCGCTACCGGGCTGAACGACGACCGCTGCCGGCTCTCGCGCTGACGGTCGACACCTCGATCCTGACGGCGCACAGCAACGACTACGCCTTCGAAACGGTGTTTGCCCGTCAGGTGGAGGCTCTGTGCGGCCCCGCCGACACGGTGATCGGCATCTCCACATCGGGCAATAGCGCAAACATCATGGCCGGTCTCGCTGCGGCCAGGTCCGTCGGTGCTGCGGGATGGGCATGGACGGGCAGGGGCGGCGGCAAGCTTGCCGAAACGGCCGATCATCTTCTCGCCGTGCCGGAGAGTGAAACGGCGCGCGTGCAGGAGGCGCATCTCTTCATCGGGCATTGGATCTGCGAAGACATGGACCGGCGGTTCGCCACGTCATGAAGCTCGTCATCCTCGATCGCGACGGCGTCATCAATCATGATTCGGATGCCTTCATCCGGTCCGTCGACGAATGGCGGCCGATCGAAGGCAGCATCGATGCAATCGCCAGGCTGGCCCAGGCCGGCTACACCATCGCGGTTGCCACGAACCAGTCCGGCATCGCGCGGGGCTATCTCTCGCTCGAGACGCTTCAGGCCATCCATCGGCGCATGGAGGAGGCGGTGACAGAGGCGGGCGGCGCGATCGCACACATCGCCTTTTGCCCGCATGAGCCAGGCGACGGCTGCGCCTGCCGCAAGCCGCTGCCGGGGATGATCGATGAGATACTGGACCGGCTCGGCGCGCATAACATCGATGAGCGCTGGCTCGTCGGCGACAGCCTGCGCGACCTGCAGGCAGGCATTTCGCGCGACTTTCGGCCGGTGCTTGTGCGAACCGGCAAGGGCTTGAAAACGGAAAAGGATCGGTCGAGCCTCCCGGAAAACACACTGATTTTCGACGATTTGGCCCGTTTCGCCGAACACGTCATCGCGGAGAGCGGCGCATGAGCGAACCGATGGAACTCGACCTGGTCATCATCGGCGGTGGTGTCGCCGGTCTCTGGCTCCTCAATCGCGCGACACAGGATGGCCTGAGCGCGGTGCTGATCGAGAAGACCGCGCTTGGTGGTGGGCAGACCCGATACGCCCAGGGCATCATCCATGGGGGCACGAAATACGCGCTGAGCGGTGCGATGACGCCTGCTGCCGATGCGATCGGCCGCATGCCGGACCTCTGGCGCGATTGCCTGAAGGGTCGAGGCGAGCTCGATCTCCAAGGCGTGCGGGAGCTTTCCGATGCCACCTATCTCTGGTCTGCCGGATCGCTGACATCGCAGGTGACGTCGTTCTTCGCGAGTAAGGCCATGCGCTCCCGCGTCGACCGCGTCGACGACCAAGACAAACCCTCTATCTTTCAACTGCCGGATGCGAGTGGGTCGGTCTATCGTCTCAACGAGTTCGTGCTCGACATGCCTTCGCTGGTTGAGACACTGGCAGCACCGCTCAAGGATCGCATCATCCGCGCTGCCGCCGAGACGATGTCATATGGTTTCAATGATGCCGGCAATGTCAGCAGCATCAGCCTTGAGAACGGGCTCGTTCTCAAGCCGCGTGCTCTTATCCTGACATCCGGTGCCGGCCACGAGGCTCTTGCCGCGCGCCTCAACATCGTACGCCCGCAATTGCAGCGGCGGCCGCTGCACATGGTGGTGGCACGCCACACGGTCGATCTTCCGCTTTTCGGCCACTGCATTGGCATGTCCAGCAGCCCGCTCCTCACCGTGACGAGCCATCCGTCGAGCGATGGCCACGTCGTCTGGTATCTCGGCGGCGGGCTCGCTGAAACGGGCGTGGAGAGAACGGAAGATCAGCAGATCGCTGTGGCCCGCGAGACGATCGACCGGCTCCTGCCGCAGCTTCGGCCGTTCCAAGCCGAATGGGCGACGCTGCGCATCGATCGCGCCGAACCGCTGCAGCCGGGCGGTGCGCGTCCGGATGGCGCGTTTTTGGAAGAGGTCGGCAATTGCCTCGTCGCCTGGCCGACGAAGCTGGCGCTGGCGCCGGAACTCGCGCGACTGGCGCTCGGCAAACTTCGTGCGCGGTTGGGCGAGGGTGCGCAAGTCGCGGTCGATTGGTCCCGCCTTTCCGACCTGCCGCGACCCAAAATTGCGCGCTTGCCCTGGAAAGAGACGATCCAATGGACTTGAGAGACTTTGGCACCACGGGGCTGCGCGTCAGCCCGATCGCGCTCGGCACAGTCAAGTTCGGCCGCACGGCAGGGCTGAAACTGCCGAAGCCGTTCCGGCTGCCGAGCGATGCGGAGGCGGCGTCACTCTTGGCGCTCGCTGCCGATCTCGGCATCAACCTCATCGATACGGCGCCGGCCTATGGCACGTCCGAGGAGCGGCTCGGTGCGCTGCTCAAAGGCCAGCGCGACAAATGGCTGATCTGCTCCAAGGCCGGCGAGGAATTCGACGTGGCCAGCGGACAAAGCCACTATGTCTTTTCGCGCGAACACATCACGCTGAGCGTCGAGCGGAGCCTGAAGCAGCTTGGAACGGACCGGCTGGACATCGTGCTCATTCACTCAAATGGCGACGATCTCGATGTGATCGACCGGTTTGGCGCGCTGGATACGCTGGAGCGCCTCAAGGCGCAGGGCAAGATCCGCGCGACGGGCATGTCGACGAAAACCATTGAGGGCGGGCTGCGTGCGCTTGCGGCAAGCGACTGCGTGATGGTCACGCACAATCTCGCCTATCGGGACGAATTGCCGGTCATCGACGCGGCAGCGATCAGCGGCAAGGGTGTTCTCATCAAGAAGCCGCTCGCCTCCGGCCATGCCGTTTCGCAAAGCGACGATCCGGTTGCCGAAAGCTTCCGGATGATCCTCGGTCATCCCGGCGTGTCGTCTCTGGTCGTCGGGACGATCGACCCGCACCACCTTGCCCAGAATGTGGAAGCCGCCAGCCGCGCACTCAACGCGTAGACCTTATTGAACGAGCACGGCGCGATTGCATTCGGCGCCCGTCACGCGGACATCCGCTTCGCCGACCGAAACGCCTACGGACCGCAGCGTGGAATGCAGAACCTGGTCGAGCGGCGCGCTCACCCCTGCGAGCAGGGATGTGACGAGCTTTGTGACGGCTTGAACGTTGCCGAGACCGAGACCCAGGCCGAGAATATCGACCTCCAGCTGCAGCCGCTCCAGGAGAGACAGTGTCAGTGAGCGGGTGAGATCGCGCGTATTGACCGTCCTTGTCGCGCCCCTGGCGATATCGTCGCCGGAGAAGCGAAGCGCCGTCGTGTCGATATTGGCGGCTTCGAGATGGGCGGCCGCCTTCACTTTGAGCAGCAGCAGATCGACGAGAGCGGCCTTGGCAACCGTCGGGTCGCGGGTGAAATCCGTAAAGGATGATGCGGTGACCTTGCCGATCGCGGCTTCGAGGACGCCGGGACGAGCGTCTAAGGTGACGCTGCGAGGCAAGCGGGTGGCACCGCAGTCGATAGACGACAGCGTCGCCTCGCCATAGGCAACTTCCAGATAAAGCGGCACATGCAAGGCCGATATGGCGCCCGTGCCGAGCACCTTCACATCGAGGGAAAGGCGCGTCTGCGCGGTTCGGACGGTTGCGCCCCGCTCGCCGATGGCAATCCAGGCGCTGCCTTCCGGTGGCTGGCCGACCGCGAGCTTCAGCGAAACGGAGGCAAGCCCCGGCAGCGTCTGGTCGACATCGAGTGCGATCTGGCGGCCAGCGCCGGCGATGGAAGCCATGGCCGACAGGATATCGAGCGCATTGGCCTTCACGGCCAGGCCCTGTGCTGCGCCGACAGCTGCGCGGCCCACCGGTCCTGCATCCAGAAACGCCGAAAGCGCGATTGGTGTCTCCTTGGTGCCGAGCGCCGTCACCAGGGACCGCAGTGCGGCAGATGCCTGTGGCGACAGACCTTCGAGCGAGGAAAGGACCGTCGCCATGCGACCGATGCTGACAGAACGATTCAAAAGCTCGTCGTAAGTGATGGCATCCAATGAGAGATTGGTGGCAAGCGCATCCATGAAGGAAAGCAGCGAGATGTCGGCGCTGGCCAGCGCGTTATAATCCATCAGCTTCAGGTCGATGCGCGACCCGAGCATGGCGCCAAGAACCTGGTTCGCGATGCCATCGTTGAGGCTGGCGAGCCGCGAGCCGATGGAGAACGCAGCCTGTGCGGAGGCATGTGCTGTGCCCACTGCGCTCAGCCGCGGCGGTTGCGAAAAGAGCGCCGCAAAATGCAAGGTGCCCGGGCTACTTATCTCGACGCGCGCGGCGTTCGATGTCGCCGTGGCATCCACTGCACGAAAGCGTGCACCGACCTCCAGTTCGGATGAAGGTTGATACACACCTGGCTCGATCCGCAGGATACCCTGCCGATCGTCGGGCACGGTCGCCAGATGCTTCCCCTCGATGTCGACGAAGCCGTTTTCGACGGCGATCACGTAGTCGAGATTGTTGGAAGCGAGATATTGACGCACGGCGCCCATGCGGTCTGTTGCGTTGGATGCGGCGATGATCGCTGCGAGGTCGGCATGCTGCTGCAGCGTGCGCCGCTCCAGCGTGAGCTTGCCGTAATCGACGGCAAGAGCCAGCGATCCGGCAACGAGCGGCAGGGCACCTGCCGCGATCATCGCCACGTTGCCGCGCCGGTTCGCTGCAAGACGCGCCAGAAACGTCCTCCCTGCAGCCATCTCAGATGCCTCCGATCCGGATCGTCGCGTACCGTTCTATCCGCGTCTCGGGCATGGTGAAGGTGAAGAGGTTCCAGATCGGCAGGCCGGCGGAATCATAAGAAAGGCGCACGGTAAACTGTCCCGGTTCCGGGTCATCCCCGACATCCACGTCCATCATCGCTGCATCGATGAACGGGTAGGAGATCGCAGCGGAGGATACATAGCTGCGCGCAAGATGCAGCCTTTCCTCCTCGTTTAGGCCGGCAACGGCAATGCGGGCCGAATCTGCCGCGATCTGCTGCACGGCATGGGCGGTGTTGAGATAGATGGCGTAGGCCACCAGCGTCAGGAGCGTCAGGATAAACAGCGGCGCGACGATGGCGAATTCGATCGCCGCACCTCCCTTTCGGCATCGCAAGAAAAGTCCTTTGTGAAGCATGGCGGTCCCATCCATTGAATGGGCCCATGATGCCAGTTGTGGGAAACCATTATTCTACTTCAGATTGCATATTGTTGCGCATGAGGCCATGCGTTGCAAATCGTTGAATTGGCAGATCAGCATCCGCTAAGGTTGCATTAACGCGAAATGCAGTTAATGGTTGTATTGCGAGCGAGGCACAATTTGAGGGGCATGTCATGGTGATCAAGTCGGTGGGCGTCACATTCTCGATTCTTCAAGCCTTCGTGGGCAGACGAGCGGCGTTGACGCTGAAGGAGATCGCGTATCAATCGAAACTGCCGCCCAGCAAGGCGCATCGCTATCTGCGCAGTCTCATCCAGGAGGGGATGATCGTGCAGGATCCGCGCACGCGGCTTTACGGGCTGGGCGCCACGGCGATCGCGCTTGGGCTTGAAGCACTCGAGAACACTGATCCTGTCGTGCGCGCTTGCGACACGGTGCGGGCGTTGGCCGAGCGGCTCGATGTGGCCGTGAGCATCGATGTGATGGGGCCTGCCGGGCCGATCTGCATCTGGGCGGAGCAACCCGTTACCCGGCTGGTCTCCCCGGTTCGCCTCGGCGCAACGCAACCACTGACAGCCTCGGCCGCGGGACAGGTCTTCATGGCCTTCCTGCCGATGCACGCGACACGCGATCTGGTCGCCCGCGAAACGGCCATGGTGCAGACCGGGAGCGCGATCGACGCGAATGCAATTGCAATGGGGGTTCGCACCCGTGGCTATGCGGCGCTTCCGCCAGCGCCAGGCAGCATGACGGCAACGATCGCTGCCCCCGTTCTCGATGCGCGCGGCGAGGCCTGTGCCGCGATTACGGTCTATTGCCGTCCGACCGAGACGGGCGGCATCGCCGATGTGACCGTCGGTTCGCTGCTTTCCGCCGCCAACGAAGCTTCGGCATTGAAGCTGCACATGCGTGCCGCCCGATACGCCGCAGCGCGCTGAACGCGAACTGCGCCACTTCTCAATCCTCAGCCGATATTCCCCGCCCCACGGCCACCTTCGGCGCAGCCTGACCGCTGCGCCGATTTCTTTTGTCAGATGATTCAATATTTAATCGAATTGCTTGTATTCATGCGTGATCTCGGAGGTTCTCTTTGCTGTATGCAGAATATTAAGCACGAAGATTATGCTTAATATTCCGTTATGCGCGCTGTTCTGCTGTTGCCGGTTGCCAGATCGGCATCATCGTGGCGTTCTCACATCAGGAGTTGTTGTCTGCAAGTAATTCAACCCTGAGTGAGGAGAGTATCCATGAACAGTGCAATCAAGCTCGTCGTCGTATCGCTGCTCGCAGCCACCACTGCCACGGCTGCCCATGCCGGCGGCTGGGGCAAGGGCGGCGGCTATGGCAGCCAGAGCTACACCTCGACCAACAAGCAGCTGCTGAACGTTTCGCCCAGCGTCGATGTCGGCGGTGTGCTGAACGGCGGCATCCTCAATGGTGCAGCGATCGCGAGCGGCAACGACCTCAGCCGCAACTCGATCCTGAACGGCAACGGCCTGCTCAATGGCAACGGCATCCTGTCCGGCGTCAATATCCTCGGCGGTGACAACGGGATCCTGCAGAAGGGCTCGCAGAACGGCCCGGTCAAGCGGCTTCTGCGCCGCTAGGCCCTATCGCCTGAGCGGGCAATGCGTCTCCATCGCCGGGCCGGACAGCGGCATCGATAGATTTCGACGGGGACACGTTACCCACTGAAGAAAGCTGGACGCGAAGCGAAACAAGCTTCGCGTCCGGCCCTTGCCGTTTCCACAGCTCAAAGGCTGACGCGCACGCCGAACGTGCCGGATACCGTGCTCTCGCGGATGTCGAAAACGGTTCGATTGATCTCGCTGACATCGACCCGCATGAGAAACGAAATGCGAGAGGTGGGATCGAAGGCAAGAGCGACGTAGATGCCCGACGCCTCTTCCTCGTTGCCGATCGCCAGATTGTCGCGCAACTCGCCGAAGATGCCGATGCTGCCGGTCAATCGCTCGATCACCGGTCGCGACAGTTCCAGTTCGGCGCGATGGACGTAGGAACCCAGCGGATCGTCCGTGTCGACGGTGTTGATCGAGCCCTTGAGGCTGAAGCTTGCCGATATTCCGTAAAGCCGCCGTTCGACTGTGAGTGCGTAGACGGGATAGACGCGATCCGTGAAGCCGATTGCGTCAGAGACATGGGTGAAGCCAGCTTCGCCATCGACGGCAAAGCCCAGAACATTGGGAAGAGTGGCTCCGGTCGTCAGCGTGACAGCGCGTGAGCCGACCGCGAAGGCGTCGTCTTCAGGTATGTCGACGACGTCGAACCGCCCGGTGAGGCGCAGCACCATGGCCGGCAAAGCATGGGTGACGATCAAGCCGGTGCGTGCGCGGTTCACATCCGGCGAAAGCCTTAGTGTGCCGAGCCCTGCGTCGAGCTTCGCATCGGAAACATCCTCATGGCTGCCGGAAAGCACGACGGCCATCGCGGTGCGCGGTGTAAGCTGGCCGCGCAGGTCGATCTCGCCCGCGAAAGTCTGGCCGAATGTGCGCGTTCCGATGATGACGGCGCCGAGATCGAGATCGTCTCCGGTGCTCTCCGCCAGATAGCCAAGCGACGTCTTCAGCACGAACAGCTCGCCGATCTCGCGGGTCAATGCGGCGGTGACATTGGCGCTGCGATCGGTCTCGAATTCAACGTCTCGATGCTCGAATGTCTCGAGCGTGATGCCGAGGTCGATTTTGCCGATCGCTGTGTCCCGCTCATGGGCAAGCGCGCCGCGCAGGTGGAAGATCGTGTCGGTCACTGCAAAAGGACCGTCCAAGGCATTGTTGGTGACGATCATTTCCTGGAGGATCGTCGCTGTGCTCTTGGCGCCGGTCACCGCATCTTCGCGGACGACGGTCTGTTCCTGCGCCGTTGCCAGGCCGCCGCCGCCCGCCACCGTCGCCATCAGCAGTGCCGTCAGGTGCAGGCGCATCGATCCAGAATTCCATCGTTTGGCTCGTCTCCCGCCGCTTTGATGCGACGGGAGACTTCGGAGTTGCCGCCTGCAAGCAGGTGACGCAGAACCATTTCTGCATGGGGATGATCGGGCCCGGCGTCCCAAAGCGGGATTAAGCGGCGAAGAGGAGAATTCCGCATCGATGAAGCCGTTCAGCAATGCGATGCACCGGAGCGTTTTGGCATCACGCATTGCCGCATCGGCGATGGCCGGGTACTCCTTCATCGCATCAGGGAGGATGCGGCGATGTTCGACAGCGGCATGAATTTCGGTCTCGGCGAGGAGATCGACCAGCTTCGCGAGACGGTGAGGCGATTTGCGCGCGACCGAATCGCGCCGGTTGCGGACGAAACCGACCGCAAGAACGAGTTCCCGGCTCATCTCTGGCAGGAGATGGGGGCGCTCGGCCTTCTCGGCATGACGGCCGATCCGGATTTCGGCGGGACGGGCATGAGCTATCTCGCCCATGTGATCGCGATGGAGGAGATTTCGCGGGCATCTGCCTCGGTAGGCTTGAGCTACGGCGCGCATTCCAATCTCTGCGTCAACCAGATCAACCGTTGGGGGACCACTGCGCAGAAGGAAGCCTATCTGCCGAAGCTCTGCTCGGGCGAGCATGTCGGCGCGCTCGCGATGTCTGAGCCGGGTGCGGGCTCGGATGTCGTCTCGATGAAGCTCAGGGCAGAGAAGAAGAACGACCGCTACGTGCTCAACGGCAACAAGATGTGGATCACCAATGGTCCGGATGCCGATACGCTCGTCGTTTACGCCAAGACCGATCCTGCCGCCGGCCCGCGTGGCATCACGGCGTTCCTGATCGAGAAGACGATGAGCGGCTTTTCCACCGCGCAGAAGCTCGACAAGCTCGGCATGCGCGGCTCCAACACCTGCGAACTCGTTTTCGCAGACTGCGAAGTGCCGTTCGAGAACGTGCTCGGGGAAGAGGGGCAGGGCGTCCGGATCCTGATGTCGGGCCTCGACTATGAACGTGTGGTGCTTGCCGGTGGCCCGCTCGGCATCATGGCGGCGGCGCTCGACGTGGTCGTTCCCTACAGCCACGAGCGCAAGCAGTTCGGCACGGCGATCGGCGAGTTTCAGCTGATGCAGGGCAAGCTCGCAGACATGTACACCATCACCAATGCCTGCCGTGCCTATGTCTATGCTGTCGCCGCCTCATGCGATCGCGGCGAGACGACCCGAAAGGACGCCGCCGGCTGCATTCTCTACGCGGCTGAAAAGGCGACGCAGGTGGCGCTTGAGGCAATCCAGGCGCTCGGCGGCAACGGCTACATCAACGACTATCCCACCGGCCGCCTGTTGCGCGATGCGAAGCTCTACGAAATCGGCGCAGGAACAAGCGAAATCCGCCGTATGCTGATCGGTAGGGAGATGTTTGCGGAAACGGCGTGATTGGCAGGTTTGCCGAGTCATGGCATATTTATTACAACGTGCCATAGCAGCGAGGCAGCAGATGTCCGACAGCGACACGCCTAGAGGCTCCGAAGAACAGCAAGCCGAATACGCGGCGTTGCGTGAAGAGCTCATGAAGCTGCCGCCCAAGCGCGAACGCGTTAAGCTCGGCGAGGGGGGGCGCTTTGTCATTCCGGCATTCATGCGCGACGAAATGGGTATCAAGCCTGGTGAAATGCTGATCTGCCATGTTGTAGACGGCGAACTGCGTGTGCGCTCCTATCTCGACAACATTCGGCGCATTCAGGAGCGGTCCGCGCCATATAAGAAGCCCGGGGAAAGCGTGGTCGACGAGTTTCTGGCCGAACGCCTGGCGATGTGGGGCGAAGACGAATGATGGTTTTGGACTCGTCCTGTCTCTTGGCCATCATCTTCCAGGAGCCGGGGATCGAGAAGGCTGTCGCTGCGCTCAATGGTGCAGTTATTTCGACCGTCAACGTGGTCGAAGTTATTGCGCGACAGGCGGATCGGGGGATGGACAGAGATCTCGCTCTTGCAAACTATCGCGACTTTGAAGTTCCGAGTGTACCCTTCGACGATACCCTCGCTGTGCTAGCCGGTGAGCTTCGCAGCCTCACGCGTCACCAAGGCCTCTCGCTTGGCGACCGTGCCTGCCTGGCGCTGGCAATCCGCGATAATGCGACCGCGGTCACCGCCGATCGGAAATGGGCAGACCTGAAGGTCGGCTGCCGCATCGAACTCATCCGCTGAGGTTTCCATGAGCGTCATTCAATCGAAGTTGTCGACCGCCTCGGAGGCTTTCCGCGATAACCGGGCGCGCATGGCGGAGCTCGTGGCCGAGACGGCGGAGATTGCCGAGCGCATCGGCGAGGGCGGGCCGCTGGCTGCGCGCGAACGCCACACGGCGCGCGGCAAGCTTCTGCCGCGCGAGCGCATCGTTCGGCTTCTCGATCCATCCTCTCCCTTCCTGGAAATCGGGCGGTTCGCGGCGCACGACATGTATGGCGGCGACATCGCGTCGGCGGGCGTCATTACGGGCATCGGGCGCGTCGAAGGCCGCGAGGTCATGGTGGTCTGCAACGACGCCACCGTGAAGGGCGGCACCTATTTCCCGATGACCGTGAAGAAGCATCTGCGGGCACAGGAGATCGCCGAGCAGAACGGACTTCCATGCGTCTACCTCGTCGATTCTGGTGGGGCCAATCTCCCGAACCAGGACGAAGTTTTCCCGGACCGGGACCATTTCGGTCGCATCTTCTTCAATCAGGCGAACATGTCTGCGAAGGGCATCGCCCAGATCGCGGTCGTCATGGGCTCCTGTACGGCGGGCGGTGCTTACGTGCCCGCGATGTCGGACGAAAGCATCATCGTGCGCAATCAGGGCACGATCTTCCTTGCTGGGCCGCCGCTGGTGAAGGCCGCAACCGGTGAGATCGTGTCGGCGGAGGATCTGGGCGGCGGCGACGTTCATACTCGGCTCTCGGGCGTCGCGGACCATCTGGCCGAAAACGATGCGCATGCGCTTGCCCTCGCGCGCCGTGCCGTCGCAAATCTCAACGCCCGCAAGCCCCAAACCGTCGCGCTACAAGCGCCGGAACCGCCGCTTTACGATCCCGAGGAAATTCACGGGATCGTGCCGGTCGGGCTGCGCACGCCCTACGACATCCGCGAAGTGATCGCGCGCATCGTCGACGGTTCGCGTTTCGACGAGTTCAAGGCGCGCTACGGCACAACGCTCGTCTGCGGCTTTGCGCATATCCACGGCATGCCGGTCGGCATCATCGCCAACAATGGCGTGCTCTTTTCCGAAAGCGCGCTGAAGGGCGCGCATTTCGTCGAGCTCTGCTCCGCGCGCGGCATTCCGCTGGTCTTTCTGCAAAACATCACCGGTTTCATGGTCGGTCAGAAATACGAAACGGGCGGCATCGCCAAGGATGGCGCGAAGCTCGTCACCGCCGTCGCGACGACGAAGGTGCCGAAGATCACCATGCTGGTCGGCGGATCGTTCGGGGCCGGGAATTACGGCATGTCGGGCCGCGCCTACTCACCGCGCTTCCTCTGGACCTGGCCGAACAGCCGCATCTCCGTGATGGGCGGCGAGCAGGCGGCGGGCGTGCTCGCAACGGTCCGCCGCGACGGGCTGGAGCGGCAGGGTCGCGACTGGCCAGCCGACGATGAGGCAGAGTTCAAGCGCCCCATCATCGAACAGTTCGAGGCGCAGGGGCACCCGCTCTATGCCTCTGCACGGCTTTGGGACGATGGCATCGTCGATCCCGCCAAGTCGCGAGACGTGCTCGCGCTTTCACTTTCGGCAGCGCTCAACGCGCCCATCGAGGAAACGCGCTTCGGCGTGTTCAGGATGTGACGGAGGCGTTCAGTATGGCTATTTTCAAAAAAATCCTGATCGCCAATCGTGGTGAGATCGCCTGCCGGGTCATCAAGACGGCGCGCCGGCTCGGCATAAAGACGGTTGCCGTTCATTCAGACGCAGACCGCGATGCGCTGCATGTCAAGCTTGCCGACGAGGCAGTGGGCATCGGCCCGGCGCCATCGTCGGAAAGCTATCTACGCGCCGATGCGATCGTCGCGGCCGCGCTCAGAAGCGGCGCCGAAGCGGTCCATCCGGGCTACGGGTTCCTGTCGGAGAATGCCGAGTTCGTCGAATCGGTCGAAGCGGCGGGCCTCTCCTTCATCGGGCCATCGGCCAAGGCGATCCGCGCCATGGGGCTCAAGGATGCCGCAAAGCAGCTGATGGAGCGGGCCAAGGTGCCGGTCGTTCCCGGTTACCATGGCGACGCGCAGGAGCTGGTAATCCTCGCCGGCAAGGCGAACGAGATCGGTTTTCCCGTGCTCATCAAGGCGCGGGCGGGTGGCGGCGGCAAGGGCATGCGGCGCGTGGACCGGCAAGCGGAATTTGCCGATGCCCTGTCATCGGCCAAGCGCGAAGCGCGCGCCTCCTTCGGCGACGATCGCGTGCTGGTCGAGAAATATGTGGCCAAACCGCGCCACATCGAGATCCAGGTCTTCGGCGACAGCCATGGCAATGTCGTGCACCTTTTCGAGCGCGATTGCTCGCTCCAGCGGCGCCATCAGAAGGTGATCGAGGAAGCGCCGGCGCCCGGCATGACAGCCGAAATGCGCGCCGCCATGGGCGAGGCAGCGGTGAAGGCCGCGCAGGCGATCGATTATGTTGGTGCGGGCACGGTGGAATTCATCGTCGATGCGTCCGAGGGCCTCAGGCCGGACCGCTTCTGGTTCATGGAAATGAACACGCGGCTTCAGGTCGAGCATCCGGTGACCGAAATGATCACCGGGCTCGATCTGGTCGAATGGCAATTGCGTGTGGCGGCCGGTGAACCGCTGCCGAAGCGGCAGGACGAATTGTCGATCCATGGCTGGGCATTCGAGGCGCGCCTTTACGCCGAGGATGCGGCCAGGAACTTCATGCCAGCCACCGGGACCATCGCGCATCTGAAGTTTCCGGAAGCGTCGGTGCGGGTCGACAGTGGTGTTGCCGCTGGCGATGCGATCACGCCCTTCTACGACCCGATGATCGCCAAGCTGATCGTACACGGGGCCGATCGCGCCGAGGCACTCTCGCGTTTGCAGGATGCGATCGTGCAGACCGAAATCGTCGGCACCGTCACCAATCTCGATTTTCTCCATGCGCTTGCGTCCCACGCTGGTTTCGCGGAAGGCGAGGTGGACACCGGGCTGATCGATCGCGAGCTTGGAGAATTGACGGCAACGCCAAGCCCATCGCCGATGGCGCGGGCCGCTGCTGCCATACTGGCTTCCGGAATGCAGGCTCGAAAGAGCGGCGATCCTTTCGACGATCTGGGCCCCTGGCTTCTGTGGGGCGCGCCCGAACGGGACGTTGTGCTTTCCCAAGCTGGCGAGCAGCGGAGCCTGCGCGTCGCGCAACTCGGCAAGGATCGCTACCGTGTTGCCGAAGAGGACGATCCGCCGGTCGACCTTCAGCTGATCGAAGCGGGGGAGGGTGTATTCAGGCTGGTCGACGGCGCGCATGCGGTGACCATTCGTGTGGTTCAGGGAAGCGGCCGCATCGCGATCATTCGAGATCATGCGGTTGCCGAGTTCACGATCGTCGACGAACTCCATGCTGGAGAGGACGAAGGTGCGGGCGAGGACGTGCTGCGCGCGCCCATGCCTGGCGTGGTCAAGCAAATCTTCAAGGGTGCGGATGCGCCGGTCGAAAAGGGCGATATCCTGGTCGTGATGGAAGCGATGAAAATGGAGATGACGCTTGCGGCGCCACGGGCCGGTGTGATCGCGGAAATCTTCCACCGCGAGGGTGCACAGGTCAGCGAGGGTACGATGCTTCTCCGGTTGGCTGAAGAGGAGAAGCCGGCATGAGTGCCAAGTCTGCACCAAGCGACGAAGCGGGATCGATGGCAACGCCCGTGGACATCCTCGATTTCTGGTTCGACACGCTGACGCCGGAAGACTGGTTCAAGAAAAGCGATCAAACCGATGCAATCATTCGCGAAAAATTCGCTGCCACGCATCTGTCGCTTGCTCGGCGCATCCTTGATGGCTGGCGTGTCGACGCAGATGCGCGGCTAGCGCTGATCATCGTCTTCGACCAGTTTCCCCGCAATATCTACCGGGACACGCCGCTTGCCTTTGCGACGGACGGCCTCGCGCTGCGGGAAGCGCGCCGTGCGGTCGATGCCGGGCTCGACAAGGCCGTCGCGGATGACCGCCGCGTGTTCTTCTACATGCCGTTCGAACACTCGGAAAACCTTGCCGACCAGAACCGTGCCGTCAGCATGATCAGCGAGCTCGGCGACGAGACCTACACGCAATACGCCCAGGCACACCGCGACGTCATCGTCGAGTTCGGCCGCTTTCCTCACCGCAATCAGATCCTTGGTCGAACTTCGACGCCGGCGGAGCAACGTTACCTGGAAAAGCCCGGCTCCGGTTTTTGAAGCTGCGCGTCTATTCGAGGTCTGGCAGGTACATCCAGCCACCGCGCGCGGCGGTAAATCGCCCGGAATTGCGTATCTCCGCCTGTGGCAGAACCATACCAAGCATCGCGTTGTCGGTTCTGATCTCTGCAATGTAATCGCAATTGTAGCCCGCCTGGCCGGCTCCACTTGCCGACGCGCAGCCCAGTTTCTCAAAATAGGCAAGCGTTAGGTTCACTTCGCCTATCACTTGGTTCATCGCTTCACCGATCATGTTCAACGGGTTGGGCTGACCGAAAGGATCGTCGGGAAACATGCTTCCCATCCCATTGAAGTTGGCTGTTCCCTGCCGGTAGTGGGCAAGGATGGCCATCGCCATGTCCTTGGCGCTCGGTTGACCCGAATTGCTGGAGCCGACCGCATCAACCGCCGTTGGGCCGCTTGAGTCGACGATTTCCATCGATGCCTGTTCCAGCGAGAAGATCGTCGTTTCCAGCATCTGGGCGTAAAACGGCGCGCCGCCGGCCAGTTCTTCCGGCGTCAGGTAGAGATAGGCCGCGTTGGTCACGCGCATGCGGGCATTGTCGCCCGGCTCGATCGTAGTCAGATAGGCCTGGAATTCCCCGGCAACCTCCATGCTGTCCAGCAGGCTATTCCGCGTCTGATAAAGCTCCATCGACAGTTCCGAGACACCGGCGATCGGCAACCCGCGGTTACGCAGATCGGTCAGGAAGGTCGTGCGTTGCTCCAGCCCGTTCAACGCCGAGAGCGCAGCCAGGTTCATCCCCAATTCCGCCTCCTCGCTGCGTATGGCGGCGATCAAGGGCGCGGTGATCTGGGCAGCCTTTGTGCCGATCCTCTCCATTGCCGATCGATGCTCGTCACCTTCCATTGGAGATTGTGCAACGGCCTCGACGATTTCGGCCAATTCCGCGAGCGTCGCTTCATCGTCCGTCATGGCTTCGGCGCGGGCGATGCGATCGAACAAAAGGCCTATTTCGATACGGTCCCTGCGCGCCGCATAGGCGGTCTCGAAGCGCGCCGCTTCCTCGGCGGTCACGTCGTCCAGCCGATCTGCGGCGTCGAGGCGAATTGTAGCAAGACGCGTCTCTGCCGCCGTATCTTCGCCCATGGCGCTCAATTCCTTGACCGTGGCGTCGATCCAGGCGACCGACTCCCGACGGTCGATCATCGCCGTGGTGATGCCTGCATAAGCGTTCTGCAGCGTGAAGGCATGAGCAATGGAGGCGACGTTTGCGATCTCGATGCCGAACCGTCGCGGGCAATCGCGCTGCAGGAAGAAGCCGATCTCCCGGCGTTCCACCGGATCGGTCATGAACATATAGGGCAGGCCGAAAACCGGTTCGAAGACGCTGTCTTCGAAGATCGGCAGCAAGGCTTTCAGCGCGTTTTCGACGCTCTGCCGGTCCAGGTCGTCGCCATTGAACGGTGCGGCCCAATCGGCGAGCATTTGGCATTGGCGCTGCATTGACGAGGCCGCTGCAAAGGCGCCACCGATACCCGGTCCGAACCGCTTCGGAGGCGTTTCTCCGCTTGTCATGGCGGATTGTACAGCAGCATCCACTCTCCGGAAAAACCGCGCATGTCGATCGCCTAATTCGGCAACGCGATTGATCTCTTCCGAAAAACGGCCTCCCTGCACGACACGAACGCCAAGTTCCTCGCCGACTGTTTCCGGCATCACGATCAGCCAGTGGCGATGCACCGCGCTTTGGGAATTCTGAGGGCGGTGAATACCCTCGGCGAGCCGCGCGCCGATCGGCGCCATGACGATCTTAGCGCCCTCGGCGTGGATCGGGGCAAGAGAAATGACGAGCTTGTCCTGTTCGGCGACGGGGCGGTTTGCCGGATGCCCCAGCCGCAGTTCGCCCTGGAGAGCTTTGCCGTTATGGGCGAGGACGAGAAGGTAGCTCGTTTCCAGGCGGTCCATCGGCGAAATGTCCGTCGCGCCCGCCCAATTGCCGGCAAGCGCCGCACCAACATCCGGCATCTGCGGATCGCCGGTTCGCGTGAGTTGGAAGTCGCGGCATCGTGCACCGTTCTGGCCCACGGTCCCCGCAAGCGTCTGCCCTGCGGCATCAAGGCGCGCTGATACGTCCTTCAGGCTGCGATTCGAATTGTCGAGCTTCATCAGTTGCTGCAGGCCGACCGTCGTGCCGATGACGTTGCCTGTCATGATCACGGGGGAGGGCGGGAAGACTGGGCCGTCATAGGCAAGTTTGGCGACAAGACCTTCGCCGTCCTGCAAGATCGTTGCGGTAAGCGGCACGGTTTCCGGGCGCTGCCTGGGACCGCATACGATTTCGCCGCGCCACGTGCCGGCCGCCGCGCCACCCGACACCGGCGCGAAATCGAAGTCGACCGAAGCTTGGGTCTGCGCTCCGCTCTCGTCGAGACGCCGTCCCACGAAATTCTCGGTTCCGCCGCATCCCGGCATTGTGCCGCTGATCACCAAGCCGTTGTCGTGCATGCTGCCCTGGAGCGTCAGCGCCTGGATGCCGCTCGGTCGTTCCACCCAGTCGGATGGGAGAAGCATGAAACGTCCATCGGCCGCCTGTCTGCCAAGCACCGCGTAAGAGCCCTCTCGGCCGTCGGGCAGGGTGAACGTGAAGAGGCCCGTCGGGCCGGTGTCGCCAGTGGATAAGGTCAGCTCGAAGGTGGAGCTTTCGGGCTGTAAGCAGGTGTACGTGCCGCTCCAACGCCCGCTAAGTGTTGCTGGGGCCGGTTCCGCCTGCGCCTGCGCCTGAGCGGTCGCGGGCGTGAGCAATGCGCACAGGCTCATCATCGCTGCGACGAAACCGGCCAGCCGCCTTGCGGACACAAGAGTGCAGTCGACATCAGCCCAAGCCTTCGTCGCCAAGAATGTGCGCCGTTGCATCATGGCTCTCCGAATGGTCCCACATCCGCCACTTCAGGATTAAAGGCGGCAACGGGAAGCCCGGCAACGGACCTTCGTCGCAAGCTCGTCGCGCCTATCGATCGGCGTGTCGCAAACAGGCTGTTGCGCGGCTCAGAGCCCTTGCATAGTCGGTCAAACGTGTGGCCCACTCGGACGCACGATCCATCGCCTCAAGGCGTGACGACAATTCGGATATCGGGGTTCAGAATCAATGAAGGACAGAGCGCGCGCGGTGGTCATTGGGGGCGGCGTCGTCGGGGTGTCGACGCTCTACCATCTCGCAAAGAAGGGTTGGGCAGACAGCGTCCTGATCGAGCGCAAGGAGCTGACGTCCGGCTCGACCTGGCATGCGGCGGGCCTGCTGCCGCTCTTCAACATGAGCTATTCGGTCGGCCAGATCCACAAATACTCGGTGAAGTTCTACCAGGAACTTCAGGAGGAAACCGGCATGAATGTCGGCTTCTCCAAAGTGTCCAACATCCGCCTTGCGCGCACCAAGGATCGCTGGGACGAGTTCATGTATTATGCGGGCATTGCCGAGACCATCGGCGTGCCGCTCAACATTCTGACGCCCGAAGAGGTCAAGGAGATCTGGCCGCTTTGCGAGACCGACGGCATCCTGGGCGCGATCCAGCATCCCGATGACGGTTACATCCAGCCGGCCGACCTGACGCAGGCGCTGGCCAAGGGTGCCCGCGACCGAGGCGCCACGATCTATCGAAACACGACGGTGACCGCGATCGAGAACCAGCCGGACGGCAGCTGGCTTGTACGCACCGACAAGGGCGACATCGTCGCCGAGCACGTCGTTTCGGCGACGGGGAACTTCGCACGCAACACCGGTGCCATGGTCGGCCTTAACGTGCCGGTCATTCCCGTCGAGCACCAGTACATCGTGACCGAGCCGCACCCTGCGATCGTCGAGCGGCGCAAGCAGGGGCTTCCCGAAATGGGCGTCCTGCGCGAGAGCGACAGCTCCTGGTACATGCGCGAGGAGAATGGCGGCCTGCTGCTCGGGCCCTACGAGCAGGGCGCGCCGGTCTGCTATGTCGATGGCCCGAGTGCCGACAGCGAATACGAACTCTTCCAGGAAGACCTCGACCGGCTGATGCCGCATATCGAGACGGCGATCACGCGCGTTCCGGCCTTCGGCGAAGTCGGTATCAAGAAGGTCTATAACGGCGCTATCGCCTATACACCGGACGGTTCGCCCATTGTCGGCCCGGCGCCGGGGCTCAAGAATTTCTGGCTTAATGAGGGCCATTCCTTCGGCATCACGGCCGCGGGCGGTGCCGGCTGGCAGCTCGCCGAATGGATCGTCGACGGCGAACCGACCATCGACATGATGGGCGTCGACCCGCGCCGGTTCGGTCCCTATGCGACCGAAGGCTACCTCAAGGAAAAGAACGAGGAAGCCTATGCCAACGTCTTCACCATGCACTATCCCGACGAGGAGCGCGGTGCCGCACGTCCGCTGAAGACGACGCCCGTTTATGACCGGCTGAAGAGCCTCGGCGGGGTCTTCGGGTCCGTCTATGGCTGGGAGCGGGCGAACTGGTTCGCGCCGGAAGGCTATGCGGTGCCTGCCGAAGAGATCGGCGTCGGCGTCGATGTCCTGACCAATCACAATCACGCAGCGCCGCTCGAGGACGGACGGATCGTGGAGCGCTGGTCGTTCCGTCGTTCCAACTATTTCGAGCATGTGGGCAACGAGGTGAAGAACGTCGCCGAGAATGTCGGCGTTCTCGACATGTCGGCTTTTGCAAAGTGCTGGATTTCCGGCCCCGGCGCGGAGGCCTGGCTGAACGCCATCCTCGCCAATGCTGTGCCGAAGAAGATCGGCCGTATCGCGCTTTGCCATCTGTTGACGAAGCACGGTGGCGTTCGTTCCGAATTCACCGTTTATCGCCAGCCGCAGGGCTTCTATCTCGTCTCGGCCGGCGCCTATGAGGCGCACGACCACGACATCCTGATGAAGCTGCTGCCGACAGATGGCTCGGTGCAGATGATGCCGATGACGACCCAGTGGGGCGTGCTGGTCCTTGCCGGTCCGCGCTCGCGCGACGTGCTGCAGAAACTGACCCGTGCCAGCCTTGCCAATGCCGATTTCCCCTGGCTTTCCGGCAAGGCGATCAATGTCGGGGCGGCGACGGCGCATGCGCTCAGGGTCAATTTCGTCGGCGAGCTCGGTTGGGAACTGCATCACCCGATCGAGCAGCAGATCGCGATCTTCGACCGGCTCATGGAGGCGGGCGCCGAATTCGGCATTAAGCCGTTCGGTATCCGCGCGATGACCGCCATGGCGGTGGAGAAATCCTACCGTCTGATCCCGCGGGAATTGTCCATCGAATACAATGCCTACGAGTCCGGGCTCGATCGCTTCATCAAGCCGGAGAAGGGCGATTTCATCGGCCGCGATGCCGTGGTCAAGGCGAAGGATGCCGGCCTCAAATGGACCTTCGTGACGCTTGAGGTGGATGGCGTGACCGATGCCGATGCGCGCGGCAACGAAGCGATCTACCGGGACGGCGAGCTCGTCGGCCGCGCTACCCATGGCGCCTTCGGCTTCCGCATCGGAAAGTCGATTGCGCTCGCCATGGTCAGGCCCGACTGTGCGGCTGAAGGAACCGCTCTTGAAATCAAGATCTTGGGTCGGATTCATCAGGCGCGGGTGATCGCCGAGAGCCCCTATGATGCCGAGAATGTGAAACTGCGGGCCTGAGGATAAGCGGGTTGCACCCTTTGCGGTGACCTCGCCTTCAGGCATGCTTCCGGCATGCGCTTGTCTGTCCAATCACAGAAGGGCATGCCGGGCACAATCAGAGGCTGGTTGTGGGCCCTTCCGCTGACGCTGGGTTTTCACACGTTTGGATCGGGTCTCCCATCGCCTGCACTCGCGCAGGAAGACAACACCGTCGATGTCGAATTGGTTCTCGCCGTCGACGCGTCCTGGTCGATGGATTTCGAAGAGCAGATTATCCAGCGCGATGGCTATGCGAGCGCCTTTCGCTCCGAAGAGGTGATCGAGGCGATCATCTATGGCGGCTACGGCCGCGTCGCTGTGACCTACGTCGAATGGGCCGGCATGGGCTCGCAGGAAATCGTCGTCCCATGGACGCTGATCGACAGCGCCGAAGCCGCCCATGCCTTTGCCGATGCGCTGGAGCGCGGGACACCGCGCCATTTCCGCCGCACGTCCATTTCCGGAGCGATCAGCTTCTCGTCGCAGCTCTTCGACGAGAATGCGTTCGAAGGCCTGCGCAAGGTGATCGATATTTCCGGCGATGGGCCGAACAACCAGGGCGCTCCGGTGACACTTGCCCGTGATCGAGCGGTCGAAGCCGGCATCACCATCAACGGCTTGCCCCTGATGACCAACGCGCCCGGCGAGACGATGGGCTATGCGATCGACAATCTCGATGGCTATTTCGCCGACTGTGTCATCGGCGGAGGCGGTGCCTTCGTCATCCCGGTGACCTCCTGGCAGGAATTTCCGCAGGCGGTGCGGCGCAAGCTGGTGCTGGAACTCGCTGGAGCGATGCCCGGCGATCCGATTGATCCCGTTGGGTTCACGAACCTGCGGCAGGCGAGGGATGTCCCGCCTGTCATTTCTGCCCAGGCGTCCAATCCGGCCAGCGACGTCGATTGCCTGATCGGGGAGCGGATCTGGAATGATCGCAGGCAGATATGGAGCGTGCCCTGAGTGAGGTGCTTCCTTGGCAGCGGGCTCGCGAAGCGCTATGTGATGCGTGTTCCGACGAAGCGCGACGTTTGAAATGAACGAGACTCCTCGCAAGCAGGGCTGGACGACTGCCGTCGGTGCGTTTTTCGCAGCGACGCTTGCGCTCGCCTTCTCGCTGCTTGCGGTCGAGCAGTCGCGTATCGATCCGCTGCCCCGCCTCGCAGCCATCGGCTCCGAGGCAGCGCCGGGAACACCCTTTGAATTCGATCCGCTGCTCGCCACGTCGCATTACGCGATCCAGCCGCGCAGCAACGACCATGGCAAGGACGGCTCTCCGCCCGACCTTGCATCGGCCACGCTGCCCGATCAGCACTCTGACATTTTCCACCATGCGGTCGGCGCAGCAATGCTTGCGTCGGTCCACCGTCCCCGACTTGCGTCTCACGCCGATGCGCGGGCGCCGCCTGCCACGATCCTGACCTCCGCCACCCTTTGACGGAATTGCACCGAACGATCTCGCTGCGGGCTACTTGCCCTGCGGCGATGACGGTGCATGCAAGGATCCATCCATGCGTACGCCCAAATGGCAACTCGCCATCTATTCCCTGATCATCATCTGCGGGTTGATCGCCGCGCTTCCCAATTTCGTGCCGCCGAACAAGCTCGGCATGCTTCCCAACTGGCTGCAGAACCAGCACGTCACGCTCGGCCTCGACCTGCAGGGCGGATCGCATCTCGTTCTGGAAGTTGATGCGCCGGCATTGAAACACGACCGCCTGACCTGGCTTCAGGACGAAACGCGCCGCCTGCTGCGCCAGGAACAGATCTCCGGCATAACGCCCCGCCTGCAGGGTGATGCTGTCGTGATCGAAACACCGGATGCCGAAATGGCCGGCCGGGTCGAAGCCCTCGTCTCGGGCCTCGCCACTCCTGTCCAGACAGGCGGCTTCACGCCGACGAACGACATCCTCGTCGCCCGCGACGGAACGCAGCTTACCTTGACACTCAGCCAGGCTGGTCTTGACGATCGCATCAACCAGGCGATCGACCAGAGCCTCGAGATCGTGCGCCAGCGCGTCGACCAGGTGGGCGTCGCCGAGCCGACAATCCAGCGCGTCGGCAGTGACCGCATCATGGTCCAGTTGCCCGGTCTTCAGGACCCGACGCGGTTGCGCGAACTGCTCGGCTCGACCGCGCAGATGTCCTTCCACATGGTCGCTGGTTCGCAGAGCGGCCCGGGCATCAGCACGCTTCAGGATGAGGAGGGCAACTCCTATCCGATCGAAGACAGCGTGGCGCTCAGCGGCGAACGGCTCGTCGATGCGCGCGCCGGCTTCGACCAGCGGACGCATGAACCGCTCGTCTCGTTCCGCTTCGACAGCGTCGGCACGCAACGCTTTGCGGAGATCACCCAGAAGAATGTCGGCCGGCCCTTCGCCATCGTTCTTGACGGCAAGGTGCTGAGCGCTCCGGTCATCCGCGAGCCGATCACCGGCGGCTCCGGCCAGATCAGCGGTTCCTTCACGGTGGAAGACACGGTCGTGCTTTCCGCACTGCTGAGGGCCGGCGCGCTGCCCGCACCGCTGACCGTCATCGAAGAACGCACCGTCGGGCCAGACCTCGGGGCGGATGTCATTCGCACGGGGATCATTAGCGGCATCGCAGGCTTCGTGCTGGTCGTCGGCCTCATGGTGGGGCTCTATGGCGGCTGGGGCCTGATTGCGAGCGGCGCACTCCTGCTCAACGTCATCCTCACGCTCGGCGCTCTCGGCTTCCTCGGCGCGACGCTGACGTTGCCTGGCCTCGCCGGCATCATCCTCGGCATCGGCATCGCGGTCGATGCGAACATCCTGATCAACGAACGCATCAAGGAGGAGGCCGCGCGCGGCAAAAGCGCTTTCGCGGCGCTCGACCAGGGCTTCAACCGGGCCTATTCGACCATCGTCGACGCCAATGTGACATCGCTGATCGCGACACTGCTCCTGTTCATGTTCGGAACGGGGCCGGTGCGCGGCTTTGCGGTCACGATGCTGATCGGGATCGTGCTGTCCATGTTCACGGCGGTCGCCGTCGTGCGCATCGCCATGACGGAGGTGGTTCGCCGGCGCAAGTTGAAGACGCTGACGATCCGCTCGCCATTCCGGTTCAAGGCGCGCGAGACGCATTTCCGCTTCATGAAGGCACGCTATCTCGGCATCGGCATGTCGATCTTCCTGTCGATCGCCTCGATCGTGCTCTTCATGAAGCCCGGCCTGAACTACGGCATCGACTTCACGGGCGGAATCCAGGCGGAGGTCTCGACCTCGCAGTCGACGGATCTTGCGGCTCTGCGGTCGGGCCTCGGCGAGCTCGGACTGGGTGAGGTTTCTCTCCAGACGGTTGGTGACGGCCAATCGGTGCTTGTGCGCCTGCCGCGGCAGGAAGGCGGGGAGGCGGCGCAGACGTCTGCCATCAACCAGGTACGCACCAAGATGGCCGAGCTCGATCCGGGCTCGAGCGTCGATCGGACCGAAGTCGTCGGGCCGAAGGTGAGCGGCGAGCTTGCCCGCAACGGCGTGATTGCCGTCGTGCTCGCGAGCCTAGCCATGCTCGTGTACATCTGGTGGCGGTTCGAATGGTACTTCGCCGTCGGTGCGATCGCGACGCTGGTGTTGGATACGACGAAGACCGTCGGCTTCTTCGCGCTGACGGGGCTCGACTTCAACTTGACGGCGATTGCCGCGCTTTTGACGATCATCGGCTATTCGGTGAACGACAAGGTGGTGGTCTATGACCGGATGCGCGAGAACCTCAGGCTCTACAAGAAGATGCCGCTGCGCGACGTGATCGACATGTCGATCAACCAGGTGCTGCTGCGATGCGTGTTCACCTCGCTGACCACATTCCTGGCGATCCTTCCGCTGGCGATCTGGGGCGGCAACTCGGTCGCAAACTTCGCGATCCCGATGGTGTTCGGCGTGGTGGTGGCCACCACATCGTCAATCTTCATCGCAGCGCCGATCCTGCTCTTGCTGGGTGACTGGGCAGGCAGGCGTCGTGCGCGACAGGTGGATGCGCTGCCGCTGCCTGCGGAGTAGGCTTCAATGAGTATCGGGCGGTGCGACGATCGCGCCGCCCGATGTCCCGTCAGGCTGCGTTCAGGAGCAGCTTGCGATCCGCACGCTCCTGCTGGGGCGAGCGGCCATAGAGTTCGCGGTAGCATTTGGAGAAATGCGAGGCCGACACGAACCCGCATGCGACGGCCACTTCCACGACCGGCATGGTGGACTGGACGAGCAGGTGGCGGGCGCGGTCGAGCCGGATTTCCAGGTAATAGCGGGCAGGCGAGCGCCCCATTTCATGACGGAACAACCGCTCGATCTGGCGCCGCGACAGGCCGGCATAGCGCGCGATCTCGATCAGCGACAGCGGCTCGGAGAGGTTCGCTTCCATCAGTTCGATGATGGAGAGGATCTTGGAGTTCTGGACGCCGAGGCGTGCCCGAAGCGGCAGCCGCTGGCGATCGTGTGGAGAGCGCACCCGATCGGTCAGCGCCTGCTCGCAGATGCGATTGACGAGCGTATCGTCGTGATCCTCGCCGATCAGGTTGATCATCATGTCGAGCGCGGCGGTGCCGCCCGCGCAGGTGTAGAGGTTGGAATCGACCTCGTAGAGATCGGCGTAGACATCGGCCTTCGGGAACGCCTCGGCAAAGCCAGGCAGGTTTTCCCAATGGATGGCGCAGCGCTTGCCGGAAAGCAGGCCGGCACTCGCCAGCACATGGGCGCCGGTGCAGAGACCGCCGACGGCGATGCCGCGGTGATATTCCTCGCGCAGCCAGGCATTGACCGTCTTGTTGTTGAATTTTTCTACGTTCACGCCCGCACACACGAACACCATGGATGGCTTCATCTCGCCGGTCATGTGGCGCCGCTCATCGGCGAGCGACGTGTTGACGGCAACCTCGACGCCGTTCGAGGCACAGACCGGCTGGCCCTCCGTGGAGGCGAGGCGCCAGCGGTAGCATTCGTAACCGAGCATGCGGTTTGCGATTCTGAGCGGCTCGATCGCGGTGGAGAAGGCCAGCATGGAGAAATCGGGAACGAGAAAGAAGACGATGGACCGCTTGATGCGGCTCTGTGTGCTGGCCATGACGGCAATCCAGTGGGGCCGACGGCCTCGGCTCGCCAGCCGACGACGCATCAGGCGTTGCGCCGCAGAATTTGGCATAGCACCCCATGGCTGTGAAGCGGGCGCACCTCGAAATTTAGGTGCGCCCTAAACGGCGGTTCGATCATGTCAGTCGAAGTGCCGCGTCGGCCAACCGATGTCCTTGCGCACTTCCGGCGGCAGACGGGAAATCTCCACCTCTGTCAGGTGCCGCATCCACGCCTTTCGCGCTCGCTCTCGCTTGTCGGCCCACCGGCGTCCGATGTCGGCAAAGATGGATGAAATCCAGGCGGAGACGCCGCCAAGGGCGTCGTTTTGATGATGATAGGCCATTTTTGGGTTCCTTTCGGGTTCAATATTCGAAAGGTCGCGACCCTTGATGTTGACTATGATCGTGGCTTGGAGTTCAATCAATCGAAATGAAGTGATCTCTATGTGAAGAGAAATTGATCATGAACGCTCCGCTGAATCATCCACTGCCAACTCTTGAGCTCGATGTTCTGCGTACCTTCGTTGCAATTGCGGAGACAAAGAGCTTCTCGGCGGCGGCCAATGCCGTCTTCCGGACCCCGTCAGCGGTTTCCATGCAGATCAAGAAGCTGGAAGAGACGCTGAAGCGGCCGGTGTTCATTCGCGATGCACGCAATGTCACGCTGACCGGCGATGGTGAGATCCTGCTCAGCTATGCGCGGCAGTTGCTGGCGATCAACCGTGAGGCGGTGTCCAAGTTTATCACGCCGGATATCTCAGGCGTCGTGCGTCTGGGCTCGCCGGATGATTACGGCGAGCGGGTCTTGCCCCATGTGCTGAAGCGTTTTGCCGAAACCCATCCGGCAATCGCCGTCGATGTCGTGATCGACCAGAGCGTCAATCTGCAGAAGCGGCTCGACGACGGGACGCTCGACCTGACGCTGATGACCTGCTCGAGCGTGCAGACGCCTGCTGGCTCTGAGGTGCTGCTTACCGAAAACATCGTGTGGGCCGGTGCGCGCGGGGGCTCGGCCCATCTGCGCGATCCGCTGCCCGTTTCGATGTGGGAAGAGGGGTGCGCCTGGCGCCTGCGTGCGCTCGATGCGCTGAGCCGCGAGGGCCGCAAGTACCGGATCGCCTATATGAGTTCGCACACCGCCGGCCAACGCTCCGCGATTCTCGCCGATCTGGCGATCGCGCCGCTGCCCAAATCCTTCGTTGCCGACGATCTGGTCTGTCTGAGTGCCAAGGACGGGCTGCCGGAGCTCGGCACCTACAACATCATCATGGTCGTCGCGCCAAACGCATCCGCCCCGGTTCTCGCCGCAGCCGACCATCTGCGGGCAACGCTGGCGACGCTGAACGAGAAGCTTTGAGACGCGTCACCCCCGCGCGCGTCGTCCGCCCGCTCTGCCGCCGCGGCGGCGGGTTGCACCGTCGTCGCCATCCGCATCACCGAGCGTCTTGCGTGGCGGCATCGTCACGGCGGCGCTGAGTTTGGGGAAGCGATCGATCTTGTTCGGCAAGGCCATGGCGGCGACGAAATGGTCTTGGAACTTAGGCTCGAGCGCGGTCTCGATCTTCTCGATCTCCGTGACGGTCCGCTCGATCTCGCGGCGATGGTCGCGGTTGAGCAGGGCCATGCGAGCACCGGTACCGGCAGCATTGCCGACGGCCTTCACCTTGTCCAGATCGCAATCCGGCACGAGGCCGAGCACCATGGCGTATTTCGGATCGATGAACGAGCCGAACGCGCCGGCAAGCCCGATGCGGTCGACCTCGGTGATGGCGAGCTTGTCCATCAAGAGCTTTACGCCAGCATAGAGTGCAGCCTTGGCTAGCTGGATCGCGCGCACGTCGGTCTGGGTGATCATAAGCCGCGGTTCGGCCTCCTGGATCACGTAGGAGAAGGTTCGGCCGTTTTCGACGATGCGCGGGCTTTTCGCGGCGAGCGCGCCGTCGATCACGCCGTCTTCGGAGATGATGCCCGCGAGATACATCTCGGCGATGACTTCGATGATGCCGGAGCCGCAAACGCCGGTGATCTTCTTGTCGCCGGCTGCTTCGGCGAACGCCGGCTCATTGGACCATGCGTCGATGCCGATGACGCGGAAGCGCGGCTCGAGAGTTTCCGGATCGATGCGTACGCGCTCGATCGCGCCGGGAGCTGCGCGCTGGCCGCAGGAGATTTCCGCGCCTTCGAAGGCGGGGCCGGTGGGCGAGGACGCGGCCACGACCCGTGCCGACGATCCAAGCACGATTTCCGCATTGGTGCCGATGTCGACGAGCAGCATCGTCTCGTCCTGGCGATGCGGGCCTTCGGTCAGCGTGGCGGCCGCTGCATCCGCGCCGACATGGCCCGCAATGCAGGGCAGCACGTAGACGCGCGTTCCAGCATTCATCGGCAGGTCGATTTCCGAGGCCTTGAGCGATACCGCGCCGGAAACGGCCAGCGCAAACGGCGCGCCGCCGAGCTCGGTCGGGTCGATGCCGAGGAAAAGGTGATGCATGATCGGGTTGCCGACGAAGACCGCGTCCAGGATGTCGGACCGCTCGATGCCGCCATCGGCGCAGACCTTGTCGATGAGCTCGTTCAGCGCCTGGCGAACGGCCGTGGTCATCGCTTCCCGGCCGTCCGGGTTCATCATGACGTAGGAGACACGGCTCATCAGATCTTCGCCGAAGCGGATCTGCGGGTTCGACGCGCCTGCCGACGCAACCGTGCGGCCCGAAAGCAACGAGGAGAGGTGCATCGCGATCGTCGTCGAACCGATGTCGCAGGCAATGCCGTAGGCTTCGTTCTTGAGGCCCGGATAGATGGCGATGATGCGCGGTCGATCGGTGGGCTGGTCACGGTGGATCGCAGCCGTGACGGTCCAGTTGCCTTCACGCAGGGTCTTCTGGACGGTTGCGAGCAGATGAGTGTCGACGTCAGGATCCTTGACCCCCCAGTCGCGCTCCAGTGCGACCTTCAACCTGTCGAGGTCGCCGAGCGGCTTGTGCATGTCCGGCTCTTCGACCTCGACATAGCACATGTGGATCGCCGGATTGCGCTCGATGACGCGACCGTCGGAATCCTTGCGAACGACCTGGGCATTGATAGCGACGTCCTGCGGAACGTCGACCACCAGATCGCCCTGGATCGTCGCGGAGCAGGAGAGGCGGCGGCCTTCCTTGAGGTCACGCTTCTCGGCGTAGCGCTCTTCCTTCGGCGAAAACGCGGAGATGTTATCGACGGAGGAGGTGATGCCGTGCTTGGCAAACCGGCCTTCCTGGACCTCCACCTGGCATCGGCCGCAAATGCCGCGACCGCCGCACACGCTCTCGACATAGACGCCGAGTTCGCGCGCGGCCTCCAGCACCGGCGTGCCGGGCGCAAAGCGCCCGCGACGGCCGGATGGCATGAAGAGAACAAGGTGGTCGGGCTTTGCGTGTGCGTTCACGATTTCCTGCTCAGTCTCCGCGCGTTGGAGGTGACGCGCTTGGCGTAGGGTCGAAGCGATGCGGCAAACACCAGCTGCGGATCGAACTGGCGCGGCGTCATGCCCGAAAGGGGCGCCATCGCGGCATCCGTCATCTGCTTGGCGATCGACAGGTTCATCGCCGCAATGCTTTCAAAGCCGGCGAGCACCTTTTCGTTGACCATCATGGAGTTTTCACGGTCGCCCTTGGCCGTGGGCGACAGCACGTTCAGCCACATGCCCGTCATGCGCGACGCGATGACGAACGGTGCGGTGAACGCAAGTGTGGCGAGATCGGCGTGGGCACCGACCGGAACTGCTGGTGTCTTGCGTGAACGAGAACGCGTCATCGGGGAGGGGTCCTGTTTCCTTGGCACATCGACAATGGCCGAAAGCGGTTAAAGCTCCTCCCAGAGCAAAAGAAGAGTATCAGCTTCCCATGCGGGCTGCACGGCCACCACGGCGCCGGCCGCCGGCCGAAGCCGCAACCGTGTTGCCGGCAGACGTTGCATCCGCCGCAGCCGACGGCGTGTGGTCCCGATACTTCATGATCCAGTTGTAGCAATTGGCATCGGTGGAATTCAAAACATTGGCGGCGCGCACCATTTCCATCTCCTGCGGACGGCAGGGGTTCATGATGGCCGAGGTCATGCCGGACGCGATCACCATGGGAATGAAGGCGGCGTTGATGCCGTGACGGTGCGGCAGGCCGAAGGATACGTTGGACAGGCCGCAGGTCGTGTTGACGCCAAGCTCTTCGCGCAGCCGCCGAACGAGCTTGAAGACCTGGAGGCCCGCTGTGCCCATCGCGCCGATCGGCATGACCAGCGGGTCGACGACGATGTCATGCGCCTTGATGCCGTAATCGGCCGCGCGCTCGACGATTTTCTTGGCGACGGCGAAACGCACGTCCGGATCTTCCGAGATGCCTGTTTCGTCGTTGGAAATGGCGACGACCGGGACGTCGTATTTCTTGATCAGCGGCAGGATCGCTTCGAGCTTCTCGTCTTCGCCCGTCACGGAATTGACGAGGGGACGGCCCTTGGCGACCTTGAGACCGGCTTCGATGGCGGCAGTGACGGAGCTGTCGATCGATAGCGGGACGTCCACCAGATCCTGGACGATCTGCAGGGTGTGCACCAGCAGGTCCGGCTCGGTCGCGTTGGGATCGACCGCGGTGACGCCGGCATTGATGTCGAGCATCGTGGCGCCGGCCGCGACCTGTTCGAGCGCGTCCTTTATGACCGTCTCGAAATTGCCGGCCACCATCTCGGCCGCGAGCTTCTTGCGGCCGGTCGGGTTGATGCGTTCGCCGATCACGCAGAAGGGTTGGTCGAAGCCCATGATGATCTCACGGGTCGCCGATGCGATGATGGTGCGCGACATGGATGCTCCTCGGTCGGGCCTGTGCCGTCTGATTAGCGAAAGATCGGAATCAACGTTCCGCTGTCAGAGGCATAGAAGGATATAAAGATGTCTTTATATCCCAAGAGCCACGATGTTCAAGCCACTCGGCCGACTTTTTCAGGCCGCCGAAGGGAAAGACGTGAATCTGCTTGATCGCCGAGTGAGGCGTGGCCGCAACATGCCGCTCGATTGGTCCCACGACCGTTTCCGGTGAGTGGCTGGTGGCGAGCGCCGTCAGCGCCAGCGCATTCTTCTTGAGGAACGTCACCGAATTGCCGATGCCGCAAAGGGCGGCATATTTGATCAGCGTCGTGATCTTGGCGGGGCCGGCGACACCGAGATGCACCGGAAGGTCGATGCCTTCCGTGCGCAGGCCTTCGCTCCAGTCGATGAAGCGTTCCGCATCGAAGCCGAACTGGGTGACGATGCGCATGCGCGCGCCAGTTCGCTCAGCGAAGGATTTCTTCAGGCGCAGCGCATGCAGCGCCACTTCCTCGTTGAATTCGGGACTGCCTTCAGGATGGCCCGCGACGCCGAGATCGGTGAAGCCGAAGCGGTCGAAAAGACCAGTTTCGAGAACTTCCATGCTCGATGAAAACTCGCCCGCCTGGCGCTCGAGCCCTCCGCCGATGATGAGCGCATCCCTTACGCCGGCTTCGCGGGACAGGCGCTCGACGCGGTCGGTCAGCGCTGTCCGCGTGGTCAGGCGCCGGCAGGCAAAATGCGGCACCGGCTCGTAGCCGAGACTGCGGACGCGGCTTGCGGCAGCGACCATCTCACCGGTCGCGGTGCCGATGTCGGTGATGTAGACGCGGGTGCCTTGCGGAAAGAGGCCGGGCAGGTCGTCGGATTCGATGGCCTGCTTCGGCGCCACTTCGATCGAGGCGGCGATATGGGTACTTTGATGCTGCTTCAATCCGATGACCGCGTTCATGCTGCTTTCCCTATTCCAGCGGCTGCGGTCGATCGGCTCTTCAAGAAGCCGTATCGCTTTCCGAACCGCCTGCTTTGACGAGAGCGACCAGCCGCTCCCGCGTATATGTATCTTCCAGCTCGGCCGCGGCCTTGTCCGCCTCGGCTTCGAGATCGTCGGAGACGGCCTGCGGGTCGCCCTTGCGCCAATCGGCAAGGTAGTCGTCCGTGCCATGGGCGCCCGAGCGCATCGCACACATGTCGATGGCCTCGGTAAATCTCAGCGAAAGTTCGCGTTTTGCAGCCTTGCGGCCCTTTTTCACGATGACTTGCGCCGGGATGTCGCGCCAGTAGACGACGATGCGGTCGGCCATGCATATGCTCCTTGGAAATGACTGTGATTGGGAATCGGGCGTGCCGCTGGCTGCCCCGCGACGTCGCAATGGATCAAATGCGACGTGACGCAAATTGTGGTGGTGCGCCGGCCGCCAGCACCGCATCGGCAAGCTCGCCATAGCCCGTCAGACGTCGCTCATAGGCAAGCCCAAGCCTGTCGGCAGCCTCTCGGGCTTTCTCGTCGAGCTCGGCGTCGTCGGTCTGTGCGAGATAGACGATCTTCTCGTAATGACCGAAATAGGCGTCGCGCAGCTCCGGGTGGCGATCGAGCCCCAACGGCTCGATGACGAACGCCTTGAATTGCCGAGCCAGGAAATCCGTCAGGAAGAACGAGGTCATATCCTCGTCGCCTCGGGCTTCGAACACGGCATTGCCCAGGAAGAAAGCATAGCAATGGGGGCCTGCGATCCGCGCCAGGCCTTCTTCCGCGAGCACCTTGTCCAATGCGCCACCCGTGCCGCAATCGGCATAGGCCACGAAAATGTGTGTAAAGCCGGCCTTCCGAGCCTTGCCGATGGCATCTTTGACGCCCGGCGCGATCTTCTCCGGATGATTGTGCCAGATGGCTGGAAGGCAGTGGACGTCGAGATGCGTCAGCCCCGATTGCTCGCGGATAACCATAATCTCACGAGCGAGCGCGCCGCACGCAATCAAATGAACCTTTTCGACTTTCATGCGTTTCTGCGTCATTGCTTAACCGACGCGCATCCCTGCCGGGGGCGCCCATTGAGAGTAGGGACAGAAAATGACTTCCAAAACACTCGGCCGCGCAGCCATCCTTCTCGTAGCGATCTTCTCGCTCAGCGCATGTGGCAACACGATTCGCGGCGCCGGTGCAGACATGGCCAACACGGTTGACGCCACGCAGTCTGCTGCTGCCAACGTCGACGCTGCTGCAACCTACTAAGATGACGCGCCGGATCGCTCCGGCCACGCTTGCCAAGGGCCGCTCCACCGTGCGGCCCTTTTTTATTGAGCGTCTCTCAGTCTGACCGGCGATATCAGGCCGACTGAGCCTGGTTGTGGCGGCGCTTCATGTATTCCTTGGCAGTTTCGACAGCCACTGCCGCATCCCGGCAATAAGCGTCAGCGCCGACAGCCTTGCCGAACTCCTCGTTCAGCGGTGCGCCGCCGACGAGAACGACGAAGTCGTCGCGAATGCCCTTTTCCTTCATCGTGTCGATCACGACCTTCATGTAGGGCATCGTGGTCGTCAAAAGCGCCGACATGCCGACGATATCCGGCTGGTGCTCTTCGATCGCCGCGAGATAGTTTTCGACCGGATTGTTGATGCCGAGGTCGATCACGTCGAAGCCCGCACCTTCCATCATCATGCCGACGAGGTTCTTGCCGATGTCGTGGATGTCGCCCTTGACGGTGCCGATGACCATCTTGCCAAGTTTCGGCGCGCCCGTCTCGACGAGCAAGGGGCGGAGAATGAACATGCCCGCCTTCATGGCGTTCGCCGACAACAGCACTTCCGGAACGAACAGGATGCCGTCGCGGAAGTCTTCGCCGACGATTCGCATGCCTTCGACCAGCGCTTCCGTCAGAACCTCGTAAGGCTGCCAGCCGCGATCGAGCAGGATGCGGGTCGCTTCCTCGATTTCTTCCTTGAGACCGTCATAAAGATCGTCGTGCATCTGAAGCACGAGTTCGTCGTCGGCCAGTTCGGAAAGGATGATATCATCTTCGGACATTGCTACAGCCTTGGCCCTTCACCTCGTGAATGCGCGTTGGACGCGCATGGATTGATCGGTACAGATATCGCCGGAAAAGGTCAAAATCCGGTTCCTCAAGAGCGACATGGCGCCGTGCGAAATGCGACGGGGTGTGCCGTTCCTGAATGTCTTCAAAACGCCATTGCTTGGCGCAGTCTGCACATGCAGCACCTGGCCAAGTGGATAGCATCGCGCCAACCGCAGGGCGGACAGTCCGTCATAGCGATACGATAGAGCAAGGGTCTTCCGGTCATGGACCAGTCGAGCGAAGCGCCTCTGGGCGACATGGGCAGCACGGGCGCGGAGGATGCCGCGGCTCCTTCCCGGCGTGGGCGCGGCGAGGGACGCGGTGCTGCGGCCCGACGGGCCATGCGCTCTGGCGGCGGCCCAGGTGCCTCCAGCCCATACATCCAGCGGCGCATCCGCGAATACGAGGTGCTCGACGAGGAAGGGCTCGCGCTCATCGAATCGAACGCCGATATCGTGCTCGAGGAAGTCGGCATCGAGTTTCGCGACGACGCGGAAGCGCTCGCACTCTGGAAGGATGCCGGATGCGACGTCCGCGGCGAGCGGGTGCATTTTCCCAAGGGCCTGTGCCGTGAACTGCTGAAGACGGCGCCCTCCACCTTCACGCAGCATGCCCGCAACGGCGCGCGCTCGGTCCAGATCGGCGGCAAGGCCACCGTTTTCGCACCGGTCTACGGCCCGCCCTTCGTGCGGGATCTCGAAGGTTTGCGCCGCTATGCGACGATCGAGGATTTCCGCAACTTCGTGAAGCTGACCTATATGGCGCCTGCGCTGCACCATTCGGGCGGAACGGTCTGCGAGCCGGTCGATATTCCGGTCAACAAGCGCCATCTGGACATGGTCTACAGCCACATCCGCTATTCCGACAAACCCTTCATGGGATCGGTCACTGCGCCCGAACGGGCTGAAGACACGGTCGAGATGTGCAAGATCCTGTTCGGCGCCGATTTCGTCGATCAGAACTGCGTCGTCATCAATCTGATCAACGCCAACTCGCCGATGGTCTTCGACGAGACGATGCTCGGTGCCGCGAAGGTTTATGCGCGCAACAACCAGGCGACGGTCATTTCGCCCTTCATCCTGGCCGGCGCCATGAGCCCCGTGACCGTTGCCGGTACGCTGACGCAGGTTCTGGCCGAAGTTCTCGCCGGTGCCGCTTTCACGCAGCTGATCAGGCCCGGCGCGCCGGTCGTGTTCGGAACGTTCGCCGCGTCCATCTCGATGCAGTCCGGTGCGCCCACATTCGGAACGCCGGAACCGTCGCTCGTCTCCTACGGTGCGGCCCAGCTGGCGCGCAGGCTCAATCTGCCCTTCCGCACCGGCGGTTCGCTCTGCGGCTCCAAGGTCGCCGATGCGCAGGCTGCGCATGAAAGCGCGAACACTCTCAATACCACGCTTCTGGCCGGCACCAATTTCGTGCTCCACGCCGCCGGCTGGCTCGAAGGCGGGCTCGTCTCGTCCTACGAGAAGTTCATGATCGACATCGACCAGCTCGGCATGATGCAGCGCATGGCCGAAGGCGTCGATCTTTCCGAAAGCGGCCAGGCGATGGATGCCATTCGCGAAGTTGGCCCAGGCAGCCACTATCTCGGCTGCGCGCATACCCAAGCCAATTTCCAGACCGCGTTCTACCGATCGAACCTGGCCGACAACAATTCCTACGAGCAGTGGCTGGCCGAGGGCGAGAAGCGGATCGAAACGCGCGCCAACGCGCTCTGCCGGTCCTGGCTCCAGAACTACCAGGCACCGGAACTCGACGCCGGCATCGACGAGGCGCTGCTCGCCTTCGTCCGCCAGCGGAAGGAATCGATGCCCGATGCCTTCACCTGAAAGGCTCCCGTCGCCAGGGAGCAAGGTGGTCGAGAAACCGTCAGTCATCTGATCCACAAAGCCGTCTGGCGATCCTTGATGCAGGGGTAAACTCAGCGGAAAAAGCTGCATCGGGGCTTCGTCCATTGACGGGGCCAGGATGAGGGATGAGCATTTGCCCGATGGTCGATGGACATCGAGTCTTCTGCCGTTGCATTGGCCGAGGCTCGTCGTGGCACGCAGCACCCCAATCCTCCTCATCTTGAGCCTGTCGAAGGACGAGGAGGCCCGGAAATTCGCGCCACTCAGCCTTTGCGGCGGCCGCCGCGGCGTTCGCGCTGGGGTGTGTCTTCGCCGGTGCCGGCGGTCTTGTTGCGGAACGGGCCGACCTTTTCCACGATTGCTTCCAGGCTCGGCTTCTCGCCCTTCTTGTGGGTGTCGATCGCCTCGCGCATCGCCTTCAAGTGATCGCAGGCCGTGCCGCAGCAGCCGCCGATGATCGTGGCGCCGGCATCGACGGCCAGTCTGGCGTATTCGGCCATCAGTGGCGGCGTACCCGAGTAATAGATTTCCGAGCCGCGGAATTCCGGGATGCCGCAATTGCCTTTGACGATGATCGCGGCGTCGGGCTTGGCGGCTGTCATATCGAGCAGGGACGACAGGATATCGGATGCGCCGACGCCGCAATTTGCACCGACGGCAACGGGCTTTTCGCTGACATCTCCTTCGAGGCCGTGGATGTCCTTGGGGTGGATGCCCATCATCGTCTTGCCGGCCGTGTCGAAGGAGGCCGTGTAGGTGTAGGGCATGCCGACCTTGTTGGCAGCCTCGCAGGCGGCTTTGATTTCGTCGCCCGACGACATGGTCTCGATCCACGCGACATCGGCGCCGCCGGCTTTCAGGCCTTCCATCTGCTCGACGAAGGCTTCCACGGCCGCTTCATAGGACAGCGCGCCAAGCGGGATCAGGAGTTCGCCCGTCGGGCCGACCGAACCGGCGACGATCACCTTGCGCGGAGCCGCATCGGCAATCTCGCGCGCGATCTCGGCGGCACGCTTGTTCAGGTCGAACACCCGGTCCTGGGCGTGGTGCAGCTTGAGACGGTGGCGTGTGCCGCCGAAGGAATTGGTGAGGATGATATCCGAGCCGGCATCGACGAAGTCGCGGTGCAACTTCCGGATCTTCTCCGGCTGGTCCTCGTTCCAAAGCTCGGGCGCGTCGCCGGCTTCCAGGCCCATGGCGAAGAGATTGGTGCCGGTCGCGCCGTCGGCGAGCAGAACGCCTTTTTCAGCGATGAGATCGGCGAGCGGGTTGGCAACGGGCATGGACACATCCTGACGATTTGCGAAAGACATGTAACGATATAAAGATGTCTTTATGTCATTGCAATCGTCAATCTCGGCGCGGTGCTAATCGGCCTCGGCGAGGGATGCATCGATCTTGGCTTTTGCTTCCGGGCCGACCCAATCGGCCCAGATCGCTTCGTTCTCGCGCAAAAAGGCCATCGCCGTCGCCTCGCCGTCCAGATTGTTGTCGGCCATGTAGGCAAGCACGTCGCTCAACACGTCATTGCCGAGCGAGCGCGTGCGCAAATAGCTCAGAGCGCCGTTGCCGCGGCGCATGAACTGGTCGGTGACGACCGTGTAGACCTCAGAACGCGGCCAGGATGTGATGCGCGGTGCCGGGCATTCCGGATCGGTCGTACAGCCATGCCATTCGGCATCGTTGTACGGCGCATCGAAATTCAGCTTCACCATATCGTAGCGCCCGAGTGCCGCCGTGGGCGCCCAGTAATACCCGAGCCAGCCGCGCTGTTCGGCGAAGGCTTCGGCCATCGACGCTTCCAGCGCGTCACCATCTTCGGCCGGCAACAGTTCGAAGCCCTTGTCGGAGGCTTGGTAGGCCTGGAACAAATTGGCCGTCGTGACCTCGCAGCTCCAGCCTTCCGGACAGGTGTGGACCGCACCCATTCCGTCGTTGTCTGGTGAGGGGAAAAGATCGGGGCGTTTCAGCGCATCGGCGACCGTCTTGATGTCCGGCTGGGCCTCGGCGACGTAGGCCGGTATCCACCAGCCTTCGACGCCGCCGTCCGCAAAGGCCGGCGCCATATAATGCAGGTCGCGTGATGCGACCGCCTCGTCGAGCATGTCGCGGGCGGAGTTGATCCAGGTTTCCGGGGAGACGTCGGGTGTGCCATCCTCGACCATCTTGGTCAGCGTCGACAGCGTATCGCCGGGGATCAGGCTGATGTCGCAGCCATAGCCTTCGTTGAGGATGATCGCGTCGAGATGGGCGAAAAACGTTGCGGAGGGCCAGTTGAGGTCTGCGATCGACACCTCACCGCAGACGGCGCTCGGCGGCGCATCACCGGTCGGTTCCCCGTTCTCCTGTGCGTGCGCGGAAAGCGTGGGGCCGAGAAGTGTCGTCAGGGCCAGGGACAGGCGCAGATGTCTCATCGGATCATTTCTTACCCGGGGTCGCGATCGTCGCCATCGAGGTCGCTGAAGGGCATCCTTTCACGAGTGTGTAGCGTACTTTGGCACGGCTCTGTGCCTTTTTCGCGACATTGCTGTTGCGTGAAACGGCCCGACGCATGACAAGTGCCGGTGGAATTGGCGAGGAGTTCGAACTGTCGATGGCTGTTGGTAAAAGGCGCGCGGATGCGCCGAAGGGCAGGGCGCTGGATGATGCGGCACTGTTGGATGTCGAAAATCTGCTCGCCGGACAGACGCTCGTCCGCGATAGGCTGATCGAGTATCTGCATGTCATCCAGGATGCCCATGGATGCCTGCCGGCGTCTCACCTCCAGGCACTCGCCGAGCTGATGCGTCTGTCGCAGGCGGAGGTCTACGAAGTCGCCTCCTTCTACGACCATTTCGACGTGGTGCGCGAAGGGGAGCCGCGACCGGCGCCGCTGACGATCCGCATTTGCGACAGCCTTTCCTGCATGATGGCCGGGGCCGAGACCCTGATCGAGGCGACGAAGCAAGCGGTCGATGGCCGATTCGTCCGCGTCGTGCGCGCGCCGTGCATGGGGCGCTGCGCGAGCGCGCCTGCGGCCCGCATCGGAGACCGGGAGGTCGATCACGCCACCGCAGACGGCCTGAAGGCTATGGCGGACGAGGGCGCGATCGATGCGTTGCAGCCGGATTATATCGGCCTGCATGCCTACCGCGAATTCGGCGGCTACACGCTTCTGGAACGTGTCCGCGCCGGGCAGACGAGCCTCGACGACCTGGTGAAAGAACTGTCCGCTGCCAATCTGCGGGGGCTCGGCGGCGCGGGATTTGCAACCGCCAAGAAGTGGTCGATCGTGAAGGGGTATCCGGGCCCGCGTCTGATGACGATCAATGGAGATGAGGGTGAGCCCGGCACCTTCAAGGATCGGTTCTATCTGGAAAGCGATCCGCATCGCACTTTCGAGGGCGCACTGATCGCTGCGCATGTGGTCGAGGCGGAGCGCATCTATCTTTACATGCGCGACGAATATCCGGCGGTTCTCGCCATCCTGCGCCGCGAGATCGCCGCGCTCGAGGAGGCGGGGATCATCGAGCGCGGTTTCATCGAGCTCAGGCGTGGTGCCGGCGCCTATATCTGCGGCGAAGAAAGCGCGATGCTCGAATCGATCGAGGGCAAGCGCGGCATGCCGCGGCACCGGCCGCCCTATATCGCCGAGAAAGGCCTGTTCGGTCGCCCAACGCTCAACCACAATGTCGAAACGCTCTGGTGGGTGCGCGATATCGTGGAGAAGGGTGGCGAGTGGTTCGCCGCGCAAGGCAAGCCGGATCACCCGGGCCTGCGCTCATGGTCCGTCTCGGGCCGGGTCAAGCATCCCGGCGTCAAGCTTGCACCGGCCGGCATAACCGTGCGCGAACTGATCGACGAGCATTGCGGCGGCATGGCCGAGGGGCACCGTTTCAAGGCCTACCTGCCGGGTGGCGCCTCCGGCGGCATCCTGCCTGCCTCAATGGACGACGTGCCTCTGGATTTCGGTGGCGCACTCGCGAAGCTCGGCGGTTTCGTCGGCAGCCATGCGGTCGTCATCCTGTCCGACCAGGACGACATCAAGGCGGCCACCATCAACCTCCTCGAGTTTTTCAAGCACGAGAGCTGCGGCCAGTGCACGCCATGCCGGTCCGGCACGGAGAAGATGGTGGAGCTCCTTAAGCGTCCCGGCCATCTGGATGAAGAGACGCTGCGCGACCTCGAATCCGTGATGCGCGATGCCTCCATCTGCGGGCTGGGGCAAGCGGCGCCAAACCCGGTGAACCATCTTCTGACGCATTTTCGAGAGGATCTGGGGTGAGCGACGAAGCCTTCAGGATACTCTTCACAGCCTGGGCCGCGCTCGCTGTCGCTATTGCCGCGCCCGGCCCCAACCTTGTTGCCGCCGCCTCCACCGCGCTCGGAAACGGGCGCGCTATCGGCTTCTATACGGCGGTGGGAATTGCGACGGGGTCTTTCCTTTGGTCGCTCGCTTCAGGTTTCGGGTTGTCCGTGGTCTTCGCACTCTACCCACCTTTGCTGCTGGTGCTGAAGATCGGCGGCGGCCTGTATCTTCTTTATCTCGGCGTGCGCGGCTTGTTGGCGGCGTGGCGCAATGTCCCCGGCGCCATTCGGCCTGATGGCAGAGCGCTTTTGCCCGCCGCAGCGTTTCGCCGTGGGCTAACCGTTTGCCTGCTCAACCCGAAATCGGCGCTCTTCTGGGCGTCGATCTCAACATTCGTGCTGTCGTCCGGCGCGTCGAAGGGCGTGATCCTCGGCTTCTGCATCGTGGCGGGGCTCACCTCCGCCAGCATTTACGGCGCTTATGTCTTCGTCTTCTCATCAAAAGCCGTAATGGGCACCTACAAGCGACTGATGCGGTGGTTCGAAGCCGCCTTCGGCGCATTCTTCTGTCTCGTCGGCGGACAACTGCTTCTGTCACGCTGAGATCTTTCGAACGGAGCCTGTCCCATGTCGAAAACAATCCGGTTCATGCTCGACGGCAAGGCGGTTGAAGCTGCCGAGGGCGAGACGATCTGGCAGGTGGCGAAGCGCGAAGGCACGCGCATCCCGCATCTTTGCCATCTGGATAAGGTCGGTTACCGGCCGGACGGCAATTGCCGGGCCTGCATGGTGGAGATCGATGGCGAGCGGACGCTTGCGGCTTCCTGTATCCGAAAGCCGACGGACGACATGGAGGTCAAAACCCAGACGGACAGGGCCGACAAGGCCAGGCGGATGGTGTTCGAGATGCTCGCCTCCGACATGCCTGCGCAAGATGCCGGCCCGGACGACCAGTCATCCTTCTGGCAGTGGGCGGGATCGATGGGCATCTCCGGCTCTGATCGGCTGCGCTCGAAATTCGACCATCAAACGACCGAACTGCTGCACGACGTGTCGAATCCGGCCATCGCGGTCAATCTCGACGCCTGCATTGCCTGCAACGCCTGCGTACGCGCCTGTCGCGAGGTGCAGGTGAACGACGTGATAGGCATGGCCGAACGCGGCAGCCACATGGTTCCTGTCTTCGACATCCACGACCCGATGGGGCTTTCCACCTGCGTCACCTGCGGCGAATGCGTCGAGGCGTGCCCGACGGGCGCGCTTTACGAGAAATCCCTGATGGACGATGACGCTCGGACACGGACCGTCGAGCAGTTCGATAGGGTTGTGGATTCCGTCTGCCCGTTCTGCGGCGTCGGCTGCCAGACGACGGTGCGCGTCAAGGACGACGTGATCGTTCAGGTCGACGGTCGTGACGGGCCAGCCAATGAAAACCGGCTTTGCGTCAAAGGCCGTTTCGGTTTCGATTATGTGCGTTCACCGGACCGTCTGACGAAGCCGCTGGTCCGCCGCGACGATGCGCCGAAGCGTGGCGACATCAACCTGAAGGGCGCCGACCCGCTGACGGTCTTCCGCGAGGCGACGTGGGAGGAGGCGCTCGAGCGCGCTTCTAGCGGGCTTACAAAAATCCGCGATGCGCGCGGCGGTCAGGCCATCGCCGGCTTCGGCTCGGCCAAGGGCTCGAACGAGGAAGCCTATCTCTTCCAGAAATTTATCCGGCAGGGCTTCGGCACCAACAATGTCGATCACTGCACGCGGCTTTGCCACGCGTCTTCGGTTGCCGCGCTCATGGAAGGCGTCGGATCGGGTGCGGTCTCGGCGCCGTTCAACGATGCGCTGAAAGCGGATTGCATCATCGTCATCGGCGCGCGCCCGACCACGAACCACCCCGTGGCCGCGACTTATTTCAAGCAGGCCGCGAAACAGGGCCGCAAGCTCGTCGTCATCGATCCGCGCAAGCAGGACTTGATGCGCCATGCGAGCCATTCGCTGGTCTTCAAGCCCGGCACGGACGTCGCGCTTCTCAACGCGATGCTCAATGTCATCATCACCGAGCGGCTCTATGACGAGCAATATATCCAGGCCAATGTCAGCGGCTTCGAAGCGCTGAAGGAGAAGGTGAAGGACTTCACGCCAGAAGCGATGGAGCCCGTCTGCGCGGTGCCGGCGACGACCATTCGCGACGTGGCGCGGCTTTATGCCAAGTCGGAACGCTCGATCATCTTCTGGGGGATGGGCATCTCGCAGCACACGCACGGCACCGACAACTCGCGCTGCCTGATCGCGATGGCGCTGATCACCGGCCAGATCGGCCGTCCAGGAACCGGGCTGCATCCGCTGCGCGGCCAGAACAATGTGCAGGGCGCCTCCGACGCGGGCCTCATCCCGATGGTCTATCCGGACTACCGCTCGGTGGAAGATGCCGATATCCGGGCCGAATTCGAGGATCTATACGGCCGGCCGCTCGATGCCAAGCGCGGCTTGACCGTCGTCGAGATCATGGACGCCATCCATGACGGCGAAATCAGCGGCATGTATGTGATGGGTGAAAACCCGGCCATGTCGGACCCGGATCAGATCCATGCCCGCGCGGCACTCGCCAGGCTCGATCATCTCGTCGTGCAGGACATTTTCCTCACTGAAACCGCCTGGCACGCCGATGTCGTCCTGCCGGCCTCCGCCCATGCCGAGAAGCTCGGCACCTACACCAACACGAACCGGCAGGTTCAACTTGGCCGGCCGGCCATCTCTTTGCCGGGCGACGCGCGGCAGGATTGGGAGATCATCCAGGATTTCGCCAGGGCGTGCGGTCTCGACTGGCATTACGGCCATGTCTCGGAGGTGTATACCGAGATGGCTTCCGTCATGCCGTCGCTCAAGAACATCAGCTGGGATCGTGTCGAACGCGAAGGCTCCGTGACCTATCCGGCCGACGGTCCGGATGTCCCGGGCAACGAGATCATCTTCAGCAACGGTTTCCCGACGAAGGATCGCCGCGGCAAGATCGTGCCGGCCGATCTTTTGCCGCCGGACGAAGTTCCAGACGAGGACTATCCTCTCGTGCTGACCACTGGGCGGCTGCTTGAACACTGGCACACCGGTGCCATGACGCGGCGCGCCGGCGTGCTCGATGCGATCGAGCCGGAAGGCATCGCCTCGATGCACCCGCGCGAAATCGAGCGGCGCGGTATGCGACAGGGCATGATGGTGAAGGTGGAGACGCGTCGGGGAACGGTTGAAGCGCTTCTTCGCGCCGATCGGGAAGTCGCAGATGGTATGATCTTCATGCCGTTCTGCTTCAACGAAAGTCCGGCCAACGTTTTGACGAATCCGCAGTTGGATCCGTTCGGCAAAATTCCGGAGTTCAAATATTGTGCCGCGCGCATAGGCCTTGCGGATACTGAAACAGCGGCTCTTGGCGAGAATCGAGGCAGTTCGTCGTTAACGAAAGAATTGCCCAATTCATAATCGCTTAATCTCTAAATAACCCTCCGGTAACGATATCCGCGTAAGACTTCACGTGCGGGGGATAAACGCCGCCGAAGCTCCGGAAAAGGTCTCGCGTCCCGGAGCGGCCCGCCCTTTAGCGCCTCCAGTTACAAAAACAGCCGCGCCTGCATGAAGCAGGCGCGGCTGTTTTTGTTTGACCTTCCGGTCGCCGTCAGATGTCGAAGAAGCGGTGCCGTCTCGTGTTGAACGGGCCGCACTCGATCTGGTGACGCAGCACAAAATCGTGGGGACGTGCAGATGCGGCAGGGCGATTGGCCCCGGCAAAGCGGCGACGCAGATTGTTCAGGAAGTCACGCATGCAATTCACTCTTAAGGGCTGGAAACGCGTGCAACGCATATAAGCTTGTCGCCGCGTCGCCGCCGACATGCCAGCGCCACCAAATGTCGCAAAAATGATTGTTGGGGGATTGCCCGGCTCGTCGACCAAACTGCACCATGACGGCTGCGTTGCCCGATGCTAGGGAAGCCCAAATGCACCGGAGACAGTCGTTTGGCAAAAGCGCTGATGTTGCAAGGAACCGGCTCGGATGTCGGCAAGACCGTTCTGGTGGCGGGGCTTTGCCGGCTTGCAGCAAACCGTGGCCTCCGGGTCAGGCCGTTCAAGCCGCAGAACATGTCGAACAACGCCGCCGTCGCGGAGGATGGCGGCGAGATGGGGCGGGCGCAGTGGCTGCAGGCGCTGGCCGCCCGTACGCCACCTTCGATCCACATGAACCCGATCCTGTTGAAGCCGGAAAGCGAGACGGGAAGCCAGGTCGTCGTTCACGGCCGCGTCGTGGGCAAGGCAAGGGGCAGGGACTACCAGGCGCTGAAGCCGCAGCTGCTCGAAAAGGTGATGGAGAGCTTTGCGCGTCTCACGCAGGATTGCGATCTTGTCCTCGTCGAAGGCGCTGGCTCGCCGGCCGAAATCAATCTGCGCGCCGGCGATATCGCCAATATGGGGTTTGCGACGAAGGCCGGCGTGCCGGTGGTGCTCGTCGGCGACATCGACCGGGGCGGTGTGATCGCCTCGATAGTAGGGACGCATCACATACTGCCGGAGGAAGACCGGCGCATGATCTGCGGCTATCTGATCAACAAGTTTCGTGGTGATGTCAGTCTCTTCGACGAGGGGCTGGCGGCGATCACTCGGTTCACCGGCTGGCAAAGCTTCGGTGTCGTACCCTGGCTGGCCGAGACGGCCCGATTGCCGGCTGAGGATTCCGTGGCGCTCGAGCGATTGGCGGCGGGATCGGCGCGGGCGCTGAAGGTTGCCGTACCCGTTCTGTCGCGAATCGCCAATTTCGACGATCTCGATCCGCTTTCGGCAGAGCCTGAGATCGATCTGGTCTATGTGCGCAGCGGCGAACGCTTGCCGGACGATGCCGGCCTGATCGTGATGCCCGGCTCGAAATCCACCATCGGCGATCTGGCCGCTTTCCGGGCGAATGGATGGGATCTCGATCTTGCGCGTCATGTGCGCCGCGGCGGCCACGTGGTCGGCATTTGCGGCGGATACCAGATGCTGGGCCGCAGCGTCGCCGATCCACTTGGGCTCGAAGGCGCACCATCGCGCGTCGAGGGGCTCGGGTTGCTCGACGTCGATACGGTGATGGCGCCTGACAAGATCGTACGAAATGTCTCCGCCCATTCGACGGTATTCGATGAGCCGTTGCAGGGATATGAAATCCACCTCGGCGTCAGCGAGGGACCGGATGCGGCCTGCGCGCCGGTGGTGATCGACGGCCGACCGGATGGCGCCACGACGGCCGATGGGCGTGTGATGGGTACCTATCTGCACGGGCTTTTCGCCGCCGACGGGTTCCGCCGCGCTTATCTCGCGACACTCGGTGTCAAAGCCGGAGCAGACAATTATGCGCAGGGTGTCGACGCCGCTCTCGACGCCATCGCCGCGCGGCTGGAACAGGTGCTCGATGTCGACGGGCTTCTCGGTTCGGCCGCGTCTGTCTGATGCGCGAAGCGCTCGAACGCGATTGACACCGATCGCACGCCACGCCTATCTCTAGTGCATCGAAAGGTTTCCTGAGCGCCATTGGCGTTCGGGGATGAAAAGGGAATGCGAGGGGTGGACCCAATTCGGGCGCCTTGATCGCAGCCGACCCCGCGACTGTAGAGTGGCGAGGCTTTCCCATCCGGCGATTGCGTCTCGTTGGTCGATGCCCGGCATGGTGCAGGGCAGGCCTTAGAAGCTCAATCACTGGAAAAGCCACTGGAGTGGCGACCGCGCAGAACCACGGCTGGACGCCTCCTGTCTACGAATCGTCCGCTGGCGCAGCCGCCGCAAGCTCCGGGAAGGTGAGGGACAAGCCGTTGCACCGGACCTTCGGTCCGGTGCTGCAGCCACGAGCCAGGAGACCTGCCTGTCGACATCGAACCTAGAGGGACGGGGTGTTCCGCTCTTGGCCAACAGTCTCGTTGCCGGGGGACACCGGTCTATGGGGGAGACTGCGCGGTCAGGCGAACACGCTGTTCAGAGGCCTTCACGGCCTATCTGACACGGGAGTTGTCTTCATGATCGTCTTCAAGCGCGGCGTAGCAGCCGCAATCTTTTCTGTGCTTGCCTCGTCTGCCTACGCCCACCATCCAATGGGCGGCGAGACGCCCTCAACCTTCTCTGCAGGTCTTTTGTCCGGCATCGGGCATCCGATCATCGGGCTTGACCATTTGGCGTTCATCATCGCCGTCGGTATTGCGGCCACGCTCACGCGCCATCGCTTCACCATGCCGCTCTTCTTCATTGGCGCGACTGTTCTCGGCACGCTTGTCCACCTCGCAGCGCTCGGTCTGCCCTTCGTGGAAGTCATGGTCGCGCTGTCGGTCGCGGTGCTCGGCATCATGCTGCTTTCGGGCCGCGTTTACGCTCCGGCCGCCTACGCTGCCGTCTTCGCGCTGGCCGGCCTCTTTCATGGTCACGCCTATGGCGAAGCCGTGTTCGGAGCCGAAACGACGCCGGTTCTCGCCTATCTCGCGGGCTTTGCAGCCACTCAGTATCTGAGCGCGATCGGTGCTGGCCTCGCCGTGACGGCACTGTTCGCGGCGGGCCGAACCGCCGACAATGTCGCTTTGCGGATCTCCGGCGGTGTCGTGGCAGGCGTCGGAGCCTTGCTCGTCGGCGAGCATGTGCTTGCGGCCATCGGTCTTGCCTGACCACATGGCCGAACAGCGAAACGGGGCGGTCTTCGTCCTTGGCGGGGCCCGCTCCGGCAAATCGGCCTATGCCGAAAAGCTGGCGCGGGGAACGGGCCTTCCTCGCCATTACGTCGCGACCGCGCAGGCCTTCGACGACGAGATGCGGGCGAGAATCGCACGGCACAGGGTCGATCGCGGTGCGGACTGGGTGACCCATGATTGCCCGCTTTCGCTTACCGGGGTGCTGCGCGAGCACATCCGGCCAGACCGCGTCGTGCTGGTGGATTGCCTGACGCTCTGGGTCACCAATCTCATGATGGAAGAGCAGGGCGATGCCGCGATGGACGCTGCTTTCGACGATCTCGTCTCGCTCCTCGCCAGCCCGCCCGGTCGCGTGATCCTCGTCTCCAACGAGGTCGGCCTCGGCATCGTGCCGGAAAATTCCATGGCGCGCGCCTTTCGCGACCACGCGGGGCGCCTGCACCAGAAAATCGCTGCGGTCGCAGGCGAAGTCTACTTCGTCGCCGCCGGCCTGCCGCTCAAAATGAAGGGTTAGTTCCCATGCAATCGAAGATACCGGCAACGGTGATCACCGGCTTTCTCGGCGCCGGCAAGACGACGATCATTCGAAACCTGCTGATGAATGCGCAAGGTCGCCGCATCGCGCTGATCATCAATGAATTCGGCGATTTGGGCGTCGATGGCGACGTGCTCAAAGGATGCGGTGCCGAAACCTGTAGCGAAGATGATATCGTCGAACTGACCAATGGCTGCATCTGCTGCACGGTCGCCGACGATTTCATCCCGACGATGGAAAAGCTCCTGGAACGCGACCGGCTGCCGGATCACATCGTCATCGAAACCTCGGGCCTCGCGCTGCCGCAACCGCTCGTCAACGCCTTCAACTGGCCGGGCATCAAGGAGCGGGTGACGGTCGATGGCGTCGTCACCGTCGTCGACAGCGCAGCGGTTGCAGCCGGGCGCTTCGCCGATGACGAGGACCGTGTCGATGCGCTCCGTGCCGCCGACGAGAGCCTCGATCACGAAAGCCCGCTGGAGGAGCTTTTCGAGGATCAGCTGACTGCGGCCGACCTCATCATCCTGAACAAAAGCGATCTCGTCGATGCGGCGGGTCTCAGCGCTGTGCGCAACGATGTGGCGGCGCGTACCAGCCGCAAGCCGCAGATGATCGAAGCATCCGGTGGCGAGGTATCGGCGGCTGTCCTGCTCGGTCTCGGCGTCGGCACCGAAAGCGACATCGCCAATCGCCGATCCCATCACGAGATCGAGCATGAGAATGGCGAGGAGCACGATCACGACGATTTCGACAGCTTCGTCGTCGATCTGGGCGCTGTCGCTGCACCCGATCACTTTTCGAAAGCGCTGAGGGACATCATCGCCACCCACGACATTTTGCGGCTCAAAGGCTTCGCAGATGTCGCAGGTAAGCCTATGCGGCTTGTGGTGCAGGCGGTCGGGAGCCGCGTCGACAGCTATTTCGACCGCGCCTGGAAGCCAGGAGAGGAGCGCGGGACACGCCTCGTCGTGATCGGACTTCACGATGGACTCGACGAGGCGGCGATCACCGCAGCCCTGCAGGATGCCGCGCGATGACATCAAAACGTCGATCACGCTGTGTCGGCTGCAGGCGACGGCGGCCATGCACCTCCTTTTGAGCCAGAAGGGATCGATCGCCGACGCAGACGAGGCGATCGATCTCGGCCAGACGCCGGGCGACATCCTGTTCCTGTCGGCTGCCGATACGGAGCTGGCGGCAATCGCTTCTGCCAAGGCCGCCGGCGGGGCCTCTCACCGCTCGGTCCGCGTCGCCAGCCTCATGACGCTGAAGCATCCGATGTCGGTCGATACCTATATAGAGCGCACGGCGCGCCATGCGCGGCTGATCATCGTGCGCGCGCTCGGCGGCGCCAGCTATTTCGCCTATGTGCTCGATGCACTGCTGGCGACGGCGGCGCGCGAGGGCATCGCGCTCGTTGTTCTGCCGGGTGACGACAAAGCTGATCCCGGTCTCGATCGCTATTCGACCGTTGCCCCGGCGGACCGGAACGCGCTCTGGGCGTTCCTCAATGAAGGCGGAGCCGATAACGCACGCGGCTTGCTCGATTACGCCGCAGCGATGGTGGATGGTGCGCCGAGACCGGGCGAGGCGGTTCCGCTCATGCGTGCGGGGGTGTGGCTGGCTCCGGTCTCCCCGTATCCCGAGCCTGTCGAGGGGACAGGGAAAAGGGGCATCGCGGCCATCGTATTTTACCGCGCACTTGTCCAAAGCGGGCAGACGGCGCCGGTGAAAGCCTTGGTCGACGCGCTGGCAGCTCGAGGCTTCGCCGTCACGCCGCTTTACGTCTCCAGCCTCAAAGACCCCGTTTCGATCGCTGCCGTCGAACGAAGCTTTGCCGAGGCGCCGCCGGACGTCGTCATTAATGCCACCGGTTTCGCCGTCTCGGCGCCGGGCGGTGAAACCAAAGGGACCGTGCTGGAATCAACCGGCGCCCCGGTGCTTCAGGTGGTGTTCTCCGGGTCGGCGCGATCTGCGTGGGAAGCGTCGGCGCAAGGGCTGTCGGCACGCGATCTTGCAATGCATGTGGCGTTGCCTGAAGTAGACGGGCGGGTCCTGTCGCGTGCCGTCTCGTTCAAATCGGCCGAGCGGTACGATGAGACGGTCGAGGCGAATATCGTCGCGCACGAGCCTTTGGCAGACCGCATCGATTTTGTGGCCGACCTTGCTGTGAACTGGGCGCGCTTGCGCCGAACTGCACCCTCCGACCGCCGCGTCGCGATCGTGCTCGCCAATTATCCGAACCGTGACGGGCGGCTGGGCAACGGCGTCGGCCTGGATACGCCGGCCGGCACCATCGAAGTGCTGAAGGCGATGCAAGGCGCGGGCTATGTGGTCGACGATCTGCCTGCCGATGGCGATGCGTTGATCACCGCGCTGATGGCCGGGCCGACCAATGCCGCCGTCGATGCCCGCGAAATTCGCGAGACGATGGCGCTCAATGATTACAAGGCGTTCTTCGCAACACTTCCCGCATCGATTCAGGAAGAGGTGGTCGCCCGCTGGGGTGCACTGGAGCAGGACCCGTTCATCCTTGGCGACCGCTTCGCGCTGCCGCTGATGCGGTTCGGCGAGACGGTCGTCGGCATCCAGCCTGCGCGCGGCTATAACATCGATCCGAAGGAAACCTACCACGCGCCCGATCTCGTGCCGGCGCATGGATACATCGCCTTCTATGCCTGGCTGCGCACGGTCTATGGCGCCCATGCCATCGTCCACATGGGAAAGCACGGCAATCTCGAATGGCTGCCCGGCAAGGCGCTGGCGCTTTCGGACCGGTGCTATCCGGAAGCCGTGTTCGGGCCGACGCCCCATGTCTACCCGTTCATCGTCAATGATCCAGGCGAGGGGACGCAGGCCAAGCGCCGCTCGTCTGCGGTTATCATCGATCATCTGACCCCGCCGCTGACGCGCGCCGAGAGTTACGGGCCGTTGAAGGATCTGGAGGCGCTGGTCGACGAATATTACCAGGCGCTCGGCACCGATCCACGCCGGATCAGGCTTCTCAAACGCCAGATTCTCGATCTCGTACGCGATATCGGCCTCGACCATGACGCCGGCATCGCAAACGGCGACGGCGACGACGCGGCGCTGGAAAAGCTCGACGCCTATCTGTGCGACCTGAAGGAAATGCAGATCCGGGATGGGCTGCATGTGTTTGGCGTCGCGCCTGAGGGTCGGCTTTTGACGGACCTGACGGTTGCTCTGGCGCGCGTGCCACGCGCTCAGGGTGAAGGCGGTGATCAAAGCCTGCAGCGGGCGATCGCGTTGGATGCTGTTCTCGAATTCGACCCGCTCGATTGCGACATGGCCGAAGTCTGGAAAGGCTCGAAGCCAACAATTCTTGCCGATCTAACGCCCGATCCCTGGCGCACCGCCGGCGATACCGTCGAGCGCATCGAGCTACTGGCGGCGAGGCTCGTGCGCGGTGAAGTCAACTGCCTGGCCGATTGGACGGCGACCCGAGCCGTTCTTCAGGAGCTCGAGACAAGATTGAAGCCGTCCATTGTCGCATCGGGGCCGGCCGAAATCGCCGGCACGCTTGCGGCGCTTGACGGGCGGTTCGTGCCGCCCGGACCATCCGGAGCGCCGACGCGGGGACGGCCGGACGTTCTGCCGACCGGGCGAAACTTCTATTCGGTCGACAGCCGCGCCGTGCCGACGCCGGCCGCCTGGGAACTCGGCCGCAAGTCGGCGGAGCTCCTGATCACGCGCTATGCGCAGGATCATGGCGATTGGCCGACCTCGCTCGGCATCACCGCCTGGGGCACGTCCAACATGCGCACTGGCGGCGACGACATTGCCCAGGCGCTGGCGCTCATCGGCGTGAAACCCGTGTGGGACCACGCGTCGCGCCGAGTAACCGGCTACGAGATCATTCCACCGGCGATGCTCGGGCGGCCGCGGGTCGATGTGACGCTCAGGATCTCCGGCTTCTTCCGTGATGCGTTTCCTGACCAGATCGCGCTCTTCGACAAGGCGGTCCGCTCGGTGGGCGCTTTGGATGAGGATGCGGCGGAGAACCCGATCGCGACCCGGATGCGGGCCGAAGCCAAGGCCCTCAAGGCGCAGGGGATGGAGGAGAAAGCCGCGATGAAGCGCGCCGGCTATCGTGTCTTCGGGTCGAAACCCGGTGCCTATGGCGCGGGGCTGCAAGCGCTCATCGACGAAAAAGGCTGGGCGGAGCGTGCCGATCTCGCCGAAGCCTATCTCGTCTGGGGCTCTTATGCCTATGGGGCGCAGGCCGAAGGCATCGCGGAACGCGGCCTCTTCGAAGAGCGGCTCGGCACTGTGGAGGCGGTTGTCCAGAACCAGGACAACCGCGAGCACGACCTGCTCGATTCGGACGATTACTACCAGTTCGAAGGCGGGATGACGGCGGCGGTCGAAGCGCTGAAGGGCGCGCGCCCGGCGGTCTATCACAACGATCATTCACGGCCGGAAAAGCCGGTGATCCGCTCGCTGGAGGAAGAGATCGGCAGGGTCGTGCGGGCTCGCGTGGTCAACCCGAAATGGATCGCCGGCGTGATGCGCCATGGCTACAAGGGCGCCTTCGAGATTGCCGCGACCGTCGACTACATGTTCGCCTTTGCCGCGACGACGGGCGCGGTGCGCAACCACCACTTCGAACTCGCCTATCACGCCTTCCTGGTGGATGAAGACGTTCGGGACTTCATGCGAGAGAAGAATGCGGAGGCGCTGAAGGAAACCTCAGCCCGCTTCATGGAAGCGATCGACCGCGGCATGTGGACGCCGAAAAGCAATTCCGCCAAGTTCGATCTGGCCAAACTCATGGAGGATGCGTCGTGACGAAGACCAGACAAGGCCGCTGCCTTTGCCGGGCGGTTCGGTTCGAGACGTCGGGCGATCCGAAATGGGTATCATTCTGCCATTGCGAATCCTGCCGCCGGGCGCTGTCGGCCCCAGTCGCCGCCTTCGCATCGTTTTCGGAGGCTCAGGTGCGTTTCGCCGGCGCCGCGCCGCAGACTTTCCGCTCTTCGCCTGACGTGGAGCGTGCCTTTTGCGGGCAGTGCGGATCACCCATCTGGTACCGCCACGACGATCTTCACGGTGACTATCACCTGCTTCTCGCCGCTTTCGAGGACGACCACGACTGGCAGATCGAAAAGCATGATTTCTATGGCGAGCATCTGCCCTGGCTCGTCGTCGGCGACACGTTGCCCAAAGAGGATTGATGGAAGATGGCTGAAAAGTCCGAGAAGCTGGCCGGTTTGAGCGAAGAAGAGCTCAATGCGCGCCACGCGGAGAAGATGAAGAAGAAGAAGGCCGCGCGCGACAAGATCATCGCCACCAAGACGATCGAGAAGGGGCTGACGATCGTCCACACGGGCAAGGGCAAGGGCAAGTCGACGGCCGCATTCGGCCTCGTCTTCCGCGCGCTCGGCAACGGGATGAAGGTCGGCGTCGTCCAGTTTGTCAAAGGCAAGTGGGGAACGGGCGAGCGCAACGTGCTCGACAAGTTCCCCGATCAGGTGACGCTCGCCACCATGGGCGAGGGCTTCACCTGGGAAACGCAGGACCGCACGCGTGACATCGCGGCGGCTGAGGCGGCTTGGGAAAAGGCAAAGGCGATGATCCTCGACGACGAGCATCACATGGTCTTGTGCGACGAGCTCAACATCGTGCTGCGCTACGACTATCTTCCGCTTCAGGAGATCATCGACGTGCTCAAGGCGAAACCTGAGATGAAGCACGTGATCATCACTGGACGGAACGCGAAAGACGAGTTGATCGAATTCGCCGATCTCGTCACCGAAATGGAAATGATCAAGCACCCGTTCCGATCCGGCGTCAAAGCGCAGGTTGGCATCGAGTTCTGAGCGTTTGTTCCCTCACTTCACGTAGATGTGAAACCGTCGTCGTCTTTTTCACGGAACGGGTCGGCGCATGTCACGGTTGCGTCTTCGACTTCAATCGTGACGAGGAAGATGATGAAAAGTTCCACCTATATCCGCGCCATCGCAGCTTCGACGGCTCTCGCTTTTGCCGCTCCGGTCTGGGCGCAGGTGAACGAGACCTATGACACGGGCAATGGCTCGATCCAGGTCGAGACGGTTGCATCGGGCTTCGGTCAGCCGTGGGGCATGGTTCAGTTGCCGGACGACACCTGGCTCGTCACCGAAAAGGAAGGCGACCTTCTGCTGATCGGTGCCGACGGGGCGCCGTCGGAGCCGATTTCGGGCGCGCCGGAAGTGGATGCCCGTGGCCAGGGCGGTTTGCTTGATGTTGCGCTCGATCCAGCCTTCGACGAGAACCGGTTGATCTATCTGAGCTTTGCGGAGCCTGGCCCCGACGGCACCAACTCGACTGCCGTTTTCAAGGCGCGCCTGTCCGATGACGGCACCGCGCTTGAGGAAGGCGAGGTCATCTTCTCCCAGCAGCCGAAGCTGCCGAGCACCGCGCATTACGGCTCGCGTTTGGTCTTCGACAATGACGGCCTGCTCTACGTCACGCTCGGCGAACGATCCGACGCGGAGTTCCGCGGCCAGGCGCAGGATCTCGACAGCCATCTCGGCAAGGTCGTGCGCATCAACACCGATGGCAGCGTGCCGGAGGACAACCCATTCGTCGATCAGGCCGAAGCGCTCCCGGAAATCTTCTCCTATGGCAACCGCAACGTGCAGGCCGCAGCGCTCAACCCCGAAACCGGCGTGCTTTGGGAAATCGAACATGGCCCGCGTGGCGGCGACGAACTGAACATCATCGAGGCCGGCAACAATTATGGATGGCCGCTGGTGACCGAGGGCGTCGAATATTCGGGCGATCCGATCAATGAAGGTGAAGCGACGATGGAAGGCGTGACCGATGCGATCCTGACCTGGACGCCGGTCATCGCGCCCTCGGGCATGATCTTCTATCAGGGCGAAGCGTTCCCAGACTGGCAGGGCGACATCTTCGTCGGCGGTTTGGCCTCGACGGCGCTCGTCCATGTCGCTGTCGATGGCGACACAGCCACGGAAGAGGCGCGCTACCTGGAAGATCTGGGCCTGCGTATCCGTGACGTCGCCGAAGGGTCGGATGGGTCGATCTATGTGCTGACCGACGAAGCCAACGGGCAGATCCTGCGCATTTCCCCGGCAGACTGATCGTCTGACGGCCAACCAGCATCAGTGCCACCGCGTCCGCGTGGTGGCACTTCTTATTTCAATAGCCGATCAACGTCCGGATCGGATGGTCGGCATCCATCAGCAGCCGCACGGCAAGCGCGATGCATACAAGCACCAGAAGCGGGCGGATCAGCTTCGCCCCGTTCTTCATCGCGAGACCCGCGCCCACCCGCGCACCGGTAAACTGCGCGACGCCCATCAAAAGCCCGATCTTCCAATAGACAACGCCCATCAAGGCGAAGACGACGAAGCCACCGAGATTGGATGCGAAGTTCAAGAGCTTGGTGTGGGCCGTCGCCTTCAGGACGCCGAAGCCGGCGAGCGCCACGAAGGCGAGCATGAAGAACGATCCGGTTCCCGGTCCGAACAGGCCGTCATAAAAGCCGATCAGTGGAACCAGAAGCACGCCGAAGAGAGCAGGGCGCATGCGTTCGGCACGATCGACGTCGTTGAGATCCGGCTTGAAGGCGAAATACAGCGCGATCAGGATCAGCAGTACCGGCAGCAGCGTTGCAAGCACGATTCCGGGCATCACGGTTGCCAGAAGCGCGCCTGCGCAAGCGCCGACGAAGGAATAGACCGCCCAGCGCCACTGTTTCTTCAGGTCGACATGGCCTTTCTTCGAATAGGCGATCGTCGCGGAAGCCGAGCCGAACAGCGATTGCAGCTTGTTCGTGCCGAGCGATTCGACTGGCGGAACGCCCGCCAGCAGCAAGGCCGGCACGGTGATCAGCCCGCCACCGCCCGCGATGGCATCGATGAAACCTGCAAGGAATGCGGCGACCACGAGGATCAACGTCGCTGTGGATAAGATGTCTTCCAATGGAGAATGCCGCGCCCGTGTGTTTTGATCGCCTATGGCAGAGCCTGGACGCGGCGGCAATGGTGTCGGCGGTCCGCATGCCCCGAATCGGCTTGTGCGCGCAGGCCGGTTCGTTTGAGGCGGCGCATTGGGGCGCGATCGCTTTTGCAGGCGGCCGCGGTCGATCATGAAACTGCTCCGCAATCTGGGAGTTGCGCTGACCCATCGCCGCCGGTGCAATCGACTCGCCCGCAGGCTCGATTCCAAACCGCAGATCGTGGCGCAGATGCTCCTGCTGTTTCGCACGATCCTGGCGGACGGGATCGTGCGCGAAAAGGAAATGAACGTCTTCTCCGACATCTGCGGCCGGCAGTTCGGCGTTTTGTCCGAAGAGATGACGGCGCTGCACAGCTATCTGGAGCGGTGGCAGCGGCGCGACGACGCGGAAGCGCACATCGCCTCGCTGAACCAACTGCCGACGGAGCAGCGGCGGCGCCTCGTCGACCTCATGATGGAGATCGCGTCCGTGTCGAGCGATGGAGAGGCGGAGCCCGGCAAATCCAACCGCCAAGCGCAGATATTTATTTCAGATGCCCGGACGGCCCTCGGTCTCTCGTCGCAGGAATGGCAGCCGGCACCTGTACAAAATCACCAGAAAGCCTGAGCCTTTCGTTTGACCGGGAAGGTGGGCTCGACTAGCTTCGCGGGGCACGATGGCGCCCGATCGATGGATGCGGGCTGAGAGAAAATCCGGTGAGACCGACCGAAATCCGGGGTCGATTCCGGAAGCTGTCAGAGCTTCAGACCGCGCCGTCATCCGGCGCGGCGGGCGTTGCGTGCGGATTTGCGTTCCAACCGAGAGCCGCCGCCCATGACCGCCTTCCGCGCTGACCCCTCCAAAGAAACGATCGGCATCATGGTCTGCGGCCATGGCAGCCGCAACCAGAATGCGGCGCGGGAATTCTCCACGGTCGCGGAGGGTCTGCGCGCGCGCTATCCGGGCGTGCCGGTCGAATACGGCTATCTCGAATTTTGCAATCCGGTGATTTCGGCCGGGCTTGATTCGCTGCGCGCTCAAGGGGCCACGAAGATTCTTGCTGTGCCCGGCATGCTGTTTGCGGCCGGCCACGCCAAAAATGACATTCCCTCCGTACTCAACACCTACCAGGCGGAGCATCGCGACGTCGTCATCCATTACGGGCGCGAACTCGGGGTCGATCTCAAGATGATCCGGGCTGCCGGCGACCGAATCGCCGAAGCCATTGCCGAGGCGGATGCCGCCCATGGACCTGTCGATCGCCACGACACGCTGCTGATGGTCGTCGGCCGCGGCGCTTCCGATCCGGATGCCAATTCCAACGTCACCAAGGTGATGCGCATGATCTGGGAGGGCATGGGCTTCGGTTGGGGCGAGACCTGCTATTCGGGCGTTACGTTTCCGCTCGTCGAGCCCGGCCTCGATCATGCGGCACGGCTCGGCTACCGCCGCATCGTCGTCTTTCCCTATTTCCTCTTCACTGGCGTGCTCGTGAAGCGGATCTACAGCTACACGGATGCGGTCGCCGAACGGCATCCGGACATCCAGTTCGTCAAGGCGTCCTATCTCAACGACCACCCGCTCGTGCTCGACACGTTCCAGGACCGCGTGCAGGAAATCCTCGACGGCCAGGCGCTGATGAATTGCCAGATGTGCAAATATCGCGAGCAGGTGCTGGGCTTCGAAGCGGAAGTCGGGCTTCCGCAGGAGAGCCACCACCACCATGTGGAAGGCATTGGCGGTGGGCTGGAAAACTGCCCCTGCGAGGGCGATTGCGATGCCTCCTGCCGCGATCCGGAATACTGTCGCGTCCACGGCCTGCCGTTCACACCGGTGCACAGCCATGCGCAACCGGCCGCTCTGGGGCCTGTCGGGCACGTCCATGAGCACAGCCACCATCACCACGATCACGAGCATCATCACCATCACCATGATGGTCACGACCATGATCATCACCATCGTCATGGGCCTGACCACGATCACAGCCATGACCATTCGCATGACCACGACCACGATCATGGCCACGATCATAACCATGGGCATGCGCATCATCACCATCCCTATCCCCATGCGGATCATCCGCTGGGGCCGCGCTCCATGGAGAAGCCGAAGGGGACGGGCGGTCGCTGATGCCGCTCTTCGATGCCTATCTGATGGCCGACTGGTCGGCGGCGAACGTGCCGAGGCTCGGCGAGGATTCGATCTGGATCGCCTATGGCGTGCGCGAGGGTGGCGGCTTCACGCTTCTTTGGAACGACAATCTGCCGACGCGGCACGCTGCGCTTGAACGCATTGCGGAGACCATGCGGGACTGCGCGACGTCGGGGCTGCGCCTGATGGCCGGCTTCGATTTCGCCTTCGGCTATCCGCAGGGGACCGCCGAACAGTTGACCGGAAGCGCGCGTTGGGACGCGATCTGGGCGCATCTCGCCGATGAGATCATCGATGGCCCCGATAATACCTCGAACCGGCTTGCCGTCGCGGCACGTCTCAACGGCAGGCTTCTGCCGGAACACGGCGTGCAGTTCTGGGGCAACGGAACGAAGACCGAGCATGTCGGACTTTCGCGGACGAAGGCGGGCTTTCAGGCCGGGAGCATCTCCGAGCGGCGCGTGATCGAACGGCATTTGCCGGGCGCAAAGACGCTGTGGCAGCTCGCTGGCGCTGGCGCCGTCGGCAGCCAGAGTCTTGTTGGTATTGCGGGGCTGGAACGCCTGCGGCGGCATCCCGGCCTTGCCGGCAAGATCAGGGTCTGGCCCTTTGAGACGGGTTTCGCCGATGACCTGGATGCACCGATCGTCATCACCGAGATCTATCCTTCGCTGCTACCTATTACCCAAAAGCCAGACGAGCCCTGCCTGGACGCAGCACAGGTGCGCACCGTGGTGGAAACCTTCGCATCGCTCGACGCCGAAGATGCGCTGGAGCCGCATCTTGCTGCGCCCGACAGCCTTTCTGAGACTGATCGCGCCGCGGTGCTCTCAGAGGAGGGCTGGATCGTCGGATCGACACTCGCGCGGGCCGGGTCGACTTCGGTTGCCCGCGTGCTGCCTCAAGTCGCGTCAGCGCCGATCGCCGATGCGCCGAAATCGGCCGACGCCCCATCGAATTCGCAGCCCTTCGACTATGTCCGCGATCCCGACGAAATCTATCGCCGCTCCTTCGCAACGATCGAGGACGAAGCCGATTTCTCGAAGCTGCCCAGCGATTTGCACGCGATTGCTGTGAGATTGATTCACGCCTGCGGCATGGTCGATCTCGTCGCCTCCATCGCGGCCTCAAACGATGCTGCGACGTCTGGGCGGGCTGCGCTTCGAGCGGGAGCGCCGATCCTGTGCGACGTGGAAATGGTGCGTCACGGCATCATCTCGCGGAGCCTCGCTGCCGAGAATGAGGTGCTATGCCTGCTCAACGATCCCTCGGTACCCGTCCTGGCGAAGAAGCAAGGGACGACGCGGTCGGCCGCACAGGTGGATCTCTGGCTGCCGCGTCTGGACGGCGCGATCGTCGCGATCGGCAACGCGCCGACCGCGCTCTTCCGGCTTCTGGAACTGATCGAGGCGGGTGCGCCGAAGCCGGCGCTCATCATCGGAATTCCAGTCGGCTTCGTTGGTGCTGTGGAATCGAAGGAAGCGCTCGCAAGCCGACCCCACGGGGTACCGTTCATCACGGTTCACGGCCGGCGCGGCGGCAGCGCCATGGCCTCGGCCGCCGTCAATGCACTGGCGCTGGAGGCCGGTCGATGAGCGCAGCGGATGGAAAACCTGCCGATAGGACAACGCCATGGCTTACCATCATCGGGATCGGCGAGGAGGGCGTCGCAGGGCTTTCTCCGCGGGCCACCGCAGCCATTGCCGAAGCTGAGGCGCTTCTCGGCGCGCGTCGCGTGCTCGATGCGCTGTCGGGCCTCGATCTTGCTGGGAAGGCTATCCTCGACTGGAGCGATGGCTTCGAGCCGACGTTGATCGCCATCCTCGCCCGACGCGGCTCTCCCCTCGTTATCCTCGCAACGGGTGATCCGATGCATTTCGGCATTGGCTCGACACTTGCCCGCCACGTTGCGCCTGCCGAGATGGAAATCATCGGCACACCCTCGGCCTTCTCGCTGGCGGCTGCCCGGCTTGGCTGGCCGCTGCAGGATGTCGCCTGTATTTCACTGCACGGACGACCCGTCGCTCGCCTTGCCGCGCATCTGGCCGACGGGCAACGCATTCTGGCGCTGACCTCCGATGGCCAGACGGTGCAGGAGGCAGCGGCGATACTGGCACGCGCCGGCTATGGTGCGTCACGGCTGACGGTGCTGGAGCATCTCGGCGGACCGAGAGAGCGGATCGTCGATCTGGAAGCGAGGGAGGCGCAAGGCCAACTGTTCGCGGACTTCAACACGCTGGCGATCACCTGCATCGCAGATGCCGGCGTTATGATCGACGGGCCGATGTCGGGCCTTCCCGACGATGCCTTCGAGCACGACGGCCAGATGACCAAGCGCGAAATCCGCGCGGCGGTGCTGGCGCATCTGCGGCCCGGCGGCAGTCGTTTGCTGTGGGATGTCGGTGCCGGCTGCGGGTCGGTCGCCGTCGAGTGGCTGCGGGCTGCGCCGCTCGCCCGAGCGATTGCGATCGAGCCGGTCGAGCGAAGGCTCGCCATGATCCGCGCCAATGCCGAGACGCTCGGCGTACCGCATCTGTCGATCGTCGAAGGCCGTGCACCTTCGGGGCTCGCGGGGCTCGCTCAGCCCGACGCCGTCTTCATTGGCGGAGGAATTTCAACGGATGGGACGTTCGAGACGGCGTGGGCGGCGCTTCGTGGCAACGGTCGGTTCGTGGCGAGCGCCGTAACGCTGGAAAGCGAAGCGCGGCTTCTCGATCTACACGCCCGCTTTGGTGGCAATCTCGTGCGCATGGCCGTCTCGCGGGCCGAGCCAGTCGGCCGCTTCATGGGTTGGAAGCCGTTGATGCCGGTGACGCTCTGGTCGGTGACGAAGTCAGCGGATGATTCAGGCGGAGAGCAACCATGAGCGGCACGCTCTACGGGCTGGGTGTCGGTCCCGGCGACCCGGAACTCCTGACACTGAAGGCGCATCGCATCCTCATAGCGGCACCCGTCGTCGCGTATCCTGCGCCGGACAGCGGCGAGAGCTTTGCGCGCTCGATCGTTGCAAGTTTTCTCAAACCCGAGCAGCGCGAAATTCCGATCGTCGTGCCGATGCGCGTCGAGCGCTTCCCGGCTCGCGCGGTCTACGACAAGGCGGCCGATGAGATCGGCGCGGCGCTTGCCGCGGGAGACGACGTCGCGGTGCTGTGCGAAGGCGATCCGTTTTTCTACGGCTCCTTCATGTATCTCTTCGAGCGGCTCGCCGGCGCGCATCGGATTGAGATCGTGCCCGGCGTATCTTCCATGGTCGCCGCTGCCGCCGCTGCCGGGCGGCCGCTTGCCGCGCGCAACGACGTGCTGACGGTGCTGCCGGCGCCGCTCGACGATGCCGCGCTTCAGGCACGGATCGAGGCCGCCGACGCACTCGCGATCATCAAGATCGGCCGCCATTTCAACCGGATCAGGCAATTGCTTCAGACATTGAATCTGGAGGCCGCAAGCCTCTATCTCGAACGCGTCACGCTCACATCCGAGCGCGTCTTGCCGCTCGGCGCAGTCACCGAAGATGCAGCGCCCTATTTCTCGATGATTCTCGTCTACAAGGGTGCCGAGCATTGGATCACCGATCTCACGGGATCGAACCGATGAAGCCCGCGATCGTCATCCTTTCGACCCATGCGGTGCCGCTGGCGTCCAAGATCGCCACCCAGATCGGCGGTGAAATCCACGGGCTTGCACGCAGGGTGGACGGCAGTGACCTGCCGTTCGAGGACGCGGGTGCCCATTTCGCAGCGCTCTACCGGGCAGGCCGGCCGATCATAGCCCTCATGGCGACCGGTGCGATCATCCGACTTCTGGCGCCGCATCTTTCTGACAAGCAGGCCGAGCCGCCGGTCGTCGTTGTTTCCGAGGATGGCGCGAGCGTCGTTCCGCTTCTCGGCGGGCACCATGGCGCCAACGATCTCGGCCGGACTATCGCGGCTGCACTCTCCGCCCACGTGGCGATCACGACAGCCGGCGATCTGCGCTTCGGCGTCGCGCTCGACGATCCGCCCAAGGGCTACCGGTTGGCGAATCCGGAAGGTGCGCGTGCCGTCATGGCCGATCTCGTTGCCGGCGTCTCCGTTCGCCTCGAAGGGCAGGCCGACTGGTTGCAGGAGAGCCGTCTGCCCTTTGATGCCGGTGGTGACATCACCCTGAGCGTGACGGACACCGCCCGGAAGCCGGGGCCGCGGGAACTCGTCTATCATCCCGCGACGCTCGTGCTTGGCATGGGTTGCGAGCGCGGCGCTTCTGCCGCCGAAGCCATCGCTCTCGCGGATGACGCGCTGTCATCCGCCGGGCTCGCTCCGAAGAGTCTCGCGGCTGTGGCCTCGCTCGGTCTCAAGGCGGATGAGACCGCAATCCACGCCGTCGCCGCGCATTTCGGCGTGCCGGCGCGCTTTTTCGATGCGGCGACGCTCGAAGCCGAAGCGCATCGGCTCGAAAATCCATCCGATATCGTCTTTGCGGAAGTCGGCTGTCACGGCGTGGCCGAAGGCGCGGCGCTCGCAGCTGTGGGTCCGGAAGGCGCGCTCATCGTCCCGAAGCGCAAGACCCGCGCCGTCACGGCCGCCATCGGGCGGGCGATCGCCCCTCTGGACGCCGAAACGATCGGGCGGGCGCGGGGTACGCTCTTCATCGTCGGCATCGGGCCCGGCAGCGACGCGTGGCGCTCGCCGGAAGTGAGCGGCATGGTGGAGCAGTCGACCGATCTTGTCGGCTACGGCCTCTATATCGACCTGCTTGGGCGCCTCGCAGATGGCAAGATGCGGCATGATTTCGATCTCGGCGCGGAGGAACTGCGCGTGCGCCATGCGATGGAGCTTGCTAGCACCGGGCGGACCGTTGCGCTCGTCTGTTCGGGCGATGCCGGCATCTACGCGATGGCGACGCTTGCCTTCGAGCTTCTGGACAAGGCCGGCGGTGAGGCGGGGCTGACGGATGCGGCGCGGCGGATCGAGATCGTCGTGTCGCCGGGTATTTCCGCTCTGCAGGCGGCAGCCGCGCGCGTCGGTGCGCCGCTCGGGCATGATTTCTGCACGATTTCGCTGTCGGATCTTCTGACGCCCTGGGCAGACATCCAGCGGCGCGTGAAGGCAGCGGCGGAGGGTGATTTCGTGATCGCCTTCTACAATCCGGTCTCGAAGCGCCGGCGCACGCAGCTTGCGCATGCCCGCGACGTGCTGCTGCAACATCGGCCGGCGGATACACCCGTGGTGCTCGCCACCAATCTCGGGCGCGAGGGCGAAACCGTGCGGGTCGTGCCGCTCGCGGAGCTTCAGATCGACGATGTCGACATGTTGACGGTGGTGATCGTCGGCTCGTCGGAAACCCGAACGGTCAAAACGGGCGACGGGCGCCTGTGGGTCTACACGCCGCGCGGCTACGCCGGAAAGGCGGGAACAGCGATGGGATCATCCTCATGACGGTCTATTTCATCGGAGCCGGGCCGGGCGCACCGGATCTCATCACCGTGCGGGGGCTCAGGCTCATCGAGCGCTGCCCCGTCTGCCTCTATGCCGGCTCGCTGGTGCCGGAGGAGATCGTGAAGGCCGCACCGGAAGGCGCGCGCGTCATGGATACGGCGCCGATGCATCTCGATGAGATCATTGCCGAGATCGAGGCCGCGAACGGACGAGGGGAGGATGTCGCGCGTGTTCATTCCGGCGACCCGTCGATCTACGGCGCGGTTGCCGAACAGATGCGCCGGCTCGATGCTCTCGGCATCGACTACGAGATCGTGCCTGGCGTTCCGGCCTTCGCCGCTGCCGCCGCGAAGCTGAAGACGGAGCTGACGCTGCCGGAAATCGCGCAGACGGTGATCGTCACCCGCACCGGCATGAAGGCCTCCGCCATGCCCGAGGGCGAGCAACTGGAAATTCTTGGCCGCTCCGGCGCCACGCTCGCCATCCATCTCTCGATCCGGAACCTCGTCTATATCCGCGAGGCGCTGGAGCCCTATTACGGCGCGGATTGCCCGGTCGTGATCGCCTACCGCGCCACCTGGCCCGACGAGCTTTATATCCGTACCACGCTTTCCGGCATGAAGGATGCGGTGCGCGAGGCGAAGATCACCCGCACGGCGCTCGTCATGGTCGGTAAGGTGTTCGGCGAGGTGGAGTTCCGGGATTCCGCACTGTACGACGCCTCTTATGCCCATGTGCTGCGCAATCGGGGCAAGAAGCAGCGGGCGGCTTCATGATGGGTCGGCGAGCCCTCGCAAGAGACCTGCACCGAGAAGCGCCTCGACGGACGCATATGTGTGTAGGCCGACGGGCTGCTCAGGACGGTCGATCATGATGACCGGCAGGCCGAGCCGGCGCGCGGCTTCGATCTTGGCATATGCGCCCCGGCCACCGGAGTTGCGACAGACGATCAATGCAATGCCATGGGCGACCAGCATCGCCTCCTCGGCTGCAACGTCGAGATCTGGCTTGCCAAGCACGAGTACAAAACGCGCAAAGGGCAGGTCGGCCTCGGGCTTGTCCACCATGCGGATGACGAAGGTCACGTCGGCGCGGTCGGCAAAGGGTGCAATATGCTGGCGGCCGAGGGCGAGAAGCACGGTCGCACCTTCAGGGATGGCGGCAACGGCATCCGCGATGGTCGCAACGCGCTGCCAGCGGTCACCGTCGACAGCGTCCCAGGCAGGGCGCGCAAGGCTGATGAGCGGGATGGCGCGGAGATCCGCCGCTCGCCGCGCATTGGCCGAGATCGTGCCGGCAAAGGGATGGGTCGCGTCGATCACGAGATCGACGGCATTGTCCTGGAGATATGCCGCAAGACCGTCCGCGCCGCCGAAGCCGCCGATCCGGGTTTCGCCAGCCACCGGTTTCGGTTCGCGCGTCCGTCCTGCAAGCGAAGTGACGATGCGGGCCTTGCGGCTCTCGGCGAGCCTTGCCGCAATCTCGGCCGCTTCGCGCGTCCCGCCGAGGATCAGGATCGTTTCAGGCGCTGCGCGCAAGGATGTCTCCCTGGCGATCGGTGACGATAATCTCGATATTCACCGCCGCGCCGCGCAAGGTTTCAATAGCCGTCCGGCGGGCGCGCGCGGCAATCATCGGAGCAAGATCGATGCCGGAAGTCCGGGTCAATTCAAGTACCTCCAACGCCGTATTGGCATTCAGAATCCGCTCGCGAAATTCGGCGTCCGCGTGTCCCGCAAGATCGGCGAGGAATGCCATGTCGACCTTGCTGCGTGCCGAATGCAGATCGAGCGCACCTTGCGCAAGCTTCGTCAGCTTGGCGAAACCGCCGGCGATCGTCAGCCGCTCGATTGGGTGCACGCGCAGATATTTGAGCAGGCCTCCCGCAAAGTCGCCCATGTCGATCAGCGCGATTTCGGGAAGCCCATAGATCGCCTGGGCCGCGGCTTCCGAGGTCGAACCGGTCGCCGCGATCACATGAGTCAGCCCCTCGGCGCGCGCGACATCCACGCCGCGATGGATGGAGTGGATCCAGGCGGAGCAGGAAAAGGGATGGACGATACCCGTCGTGCCGAGGATCGAAAGCCCGCCGACGATGCCGAGCCGCGGGTTCCAGGTCTTTTCCGCAATCGCCTCGCCGCCGGGCACGGAGATCGTAACCTCCACATCCGGCGAACGCCCATGCTCCGTGCACAGCGCCTCGATTTCCGCCCGCATCATGGCGCGGGGCACCGGGTTGATCGCCGCTTCGCCGACAGGCACCGGCAGTCCAGCCTTCGTCACCATGCCGACGCCGGAACCGGCACGAAAGACGACGCCGGCGCCTTGGGGGAGAAAACGGACCGACGCGATTATCGTCGCGCCATGGGTCACGTCCGGATCGTCGCCCGCGTCCTTGACGATGCCAGCGGACGCAACATCGTCGCCAAGCCTTTCGACAGCGAGCGGGAAAGCGGGTTCTTCACCCTTTGGCAGGCGGATCGTCACGGGATCTGGAAATGTGCCGGTGAGGAGCGCGGTCAGCGCCGCCTTCGTCGCGGCGGTGGCGCAGGCACCCGTCGTCCAGCCACGTCGCAAAGGCGCTGTCCCGCCGTCGCCGGCTGGCTTGCTTCTTTTGCCGCGGGCTGTAGCGTCGTCGACCATGGCTCGCTTATAGGCGAGCGCCCGGCACGGGGAAAGGAGACCGGCCTTTGAGGCAAGCACCATCGCCCTTTGCCGGCCTGCCCGAGCTTCTGCCGGGTCATGTCTGGCTTGTCGGCGCAGGCCCGGGCGATCCCGGCCTGATGTCGATGCTTGCAGTCCATGCGCTGATGCAGGCCGATGTGGTCGTGCATGATGCGCTGGTGGATGAAACGTGCCTGCAATGGGCACGGCCGGGTGCCGAGATGATCTTTGCCGGCAAGCGCGGGGGAAAGCCTTCGCCGAAGCAGCGGGACATCTCGCTCAGGCTGGTCGAACTGGCGCGCGCCGGGCGGCGGGTGCTGAGATTGAAAGGCGGCGATCCGTTCGTCTTCGGGCGCGGCGGGGAAGAGGCGCTGACGCTGGTCGAACAACAGATCCCGTTCCGCATCGTGCCGGGCATCACGTCGGGCATAGGCGGTCTGGCCTATGCGGGCATTCCCGTGACCCACCGCGAGACGAACCACACGGTGACCTTTCTCACCGGCCATGACTCCTCCGGCCTCGTGCCGGACCGGATCGACTGGAACGCTGTCGCCAAGGGATCGCCGGTGCTCGTCATGTACATGGCGATGAAGCATATCGGCGTCATCGTGGAAAAGCTTTTGGAAGCCGGTCGCCGCGCAGACGAGCCTATGGCGTTCGTCTGCAACGCCGCAACGGCCGAGCAGCGCGTTCTCGTCACCACGCTCGGGCAGGCGCTTCCGGCGCTTGAGGATGCCGGGCTCGCGCCGCCGGCAATCGTCGTCCTCGGCGAAGTGGTTCGCCTGCGCGCAGGTCTCGACTGGCTGGGCGCGCTTCAGGGCAAGACGCTGACCGCAGACCCGATGGGCGACCGCAGCGACCAGAAACGGGACGCCGGTTGAGATGGCTGGGTTCCTGATCGCAGCACCGAGTTCGGGGCAGGGCAAGACGACTGTCACGCTCGGGCTCCTGCGTGCTTTGAATCGGCGCGGCATTGCGCTTGCGCCGGGCAAGGCCGGGCCGGATTATATCGACCCGGCATTTCATGCGGCGGCTGCCGGTTCCGCCTGCTTCAACTACGACCCCTGGGCCATGCGGCCGGAACTCATGCTTGCCAATGCCAGCCTGCAGATGGCGGGCGGCAAGCTTTTCGTCGTGGAAGCGATGATGGGGCTGTTCGACGCCGCCGCCGACGGGCGGGGCTCCTCCGGCGATCTCGCGCGACTGATGCGGCTGCCGGTCGTCTTCGTCGTCGACGCATCGAAAATGTCGCATTCTATCGCCGCGTTGGTCAGAGGCTTTGCCGGCTTCGACGCGGGTGTGATGATCGCTGGCGTGATCCTCAACAATGTCGCGAGCGAGCGCCATGGGGCGATGCTGCGGGATGCGCTCGGCCGCGCGGGCATTTCCGTTTTCGGTATTCTGATGCGCGACCCAGCCCTGAAACTGCCCGAGCGGCATCTCGGTCTGGTCCAGGCGCAAGAACACGAAGCGCTCGAAGGCTTCATCGAGCGCGCCGCCGATGCGGTTTCGGCCGGCATCGACCTCGATGCCGTTCTGCGCGCAGCCGGGCTTTTCCGGCAGCCGGAAAGCGAAGCCAATATTCATCGCCTGCCGCCACCGGGACAACGCATCGCCGTCGCGCAGGATATCGCCTTTGCTTTTGCCTATACGCACATGCTCTTCGGCTGGCGGCGGCGCGGCGCGGAGATCTCGTTTTTCTCGCCGCTCGCCGACGAAGCTCCGCTGGCCGATTGCGACGCCATCTGCCTGCCGGGCGGTTATCCCGAGCTGCATGCGGGGGAGCTCGCTGCGGCGACGCAATTTCGTAACGGAATGATTGCCGCGCGAGACCGGGGCGCGGCGATCTTTGGAGAATGCGGTGGCTACATGGTTCTGGGCGACGGCCTCCTCGATGCCGACGGCGTCGAGCATCCCATGCTCGGCATGCTGTCGCTGGTGACGAGCTTTGCGCAGCGACGGCGCCATCTCGGCTACCGCGTGCTGACGCCGCTTGCGGGCGCGCCCTTCACTACGCGCCTGACCGCGCATGAGTTTCACTATGCGACGATCGTGCGGGAGGAGGGCGACCGGCTCTTCACAGCGACAGACGCGCTCGGCGCCGATCTGGGACAGGTGGGATTGCGGCGTGGGCGCGTGGCCGGCTCCTTCATGCACCTGATCGATCTTGCGGGTGACGCATGAGTGCTTTGCCGCGCCATGGCGGCGGGCTTGCCGCTGCCTGCCGACTGTTCGGCGGCCAGCCGCGCGACTGGCTGGATCTTTCCACCGGCATTAACCCGCAGCCGGCGGAATTTGCTTGGCCCCCTGGCGATATCTGGCAGCGCCTTCCGGATGCCGATCTCACGGCATCCGCGCGTGCCGCTGCTGCCTTGCATTACGGTGTGCCGGACGATCATGCGCAGCCCTTGCCGGTACCCGGAACGCAGGCCGCGATCCAGATGCTCCCGCGGCTTCTGGCTGGTGGTCGGCGCATGGTGATCGCCGCGCCGACCTATAACGAATATCCCCGCGTGTTTCGCGCGAGCGGCTGGCAGGTCGACGAACAGTCGGCGGATGATGCGCTCGAAGCGGACGCGGATGCGATCGTCGTGGTCAATCCGAACAACCCCGATGGGCGGCTTCTGCCACGCGCGGACATTCTCGCCGCAGCCGACCGGCTGGCTGTGCGGGGTGGAACGCTGATCGTGGACGAGGCGTTCGCCGACACCGACCCGATCGAAAGCGTGGCTGGCGATGCCGGATCGCGCGACAATCTGATCGTGCTGCGCTCCTTCGGCAAATTCTTCGGCCTGGCTGGTCTGCGCCTCGGCTTCGTCATTGCGCACGAGGCACGCCTGTCGACGATCGAGGCGATGATGGGGCCTTGGCCCGTGTCGGGTCCGGCACTCGCCATCGCTGCCGATCTGATGGCCGATCGCGTCAAGGTCGCGTCGGTACGCGAGGCAATCCGGGCTCGTCACCGAGAAACGCGAAATGTCCTCGACCGGGCCGGTCTTCCCATCATCGGCGATGGCGGGCTGTTCCTGCTCGTCCAGCATCCTGCGGCCTCGGAAATCTACGCGCATCTCTGCCGTCAGCATGTCCTCGTTCGTGCCTTCGACTATCGCGCCGACTGGCTGCGTTTCGGCCTGACGAAGGATGCCTCCGAGGCTGAGCGTCTTGCCGATGCGCTTTCCAAACTTCCTGCCATACCGAAATCCTGACCGGCCATGATCATTGATCTTGAACGGCAATTGCTCATCCTTGCCGCAGCACTTCTTCTCGACCGTCTCGTCGGCGACCCCGACTGGCTATGGCGGCGCTTGCCGCATCCAGTCGTAATCTTCGGCAAGGCGATCGGTTTTGCCGACAAGCGTTTCAATCCAGAGGGGGCGAGGCCTGCGTCACGTCGCCTCGCGGGCCGGCTCGTGATCGGGACGCTGTTGGCTGCTTCAGTCGTCGTAGGCGCCACACTGTCGCTGATGTTCGCGCATGCCAGCTTCGTCGGCGTGCTGCTCGAATTGATCGTGGTTGCGGTGCTTCTCGCGCAAAAGAGCCTCTCGGATCATGTCCAGGCGGTTGCGATCGGCTATCGCACCGGCGGTCTCGAGGGCGCGCGTTTCGCGGTTTCCATGATCGTCGGCCGTGATCCGGCGACCCTCGATGAGAAAGGCGTTGCTCGAGCGGGGATCGAAAGCCTTGCTGAGAACTTTTCCGATGCCGTCGTTGCGCCGGCCTTCTGGTATGCGCTTCTCGGCCTTCCGGGCATCCTCGCCTACAAGATGCTCAACACGGCCGATAGCATGATCGGCCATCGCTCCGTCCGCCACATCGATTTCGGTCGCGCTTCCGCGATTGCCGACGATTGGGCGAACTGGCCGGCCGCGCGGCTCTCAGCCGCATTGATCGCCGCCGGCGCCTTCGTCCAGGCGGGTTTGAGCGCGGCGCGGCGGGCGCTTAAAATCGCCCTGATGGATCACGAGCTGCACCGCTCGCCCAATGCCGGCTGGCCGGAATCGGCGATGGCGGGTGCGCTCGATGTGGCGCTTGCCGGCCCTCGGACCTATGGCGGCGAGCGTGTCGCCGAGCCCATGCTCAATGCCGCCGGCCGGATGTGCACGATGGCCGATATCGATCGCGCGATCCGCATTTACGGCGCCGCGTGCTCGGCGCTGCTCGTTCTGACGGTGATCGCCGGACTTACAGTTCGTGCTTGATCGCCCAGCGATCGTGGAACCACTGCCACTGGCCGGGATATTCACGCACCCAGCTTTCCACCTTGTCGTTCAGCATCTGCGCGGTGGCGGCGACGTCCACATTGCCGTTGGCGTCCTTGGGGATCGTGACGGCCGGCTCGATTTCCAGGCGAAAGCGACCGTTCGGCAGGCGAATCGAGCGAGCGGGGTAGACCTCGCAATCATATTGCCGCTGCAGCTTGGCGAGCAGCGGGTTGGTCTTGACCGGCAGCCCGAAGAACTGCGTCGTCACGCCCTTGTGGAACTTCTGGTCGACGAGCATGCCAACCGCACCGCCGTCTTCCAGCGTGCGCGCCAGGGTCCAGGCGGCACCCGAATTGGAGGCGACCAGCTTGCCCATGCGGCTTTGGCGCGCTTTCATGACGCGCTCGGCGACATAGCGATTGTTCGGCGGCCGGAAGAGCGCCGTCACGTCGAGATCGAAGGCCGAAGCCGCGATCGGCAAAAGCTCGAAATTGCCCGTATGGGCGGTGAAGACGATGAAGGGGCGGGGATTGTCGCGCAGGTCCAGGAAGATGTCCGTGCCGGATACTTCGATGGTGCCCGTGTTGCCCGCATTCGGGTCGTAGTCGAACAAATCGTCTAGAAACACGTATTCGGCGGCAAGGCGGGCCATGTTGCCCCACATGTCGCGCGCGATGTCCTCGCGTTCGGCTTCGGTCTTTTCCGGGTAGGCGCGGCGCAGGTTTTCCATCGCAAGCTTGTGGCGCGAGGTCATCGGGCCGATGCGCCGTGCCATGCGATCGACGAAATCGATCGCCTTCGCCGTCGGCAGCATCTGCAGAAGCCCGAGCAGGCCGAAGATCAGCTGCGCCGTTGCCCAGTCGCCGAATTTCTTGAGCGCCAGAACGATGCGGGTGATGAAGAGCTTCAAGCGAGCGTGCCCGTCAATCGATCTTCAGGATGATCTTGCCGAAGACCTGCCGGCCTTCCATGCGCTTCAGGGCCATGTCGAGATCGTCAAAGCCAACTTCCGTGTCGATCACGGGATGCGCGATGCCGCGCGCCATCTTCTCCATCGCGTCCGCCATGTTCTCCATGCGGCAGCCGAAGGACCCGATGATGCGCAATTGCTGCTGGAAAACGTGCATGAGGTTGATCGACGTCGAAACGCCCGAGGTCGAGCCGCAGGTGACCAAGCGGCCGCCGCGCTTCAGGCAGAGCATGGAGCCGGCCCAGGTATCGGCGCCCACATGCTCGAACACGACGTCGACGCCCTTTTTCTTCGTGAGCTTGCGCACCACGCCCTCGAAGCGGTCTTCGCGGTAGTTGATCACGTGATCGGCGCCGAGCGCCTTCGCCTTCTCGATCTTGTCGTCCGATCCGACCGTGGTGATCACGGTGCAGCCCATCTTCTTGGCAAGCTGGATTGCCGCCGTGCCGATGCCGGAGCCGCCGGCATGGACGAGGATCGTTTCGCCCGGCTCAAGCTTGGCGTTGTCGAACAGCATGTGCTCGACCGTGCCGAAGGTGACGGGGCTGAGCGCGGCCGCCACCGCATCGACGCCGGGCGGGGCAGGGACAAGCAGGCGTGCGGGCAGGTTGACCTTTTCCTGCGCAAAGCCATCGAGGTGGAAGCCGTGCACGCCGGACACGTTTTCGCAGAGATTGTCACGCCCTGCGCGGCAGTGGCGGCAAAGGCCACAGGTGCGCGCACCATAGATCGCCACGATCTGGCCCGGCTGCAAATGGCCGACGCCAGGGCCGACCGTTTCCACTTCGCCGGCAGCTTCCGCGCCGATGACGAGTGGCATCTTGCGCTTGGCAAAGGCCATGCCGCGCCAGCCCCAGACATCGATGTGGTTCAGCGCGACGGCGCGGATGCGCACGGTCACTTCGCCATGGGTCGGCGGGGGAGGCGGTGCGATATCGGCGATTTCGAGCTTGCGGTCTTCGATGAGCTGGAGGGCACGCATGCGGATATACCTTCGCCTTTCAAGGCGCCTGTTCGGTCTTTCGGATGATTGGCCGGTCAGTTAGGCCGGTTCTGCCGTCATGACAAGACAGGCGTTCTGCCCGCCAAAGCCGAAGGAGTTCGACAGAACGCTGGTGACGGCCTTGTCGCGCTTGATATTCGGCACGACGTCGAGATCGATCGCCGGGTCCGGATTGTCGTGATTGATGGTGGGCGGCAGCGTACCGTTGGCTATCGTCAGCAGCGAGAAAACCGCTTCGATCGCACCGGCCGCCGTCAGCGTATGGCCGATCATTGATTTGTTCGACGAGACCGGCACGTTCGGCAGGTGGTCGCCGAAGACCGACGAGATCGCCAGATATTCCATCTTGTCGTTTTCTGGCGTCGAGGTGCCGTGGGCGTTCACGTAACCGATCTGGCTCGCGTCGAGCCCGGCATCGGCCATTGCTTCGCGGATCGTCGCGATTGCCGGCCCACCATCGGGTGAGGAGCGGGTGCGGTGGAAATGATCGGCCTTCTCGCCACAGCCGGCGACGATGCCGAGCACGCGCGCGCCCCGGGCAACCGCGCTTTCCAGCGATTCGAGCACCAGCGTTGCCGCACCTTCCGCCAGTACGAAGCCGTCGCGGTCCTTGGTGAAAGGCTTCGATGCCCTTTCCGGCGGATCGTTTTGGGTCGACAGCGCCGAGAGGAGCGAGAAGCGGACCAGCGATTCCGCCGAAACAGACCCGTCCGTTGCAACCGTCAATGCACGGTCGGTGCGGCGCTGGCGGATCGCCTCGACGCCGAGCTGGATCGCCGTTGCGCCAGAAGCGCAGGCGGTGGACAGCGTGACCGGCAGGCCGCGTGTGCCGAACTTGTCGGCGAGCCGCTCGGAGATCGTGCCGAAAAGGACGGCCTGGTGCAGATCGGGGTCGGCGCGCTCGCGCAGCACGGCGTTGAAGCGCTCATAGGCGTTGCCTTCGGCCTCGATCGCGCGTGCCATGTCGGCATAACCGAATCGGGTCGACCATTCGGCTTCGATCGGTGGTGCCGCCAGGAAGAGCGGGCCGCCGAATTCACCGGACAAGCCTGCTTCGGCGAGCGCTTCCTCGGTCGCTTCTCGCGCCATGGCGAAAGAAATCTCGGTCGCGTTGATCAGCGGCACATTGACGAATTCGACGGTTCCCGCGATTTTCGTCGACAATCCGTCGGTCGGGAAGCGCGAGATCGGGTGGATGCCCGACACGCCGCCTGAAAGCTTCTGCCAGTTGTCGGCCTTGCCGCGTCCGAGCGAGGATACGATGCCCATGCCGGTGACGGCAACGATCGGCCGGCCCTTGTGATCGCGATAGGATGTCATGCCTTGCCTCCGACGCGGGAGAGACGAGCGACGCCTTCGCCGCGCACATAGCCAACCGTTGTGACGAGCGCGGTGTCGACCGGCTTGTCGAGCGCTTTGTCGTCGGCCTCGAACGGCGCGATCGCGCCATCCGCCTTCAAAGCGAGCGCTGCAAGGCCAAGGCCAATTGGGAACTGGGCTTCCAGCGCGTGGCCAACGGCGTTGGCGTATCGCCGCAGGATCGCATCGGGGAAGCTGTTGCGCCAGACCGACGCTTCGCGCTCGGTGATGCCGACGAGGCCGCTTGCGCCCGAAACGATGAGATCAGGTGTCGCCGCGCCGTCGATCATGCGTTGTAAACGGCGCTCGAGGCCCTCGTCATCGCGCGAGCCACGGTCCCCTTCGACAGCCTCGATTTCCGCATAGATCGTTGCACCGCGGGCAGTTGCCCGGTCCAGCGATTCCAGCACAAGGAAGCAGGCTGCCGAACCGAGCACGATACCGCCGCCGGCCTGGTTGGAGCGCGCGGCGAGCGGCTGCCAGTCGCCCTGTGCCAGCGCCTGGATGGCTTCGAAGACGAAGTGCATGTCGGGACGTTCTGCTACATGTCCGCCGCCGACGAGCGCGTGGGTGGATTGGCCCGCCCGGATCCGCGCGAACGCCGTTTCGACGGCCGAAATGCCGGCAGCCTCTTCGCCCATGAAGGTACGGGACGAGCCCGTGACCTTGTGGACGATAGAGATATTGCCGGCCATCAGGTTCGAAAGCTGCGCCAGAAACAGCGTCGGGCGCAGTTCCGTCATCAGCTTTTCGTTGAGAAGCCGTTCGCGATCGTTGTGGTTCGCCGCCTCGTCGATGATCAGCGTGTCGACGGTCAGATCACGCTCGCCGCCGCCGGCCGCGACGATCATGTCCATCGACGCAGTCGCTTCCGCGTCGTCCTTCAGCCCGGCATCTTCGAGCGCCAGGCCTGCAGTGAAGACCCCGAGGCGCTGCCAGTCGTCCATCTGGCGCTGGTCGCCGCGCTTCGGAATCTGCGCCGACCAGTCGATTTCAGGCAGCGGGTGCACGGAATAGGGCGCATAGCGCGCACTGTCGACGACCGGCTCCGGCGATGTGGTACCGGCGAGCAGTGCTTCATGCGCGGAGCGGCCGACACCAAGGCTTGTGACGATGCCGATGCCTGTGATCACGACCCGTTGCGGTGTAGTGTTCATGTGGCGTCTCCAGAGACTGTGCGTGCGGCACGATCCACTGTGATGGCGTCCATCAAGCCGATATCAAGCGCGCGCTTCTTCACCTCGGCAGCAAGCACTGCATTATCGGCGGGCAGGATGCGCAGCTTCAGCTCGCAATCGGCAATGCGCTTTCCCTCGCGTTCGATCGTGCCCTTCATCACGGCAAAGCCAGAGCCTTCGTGCACCAGCGTTGCTGCGACCGACAGCGGCGTGTTCGGCTCGACGAATGTGCGGAGCTTCGCCTTGTCCACGGATACGAGGAACGGCATCGATTCAAAACTGGTCTTGGCCAGGATGAGATAGCCGGACGCCTGCGCCATCGTCTCGATCAGGAGGACGCCCGGCACGAGCGGCAGGCCTGGAAAATGGCCCTCGAAGACGGGGCTCTTTTCGGGCGTGGTGGAGCGGGCAGCGAGCTTGCCGCCTTCGAGATCGACCGTTTCGACGCTATCGATCATCTGGAAATATTCAAGAAGCATCCCGGCTCCGCCCATTCGAGGCGCTAGAGCGTTTCCAGGCAAAGTGGATACCGGTTCACCGCCTGGAAGCGCGTCAAATCAAAAACTTGGAGTCATTGAGCGATTCGAAGAAAAGCGAAATCACTCCAGGGTTCAGCTTGCGGCCTTGGCGGCACGCAGCTCGTCGATCTTGGCGCAGAGGTTCTTCAGCACGAAGTATTCTTCGGTGGAAACCTGGCCGTCATTCACTTCCTGGGTCCACTTTTCAAGCGGGATCTTGATGCCGAATTCCTTGTCGATCGCAAAGACGATGTCGAGGAAGTCGAGGCTGTCGATGCCCAGATCGTCGATCGTGTGGCTTTCGGGCGTGATCTTGTCGCGGTCGATTTCGCTGGTTTCCGCGATGATGTCGGCGACTTTGTCGAAGGTGGCGGACACGAAGAATTCCTCATCTGATGCCGTTTTGCGGAGGAGCTATAGGGAAAAGCCGACGGATTGCCAATGGCCGCCGGGGCCTTTCACGGGCAGCGACAGGATCGCCGTGCTGCGCGTGTTTACGTGCACATGCGAACTGGCGTATCGCTTGCTTCAAGCGACGATGAAGACGTGTCAGCCGGAAGGACAGCTCCCATGACGATCAAGACTTGGCCTGAAGCCGCCCGCCGCCTGATCGGCGTGGCCGCCGGTCGCGAACCTGCCGACACGGTGATCCGCAACGGCCAGTGGGTGAATGTTCATTCCGGCGAAATCATCGAGGCGACGGATATCGCGATCGCCGAGGGGCGATTCGCCTATTGCGGCCCCGATGCTTCGGCGATGATCGGGCCCGACACGCGGGTGATCGATGCCGACGGGCGCTATCTGGTGCCGGGGCTTTGCGATGCGCACATGCACGTGGAGTCGGGCATGCTGACCGTCGGGGAGTTCGTGCGGGCCGTTCTGCCGCATGGCACGACCTCGATGTTCATAGATCCGCACGAGATCGCCAACGTTCTCGGTCTTGCCGGCGTGAAGCTGATGCACGACGAGGCGGTGCTCCAGCCGATCAACGTCTATGTTCAGATGCCGTCCTGCGCGCCGTCGGCGCCTGGGCTCGAAACCACGGGCTTCGAGATTACGCCGGATGACGTGGCGCAAGCGATGGCTTGGCCGCAGATCATCGGGCTTGGCGAGATGATGAATTTTCCGGGCGTTGCCAATGCCGATCCGAAAATGCTGGGTGAGATCGCCGCGACGCAGAATGCCGGCAAGACGGTCGGCGGCCACTATGCCTCGCCCGATCTCGGTTCCGCCTTCCACGCCTATGTGGCCGGAGGCCCGGCCGACGATCACGAAGGCACGCGGGAAGAGGACGCGATCGCGCGTGTTCGCCAGGGCATGCGCGCCATGCTCCGGCTCGGATCGGCCTGGTACGACGTGAAGAGCCAGATCACGGCCGTGACCGAAAAGGGCCTCGATGCCTCCAATTTCATCCTATGCACCGACGACAGCCACTCGGGAACGCTGGTCAATGACGGGCACATGAACCGGGTCGTGCGCCACGCCATCGAATGTGGTGCATCGCCGATGCAGGCGATCCAGATGGCGACGATCAACACGGCGCGCCATTTCGGGCTTGAGCGCGAGCTCGGATCGATCACGCCTGGCCGACGCGCCGACCTGATCCTCACCTCCGACCTTGAGACGCTGCCTGTGGAGTTGGTGCTGGCACGCGGCGTGCTTGCTGCGGAAAAGGGTATCTGCACGGTCGAGCGCGTGGCGTTCGACTATCCGAAGACCGCGCGCGATACGGTCAAGCTCGGCCGTGCCCTGGTGTCGGTCGATTTCGACATTCACGCGCCGAAGGGCGCGGATATCGTCACCGCCAATGTGATCGGCATGGTGGAGAACCAGGCACCGACGCGGGCGCTTCAGGTGGAGTTGCCGGTGCGTGACGGTCTCGTCCGTGGCGACCGCGACCGCGATGTCTGCCAGATCGCGCTTGTGGAGCGGCATCGCGCGACCGGCGGCGTCGTCAACGGCTTCGTCTCCGGTTTCGGCTACAAGGGCGCCTGCGCTGTCGCATCCACCGTCGCCCATGACAGCCACCACATGATCGTCGTCGGCACGTCGAAGGAGAACATGGCGGAAGCGGCGAACCGGCTGGCGGCAGTCGGCGGCGGCATCTGCGTTTTCAAGGACGGCAAGGAGATCGCGCTTGTCGAACTGCCGATCGCCGGCCTGATGTCGGACGAGCCCGCAGAGATCGTGGCCGAGAAGGCGCAGCGCATGGTCGATGCCATGGCCGAATGCGGCTGCACGCTGAACAATGCCTATATGCAGCATTCGCTGCTGGCGCTTGTCGTCATCCCCGAACTGCGCATTTCCGATCTCGGTCTGGTCGACGTGCGCAAATTCGAGTTCGTGGAGCTGTTCGTCTGAGCTTGTTCTTCATCACAGATGCATGAGCGGGGTTGCGATTCGACCGTCTAAATCCATTTAGTTGGTTGGAAATCAACGGATCGAAGACATGTCTCAAGCAGAAATCGGCCTGATCGGCCTTGGCGTGATGGGCAGCAATCTCGCACTCAACATCGCTGAAAACGCCAGCACCATCGCAGTCGCCAACCGCACGATCGAGAAGGTCGATGCCTTCCATACCGAAGCCGGAGCGCTCAAGGACCGGATCGTTCCTTGCCGCTCGCTGGAAGCTCTTGTCGGCGCCATCCGTGCGCCGCGGCCGATCATCATCATGACGAAGGCAGGGGCGGCGGTCGACGAGCAGATCGCGGCGCTTAGGCCCCTGCTGGAGGCGGGCGACATCATCATCGATGCCGGCAATGCCAACTTCCACGATACGGTGCGCCGGTCGAAGGAACTGGAAGACTCCGGCCTCACCTTTATCGGCATGGGCGTGTCCGGCGGTGAGGAGGGGGCCCGTCACGGTCCCTCGATCATGGTTGGCGGAACGGCAGAGGCTTACGCTCGTGTCGAGCCCATGCTGAAGGCGATCGCTGCCCGTTTCGAAGGCGAGCCTTGCGTCGCCCATCTCGGAGCCGACGGCGCCGGCCATTTCGTCAAGACGATCCACAACGGCATCGAATATGCCGACATGCAGATGATCGCCGAGATTTACGGCATCATGCGCGATGGACTCGGCATGGCCCCGGCCGAAATGGCCGACATCTTCGCGCGATGGAACGAAGGACCGCTCAATTCCTATCTGATCGAGGTGACGGCGAAGGCACTCGCGGCCAAGGACGCGGAGACAGGCGGCGCGCTGGTCGACCAGATCCTCGACAGTGCGGGCCAGAAGGGCACGGGACGCTGGGCGGCGATCGAGGCGCAGATGATCGGCGTTGCCGCGACCACCATCGAATCAGCGGTGGCGGCGCGCATCCTGTCGGCCATGAAGGCGGAACGCGAAGCGGCCGAACAGGTCTTCGGGCCAATCGAGCCGCTCGATGCGTCGATCGACCGGCCGGCTATCATCGACCAGCTCGAGCAGGCTTTGCTGGCAGCGAAGATCGCGGCCTATGCCCAAGGGTTCGCGGTGATGGCTGGCGCATCCGCCGACCACGGCTGGGACCTGCCGCTCGCAACCATCGCTCGGATCTGGCGCGCCGGCTGCATCATCCGGTCGCAATTCCTCGACGAGATCGCCGCCACCTTCGAGGCTGAGAGCGGGACAGCCAACCTTCTCGTCACGCCGCGGTTCTCGGCGATGATGAGGGACGCTTCCGTCGGCCTGCGCAAGATCGTCGCTCTATCGGCGACCTCCGGCATACCGACGCCGGCGCTTTCGGCGGCGCTCGCCTATTTCGATACCTATCGGCAGGCACGCGGCACGGCCAATCTCATCCAGGCGCAGCGCGATTTCTTTGGGGCGCATGGCTTCGAACGGCTCGACGGATCGGGCCCGCACCACGGGCAATGGAACGCCTGACGGGCAGGCAGAACACACGTGCAGACTGCACTGAACGGAGCCTCCTCAGGGCTCCGTTTTCGTTTGCGGGAACACGGCGCGAAGAATTTTTTGATCGGATGATAAAAAAATTGACGCCTTAAATTTTTCCGCTCATTCTCACCGCAACAAGAAAACGCCGGATCGGCAGACCCACAAAAAATCGGCACGCATCGGGGTGGGACCGGGCGGATGACCGAGGGCGCCACCGGCTGAACCCGAGGTGGAACAATGACGATTTCCGTGCCAGCTGCACGGGACGTGAAGCCTGGCCGGCTCGCGCCCGAGGAGTATTCGACGAATTTCTCCGACCTGCATCCGCCGCTCGATCGCCACGAGGCGTTCGTAGAGGCCGATCGCTGCTATTTCTGCTACGATGCGCCGTGCATGAACGCGTGTCCGACTTCGATCGATATTCCGCTGTTCATCCGCCAGATCGCCGCCGACAATCCTACGGGCGCGGCCAAGACCATCCTCAAATCCAACATCATGGGTGGCATGTGCGCCCGCGTCTGTCCGACTGAGACGCTGTGCGAAGAGGTCTGCGTGCGCGAAGTGGCGGAAGGCAAGCCGGTCAAGATCGGTCAGTTGCAGCGATACGCGACGGACCATCTGATGGAGACCGCTGCGACGCATCCGTTTACGCGGGCCGAACCGACGGGCAGGCGGGTCGCGGTCGTCGGCGCCGGTCCGGCCGGTCTGTCCTGCGCACATCGTCTTGCCGCGCTTGGCCATGACGTGACGGTTTTCGATGCCCGCGAAAAGGCCGGCGGCCTCAACGAATACGGGATCGCTGCCTATAAGTCGGTTGACGGCTTCGCCCAGGCGGAACTGGACTTTATCCTTGGCATCGGCGGCATCGAGATCAAGGCTTCGACGGCGCTTGGCCGCGACATCGCTCTTTCGGATCTGACGGCCGATTTCGATGCCGTCTTCCTCGGAATGGGCTTGCCGGGCGTGAACGATCTGGGCCTCGAAGGCGAGGATGCCGAAGGCTGCATCGATGCGGTCGACTACATCGCAAAGCTCCGCCAAACCGACAATCTTGCCTCGCTGCCGGTCGGCCGCCGCGTAGTCGTCATCGGCGGCGGCATGACGGCGATCGACGTCGCGACGCAGGTGAAGCTGCTCGGCGCCGAAGACGTGACGATCTGCTACCGCCGCGGCCAGGAAGCGATGAATGCCTCCGAATACGAGCAGGAAGTCGCCAAGACCGCCGGCGTCACGATCCGTCACTGGCTGAAGCCGAAGTCGCTCCTGCGCGGCGAGGGCGGCGCGATCGTCGGTATCGAACTGGAATACACCGCGCAGCCGAACGGTCAGCTCATCGGTACCGGCGAGACGATGATCCTGCCGGCCGACCAGGTCTTCAAAGCAATCGGCCAGACCTTGGATGCCGGTCCGCTCGCCGGCACCGACATCCGGCTCGAAAAGGGCCGCATCCTGACCGACGAGAAGCGGCGTACATCTCTCGCCAAGGTCTGGGCCGGTGGTGACTGCATCTTCGGAGGCGAGGACCTGACGGTCGTTTCCGTCGAAGACGGCAAGATCGCCGCCATGGACATCCACGCCGCCTTGATGGGCGCTTGAGAAAGGGACGAGACAATGGCTGATCTTTCCACCAATTTTCTCGGCATCAAGTCGCCCAATCCGTTCTGGCTGGCGTCGGCGCCGCCGACCGACAAGGCCTACAATGTCGAGCGCGCCTTCGAAGCCGGGTGGGGCGGGGTCGTCTGGAAGACGCTCGGCTCGGAAGGGCCTCCGGTCGTCAATGTCAATGGCCCGCGCTATGGCGCGATCTGGGGTCCGGACCGGCGCCTGCTCGGCCTGAACAATATCGAGCTCATCACCGACCGCGACCTTGAGACGAACCTGCGCGAGATCGCCGAGGTCAAGCGGCGCTGGCCGGACCGCGCGATGATCGCCTCAATCATGGTTCCCTGCGAGGAAGCCGAGTGGAAGGCGATCCTGCCGCGCGTCGAAGATACGGGCGCAGACGGGATCGAGCTCAATTTCGGTTGCCCGCACGGCATGAGCGAGCGCGGCATGGGTGCCGCCGTCGGCCAGGTGCCGGAATACATCCAGATGGTCGCCGAATGGTGCAAGATGTATTCGCGCCTGCCGGTCATCGTGAAGCTGACGCCGAACATCACGGATATTCGCTATCCGGCTCGTGCAGCCAAGCGCGGTGGCGCGGATGCGGTCTCGCTGATCAACACGATCTCGTCGATCACGTCGGTCAATCTCGACACCTTCTCGCCCGAACCGTCGATCGACGGCAAGGGATCGCATGGCGGCTATTGCGGCCCGGCGGTGAAACCGATCGCGCTCAACATGGTGGCGGAAATCGCGCGGGATGGCGAAACGCGCGGCCTGCCTATCTCGGGCATCGGTGGCGTCACCACCTGGCGCGATGCGGCCGAATTCATCGCACTTGGCTGCGGCACCGTGCAGGTCTGCACGGCAGCTATGACCTACGGCTTCAAGATCGTGCAGGAAATGATCGACGGGCTTTCCGACTGGATGGACGAGAAGGGCTACCGCACGATCTCGGACTTCCAGGGCATGGCGGTGCCGAACGTCACGGACTGGCAGTATCTCAACCTCAACTACGTGACCAAGGCGCGCATCGACCAGGATCTGTGCATCAAGTGTGGCCGCTGCCACATTGCCTGCGAGGACACCTCGCACCAGGCCATCACCTCGATGGTCGATGGTGTGCGCCATTTCGAGGTCATGGACGACGAGTGCGTCGGCTGCAATCTCTGCGTCAATGTCTGCCCGGTGGAAGACTGCATCACGATGGAGCAGCTCGTTGCCGGCGCCGATCCGCGGACCGGTCGTCCGATCGACCCGAACTACGCCAACTGGACGCAGCACCCGAACAACCCGATGGCCGTCAAGGAAGCTGCCGAGTAAGCGGACGCGTCGTTCTCCTTCAAAAAGACTTTCGAGCCCCGGTGTGATCGCCGGGGCTCCTTGCGTTTTGCCACACGCATAGCTGCTAACGATCTGGCATCGCTTCACGAAGCCGGTTAGGGATCAGCCATGCGCACAGATATCCAGCAGGCCTCGATCTCCGACAGTCCGGTTCGGCCGGCCACCACCAGCTACGCCATTGGGCAGGAGAAGCTGTTTGGACATCTCGCAATGGTCGGCTTCGCGCTGATCGTCGCGATATCGTTCTCGCTCGGCTCGCGGGCGGCGCCGCACATCGGGCCGGTGGCTCTCAATGCCATCCGGTTCGCCATCGGCGTCGCCATCATGGCGGTGGCGGCGGCACTCCTTCTGCGGGGAACGCCGCACCGGCTCTTGTCCGTGCCGCGGGCGCCATGGCGCTACCTGGTGCTGGGCGCCCTGATGGCGATCTATTTCGTCACCATGTTCATCTCGCTCGGCCTGACGAGCCCCGTTTCGAGCGGCGCCGTCTTCACGCTCATCCCCTTCATGAGCGCCGGCTTCGGCTTCCTGCTGCTCGGCCAGAAGGCAAGTCCAGTCGTGCTCATCAGCCTGCTGGTCGCCGGCGCCGGTGCCGTCTGGGTCATCTTTGGCGGAAGCCTCGACGCGCTGCTCGGTTTCCAGATCGGCACGGGAGAGGCGATCTTCTTCATCGGCTGCGTCGCACACGCGATCTACGCGCCGCTCGTCAAGAAGTTCAATCGGGGCGAGCCCATCGTCTACTTCACGTTCTGGACGCTCTTTGGCACGGCGCTCTGCATTATCATCTACGGCGCCGGCGAGATCGCGCGCACCGACTGGGCGAATTTGCCGGGCATCGTGTGGCTGACGGTCGTCTATCTCGCGATCTTCGCGACGGGGGTGAGTTTCTTCCTTCTGCAATACGCGTCGATGCGTCTGCCCGTCTCGAAGGTGTTCGGCTATTCCTACCTGATTCCAAGCATCATCATCGTGCTGGAAGGCTTGTCCGGGGCAGGGTGGACGACTTTGAGCGTGCTTGCCGGCGCACTCGTGACCGTGCTTGGCCTCGTGGTGCTCGTTGTCGCGGCCGATTAGACTTTTTCGTCGTCGAAGAAGATGAGATCGACGCCTGCATCGGCAAAATTGGCCAGATCTGCAGCCGTTGCCTGTCCCTGCGGAGACTGCAGTCCCTCGTTGATCGCCGAGAGCGACTCGAAAGACAGCATTGCGATCAGGTAATAGGGCGCTTGCCCTTCAGGCGTCGCGATCGACGAGGTGCTTATCTCGTAGTTCGTCAGGCCTGGAATGGTCTTCGCGAGCGGAATGTGCGTGTCGCGATAATACGCATCGAATTTCTCGGTATCGGCAGGCTTCTTGTAGAGCGCGATGAGCTTGGCCATGGTCGGATCCTCCCCGGGGTGCTTACACACTCTTGCAGCGGTCGACGACCGGGACAATCGCGACCTTGGTGCGGGTCGAGATTTCAGGATCGCGGACGGATGCCGTTCAGGAGAATGGTCAGCACCGCCTGCGCGGTTTGCTCATGGTGGCCCGGCTGGTCGACCTGATGGCCGAGCACGGCGCGGATCTGCACGTCGAAATCCGCATAGTGCTGCGTCATCGCCCAGATGCTGAAGATCAGATGATAGGGATCGACAGGAGCAAGCCGGCCTTCACTGGTCCAGCGTGACAGCACCGCAGCCTTTTCGCGCACCAGCTTCTTCAGATGGGTTTCAAGAAAATTCCCGATGCGCGGTGCGCCGTGCAGGATCTCGTTGGCGAAGAGCCGTGACGCCTCGGGCTTGCGCGCTGACATTTCGAGCTTCAGCGTGATGTAGCGGCGCAGTTCCTCGATCGGATCGCCGTCGGGATCGATCGCCTCGAAGGGATCGAGCCACTCCTCGAGCGTCTTTTCCAGCACGGTGACGTAGATGTCGTCCTTGCGCGGGAAATAATAGAGGAGGTTCGGCTTCGACATGCCGGCCTTTTCCGCGATCTGGTCGATCGTCGATCCGCGAAAGCCGTAGGTGGAGAAGATGTCGAGCGCCGCATCGATGATCAGGCCGCGGTTGATCGCCTGGATGCGCGTGCGCTTTTCAGCCGGCTGCTGGTCTTCCGACAGCCGCGACTTGCGCGATTTCGGCTTCGCACGAACGTCCATTGCCACTCCCCCGAGCCGTCCGAAAGGCTGTCGACCAGCGCCGATCTCTGGCCGGATATTACGCCCCGGGCGCATGCCAGGACACGCGTCTGTGGCTCAAGCGGCGGCTTGCAGAAATCGGGCTTGACCGGCCTATGCTGCTCTTCTAGCGTACATTTTGACCAATCAGTCAAGTTTTTGAAGGTCTTCGCAAAGAAAGACCTCCGCTTGCGCGGGACGGGCGGATTGGCCAGGGGATCAACATTTCAAGGCATGGCGGCAGGCGCACAGCCGCGTCCATGCGGGAGGCATGCCGCTCATGGCCAGCGCACCTGTGAGAACCAACAATCTTGAAGCCTTCTGGATGCCGTTTACGGCGAATCGGCAGTTCAAGCAGGCGCCGCGCATGTTCGTGTCGGCCGACCGGATGCATTACACCACATCCGATGGCCGCCAGGTGCTCGATGGTACGGCTGGTCTCTGGTGCTGCAATGCCGGTCACAACCGCCCGAAGATCGTGGAGGCCATCCGCCAGCAGGCGGGTGAGCTCGATTATGCGCCCGCGTTTCAGATGGGCCACCCAAAGGCGTTCGAGCTTGCCTCGCGCCTGACTCAGATCACGCCGGAAGGCTTCGACCACGTCTTCTTCACCAATTCGGGCTCGGAGTCGGTCGATACCGCGCTGAAGATCGCGATCGCCTATCAACGCGCCAAGGGCCAAGGCTCACGCTTCCGCCTGATCGGGCGCGAGCGCGGCTATCACGGCGTCAATTTCGGCGGCATTTCCGTCGGCGGCATCGTTACCAATCGCAAGATGTTCGGAACGCTGCTCACGGGCGTCGATCACATGCGCCACACGCATGATCTCGACCGCAACGCTTATACGGTCGGCGAGCCGGAGCATGGCGCGGAACTGGCCGACGACCTGCTGCGGATCACGACCCTGCACGATCCCTCGACCATTGCTGCCGTCATCGTCGAGCCGGTGGCCGGTTCCACCGGCGTGCTTGTCCCGCCGAAGGGATACCTTAAAAAGCTGCGCGAAATCTGCGATCAGCACGGCATTCTTCTGATCTTCGATGAAGTCATCACCGGGTACGGCCGGCTCGGCACACCGTTCGCCGCCGACTATTTCGGAGTGACGCCGGACATCATGGTGACGGCGAAGGGGCTGACCAACGGTGTCATTCCAATGGGCGCGGTGTTCGTGAAGAAGGACATCTACGATGCCTTCATGACCGGGCCGGAGCACCTGATCGAGTTCTTCCACGGCTATACCTATTCCGGCAATCCGATCGCGTCTGCCGCAGCACTCGGCACGCTCGACACTTACCAGGAAGAGGGCTTGCTCACGCGGGCTGCCGAACTCGCACCCTATTGGGCCGATGCGCTCCATTCGCTGAAAGGCCTGCCGCATGTCATCGACCTGCGCTCGATCGGCCTGATCGGTGCCATCGAACTGGAGCCGATCGCCGGGCTGCCGACGAAGCGCGCCTTCTCGGCGTTCCTCAAGGCATATGATGCGGGCCTGCTCATCCGCACGACCGGTGACATCATCGCGCTGTCACCGCCGCTCATCATCGAGAAGAGCCAGATCGACTTCATCTTCGACACGCTGAAGGACATTCTGACGTCGCTGGACTGACGGCGCCCGCCGATATTGATCCGCTTTATCTTGCATACTGAAAGGACTGGCCATGGCACTTGCTGGAAACATGCGCGTCGACGGCGATCGCCTGTGGGACAGCCTGATGGACATGGCCGAGATCGGCCCTGGCCTGCGCGGCGGCAACAACCGCCAGACCCTGACCGACGAGGATGGCGAGGGACGGCACCTCTTCAAGCGCTGGTGCGACGAGGCGGGCCTCACCATGGGCGTGGACGAGATGGGCAACATGTTCCATCGCCGCGAAGGCACCGATCCGGACGCGCTTCCGGTCTATGTGGGCAGCCACCTCGACACGCAGCCGACCGGCGGCAAGTATGATGGCGTGCTGGGCGTTCTCGGCGGGCTCGAAGTCATCCGCACGCTCAACGATCTCGACATCAAGACCAGGCATCCGATCGTCGTCACCAACTGGACGAACGAGGAGGGCACGCGCTTTGCCCCCGCGATGCTCGCTTCCGGTGTCTTTGCCGGAATCCACGACCTCGACTGGGCACTTTCGCGCACAGACGCTAAGGGCTCGAAGTTCGGCGACGAACTGGAGCGCATCGGCTGGAAGGGTGAAGAGCCGATCGGTCAGCGCAAGATGAAGGCGTTCTTCGAACTGCACATCGAGCAGGGCCCGATCCTCGAAAATGAGGGCAAGGACATCGGCGTCGTCACGCATGGCCAGGGCCTCTGGTGGCTGCAGATAACGCTAACGGGGAAAGACGCTCATACCGGCTCTACGCCGATGCCGATGCGGCGGAATGCCGGCCTCGGCATGGCGCGCATCACGGAGCTCGTGCACACCATCGCCATGGATCACCAGCCGAACGCCGTCGGTGCAATCGGTCACTGCGAGGTATTTCCGAATTCCCGCAACGTCATCCCCGGCAAGGTCGTCTTCACCGTCGATTTCCGTTCGCCCGATCAGGCGACGCTCGATGCGATGAAGGCACGATTGGAGGCAGAGGCGCCGAAAATTGCGGCAGAGCTTGGCCTTGGCATCGACATGGAAGCGGTCGGCCATTTCGATCCCGTCACCTTCGATGCCGGTTGCGTTTCCGCCATACGCAGCGCTGCCGAACGTCTCGGCTACAGCCACCGCGACATCGTATCGGGCGCCGGTCACGACGCCTGCTGGATCAACCGCGTTGCGCCAACCGCGATGGTCATGTGCCCCTGCGTCGACGGCCTCAGCCACAACGAAGACGAAGAGATTACAAAAGAATGGGCGAAAGCCGGCGCCGACGTGCTTTTCCATGCGGTCGTGGAGACTGCGGAGATCGTGGAGTAGACTGGCACGCCAATTGGATCGACGGAGGCAGTCATGGGACGGCCAAGAGAGCTGACGGAAGAGGAGCGCGCAAAGTTGATTGCGGAAGGGTATCGCGAGGTCAGTGTGTGGCTTCCGGATATCTGGTCCGACGAGTTCTGGATGCAGATTGAGGAAGACTGCCGGCTTATCCGGCAGTCGGATGAACGGACCAACATGAACGCCACTCTCGATGCCTTTGCTGCCGACCTCTGGCAAGATCTAGACAGATGAGGCGAGGCGATGTGGTCATCGTTTCGGCCCCTGGAAGTTTCGGCAAGCCGCGCCCTGCCGTCGTCATCCAGAACAGCCGGCTCGAGCGACTGCTGAGCAGCGTCATCGTCTGCTTCATGACGACAGACGGCGAGCAGACCCATCATCTCAGGATCTTGATCGAACCCAGTCAGGAAAACAATCTTCGAGAAACGTCGCATGTCCAAATCGATAAGATCTGACGTTTCCGACAGACAAGGTTCGGGGACCGATCGGACGGCTGACCGATGGCCAGATGATGGCTATCGATCGAGGTCTTCTCGCAATTCTTGATCTGCTGCCACCGATCTTCTCGATTCAGCGAAACCTTAGTGACGAACGATAGAGGCCAACCCGCATGTCCACCAAAGTCATCAAGAACGGCACGGTCGTCACCGCCGATCTCACCTATGAAGCCGATGTGCTGATCGAGAACGGGGTGATCACGAAGATCGGGGCCAACCTTTCGGGCGACGAGGTGCTGGACGCGACGGGGTGCTATGTGATGCCGGGCGGCATCGACCCGCACACGCATCTCGAAATGCCTTTCATGGGCACCTATTCGTCCGATGATTTCGAGACCGGTACCCGGGCGGCTCTGTCGGGCGGCACGACGATGGTCGTCGATTTCTGCCTGCCGGCGCCGGGGCAGTCGCTGCTCGAGGCGCTGCAGGCCTGGGACAACAAATCGACCAAGGCGATGTGCGACTACTCGTTCCACATGGCGGTCACCTGGTGGGGCGAGCAGGTCTTCAACGAGATGGAGACGGTCGTTCGCGAGAAGGGCATCAACACCTTCAAGCATTTCATGGCCTACAAGGGCGCTCTCATGGTCAATGACGATGAGATGTACGCCTCGTTCCAGCGCTGCGCCGAGCTCGGCGCACTGCCGCTCGTCCATGCCGAGAACGGCGATGTTGTCGCCTCGCTTCAGCAGAAATTGCTCGCAGAAGGCAATAACGGGCCGGAAGCGCATGCCTATTCCCGCCCGCCGCAGGTGGAAGGCGAGGCGGCCAACCGGGCGATCATGATCGCCGACATGGCCGGCGTTCCGCTCTACATCGTGCACGTATCGTGTGAAGAGGCGCATGAGGCGATCCGCCGTGCGCGCCAGCTCGGCAAGCGTGTCTATGGCGAGCCGCTCGTCCAGCATCTCGTCCTGGATGAGACCGAATATCAGCACCCGGATTGGGATCATGCGGCGCGGCGCGTCATGTCGCCGCCGTTTCGGTCCAAACAGCATCAGGACAGCCTGTGGGCTGGTCTTGCCGCCGGGTCTCTGCAGGTGGTCGCGACGGACCATTGCGCGTTCACGACCGAGCAGAAGCGCTATGGGGTCGGCGATTTCACCAAGATCCCGAATGGCACGGGAGGGCTTGAAGACCGGTTGCCGTTGCTTTGGACCAAGGGTGTCGCGACAGGCCGGTTGACGATGAACGAATTCGTGGCCGTCACCTCCACCAACATCGCCAAGATCATGAACATGTACCCCAAGAAGGGCGCGATCCTCGTCGGCGCCGATGCCGATATCCTCGTGCTCGACCCCAAGGCGAAGAAGACGATCGCTGCCGACACCCAGGCCTCTGCGATCGACTACAACGTGTTCGAGGGTGTCGAAGTCACCGGCCTGCCACGCTTCGTGCTGACGCGCGGCCATGTCGCGGTGCGCGACGGCAATTTCGAAGGACGCATGGGTCACGGGCAGTTCGTGGCGCGCAAGCCCGACCAGCCGGTCAACCGCGCGCTGTCCACCTGGAAGGAACTGACCGCTCCACGCAAGGTCGAACGCACCGGCATTCCGGCGAGCGGGGTCTGATGAACGTGGCAATGCCCGGACACACGACAGTGAAGAGCGATCCAGTGCCGGCGAACTTCGGCAAGCCGGTCATCGAAGCGCGCGACCTCGATCTCACCTTCCAGACCGGCGACGGGCCAGTCCATGCCCTGTCGAAGATCAATCTGACGGTTCGACAAGGCGAGTTCGTGTCCTTCATCGGACCGTCCGGCTGTGGCAAGACCACGCTTCTGCGCGTCATCGCCGATCTTGAACAGCCGACCGGCGGCGCCATCTCGGTCAACGGTCTCAGTCCGGAAGCGGCACGCAAGGCGCGGGCCTACGGTTATGTCTTCCAGGCGCCGGCACTCTACCCGTGGCGCACGATCGGGAAGAATATCGCGCTGCCGCTGGAGGTCATGGGGTTCAGCGCGGCAGAGCGGCAGACGCGCATCCGCGACAATCTCGCGCTGGTCGATCTCGCCGGCTTCGAAAACAAGTTTCCCTGGCAGCTGTCCGGCGGCATGCAGCAGCGTGCGTCGATCGCGCGTGCGCTATCCTTCGATCCAGACATGCTGCTGATGGACGAGCCGTTCGGCGCATTGGACGAGATCGTTCGCGATCATCTGAACGAACAACTGCTGAAGCTCTGGGCGAAGACGCAAAAGACCGTTGTCTTCGTCACGCACTCGATCCCCGAGGCCGTGTTCCTCTCGACGAAAATCGTGGTGATGAGCCCAAGGCCGGGCCGGATCCACGAAGTGATCGATTGCGACCTTGGCACCGATCGTCCGCTGGAAATCCGTGAGACGCCGGAGTTCCTCGCTATTGCTGCCCGCGTCCGCGATGGGCTGAGGGCAGGGCACAGCTATGATTGAGCGTTGCGTGCAATGACGGCTGTTACCGCCCCCCGCCGCCGCTTGACCGAAGGCCGCGCTGTACCGGTGGCGACGATGGTGCTTGCCATCCTCGTCATCTGGTATGCCTGCACCATCTGGCTCAATGCCCGGTGGCAGCTGCAGGTGTTCGACCGGGCAGGGCAGGCCGATTGGACCATCTGGCAGTTCGTCGCCGGTACATTCGCGCAGGATCGGCCGGTCTTGCCGGCACCGCATCAGGTTCTGGTCGAATTGTGGAATTCGGTGGCGATGCAGGATGTCACTTCGCGCCGCAGCCTTGTCTACCATGCCTGGATCACGTTGTCGGCGACGCTTCTCGGATTCGTCATGGGCACGGTGCTCGGGATCGCGCTGGCCATTTTGATCGTGCACAACCGCGCAGTCGACCGATCATTGATGCCGTGGCTGATCGCATCGCAGACAATCCCGATCCTTGCGATCGCGCCGATGATCGTCGTCGTTCTCGCATCGATCGGTCTGACCGGACTCGTGCCGAAATCGCTGATCTCCACCTATCTTTCGTTCTTCCCGGTCGTCGTCGGCATGGTGAAGGGCTTCCGCAGCCCCGATGCGCTGCAGCTCGATCTCATGCGCACATACCATTCCTCGCCGGGCCAGGTGTTCGGCAAGCTGCGCTGGCCAAGCGCCATGCCCTACCTCTTCACCTCGATGAAGGTTGGTGTCGCGGCAAGTCTCGTCGGCGCGATCGTTGGCGAATTGCCGACCGGTGCAGCCGGTGGTCTCGGATCGCGCCTGCTTGCCGGCAGCTACTATGGCCAGACCACGCAGATCTGGGCGGCACTCTTCATGGCAGCAGCACTTTCCGCGACGCTGATCTTCGTGATCGGTATCGTCGAGCGCATCGTGCTGAGGCGCATGGGAGTGCGGCCATGAACGCAGGCTGGATCATATTTGCGCTTGTCGTGTGGCTGGGCTGCTGGGCGGCCAACGAATATCTCGTGCGGGTCGAAACGCGACAGGCCGGGGCACGCCGCGCGATCAATCTCGTCGTGCCAATCCTCTTCGGGGTCTCGCTGCTTGCATTGTGGGAAGGCCTGGTACGGGGGTTCAACGTGCCGCCGGTTCTCCTGCCACCGCCAAGCGCGATCTGGGCGCAGATCACTAGCTCCGTGCCGACGCTGTGGGCTGATTTCCGCCAGACCTTCCTGAAATCGGTTCTTATCGGCTACGCCATCGGTTGCGCCTCAGGCTTGGTGTTTGCCATCGCGATCGATCGTTCGCCGTTTCTGAAGCTTGGCTTGCTGCCGATCGGCAGCTTCGTCTCGGCGCTACCGCTCGTCGGCATCGCGCCGATCATGGTCATGTGGTTCGGCTTCGACTGGCAGTCGAAGGCAGCCGTCGTGGTGGTCATGACGTTCTTCCCGATGCTGGTGAACACCGTCGCCGGACTGGCTGCCGCGAACGCGATGGAACGCGACCTGATGCACACTTATGCGGCGAGCTACTGGCAGGGGCTTTTCAAGTTGCGTCTGCCGGCCGCCTGGCCGTTCATCTTCAACGCGCTGAAGATCAACTCGACGCTGGCGCTGATTGGCGCGATCGTGGCGGAATTCTTCGGCACGCCGATCGTCGGCATGGGCTTCCGCATATCGTCCGCCATCGGGCGCCTGCAGGTGGATATGGTTTGGGCCGAGATCGCGGTTGCCGCGCTTGCCGGCTCGCTTTTTTACGGGTTGATCGCGCTCATCGAGAGGCGCGTCACCTTCTGGCATCCGTCGGTCCGTGGTGGGCGGACGGGACAATAAGGGGAATGGCACAATGAAGAAACTTCTCGCCTCCACGCTACTCGCCGGCCTGATGATGACGGGCGCCCATGCCCAGGATCTCGAGCCGCTGACCTTCCAGCTGAAATGGGTCAACCAGGGCCAGTTCGCCGGCTATCTGGTCGCCAAGGATCTCGGCTATTACGAAGAGGAAGGCCTCGACGTGACGATCAACCCGGGTGGTCCGGATATCGCGCCTGAGCAGGTGATCGCCGGCGGTGGCGCCGACGTGATCACGACCTGGATGGCGGCTGCTCTCGCTGCGCGCGAGCGCGGCGTGGCACTGGTGAACATCGCCCAGCCATTCCAGGGCTCGGCACTGCAGTTGGTCTGCTCCGAGGAAAGTGGTGTCGAAACCACTGAAGACTTCCCGGGCAAGACGCTCGGTGTCTGGTTCTTCGGCAACGAGTATCCGTTCTATGCCTGGATGGCGAAGCTCGGCTATTCCACGGAAGGTGGCGACGAGGGCGTCGAAGTGCTGCGGCAGGCTTTCTCCGCAGACCCGCTGCTGCAGGGCCAGGCCGACTGCATCTCCACCATGCGCTACAACGAGTACAAGCAAATCCTCGATGCCGGCATTCCGGAAGACAGTCTGACCGTCTTCAACTTCCTCGATGAAGGCGTCGGCATGCTGGAAGACGGCATCTATGTGCTGGAGGAAGATCTCGCCGACGAAGCTTTCGTCGACAAGATGGTGCGCTTCGTCCGCGCTTCCATGCGCGGCTGGGAGCATGCCAAGGAAAACCCGCAGGAGGCCGCCGAGATCGTTTTGGAGAACGACATGTCCGGCGCGCTCACGCTCGAAAGCCAGGTCTACCAGGTCGAAGAAGCGGCAGCGCTCGTGGGCGACAGTGCAGCACTGGACGAGGCTGCCTATGAGCAGACGGTTCAGACGCTGCTGAATGCGGTTTCGCCAGACAATCCGGCCATCACCGCAGAACCGGAAGGCGCGTTCTCGACCGTCGTCACCGACCAGCTCTAAAAGACGAGCGCCTGCATCTGGGCGCTTGACATCGGTTTGATTTCCGGGCAGCCGGCGGAACCAAGTCCCGCCGGCTGCATTTTTCCATCGAAACGATCCTATGAGAGGACGGACCGATGGAACATATTGCAGCGATTATGGTGCTTATCGGATGTGGTCACGGCGACATCGAATGCCGCGAACTTTCAGCGCCGACCGTCGGTTATGAAACGGTCCAGATGTGCGAACAGGACATGGAGCCAGTGCTGCGCAGCATAAGCAACGATCATCCCGTCGTCTATGGTCAGTGTGCAGTCGTCGATCCTGCCGATTTCGAACAGGACGCGATCGTAGCGTGGGACTTCAACACCAGCGGCGAGCTTCTGGTCGATGTAGTAGCAGGCGATTCGCTCTATGCGTCGAGTGACGTTGCGCTGACAAAAACATCGCGTCAGTAAGTACGGAACCATTCGGCGACTTTCGCGTTTCGAGTGCGATGCTAGGCGCCGGAGGGGAGTGTGGGCTCCCGGTCTTGCAATCGGTCAACCGCGGAAATCTCCGCTCCAGTTTCGGTTATTGGGAACAAAAATCATGAAAAAAACACTCGCAGTCGCCCTTCTCGCCCTCCCGCTCGCAGCATGCACGCAGACGCAGCAGGGCGCTGTTGTCGGCGGCGTTGGCGGCGCAGCAATCGGTGCGGCAGTCGGTGGCACTGATGGTGCTCTGATCGGTGGTGCAGCAGGCGCAGTCGGCGGCGCATTGATCGGCCGCGCGTCTGAAAACAACAACCAGTGCATCTACGAAGATCGCTACGGCCGCCGCTATACAGCTGCTTGCTGATATCGATTTCAGATCACGTTCAAGCGCGCCGCAGAAATGCGGCGCGTTTTTTTATGCGCTCAGTTGAGGAAATAGGCGCAGCCCGGTGTCTCAGCGGGACAGTGCGCTTGCTACCAGCCGGCTCTCCTGGAAGTTCTCCAAAAAACGCTCGTCGAAATCCGCATATTCGATCGATCGCGCAGGATCGGGAAATCCTACGATACCGTTGTTCATAGACAACAGGCCTTCGCGCTGAAGCTTGCGCAGATTCTTGTTGGTGTGAACGAGCGACAAGCCCATCGTGTCGGAGATCTGCTCCTGCGTCATCATCAGCTTGAAACCGTCCTTGTCGGCCTCGCCGATGGCACGCAGGCGGCACCAAAGCTCCAGCATGAAATGCAGAATGCGCTGGCTCGCTGGTCGTGCACCAAGCGAGACATTGTGTTCGCTGAGAATGTTGAAGTTGCGGACCGACATCCAGTCGAGACCCGAGGCAAGTACCGGGTATTTCTGATAGACTTCGAGGAGACGGATCGGCTCGATCACGGCCGTTTCCAGTTCGGTCAGCGCTGCGACCGAATAGGACGCGCGCCTCTGGAAATTGATATGGAGGCCGATGAAGTCTCCGGGCAGGGCAACGCCGATGATCTGGCGACGTCCGGCCTTGGTGATCTTGTACTTGATGGCCCATCCGCGGCGCACCAGGAAGCAGACGCGGAAATCGTCGCCATCGACCACCAGATCCTCGCCGCGTTGATATGCCACGCGGTTGATCTGGAGCTGTTCGAAGAAGTCGACTTCCTCTTCGTTCAAGAGAACGGTGTTGGCAAGCCGATGAACGGCCGCGCTCATGGCGGCTGAAGTCGCACTCTTGATGGTCGTCGCCATTCTAAACCGCTAATGCCCAAACCCGGCGGCACACCCCGTGCCCCTACCAAGCACACTGATAGCATGTGCCTGGCTTCCGATCACACTTCTTTTGTCGCGGAAAGCCACGAGCTTCGTGTTGCCGCTTCGCGCATGTGTGCAACTGCGAAATTCGTGTTCCTCAAGACCAGATGCCCAATTGCGCCGGCAATTGCTATGTCATAAGTAAAAGACCGGGGAAGGGGCGGCACGTTACATCGGTGACGATTTCCAGTTAATAGGTTCTTCATAAATGAATTTGCCCCCGGAAGGTGGCGGTCCCTTGTCCAATTTGTCTGCTCTCATACTGGAAGACGCGTTTCTCATCGCGTATGAGGCGGAGCAGGCATTGCTGGAATTGGGTGCCAACAGCGTCGTGATATTCCAGGATCTGGTCGAGGCGATCGAAGCCATCAACCGGTCCGACCGTTTTGATCTGGCCGTTTTGGACCTGTCGTTGTCGGACGGAAATTCGATCGAATTCGCCAAGACGATCAAGGCGCGCGGCATTCCGTTCGTCTTCACCTCGGGCTACGCCAAGCCGGAAGAGGTCGCGACCGAATTTCCGGACGTGCCTTATCTCGAGAAGCCCTATCATTTCGACAGGCTCAAGCAGGTCATCCAGGATCTACTGAAGAATCGGTAGGGGAGTGGCAGCCGGACCGTCGGATCCGGCTGAACCGTCTAGATGTTCGATCGGCTCGAGCCGGTCATGATCTGACGCGTGACGGCGTCAGGGCCGAATTCATCCTCGGCTTCGACGCTCATCAACTCGGCAAGGCGCGTGCGTGCACGGCTGACGCGGCTCTTGATCGTGCCGATCGCGCAATTGCAGATTTCGGCCGCTTCTTCGTAGGAAAAGCCCGAACCACCCACGAGGATGATCGCTTCCTTCTGGTCGGCCGGCAGCAGCTCAAGTGCCTTGCGAAAGTCCTGCAGATCGAGGTGACCCATCTGCTCGGGATGCCCGGCCATGCGCGCGGCATGGATGCCGTCGGCGTCGGAAACTTCACGGCCTTTCTTGCGCATCTGCGTATAGAACTCGTTGCGCAGAATGGTGAAGAGCCAGGCCTTGAGATTGGTTCCGCGCTCGAAGCTCGATTGCTTCGCCCACGCCTTCATCAGCGTTTCCTGCACGAGGTCATCCGCTCTGTCGGCCGAGCCGATCAGCGACATTGCAAACGCGCGCAGGTTGGGAACAACGGCCAGAAGATCCTTTCGGAACGCCGACAGGTCGGCGGGATCAGGCTCACCCATTCGAGCGGTCCTTTTCTGCACGCTCCAGGCTGGCGAGCAGGTCCATGAACTTATCGGGGACAGGTTCTTGCGCGACTTCGTCGTACATCGACTTCAGGCGCTTACCGATTTGTGATGACGAGAGATCATCCAGCGGCCGCTGCGACGCTGCGCCACCGGATCCCTCACTCTTCGTAGAATTCATATGCAATGGTATCCTTTCCGACCCCTACTCGCAGCCCTGCAACGCAGCTTGTTGAAAATTGTTCCGACCTATAGGGAACTTTTTTTGACATTCGATTGTTTATCACCCGGCGACGCACATTCGACTTTCCACAGCGCGCCCATTCGAGGGAGTTCCATATGTCTTTAGCTGCCGAGCTTGCTCCGCACCTTCCATTCCTGCGGCGCTTTGCACGCTCGCTTACCGGTTCCCAGAGCAGCGGCGACGCCTATGTCACTGCAGTGCTCGAGGCGCTTATTGCCGATGTCGATCTGTTTCCCCGCGGCAACGATGCCAAGATCGGCCTCTATAAAACTTTTGCGACGATCTGGAAGTCCATCGAGGTCAATGTCACCCCGCATTCCGGTCTCGGTGGCATGGAAAAGAGCGATCATAACCTTCAGATGATCGCGCCGCTGCCGCGCCAGGCATTTCTTCTCGTTGCCGTCGAAGGCTTCTCGAAGTCGGAAGGCGCCGAAATTCTCTCCATGTCCGAAGACGATTTTTCCGAGCTGCTCGTCCAGGCCTCGCGTGACATTGCACAGCAGGTTGCCACCGATGTCATGATCATCGAAGACGAGCCGCTGATCGCGATGGATATCGAAAACCTTGTCATCGATCTTGGCCATTCGGTCACCGGCATTGCGCGCACCCATGCGGAAGCCAATGCACTCTTCGCGAAGAAGAAGCCGGGCATCATTCTGTCGGATATCCAGCTGGCCGACGGCAGCTCCGGCATCGATGCCGTGAACGACATTCTTAAAGAAACAGACGTTCCGGTGATCTTCATCACGGCTTATCCCGAGCAGCTTCTGACGGGCAAGCGACCGGAGCCGGCATTCCTTGTCACCAAGCCGTTCCAGCCCGACATGGTTCGCGCACTTATCAGCCAGGCGCTGTTTTTCAATCGTCAGTCGGACAAAAAGTCCGCGGCCTGACGCGTTTCGGACAGGTCTTGGATTGCCAAAGCCCGATGCGATCGCCGATCGCATCGGGCTTTTTCTATTCCCGCATCAAGACCTGCAGCAAAACGAAAACGCCGCCCGTGATGACGAGCGGCGTTCGCGCTGGCCTAAGCCTAATGACTGCTAGTGGCGCGAGCGCCACTCATCGACCTGACGCTCAGCTTCGTCGCGTGCGACGCCGTAGCGCTGCTGAATGAGGCCTGCGAGTTCCGTGCGGCTGCCCTTGGCGCGATCGAGATCGTCGTCCGTGAGCTTGCCCCACTGCTGCTGGGCCTTGCCGCGAAACTCGTTCCACTTACCTTCGATGATGTCCCAGTTCATTAGGCATCTCCTTGTTTATTGGTCGGAAGCTCGTCGTCGGCTTCCTCATCTTGAAAACGTCTCAGACGAGAGGGTGTTCCGACAATCGGCCGCTCCGACCAAAGAAAAAGCCCGGTGGAAACCGGGCTTTCTGCTGAGCCGACCGTCGGTGAACCCGCGATCAATGCACCTGCGGGTTGGACGTTGTCGAAGCCGTCGTTGCCGGAGCGGAAGACTGGTTCGTCGTCGATGCGGCGTTGTTGCCATTGCCGCTAGAAGCCGTCGACGTCGATGCCTTGTGGGCGGCCGGCGTCTTGCGGGCTCGGGTCTGGCGCGCCTTGCGTACGGTTTCCGAAGCGCCAGCGGCTGCCGTCTTCGACGATGCTGCGGCCGAACGCTTGCGCGCCGTGGTGGTTGCCGGCTGATCCGACGCAGATTTCCGCGTCGATTTGCGTGTGGTGCCAGCTGCGGAAGTTGCTGCAACTGGCGCGCTGCGCGGCGCGCGCTTTACAGGTGCGCGACGTGCAGGGATCGGGGCATCATCATCGCTGTCGTCGGAAAGGGCAGCGAGAACCGGGTCCTGGTTGCGGCGAGCAGCAAACATGGAAGCTGCCGCAGCGCCGATCGCCAGCGCGAACAGGCCCGTTGCAGTCGGGTTACGCTTGACCCACTCGACACCTTCCTGCGTGGTGTCGGCAGAATAGCGGGCTGCACGACGTGCTGCGAGTTCTGCATCATGGGCCGAACGTGTTACGGCGCGGCTCGCGCTCTCGGCGGTCTCGCGGGCGTAGTGCACGGCGTCGTCAGCTGCTTCGACAGCGACATCGGCGGCATCATGGATGTAGCCCCGGGCGGTATCGGACGCCTTGGATGCATAGCCGCGAATCCGCTGCGTCCCCTTGTCCACGTCACGACGCGATAGAAGGCGCGTGCGCTCGTTGGACTGGGTTGCGAGGCCAAGCAGGCCGAGCGCTACCAAAGCTGTCGAAAGCGGATTGTTGCGTGCCTTCTGCACGGCCCAATCCAGCATCTCGCTGGCGGAAGGGTCTTCCTGGCCGGTGACACGAGCAGCCAGTGCCTTCGGCGAGAATTCGCGGGCCGTAGTGTCGATCCGGTCTTTCATACGCTCACGCAGGCCGTCGATTTCTTCTTCGATACGCTCACTTGATTTTGTCATTGAAGGTCTCCTTGAATTGGGTCGCATTCTCGCTCGTGGCGCGAATGGTTCTCACAGGTTTCAGATTTTGCGGCTTAAGCCGGGCGGCTCCGATCCATAGAGCGATGACACCGAATAAAAGGACCGCAGCACCGATTGCGAGTGCCGCGCCGGCCGGGCCGAGGTAAATCGCGAGCCATGTAACCAACGCCTGAGCAAGCAGGAAGGTTGCGACGGCACACAGCAGCAGTCCGCAAAAAATCATCGTCAGGCCGCTCTGTGCCTGCGACAACTTCTCCGAAAACTCCGCCTTTGCGAGTTCGATCTCCTTGCGGAAGAGATCGATCGTATCTTCGAACAGAGCCCTGAGGTTCTGGATCAGCGATGGCGGTTGGATCGGTCGTTGTGGATCGGTCATCGTTCTCTCAATGCTCGGCAATAAAGCTGCCGGGTACGCAACGCGTCATGTGCCTCAGGCGGTCGATTTTGCCGTGCGCCTGCGGGTGGTCGTCCCTACGGACTTCGCGCTGGCTGACCCACGTGGCGTGCGCGATTGCGGCTGGCGTGTGCTCGCCGGACGCGGCGCTGCGATGTTGCGCTGCTGGCGGTGCTGCGCGGCGGACTGCAGGGTGTTGGCGACAAGGAAGCCTGCGATTGCCAGCGCGCCGTAAGCGACCAATGGCTTTTCGCGCACAAAGTCTTCGACGCGCTGCGTGGCGGAGCGCATGTCGAGATCGTCCACGTTGCTGGTCATCTCTTCCGCTTTGGTGGCGACATCGTCCACCATGCCGGCGACGGTCGCATATCCTTCGTCGCGCAGCTCGTCCCCGCCGCGGCGAAGCGCGCGCACGATCGTTATGCAGAAATTCTTGAATGCATTGCGCTGTTCGTCGACGACGGCTTCAGCCTGCGCGCGTCCAGTCTCGTAGGCCTTGCCGGCAAAGCGGCCGACCTGATCTTCCACGGTCTCGAATACTTCGTTTGCCGTGCGCTCAATACTTGCTTTCGTGGGCATCGTCCGCCTCCGTTTCGTTGCCCCCTCAACGCGACGGAAGATGACTTGTTCCACATTTGCTTATGTAAGGCTGCGGGGCGTCATTTATCAGGGAACAAGCACCGTCTTGCCACGCGCGCCGCGCTGCAGAATTTCGCTCAAAACTTCTGCAGCGTCGGCGAGCGGGCGCTTATCGCCGATATGCGGCTTGACGCGGCCATCCGCATGCCAGGCGAAAAGCTCGCGCATGTTCTCCAGATAAATTGCGCGCTCCTTGGCGATGAAGTTGCCCCAAAAGACGCCGATCACGGCAAACTCCTTCACGAGTGCCAGGTTGACGGGAAAAGTCGGAATGCGCCCCGAGGCGAACCCGACGACGAGCAACCGGCCGCCCCGCGCCATCAAACGCGTGGCCGTGTCGAAGGCATCGCCGCCAACCGGATCGAAGACCACATCGATACCTCGGCCGGCGGTCTCCTGCTTCACCGCATCCTTCAGGCCGTCATAGCCGAGCACGACGTCGGCGCCATTGGCTTTCGCCAGCGCACGCTTGTCCTCGCTCGATGCGACCGCGATGACATGTGCGCCCATCGCCTTGCCAATCTGGATCGCGGCAATGCCGGTGGAACCCGCAGCACCCAGCACCAGCAGCGTTTCGCCCGGTTGAAGTGACGCACGTTGCTTCAGCGCATGATGCGACGTGCCATAGGCACAGAGCTGGGCACAGGCGTCATCGAACGACACGTGCTCGGGAAGCGCGATCAGATTGGCGGGATCGGTCACGATCTCGCTCGCATAGCCGCCGGTGGTGAGCAGTGCCGCGACGCGATCGCCGATCGCAAAGCCGTCGACATTGTCGCCCAAGGCCGTGATCGTGCCGGCGACTTCCATGCCGGGGGTGAACGGCGTCTGCGGCTTCATCTGGTAGAGGCCCTGCACCAGCAACCCGTCTGGGTAGTTCACGCCGATCGCTTCCGCTTTGACCTGCACTTCGCCCGCGGCCAACGCCTTCAGCTTGACTGTCTCCAGTCGCAACTGTTCGAGCGGGCCGAAGGCGTGGCAGACGATGGCGCTGGTCATTTGGCGGATCCTTCGCGGTAAGGGGCGAGTTCGTTGCGCGCCACCTGGCGGCGGTGGACAGCATCTGGTCCATCGGCAAGACGCAGCGTGCGCAGATGCGTCCACATGCGCGCAAGTGGCGTGTCCTGCGACACGCCCTGACCGCCAAACATCTGCACCGCTTGATCGACGACCTTGAGCGCGACATTCGGCGCTACGACCTTGATCTGGCTGATCCAGGGCGCTGCAGCTTTTGCATCCTTCTGGTCCATGGCAAAGGCGGCGCGCAGGCAGAGAAGCCGCGCCATCTCGATCTCCATGCGGCATTCGGCGATGATGTCGTGGTTGGCGCCGAGATCGGACAGGCGTTTGCCGAAGGCTTCGCGCTCGACGGCGCGTCGGCACATGAGTTCGAGCGCACGCTCCGCCTGGCCGATGGCACGCATGCAATGGTGGATGCGGCCAGGCCCCAGCCGGCCTTGCGCGATCTCGAAGCCGCGTCCTTCGTCCACGAGTAGGTCCTCGACCGGTACGCGCACATCGCTGAAACGCAGGTGCAGATGCCCGTGTGGTGCGTCGTCATCGCCATAGACTTCCATGGCCCGCAGCTTCTCTATGCCGGGCGTTTTCGCGTCGATCACCAGCATGGAATGGCGGCGGTGGCGCGGTGCGTCTTCGCCACCGGTCCGCACCATCACGATGTAAACGGCGCAGCGCGGATCGCCGGCGCCCGACGCCCACCATTTCTCGCCGTTCAGCACATAGTGGTCGCCATCGCGTTCGCAGCGCATGGCGATGTTGGTGGCGTCTGAGGACGCGACGTCCGGCTCCGTCATCAGATAGGCCGAGCGGATGTCACCGGCAAGCAGCGGCTTCAGCCAGCGCTCCTTGTGTATATCCGAGCCGTAGCGTTCGAGCACTTCCATGTTCCCGGTGTCAGGCGCAGCGCAGTTGAAGATCTCTGCCGCCAGGTGCGACTTGCCCATTTCCTCGGCCAGATAGGCATATTCGACCGTCGTCAGGCCGAAGCCGCGCTCGCTGTCGGTCAGCCAAAAATTCCAGAGGCCGCGCTCGCGCGCCTTCGCCTTCAATGAGGAGAGGATTTCGCTCTGGCGCAGCGTGTGCGTCCAGCGATCACCGTTGCCGACTTCCGCCAGAAATTCCTCGTCGAGCGGGGCGATCTCCTCTTCGATCATCTGCTTCACCGCAGCGTGGATCGGGATGAGCCGTTCCGTCATTCCAAGGTCCATGGCGCCCATCTCATCCTTCCTCCTCGGTTGTCCTTCGCTGTCTCCATCGACTAAGGATCGATGAGGACAAGGCGGAGGATGCATATGGCCTATCTGGAGGACCTCTTTACGGTCAAGGACAAGACGGCGCTCGTGACGGGTGGTGCAACCGGCATCGGACGCATGGTTGCGACGGCGCTCGTCCAGGGCGGCGCGCATGTCTACATCGCTTCGCGCAAGGGCGCGGACTGCGAAGCGGTCGCGGAAGAGCTCAATGGCCTCGGCGCGCCCGGACGGGCGGAAGGCTTTGCCGGCGATGTCGGCAGCGAGGAGGGCGTGAAGGCGCTTGCGGCGGAACTGGCGCAGCGCACCGACCGTCTGAATATCCTCGTCAACAATGCCGGTATTTCCTGGGGCGAGCCGCTCGAGACCTTTCCTCATGCCGCCTGGCAGAAAGTGATGAACGTCAATGTCGCGGGTCTTTTCACGCTGACGCGTGACCTCCTGCCGCTGCTCGACAAGGCTGCCAGCGATGCGGACCCGGCACGTGTCATCAATCTCGGCTCGGTCATGGGAACGGTGCCGCTCGCCGATGGCGCCTATTCCTATTCGGCGTCGAAGGCAGCGGTGCATCACCTCACGCGCATTCTCGCCAATGAATTCGCGGCACGTCGCATCACCGTCAACGCCTTCGCGCCTGGGCCTTTCCAGAGCAAGATGACGGCATTTGCCACCGGCACGGATGAGAAGGCCGACATCGTCGGTCGGGGCGTGCCGCTGGGGCGCATCGGTTCGCCGGACGATATCGCAGGCGCCACGCTCTATCTCTGCTCGAAGGCGGGCGCGTATATCTCGGGCGCAATCCTGCCGCTCGATGGCGGCATGTCCGCGCATGACAGCAACCGACTGTTCAAGGACTTCCAGTGATGGCGGCGGCGACGGATATCGTGGACATGCCGGACATCGATGCGCTGGAAGCGGTCCTCGCCGGCGAGATCGCGGGCTTCGGCCGCATCAGCGAAATGCGCAAGTTCAACACTGGCCAGTCGAACCCGACCTATCTGATCGTCACCGCGGACCGCCGCTTCGTGCTGCGCGCCAAGCCGCCCGGGCAGCTCTTGAAATCCGCGCATCAGGTCGATCGCGAGTTCCGCGTCATGCGCGCGCTTGGCGGCACGGCTGTGCCGGTTCCAAGGGTCCACTACCTCTCGCCGGAGGACTCCGTCATCGGCCGGATGTTCTTCGTCATGGAGCATCTGGATGGCCGTATCCTGTGGGATCCGGCGCTGCTCGAACTATCCGCGCAGGAACGTCAGGCAATCTATGACGCGATGGTCGAGGCGCTGGCCGCGCTGCACGATGTCGACATCGACGCTGCCGGTCTTTCCGATTTCGGGCGGCCCGGCAATTATTTCGAGCGCCAGCTGAAGCGCTGGAGCGAGCAGTACCGCGCAAGCGTCATCGATCCCATTACCAACATGGACGCGCTGATCGATTGGTTGTCCGAAAACCTGCCGAAGGATGATGGGCAGGTGTCGCTGGTGCATGGCGACTTCCGCATGGACAACATGATCTTTGCCAGGGACAGCGCGACGATCCTCGGCGTTCTCGACTGGGAGCTGTCGACACTCGGCCACCCCTACGCCGATCTCTCCTACCAGTGCATGCAGTTGCGGCTGCCGCATGACAGCACGTTCAAAGGGCTTGGTGGTCTCGATCGCGTCGCACTCGGCATCCCGAGCGAAGAGGACTACGTCGCGACCTATTGCCGGCTGCGTGGCATCGATCGCATCGATAATTGGCGCTTCTATCTGGCCTTCGCCTTCTTTCGCCTCGGCGCGATCCTGCAGGGCGTGCTGAGGCGCGCTGTCGACGGCAATGCGTCCAATCCGGAACGCGCGCGCGAAATGGGCCGCGCGATCCCGCTGATCGCTTCTGAGGCGATCGACGTGATCCGCAATGGGTGAGCGGTGCGGACCGTTCGCAGGCGCTGTCGTCCTCATCACCGGGGCGGCCGGCGGGTTCGGGCAGGCGATGGCGAAGCGCTTTGGCGATGCGGGAGCGCGTCTCGTTCTTGCCGATCGCGACGAGGCGCTGCTTGCCGAAAGCGCAGCCGGGCTGGATTGCGAAACGGTGCTGCTTAGCGGCGACATCATTCACGAAGAGACATCGGCATGTCTTGTCGCTGCGGCGCTCGACCGGTTCGGCGCCATCGATGTCGCCATCAACAATGCCGGGATCGCGACGGCCTTCAAGCCGCTGCATGAGGTGACGGCAGCGGAAGCAGAGCAGTTGATCGCCGTCAATCTTATGGGCGTCATCCATGGCATGCGGCATCAACTCCCGCCGATGCGCCTGCGCTTTGCCGAGACGGGCCGGCCCTCCGCCATCGTCAACATCGCTTCCATTGCCGGCGTCATCGGCGCCAATGGGCTCGCGGTCTACGCGGCGGCGAAGCACGGCGTCGTCGGACTGACGAAATCGGCGGCGCTCGAGAATGCCCGCCATGGCGTGCGGGTCAACGCGATCTGCCCGACATTTTCCCCAACCGCGATGGTGACCGAGACGATCACGAAAGGCGGCCCGGACGTGGATCTTCTGGCAAAAGGCATCCCGATGCGGCGGCTGGCGAGCGTCGAGGACGTGGTCGAAGCCGTGCTCTATGCGGCGTCACCTGCATCGAGCTTCATCACCGGCCAGACATTCAATGTCGACGGCGGCATCACCGCTGGCTAGGTTTTGTCGATGACCCATTCGAAGAGCGATCCGACCGTCAGGCTGCGCATCGTGCTCGGCCCCGACATCGCGTTCGGGCCCGGCAAGGCGGACCTGCTTGATGGGATCCGCGAGACTGGTTCGATCGCAGCGGCGGGCCGGCGCATGGGTATGAGCTATAAGCGCGCCTGGACGCTGATTGAAACGCTCAATCGAAACTTCTCCAAGCCACTGGTCGAAACATCCAAGGGCGGCTCAGAGCGCGGCGGCGCCGTGCTGACTGAAGCCGGGGAGGCGGCGCTTGCGCTCTACCGACAGATGGAGGCGCGGCTGGTCGCCGAGAGCGTCGCAGAGGTCAAGCAACTGAAGGCGATGCTCTCCGATATGTCCGAACGGAAATAACGGTTGCGCGGCCGCTTTATCTCTGGTTCCCTGCCGATATGTTCGTGAAAACCTATCGGGCAACTTTTCCCATGCTGACATCGCCTGCCATGCTCCGCCGTTTCGCCGTCGGCGCGCTCGCGTTTGCTGCGGTGATAGGCGCACAGTCCGCGCGCGCGGCGGAAGCGACACTTGCTGTTGCCGCGAATTTTGCCGAGGTGGCCGAGGTTCTCGTCGATGCGTTTGAAGCAGAAACCGATCACACGTTGAGGATCTCCGCAGGGTCGACCGGGCAGCTTTATGCGCAGATCATCAACGGTGCGCCGTTCGACGTGTTTCTTTCCGCAGACCAGCGCACCGTCGCGCAGCTGGAAGCCGAAGGGGGTGCGGCCGAGGGAACGCGTTTCACCTATGCGATCGGCAAGCTGACGCTGTGGAGCACTGACGGCGCGCTGATCGGAGATGACGGCGCGGCATTCCTTCAAGCCAACGCCTTCCGTGCACTCGCGATCGCAAATCCCGATGTCGCGCCCTATGGGCTGGCAGCGCGCCAGACGCTGGAAGCGCTCGGTCTTTGGGAGACGCTCGAGCCCAAGATCGTGCGCGGCGAAAACATCGGTCAGACCCACGCGATGGTTTCGACCGGTAATGCGGAAGCCGGCTTCGTCGCGCTGTCCTACGTGCTCAGCCCTTCCAATAAGCAGCCCGGCAGCCGCTGGGACGTGCCCCAGGAGTTTTATGAGCCGATCCGCCAGGATGCGGTCGTCACCGGGCGCGGCGCGGACAATGAGGCTGCGACTGCGTTCATCGCATATCTTGCCAGCGCGCCGGCAAAGGCCATTATCGAAGACTATGGCTACGCCACAGAATAGGGCCTGATGCTGTCTTCAATCCCGCTTCCCGATCCCGGCCCGCTCATTCTCACGATGCAGCTTGCTGCCGTCACGACGCTCGTGCTGCTCGTGCTCGGCACACCGCTCGCGTGGTGGCTGGCGCATACGCGCGCGCGCCTGAAGCCGGTGGTGGAGGCACTGACGGCACTGCCGCTGGTGCTGCCGCCCACCGTCATCGGATTCTATCTGCTGGTTCTGATGAGCCCGCGCGCGCCGCTCGGCGCGTTCTGGGTGAGCCTGACCGACACGACGTTGACCTTCTCTTTCATCGGTCTCGTGATCGCATCCGTATTTTATTCGCTGCCCTTCATGGTGCAGCCGCTGCAGGCTGCATTCGAAGCGGTTGGAAAGGCGCCGCTCGAAGCAGCTGCAACCTTGCGGGCGGGGCCGCTCGACCGCTTCTTCTTCGTTGCCGCACCGCTTGCAGCGCGCGGGTTCCTCACGGCGATCGTACTGACATTCGCCCACACGGTCGGCGAGTTCGGCGTGGTGCTCATGGTCGGCGGCAATATTCCCGGCGAGACGCGCGTCATCTCGATTGCGATCTACGAGCATGTGGAAACGCTGCGCTATGCGGAGGCGCATGTCCTCTCGGCCATCATGCTGGTCTTTTCCTTCGTCGTGCTGATGACGGTCTATACGCTCAACCGCCGCTTTCCGCTGAAGACGGTCTGACGATGGCGATGCTCGACATTGCCATCGCGCGCCGCTTCGGCGCCTTCGATCTGAAGGTGGAAGAGGCGATCCCGCTTGCCGGCATCACGGCGCTTTTCGGCCATTCCGGCTGCGGCAAGAGCACGCTTCTGCGCATTCTCTCGGGTCTCGACCGCGAAGCGAGCGGCCATGTGCGCTTCGACCGCGACATCTGGCAGGACAGCGCCACGGGGCAATTTGTGCCGACCGAACGGCGTGGCGTCGGCTATGTGTTTCAGGATGCGCGGCTCTTCGATCATCTCTCGGTGAAGGGCAATCTCGCTTTCGCCGACTATCGTTCGCGCAAGATCGGTGACAGGCCGACTTTCGATGATGTCGTCGATGCGCTCGATCTTGCACCGCTGCTCGACCGGTCGGTGACGGCGCTGTCCGGCGGCGAACGCCAGCGCGTCGCCATCGCCCGAACGCTGCTTTCGCGGCCGCGTCTGCTGCTGCTCGATGAGCCGCTCGCGGCGCTCGATGGCAGGCGAAAAGCCGAGATCCTGCCGCATATCGCCAGCCTGCCGCGCCGGTTCTCGATCCCGATCGTCTACGTCACCCATTCGGTGGAAGAGGTCGGGCAACTGGCCGACCGGATGATCGTGCTCTCAGCCGGTCGCGTCGCCGCCAGGGGGCCAGTCGAGGAGGTTCTTTCGCGCATCGATCTCGGGCCTCTCACGGGCCGCTTCGAGGCAGGTGTCACGTTGACGGCGCAGATTGTCGGCCATGATGCCGAGTGGGCGATGACCAAGCTCGATCATCGCGGCCAGCGGCTCCTCGTTCCGCGCATCGACGGCGCGATCGGCCAGATGGTGAAGGTCCGGCTGCGTGCCCGCGACGTGGCGCTCGCGACGGAGCGGCCGAGCGGGCTTTCGATCCGCAATGTTCTCTCAGGCACCGTGCGCCAAGTGGCGGCAGAGGCCGATACGGCCTATGCGGAAGTGCTGGTGGATGTGGCGGGTGTCGGCGTACGCGCCCGCGTCACGCGCATGGCCGTCGCCGAGCTCGGGCTCGCCGAAGGCAGGCCGGTTTTCGTTCTCGTCAAGTCGATCGCGATCGATCGCCCGGCTCAGACTTATCGCCAGGATGATGTCTGAGCCGAAGAGTGTGCTTTATTTCGGCGCCATGCGAAGCGCGCCGTCGAGGCGGATCGTCTCGCCGTTCAGCATTTCGTTGTCGAGAATGGCAAGCACGAGCTTGGCGTATTCGTCCGGCTTGCCGAGGCGCGAGGGGAAGGGCACCGAGGCACCGAGGCTTTTCTGCGCCGGCTCCGGCAGGCCGAGCAGCATCGGCGTTTCGAAAATGCCCGGCGCGATGCAGCAGACGCGGATGCCGATCTGCGCGAACTCGCGCGCGGCCGGCAGCGTCAGCGCCTTCACGCCACCCTTGGATGCGGCATAGGCCGTTTGGCCAATCTGGCCTTCATAGGCGGCGACGGACGCGGTGTTGATGATGACACCACGCTCGCCGCTTTCCGACACCGGATCGAGATTGGCCGCGCGCTCTGCCACGAGGCGCAGGAAGTTGAACGTGCCGATCAGATTGACTTCGATGGCCTTGCGGAACTCGTCGAGCGGCATGACGCCTGTTTTCGATAGAACCTTCTTGGCAGGCGCGATGCCGGCGCAGTTGACGAGGATGCGTGCCGGGCCGTTAGCCTCTTCTGCACGCTTGAGGGCGTCTTCGGCCTGCTCGGCGCTTGAGACGTCGCAGCCGATGCCGATTCCGCCGATTTCGTCGGCGACCTTTATGGCACCTGCTTCGTTGTGATCGACGAGGGCCACCTTGGCGCCCGCTTTCGCCAGTGCCCGTGCCGTTGCCGCACCGAGCCCGGACGCGCCGCCGGTGACGATTGCCGCTACTCCAGTGATGTCCATGATCCCGTCTCCTCGTCATTTCGTTGGACGGGTTCTATCGGCGTTACCGCGACGCTTGCAAGCTTCCGTTGCGCCAAAGAACGTGGCGTCAGTTGCGCACGACCAGGCAGAAGCCACCGGCGCGCCTGATGTCGGCGCACAGCGCCTGGCTTTCCTCGCGCGTATCGCGCCCGACGCGCACGGCGATGCGGCTGCGGCTGCCGAAGCTGCGGTTGCGCTCGGCCACGAAAATGGGCGTTTCGCTGGCGAGCGCCGGTGTGCGCGACTGGACGCGGGCAAAGATGCGCTCGGCATTCGCGCGCGAGAAATCCGATCCCAGCTGAACGCCCCACGGCTTCCAGTCTCCCGCTGCCATCCGCATCTCGCTCATGCGGCTGTTCTTCGCGAGCTCCAGGCAGGCTTGGGTAAACGGCACATCGGTGGCGAGCGCGAAATCGAGATCGGCCGGTGGATCGTCGCGCCATTGCTCGACGCCGCGCCCGGTGATGATGTGGACATAGGCGCGCGTTTCGCCCGGCATGAAGGTGTCGCCCGCCAGAAACCGCCGCGCGCGCTCCTCGCCTGCATTGTAGCCGATCGCAGCGAGCCCCAGGCTGCCGAAGCGGTCCTTCATCTCGGCGAGATAATGGGCCGACCGGGCCAGGGCCTCCGCCGGATTGAAGGGATCCGAGAGTGCCCTGAGCCGCGCCGTCGATGGGATGAACTGGGCGATGCCCTGCGCGCCGGCGGGGCTCACCGCATTCGGATCGAAGCGGCTTTCCTGCCAGATCAACCGCGCGAAGAAACCGGCCGGCAGCTCATGGCTTGCGGACAGGCCCTCGATCGTCCGGCAGATGTCCTCGGCGAAATGGTCTGAGCGGATGCAGATATCGGCCGGCAGGCGGCCCGGCAGTGCCACCGCGTGGCGCCAGCTGCAGCGTGCCTCTTCGGCCACAGCATGCTGAGCGGACAATTCGGCCGCCCTGGCGCCCGGTGCCGGCGCGATCGCGACGAGAAGCGCCAGCATGAGGGCGCGCAGACAGAAAGGCATGAGGCTCATCGGGATCCGCCAGCTCGTTCGCCCAAGAATTCCTCGCTCCAGCTTTTCATGCAAGTATGAATAACGCCGCCTTAATCTTGTCGGCCTAACACTGCGACTTCACGTCGATCTGCCAGGCACCGCCGGTATATTCGACAGTTCTGATTTAATGCACGGGGCGTTCGCTTGCAGACCATCCTTCATTTCGCGCCGGTTCCGCTGCGCCGATTCCTCGCGCTCGTCTTCGCGGCAGTGCTTCTGGCGGGCTGTACCAGCACGACGCTAAAGGTGTCCACGCCGGTAGCCCCGCCGCCACTTTCGGAAAAATATGCCGCCATCGTCGTCGATGCGCATTCCGGCCAGGTGCTCTATCAATATGGCGCCGATACGCCGCGCCATCCCGCTTCGCTGACGAAGATGATGACGCTTTACCTGTTGTTCGAAGGTCTGCGCGATCGCCGCTTCACCGAGACTACACCGATCCCGGTTTCGGCCTATGCGGCCGCGCGCCCGCCGACAAAGATCGGCTTCAGGGCAGGAGAGACCCTCTCGGTTGAGGAAGCCATCCTCTCGCTCGTCGTCAAGTCGGCAAATGACGTCGCCACCGCCGTTGCGGAATATCTGGGCGGTTCGGAGGAGGGCTTCGCGGGCGTGATGAACGCCAAGGCCCGCCAGCTCGGCATGGCCAGCACGATCTTTCGCAATCCCCACGGGTTGCCGGACAGCGCGCAGATCACCACGGCACGCGACATGGCCGTGCTGTCGCTCGCCATGCGCCGCGACTTCCCGCAATATTACCGCTATTTCGGCAACAAGGACTTCATCTATCGGGGCACGACGATCCGCGGCCACAACGAGCTCGTCGGTTCCATGCCCGGGGTCGACGGCTTGAAGACCGGTTACATCCGCGCATCCGGCTTCAATCTCGCGACGTCCGCCCAGGCCAACGGCCGCAGCGTGGTTGCCGTCGTGCTCGGCGGCAACACCGCCAAAGAGCGCAACGACCATATGCGCCAGCTGCTCGAGATCTACATGCCGCTTGCCTCGCGCGGGCGGTGAGGTTTCGCGAAACCCACGCGCTCGCCAATTCCCCATTGAAGCGGAGCGCGCCATCGTCTATCACCAATCCCGCGCGGATCACGCTTCGCGCCGGCACCCGTAGCTCAGCTGGATAGAGCGCTGCCCTCCGAAGGCAGAGGTCACAAGTTCGAATCTTGTCGGGTGCACCAATCGTTCCCAAAACCGTGATGCTGTCGCTACTTCAGTGGTTCGCGCTGGTTTGCGACATCGGCGCAACGTATTTGGCGTTCGCAAGTTCTCCACGGCAGACCTTCGCCCCTGTCGCTTCTGGAGACGACGATGACCGATCGAACGCTTGAGCAGATTTCAAAGACGATGCGCGACATCGATTTCACGATGTTGTTCACGCGCACGGAGAATGGTGCGCTGGCCGGGCGGCCGATGAGCAACAACCGGGATGTGGAATTCCAAGGCGACAGCTATTTCTTCACCTACGATTCCACACGAACCGTGTCGGATATCGAAAGTGACCCCAAAGTCTCCATGTCGCTTCAAGGGTCGGCAGGGTGGCTTGGCAAGCCTCCGATTTTCATCGCTATCGAGGGGACAGCCGAACTCATCCGCGACAAGAGCGCCTTCGAGGAGCATTGGACGAAAGATCTGGAGCGTTGGTTCGAGAACGGCGTCGATACGCCGGGCTTGATCCTGATCAAGGTGCATGCCGATCGCATTCATTATTGGGATGGTGAGGACGAAGGCGACATCGTCGTCTGAGGCGCGCAGCGCGCGATCCGAACGCGCTAGCGGCGCCTCAAAACGCCTTCAGCCACCCCAGAGCGTCCTCCGTCCGCCCGCGGGGCTTGTATTCCGCGCCAAAGGGGCTGTCGTAGCCGGCGGCGGCAAGCGCGTTCAAGAGCCATGGAAAGGCGATCTCGCCGTGGTCGGGCTCGGTGCGGTCGGGCACAGCGGCAAACTGGATGTGGCCGATCTTCGGCAGATGCTGCGTCAGCCGCGTCAGGAGATCGCCGCCCATGATCTGCATGTGATAACAGTCGGCCATGATGCGCAGATTGGGTAGGCCGACGCGGTCGATGATGTCGGCCGCATGCGCAATATCCGTCAGGAAATAACCGGGTACGTCGCGCGTGTTGAGCGGTTCGATGAGGATGCCCATGCCATGGGCGTCGGCCGCCTGGCACGCATAGGCGAGGTTCTCTGCAAAAGTCCGCTCGGCGTCCTCGCCCTCGGCTCGACCGGCCATCACATGCACATTCGTCGCGCCAATCGCCTGAGCATAAGGGATCGCCCGATCGATGGCGGCGCGCGCATCCGCTTCGCGCCCGGGCAGGGCGGCAAGGCCGAACTCGCCATTGTCGACATCCCCGCGCACTGTATTCAGCCCAAGCACGGGCAGGTCGGTTTCGTGCAGCGCAGAGAGCAGGTCTGCCGCAGGCGTCGCATAGGGCCAGTGCAGTTCCACGGCCTTGAAGCCCGCGCGGTGCGCTGCCCGCACGGCATCGGGCAGATCGTATTCGGTGAAGAGAAAGCCGAGATTGGCGGAAAAGGCGAGGGGCATGGCGTCAGCGCTCAGTCCCACTCGACGTCGAACGTATCGACGATGTCGCGGATCTCGCTGTCATTCAGCAGCCGCGGGTTCATGCCGCGCGTCAGAAGCGCAAGGCGCGCCGTTTCTTCCAGCTCTTCCATGGCGTAGACGGCGGCTTCGAGGTCCTTTGCGGCGACGACCGGGCCATGATTGGCGAGAAGCACCGCGCTGCGCCTGCCAGCAAGGCCGCGGATCGCCTCGCCCATGGCGGCATCGCCCGGGCGGAAGTAGGGGAGGAGCTTCACCTTGCCGAGCCGCATGATCGAATAGGGCGTGAGCGGCGGCAGCACGTTCTCCGGGTCGGTCTCCGGCAGCATGGAAAGCGCGACCGAGTGGCTTGAATGGAGATGCACGACCGCGCCGGTCTTCGCGCCGCGCGTTTCATAGAAGGCACTGTGCAGCGCCATTTCCTTCGTGGGTTGATCGCCGGAAACGAGCGTTCCGGACGCGTCGAAGTGAGAAAGCCGCGCCGGATCGAGCCGCCCCATGGAACTGCCGGTCGGTGTCACCAGCAAGCCACCGTCGGCGAGCCGCATGGAAATGTTGCCCGATGCGCCGCCGGTCAAGCCGCGTTCGAAAAGCGATCGCGCGAGTGTGCAGACGAGTTCGCGCGCCTTCACCTCATCGCTGCTCATGTTTGTGCCCCCAACGCCATTACCGCTTTGTCAAAGAAGTCTTCCGCGCCGAAATTGCCCGATTTCAGCGCCACCGCAAGCGGCTTTCCGGTGACGCGCATGGCCGGAACGCCGGGATCGATTTCGGGGCCGATCTGCAGAGCTTCGATGTCGAGCCCGCGCACCACCGCGCCCGAGGTCTCGCCGCCAGCTGAAACGATGCGGGCGAAACCCCTTGCAGCGAGTGCGCCGGCCAGATCGGAAAAAAGCGTCTCGATCGCGTGGGCCAGCGCCTGGGTGCCATGGCGTGCCTGTGCGGCTTTCACGGTCGCGGGATCGGCGGACGAATAGACCAGCGGCACGGCATCGCGATGCTTTTCGGCGAAGTGCACCAATGTGTCGACATCGACGTTGCTATCCATGACGGCGTCGGCGGTCACTTCGAAAGACGGGTGGGTCTGCCTGTAATGTTCGACCTGCCGTCGCGTGGCGGATGAGCAGGAGCCAGAGAGAATAACGGCCGGACCGTCGACGCCCTCCCATGCCTCGCGTGCATCCGCCAGAAGACCGCGTTTGCGGAAGTTGCCGGGCAGTCCGGTCGCGATACCGGAGCCTCCGGTCAGAAGCGGGATATCGTGCGCCGCCGCACCGATGGCTGTGAGGTCGTCGTCGGTCAGCGCGTCGACGACGATCAGGCGATGGCCGGCTTGGTCTTCACGGGTAAGGGCCGCGGCGATCGTTTCCGCGCCTCCCGCAACTTGCCCATAGGCCACATGGCCGACGCTGCCCTTGACCTGCAGGCCGAGCCAACGGCGGATATCGGGATCGGTCATCGGTGTCAGTGGATGGTTTTCCATGCCGGATTCGCTCAGCAGCCGGTCCTGCACGAAGAGGTGTCCCTGATAGAGCGTGCGTCCGGCACCGGGGAAGGCCGGGCAGACGATGACCTTGCGGGCGCCCAATCGATCGGCCAGCGCCTCGGCGACCGGACCGATATTGCCTTCAGGCGTCGAATCGAATGTCGAGCAGTATTTGAACAGAAACTGGGTGCAGCCCTGCCGCTGAAGCCATTCCAGTGCTTGCAGGGATTGTTCGATGGCCTCCTCGACCGGGATGCTGCGCGTTTTCAGCGCGACGACGCCGGCTTCGACGTCCGCTCCGGCATCGGCCTGCGGCAGTCCGCAATATTGCGTCGTGCGCATGCCGTTCTTGACGAGCGTGTTGGCGAGGTCGGAAGAGCCGGTGAAATCATCGCCGATGCAGCCGAGCAGCATGGTCAGTCCTTCGTCGTCTTATCGGGCAGGGCGATCCCACCTTCTTGTGCATAGAGCTTGGCAACGGCCACATCGCCGATCCGGCCAAGACCCTGTTCCTTGGCTTGTGCAAACCGGCCAAAGGCGGCATCCGCGAGCATCACCGACAGCCCTGCCGCCTCCGCCATGTCGCGCACGATGCCGAGATCCTTGACGAAGATGTCGACGGCGGAATGCGGCCGATAATCGCCGTCGGCGATGTAGGGCGCGCGGTTCTGGAACATCCAGGACGAGCCCGCCGAACGGGAGATCACCTCGATCATGCGGTGCGGATCGATCCCCTGGCCGATGCCGAATGCCATGGCTTCAGCTGTCGAGACCACGTGGATGCCGGCGAGCAGCTGGTTGACGATCTTCATTGCCGAACCGGGTCCAGCTTTGTCGCCAAGCTCAAAAACGGTCTCCGCCATGGCATCGAGCGCTGGGCGGGCGCGGTCGAATGCATCCGCGCTGCCGGCGGCCATGATGGAAAGCTTGCCTTCCGCTGCCCGGGCCGATCCACCGGAGATCGGCGCATCGAGATAACGAATGCCGCGTTCTGCCAGCCGCGCCTCGAAGTCGACCGCGTGCTCTGGTGCGAAAGTCGCGCAGGACATGACGACGGCGCGTTGCTTCAAACTGTTAGCGATGCCGTTATCGCCGAACAGGATCGCCTCGGTCTGCGCCGCATTGACGACGACCAGAACGGCGATGTCGGCCTCACTTGCCGCATCGCTAAGAGCCGCCGTCCTGCCACCTTCGGCGGCAAAGCGCGCCATCGCATCGGCGTCGATGTCGTGGCCGCAGACCTCATGGCCGGCGCGCAGGAGCGATTGCCCCATGCCGAAGCCCATGGCGCCGAGGCCCACCAGAAAAACGCGGCTCATGCGGACAGCTCGATCTGTTCATCGGTGATGTGCGCGTCGAGGATCGCGTCAAACGACGTGTCCGGCGTAAATCCAAGCCCAAGCGCCCGCGTGGCATCGAAGGCTTTCGGCCAGGTGGAGATGATGGCATCGATCGCCGCGTCCGGCACGTGGCGAATGCGCGCGACAGCGGCATCACCTGCCAAGCGGCGCAGCGCCTCGATCTCCTCCGCAACCGTTGCCGTTACGCCAGGCATGGTGAGGTTGCGCCTCGTGCCGATCCTGTCGGCTTCGATGTCGCCAGCATGGACGAGGAAGCCGATAGCGGCACGCGGGCTCGCAAACCAGTGCCGCACATCCGGCGAAACGGGCAGCACGGCCTCTTCGCCCACCAGCGGCTCGCGCAGGATGTTGGAGAAGAAGCCCGAAGCGGCGGCATTGGGCTTGCCGGGCCGAATGCAGATGGTCGGCAGGCGGATACCGATGCCATCCATGAAACCGCGGCGCGTGTAATCTGCCAAAAGCAATTCGCCGATCGCCTTTTGCGTGCCGTAGCTCGACATCGGCGTCAGCACCTGGTCGTCGCCGATCACGTCGGGCAGGGGCGCGCCGAAGACGGCGAGCGAGGAGGAGAAGACGACGCGCGGGCAGTAGCCGGAGCGCAGATGCTCCTGCCGGATCGCCTCGAACAGATGGCGGGTGCCATCGAGATTGATGCGGTAGCCCTTGTCGAAATCGCGCTCCGCCTCACCCGAAACAATGGCCGCCAGATGGTAAATGATCGCCGGGCGGCTCGCGATGAGCGAGTCTGCCGCACCGGGTGCCGTCAGGTCGCCGGTTCTAGCGGTGACCTCTATCGCAGCCTCGATGGCCGGCGCCTCGACCACATCAAAAAGCGTGATGTTATCGAGTGGCGTGCCGCCAATCGCGCCCTTGGCTGCAAGCGCTTTTGCCAGCCTGAGGCCCAGCATGCCGGCTCCGCCGATGATGAGGCATTCGCCCATGTCGATCGCACTCCAGAAAAAGCAAAGGAAGGCTGCCCGATAGAACAGCCTTCCCGTTCAAACATTATCAGATGCAGCGGCCGCCATCGACTTCCAGGCAGACGCCTGTGATGAATTCGGCTTCGTCGGAGGCGAGGAAGCCACAGGCTTTCGCGATATCGAGCGGGCGCGAGAGGCGGCCGAGCGGAATGCCGGCAATAACCTTGGCGCGGGTCTCGGGCGTGTCGTCACCCGGCAGAAACTGGTCGGTGAGCCCCGTTTCACCCATCACCGGATTGACGCCGCAGACACGGATCTTCCGGTCGGCGAGTTCGACGGCCATCGACTTGGTGATTGCGATCGCAGCACCCTTCGAGCCGTTGTACCAGACGAGGCCCGGACGCGGGCGCACACCGGCGGTCGATGCGATGTTGATAATGACGCCGCCGCCGTTCTGTTCGAGCACGGGCACGCCGTGGATGGCGGCGTGGTAGAGCGACTTCACGTTGACCGCATAGACCTTGTCGAAGGTCGCTTCGTCAACGTTCAGCATGGACTGGTTCTTGTGCGTCGTGCCCGCATTGTTGACGATGATGTCGAGCTTGCCGAAGCGCTCCACGGCCGCGTCGATCATCGCTTTGGTGTCGTCGCTCTTCGTCACGTCGGCGGTGAAGGCGGAGGCGTTCTCGCCGATGGCGGCAGCGACTGTCTCGGCAGCGTCGGCGCGAATATCGACCACGAGCACCTTGGCGCCCTCCTGGGCGAAATAATGCGCGATGCCTTCGCCATAACCGCCGCCGGCTCCGGTGATAAGTGCGACTTTGTCTTTCAATTTCATGATGGTCTCCTCGAGAATGTCGTCGCGATGGTCAGCGATAGAAAAGTTCTACAAGCCCCAGCGAGATGAAGGGAACGTAGGTGACGAGCAGCACGCAACCCATGACGACCAGCACCATGGGCACCAAGGGCGGGATGATCGTCTGCAGGGATATGCGGGCGACGGCGCAGGCGGCGAAAAGATTGACCCCCACCGGTGGCGTGATCATGCCGAGCGCCAGGTTAACGACGATGATCAGCCCGAAATGGACCGGATCGACACCGTAGGCGATTGCGATCGGGGCAAGCAGCGGTGCGAGCACGAGGATCGCAGCCGATGTTTCGATGAACATGCCGACCATGAACAGGAACACGTTGACCGCGAGCAGGAAGCTCCACTTGTTGGTGAACATCTCCTGCACCCATTCCGCCACGATCGAAGGCAGGCCGCTTCTCGTGATGAGGAAGGAGAAGAGGCCTGCACCGGCAATGATGATCATGATGACGGTGGATGAGATCGCCGACGAGCGCAGCGCTTCGTGGATCTTACGGAGGGTCAGCACGCGATAGACGAACATGCCGACGACCAGGGCATAGACCACGGCCACGGCCGACGCTTCGGTTGGCGTGAACACGCCGCCATAGATGCCGCCAAGCACGATGAAGGGCATGAGAATCGCCCAGAAGGAGCGGCGCAATGCCCGGAAGAAGGGCTGGCTGTCGAGCCCATCATCCTTGCCGTAGCCTTTGATGCGGCAGAGGATCAGCAGATAGATGAAGAGCGCTGCGGCAACGAGCAGCCCCGGTCCGATGCCGGCGAGGAAGAGCTGGCCGATCGATGTCTCGGTGGCGACACCATAGAGGATGAGCGGGATCGACGGCGGAATGAGCACGCCAAGTTCGGCCGACGAAGCCTGGACGGCAGCTGCCGTGCCGACGGGATAGCCGTGCCTCACCATGGCCGGGATCAGGATGACGCCGATCGCGAAGGTCGTCGCGACGGACGAGCCTGAGACCGAGGCGAAGATCATGCAGGTGATGACGCAGGTGCAGGCAAGCCCGCCCTGGATGCCGCCCACCATCGACTTTGCGAGATCGACGAGGCGTTCGGAGATGCCGCCTGCGGCCATGAGATTGCCGGAAAGGATGAAGAGCGGCACGGCAAGCAGCGGAAAGGAATCGAGGCTGGTGAAAACGCGCTGCGCCACCAGGAGCAGCGGAACCGTGGAAAAGAAATGGATGCCGAACGCGCTCGCAAGCACCAGCGAAACGCCGATCGGAACCGCCAGCGCAAAGAGCGTGATCAGCGAAAAGGCGAGGGCGGCGTTCATATCGCGCTCTCCACGTCCTTGAGCTCGCCCTTGGTTGTGGTGTCGGCTTCATTCCAGACTTCGATGAACCGGGCGATGACGCCGAGCGTTGCCAGTGCCGAGCCCACGGGAAGCGCTGCGTAGACCCAGGCGATCGTCACCTGCAGGCCGGCCAGGTTCTGGCTGCGCACCCGCATCGTCATGCCCCAGCCGTACCAGATGAGGATGGTCAGGAAGATCAGCGAGGCGATGAGGATCACGACGTAGAGCACGCGCCGGAATGCATTCGGGCTCACATCGACGAGAAAATCGACCGCGATCATGGTGCCCTGGCGGAACGCGGCGGCGAAGCCCAGGAAAACCATCCAGATCATCGCCGAACGGGCGGCCACTTCCGACCAAGCGGAGGGGTGGCCGAACACAAAGCGAGTGACGACCTGATAGAAGGCCAGTGCCACGACGATCGCGAGCGCGAGGATCGCAAGCTCCAGCGCGACGCGCGTCAGCCGCCGCTCGATTGCGAGAAACCACTGCATGGGACAAGCTCCGTGAGGAACGGCCGCGTGAGCGGCCGTTCGCACATCGTTTCGATGCCGAGGACTATTCCTGCGCTGCCTGAATGCGCTTCAGCATCTCGTCGCCATACTGGCCGACGAAGGTGTCGTAGGCGGGCGAGACCGCTTCGCGGAATGCTGCTTGGTCAACCTCTTCGATCACTTCCATGCCGCGTTCACGCAGCATCGCGACGCCGGTCTGCTCGTCTTCCTCGACCTTGGCTCGGGTCGCGGCGACCGCCGTGTCGGCAGCTTCCTCGAACCATGCCTTTTCTTCATCCGACAGCGAGTCCCACAGGCTCGGCGACGCGATGATGATGGCCGGCGAATAGACGTGGCCGGTGAGCGTGAGGTGGTCCTGGACTTCCCACATATTGGCGGAGGTGATGATCGGGATCGGATTTTCCTGCCCGTCGATCACGCGCTGCTGCAGGGCTGCGAAGACTTCCGGAAACGCCATGGGTGTCGGCGATGCGCCGGCAGCCGAGAAAGCTTCCATGTGCACGCTGTTTTCCATGGTGCGGATCTTCAGACCGTTGAGGTCTTCTGGCGCATCGATCGCGCGGCTGGAATTGGTGATGTGGCGGAAGCCGTTTTCGCTCCAGGCGAGCGCGACGAGCCCTTGCGCATTCACGGCCTCAAGAAGTTCGTCACCGATCTCGCCATCGAGGATCGAACGCGCCGCGGCGTAATCCTTGAAGAGGAAGGGCAGGTCGAGCACCAGCGTTTCAGGCGCGAAGTTGCCCAGCGGGCCGGTCGAGGAATAGACGAGCTCGACCGAGCCGATCTGCAGGCCCTCGATCATGTCGCGCTCACCGCCGAGCGCGCCCGCGGCCTGTTCGCGGATTTCGAACTTTCCGTCCGACAATTCGGCCAGTTTCTCGCCGAAGGCCTGGACGCCGACGCTGTAGTGCGAGCCTTGCGCGGTGGTGTGCGCGAAATTCAAGGTTGTCTGCGCAAGGGCGCTCCCGGCCACCCCGGCAGACATAGCGAATACGGCAGCAGCCGTAATGGTGCGAAAACGAAACATGGTTCTCCTCCCTCAGTTTCGGTCATCACTGGCTTCGACATTGACCTTGAACCCATTTCCAGTCAACCTGTTTTACAACTTTCTAACCGCTGCTCGATTGCGTGTTCCGGATGCCAGTAGACTTGTGCCGGATCGCGAACTTGACCGGCGGCACCGATCGGGAAATTCCTGTTTCAGGAGCAAGACTTTTCCATGCCGACCAAGACCGCCGATATCGTCGTTGCCGATCTTCCCAACAACAAGGGTGAGCGGCTGTCCGAACGGGTCTATGAGAACCTGTTCCATGCGATCGTGACGGGCATGATCTCAGCCGGTGCCAAGCTCCCTTCGGAAAACGAGCTGGCCAAGCAGTTCGAGGTGTCACGCCCCGTGCTGCGCGAGGCACTGGACAAGCTGCGGGACGATGGCTTGATTTCGTCGGTGAGGGGCTCGGGCAATTATGTCTTGAATGCGCTCGGCGCTCGGGTCGACGGCGTGCCGAGCGACGAGGCGGACCGCGACGCGCTGCAGCGCATCGGCGATCTTCTGGCCGGCATCGAACTGCGCATGATCGTCGAGCCGCAGGCGGCCTATCTTGCCGCCAAGCGGCGGGGACCTTCCGACATCGAAAGCATGCGGGCAGCGCTCGATCGGTTCGACCAGGCGATGAGGCAGGATGCCATCCTGCATCATCACGACTATGCGTTTCACGAGGCGATCGCGACGGCGACCTGCAATGCGCGCATCGTCCAGACGCTGAAGTCGCTCGAATATGACGTGACGCGATCGGTCAATCTCATGCGCTTCCTGGTGCAGTTCCAGCCTTTCATCCGCAACGAAGCGGTGAGGGACGAGCATGAGGAGATTTTCCGGCACATCGAGGGCGGCGCGGCCACCAAAGCCAAGCGCGCCATGCGCAACCACATCGAGCATGCGCGAATCCGCATGATGAGCAACCGGCCGGGCTTCTAAGTTCGCTCAGGATCAATAAAAAAGGGCGCCGCAGCCGTAGCCGCGACGCCGTCCCGGGAGGGATTTCATCGAAAACGTCAGCCGTGCTTGAGGACGACCGTCTTGATGGTGGTGAAGCTGATCATGCCTTCGAAGGCCTTCTCACGGCCATAGCCGGACCGCTTCATGCCGCCGAAAGGCAGTTCGATGCCCCCGCCGGCGCCGTAATTGTTGACGAAGACCTGGCCCGCCTCGATGGCGTTGGCGCAGCGCATCTGCCGCCCACCATCCCGCGTCCAGACCGACGCCGTCAGGCCGTAGGGTGTCGCATTGGCGATGCGGATGGCGTCTTTTTCATCGTCGAAGGGGAATGCTGCCAGAACCGGGCCGAACACCTCGTCCTGACCGATCCGGCTTTCGGGCGCTGCACCATCGAGCAGCATCGGCGGGTAGAAGAATCCTCCCTCAGGCGCATTCTCAGCCATGCCGGCGGAGGCGACGACCTTGGCCCCGTCGGCCAGCGCGGCGTCGACAAGTGACGTGACCCGCTCCAGTTGCTTGGCGCTGATGATGGGGCCGCAGTCGAGATCATCGACGCCTGCGCCCACCTTCAGCGCCGAGAAGCGCTCCGAAAGCCTCGCCAGGACCTCGTCATAGATCGAGCGTTCGATCAGCACGCGGCTGCCGGCAGCGCAGGTCTGGCCCGCATTCTGGATGATCGCGTTGACGATGACCGGCAGCGCTTCGTCCAGATCAGCATCGGCGAAGATTACCTGAGGCGACTTGCCGCCAAGTTCGAGCGTCACCTGCACATGGTTTTCCGCAGCCGCCTTGGCGACAGCTGTTCCCGTCTGTGGCGAGCCGGTGAAGGAGATGTGGTTTATGCCTGAATGGCCGGCAAGCGCCGCGCCGGCCTCGGTGCCAAGCCCGCAAACGACATTCAGGGCGCCCGCCGGCAGGCCGGCTTCCAGAGCCAGTTCGGATATGCGGAGCGGCGTGAGGCAGGCGTCTTCGGCCGGTTTGACCACGCAGGCATTGCCCGCTGCAAGTGCGCCGCCGACCGAGCGGCCGTAAATCTGCGAAGGGTAGTTCCAGGGGATGATGTGCGCCGTCACACCGTGCGGCACGCGCAAGGCCAGAACCGTCATGCCCTTGCTGTAGGGGATCGTCTCGCCATGGTGCTTGTCGGCGGCCGAGCCGTAATACTCGAAATAGCGGGCAGTCGCGGTGATGTCGGCGCGCGCCTGCTTCATCGGCTTGCCGGTATCGCGCGATTCAAGCGCTGCCAGCTCCTCGAAATTCTCGAGGATCAGCGCCGAGATCTTCATCAGGATGCGGCCGCGTTCCAGCGCCGATTTCGCGCCCCATTCCCCTTCGAAAGCGCTGCGCGCAGCATCGACGGCACGATCGACATCCTCGGCGCCGCCCCTCGGAATACGGGCAAAAACCTTGCCGGTCGACGGGTCGAGTACGTCGATGCCGCCCGCAGTCGCGCGGTCGATGGTTTCACCGTTGATGAGATGGCCATAGGCCGTGACGGATGTCTGATCCAGCATCGGGCTGGCCTCCTCGTTTCGTGGTCCTCCCGGCCGAGCGCCTTAAAGCGCTTCATCGATGCATCGGATCCACGCGTTCCGTGCCATCTGCCGACGCAGCAAAACTATCGGCGCCAGCACCGATCAGTCAATTGGCTTTACAAATTTCTCGCTACCGACTTCAGTGGTGGCGGTAGAGCGCCGCCGATCGATCGAGGTGGCCGCGCATGGCGTCAGCCGCGCCATCCGCCTCTCCGGCAGCGAGACGATCGACGATCGCGGCATGTTCCCGCAAGGTGGTTTCTTCCTGGCCCGACCAGATCAGCAGGTCGGTGTGATAGGTGAACAGCCAGTTCAGCATCGCATCTCCGACGGCGGCAAAGATCGGGTTGCCGGCCATGCGGGTGATCTTGGCATGGAAGGCGATGTCGGCGCGAATGAACGCCTTCGGGTCATCGATCTTGCTGCGCTGCTTCTCGATGAGATCGGTCAGTTCGGCGATGTCTTCGGCCGTCGCATTCTGCGCCGCGATGCGCACCATGCCGAGTTCGAAAAGGCGCCGTGCCTCCTTGAGGTGCTCGAGATTGTCGGGGGAGGCCGAAAGCAGCAGCCTCGCCACCGCGTCCATCTGCCGGAACGCGATGTCGGCCGACAAGGCGCTGACCCTCGACCGCTCGCCATGGGAGATCGTGATGAGGCCCATGGTCTGCATGGACTGCAGCGCCTCGCGCACGGCAGGACGACCCACGCCGAAACGCTCCATCAGTTCGCGTTCCGACGGCATCGGATCACCGGCTCCGAGTTCGCCGCGCACGATCATTTCACGCAGGCGCTCGAACACCTGGTCGGAGAGCTTGCGGCGCACGATCCGGTCGTCAATCGCTTCCAGGTCGTTCAGCTTTTCCATCGTGATCAGCATGTCCCGAATGTTGCTTCAGCCGATACTTGCAGCGGATCGCTGCGTTCGTCCATCCACGGCCGGCCGGCGTCAGGTGATCCGGCGAATGCTCTCGGTGATTTCGTGGGTCTCGAACACGCCGAGCCAGTCGTCGCGCATGAGTCGCGGCTTGCCGTTCACGATGGCCTTGTTGCAGGCATCGGAGAAGACACCATCGACTTCCTCCATGACGACAGCCGCGAGAATGTTCAGGTGCCCGAGCAGGAAATCGCGTGCTGCGACCCGGTCGACGCCGCGGCGCACCACCTCGTCCATCGCATCCTTCATCACGACAAGAAGCGTCGCGCAGACGGTTTCCGACAGGCCGGGCTCCAGCAGCGCCATCTGCTCGACGGTCACGCGATGGGACCGCAAGATCGGCTGGAAGATCGTCTTGGCGATCTCTTCGCCGATGGCAAAATGCTCTTCCGGGCCCTGCATCAGCGCGCTGACGATCGCCTGACGCGCTGCAATGCCGCCGAAATAATCGCGCTTGGCCGCAAGATCGGTCTCGTCGTTGAAGATCGGCGGATGGCAGGGATGGGTGACGAAATAGGTAACGTCCGCGCGCTCGGGGAAGTGCCCGGCAAACGGGGCCGCGGCATCGAGTGCGATGACGATCGTGCCGGGCGCGACCTTGGGCACGATATCGGCGCCGGCCTTCCGGATTGCCGTGTCGGGCACAGCCAGGATTACCGCCTGTGCACCCTTCAACGCTTCGTCGACGGCGACGCACTCCGCGCCAACCTCGTCACGCAACCGCTTCTGGCCGATCTCGCTGACTTCGACATGGGCGACGTCGTAGCGCGAGCCCTTCAGATTGCGCGACAGACGCACGCCCATTTTTCCACCGGCGCCGATCAGAGCGATTTTCATGCTGCTTGCCTCCCTCATTCGTGCCGGACGATTGCAAGGGAAAGATCATGTTGTCAACTGGTATGATGAGATGATATTTCCGCTCGTCGTTAGGGGAGTGCTTCAGCAATGGCGCGATTGTTCGCAGAGTACGAGGTCGAGAGCCCGGTCGGGCTCGAAAGGGCCGCGCGCGTCATAGCAGGCGAACAGTCCTGCGGCACCTTTATGCGGCTACCGGGCGAGACCGATGATCTCAGAAGCCGCGCCGGTGCCAATGTCGAGGACGTCATTGTCGACGAGGTGCGGGACAAGCCATCGCTGCCGGTGCGGAAACCGGGCACAGCCTATGAGCGCGGGCGCATCGTTCTGTCCTGGCCTCTCGCCAATATGGGCCCGTCGCTTACCAACACGCTCGCGACGGTCGCCGGCAATCTGTTCGAGCTCGCCGAAGTCTCCGCCATCCGGCTGACCGACGTCACGTTTCCCGACGCGTTCGCCGATGCGTGTCCGGGGCCGGCGTTCGGCGTCGAGGGCACGCAGCGGCTCGCCGACGTGTCCGACCGGCCGATGATCGGTACCATCATCAAGCCGAGCGTCGGTCTTTCTCCGGACGAGACGGCGGCCCTCGTGCAACAGCTCTGCGATGGCGGCATCGACTTCATCAAGGACGACGAACTGCAGGCGAACGGGCCCCACTGCCCGCTTGCCGAGCGGGTGAGGGCCGTGATGGACGTGATCAACGCTCATGCGGAAAAGACCGGCAAGAAGGTTATGTACGCGTTCAACATCACCGACGAAGTCGATGAGATGAAACGCAATGCCGATCTGGTGCTGGCGCAAGGCGGCACCTGCCTGATGGTCAGCCTTCATTCCATTGGCCTTGCGGGTCTCGGCGCGATCCGGCGGCATGCGCAACTGCCGCTGCACTGCCACCGCAATGGCTGGGGGCTGTTCCAGCGCTCGCCGGATATCGGTTTGTCCTACCGCGCCTGGCAGAAGTTCTGGCGCCTTGCGGGGGCGGACCACCTGCACGTCAATGGGCTCGGCAACAAGTTCAGCGAGAGCGACGACAGCGTCATCGATTCCGCCCGCGCCGTAGCTGAGCCGATGTTTTGCGGCAAGCGGGCAAGTTTTGCGGCGATGCCGGTGTTTTCGTCGGGCCAGACGGCGGTTCAGATCGAGCCGACCTACAGGGCGATCGGCACCACCGGCTTCATCTACTGCGCCGGCGGCGGCATCATGGGGCATCCGGGCGGCGTCGCCGGCGGTGTCGCGAGCCTGCGTCAGGCGGCAGAGGCAGCGGTCAAGGGCATTTCCGCCGCCGACTATGCGCGGGATCACAGGGAACTCGCCGATGCTCTGAAGGTCTTCGGAGACCGCTTCGGATGAGCGGCGCGCCGCTGATCAGCTTCTACGGCGATGACTTCACCGGCTCCACCGACGCCATGGAGGCGCTGTCTTCGAACGGCATCGAAACGGTGCTCTTCACCCGCGTGCCGAACGCCGAAGAGTTTGCCCCTTTCGCCCATTGCCGGGCCGTTGGCCTCGCCGGAACCAGTCGCAGCCAGAGCCCCGGCTGGATGGATCGGGAGCTGCGGGATGCGCTTTTCTGGTTGAAATCGCTGAACGCTTCGCCCTGCCACTATAAGGTCTGTTCGACCTTCGACAGCGCGCCGCACCAGGGCCCGATCGGCCGCGCGCTGGAAATCGGCCTCGAAATCTTCGGCCAGGACATGGCGGCGATCGTCGTCGGCGTGCCGCAGCTGCGCCGCTACACCTTCTTCGGACACCTTTTCGCAGGCTATCGCGACGCGGTTTATCGCATCGATCGCCACCCGGTGATGAGCCGCCATCCCGCGACACCGATGCGGGAGGCCGATCTCGTGCTTCATCTCGCGGGACAGACCGAGTTGCCGCTCGCGCGGACTGGCGGCACCGAAGCCACGCCGGCAAGCCTTGCTGCACTTCGCGACGAGGGCATTCGGGGCGTGCTGCTCGACGTGCACGATCTTGCGACACAGCGGGCGGCCGGCGAGCTCATCCTTGCCGGGGAGGGCGGGCTTGGCCCCTTCATCATTGGATCGTCCGGCGTCGATTACGCCTTGATCGCCGCTTGGCGGGCCCGCGGCGTGCTTTCGCCGGAACTGCCTTCATTCGAGCCGCTTCAGCGCGAGGCGCGCATTGCCGTCGTTTCCGGCAGCTGCTCGCCGACCACCGAACGGCAGATCCGGACGGCTGCGCACGCCGGCTTCCTGCCCATCGAGGTCGATTACCGCGCCATCGCCTCCGGCATGAACGCGGATGCCGTCATCGATGCTGCGCTGTCTCGGGCGCTGTCCGCCCTGGAGGCTGGACAGAGCCCGATCCTGCACACGGCACTTGGCCCCGACACCACCGTATCGATCGACGCTGCCGAGAACGACGCGGTCGGACGCGCTCTCGGTCACATGCTCGATCAGATCATCGCCCGAACAGGCCTCGCCCGGGTGGCGGTGGCGGGTGGCGACACATCGAGTCACGCCCTCTCGCAACTCGGCATCTTCGCCCTGACGCTTCGCCACCCCATCACCCAATCCCCCGGCTCCCCCGTCTGCCTCGCCCATCGCTACACGGGCGGCACGATCGAAATGACGCTGAAGGGCGGCCAGATCGGCAACGACGACTATCTAGTGAGAATCCGGGACGGCATGGTCTCCTAAAAGAGCGTGGGTTCATCCCCGACTATACGGTGCACCGCTGCCTCATTAATCCAAATACTGCGATCTATGCGCTAGAGAATTCTGGTTGCAATCTAAAAGGGTTGCACCTTGAATTCGCAACCGCGCACTTTCTTCGCAGCTGCCATAATTTGACGATGTCCTTGTGAAAGACGCATATTGGGTTTCAGGAAGCGCGAGATTCGAGAGACGGCGAGTGGTCAGGATTGGGGCGGATTGGGAAGAGCGACGGGGGCGCCGCTTGCGTGCGACCGATTTTGCCGCCTATGCGCTGCTGCTTCTCGCCTTGCTCGGCTATGCCTGCCTTCCGTCGAAGCCGTCGAACGGCATCGAAATCGCCGAGCGGCTCGCCCCGGTTTCCCTGTCGGCCGCTCTCTCTGCCGATCTGACCCAGAAATACCGCATCCCCAAGCAAGAGCAGGAATATCGCGCCCGTAGCGTCAGCTTCGACGCAATCGCAGCCGAGACGGCCGATGTGCCGTCCTCTGCCCTGGCGCGGGTAGTGACGCTGGTGCTGCCGGAGATCGAGACAGCGATCGTGCGGATCGGGCCGACTCCTGCCGGCAACGAGCAGGCACGCGTGACGCCGGCGGCGAGGGGCCCCCCTTCGATCGTCTGAGCCTTGCCAAGCGTCCAACAACGCTGCCGGCTTGGCCTCTCTCTTCGAATGGCACATGAAACGTGCATGCAGGAGCCAAGGACCCTCGCTTTCGAGCGGTGGTTGCAACCGTTAGGCTTCCTGTACGATGCGTTTAACCGCCCCACTTCAAGCGTCAGTTCCGGTAAGTCTCCATGTGGTCTAGTGAATGGCTCATCCTGCTCGTCGGTCTTCCGTTTCTCGGAAGCCTGCTGACGGCTTTGTTGCCGAGCCAATCGCGCAGTGCGGCCAACTGGCTGGCCGGTGCCATGGCACTTGCCTGTTTCGGCATTGCGATCAGTGCCTATTCGTCAGTGACCGACGGCATGGTCGTGCGCCATCAGGTGGAGTGGGTACCGCATCTCGGTCTCTCGCTCACGCTGCGGCTCGATGGCTTCGCCTGGATGTTTTCCATGCTGATCACGGGCATCGGCGCCCTCGTGATCCTTTATGCGCGCTACTACATGTCGCCCAAGGATCCGGTCGTTCGCTTCTACGCCCTTCTGCTGGCATTCATGGGGGCGATGCAGGGGCTCGTGGTTTCCGGCAACATCATCCTGCTCGCGGTGTTCTGGGAGCTGACGAGCATCTTCTCGTTCCTCCTGATCGGTTACTGGCACCATAACCAGGCGGCGCGCGACGGTGCGCGCATGGCGCTGACGATCACCGGAGCGGGCGGTCTGTGCCTGCTGGCCGGCATGGTGCTGCTCGGCCAGATCGTCGGCAGCTACGATCTCGACGTGGTGCTTCAGTCCGGCGACCTGATCCGCGCGAGCGATCTATATCTGCCGACCTTGCTCCTCATCCTCGCCGGCGCGCTGACGAAAAGCGCGCAGTTTCCGTTCCATTTCTGGCTGCCGAATGCGATGGCCGCGCCGACGCCGGTTTCGGCCTATCTCCATTCGGCAACGATGGTAAAGGCGGGCGTCTTCCTTCTCACGCGGTTCTGGCCGGTGCTTTCCGGTACCGATGCGTGGTTCTTCATCGTCGGCTTCGCCGGCCTCAGCACGCTTTTGATCGGCGCCTACTTCGCCATTTTCCAGCACGACCTCAAGGGGCTGCTCGCCTATTCCACGATCAGCCATCTCGGGCTGGTGACAACGCTTCTGAGCCTCGGCAGCCCGCTCGCAGCCGTTGCAGCCATCTTCCACATGGTCAATCACGCGACCTTCAAGGCGTCGCTCTTCATGGCAGCCGGCATCATCGACCACGAGGCCGGCACTCGCGACATGCGGCGATTGAGCGGGCTCTTCAGTTTCCTGCCGATCACGGCGACGCTCGCAATGGTCGCAAGCGCGGCCATGGCCGGGGTGCCCCTTCTCAACGGTTTCCTGTCGAAGGAGATGTTCTTCGCCGAAACGCTCGAGCAGCACCGTGCATCGGTGCTCGACACGTTGACGCCGTATGTGGCGACCATCGCCGCAGCATTCGCCGTCACCTATTCGGTCAGGTTGATCCACACGGTTTTCTTCGGCCCGCGCGCGAGCGACCTGCCCAAGGTTCCGCACGAGCCGCCGCGCTGGATGCGCTTGCCGATCGAGCTTCTCGTCCTGGCCTGCCTCGTCGTCGGCACCATTCCGGGCATAAGCATCGGCTCCTATCTCGACACGGCGGTTGTCTCGGTGCTGGGCGACGCAACGCCCGTCTACAGCCTGTCGATCTGGCACGGCTTCAACCTGCCCTTAGCGATGAGCATAGTCGCTCTCTTGGGCGGCATCGTTCTCTATATGGCGCTGAAATCCTATCTCGACCGCTGCGAGGAGGGGCCGCCGATTTTCCGTCGCCTCAAGGGGCAGCGCATCTTCGAGCGCATTCTCGTCGCCGTCAGCTGGCGCTGGGCGCGTGTGGCGGAGCGCTTTTTGGGCACGCGGCGGCTTCAACCGCAGCTGCGGCTGATCGTGGTGGCGGCAATTCTTGCCGGTGTGTGGGCCATGTGGGGTGCGCGGCATCTCGCGCCGCAACTGACCATCTCCGGCGTCGACCCGGTTCTCGCCATGATGTGGCTGGTCGGCGGAGGCTGCGCTATCGCTGCCGCCTATCAGGCAAAATTCCACCGGCTCGCCGCGCTCATCTTTCTGGGCGTTGCGGGCCTCGTCACCTGCATCACATTCGTCTGGCTCTCGGCCCCCGATCTTGGTGTGACGCAGCTTCTGGTGGAGATCGTCACCACCGTGCTCATCCTTCTCGGGCTTCGCTGGCTGCCGAAGCGCGACGATCAGATAGAGCGGCATGGCTTCTGGGTTCGGCTGCGGCGCGGGCGCGACTTCTTCATCGCCGTCATCGCCGGTGCGGGCATGGCTCTGCTCGCCTATTACATGATGATGACGCCGCTGCCGCCGTCGGTCGGAGACTACTACCTGCAGCACGCCTATAGCGAAGGAGGCGGCACCAACGTCGTCAACGTCATCCTCGTCGATTTCCGCGGCTTCGATACGCTCGGCGAGATCGTCGTGCTGGCCGTCGTCGCGCTGACCGTGTTTGCACTGCTGCGCCGTTTCCGGCCGGCGGAGGACAATTCCGAACTGCCGTACCAGCAGCGCGAACAGAACGAATATGACAGCATCCAGCGCGATCGCGAGGTGGGCGAGACGCTGAAAGACTACCTGCTCGTGCCGTCGGTCATCATGCGCTGGATGTTCGCCGCGATCACGCTTCTGGCGGCCTACCTGTTCCTGCGCGGTCACGATCTGCCGGGCGGCGGCTTTGCGGCAGGCGTCGCGATGGCGATCGGCTTCCTTCTGCAGTATCTCGCCGGTGGTACGCGCTGGGTGGAGGAGCGCCTGCGCATTCGTCCCGTCCAGTGGATCGGCTTCGGGTTGCTGGCGGCGACGGCGACGGGGCTCGGCTCGCTCACGGTCGGCTACCCGTTCCTCACATCCTATTTCCAGTACACGGAGATCCCCTTCATCGGCGGCGTGCCGACGGCCTCGGCCCTGTTCTTCGATCTTGGCGTCTTCAGCTTGGTGGTCGGCTCGACGGTTTTAATGCTGGTCGCCATCGCCCACCAGTCGCTGCGTGCACCGAAAGCGCGGCCAGATCGGGCGGTGGCCGAGCGGACTGCGGTCGAGCAGGGAGAAAGCTGATGGAATTCGTCATTGCATTCGCCATCGGCGTGCTCGGTGCTTCGGGCGTCTGGCTCATCCTGCGGCCGCGGACCTATCAGGTCGTGATGGGACTCGCGCTTCTGTCCTATGGCGTCAACCTCTTCATCTTCGGCATGGGCCGACTGCGGGTCAACGCGCCGCCCGTGCTGCCGGGGGGTGACGCCATCGATCCGGCGGCCTTCACCGATCCGCTTCCGCAGGCGCTCGTTCTCACCGCGATCGTCATCAGCTTTGCCACGACCGCGCTGTTTCTGGTCGTGTTGATCGCTTCGCGCGGGCTGACCGGAACGGACCATGTGGATGGCCGGGAGGGTGAGCGATGACCGGACAATTCCCCCAGCTGATCGTCGCGCCGATCATCCTGCCCTTGATCGTGGGCGCCTTGCTGCTGTTCTTCGACGACCGCGAACGGCGGCTGAAGACGTCGCTTGCGATCCTGTCGGTCCTGGCCCAGCTTGCGATCGGGCTTACCCTTCTGTTCAGGGTCCACTGGTCGGATGACGCGACAGCGCTGGTCTATCTGCTCGGCAACTGGCCGGCGCCGATCGCGATCAACCTGATCGCCGATCGCCTGTCGAGCATCATGCTGGTGCTCGGCTCGCTGCTTGCGATCCCGGCGCTCGTCTTCGCGACGGCCCGCTGGGACAAGGCCGGGCCGCATTTCCATTCGATGTTCCAGTTCATGCTGGTCGGCATCAACGGTGCCTTCCTGACGGGTGACCTGTTCAACCTGTTCGTGTTCTTCGAGGTCATGCTGGCCGCGTCCTACGGGCTGGTGCTGCACGGGTCGGGACCGGCGCGCGTGAAGGCCGGGCTGCATTACATCGCCATCAATCTCGCTGCGTCTCTCGTTTTCCTGATCGGCATCGCGATGGTGTTCGGGGCGACCGGCAGCCTGAACATGGCCGAAATCTCCATGCGTGCTGCGGAGCTTGAGGGTTTTGCGACGCCTGGTCTGCATGTCGGGCTCTCGATGCTTGGCCTCGCTTTCCTGGTGAAAGCGGCGATGTGGCCACTCGGGAACTGGCTGGTTCCGGCATATTCCGCATCTGCGGGACCGGTCGCAGCCATCATGGCGATCCTCAGCAAGGTCGGGATCTATGCCCTGATCCGTCTGTCGCTTCTGGTGCCGGCGGAAGGCGAGGTCTTCGGATCGCTCGTCATCTTCATCGGCGGTGCCGCCACGCTCGTCTTCGCATCAATCGGTCTTCTGGCCACGCAATCGATCCGCACGGCGACGGCCTATCTCGTCATGGTTTCTTCCGGCACCATCCTTGCGACGCTTGGTCTCTCAGAACCCGCGAGCACGACTGGCGCGCTCTATTACCTCGTGACCTCCACGCTTGCGACAGGTGCGCTCTTCCTGCTTGCCGAGTTGCTGGAGCGGGACCAGGATCCATGGTCGGCGATGTTGTCCGTCACGATGGAAGCCTTTGGCGAGAACAGCCAGTTCGTCGATCCGGAAGAGGAGGTGGGTCGACCGATGCCGCAGGCGGCCGCGGTGCTCGGCGCCGGCTTTGGTATCCTCGCCATGGTCCTGATCGGCCTGCCGCCGCTTGCAGGATTCCTTGCCAAATTCGCGATCCTGCATTCTGTCATCGGGCCGGGTGCAGAGGCGATGTCGGAGGCGGTGACGATGCGTCTTGGGCTAGCGGCCTTGCTCATCTTCTCGGGGCTGACGGCGCTGATCGCGCTGTCTCGCGCAGGCATTCGGACCTTCTGGGCGCCGGTCGAGCCGTTCATGCCACGGGTCTCCATCGTTGAGGTGGCGCCGGTGCTGTTCCTCCTCGTCGTGATCGTGCTTCTGTCGGTCTATGCCGGACCGGCGGTGGACCTGATGGCGGCGACGGCTAATGATCTCCACATCCCGAACGGCTATCTCGATGCGGTGCTCGGCGCCGAACGCGTGCCGCCATATGCTGGAGGCGCAGAATGAGCAGGATCTTCCCTTATCCGGTCATGACGCTTGGACTGTTCGTCATGTGGATCGCGCTGGCCGGCGCGACGCCCGGTCATACGGTGCTGGCACTTATCGTGAGCACGGGCAGCGCGCTTACCTTGAAGGCGCTCGGTGAGAAGAGCACCCGGGTCAAGCGTGTCGACGCCATCGTCACGCTTGCAAGCGTGGTCTTCGTGGACATCCTGCGGTCCAACTATGATGTCGCCCGGCTCATCCTGTTCGGCAAAAGGCTCGACCGCAAATCCGGCTTCATGACGGTGCCGATCCGCCTCAAGAACCCGTCCTCGCTTGCGGTGTTGTCCATCGTGCTCACAAGCACGCCGGGAACCGCTTGGCTCGACTACAATGCCGCGCAAGGCACGCTGATCATCCACGTCTTCGACCTCAAGGATGAATCACATTGGCTGGATCTCATCTCCAACCGGTATGAGCGGCTCCTCCTGGAGATATTCGAATGAGCGTTGTCATTCTCACGGTCGCGGTCTGGTTTTCGCAGATCGTCCTCGCCTTGGCGATGATGCTGGTGGCCCACCGGCTCTTCATCGGTCCGCGCGCGCAGGACCGCATTCTCGCACTCGACATGCTCTATGTCTGCGCCATGCTGCAATTGCTGGTCTTCGGCGTGCGCACCGGCAACGCGATCTTCTTCGAAGCGGCGCTCATCATCGGCATGCTGGGCTTCGTCGCAACCGTGTCGCTCGCCAAGTTCCTGATGCGCGGGGAGGTCATCGAATGACGGTCGATCTCGTCGAATATCCGCTCTGGGCTGCGATCCTGGTTTCAAGCTTCCTGGTCATCGGATCGCTCCTGACGCTGATCGGCGCCATCGGCATGGTGCGGCTCAAGAGTTTCTATGATCGCATCCATGCCCCGACGCTTGCGACCAGCTGGGGCACGGGAGGTATGGCGGTCGGCTCGATGATCTTCTTTCTGGTGGGCGGGGGCCGCCCCCTGGTCCACGAATTGCTGCTCGCCGCCTTCGTCACGATCACCACGCCTGTCACGCTGATGATGCTCGGCCGCGCCGCTATCTATCGCGACCGTTCGAGCGCGCGTCCGGGAATTCCACCCGTGGGCCGACGCGTCGATCTGAACTTGAGCGATAAGCCTTCGGAAGGGGAGGTGAGCTAACGCTCGCCGGCCGTCACAGCGCGCGTTCTTTTCTCATCTGCGCGATCACCGCATCGAGCTCGCGGATCAGTGAGGACAGGGCTTCGCGCTGTTCGGCTTCGGTGCTTTCAGCCGCGAGGGTCGCTTCCATCTCAGACGCACGTCGGCTGAGGTGGTCGAACCCGAAGAAGCCGCCTGCACCAGCGATCCCATGAGCGAGCTTTGCGATCTCACGGTGCTGAATGTGGGACGTGACGGGGTGGCTTTTTGCGATGGTGTTCAAGGCATTCCGGTCGCTGTGCAAACGCTCGATGAACCGCTCTTTCAAAGCATCCAGAGATCGAACCACCGCAAGCTCCTTGCCCGAGAAAGCACTTCGCATGGAGATGCAAGGTACTTTAGCAAAAAATGAACTGTCGAGTGGTGGAACGCCCCAAAGCCTTTGCGGTTGCAGCAGACTTTTCCGGTGCAGTTCAAAAAAAGTGCGCAAGGCCGTTTGCGGGCGGCCTTGCGCAGGAGGAGAAGCTCTAGATGTTGCCGGCGCTGAGTTCCTTGGCGATGTGATCGGCCTGGCGAATTGCCAGCGCTACGATCGTCAGGGTTGGGTTTTCAGCAGCGCCTGTCGTGAATTGCGAGCCGTCCGAGATGAACAGGTTCGGGATGTCGTGGGTCTGGCCCCACTTGTTGACCACGCCGTCCCGCGCATTCTCCGACATGCGGTTGGTGCCGAGATTGTGCGTTGACGGGTAGGGCGGCGTCGGGAAAGCCCGGGTCGCACCAACCGCCTTGTACATCTCGATCCCCTGTTTGTAGGCATGATCGCGCATGGCTACGTCGTTCGGGTGGTCTGAGAAATGCACGTTCGGAGCCGGCAGGCCGTACTGGTCCTTCACCTCTGAATTGAGGGTGACGCGGTTCGTTTCCTGCGGCATGTCCTCGCCCACGATCCACATGCCGGCCATGTTTTCGTACTGGTCGAGCGCGGATGTGAACGAGCGGCCCCAGCCACCCGGATCGAGGAAGGCTGCCATGAAGGGCAGGCCGAGCGACAGGGTTTCCAGCTCGTAGCCGCCGACGAAGCCGCGCGACGGATCGTGGCGCGCCTCGTCCTGGACGATCCCGGCCATGGTCGTGCCGCGCCACATGCGCACGGGCTTGTCGAACACGGCATAGACCGATCCAGTGACGTGACGCATGTAGTTGCGACCCACCTGGCCGGACGAGTTGGCAAGGCCATCCGGGAACATGTTGGAGGCGGAGTTCAAAAGCAGACGCGGGCTTTCGATCGTGTTGCCGGCAACGGCAACCAGGCGGGCTTTCTGCAGGTGCTGATTGCCGTCCTTGTCGGCATAGACCACGCCTGTGACCTTGCCACTGTCGTCATGCTCGATCTTGATGACGTGCGACCGGTCGCGGACTTCGAGGTTACCCGTGGCTTCACCGGCCGGGATTTCGGTATAAGCGGCCGACCATTTGGCGCCCCATTTGCAGCCCTGGAAGCAGAAGCCGGTCTGCTGGCAGGGTGTGCGATCGCCGTCATCGCGGGTCTGGATCGCCATGCGACCGGTGTGGACTTCCTTGTAGCCGATCGCGAGAGCGCCTTTTTCGAAGACCTTGTAGTTGTTGTTGCCAGGCAGGCCGGGACGGTTGCCCGTGCGCGTCACGCCGAGCTTTTCTTCCGCCTGGTCGTACCACGGCGCCATTTCGTCGGCGTCGATCGGCCAATCGAGCAGGTTCGCCCCGTCGACGCGGCCGTAATTGGTCAGCGCCTTCCATTCATGCGGCTGGAAGCGCAGCGACGCGCCGGCCCAGTGAATGGTGGTGCCGCCAACCGCCTTCACGATCCAGGCCGGCAGGCCCGAAAAGTCCTTGGCGACGCGCCAGTCGCCGCTGGTCGTGCGGGCATCGAGCCAGGAGAGCTGGCCGAAGGCGTCCCACTCGTCGTTGAGATAATCTTCCGGCAGGTGGCGTCCGCCGGCCTCCAGCGCCACGACCTTGACGCCCTTCTGGGCGAGTTCGTTTGCGAGCACGCCGCCGCCGGCGCCCGTACCCACGATGACGACGACGGAATCGTCGTTGAGATCAAATTTGGCAACCATGGTGCGCCTCCCCCCTACAGCCAGTTGATATCGTCAAAGCCGCGCGACACGTAGCCGCCCTGGCTGTAGGACTCGCCCTCGTAACCGAAGAGCGGCCACACTTCCTTCTGGTTGTAGAGACCGGTGACGAGTCCGCCCCGGATCTTCTGGAAGAAGGCACTCTCCTCCATGCCTTGGAGGACTTCGACGCGGTCGCTTTCCCAGCCGATCGACAGGTAGTCCGTATGACCCTTGCCGCGCGCGGCGGCGTCGAGAGCGGCAATGCCGTCTTCAATTTCCTGGGAGCTGTCAGCGGTGTCGTAACCCTTGACGGCGGTTGCGTAGAAGTGATCGGCGAGATGGTCGTGCGGGTAGATGTCGCGTGCCATCTGAATCAATGTGGCCATGCTTTCCGGCTTCACCGCCGTCGTTTCCATGGCCCATGCGGCACCGTTGCCGGCGACGAAGTCTGCGCCGACGACGAATGTCGCGCCGACAGCCACGGAACGAGCCAAAAGCTCGCGCCGCGTCATGCCGGTTTTCGATAATGTCTCAGTCATGTCAGTCCTCCCTCAGAATTCTGGCTGACGGTCCGAGGCTCCACTCCTCGTCGCGGCAACCGGCGAATGCGCGGCGCTACAGGTAGCGACCGCCGCGTTTCAGCACTTCGATCTGGTATCCATCCGGATCGGCAATGAAAAAGAAGCGTGCGATGACCTCGCCGGCGGGCGCGAAATCGACCAGCTTGCGGGGCGAGAGGCCCGCATCGGTCAAGCGCTTGTGCTCGGCTTCCAGGTCGTCGACCGAAAATGCGAGATGGCCGTAACCGTCGCCCAGATCATAGGGCTCGGTGCGGCCCTTGTTGACGGTCAGTTCCAGCTCGAACCCGGTCTCGTCATTCGACATGTAGACCAGCGTGAAGCTTTCGAAATCGAGACGATCGGCCACTTTCAGCCCGAAGGCCTGATCGTAAAATGCTACGGACCGCGCCTCGTCGAGTACGCGGATCATGCTGTGTATGGCTTTAGCCACTCTGGCTTCCCTCCTTCTTCCGATTCAATGATCGAAGTCTGGAAGGAGGGACGACCCTTCAGGTAGTAGAATGCTACTACGCCGACTTTTTAAGCTGCCGCGGCGGCCTTGGTCTGCATCGGCGTGCGCCGATCCATCTCGATCAGGCACGCACAGCGCAGCAGGGACGTGAAATTTTCCGGCTCGCCACGCAGTTCCAAAACTTCCGAATGCAGCTTCGATACGAAAGCCGGCGTCGTCGAACCATCGCGCGCGGCGATTTCGTCGATGATGGCCCAGAAGGCACGTTCAAGCCGGATGCTGGTGCTCTGGCCGTTTAACCGAAGCCTGCGCGTCACATATTCGTAGCGCGTTGGCTCCTGGCCCGCAAAAACCTGGCACATGATATTCCTCCCGCAAATGGCTCACCTGGCTGAAGGTGAGTTGCGTTGATGTTAGCGCCAAACCCGAGCGCGCACGACTCCGCCATTGGTGCATGTACGATCAAAACGGACGCGACATTCTTTCCGCGCGCTTTCGTCAGGTGAGGGACGGAAATCGAGGGCGTATGCGGCTGCGGCAAGCGCGCGTCATTGCGGGCTTCTGCAAATGCCTCTCAAATTCATTTAAATATATGATTTTTATTGACATTTTCGCCACTAATTTTTACTTCCGGCCATCGGGGAGTAGCCACCAAGCGATTTGGGGGCGCGTCAACACGATCGCCCTCATGGCGTGGCGCGTTCAGCCGGCAATGCCGGCCCGGCAAGACCGTGGGTATGACTGACCGTTGGCGGACGGGCGGCCCGTTCCCCCGATTTTCGATCCGTCTCCGGTCCTGCAAATGTCTCCAGCAGCTGTTTTCTTTCTGTCGGTCTCCATGTCGATCGATGCCTTTGCTGTCGCGGTAGGGCGAGGTACCGTGCTTGATCGCGCCCAACTGGGGCGTGCGCTGCGTATCGGGGCCGTGTTTGGTCTGGTCGAGGCGCTGACGCCGTTTCTCGGCTGGCTTGCCGGCATCGCTGCCAGTGACTGGGTGGCCCATGTGGATCACTGGCTGGCCTTCGGCCTGCTCGGACTGGTCGGCATCCACATGATCCACAATGCCTTCAGCCAGGAAGAAGGTGAGGGCGCCGAGCGCGCGGCCTCCGGCTCGTCGCTCGTCTTGCTCGCGACAGCCTTCGGGACAAGCCTCGACGCCATGGCCGTCGGGCTGTCGCTCGCCTTCATCGATGTGGACCTTGCCGGGATCCTGGTCGTCTCCGCCGGCATCGGCATGGCGACCTTCGTGATGTCAACGGCCGGCGTGCTGCTCGGCAAGGCGATCGGCAACCAATTCGGCCGCTATGCCGAAATGGCTGCCGGTGTCGTGCTCTGCGCGCTCGGCACGATGATCCTCATCGACCACATCGGCTAGACGCTCGGCCTAACGTCCTCGGCCAAACGCGATGAAGGGCGGGTTGGCGAAGGGGGCCGTGAAGCCTTGCGGGTCGTCCTCGCATCGTTCGGGGCGCTTGCCATAGGTAAGGGGCGTGACTTCATCGGCAAGCGTTGTCCGTCCACCGGCCGCACGCAGCACGGCATCGCCGGCCGCCGTGTCCCATTCCATGGTGCGGGAAAAGCGCGGGTAGACATCGGCCTTGCCTTCCGCGAGCAGGCAGAATTTCAGGGACGAACCGATGCTGACGCAGTTCGTGATATCGCGGCGGGCGAGATAGGCGTTGGTGTCCGGATCACGATGCGACCGGCTCGCCACGGCGACGGGACCGTCACGGGTCGAAACCGCCATCAGCTGAGTCGTCCGCTCGGCTTTGTCATCCAAATGATAGGCGCCTGCGTCGGAGCCGTAGTAGGTGTGGCCAAGGGCCGGCGCAACGACCACGCCGATTGTTGGGCAGCCGTGCTCGACCAAGGCGATATTGACGGTGAATTCCGCGCGACCGGACACGAATTCCCGTGTGCCATCCAAAGGATCGACGAGGAAGAACCGCTGACCGAGGTCCGCCGGCAGCACTCCGGCGGCCGCCGCCTCTTCGGCGACGATCGGGATCTGCGGGAAGTGCGCGTGCAGTTCCGCCAGAATCAGCAATTCCGCAGCCGTGTCGGCCTCGGTTACCGGCGAGCCATCGGACTTGCTGCGGATTTCGTAGCCCTGCGCAAAGATGCTGACCAGAACTGTGCCTGCCGCCTGCGCAGCCTCACGCATGATAGCAAGCACCGCCGCGTGATCGATTTCCTTCGTCTCACCCATGGGGCACCAGGCCCCGGTTCTTCAGGTGATCGACGACCTCGTCGGCCAGCGCCTCGGCGCCGGTGAGGGCCGTCTTGAGGTGAATGTCCGGAGACGAGGGTGTTTCATAGGGCGAATCGAGGCCGGTGAAATTTGCGAGTTCACCGGCAAGCGCCTTGCGGTAGAGGCCTTTCGGGTCACGGCGTGCGCATTCCTCAAAGGAAGTGTCGACGAAAATCTCGATGAATTCGCCATCGGCCATGCGCGCCCGTGCTGCTTCGCGTTCCGATCCGAACGGAGAGATGAAGGCGACGAGCACGATCAGTCCGGCGTCGCTCATCAGTCGCGCGACCTCGCTCACCCGCCGCATGTTTTCTACGCGGTCGGATGCGGAAAATCCAAGGTCGCTGCTCAAGCCGTGGCGAAGATTGTCGCCGTCGAGCAGGAAGGTCTTGATGCCGGCCGCGTGCAGCCGAACCTGCACCAAATTGGCGATGGTCGATTTGCCAGATGCGGACAGGCCCGTGAACCAGAGAACCGCGGGCTTCTGCCCCATCAACCGCGCATGATCCGTTCGATTGAGCGTGGTTTTCTGCCACTGGATGACGTTGCTCCGCGGCGGAATGTCCTCAGCCATGCGTCTTCACTCCCCCTCATTCTGCCCGCCGGACGGAACCGCACTCGCGCCGCTCGTTGCCTTTTTCAGCAGGACGACAAGGCTTGCGCGCTCCTCCGCGCTCAGGCCTTCCAACATCCGCTCCTGGACCCTCTGGACCGCAGGCATCATGGCCTCCAGAAGGTCTCGGCCTTTTTCGGTCAGGTAAAGTTCACGCGCCCGCCGGTCCTTTTCGCTGACTTCGCGCCTAATCAGGCCCTTTGTCAGCAGCCGGTCGACCACCCCGCCGATCGTCACGCGATCATAGGCGATCAGGCTCGACAGCGTCGCCTGATCGATGCCTTCGTTCCGGGCGATCGCATAGATCGCCGCAAACTGCACAGGCGTCAGGTCGAAGCCGGCCGTCTGTGCTTCCTGCAGGAAAGTCGCGACGGAAATCTGGTTCATGCGCCGGATCAGGTGACCCGGCATTTCGTAAAGAGCCATCATCGCTGTGTTCGCTCTGCCTGCAATCTCATGCCACCGTGCATAACAGTCTCACCCGAAGGGACAAGTAATCAGCGGCAAGGAATGGCGCGCTGTGCATGTCATGCACCAAAAATCCTGCCCCATGATGGTCTTAGGCTGTTGGCAGGGCGCTCGGTGCCTGCTTATGTCCAATGACGAGCGCGGGCATTGGGAGTACCGCGCCAGGGAGGATATGGATTATGACACGGACCACACGCATTCGCAGCATGCTCGCTGGCGGCCTCGTCGCCTGCAGCGCGCTTCTTTCGGCAGGCATCGCCTCAGCACAGGAAGTGACGCTGCGGCTGCACCAGTTCCTGCCCGAGCAGGCGAACGTACCGGCCTACGTGCTGAAGCCGTGGATCGAGCGCGTTCAGGAAGCGTCCGACGGCCGCATCGCGATCGAGATGTATTCGGCGATGGCACTCGGTGGTACGCCTCCGCAGCTCATCGACCAGGCGCGTGACGGCGTGGTGGACATCGTCTGGACGCTGCCTGGCTCCACGCCCGGCCGATTCCCACAGGCGGAAGTGTTCGAACTGCCGTTCTTCTCCTCCGACGCCGAAGCAACGTCGCGCGCTTACTGGCAGCTGTTCGAAGAGAACATGCAGGATACCGACTTCGCCGGGATCAAGATCCTAGGCACCTGGGTGCATGGCCCCGGCCTCGTCCATGTGAAGGGCGATGGTGTCCGTTCGCTTGAGGACATGGCGGACCTGAAGCTGCGCGCGCCGACCCGCATGATCACGCAGCTCCTCGAGCAGATGGGTGCTGCGCCGATCGGCATGCCAGTTCCGGCCATTCCGGAGTCGCTGTCGAAGGGCGTCATCGACGGCGCGGTCGTGCCGTGGGAAGTGACGCCGTCGCTGCGTCTTTCGGAACTCGTCGACAGCCACACGGAATTTGCCGGCACACAGGCATTCTACGTCGCGACCTTCGTGCTCGCCATGAACCAGGCGAAGTACGACAGCCTGCCGGATGACCTCAAGGCCGTCATCGACGAGAACAGCGGGCTGGAATTCTCCGCTCTCGCCGGCAAGACGATGCAGGAATATGATGCACCGGCCCGCGCGATTGCCGAGGAAGCCGGCAATGAGATCATCGTCCTGGACGAGGCAGAGGTCGCACGCTGGGTCGAGGCTTCGCAGCCTGTCGTCGACAGCTGGATCGCCGAGATGGACGGCCGCGGCCTGGACGGTCAGGCGATCGTCGATCGTGCCCGCACGCTGATCGAAGAAGCCACGCAGTAAGAGACGGCGATACTCGCTGGCGCGTCTACGGCGCGCCAGCCACTATTTCGGCGTTGGATGCGACGCTTTGGCTGCCCAAACTGCTTGCAGCCCATGGTCATGCCGTTATGTTGCACAGCCATGCACGATTTTCTCACCGTCAAGGAAGTTGCCGACCTTCTGAGGATCAAGGAGCGCAAGCTCTACGATCTGACCTCGGAAGGCGTTCTGCCGGTTACGAAGGTCACGGGAAAGCTGATCTTCCCGCGCGACGCGCTGATGGCGTGGCTGCGAAAGAACACCGATTACGGCGCGGAACTATCGGCACTGCGCGACCATCCAGCCGTGGTCGCGGGCAGCCACGATCCGCTTCTCGATTGGGCGCTGCGCGCCTCCGGCAGCGAGCTTGCGACCTATTACGACGGCTCGGCCGACGGGCTGAAGCGCATGAAGGCGGGGCATGCGGTTGCCGCGGGCATCCATTTTCATCGGACGCCCGAGCAGGAAGCGAGCTCGAATGCCAATGAACGCCGCATCTCGCTCGACATGCACCATGAACCTGTTGTGCTCGTCGAATGGGCGAAGCGCAGCCAGGGCCTGATCATCAAACCGGAGCATGAAGCAGCCATCCGTTCCATCGCCGATATCGCCGGGCGACGCGTGGTCTTTCGCCAGGAGGGTGCCGGAAGCCAGGATCTGTTCCAGGTGCTGCTTGCCGAAGCGGGTCTTACGCCCGGCCAGTTCACCCTTTTGCCCGACGTGGCGCGCAACCAGACGGATCTTGCCCAATCGGTCGCGCAGGGCGACGCAGATCTCGGCTTCGGGATCGCGGCCGTCGCGCGCCAGCACAAGCTCGCCTTTGTGCCGATCACCGAAGAGCGGTTCGATCTGCTTGCCTGGCGACGGGATTTCTGCGGGCCGAGCTTGCAAAAACTCTTCGCCTTCAGCCGCACACCGCAGTTTCAAGAACGGGCGGAACAGCTTGGCGGATATGATGTTTCGCAAACGGGAACCATTCACTACAACGGCCCGTGACCGCCCTTCGGCCGATCAACTTTCGTTGCGGTCTGCGTCCGGGAAGAACAGCTGCTGGCCGTCGATCTTGTAGTCTTCGATCGCCTGCTGGCCTGCATCCGAAAGCATCCAGTCTATGAAGGTCTGGCCGGCTTCTGCCTTGACGTTTTCGCAGTGCTCGGGGCTCACGAGAATGATGCCGTAAGGGTTGAACATCGCTTCGTCGCCTTCGACGGCAACGGTGTATTCGCCCTTGTTGCCGTAGTTGATCCACGTCGCGCGGTCGGTTAGGACGTAGCCGCCCATGCCGATACCGGTGTTGAGCGTCTCTCCCATTCCGGAGCCGGTTTCGCGATACCAGCTGCCGCTGACGGCCGCGACATCGATGCCGGCCACTTCCCAAAGCTCCAGTTCCTTGCTGTGCGTGCCGGAATCGTCGCCGCGAGATGCGAAAATGGCTTCGCTTTCAGCGATCTTGGTGAGCGCATCGACGACGTCGGTCGAACCGGCAACGCCCGCTGGATCGGCCGCAGGGCCGACGATGACGAAGTCGTTGTACATCAGCGGCTCCCGCGAAACGCCAAAGCCGGCTTCGACGAAGGCCTCCTCCTGCGCGGTCGCATGGACCAGCAGAACGTCGCCGTCGCAGTTCTCGGCATTGTTGATCGCCTGGCCGGTGCCAACGGCAACGACGCGTACTTCAATGCCTGCTTCTTCCTGAAAGATCGGCAACAGATGCTCGTAAAGGCCGGACGCTTCCGTCGAGGTCGTCGACTGGACGATGATGAAATTGTCTTCCTGGGCAAGCGCCGATGCTGCGGCGAGCGTGAAGGCCACGCCTGCGGACAGCAGTGTCAGTCTGGTCATGGGTCGTTTCTCCCGTTGGATTTTTCGTGTCGGTTAGAGAAGGATTTCGCCGGCCGCGAAGGCGCGCGCTTCCGGCGTATTCGGACGATCGAAAAAGTCGGCGGTGCGGCCAGCCTCGATGATCCGGCCGCGATGCATCAAAAGCACGCGCTCGGAGAGCCGCCGCGCCTGCGCCATGTCATGGGTGACGAGCACGATGATCGTGCCGACCTTCGCAGCGGCACCGATCATCTCCTCGATGCGCAGCGTCGAGGCGGGATCGAGGCTGGCCGTCGGCTCATCCAGGAAAAGGATTTCAGGCTTGAGCGCGAGCGCCCGGGCCATGGCGAGACGTTGCTTTTCACCGCCGGAGAGAAGGCGCGCCGAGGTATCGGCAATGGCGGAGAGGCCCGCATGGTCGAGCGCTTCGTGTGCGAGTTCCTGGGCGTCACGGGTGCCGTGGCCGGCCTGCTTCAGCGCGTAGGTCACGTTGGCGATCGCCGAACGGCGAAACAGCACGGGATGCTGCAACAGCATGCCGACCTTGCGGTAGCCGTCACGCGAGGGCGCCGAGCCATTCCAGGAAACATCTCCACGGTCCGGCTTCTGCAGACCGGCAAGCGTCTTGATCAGCATGGACTTGCCGGCGCCGTTAGGACCGAGAATGGCGGTCACGGCATCACCGCAGAAGACGATCTGTTCGACGTCGAGCAGTAGCCTGCCGCTGCGTTCGATCTTGAGGTTGTGGCCCGAAACTGGGGTGGCGGAAAGCGCCTTGGTGTTGGTGCGGTCAAGCATAGGCGGCGCGCTCCGCAGTTCCGCGAAGTGCGAAGACCAGGCTGTTCACGGCAATCGCGATCGAAACCAGGATGATGCCGAGCCCGAGTGCGAGCGCCAGATTGCCTTTGGCGGTTTCCAGCGCGATCGTCGTCGTCATGACGCGGGTGACGTGGTTGATGTTGCCGCCGACGATGATGACAGCCCCGACCTCGGCGATCGCGCGTCCGAAGCCGGCGAGCAGCGCCGTCATCAACGAGAATCGCCCATCCCACAGAAGCGTCACCAGCCGCTGGCCGCTGGTCAGGCCGAAAAGGGTCATCTGCTGGTGATATTCGTCGTTCAAATCCTCGATCGTCTGCCGCGCGAGCGCTGCGATGATGGGCGTGATCAGCAGTGACTGCGCGATGATCATCGCAGTGGGCGTGTACAGCAGCTGCAGCGGCCCGAGCGCTCCGGAATTCGACAGCAGCAGATAGACGATCAGGCCAACCACGACCGGTGGCAGGCCCATGAGCGCAGTGATGGCGACAACGATGGCGGTGCGGCCCGGAAATCGCGACACCGCAAGAAAAGCGCCGAGCGGCAGGCCGATGATCGCGGCGACGATGACTGCCGACAGGCTCACCTGGAGGGAGAGGAACACGATGGCGCGCAGATCGGCATCGAAAGATGCGATCAGCCGAAAGGCTTCGCCGAACGCGTCTGCAAAACTCTGCATTTCGTGTTATTTTGTCCGTTAATCTTACGTGAGGTGGACAATATGGGATGAAAAGCGCAGGCGCAACGCCAATTGCCGCTTTTCACAGCGCTGCCGACATCGTGCCGCAGGCACAATCCCCGGCTGCAGCGGGCTTCGCCGAGAAAGCTGCAGCGAAAGTCTTAGGATAAGGCGGCTTAAAGCGCGGCGAGAGAAAAACCGTGTGCATAGGGGTCGCGACCGTCGATGAAGATCGTGTTGAGCCCGGTGACGCGCGCCCAGCCGCCGATGGATGGAATGATCCCCGGCTTGCCGCCGACGGTCGTCTCACTCTCCACGCGGCCGTGGAAGAGAGAGCCGATGATCGATTCGTGGATGAAATCGTCGCCCGCTTTCAGCTGACCTTTTGCCGCCCAGTGCGCCATGCGCGCCGAGGTGCCCGTGCCGCATGGCGATCGGTCGATCGCGGCTTCGCCGTAGAACACGGCGTTGCGCGCATGCGCTTTTGGATCGCGCGCCGCCCCGGCCCACAGCACGTGGCGCAGGCCCTTGATGTCTTCATGTTCCGGGTGCTGAAACGCGTATTTGGCATTCAGCGCAGCGCGCAGGCGCGGGCTCCAGGTCAGAAGGTCCTGCACCGATACGTCGGCGATATCGGAGAAGGCAGCCTGCGGCTCGACGATGGCGTAGAAATTGCCGCCATAGGCAACGTCCACCGTGATCTCGCCCAGGCCTTCGACGTCCGCCGTCAGCCCTTCGGCATGGAGGAAGGACGCGACATTGGTGATGCGCACCTCTTCAACATAGTCGCCTTCCTGCCGGTAGGTTGCGGTGACGAGGCCCGCCGGCGTGTCGAGCTTTACGATGCCCGGCGTCTTCGGCTTGACCAGCCCGTGTTCGATCATCGTCGTGACCGTGCCGATGGTGCCATGGCCGCACATGGGCAGGCAGCCCGACGTCTCGATGAAGAGGATGGCGACGTCGCAGTCCGCCCGAGTCGGCGGGTAGAGGATCGAGCCGGACATGATGTCGTGGCCGCGCGGCTCGAACATCAACCCGGTGCGGATCCAGTCATATTCGGCGATGAAATGCGCGCGCCGCTCCAGCATGGTTGCGCCCTGAAGCTGCGGCCCCCCGCCGGCAACGACGCGAACGGGATTGCCGCAGGTGTGACCGTCGATGCAGAAGAAGGAGTGGCGCGCCATGGGAATGCTTTCAGAACCGGTCCGGTGAATAGGGTTTAAGCGGGATTTCCGTCTCGCGGTCGAGTGCGATGTCGGCCACGAGCTTTGCGGTTGCCGCCGATTGCGTCAGGCCAAGGTGGCCGTGGCCGAAGGCATGGATCACGCGGGGCACGCGGTGCGATCGGCCGATGGCCGGCAGGGAATCGGGCAGGGAGGGCCGAAAGCCCATCCATTCCGTCCCACCCACAGGGTTCAGTTCCGGAAGAAACCGTGCCGCCTTGGCCAGCATCGTCTTGGAGCGTTGGAAGTTCGGCGGGCGGTCGAGCCCCGCCAGCTCCACCGCGCCGCCGACGCGCACGGCCTGGCCGAGCGGCGAGACCACGAAGCCATGGTCGTCGAAGATGACCTGACACTTGAGATCGAACGCCGATTTGGGCAGCGTCGTGTTATAGCCGCGCTCCGTTTCGAGCGGGATCCGGTCGCCGATCAAGGCAGCCAGCCGATGCGACCAGGCGCCGGCCGCAATCACCACCTGCGCGGCGAGCAGCGAGCGCCCATCGGTGAAGGAGAGGCGGACGCCCGCATCTTCGACAGCCATCCGTTCGATATCGGCGATTTCCAGATCAACGCCTTGGGCCACGGCGCGCTCGCCAAGTGCAACGACATAGGCTTTCGGGTCAGCGACGTTCGACCAGCCGGCCACGTAGGTGCCGTGGCGAAAGCTCTGCGCGATGCCCGGCTGGATCGCGTCTATGCCGGCGCGGTCGAGATGGCGGTGACTGATGCCGTACTCGGTGCGCCGATCCCAGCCGCGCGCAGCCGCATTGAAGCTGCGCTCGCTGTCGTAAAGATGCAGTGCGCCGCGTGCCACGATCATGTGCTTGAGGCCGGTGCGCTCCAGAAGCTTCTCCGTCTCGGCCTCGGCCACACGCATCAAGGCCGCCTGCGCCGCAATACTGCGCTCGAAGTTCTTGCCGCTGCCTGCCTTGAAGAACCGCCACAGCCATGGCGCGATCGTCGGCAGATAGGCGGGCGGCAGCGAGAGCGGGCCGGTCGGATCCATCAGCCAGAACGGCGCCTTCAGCATGATGCCCGGCGATGCGAGCGGCAGAATGTCGGAAAAGGCGAATGCACCGGCATTGCCAGCGCTGGTCTCTGCCGAAATGCCCTTGCGGTCGATCAGCGCAACCGTGAGACCGCGCTCTGCAAGATAGAGCGCGGTCGTCGTTCCGATCACGCCGGCGCCGATGACGGCGATATCGTATCGGCCGGCATTCATGGGGTCAGGCCGCAATGTCCAGTGCGGGGAGGCTCGGGCGCGTTTCGATCGCATCGCGAATGATGCGTTCCACCTCGGCGCGGCGTTCGCCGGCAAGCGGCAGCCGGGGCCCGCGGACCCGCTCGGTGGACTTGATCGCCAGCGCCTCGGCCAGCTTGATGTTCTGGACGAGATAGGTCGAGACATCGAGATCGAGAAGCGGGCGGAACCAGCGGTAGATCGCGAGCGCCTCGTCGCGACGTCCTGCCTGCATCAGCTGCCAGATGGCGACGGTTTCCTTCGGGAAGGCGACGACGAGGCCGGCGACCCAGCCCGTTGCGCCGACCGAAAGCGCCTCGAAAGCCAGATTGTCGACGCCGGTCAGCACGGCGTAACGATCGCCCAGATGATTGATGATCTCGGTGGTGCGACGGATGTCGTCGGAGGATTCCTTGATTGCGACGAAGCGGGCATCGTCGGCAAGGTCGGCCATCAATTGCGGAGTCACGTCAACGCGGTAGGCGACTCGGTTCGAGTAGATCATCACCGGCAGATCGCCGGCAGCCGCGATGGCGCGCAGATTGGCTTCCGTCTCGCGCGCATCGGTATGATAGATCGGGCTCGGAACGACCATCAGGCCGTCCGCCCCGGCCTGCGCAGCCTTCTTCGCCATTGCACACGCCGCCGCTGTCGATGCTTCCGCAACCGTCACAAGGACGGGGCGCTTGCCGGCTGCCGCCTTGGCGGTGCGATAAACCTCGATGCGCTCTTCCTGCGTCAGCATCGGGCCTTCGCCGAGCGATCCGGCAACGATCAGGCCATCGACGCCTGCATCGATCTGCAGGCCGAAGCAGCGCTCCATCTCCGCATGATCGAGGCTGTCATCCTCCTTGAACTTCGTTGTTACAGCGGGAAGGATGCCACTCCACATGACCAGACTCCGGTGCTTCGAGCGTTTCGGTTCCGGCAGAAAATCCCAAAGCTCGATCAGTGGCAAGAGGCCGGCCCTGCAGCGCTGCGCCCGATTCCAGGCGGCTCCACACCGGTTTCAAAGCATTCCGTTTCGCAGGCGGCAAAATGACGCTCAAGACGGTGGATTGACCCGTCAAAGCGCCTTCAATCGGCGTTTTTCTCTATTGACCTCATCGACCCATTGGCGATCTTAATAGCTGATATTGCAGACGACGATCGGCGGTGGTGGGAGCCTCGATCGATCGAACGGCAGAGCCGACGGGACAAGTCGGCCAGAGGGGTACATCACAGTGGAATATTTCGTTCAGCAGTTGATCAACGGGCTGACGCTGGGGTCCATCTATGGGCTCATCGCGATCGGCTACACGATGGTCTACGGCATCATCGGCATGATCAATTTCGCCCATGGAGATATCTTCATGGTCGGCTCGTTCATCGCCATGATCCTCATCGTTGCGCTTGGCATCACGGCCGGGGCAGGCTTCATCGTGCTCATCCTGGCGCTCATGCTCGTGCTCTTGATGGCGATGCTCTTCACGTCGGCATGGGGCTGGACGGTGGAGCGGATCGCCTATCGGCCGCTTCGAGGCTCCTTCCGCCTTGCGCCGCTGATCACCGCGATCGGCATGTCGATCGTGCTGCAGAACTTCGTGCAGATCGTGCAGGGCGCCCGCGTCAAGCCGCTGCCGCCACTGGTGTCCGGCGGCTACACGATCATGGACGGTAACAATTTCGACGTTCAGATCTCCAACATCCAGATCCTGATCCTGGTAACGACGGTCGTGCTGATGGGTGTCTTCACTTACATCATCAACAAGACCGCGCTTGGCCGCTCGCTGCGCGCCTGCGAGCAGGATCGCAAGATGGCCTCGCTCGTCGGCATCAATGTCGATCGCACGATCTCGCTGACCTTCGTGCTGGGCGCTGCGCTCGCAGCCGTCGCGGGTTTCATGTACCTGCTGTATTACGGCGTGATCGATTTCTACATCGGCTTCATCGCCGGCGTTAAGGCCTTCACGGCAGCCGTTCTCGGTGGCATCGGCTCTCTGCCGGGCGCGATGCTTGGCGGCATTCTGATCGGGCTGATCGAGACCTTCTGGTCCGGCTATTTCTCTGTGGAATATAAAGACGTGGCTGCCTTCTTCATTCTGGCCGCCGTGTTGATCTTCATGCCGTCGGGCCTGCTCGGCAAACCCGAAGTCGAGAAGGTCTGATATGGCTGCCTTGAACGCGGCTCCTGCCGCCGAAGAAAACATCGTGGTGGCTTCCCTCAAAGACGCCATCCTCGCCGGGGTTCTCGCCCTCATCCTGTTCTCCATCATCGTCGGTCTGCGCACCGACGCCGGTGCCGGCGGTCTGCAGATCACGACCGAGTGGGATCGCGTGCTCTGGATGGCAGCTGTTACTGCCGTCGGCCGGTTCTTGCTCAACATCTTCTTCTGGAAACGTGCCGGCGGCCCCAAGGGCCTCTCCGACGTGCTGCCGGATTTCAACAAGGCCGGCCATGTCTCGCGGTTCCTGGGTCCGCTGATGCTCGGCATCGCCGTCACGCTGCCCTTCATCGTCATGGTGCTGGTCCCGGGCCAAAGCCGCTACTATGTCGACCTCGGCGTGCTGGTGCTCACCTATGTGATGCTCGGCTGGGGTCTCAACATCGTCGTCGGTCTCGCTGGCCTGCTCGATCTTGGCTACGTCGCGTTCTATGCGGTCGGCGCCTATTCTTACGCCTTGCTCTCCCAGTATTTCGATCTTGGCTTCTGGGTGTGCCTTCCGCTTGCGGGCATCCTTGCTGCATTTTGGGGCATCATTCTCGGCTTTCCGGTACTGCGGCTTCGCGGCGATTATCTCGCTATCGTGACGTTGGCATTCGGTGAAATCATCCGCATCGTGCTTTTGAACTGGTTCGAGCTGACCAACGGGCCGAATGGCATCACGCAGATCCCGCGTCCGACCTTCTTCGGCCTGGATTTCACGCGGGACGAGGGTGGCTTTGCGGACTTCTTCGGCCTCGAATACGCCGCGATACACCGCATCATCTTCCTCTATTATATCATCTTGGTGCTCGCGCTCATCACCAACTGGGTCACGCTCAGGCTGCGCAAGCTTCCGATCGGCCGTGCTTGGGAAGCCTTGCGTGAAGACGAAATTGCCTGCCGCTCGCTCGGCATCAACACAACCAACACCAAGCTTTCGGCCTTTGCGATCGGCGCGATGTTCGGCGGGTTCGCCGGCGCGTTCTTTGCCACGCGTCAGGGCTTCATCTCGCCGGAAAGCTTCACCTTCCTGGAATCGGCGATCATCCTCGCCATCGTGGTTCTCGGCGGTCTCGGCAGTCAGATGGGCGTCGTCTTCGCCTCGCTGGTGATGATCGGTGGCTTCGAGATGTTCCGAAACCTCGAGGAATTCCGCGTCCTCGTCTTCGGCCTGCTGATGGTGCTGATCATGATCTGGAAGCCGCGCGGCCTGGTGTCGACGCGCAACCCCACGGTCTTCCTGAAGGAACGAAAAGCGGTCTCTGCCGATCTTGTGAGCCAGGGGGAGGGGCACTGACATGAGCCTGCAACCCTTATCTCCCACGCCTGCATCGGCAGGCGCTCCCCGGCAGACGCTACGCAATTGGGAAACCGATGTCGTCGTGCGCGTCGAACATCTGACCATGCGCTTCGGTGGCCTGGTCGCCGTCGACAATCTGTCCTTCGATGTCGGGCGCGGTGACATCACTTCACTCATCGGCCCAAATGGTGCCGGCAAGACGACCGTGTTCAACTGCCTGACCGGCTTCTACAAGCCGACCGAAGGCCGGATGATCATGGCGCACACGCCGTCTGCCTTCGCCAATCTGGAGGCGCGGACGCAGGAAGGGCGGCGCTATTTTGCCGATGACGGTCTCTATCTGCTCGAGCGCATGCCCGACATGGAGATTGCCGCCATCGGGAAGGTTGCTCGCACCTTCCAGAACATCCGCCTTTTCGGCGGCATGACGCTTCTCGAAAACCTGATGGTCGCGCAGCACAACGCGCTGATCGTCGCATCCGGCTACACGTTCGGCGGCATCTTCGGTCTGCCGTCATACCGAAAGGGCGAGCGCGAGGCGATCGACCTGGCCAAATACTGGCTGGAGAAGACCAATCTCATCGACCGCGCCGACGATCCCGCCGCCGATCTGCCCTATGGGGATCAGCGCCGCCTGGAGATCGCTCGCGCCATGTGCACGCGCCCCAAGGTTTTGTGCCTCGACGAGCCGGCGGCCGGCCTGAACCCGAAGGAGTCCAGCGAGCTCAACACGCTTCTGCGCCAGATCCGCGACGACGAAGGCATCTCGGTGCTGCTCATCGAGCATGACATGAGCGTCGTGATGGAGATCTCCGACCACGTTGTCGTCCTCGACTATGGCCGCAAGATTTCCGACGGCGCGCCGCAGGACGTGCGCTCCGACCCGAAGGTCATCGCTGCCTATCTCGGCGTCGACGACGAAGAGGTCGACGCCGTGGAAGCCGAAGTCGGGCAGGAAACGGCCGAGCGCGGTGGGGGCCATGTGCAGGTTGTCGATGCCGAAGCGGCGCAAACCCTGCAGGAATTGTCGGCTCGCAGTGTTTCCAAGGATCCGAAGGGAGACGGCCGATGAGCATGGCAAGCGTCAGCGACCCGATGGCCGTTCCCGCCAGCGAGCCGGTTCTCGCCGTGCGTGGCGTTCATACCTATTACGGCGCCATCCATGCCCTGAAGGGCGTCGACATCGACATCATGGATGGTGAAATCGTCAGCCTTATCGGCGCCAATGGCGCCGGCAAGTCCACGTTGATGATGACGATCTGCGGAAATCCGCAGGCGCGGCATGGCAATGTGATCTATCGGGGCGAGGACATCACCCGCGTTCCCACCCACGAGATTATGCGCAAGGGCATCGCCCAGTCGCCGGAAGGACGCCGCATCTTTCCGCGCATGACCGTGCGGGAAAACCTGCAAATGGGTGCCGGCATTACCGACATGACCCATTTCGAGAGCGATCTGGAACGGATGTACACGCTGTTTCCGCGATTGAAGGATCGGCAGGGACAGCGCGGCGGCACGCTTTCGGGCGGCGAGCAGCAGATGCTGGCTATCGCGCGTGCGCTGATGAGCCGACCGAAGCTGCTTCTGCTGGACGAACCGTCGCTCGGGCTCGCACCGCTGATCGTGCGGCAGATCTTCAACGCCATCCGCGATCTGAACCAGTCGGAGGGACTGACGGTCTTCCTGGTCGAACAGAACGCCTATCATGCGCTGAAGCTCGCCCACCGCGGCTATGTCATGGTCAACGGCAAGATCTCGATCACCGGCACCGGCAAGGAACTGCTGGCGAGCCCGGAAATCCAGGCTGCCTATCTGGAAGGGGGAGCGCATTGATGGACGTGCTCTGGGACAATTCGCTCGTCGCCTTCATCGTCGTCACGCTGTTTCTGGGTGGTGGTGCCGCCTGGATGACCGGGCGGGCCATGGCCAAGACCTGGCAGCCCATCTGGCTGCTCGTCTTCTATTGCTTCCTCGTGTCGCTCGCGGTCCGCTTCCTGAACTTCGCGCTCTACGACGGCGAGTTGCTGACGCTCTATTATTTCCTCATCCACTTCGCGATCATCGTTGTGATCGGCCTCGTCGGGCACCGCTTTTTTCGCGCCCGGCAGATGGTGCGCCAATACACGTGGATCAATGAGCAGGCGGGTCCACTCGCCTGGAAGGTGAAGCAGGGTTCGTGATCGAAATTTTCGGGAGTTTTCCCGATTGCCTTTGCCGGCAAAGGGAATAGCATCCGAAATAAGCCGGAACACAGGGATGTTTCGGGAGCGGAACGGGGGCGTGTGCTCCGCCGCAAAACACCAGAGGGAGACTAACGAATGAAGAAAGTTCTGATGACGGGCGTGGCCGCTTCCGCGCTTTTTGCAACTGCCGGTATGGCTTCGGCCGATATCGTCATCGCGACCGCTGGTCCGATGACCGGACAGTATGCGTCGTTCGGCGCACAGATGCAGGCTGGTGCCGAAATGGCCGTGGCCGACATCAACGCCGCTGGCGGCGTTCTCGGCGAACAGCTCGTGCTTGAAGTCGGTGATGACGCCTGCGACGCCCGTCAGGCCGTTTCGGTCGCCAACCAGCTTGTCGGCGAAGGCGCGGTCTTTGTGGCCGGCCATTTCTGCTCCGGCTCTTCGATCCCGGCCAGCGCCGTCTATGACGAGGAAGGCGTGATCCAGATTTCGCCGGCCTCCACCAACCCAGCCTTCACGGATGAGCGTCCCGGTCCCGGCATTTTCCGTACTTGCGGCCGTGACGACCAGCAGGGCGAGATTGCCGGCCAGTTCCTGATGGAAAACTTCCCGGATGCCAAGGTCGCGTTCATTCACGACAACACCGCATACGGCAAGGGTCTGGCAGACCAGACAATGGCGTTTTATGAGCAGGCAGGGGGCGAGCCGGCTCTCTATCAGGCTTACACCGCCGGTGAGCAGGACTACACCGCGCTCGTGACGCGCCTGAAGAACGAAGGCATCAACGTGCTTTACGTTGGCGGCTACCACACCGAAGCCGGCCTGATGAAGCGTCAGATGGCGGATCAGGGCATGGATACGGTGCTCGTATCCGGCGACGCACTCGTCACCGACGAATACTGGTCGATCACGGGCGATGCCGGTGAAGGCACGCTCATGACCTTCTCCCCGGATCCGCGCCTCAACGAAGAAGCGGCCCCGGTCGTCGCGAAGTTCGAAGAAGCCGGCATCAACCCGGAAGGCTACACGCTCTACACCTACGCTGCGATCCAGGCTTGGGCCGCTGCCGTTGAAGAAGCCGGCTCGACCGATTTCGACGGTGTGGTCGAAGCCCTGAACGCAGGGACCTTCCAGACCGTTCTCGGCGAACTCGACTTCGACGACAAGGGCGACGTGACGCTGCCCGGCTACGTCATGTATGAGTGGACCGGCGGCGAGTACGGCTACTACGAAGAAGCCGCTGCTCAGTAAGCCTGCGATTGGTGCGATGGGCAGGTTTATGCCCGGTCCATCGCCTATAAAACAAAAAGCCCGCTGCGAACGATCGCAGCGGGCTTTTGACTGTCAGAGCATCATGCTCGTCTTAAAGGCGATTGCGGAACCGGCCGCTGTCGATCTCGCGCATGCGCATTTCCAAGTCGACGATCGAGGTCGAGCCATTGAGATAGGCTGATTCCCGGTCGCGCCACGGATCTTCGCTGATGAGCTTGATGAAACGGCGTGTCATGTTCTTCATGGTTTTCTTCCTTCTTCTTGTTGTTGACCATGAAATAGTCTTCCATGCTGCAATGCACAACCGACATTGCGGCATGTGAGCCATGCGGCGCCTGCACATGGCAGTGCGGCACAAGCATCACCACAATTCAGCCGCAAGCATTGAGCAATAAAGGCTTTCCCGCGCCATTGGCGTGTTCATCGACGAGCCATCAGATGCGTCTTGCCGCACGAATGTTGATCATCCTTCTCTGTGGCAGCGCACTGACCGCCTGCGCGACGAGCGGGCAGGAGACTGCCGGCCGGCAGACCGCCAAGCAAACTGCGGCCGTCGCTCCGCAATCGGATCTCGATCGGCTCATCGCATCCCATGCTTCGGCATATGGCGTGCCGGAATCGCTCATCCGGCGCGTCGTGGCCCGCGAGAGCAATTACAATCCGGCAGCGCGCAACGGCCCCAATCTCGGTCTCATGCAGATCCGGCACGACACGGCACGCACCATGGGCTATCGCGGCGAACCCGCAGGCCTGCTCGATGCCGACACCAATCTTCGCTATGCGGTGAAGTATCTGCGCGGCGCCTATATCGTCGCCGACCGCAATGAAGATCGCGCGATCGCCCTCTATCAGCGCGGCTATTATTACGACGCCAAGCGCCGTGGGCTTCTCGTGGAGACGGGGCTGCGCGCTTCGTGATTTCAGTGTTTCCTGGTCGAGGCATGGACTTGCCGTTTCTCTCCCATATGTGATGCCCATGACCATGAAAAACACTGCACGTTTGAACGCGCTTCGCGGCGTCGTCCTTCTCTCATGCCTTTCCATCTCGGCGCTGGCGCATGGCCAGGATGCCGGGTCCGAGCCGTCGGCCGATGTGGAAGCCGTTGCACCCGCCGCCATTGTGTCCCTTGTCGAAGCGCGGGAAGCCGCTATCCAGGCGGCGGATGAGCTGGAAGGTCTTCACACCCTGATCGTCGCGCGCGATGGCGAGGTCTGGATCGAAGAAGGCTTCGAGGGGCGCTCGGTCACGACTCCGACCAACATCAAGTCGGCTTCCAAGTCGATCGTGTCCGCGATGGTTGGCATAGCGATTGACAAGGGCCTGCTCGAAGGCGTCGATCAGCCAATCGCGCCGCTGCTCGAGGACAAGATTCCCGATGATGCCGATCCGCGCATCAGAGAGATCACGATCGGCCATCTCCTGTCGATGCAGGCCGGTCTCGGCCGCACATCCGGCGAAAACTATGGTCGCTGGATTGCGAGCTCCGACTGGGTTCGTGCCGCATTGGCGGAGCCCTTCGCCGATGATCCCGGCGGGCGGATGCTCTATTCCACGGGCAGTACCCATCTTCTCTCCGCCATCCTGATGCGCGTCGGCGAGGCTGACACAATGGAACTTGCCAATGAATGGCTCGGCATGGACGGCGCTTTCCGCGTGACCGACTGGGAGCGCGATCCGCAGGGCATTCCGCTTGGCGGCAACCAGATGGCCGTATCGCCACGTTCGCTGCTGGCGTTCGGTGAGATGTACCGCAATGGCGGTATCGGGCCCGACGGTGAGCGCGTTGTGTCGCAGCAGTGGATCGACGAGTCGTGGGAGCGCCGCACCAGCTCCGTCTTCTCGGGCGAGGCCTATGGCTACAGCTGGTTCCTGAGGGACATGGCGGGCGTCGATTGTTTCTACGCCTGGGGCTATGGCGGCCAGATGCTCTACATTCTGCCGGAGCTCGAGATGACGGTCGTCGTCACATCGGAGGAAAACAGGCCATCCGCGCGCTCCGGTTATCGCGACGACCTGCATGCGCTGGTGGAGGACCGGCTCGTGCGTCCGGTGCTGGAGGCCAGTGGAAGTTAACCAGTCTTAACGGTTGCAACCTTTAGCCGTGTTGCATTGCACAGTCAGTTGAAGCACCTTGCCTTTGTGGGGCGGGCGGCGGAGTCGCATGACCCCCGGGGGCCGACATTTTGCCGAGGGAACGCGATGACGACTGACACCCTGAAGACTGAAATCATCCGTCACATTGCTGAATACAGCGACGCGAATGCCGACGACATCACGGGGTCGTCGATGGTGGACGATCTCGGTATCCACTCTTTGGAGTTGGCCGAGCTCGTCATGGAACTGGAAGAGAAATACGACATCGAGATCGAGACCGACAGCGTGGAGTCCTGGAACTCGCTGAAGACGGTGGACGATATCGTGGCGGCCGTGCGCGCCATGCTGACCGCCAAGGCGGTATGATCACGCACTGTCGTGAGTGAAGATGCGGGCGCCCTAGGGGCGCCCGCATTTTTTCGTTCTCCTCAGAAGTCCATGTCGCCGCCTGCAGGCATGGCAGGGGCGCGGTCCTTCTTGGGCTTTTCGGCAATCATCGCTTCGGTGGTGACGAGCAGGCCTGCGACGGACGCGGCATCCTGCAGCGCCGTGCGCACGACCTTTGCCGGGTCGATCACGCCGGCCTTGTAGAGATCGCCATATTCGCCAGTCTGCGCGTTCCAGCCGAAGCCGAAATCCGCCTGTTCACGGATCTTGCCGACGATGATCGAACCTTCGGCACCGGCGTTTTCTGCGATCTGGCGGGCAGGGGCTTCCACGGCCCGGCGAACGATGTCGACGCCCATCTTCTGGTCGGGATTGGCGACTTCAAGCGTGTCGAGCACCTTGGCTGCGCGCAGCAACGCCACGCCGCCGCCCGGCAGGATACCTTCCTCGACGGCTGCGCGCGTCGCGTGCAGGGCGTCGTCGACGCGGTCCTTCTTCTCCTTCACCTCGATCTCGGTCGAACCACCGACGCGGAGAACCGCAACGCCACCGGCAAGCTTTGCCAGTCGCTCCTGCAGCTTCTCGCGGTCATAATCCGAGGTGGTCTCCTCGATCTGGGCGCGGATCTGCGCAACCCGGCTGTCGATCTCCGTCCGCGAGCCGGCGCCGTCCACGATCGTCGTGTCTTCCTTAGAGATGACGACCTTCTTGGCGCGGCCCAGCATCTCCAGCGTCACGTTCTCGAGCTTGATGCCGAGATCCTCGGAAATAGCCGTGCCGCCGGTCAGGATCGCGATATCCTGCAGCATGGCCTTGCGGCGGTCGCCGAAGCCCGGAGCCTTGACGGCGGCGATCTTGAGGCCACCGCGCAGCTTGTTGACGACGAGGGTCGCAAGGGCTTCGCCTTCGACGTCTTCCGCGATGATCACGAGCGGCTTGCCCGACTGCACGACGGCTTCGAGTACCGGGAGCATCGCCTGGAGGTTCGAGAGCTTCTTCTCGTGAATGAGGATAAAGGGATCCTCAAGCTCGGCGCGCATCTTGTCCTGATTGGTCACGAAGTAGGGCGAGAGATAACCCCGGTCGAACTGCATGCCCTCGACGACTTCCAGTTCGGTGTCGAGCGACTTGGCCTCCTCGACCGTGATGACGCCCTCATTGCCGACCCGCTCCATGGCTTCCGCCAGGAACTGGCCGATCTCGGTGTCGCCATTGGCAGAGATGGTGCCGACCTGCGCGATCTCGGAATTGTTCTCGATCTTGCGGGCGTTGCGCTTCAGTTCGGCGACAACGGCGTCGACGGCCTGGTCGATCCCGCGCTTCAGGTCCATCGGGTTCATGCCCGACGTGACGGCCTTGGCGCCTTCGCGCACGATGGCCTGGGCCAGTACAGTGGCGGTGGTGGTGCCGTCACCGGCCAGATCGTTGGTCTTGGAGGCCACTTCGCGCACCATCTGCGCGCCCATGTTCTCGAACCGGTCTTCGAGTTCGATCTCCTTGGCGACCGACACGCCGTCCTTGGTGATGCGCGGTGCGCCGAAGGACTTTTCGATGACGACGTTGCGCCCCTTGGGGCCGAGCGTCACCTTCACCGCGTCCGCGAGAATATCGACGCCACGCAGCATGCGCGTGCGGGCATCGGCATGGAATTTCACTTCTTTTGCAGCCATTTCCTCAATCCCTCAAAAACAGCCTTGATCGTTTGGATTCGCAGGTCCCTCAGGCGGCCCTGCGGGCAGCTTCTTCAGCCACCAGCACGCCCATGATGTCGGCTTCCTTCATGATCAGAAGGTCTTCGCCACCAACCTTGATCTCGGTGCCGGACCATTTGCCGAAGAGAACGCGGTCGCCGACCTTCACGTCGAGCGGCTGGATCTGGCCGTTGTCGGCGCGTGCGCCCGGCCCGACCGCCAGCACTTCGCCCTCCTGGGGCTTTTCCTTGGCCGTATCGGGAATGATGATGCCGCCGGATGTGCGCTCATCGGCTTCGATGCGGCGGACAACGATCCGGTCATGGAGTGGACGGAACTTCATCGTGTTTTCCTCCTGGGACAAACATGCAGGTTCAAGCTCCTCCGTCGGGACGCCGGGTCGGCAGTCCCGCCGTGGCACGGCCCTTCAAGGCGCCGCGCGGCAGGCGATTTGGTGGCGTGCCAAACCCTCTTCAAGAGGGGCACGCAAAAAAATCAGCACTCGCTTTCACTTGCTGCTAACACGCTGAATCGATGATGTTTTCGGCATTCCTTGCCGAAATTCCCATCTGGACGGGAAGCGCGAAGCAGAGCACACTTTTGCAATCGGATGACAGCCATGATGAGGACAAGCATGCAGTCAGCATTCGAAAAGCAGATGGCGGGTTATGGCCTGACCACCGCCCATATTCTCTACCGCCTGCCAGACCATCCTTCCGTGCTCCAGACCTATATCTGGCAGGAATACGATCTTGCGCCCGAGTTTCCCGAGATGCGCGGCTTTCTGAAATTCTGGGAGACCACGCTCGAAGGGCTGCTGCACTCGGTACGATACAGCCATCAAAAGCTGATCGCACCGCGCGAGTGGCGAACGGTCAACGGCGAATTCATTCTGCACTAGGCGGCGATTGCGTCTGGAAGAACAGCCTCAGGCCTCGGTGGCGTCGCCGATCGGGGCCGCGAGGATCTTGTCGATGCGTCGACCGTCGAGGTCGACCACCTCGAAGCGCCAGCCTTGCGCTTCGAAATGCTCGCCAGCTTCCGGGATATAGCCGAAAGATTCCAGCACGAACCCTGCCAGCGTTGCGAAATCGCCCCGGTTGATGGAGACGCCGGCGAGCACGCGGTCGACGTCGTCGATCGGCATTGCGCCATCGAGCAGCCACGAGCCGTCGTCACGCTGAACCGCGTAGGGCAGATCCTCGCCCTCGCGCTCGGGCAGGTCGCCTGCGATCGCAACGAGGATATCCGTCGACGTGATGACGCCTTCGAAGGAGCCATATTCGTCGATGACGATCGCCATGTGGATCGGCGAATCCCGGAAGCGCTCCTGCAGCTTCAGCACGCTCATCGTTTCGTTGACGTAGAGCGGCGTCGCGATGGCTGCCTCGATCTCCGCGTGGGTCGGCGCACGGCCGAGCGCGACGAGCGACTTCACGTGCAGGATGCCCATGACATCGTCGACGTCACCGCGGCAGACCGGGAAGCGGGAGTAGCCGCTTTCGGTAATTTCCCGCATGATGGTCTCGATCGGATCTTCGATTGACAGCCAGACGGTGTCGGGGCGGGGCACCATGATGGTGCGCACGTCGCGGTCGGCCAGGCGCAGCACGCCGTCGATCATGTCGCGTTCGGCATGTTCGAAAACGCCGGTCTTGGCGCCTTCGGCAATCAGCGCCTTCACTTCCTCTTCGGTTACGGTCGCTTCTTCGCTCTGCCGGATCCCGAGCAGCTTCAGCAGTGCTTCGGTGGAGAGGCGCAGGAACCAGACGATCGGGGCAGCGATCACGGCGAGGATCGTCATCGGGCCGGAGACGAAGCTTGCGATCGCTTCGGAATGGTTGAGAGCGATGCGTTTGGGAACCAGTTCGCCGACGATCAGCGACAGATAGGTGGTGGTCGCGACGACGATGGTGAACGCGATGGCGAATGCGCTTTGTTCGATGAAGGAGACTTCGCGCAGCACATTTGCAAGCGGGTCGGCGAATGTCGCACCGCTATAGGCACCGGCGACGATGCCTATGAGCGTGATTCCGATTTGGACGGTGGAAAGGAAGCCCGTTGGGTCTTCGGCAAGCTTGAGTGCACGGCGGGCCCCCTTGCTGCCATTGTCGGCCATCTGTTCCAGGCGGATCTTGCGGGAAGAAACGAGCGCCATTTCGGACATCGCGAAAAACCCGTTGAGCAGGATCAACAGGAACACGATCAGCAATTGCAGGTACATTGGTGGGGTTGCCGGCTATCCGGCTCCTCTGATTTGCAGCGTTGCCGGCAAGAGGGCCCGCCGCTGTCGCTTCACGATTTACGGGTTCTGCCAGTGATGTGCAACTGCCTCTGCCGCATGAAAGCGCGGTCGAAACTTCACGAAGCCTCTCTCTAAGCATCAACAACTGTCATCGCTGAAGCGTTTCATCCCGGTGGCATTTCGGTTAAGGAGGGCGGCCTGCGTCGCCGTGGCCAAGAGCCGGCGCGCCGTTTTCTATCGGAGACTATCATGGATACCCGCGTCGACGCGCTCGCCGTCGAGCAGACAGCCATTCGTCCTGGACTGACCTGGTTCGGACATGCGCGCGCGAGCATGCTGCTCGCAACGCCGCTGATCGGCGCCCAGCTCGGCCACATGGCGATCAACATCAGCGACACGGTGATGGTGGGCTGGCTCGGCGCGACGGAGCTCGCCGCCACGGTGCTGGCGACGCAGGGGTTCTTCCTCGTCTTCATCTTCGGTGTCGGCTTTGCCCAGGCCGTGATGCCCGTTGCGGCGAACGCCGAAGGGCGAGGCGACATCCGCGGCGTGCGCCGATCGGTGCGCATGGGGCTTTGGGTGCTCATGCTCTTTGCCGCGCTCGTCATGCTGCCCCTGTGGCATACGGAAGCGATCCTGCTGTCGCTCGGCCAGGAGCCGGCCATCGCCGCGCTGGCAGGCGAATACATGCGCGTTGCGCAGTGGGCCATGTTCCCGGCGCTGATCATGATGGGCCTGCGGTCCTATCTGGCCGTCGTCGGCAAGGCACATGTGCTGATGTGGGCGACCTTCGTCGGCGTCTTCCTCAATATCGGGCTGAACTACCTCTTCATCTTCGGTAATTTCGGCTTTCCTGCGCTCGGCATCGTGGGCGCGGCCGTCGCTTCGCTGGGTACCAATCTGTTCGGGGCCGGGTGGCTCTTTTGGTACACGAGCAGCAAGGATGTGCTGAAGAAGTACGAGCTTTACGTCCGTTTCTGGCGTCCCGACTGGCCGGCCTTCTTCGACGTGGTGCGCCTTGGCTGGCCGATTGGGCTGACGATCATTGCCGAGGCAGGGCTCTTTGCGGCTTCGTCCATCATGGTCGGCTGGCTCGGCACCATTCCGCTCGCCGCACACGGCATTGCGCTGCAACTCGCCTCCATCGCGTTCATGATCCCGCTGGGGCTCTCCAGCGCGGTCACTGTCAGGGTCGGTGTCGCCCATGGCCAACGCGACTGGACAGGACTGCAGCGTGCGGGATGGTCGGGCGTCATCCTCGCTGCCGCGATCGGCTTTGCCGCAGCGACGACCTTCCTGCTGATCCCGGACGTGTTGGTTGGCTTCTACATGGACGAGACCAATCCGAACGCCGCCGAGGTAATCGCCTTTGCCGTGCCGCTGCTTTACGTGGCCGCGGCCTTCCAGATCGTCGATGGCATCCAGGCGGTGGCAGCGGGCAATCTGCGCGGCTTGAAGGACACGCGCATGCCGATGATCATCGCGATCGTCAGCTACTGGGTGATCGGTCTACCGGCAGCCTATGTCTTCGGTTTCCCGCTCGGTTTCGGGGCCATGGGCATCTGGTTCGGGCTTGCGGCCGGACTTACCGTTGCCGCCGTTTTCCTGTCCTTGCGCTTCAGCAAACGCGTAGAGCTCGGGCTCATCGATTGAAGCCCGAGCGCACAATTTGCATGCAGTGAGCCCCTGCGCTCAGAAATTACGCATGACGCCGTTGCGCATGGAGGAGCGTTGGGTAAACTGCGCGGCGCATGCTCCAAATCAGCCCCAACACTTTGCCGATCGCACATACGGTGCCCACGCTCCAGCGCGCGCGGGGCGATGGCCGCATCGCCGTGAAAAGCGCGGGCGGGATCAATCGGCTGGCGGTGCTCTATCAGGATGGTTGCGCCAAGATCCGGTTGCCGAGGGCAGCCCCCGGAGCGCCGCTGGAAGCGGTGCTGATCAACACCGCCGGCGGCTTGACGGGCGGCGACCGCATGAACTGGTCTATTTCCGTCGGGCAGGGCGCCGGGGCAAGTGTGACCACGCAAGCCTGCGAACGCATCTACAAGACGACGGGTCCCGCCGCACGCGTCGAAACCCGCGTCGAAATCGCCGATGACGGCAACCTCGCTTTCCTGCCGCAGGAAACGATCCTCTTCGACCGCTCTTCCTTCGAGCGTTCATTGTCGGCCGATCTTACTGCGAACGCCCGGCTCCTGGTGGTCGAGCCACTCGTTTTCGGCCGGCAGGCGATGGGCGAGGACGTGCTGGCGGCACATTATCGCGATCGATGGCGCATTCGGGTCGACGGACGGCTCGTGCATAGCGAAGACGTAGCCATGGACGGCGATGTGCAAGCGCTTCTCGGCCACCGCGCCGTCACCAACGGGGCACGCGCGATTGCGACCGTGCTCGTCATCGGAAGCGAGGTAGAGACGCAGCTCGATGCGGTGCGTACCATCATCGGCGACGACGGCGGAGCCAGTGCCTGGCGCGTTGGTGGAAGTGGCAAACTTCTTGCCCGTATCGTCGCGCCGGACAGCTACGAGCTGCGCAAACGGCTGATACCGCTGATCGCCCTGCTCAATGGGCGTGCAGGGCTGCCTAAAATTTGGACGACATGAGCCGCTTTCGAGGCTTGAGGATTGGATCGACATGAATTTGACGCCGCGCGAAAAGGACAAATTGCTGATCTCGATGGCCGCGATTGTCGCGCGCCGTCGGTTGGAGCGGGGCGTGAAGCTCAACTACCCGGAAGCGATCGCGCTGATCACGGATTTCGTGGTGGAGGGCGCGCGCGACGGCCGTCCCGTGGCGGAGCTGATGGAAGCGGGCGCCGGCGTCATCACGCGGGACCAGGTCATGGAAGGCATCGCCGAGATGATCCACGACGTGCAGGTCGAGGCGACGTTTCCGGACGGCACCAAGCTCGTCACCGTCCACCAGCCCATCCGCTAGGAGCCGCGCTCATGATCCCAGGTGAAATCATCACGGCCACAGGTGACATCGAGCTGAATGCCGGTGCGGAAACGACCACGATCACGGTGGCGAATACAGGCGACCGGCCCGTCCAGGTCGGCAGCCACTATCATTTCTTCGAAGCCAATCCAGCGCTTCGGTTCGACCGGGACAAGACGCGTGGAATGCGCCTCGACATCGCCGCGGGAACGGCTGTGCGGTTCGAGCCAGGACAGATGCGCGATGTGTCGCTGGTGCCGATTTCCGGCAACCGCACCATCTATGGCTTCCGCCAAGAGATCATGGGGAAGCTTTGATTGCCCACGCCCTCCAGTTGCCGTCGCCGCGATTATTGCGGCTGAGCGGCGGGTTCTTCGGTGTCAGCCGGCGCATCGGCATCAGCCGGCATATCGCTTTCGGCCGGCATCGCAGCGTCGTCTTCGGCAGGCGCTTCGTCGCTGTCTTCGATGGTCTCGTCGCTGACGCCCGAGTTCGGAGCGACGCCGCGCACGAAGATCGTGGCATCCGGCTCATCGAGCAGAATGGACACGACATCGGCGATGTTCACCCGCTGCGAGGAGAGCGCGTTATAGAAGATCGCGCTGCCTTCCAGGCCGTTCTGAAGTTCGTCGATCCGCTCGGCGTTTTCCGTGACCGCCTCTTCAAGTTCGGCCGGCGCGCCGCCGTCAATCATGTCGCTCAGATAGACGACGTCGATGCGCTCCATGTTGGTGATGATCTTCACCCGGTCCACGCTTTCAGGCAGGTTCTCGATGGACGTCATCAGGTCTTCGAGCCGCTCGGCAGCGCGCGTGCCTTCAACGGAGATCTCCGAGTCCGCGATGCTCTCGGACGGGTCCTGGGTGTCAAAGCTCTGCGCCAGAACCGGACCAGAGAAGGCGAGTGCTCCGGCGAGTACCGTCGCCACCAAAAGCCTGCCCGTGTGCGAGACACCGCCATGCGCGTTTCGTCTGCTCGTCGTGGTCACGTTTTCCATCCTGACAAAGATTGCTGTGGCTATTCGAAATGCGCCGAAGGCGCTCGCCGCGCTCATAGCCCAGTTCGGGGTTCGATGTCGAACGTGATTGTTCTCGCTTCGCTTTTCAATATGCATCCAGGGAAACATTGCCATGCCCGCCAGGATTGACCGCGCTTCCTACGCCGACATGTTCGGCCCGACCGTCGGCGACAAGGTGCGCCTGGCGGACACCGAACTCTTCATCGAAGTGGAGGCTGATCATACGATCTATGGCGAGGAGGTGAAATTCGGTGGCGGCAAGGTCATCCGCGACGGGATGGGCCAAAGCCAGGTTGCGCGCGCGGATGGCGCGGTCGACACGGTCATCACGAATGCTCTCATCGTCGATTATACCGGCATCTACAAAGCCGACATCGGGCTGAAGAACGGAACGATCGCCGCCATCGGCAAGGCGGGCAACCCCGATACGCAGCCCGGCGTCACTATTATCGTCGGTCCCGGAACGGAAGTGATCGCCGGGGAGGGCAAGATCGTCACGGCAGGCGGCTTCGATTCGCACATCCACTTCATCTGCCCGCAGCAGATCGAGGAAGCGCTGATGTCCGGGCTGACGACGATGTTCGGCGGCGGCACCGGTCCTGCTCACGGCACGCTCGCCACCACATGCACGCCCGGGCCCTGGCATATCGGCCGGATGATCCAGTCCTTCGATGCCTTTCCGATGAATATCGGCATCTCCGGCAAGGGCAATGCCTCGTTGCCCAAGGCACTGGAGGAGATGGTGCTCGGCGGCGCCTGCGCGCTAAAGCTGCACGAAGACTGGGGAACAACGCCGGCGGCGATCGACTGCTGCCTGTCGGTGGCCGATGCGTTCGACGTGCAGGTGATGATCCACACCGACACGCTCAACGAAAGCGGCTTTGTGGAATCGACGGTCGAAGCGCTGAAAGGCCGCACCATCCACGCGTTTCATACCGAGGGGGCAGGTGGTGGCCACGCGCCGGACATCATCCGCGTCTGCGGGCTGGAAAACGTCATCCCGTCTTCGACCAACCCGACACGTCCCTACACGGTCAACACCATCGCCGAGCACCTCGACATGCTGATGGTGTGCCACCATCTCTCGCCCTCCATCCCAGAAGATGTGGCCTTCGCCGAAAGCCGGATCCGCAAGGAGACGATCGCTGCCGAAGACATTCTGCATGATCTCGGCGCCTTTTCGATCATTGCCTCGGACAGCCAGGCGATGGGGCGCGTCGGTGAAGTGATTATCCGTACCTGGCAGACGGCCGACAAGATGAAGCGGCAGCGCGGAAGGCTTGCCGGCGAAACCGGCGACAATGACAATGCACGGGTGAAGCGCTACATCGCGAAATACACGATCAACCCGGCCATCGCCCACGGCATCAGCAAGCACATCGGCTCGATCGAGGTCGGCAAGCGCGCCGATCTCGTCGTCTGGGATCCGGCATTCTTCGGCGTGAAGCCCGCCATGGTGCTGCTCGGCGGCACGATCGCCGCCGCGCCCATGGGCGATCCCAACGCCTCCATCCCGACGCCGCAGCCGGTGCATTACCGGCCGATGTTCGGCGGATATGGCGGCGGTCCGGCAGCCTCATCGGTCACGTTCGTATCGCAGGCGGCGCTCGATGACGGGCTGCAGAACCGGCTCGGCGTTACAAAAGGCATGCTGGCCGTGGAGAACACCCGCGGTGGCATTTCGAAGCGCTCCATGAAGCTCAACGATGCGCTGCCGCATGTGGAAGTGGACCCGGAAACCTATGAGGTGCGCGCGGACGGGGAACTTCTGACCTGCGAACCCGCGACCGTGCTGCCGATGGCCCAGCGCTATTTCCTCTTCTGACCAAATGCCGCATTCCTGACTTCGATCAATGAGGAACCTCATCAGCCGCATCACGTTGGCCTTCCATTCAATCACGGAGGTCGAACATGAGCGGAATCAATCTCAAGCACGATGGCTGGGTCGTCGTGGCCGACGGAGAGAAGGCGCTGTTCCTGCGCAATGAGGGCGATGCGGAACACCCCAACCTCCAGGTTTTCCGGGAGATGGAACAGGACAATCCGCCCACGCGCGAGCAGGGCACGGATCGCCCCGGTCGCGTGCATGAATCGGCCGGACCCGGCCGTTCGAGCGTCGAGACAACCGATTGGCAGCAATTGGGCAAGGAGCGGTTCGCGAAGGAGATCGCAGAGCGCCTCTACAAATACGCCCATGCCGATCGCTTCGATAAGTTGATCCTGGTCGCACCACCCAAGGTCCTCGGAGAGATGCGTGAAGCGATGCATCAGGAGGTGCTCGATCGCATCATCAGCGAAATCCCGAAAACGCTGACAAATCACTCGATCGACAAAATCGAAAATCTGCTTCTGCACTAGCTGCGTACTGTCTTTGAGAGCAACAACGCCGCGGCTGAGGAAGCGTCATGAAATTCGTTTGGGTCTACCTCGTCGCGGCGGTCGTCTTTCTGACGATCGACGCCATCTGGCTCGGCTATGTGGCGCGCGATTTCTATAAGGATCGCCTTGGATCGCTGCTGCTCGAACGCCCCCGGTTCGGCATTGCCGCGGGTTTTTATGCCATCTTCGTCATCGGCCTGATCTATTTCGCGATCGCGCCTGGTCTCAATGCAGAGAGCTTCGGCCTGACCGTGTTCAACGCGTTCCTCTTCGGTCTCTTCTGCTACATGACTTACGACGCGACGAACCTCTCCACCATCAAGGGTTTCGATACCACGGTCGCAGTGGTCGACACGCTGTGGGGCGCCACGCTCAGTGCCTTTACCGCCGGCGTCACCTATTTCGTCGTCCGCGCCTTCTCGCTTTGGCACGGATGATGCATCTTCTGTCCCGGTAGCAATGACTGGGATCGAAGATGGAACGAGCAAGTTCAGTCCTCAAAAAGGGCGCATGGTCGGGCGAGGCGCAAGATAGCGTGACGCTCGACGAGACTGCGCGGAACCGTCGGCGTCTCCGGCTTGCGAGCGACGGCGGCGTGGAGTTTCTGCTCGATCTACCCCATGCGGTGCTGTTGCGTGATGGCGATGGGCTGCAACTGACTGACGGTGCGGTGATCGTCGTGCGATCCAAGCCGGAAGAGCTCTATGAGGTCCGGGCCCAAGAGCCTTCGGCGCAGGCGCTCTTGCGGCTGGCCTGGCATATCGGCAACCGCCATCTTGCGTCCCAGATATTCGACGACCGCATCCTGATCCGGCGCGACCACGTCATCCGGCAGATGCTCGAAGGCTTGGGCGCGGTCGTGACGGAGGTCAGCGCTCCCTTCGATCCGGAAGGCGGCGCCTATGACGGCGCTGAGACCGGGCAGGACCACCATCATGGCCATCACGAGCACGGCTCAGGCCACGGCCATTCCCATTCGCATGATCGGCACCATCACGACCATGACCATCACTGAGGCGCAGGACGAGCGACGCAGTCTGATGCGGCTGATGGCTTGGCTGTCGCCTGCCTTTCCAACGGGCAGCTTCAGCTACAGTCACGGGCTGGAATCCGCCGTGGATGCCGGCGCTATCGCCAGCGGCGATCATCTTGAGAACTGGCTGTCCGATCTCGTCGCGCACGGGTCCGGCTGGAACGATTTGGTGCTTGTTGCACAGGCCTGGCGGTCCGGTGCCGATGCCGGGCTGATCGATGAGCTCGGAGACCTAGCCGAGGCGTTGGCCGGGTCTGCCGAACGCCATCTGGAGACCATGGCGCAGGGTGATGCCTTTCTCGACGCCGCCGGGGCACGCGCGTCGATCACTGCTGATGATCAGGGCGAACTGCCGGGCGATCTTGCCTATCCCGTGGCTGTCGGTCTGGTTGCCGGTCGGGAAGGCGTGCCGCTTGCCGACACGCTGACGGCCTTCGCCCATGCCTTCGTCTCCAACCTCATTCAGGCGGCACTCCGGCTTGCGCCGATCGGTCAGCGGGAAGGCGTGCGGGTGCTGGCCTCGCTTGAGCCATTGATCGCCGCAACGGCGGAACGCGCGACAGAGGCCGGCCTCGATGATCTCGGCTCCTGCACGTTCAGATCCGAAATCATGTCACTTAGACACGAAACTCTGCATTCAAGGCTTTTTCGATCATGACTCACTCCCTGCACGGTCCGCTTCGCGTCGGCATCGGTGGCCCCGTTGGTTCGGGCAAGACCACGCTGACCGAAAAGCTCTGCAAGGCGATGGCGGCCGAGTATTCCGTCGGCGTCGTCACAAACGATATCTATACCCGCGAAGATGCCATGGCGCTGGTGCGGATGCAGGCGCTGCCGGAGGACCGCATCATCGGCGTGGAGACCGGCGGCTGCCCGCATACGGCGATCCGCGAAGATGCCTCGATCAACCTGCGGGCCATCGCCGAGCTCAACCGGCGGCATCCCGATCTCGACGTGGTCTTCATCGAATCCGGCGGAGACAATCTCGCAGCGACCTTTTCGCCCGATCTTGCGGATCTGACGCTCTACGTCATTTCGGTGTGCCAGGGCGGCGACATTCCGCGAAAGGGCGGGCCGGCGATCACGCGCTCGGATCTGCTCATCGTGAACAAGACCGACCTTGCGCCCTATGTGGGTGTTGATCTCGAGCAGATGGATGAAGACTGCCGGCGCAGTCGCAACGAGCGACCATACGTCTTCACCGATCTCAGTCGAGCGAAAGGCTTGGACGACATCATCGCCATGCTGGAGCGAGAAGGTGGGCTCACGCGTCGGGTAGCGGCCGAATGACGTGTCAATCGGCCTGTTCGAGGCCTTCATAGTTCGGCAGGTGCTGAAAGGCCTGCCGCAGTGCCTCCGACCATCCGTCTGAAATCGCCTGGTAGTAGGGATCGGAAGCGAGAAGCCGCTTTTCTGCGCCCCGCTTAAGCGAGCCTGTCTCATAGGTCTGCATGTCGAGCGGCAGCCCGACCGAAAGGTTCGATTTCAGTGTGGAATCGAACGACACGATGAGAAGCTTGGCTGCTTCCTCGAAGCTCATGTCGGGGTCGTAGGCGCGAACGAGGATCGGCTTGCCGTATTTGTGCTCGCCGATCTGGAAGAACGGGTTGTCGTCGGTGGCCTCGATGAAATTGCCTTCGGGATAGATCAGGTACATCCGGCTTTCGCCGCCTGCGATCTGACCTCCGAGGATGAAGGTCGCGCCGAAGCTCGATTCACTCTTGAAGCCGCCACCAACCGCAATTTCGCGGATCACGGAACGAACCGTATCCCCAACGAGCTTTGCCGCCTGGAACATGGACGGCACTTCGTAGATGTCGGGATCGCGCTCGCCGGCGGTCTTGTGGCGTTCTTCCAGCATGCTGACGACGGTTTGCGTCGTTGCGAGATTGCCGGCCGAAAGCAGGGTGATCAGCCGGTCGCCCTTGCGCTCCCAGGTGTACATCTTCTTGAACGAAGACACGTTGTCGACCCCGGCGTTGGTCCGGGTATCGGACATGAACATCAAGCCACGCCTGAGCCGAAGACCGACACAGTAGGTCATCGCTTACTTCACCCCGCCATCAGATTGCCGGCCACCCCCGGCCGTGTTCGTCACCCTATACGCGCCGCAACGCGACTCAGATGCATCCGAATTTCGCGATCTGGATTACTGCTCCACCGTAATGGCCACGGCAAGCGTCTCGGTGGAATTTCCATGGCGGATACCGGAAACCGGAGACACGTCGACGAAATCGAGCCCCGTGGCAATGCGGATGTAGCGCTCGTCCGGCGAGATGCCATTGGCCGCGTCGAAGCCGACCCAGCCCAGTCCCTCGACGAAAGCTTCGGCCCAAGCGTGCGTCGCCACCTGCTCGGTACGGTCGTCCATCAAGAGATAGCCGGAGACGTAGCGCGATGGAAAATCGAGGTAACGCGCGGCGCTCAGGAAGATATGGCTATGGTCCTGGCAAACGCCGCTGCCGTTCTCGAGCGCTTCCTCTGCGGTCGTCTGGGCGTCCGTGGTGCCGATTTCGTAGGCCACCCTGTCGCTGATTGTCGCCATCAAGCCATGCAACCGCTCCAGCGGGTCCTTGCCCGGTATCGCGCGTGCCAAGTCCCGGATAGGCTTGCCGGCGCGTGTCAGGTGGGTGTCACGCAGATAGAGCCAAAGCGGCGCGAAGCCCACATGCGGGCCCGAGACGCCGTTCACGTCTTCCGTCACCACCTCGCCATGGGCGATGATCCGGATCATGTGGGGATCGCCTTCGGCCGACAGAAGCTGCGTCAGATTGCCGAAATGGTCGTCATAGGTGACCTCGACGCGGGCGCCCTCGATATCGGTCTGCCAGTTGACGACCGTTTGTCCGCGTCCGGAGCGCGGCGTCAGCCGCAGGCGCTGAAGCGCGTAGTAGATAGGGATATTGTAGTTGTATTCGGTCGAGTGGCTGACGCGGATTTGCATGATCAATAGAACCTGTAGGCTTCCGCGATCTCTTGGCCGAGACGGCTGTTGCGTCGGATGAAGTCTTCCAGAAACTGGTGGAGCCCGCCGTCGATGATTGCGCGGATATCGCGGTTGCGCAGCGTCTCTAATATTTCGAGCGCCGTGTCGTGCGCATTGTGCCGGGTGCCGTATTCGGTTTCAAGATAGCCGAGATTGTTGGTGATTTTCTCGTGGCAATAGGCGAGCGAACGCGGCATGCGCCCGTTCAGGATCAGGAAGTCGGCGATGTTCGTCGGGTTGAGATCGGATTCGTAGACCCAACCGTAGGATCGGTGCGCCGAGACCGACCGCAGGATCGACACCCACTGGACGTTGTCGAGCGACGATCCGACATAGGTGACCGCCGGCAGAAGCAGGTAGTATTTGACGTCGAGGATGCGGGCGGTGTTGTCGGCGCGTTCGATGAAGGTGCCGATGCGCGAGAAGTTAAAAATTTCGTTGCGCAACATCGTGCCGTGAAAGGCGCCGCGGATCAGTCCCGTGCGCTGCTTGATCAGGTCGAGCACGCTGGGCAGGTCCGCATCCTTGACGCGCCGCGCCAGCCGCGAGGTCAGGTCGATCCAGCACTCATTTGTGCTTTCCCAGGCTTCACGGGTGAGGGCGGTGCGCACCATGCGGGCGTTGGAGCGCGCGCTGTTTATCACCGACAGCACGCTCGACGAGTTGCGCTCGTCGCGCAGCATGAAATCGATCGCGTCGGGACCCGTCACGTTCTCGTAATGCTGGAGAAAATTGGCTTCGACACCGGCGCTTTTCAGCACCGATGTCCATTCGTCGTCCGAGCCCTGTGTGCCGGTCAGCGACATGCGCACGCCGGCATCGATCAGGCGGGCGGTGTTTTCGGCGCGTTCGATGTAGCGGAACATCCAGAACAGGCCGTTGGCTGTGCGTCCAAGCATCATCGCATCAATCCTCCAGCACCCAGGTGTCCTTGGTGCCTCCGCCCTGGCTGGAGTTGACGACGAGCGAGCCTGCCTTCAGCGCGACGCGCGTGAGCCCGCCGGGAATGATCTGGATGCGGTTCGGCGATACGAGAACGAAGGGCCGCAGGTCGACGTGGCGCGGTGCCACGCCCTTCTTGACGAGGATCGGCACGGTAGAGAGCGACAGGGTGGGCTGGGCGATGTAATTGCCCGGCCGCGACTTGAGCTTGGCGGCGAATGCGCTGATTTCCTTTTTCGACGCTGTCGGCCCGACGAGCATGCCGTAGCCGCCGGAGCCGTGCACTTCCTTGACAACCAGGTCGGCCAGATTGTCGAGAACGTATTTCAGCGTGTCCGGCTCGGAGCAGCGGTAAGTCGGGACGTTTTCGAGCAGAGGCTTGCGCCCCGTATAGAACTCCACGATTTCCGGCATGTAGGAATAGATCGCCTTGTCGTCGGCGATGCCTGTGCCGGGGGCATTGGCGATCGTGATGTTGCCGGCGCGGTAGACATCCATGATCCCGGCAACGCCGAGTGCCGATTCCGGCCGGAAGGTGAGGGGATCGAGGAAGTCGTCGTCGACACGGCGATAAAGCACGTCGATCGGCTTGTAGCCCTGGGTGGTGCGCATGGCGACGCGACCGCCGATAACCCTGAGGTCGGGGCCTTCCACCAGTTCCACGCCCATCTGGTCGGCGAGGAAGGCGTGTTCGTAATAGGCGGAGTTATAGATCCCCGGCGTCAGAACTGCGACGCGAGGCTTGTCGGCGCAGCCGGGCGGTGCGGATGCTTCCAGGCTTTGGCGCAACAGCATCGGGTAGTTTTCGACCGGGCGTACGCGCACCCGATGAAACAATTCCGGGAACATCTGCATCATCGTTTCCCGGTTCTCCAGCATGTAGGAGACGCCGGACGGCGTGCGGGCATTGTCTTCCAGAACGTAGAATTCGTCCTGGCCTGTGCGCACGATGTCGGTGCCGATGATGTGGGTATAGACACCACCCGGCGGGCGCATGCCGATCATTTCCGGCAGGAAGGCGACGTTGCGCTCGATCAGGTGACGCGGCACGCGGCCGGCGCGGATGATCTCCTGCTTGTGGTAGATGTCGTCGAGAAATGCGTTGAGGGCTGCGACGCGCTGTTCGATCCCCTGAGCGAGTTTGCGCCATTCGCGACCGGAGATGACCCGGGGGACGATATCGAAGGGAATGATGCGCTCAGCGGCTTCTTCCTTGCCGTAGACGGCGAAGGTAATGCCGGTCTTGCGGAAAATGGCCTCGGCGTCACGCGACTTTGTCAGCAGTCTGGCGTGATCCTGCTCGCCGTACCAAGACATATACTCCGAATAGGGCCCGCGGGGCCGGTCGTCGGCATCGAGCATTTCGTCGAACGGCAAATCAAAGCTCCCTCTTTTCAGTCATGAAAGAGCAAAGCGGGAGGCTTTGCAAGCGGCTGCGGGCGTCGGCAAAACAATGCCTTAAGCTGAGGCGTGGTTGCACAAGCTTTGATCATGCTTTGACAGGTTGCGCCAGCGCGCGTAACGGTCGACGCGAATTTCCGCCTGCGAGCCGCTCCTCCCATGACAATCGAACGCATCGCTCCCGCGCTTTTCGTGCTGCTCTGGTCCACGGGATGGATCGTGGCGCGTTATGCGGCGCCGCACGCCGATCCGCTGTTCTTTCTGTGCCTGCGCTATGTGTCCGCCGCCGCGGTCTTCGTGGTGTTCTGCATGATCGTTCGGGCCCAGTGGCCGCAGACCCGCGCGCAGTGGTGGCACGCAACGTTTTCGGGCGTGCTCCTGCATGCGATCTATCTCGGCGGTGTCTGGTGGGCGATCGCGCATGGCGTGCCGACCGCGCTGTCCGGGCTCATCGCCGCACTCCAACCCTTGCTCACGGCCACAGTCGCGCCTTTCGTCGTCGGTGAGCGACTGTCGGGGAGCCAGAAGCTCGGCATCGGTCTAGGGCTCGTCGGTCTCATGATCGCCATCGTGCCGAATCTGATGGCGCTCGAACCGGAACAGATCGCAGCCGCCACGGTGCCGCTCATCGTCAACGTCGTCGCCATGGTCGCGGTCACGGCCGGCACGCTCTACCAGAAGCGCTATCTCCAGACAGGCGACCTGCGCACCATCGCCACGCTGCAGTATTTTGGCGCGTTCGTGGTGACCGCGCCTTTCGTGTTGCTGCTGGAAGACATGCGGATCGTCTGGAACTTCGAAGTCTTCGTCGCGCTCGCATGGTCCGTCTTCGGGCTGTCGCTGCTGGCGATTGCGCTTCTGCTCTACCTCATCAGGCGCGGCCAGGTGTCGAAGGCGGCATCGCTGATCTATCTGGTGCCGCCGACCGTGGCGATTCAGGCGTTCCTCTATTTCGGCGAGGAGCTGCCGCTGCCGATGATCATCGGCACATTGGTGGTCGTGCTCGGCGTCTATCTCACGAACCGAAAGCCGAAGGCTCCGGTTACCTGAGACGACCGGCCAAAGAAAAAGGCCGCCGCTGGTTCAGCGACGGCCTTAATCATCTTTGTACGTCAGGGATCAGGCGCTGCGGCGCTGGCCACCCTGCGACGAACCTTCGCGCTTGCCCTTGCCGACGCGGCGATGCGAACGGCCGCTCGGGCGCTCGCCGTTGCCGGTGCGCTCGGGGCGCTGACCATTGCCACGTCCGCCGCCATTTCCGCGACCAGGACCCTTGCCGCTGCCGCGGGCAGGGCGGGCGTGATCGGCCGGAGCCGTGCCGCTGGCAACCGCGATCGAGATGCCCATCAGCTTCTCGATGTCGCGCAGCAAGCGGATTTCGTCCGGTGCACAGAAGGCGACTGCCATGCCATCGCGGCCGGCACGTGCCGTACGACCGATCCGGTGCACGTAAGCGTCCGGCACTTCCGGCAGCTCGAAATTGTAGACGTGGCTGACGCCGGTGATGTCGATGCCGCGTGCTGCGACGTCGGTTGCCACCAGAACCCGAACCTTGCCGTCCTTGAATTCCTTCAAGGCGCGCTCGCGCTGGTTCTGGCTCTTGTTGCCATGGATCGAGGCGGCCGAGAAACCGGCAGCGACGAGCTGCTTCATCAGCTTTTCAGAACCGTGCTTGGTACGACCGAAGACGAGTGCAAGGCCATCCGGGTTGGCGCGCAGGCACTGGATCAGAAGGTTCGTCTTGGCCGACTTGTCCGTGACGAAATGCACGCTCTGCTCGACCTTGTCGGCAGCCTTGCCGGGAGGCGAGACTTCGACGCGCATCGGGTCGGTGAGGTAGCTGTCGGCGAGATCCGCGATCATCTTCGGCATCGTTGCCGAGAACAAAAGCGTCTGGCGCTTCTTGGGCACGAGCTTCACGATCTTGCGCAGATCATGGATAAAACCGAGATCGAGCATCTGGTCGGCTTCGTCGAGGATGAGGCGGTGTACCTGGTGCAGGCTCAGAGCCTTGCGGTCCACGAGATCGAGCAGGCGGCCGGGGGTGGACACGAGAATGTCGAGGCCACGGTCGAGCATGCGCATCTGGCCGTTGATCGATACGCCACCGACCACGACACCGATCTTGAGCGGCGTGTTCTTGACGAACGCCTTCAGATTGGCGGCGATCTGGTTGACCAGTTCACGTGTCGGCGCAAGAATCAGCGCACGCGTGGCGCGGGGCTCCGGCTTCTTGCCGTCCGAGAGCAGGCCTTCGATCAGCGGCAGGCCGAAGGCAGCCGTCTTGCCGGTGCCCGTCTGAGCGAGGCCGATCAGATCGTGGCCTTTCAGGACGAGTGGGATGGCTTGTGCCTGGATCGGCGTCGGCTGGGTGAAGCCGAGGGCGACGAGCGGCGCAAGTGTCTGCTTGGAAAGACCAAGCGAAGTGAAATCGTTCAAAATACATGCCTTTCAGGCGTGGGCAGCCGCACGCGGAACCGTCTTGGTCCGAATGGCGACTTCAAGAACCCCGCGTGAAATGGGAACTTGGATTGGAAATGCTTTCTTCAGCGCCAGGGCGACGAATGACTTCGCCGTTCTTGGGAACTGCCGCTTTATGAAACCTTGTTGATCGGGTCATGTACCCGAAATGGCGCGCTCACGCTGGCGGCCTAAAGGGAAAGCTGAACCGCATGTCGTCTTTTCCTCGACAAAAGTCAAGACGGGGGAGGTGATCAGCGCTCTGGCGAGAAGCACCAGTCGAAATTCTCGACCCCTCCTTTCCAGATGCACGCCAATCGCTATGATCGGCCAACTTTTGGGCAGAGACGCCTGAAAGGACAGTCAAAGATAGGACGGACGCACGAACGATGCGCTCCGACAGATTTCAGGGAGAGTGACTACATGTTGCCAGCATTCAAGACGGCGCTCGCCACCGGCGTGGCTGTAGCGAGCCTGACGACGGCAGCCTTGGCGGAGGATTTCAAGATCGGCTTCATCGGCGGCATGACCGGCCCGATCGAAAGCCTGATGCCGCCGATCGTGGCAGGCGCAGAACTGGCCATCGCCCAGATCAACGAGCAGGGCGGCTTCTTCGGTGATGAAAGCCAGGCCTCGCTGGTCATCGGCGACGATGGTTGCGTTGACGCGACGCGCGCATCGGACGCAGCCGACCGTCTCGTCAACGTCGAGAATGTCCGTGCGATCGTGGGTGCGATGTGCTCGGGTGCAACGGTCGCCGCTGCCAACAACGCGGCCGTGCCGGGCGGCGTCGTGATGATTTCGCCCGCCTCCACCGCGCCGTCGCTGACGACGCTCGAAGACAACGACCTCGTCTTCCGTACTGCGCCGTCGGACGCATTCCAGGGCGAAGTGCTCGCCAACCTGGTTTTCGCCAAGGGCATCACGAGCGTTGCCGTGTCCTACGTGAACAACGACTATGGCACGGGCTTTGCCGATGCCTTCGGCGCTGCATTCGAAGCTGCCGGTGGCCAGGTGCTCGCCTCCGAAGCGCATGAAGACGGCAAGGCCGACTATCGCGCGGAAATCGGCTCTTTGTCGTCCACGGGCGCCGAAGCCCTCGTCGTGCTCGCTTATGTGGACGGCTCGGGCGGCACGCTTATTCGCCAGGCCGTCGAAGGCGGCGACTTCTCTCAGTTCGTCGGCGGTGACGGCATGGTGGGCAACCGCCTTGGCGAGCTCGTCGGTTCCAGCGCCGATGGCATGATCGCGACCCGTCCGGGCTCCCCGGAACTGCCGGGCCGCGCCGCTTATGATGCTGCTGCCGAGGAAGCCGGCTTCGATCCGAGCGCAACCTTCGCCGCGCAGTCCTATGACGCGGCATTCCTGCTCGCACTCGCTCTGCAGAAGAACGGCGGCGAAATGGAAGGCCTCAACACCGCACTTCGCGAGATTGCGACGGAACCGGGCGAAGTCATTCTGCCGGGCGAGTGGGAGAAGGCGGTCGAGCTGATCGCAGCCGGTCAGGACATCAACTACGAAGGCGCTTCCGGCAGCCACGAATTCGACGACGCTGGCGATGTGCCCGGCGTGTTCGACGAAATGACGGTCGAGAACGGCGAGTTCGTCGTCGTCGGCCCCGCCACGTAAGTCATTTTTCGCTTACGGATCGACCCGTATCGAAGGGGAGCCTGCGGCTGATGCTGCAGGCTCCCTTCTCGTTTCGGCTGGAGCTTTGGATCTTCTAAAATGCTAAGTTGTGGCATCGGCGCGTAACGCTTTCGAAACCGCACCCTCGCTAGCTGTTATGGACAGCAGCGGGGGCGAACCATGACGATAAGCTCGGTCGGCAAGGTTGAAGTGGAGCGGCTAGAGGCCGTTCGCGCGCTCAACCTTACCTACACATCCGATTTTCCCGATCTCGACGCCATCACCAGCTTCGCCAGCGAGATATTTGGTGTCAGCGGTGCACTGGTCACCATCGTAGACGAGGATGTCCAGTGGAACATTTCCCGATCCGGCTATGATGATCGCTGGACACCGCGGCTTCATTCGCTCTGCAACGTTACTCTTGCTCAGGGGAGGCAGCTTATTGTTCAGGATCTGAGCCTGGACGCCAGATTCGGCAGCAATCCGCTTGTCCACCAGTCACCCTATCTGCGCTTTTATGCAGGTATTCCGCTCGAGATTGATCCCGGCATCTGCCTCGGCACGCTCTGCCTCATCGATACCGAAACGCGCTCCTTGTCATCGCGTGAAGTGGCGCAGCTGGAGCGGCTGGCAACCATTGCGACGGCCTTGCTCAGGCAGCATCGCGACACGGTGCGCGTGGCGCGTCTTTCTATGTCTCTCGCGCAGTCCGCCCGCACGATCGAAGAGCAGTCACATACACTGACGCTGCAAAACCGCATGCTGGACGAAGCCTGCGCGCTCGGTGAAATGGGTGCCTTCAACCACGATCTGTTGACCGATCAGGCCGAATGGAGCGCGATCTTGAAGCGCATCCACGATCTTGACGAACACACGCCGATTGGTCCGACCAGCGATTTCAGCCACATGGCGCGCTTTTATTCCAAGAAGGACTTGAAGCGCTACGTGGTTGCCGTGCGCGAAGCGATGCGGAAGCGTGAGACGCTGGAATTCGAAACCACCCTGCGCACGGCGAAGGGCCGCCGTCGTTGGGTGCGCCTCCGGGTCGATTTCGAGTACGACCAGAATGGCCGGCCCGTGCGCCGTTTCGGCATGATGCAGGATATCACGCGCGAGAAGCGGCTGCTTGGGCGTCTGGATTATCTGGCCAATCGCGATCCGCTGACGGGTCTCTACAACCGCAATTACTTTCTGCGGACCGCGAACCAGCATCTCAAGGATCGCAAGCACTTGACGACGGGTATCGCGATCCTGGATCTCGACGGCTTCAAGGCCATCAATGACAGCTATGGCCACGCTGCCGGCGATGCCTGCCTGCGCGCGATTGCCACGAGACTGCGAAGCCATTGTGGTCCGGACTGGCTTCTCGTGCGGCCCGGCGGTGATGAATTCGCGCTCGTGATTGCCGATGAATGCGATCTGGAAACCTTGAAGGAACGGCTCGAAGCTTTACGGCTCGTCATCCAGCAACCGATCGACTGGAAGGGGATCACGTTCCAGGTATCGGCCTCCATCGGTCTCGCCCCTGCTGAGCCTGGCTGCACGCAGGATGCTCTCGAACTGGTGCAATCGGCCGATCTCGCCGTTTACAAGGCGAAGGCGGCGGGGCGCAATTGCCTCGCCACCTACTCCTCCGATCTTCACGAAGTCGCGCTCCATCGGTTCAACATCATCAGCGAGGCGCGAAGGGCGCTCGACCGCGGCGAGTTCACGCTGTTCTACCAGCCGAAGATCAAGCTCATGGACCGCAGTCTCAGCGGGTTCGAGGCCTTGCTGCGGTGGCGTCAGCCGGATGGCCGTTACGCTGCGCCCGGCGAATATCTGCCCGTCCTCGAAGATGGCGAGATGTCGCGGCGCATCGGCGACTTCGTCATGGACGAGGCGATCCGGCAAGCCTCGCACTGGCGGGCCAGCGGCTTTGATTTCGGCAACATCGCCATCAATGTTTCATCGAGCCAGTTCATCGGCAGCGGCTTCGTCGACCGGCTGATCTCCAGCATGGCCGATGCCAGTCTCGCACCCGGTGACATCCAGATCGAGGTGACCGAAGGCGTGCTTCTGTCAACCGGCGCGACCTCGGTCGCTTCGGGCCTCAAGCGGCTGTCGGACCACGGTATCAAGATCGCGTTCGATGACTTCGGCACGGGCTACGCGTCGCTGGTCCATCTGCGCCAGCTCGAATTCGACGTCATCAAGCTGGATATGTCCTTTGTCCGCTCGATGCTGACGTCGCCTGCCGACATGGCAATCGTCGAGGCGGTGCTGACGCTCGCAAGGCGGCTCGGCAAACAGGTCGTGGCTGAAGGTGTCGAGACGGGCACCCAGGCGGAAACCTTGCTCGCCCATGGCTGCCATTACGGGCAGGGTTATCTCTTCAGCCGGCCAAAGCCCGCGGCCGTGGTCGAGGCCGCGTGGCGGGAGTTGCGCGAGGCGGTGTGAGCCGTCCTCAACCTTAGGCCTTGCGCGACAGACGCTCCGGAATGACGCCTTTCGGCGCGAAGCGCAGCACCATGGTGATCGTCAGGCCAATGACGAAAACGCGCATGGCGAGCGCCCGGCTGTTCAGGTCCGCAGGGGCCTGCCAGCCGAAGAGATCGCGCCCGATCGTGCGGATGTAGTCGAAGATGACGAGCGTCACCGGTTCCGACATCGTCCAGATCACGTAGACCAGCAGCGCCCCGAAGATCGCACCGCGATTGTTGCCGGGTCCGCCGAGGATCACCATCACCCAGATCAGGAAGGTGTGGTTGAGGTCGACGAAGCCGTTCGGGTCGAAGATCGTGTTGAAATGGATGAGCGTCGCGCCGCCGATGCCCATCAAGACGCAGCCGAAGACGAAGATCTCGAGCCTGCGCTTGGTCACATCCTTGCCCATGGCGGAGGCTGCGTCTTCATTGTCGCGGATCGCGCGCATCATGCGGCCCCAGGGCGCGTGATAGACGCGCTGCAGCAGCATGTAGACGATGACGAGCATCACTGCCGTCAGGACGAGGTAGCTTGCGCGTGCCGCGGTGAAGCCGACTTCGGCCGCGCCCGGTACCGGCCAGGGCAGGGGCGACACGGTCTGTGTCCCACGCGTCAACCAGTCGGCGTTCTTGAGGAAGGTCTTGATGATCTGCGCGATGCCGAGCGTGGCGATCGCGAGATAATCGGAGCGCAGGCCAAGGCAGATCTTGCCGACCACCCAGGCGATAGCACCGGCAACGATGCCGGCTGCCGCCCAGCCGAAATAGACGGGCAGGCCAAGGCCACCGACAAAGCCGGCTTCCCGTTCGATGTAGCGGGCGGTGGGATCGAGGCTTGCCGAGACCACCAGATAGGCGACGGCGAGCGTCACCAGCGTCAGGAAGGTCACGAGCGGCTTTGGCAGGCCGATCTTGCCCGAACACGACACGGCGAAGACGGCGGCCGCGCCGATCGCCACCTTCACGAGCACATCGCCGAGCATGGCAGGGCCTTCGGAATCCCAGAACGCCTGGTTGACGGGGAAAGTCACGAAGAGCGAGGCGAAGGCGCCGGCGGCGATGAAGCCCATGATGCCGACATTGAAGAGCCCCGCCGTGCCCCATTGCAGCGAAAGCCCGAAGGCGATCATCGCGTAGCACAGCGCTTCCACCGTCACGCGCAGCGAATATGCTGTGCCCTGGGTGACAAAGATGATGGCAAAGAGAACGCCGAGCCCGGCGAAGAGCAGGAGGTCGCGACGGTTATCGGTCATCACAGCACCCGTCCTTTGAAGATACCGGTCGGCCGGTAGATCAGGATGAGGATCAGAAGGACGAAGGGCACCATCAGCTTGTAGTCCGTGGGCACGATGGCGAGCGAGGCCGGCACTTCGAACGCGTTGTCGGTCCAGCGCGCGATCGGGCGCAGCAGCACCGACCAGTTGAACACGGCGAGCGTCTCGGCGTAGCCGACGACGAAGCCGCCTGCGATCGCGCCATAGGGCTGGCCGATGCCGCCGACGATCGTCGCGGCGAAGATCGGCAGCAGGATGTTGAAGGAGAGATCCGGCTTCAGCGAGACGTCCAGCGCGAGCATCGTGCCGGCAAGTGCCGCAAGTCCACCACCGATGATCCAGGTGGCACGCACCACGGTCTCGATGGAGATGCCGGTGACCTGCGCCAGCGACGGGTTGTCGGAAACCGCACGCATCGCCTTGCCGAGGCGCGAGCGCGACAGGAAGTAGTGCAGCGCAATCACCGAGATCAGCGTGACGATGAAGAGCGCCAGCTGCGGCTCCGTCACCGTGATCATCTGGTTGGCGCCGGGCACTTCGATGCGGAAGATGTCTTTCGGCTCGTTGAAATAAAGCTCACGCGAGCTCGGGCCGGCGAACAGGCGAATGAGGCCCTGCAGCATCAAGGTCACGCCGATCGAGGCCATGACCAGCACGATGCCTTTTGCACCGGATCGGCGCAGCGGCTGGTAGAACGTCCGGTCGATGCCGATCGATATGCCGGCGGTGAGGATCATAACGATCGGCAGCACCATCATGGCGATCGGCAGCGGGCCCGCGAAACCCGCGGCGGCGAGTGCTGCGGCCAGAACGTAGGCGATGAAGGCGCCGAGCGTCATCATGTCGCCATGGGCGAAATGGGCAAAGCGCAGAATGCCGAAGATCAGCGTGACGCCGATTGCGCCGAGCGCATAGATCGACCCGATGATGGCACCGGCGAGGATGCCCTTGTTGATGAAGAAGACCAGCTCATTCATTGGTGTCGATCATCCCCCGAGGAAGCTTTTGGCGACTTCCGGATTGTCGAGAAGCGCCCGGCCGGTGTCGGTGTAGGAATTCTGGCCGTTGGCCAGCACGAAGCCCTTGTGGGCGATGGCAAGCGCCTGCTTGGCGTTCTGCTCAACCATGGCGACGGTCACGCCGAGCTTGTTGATGGCGATCACGCGGTCGAAGATTTCCGACATGTACATGGGCGAAAGGCCCGCCGTCGGCTCATCGAGCAGGATCAGCTTCGGCTCGATCATCAGCGCGCGGCCGAAGGCGACCATCTGGCGCTGGCCACCGGACAATTCGCCGGCTGCCTGCCGCCGCTTGTCCTTCAGCGGCGGGAAGATCTCGTAGACCTCGTCCATCACACGGGAATAGTCGTCGCGCCGCGTATAGGCGCCCATCTCAAGATTCTCGTGCACCGTCAGCGTCGCGAAGACATTGTGTTCCTGCGGCACCATCGCGATCTTGTGGGCGGCGAGCATTTCCGGGCTGATGCCGGTGATGTCGTGCCCGTCGAAATGGATCGAGCCCTCGGTGATGTTCAGCATGCCGAAGATCGCCTTCAGCGTCGTCGACTTGCCGGCTCCGTTCGGACCGACGATCACGCCGATCTCGCCGGCATCGAGCGTCATATCGATCCCCTTGAGGATCGTCATCTGGCCGTAACCGGCATGAAGATTGCGGATTTCGAGCAGGCTCACGGACGCGCCTCCACCTGATTGGCGTGGGCGACGGTCGCATTGCCCGTCGGCGAGCCGCCGAAATAGGCCTCGATCACGCGCGGGTCGTTCTGGATGTCGGCGATGTGGCCTTGCGTCATTACAGAACCGGCGGCCATGACGATGACCGGGTCGCAGAGCCTGGCGATCAGGTCCATGTCGTGCTCGATGACGAAGAAAGTGTAGCCAAGTTCGCGGTTCAGCCGTTCGATGTTGGACGCGAGATCGTTCAGGAGCGTGCGGTTGACGCCGGCGGCGATCTCGTCGAGCAGCACGACCTTGGCGTCGGTCATCATCGTGCGGCCGAGTTCCAGGAGCTTCTTCTGGCCGCCCGAAAGATTGCCGGCAAGCTCGGTCTTCACATGGGTGATCTTCAGGAAGTCCAGCACTTCCTCGGCCTTGCGGCGGATCGCTTCTTCCTCGCGGCCGACGCGGCCGGGCATGAACCAGGCACCGATCAGGCCTTCGCCTGTCTGGTTGTCCGGCACCATCATGAGGTTCTCAAGTACCGTCATGTTGGAGAATTCGTGCGCAATCTGGAAGGTTCGCAACAGGCGCCGCTTGTACAGCGCGTGCGAAGGCAGGCCGGTCACGTCTTCGCCGTCGAACAGGATGGTCCCGCTCGTCGGCTCCAGCGTGCCCGCCACCATGTTGAACAGCGTCGACTTGCCAGCGCCGTTCGGGCCGATCAGGCCCGTCACGGAGCCTTTCTCGACCGAGAGCGTGCAGTCGTTGACTGCGTGGAAGCCGCCGAAGCGCTTGCTCACGTTTTTCACTTCGATGATCGCTGACATCGTTCCCTGTGGGCGGCCTTAGGCCGCTTCTCGTCGCGGATGCGTCCCCTGTCCGGGACGTCGATGGCGATGCCTCTAGCATCGGGCAATTCGCAATGGAAGGCCGCGAAAACCATGGGCGGCTGCACAAATGCCGCAGATTCTGTTCGCGTGCGGCAAAATCTTGTGCAAACGGGCCCCGAAGGGCCCGCTTGCGGGTTAAGTTCACGAAGTTTTCAGATCAGGACGCCGCGTCGCGCGCGGCAGTCAGCCACTCGTCGACCTGCGCGCGGTTCTCTTCGATCCACTCGGCAGCATGGCGAGCGACGTCGGCTTCGCTGTTTTCGCCTTCGTACATCTTGGCGTTCTGCGCGAAGACGTCGTCCAGCGGCACGGACGCCGCTTCCAGAAGCGCGCGCGCCGCCGGGTTCGCTTCGAGGAACTCGGAGTTCGCCACCGGAACGAGATCGTTGGCCGGGAAGCCGAGCTGGCAGGGATCGTTCACGCAGCCCTCGACGCCGGCCATTGTGGCTGCATCTTCGAGGCCCTTGGTCGATTCCGGCAGGTCGATTTCCGGCACTTCGATCCAGACGACATCTTCGCCCGGCTTCAGCACGTTGACGGTCCAGTTCGGCGTCCATGTGTAGAAGAAGATCGGCTCGCCGGCCTCGTAGGCGGCGACCGCATCGGCCATGGAGGCGTTGTAGCCGGCCTTTACGGGATTGACCGTATCGCGCAGGCCGTAGGCGTCGAGGTGATGCTCAATACCGACTTCGCAACCCCAGCCGGGCGGGCAGGCGACGAGATCGGCCTTGCCGTCGCCATCGCGGTCGAAGAGCGCGGCGATTTCCGGATCCTTGAAATCCTCCAGATTGTCGATGCCGTGTTCATCGGCCGTGGCCTTGTCGATCAGGTAGCCTTCAAGTGCGCCACCAGCGGCAACCGTGCCGACTTTTTCGGCGCCCTGCGAGAAGGTCTCCTCGTAGGTGTTGTGCAGCGGGAACCAGCCGTCCACCCACAGGTCCATGTCGCCCTGGGCGACCGACTGGTAGAAGATCGGGTTGTCGAGCGCGCTCGGACCTGCGACCTCGTAGCCAAGCTCTTCGAGCATCTGCTTGTAGATCTGCGTGTAGAAATAGCCCGTGTCCCAGGTCGGCTGTGCCATGTTGATGGTCACGCCTTCACCGGGCTGCGCATCCTGAGCGCTGGCAACGGTCGTTGCCGCCGCGAAGCAGAGGGCTGCCGCCGCAACGCTGGCAGAGAGGCGGGGCAGGCGTCCGAAAGCTGTCATCTTTGTTCTCCCTTTGGGTTTTGTCGGTCTCCGCCCCTTGTTGCAAGCGGAGGGTTTTCGTGCCGCCCGCAAGAAGGCGGCCGATTTTCGTGGCGGTCAGGCGGGCTTTTCGTCAGCCGTGCGAGCCGCGATCCGCGACGGCTTGAAAAAGCCGCGGAACGTCTGTGCGAGCGAGGGCGTGGCGACCGCCTTGCGCTCGGCGAAGGATTGCGTGATCCGGTCCAGAATGATCGCAAGAATGACGATGCCGATGCCGCCTTCCATCGCGGTTCCGACATCCAGCCGTCCGAGACCCGTGTTGACGGTCAAGCCAAGACCGCCGGCGCCGATAAGCGCTGCAATGACGGCCATGGACAACGCCATCATGAGTGTCTGATTGAGGCCGGCCATGATGGTGCGCATGGCAAGCGGAAGCTGCACTTCCCACAGAACCTGGGAGGGTGTGGAGCCGAATGCATAGGCCGCCTCGACGAGGTCGGCCCGCACACCGCGAATGCCGAGATTTGTCAGGCGCACGATCGGCGGCAGGGCAAAGATGATCGTGGCGATGACGCCCGGCACCGTGCCGACGCCAAACAGCATCACGATCGGCACGAGATAGACGAAGGGCGGGATCGTCTGCATCACGTCGAGGATCGGCCGCAGGATGGCGAGGAACCGGTTGCTGCGCGCTGCCAAGATGCCGACCGGGACACCGATGACGGCGCAGAAGAACACAGCCGTCACGATCATGGCGAGCGTCGTCATGGTCTGTCCCCACACCCCGATCAGGTCGAGGAAGACGAGCGCGAGCGCCGTGAAGATGGCAACCCCGCGGCCGGCCGTACGCCAGGCGATGAAGGCGAGGATTGCCGTGAACACGAGCATCGGCATCGCATTCAGAAATCCGTCCAACCCATCGAGAACGAACGAAATCGGCGCCTGGAGGGAGCGGAAGAACGGCCTGAAATTGGGGACGAGCCAGTCCTTGACGGCGGAATCGACCCAGTCGCCGAAGGGGATTTCAAAAAGGTCGGATGGGCTGAACATGCTTCAAGCCTCCCACTGTCTTGTGCACAGTCGATCCATCTCAGGCAGTTGCTGCACGCTTTTGACCACTCTCATGCTCTTCGCCGCGGACCAGCTGGTGAAAAATGTCGCCCGGTTCGACGATGCCGATGAACGCGCCCGTCTCATCCACCACCGCAATGGGCCGGCCGGCTGCTGCCTTGCCGTAGAGCTCGTGCAGGTGGGCATCGGGCGTCACCGTCGCGAAATTCGGATCGAGGTGCTGCGCGAGCGCCCCTGGATTCGAGGCGCCCGAGAGGCCGCGGTAAAAGACCTGCCCGCGCAGTGTACCATTGTCTGTCACGAACAGCGCGTCCAGGTCCTCGGCTTCCATGCGAGCCAATGTCTCCGAAACGGAGGCGCTGATCTCGATGGAGAGCGGCGGGCGTGCGATGGCGGCAACTTCGAACACGCGCGAGCGGTCGATGTCCTGGGTGAAGGCGCGGACGTAATCGTCGGCTGGCTCGCCCACGATTTCTTCCGCGGTGCCTACTTGCACGAAGCTGCCATCCTTCATGATGGCGATCTTGTCGCCCAGGATCAGCGCCTCGTTCAGGTCATGGGTGATGAAGATGATCGTCTTCTTGAGGCTGCGCTGCAGTTCCAGAAGTTCCAGCTGCATGTCGCGGCGGATGAGGGGATCGAGCGCACCGAAGGGCTCGTCCATCAGAAGGATCTCGGGCTCGGTCGCGAGACCACGCGCCAATCCGACGCGCTGCTGCATGCCGCCGGAGAGCTCCTCGGGATAGCTGTCCGCATAAGCCTCGAGGCCAACCTGGGCCAGCGCCTTCAGTGACCTTTCGCGCCTTTCGGCTGCAGGCAGGCCCTTCACCTTCAGCCCGTAGGCGACATTGTCCACGACCGTCTTGTGGGGAAAGAGGGCGAAGTGCTGGAACACCATCGCGACCTTCTCGCGCCGCACCTTGCGCAGTGTCTCGGCGGAACACGACGCCACGTCGATGCCGTCGATCATCATCTGGCCGCTTGTCGGCGGGATCAATCCGTTGATCATCCGCACGAGCGTGGACTTTCCGGAACCGGAGAGGCCCATCACTACGAAGACCTCGCCCTCGGCAACCTCGAAGCTTGCGTCATTGACGCCGATCGTCTGGCCTGTCTCGGCGTGGATATCCGCCTTGCTGTGGCCCTTGCTCACCATTTCGAAGACCCGATCGGGCTCGCTTCCAAATATCTTGAAGATATTCTTCGCTTCTACTTTGTTCGCCATACCGTCCGTGAAAGCTTTTCCCGTGAGGGACTTCAATACAAGTGGGTGAGACCTCGAATAATGCGCAGTGATACGAAGTGCAGATCAGCAAGTCGCGGCCTGGCGGAGGCTATAGGGGAGATGTTGGTGCGGAACCTAACGCCTCTATTCCATCCTGGCAACCGGCGGACACGATTTTTATCAATTAGGAACATAATGTTGCAGAAGGAGAGGGGATGCGCCGTGCCGAATGCGGCCTGGGATGTCGCAATCAGGCCAGAAAATGACGCGTGCGCTTCGAACCGCTGCGGTCTCCACTGTTCCGTTCTATGGTTAACGCTTTGTTCAGCGCGGACCGGCATTCTCACCCTTGGGTTGTTGGCGCGGCCGGCTCGATTGTGGGTTGGCGATGGCGGGGGTGGTGCGTGCGGACTGTTGAGGGTGATCTCGATAGGGATGTGATCGAGCGCGGCATCGCGCACGTGCCGCAGATCGGTCACCTGATCTACGTCAAGGACGGCCAGATGCGCTATCGCGCGGCCAGTCAGTCCTTCCTCACCTCCATCAACAAATCCGCAATGCCTACCAGCGATCCAGCCTTCGGTGAAGACGGCTATGATCGTGAGCGCGATGAGGCCGAGCGCCGATGCCTCGTGTTTGGCAAGGTCCAGCGGCTCTCGATGGTCTGTCCGGACGGGGTTCGGCGCGTGCTCACCCTGACGCGGATCAAATGCACCGACGGGTCGCTATTCGTCGTCGGCCACGATCCCCGGATTGATCCAACTGCCTTGCTTCAGGATGTCGGGTCGGCGTCGGCTCCCGTGCCGGATCAGTCCGGAGAAATGGACGATCTCCGGCAGGTCATTGAGGCGATGCCCATGGCAGTCGTCGTGGTCGACCAGGACCTCACCATTGAACTGATCAACGGGCGCTTCTTCGACATCTGGCGTCTGGAGCCGGTGCTTCTCCTTGGGCACCCGTTCCGTAAGCTCATGGACCTCAACCGCGACAACGGGATCTACGACGTCGTCGACGATGACTGGGAAAGCTACGTCGCATCCAGAACCGCCGAGATCCGGCAGGGCGCCGTCGCTCCGAGAGAATTCAAGCGGCAGGATGGCGTCGCGCTGATGTACTCGGTGACGCCGCTGTCGAACGGCCGCCGCATGATCGGCTATTACGACATCAGCGAAGTGCGCAAGCATCGCGAGCGCGCCGAAGCGATCAACGCCAAGCTCAAGGACACCGTCCGCCTGCTCGACGACGCTGCGGAGGCGATGGCGCAGGGCCTGCTGATCTACGACGCCAACAAGATACTCTTTACCAACGACCGCTTCTACGAGTTCCTTGATGTGCCGCGTGGACTGGTCGGACCGGGCAAGCCTTGGGTGGTCTTAATCGATTACTGCGCCGAGCGCGGCGACTACGGCGAGGGGGAGGAGGCGGAAAAGGCCAAGGCCTACATTCTCGAGAGTGCCCGCAAAGGACAGTTCCACCAGCTGGAGCGCAAAGGTCGTGACGGCCGTTGGCTGCGCATCGACGGCAAGCCCACGACCGGCGGTTTGACCGTTGTTACCTATTCCGACATTTCGGAGCTTAAGGAACGGGAAGCGGAACTGCAGCAGCTGGTCATCAAGGCCGAAGCCTCCGATCGGGCGAAGTCCGAATTCCTCGCCAATATGAGCCACGAAATCCGCACGCCCATGAACGGCGTGCTGGGCATGGCAGAACTCCTGTCGAAGACCGACCTCGATACCCGCCAGCGTACCTATTGCGACATCGTCATGAAGTCCGGCAACGCGCTCCTGACGATCATCAACGACATCCTCGATTTCTCCAAGATCGAAGCGGGCGCGATCTCGCTCGAATATGCGCCGTTCAATGCGCGCGATGCGGTCGAAGACGTTGCCGGTCTGCTGGCGAAGGCCGCGGCAGAGAAGGATCTCGAACTGGTGGTGCGCGTCGATGCGGGCGTGCCGGGCATGCTCGTCGGCGATCAGGGCCGCTTCCGCCAGATCGTGATGAACCTGCTTTCCAACGCCATCAAGTTCACCGAGAAAGGCCACGTCCTGATCTCGCTCGCCGGCCGCGCTGTCGACGATAGCGCGGAACTTGTACTGACCATCGAGGATACGGGGCTCGGCATCCCCGCCGACAAGCGCGACAAGATCTTCGAGAAGTTCAGCCAGGTCGATGGATCGTCGACCCGCCGGCACGAGGGTACCGGCCTCGGTCTCGCCATAACAACCCGGATCATCGAATTGATGGGTGGGACGATTTCGCTCGAAAGCGAAGAGGGCCGAGGCTCGACGTTCCGCGTCTTCCTCGCGCTGCCGATTGGCGAGACGTTGCAAACGCCTGCGCCACCGCCGGCGTCGCTTGTCGGCGCGCGCGTTCTGGTGATCGACGACAACCAGGTGAACCGCGATATTCTGAGCGCGCAATTGCAGGACTGGCAGTGCGACGGCTGCGCGGCCGTCAGCGGTGCCGAGGGCCTTCAGGTGCTCAAAGCCGCAGCCGCCATGAATGTCGCGGTCGACTGTGTGATCCTCGACCATCACATGCCGGGCATGACTGGGCTGGAAATGGCGACGGCAGTGCGGCTCGATCCGGCACTGAAAGATACGCCGATCATCCTGCTCACCTCGGTCGATGTCGATCCGCGGCGTTCCGACATCCAGCGGCTTGGCCTCGTTTCGGTGCTGACGAAGCCGGCGCGTGAAGCGCATCTGGCGGCCACACTCGGTGAAGCCCTGGCACGTTCGAGACCAAGCGCTCCGGCGCCCGAATTGCGATTGCCGACGGACGTCGTGCAGGAACTGTCAAGCGACCTCGACCAGATAAAGCCCGAGACGATTGCGCCTGCCTTCACGTCGAAACCTGGAGCGCTGTCGCTCGATCTCTGGATCGACAACGAAGGCTTGGCCGAATCGGTGGCGGGTATCGGGGCCGCGCTTGCTTTCGACGACGAAGCGAACGATGGCCATGTCGACCGCCAAATCGCGGCCAAGCCGCAATCGTCGGGCAGGCGCCTTGAAGAGCAGGCGGCTCGGCTGGACGTGCTCGTTGCGGAAGACAACGAGGTCAACCAGATCGTCTTCAGCCAGATCCTCGACGATCTCGGCGTCGTCTACCGCATCGTCGGCAATGGCGCGCTGGCGGTCGCCGAATTCGATCGTGCCGTTCCGCGGCTGATCCTGATGGACGTATCGATGCCGGTGATGAACGGCCATCAGGCAACGCAGGCCATTCGTGCGCGCGAGCGGCAGCGCCGCGGCCATGTGCCGATCATCGGTGTCACTGCCCACGCGCTCAAGGGCGATCGGGAGGCCTGCCTGCAGGCGGGGATGGACGATTACATCTCCAAGCCGATTAGCCCCGACATGCTGGAACGCAAGATCGGCGAGTGGCTCAAGAATGACGCGAAGGCGGCCGGCTGATATTGCGCTTTACGACGTCCGTGTGCCGGCAAGCATTTCGCGCTTCATGCCGTGGCCGGGAAGCCGATCGACGGTGAAGCCGGCCGCCTGAAGATTGCGCCGCACGAAGCCTGCCGCGGCATAGGTCGCAAATGTCCCACCGGGCTTGGTCTTTTCGAACACGGCGCCGAGAAGATCCGCTGACCACATGTCGGGATTGCGAGAGGGCGCAAAGCCGTCGAGATACCAGGCGTCGGCTGGGCCATCCCAAGCGTTCAACCGCTCCGCCGCATCGCCGATCAGGAGCTGCAGCCGGACGCCATCGTCGAGATCGACCACGAGATCTTCCAGCGGTTTCGGTTGTGGCCAGACAGCGACGAGGGCTGCGACTTCATCGGCAAGCTCCGGCCAGTTCGCGAGAGCGCGGTCCAAGGTCTCGCCATCAAGCGGGAATTTCTCGAAGGACGTAAAGGTGAGATCTTGGCCCGAGCGGCGCTGCGCTTTCCAGGCCTGCCACGTCGTCAGCATGTTCAGCCCCGTGCCGAAGCCGAGTTCCGCGATGGCGAAGTGGTTTTGTTCCTGCCACCGCTCCAGCAGCCGATTGCCGGCAATGAACACGTGCCGCGTCTCTGCGAGACCATTTTCGCGAGAGTAAAAATGATCGCCAAAGCGCGTGGAAAAAGGCATATCGCCCTCATGCCACACGATCGCGTTTTCGCCTTCTTCACCCATCGATCTACTTCCATGCCGCGGTCTCTTCGCGACGTGCGTAGCGCCGATTGAAGTGCCGATGCAACGGGCTCAGTCAGCTTCCAGCAGCGCTCGGTCGTGCGATCTCCTGATCGCGGGTGGCGGTGTCGTCGGTTTGTGGATGGCACGGCTTGCGAGCGACGCCGGGATGTCGGTCGCCCTCGTGGATGCCGGCGCGATTGGAGCCGGTGCCAGCGGCGGCATTCTCGGCGCACTGATGCCGCATGCGCCGGAGCGCTGGAACGGCAAAAAGCAATTTCAGTTTGAAGCGCTCCTGTCGCTGGAGCCAGCAATCGCCGCGCTCGAGGCGGAGACGGGGCTGTCCACCGGCTACGGCCGCATCGGCCGCCTCATGCCGCTGCTTGACCAGCGTCAGCTGGATCGCGCGCGCGAACGTCAGGACGATGCGGGCCGCAACTGGCAGGGGCGCGATCGGTCGTTTCGTTGGACGGTGCATCCGCCCGCAACCGGGAGCAGCTGGCTGGCCGCAGCTGCCGCACCGGCCGGCGTCGTCTTCGACGATCTGAGTGCAAGGCTCGATCCGCGGCGCCTCTGCGCAGCGCTGCGCACAGGCCTGGAAACGCGGCCGAATGTGCTCCTGATCGAGCATGACGGACTGCAGCATTGGCAGGCCGGCAGGGCGGAGCTTGCCAGCGGAGCCGTCATACTGGCTGACCGAATGGCGGTAACGGCCGGGCACCAGAGCTTTCCTTTGCTTGCGTCGCTGTTTCCGCTTCCGACCGAGCTCGGCATGCCTGTCAAAGGGCAGGCGGCGTTGCTCGATGCGCGCTGCGATCCCGCTCAGCCGCTCATTTTCGATGATGGCGTCTATATCATTCCCCATGCGGACGGCACGGTTGCGATCGGCAGCACCAGCGAGAACAGCTTCGACGCGCCGTTTTCGACCGATGCTCAGCTGGACGTCTTGCTCGCGCGTGCGTTTGCTCTGTGTCCCACGCTTGCTAATGCGCCGGTGATCGAACGCTGGGCCGGGCTTCGCCCCCGGGCGATCGGCCGTGATCCGCTGGTCGATTTCGTGCCAGGTGACGCGAACACGGTGATCGCGACGGGCGGCTTCAAGATCACGCTCGGTATTGCCCATGCCATGGCCGAGGCGGCGCTCAACCGGCTGCTGGGACGGCCGGTCGAATTGCCGGAAAGCTTCTCGATCGATTATCATCTCGCTAAGGCCGCGCGGATAAAGCGCTGAACGGCGCGTCCAGCACGCTGGCAATCGACGCTGCGGGTGATAACGTCCGCGCCGAAGAATGAAGAATCTCACCATGACCACCGAGCCTTACCCCAGAGACATGATCGGCTACGGCCGCACGACGCCCGATCCGCGCTGGCCGGACGGTGCGCGCATCGCCGTGCAGTTCGTCGTCAATTACGAGGAAGGCGGGGAAAACGCGATCATCCATGGCGATGCCGCATCCGAAGCGTTCCTTTCGGAAATCGTCGGCGCGCAGGCCTGGCCCGGCCAGCGCCACATGAACATGGAATCGATCTACGAATACGGCTCCCGCGCTGGTTTCTGGCGGCTGTGGCGTATGTTCAACGAGCGCCGCATGCCGGTCACCGTGTATGGTGTCGCGACAGCGCTTGCGCGCAATCCCGAGGCGGTCGCGGGCATGAAGGAAGCCGGTTGGGAGATTGCATCCCACGGCCTCAAATGGATCGACTACAAGGACTTCACGCTCGACGAGGAGCGCCGCCACCGGGACGAGGCGATCCGCCTCCATACCGAAGTCACCGGCGAACGGCCGCTCGGCTGGTATACGGGCCGATCGTCGATCCATTCGACGCAGCTGGCGATGGAGGAGGGCGGCTTCGTCTATTCCTCCGATTCCTACGCGGACGATCTGCCCTATTGGGTCGACGGGATGAATGGCGACCATTTGATCGTGCCCTATACGCTCGACGCCAACGACATGCGCTTCGCGACGCCGCAAGGGTTCAATACGGGCGAGCAGTTCTTCACCTATCTCAAGGACAGCTTCGATGTTCTTTATGAGGAAGGCGTGCAGGGTGCGGCCAAGATGATGTCCATCGGTCTCCACTGCCGTCTCGTCGGCCGTCCGGGGCGGGCGGCGGCCCTTGCGCGGTTCCTCGACTATGTCGCGGGCCACGATAAGGTCTGGGTCGCGCGCCGGATCGACATTGCGCGCCATTGGCATGCGCATCACAAGAGGCAACCGCGATGATCGAAAAAGATGTATTTGTCGAGCGCTACGGCGGGATCTTCGAGCATTCGCCCTTCGTCGCCGAACGTGGCTACCAGCGCCTTGCGTCCGACCAGGCGCTGACGGTCTCGACCGTTCATCTCGCTCTGTGTCAGGCATTTCGCGCGGCAGACCGTGATGAGCGGCTCGGCGTGCTCCGCGCCCATCCCGATCTCGCAGGCAAGCTCGCGATCTCGGGCGGTCTCACCGAGGCTTCGAAATCCGAGCAGGCTGGCGCCGGGCTCGATCGGCTTTCGCCTGAAGAACATGCGCGCTTCACCGAACTCAACGATCGCTATCAGCGCGAATTCGGCTTCCCCTTCATCATCGCGGTCAAGGGGCTCGGCAAGGACGACATCCTGCGGGCCTTCGAGAAGCGTATCAAGAACACCAAGCCTGACGAGTTCGCGACTGCCTGCAATGAGGTGGAGAAGATCGCGCTGCTCAGGCTCAAATCCATGCATCCGGAGAGTTGAATGACCAATGAGCATGCCGTTCTCGAACTGAGCGAGGACATTCCTGATTTCGTGCGTGGGACCATTAACCTGGCCTCCGAGCGGCTCGGAGCTGTCGGGTTGGCGACCTCGGACGAATTCTTCGCACCGTTGTCGCGCATGTTGAACGATGAGCCGGCCGTCTTCCTGCCCGGCGAATACGACGACAACGGCAAGTGGATGGATGGCTGGGAATCGCGCCGCAAGCGGGTGCCGGGTCACGATTGGGCCATCATCCGCCTCGCGATGCCCGGCCGCATCTTCGGCTTCGATATCGATACAAGCTTCTTCACGGGCAACTACCCCCCGCACGCCAGCATCGAAGTCGCCCATGTCGAAAATGGCGATCCGGACGAGGCGACCGAATGGGTGGAGATCCTGTCGAAGACAGCGCTCGGGCCGTCGCGGCATCATTATGTCGAGATCGACGATCAGGCCCACCGCGCCAATGTCTGGACGCATCTGCGTCTGCACATCTATCCCGATGGTGGCGTGGCGCGCCTGCGTGTCTTCGGTGCCGCGCACTATGACTGGAGCCGTGTCGGCGCCGAGCAGGAGGTCGATCTCGCTTATATCTTCCACGGTGCCCGCGCGCTCGCCTGGTCGGATGCGCATTACGGCTCGCCGGAACGGATGCTTGGACCCGGTCGCGGCATCAACATGGGTGATGGTTGGGAAACGGCGCGCCGCCGCGGGCCCGGTCACGACTGGACAATCCTGAAGCTCGGCCACCCGGGAACGATTGCCCGAGTCATCGTCGATACTGCCCATTTCAAGGGCAATTATCCCGATACCTGCGAGCTGCTGGGGGCCTATCTGCCGGATCACGTCGGCGATTTCAGTGATGAGCAGATCCGTGACAGCGAGACCTGGAAGCCCATTCTGCCGCGCACCAAGCTGCAGATGGACCATGTGCACGAGTTCGCCGGTGACGCAGTGGAGGGGATCGGGCCGGTGACTCATGTCCGTTTCGCGATCCATCCCGATGGCGGCGTCAGCCGTCTGCGGCTCTTCGGCACCAAGGCCTGAGCGCTTGGTGGCGCTGACGCTCACCGTTGAAAGGTTGACGCGGGAAGCCTTTGCCCCGTTCGGCTCCGTCATGGATATCGACGGAGCCGAACTTCGGATGATCAATGGTGGAACGACCGAACGTTACCATCGGCTGGCTGTCAGCGACACGGATGCCGAGGGTCGGACGATCGTCAGCCTTTTTCGCGGGCAGCCACGGGCTTTTCCGTTTTCCATTGCAACGATGGAGCGCCACCCCGAAGGCAGCCAGGCCTTTTATCCACTCGACAAGCGGGACTGGCTGCTGGCTGTTGCCGAGGATGACAGTGGACGGCCCGCGCGACCGCGTGTCTTTCGCGCAACCGGCGTGCAAGGCGTCAGCTATGGGCGCAATGTCTGGCATCACCCGCTTCTGGCTCTTGATGACGTCAGCGACTTCCTCGTTGTCGATCGGGAAGGGCCGGGACTCAATCTCGAAGAATATTTCTATTCCGAGCCCTTCGTCATCGAGGCGGCTGACCTGACGAAAAGAGATAAGCCATGAGCGAAGGCGGCCGACTGACCACCCATGTCCTGGACACCGCATCGGGACGTCCCGCGTCGGGTCTTGCGATCGAGCTCTTCCGGCTCGAAGGCACCGATCGCGTCCATCTCAAAAGCGTCACGACCAATTCCGACGGGCGTTGCGATGCACCGCTGCTTGCCGGCGATAGCCTCGTCGTAGGAACATACGAGCTGGTCTTTCACGCCGGCGATTATTTGCGGGCGCAAGCGCAACCCCTGCCTGAGCCCGCTTTCCTCGACATCGTGCCGATCCGCTTCGGCATTGCCGACGCCGGCGCGCACTACCACGTGCCATTGCTGATCTCGCCCTACGGGTATTCGACGTACCGGGGGAGTTGATCCGGCGATCGTAAGGGTCGTCCCCATCGCGGGGCGACCACGCCGCTTCAATGCACCAGCACCGACTTGCCCGGCTCACCCGCGACGTAAACCTCGCGGATCGTGCGGTCGTCGCCCATGGTCTGCATAAGGAACAGCTCTTCCGAAAGCGTGGTGACGCGTTCCATCTTCAGCGCCATCGCCGGTGTCGCCTGGGCGTCGAGCACCACGACATCCGCTTCCGAGCCCTCATCCAGGGTTCCAATGCGGTCGGTGAGGCCGAGCGCGTCGGCATTGCCGCGCGTCATGCGCCAGGCGCTCTCGAGAGGCGGCATGCGGTTGCCGGCGAGTTGCTGCACCTTGTAGGCCTCATCCATCGTGCGCAGCATCGAATAGCTCGTTCCACCACCAATGTCGGTCGCAAAGGCCGCACGCAGGCCGGCTTTCTCCACGCGGCGAAGATCGAAGAGGCCGCTGCCGAGGAAGAGGTTCGAGGTCGGGCATGAAACCGGTACTGCTTCAGCTGCCGCCAGCGCACCCAACTCGCGATCGCTCAGGTGGATGGCGTGGCCGAGCAGCGTGCGGGGCCCAAGCAGGCCGTATCGGGCATAGATGTCGGTGTAGTCCTTCGCGCTCGGATAGAGCTCGCAGGCGAATTCGATTTCCGCCTTGTTTTCAGAGAGGTGCGTCTGGATGTGAAGATCCGGATTCCGCCTCGCCAGCGCGCCCGCCATCTCCATCTGCTCCGGTGAGGAGGTGATCGCGAAGCGCGGCGTGATGGCGACGAGGTTGCGGCCCCTGCCGTGCCAGCGGTCGATCACATGCTGCGTGTCTTCATAGGAAGACCGCGGCGTATCGGTCAGCGCATCCGGCGCGTTGCGGTCCATCATCACCTTGCCGGCGATCATGCGCAGGTTTCTGCGGCTCGCTTCGGCAAAGAAATTGTCGGCACTCGAGCGGTGTACCGAGCAATAGGCGACCGCCGTCGTCGTGCCATGACGCACGAGTTCGTCGAAGAACCGCCCGGCGATCCGCGCCGAGTGGATTTCGTCGTCAAAACGCTGTTCCTCGATGAAGGTGTAAGTGTTCAGCCATTCCAGCAGCGAGCCGGCATAGGAGCCGACGACCTGCATCTGCGGGTAATGGATGTGCGGATCGATGAAGCCCGGCATGATGAGGTGCGGCCGATGATCGACGATGACCACGTCATCCGGCGCCTTCGCCTTGACCGACTGAAATGATCCGAAAGCCTTGATGCGGCCATCCTGCATCAGCAGGCCGCCATCGTCCTCGTAGCGGTAGCTTGTATGGTCGTCGGCGGCTTCAGGCTTGCGGGTGAAGGACAGCAGCCGCCCGCGCAACAGCCGCGCGGTCAACGGTCCGCTCCATAGGCAGCGCTTTCGTACCAGGCGTTGATCAGCGCGCGTTCGGTTTCCGTCATCGCCGTCAAATTGCCGGGCGGCATGGCGTGGCTGCGGCCGGACTGCAGGTAGATCTCGCGGGCGTGGGCTGCAATCTCCGCGTCCGTTTCGAGCAGCACGCCCTTGGGAGCGCGGTGAATGCCTTCCCAGACGGGCTCTGCTGCATGGCACATGGAGCAGCGACCCTGGACGGTGTCGCGCGCCTCACTGAAATGCACGTCTTCCGCGAATGCCGCGAAGGCCGGGGCGACCGCGCCGGCAGCCTCGGCACCGTCCTCGGTGGTCTGGCGAGGGACGGTGGATAGCCACATGATGACGATGAAGATTACCAGCGTCACGATCCACGTCCAGGTCGGCGAGCCCTTGCGGGCATGCTTGGTGTTGAACCAGTGCCGGATCGTCACGCCCATCAGGAAGACGAGCGAGGCGATCACCCAGTTGTAGGCCGTGCCGAAAGCCAGCGGATAGTGGTTCGACAGCATGAGAAAAATGACGGGCAGCGTCAGGTAATTGTTGTGCAGCGAGCGCTGCTTGGCCTGAAGCCCCAAGCGAGGATCGGGAGCACGGCCGGCCTTGAGGTCGGCCACCACGATCTTCTGGTTCGGAATGATGATCAGGAACACGTTGGCCGACATGATCGTCGCGGTGAACGCGCCGAGATGCAGGAACGCCGCGCGCCCCGTGAAGAGCTGCGTATAACCCCAGGCCATGACGACGAGCACGCCGTAGAGCACGATCATCAGGCCGGTCGTGTGCTTGCCGATCGGCGACTTGCAGAGCTGGTCGTAGAGCACCCAGCCGAGGCCGAGCGAGGCGAGCGAGATCAGGATCGCGACGGGCGCCGAGACGTCCAGGACATTGCGGTCGATCAGATAGAGATCGGCACCGGCATAATAGACGACGGCGAGCATCGCGAAGCCCGAAAGCCAGGTCGCGTAGCTTTCCCATTTGAACCAGGTCAAGTGCTCGGGCATGGCCGCCGGCGCGACCATGTATTTCTGGATATGGTAGAAACCGCCGCCATGCACCTGCCACTCTTCGCCGCTCGCGCCCACCGGCATGCCCGGGCGCTTCGTGAGCCCGAGATCGAGCGCGATGAAATAGAAGGACGAGCCGATCCAGGCGATGGCCGTGATCACGTGCAGCCAGCGCACGGCAAAAGACAGCCATTCCCAGGCGATGGCATATTCATACATGGTGCGATCCCATTGATGCGACCCCGATCCTTAGCGTGAGACGCTTGGCTGCGGAAAGGCCCTTGTGCACTGCATCAACCACCTTCGACGCCTGCCTGTGACAGAATCCAATTGCGAAAGGCACGGATCTGCGGGGCGTTGCGGCGGCTTTCCGCGTAGACGAGCCAGTGGGTGGCTGTGTTGTCCGTGCAAATGATGTCGAAGGGCTGGATCAGCTGGCCAAGCGCCAATTCGCTCGGATAAAATTCCGGTGTCAGAATGCCAACACCGATGCCGGCGATCGCCATGCCTGCTTCCAGCGCCTGTGCGCTCATCCGGTGGTCTGGTCGGCCTTTCAGCGCATCCGGGTCGAGACCTGCGGCATGCAGCCAGAGCGGCCACCAATGGTCGCGTGGCGCCAGAATCGGCAACTTGAGGATATCGGCCGGCTCCCTCACGCCGCCGATCGTTTCGGCGAGCGCTGGGCTCAGCATCGGCGTAAAGCGGATGTCCATCAATCTGTGGCGCGCCAGGCCCGGCCAGGGACCGGTGCCGACCCGGATTGCGACGTCGACCTCCTCACGGTCGAAATCGACATAATTCTGGGTGGTGACCAGCCTGACGGCGATCTCCGGATGGGCAAGCTGAAAGGAACCGAGCCGCGTAACCAGCCAGCGCGCCGCGAACGTCTGCAGGGTGTTGATGACGAGCGTGCGGGAGGTGTCATCGTTCAAGCCAGCGACAGCCTCTCGCATCGTGGCAAAGGCTTCCCGAACCTTCGGCGCGAGCCGCCCGCCCGCATCGCTGAGCACGATCTGGCGTGGTTTGCGCAGAAAGAGCGGCGTGCCGACACGATCCTCCAGAAGCTTGATCTGGTAGCTGACCGCCGATTGCGTCATGCCGAGCTCGTCGGCGGCGCGGGTGAAGCTCATGTGTCGGCTGACCGCCTCGAAGACACGCAGTGCGTTCAGCGGCGGCAGCGGGTCCATGCATAAGGCCTCTTAATGGGCGCTTGCGATCTTCCCATTGGATCGCCGGCTCGCTTCCAGCCTATCGTTACGGCACATCATCGACAACCAGCAAGACAAAGACGAGGCCGGAGATTTGGTCATGGAACGGGTGGACATCGTCCGCGCGCCGCTTTTCGCGCGCCTTTTTATACGCATCAGCCGGGAGCTGTCTGCGCATCTTCAGCGCCGGCCACGGATCAGTCGGATTGATCCGAAATCGCTGCCCGAGGATCGTCTTCGGGATTTGGGACTGATGCAAGGTCGTCGGCGGCGCGGCGATCCGGACTTATTCTGAAGCGAGCACGGCAACGAGTTCTGCGGCGACGAGTGCGGCAATGATCTCGGGTCGCTTGTCCGATAGCTTGGCACCGATCGGGCAGGTGAGCGCTTCCAAACGCTGTGGATTGCCGCCGTCGCGGCGGAATGCGCTCTGGAATGTTGCGCGCTTCGTATCCGAGCCGATCATGCCGACATAGGCGGCATCGCCGCGTTCCAGCGCTGACTTCGTGACGAGGAAGTCGAGCGCGTGCTCATGGGTGAAGACGACGAAAGCTGCACCGGCGGGCGCGGAGGCGACGACCTCTTCCGGCAGAGGCGTCAGTCTGGTTTCAATGGCTTCGGGGAGATCGATGAGCGTCTCGCCCCGTGTCTCGACGATGACCGTGCGGAACGGCAGCAGACTCAGCGCATGCGCCAGCGCCCGACCGACATGACCGGCGCCGAAAAGATAAACGTGTGGCCTCGCGGTGAGGTCGGCTGCGACGCGTTCGTGAACTTCTGAGTCTGCGGAATCGGTTAGCGCCCGGAATTCGAGCGACACATGACCCCCGCAGCACTGCCCAATTGCCGGACCGAGCGGTACGTCGAGCCGCATCTCCGCCTGCTCACCGGCAATGATCGCCCTTGCATGCGCGATTGCTGCGAATTCGAGCTGCCCGCCGCCGATCGTATTGAGAATGCCGCGTTGCCCGACCAGCATCCAGGCGCCGGCCTCGCGCGGCGCGGAACCTCTCGCTTCGACGATCGTCACGAGAACGGCAGCCCCCTCGGCTTCGATGAAGCCTTGGGCCGTTTCCGGCGTGATCATGCCGCGCCGGCTGCTTTCAGGCGCTCGATCGCCGTCAGCACGCGTTCCGGCGTTGCCGGAGCGTCGAGCCTCGGGCAGATGCGATAGTCGGCCGTGCTGGCCACAGCCATCGACAACGCCTCGAGCACCGAAACGGCAAGCATGAAGGGCGGTTCGCCCACGGCCTTCGAGCGGCGGACGGCGCGCTCGGCATTCTCCGACCATTCGGCAAGGCGCGTGTTGAAGATCAGCGGGCGGTCGGAAGCGAGCGGGATCTTGTAGGTGGAAGGTGCGTGGGTGCGCAGGCGCCCCTTGCCATCCCACCAGAGCTCTTCCGTCGTCAGCCAACCCATGCCCTGGATGAAGCCACCCTCGACCTGGCCGAGATCGATCGCCGGATTGAGCGACTTGCCGACGTCGTGAAGGATGTCGGTGCGCTCCACCTGGTATTCGCCCGTCAGCGTATCGATCGACACTTCCGAACAGGCTGCGCCATAGGCGTAGTAGTAGAACGGCCGACCCGTGCCCTTGTCGCGGTCCCAATGGATCTTCGGGGTCTTGTAGAAGCCTGCCGCGGAGAGTTGCACGCGGGCGACATAGGCCTGCTTGACCAGTTCGGCGAACGACATGGCATGCCCGCCGACATCGACACGGTTGGCCGAGAAGACGACCGATTCGGCTGGCACATCGTAGAAATCGGCAGCAAAGGCGATCAGCCGGTCCTTGATGGTGCGCGCGGCCACCTGCGCCGCCATGCCGTTCAGATCCGTGCCGGAGGAAGCGGCCGTCGCCGACGTATTTGGTACCTTGCCGGTCGTGGTCGCCGTGATCTTCACCCGATCGAGATCGATCTGGAACTCTTCCGCCACGATCTGCGCGACCTTGGTGAAGAGGCCCTGGCCCATCTCCGTGCCGCCGTGGTTCAGGTGCACCGAGCCATCGGTATAGACATGGACGAGCGCGCCGGCCTGGTTGAAATGTGTGGCGGTGAACGAGATGCCGAACTTCACCGGCGTCAGTGCGATGCCGCGCTTGATGATGCGACTTTCGCGATTAAACGCCAAGATTTCAGCACGACGCGCCTGATAGTCGCTCGAGGCCTCGAGTTCGTCCACGACGCGGTGGATGACATTGTCCTCCACCGTCTGGTGGTAGGGCGTTACGTTGCGATCGTCCGTGCCGTAAAAATTTGCGCGGCGCACCTCGAGCGGGTCCTTGCCGAGCGCATAGGCGATTTCCTCGATCACGCGCTCGCACGCTACCACGCCCTGCGGGCCGCCAAAGCCGCGGAAGGCGGTGTTGGAGACCGTGTTGGTGAAGAGCGGTGCCGAGACGGCTTTGACAGCCGGGTAATAGTAGGCGTTGTCGCAGTGAAACAGTGCGCGGTCCGTCACCGGCCCGGAAAGGTCGGAGGAGTAGCCGCAGCGCGCCGCATAGGTGTAGTCGATCGCCTGGATGCGGCCATTTGCGTCGAAGCCCACATCGTAATCGACGAGGAAGTCGTGGCGCTTTCCGGTGGCTACCATGTCGTCGTCGCGATCGGGCCTGACCTTCACGGCACGGCCGAAGCGCTTGGCCGCGACGGCAGCGACGGCAGCGAAAATGTTGCCCTGCGTTTCCTTGCCGCCGAAGCCGCCGCCCATGCGGCGCACTTCTACCGTCACCGCGTTCGAGGGGACGCCGAGCACATGGGCGACCATGTGCTGCACTTCGCTCGGATGCTGGGTGGAAGAGAAGACCTGGACATCGCCATCTTCGCCCGGAAGGGCCATGGCGATCTGGCCTTCCAGATAGAAGTGATCCTGACCGCCGATCCGCATCGTGCCGTCGAGCCGGTGCGGCGCGCTTTCGAGCGCTTGAGCAGCGTCGCCGCGCGCAAGCGTCAGCGGTGGCGTGACAAGGCGCGGATCGTCGGCGGTATCGAGAATGTCGATAACGGGTGGCCGCTCTTCGTAAGTGATCTCTGCCTTCAGGCATGCACGGCGTGCCGCGTCCCGCGTTTCGGCGATCACCGCGAAGATCGGCTGCCCGTGGAAGAGCACTTCCGTTTCGGCAAAGACTGGTTCGTCATGCCGGCCGGTGGGGCTGATGTCGTTCTCGCCTGGGATATCGACAGCCGTCAGCACGCCGACGACGCCCGGTGCTGCCCGCACCGCTTCGAGATCGACGGACAGGATCGCACCATTGGCAACGGTGGAAAGCCCGAGACAGCCGTGGAGCGTGCCGATCGGCTCGACCATGTCGTCGATATAGACCGCTTCGCCGGTGACATGCTTGTGCGCGGAATCGTGGCGCTGCGACACGTGCGCGCCGCCGCGGATCGTGGCGTCCGCCTCAAAGGCTTCGCCGCGAATGGGCTTCATCTCGTTCATCGGTTCACGCCTCCACCGCCGCAAAGCGCTTCAGGCTGGCCGTCTCACCCTGCTGCTCGAGAAAGAAGCGGCGCAGCAGGTTCTTGGCGGTCAGCATGCGATAGTCACTGGAGGCGCGCCAGTCGCTCAAGGGCTGATAATCGCTTTCAAAAGCGGGCAGGGCGGCGTCGATCGTCTCAATGCTCCAGTCCCGGCCGATAAGGGCCGCCTCGACGTGCCGCGCGCGCTTCGGTGTCGCCGCCACGCCGCCGAAGGCGATGCGCGCATCGGTGATGCGATCGGCCTTGATCGTCAGCTTGAAGGCGCCGGCGAGTGCCGAGATGTCCTCGTCGCGGCGTTTGGAGATTTTGTAGACGGCGAAAATCTCGTTGTTGCGAAGTTTCGGAACGTCGATCCGTTCGACGAACTCGCCGGGCTGGCGGTCCTGCTTGCCGTAGTCGATGAAGAACGCTTCCAGCGGCATGGTCCTGCGCGTTCCCGCCTGGTTGAGCGTAACGGTCGCTCCGAGCGCGATCAGCGGCGGCGGCGTATCGCCGATCGGCGAGCCATTGGCGACGTTGCCGCCGATCGTGCCCATATTGCGCACCTGGTCGCCGCCGATCCGGTCGAAATAGGCGCGCATCGCCGGATAGGTTTCGGAAAGAATGGCGCTCGCATCGCTGTAACTCACCGTCGCACCGATCCGGATGCCCTCAACCGTTTCCTCGATCGCGTCAAGTCCATCGACCTGCTTGACGAAAATCAGCGGACCGATGGGGCGCATCTGCTTGGTGACCCAGAGGCCGACATCCGTGGAGCCTGCGACGATCGTCGCCGTCGGGTTGGCCGAGAAACTCTGTGCCAGATCGTCGATGTTGGCGGGCAGGATCAGCCGATCGGCGCTTTCACCCATGTCGACCGTCTCGTCGGTCTGCCATTCGGCCAGTTGGGAATGCACGGCATCGCGTTCGGCCTGAAGCGGATCGGACGTTGCCTGGGAAATTTCCGCCATCGCCTCGGCAGCGCGGACGATCGGCTCGTAGCCGGTGCAGCGGCAGAGATTGCCTTGCAGTGCCTTTTCGATCGTGGGCCGGCTCGGCCGCGCATCCCGCATCCACAGCGCATAAAGCGCCATCACGATGCCGGGCGTGCAGAAACCGCACTGCGATCCGTGGTGGTCGACCATCGCCTGCTGCACGGGATGCAACGTGCCGTCCTTTCCCTTCAAATGCTCGATGGTCACGACATGGCAGCCGTCGAGCGAAGCGACGAAGCGGATGCAGGAGGTCACGGTTTCGTAGACCAGGACGCCATCGCGGTTCAGACGTCCGACAAGCACCGTGCACGCCCCGCAATCGCCTTCCGCACAACCTTCCTTGGTGCCGGTCAGGCGCCGTTCGAGCCGCAGGAAGTCGAGCAGCGTCTCGGTCGGACGAAGCGTGTTCAACGTCACGGTCCGGTCATTCAGGCGGAAGCGGATATGGGTGCGGGTGCTCAGGGTCATGGGTCCAGGAATCTTTGCGAAGCCTTCAGACTAGCCTAGCCGCCGACGATGCGAAAGCGATTCCGCTTTTCGCCCTAGACGCCGGATCCGGCTAGATATTCGTTCTTCAGGTCGACCGTTGCTCGTTCGCCCAGATCGTCGAAATGGCGATCGAGCCACTCCATCGCATAGAGACGTCCGCGATCGCGCAGATCCTGCAGGAAGCCCCAGCCGAGCTCGAATTTCGATGCCACGTCGAGGTCTTCGAGCGCATCATCGGATCGGATCGAGTGGACCAGAATCTTCTTCAGTCGATCCTTGTACTCATCCTTCAGCCATTCCTCGTCGATCAGCCGTGCCACGAAGTCGATGGCGCGGAATTCGCGCACGAGCGAGGCGTTGAAGGACACCTCGTTGATGCGGTTCATGATGTCGGGGGCAGACATCGGCACGTCGTCGCGCACCATGGGATTGATGTGGACGACCACCACGTCACGGCTCGTGCATTTGTAGAAGAACGGGAACAGCGCCGGATTGCCGGTGTAGCCTCCGTCCCAGTAGTGCTCGCCATCGATCTCGACGGCCTTGTAGATGAAGGGCAGGCATGCCGAGGCCATCACGGCATCGAGCGTCACATCCTCATTGGTGAAGACCTTCACCTTGCCGGTACGGACATTCGTGGCGGAGATGAAGAGCTTCGTCGACTTGCACGCGTGCAGCTTCTCGAAGTCGACGGAGCGAGCGACGAGATCGCGCAGCGGATTGAGGTTCAGCGGGTTCCACTCATAGGGCGAGAACATCCGCGTCAGATTGTCGAAGGTGTTGAAGGTGAGGGACGAGTTCATCGAATACGGACCGAGAAGCTTCTCCCATGGCAGTTGCTTCACCGGCGAAAAGACCTCGCCGGCGAGGCTCATGTCGCGCCAGAAGCGCTCGAGCGCTTCGCGTGCACCGTCGCGGCCGCCTTCCATGTTGCCATAGGCGTAGATGGCAGCGTTCATCGCGCCGGCAGATGTGCCGGAAATGCCCTCGATCTCGATCCGCCCGTCATCGAGCAGCCCATCGAGCACGCCCCAGGTGAAGGCGCCGTGCGCGCCGCCGCCCTGCAAGGCGAGGTTGACGGTCTTGGTGGCGGATCTCTTCGATCGAGGTGCCGACGGCTTGTCCTCGGCGGCGGGCGCTTGCTCTTCCAGCATCACTGCGCCGTCCAGCCGCCATCGACCGAGATCGACGTTCCTGTAATGGATTTGGCCGAAGGCGTCGTCAGGAACAGCGCGATGTCGGCGACTTCCTCGATGCTGACGAATTCTTTGGTCGGTTGAGCTTTGAGGATGACGTTTTCCTTCACCTCATCCTCGGTCATGCCGCGCTCGCGAGCGGTGTCGGCGATCTGTCCTTCGACCAGCGGCGTCTCGACATAGCCCGGGCAGATCGCGTTGATCGTGATGCCGTTTTCGGCGGTTTCCAGCGCCACGGTCTTCGTCAGGCCGAGAATGCCATGCTTGGCCGCCACATAGGCCGATTTATATGGCGAAGCGACGAGCCCGTGGGCGGAAGCAATGTTGATGATGCGACCGAAGCCACGTTTCTTCATACCGGGAAGCGCGGCGCGGATGGTGTGAAACGCGCTCGTGAGATTGATCGCGATAATCGCGTCCCACTTCTCGATCGGGAATTCCTCGATCTTTGAGACATGCTGAATGCCGGCGTTGTTCACCAGAACGTCGACCGTCCCAAACTCCTTCTCCGTTGAATGGACGAGATCGGCGATCTCCTTCGGCTTGGTCATATCGGCGCCGTTGAACACGACCTTGCCTTTCGTAAGTTTCTGCACTTCGGCCACGGCTTTGGCCGCATCCTCGTCCTTCACCAAGCCGTTCAGCACGATGTTCATGTCCGAGCGGGCGAGCGCCTTCGCGATCCCGAGACCGATGCCGCTGGTCGAGCCAGTGATGATGGCGGTGTGGCGCTTTTCCATGGGCAGGTCTCCTTCGTGATTGTGCAATGCAACATATAAAGCGCCTCCCGTCTTCCTTCCAGTGTGTGGAGACAGGACATCTTGTGAAGATGAAAAAATGTGCAGGCTTTATTTGGCGTACAAACTTTGATCAATTTTGGCTTCGTGCGCCCATATCGTGGGCAACCGGCCTGCCGCATCGGCCGAAGAGCGGGCCATCGAACGCCGCGAAATCCAAAGATGAACAGTCTCTTACCGAGCGCCCGCAAGCCTCCGGTTGAGTTGGCACGCCGTTTGCTCGGTTTGTTGCGGTGCATATGAAACCGTTGGAGGGAAAACGGATGGCCGCTACCAATAAGAAATGGGTCATGATGACTGCCGCTGCGGCGCTTGCTGCGTCGACGGCTTGGACGGGTGCCTTTGCGCAGGAGGAAGGCCCGATCAAGGTCGGCATTCTCCACTCGCTCTCCGGCACGATGGCGATTTCGGAGACGACGCTCAAGGACGTCATGCTGATGCTCATCGAGCAGCAGAACGAGAAGGGCGGGCTTCTCGGTCGTCAGCTCGAACCGGTCGTCGTCGACATCGCTTCGGACTGGCCTCTGGCTGCCGAAAAGGCGCGCGAACTGATCGAAGTCGAAGAAGTCGATGCCGTCTTCGGCTGCTGGACGTCGGTCTGCCGCAAGTCGGTTCTGCCGGTCTTCGAAGAGCTGAACTCGCTGATGTTCTACCCGGTCCAGTACGAGGGCGAGGAAAGTCAGCGCAACGTCTTCTACACCGGCGCATCGCCGAACCAGCAGGCCATTCCGGCGGTCGACTACCTCATGAACGAAGTCGGCGTCGAGCGTTGGGTGCTCGCCGGTACCGACTACGTTTATCCGCAAACCACGAACAAGATCCTCGAGCAGTACCTCAAGGATGCCGGCGTTGCCGATGAAGACATCATGATCAACTACACTCCGTTCGGTCATTCCGACTGGCAGACGATCGTGTCCGACATCAAGACGTTCGGCTCGTCCGGCAAGCCGACGGCGGTCGTCTCGACCATCAACGGCGATGCCAACGTGCCGTTCTACCGTGAACTGGGTAACCAGGGCATCGACGCCGTCGACATCCCGGTTGTCGCGTTCTCGGTCGGCGAAGAAGAGCTCGCCGGCCTCGACACCGCTCCGCTGGTCGGCCATCTTGCCGCCTGGAACTACTTCATGTCGGTCGACACGCCTGAAAATGCCGAGTTCATCGAAGCCTGGCATGCCTTCATCGGCGACGAAGAGCGCGTGACCAACGATCCGATGGAAGCGCACTATATCGGCTTCAACATGTGGGTCGCGGCCGTCGAGAAGGCCGGTTCGACCGAGCCGGATGCCGTCATCGAGAACATCGTCGGCGTGGAAGTTCCAAACCTTACCGGCGGCACAGCCGTCATGCTGCCGAACCACCACATCACCAAGCCGGTGCTCATCGGTGAGATCCAGGCCGACGGCCAGTTCGACGTCGTCTGGGAAACCGATGGTCTCGTCGAGGGCGACGCCTGGTCCGACTTCCTGCCGGAATCGGCTGTTCTCGAAGCGGATTGGACGGAGCCGGTCATGTGCGGCAACTTCAACACCGAAACTCAAACATGCGGCAGCGGTTCCTGACATCCTTCCCGTCAGGTCCGCAAATGGACGGGAGGCGGCTTCAAGTCGCCTCCCGTGCCTTCTGATCGGAAACCGCCGTCCTCCCGTTTCCTGCTGAAAGTTGCTCCATGACAGTCGACCGTGCCATCGCACGTTGCGTCGCCGGATTTGCCTTCCTGTTGATGTCGTTGATCGCGGCATTCGCGCAGGAGGAAACTATTCCGCCCGGCAGCCCTGCCATCGATCTATTGCGCCAGCTGCCAGAGGGCAGCTTCCGTGATCGCGGCGAGGTTATCCGTGCACTCGCGGATACCGGCGAAGTGGCACTGGTGCCTATCCTGCGCGCACTGGAGGCCGGAAGCCTGTTCGTCGTTACCGAAACAGGCCAGATCGTGACGACCCAAGCCGATGGCGACGGCGTCATCGCCACCGACGTCGCGACGGGTGAAGAGATCGGAGCGCTCGCATCCTCGGCGGTCGAGCAGATCCGCGTCAACAATCTCATCCGCCGCGAAGTGCGAACGGCCGTCAGCCAGCTCACCCTGATGAGCCCCAATCCGGCGCGCCGGATCGCCGCTGCGCGCGACATGTATGCGTCCGCCAATGCCGACAGCGTTGAAACGCTGGATGCCGCGCTGGCCGCAGAAGATGACGATGCCGTACGCGCGGTGATGGAAGAGGTGCGCGCCGTCGCCATCTTGCGCAGCGACGCGTCTCCGGAAGAATTCGAAGCCGCAGTTTCCACGATCGTTGCGCGCGGAGGGAGCCAGTCGATCGGCATCCTGCAGGGAGCGCTGTCGACGGCATCGGAGGAACTGCAGCCGACCATCCAGGCCGGGATTGCCGCGATCGAGCGAAATCTCGCCCTTTGGAACGTCGCCCAGAACATCTGGTACGGGCTCTCGCTCGGCTCGGTGCTGCTGCTTGCGGCTATCGGCCTTGCCATCACCTTCGGCGTCATGGGCGTCATCAACATGGCGCATGGCGAGATGGTGATGCTCGGCGCCTATACGACATTCGTCGTTCAGCAGGTGATCCGCACCTCGTACCCGGAGCTGTTCGACTGGTCGCTCGCCATCGCCCTGCCTCTGGCCTTCGTCGTGACCGGCATCGTCGGCATTGCCATCGAGCGTGGCGTCATCCGCTTTCTCTACGGCCGTCCGCTGGAAACGCTCCTCGCCACCTGGGGTATTTCGCTCATCCTGCAGCAGTCGATCCGCACCATCTTCGGCGCGTCGAACCGCGAAGTCGGCAATCCATCCTGGATGTCGGGCGCGTTCCAGTTCGGCGGGCTTTCGATCACCAACAACCGGCTATGGATCATCGTTTTCTCGCTGGTCGTGTTCGCCGTGCTCCTTTTCGTCATGAAGAAGACTGCGCTCGGCCTGCAGATGCGCGCCGTTACCCAGAATCGCCGCATGGCGTCCTCGATGGGCATCCGCACGCCTTTCGTCGACGCAATGACCTTTGGTCTCGGCTCCGGCATCGCGGGTCTTGCAGGCGTCGCGCTGTCGCAGATCTCCAACGTGTCGCCCAATCTCGGCCAGACCTACATCATCGACAGCTTCATGGTCGTGGTCTTCGGCGGGGTCGGCAATCTCTGGGGCACGCTGGTCGGCGCCATGACGCTCGGTGTCTTCAACAAGTTCCTTGAGCCTTATACCGGCGCGGTTCTGGCCAAGGTGCTGGTGCTCGTCGCCATCATTCTCTTCATCCAGAAACGTCCTCGCGGCCTGTTCGCGCTCAAGGGCAGGGCGGTGGAAGCATGATCACGCACGCACTCCTTCGCGGTCTCGATGGCAAGGCCTGGCTCGTCGTCTCGATCCTCGTTGCCGTCGCGATCTTCGTCCCGGCCTCGAACCTGCTGCTCTCGCCGGGTCATCCGCTCTACGTGCCGAACTATCTCGTCGCACTCATGGGCAAATATCTCTGCTACGCGATGCTGGCGCTCGCGCTCGACCTCGTCTGGGGCTATTGCGGGATCCTGTCGCTCGGCCATGGCGCCTTCTTCGCTCTCGGCGGCTATGCCATGGGCATGTATCTCATGCGCCAGATCGGCAACCGCGGCGTTTACGGCAATGCCGAGCTGCCCGACTTCATGGTGTTCCTCAACTGGACGGAGCTGCCCTGGTACTGGTGGGGCTTCGACATGTTCTGGTTCGCCATGCTGATGGTCATGGTCGTTCCCGGTCTTCTCGCTTTCGTCTTCGGCTGGTTCGCGTTCAGAAGCCGTGTCACCGGCGTCTATTTGTCGATCATCACCCAGGCGATGACCTACGCGCTTCTGCTCGCCTTCTTCCGCAACGACATGGGGTTTGGCGGCAATAACGGCCTGACGGACTTCCGCGAAATCCTCGGCTTCTCGATCCGGGCGCCGGAAACGCGGGCGTCGCTCTTTGCCGCCACCGCAATCATGCTGGCCATCGCCTTCGTCGTGTGCTCGGCGATTGTCAATTCCAAGCTCGGCAAGCTGATGATCGCGGTGCGTGATGCGGAAAGCCGCACACGCTTTCTCGGCTACCGTCCCGAATATGTGAGGCTCTTCGCCTTCGTCGTTTCTGCAGTCATCGCCGGAATTGCAGGGGCGCTCTACGTGCCGCAGGTGGGGATCATCAATCCCGGTGAATTCGCGCCTGCAAACTCCATCGAGGTGGTGGTCTGGACAGCACTTGGCGGGCGCGGCACGCTGATCGGGCCGATCATCGGAGCGATCCTGGTCAACGTCACAAAGTCCTATTTCACGATCGCCTATCCCGACCTCTGGCTGTTTGCCCTCGGTGCGCTCTTCGTCTTCGTCACCATCTTCCTGCCCAAGGGCATCCTCGGTATCGCCACGGGCCTGATGGCGCGCTTCGATCGGCGACGCCTGCCTCCCGAGCCCACCGCTGACGCGGCTAAACCGACACCGGCGGAGTGACAGCCATGAATGTTCAGGCATCCCCGGATCGCGCGGAAGACCGGCCGCTGCTTTATCTCAACGGCGTTTCGGTCTCCTTCGATGGTTTCCGCGCCATCAACAATCTCTCGCTGTACCTGGAACGTGGGGAGATGCGGGCGATCATCGGCCCAAACGGCGCCGGCAAGACGACGATGATGGACATTATCACCGGCAAGACACGCCCCGACAGCGGCGAGGTCTTCTTCGATGGCACGATTGATCTGACGCAGCATGACGAGCCCGCAATCGCGACGTTCGGCATAGGCCGCAAATTCCAGAAGCCGACGGTCTTCGAAAGCCATACGGTCGAGGACAATCTGCTCATGGCGCTGCAGGGCAGTCGCGGTGTTCTCGGCCAGCTGTTCTATCGGCTGAACCGCGACGACGCTGCCAAGATCTCAGAAATCCTCGAGACGACGCGACTTTCGCCCCGCCGCAACGACCTCGCCGCCAATCTCAGCCATGGCCAGAAGCAATGGCTCGAGATCGGCATGCTTCTCGCGCAGAACCCCAAGCTTCTGCTGGTCGACGAGCCGGTGGCGGGCATGACCGATGCCGAGACGGAAGAGACGGCGCGGCTTTTGAAGGAGATCGCGCAGGACCATTCCGTCATCGTCGTCGAACACGACATGCACTTCGTGCGCGAACTCGGCGTCAAGGTCAGCTGCTTGCACGAAGGATCGGTGTTGTCTGAAGGATCGCTCGATCATGTCAGCAAGGATCCACGCGTCATCGAAGTCTATCTTGGGCGTTAGGAGGAAGTGATGGGATTTTGGCACGGATTGCGGGTGCTCATGCAGCCTCTGCCCACGGCGAAGCCGGCGCATATGGAGTTGCGCTTAAGTGGGCTGGTGCCCGCGCCGCACATCGTGTGGGCTTCGCAGCCGAAGTCTGCGGCCATCGACAGGGGCAGCGAAGATGCTTGAGGTCGAAGGCGCGAACCTTCATTACGGCGCGGCTCAAGCGCTGCGCGGCGTGTCCATGAAAGCGGAGCCCGCGAAGATCACGTGTGTGCTTGGCCGAAACGGCGTTGGCAAGACCAGCCTCATGCGCGCGATCGTCGGCCATCATCCCTTGAGTTCAGGCATCGTGCGCTTCGAGGGCCGCGAATTCGGCCGGCGCGCCGCCTACGATCGCGCCCGTTCGGGCATTGCGTTCGTGCCGCAGGGCAGGGAGATTTTTCCGCTGCTGACAGTTCGAGAGAACCTCGAGACGGGATTTGCGCCCCTGAAGCGCGACCAGAAGACCATCCCCGACCATGTGTTTGAGCTGTTTCCGGTTCTGAACGACATGCTCGGTCGCCGCGGCGGGGATTTGTCGGGTGGCCAGCAGCAACAGCTGGCGATCGGTCGGGCGCTCGTCACGCGACCGAAGCTTTTGGTTCTGGATGAGCCGACAGAAGGCATCCAGCCGTCCATCATCAAGGATATTGGCCGGGCGATCCGCTATCTGCGCGACAGCGCGGGCCTCGCAATCGTCCTCGTCGAGCAGTATCTGGATTTCTGCCGCGAGCTTGCAGACGAGGTCTACATCATGGATCGCGGCGAAGTGGTTCACCAGGGGCCGGCGGAGGATCTCGATCGCCAAGACGTCCGCCGGCACCTGACCGTATAGGCTAACGCAGCTTTATCAGTTGGCGGCTTCGATAACGCCGCAGGCAATGCGGTCGCCGCTGTTGCCGGCCGGATCGGTCAGGTAGTCGTCGGGCCCTGCATGGATGATGAAGGCCGCACCGTCATCGTCCAAGATGACCGTGCCGCTATCTCCTGACAGAGCGATATCCGAAACGAAGAACTCGGCGTGCGCGATGCCGTCTTCCTGGACATGCACGTTCGGCAGATCGCCCGGATGCGGACCATTGGGGTTCAGCACACCATGCTCGCCACCGCCCGAAACGTGACCGCCGGCGGCCTCATGGCCACCTTCGGCATCGCATGTGCCGGTCTCGTGAAGATGCACGCCGTGCGGTCCGGGTTCGAGCCCGCTGGCTTCGATCTTGATGATGACGATGCCCGTCGGCGTTTCCGTCAAAGTCACAGTGCCTTCGATGCCGTCGCCCTCAAGCGTGGCTGTGGCTGTGACCAGATCGCCCGTTTCTTCAGGCATGCCCGCCGCATCCTGGGCCATGGCGGCCGAGGCCATGGCCAAAGGGGAAATCGTGGCCGCAAGGAAGGTCGCGCACAAAAGCTTCTTCATCGTCGTCTCCGTAAAAAAATTGGGATTGAAGTACCGGGAGGACCTGGCCGTCTTGGCCGACAAAAAAGGCTGCCGCTGGTTGCGGCAGCCTCCAAAGTTTGAGGGTGACTTACTGCGTCACGACCACTTCGCAGATTTCGACCAAGGCACCGGTTACGGTAACGGCGTCGGCACATTGCGCGAGCACCAGTTGCTGCTCTTCAGGTGTCAGTGAAGAAAAGGCCGCCATGATCTGATCGGGTGCAACGGCCTCGGTGCGCGTTGAGTCGGTGAAGAAATCATCAGCCGAGGAGCCCAGATTCCCGAAAACGCCTTCGGTCTCGACGCCCGTGTCAACGTCGACTTCCGTATCTGTATCGAGCTCTCCATCGATTTCGGCGTCTGTGCCAGTCGCCGTGCCCGCGTCAACGCCCGCATCGACATCGGCGCCAGCGCCGGCGTCGACCCCGGTGTCCGTGCCGGCACCAGCGTCGGTGTCAGTTCCAGCACCGGCATCCGCACCTGCGCCAGCGTCGGCACCTCCAGCTTCGGCACCGCCGCCAGCACTCGCGCCGCCACCGGCTTCAGAGCCGCCGCCTGCGTCCTGGGCAAAGGCAGCGCCGGTCATCAGCGCGAGGCTCATTGTGGATGCGAGAAGTAGCTTTTTCATTGCTTTATCCTCTGTCAGTCATTGTCCCTGTGTCATCCCAACGCGATCTATCCTCGCCTGTTCCCGATCGCACCGCAGGTTAGCGAGGCCTCACATTCGAACGGCCTAACGCTCGCTGGGGCTACCGTCGCCCGCATAACGCTCCAGTGCAGCCATGGCCCCGACCAGATGGTTCGTGGCCTCGGGGCCGATCGCCGACAGCAGCCTCGACTCGTAAGTGCGGGCCATGCTCGAAAGCTCCTGAAAGCGCAGGCCGCCCTCACGCGTCAGTTGCAGCCGTTCCACCCGTCGATCTGCATCATCTGTCGTCCGGCTGATCCATCGACGTTTCTCCAGAGAAAACACGGCGCGGCTGACCTTCGTCTTGTGCATGGACGAGTGCGCGCCGATCGCCGTCGCCGTGATCGTGCCGAACTGGCCGATGGTGGCGAAGACGCGCCATTCGGGCCGAGTCAGACGGTGGCGCTCGCGGTAGAGCGCGGCAAAATCGCGGCTGACGATTTCGGCCGCGCGGGCCAGCCGGTAGGGCAGGAATTCTTCCAGTTTCAAGGTCGATGTCACGATCGTCTCTCTCGCTCGGCGGTGGCTTGATAGTTACAAAATATAACGGTTACATCCGCAACGAATTTCACGTGGGTGGGAGGAGACCGCCATGTCGCCGCGCTACATGCCGGGTTTCGGCAATGATTTCGAAACGGAATCGCTGCCCGGCGCTTTGCCCCAGGGCCGCAACTCACCCCAGAGGCCAGCCTATGGGCTCTATGCCGAGCAGCTGTCAGGCTCTCCCTTCACGGCACCACGCGGCACCAATGAGCGGTCCTGGCTCTACCGCATCCGCCCGAGCGTGAAGCACACGGGCCGGTTCTCGCGGATCGACATGCCGTTCTGGAAGAGTGCGCCTTGTCTCGATGACCATTCGCTGGCGCTCGGCCAGTTACGATGGGATCCCGTGCCGGCTCCAGACGGACCGACGAACTTCCTGGCCGGCATCCGCACGATGACCACGGCCGGGGATGCGATCGGCCAGGTGGGTATGGCCGCCCATGCCTATGTGTTCAACCAGGACATGGTCGACGACTATTTCTTCAATGCGGACGGCGAAATGCTGATCGTTCCTCAGGATGGCACGATCCGCATCTTCACCGAAATGGGCGTCATCGACGTGGAGCCGCAGGAAATCGCGCTGCTGCCGCGTGGCATGATGGCGAAAGTCTCGATCGTCGAGCCGGGCAGGGACGGCTTTGCCCGCGGCTATATCTGTGAGAATTACGGCGCGAAGTTCACGCTGCCGGATCGTGGGCCGATTGGTGCCAACTGCCTCGCCAATCCGCGCGACTTCAAGACGCCGGTTGCCGCTTACGAAGACAAGGAAACGCCCTGCCGCGTGACCGTGAAATGGTGCGGTCAGTTCCATGTCACCGAGATTGGGCATTCGCCGCTCGATGTCGTCGCCTGGCACGGCAACTACACGCCCTACAAATACGATTTGCGCACATTCTCGCCCGTCGGCGCGATCCTCTTCGATCATCCGGACCCGTCGATCTTCACGGTGTTGACGGCGCCGACGGAGGAGGCGGGTACGGCGAATGTCGATTTCGTTATCTTCCCGCCGCGCTGGATGGTGGCGGAAAACACGTTCCGTCCGCCTTGGTATCATCGCAACATCATGAGCGAATTCATGGGCCTGATCACCGGCCAGTACGATGCCAAGGAAAAGGGTTTCGTGCCGGGTGGTGTGAGCCTGCACAACATGATGCTGGCGCATGGTCCCGACGCGCCGGGCTTCGACAAGGCCTCCAACGCCGAATTGAAGCCGGTGAAGCTCGAAAACACCATGGCGTTCATGTTCGAGACGCGGTTTACGCAGCAGCTGACCCGCTACGCGGCGGAACTGGAGACGCTGCAGGACGACTACATGGATTGCTGGAACGGCCTGGAACGGCGCTTCGACGGAACACCGGAGGGCCGCTCTTCGTGAAGGAGCGCCTCGTTCTTCTGGGCACGAAAGGCGGTCCTGCCATCCGCCCGTTGCCCCACGGCGGCAGCGGGCCATGGCCGACGTCATCCCTGCTTGAGATTGGGGGGCGACGGATCATCATCGACTGCGGCCTCGGCGTCACGCGTGGTCTGGTCGATGCCGGCGTCCGGCTGGCCGAACTCGATCTGATCTTCATCACCCATCTGCACTCCGATCATGTTCTGGAACTCGGCCCGCTCATCCACACGGCCTGGACAGCGGGGCTGAAGACGCCTGTGACGGTCCATGGTCCGGCGGGTACTGCCGATTATTTTGCCGGCTTCCTCGCGTCCATGCGGTTCGACATCGAGCTCAGGATCGCGGACGAGGGGCGACCGGATCTTCCTGACCTCATCCGCATCATCGAGTTTTCCGAGGGTGCCGTGCTCGAAGAGGATGGGCTGAGCGTGAGGGCGCTCAGAGTCGACCATCCGCCGGTGACCGATTGCTTCGCGTTGCGCTTCGAGACCGACGATACGCGGATCGTCTTTTCGGCCGACACAGCCTACTTTGCCCCGCTTGCCACCTTCGCCCGTGGCGCCGATATCCTTGTCCATGAAGCCATGCTGGCGGCTGGCGTCGACCGGCTCGTCGCGCGTACCGGCAATGGTGATCGGCTGAAGCAGCATCTGATGGCAAGCCACACGATGGCGGAGGATGCTGGCCGCATCGCCACTATGGCCGATGTTGGTCACCTCGTTCTGCATCATCTCATCCCGGCGGACGACCCGGAATTTTCCGAAGCCGACTGGCTGGCGGCAGTCGCCGAGACGTGGGACGGTCGCATCACCATAGGCCAAGACGGCCTGGAGATCGCATTGCCGGCCGCAAAGGCCGAAACCGGGAGAGAGAGCGCATGAAACTGGCAACCCTGAAGGACCGCACACGGGACGGCCGGCTGGTCGTGGTGTCGAAGGATCTGACGCTGTGTTCGGAGGTCGGCCATATTGCGCGCACGCTGCAGGCCGCGCTCGACGATTGGGCGCATGTCGCCCCCCGTCTCAAGCGCGTATACGATGGCATGATGACCGGGTCGCAGCCCACCATGCGTTTCCACGAGCATGATGCGCAGTCGCCGCTGCCGCGCGCTTACCAGTGGGCGGATGGTTCGGCCTACGTCAATCACGTCGAACTGGTGCGCAAGGCCCGGGGCGCCGAGATGCCGGCAAGCTTCTGGGAAGACCCGCTGATTTACCAGGGAGGATCCGACAGCTTCCTGCCTCCGCGCGATCCGATCCGCATGGCGGACGAAGCCTATGGCATCGACATGGAAGGCGAGATCGCCGTCATCGTCGACGACGTGCCGATGGGGGCATCTATCGATGAAGCCCGCGCGGCGATAAGGCTCGTGATGCTCGTCAACGACGTCTCGTTGCGCGGCCTTATCCCCGGCGAACTGGCGAAAGGCTTCGGCTTCTTCCAGTCCAAACCGTCATCCGCCTTTTCTCCCGTCGCCGTGACGCCCGACGAGCTAGGCGACGCGTGGGACGGCGGCAAGCTGCATCTTCCGCTTTCGGTCGATCTCAATGGCAAGCCCTTCGGCCGGGCCGATGCCGGCAAGGACATGACTTTCGATTTCCCTCAACTGATCGCCCATGCTGCGAAGACCCGGCCCTTGTCGGCCGGCACGATCATCGGTTCCGGTACCATTTCCAACAAGCTCGGTGGTGCGCCAGGCAAGCCGGTCGGCGAGGGCGGGGTCGGATATTCCTGCATCGCGGAAATCCGCATGATCGAAACGATTGCCGGCGGCAAGCCGCTGACGCCGTTCATGAAATTCGGCGATACGGTCCGCATCGAAATGAAAGACAAGACCGGTCACTCGATCTTCGGAGCGATCGAGCAGACGGTCGAGAAATACGAAAAGGAATAGATCACGATGGCTAAAGCGTTCGCGTCGCAAGGCGACATGGCCGACAAGAAGATTTCGTTCACCGAGGTGGGCCGGGATCTCTGGGCGTTCACCGCCGAAGGCGACCCCAATACGGGCGTGATCATCGGTGACGACAGCGTCATGATCGTCGATGCGCAGGCGACCCCACGGCTGGCCAACATGGTCGTCGAAAAGGTTCGTTCCGTCACCGACAAGCCGATCAAGCATGTGGTGCTGACGCATTATCACGCGGTGCGGGTGCTCGGTGCCTCGGCCTATGCGGCTTCCGAGATCATCATGTCCGACAAGGCGCGCGCGATGGTCGTCGAGCGTGGTCAGGAGGACTGGGACTCAGAATTCGAGCGCTTTCCCCGGCTGTTCCAGGGCCATGAGAGCATCCCGGGCCTCACCTGGCCGACGCAGACATTCGCGGGCCGCATGACGGTCCATCTCGGCAAGCGGCGCGTCGATCTCATGCATCTCGGCCGTGCGCACACTGCCGGCGACATCGTCGCCTACGTTCCGGATGAGAACGTGATGTTTACCGGCGACATCGTCGAATATCACTCGGCCTGCTACTGCGGCGATGGCCATTTCGCCGACTGGGGCGGCACGCTCGACGCCATCAAGGCCTTCGATGTCGATGCGATCGCGCCGGGCCGCGGCGATGCGCTTGTTGGAAAGGCGCTCGTGGGCGAGGCGATCGAAAACACACGCGATTTTGTCGACAGCACCTTCCGCCCGGCAAAGCGCATCGCCGCACGCGGTGGCTCGCTGAAAGAGACATGGGATGCGGTGCGCGCCGATTGCGATCCGAAATTCGCCAGCTACGCCATCTACGAGCACTGCCTCCCGTTCAACGTCGCCCGCGCCTTTGACGAGGCCCGTGGCATCGACACGCCGCGTATTTGGACGGCCGAACGCGACAAGGCGATGTGGAACGCGCTGCAAGCCTGACGGAGATGAAACAAAGACCGTTGCCCGGTTTCAAGCGATATCCACCGTATATCGCTTGAGCTGCCTGTCAGCCGTCAGAATGGTCAAGCCAACCGTCTTTGCCTGGGCGATGAGAAGCCGATCGAAGGGATCGCGATGATGCTGCGGCAGGTCTTTCAGAGCGTCGATATGCGCCAGCTCGATCGGCAGAATGGAGAAGCCGGCGCTCTCGATCTTTTCGTTCAGCCTTGGCGGCGCCTCAAGCTTTCCCAGCGCAGTCTTGATCGCGATTTCCCAAAGCGAAGCGATGCTGACGAAGATCAACGCGTCGGAATTCAGGATCGCCGTATGCTGTTCGGAAAGCTCATCCGATCCATCAAGCGCCCAGATCAGGACATGAGTATCCGCCAGATAGGCGGTCACTTGATATACTCGTCCCATTCGGGACCAAGCACATCGAAATCTTCTGCGATTTTGAACTGGCCCTTGAACGCACCGATCCTCGGCAGACGTTCCACCGGCTTCTCCGCGCTGACCTTCACATACGGCTTGCCATGCCGCGTCACGACGATGTCTTCGCCGGCGGCTGCCTTGCGCAGGATTTCGGACAAATTCGCCTTCATTTCCGCAACGGTGACGTTCATGGCGAGCTCCAAGAATTATGGCCATAATTTAGGCCATACCCGCTATTTCCGCAAGGAAGCCTGATGCCGAGCTTCACCCACACGCCGTTCGAAGTCACTTGTCCGCCGGAGCTTACAGCCGGGGCGGTGCCCGAGCGGTACCCGGTCGTCATCGTCGGGGCAGGGCCGATCGGTCTGGCTCTCGCGATCGATCTCGCGCTGAAGGGCGTGGCTTCCGTCGTGCTTGACGACAACGACGTTGTATCGGTCGGTTCGCGGGCCATCTGCTGGGCGAAGCGGTCGCTCGAAATCTTCGATCGTCTCGGCGTCGCCGATCGCATGCTGGCGAAGGGCGTCACCTGGAAGGTCGGCCGGTTGTTTCACCGCGACCGCGAGGTCTACAATTTCGATCTGCTGCCTGAAGCCGGGCACAAGATGCCGGCGTTCATCAACCTCCAGCAATATTACGTCGAGCAGTATCTCGTCGACCGGTGCCGGGACTTCCCGGATCTGATCGATTTGCGCTTCCGCAACAAGGTTGTGGCGCTGCGCCAGCAGGGCGATGGCGCGCGTCTTTCGGTGGAGACGCCATTCGGCGCCTACGACCTGACTGCAGACTGGCTGATGGCTTGCGATGGCTCGAGGTCGCCGCTGCGCACCATTATGGGCCTCACGTTCAGCGGCCGGCTGTTCGAAGAGCGCTTCCTCATCGCCGACATCCGATTGGAGGACGAGCTTTTTGCCTCCGGCGAGGCTGAGCGGCATTTCTGGTTCGAGCCTCCGTTTCACGAGGGGCAATCGGCGCTTCTCCACAAGCAGCCCGACAACATCTACCGCATCGACCTTCAACTTGGCTGGGATGCCGATCCCGTCGAAGAGAAGCAACCGGAGAAGGTGCTTCCGCGCATCCGCGCCATCGTCGGCGACAGGCCGTTCGAACTCGACTGGGTCTCGGTCTACACGTTCCAGTGCCGCCGGCTCGATCGGTTCGTGCATGGCCGTGTCGTTTTTGTCGGCGACAGCGCTCATGTTGTGTCGCCCTTCGGCGCGCGCGGCGGTAATGGCGGCATGCACGATATCGATAATCTCGGCTGGAAGCTTGCGGCGGTCGTCCAGGGCAAGGCACCGGAGACGTTGATCGAGAGCTACAACGAAGAGCGCGTCCACGGCGCCGACGAGAACATCGCGCACTCGGCCAATGCGACGAATTTCATGACTCCGAAGACGGAGATGGAGCGCATCTTCCGCGATGAGGTTCTTCGGCTTGCGGCCGACGCGCCCTTTGCCCGGCGTCTCGTCAATTCTGGTCGGCTGTCGCTGCCCTGTTCGCTGGAAGGGCTGTCGCTGCAGACGCCGTGCGACGCCGACGCACCCGTCAAGCCGGGCACTGTTCTGCCCGATGCGCCGCTGCTCAAGGGCAACCGCTCGACCTGGCTGCTCAACGAGATCGGCGGCGAATTCTGCCTGCTGACAACGGAACGTGACCGGCCAATGTCGCACGGCTTGCCGATGGTCCAGATCGCGGCCGATGCTTCGGCCGGCGACGACTGCCTGATCGATCTGGACGGCCATGCTTTCAAACGGCTCGGTCAGGGTTTCACCTATCTTGTTCGGCCGGACCAGCACATCGCGGCAGCGTTCGTCGCCCCCAGCGTCAACGACATTGCCACTGCACACCAACGGGCGCTTGGAGGCGGCCGATGACCGACATTCTGCAAGACCGGCTGGGCCCCGCCGGCGATCGGTTCTATGCCGAGCTCATGGCGGCGCAACGCGCTCTCTCCAACGAGGAAGCACAGCGCTTCAATGCACGGCTCATCCTCCTGATGGCGAACGCCATAGGCGATGGCGAGACGCTCTCGGCGCTGATCCGTGAGGCTGCGCGGCACAAGGCCTGAAGCCTCTTCCGTTTTGGCGGCGGAGCGCCTATCCCTCGCGCTCCAACGCATGAAGGGAGATTGCGCCATGGCATGGCAGCCGGCTGAAAACCGTTACGAAACGATGCGCTACAACCGTTGCGGCCGCAGCGGATTGAAGCTTCCCGCGATCTCCCTCGGTCTCTGGCACAATTTCGGCGACGATACGCCCCATCAGACCAAGCGCGACATTTGCCGCCGCGCCTTCGATCTCGGCATCACCCATTTCGACCTCGCCAACAATTACGGTCCGCCGCCCGGATCGGCCGAAACGGCCTTTGGCGAAATCTTGCGAACCGATTTTGCCGGCTACCGCGATCAACTCATCATCTCTTCCAAGGCCGGCTACGACATGTGGCCGGGGCCCTATGGGGAGTGGGGAAGCCGCAAATACGTCATTGCCTCCTGCGACCAGAGTCTGAAGCGGATGGGGCTCGACTATGTCGACATCTTCTATTCGCACCGCTTCGATCCGGAGACGCCGCTTGAAGAAACGATGATGGCGCTCGATCAGATCGTGCGTTCGGGCAAGGCCCTTTACGCGGGCATCTCCTCCTATAACGCCCAGCGAACGCGGGAAGCTGCGGCGATCCTCAAGGACCTCGGCACGCCGTGTCTCATCCATCAGCCGAGCTATTCCATGCTCAACCGCTGGGTCGAAGATGACGGCCTTCTCGATGCGCTCGACGATCTCGGCATCGGATCGATCGTCTTCTCGCCGCTTGCCCAGGGCATGCTCACGACCAAGTATCTGAAGGGCGTGCCGGAGGATAGCCGTGCCAGCCAAGGCAAGTCCCTGATGCCGGAATTCCTCAACGACAAGAACCTCGCCAATATCCGCGCGCTGAACGAGATCGCCGAGAAGCGCGGCCAGACGCTGGCGCAAATGGCCATTGCCTGGGTTCTGCGCGGTGGCCGCGTCACCTCGGCGCTTATCGGCGCCAGCCGTGTGTCGCAGGTGGAAGATTGCGTCGGAGCGCTCGCCAATCTCGATTTCACCGACGCCGAACTGGCCGAAATCGACAGCTACGCCCGTGAGGCCGACATCAATCTCTGGGCCGCATCGGCAGAGCGCAAAGGGCCTGCCCGCAAAAAGAAGTGAAGCGTCGGCTTTTGCTCAAGAAATGAGCATCGCCAGCGGTTGTGTTTTGTCGCGGCCGCTGTCACCAATCGTTGCGACGGTGCCTTGATCTTCAAGGTGAAACGGGAAGCCGGTGAAAAACCGGCGCCGCCCCCGCGACTGTCAGGGACGATGCCCTTCCATCATGCCACTGGTGCGCTTCTTGCATCGGGAAGGCGGAGGGGATTGGTCCCGAGCCAGGAGACCGGCCGTCAGCCACGCGGCAAAGCCGCAGATACGACCAGAGATGGGGCGGAGGGCCCCGAAAGGATTTGATATGCGCATTCTGACCACACTTGCAGCCTTCGCGCTTTCGACCGGGGCGGCCTTCGCCCATCCCGGGCATGGCGGCCATGACAATGCAAGCTTCGCCTATGGTTTCATGCACCCGCTGGGCGGCCTAGATCACCTGCTTGCCATGATCGCCGTCGGCTTCCTGGCGTATCTGGTTGCTGAGCGGACCAGCTCCAACCGCCCGCGCTGGCTCGTCCCCGCAGCCTTTGTCGGCGCCATGGCGATCGGCGGTGTTCTTGGCGCATTCGCCTTCGATCTGCCGCTTGTTGAACTCGGCATCGGCCTGTCGATCGTTGCCATTGGCGCAGCCGCCGCGTTCGGTCGCCAGATGCCGGTCGCAGCAGCCATGGCTCTCGTCGGCTTCTTCGCCATCTTCCACGGTCATGCGCACGGCACCGAAATGCCGCAGGACAGCGCAGGGCTCGCCTATGGCCTCGGCTTCATGGCGGCAACGGCTCTGCTCCATGCTGCAGGCATCGCAGCCGGCCTTGGCATCGGCAAGCTGTCCCGCTCGCAGGGCGTGCTGGCAGCGCGCGCCGGTGGCGGCGTGATGGCGCTTGCGGGTGTTGCGATCGTCGCCGGCATCATCTGATAGCTTCCGGACTACGGATCAACTCGATCAAAAAAGGCCCCGGCAGCGCTGCCGGGGCCTTTTTTGTCGCGATGTCACTGAAGCGCAGCGATCAGCTTTCTTCGCCGAGACATGTCGTAAAAGACGTCGCCATGTTGCGGAGCAGTTCGAAGTAGAGATCCGGCCCATCGGCGATTTCCGCGCCTTCGGGATCCAGCACGCCGGCCTTCGCATCCGTGCCTTCGATCACGACATTGACGATCCGGGGCTCGAATTGCGGCTCGGCGAAAACGCAGGCGGCATCCAGCTCGTTGACGCGCTGGCGCAGTTCGGAGATGCGTTCCGCACCCGGCGCCACTTCCGGGCTGATCGTGATCGCGCCGGCAGCCCGGAGACCGAACCGGTTCTCGAAATAGTGGTAGGCATCGTGGAAGACGATGAAGGGCCGATCGGCAACCGGTTCGACGGTCGCGGCGATTTCGGTCGACAGCTCGTCGATCCGTGCCGTCAAAGCTTCTGCATTGCTGCGATAGGTGTCGGCATTGTCCGGATCGGCATCGGCCAGAGCGGCCTCGATCACGCCGACCATCAGCTTGGCATTTTCGGGATCCAGCCAATAATGCGGATCCGTGCCGGAATGATCGTGTCCCGCATGGCCATCGCTGGAATGGTCGTGAGCCGCGTGGTCCTCGTGGCCGTGATCGTGCGCAGCGCCTGCTTCCTCGGCGTGATCGTGGCTCTGCTCGTGATGATGGTCCTCGTTGTTGCCGTGGTCATCATCGCCGTGATCATGATCGTCATGGCTGTGGTCGTGATCGTCGTGCGCGTGCTCTTCATGGGCATGACCATCCCCATGGTCACCGTGATCATGAGCCTCGAAGGCGCCGCCTTCGCGGAACTCAAGCCGCGTCATGCCTTCAGTCTGTTCCAGCGTCACCACGCGCGCATTGGCGCTCAACGTGTCGAGCGGCTGATCGAGGAATGGCTCGAGCCCTGGACCGACCCAAAATACGAGCGGCGCGTCCTGAAGCATGGCTGCATCCGATGGGCGCAGCGTATAAGTGTGTGGGGACGCGGCGCCCTTGACGAGAAGTTCCGGTTCGCCCACGCCTTCCATGACGCCTGCGACCAGCGAGTGGATCGGCTTGATCGACGTGACGACACCGTCAAGCGCCAAGGCGGGGGAGGCTGTCAGGGCAGTCGCTGCCATGAAGGCGGCGGCCGACGATGCGATGAGTGCGGAAGATTTCATGCTTGTCCCTCAGTTTCCAGGCAGCTTGTAATCATATAACATTTCTTGTGTAACGCTATAACGTGTGCCATATGCGGTGACAAGCGCCGAAATGGCGCATCGAAAGGGTTGATGGTGCAGCGGACAAACCTTGTGGAGATGAGCGGCGTCGGGGTCCGGCGCGGCGGGCGCTGGTTGGTGCGCGGCGTCGATCTCACCATTTTGCCCGGTGAGATCGTCACGCTGATCGGTCCGAACGGCTCCGGCAAGTCGACCACGGCCAAGACTGCCATCGGGTTGATGAAGGCGGACGAGGGCACTGTTTCCCGCAAAGCCGATCTGACCATCGGCTACGTGCCGCAGAAGCTCGCCATCGACTGGACGCTGCCCTTGTCCGTGCGACGGCTGATGACGCTGACCGGCAACCGGGCTCGCGCCGAAATCGATCAGGCGCTCGAGGCTGTGGGCATTGCTCACCTGGCCGATGCTGAAGTCCAGCATCTCTCGGGCGGCGAGTTTCAGCGCGCACTGATGGCGCGGGCCATGGTGCGCCGCCCGGATCTCCTCATTCTCGACGAGCCGGTGCAGGGTGTCGATTTTTCCGGCGAGATCGAGCTTTACGACCTGATCAAGAAGATCCGTGATAGGACCGGCTGCGGCATTCTGCTGATTTCCCACGATCTGCATGTGGTGATGGCGGAAACCGATACGGTCATCTGCCTCAACGGCCATGTGTGCTGCCGCGGTGCGCCGGAGATCGTGGCGAAGAGCCCGGAATATCTGCAATTGTTCGGCGCGCGCGCTTCTTCGACCTTGGCGGTCTACAGTCATAACCACGACCACACCCATCTGCCCGACGGTCGGGTCAGGCATGCGGATGGTTCCGTCACGGACCATTGCCATCCCGATGACGGCCATCACCACGACCATGCCGGCGAGCATCATCATCATGCCGATGGCGCGCCGGTTGCGGCCCACAATCATGAGAATGGGCACAAGGGGCATCACCATGCTCGATGACTTTTTCACCCGCGCGCTGCTTGCCGGTATCGGCGTGGCCATCACGGTCGGCCCGCTCGGCTGCTTCATCGTATGGCGGCGCATGGCCTATTTCGGCGACACCATGGCGCATTCGGCGCTGCTCGGCGTCGCCATCGCGTTTCTCTTCGACATCAACCTGATGGTCGGGGTCTTCGTCGTCGCGGCGCTCGTTTCGGCTGCGCTGCTGCTCCTGCAGCGGCGCCAGTCGCTCTCGACGGATGCTCTGCTCGGAATCCTGTCGCATTCGACGCTGGCGCTTGGCCTCGTCATGGTCGCCTTCATGACTTGGGTGCGCATCGACCTGATGGGCTTCCTCTTCGGCGATATCCTCGCAGTCTCGCGTACGGACATCGCTTTCATCTGGGGTGGCGGCGCGCTGGTGCTCGCCGGCGTCGCCTGGCTCTGGCGCCCACTGCTGGCTTCGACGGTCAATGCCGAGCTTGCCGAAGCGGAAGGCATGCATCCGGAACGCGCGCGCGTCGCCTTCATGCTCCTGATGGCGCTCCTGATCGCGATCGCCATGAAGATCGTCGGCATCCTGCTCATCACCTCGCTGCTGATCATCCCTGCAGCGACCGCGCGTCGTTTCTCCGGCACGCCGGAAATGATGGCGGTCATGGCTTCGCTGATCGGTGTTGTCGCCGTCGTTTCGGGCTTGTTCGGTTCGTTGCAGTTCGATACGCCTTCGGGACCGTCGATCGTGGTTGCCGCGCTTGCCCTGTTCCTCGTCAGCCAGATTGCGCCGGTGCTTCGCAGATCCGGGCCACAGCCGCAGGAGGGAGGTCGCCGATGACCAGCCACGTTCACGAACGTCCACTGAGCGATCTGACCAAGAACCAGAAGCTCGTCTTCGATGCGCTGAGCAGTGCGGACGGACCTTTGAGCGCCTACACGATCCTCGACCAGCTTCGCGACGAGGGCTTTCGGGCGCCGCTCCAGGTCTATCGCGCACTCGACAAGCTGCAGGAACTCGGCCTCGTCCATCGGCTCGAAAGCCTCAATTCCTTCATTGCCTGCGCGCACCCGCACTGCGCGAGCCACGGCATGATCGGTTTCGCGATCTGCGAGAATTGCGGGCAGGTGGAGGAGTTTTCCGACGCCGAGATCGAGACGCGGCTTGGGACATGGATGCGCGAACGCGCCTTCAAGCCGCGCAAGACGACGGTGGAACTGCGTGGCCTCTGCGCCACCTGCTCGACCCACTGAAAGCGGCCATCCGATAACCGGACACAACCGCTTGCCCCTGGGGAGTTGATCCATCTTGCGTATCCTCGTTTTCAACGCGGGCAGCTCCAGTCTCAAGTTCGGTGTGTTCGACATGGATGGCGCTGCGATCCGCCATCGCCTCAAGGCGACGATGGATCGGCTCGGCCGGTCCTCGGCGGAACTGACGCTTGTCGTCGATGGTCGGGAGAGCCGAGAAGACATTGATGCGACCGCGCTCGAGGCTGCCATCGCGGCTGTGCCCGCTATCCTTCAGCGCTTCGACCTCGGCGCGATCGACGCCATTGGCCACCGCATCGCCCATGGAGGCGAAAGGTTTGTCGCTCCGGCAATCATCGACGAACCGGTCATCGCAGCCATCGAGGCGCTCACGCCGCTTGCACCTTTGCACAACCCCGGCGGCCTCGCTGGGGTCCGTCAGGCCAAGGCGACATGGCCGGACAAACCGCAGATCGCGGTCTTCGACACGTCCTTCCATCTGAAGAACCCGCCGAAGGCGACGACCTATGCCGTGCCAGCCGCGTGGCGTGAGGCTGGGCTGCGGCGCTTCGGCTTCCATGGAACATCGCACAAATACGTCGCGTTACGCGCGGCCGAAGCGCTCGGCGAGAACCTCCGCGACCTGAGGGTGATCAGCCTTCATCTCGGCAATGGTGCGAGCGCCTGCGCCATCCAGCTCGGTGAGAGCATCGACAGCTCCATGGGCATGACGCCACTCGAGGGGCTCGTCATGGGCACGCGTTCGGGAGATGTCGACCCCGGCATGTTCGGCTATCTTCAGCGTAATCTCGGGCTCGACGCAGAAGCCGTCGAAAAGGCGCTCTATGAAGAATGCGGCTTGAAGGGCCTCACCGGGACCGCCGACATGCGGGACGTGGAGGAGATGGCCGCAACGGGCAATGCGGCGGCGCAGCTTGCCATCGAAATCTATGCCTACCGCGCCCGCAAATATGTCGGCGCCTACGCGGCCGCCATGGGTGGGCTCGATGCGCTGGTGTTCACCGGCGGCATCGGCGAGAACTCCGCCGCAATGCGCCGACGCATCTGCGAGGGCCTCGGTTTTCTTGGGCTCATGCTGGACACCGAACGGAACGGACATGTCGATCTCACCGATCATGCCGCGCCGCAGATCCAGGCATACGGCTCGCGCGTTCGCGTTCTCGTCACCGAAACGGCGGAGCAACTGATGATCGCGCGTGAAGTCAGCGCGTTACTAAAAGCGCCAGCCAACGGCGCCTTGACGGTTCCGGTCGCGATTTCCGCGCGCCACGTGCATCTCGATCAGGATGCGGTCGATGCTCTGTTCGGGACCGGCTACAGCCTGAGCCCGGCCGGTCAGCTGCGCCAGCAGGGCCATTGGGTCGCCAGGGAACGCCTGGCGCTTGAAGGACCGCGCGGCCGGCTGGAGAATGTCGCAATCCTCGGCCCGCTGCGTGCCAGAACCCAGATCGAGATTTCGCGAACAGACGGCTTCGCGCTCGGCATCGCCCCGCCGGTGCGCGACAGCGGCAAGCTCGATGGCACACCGGTCGTTCGCCTCATTGGCCCGGCTGGCGCCATCGACAGCGACGGGCTCATCATCGCCGCACGGCACATCCATACCAATCCGACGGACGCCGCCCGGCTTGGACTGAAGGATGGCGATGAAGTCGATGTTCGAGTCGGGCAGGGCGATCGCGCCCTGACGCTGTCCGGAACACTGGTCCGCGTCTCACCAAACGCCTTCACCGAAATGCACATCGATACGGATGAAGCCAACGCCGCCGGCATCGAGGGGCGCGCGGATGGGGAACTGCTGGCTGCCGAAGCCACCATCAAGCCATCCGCTCCCGTCTGACACCAGACTTGCCGTCGCGGCCCTTATCACCGATATGTCAGCCTCAAAGTAGCCGCTACCGAGCGGCAGAACCTTCAAAATTCCGCCAGGCAGGCCATGACCTACCCCCAGCATACATTCGCCGTCGCACCCATGATGGACTGGACTGACAGGCACTGTCGCTTTCTCCATCGGCTGCTGACGAAGCGGAGCCTGCTCTATACCGAGATGGTCGTCGCCGATGCCGTGATCCATGGAGACCGGTACCGGCTTCTCGGCTTCGATCCAGTCGAGCATCCCGTCGCGCTTCAGATCGGGGGATCGGACCCCGACAAGCTCGCCGAAGCGGCCAGGATCGGCGCCGATTTCGGCTATGACGAGATCAACCTGAATTGTGGCTGTCCGTCCGACAGGGTCCAGTCAGGCACTTTCGGTGCTTGCCTCATGCAGACGCCCGAACTCGTCGCCAACGGTATCGCGGCGATGCGAAGCGCCGTGTCAATCCCGGTAACCGTGAAATGCCGGATCGGCGTCGATGACCAGGACCCGGAAGAAGCGCTTGATGCGCTCGCGTCGGCTGTTCTGGACGCCGGCGCAGATGCGCTCTGGGTGCATGCCCGCAAGGCATGGCTGCAAGGGCTCAGCCCCAAGGAAAACCGGGATATCCCGCCGCTCGACTACGACCGCGTCTATCGGCTCAAGCAAAAATTCCCGCATGTTTTCATCGGGATCAATGGCGGCGTTCAGGATTTGAATCAGGCCGCCGAGCATCTGCGCCATGTCGATGGTGTCATGATGGGCAGGGCTGCTTACCACAATGCGGCTCAACTGGCTGACGTTGACAGGCTAATCTATGGCGAGGAATTGGCGCCGGTGGATTGGGCGGACGTGCGGGATGCAATGATGGAGCACGCCGCCCGCCACCTGGCGGCAGGCGGCAGGCTGGTGCACGTCACGCGCCACATGATCGGCCTCTTCCAGGGTGTTCCTGGTGCCCGACGTTTTCGGCAGATCCTGTCGGAGCGCTCCAGCCAGCGTGGGGCAGGTCCCGAGGTCATCGGCGAAGCATTCGCGGCAATGGAAGGGCTCGATAGCCGTCTGGCTGCGTGAGGTCTGTTGCGCCTACAACCGGACAGCGGTAGCATTTCTCGCTGAGCGAAGATGTCTCTTCGCCTTCGCCGAGCGAGGAGGCTCTGTATGTCGTTTCTTTCCGCAAAATCGGTAGGTGTTTCGCTTGTTCTTCTGTCGATCCTGTCGGGCTGCGTCGTCGTAGAGGACGGCCCACGTCCGTACCCGCCCGGTCCTCCCGGGCCGCCGCCCGGACCGCAGGTTTGTCCCCAGATCTACGCGCCCGTGTGCGGCGATCGCAACGGCCGGCTCGAGACTTTGCCCAACCAGTGCGTGGCGCGTGCCCAAGGCTTCCGTATCGTGGCCGATGGCGAATGTCGCCGGCCTGGCCCGCCACCGCGTCCCGGCTTCCCTGGTGGGCCGGGGCCTGGTCCAGGCTGGGGTGGTCCTGGTGGCCCTGGCCCCGGCTGGGGCGGTGGTCCCGGACCTGGTCGCCCTGGCGGCCCCGGCATCTGCACCCGCGAATATGCGCCGGTCTGCGGCCGTCGCGGTCCGCAGTTCCAGACCTTCGGCAATGCATGCGAAGCGGACAATTCCGGCTTCCGCGTCGTTGCTCAGGGTCCCTGCTGAGACTCAGGAAATCTTTGACCCAATCCAATCGAGGGCGGCTTTCGAGCCGCCCTTTGTCGTTTGACGCTTCGCGAAGGCATTGATAGCTCAACAAAAAAGGGCGACCCGAGGGTCGCCCTTTCATGTGTGCCGGACCGGTCCGAAGACCGGCCGAAAGTATCAGCGCTTAGAGCTGCTGCAGGTTGACTGCTTTGTCACCCTTGCCGCGACGGTCGGCTTCCGTGTCGAAGGAGACCTTATCGCCTTCGTTCAGATGCGCGATGCCGGAGGCCTGGAGAGCGGAGATGTGGACGAAAACGTCCTTTGCACCGCCATCAGGAGTGATAAAGCCGTAGCCTTTGTCAGTGTTGAAGAACTTCACGGTGCCCGTCTGAGCCATGGTACTGGGTCCTTTTCCCGGTTGTTTCCGACCGCCGCACGCCTATCGCGCGGATGGCCAGGCCGCGATCCGCGGCGGTGTCGAGCAGTCACGTACGGGGAAAGAACGTCAGTCCAGTCTCCGGGTCAGCACATCCCGAACAGCTTGAGCGTATGCATGACTTGAAAACAAACGCAAGTAAATTTGCGAAGGGCGTTTCTGCGTTCTTGTCACTCTATCGCCTCATTAGGCCGGCAGCAGGAGCCCAGTTTTGCGTAAAGAGGGTTTTTCATGGGCGATCAGCTGGCAATTGGCCGGTCTTTGGGCGTGCGCGCCATTACAGGGATCACAATCGTCGTGTCACTCAGCGGCTGCGTGGCGGGCAACGCGATCGACGAAATGGCAACGGGCTCCATTGCACCGGTATCGGCGCCAGTGGCCTACAGCGAGAAAGAGCGCGAGTGCCTGGAGCGCGCGATCTTTTTCGAATCCAACCGGTCCAGTGAAGAAGGTCTCGTTGCCGTCGGCACTGTCGTCATGAACCGCGTGGAGGCGGATGAGTTCCCCGACACGATCTGCGAGGTCGTCGGTCAGAAGAACCAGTTCGCCCCCGGCGTGCTTTCTCGCGAACTGCCGCGGGAAAAGGTGCCGGATGTCGTCGCTGCCGCCGACAAGGTCCTCGACGGCCATCGTCATCCGGACTTGGAAGCCGCCAAGTTTTTCCACATGGCTGGCCTGACCTTCCCTTACAAGAACATGCATTATCGGCTCGAGGCGGGCGGAAACGCGTTTTACGAGCGGCACTGACCGCTAGAGGTCGCACCGGTCAGTTGCGCGTCGACTGGCCGGAAATGTCGATGCGCATGATGCGATCGAACTTGGCGATGAGTTGGGCCGCACCGTCGTCGGTCAGAAGCTCATTCAATTCGGCCAGACTAGCCCATTTGCGGATGCGCTGACCCTGCTCGGGCCAGCGCTCAAGCATTTCTTCCACCTGCAGCGCAAAGAGCAGCACGGTCACCGAGATGGGCCGTGGACGCTGTTTCGTCGTGCGGTAGACGCCGATCGGCTCGCCATGCAGCCTGCCGCGCACGCCCGCTTCCTCCAGCGCCTCCTGCGCAGCCGACTGAGCCGCCGTTTTGCCTTTGACGAGGCCGCCCTTGGGGAGAATCCAGCGACCGGTTCCCCGTGATGTGACCACGAGGTAATCGACGACGCCGGGTCTGCGCAGCCGATAGGGCAGAGCCCCATACTGGATGAGGCTCCCCTCGCGCATCTGGTCGAAAGTCGCGGGCGTCGAATGCATGGAAGTCCAAGCGAATCAGCTGGATGTCAGAACTTCATGATGTGGGCGCGTGCGCCGTCGTGTAAAGAACAAGTGTGTCCCGAGCCGTTGATCGGCCAAGCTTTCAAGCAAAAACCGGCTTCTTCTGCTTCGTCGTGTAGATGCTGTCGTCGTCGATGGGCGGAATGCTTTGCAAGACGCGCCGCGGCGGAAGGATCGCTATCGCTTCCGTGCCTTCGCGCAGCTTCGAGCGCAGCACGAACTGACCGCCATGCTTTGCGAGGATGGCTTGAACGATCGGCAAGCCCAGCCCGGTGCCCTGTTCAGCGCTTTTGATGGCGACGGAACCTTGCCCGAATGCCGACAGCACGATCGGTATTTCTTCTTCGGGGATGCCAGGGCCGTCATCGACCACGGACAGATACTGGCCGCCACCGGCCGTCCAGCCGACCTTGACTGTGACGATGCCGTTTTGCGGCGTGAACTTTACCGCATTTGACAACAGGTTGAGCACCACCTGGCGCATCGCGCGTTCATCCACCCAGACGAGCGGCAGGGACGGCTCGACCTGTGCGCGAATGTCGATGTGCTTGCTGCGTGCTTTCAGCTGCACCATGCCGATGCAGTCCTCTGCAATCTCGACAAGCGACAGGGCCTCCTCGGTCAGATCGTACCGGCCGGCCTCGATCCTCGACAGGTCCAGGATCTCGTTGATGAGGTTGAGCAGATGTTCGCCGGAGCGGTGGATGTCGGCGGCATAATCCTTGTAGGTCGGATTCGGCATTGGCCCCAGGACCTCCTGGCTCATCACCTCCGAGAACCCGAGGATGGCGTTGAGCGGGGTGCGGAGCTCATGGCTCATGGAGGCGAGGAATCGAGACTTCGCCAGGTTGGCCTCTTCAGCGCGGCGGCGTGCTTCGTCGGATACGGCGTTCGCCACTTCCAACTCTGCAATCAGCGCCACCTTTTCCGACTGGAAGGAGAGCAGCGTCAGGTTGGAAACATAAAGACGGTTCGAAATGAACACGAAGTAGCAGAAGGCGGCGCCGAGCACGGCGGCCATGCCGAGATCGTAGGGGCTCCCGTGCAGATAGGCACTGAGGCCAAAAGCAATCACAGGTGGACCGAAAGACGCGATGATCGCCCGCTTGAGCGTAAATGTCGCCATCGCGGAGGCGGCAAGGGCCACGAGCAGGATGACGCCCTTGTAGAACGAGAAGGATGGACCGGAACAGGTCGCACAATCCTGATAGGCAAAGATCGCCCAGCACAATCCGATCGTCAGATGCGCCACGAGAAAGCGGATGGTCCACTTTCGCGTCGTGGCCGGATCGAAGCTTTTCGCTGATGCCCGCCGCGCCAGGAACACCAGAATGGCGTAGGCGGCCAGTGTGAGTGCCGACCATGGGATCAGCTCGAAGGATTCGCCGAAATAGATGCTGATGCCTGTTGCGGCCAGAACCAGCAATGGCATCGCTGCGGCGCCCTGCAGCAGCGAATTGATGTGCAGCAGCATCATCTCGCGCGCGAAATGGTGGCTCAGCGGTTGGCGAAACTGAAGCCGTTCACGGGTTGCGCGCACGGCTTGAGACACGCCGGCATTGCGCTGCGGGCGTGATCGGTCGACGATATTCTTGTCGCCGGTGCTCTCGAGTGCGATCGTCATCGTCCGTCTGGATCATGCGGTTCTGTGCGAGAAGGTTAACGAGAATTTATTAAGAAGACCCTTCGACGGAGATGCCGCGCAGACACGCCATCCGATTGCGGCCATCGCGGCGAGCCCCTAGAACTTAGCTCGAAGCATGGGAAATAGCTCGCCTGCGGCATTGGGAGGACGTTCGGTTCATGAAACTTTATGATGGGGGCAAGGCGCCAAACCCCAGGCGTGTGTCGATCTTCTTGGCCGAGAAAGGCATCGAGATCGAGCGTGTGCCGGTCGACATGGGAGCGCTTGGCCACAAAAGCGATGCTCTCAGCAAACTCAACCCGTTGCAGCGTTTGCCTGTCTTGGAACTTGATGATGGCACGGTGCTGACCGAGTCCGTTGCCATATGCCGCTACATCGAAACACTTCATCCTGAGCCCAACCTTTTTGGCCACCGCGGTCTGGAAGAAGCGCAGGTGGAAATGTGGAACCGGCGCGTAGAACTGCACTTTCTCAATTCCGTCGCGGCCGTCTTCAGGCACCTTCATCCCGCGATGAAGGACTGGGAAGTTCCCCAAGTGAAGGAATGGGGCGAAGCCAATCGACCGCGCGTCACCGAATTCCTGTCTTTGCTGGATGGTGAACTTGCACACCGCGATTTCATCGCCGGCAACCGGTTCACCATTGCCGACATTTCGGCCATGGTCTCCGTCAGCTTCATGAAGCCGGCGAAGATCGACATGCCGGAGCATCTTGCTCATCTGCGCGCCTGGCATGAGCGCGTCAGTGGGCGACCGAGCGCGCGCGCCTGACGGCTTCACTTTGGCCACACCCGACGATGACAGCCTGATTGCACTTGGCGAACGCATCGCGGCTTGCCGCATCTGCCGCGATCGTCCGGATCCACGCGCGCGGCCGCTGCCCCACGAGCCGCGCCCCGTGTGCGTGTTGTCGTCCACGGCGCGGATCGTCATCTGCGGGCAAGCGCCGGGCACCCGCGTCCACGCGTCCGGTCGTCCTTTCACGGATCCGTCGGGAGATCGCTTGCGCACATGGCTGGGGGTGGGTGAGGATGAGTTCTATGATCTGGCGCGGTTTTCCATCGTGCCGATGGGGTTCTGCTTTCCTGGGCTCGATGCGAAGGGCGGCGACCGTCCGCCAAGACGCGAGTGTCGTGCCAACTGGCATGACAGCGTCTTTGCCGCCATGCCTCAGATCGATCTCGTCCTGGCGGTCGGACGGTATGCCCAGGACTACCATCTGCCGCAGTGGCGCAGCCGGTCGCTTCACGACGTCGTCCAGTCGTGGGAGGAGATCGCCGAAGAAACCGCGCGGGCAGGGCGATGCATCATCCCGCTGCCGCATCCCTCCTGGCGCAACAATGCGTGGTTCTCGCGCAATGCCTGGTTCGACGAGAAGCTGGTTCCTCATCTTCAAAAAGAGGTCGCCGCACGTCTCAAGCACGCTGTGGATCAGCGGGAGCATTGAGGCGGCAGAAGCGCTGTGCTAGAGCCAAGAACAGTGAAGCTTTGGAACAGCATTCCATCAGGTCGGCAGCGTCCAGGCATCCGCGCAAAACCATTCTAGAGAAGTCCGTCCATGGATCGCCTTGATCGCAAAATTCTCCGTCTTCTGCAGGAAGATTCGACGCTGGCTGTGGCCGACCTTGCCAAGAAGGTGGGCTTGTCGACCACCCCTTGCTGGCGGCGCATCCAGAAGCTCGAGGAAGAGGGCGTCATCCGCAAGCGGGTGGCTCTACTCGACCCGGCGAAGGTCAATGCCCAGGTCACGGTCTTCGTGTCGATCCGGACGAGTGCGCATAGTCATGAATGGCTGAAGCGCTTTTCGGAAGTGGTGGTGGACTTTCCGGAAGTGGTTGAGTTTTACCGGATGAGCGGCGATGTCGACTATCTGTTGCGCGTGGTGGTGCCCGACATCGCAGCCTACGACAATTTCTACAAGCGCCTGATCCAGCGCATCGAAATCCGCGACGTGTCCTCGAGCTTCGCGATGCAGCAGATCAAGTACACGACGGAGCTACCGCTCGATTATCTTGTGGTGGATGGCGGGCGCTCCAGCGATTCCTGAGGTCATTCGTCGACCGGCGCAGCCATGCCGAGCGTCCGGATCGGCTCGAAGAATTCGTAGATCATCCCCACGAATTCCGGTTTGCCGTCTTCGGTCTCACGGTATTTCCCGACGGTTCGGATGAAGCGATACTCGCTCTCGCGCGACCGCAACCGTATGATCGCGTGAAATGGCGCCCGGATGATCGTGGCTTGCTCGACCATCTCGAGCATCGCGCCGAGGTCGTTCGGATGTATGGCCGCATTGGCTTCCGTAAGGGACACGGGGCCTTCGCGAAACTCCATGCCGAAGATATCGAAGACGCCTCGCGTCCAATAGGTGAGCCCCTGCTCGATATCCGTGCGCCAAAAACCGGTGCGTCGGAAATAGGAGGACAGATCGCAGACGTCGTCCGCAGTCAGTCCGATTTGTTCGAACTGTGGTCGGGCTCCGGTCAGAGTGTCGAGATCGTATCGGATAAGCACCAGAAGCATCCGTGGTCAGGTTCGCCGCGGCTTCTCCGCCCGGCTGCTTCTGGTGTATGATACCCCTACTAACGGCCTGTAAACACGATTTGTCAGATATCGTGTCAATATTGTGTGGAAACGCTATTTCTCCAGGCGAGCCAACAGCGAGGATGTATCCCAGCGGTTGCCGCCCATCTTCTGGACTTCCGCATAGAACTGATCGACAAGGGCTGCGACCGGCAAAGACGCGCCGTTGCGCCGTGCTTCATCGAGCACGATGGACAGGTCTTTTCGCATCCAGTCGACCGCGAAACCGTGCTCGTACTGACCCTGCACCATGGTCTTGTAGCGGTTTTCCATCTGCCAGGAGCCCGCGGCTCCCTTCGAGATGACGTCCACGACAGCCGCAATGTCGAGCCCTGCCTTCATGCCGAAGTGCAGGCCTTCCGAGAGGCCCTGAACGAGGCCGGCGATACAGATCTGGTTGACCATCTTGGTCAGCTGGCCAGCGCCGACATCTCCCATGCGACCGACCATCTTCGAATAGGATTCGATGACCGGCTTTGCCTTGTCGAACGTCGCTTGGTCGCCACCGACCATCACGGTCAGCGCGCCATTTTCGGCGCCTGCCTGGCCACCCGACACCGGGGCATCGAGAAAACCGAAGCCCTTGTCGCTGGCCACCGCGGCAAGCTCCCGCGCGACTTCTGCAGAAGCGGTCGTGTTGTCGATGAAGATCGCGCCGGCTTTGACACCATGGAAAGCACCGTCGGGACCTGTGGTCACAGCACGCAGATCATCGTCATTGCCGACGCAGCTGAAGACGAAATCGGCATCCTTAGCGCATTCGGCCGGCGTCGGCCGCGATGCCCCGTTGAACTCGGCGGCCCACCTTTCCGCCTTGGCGGCGCTGCGGTTATATACCGTGACGTCGTGGCCACCACGATTCTTCAGGTGACCGGCCATGGGATAACCCATGACGCCAAGACCGATGAAAGCGACTTTCGCCATTGCGTTCTCTCCTCATTCAAATTCAAGCCAAGCCGGCAGACGCGTTGCCAACCTGCTTAGGTGCCAACCGGAAATAGATCAATGAAGCGTGCGCTCAAAGTCCTCATTGCACTGACATTTGCGGTGCTGCCCTTGGCGCTTCTCGCCGCTGGTCTCGGTGTCGTGTGGCTCGCCCGCTCGCTGCCGCCTGCAGCAGGCACGATCCAGATGGCGGGCATGAGCGGCCCGGTCACGATTGCGAGGGATGCGAATGGCGTTCCGCACATCAGCGGCACTGCGCGCAACGATGTCTTCGCAGCGCTGGGTGTTGCCCACGCACAGGATCGGCTGTGGCAGATGGAGGTGGCGCGCATGGCGGCGCAGGGTCGCCTCTCCGAAATGTTCGGCTCGACCACGCTCAATACGGATATCTTCCTGCGCAGTGTCGCTATCTACGATGCATCGGTCGCGTCGCTCGAAGCCTTGGCTGAGGACGATCGCGTGGCACTCCAGCGCTATGCGGATGGTGTGAATGCCTGGCTGCAGCGCGACAACCGCTTCTTTGCCTCGCGCCTTCCAGTCGAATTCGTGGCGCTCGGCCATCAACCTGAGCCATGGACGCCCGCCGACAGCGTCGCCGTCGTCAAGATGATGTCCGTTGGCCTCGCAGCCAATATCGGCGACGAGATCAACCGCCTCGCTTTTGCCCGCCAGGACCTTAACCCCGAAGAGATTGCCGAGCTCATGCCTCTCGTCCCGGGGCTTGATGCACCGGCACTGCCGGACCTCATCGATTTGCTGGAGCTACGCGACGCTGCACCGCTGCGCGAAGCGGATCTTCGCCCGCAACCCTTCGGCCTGATCGAGCATGGCGGCATGACGGGTGAGGGCGCTTCGAACAACTGGGTCGTATCCGGCCAGCGCACCGATACCGGCCTTCCGATCCTTGCCAATGATCCGCATCTTGGCTTGAGCGCGCCATCGGTCTGGTACCTCGCGCATCTGCGTGTGGACGGCGCCGACGATGAGGCCGCGCAGAACCTCGTGGGTGCGACGCTCGCCGGCGCGCCGCTCGTGCTGCTTGGCCGCAACGACAATGTCGCGTGGGGATTCACCAACACGGGTACCGACGTACAGGACCTCTTCATCGAGCAGGTGCGGCCGGGTGAGCCGGATCGCTACCGTACCCCGGACGGATGGGCGCTGTTTGGCAGCCGCGAAGAGACGATCGTAATCTCCGGTGCCGAGCCACATCACTTCACGCGTCTCAGCACCAGACATGGCCCGGTTCTGCCGCCAAGCTACCGCAACCTAGATCGACTGCTGCCGGCAGACCATGTAGCGGCACTGCAATGGACGGCGCTTGCCCGCGACGACACCACCATCTCGGTTGGCCTCGCGCTCTGGGACTTCGCGACCGTCTCGGACTTCCAGGCCGGCATGGAAGGGTTCGTCACGCCGATGCAGTCGATCGTCGTTGCAGATCGGCAAGGCGACATCGGCTTGATCGCACCCGGCCGGGTGCCTGTCCGTCACCCCGACAATCTCGTGATGGGCCGTGCACCCGTTCCGGGGTGGGACGCGATCTATGACTGGCAGGGCTTCGTCGATTTCGAGGCGCTGCCGCGCGAGATCAACCCGCAGGTCGGCGCTATCGGAACGGCCAACACCCGGATCGTCGGTGACGACTATCCCGAGATGCTGACGCTCGACTGGGACGAGCCCTATCGCCAGCAGCGCGTCGATGCACTCATCGTCGATGCCGAAGACCAGCATACGGTCGAACTGTCGCGCGCAGCGCAAGCCGACGTCTATTCGCCGGTTTTCGCCGAGCTGATGCCGATGATGCTGTCGATGGCGCAAAGTGAAGGCGAGGGTGATCCTTTCGTTCTCGCGCTTTTGGCCGATTGGGATTTTCAGATGGCGCGGGAGCGCCCCGAGCCGCTCATCGCGATGGCGTGGCTTCGCGAGGCGACGCGTGCGATTTTTGCCGATGATCTCGGCTCGGCCTTCGATGGCTGGTTCCAGGCGCACGGCCTCGTGATGGCCAACGTTCTCGGTGGAAATACGCGTCGCGACTGGTGCAATGATGTCGGCACCGAAGCGAGGGAAACCTGCGCCGCCATCGTGCGTCAGGCGCTCGATAGTGCCCTGAGCGATATCGAGCGACGCTATGGTGACGATCGGAGTGCCTGGCGCTGGGGCGAAGCACACCGTGCGGTGAGCGTGCACCAGCCTTTTGGCCAGGTCTCTCCGCTTAACCGCATCTTCAACGTCGAAGTGGAAAGCGGTGGTGGACCATTCACGCTCGACCGCGGCAGAACAGTGTTTTCGAACGAGGACGACCCGTTCGCGAACCGCCACGCGTCTAGCTACCGTGCGATCTACGATCTTGCCGATCTGGACGCATCCACCTTCATGATCACGACGGGTCAATCCGGCAACATCTTCTCTCGCCACTATAGCGATCTGGCCGAGCCGTGGAGCGATGTGGAAGGGCTGAGGATAGACACGAATCCCACGAAATATGAGCCATCCGTCGAAGGCGCATGGCAAATAATTCCTTAACGCTTTCAGAGACTTTCACGGAAGCTGCTCTAGGTGTGCCGATATCGACGCACCGATGGAACTCTTTTGACGGATCGGGAGTTGATCCAGCAATCATGCGGGATGACGCCGTGGGCCAGGCCTGGGCGCTTCTATAATCGAGGCACTGTGGGTTGATCGACGGGCGTAAACCACCAACGGGTCGCCAAATCTCCGACGCTAAGGTTGCCGAACAGCTGCTCTATAGTCAGCATGCCATCGGTGACCCCTTCGCGGCGGCGATCAATGGTACCCGTATGGCCATGATCATCACGGGACCCGCAGATCAGGACAACCCGATCATCTTTGCCAACAAGGCGTTCTGTCGATTGACGGGATATGACCACGACGAGATCATCGGGCACAATTGCCGCTTCATCCAGGGTCCCGATACGAGCCGCCGTGCGGTCGAGCGCATTTCGCAAGCGATCAGGCGTGAAGAAGACGTCCATGTCGAACTGGTGAACTACCGCAAGGACGGTACACCGTTCTGGAATTCGTTGTTCCTGTCGCCCGTCCGAAACAGCGAAGGCGAGGTGAAGTTCTTCTTCGGCTCGCAGCTCGATGTCAGTGACAAGAAGCAGACGGAATTCGATCTTCATTCTGTGAACGATGAATTGCGCGAGACGAAAACGTTGCTCGAGCAGCAGATCGACGATCGTACCGGCGAACTGATGCGGCTCCTTTCGCAGCGGTCGCGGCTGATCAACGAACTCGATCATCGCGTCAAAAACAATCTTCAGCTGATCAATTCTCTGCTTGGATTTGAACTTCGACGCGAACTCGGACCGGAAGCCCGCGAAGTGGTCAATCGGCTCCATCAGCGCATCGATGCTCTGGGGCTTGCCCACAAGGACCAGCACAACAAGGAAGCGATCGGATATTTCCGGGTCGACACCTTCGTCCGCATTCTGGTGAGCAAGGTTCTGACCAACCATCCGCGGTGGCATTCCGAGCCCATCTACCACATGGAAGAGGTGCTGCTGCCGATCGGTAAAGCGGCCCCGCTGGCACTCGCGCTCAACGAGTTCGTCCGCAGCCTCGTGTCCAACACCGAGGACATCGTCGACGGCGCCAAGTTGGAGATCAGTGCGCGCACGCAGAATGAGAAGCTCGTCATTGACGTCTCGTCAGCAGATTTGACGGAAGCAAGATGCCGTCGCGCCTTTGACGGCATTGAGGGATGGACGATGCGCCTTATCGAGCGGCAGCTCGAAGCCCGCATCGAATTTACGGATATGGATGGGCACTGCGGGGTGAAACTCGCGATGCCGCTGAACGGGGGTTCCCATGGCGATTGATCATCGCAAGCCGCGCAAGATCGTCATCATCGAAGACGAGGTGCTGCTGGCGCTGGATCTGGAAATGATCGCCGAGGATGTCGGCTTCACCGTTGCCGGCCAAGCTGGTCGCAAGAACGAAGCGATCGATGTCATTCAGCGCTCAGGACCGGATCTATGCCTGGTCGATGTACATCTTCTGGACGGGCCCACCGGCGTCGATGTTGCCCGCTTCGCAGTTGAGAACACAAACGCACTCGTTGTGTTCGTTACGGCCAATCGGGCCGCCTTGCCAGAAGATCTGGTCGGCGCATACGGCATCATATCGAAGCCATACACGGTCTCAGGCGTCAAAGACGCGCTGCGCCATCTGCTCGGTGTGATCAACGACAACAATGATGCAGACGCCGTAACGCCTGCGGAATTGCGCGCAGCTGCTCGCTGAACCTTAAGCCAGCGCAGCTTCCGGCCTAAAGCGCGGCGTTCTTTAGCGGAAAAGCGATTGCAACCTGTGCGCCTTCCGGTGGCCAGGCGAATTCCAGCTTGCCGCCCAACTGTCCTTCGACGCTGATTTTGGCGAGCCGGCTTCCGAAACCGCTGGGTTCGGGCGTCGATCGGATTATGGGCCCACCGGTTTCCTTCCAATTCAAACGGAAGACATCGTTGTCGGTTTCCCATTCGACACTGATGCGTCCCTCTGAGGTGGATAGAGCACCGTATTTCGCGGCATTGGTCGCCATTTCGTGGATGACAAGCGCCATGCTGGTCGCGGCCTTTGAGCCTAGGACGATGGACGGGCCCTCGATCTTCATCCGAGAACCTTCGGCGTCGACATGTGGCGCCATGATCCGCTCGACCAGATCGTGGAAGGCGATGCGCCCGCCGTCGGCATCGGACCCGGCATCGTTCATGACCATGCCGTGCGCGTGGGACAAAGCGCTGAGGCGCCCGGTGAGGATCCCGGCCATCTCTTTTGGCGTCGACGCGTTGCGCGCCGTCATGGTGACCATCGAGATCGCGACAGAGAAGAGGTTCTTGACGCGGTGGTTGAGTTCGCGGAGCAGCAACTCGCGGCCACGCGCCGACTTTACGCTCTCCGTGCGGTCCAGCCCCTGGACGAAGACACCGGTGACCTGATCAGCGCTGTCGAAGATGGGATGATAGGTAAAATCGAGGAAGGCTTCGCTCTCCGGTCCGCCTTTTTCCTGCTGCAGCACGATGCGCGCGGCTTCACGGCTGATCGGCTCGCGCGTCTGATACACGCTGTCGAGCATTTCGTAGAAGCCTTGACCTGACAGCTCCGGCAAAGCCTTGCGCACCGGTTTCCCGACCAGATTTCGGCGGCCGACAAAGCGGGTGTAGGCCTCGTTGACGAAGGTGAACACATGCTCGGGACCAGAGAGAACCGCGATCATGCCTGGTGCCTGGTTGAACAGGCGGCGGAAATCGTTGTTCTCCTCAAGAAGCGCCTTCTGTGCTTCTTCGGCCTCCTGCGCACGACGGATGAGGGCCGTTTCGAGACCAACAGTTCGGAACGGCACGAAGGTCGAGCGTCGCAGGCGATGCAACTCCGTCACATCGACCGTGTTCTGCACAACGTGTGTCACCGTCCCTTCCTCATCATGGATGGGGAAGTGGATGGCCGTCCAATAGCGGTCGTCGAACCCATCACCCTTGGCATTGGGAATGGCGTAATGGATGTGCGCCAGCGTGTCGGACTTGCCGCTACGTAAGACGCGATTCAGCGAATCGCGAAGATCGCGCCCTGCCGGCCCATCGTTTGGAAAGATATCGAAGAGGCAGTTGCCGAGCAGGGCATCCAGGCTCTTGCCGGTCGCTTTGCAGTAGGCTGGATTTGCCGCGACGTAACGCAGCTGTGGGTCGAGTACCATATAAGGGCTGGGGATTGCGTTGAACAGCTCCCCAAATCTCTCGAATTCCGCAGAAGCCACGCGCGCTTTCTTTCGATATCAAGTGCCGGCGACGACAAGTCGATCGGCAAAAGTCGGAAACGATCTCGACAGCCAGGTAGAGTGACCGAGGAGCGGGAAGTTGTGTCCGTAAAAGCGCGTCCCTCGATTTTTCAAATCACATGAACATCCCAGTAATCATCCATCGCCCAGAAGACATGGCATTTCAAGCATTTTCGCGGCTGTACGCAATTTGAGGAAATTCTTTTATACCGTATTTTCAGGCAGTTAACGTTTGAGATGACGCGTGAGCCGCCGTTCGAAGACGGCCCACAAATTGCGCAGCGCTTCCACGATCAGAAGATAGAAAACGGCGGCCCAGAGATAGGTCTGGAAGTCGAAGGTGCGGGAGAAGGCGCGCCGCGTTTCGCCCATTAGATCGAAGACCGTGATGATGGAAACGATCGCCGAGCCCTTGATCATCAAGATGATCTCGTTGCCGTAGGGCCGAAGCGCCACCATCATCGCCTGCGGCAGGATGATCTTGCGGAAGGTGACGTTGCGGGGCAGGCCGAGCGCTGCAGCACCCTCGTGCTGGCCGACAGGAACGCTCGCGATCGCCCCGCGCAGAATTTCGGCCTGATACGCTGCGGTATTGAGCGTGAAGGCGAAGAGGGCGCAATACCAGGGCTCGCGGAAGAACGTCCAAAGCCCGACCGTCTCGAGAGCCCCGCGGAACTGGCCAAGACCATAATAGATCAGGAAGAGCTGAGCGATCAGCGGCGTGCCGCGAAAGAAGTAGACGTAGACATAGGCAAGGGCGCCGAACACCTTGTTCGTCGACATGCGTCCAAGCGCGACCGGAACGGAAAGGATGGCGCCGAGCACGACGGAAATGATGACCAGTTGCAGCGTGATCCAAAGGCCGCGCAGATAGCCGGGCCCGTACTGGATCATCTTCTGGCTGTCGTAGCTTCCCACCAGAAAGAGGAAAAGCGCGACGCTTCCGGCAATCCAGATCGCCAGGAAGAGGTGTCCGATGATGCGCGATGCCGACCAACCGGCTGCCAATGCAGGCGGAGGTGGCTCAGGCGGTAGCATGCGCTGGATGACGCTCATGTGCGGGCCTCGTCACGACCGGCCCACCGCTCGATGTAGTGGATGACGATCGAGGACAGCATGGCGAGGACGAGGTAGATCAGGCAGGCGAGCCCGAAGAACATGAAGGCCTCGCGCGTCACGCGTGCAGCAATGCCGGTTTGGCGCAAGATATCGGCCAGGCCAATGACGGAAACGAGTGCCGTCTCCTTCAACAGGATCATCCACAAATTGCCGAGGCCGGGCAGGGCAATGCGCACCAATTGCGGGATGATGATGCGCCGCATGGTCGTGCTTCGCCTAAGGCCGAGCGCTGCACCCGCTTCATACTGCCCGCTCGGGATTGCGTGAAAGGCAGACACGAGCACTTCGCTCGAATAGGCCGAGAAGACGAGGCCAAGGGCGACCATGCCGGCCAGAAAAGCGTTGATCTCGATCGTCGTCGACGAACCCATGGCCGAGAGCAGGTTCTGCAGGCCGATCTGCGCGCCGTAATAGACGAGGAACAGCGTCAACAGTTCAGGCAGGCCGCGAAAGATCGTGGTGTAGATATCGGCCGCCAGCCGCAACGACTTTTCCTTGCTCTGCTTGGCGAGCGCCAGCATGAAGCCGGCGAAAAGGCCGAGGGGAAGGGTCGCCAGTGCAAGGGACACGGTGACAAACACGCCGGATGCGATCTCGTCGCCCCAACCGGTATCGCCACAGGCAAGCAGGCTGTCGGAAGGAAAGAGACGGAAGATGCCAAGGGTGCCGCATAGCGGATCGAGCCAAGTCATCAGGGCTTGAAGCATTGCCGCTATCCCGTTTCCCCATCATCCATGCCGCGATGGATGCACAAAGCCATCATGGCCGGTTTTGAGCCGGCCGGCCATGATGGAGTTCGAATGATCGTCGGGCTTAGCTGCCGTAGACGTCGACGTCGAAATACTTGTCGTTGATTTCCTGGTAGGTGCCGTTTTCGCGGATGGCCAGGATGGCTGCGTTGAATTTCTCGCGAAGCTCATCTTCACCCGGACGGACAGCGATGCCAGCGCCTTCGCCGTTGATGACCGGATCGGTTTCCAGCGTGTCGAGAAGCTTGCAGCAGGCGCCGTCCTCGGAATCGAGCCATTCACCGAGAACGATGACGTCGTCGATGACGGCATCGATCCGGCCGGAAGCGATGTCGAGCTTGTACTCGTCGGCGGTCGGATAGAGACGCAGATCAGCCGACGGCAGCTTCTCTTCAGCGTAGTTCGAATGCGTCGTGGAGGACTGCGCGCCGAGCGCGATGCCGGAGAGCGCTTCGTCGGTCGCTTCGGTCAGTTCGCTGTCGTTCGGCACGGCGATGGCTGGCGGCGTGTTGTAGTATTTCTCGGTGAAGTCGACCTGCTGCTTGCGCTCCTCGGTGATCGACATGGATGCGATGATCGCATCGAAACGGCCAGCGAGCAGACCGGGGATGATGCCGTCCCAGTCGGAGGTCACGAATTCGCACTGGACTTCCATCTCTTCGCAAAGGGCGTTTGCGATGTCGATGTCGAAACCGGTCAGGGTGCCGTCAGCTTCGAGCACGTTGAAGGGCGGGTAGGCGCCTTCGGTGCCGATGCGCACGACTTCTTGGGCGCTGGCTGCTCCCATCGTCAGGGCGAGGGTTGCTGCCGAGGCTGCAAGCATGAACTTTTGAATGCGCATTATGGTCCTCTCTGTGGTTAAGCCGGTGCCCCGTTGTCCATCTTCGGCGTCGGGGTCTGATTGAAGCGCTTTGAATGGGATTAATGCGGACGCCATTCGCAATTGCAATAAAAATCCAAATTGACGTTAGCGGCCTGCACGTAAGTTTTCAAAGGCCGAATTCGTTAAAGGGGATAAAAGCGACACGGTCGCCTTCGCGCACCTCGTTCACCGCTTCATCAAGCTCGATCAGCCCGGTCGCCTGCCGCAGTCCTGTGATGAGCCCTGAGCCGTCGCGTGGAAATTTTCCGATGCGGGTGATGCCGTCAGGGCCGATCGCAAGCCAGCCCCGAAGAAATTCGCGGCGGTCGGTCTTCTTGCGGGCGATGTGGAATGCTGCGGGCAGCTGGTAGCGGACAGGTTCAAGGGCCTGCCCGCCGCCCAGGATCGTCAATGCGGGCCGAACATAGAGCAGGAAGCAGACGAGAACGGCGACCGGGTTACCCGGCAGGCCGAAAAACACGCAATCCCCCTGGTCCGTGGGAATTTGGCCCACCACCATCGGCCGCCCGGGCTTGACGGCGATCTGCCATAGATGCCGCTTGCCGAGCGAATCGAGCGTCGTCACCACATGGTCTTCCTCGCCACGCGACGCGCCACCGGTGGTGAGGATCACGTCATGCTTACCGGCTGCATCTTCGATCGTACGCGCAATGAGGGAAGCGTCGTCCTTGAGGATGCCGAGATCGGTGATCTCGATCGGCAACGTCTCTGCCAACGCGGCCAGCATGGTGCGATTGCTATCGAAAACCTGTCCGGGTTGGAACCGATCGGCGCTGCCTGGCTCGACAAGCTCGTTGCCCGTGGAGAGCACAGCAATCCGCAGGCGGCGATAGACGGGCACCTGGTCGAACCCGAAGGAGGCAATCGCGGCAAGATCCTGCGCCCGAAGTCGGACGCCCGGTTCGATCGCGATCGACCCCTGCGGGACATCCTCGCCGGCGCGCCGCCGATTGGCGCCAGGCTTCAGGCCTTTGGGCACAGTCACCGTCGACCCGTCTTGCGAAAGTTCGCAATCTTCCTGCATGGCAACGGTGTCCGCGCCGGCGGGCATGGCTGCTCCGGTGAAGATGCGTGCCGCTTCGCCCTTGCCGATCTCGACGGAAGCAAGGTCACCAGCGGCGATGCGCGTGCGGATGCCGAGCGTATTGCGCTTGAAATAATCAGCATAGGCGAAGGCATAGCCATCGACCGCGGAATTGTCGGAAAAGGGAACGTCGCGCGGGGCCGCGATTGGCTCTGCGAGGATCCGGCCGGCTGCCTCCCGCAGCGCGACCATTTCCTTCGACACGATCGGCGAAAGGCGCTCGGAGATCAAAGCGAGCACTTCCGCATGCAGCATGCGGTCACGGTCGTGCAGGAAACAGTCGTCGAGAAGCCGGCGTTCCGCACTCATGATGCAGCGCTCCGACGCTTCGCCAAGCCCGTGACGCGCTCGATGAAATCGGAAATGGCGATGGTGTCATCCAGATCGAAGACCGGGAGGTGCTGCTCTGCAACCGAATGATCGGCAGCGATTGCGATGATGCCCGGATCGCCGGCTGCCAATGGTTCACGATTGGCGGCATCCAGCCGTCGGGCTTCGATCTTGGGATGGTTTTCGCGCTTGTAGCCTTCGATGACCACAAGGTCGCAAGGGGCCAGGCGCTCGAGAATATCTTCAAGCGCAGGCTCGGCTTCCTGACGCAATTCGTGCATGAGTGCCCAGCGCTTGCCGGAAACGATCGCCACTTCGCCCGCTCCGGCCTGACGATGACGCCAGCTGTCGGTGTTTTCCCTGTCGATGTCGAACTCGTGATGGGCATGCTTCACGGTGGAGATGCGCCAGCCCCGGCGGGTGAGTTCCTCGACAATGCGCACGGTCAGGCCCGTCTTGCCGGAGTTCTTCCATCCGGTGACGCCAAAGACGCGCTGGGAGTGTCTCGTCATGAAATCTGCTGCTCCCGAAGGAAATTTTCGGCTTCGATCATATCGTCCGGCGTGTTGGCGTTGAAGAACGGATCGAAACTCTGTTCGCCGTGTCTTACCAAATCAAAGTCCACCGCCGCCAGCCTGTGGCGGTGGACCCAAGCCAGCACCTTGAAGGTGTCGCTTTCCTTCAGCCATGCCTCCAGATCGTCGGCGAGCGCGACCGGCCACAGGCCGAAGACGGGATGACGATTGCCGCCGGAGGTGGCGAGAACAATTGTGTCAGGTGTCGTTGCCATTTCGGCGAAGCGTTCCACCAAGTCGAGCGGGAAGAACGGTGTATCGCTGGCAGCCGTTGCGACATGGCTGATCGGCTCATCCATGGCTAGTGCATGGCGCATGCCGGCAAGAACCCCGGCGAGCGGACCGGCAAAGTCGCCGACAGTGTCCGCAATGACAGGCAGGCCGTAAACCGCAAAGCGGTCAGCATCGCCATTGGCATTGAGGACGAGTGCGGACACCTGGGGTTCGAGCCGACGGATGACGCGGGTCAGCATCGGGGCGCCGCCGAGTTCCAACAGCGCCTTGTCACCGCCGCCCATCCGCCGGGAAAGACCGCCAGCGAGAATGCAGCCAAGGATGTCATTCTTCGACGGCATGGTCATGCGTCGGCCTCAATTGCGCGGCGGCTGCCCTTGCGCCCGGACCGGCCGTCTTCGTCCGGCACCTGATCGGGATCGAGATCGAAAACGATGCGTTCGGTGCCGGCAAGCGCGACGAAGCGTTTCCCACGCGCCCGGCCGATGAGCGTCAACCCGATCTTGCGGGCAAGTTCGACACCCCAGGCGGTGAAGCCAGAACGCGATACGAGGATGGGGATGCCCATCATGGCGGTCTTGATGACCATCTCAGAGGTCAAGCGCCCGGTCGTGTAGAAGATCTTGTCGGAGGGGTCTTCGTTCGTCTGGAACATCCAGCCGGCGATCTTGTCGACGGCGTTGTGGCGGCCGACATCTTCCATGTAGACGAGCGGCCGGTCTTCCTCGCACAGCACGCAGCCATGAATCGCGCCTGCCTCGAGGTAGAGCGAGGGCGCGGTGTTGATCTTGTGCGTCAATGCGTAGAGCCAAGAGGTGCGCAGCCGGGCGTCCTTGGACAATGAGATGCTCTCCAGATTGTCCATGATGTCGCCGAAGACGGTGCCCTGCGCGCAGCCCGAGGTGCGGACCTTCTTCTTCAACTTGTCCTCGTAATTGGTTTCTTCCTCGGTGCGCACGACAACGACTTCGAGCTCTTCATCGTAGTCGATGCCGGTGACGCGGTCAGTTGGCTTCAGCATGTTCTGGTTCAGCAGGTAGCCGAGCGCCAGAAGGTCGGGATGGTCGCCGATCGTCATCATGGTGACGATCTCCCGGGCGTTCAGATAGAGCGTCAGCGCCTTTTCGGTCACCACCCGCGTATCGACCGCATTGCCGTTCTGATCGATGCCTTCGACAATCGTCGAGAGCCGCTGATCGGTCGCGTCGGGCCGAACGATGAATTCACGTTCCGTCAAAATACTCTCCGTCGGACCTACTCTTCTTCCATCACGATGCCGGCCGACCGGTCCTGACGCACAACATAGAGGACGTAAAGCGCCGCCGCGACCCCTGCAATCGAGGAGGAGAACATGACGTAGAGAAGCGGATATGGGCCGGACTCTTCCGACAGAAGAGAACCGGCCAGCACCGACAGCAGAGCGCCACCACCGATCATCAATGCGCCACCGAGCCCCGAAGCCGACCCGGCGAGGCGCGGCCTGACCGACACGATGCCCGCATTGGCATTGGGAAGCGCCATGCCGTTGCCGAAGCCGACGAAGAAGATCGGCCCGAAAAAGGCCATCGGATGGAAGAAGCCAGACCAGAAGAGCCCGATCGAGAGCGCCATGCCGAGGGCGGAGATCAGGTTGCCGATCACCATCATGGCATTCAGCCCGACATTGACGGAGAACCGCGCCGTCAGAAAATTGCCAATCATGTAGCCGAAGGCGATGAAGAAGAAGTGGTAGCCGAGTTCGGCCGGGGTCATGCCGAGAATGACGTTCGCCACATAGGGGCCGCCACCCAGGAACGAGAAGAATGCGCCGGAGGCAAAGGTGGCCGTGAGCGTGTAGCCCCAGAAGCGCCGTGCCTTCAGCAACTCGGGATAGGCGCGGAACTGCTCAACGAAATTGGCAGACATGGCCTGGTTGGTTTCACCCTGATCGCGCCAGCACACGATCAGCACCATAACCCCGAATAGGAAGGTGAGGATGAAATTGGCCTGCCAGCCGAACATCTGGTCCAGAAAACCGCCGAGTGCCGGGCCGACCATCGGCACCAGCGTCATGCCCATCGTGACGTAACCGATCATGGAGGCGGCCTGCGAAGGGCCGACGATGTCGCGCACGATCGCGCGGGACAGAACGAGGCCCGCCACCACCACTGCCTGCAGCACGCGGCCGACCAGCAGGATCTCGATCGTCGGCGCGAAGATGCAGATCAGCGTGGCGCCGAGGAAGAGCCAGATGCTGACCAGCATCACCGGACGACGGCCGAAGCGGTCGGAGAGCGGGCCGATGAAGATCTGCAAAAACGCGGTGCCGGCGAGATAGGCGGAGACCGTGAGCTGCACGAGCGCATAGTCGGCGTTGAAATAGCGCGCCATCCCCGGCAGCGACGGCAGGAAGACGTTCATGTTCAACGCACCGAGCGCTGCCATGAGGACGAGCGTGACGATGTGCGGCGGGGTGCGGGGATCGAGAAAGCGAGCGGGTGGCATGCGGGATCATTCCTTCGCCGACCAATTGGCGCATCGATACCGAAAAGGAAAGGCGGCCTTAGCTTTTTATTCTGCCGATTTCATTCAGGCAGGCAGTTGAACTACGGCGAAGGCTGTCGTGCCGTTTCCGCGGCAACGGGGTCGACCTCGGGCCGCTTTCGTTCGCGGTAGAGGGTGTAGATGCCCGAGACGACGATGATCGTGGCGCCGATGATCATATAGGCATCGGGGACGTCGCCGAAGACGAGGTAGCCGGTGGGGATCGCCCAGAGCAGGTTGGTGTAGCGGAAGGGAGCGACAAAGGAGATGTCGCCGCTGCGCATGGCCATGATGATGAACTGGTAGCCGATCAGAAGCAGGACGGCGCAGAGGACCAGGAGGCCGATGTGCCCGCCATCGACCGGCGTCCAGCCGCCCATCATCGGGACCATGATGACGCCGGTGAGGCCGACGATGGGGGAGGTGACCACCGACAGGAAGAGCGACGGCACCTCGGCCTGCACCATGCGGGTGGCGAGATCACGCATGGCGGCGAAGAAGACGGTGCCGAGCACCAGCATGGAGTAGACGCTGAAACCCTCTACGCCGGGCCGCACGATCAGCATGACGCCCATGAAGCCGATGGCGATGGCGCTCCAGCGGCGCCAGCCGACAGGCTCGGACAGGAACAGGGCGGCGCCCATGGTGACGGCAAGCGGCAGGGCTTGCAGTATGGCAGAGGCGTTGGCGATGGGGATGTGGGTGAGCGCGATGAGGAAGGTGACGGTGCCGCCGACCTCGCCGATGATGCGCAGCAGGATCATCGGCTGGAAGGCCACCCGGATCGGCATCAGCGCACGGCGCCACCAGGCGAGCGCGGTGATGGCGATGGTGGCGAAGATGCCGCGCAGCGCCATGACCTGGCCGACATTCATGTCGGCGGCGAGAACCTTGACGACGGTGTCGTTGAACAGGAAGCCGGCCATGGCCAGCGACATGAAGATCGCGCCGCGGACATTGGCTGAAAGGGGCATCTGCGGGACCGGGAGCGAGTGAGGGTTGCGCTCTGGCTAGACCTGCACCCCGGCATCGACAAATCAATTCTGGTGATGGATAGGGCTTTTGCGGTGACCGGTCAGCTGTCGGCGTCGCCGTTCCTTCCGGGCTTGGCGGCGAACCATCCTTTGACGGGCGGTAGACTGCCGGCCGGAGCGGTGTCGCCGGTCTCGCCCTTGGCCGTCTTGCCGTCTTCTGCGCGCCAGAGCTTGTAGAGAGCCTGGTGGCGGGCGGCCATGGGCTTCGATTTCTCGGCAAGGATCCGCGCGCCGGCGGTGAGCGCTCTCGCCTCGATGGCGGCCTGGCGGGCATGGGCGAGATCGATCAACGCGACGCGGGTGGGGTGATGGCCGAGATCGTCCTGGCCAAGCGCGCGGACGAGTTCGGCGAGATCGTGGTGGCGGCCGAGATCTTCGGCAAGCGCGCGGGCGGCGGCGACCTGGGGATCGATGGCTTCCGGCCAGACGGGGGCGAGGATGCGCAGATGCTGGGCGTGGGCCTTCACGCGCTTGCGCCATTCGTGCAGCGCCTCGGCGGCGTGCCACCGGGTTTCGGCGGCTTGCGGCGACGCGGGATCGGTGTCGACCGCGGCGAGCGCCTTCACGGCATGGACGCGGGCCTTGCGGGCGGCGCGGTGGGTATCGGCGAGGCCTTCCGCGAAGGCCTTGGCGCCCTTCGGCCGGATCCTCCACGAACGGGCGCGTTCGGCGAGGGCGGCGAGCTCGGTGGCGGCGGCTTCGATGACCGGGGCGGCGGCACCGGTTTCCTCGGCAAGCGGCACGACGAGGCGGCGGCGAAGGGCGGTGACGGACTGGCTGCGCAGCGGCGGCAGTGCTGTATCGGAGCGGTAGGCGGCGACAAGGTCATCAAAAGCGGCGGCGAGCGACTGGGCCTCGCGGTGGGGGGCGAGCGACCGGCCGATATCGCGCAGCGCCGTGTTCTCGCGGTCGAAGTCGGCGAAGGCTGGCCGGACCAGGCGGATGAGGCCGCGGACTTTCTTGATGCGCTTGCGCAGCTGGTGGACGCGCTGGCGCTCGGTGAGGTTTTGCGCGGTGCTGTCCGTCGTGCCGCCGGTCTGCTGGTCCGGGTTGGGGCCCGCATCTGGATTCGGCGGGACGGCACGGGCTTCCTCGATGGCACGGGCGAGCTGCTCGCCGGCGATGCGGCGGATCGTCTGCTGGAAACTCTTGTCCTTCGGCGTCAAGCGGTAGGGCATGGCGCGCGCCTCCTCACGGACCGTTGACGAGGGCGAGGATGAGCTGGTGGACATTGCCGCCATTGCCCATCTCGTCGCGGTCGAAGGCGCGGGCGCGGGCAAGCCGCTCGGCCGCCATGCCGGCCAGGAATTCCTGCAGCTTGGCGCGGACCTTGTTGCAATCGGCATCCGCCGGCGCCGACAGGCCGGTGGAGAAGGCCTGGATCTTCTCCGTCATCTCGATCACGTGGTCGCCATGGACGCGCTCGTGCTTTTCGACGCCAGCGATGAAGCGGGCCCAGCTGGCCGCGACATCCGGCGCAAGGCCCGACGGCGCCACCGGCCAGCGGTAGATGATGGTGAGGCTCGGCCGGGCGGAGGCAAGGATACAGGAGCCATCCGGTTGCGGCCGGTAATCGCGCGACCACAGAAGCTCGAAATCGGTGAAGGCGATGGCTTGGCCGACGCCGGCCGACGGAGCGCGATCGCCGATGGAGCGGTAGAGATCGATGCCCGTCGCGCCTGTGACTGCATAGGTCTCGATGCGCTCGGAGGGCTGCCAGTCGCGCGCAAGCGCGGGCGCCGGCAGGAGTGCCAGCGTGGCGAACGCAGCGAGGAGGGCGGCGCGAAGGGCCTTGAGCCGGGCGGCGGCGAAACGGGAGGCGCCAGAAAGGGAGAGGGCGGGGGATCGCTTGAGCAAGGTCATGGCCCCCTGCTTAAGCGAGATCGGCGATGCGATAAAGAGCGCTTGGTAAAGCGCGGCGTCAGCGCCGCCGGTCGCGTTTCTGTCGCTCGCCGTAGGCCTTTACCTGCTGCTCGGTGACAACGTTCCAGGGGAATTCGCCGTCTTCCGCGGCCTGCTCGGCCGCTTCGGCCCGTTCAAACGGGATGCGCTCGCAGGCGCGGCGGATGGCGTCGCTCTGGCAGGCGCGGTGGCGACGGCAGGCGGCGAGCGGGCAGGCCTTCGCCTCCTCGGCCGGAGGCAGGCGCCATTGCCGCCGCGCCATGACCTCGAGGGTGGCGCCGATGGCACCGAGCTGCGCATCGACCGCGGCGCAGGCGAGGCGGAACTTGAACCGGTCCCTGTCCGGGTAATGCTTGCGCGGCATGAGGGATCTCCGTTGAAGTTTCAGGACGCGCAGGAACGCCCGACGGGGCGGTTTGCCGCGACGGGGAGAGGGCAGAGATGACGGGTCCGGGGCGCAAGGATCGAGCCGCCTGGGTAAATGTAGTTCGAGTGGCACGGTCATCGCGCCCCGGCGGCGTTCTCGGGAGCATCCTCCGTCAGATCCCGGTTCCAGCTCTCTGCGCGGGATCCGACCACCCCCGGGCGCATCGCCTGGCTGGGGGCATGCGGTCGGCCCGCTTGCACGGGCACGCAGCCGAACCTGCTCGTAGTGGCAGGGGGAGCCGTTCTGGGACCTCTCCAGCCGGCCGCTACGTTGGCCACCGGCGGAAGCGCCGTCCCTCACCGCTGAAACCGGACCGTCGACCTGTCCCATCCCGTCGTGGTGAAAGATGAGAGGAGTATGGCATGGGCGCGAGGGGCGGGGAAAACTCGACCCCCCCGAACCATGCGAAGTACATTATTCAAGCAGCGAAATTTTTTCAGCACATGTCCCTCGGGAGTTCTGTGCTTCAACGTATGTAACATGGTCTCCCACAGCAATCGAACTTATAATAAGCCCCTTCGTGAGACCCGACTTGTGAAAGAAAATCTCGGTACTGTCATTGCTGTAAAGGAATCCAAATCCCTTCTCAGGTAACACACTCTTTATTATACCGGTTCTTCTCTCGTCGGGTGTCAATTCATGCCCGTCTAGTGGTCTCTCAGCGTCCCGAATAGCATCAATGCCAGAAAAAATATGGATGCCCGAGGCACGAAAACGACCTAACGCGTCTTTAACGATGCTGAAATGCGCCGAGGCACCGGCAACTATCTCATCATTGTAAGAATCGATGTCCGAGTGGTGAAAAAACACTCGAACTGAGTCACCATATTCAAGAAAGCCGTACTTCTTTTCAAAATTGTAATTATGAATTGCTCCAGAAAACACCATCCCAACGTCAGAGTCTCGCGGCGACGCTGAACTAAGCGGGCTGGCTTCCCATTCCGGGGATTGTGTTGCAGACACTATCGTTTCAAAAAATTGCGAGCATAACTCGAAAGCGTCACCATCAACGTTCGTACCCGCCGCTGCAAGGGAGCCTTTGGCTATTGTTCGCGCCTTCAACAATGTCTCATTGATCTTGCTATCAAGAAGTGATTTGGGAATTTGCTTATAGCGGGAAACAAAATCAATTAATTCTAACACGCGGGAAGCTGCGTCAACTTTGCTTTCGGTGCGCCTCAGTGAAATTTGAAGGGCAAGGTGGTAAAGTTTGCGTTTTAGCTCTGGCGAGAGTTCCAGCCAATCAAAGAGCGTGCAGAGCATTTGGTCGGCTTCGTCATATTTTCTGTCAAACATCATACATCTGGCAGACTCGAGGATCACGCGCGGTGATGATGGATCAAGTGTTCGTGCATGCCCAAAATGCCGTGCAGCAGTTTCCGAATCGTCTGCATCACGCATCAAAAAACCGGCGTACCAAAAATGCAGTGGTGCGGAGTTTCGCTCACAGTCTAAAGCCACCTCGTATGCTTCCCGGGCCGCGGTGAAGTTTCCAAAGTTTCGATGGATCACGGCTTCGACGCGATGAACTTCGTAGTAAGAGGGGTCTAAGGCCTTTGCCTCCTCAATATGTTCAAGTGCAGTTGAATAATTCTTTGTTTCTTGAATAGCTATTCGTAGGTAGTGAGCCAGCGCCGTGTCGTCTTTCGATCGTAGCGTGATGTTGTTGAATGAATAGCGATCTTGCCGAGAATCTGAGAAATAATTTCTATAAATGTTGTCAAGGCTGCGTTTTTTAGATTGGTGCGACCGAATCTCAATCTGAGATGGCGGGTGATTCTTTATTAGAAAAAGCCTTGGCAACTCACCCGGTTCATAGACAGTTTGCTGGCCGACAGACGTTGATACGGACGACATTTGAACGAGGTTAGCAGACCAGAGCGACTGCAGTGCCGACTGGAAGCGGTCTCCATTTAGGCCTGATATGTATGACAACACAGATTGTGTGTGAGGGCCCGGTATCGAGATCATTACGTTGACCAAATTACGGGCATCTTCGCTAATGTAATCGTATACGTTCGACAGGCAAAAATCCAAGAATACCTTGGGCTCCACCAATACATTCTCGGGTCGTTTGCCGCATTGAACACTTGAAACAAACCATTTAATAAATCCCGGATTACCCTTCATCCGGCGGCAATAGCTCGCCAACACTGCCTTATCCAGTTGTAGAATGTTCTTGACGTTGCGAACCTTGGCTGTCGAGCGCAACAGTCTGACGCCATCATCTTCACTGAGTGGGCCTAGCGGAAATCGATAATTCATTTCACCGGTTCCCAGCCGGGATGTGACAAGAATTTTGCTTCTTCCATTCAGTCTGGAAAAAAGGTCAATGATCCTCTTATCCATTATCGTTTCTAGGTTATCCAAAATAAGTAGTATGCGAAACTCGTTTAAATAGTTCAAAACTTCTTCGGTCGATTGTTCTTCGTTCAACGACTTCCCCGTGAGCGTTCGAGAAACGTCTTGGAACATCCCAATTGAAGAGGTTATTGAGTTTTCAATTCTTTCAATATCGCTAAGTGACAGCCGTGTTGTTTTCGACGTAGTCCAAACGATATATTCAAAAGGATTATCGGTGTCATCAAGAAGTTTGTAGGCGACTTGTAGGGCCAATGCTGTTTTTCCATATCCTCCTTCCCCGACGACAGTGATGATCGGCCAAGGTCCTTTGCAAGCGGTGATTAAGTCCTCGGCTTCACGCTGGCGGCCAAGAAACCCTGTTTCGTCAAAGTCGGGGATTGGTAAGTTATGGTTTGGCTCGCCATGCTGCGCTTCAATGGCGGACACGTCCAAAGAAAACGGTAAGTATGGATCAGTTGCAAGTCGTTGAAGAAATTCGACTGTACGTCTGAATAGACTTTGTGGCGCATTCTTCAGGTCATTTGTTAGTTTTTCAACTTTCACCCCATCGGAAAACTCAAGTGGTCTGGCATGCATCACACGGTTGCGTACGCCTATAATTTGCTCAAAACTAAAGTGGGTGCGCTCAAAAAAGTTGCTTTCCGGCGCAGTCAATGAGGACTTATACTTTTGAATAAGAGACAAGCTGTCTCCCATATCCAAAAAATCAATCATGGATGCATTAAAATCATCGGACGACCGATTTAATCTTTCATTTAATTTTGCGAATAGCGCGGGGCCAAAGAAATCTGATGCTGGTCGTTCGTTCGGGATCAGCAAACGGACAATTTCTCTAAGGTCCTCATCAATTGATGAGATGATGCCAAAGTACGTCAGTCTAGTTAAGCTAAATCCCATGGTCAAAAAGGCCCCTATAACAACCAGTGGTTTAGCATATATGTGGCGTCAGCTGGCAGCAATGGTTTCCGCTCATCTAATCAGACAAGACCTTTTCGCCCGCCAGCGCTCCTCGGCAGCCTGGCCATTCTGTTTAGCGACCTAATGTTGAGCCGTACGACAGAGCGAATGGTCATCGCGCGCTAACCAGCTACGTGGTCTGGGCTTTTCCCGACAAGTACTATGGCTTCTGACTCATCAAGCCCTCCGGCTGCTCAGCTAATGATGCGGGATTTTTTCCGATTATGCCTTTTACCCGAGGCGTTTGAACAATGTGCTGGATGAGTTATTTGAGGAGACTGCCGTTTTGTCCTCCAAGTCTTTCGGTTGGAGACGCTGCAGCATCCTACCGCCCCGGTCGGCCCGTTTTGCCTGGGCGACGTTTTTGGCGGCGGGCTTCGGATTCGTCTTCGTAGGAGCCGGCGCCGATCTTGCCGCGGGCGAGCGGGCGTGGGTCGTTCCCCTCACCAAGCGCGCCAGTCCGCTCGGGCTTCGCCTCGCGGGGCTTGATATCCTCTCCCCCAAGGGGAGAGGAGGGGCGCGGCGGGATCTTGCCCTGCACGGGTTTTTCGGTCCGGCCGACGGTCATTTCGTCGAGGTCGGGTTTGTGGAAGAGGGACTTGCCGGATGTCTCTCCGGGGGTCTGGTTTGCGCTCACGCTGTCGCCGCTTTGCGGCTCGCTCCGCGGGGGCGCCAGACGACCGGCGGCGGACGATTGTCCGCTGCGCGTCGCTCCGCTCGCTCTGTCTTTTCCCTTGCCTGATCTGGATGCGGAGCCGCCTTCGCCCGCATTGCCTTGCACCCGCGCGAGGGGGTCGTCCATCGTTTCCAGTTCGCGGGCCTTGAGGCGTTTGATTTCGTCGCGCAGGCGGGCTGCGGTTTCGAAGTCGAGGTCGGTGGCGGCGGCGCGCATGCGGCGTTCGAGGTCTTCGAGGTGGGCGGCGAGGTTGTTGCCGATGAGGTTGTTGGGATCCTCCCCACGCTTGCCCTTGCCGCGCACGCCGATATCGGCCCGGACATGGTCGCGCTCGTAGACGCTGTCGAGGATGTCGGAGATGCGGGCCTTGACGCTTTCGGGCGTGATGCCGTTCTTGGCGTTGTATTCCAGCTGCTTTTCACGGCGGCGGCCGGTTTCTTCCATGGCGCGGGTCATGGAGCCGGTGATCTGGTCGGCATAGAGGATGACCTTGCCGTCGACGTTGCGCGCGGCGCGGCCGATGGTCTGGATCAGCGAGGTTTCGGAGCGCAGGAAGCCTTCCTTGTCGGCATCGAGGATGGCGACGAAGCCGCATTCCGGGATGTCGAGGCCTTCGCGCAGAAGGTTGATGCCGACCAGCACGTCGAAAGCACCCAGGCGAAGATCGCGGATGATCTCGATGCGCTCCAGCGTGTCGATGTCGGAGTGCATGTAGCGGACGCGCACGCCCTGCTCGTGCAGATATTCGGTGAGATCCTCGGCCATGCGCTTGGTGAGCACGGTGACGAGGGTGCGGTAGCCGGCGGCGGCCGTCTCGCGGATTTCGCCGAGGACGTCGTCGACCTGAGATTTCGCGGGGCGGATTTCCACCGGCGGATCGATGAGGCCCGTGGGGCGGATGACCTGTTCGGCGAAGACGCCGCCAGCGGCCTCCATCTCCCAGCCGCCGGGGGTGGCGGACACGGCGACGGTGGGCGGGCGCATGGCATCCCACTCCTCGAAGCGCAACGGGCGGTTGTCCATGCAGGACGGCAGGCGGAAGCCGTATTCGGCCAGCGTCGCCTTGCGGCGGAAGTCGCCGCGATACATGCCGCCGATCTGCGGAATGGTGACGTGGCTCTCATCAACGAAGAGCAGCGCGTTGTCGGGGATGTATTCGAACAGCGTCGGAGGGGGTTCGCCGGGCGAGCGGCCGGTGAGATAGCGCGAATAGTTCTCGATGCCCTGGCAGGAGCCGGTGGCTTCCAGCATCTCGATGTCGTAGCGCGTGCGCTGCTCCAGCCGCTGGGCTTCGAGCAGGCGGCCGGCCTTTTCGAGCTCGGCCAAGCGGTGCTTCAGCTCCTCGCGGATCGACTTGATCGCCTGGTTGAGCGTGGGCTTGGGCGTCACATAGTGCGAGTTGGCGTAGATCTTGACCGATTTCAGCTCGGCGGTCTTGTGGCCGGTCAGCGGATCGAACTCGGTGATCGACTCGATCTCGTCGCCGAAGAGCGAGATGCGCCAGGCGGCATCCTCCAGGTGAGCGGGGAAGATCTCGATCGTATCGCCGCGCACGCGGAAGGAGCCGCGCTGGAAATCCATGTCGCGGCGCTTGTATTGCTGGGCGACGAGGTCGGCGAGGAGCTGGCGCTGGTCGAGCCGGTCGCCGACGGCCATCTGGAAGGTCATCGCCGTATAGGTCTCGACCGAGCCGATACCGTAGATGCAGGAGACGGAGGCGACGATGATGACGTCGTCGCGTTCGAGCAGCGCGCGCGTCGCCGAGTGGCGCATGCGGTCGATCTGCTCGTTGATGGAGGATTCCTTCTCGATATAGGTGTCTGAGCGCGGGACGTAGGCTTCCGGCTGGTAGTAGTCGTAATAGGAGACGAAATACTCCACCGCGTTGTCCGGGAAGAAGTTCTTGAACTCCGAATAGAGCTGGGCGGCGAGCGTCTTGTTGGGCGCGAGGATGACGGCGGGGCGCTGCGTCTCCTCGATGACCTTGGCCATGGTGAAGGTCTTGCCCGAGCCGGTGACGCCGAGCAGCACCTGGGAGCGCTCGTTCTCCTTCACGCCGGCGACGAGATCGGCGATCGCGGTCGGCTGGTCGCCGGCGGGCTGATACTCGGTTTGCATGGTGAAGGCGATGCCGCCTTCGGATTTCTCCGGCCGGGCGGGGCGGTGCGGCGTCCACAGCTTGCCGTCCTTGAACAGTGGATTGCCGCTTTCGATCAGGGCCGACAACGCCTCGACGGTGGCCGTGACCGCGCCGGTGGCGAGCGCGGAGGCCTCCTCCAGGCTCGTATCCATGCCGGCGACGGGATTGAGGCCGGCGGCGGCGCGCGCGCGCGGATCGGTCGTGCCGCCCATGGAGGTTCCGCGGGAACTCTTAGTTGCGCTCACGCTGTCGGCGCTTTGCGCCTTCGCTCCGCGGGGGCCTCGCACGGGCTCGGACGGCCGTTCGGCCTTGCGGCTCTTCGAGCCGTTTGGAGCGTCATCACTGGCTTCGCGTTCCGCTTGGGCAGCGCGTTCGACCTTGCGGCGGTGTTTGCCGGCTTTGGAGGCGACGTCGTGGCGGGTTTCGATGGTTTCGGCCTCGGCCATGCGCTCCATCTCGCGGGCCCAGTCGGAGACGGAGCCGGAGGAGAAGGGGGCGCCTTCCAGGCCGCGCTGGGGCGCCTCGGAAAAGCCGCGCGTGCGCGTCGGGTCGAAATCCTCCGCGCCGGTATCGTCGGGGCGGGGCGAGGTCTTGTTTGGTCGGGAAGCCATGGAGGGAATATGGGCGGAGTCTGTGGCGATTGGAAGGGGAGCGCGCCGGTTTTGGAAGGGGAGCGCGCCGGTTTGAGCCGTGGAATGACCGCTTTTCGAGAGGATCGGCGACGCTTCCCGCCGTCAGCACGACGGGTGGGCGGATGGCCAGGTCCGCAATGCGAAAACGCGCCGCCCCATGGGGACAACGCGCTCTCGCGTGCACTTCAGTTTCAGGCGTGGGCCCGATCCGGTCCGACCAAATCAGTCGGTCTGGTAACGGAACGGAGCCTGGCCGCCGCGGGGGATGACGATCTCGCCACGGGCATCGCGGCGATCATCGCGCCAGTCGCGACGGACTTCACGGCGCCATTCACGGCGATCGTCGCGCCAGTCGCGGCGGGCTTCGCGGCGCCAGTCACGGCGATCAGCACGCCAGTCGCGGCGATCGTAGTAGCGGCCCGGACGGCGGTAATCGCGGTCATTGTTGCTGAGCGCGGAGCCGATGACGACGCCGGCGATCAGCGGGATGCCAATGGAGGCGGCGGACGACGAGAAGTTGCCGCCGGCATAGCGGCCTTCCTGCTGGGCGAGGTAGCGGGACGAGGCCCAGCCATCATAGCCCTGATAGTTCACGCGGCACCAGGAATAGCCCGAGGCGCAACCGGCGACATTGACGACGGCGCCGCTCGGCAGGACGCCGACGGACTGATAGCCGGTGCCGGGACCGGCGCGCAGGTTGAGATCGGTGGTGACGAGCGCCGACTGGGCCAGCGCGCTACCGGCGCCCAGCATGCCCACGACGAAGGCGGCTGCTTTCAAAAAGGTTTTCATGACGTACCTCACTGCTTTTTCTTGACGTGCAGTTATCGTTGATTTCGGCTCTCAAACGGTCGCAAGCGACAGATAGTTCCCGAAAACGCCGCCGATCACGCGGGCGTGACCGTTGAGACCTTGAGGAATTGTTAACGGAAGGGACGTGAATGGGGGCTGAATGGGGTGAGTGTCATCGCACAGGACAAGAGACTTGTGGATTGAGAACCGCATTCACCCAATCGCGGTAGAATGCGTTGATCGCCGCCATCGATACAATCGGTGCGGACAAAAGCTGGAAGGGTCACAGATCCGCCAGCTGCGCCTCCATGTAATCTCGCGTCGCGGGCCTAACAAGCGTGTTATAGTGGCTCAGCAAATGGTTCTTAATTACCCCATTGCTCGCATTCTGGGGTCGCCCGCATCGATTCTCCACAACAGCTCTGCACCAAGTGAGAAATACGAAAAAAATCGAATGTCCGCAGTAATACCGCGGAAACACTTGTCCATGAGGAGCGAAGTCAATACTACCCCTCTCCCCCTTCTTGATCCGCTCACGATATCGTTGTTTGGCTTCCAAAGTTGCGAAAACATAGCCACTCTTTTCGTCCCCTGTCATCAGATCCCGCGGGTTCTTTCTCGACATTAATCCTTCACCTACCGCTGCGAAGGAGACGTCCATCCGCAAAATTGCCTCACCAACCTTTGAAAGGCGGAAAGTGTAGCGCCGAAAAGCGCGTTTGATGAAGTTCTCATCAATAGGCCGTGGTGCGATTAGGCGAGCGACTGCCGCAGCTGCCTCCTCGGTGACGAAATCATTCTCGTAGCTGTAACCATACGTTCGTAACAGTCGGGGATGTATTTGATCGTTTCCTATCAGAGGCCGATAGTCCGCATCCCGGCAGACAAACACATTCTGTATTTCCCCGTGCAAAACGCCTTCCACGATATCCTTCAGATTTTCTATTCCATCTTTCTTTTCGAACCGGACGCGCAGTTGAGGTCGAAATATCGAAAATAACGACTCCCAGTATTGTAGGTCCGTCTTTCCCTCGACGTACGCAATATAGTCAACTTTAAAAAATCGCTTGTAATTTGATATTCCGGCGTTACTTCTTCGAAAACTCACTTTATATTGCCTTCAATGTCGATGATGTCTTTTGTGCTATGACCCACGATATCGGGAGAATGTGTAGCAAAAATAATCTGTACATCGCTGTTTAGCCGCTGGATACTGTTAACAAGCTCAGCTTGCCATCCGACATGGAGGGAGAGCTCGGGCTCGTCGGCAATGAAAACAAAAGGTCTCTTTTCATATAGGAGAACTTCACCCAACATGATAAATAGCTGCTTCTCGCCGGACGACAGTACAGCTGGCGAAAACGTTTTTCCTGACTGTGTAACAATCTGAATTTCGTTTCGGTCAGTTATTCGCGCAGTCTTTCTGGAAAACAGCCTGTTGATAATTTCCACAAACGTATCTCGTTGAGAGAAGATCCTTCTCTTAGATGCTTCCAGACGTCGCCAGTCTAATAGGATGCGATTGATGCGTTGGTTGTCATACAGGACGACAAGGTCATCCGCGTTAATCGTTCCTTGACCTTGGAACCGTTCAGAAGCCGCCCGAAAGCGTTCAAAGTGGCTTGATATAGAGCGGCGAGTTTTCGAACGATCCATCTTAAATTCGTTGAATACCGCTTCTAGTTCCGACTGATCTGTTCCTGCGTCAGGACGTATCCCGGAATTACTGAGGTAGCGTCTATCTGGGAGGCTAATGAGCGATAAAAATATCTTCTCTTGAAATGAATCAGTTTCTCGTTGAGCCTGCGTTTGCAGAGAGGAAAAATACGTAGCAAAGTCTTTTGTGACTTGCGAAAGTTTAGCATCTATCGATGGAAGCATTCGTTCGTCTGAGACGTCACGTAATGCTGAGTAGTGCGACCTCCAAATAGGAAGCCAAGACAAATTTATGAGTTCGCCAAGTTGCTGTTGTAACCCGAGATGCTGAGCCTCGTTCCGTGGGGTAATACGTCTGCGTCGAGCCATGCGGATATCAGCAAAATCATCGAAATCATATTTCGTAGTTTTTCCTGAGGTGCTGGGTTTTAAATAATATGTGATCTGCGCAAGGTATTCATTGATAAAGTTTTTGGTCAGTCGGATGACGGGCTTCTGGTTCTTGCCTATTGTCTTTAGAACGATATTAATTTCCTCAAAGTCTATTTTGGTGAGGGTCTCAAAATCCATCCTAAGGGCAGCGCTAAGCAGATCAATAAATGTCGTCTTGCCAGACCCATTCACGCCAATTATGAAGTTGCGTGACTGCCGAAATCGCATTTCGATCGTCTTGTCTCCCCAAAATCCCGTAATGGTCACGCGTTCTATTACATTGGCCATCTGCACTGTTCTTTCATGCTGGCAGCGCCAGAAAATGACATAAGACAGTCTCTAAAACTGAGTTTGCGAGTTCCCACACGGCCAAGATGATGGCCTGCCTCCGCTGAGGCATAAAAGTCGATTGCGCAACTGGTTGCAAGTCTACTTCTGGTTCGTAAATGGTGTTTCAATACCAATGGCTAGCGCTGGAGGTTGGTTAGAATTCGGTAACGCCATCGCGAGTTTCAATGAATAACCCGGTTCGGAGAAGTCGCTTTGGAAGTCAGCCTTGCACCGGACGGTGAGGATGCATTTCAGGCGGACAGGGCCTGTGCTCTAAAAAGGTACTCAGATCCGTGTTTTGCCCTCCCGCCCCCAAACCTCACCCCTCACTCCCCAGCGGCATATGCCTGCTTTCGAAGGTCAGGTTGAAGCCGGTCCAGTCGTTGAGGATGTGGGCGCCGGTCGAGACCCAGAGGTTGCGGGTGGCGATATAGGCGAGCGTGAGCCGATGCCGATGAGGGACGGGGCCCAGTGCCAGTCATAGGTGGGCAGGTGGGCTGCGCCGAAGATCAGGGCGGAGACGAGGAGGGCGATGGTAATCGCGGTTTTGCGCCCGAGATGCAGTTTCGCGATGCAGAACCAGAGCGTTGCGAGGAACGGCAGGATGCCGAAGAGTTCTTCGCCCAGCAGTTGCGGGACGGTCGGCGCGAGGCTGATGCGCTGAGAGCGGAAGGGTTCAGAAGGAAGAGCGGACGTTTATCCCATCCCCACACCCCCTCAATACCGCGGCACCAACCTCGATTTCGGCAGCGGCATCGTCAGGTGCAGCGAAAATCCCGTTTCGGCGTAGTCGGTCTGGATTTCGGCGTTGCACTGGACGGTGAGGACGCGTTCCAGGAGGACGGAGCCGAAGCCTTTGCGGGTGGGGGTGGTGGCGGCGGGGCCGCCTGTTTCCTGCCAGCTGAGGGTGAGGTGGCGGTTGTCTTCGGTTTCCTCGATGGACCAGCGGACGTGGATGCCGCCTTCCTCGACGGAGAGGGCGCCGTATTTGACGGCGTTGGTGGCGAGTTCGTGGAAGGCCATGCCGAGGGGGACGGCGATATCGGAGACGAGGTGGGTATCGGGGCCTTCGATGGTGAAGCGGCCGGCCTTGGTGTCGTAGATATCGAGTTCCTGGGTGAGGATGCGGCGCAGCGATGCGGTCTGCCAGTAATCCTCGGTGAGCTTTTCGTGGGTGCGCGAGAGCGACACGATGCGGCTCGAGAAGGCGCGGGTGAAGCTTTCGATATCGGTGTGGGAGCGGGCGGTTGCGCCGAGCATAGCCTGGACGTTGGCAAGCGTGTTCTTGACCCGGTGGTGGAGCTCGCGGATCAGGAGTTTCTGGCGCTCATCGGACTTTTCGCGCTCCTCGATATAGGCCTTGACCTGGAGCTGGCGGGTGCGCGCGCGTGCAGCGGAGGCGACGGCGCTTTTGAGCGAGGCCGCGCTGAAGGGGCGCTCCAGTACGATGTGGCCGTGATTGAGGAAGGCGAGGCGCTCATCGAGCTCCTGGCCGCGCGAGCCGAGGATGATGACGGGAAAATCGGACCAGGGCGGCTGGCTTTCGATCCATGCGGCAAGCTGGCTGCGCTCGCCTTCGAGCAGGGCTTCCTCGGTGATGACGAGGCAGAGCGCATCGGGCAGGGCAGGCGGCAGGAGGGCGAGGATTTCGGGCAAGTCAGTGCAGGAAACGGGATCGAAGCCGGCATCGCGGATGAGGCCCGACGCGATCGCGCCATCGCGGCCGAAGGGCGTGCAGACGATGATGCGGGCAGGTTCAGCCGACACGCTTTCAGGTTTCCGGTTTCAAGACTCTGGCTGTGACTGGCGCATCAGCGAGGCCCGATCGCCTTCGAAGCGTGGGGTGCCGGAGAGCACGCCGGAAAACTGCGAGAGCGGCTCGCCGACCGATAGTCCATCCGACGACAGGGTGAATTCACGGATCGCATCCTCATGGGGCCCGGTGCGCTTCTTCACCACCGAGACGGCGCGGCGGATCCGGCCTTCGGCTTCGAAGTAACGCAGCAACATCACCGAATCGGACAGATAGGTGAGATCGACCGGCGTATTCATATGGCCGATCAGCCCGTGATTGGCGAGCAGAAGAAGCGTGACGATGCCCTGCTGGTTCAGATAGGTGAGGATTTCGTGCATCTGCAGGAGCAGCTGCTGCTCCTCGGGCAGGGAATTGAGGTAGCCGGTGAGGCTGTCGATGATGACCATCTTGACGCCCGACGCCTCGACGGCCTGCTGCAGGCGGCCCGTGATCTCGCCCGGCGACAGCTCCGCCGGATCGACCTGATCGAGCGTGAGCAGACCGCTTTCGAGGAAGGGGGCGAGGTCCATGCCCAACCCTTCGGCGCGGGCGAGAATGATGCGCCTGGTTTCCTCAAAGGTGACGAGGTAGACGGGCTCGCCGCGCTTCAGCGCCGCATAGGCATAGCGCGCCGAGATCGACGACTTGCCGGTGCCGGACGGGCCCATGAGCAGCGTGCTGGTGCCGCGCGGCAGGCCACCCTTGAAGAGATCGTCGAGGCCGGTGCCGCTTTGCGCATCCGCGCCGAATTCGACCTGGGCGTGATCGGCAGCGGTGAGGCGCGGGAAGATCGTGACGCCGCCCGGCCGGATGACCATGTCGTGGAAGCCGCCGCGGATCTGCACGCCGCGCATCTTGATCAGCCGCGCGCGCCGCCGTTCCGCGCCATAGGCGGGGACGTAATGTTCCAGCCGCAGGACGCCGTGGCAGACGGAGTGGAGGTTGAGATCGTCTTGCTCGCCGGTGAGATCGTCGAGGAAGAGCGTGGTGATGTCGTTCAGGAGCACGAAGCTCTTCAGCGCGAGAACCTGGCGGCGATAGCGCAGCGAGCCCTGCGACAGGATGCGGATTTCCGACAGGCTGTCGAAGACGAGCCGGGTGGGCTTGTGCTTCTCGATGGCGGCGAGCGCCATTTCCAGCGTCTCGCCGAGCTCGAGCTCGGAGGAGTGGAGCATCGACTGGTACTTGGACTTGTCGAGGCTGAGTTCGGGCGGGACGAGCTCGTAGATCTCCAGCCCATCGAGCGACCAGCCATGGCGGCGCGCGACAGAGATGAGCTCGCGCCGGCTTTCCGACAGCGTGATGTAGAGGCAGGTCTCGCCGCGGCGCACGCCATCGAGCAGGAACTGCAGCCCGACCGTGGTCTTGCCGCTGCCCGGCCGCCCCTCGACCAGATGCGCCCGACCCTTGGCGAAACCGCCCCGCATCAGATGGTTCAACCCCGGCACGCCGGAATCGATGGGCGCCGCATCGTCCATAACAACCTGATTTTCCATGGACGGCTCCTGAACTGAGGGGGAAGGGAGCTGCTGTGTAGGCCGATGAGCGGGGGTGTCTTTAAGATAGGTTATATGGGGGTAGCACTGCCAATCGGCGAAACGGCTGCAAGGACGTTTCGCGTTGGGCGACTCTTCGACACGGGGCGCCTTCAGCCTGCGTCGAAAGGCTCGGCGCTTGCGGTTTGCGTTATGCCGCGCAGAACATACTCCACGCCCTCAGGCAGATAAGCAGTCTCTCCCGAGCCTTTGAAGTATCTGGGGACGATCCGGTCGGTCAGTTTCGAGCCGAACCCCGAGCGCAGCGGTGGTGAAACACGCGGGCCGTTGCGTTCCTTCCAACGAAATTCGAACGTGCGATCCTGTCCGACATTCCAATCAATCGATATTTCTCCCTCGTCCGATCCAAGCGCGCCATATTTCGCCGCGTTCGTGGACAGCTCATAGATCGCCAGCGAAAGACCGACGGCCTGCTCGGCTGAAATCGCGATCGAAGGTCCTTGGACCGTCAATCTGCGTTCATCGTCGATATGAGGCGCAATGGCCTCGCGAACGACCTCTGCGAAGTCGGTATCTCCCTCCTGCCGGGTGATCAGTGTCTGGGTTCTCGACATTGCCTCGATACGCGAGGCGATGATCTCGCTTGCCTTTTCCAAGCTCGGTGCATTGCGCAAGCTTGCTGTCACCACTGCACTCACCACCGCCATGGTGTTCTTCACGCGATGCATCATTTCCTGATGCAGGAACCGTTGCTGCTCTTCGTTCAGCTGGCGTTGCGTCACATCGGTGAACAGAGAAGCGACGCGGTCGCCCTCCAGGCGTCGAATTCGATTCTCGAACCAGTTTTCATGTATCGCTTTGGCGCTGACGCTCAGCAGAGGCTCCCCGGTGTCAAGCACCCTTCGGACAGCGGGCAGCATCTCTTCGCAAAGCTCCGGCATGAGGTCGCCAAGGCAGTGTCCCAAGACAGCGTTTGCGTCGAGCCCGAGCAGCCGCTCGAAGGCCGGGTTCACTTCTTCGAAGCGAATGTCCGCAACGTCTCCGGCGGCATCGCGCACTGCCTCGGCGATGTAATAGCCCTCCTGCATGTCCTCGAAAAGCCGCCGGTATTTGAGTTCCGAGACCCCGACCGATATTTCGCGCTCCACCACAAGCGCCAGGCTTTGCAGCACCTTCCGGTCATGCTCGGTTCATTGATGTGGTGCCGTATCGATGGCTGCGAGCGCCCCCACCAGTTCGCCGGTTGGCAACGCGATCGGCACGCCAAGATAGGCCCGCACACCAAGATCTGCGATCGCATGATTGCTGTTTACAAGCTCGTGCAGGTCGGCATCGTTCACCTCGAGTATCGCCGCCCGATCCACCACATGTTGGCAAAAAGAGTGGGTCAGCGGCGTCTCGCCCACGCTGTCCCAAGGCGCAGGTAAACCACAATGGCCGGCGAACACCTGACGGTCCTCATCGACAATGGAAATGATGGCAACCGGCACCTGTAACGCGACACGCACATGCTCGGTCAGGTGATGAAACTGTTCGCGACCGGAACTGTCGAGCAGTCCGGATCGTCTAATCGCCGATACTCTGTCGGACAGCTTTTGCGGCATGCTCAGGAAACCAGCTTTCGACTGGTCCATACGCCAGCTTGGGTTAGATATACGATGGAAGTGAACCTACAACAGATTCGAACTTAAATCTGCGCCTTAGCCTTAAGCGATCACAGCTATTGCCTGCAGGGCGAAGGCGGCCACGGCTGCTGCCGGCGGTCTCCGGCTCAATATCCTCCTCACCCTTCACCCCGGGACCGGCGTCGGCTTGCCGTTGCCGTCCAGCGCGACCATGACGAAGGTGGCGTTGGTGACCTTGTCCATCTGGTCGGAGAGGTAGCGTTGGGCCCAGGCTTCGACGGTGAGGGTGATGGAGGTGCGGCCGACCTTGGCGATGTCGGTGTAGATGCAGAGCGTGTCGCCGATCTTAACCGGCATGGCAAAGGCCATTTCGTTGACGGCTGCGGTGACGACGCGGCCTTTCGCGCGTTCTGCGGCGCGTATGCCGGAGGCGAGGTCCATCTGGGCCATGACCCATCCACCGAAGATATCGCCCGCGGCGTTGAGGTCGGCGGGCATGGCAAGGGTTCTGAGCGTCAGTTCGCCGGTCGGTCTCGGGGCTTCGTTCATGCGGGGTCCTTCAGGGATTTGCCGGAGCGATTTCGATTGTCTTCGAGATCGTTCGCTTGGCTCCGGGGTTTGGCTTTGCACGTGTCAGAATAGTGAACCGGTCGCCGCTTCACCTGGCAATGCTTCGGCGGGTCTGCCGCTTGGTGCGTCTTCCCGTTTAACGAGCGGGGGCGGGCGGCGGCAAGCGTTCAGTCCTCATTTACCATGATCGCTTAAGGTGGCTCTCCAAGGGACCGGTACGCTACCTGGAGACGCATGTTCATGGCCATCGACGGAGCGGACGACGCGGACGGCGGCGACAACGGTCTTGCTGCGCAACAGCGCCGGAGCGCGAGGGCTGGTTTGGTCGCAGGACCGGGCAGGATCGCCGGTCTTGGACGGCTTCTCGCCGGCGGGTTTGCGGCGGTGCTTCTCGTTTCGTGCTCGGCCTCGAGCGTGCTTGCGCCGCCTGAGGCGATTTCCACCAGTTCGATCGCACCTCAGCCGCCTGCGGCTCTTGGCGGACAACAGGCGACCTATGGCGCGCCGCCCGCGCAAGGGTTGCCGGCCTATGAGAGCCTTGCGCAAGGAGCAGTTGGAGGAGCGGGGGCCGGTGCCTCGTCCGGCGCTGGTGTGGCTGGCGTGAGCGGGCCTGGCGCCGATCTCGGCTATGGGTCGGGTCTTGCGGTGCTGCAGCGCGGCCAGCCGCTGCCTGTCGACGATGCAGCGCTTGCGCAGATGCAGGGACGGCCCGTGCCGGACGGGTGGCAGCCCGGTTATGTTCCATCCGACCAGCCGCAGATCCTCGGCACGCTCGGGCCGAATGGCGAGGCGCGGCTTGCGGGCCAGCCGACGCCGATGGCGTCTGTCGCGCCCCAGCCTTCGATGATGCCGCCTGCGGCTGCGCCGGTGCAGATGCAGCCTTCGGCGCCGATCGCCGCAGCACCTCCGGTCTCGGCGCCGGTTTTGGCCCCGGTTGCCGTTGTTGCGCCGCCGGTCGCTGCCGCACCGCCCGTTGCTGCTGCACCAGTCGTGCAACAGGCGCCAGAGCCGCAGCGGGTCGCAGGTCTCTTTCCGCGTGCGCTCAATCCGTTTGCCCGCTCGCAGGCGCCGCAGAGCAATCTTCCGGCGGCGGAAGCCGCGTGCCGGCAGCGGCTGGAGCGGCTTGGCGTGCAGTTCACCAACAAGCCGGCCGTCGGCAATGGCGGGTCCTGCGGGATTGCCCATCCCGTGGAGGTTTCGGCGCTTTCGGGCGGGGTAAAGGTGCGGCCCGCGACGTTGCTCAACTGCCAGATGGCGGAGGCATTCGCGACCTGGGTGAAGAATGAGCTCGCGCCTTCGACGCGCAAGCGCTACCTGTCCGGCATCGACACGGTCGGCTCCATGGGCGGCTATTCCTGCCGGACGATGAATTCGCGGCGCGGCGCGCCAATGTCGGAGCATTCCAAGGGCAACGCGATCGATGTCGGCTCGATCAAGCTGAATTCGGGCCGGGTGATCGATGTGAGCGCCAAGGGCTTCTTCGCGTTTCGCGAGCGCGGGCTTTTGAATTCCGTGCGCGACGACGGCTGCAAGTATTTCAACACGATCCTGGGTCCCGGGTCGGACGCCAACCACGCCGACCATTTCCATTTCGACCTTCGGGCGCGGCGCAACGGCTATCGCCATTGCGACTGAGTGCCAAGGCTTGCCGCACGCAGTGCATGTTCCGGTAAGCGGTTGTTAGCGCTCCCCATGCCATGGTGCGGGTTAGAGGGTAGGGGCCTGTGTTGACGGCAAAGTTTGAAATGGACGCGGATCTAAAGCTGCAGCTGGATGCGCTCTACAAGGCGGCGCCGGCTTCGGTGATGTCGATCGTGGGCGGGCTGGTCGCGCTGTCGATCTATTGGGAGCAGGGCATTCCGGCCGGACTGATCGCCTGGTTCGTGGTGGTCGCCGGGGTGGCGGTCGTGCATTTGATCAGCGCGGGCTTGCGCCACTACGGCCTGCCGCGCGGCTTCACCACGCGTCACTGGGCGCGCCTGGTGTGCGGTATCTACGGCACATCCGGTGTGGCGTGGGGTGTGGGCGCAGCTCTCATGATCCTTGAGGGCAATGCCGCGCAGGCACTCGTCGTCTGCTGCCTGATCACCGGCGCGGTGACGGTGACCTTCCCGGCTGCGGTCTACCAGCGGGCCTATAATCTCTTTCAGTTTCCGGCGCTGTTGCTCACCTGCGCCGGCCTGTTCGCGAGCGGGGTGCCCTATAGCAACGCCCTCGCCATTGCCGGCGTGCTTTTGTGCGGGACGCTGGCGGCGATGGCGCGCGGGCTCGGCACGCAGCTGACGCTGGCGCTGAAGCTTTCGCGGGAAAATTCGCGGCTCGTCGCCGATCTGCAGGAGCGCAAGGCGGCGCTGGAGGCGGCAAACCGCGACCTGGAGATCCAGACGGAGACGGACCCGATGACGGGGCTCGGCAACCGGCGGCGGCTGATGCGGGTGCTGCGCGCCTCGTCCGGCGCGCTCGGCGTTCTGCTGATCGATGTCGATCACTTCAAGAGCTACAACGACACTTTCGGCCATGCCGAGGGTGATACCTGCCTGAGGCGGATCGCCGACGCGCTGAGCCGGTCGACGATCGCCGGCGTTACGCTGGTTGCGCGCTATGGCGGCGAGGAATTTGCGATCGTCGTCGATGCGCGCGACCATCACCATGTGCGGGCGGTGGCGGAAGCCATGCGCAAGACGGTCGAGGCGCTGCACGACGAGGGCGGAAGTGCGCTGCGCCGGGCGGTGACGATCAGCGTTGGCGTGGCGCTGCGCGAGGCCAGCGAGGACAAGACCATCACGCAGCTGATCACCGAGGCGGACGAGCGGCTCTATGAGGCCAAGCGGGCGGGCCGCAACCGCGTGCATGACGGGCGGGAGCCGCGCGCGAAACGGGCAGCGGTCGCTTAAGACATCGAAGTCCTGATGTGGCCTCTTTCACCTTGTCACGCCATATAGTATAGTCCCCTAGGTTATTTGCGACGGAGCGACAATGCACACGCAGAAGCACAAGGACAGGCTGATCGGCCGGGTGCGGCGGCTCAAGGGCCAGCTGGAGGGCGTGGAGCGGGCGCTGCACGGGGAGGCGCCCTGCGGCGAAATCCTGAGGCAGCTCGCCTCGATCCGCGGCGCGATCTCCGGCCTGACGGCGGAAGTGATGGAGCACCATCTGCGCGAGCACGTGCTGGAGGCCGAGACCGAAGCGGACCGGCGCCTGGGCGGCGAAGAGCTGATGGGCGTGCTCAGAACCTATCTGAAATGAAAAGCGACCGCCGCGAGCGACGACGGCGCGCAAACAGGGAGGCCATGATGGCCGGGCAATCGCAACTGGACGGGGACCACGATTACGACCATGGGCACGTGTTTCTCGGCGACAACCACGCGCGCAACGAGAAGCGCGTGTGGCTGGTCATCGCGCTGACGGCATCAATGATGGTGATCGAGATCGTCGGCGGCGCGATCTATGGCTCGATGGCGCTGATGGCCGATGGCTGGCACATGGCGACGCATGCTGCGGCGCTGATGATTTCGGCCGTCGCCTATCTTTATGCCAGGCGCCATGCGCGCGACCGCCGCTTCACCTTCGGCACAGGCAAGCTTGGCGATCTGGCGGGGTTTGCCAGTGCCGTCGTGCTCGGGATCGTGGCGCTTCTCATCGGCTGGGAAAGCCTGCTGCGGCTCGCCAATCCGGTGCCGATCAGTTTCAACCAGGCGATCCTCGTCGCGGTGATCGGGCTTGCGGTCAATTTGATCAGCGCATGGCTTTTGCGGGAAGATCACGGGCATCATCATCACCATGGACATTCCCACGGCCATGATCATGACCACGGGCATGGCCATGTGCATGGGCAGGACAACAATCTGCGGGCGGCCTATCTGCATGTGCTCGCCGACGCGCTGACGTCGGTTCTCGCAATCGTGGCGCTGGTGGTCGGCAGCTTCAATGGCTGGGTCTGGGCCGATCCGCTGATGGGCGTCGTCGGTGCGCTGGTGATCGCGCGCTGGTCGATCGGGCTCATGCGGCAATCGGGCGGTGTGCTGCTCGATGCGGTGCCGGAAGACGGTCAGCTCGCGGGCGCCATCCGCTCTGCGCTTTCGGGTGAGGGTGGAACGATTACCGACCTGCATGTGTGGCAGGTGGGGCCGGGACACCACGCGGCGATCATCGCGCTTGCCTCGCCCCAGCCTATGGCGCCCTCGCACTACAAGGCGCTGCTGGCCGATATCCGGCAGCTGTCGCATGTGACGGTGGAAGTGCAGCCGGCGCGCTGATCACTGCGCGGCTGATGCGCCGTCGTCCGTGGGGTCTGCGGATCTGAGGCGGCGGAGCGCGCTGTCGACCGTGCGGTCAAAGCGCACAACCGGTGGCGCCACGCCATGGGCGAAGAGCTCGCGCCGCAGCGGGCCGGTCGTGCCGGTGATGACGACGCGGCCGCCGCGCCGCTTCTTGCTGCGCGCGATGGAGGCGATCATCTCGCCAGCGGTGGAATCGATCATCGGGACGGCGGAGAGATCGAGCACCAGCACCGGTGCCGACGTCGCGACGCGATCGAGCAGGCTGCCGATGGAGGCGGCCGCGCCGAAGAAGAGCGCGCCCGAGACACGGTAAACGATCACGTCGCCCTGCTGGGTGAGGCGGTCCTCGTCCGGTCCGGCGGAGCCGTCGGGTTCGTCTTCGGCTACGAGCGGCTCAGCAAAGGTTGCCGTCGACATGCGTTGGATGAAGATGAGCGCACCGAGCGCAAAGCCGACGACGATCGCCTCGGTGAGATCGCGGAAGATGGTGAGCAGGAAGGTGACGAGAAGCACCGCCGCATCGCCCCAGGATGCGCGCAGAAGCGTGGCGAAGGCGTGCTTTTCCACCATGGACCAGGCGACGACGGCAAGCACGCCGGCGAGGCTGGCGAGCGGGATATAGCTCGCGAGCGGTGCGGCGAGCATCATGAAGCCGAGCAGGAAGATGGCGTGCAGCATGCCAGACACCGGCCCGACCGCGCCGGCGCGCACATTGGTGGCGGTGCGTGCGATGGTGCCGGTGACGCAGAAGCCGCCGAAGAGCGACGAGCCGATATTGGCGACCCCTTGCGCCACGAGTTCGCAATTGGAGCGGTGGCGCCGGCCGGTCATGCCATCAGCCACGACCGCGGAAAGCAGCGACTCGATCGCGCCGAGCAGCGTGAAGGCGATCGCGCTCGGCAGGACGGCGATGACGAGATCGAGATCGAAGGACGGCAGCGAAGGCGCCGGCAGGCCGGACGGGATGCCGCCGAAGGCGGTGCCGATCGTCGCCACCGGCAGGCCGGCAAGGGCTGCGACGAGCGTGGTGAGGACGACCGCGATCAGCAGTCCCGGCCAATGCGGTTTCAGCTTGCGGACGGCGACGACGATGCCGATGGCGGCCAGGGCAAGGGCGGCCGTGACGGGGCTTACCGTCGGCAAAGCGGCGAAGATCACCGGCAGCTTTTCGATGAGCGGTCCGGGCTCGGGCGAACCGAGGGTCAGGCCGAACAGCGGGGTCAACTGGCTGGCGAAGATGATGACGGCGATGCCGGCGGTGAAGCCGACCGTCACGGGATAGGGAATGAACTTGATGTAGGTGCCGAGCCTGAGGAAGCCGATCGCCGCAAGCATGAGGCCCGACAGGAAGGTCGCGAGGATGAGGCCGCCCATGCCATGGGCCTGGATGGTGGCGGCGACGAGCACGATGAACGCCCCGGCCGGCCCGCCGATCTGGTGGCGGCTGCCGCCGAGCAGCGAGACGAGAAAGCCGCCGACGATGGCCGTGATCAGGCCCTGCGCAGGCGTTGCGCCCGACGCGATCGCGATCGCCATGGAGAGCGGGAGGGCGACGATAGCGACGGTCAGGCCGGCCACCGCATCTGCCCTGAAATGCGAAAGCCGGTAGCCTTCCTCCAGCACCGTGACAAGCTTCGGCTTGAACAGCTCGGAAAAGCGCGCCTTTTCGGATTGCGCACGCGGATCGCGAGGGCGCGACGACTTTACCGGAGCATGCATGGCCAGCGATCAACCTCCCTCTCACACGGGAGACCCGATTTCAGCGACTCGATCGTCAAGCGCAGTTCCCCCAGGCCAATTTAGCCCGTGTTTGGTTGGAAAACGCGGAAAAAGGTGACGGGTGCTGCCAAAGTAGCGGTGGGGCGGTTCGTAAGATCGATGCGGCGGGTGCGTAGCGCAAGTTCGTCGGGGTTTGTAGGTTCGGCCGGCGGCGTCGATTCTACGGCGTAGAAGCGCCGGCCGCTTCAGGCTGAATTCCGCAGCGCGGCTTGGCGGTTGCCGGCGGCGTTGGGAGGTGTGTCGGGGCGGGCGTGGGAACCGGTGCCGGTATGGGCGGTGGCGGTGGGGCGAGAACTGGAGGTCGGAGTTTCGCTGATTTCGAAGCCGGCGACGAGGTCGAAGAGGGTGGCGGCCTCTTCGGACAGGCGGGCGGTGGCGCTCGATGTCTCGACGAACATCTGGGCGTTCTGCTGTGTCGTTTGGTCCATCATGTTGACGGCGCTGTTGATCTGCTTGAGGCCGATCGCCTGCTGCCTTGAGGCTTCGGCGATGGCCTGGAGGTCGCGGTCGACGTCGACGACGCGATCGACGATGGCGCCGAGCTCCTCGCCGGTGTTTTCGACGAGCGTGACGCCGCGCCCGATCAGATCGTTCGAGCCGTGGATGAGGACCTTGATCTCTTTGGCGGCAGTGGCGGATCGCTGGGCGAGTGCACGCACTTCCTGCGCGACGACGGCGAAGCCACGGCCCGCATCGCCCGCCCGTGCGGCCTCGACGCCAGCATTGAGGGCGAGAAGGTTCGTCTGGAACGCGATCTCGTCGATGACGCCGCTGATGCCGGAGATCTCGCTTGCGGAGGTGCGGATCTTGCCCATGGCGTCGATGGCCTGGGTCATCACGGCGACAGACTGCTCGGCGCGTTGCCTCGTTTCGCGCGCCTTGCCGCCGGCGTCGCGGGCGCGTTCGGCGGTATCGGTGACCGTGACGGTGATCTCTTCCAGCGCCGAAGCGGTCTCCTCCACCGAGGCGGCCTGCGCGTCGGTCTGGCTGGCGAGGTGCTGCGATGTCGCGTCGATGGAGCGCGAGGCGGAGGTGATCGCCTCGGCCGCGCTGACAATGGTTTGCAGCGCCGTTCTCAGGGTCGCGGAGGTGTCGTTGAAGTCGATGCGTAGGCGTTCGAGCGCGGGCAGGAACGGCTGATTGAGCGTGGCGGTGAGATCGCCGGCGGACAGCTTTTTCAACGCCGCGGCGAGGCTTTCCACATTGGCGACGCGATCGGTGACGTCTGTCGCGAGCTTGACGATCTTGAAGACCTTGCCGTCGGCATCAAGGATCGGATTGTAGGAGGCCTGGATGAAGACCGGGCGGCCGTTCTTGCCGATGCGGACGAATTCATCGGAGAGGAAGCGACCGGCGGCAAGCTCCGGCCAGAAGCTCCGGTAGGCTTCGGAGCCGACATAGGCGGGCTCGCAGAAGATCGCATGATGGCGCCCGACGATCTCGTCGAGTTCGTAACCCATCGCCTTCAGGAAATTGGCGTTCGCCGTAAGGATCTTGCCGGTCGGCGTGAATTCGATGACGGCCTGGGCGCGCGACAGCGCCTCGAGCTTGCCGCGGTCTTCGGCTGCCTGCAGCGCCTGCGCGGTGACATCGATGGCGAATTTCACGACCTTATAGGGTTTGCCACCGCGCATCACGGGGTTGTAGGAGGCCGCGATCCAGACCTCCGATCCATCCTTGCGCAGGCGGCGATATTGCCGTTGGTCATACTGGCCGGAAGCAAGGTGGGCCCAGAACTCGGCGTAGTCCGGGCGTGCCGCCTCGGCGGGATCGACGAAGATGCGGTGGTGACGCCCGACGATCTCGTCGGCGCGATAGCCCATCGTGCGGCAGAAATTGTCGTTGGCCTTCAGAATGGTGCCGTCGAGGCCGAATTCGATGATGGCCTGTGATGCGTTGAGGGCGTCCAGAACGGCGCTCGCATCGCGCGCAAAAAGCTGCAGCATGTCGATCTCTTCATGAGAGGAGAGATGCCGCTGATTCGACGCATTTCCCCATGAAATTTCATGGTGCATCTTCTTGCGTAAATGCGTTTACGCTGCATGAAGAAATCCGTGGTTGCTGCCCCGACGCGCAAATTCTCCTGAGGTGACCGTTTACCCGGCGAAGGCCTTTTCCAGGGCGGCGATGTCGAGCTTGACCATGCCCATGATGGCAGCCTGGACGCGGGCGGATCTTTCACGGTCCGGGTCGTTCATCATCTCGGGCAGGATGGCAGGCACGATCTGCCAGGAGAGGCCGTAGCGGTCCTTCAGCCAGCCGCATTGCTGGATGGTGCCGCCTTCGCCGAGCGCGCTCCAGTAGTGATCGATCTCCGCCTGGTCGCGGCAGGCAACGGAGAGCGAGATCGCCTCGGTGAAGGTGAACATGGGCCCGCCATTGAGGCCCATGAAGTCGCGGCCGGCGAGGCGGAAGGTGGCGATGAAGAGCTTGCCATCGGCATGGCGCGTCGCTTCGAGGATGGCGGTATCGGGGAAGATGCCGCCGTAGAACGCGATCGCTTCCTCCAGTTGATTATCGAACCACAGGCAGGGGGTGATGGTGGGCATGGTGGACGCCTCCGACATCGATCGTCTCAGGATTATCGCAGAAACTCTCCCGCGCGGGCGGGCCGGCCGGCGAGGTGCCGGCGCGACCTCAGAACCATGATCTCATGATATGCCGACTTATTTGCCGGCTTATCGTTCTGTCTATTTCCCGTCCGGCGGACCGACGATGGCCCACATATGGCCGAAGGGGTCCTTCAGCTGGCCGTAAAGATCGCCCCAGAAGGCGACTTCGAACGGCATGACGACGGTGCAGCCGGCATCCACCGCGCGGTCCCACCATTCGCGGGCGTTCATGACCGCGAGCGTCAGCGTTGTGCCCTGCGGCTCGACCCAGGGATAGCCGTATTCGGGCATGGCATCGCCCAGCATGAACTTGCCATCGTTGATCGTGAGTTGGCAGTGCATGACGCGCTTGCCGTCATCCATCAGCATGCGGCTGTCTTCGGTGGCGGCGAAGGCCTTCTTGTAGAATTCGATGGCTGCGCTCGCATCCTTGGATGCGAGATAGGGGACGACGCCAGGGATGGATGCGGTCCATTCCTGCGGCTGGGTTTGATCGGACATGGGTGCTTCCTCCTTCAAGCTGTGTTTGGCACCGGTGGATCAGAATTCGACGAAGCTTTCAAAGCCGCCGAAGATCATGCGCTTGCCGTCAAACGGCATGCTGGCCATGTCCATCCTCATGCGGTCGTCTTCGAACACCTTCTTGTTGATCTCGTCGCGCTTTTCGCGGGACGGATAGGTGATCCAGGCGAAGATCACCGTTTCGTCGTCCTTGGCCTGGACGGCGCGGGGAAACGAGGTGAGCTCGCCATAGGGCACGTCGTCGGCCTTGCATTCGACATAGGACAGCGCGCCGTGCTCCATCCAGATGCGGCCGGCAGTGGTGGCGATCTCCTTGTAGGCGTCGAACTTGTCCTTCGGGACTGCAAGCAGAAATCCGTCGACATAGGGCATTTCAGAGCCTCCTCTTCAACATTTCATTGAGCTCAGGACGTTCGCGATTTCGGGCAGCCGACATGGCCGCTCGAAATTTTTCAGAGCGTGGCGGCGAGCGCAGCCATCTGGTCTGCAGCCTTTCCCCAACCTTCATGAAAGCCCATCTCTTCGTGGGACTTCTTGTCGGCCTCCGTCCAATGGCGCGCGACCGCGGTGTAGCGCGTGCCGCCCGCTTCATCCGCAAAAGTGATGATGCCGGTGAAGAAGGGCTTTTCCGAAGGCGTCCAGGCATCGGTGTAGGCGTCGGTGAAGACGATCTTCTCGTTGGGCACGACTTCGAGATAGATGCCCTGGTTCGGATACTCGTTGCCTTCGGGATCGGCCATGACGATGTGGCTGATGCCGCCCGGGCGCACGTCGACCCTGGCCGAAGCGATCGTCCACGGCGCGGGGACGAACCACTGCTTCAACAGGTCGTCTTCGGTCCAGCAGCGATAGAGTTTCTCGCGCGGCACGTCGATGAAGCGGGTGAGGGTCAGTTCACGGGGCTCAGCCATGGTGCATCTCCAGATGATGTCCGATTTCGTGCAAAGGACGCTGGAGGATGCCACTTCCCGACAGGGGGCGTCCAAAAAATCTGAATTTTTGCGGAAACCGGCGTTGCTTGAGCCTAAAACGCAAAAAAGGCCGGTATGAACCGGCCTTTCATTGCCATTGCCGCATCCTGAGCCAGTACATCCGTGGTCACAGGGAAGGCGATGACAAGCTATTCGAGCTTGCTCGATTAAGCGGCGGCGAGGTTGCCTGCGCTCATCTTGCCGCTCTTGCTGTCGCGAACAACGTCGAAGTGCACTTTCTGGCCTTCGGCGATGGACGACATGCCGGCGCGCTCAACGGCCGAAATGTGAACGAATACGTCTGCGCTGCCATCGTTCGGCTCAATGAAGCCGTAACCCTTGGTGGCGTTGAACCATTTTACAGTACCAGTAGCCATGACGATTACCTTTCAATCGCATAGTAAGAATGCCGATCGACCAAAAGTCGAAAGGCGGTGGATCGATAGGTAAGGGAAAGTCGTCGCATGCGCCGTGGCGCCTAAACAAGTTCGGTTACTCAGATCGATTTGACATAGGTGCGCCTTTGGCGGCCCAATGTCAATGCTATGGCGTTGATAGTCGGGTCCTTATCGGCTGCCTACGCCCTTTCTGGTGGCTTTCTTAGGGGATTTGCGCGCGGGCGCCTTGGGCACTTCGACAGCGGCGGTCTCCGCTTCCATCGCCAGGCGCTGTGCTCTCAGCCGCTCCGTCTTGCGCTCGCGGGCGACGACTTCCTTTTCCATGATGGTGCGGGCTTCGTTGTTGGTCGATGACCACTTGGCCTCGGAGGAAGAGCGCTTTTCCGTGGACGGCGTTTTGAAGGGCTGGGCCAATCGTTTTCCTGACTCTGTCTGAACACAATGAACGCAGTCTGCGTTCTCTAAAGCCCTTATATCAGACATTCGTCGTTTATGACAGGTGGGCTGTTTCACGCGCCGTTTTGGGGGCTTCGCCGAGCTTGTCGAGATGACGCCGGATATGCGCCGCCTCGGCGGGGCTGTTGGCCAGCGAAATGGCGCGGTTGAACGCCTCGACCGCCTCTGCGCGCCGGCCGAGTTCGCTGAGCAGGCCACCACGCAGGCCGTGGAAATAGAAGTAGCCGGACAGCCTTTCAGCGAGCGGATCGATGAGCGCCAGCGCCGCTTCGGGCCCGGCAAGCTTGTTGATCGCTACCGCGCGGTTGAGCGTGACGACGGGGGATGGCTGCACGGCCTCCAGCGTGCGGTAGAGCAGGTCGATCGCCGCCCAATCGGTTTCGCCGGCGGATTTCGCGCGGGCATGGGTGGCGGCAATCGCGGCCTGGAGCTGGTAGGGGCCGGGGCGCGCGTGACGCAGCGCCTTGTCGAGCATGGCGAGGCCTTCGGCGATCATTGCGCCGTTCCACAATGTGCGGTTCTGGTCCTCCAACAGCACAATCTGGCCATCGGCATCGAAGCGGGCCGGGCTGCGGGCGTGCTGCAGGAGCATGAGCGCGAGCAGGCCTGCGATCTCGGGCTCGGCCGGAAAGAGCTTGACCATCAGGCGGGCAAGCCGGATCGCCTCCTCGGCGAAGACGGAGGCGGACCGCTCGGCCTCACGCGTCGTGGCAACGTCGCTGGCGCGGGCGGAGTAGCCTTCGTTGAAGACGAGGTAGAGCATGGCACCGACGGTCGACAGGCGCTCGCCACGCGCCTCGCGGTCCGGCGCCTCGAAGGGAACGCCGGCGCGGGCGATTTTTGCCTTGGCGCGCGTGATGCGCTGTTCCATCGCCGCTTCGGAAACGAGGAAGGCACGCGCGATCTGCGGCACGGTGAGGCCCGAAACGATGCGTAAAGCGAGCGCGATCTGCTGCGTCGTCGGCAGATCGTGATGGCAGCAGACGAAGAGCAGTCGCAGTATGTCGTCGCGATAGGCGCTCTCGTCCAGCTTCTCGGCGATGTCGGTTTCTGCGTCCGAGAGATCGGAAATCTGATCCTCTTCCGGCAGCGGCCGGAGGCGGCTGTCACGACGTACGCCGTCGACGCCGGCATTGCGGCCGACGAAGATCAGCCAGGCGGCGGGATCACGCGGCGGGCCGTTTTTCGGCCAGGATTTTAGCGCCCGCAGGCAGGCTTCCTGGAAAGCCTCCTCGGCCCGGTCGAGATCGCGGAAATAGCGGAGCAGTGCGGCCACCGCCTGCGGGCGGGCGGCGGTCAGTGCTGCCTCGATCCAGGCGGGGTCGTTCATCTCGTCTCAGCCTTCGGTGTTGCCGGTTGATAGAAGCCGACGGGGCGGATCTCGTAGGAACCGCCGCCGGGATTGGCCTCCGCGAGGTCGCGCGCGATCGCGAGCGCATCGTCGAGCGTTTCGCAATCGACGAGGTAGAAGCCCAGGAACTGCTCCTTGGTTTCGGCAAAGGGGCCATCGATGACGAGCGGTTCATCCGCGCCCTTGCGCAGGGTGGTAGCGGCGCTGGTCGGCATGAGGCGGGCGACGGGGCCGAGCCGGCCTTCGTCCTGAAGTTTGCCGGTGATCTTCATCAGACGCGCCATGACGGCATCGTCTTCTTCCTTGCTCCAGGCACCGACGACGTCTTCATGGTTGTAGCACAGGATCGCATAAAGCATGGGTGTGGCCTCGCTTGCTCACAGGACGAAGGAAACAAGCGGTACCCGACAGCAGGCCGGCAAACAATGTTGGACAAATCGAGGGAAGCAACGTCACGGGCTCAAGGCCGCGTCTCTGACCGGGACAAGAGCCCCGGCCTCATTGGTATGCCAAGCGCTGGGTGTCAGGCCGGCTCGGGCTCGTCGATGAGGATCAGCTCCTCGCGGGTGATGTCGATGACGTAGCGCCCTTCCTCGACATGGGTGACCTTGCGGCCATCGTCGAGAATGTAGTGCTTCATGCCAAGCGCCCCGCTCGCCATGAGATCGTGATACTCGTCCACGCGGCGCTCGGTGCCCTTGCCGTCGCGCACCCGGAACGATCCGGTTTTCTTGTCCATGGGACATTGCCTCCCTCTTCCAATCACCGTCTCGGCGAGACGGTTTTCATCAGGCCCGAAGACCCGATCTGTCCATCGGACGCCCCACCGATCGAGGCGTCCGAAGGCCTCGCCGTCAGGCGGCGAGTGGTTTCGCGTTGCGCTCGATCACCTCGACCGTGTCCACATGCTTGCGTGCGCCGACGAATTCCGGGCGCGGCGTGCCTGCAGAGAAGGGGGCGACGAGCTTGTTCGACACGGCGTTGAACACGAAGAACGCGTTGGACCGCGCCATCGGCGAGATGTTGGACGCCGAGCCGTGCATCGTGTTGCAATCGAAGATCAGCAGCGAACCTGCCGGGCCTGTTGGCGTTTCCAGCCCGAAATCGTCATAGAGACGGGTGAGGCTTTCATCGTCCGGCGTGCCGGTTTCCTGAACCTTGAGCGATGACTTGTAGTTGTCCTCGGGGGTTTCGCCGACCGTGCCGACGAAGCGCTTGTGCGAACCGGGCATCAGCATGAGCGGACCATTGTGCGGCTCGTTGTCGGTGAGGAGCAACGACATGGACAAGGCACGCATGCGGGGCATGCCGTCTTCCGCGTGCCAGGTTTCGAAATCGGAATGCCAGTAGAACTCCTTGCCGCGAAAGCCCGGTTTAAAGTTCAGCCGCGACTGGTGGATGTAGACGTCGTCGCCGAGCAGGAAGCGCGCGAGGCCAGCCAGGCGTTCATCGCTGGCGAGGCGATACATGATGGCGCTCTGCCGGTGAAGGGCGAAGATCGAGCGGACATCGCCGGAATTGGGTTCAGTGATCAGGGTTTCGTCTTCGAGCGCATCCTTGGAGGTGCGAAGCCGCTTGGACTCATCAAGAAGGATCTGAAGTTCGTCCGCCTTGAAGAGGCCGGGCAGGAAGAGGAATCCCTTGTCCTCGTAGGATCGATATTCCTCTTGAGTGAGGGGCGCATCCTCGCTCCAGCGCGAATAGATCACTGGGTCCTGACGGTCTCGGATGTCAGGTTCCGTGCCTTTTCGGGTCGGGTAAAGGTCTTGCATCTCTGCCATCGTCCATCTCCTCATTCGTCGTTCGGTTGTTTCACACGTCCGAAACTGGCGTGGCGACCGAAAGAGCGGATCGAAATCCGATAGGGCAAGGCAGTCAGACTTACCGGCGAGCGGCTGGCAGGCCGCGGGATTTCCTCATCATTCCGGCGGCGCAACGCACGCATCGGACACCGGCGGAACATCTGCTTCCGCCTCGTGTTCCAAACTACCTCAAATTTTTTCCGTCTGAAACGTTCGGTGAGGTGCACGACTGGAAGAATGGGGGGCGATCCAAAGACGGGTTTTGCATTTGGCCGCTTTCGCGCTATGGCGATTGCATACAATCTTCAACTCTCGCGAATGCCGGTCCCATGCCCCCCATCGAAGATCTGATCCTTTTCGCGCTGGCGCTCGCCGGTGCCGGTGTCGTTGCCGGTATTCTGGCCGGACTGTTTGGCATCGGCGGCGGGGCGATCCTCGTGCCGGTGTTCTACCAGGTGTTCGCGCTGGTGGGCGTCGATGAGGCGGTGCGGATGCATCTCGCGGTTGGTACGTCGCTCGCGATCATCGTGCCGACATCGCTGCGATCCTATTTTTCGCATCGAAAGCGCGGGGCAGTCGACGATGTGCTTCTGAAGTCCTGGATTACGGCCGTGCCGCTCGGCGCGCTGCTTGCGGCGGCCGTGGCAGCGTTTTCGTCGAGCGAGGCGCTTCGGGCGATCTTTGCGGTGATCGCAGTGCTGGTCGCCTTCCGGATGCTGTTCAACCGGGCATCGTGGCGGCTTGGCGACGACCTGCCGCGCAATCCGTTCAAATATATCGCGGGCGTCGTCATTGGCGTTCTGTCAGGCCTGATGGGCATCGGCGGCGGCGTGCTCAACAACACCTTCATGAGTCTTTACGGGCGACCGATGCACCAGGCGGTGGCGACATCTGCCGGCGTCGGCGTCCTGATTTCGATCCCGGGTCTCATCGGCTACATCATTGCGGGCTGGGGTGCCTCCGGTCTGCCGCCGTTTTCGACCGGCTACATCAACTGGGTGGCGGTTGCCCTGATCATCCCGATCACGTTGCTCGTCGCGCCTGTCGGCGTCGCGCTGGCCCACCGGGCAAGCAAGCGGCAGCTGGAGATCGGTTTCGGGATCTTCCTCTTGATCGTCGCCGCCCGCTTCGCGATCAGTCTCGCAGAATAAGCTCGTCGCGACGCATCTCGAAGGACGAGAGCTCGCCGATGAAATTCATGCCGAGCAGGCTTTGGGACAAGGCGCCATCCTCGGAGACCAGCGCGCGGACATCGCTGCGCACGATCGGGCCAATCGCGACCTCATCCAGCGTAACGATTGCGGCGAGCGCCTGGCCATTGGCGGTGGAGACCGGCTGGCTGTAGCTGAGGTTCTCAGGTTCGAGGCCGAGCTGCTCGGCGTCGTCATAGGCCAGCGCGATCAGCGAGGCGCCTGTGTCGACCATGACCCCCACGGGCTCGCCATTGACGCTGATCTCGGTGGCGAACTGACCGCCCATGGCTTTCTGGATGACGACTTCCCGCGTGCCATCGTCAAGCTGGCGCACGGCCGCCGTGCCTGGCATGAGGCCGGCCTGCAACCGCGTGCCGAGCGATTGGATGTCGTACCGGAAGACGTAGAGCGCGCTGAAGGCGAGGATGATGACCGCCCAGATGACGGCGGCCTTGAGCATCTGGCCGAAGCGGCCGCGGATCAGGAATGCGGACGACAGGACCGTAAGTAGAGCGACGCCGGTGACGAGATTGCCGAACTGATCGTTGTCGAGGCCGAGCGTCTGGCCGGCGCTGTGGTTCCACAGCAGGAGGCCGAGGCCGGTAGCGAGGATGGCCATCGCGACATAAAAGATGACGGGGTTGCGGCGCATGCGGTCAGCCTTCGCCGCGTTCAAGCGCGAGGCGCTGGCGCTTCGTCACGCGGCGCGGCTTGCGCTCGATCTTGTCCAGGCGGGCCGGCAGCTCATCCATGATCGCACGGCGTTCGGCGGCGGAATAGACGAGCCAATTGGTGATTTCGGCACTGGAGCGGCCGCAACCGAAGCAGTGGCCGGTCGACCGATCAATCGAGCAGACGAGGATGCAGGGGCTTTCGACGGTCACTGGGCAGCGCTCACGGGGCGGGCGGGTCTCTCTGTTCAGGTCGTTCAGGTTCATATCGTTTGCCTAGAGGCAAAGGGCAAGGCCGGCGAGGAGCGCGACTTCCACCAGTTGCTGCGTGGCCCCGATCGTATCGCCCGTGGCGCCGCCGAGGCGGGTGCGGGTGCGGCCGGTGAAGACAAAGAACGCGGCGAGGGCGCAGGCGAGCGCGACGAGGGCCGCGATGGGTCCGGCCGCGATGGGCAACAGCGGCAGCGCGATGAGCACACCGAGAAAGAGCGCGAGGCGGGCGGATTTCGGCGCGGGGCGCCCCATGGACACGGCCAACCCATCGCTGCGCGCCGGCGGCAGCATGTGCCAGTGCCACACCATGGCTGCGCGGCTTGCGGTGGCGATGGCGATAAGTGCCAACGCGAGCGCTTCGGGTGGCAGGATGACGACGAGGGTCGCAAGCGCTGCGACTCGGACGAGGAGCGTCATGACGAGCGCGACGACGCCGAAAACACCGGTGCGGCTGTCCTTCATGATGGCGAGCGCGCGTTCCCGGTCGCGGCCGGCACCGAGCCCGTCGGCAGTATCGGCAAGACCATCCTCATGCAGCGCGCCGGTGATCATAAGTTGAAGCCCGACGATTAGCGATGCGGCGAGGAAGGGCGGCGCGACAATGATGGCAAGCGCCGCAGCGATGAGCGCGACGGGAAGCGCGATGACCGCGCCGGCGATCGGGAAGGCCCGCACGGTGCGCGAGAGGCTGTGATCATCGCCATGGAAATGGCGCGCCGGGACCGGAAGGCGGCTCAGAAAGGCAATCGACCGGGCGATGTCGTCGATGAAGGCGCGCATGGGGATATCGACCGTGCTCCTGGCAGCTTTGGCCGGCGCCCTTGAGAGGATGGGGCTTCCGAGCCGTTTTCGCGTTTTTGGACGGTGAACCGATATCCACATTGCCTTCAACGCATTCGTCAGTTGTGGCGAAGGCCGGATGCTTTTACCAGTGGCGCCGACTGTTGTTCCAAGGCCTCGTGCATCAGGCGAGGCGATAGAGGTTTGCCATGCCCGCCAATGCCACCGGACTGCCCTTCGACGATTTTCGCACACTTCTGGCCAATCTGCCGGGCGCCGATCGGGCCGCCGTGGAGGCGGTGCGCGCGCGCGACGGCGAACTGACCAAGCCGCGTGGATCGCTCGGGCGGATGGAAGCGCTGGCGGAATGGCTGGCGGCCTGGACCGGCCGCGCGCCCGCGGTCAACCGGCCGCTCGTGGCCGTTTTCGCAGGCAATCACGGTGTAACGGAGGAGGGCGTTTCGCCGTTCCCGAGCGACGTGACGGCGCAAATGGTCTCGAATTTCGCCGCGGGTGGAGCGGCGATCAACCAGATCTGCGTCGCCTACGATCTCGGCCTCAAGGTGTTCGATCTGGCGCTGGAAGTGCCGACGGGCAACATCACGAAGGAAGCCGCGATGGACGAGCGCACCTGCGCGGCGACCATGGCCTTCGGCATGGAGGCGATCGCCGGCGGCACGGACCTGCTCTGCATCGGCGAAATGGGCATCGGCAACACGACCATCGCGGCCGCCATGTGCCACGGGCTTTTTGGCGGAGAGGCGGAGGATTGGGTGGGGCCGGGCACGGGCGCGGAAGGCGACGTGCTGGCCCGCAAGATCGAGGCGGTAAAGGCGGCTGTCGCGCTGCACAAGGCACATCTTTCCGACCCGCTCGAGGTGCTGCGCCGGCTCGGCGGACGCGAGATCGCCGCGATGGCGGGTGCCATTCTGGCGGCACGGGTGGAGCGCATCCCCGTCATCATCGATGGCTATGTGGCGACCGCGGCCGCCGCCGTTCTGCACAAGGCAAACCCGGCCGCGCTCGACCACTGCCTGATCGGCCACGTTTCGGCCGAGCCCGGCCATGCGCGCGTGATCGCAAAGCTCGACAAGACGCCGCTGCTGGCGATGGGCATGCGGCTTGGCGAAGGCACGGGCGCGGCACTCGCCGCCGGCATCGTCAAGGCCGCCGCGCTCTGCCATTCGGGCATGGCGACGTTTGCGCAGGCTGGGGTCAGCGGGAAGGAGTGAAGTGTAACGCTGTACGACGATGAGGTCGGCGCTGAGGATGGGGCGGATGTCGGTGTTGGAGCTTCACTGTCAAGCCACGGAGCCTATGCATCGTCACGGCTAAAGTGGCAGGCGAGGAGCATGCGATAGTGACGACCAGGGTAGGCGGATGCCTGTGTGGGGCGGTGCGGTACAGTGTCGTGAGCGATGAGGCCCGTCCGATGCGGGGGATCTTTGCCTGTCATTGCGTCGAATGCCGCCGGCAGTCCGGGCATTATGTGGCGGCCACTGCGGCGAGCGAGGACGCCTTGACGGTGACGGGCGGCGACAATCTGACGTGGTTTGCGGCGTCACCGGAGGCCAAGCGCGGGTTCTGCAGGATTTGCGGGTCGCTTCTGTTCTGGAAAGCGGACGGGCGTTCGTCGACCTCGATCATGGCGGGTAGCCTGGACGGGGCCACCGGGCTTATGATCGATCGTCATATCTTTGCGGCTGAAAAAGGCGATTATTACACGATCGACGATGACCGCCCGGTCTATGAGGATGCGGGGCCGTCCTGAAATAGCGAACAGTGCGTGGCTGTTTCCGCATCTTATGTGAACAATGAGCGTCGATTATCTTCCTTACAAAAGGAGGGTCATATGACCGTTTTTCCAAGTCTCTTCATCTCGCATGGATCGCCCGACACGGCGATTGCAGATACTGCGGCTGCTGCCTTCATGCGCCGGTTCGCAGAGACGATGCCGAAGCCGAAGGCGATCGTAGTAGCGAGCGCGCATTTCGAAGTGGGCGGCGGTGTTGCCGTATCCGCCGATGCGAAGCCTGAGACGATCCACGATTTCGGCGGCTTCGACCGCGCGCTTTATGAAATCCACTACGATGCCCCGGGTGCGCCGGCGCTTGCCGAAGACATTGCGGCCGAGCTGACGGCGGCCGGCTTTCGCGCGCAGGCCGTGCACGGCCGCGGCTTCGACCACGGCACGTGGGTGCCGCTCAGCCTGATCTATCCGGATGCCGACATTCCCGTCGTGCAGATCTCGGTCGATCCGACCAAGGATGCGGCATACCACATCGCGCTTGGCCAGGCTTTGGCGGGTCTGCGCGAGCGGGACGTTCTCGTGATCGGGTCAGGCTCGTTCACCCACAATCTCGGCGAAGCGTTCAAGCTGCTGCGGACCGGCCAGCGGCAGGCGCCGGTGCCGGGCTGGGTCGAGGATTTCGTGACGTGGATGGACGATCGGATCCGGGCAGGCGACATCGAGGCTCTCAAGCGCTGGCGGCAGCAGGCGCCGTTTGCGGTGGAGAATCACCCGACGGACGAGCACCTGATGCCGCTCTTCGTCGCGATCGGCGCGGCGATCGGCAGGGAGACGCGTCGGTTCGATGCGCAAGCGCTGCACTCGAGCCAGGAATTCGGCGTGCTTTCGATGGATGCCTACGCATTTCATTGAAGATTGATCCTCGCACTCTAAAGTCTCCGGCGAAGGTCGGATGCCGCTCGATCCCTAGTGCGGAAATGGCCGGATCGATCACTGGCGTGCGAGGATTTCCATGAAGCGGCTGTTCTATGCCTTTCGCCATTCTCTGGCGGGCATTCGCTATGCGGCGGCGCATGAAGCCTCTTTCAGGCAGGAACTGATCCTGTTCTTTGCGGCGCTGCCGGTCGCGGTACTCGTCAGCGACAGTCTCGTCATGCTGCTGGCGCTGATGGGAGCGATCGTCTTCATGATGATCGTTGAACTGCTGAACACGGCGGTGGAGGCGGTTTGCAACGGGCTGTCGCGCGACTACATGGAAGAGATCAAGATCGCCAAGGACTGCGGATCCGCCGCCGTTCTGTTCTCCGTGCTTTCGGCCGGCACCGTTTGGCTGAGCGCGCTTTACCTCAGATTTTTGGCTTGATGACCCGATGACACCCGATCTCACGCTATTTGCACGTGCCGGCCTGCCCGACGACCTGAAGCTGCTTCTTGCAAAATATCCGCGTGAAAGCTGGGGCCGGGATCATACGATCGGTCAGATGGGATCGTTCTGGCTGCAGCGCCACGACATGTTTCGCGAGCTTGGTTCCGGCCTGGTGACCGCGACGCATGAGCTGCGCGAGGGCCACATGGAGGCAGGGGCTTTCGCCGGCTGGTTCGTGCCGCGCATCAATTTCTTCCTGTCGCAGCTCGAAGGGCACCACCAGATCGAGGACCAGCATTATTTTCCGGTGTTCGCGGCGGCTGAATCCCGGCTGAAGCACGGCTTCGACCTGCTCGACGAAGACCATCACGTCATCCACGATCTGCTTGCCGCGAATGCACAATCGGCCCGCGGTTTCCTCGGTGGGCTGCAATCGGGTGGCGATGCGCTGAAGCGAGGCAGCGAGGACTATGCCAGGAACGCCGAGCAATTGCTCAAAGGCCTGCTCAGGCACCTGGAAGACGAGGAAGATCTGATCATTCCGCTGATGCTGGATCGCGGCGAAGACGCACTCGGGGTCTCGTGATCAAATTGGTCTCGGCGGAAGTTTGCCATGCCGTCGCAGACCATCATTTCGATTTGGCGGAACCGTCCTGCATCCGCTAGAAAGCGGCAGCGACTTTAAAGTGCCCAGAACAGGTTCCGTATGACGTCCCGTCCCGACCGACTGAAGATTGCCGTCGTCCAGCTCAATCCGATCGTCGGTGATGTGGCCGGCAATCTGGAAAAGGCGCGGGGTGCGCGGCGTGAGGCAGGAGCCCAAGGCGCCGATCTCGTTTTCTTCACCGAGCTGTTCATTGCCGGCTATCCGCCGGAAGATCTGGTATTGAAGCCGGCGTTTCTAGCGGCGTGCGCGCAGGCCGTCGAGGCGCTGGCTGGCGATACCGCCGATGGCGGGCCTGGGGTCGTGATCGGCTATCCGCGCGTCGACGACCATGGGCGCTACAATTCCATTGCCGTGCTGGATGGTGGCCGGGTGATTGCGACGCGCGACAAGGTGGACCTGCCGAATTACGGCGAGTTCGACGAGAAGCGGGTGTTCCAGGCGGGGCCGATGCCAGGACCGGTGGGTTTTCGCGGCGTGCGGATCGGCATTCCGATCTGCGAGGACATCTGGGGCGAACTTTCCGTCTGCGAGACGCTGGCGGAAAGCGGCGCGGAGATGATCCTCGTGCCCAACGGCTCGCCCTATTATCGCGGCAAGATGGATGTGCGCCAGCAGGTGGTGATCCGCCAGGTGATCGAGAGCGGGCTGCCGGTGCTTTATGCCAACCAGGTGGGCGGGCAGGACGAACTCGTCTTCGATGGCGGCTCCTTTGCGATCAATGCCGACAAGCGGCTTGCGTTTCAGCTGGGCCAGTTCGAGGAAACGGTGGCGCTGACCGAATGGGTTCGCGAAGGCGATGAATGGCGCTGCGCGGTGGGACCGGTCGCGCCGTTGCCGGACAGGATGGAGGCGGACTACACCGCCTGCATGGTCGGCCTGCGCGACTATGTGGAGAAGAACGGGTTCAAGCAGGTCGTGCTGGGCCTGTCCGGCGGGATCGACTCGGCGATCTGCACGGCGCTTGCCGTCGATGCGCTCGGCCATGAGCGCGTGCGCACCGTGATGCTGCCCTATCGCTACACGGCGGAAAGCTCGCTGACGGATGCCGAGGCCTGCGCCAAGGCGCTGAACACGCGCTACGACGTGGTGCCGATCGCCGAGCCGGTGGAAGGGTTTACGGCCGCGCTCGAAAGCGTTTTCGAAGGCACGGAAGAGGGTATCACGGAAGAAAACCTGCAGAGCCGGACGCGCGGCGTGATCCTGATGGCGCTTTCCAACAAATTCGGCTCGATGGTGGTGACGACGGGCAACAAGTCGGAGATGTCGGTCGGCTACGCCACGCTTTACGGCGACATGAATGGCGGGTTCAACCCGATCAAGGACCTCTACAAGACCGAGGTCTACCAGCTGTCGCGCTGGCGCAATTCCCACAAGCCCAAGGGCGCGCGCGGACCCTCGGGCGAGGTGATCCCGGTCTCGACCATCGACAAGGCGCCATCGGCCGAATTGCGCGAAAACCAGACGGACCAGGATTCGCTGCCGGACTACGCCGTGCTCGACGACATTCTGGAGTGCCTGGTGGAAGGCGAGATGGCGACGGAGACGATCGTCGCGCGCGGCCATGACGAGGCGCTCGTCCACCGTATCGAGCACCTGCTCTATATCGCCGAATACAAGCGCCGGCAGTCGGCGCCCGGCGTGAAGATCACGCGCAAGAATTTCGGTCGCGACCGGCGCTACCCAATCACCAACCGGTTTCGCGACAGGGGCTGATCACGCCTCGGCCTTTTGCGCTCGGGTCGTCATGGCGACGCCGGCGGCGATGATCAGGGCGCCGATCCAGGTGAGCAGCGAATAGCGCTCGCCGAGGAAGACGACACCGGCGAAGAGGCCGACGGCGGCGGCGACGTAGCCGATCTGGCTGAGATAGACCGGGCCGCCGACCGATTGCAGGCGGAAGAAGAAGATGAACATCGCCGAGGCGCTCGCAACCTGCGCCGCGACCACAAGCGGGATCGTGCCGAGAACCGGCAGGGCGGCGATGTCGCCGGTGACGAGCAGTCCAACCAGAAGAACGAGCGCGGCGGCGAGGTGGCTGCCGGCTGCGAGCTCGATCGGGCCGGCATCCTTCGGCCAATCGATCGTCCGGTAGATGTTGCCGGCGGCGAGGCTGACGGGGATCAGGAGGCCGATCGCGACCCAGAACAGGCTTGCGGGCTCATTCGCTTCGCCGCGCGTGATGGCGACGAGGAGCGCGCCGACGAAGCCGACGGCGATGCCCGCCATTCCGAGCCCGTTCGGCTTGCGCACGCGGAGCAGGATGGAGAGCAGAAGCGTCAGCACCGGCGAGAGCGTGAACATGATGCCCGTGTAGCCCGCGCCGAGATGGGGGACTGCGGAAAACATCAGGAGGTTCGGGATTGCGTAGGAGATGACGGCGGCGAGGAAGAAGTAGCGCAGTTTCGCGGCGCCCAGACCGACGCGCCCGCCACGGGCGAGGAGACCGGCGAGGAGCAGCGTGCCGGCGCCGAACGAGATGACGAAGGACCACAGAAGCGGCGGGGCTCCCGCGAGCGTCGCGACCTTGCCGAGCGGCGGCGTTGCACCGAGCAGGAGCCCGGTGACGACGAGGAGGCCGAAGACGGATCGCCAGAGTGCGGTCATCGGAGGTTCGCTTCAGCGCTTCAGAATGAGGCGCATCAGCTCTTCAACTGGTAGCCGGTCTTGAAGATCCACCAGACGACGGAGAGGGCTGCGACCAGGAAGAAGAGGATGGCGGCAACCGACCAGACGAGGCTGACGTCGGAGACTTCGAAGAAAGACCAGCGGAAGCCCGAGATCAGGTAGAGAACCGGGTTGAACAGCGTCACGTTCTGCCAGAATGGCGGCAGCATATCGATCGAGTAGAACGAGCCGCCGAGGAAGACGAGCGGCGTGATCACGAGCAGCGGTACGAGCTGCAGCTTCTCGAAATTGTCGGCCCAAATGCCGATGATGAAGCCGATCAGCGAGAAGGTGAAGGCGGTGAGCAGCAGGAACGCGATCATCCAGAACGGGTGCGCGATGCGCAGATCCACGAAAAGCGCGGCGGTGGCGAGGATGATGACGCCGAGGATGATCGACTTCGTCGCGCCGGCACCGACATAGCCGAGTACGATCTCGAAGAACGAGACCGGTGCCGACAAGAGTTCGTAGATCGTGCCGGTGAATTTGGGGAAATAGATGCCGAAGGCCGCGGCCGAGACGCTTTGCTGGAGGAGGGTCAGCATGATGAGGCCCGGCACGATGAAGGCGCCATAGGAGACGCCGCCGACTGTTTCGATGCGCGAACCGATGGCCGCGCCGAAGACGACGAAATAGAGCGAGGTGGAGATGACCGGCGAGATGATGCTCTGGAGCACCGTGCGCTTCCAGCGGTTCATCTCGAACATGTAGATGGATTTGACGGCCTGGAAATTCACTGCTGTTCCTTCACGAGGCTGACGAAAATGTCTTCGAGCGAGCTCTGATGGGTATCCAGATCGCGGACGCGAATGCCGGCCTGCTGAAGATCGGCGAGCAGGGCGGTGATGCGGGTGCGTTCGCCCTGGCGGTCGAAGGTGTAGACGAGAGTGCGGCCCTCGTCGTTCAGCTCCAGATTATAAGTGGCGAGACTTTCCGGCACCGAGGCCAGCGGCTCGCGCACCTCGAGCTTCAGCTGCTTGACGCCGAGCTTGCGCATCAGCTCCGCCTTGCGCTCGACGAGAAGGAGCCGCCCTTGCGAGATGATGCCGATGCGGTCGGCCATCTCCTCGGCTTCTTCGATGTAGTGGGTGGTGAGGATGATCGTGACGCCGGATTCGCGCAGTTTGCGGATGACCTCCCACATGTCCTTGCGCAGCGAGACGTCGACGCCAGCGGTCGGTTCATCGAGGAAGAGGATGTCCGGCTCGTGCGACAGGGCCTTGGCGATCAGCACGCGGCGCTTCATGCCGCCCGAGAGTTCGCGCAGCTTGTTGTCGCGCTTGTCGTAGAGCGAGAGGTCCTTGAGGATCTTCTCGATATAGGTCGGGTTCGGTGCCTTGCCGAAAAGGCCGCGTGTGAACGAGACGGTGTCGAAGACCGATTCAAACTGATCGGTCGTCAGTTCCTGGGGCACGAGGCCGATCATGGAGCGGGCGGCGCGATAGTCGCGCACGATGTCGTGGCCGCCGACGGTGACGGCGCCATTGCTCGCATTGACGATGCCGCAGATGATCGAAATCAGCGTCGTCTTGCCCGCGCCATTGGGGCCGAGCAGCGCGAAAATCTCGCCGCGAGCAATCTCGAGATCGATGCCCTTGAGGGCCTCGAAACCGGAATCGTATTTCTTGGAAAGGCGGGAGACGGCAATGATCGGCTGCATGCGGCGCAATTTATGCTCAAACCATGCGAATGCAATGTGCCACCAGCGAAAAGCATGTGTTTGACGATGCGAAGGTACTGGCATCCGCGAAAGGGCTGGACCGGATGATGATGAGCGCCGCCGCGCCATTGAATTGCTGAGCCAGCGACCGTATATGGAGACCGATGACGCGCCCGATTCTTGCGGGACGATGGCCGATCATTTCTCGGTCAACCTCATTTGGCCTTCCACGGACGTCCGACCCTCGAAGCGACACTCGTTTCCCTTGTCGGCGCCGCCCGGACATTTCGGGCCCTGTCACAGCGACAGGTCGGCGTTTCTTCAACGCCTCGTCGGGCCAAGAACTCAACGGGAATGCCCTGGGCTATGCCAGGACTTCCAAGATAGCCGGTATCCGCGACGGCGGGATCGGGATTGGAGCACCATTGCAAGTACTTGTCAGAGACAACAACGTCGAGCAGGCCATGCGTGCGCTGAAGAAGAAGCTGCAGCGCGAAGGTCTTTTCCGCGAGATGAAGCAGCGCCAGGCTTACGAAAAGCCATCCGAGCGCCGGGCCCGCGAAAAGGCACAGGCGATCCGCCGCGTTCGCAAGGCGGCCCGCAAGCAGGCACAGCGCGAAGGCCTGCTGCCGCGCACCGGCGGCGCACGACGCTAGGACTTTTCGGGCGGGGCGCTGCCGTTAACGTTTCGTTAACCATTTGCGCCTTAGCCTGACATATCCGCTGATTTGGTCTTCGCAGCCTGCGGCGGATGACTGAGATTGACGCGCCGTTGCTGACCACGGATGTACTGGCAGCACGGTGCGTGATCTCGACTTTTGAGCGCCTCAGGGGCGTACCCATCGATGGTGGGCCGATCGAACGGGGGAAACCCCGTTTTTTTGTGCCTTGCTGAAGCCGATCGCGGCGTTGTCGCTTCTCTGCCAGCCTTGCGGGCGCGGGCAATCTCGACTAACCGACTTCGCCATGAAGACATTCGAACGTATGCCCGTCGCCGTCCGTTTCGCGCCTTCGCCGACCGGATATATCCATATCGGCAATGCCCGGACCGCGCTCTACAACTGGCTTTACGCCAAGCAGCACGGCGGCGAGTTCATTCTTCGTTTCGACGACACCGACCAAGCGCGTTCCAAGACGGAATACGCCGAGGCGATCGTGCGCGATCTGGAGTGGCTTGGGATCAGGCCCGACCGGATCGAGTACCAGTCGAAGCGCTTTCCGATCTACGACGCGGCGGTGGCCAAGCTGAAGGACGCTGGCCTGCTCTATGCCTGCTACGAGACGGCCGAGGAGCTGGAGCGCAAGCGCAAGCTGCGGCTCGCGCGGCGGCTGCCGCCGGTTTATGGCCGCGACGCGCTGAAGCTTTCGGACGAGGAGCGTGCCGCGCTCGAGGCAGAAGGGCGCACGCCGCACTGGCGCTTCCTGCTGCCGAATTTCGAGAGCGATCCGTTCGAGACGCGGCGCACCGAGATCCATTGGGACGATGTGGTGCGCGGCCACCAGACGGTCGACCTTGCTTCCATGTCGGATCCGGTGCTGGTGCGCGAAGACGGCACCTATCTCTACACGCTGCCGTCGGTCGTCGACGACATCGAGATGGGCATCAGCCATGTGATGCGCGGCGACGACCATGTGACGAACACGGGCGCGCAGATCGCGCTGTTCCACGCGCTGGGCGAAGAGGCGCCGGACTTCGGCCACCACAATCTGCTGACGACTGCGTCCGGCGAGGGGCTATCCAAGCGCACCGGGGCGCTGTCGCTCGGCTCGCTGAGGGAACGCGGGTTCGAGCCCATGGCGGCGGCGTCGCTTGCGATCCTGATCGGATCATCGGAGAGCGTGTCGGCCGTGCGCTCTATGGATGCTCTGCAGGAGCAGTTCGATCCGGCGAACGCATCGAAATCGTCGGCAAAATTCGATCCGGAGGAACTGACGGCGCTCAACAGGACGCTGGTGCATCAGCTGGAGTTTGCGGATGTACAGGACAGGCTTCAAGCGCTCGGCATTGAAGGCGAAAAGGCGGAGACTTTCTGGCAGGTGATCCGCGGCAATCTGGACTTCGTCGCGGATGCCGGTGCCTGGTGGCAGATCGTGACGGGCGGGCCGATGCGAGACGGCGAGGCCGAACTTACTGGCGAGGATCTGGATTTTGCGCGGCAGGCGTTCGATAGCGCGCCAGTCGGCCCATGGGATGGGACGACCTGGAAGCTTTGGACCGATCAGCTGAAGGCGGAAACGGGGCGCAAGGGCAGAAGCCTCTTCATGCCGCTGCGCATCGCGATCACGGGAAGAACGTCGGGACCGGAGATGTCAGATCTATTGCCCCTGATTGGTCCGGAAGGAATTGCGGCCCGACGACCCTGACATTGCGCTCTTGAAGGCGCTCGTCCAGATCGACTAGTTCACGCTTTTCCGTGGGGATGATCGGCTCGGCAACGACCGGTGTAGGCGCTTGCGGCTCTGGGATCGTCAGCGTGGACCGCTGCTCGTTCGATGACGGAGCGGAGGGCGCTGCCGGCATGATTTCGATGACGCTGGAATGGCCGTTCGAGGCGGTGTGGAACTGGCTGTAGCTTGCAGCCTCGCGCACCGGCTCCACCTGGCAGCCATAGGCGGCGAGTTCGGCGCGGATTGCCGACGGGTCCGAGTAGATGACGGATTGGCGCAGGGCGTCACGCTCTTGCTGGAGGAAGGCGATCTCGTTTTCAATGGATGCCGCCTCGGCTTCGAGCGGGCCGCACACATTTCCTTCGCCGCCGCGATAGACCATGACCGAATTGCCGCAGCCGGCATGATGCAGCTCAAGCGCGATCTCGCCGAGTGTCTGCTTCGCCTGCGCAAGGTAGACATCGACGGTGGTGTTGGTCGTCTGGCCGGTCGAGAGCGCCAGATCGTGATGAAGAGCCGCGCAAATGTCGGCGCTTTCGGCAAAGACCGTTGTGGAGGTGGTTAGAACGGCACCGGCCAGCAGCGCCGCAACGCCCGTTGCGATCGGTTTCATTTTTGTACCCGCCTGTCTTGATCCGCCGGTTTTACCGACTGCGGCGATAGCCGCCAAGCGACATCGCGTTTTAGCCTTAATGCGGCAGAGCGGATTTTGTTGCGTCGGATAAAGATCAGGATCCAGCTCGTGCAAAGTTGCCAGCTGGATCCTGTGAGATTCAGTGAGGCTGCGACGCTTCCACGACCGCGAGCGTTGCCATGTTGACCACGCCGCGTGAGGTGACGGACGGCGTGAGGATGTGCGCCGGCTGGGCAGTGCCGAGCAGGATGGGACCGACATGCAGCGCGTCCGTCATCGTCTTTACGACGCCGAGCGTGATGTTGGCGGCATCGAGGTTCGGGAAGACCAGGAGATTGGCCTCGCCGCTGAGGCCGCTGCTCGGCATGACGCGCTGTCGCAGGACTGCGGAAATCGCCGAATCGCCATGCATCTCGCCATCGGCCTCGAGGTCCGGATCGAGCTTGCGGACGAGTTCGGTGGCGCGGCGCATTTTTTCGGCGCTCGCGGAATCGCGCGAGCCGAAGTTCGAATGCGAGACGAGGGCCGCGCGCGGCTCGATGCCGAAACGTCGGATCTCGTTGGCTGCCATGATGGTGGTCTCAGCCAGTTCCTCCGCACTTGGATCGTAGGACACATAGGTGTCGGTGAAGAAGGTGGCGCCGCGCTGCGAGATCAGCAGGCTGAGGGCCGAATAGTCGATGACGCCTTCGCGCTTGCCGATGATCTGGCTGATGTCACGCAGATGGCGGGCGTAGCGGCCTTCCAGTCCGCAGATGAGCGCATCGGCCTCGCTGCGGCGGAGCGCGAGCGCGGCGATCACGGTGGCGTTCGTGCGCACGGTCGTGCGGGCGGCTTCGGGCGTGACGCCCTTGCGGCCGACGAGCGCGAAATATTCGTCGACATAATCTCGGTAGCGCGGATCGTCCTCAGGGTTGATGAGGTCGAAATCGGTGCCGGGACGCACGCGCAGCCCATAGCGCCGCAGACGCACGTCGATGATGGCCGGACGGCCGATGAGGGTTGGGCGCGCAAGGCCTTCTTCCACGAGAACCTGGATGGCGCGCAGCACGCGCTCGTCCTCGCCTTCGGCAAAGATGACGCGCTTCTTTTCCGCGACTTTGGCCGCCGAGAAGACCGGCTTCATGATGAGGCCGGAGCGGAAGACGAAGCGGTTCAGCTCATCCATATAGGCTTCGAAATCGGCGATGGGCCGGCGGGCGACACCGGTTTCGGCGGCGGCCTTGGCGACGGCCGGCGCGATGCGCAGGATGAGACGCGGATCGAAGGGCGAGGGGATGAGATAGTCCGGCCCGAAGACCGGGGTGTCGCCCGAATAGGCGCGGGCGGCGACGTCCGACGGTTCCTCGCGCGCAAGGCCGGCGATGGCGCGCACGGCGGCGAGCTTCATTTCCTCGTTGATCGTACGGGCGCCGCAATCGAGCGCGCCGCGGAAGATGTAGGGGAAGCAAAGCACGTTGTTGACCTGGTTCGGATAGTCCGACCGGCCGGTGCAGATCATCGCGTCCGGCTGGGCGGCGCGCGCTTCGTCCGGCATGATTTCGGGCGTCGGATTGGCGAGCGCCATGATCAGCGGCTTTTCGGCCATGTCGGCCAGCATCTCGGCGTTGAGCACGCCGGCTGCGGAGAGGCCGAGGAAGACATCGGCACCGCTGATCGACTCGATCAGCTTGCGCTTGTCGGACGGCTGCGCGTAGACGGCCTTCCATTCGTCCATCAGCGCGGTGCGGCCCTCATAGACGAGGCCTTCGAGGTCGTGGACCCAGATGTTTTCGCGCCTGGCGCCGAGCGCGACCAGCAGGTTGAGGCATGCGAGGGCTGCGGCACCGGCGCCGGCGGTGACGATCTTGACGTTCTCGATGGACTTGCCGGCGAGCTCAAGGCCGTTGAGGATTGCGGCGGCGACGATGATCGCCGTGCCGTGCTGGTCGTCGTGGAAGACGGGGATGTCCATCTTGTCGCGCAGTTGGCGTTCGACCTCGAAGCACTCCGGCGCCTTGATGTCTTCCAGATTGATGCCGCCGAAGGTGGGCTCGAGCGCGGAAATGACCGTGACCATGCGGTCGACTTCCTGGGCGTCGATCTCGATGTCGAAGACGTCGATGCCGGCGAATTTCTTGAAGAGGACGGCCTTGCCTTCCATGACAGGCTTGGAAGCCAGCGGGCCGATGGCGCCGAGGCCGAGCACGGCGGAGCCGTTGGAGACGACCGCGACGAGGTTCGCGCGGCTCGTATAGTCGGCGGCGCGATCAGGGTTGTCGCGGATGGCGAGGCAGGGTGCCGCCACGCCCGGCGAATAGGCAAGCGCCAGGTCGCGCTGGTTGCCGAGCGGCTTGGTCGCCTGAATCTCGAGCTTACCGGGGCGCGGATAGCGGTGATAAAAGAGCGCGTTCTCGTCGAGATCGCCGGACGCCGGTTTGTTGCGATCCGTCTTGGGTCCGTTCTGATCCTTCAAAGTCATAGCGCGCTCACGTCCTGCCTGCCGAATACAATGGTGCGGGGCGCGCACCGCTTCGCCCGCCCGCGCGATGGTCCGGAGTGTCTTGCGGATAAGTGTCGCCGCTGTCCAGTCTGACGACGATGTTTCCGCCATTTCCGGCCGATGTCATCCAACTGAAACAGGACTCTGATTATCCGTGCGCATGAAGCCAGAGGATGCGACATGTCACAGGACACGAATGAAGCCGCCGTGCGCCGCTTTCGAACGCTCTTCATCTCCGATGTGCATCTTGGTTCGAAGTCGGCCAAGGCGGACCATCTCATCGACTTCCTCCGGTATCATGAGGCCGAGACGATCGTTCTGATCGGCGATATCGTCGATGGGTGGCGGCTGAAGCGCAGCTGGTACTGGCCGCAGGATGCCAACGATGTGGTGCAGAAGCTGTTGCGCAAGGCGCGCAAGGGCACGCGCATCATCTACATCCCCGGTAATCACGACGAGTTCCTGCGCGATTTTCCCGGCATTCACTTCGGCGGGATCGAGGTGAAGACCAACACGATCCACGAGGCGGCCGACGGCAAGCGCTATCTCGTGCTGCATGGCGACGAGTTCGACGTGGTGGTGCGCCATGCCCGCTTCCTCGCCTATCTCGGCGACTGGGCCTATGACGCGGCGCTCGGCATCAACATCGTCCTGAACGTTCTGCGGCGTCGCATCGGCATGCCGTACTGGTCGTTTTCGGCCTGGGCGAAACACCGGGTGAAACAGGCGGTGAACTTCATCGGCGAGTTTCAGAAGGTCGTGGCGGAAGAAGCCCGCCGCCACGAGGTGGATGGCGTGATCTGCGGCCATATCCACCATGCCGCGATCGAGGACATGGACGGGATCACCTATATCAACAGCGGCGATTGGGTGGAGAGCTGCACGGCCATCGGCGAGACGCTCGACGGCGAGATGACGCTGCTTACCTGGCGCGTGCTGATGGCGGAACCTGCACCCTCGGCCACACCGCCTTTGCTTGCGCCACCGCTGACCCCGGTCAAGTTGCGGGAGGTGGAAGCGGCCTGAACGATGGCTCAGCGCAGCTTGCCACTGAAGAAGAGCATGAAGGCCAGGGTTTCGTCCTCAAAGGCTACTTCATTGCGACCGGCCTTCTCTATGCTCGACAAAGCGAGGCGCAGCTTCGCGAGGATGGCCGGATCTGATTGATCGCGGATCGCCACCTTGAGCATGGCGCGGAACTTCATGATCTGAACCTTGTCGTCGTCGGTCGGCACGACGTCGTCCCCCGCCTGTCGCAGGCAATGAAGCAGATCGCCGGATCGAAGGAAACGACGAAGGCGCGCGGCGATGTTTGGCGCTTGGCTCAGCCCGCGGGACTCGTGTAACGGTCGCGCCATCTCATGCGGTGGCTGGCGTTGCGCCGGCAGTCGCTGGCGAAAGGCGGGCGATGCAGGGTGATAAGGCCAGTTCCGGGGCGATCGAGACGGCGCCGCCTGCTTTTGCGCTTCGCGCCGGGGTGGGGTTCTTCGGCACCTTTCTCGCCTTCGGGATCATGCTCCCGTATTTCCCTGTCTGGCTGAAATCGCTGTCGCTCGAAGACTGGCAGATCGGGCTTTTGCTGTCCTTGCCGATGTTCGTTCGCATTTTGACGACGCCGCTGATTGCCGCCTATGCCGACCGCGCGGCCGACCGGGCGCATGTGCTGATCCTGACCGCCTTCCTGTCGATCCTTGTGACGGCGCTGCTTTTCGTCGTGGATGGCTTCTGGATGCTGCTCATCGTCGTGCTGGCGCAGGCGATCGTGGTTGCGCCGCATGTGGTGATCATCGATTCGATCACCATCACCGGGGTGCGGCGGTACCGGACGGATTATGCGCGCGTGCGGCTTTGGGGCTCTGTCGCCTTCGTCGTCGCCAATGTCATCGGCGGCTATGTGATTGCGCGGCAAGGGGCGGGCGCGGTCCTGCCGCTTCTGATCCTTGGCCAGATCACGACCTTCGGGGCGGCGCTGATGGTGCCGCGGGTCGGGCGGCCGCGTCGGCCTTCAGCACTCGCAAGCGGCACTCAGGCCGGGCTGCTCGCCAATCGGCCGTTCGTGGTGATGCTGATCGGCGGGGCCACGATCCATGCCAGCCACGCGATGCTCTACGGGTTCTCGGCCATCTACTGGGGCCAGCTCGGCTATTCGGGAACGGTCATCGGCGCGCTCTGGGCGACGGGTGTTGTCGCGGAAGTTGCGCTGTTCCAGGTGTCGCGTCGGCTGATCGGCCATATCGACGTGACGCGGATCATCGTGGTCGGCGGGCTGATTGCCGCGCTGCGCTGGGCGCTTTTCCCGATCGATCTTGGTGCCGGCTGGTATTTCGCGATGCAGCTTCTGCACGCCGGCAGCTTCTCCGTCGTGTTTCTCGGCATGCAGCGGTTGATCGTGATGCATGTGGGCGAAGAGAAGGAAGCGGGCGCGCAGGGCCTGTTCTTCATGGCGAGCGGTGCGACCATGGCGACGGCTATGGTGCTGTCCGGTTATCTGTTTGACCGATTCGGTGGAACCGCATTTGTTGCAATGGCGTTATTGGCTCTAATCGGCATTGCGTGCCACCTCGCGGGCCGGTCAATGCAGCGTCCATAAGCTCTTGCAGATGCAGGCGGGCAACGCCGGTTTCAAAAAAGACATGAAGGCTGTTCAAACGCCTGTGACCCGGTGTCATGTGCGCGTGACAGTGAAGAATTGAGCGGATAAGGCTTCGCGAATGGTGGATGCTATCGTCAATCCCGGACATGCTGATGACGCAGCCTCGCGCAGTTCTGCGCGCGGCGCGGATACCAGCATCATGGGCAAGGCGCGCCTCGACATTCGCGACGAGGCAGACGGTACCGTGCGGCTGGCGATGTCCGACGACTGGCGCCACCATGGGGTGAAGGAGGTTAACGCCGCCTTAACCGACTTCCAGGCCAACACAAATGCGCGCGCTGTCATCGTCGACATGAGCGCCGTGAGCCAGATGGACACCGCCGGCGCCTGGCTGGTGCGGCGCCTGCAGGCGCAGATGCGAGCCAAGCGCATCGGTTTTTCGGTGGAAGGCGCCGATGAGACCGAAAAGGCGCTTTTGGTGGCCGTGCCGGAAGAGCTGCATGACGGCCGGACGCCGAAGAAGGAAAAGCCGCTTTTCGAGCGCTTCTTCGAGCCGACCGGCAAGGTCGTCTACGCGGTCTATGACGACATCGTCGCGTCCCTGTTCATTCTCGGCTCGGCCGTGCGCGGCGCGCAGGAAAAGCTTGAGAAAAACGCGCGCGTTTCACCGGCCGCGATCGTATCGCAGATCGACCATATGGGCGTGCGCGCCGTTCCGATCATCGCGCTGATGTCGTTCCTGATCGGCGCTATCATCGCGCAGCAGGGCGCGTTCCAGCTGCGCTATTTCGGTGCGGAGCTGTTTGTGGTCGACCTCGTCGGCATTCTGCAGCTGCGCGAGATCGGCGTGCTTTTGACCGCGATCATGATCGCCGGCCGCTCGGGCAGCGCCATCACGGCCGAAATCGGCTCGATGAAAATGCGCGAAGAGGTCGACGCACTGAAAGTGATGGGCCTGAACCCCATCGGCGTGCTGATCTTCCCAAGGCTCGTGGCGCTGACGATCGCGTTGCCGCTTCTAACGGTCATTGCCAATTTCTCCGCCCTTTTTGGTGCCGGCGTCGTCGCCTGGAGCTATTCGGGGATCACGCCTGATACGTTCCTTGCGCGTCTGCAGGAAGCGGCCGACGTATCGACGCTGATCGCCGGGATGATCAAGGCGCCGTTCATGGCGCTGATCATCGGCATCGTCGCTTCGGTGGAAGGCATGAAGGTCGGCGGAAGCGCCGAATCGCTCGGCCGGCACGTCACCGCTGCGGTGGTGAAGGCGATCTTCGTCGTCATCCTGGTCGATGGCCTCTTCGCCATCTTCTACGCCGCAATCGATTTCTGAGGAGCCTCGATGTCCGATACGACAGACATGCAGGCGAAGGATGCGAACGGGGCGAGCCGCAAGACGGTGTTGTCCGTGCGTGGCGTCAATGTTTCCTTCGGCAGCAACACGGTGCTGAAGGATCTCGATCTCGACGTCTATCGCGGTGAAATCCTGGGCTTCATCGGGCCTTCGGGCACGGGCAAGTCGGTGCTCATGCGCACCGTGCTGAAGCTTCTGCCGCGCCAGAGCGGCAAGGTCTGGATCCTCGGGCACGATTACGAGAACGTGTCGGACGCCGAACGCATGGCGCTCGACATGCGGCTCGGCGTGCTGTTCCAGCAGGGGGCGCTGTTTTCGTCGCTGACGGTGCGCGAGAACATCCAGGTGCCGATGCGGGAATATCTCGATCTGCCGCAATCGCTGATGGACGAACTCACCATGCTCAAGATCGAGATGGTGGGCCTCGCGCCGCAGGCGGCGGACCGGTATCCGTCGGAGCTTTCGGGCGGGATGATCAAGCGCGCGGCGTTGGCGCGGGCCTTGGCACTCGATCCGGATCTCGTCTTTCTGGACGAGCCCACATCGGGCCTCGACCCGATCGGTGCGGCGGAATTCGACGAACTGATCGCGCGCCTGCGCGATACGCTGGGTCTCACCGTCTATATGGTGACCCACGACCTCGACAGCCTGTTTTCCGTTTGCGACCGCATTGCGGTGCTGGGGGACAAGAAGGTCAAGGCGCAGGGCACGATCGAAGAGATGCTGGCCTTCGACGACGAATGGATCCAGTCCTATTTCCACGGCAAGCGGGCGCGCTCGATCGTCCGCAATGACGGACAGCCGAACCGAGCCGGCGCCGATGCCGGAACGATGAACGGATAGAAGCAGTATGGAAACAAGAGCCAACTACGCCATTGTCGGCCTGTTCACGGTCCTCGTGCTCGTCGCCTCCTTCGGATTCGTCTATTGGATGACGAATTACGGCAACCAAAGCCAGATGGCGCCGCTGAACGTGCGCATTCCGGGCTCGGCCAACGGCTTGAGCGTGGGATCGCCGGTGCGCTTCAACGGCATCTCGGTCGGCTCCGTGCGCGGACTGACGATTGACGAGAACGACGCAAGCTTCGTCGTGGCGCGGACCGATGTGCGCGCCGATGCGCCCGTGACGGAAGCGACGCAGGCCATTCTGGAGATCCAGGGCCTGACGGGCGCTGCCTATATCGAGCTGAGCGCGGGACAGGCGCCGGGACAGCAAAACATTCTGCTCGAGGCAATGGACAGCGGCGTGCCGGCGCAGTTGACGGCCGATCCTTCGAGCGTGACCAACCTTTTGTCGACGGCCGACCAGATCCTGACGCGCGCCAATGACGTGGTGGAAGAAATCGAGGGCTTCGTCGTCGATGCGCGCGGACCGCTGACCAACACGCTGCGCAACACCGAGACCTTCTCGCGTGCGCTGACCGACAATGCCGATAATATCGACCAGTTCCTGCAGAGCGTCGGCGCTCTGTCCTCCACGTTCGAAGGGCTTTCCGGCCGGCTGGACACGACGATGGCTGCCGCCGAGCAGCTGATGACCTCGATCGACGGCCAGAAGATCGATTCCATCCTTACCAATGTCGACACCGTGACCGCCAATCTGTCGGTGGCGTCCGGCGACGTCACGGAAGTCGTGGCGAGTTTCCGCGACACGGCGGCGACCTTCGAGAACTTTGCTACGACTGCCGGCGCCTCGATCGAACGCGTCGACCAGATCGTCGGCAATGTCGACCAGATCATCGCCAACGTCGATGCGGCCCAGGTTGGCCTCTTCGTGGACAACATCTCGTCTGCGAGCGCCGACGCCCGTGCGGCGATCGAGAACACGGCGCAGATCACCGAGCGCTTCAATGCGCGCGGCGAGGATGTCGACCGTTTCATCAGCGACGTGACGGAAATGGCCGACCGGCTGAACGCGGTCTCGACCCGCGTCGACAGCGTGGTCGCCAAGGTGGATACGGCGCTTGGCGAGGGTGATGTGCGCAACCTGCTGGCCGATGTGCAGCAGGCCGTACAGTCGTTCACCGCCGTTGCCTCGGCGATCGATTCCACGCAGGTGAACCAGGCACTGACCGACATCGCATCCGCCAGCGACAGCGTGCGCCAGGCAGCCGAGGACACGCGGCGCGTGACGGGAAGCTTCGCGGCCCGCGAAGGCGACATCGATGCCTTCATTTCCGACGTGACCCAGATGGCGGACCGGCTGAATGCCGCTTCCGTGCGCGTCGATGGCGTGCTCGCCAAGGTCGACGGGTTCCTGGGCGAGGGGGATGCCTCCAACCTGCTTGCCGAAGCGGAAGCGGCGATCGCCTCGTTCCGAAGCGTCGCCGACAACATCAATGGCCGCGTCGGGCCGATCGCGGAGAATTTGGAGCGCTTCTCCAACAGCGGCCTGCGTGACGTGGAATCCCTGATCGTGGAGACCCGCCGTTCGATCAATCGGATCGAGCGGAGCATCTCCTCCATCGAGCGCAACCCGCAGCGTCTGCTGTTCGGTGGCGACGACGTGCAGCAATTCGACGGCCGGGTGCGCCGCTGATGCGAAACGGACAGCAAGATCGGCGAGGGGAACGCGCCTGCGTCACCCTCGGACACTCTCTTTTTCCGGCGGCCACTGCCTGCGGCGCCGACTGCCTTTTGATGAAAGGATTTCTCGTTTGCTGAAGCGTTTCCTGTCGATCATCGCCGTTGCGGCAGCGCTTTCGGGCTGCGCCGGCCTTCCCGGTTTCTCCACCCCGAACGACACGTTCGCCCTGACTTCGCCACCGGCCGCGCCAGCCGTGCCGGCGGCGCAGCGACGCCAGCTGCTCATTCAGGAGCCGAGCGCGCTGAAGCTGCTCGACAGCGAACAGATCGTCGTTCGCGTTTCGGATTCTGAGGTGCAGTATCTCACCAATTCGCAGTGGAACGACCGCCTGCCGCGGATCGTGGAATCGAAGCTCATCGAAGCGTTCGAGAACACCGGCCAGCTCGGCGGCGTGGGGCGCTCAGGCGACGGCCTTGCGATCGACTTCCAGCTTCTGACCAATATCCGCAGCTTCGAGGTGTTGGCCTACGGCTCGCCGCGCGCCAATGTGGAGCTGTCGCTGCGCCTCATCAACGACCGCGACGGCACCGTCATCGCCCAGCGCGTCTTCACCGGCAGCGCCCCGGTCGCCGGCACGGGCAACGAGACCTACGTCCGCGCGCTCGACGTGGCCTTCAACTCGATCGTGCCCGAGATCATCGCCTGGACCATGCAGAGCATCTGACCGGACGCAATCAATACGACGTCTGAGAAACCCCGCTGGCGATGCTGGCGGGGTTTTTTGTTGCGAGGAAGCGGAGCTCAGGTGCTCGAGATCCTGCTGGTGTCGTCGATATATGACGTGAGCTTGACCGCAGGCACAGGCCCGCATCGAGCGCCTATGCCTGAGCGCTGGAAATCTCTCGCTGCGTGTGAACAGAGCGAAGCGGTCGACGGGGCTGGAGCGGCTAGCTTGATGGCTCAGAGGGCTTTCTGACGGCTGGGGACACCATCCATCCGCATATTGTCAGCAGCGAACCGACTGAACTTCGGACAAGAAAAAACCGCCGCGAACCGTGTGGCTCGCGGCGGTTTTGTCGGGTCTGGCCTCGGCCTCCGGCGCTTATTTGAAGCGGCCGGCGGCGTGGGCGAGCATGGTGTAGACCTTGCCGGTGTCGGAGGTCAGGTAGGTCTGGGTCATCATGTTGTCGCGGTCGTTGCGCGATACGTCGGCGAGCAGCTTTTCGAAATCGGTCACGTAGCGATCGACGGCCGTGCGGAATTCCGGCTCGCGTGCATATTTGTCGCGGATGTTGTCGAAGGTCTGCTGGCCCTTCAGCGTGTAGAGCTTGCGGGTGAAAACGTCGCGTTCGCCGCGCTGGTAGCGGCGCCACAGTTCCACCGATGCCTCATGGTCGATCGCGCGGGCGATGTCGACGGAGAGCGAGTTCAGCGATTCCACCACATGGCGCGGGTTGCGGCCATCCCGAGCCGGGGCCTGCGGTGCCGGAGCCGCCGCCTGCGGGCGGGCGGGCTGCTGCGGTGCGGGTGCATCGGCCTCGTCGAGCGAAGCGCCACGCAGGAGATCGCTCACCCATCCACCCTGACGGCTGGTCGAGCTCGTCGCGCCAGCATCACCAGCAAGGCTCGGGCGCAGCGGCGTTGCGGCACCTGGCATCTGCGGACGCGGCGCGGCCTGGAATGCCGACGGCGCGGGCGCCGGGCTTGCCGCAGGCGTGGCGACCGGTGCGGCCGGACGCTGGGCTGCCGGCTGCGGCGCAGGCTGAGCTGCGGCCTGGGGTGCGGCGGCCTGCGCGCGGGGCTGAGCAAGCGTCTGGGTCGTGTCGTTGCGGCTCGACACGTCGAGCGCGCGATCCGACCGTTCGACGATGTGCGAGAGGTCCTTCAGGGCCTGGATCTGCTCGGCGACGGCGCGGCGCATGGCGGCGGCGTTGCTGCGGGTTTCTTCCGGCAGGTCGAAAGCGCCGCGTTTCAGTTCCTCGCGGGTTGCGCCGAGCTCCTTGCGGATTTCGGACGAGGCGCGGCGGATCTCGTCGGTGGCACCGGCAAAGCGGGCGACAGCCTCCTCGACGGCTTCGCGCGTCGCCTTGCGGACGAGTTCGGCGGTCGTGGCGGAGCGGCCCTCGGTCTCCTTCAGCAGGCGTGCGACTTCCTCGATGGAGCCGCCGAGGCCGGACTTCAGCTTGGAGGCCGTGCCGGTTGCCAGGCTGTCGGCACGGGCGAAGGCCTTTTCGACGATGTCTTCGAGCGAGCGCATCGTGCCTTCGATCTGCTCGGAGCGTGACACGAGGCCAACCGAGAGGCGCTCCAGCGCTTCGCGGCGCTCTTCGAGCGTGCTGGCGAGATTCGACTGCGCGGCGCCCAGGAGATCGGAGGCAGAGGAGAGCACGCGGGAATGCTCGTCGAAGCGATGCGCGATCTGGCCAACCTGCGACAGCGTGCGCGACGAGATGCCATCGAGCTTCTCGACATTGTTCTCGAGAAGGCGCGTGGAGCTGGCAACGAGCGAGGCGGCCTTGTCGGCCGAGCCAACGAAGCTTTCGGTCGTCTGGGTCAGGCGGACATCCACCGAGCCGAGATTGTCGGCGGCACGCTCGACCACTTCGGCGATGGCGGCATTGCTTTCGGAAAGACGGTCAACAAGGGCGAGCACGTTGCCGCGCAGGCTGTCTTCCGCCGAAGCCACGGCGGCCAGCGTCTCGGAGGTGCGTGCCGACAGGGCCTGGATGAGCGCGTCGTTTTCGGTGCGCAGGCGGTCGCGGCCCTCGCGGGTCGCTTCGTCGACGCGGGCTGCGAATTCGGCGCCGGAACGGGCGATTTCTTCAGCCGCGCCGCTGGTGGAGCTCGCAAGCCTATCGAAGAGCGGGCGGGCCTGCTCGTCGATAAGGCGGGACAGCTCGGCCGAGCGGCTTGCCAGCATCGAGTTGAGCTCGCGGGTGCGCTCGTCGAGCGTCTGGCGGATCGTCTCGTTGCGGACGGTGAGCGCCTTTTCGGTCTCGTCGAGCTTGCCGCCGATGAGATCGCTCTGCTCGGAGAGCTTTGCGGTCAGCGCTTCGGCCTGGGCGGTGAGGCGTGTCGTCAGGTCTTCCGACTGCTGGGTGAGCAGCGAGCCGGTGGTGCGCATCGTGTCGGAGATCGCATCGGCCTTTTCGCCGAAGAGCGCGCGCGAGCGGTCGATGAGCGTGGTCATCTCCTCGACGCGTTCGGCGATTTCGTTGGTGCGGACATTGAGGCGCTCGTCGAGCTGGCGGGCGAACTCCTCGCTTTCGCGGCCGAGACGCTCGGCGAAGGCCCCGGACACGCCCGACAGGGTCTCGCCAGCGCGGTTGGCTTCCGCATCGAGATCGCCGGTCGCCTGGGCAACGGCATCGCGCAGGCGGCTCGCCAGGCTGCCGGCCTTGGCTTCGATGGTGCGGGCAACGTTGTCGAGGCCCATGCCGAGCGCCGTGTCCATGGTCGAGAAGCGTTCCTCGATATGGGCGCCGCGGCTGTCGAGGGTTTCAGCAAGACGCTCGGCTGCGCCACCGGCCTTGATCTCGAAGGCTTCGGAATGGCGGGCGAGCGTCTCTTCCAGGTGGCGGGCGCTGTCGGCGAAGCCGCTGGAGATTGGCGCGCTGGCCTCTTCGATCGCCGAACGGAGTCGATCCGCACCCGACGTGATGGTCGCCTCCAGTTCGCCGGCGCGGGCTCCAAGCGCTGCGTCGATGGTGCCGAGACCGCCGGCAAGCGCCGTGTCGATGGCATCGGCGCGCGCGGCAAGGGCGGTGCGGATGTCATCGGAGGTGCGGTCGAGGCGCTCGTTGAAGCCAGTGGTGGCATCGAGGAGGCTCGTCTCGACGCGGGCAGCACCGCTTTCGATGGTGGCACCGATTTCGGACGCACGGTCGCCGAAGGCGGTTTCGATGCGTGCCGCGCGGGTGTCGAGCACGGTGCGGATGTCGCTTTCGGTGCGCTCCAGGCGGTCATTGAAGCCCGTCGTCGCATCGCGCAGGCTCGCCTCGACGCGGGTCGCGCCGCTTTCGATGGTGGCGCCGATTTCGGAAGCACGGTCGCCGAAGGCCGTTTCGATGCGCTCGGCGCGGCTGTCCAGCACGGTGCGGATGCCCGTCTCGGTGCGCTCGAGGCGCTCGTTGAAGCCGGTCGTCGCCTCGCGCAGGCTCTCCTCGACACGGCTTGCGCCGGTTTCGACAACGGTGCCGATCTCTGCGGCGCGATCGCCGAATGCGGCTTCGATGCGCTCGGCGCGGCTGTCCAGCACGGTGCGGATGCCCGTCTCGGTGCGCTCCAGGCGCTCGTTGAATCCGGTCGTTGCGTCGCGCAGGCTGAGTTCGACGCGGCTCGCGCCGGTCTCGATCACAGAGCCGATTTCTGCGGCACGATCGCCGAAGGCCGCCTCGATGCGCTCTGCACCACCTGCCAGCGCCGTGTCGATGGCCGACGTGCCGCGATGCAGGGTCTGGGCGATGTGGCTGGCCGTCTCGTCGAGGCGGAGATCGAAATTGTCGCCGGCGGAGCGCATGGCGAGATCGATCCGGTCGGCACCGGCGATGATGGTGTCTTCGATGGCGCCGACTCGGCCTTCGAGCGCGCCGCCGATGCGGGTTTCGCTTTCGGCAAGGCGTGCGGACAACCGCTCTTCGGTGCCGGTGAGGCTCGCTTCGATGCGTTCGGCACCGCCATCGACGATGGTCGACAGGCCACCGGCGCGCTTTTCAAGCGTATCGGCGAAGCGGTCGTTGCTCTGCGTGAGAGCACGGTCGATGAGGCTTGCGCCTTCTTCGAGCGCGAGTTCGATGCGCATGGAGCCTTCCGAGACACGGCCGGTGATGGCATCGGCGCGCGCGGCGAGCGAGCGGTCGAGTGCTTCGCTGCGCTCGTCCAGAAGGCGCTCCATGGCTTCCTGGCGCTCGCTCATGGTGAAGTGGATAGCTGCGCTCTGCGCTGCGAGCGATGCGGCAAGGGCCTCGCTCTGCTCGCTGAAAGTGCGCTCGATCGCCGGGCCGTGCAGTTCGAACGTGCCCGCGAGGCGCTCATTGGCGCCTTCGATGCGCGAGGCAAGCGTGTCGGCGCGCTCGGACAGCGTGCGCTCGATGGCGTCGCCTTCGTGGCGCAGCGTGTCGCCGAGGCGATCGTTGACGCTCTCGATGCGCGAGGCAAGCTCGCCGCCACGGTCGCCGAGTGTCCGCTCCATGAGAGCGGCGTTCTGTTCCAGCGTTTCGCCGAGGCGATCGTTGAGGCCGCCGAGACGGATGGCGAGCGTGTCGGTGCGTTCGGCCAAGGTGCGCTCAAGCGCATCGCTGCGGCCGTCGAGGGTTTCGGCAACGCGGGCATCGATGGCTTCGATGCGGGCGGCAAGGCCTTCGCCGCGTTCGCTGAGCGTGCGCTCCAGCGCTGCGCCCTGAACTTCGAGCGTGCCCGCCAGGCGATCATTGAGGGCGGCGACGGTGCCGGCGAGGGCTTCGCTGCGCTGGCCGAAGGTGGCGTCGATGGACGAGGCGGCTTCGGAAAGCGTGGCAGAGAGGCGCGCATTGCCTTCCGACAGGTTGGTGGCGAGGCGGTCGTTCTGCTCGGCAAGGGCGCTGGCGATGCCGGCGCTTTGCGAGGCAAGCGCGCCGGTCATGCGCTCATGGGCACCCGACAGCATGCCGGACAGCTGCTCGGAGCGTTCGCCGAGCGATGCGCCGATGCGCTCCAGCGACGAGGACAGGATGCCGTCGATCGCTTCGCTGCTGCCGCTGACCGTCTGGTTGATGCGCGCAAGGCCTTCGGACAGCTTGGCATCGAGCGTGCCCGAACGCTGATCGAAGGCGTTGGTGAACTCCGCGACGCGGTCGTCGAAGGCAGTGTTGAGGAAGCCGACGGTTGCCTGCAGCTTGTCCTCGAAGAAGCCGGAGCGCAGGTCGAGATCGACGATCGCATCCTCGACGCTGGACTTGAGCGAATGGCGGAAATTCGCGCCCTTCTCATCGAGCGTGGCATTGAGGGCGGCGATGACGTCGTCCAGGCCGCGATTGACGGCAGCTTCGCCGACGCGGAGGCTTTCGGAAATCTCGCGGGTGCGGGCGATGAGCGTGTCGTTGAGTTGCTTGGCGCGCTCGTTCAGCGCCTGGTTCAGGCGCTCGGTGTTGGTGTCGAGCGAAGAGGCGCGGGTTTCGAACTGCGACAGGAGTGCTTCGCCACGCACGACCAGCTGGTGGTCGAGCGAGTCCATGCGGCTGTCGAATTCCTTGCCGAGCGTATCGGTGGAGCGCGCAAGCGTCTCCAGCATCTTTTCGGTGCGGCCGGTCAGCATCGTGTCCAGCGCGCGGGAAGCATCGTCGGCGCCGGCCGTCAGAGCCGTGACGCGGGTTTCGAGCAGGCGCGCTACGCCTTCGCCGGAAGTGGCGATGCGCGCGGAAATTTCGTCGCCGGCGGTCGACAGCTCGTCCTTCAGCTGCTCGTGGGCGCCGGAGATCGAGGCGCGAACGCGCTCGGCATGACTGACGATGGCGTCGCGCTCGGTGCCGAGTTCGTGCACCAGCGAGCGGATGCGCATTTCGTTGTCGGAATAGCTGCGCTCCAGCGCGTTCACTTCGGAATGCACGAGGGTTTCGAGCTCGGAGGCGCGCGCGATGGTGCGCTCGATGCCTTCGTTCATGGCGGAGACTTCGCGGCGTACGGCTTGGCCCACCGAAATGATGCGATCGGCAGCGACCGTCTCCGGCTCGGAAAGACGCAGCGCGATTTCAGCCATGGAGCGGGCGGCGGTCCGCAGTTCCTGGGCGCGTGCCATCATCGCCGCGAAGGCGAAGAACATCATGATCGGCAGGAAGGTCGCGATCAGCAGGATGACCGCCGGCGGCATGGCCATGAGGTCGGCAACGGAGCGGATCTGCCAGATTTCGGGCGAGAAAAGGAGATGTGCGACGGCGATGGCGCCGACGAGCCACAGGGCCGACATGATGAGAGCCGTGCGGAAATAGGCGCGCGACTTCTGGCTATCGAGGCTGCGCAGGATGAAGGCGGTCGGACGGCGGCCGTCATCGTTTGCGGGCTGGCTGGTGCGATCTTCGACAGGACGCTGCGGCTGCGGCTGGGGCGCAGCGGCGCGGCGCATGGTGGCGGGCGCGTTGGCAGCCGTGATTCCGGCCGCGGCGGAAGCCTTGGCGTCGCCGACAGGATTGGATGTGGTGCGGGCAGGGCGGTGGGCAGCTGTGCGCTCGGCTTCCCGATCCGCTTCGGCAAGCTCGCGTGCGGCCTGCGAGACCTGGGTCTCCAGTTCCTCGAACGACATTTCGTCCAGGAGCGCGCGCTCGTCATCATCGTTGAAATCGATGGTCAGCGCGTCCTCGAGGGCCTGGAACGCCTTGTCATCGATCGATTCGTTGGCTGCCGTCTTCTTCGCCATGTCCGTCACGCCTCGTTACTCACAACCACCGGCGATCATCGCCTGCAGCGAATTGCGCGTCATGCACATCTACTCACCCGCTTCGCATCCCTTTGTTCAAGCCCCCACGCTGGAACCGGCGACATGCTCGTCGCCAAGGCATAAAAAGCGGCCTGCGCATGGGCAGTCCATCCGTATCGTAGTGGCACAAAGCCGATACTTTAACAATTCGTGTCGCATTTCCGTCCACACGAGCGTCATGAAGTAAGACGGGGTTTTTTAACATTTCGGCCGCAGAATGCCGCAAATTTTTCTTATTTACCGGGCGTTAACCATGCCGCAAAGTTTTCTCGGTATTGCCCCGCTTGCGTTAAATTGCCGGCGTGTTGCCCGGGTTTATGTTCACCATCGAAACACATCTTCAGAGACCCTTGTCCCATGCCCGCCTATGCAATTGCCTTCAATCGTCCCGAAACGGAATGCCGCATGACATCCGCCGAGCGTCCCATCGACTTCGACCATCTGGCCCGGCAGACCATGGGGCAGAAGGATCTGGAGGCGGAAGTGCTGCGCCTGTTTCTGCGCCAAGCACGTGACTGCGTGCGAAGCATCCATGCCAGCAAGGGCAAGGATCGCGTCGGCATCGCCCACACGCTGAAGGGCTCGGCCCGCGGCATCGGCGCCTTCAACGTTGCCGAGCAGGCTGCACGGTTGGAAGAGATGCCGGACGATGCGGAACGCGTGGAAGCGCTCTGCGAAGCCGTCGTTGCGGTCGAGAACTTCCTGCTGCGTCTTTCGCGATAGGACTTCTGGCAAGGCCAGCTTCCCGCGCGCCATAAATGCGCAGGCGGACCGCCATTCCTTGACTTTCCCGTTTCACTCTTTAACTCGGCGGCTTGAGCATATTGCCAGTCGTCGGGGTTTTGCGCGTGGAGATCGGATCGCCGATCCTCGTGCCGTAATTCTCAAGAGAGACAGGCGCACCTGCCAGCGGAGAGTCCTTGAATGACCACCATTACTTTCGTCGCCTTCGACGGTACGCGCCATGAACTGGAGGCCGAAAACGGCTCTACCGTCATGGAAAATGCCATCCGCAACTCGGTCCCCGGCATCGAGGCGGAATGCGGCGGCGCGTGTGCCTGCGCGACCTGCCACGTCTATGTGGACGACGCCTGGAAGGCGGCAGTGGGCGAGCCGGAAGCGATGGAAGAAGACATGCTCGATTTTGCCTTTGACGTGCGGCCGAACTCGCGCCTGTCGTGCCAGATCCGGGTGTCCGACAAGCTTGACGGTCTCGTGGTTCACGTGCCCGAGCGCCAGGCGTAACCGGGGCTGAAGTTCGAGCCGGCGCACAGATTTTCCGCTTTCGAGCCGAAGACTAGGACGGATCACCTTTGATCCCAGCCGGCGATGCGGCTAAACGACAGCCATCATTTCATCGGAAAGGCAGCGCCCATTTTGGGCGCGACCCAAAAACAAGCAACAATCGGCGCGGAGCGGCGGCATTGATGTCTGCCGGGCCCGGCCAGCAGGAAAGCACGATCGATGCGGAATGTGATCGAGACGGATGTCGTCATCGTCGGGGCAGGGCCGGTCGGGCTCTTCGCCGTGTTCGAACTCGGACTTTATGATCTTCGCTGCCATTTGATCGACATTCTGGATCGTCCGGGCGGCCAGTGCGCCGAGCTTTATCCGGAAAAGCCGATCTACGACATTCCGGCATGGCCGGAGATTTCGGGCGCAGGCCTGACGGAACGGCTGATGGAGCAGATCGCGCCGTTCCATCCGGAGTTCCATTTCAACCGCATGGTCACGGCGCTGAAAAAGCTCGATGACGGGCGCTTCGAAGTGGAGACCGACGAGAACGAGATTTTCCATGCGAAGATCGTGGTGATCGCGGCCGGCGGTGGTTCGTTCCAGCCCAAGCGCCCGCCGATCCCGGGCATCGAGGCCTTCGAGGACAAGAGCGTCTTCTATTCCGTGCGCCGGATGGAGGAATTCCGCGACCACGACATCCTCATTGTCGGTGGCGGCGATTCCGCACTCGACTGGACGCTGAACCTGAAGCCGATCGCCAAATCCGTGACGCTGGTGCACCGTCGTCCAGAGTTTCGCGCGGCACCGGACAGCGTGAACAAGATGTTCGCGTTGCAGGAACGGGGCGAGCTTGCTTTCGAGATCGGTCAGGTCACGGGGCTCACCGGCGAAGATGGTCAGATCCGCTCCGCGACGATCAAGGGGCCGAACGGCGACGTCGAGGTGAATGCGACCCGTCTGCTGCCGTTCTTCGGCCTGACGATGAAGCTCGGGCCGATTGCCGACTGGGGTCTCAATCTGCATGAGAACCTGATCAAGGTGGATACCGAGAAGTTCGAGACGTCTGAGCCCGGCATCTTCGCCATCGGCGACATCAACTGGTATCCGGGCAAGCTGAAGCTGATCCTCTCGGGCTTCCACGAAGCGGCGCTGATGGCGCATGCGGCGAAGAAGATCGCTCACCCTGAAGCAAAGGTGGTGTTCCAGTACACCACGTCCTCGACGAGCCTGCAGAAGAAGCTCGGCGTCAAGTAACGCCGAGCACGTTTCCGCTCAGCCTTTAGAGAACGATACGCGCAAAAAAGACCCCGCTGCCGTGCATGTGCGTGCCGCAGCGGGGTACAGTTGTGCGCATCGTAAACCGGGTGGAAGGAACGCCCGTCAAACCGAATGCGCCAGGGAGGCCACAGAGAGACTTCAAACCGGAACTACATGTCATGCTATCGAAACCAGTAATGAGATGGTAAGCGATACGCGACTGAGTCGCCACTCCAAGAATTCGTGGGTGCGAATTTGCACCAATTCTGGGGAAAAATTGCAACACCGGTCAGTTGATCAGCTAGATTACAATCAGATGATCAAGGCTTTCCAAGAGTTTCTTCACGTGAATTCTTGATGGCTGCCTGAGTGGCCTCTATGCGGTGAGGCGCACGCAGTGCGCATTACGACCAATAGCCGGTTCTGTATCGGAAGTTGATGACGTTACCGGCCGCGCTATTCCGCGGCCTTGATCTGCTCGAGCCGGTATTGCAGCAGACGCACCATGCGGCGCTCGAAGTTGATCGCCTCGATGCGGTCGAAGCGCGCCTGCTCCGCATCGTGTTCGGCGAGCACGCTTTCCGTAATGCGGGCCACTTCCGCCTCCATCGCCTGGCAGTTCGGCTGCGCGCGCAGGCCCTTCACGTCGCTTTCCAGCTTGCGAGCGTATTGACGCGCGATTTCGGCATGGCGCTCTTCGTGGCGCTTGATGTCACCGGACAGCGTATCCCAGATGAGGGCGAGGTCGGCTTCGGCGCGGCGGCGCTGGGTCCAGCGGGGCAGGATGATCTTGGTGTCGAGCGTGATGCGGGCGGAATCGACGGTGCAGCGCGTGCCCTGGTCGGCATAGGTCACGCTGCCGCCGAAGCGCATTTCCGTCGCGCCGGGATGACGGATGCCGGTTCCCTGGAGGAGCGGACCGCTTTGGGACAACGCTTCGTCGAGATCAGCGGCGGTGCGGCCGCGGACGGGAAAATAGGAAAACGACTTGGTGATCACCGTCTCGGCTTCGGCGGAACCCATGAAAAACGGCGCCGACACGGCAGCAACGACAACAAGACCCGCGATTGCCGCGGCGCGTGCGAAACGATGATACAAGAATTGCCAGCCTCGATTGCGCGGGATCATCCTGCCATTTCCAACGAACGGCGTCGTGATCCAGATCATTCCATCAGCCTGAGGCGAGGGACGAGCCCCGGTCCGACAAGCGCACGCAAACAGCTTGCGTCATGCGTTCGGGCGATGCAACAGGCAGCAGGTCACAAGCGCTTGAATTTGCCGGAGAGATGCATCGATGCAAGACCAGCACTTTGAACGGCCCGATCGCTGGATCTGGCGCGTCGGTCATGGCCGCGAGATCGATCTCAGCCGGCGCGGCCTGCTGATGGGCGTTCTCAACGTGACACCGGATTCGTTCTCCGACGGCGGTCGGTTCGCCGATGTCACAGCGGCGCTTGCCGAAGCTGAGGCGATGGCGGATGCAGGCGCCGTGATTATCGATGTCGGCGGAGAATCGACCCGCCCCGGTGCCGACCCGGTCGATGCTGCGACCGAGCAGGCGCGCGTGTTGCCGGTGATCAAGGCGGTTGCGGACCATCTTGCCGGGGCCAGACAGGTGTTGATCTCGGTCGACAGCTACCGGGTGGAGACGGCGCGGCTGGCGGTTGCAGCGGGTGCCCACATCATCAACGACATTTCGGGGCTGCAGGGCGAGCCGGGCATGGCGGATCTTGCCCGCGAAACGAAAGCGGGGCTCGTCGTCATGCATACGGGGCGCGGACGAGAGAAGCTGCCGGACGTGATCGAGGACCAGATGGTCTTTCTCGGCCGATCGCTTGCTATCGCCAAAGAGGCGGGATTGGACGCGCGGCAGATCGTCCTCGATCCGGGCTTCGGCTTTGCCAAGGACAGCGACGAGAACTTTTCGCTGATGGCGCGGTTTGACACGTTGCACCCGCTTGGGCGGCCGTTTCTTGCCGGGACATCGCGCAAGCGCTTCCTCGGGGCGGCGACGGGCAGGGAAGCCGGCGAGCGCGACGTGGCGACGGCGGCGACCACGGCGCTGCTGCGGGTGGCCGGCGCACGCATCTTCCGCGTGCACGATGTCGCGAAAAGCCGCGATGCCCTTTCGGTCGCCGAAGCGATGTGCGACAGGCTGGCCCAGGAAACCGGAAGCGACGTTTGATGACCTACCGAATTCACCTGAAGAACTGCGCCTTCTTCGCGCGCCACGGCGTGCACGATGCCGAGGAGTTTCTCGGCCAGCGCTTCTTCGTGGATGCCGATCTGACCGTAGATGCGCCGAGCGCACTGACCGACGACGCGATTGCGGACACCGTGGATTACGGCGTCGCGTTTCAGGTGATCGAGGCGATCGTGACCGGCAAGCGGCGCTTCCTGATCGAGGCGCTGGCGATGGATGTGGCGCGGGCGCTGTGCGAGCGGTTCGGTGAGATCACCGTCGCGCGGATCACCATCCGCAAACCGAATGCGCCGGTGCCCGGCGTGCTGGATCATGTCGAGGTGACGGTCGAGCATGTCGCGCGTGCTTGAGGGGCCGGTGACGGCCGCACTCGGTCTCGGCGGCAATATCGGCGATGTTGCGGGCGCGATTCGGGCGGTGCTCGCCATGCTGGATCAGCGCGCCGACACGGAGGTGACCGCGGTCTCCTCGCTCTACCGTACGCCGCCCTGGGGGCTGACGGAGCAACCGGATTTTCTAAACTGTGCGGCTCTGATGACGACGCGGCTTTCGGCCGACGATCTGCTCGCCGCCTGCCTCGATGCCGAAAAGGCGCTGAAACGGGACAGGGCAGGAGCGACGCGCTGGGGGCCGCGGCCGATCGACATCGACGTTCTGACCTATGGCGACGAGACGATCGGGACGGAAACGCTCATCGTTCCGCATCCGCGGATGACGGATCGCGGCTTCGTGCTGCTGCCGCTCGCCGAAATCGCTCCCGACATTCTGGTCGACGGCAGGAGCATCGCGGAATGGGCGGCAAAGATCGACGCGACGGGAATCGAGCGGATCGGCGAGCCTGAGTGGTAGCTGTCGTCCTACTGAACGGAGCCGACGGCCATGGTGTCGAGGTTGCGTGCGAGCGTCATGCCGATCACCGGCACCATGCTGTCGCCGACATTGACGGACACGGTGACGTTCATGGTGTTTGCATCCAGCATGCGGGCGACCATCGCGCCTTCGAGTTGCTTGCGTTCGATGGCCATGAGCACACGGTCGCCATCGACGCGGCCGGCGGTGATGTCGAGGCCTTCGCCTGCGGCGCCATCGAGGAAGCGGCCCTCATAGTCGCCCGAGACCTTGCGGATCACGGCTGACATTTTCTGACTGAACACGCCGACGCGGCAGGAGCCATCCATTGCGATGCCGGCTTCGGCATCGGCCACGGGAGTGCCGGTGAGGCTGCAGTTGAACTTGGTGCCCTGATACTTGCCGGCGACGATCTCGCCGGGCCCTGTCCACACGCCCGAGACGTTGCTGAAGAACGCCTGATCGGCCGCCTGGGCGGGAGCGGCAAATGCGGCAGCCGAGAGGAGAGCGGCTGCGATACGGTGCTTCATGCCCATGGGACGACCCTTACTCGTGACGCAAGATAAGCTTGCGCTGAGGATCGCCGAGAATGGTTAACGGGTGGTTTCCGAAGCCGCTGCGACGCGTGATTCTTCACGGGATGCGACGCGGGTGAGATCCTGCACGAAATCCCCGATGCCGGGCCGTTTGACCGCCCGAAACGGCAGCGGGCGACAGAGGTCCATGGCGGCGATACCGATGCGGGCCGTCATCAGGCCGTTGATCACGCCTTCGCCGAGACGCGTGGACAGTCTGGAAGCGACGCCGTGGCCGACGAGCTGCTGCACGAGGCTGTCGCCGACGGCGATGGAACTGGTGACAGCGAGATGGGCGATCACATCGCGGAAGAGCCGCATGAGGCCAAGCGCGCCGGGGCGGCCGCCATAGAGCGTCGCCATTGCGCGCACGAGGCGGGAACTTTCGTAAAGCACATAGGCGAGATCGACGATGGCGCGCGGCGAAACGGCCGTGACGATGGACACGCGCTTGGAGGCGTTGAGGATGAGGCGACGGGCCTGGACATCGAGCGGCGCGAGCAGCTCGGCTTCCGCGAAGGACAGCAATTGAGGCCCGTCGACGATTTCGCCCTCCATGTCGGCGATGGCAGCGCGGCCGCGCGCCGTCTCGGGCTTGTCGACGGTGAGTGCCACCAACTGGGTGACGACGGAGCGGGCCTTCGCGGGCTTCCGTTCGGCAAGCGCATCGATGGCTGCCTGCTTCAGGTGCTGGACGGCGGAAAGGCGCATGAGCGCTAGAACTTCCCGGCCGACGACCACCAGCATGGCGAAGACGAAGACCACGACCGTCGCCATCGCCGCCCAGCCGAGCCAGTCGGAACGGGCGAAGAGATCGCGGATGAGGCTATCGGTCCAGATGCCGATGGCCAGCGAGATCAAGACGCCGAAGGCGCCGGCGGCAAGCTTGCCGAAGGAAAAGCCGCGCCTGGCGGCAACAGCCGGCGGTGGCGTGAGCGCGTTGGCTTCGGCAACGCTTTGCGGATCTATCGGTTCGGGGGTGATGAACGGATCGATCTCGTCGATCACGATCTTTTCGGCAGGGCGCGCGACCGGCGCGCGCGGACGTTCCGGAGCCGGCTTCACGCGGGGCTCGGCCCTAGGTTCGACCCTGGGCGGCGCGGCAGCGGGTTCGTTGCCGACGGTGAAGACCGCGGGGCGGCGCGGTGGCATGCGGCGGTCGTTGTCGCTCATGCGAGGTCATCCCCGAACAGGAACTCAAGGGCGCGGTCGAGCCGGATGTGGGGCAGGGACAGGGTGATGCCCTCCGCGGTTCGTTCCAGCTGCGGCGGGCGGAAGCGGACGAAGTTGATGTCGGTCACCGGCTCGCCATGCTTCTTTCGATCCAGCGCTTCAAAGATCGAATCCGGTTTTGCCGGCAAGTCTCCTGGAAACACTGCGGTTTTCGTTTCACCGTCGAAGGTCTGCCCGGCAATCTTCTCGCCCTGGATCGGCGTTCCGACGATGACGGGCAGCGTTTCGCCGCCCTCGTCGATGCTGGCTTCGCGGGTCGCGCGCACGGCGGCGAGCGCCATCACGTCTATGCCTGCACCGGAATAGTGGATCCGCTCGGCGGCGCGATCGACGAGCCGGCGGACGATGGCTTCCAGCCGGTCGTGGCTTTCATGGTGGAGATGATCGGCCTTGGTGGCGCCGATCAGCACGCGGCCGATGCGGCGCGTGAAGAGCGCCGTCAGCATCGAATTGCGGCCGGTCCGGAAGCAGGACAGGATATCGCCAAGCGCGCGCTCGAGATCGCGCACCGCGTCGGGGCCGGCATTCATTGCCTGCAGCGCGTCCACGAGCACGATCTGCTTGTCGAGGCGGGCGAAATGTTCGCGGAAGAACGGCTTCACCACGACCTGCTTGTAGCTCTCGAAGCGGCGCTCCATCATGGCCCAGACCGAACCTTTCGGCGCACTGCCTGTGGGCGGCAGATCGGGCAGAGGCGAGAAGGTGAGCGCGGGCGACCCTTCAAGATCGCCAGGCATGATGAAACGGCCGGGCGGCAGGGTGGAGAGCGCGCGGGCGTCCGACTTGCAGGCCTTGAGATAGGTGGCGAAAAGCTGCGCCAGTTCGCGGGCAGTGGTTTCGTCGGCGGCCGCCTTCGGGTCGACCGCAGTGGCGCGGGCAAGCCAGTGCTCGGCGAGATCGGCGCGGGCGCGGGAGCGGGCAAGCTCCACGGCATTGGCGCTGAATTCGCGGAAATTCTGCGCCAGCAAAGGCAGATCGAGCAGCCATTCGCCGGGATAATCGACGATGTCGATCGACAGCTTGCCGGCGGATAACATGCGATTCCAGCCGCTTGCGGACTCGTATTCGACCGTCAGGCGAAGCTGGGAAATGGCGCGGGTCGAATCCGGCCAGAGCCGGTCCTCGATCAGCGCGCGGACGTGATCCTCATACTGGAAGCGCGGCACGTCGTCGTCGGGCTGCGGCTCCAGATAGGTGCGCGCGATGCGGCCGGTGTGGTGGGCGTTGAAGAGCGGCAGGCGGCCGCCATGCAGCAGATTGTGGACAAGCGCCGTGATGAAGACGGTCTTGCCGGCGCGCGAGAGGCCCGTGACGCCAAAGCGGATCGAGGGGTGGATGAGGCCGGCGGCACGGTCGGCGATGTTGTCGAAGGCAATGCGCGCCTCATCGGAGAAAGTCGTCAGCGAACGCGCCACAGGCAAGGCCTCTCACATCACACAGGAACCTGCGCGATATAGGCGTGGAGACTGCGCGATAAAAGGCAGCGTCGTCGCGATCGGCTGCCCTCAGGCTTCGACGGGCTTCAGGAAGGCATGCAGAGTCGCCTTGCGGGCAGACATGCCGGACGCGGCGTTCGTCAGGTCGATGATGGCGAGGCCGCAGGTGGGAAAGCCGCGACGGAGCTCCGCGCCGATCGTCCCGCCGTCGCGTTCCAGAAGGGCTGCGGTCGTATCTTCGATCATGGGATTGTGGCCGACGAGCATGACCGAACCGGTATCCTCGAGGTCCTGGATGATGTCGAGATAGCCTGCCTGGCCCTCGACGTAGAGTGTCTCGGTGAAGGTGACGTCGGAGACGGGCAGCGCCTCGGCCAGGAGATCCCAGGTCTCGCGGCAGCGCTTGGCCGACGAGCAGATGACGCGGTCGGGGCGAAGATCCTTAGCCGCCATTTCGAGCCCCAGCGCACGTGCGTCCTCGCGGCCCCGCGCATCCAGTGCGCGATCGAAATCTCGCGTACCGGGCTCGGCCCAGACGGCGCGCGCGTGGCGCAGCAGATAAATGCGAAGCATGGGGGTCGCGATCATCCTGCTGAAATAGGGTGAACTTGGGCACAGAGGCAAGCGAGGATCGTTGGGCGACCTCTCGTGTGGTGGGCAGAATTCAATTGGTTTATGAGGCGATGCGAAAATAACGAAGTGAATTGAGGCATTTAAGTGGACGCGAATCGCACGCTAATGTGAAAAACGGCAAATCTTTTGCGCTTGCGAGCAGTTTTCTCAGTGGCTATACAGCGGCCCAGCCAACGGTTCGGGGAGATTCGTGGTGGGTGAGAAGATCGACCTTTCTTCCTATGTTCCCTCCGAGGACGAGGAATTCATGAACGTCAAGCAACGGGCCTATTTCCGGGCCAAACTCGTTGCCTGGCGAAACGACATTCTCCGCGAAGCGCGCGAGACCCTCGACAATCTGGCCGAGGAAAATGCCAATCATGCCGATATTGCCGACCGCGCTTCTTCGGAAACGGATCGGGCCATCGAACTCCGTGCGCGCGATCGCCAGCGCAAGCTGATCTCGAAGATCGATGCAGCATTGCAGCGGATCGATGAGGGCACTTACGGTTATTGCGAAGAGACCGGCGAGCCGATCAGCCTGAAGCGGCTGGACGCACGTCCAATCGCGACATTGTCGATCGAGGCCCAGGAGCGCCACGAGCGGCGCGAGAAGGTCTATCGTGACGAATAGGTAGGAGCCGCCGGCGCTGTGGCGCCTGCGGCTTTGAAGCGAGACCTGGACTAGTCTCTCACACTTTAGTGCTTCACACTTCGTGGAACTGTGACGCACAGCTGCGCATTCGTCTCCTGAACAAAGGAGGCGCTTATGCCGATGATCAAAACCCGCGACAATACGCAACTCTACGTCAAGGACTGGGGCGAAGGCCGTCCGGTCATTCTGATGCATGGCTGGCCGCTCTCGGCCGACAGCTGGGACGACCAGGCTTTCGCGCTGGCCGAAGCGGGCTTCCGCGCTATCGCGTATGACCGCCGCGGCTTCGGGCGCTCCGAGCAGCCGTGGTCAGGCTACGACTACGACACGCTTTCCGACGATCTGGCCGACGTGATGGCGGCGACCGGAGCAGAAGATGCCGCGATCATCGGGTTCTCGATGGGCGGCGGCGAGGTGGCGCGTTATATGTCACGCCATGGCGGCAAGGGTGTGAAGCAGGCGGGGCTGATCGCCTCGGTGGTGCCCTACATGCTTCAGACCGATGACAATCCGAACGGCGTACCGCAATCGGTCTTTGATGAAATGACCGCCGGCATGAAGGCGGACCGCGCGGAATTCTTCGCGGATTTTCTCGAGGACTTCTTCGGTGCGGAAGAAAACGATGTGAGCGATGAGCGGCTGCATTGGGCCTGGGGCCTGTGCATGCAGGCCGGCCTTCGCCCGACGCTTGCTTGCGCGAAAGCGTTTGCGACGACCGATTTCCGGCCGGACCTTGCGGCATTCGAGGTGCCGACGCTGATCATCCACGGCACGGCCGACGAGACGGTGCCAATCGACGCATCGGCCCGCGAAGCCGTGAAAGGCATCCGCAATGCGGAGCTCAAGGAATATGAGGATGCGCCGCATGGCCTGTTCGCCACCCATGGGGACGAACTGACCGACGACCTCATCGCGTTCCTGAAAGGCTAAGGATCAAGCAAACGGATGTAAGCTCAGCGGCGCTCGGGCTTCATCTCACCAAGAAGACGGGCCATCTCCTCTTGCAGGGAGGTGGCCTTTTTCTGTTGCGGGGTCATTTCCTGAGGGGGCTCGATGGAGGGGATCGATGCCTTGGCGCGCTCGGCCGCATCCTTGTCGAGAGTGACGAAAGGCGTGACCTTGACGGGGCGATTGCGTTCCATCTCGGCGGCGAGCACGGCGGAGAATTCGGCCTCGTCGAACGGATTGCCGGCTCTGACGCCTTCGACCCGTGGCTCCTCCGCTGAATTTGCGGACGGCTGAGCGAAGCGCTCTGCGGGGAAATGTTTCGGTGCGGCTGCAGCGGCAGGTGCGACAGGGGCAGTTGCGACAGGGGCAGGTGCGGGCATTTCAGGGGCTCGGCGTACCGGCTCCCCAGTCGTTGAAGCGGCCTTCTGCCCCTCGGCTTCTTTCGATGGGCCCCAATCGGTTTCGATGGACGGTGCTTGGGCCGATCCGCCTATGCCGCTTTCAACCACGACATCGGCCGGGCCGCCGATCAGGATCAGGTGCTCGACATCGTCGCGCCGGATAAGGACGATGCGCCGCTTGGTGTCGACCATGGCGCTTTCCACCACTGCAAGGCGGCTTTCACGGCGCCCACGGCCGCCCAGTCCCGTGACCGGCGCGCCGCTGCGCATGCGATAGATCCAGTAGACCACGACAAGTGCGAGAAGTGCGATCGAAACGGCCAAAATTGCCGTGACCAGCGCGCTGCCGCGCTCGTCGAGCATTCCGGAAAACAGTCCATCCATAGTCTCAGCACTCCGTTTGCCGACGGCGCTCCGGCTCACCACGGCATCAGCCAAAAGGGGATGGCATGCCGGGAAACCTTGACGCCGCTTATCTTTAGCAGTTGGTCATTGACGGCGGTAAGCCTCGATCATGGATATTTCGCGATATTCCCCCGACAATCGCGCGCGAATCATGCGGGCTTTCATGACTTTCGGCAGGGGGATGGCTATGGTCCGATCCGGTACACGCCGACTGGCTGGAACGCCCCTGCGTTTCGAGCGAGACGACCGAGGCCTTGCGGCCACATCTGACACTGCCCGATCATGAGGACTGGAATGGCCAATAAGAGTGGGGGCGAACCCTATCCGAGCCCGATCGTGGACCGGGCTGCCAGTCCCAGGACGCTGATGCGGCTGTTCCTGCTGGCGGGTGTCCTGATCGCGGCTGCCATCGCCTTCGTGTTCCTGCGCGATGCACTGAGCCCTTCGATCGTGCTCGGGCTTCTCGGCTTTCTGTCGCTGCTGGGGATATTCTTCATCGTCTCCTCCATGATCGGCTTCATCCAGGTGATGCCGCACAGAAGCTCCGATCCGCTGGCGCGCAGCTTCGTCGACGGGCAGGCGGAAGGCACGCTGATCACCGACCGCAAGGGTCGCGCGGTCTATGCCAATGCGGCCTATGGCCAGCTCACGGGCGCGAAGAAGGCAGCGGACGTCCAGTCGGTCGAGGCGCTTTTGTCGCGCAGCAAGGAATCCTCCGAAGCCGTTTACCGGCTGACGAACGTGCTGCGCGAAGGTCGCCACGGGCAGGAAGAATTTCGCCTGACACGGGCGCTCAACCCGGCATCGGGTGCGGTGGGCGCACGCTGGTACCGGCTGAGCGGCCGGCCGCTGGTGCTGGAAGAAAGCCAGAGCGAGAAGCTTTTTGCCTGGCAGCTTTGCGACATCACGGCGGAGCGGGAAGAGCAGGAGCGCTTCTTCAAGGACCTTCAGCACGCGATCGACTATCTCGATCATGCCCCGGCGGGCTTCTTCTCGGCGGGGCGCAAGGGCGACATTGTCTACATCAACGCCACGCTCGCCGACTGGCTCTCGATCGACCTAACGAAGTTCCGGCCCGGATCGCTGACGATCGCCGAGATGATTGCCGGCGAAGGCATGGCGCTGATTGATTCGGTTCAGGCCGAGCCCGGCCGCAACAAGACCGCAACGCTCGACCTCGATCTGCGCAAGACAAATGGTCAGAGCGTGCCGGTGCGTCTCGTGCACCGTGTCTCGGCCACGCGCGACGGTGCACCCGGCGAAAGCCGGACGATCGTTCTGGCGCGCAATGGCACCGAGGGCAGCGATCATTCCGCGGCAACGGCGGAAATGCGCTTCACGCGGTTCTTCAACAACACGCCGATGGCGATCGCGTCCGTCGACGGTGACGGGCGGATCCTGCGCACCAACGCGCCGTTCCTCAAGATGTTCTCCGGGCTCGTAACCCGCGACGATCTGGAAAACGGCGCGCGCTTCGAGACGGTGATCCACGACAATGACGTGACATCGTTCAAGGCAGGGCTTGAGCAGGCGCGTGACGGGCAAAGCGATATCGCGGCCGTCGATACGCGCCACCCGAACGATCCGGCGCGGCATTTCCGGCTCTATGTGAATGCCGTGATCGACCACGCGGAATCGCGCGAGGAAGCGGCGATCATCTATGTCGTGGAGACGACCGAGCAAAAAGCGCTCGAAGAGCAGATGGCTCAGACGCAGAAGATGAATGCGGTCGGCACGCTCGCCGGCGGCATCGCGCATGATTTCAACAACGTGCTGACGGCCATCCTGCTTTCGGCCGATCACCTGCTTCTGTCGCTTCGGCCATCGGATGCGAGCTTCGCCGATTTGATGGAGATCAAGCGCAACGCCAATCGCGCGGCCGTGCTGGTGCGCCAGCTGCTGGCATTCTCGCGCAAGCAGACGATGCGGCCGAGCGTGCTTTCGATGACCGACGTGATCGGGGATCTGCGCATGTTGATCGACCGGCTCACCGGAACGAATGTGAAGCTTGCCATAGAATACGGGCGCGATCTCTGGCCGGTGCTGACCGATCTGGGGCAGTTCGAGCAGGTGCTGATCAACCTTGCGGTCAATGCCCGCGACGCCATGCCCAAGGGCGGCACGGTGACGATCCGCACCCGCAACATCGGTGCCGACGAGGTCGGCAAGCTGAATTACCGCGGGCTCGAGGCACAAGACTGCGTGCTGATCGAAGTGGCGGACGAGGGCACCGGCATTCCGCCCGAGATCATCGACAAGATCTTCGAGCCGTTCTTCACCACCAAGGACGTGGGCAAGGGCACCGGTCTCGGGCTCTCGATGGTCTACGGTATCGTCAAGCAATCGGGTGGCTACATCTATCCGATCTCGGAAGTGGGCAAAGGCACAACGTTCCAGATTTTCTTGCCGCGCCATATCGAGGTACCGGTGGAGGCGACGGCAGAGGGCGAGGCTGCGGCAGCTGTGGTGCCCGTGGCCGCGCCACAGGCGCCGAACGCCGAGCGCGTGGATTTGACGGGCAGCGCCGTGGTGCTGCTCGTGGAAGACGAGGAGGCGGTGCGCCGCGGTGGCAAGCGCATGCTGGAGACGCGCGGCTATACGGTGCACGAGGCCGCATCGGGCGTCGAGGCGCTGGAGATCATGGAAGAGCTCGGCGGCGCGGTCGACATCGTCGTTTCGGACGTCGTGATGCCGGAAATGGACGGGCCGACGCTGCTGCGCGAACTGCGCAAGGACTATCCCGACCTGAAATTCGTGTTCGTTTCCGGCTATGCGGAGGAGGCCTTTGCGAAGAACCTGCCTGCGGACGCGAAATTCGGCTTCCTGCCCAAGCCATTCTCGCTGAAGCAACTGGCGATCACGGTGAGCGAAACGCTGAGTTCGTAGCCGGCATCGCAGCGGCACACATGACGTGAACGCCGCCACGCTTGCCGACCGGGATTTTGTACTTTAGTGCATTGGACACAATTTCCGTGTGCATAGCTTTCTAGAAATTCTTGCCCGACGGGCGTTTTGCCAAGTAGCGTCAGCGTACTTCCTGCGGTGAGGCGCCCAATACTGCCTTTGCGGCAAGGTGTGGGCTGCAAAGATTTGAACGGGCGATTCATGGATGATCCGGCGCTTTCCGGCCGTGAGACGATGAAGACGGACGATGCGCTGGCGCTGCTGGCCGCATTTGTCGGTCGCAACGACTGTTCGCCCGGCTCCCCCGTGATCGAGGTGCTGTGCAGTCTGCCTTTGTCAGGCGTATGGAAATCGGAGCTCGCCTCCGGGCTGCTCTTCTGGTCGCCTGCCGTCTTTGACATCTACGGGTTCGAGCAGGCGGAGGGGCCGATCAACTTTTCCCGCGGCATGGGCAGCTATCATCCCGAAGATCGCGAGCCGTTGTTCGAGATGATCGACCGTGCAACCCGCGACCGCCATGGCTTCTCCTTCAATCTGAGGATCAAGCCTGGGCACGCGACCGACGATGACGATGGCTGGATCTTCATCCGGACCGAGGCACGGTTCCATGTCAACGAGCAGGGGCTGGACGAGATCTACGGCAGCGTCGGCATTTCCGGATCGGACAAGCGTTTCATCCGCACGGCCTGAATGGCGCCATGTTTGCAGGCTTCCAAGGCAAATGGCCTTCGTGTTGACGCGAATCCCCCATTCAGTTCTAACGATCACCATTCGACATATTCCTGGAGAGGACCCATCATGACCCGATCAGCATTCAGGCTGCGGATTGCGGCCGCCGGCATGGCCACGGCGCTGCTTGCCGGTTGTACGGCCGACCCCTTCACCGGTCAGCAGCAGCTGTCCAACACGGCCGGCGGTGCCATGCTGGGTGCTGCGGCAGGCGCCGGTCTCGGCCTTCTAGCCGGTGGCGACGACCGCCGCAACGCGCTTCTCGGAGCCGGCATCGGGGCGTTGGCCGGTGGCGCGATCGGCGGCTACATGGACAACCAGGAAGCACGCCTGCGCGCGCAGCTGCAGGGCACCGGCGTTTCGGTAACCCGCAATGGCGACAACATCATCCTGAACATGCCGTCCAACATCACCTTCGGCACGAACGAAGCGAGCGTTCGCCCGGACTTCTATTCGACGCTGAATTCGGTCGTTCTGGTTCTGCGCGAGTTCGACCGCACGCTCGTCGACGTTCTCGGCCACACCGACAATGTCGGTTCGGCGAGCTACAACCTCGATCTGTCGCAGCGGCGCGCCCAGTCGGTTCTCGGCTATCTGACGTCCCAGGGCCTTGATCCGCGTCGCTTCCAGGCACAGGGCTTCGGCTTCAACCAGCCGATCGCCGACAACTCGACCGAGGCCGGCCGCGCCGCAAACCGTCGCGTCGAAATCCGGATCGTTCCGATCCAGGGTTGAAAACCCGACACGTGATTCCCGGCCCGGTCACTATGCCGGGCCGGCGTTCACCATAGAGGTGGATGAGCGGTCCCCAGCCGCTTGAGATCTATGGTTTTTCGCTGAATTCGGCGTATTCTGAGAAAGTTTTCTGGGGGACTTTCAACATGAACAGGATTTATTGGGTTTTCGCGTTTCTGGTTCTATCCGGCGGGAGCGCCTTGGCGTGTCCGGACTATGCCAAGTCCGGCGATACTTACGAGCTGACGGGGTCCGAACTCTACTCCGTGCACAAGTACAATGTGCGCGCCGGTGGCAACATCAACATCGAGAAATGCAGCAATGTTACGCCGCAAACCGACCGTGGGCGCGGCTACGTGACCGAAGCGCCGGACTTCACCTTCAATTTGAGCGGCATGGGTAAATACACCCTGACCGTATCGGTCGAGAGCGATTGCGACAGCGTGCTGCTGGTCAACACCGCGTCTGCCGGCTGGTACTATGACGACGACGACAACGGCAATCTCGATGCCAAGGTCAACCTGACGCGCCCGTCGGACGGATGGCTTGACGTTTGGGTGGGCACCCATGACGGCGCTGTCTGCGACGCGATGCTGTCGATGGAAACCTTCGACCGCTGATAGAGGGCGTCAGTCATTCACAAAGCCGAGCGATCCGCGAGCCGGGTCGCTCGGCTTTGCCGTGGCCGCGCGACGAGACCGTTCAGGCAGCGAGGGCAACCGCGATGCGCGTGGCGAGACGGACATTGGCCTTGACCAGCGCGATGTTGGTTTGAAGGCTCTTTCCGCTGGTGATGTCGACAAGTTCGGAGAGCAGGAACGGCGTTACGGCCTTGGCGCTGACGCCGGCTTTTTCGGCGCGGCCCATGGCTTCGCGGATATGCGCTTCCATGACATCGCGGGCGATCTCGTCTTCGACCGGCACGGGATTGGCGATCAGCATGCCGCCGGTAATCCCCATGGCGGCGCGGACCTTCTGAAAGCGCGCAATGGCGTCCGGCGTGTCGAGGCGCAGCGGCGACTTCAGGCCGGATTCGCGCGACCAGAAGGCGGGAAACACGTCCGAGCCGAAGGTGACGACGGGCACGCCACGGGTTTCGAGCACTTCGAGCGTCTTCGGCACATCCAGGATGGCCTTGGCGCCAGCGGAGACGACGATGACACCGGTGCGCGCAAGCTCGTCGAGATCGGCGGAGATGTCGAAGCTGGTTTCGGCACCGCGATGCACGCCGCCGATGCCGCCGGTGGCGAAGACGCCGATGCCGGCATGGGCCGCGGCGATCATGGTGGCAGCGACCGTGGTGGCGCCGGTGCGGCCTTCAGCCAGCGCGAAGGCGAGATCGGCGCGCGAGAGCTTCATGGCATCCTTGCGGAGCGCGAGCGCGGCCAGGTTCTCATCCGATAGGCCGACATTGAGGACGCCATCGATGACTGCGATCGTCGCCGGCGTCGCGCCTTCCTCACGCACGATGGCTTCGACGGCACGGGCCATTTCGAGATTGCCGGGATAGGGCATGCCGTGGGTGATGATGGTCGATTCCAGCGCCACGATGGGCTTGCCGGACGCCCGCGCCTCGGCGACATCCGGGGCATAGGTGACAAGGCTGGCGTCGTTCTTCGGGCTCATCTTTGGCTTCTCACGGCTTGGGTCTGGATCGATCAGCGCTTCAGATGCAATGGATCGATCGGGGGCACAAGAGCAAGGCGCGCCCGCACGGCATCGAGCGTCAGCTCCGGTGGTGCCGGCTCGGCGCTTTCGACGGCGAGCGAGGCGGCGGCGACGCCATAATGGCAGGCCTCGATGAAAGGCAGGCCGGGCTGAAGAGCTCCGAGCGTGGCGGCAGCAAGCGCATCGCCGGCGCCCGTGACATCGACGATGGTGCAGCCTTCGATCGCGGACAAGAGGAACGTCTGCTGCTGATCAAAGGCAAGTGCCGGGCCGCTGCCAGCCGTAACGATGGCGCGGGCTATGCCTGCAGAGCGCAGCTGCTCGGCCTGCGCCTGCCCATCCTCTGCAAGCGGGCCGACGAGCGCTTCGGCCTCGCGCCGGTTCATGAACAGGCAGGAGAGGGCGGAAAGCACCGGTTTCAGCCGCACGATCTTGGCCGGCGAGATGGCGATGGCGGACAAGGGGCGGCCTGCCTCGCCGCACCGCCGCGCCAGACGAGTAATCGTTGCCTCGGGAATATTGGCATCGACCAGCACCGCATCGGCATCAGCGATGGCATCGCGCAGGGTGCGGCGATCGCACTGGCGGGGCGAAAAGGCATCGTAAAGCGCCATGTCCGCGAGCGCGACGACGAGATCGCCCTGGCTATCGAGAATCGCCGAATAGGTGGGCGTTGCCCGATCGAGGAAGGTGATCGGCGTATCTTCGACGCCGGCATCGGCGGCTGCCCGGCCGACGGTCTCGCCAGCCGGATCGCCGCCGCGCGGCGCCACCAGCCGGACGGCATGCCCCAGCCGCGCGAGATTGCGGGCGGCGTTGAATGCGCCGCCGCCGGCCGTCTCCTCCCAATGCCCGGGATTGCTGGCGTGAAGATGCAGCGCGCCCTTCACCTGGCCGCGCCGATCGAGATGCGCACCGCCGATGACGAGGAATCGGCTCATCGGCAATCGGCCTTCGACATGGGCGACGCGTGGCCTGGTATCGTTTTGCGTTTCATGCTGATCATGCGCGGAACAATCCGGGAATAGACAGAAGATAAAGATGCAAATTCAGTGCCTTAGAAAGCGCTTGCCAAACGAGAACAAAATGGGTACAAACGAGAACAGAGGGCACGTTTGCCTGTCCGGCTCGAATAACCTAAAGGTGGAACATATGGCACAGAACTCGCTGCGGCTCGTAGAGGACAATTCGGTGGACAAAAGCAAGGCTCTCGACGCGGCGCTCTCTCAGATCGAGCGCGCGTTCGGCAAGGGTTCGATCATGAAGCTCGGTTCCAACGAGCAGGTGGTCGAAATCGAAACGGTACCGACCGGCTCGCTCGGGCTCGATATCGCACTCGGCGTTGGCGGACTGCCGAAGGGCCGTATCATTGAAATCTATGGCCCTGAAAGCTCGGGCAAAACGACGCTCGCACTGCACTGCGTGGCGGAAGCGCAAAAGCGCGGTGGCATCTGCGGCTTCATCGATGCCGAGCACGCGCTCGATCCGGTGTATGCCCGCAAGCTCGGCGTCGATCTGGAGAACCTTCTGATTTCGCAGCCGGACAATGGCGAGCAGGCGCTGGAGATCACCGATACGCTGGTTCGCTCGGGTGCAATCGACGTGCTGATCATCGATTCGGTTGCGGCGCTGACACCACGCGCCGAAATCGAAGGCGAGATGGGCGACAGCCTGCCGGGCCTTCAGGCGCGTCTGATGAGCCAGGCGCTGCGCAAGCTGACGGCATCGATTTCCAAGTCGAACTGCATGGTCATCTTCATCAACCAGATCCGCATGAAGATCGGCGTCATGTTCGGCTCGCCGGAAACGACGACGGGCGGCAACGCGCTGAAATTCTATGCGTCGGTGCGCCTCGACATCCGCCGCATCGGCTCGGTCAAGGACCGCGACGAGACCGTCGGCAACCAGACCCGCGTCAAGGTCGTGAAGAACAAGATGGCGCCGCCGCTGAAGGTGATCGAATTCGACATCATGTATGGCGAAGGCATCTCCAAGACCGGCGAGCTGATCGATCTGGGCGTCAAGGCCGGGATCGTCGACAAGTCCGGCTCCTGGTTCTCCTATAACAGCCAGCGTCTGGGGCAAGGCCGCGACAACGCCCGCCAGTTCCTCAAGGACAACCCCGACACGGCCCGCGAGATCGAGACGGCGATTCGTCAAAATGCCGGCCTGATCGCGGAGAATTTCTTCGATGACGGCCTGCCGGACAACGACACGGACGACGCCGCGGCCGGTTGACGGCGCGCGGTCTTCCAATCCTTTCGTGGCGATCGATTTGCGGCGGGCCCATCCGGGTCCGCCGCACTCCGTTTCGGGGAGCTGCAAAGCGCGCATTGGCAATGCTGGACAGGGTTTGAGACGAACGATAAAAGCCGGACACACAAAGGCTGGCGGGACGATCGGGGCCGGCCGAATAGCAGCAAAAGGGCGTTTCATGAGCGGCGTAAACGACATCCGCAGCGCATTTCTGGACTTCTTCAAGGCCAATGGCCATGAGGTGGTCAGCTCGTCCCCGCTTGTGCCGCGCAACGACCCGACATTGATGTTCACCAATGCCGGCATGGTCCAGTTCAAAAACGTCTTCACGGGGCTTGAGCAGCGGCCGTATTCCACGGCAGCGACCGCGCAGAAATGCGTGCGCGCCGGCGGCAAGCACAACGACCTCGACAATGTCGGCTATACGGCCCGTCACCACACCTTCTTCGAGATGCTCGGCAATTTCTCCTTTGGCGACTATTTCAAGGAACAGGCGATTACGCTTGCCTGGAACCTGATCACCAAGGATTTCGGCATCGACGCCAACCGGCTTCTGGTGACGGTGTACCATACGGATGACGACGCCTTCGCGCTCTGGAAGAAGATTGCGGGCCTGCCGGACAGCCGCATCATCCGCATCGCTACCAACGACAATTTCTGGGCGATGGGCGATACCGGTCCCTGCGGGCCGTGCTCGGAAATCTTCTACGACCATGGCGACCACATTCCTGGCGGACCTCCCGGATCGCCCGACGAGGATGGCGACCGCTTCATCGAGATCTGGAACCTCGTCTTCATGCAGTTCGAGCAGCTCGCGAGCGGCGAACGTATCGAACTGCCCCGGCCGTCGATCGATACGGGCATGGGCCTGGAGCGCGTGGCGGCGCTTCTGCAGGGCAAGCACGACAATTACGACATTGACCTGTTCCGCGCGCTGATTGCCGCTTCGGTCGAGGCGACGGGCGTGAAGGCGGAAGGCGACAAGCGCGCAAGTCACCGCGTCATTGCCGATCATTTGCGGTCGTCGGCGTTCCTGATCGCCGACGGCGTGCTGCCTTCGAACGAAGGTCGCGGCTACGTGCTGCGCCGTATCATGCGCCGCGCGATGCGCCATGCGCGGCTTCTCGGTGCGCAGGATCCGCTGATGTACAAGCTTCTGCCAACGCTCGTTTCGGAAATGGGCCGGGCCTATCCGGAACTCGCCCGTGCTGAAGGCCTGATCTCCGAGACACTCAAGCTTGAAGAAACCCGGTTCCGCCGCACGCTCGATCGCGGCCTGATGCTGCTGGACGATGCGAGCGCCGATCTGTCGTCCGGCGACCGGCTGGATGGCGAGACGGCGTTCAAGCTTTACGACACCTACGGCTTCCCGCTGGATTTGACGGAAGATGCGCTGCGTCTTCGCGGTGTCGGCGTCGACACCGAAGGCTTCACCGCAGCGATGGCGCGCCAGAAGGCCGAAGCCCGCGCGGCGTGGTCCGGGTCGGGCGATGCGGCGACGGAACGAGTGTGGTTCGAACTGCGCGACCGCACCGGCGCTACCGACTTTCTCGGCTATGACACCGAGCAGGCCGAAGGCATCGTTGCGGCGCTCGTGCGCGACGGCCAGGAGATCGAAACTGCCTCTGCCGGCGAGGCCGTCGAGCTCGTCGCCAACCAGACGCCGTTCTATGGCGAATCCGGTGGCCAGATGGGCGATACGGGCACGATCGCCGGTGAAGGCTTCGTCATTGACGTTACCGACACGCAGAAGAAGGGCGAGGGCCTGTTCGTTCATATCGGGATGGTGCGCGAAGGCAGTGTGACGCGCGGCAAGGACATCGTCCTGACGGTGGACCACAAGCGCCGCTCGCGGCTGCGGCAGAACCACTCGGCGACACACCTGCTGCACGAAGCGCTGCGCGAAGTGCTGGGTACCCACGTCGCGCAGAAGGGTTCGCTCGTGGCGCCGGAACGGCTGCGCTTCGACATTTCGCATCCGAAGCCCATGAGCGCCGAGGAAATCGCGCGCGTGGAAGAGATGGCGAATGCCATCATCGTGCAGAACGCGCCGGTGACGACGCGGCTGATGGGGGTGGAGGATGCCATTGCCGAAGGGGCGATGGCGCTTTTCGGCGAGAAGTATGGCGACGAGGTGCGTGTCGTGTCGATGGGCACGGGTATCGAGGGCGCCAAGGCCGGTAAGCCTTATTCGGTGGAGCTTTGCGGCGGTACCCATGTGAGCGCGACCGGCGATATCGGCCTGGTGCGGGTCGTGGGCGAGGCGGGCGTGAGCGCCGGCGTGCGGCGGCTCGAGGCGCTGACGGGCGAGGCGGCACGGGCTTACCTCGCCGAGCAGGACGAGCGCGTGCGCCGCATTGCGGCGAGCCTCAAGGTTCAGCCGGCCGATGTCGTCGAACGCGTCGAAGCGCTGATGGACGAGCGCAGGCGGCTCGAACGCGAGCTGGCGGACGCAAAGCGCAAGCTCGCTCTCGCCGGTCCCGGTGGTGGTTCGAACGGCGGTGAAGCGCGCGAGATTGCGGGCGTCAAATATCTCGGCCGCGTCGTTACGGGTGTGGAGCCGAAGGCGCTGAAGGGCCTGGCGGATGACGGGAAGAAGGCGCTCGGCTCGGGCGTCGTCTGCTTCGTTGGCGTCAGCGACGACGGCAAGGCGAGTGTCGTCGTGGCCGTGACCGACGATCTGACATCCACGCGCAGTGCCGTCGACCTCGTGCGCGTTGCTTCCGCATCGCTCGGCGGTCAGGGCGGCGGCGGCCGGCCGGACATGGCGCAGGCGGGCGGACCGGACGGCACGCGCGCCGAAGCGGCGATCGAGGCCGTTGCCGAAGCCCTGGCGGCCTGACGAGCAGCGCAGCAGCGTGGACCGGCCGTGTCATCGGCCGGTCGCGGTTGATCGTTATCCAACATCGAGAATGGATATCGCGGGGCGTGAATGCGCCGCGTCTGCCTATTCGTGTCTCTGGCCTTCCGGCAATTGCAGAGCCATCTCGCGCGGCGGCTCACGCTCCAGGTAATCGTGGACGTAGAGCTCCTTGATGAGCATGCGGCCAACCGCGACCAGGGGCATGGCGAGCGCCAGGCCGAGAAGACCGAAGAGCACACCGAACAGCAATTGCGCAGCGATGACGAGGGCTGGGGACAGGTCGACGCGCTCCTGCTGCACCAGCGGCGTGATCACATAGCTTTCCAGCGTCTGCACCGAGAGGTAGACGGCGGCGACCCAGAGCAGCATGGATGGGCCTTCGCCGAAGGCTAGCAGCAGCGCGGGCGCGACGGCCAGCACCGGGCCGATATTGGGAATGAAGGCGAGCAGGCCGGCGATGATGCCGAGAATGAAGGCGAGCGGCATTCCTATGAGCAGCAGTCCGATGCCGGTCAGCACGCCGACCACGGTCATCGAGATCAGCTGTGCAGCGAGCCAGCTCTTCAGCGTGCGGGCGCATTTCTTCAGGATTTCGTCGGTGCGGGGACGCAGCGACGGCGCGAAGAGCTCGACAGCGCCCTTACGATAGATGGCGGGCGTGACTGCGACATAGATGCCGATGAAGGCAATGATGACAAAATTGCCCAGCGCGCCGAAGGTCGATGTGACGGCGCTGGTTGCCGCGCGTCCCCCTTCACCCGAAATGAGGCCGGCCGGGTTTGCTCGGTCGAGCGCCCGGTTTGCCCATTCGTACTCCTCCAGCCGGCTGCGTAGATTTTCGATCGCGCCAGGGATCTGGCTGGCGAGTTCGTTGAACTGAGCGGCGATCGATGTCGCTGCTAGAGTGAAGACGCCAGCGATGGCGAGTAGCAGCAGAAGCGTGAACAGGCCGATTGACCAGCCGCGCGGAATTTTGGTGGCTCTCTCCACGAGCCCTCCGCCGCCGTTGAGAAAGGCGGCCATCAGGAGGCCCGAAAACAGAACCAGCGCGACGCTTGGCACCAGTATGAACAGGAGAAGGACGACCACGGCCGCGACCGCAATCGAGATCTTCCATCTCGGCATGATATGAGTCCCCAACGCTGCTGATCATGGTTTAACAGCGTTTGGTGACATTCGTTCCGAGCTCGGAAAGCGCAGCAAACTTTATGCGGAACTGCGAACCGCGCCGAAGATCGACCAGTCGGTGCGCTCGGTGAGGAGTTCGAGGCCGAGTGTGCCGAGCCAGCTGTTGCCCATGGGATCGAGTGCCGGCGACCAGACCGCGATGGACGCGCGGTGGGGCGCGATGGCGAGGATGCCGCCGCCCACACCGGATTTGGCCGGCAGGCCGACGCGAAATGCGAAATCACCGGAGCCATCGTACTGGCCGCACAGCATCATGATGGCGAGGATGCGTCTGGCGCGCCGCGCCTGCTGGATGCTGTCGTCGCCATCGTGCGGATCGTCGTGCATCAGGAACCGGCCTGCCTTCGCCAGACCCCGGCAGTCGAGCGTGATGGCACATTGATGGACATAGGCTTCCATCACCTCCTTCACCTCATGATCGAGATTGCCGTGGTGCTTGGCCATGTACATGAGCGAACGGTTGAGATCGCCGCCGGTGCGGTCGCTCGCCATCACGTCCGGGTCGAGTGACAGGGATTCGTCGTCGATCATGCTCTTGATGAAATCGATCACATGGTGGTTGGGGCCAGACTTGCCGCCGATGCCGACGAGGGCGTCGCAAACGACCAGGGCCCCGGCATTGATGAAGGGATTGCGCGGCACGCCCTTGTCGCGCTCCAGATCGATGATGGAGTTGAAGGGATCGCCGGACGGCTCGCGGCCGATCCGCTTCCAGAGCTTTTCGCCGAGCGCTTCGAGAGCGACTTCCAGCGCGAAGACCTTGGAAATGGACTGGATGGGAAAGCCGGTCCCCGCATTGCCGGCCGAAACCAGTTCTCCATGGCGGGTGAAGACGGCGATGCCGAACTTGTCGAAATCGCCCTTGCGGGGCGCCGCCTTGTCCTTCTCACGGGCGGCCTCGGCGCCCTTTTCGTGCATCGAAGGCGCGGCCTCGCGCACCCGTTCCACCACATTGCCGAGGATGGTGCGCAACCGGGACGGATCGTTCAGCGGATCGGTGGAAGGTTCAGTCATGCCATTTCGTCCTCGGTTTGTGGCTTGAGCACGCAATCCGGTCCAAGCTTTGCACGGTAAGGATGGTGGGCCAGAAACGTTCCGCAGCGAATTGCGTGATTATCCCGGCTGTCAAAGAAAAACCCCGCGGCGTGAACCGCGGGGTCTGGAAGACTTGATCGGAAAAGGCGAAGCCTCAGGCGGCCATGGCTTTCTGGAGGTTCTCGTCGATCTTGTCGAGGAAGCCGGTCGTGGAGAGCCACGGCTGATCGGGACCGATGAGAAGTGCGAGGTCCTTGGTCATGTGGCCGCTTTCGACGGTCTCGATGCAGACCTTCTCCAGCGTGTCGGCAAAGCGTGCGAGCTCGGCATTGTCGTCGAGCTTGGCGCGGTGCGCGAGGCCACGGGTCCAGGCGAAGATCGAGGCGATGGAGTTGGTGGAGGTTTCCTCGCCCTTCTGGTGCTGACGGTAGTGGCGCGTGACCGTACCGTGCGCGGCTTCGGCTTCGACCGTGTTGCCATCCGGAGTGAGCAGAACCGAGGTCATCAGGCCGAGCGAGCCGAAGCCCTGCGCAACCGTGTCGGACTGAACGTCGCCGTCATAGTTCTTGCAGGCCCAGACATAACCGCCCGACCATTTCAGGTTGGCGGCGACCATGTCGTCGATCAGGCGGTGTTCGTACCAGATCTTGGCTTCCTTGAACTTCGCCTCGAACTCCTGCTCGTAGACTTCCTGGAAGATGTCCTTGAAGCGGCCGTCATAGACCTTGAGGATGGTGTTCTTGGTCGACAGGTAGACCGGCACCTTGCGGCTGAGGCCGTAGTTCAGCGAAGCGCGGGCGAAATCGCGGATCGACTCGTCGAGGTTGTACATGCCCATGGCAATGCCGGCGCCGGGCGCGTCGAAGATCTCGTATTCCTGCTCCTTGCCGTCTTCGCCGACGAACTTCATGTAGAGCTTGCCCTTGCCGGGGAACTTGAAGTCTGTTGCGCGGTACTGGTCGCCATAGGCATGACGGCCGACGATGACCGGCTTGGTCCAGCCCGGAACGAGGCGGGGGACGTTCTTGCAGATGATTGGCTCGCGGAAGATGACGCCGCCGAGGATGTTGCGGATCGTGCCGTTGGGCGAGCGCCACATCTTCTTCAGGCCGAATTCCTCGACGCGGCCTTCATCGGCGGTGATCGTGGCGCACTTGACGCCGACGCCGTGCTTCTTGATCGCGTGGGCCGCGTCGATCGTCACCTGGTCGTCGGTGGCGTCGCGGTTTTCCATGCTGAGATCGTAATATTCCAGATCGATGTCCAGATAGGGATGGATCAGCTTGTCCTTGATGAACTGCCAGATGATACGGGTCATCTCGTCGCCGTCGAGCTCAACGACCGGGTTTGCGACCTTGATCTTACTCATGCAGGAAAAGCCTCTCTCTCTCCAAAAAAGCCATGGACGGACGGCATGCCGCCGCATCCAGAACAACTGGCGCGTCCTATAGCATCGTGATTGCCGATGGCAAAGGAGAAGCGGAACCTTTGACGCCCAAGGCTTGGCCGGCACGCAGGACCCGGTGTATGAGCGCAGCGATTGACGCTGTGGCTCTGTGGGCGCAGCGCAGAACGCTGCGAGGGAGCCCGAATGGCCGGAACCGACAGAAAACGCGCGATGATTGCGGAAGGCCCCGCGATCGTGCTGGTGGAGCCGCAGCTTGGCGAAAATATCGGCATGGTGGCGCGCGCCATGGCGAATTTCGGGTTATCGGACCTTAGGCTCGTCAATCCGCGCGACGGTTGGCCGAGCGAAAAGGCGCGCCAGGCGGCGTCCAAGGCGGACCACGTGATCGATGCGACGCAGGTGTTCGAGACGCTCGAGGAGGCCATCGCCGATCTCAATTTCGTCTATGCGACGACCGCGCGCGAGCGTGACGGCTTCAAGCCGGTGCGCGGACCGGTGGAGGCAGGCCAGACGCTGCGGACGAAGTTCCGCGAAGGCCAGGCTACGGGCATCCTGTTCGGGCGCGAGCGCTGGGGCCTAAAGAACCACGAAGTGGCGCTTGCCGACGAGATCGTGACCTTTCCTGTCAATCCAGCCTTCGCCTCGCTCAACATCGCGCAGGCAGTGCTGCTCATGTCCTATGAGTGGATGAATTCAGGGCTCTCGGATGTGACTGAGACCGCGTTCACCCACAACGACATGACGCCGGCGACCAAGGAAGAGACCTTCGGCCTGTTCGATCATCTGGAAGAGGCGCTCGATGCGCGCGGTTACTTCAGGCCCGAGGACAAGAAGCCGAAAATGGTCGACAATCTGCGCACGCTGCTTGCGCGTCGCGGGCTGTTTTCCCAGGAAATCCATGTGCTGCGCGGTGTGATCAACTCGCTCGACCGCTATTCGCGCAAGCGCCCGCGCGGCAGCGGCGCGCCCGACGAGATCGCGTCGCAGCCGAACGATCGGCCCGACAATGGATGAGGCCAGCATGGATGAGCGCGGGCCGGTCCTCGTTTTCGATTCGGGCATCGGCGGGCTGACCGTGCTGCGCGAAATGCGGGTGCTTTTGCCTGGGAAGCGGCTCGTCTACGTGGCCGACGATGCGGCGTTTCCCTATGGCGCGTGGGAAGAGGAAGCGCTGCGGACACGCATGGTGGCGCTGTTTGAGAAGCTGATCGCGGCGCACCGGCCATCGATCGCGGTGATCGCCTGCAACACCGCTTCGACGCTGGCGCTGGGTGATCTGCGCGCGGCCTATCCCAAACTTGCTTTCGTCGGCACGGTGCCGGCCATCAAGCCTGCGGCGGAGCGCACGCGGTCGGGTCTCGTATCGGTGCTGGCGACGCCAGGAACCGTGAAGCGGCAATATACGCGGGATCTCATCAGCGACTGGGCGACGAAGTGCCATGTGAGGCTGGTCGGCAGCACAGAACTGGCGGGGCTTGCCGAAACCTATATGCGCGAAGGCTTCGTGGACGAAGACGCGGTGCGAGCGGAGATTGCGCCGTGTTTCGTGGAGCGCGACGGCAACCGCACCGATATCGTCGTGCTTGCCTGCACGCACTATCCGTTTCTCGTCAACCGCATGCGCAAGACCGCGCCGTGGCCGGTGGATTGGCTCGACCCGTCCGAGGCGATCGCTAGGCGGGCCGTGAGCGTGCTGAATGGTGACGGTGCGGGCGCCGACCGGGCACGTGCGTTCGAAGCAGAATCACGCGCGGAGGTGAGCCCCGATATGGCTCTCTTCACGTCCGGCAAGCCAGATCCAGCGATCCGGCGACTGATGCACGGCTTCGGGCTGCGCGTCCCAGACGATCTTGCAGCGCACAATTTTTCCGTCTGATCCGGAACCGCGGGGCATCCGGTGCCGTTATCGGAAAAAGAATAAGGAGTCTCTTATGGACCTGATCCGCATCATCTTCGCCATCATCCTCCCGCCGCTCGGCGTCTTCCTGCAGGTCGGTCTTGGCAAGCACTTCTGGATCAACATCATCCTGACGCTGCTCGGCTACATCCCGGGCATCGTCCACGCGATCTGGATTATCGCCCGCGTGAAGTGACGCGCCGGTGGCATCAAAGCCGCGTTGACAAACGCGACCTCTTCCCATAATCACCCCCACAACGCCCGGCGGCCACGTCGGGCGTTTCATTTGACGTGTCCCGTGGATCGGTCCTTTTGGGGTCTTGATCCTGTCAGCTGACGGCTTCAGCCCGATGGCAGAGGAGGGCGCGTTTCCTTCTGGCGTTGCATGAAGATGCGACGTCATCATTTTGTTTTGAAAGGAAATGCGATGAGCAAGCGCGAATCGTCCAAGTACAAGATCGATCGCCGCATGGGCGAAAACATCTGGGGTCGTCCGAAGTCCCCGGTGAACCGCCGCGAATACGGTCCAGGCCAGCATGGCCAGCGCCGCAAGGGCAAGCTTTCGGATTTCGGTGTGCAGCTGCGCGCCAAGCAGAAGCTTAAGGGCTACTACGGCGACATCCGCGAGAAGCAGTTCCGCAAGATTTACGAAGAGGCCAACCGCCGTAAGGGCGACACCCCGGAGAACCTGATCGGTCTTCTGGAATCGCGTCTCGACGCCATCGTCTACCGCGCGAAGTTCGTGCCGACGGTTTTCGCGGCGCGCCAGTTCGTCAACCACGGCCACGTTTCGGTCAACGGCGTACGCACCAACATCCCGTCCTTCCGCTGCAAGCCGGGCGACGTGATCGAAGTGCGCGAGAAGTCCAAGCAGCTCGTCATCGTTCTCGAAGCGACGCAGCTCGCCGAGCGTGACGTTCCGGACTATATCGAAGCGGATCACAACAAGATGGTCGCGACCTTCGTGCGCGTTCCGGGCCTGTCGGACGTGCCCTATGCCGTCCAGATGGAACCGAACCTCGTCGTCGAGTTCTATTCGCGCTAAGCGTTCCGTATCCACTTTTCAAAGGCCGCGTGCTTGCACGCGGCCTTTGTCGTTTTGGGCTCCTGCAAAGGCGCACTTCGTGCTACCTGGGAGACACAGCGATCGAATCTGCACGATGCAGTCGATCTTTCTTGACGCTTACACGGCTGCCGAAGCGATGTCGTCTCGCGCCAGCCGAGGAGAATGCAGGCGCATTGCCTCATGCTGCATCGGCCTCGTTTCGAAGCGAGGCGTCCTATCGGCCCTTCCTTTTGGTTGGGCTCTTCATTCTCGCGCTGGTCGGCTCCGTCCTGCTTGGATCGGAGCGCTTCGTCCAGACCCTCACCGGTGAGGGGGGCGCCGTCGAGACGCTATCTGCTGCCGGTTACCTCGTGGCGGCTGCGATGCTGGTGCGCGAGGCAAATCAGCAGTTCTTGAAGACGCATTTCTATTTCGTCGTGATCCTGTTGGCGCTATGCATGCGCGAACTCGACTTCCACAACCTCATGACGACGATGAGCATCACCAAGACCAGCTTCTACGTTTCCGGCGACGTGCCGCTCCTGGAAAAACTTGCGGCGGTCGTGGCTCTGGTCACGGTCGGCGCGGCGGTTGTCATAGCGGGGCTTCGTCATGCGCGGCAGTTCATCGCAGGGCTGCGCGGGCTCCACCTGCCGGCAGTGGGCGTCCTGGCTGCGGGTCTGTCCATCATCGCGGCCAAGACGCTCGACGGCCTGCCGCGCAAGCTTGAAGGCCTCGGCATTGATCTCGGTGCCAGCGCTGCGGTGGTTTCGACCGGGATCGAGGAAGTGATCGAGCTCGGCATCCCGCTGTTCCTGATGTGCGCGGTGCTCGCCTTCTTCCCGCGTCGACACCCGCAGAACCCCGAGCGAGGCGTCAGCAGGTGAGTGCGGTCGAGTCCATTGCCGGCGACTATCCGCCGATCATGGCGAATGCGCCTTCGTCGGTGACGTTCAACAAGCTGCGCAAGCGGCTGCTGCGGCAGACACGCCAGGCGATCGAGGATTTCCAGATGTTGCGCCCGGAAACGGGGACGACGCGTCCACGCTGGCTGATCGCGCTATCGGGCGGCAAGGATTCCTATGCGCTGCTCGCCGTCTTGAGCGAGCTGCAGTGGCGCGGGCTTTTGCCTGTCGAACTGCTTGCGTGCAATCTCGACCAGGGGCAGCCGAACTTTCCGAAGCATGTGCTGCCGGAGTTTCTGAACCGGAACGGCATCGCGCACCGGATCGAATACCGGGACACCTATTCGGTGGTGAAGGAGAAGGTGCCGGAGGGCGCCACTTATTGCGCGCTCTGTTCGCGCTTAAGGCGCGGCAATCTCTACCGGATCGCGCGTGAGGAAGGCTGCGAGGCGCTGGTGCTCGGCCATCACCGTGACGATATCCTCGAGACGTTTTTCCTGAACCTCTTCCACGGCGGCAAGCTGGCGGCGATGCCGCCGAAGCTCCTGAATGACGAGGGCGACCTTCTGGTGCTGCGCCCGCTTGCCTATTGTGCCGAGGACGAACTGGCGAAGTTCGCCAGCGCCATGGAATTTCCCATCATTCCCTGCGACCTCTGTGGCTCCCAGGACGGGCTTCAGCGCAATGCGATGAAGGCGATGCTTTCCGACATCGAACGGCGCATGCCGGGCCGCAAGGACACGATGCTGAAGGCGCTGGCCAATGCCCGACCTTCGCATCTGCTCGACCCGAAGCTCTTCGATTTCGGCGCGATCAATCCACCGGCCTGACGAAGAGCTTGCCGCGTTCGGTGATGAGCACGATCACCAGTGCGATGCCGCCGAAGCCTGAGAAGGCCAGCGAGAGCGGAATGAGCGTGCCGTTGAAGGCCTGGCCGATCATGCCGCCGAGCAGCGCCCCGCCGGTGAACGAGATGACGCCTATGACCGAGGACGCTGTGCCGGCAATGTGGCCGAGTGGCTCCATGGCGATGGAGTTGAAGTTGTTCGCCACCAGCCCGAAGGACAGCATGCAGCAGGCGAGCAGGATGTTCGCCACGTAGAAGTTCGGTATGCCGAACAGGCTGAGGACGAGCAGGATCGCTCCGAAGCTCATCATGGCAATGAGGGCGCCGTGCGAGATCAGCCGCATGCCGTAGCGCTGCACGTAGCGGCCGTTGAGGATCGACGTGATGGCCATGCCGACGGCGCTGAGTGCGAAGCCCAGCGCGAACCAGTCGCCCATGCCGTAGATCGAATCGTACACCTGCTGGATCGACACGATGAACGAGAAGAGCGCGCCGAAGAGCAGCAGCGAGCCGAGCGTGTAGCCGACGGCGAGGCGCGAACGGAACACTTCGCCGAACGCGTAGACGAGGCCCTTGAACGACAGCTCGATGCGCTCGGCGACCGGAAGCGTCTCTTTGAGGCGGAAGCCCGTCCAGCCGGCAAAGAGGAAGGCGGCGGCACCGAGGAAGGCAAAGATCGCCTGCCATTCCGCAACCAGCAGGATCGCCTGGCCGACAGCGGGCGCCATGATCGGCACGATCATGAACACGGTGAAGACATAGGACATGACGCGCGCCATGTCGCGGCCGCCATAGCAATCGCGCACGATCGCCGTGACGATGATGCGCACCGACGCGGCCCCGATGCCCTGGATGAGGCGCAGCACCAGCAGCGTGTTGAAATCATCGACGAAGAGCACGGCCAGCGAGGCAGCCGCATAGACTGCGATGCCGGGAAGCAGGACGGGCCTGCGGCCGAAGCGATCCGACAGCGGGCCGAAGAGGATCTGGGCGAGCCCGAAGCCGAGGGCGAAGACGGTGATGACGGCCTGACGGTCGTTCTCATTGACGACGCCGAGCGCCTCGCCGATCGCGGGGAGCGCCGGCAGCATGATGTCGATCGACAGCGCGATGATCGAGGTGAGGGCGGCGGCGAGCCCGATGAACTCGTAAAAGCCGATGCCGGCCCGGTCCGATCCGTTGAGCGGAGCGGGGGCCGGGTTGGGGGCCGGAGTGGCGGCAGCGCGGCCGATGGGAGAATTCTCGTTCATGGGACGATCCGGATCATAATCTTGAAAAGAGGCGGCCGCGTTCGGCGACCAGCACGAGAACGAATGCGATGAAGGATACGGCACAGAAGCCGGCGACCAGTGGCAGCGCAGTGCCGTTATAGAGCTGGCCGATCAGCGCGCCGATCAGGCCGCCACCTGCCGTCTGGAGAAAGCCGAGGACGGAGGATGCGGTGCCGGCCACATGGCCGAGTGGCTCCATGGCGAGCGCGTTGAAGTTTGCGCCGATCCAGCCGAACTGGAACATGGCCGCGATGAAGAAGACGAGGAAGAGCCAGAGCGGCAGGGTGCCGACGAGCGACGCGAGCAGCCAGACGAAGCACACCGACATGAAGCCGACAAGCGCGCCATGGGACAGGGTACGCATGCCGAAGCGGCCGACGAGGCGCGAATTGATGAAGGACGAGAGCGCCATGAAGGTTGCGACCAGCGCGAAGACGGCTGGGAACCAGACACCGAGGCCGTAGACTTCGACGAAGATCTGCTGCGCGGAATTCAAGAAGCCGAACATGGCGCCGAAAACCGCTGCGGTGGCAAAGGCATAGCAGACCGACATGCGGTTCGACAGCACGATGCGGAAGGCTTCCATGATCTTGCCGAAGCGCAATTCCCGGCGATCGCCCGGCTTCAGCGTCTCGGGCAAGCGAAGGGCGACCCATGCCAGCACCGCAAGTGCGACGAGCGCGATGAACACAAAGATCAGGTGCCACTCGCCGAAGAGCATGATCAGTTGGCCGAAGCCCGGCGCCAGGACAGGCACGACCATGAACACCATCATGACGATCGACATGATCTCCGCCATCTGACGGCCGCCGAAGACATCGCGCACCAGCGTGACGGCGATGACGCGGGTGGCTGCAGCGCCGATGCCTTGCGCCATGCGCAACAGCAGCAGCATGCCGAAACTCGAGGAAAAGGCGGCCAGCAGCGCGCAGACGGCGTAGATGACGATGCCGATCAGAAGCGGCTTGCGGCGCCCGAAGCGGTCGGCGATCGGCCCGAAGAAAAGCTGGGCGCCGCCGAAACCGACCACGTAGGCAGAGAGAACGAGCTGGCGCTGATTGGCATCGGCGACGCCGAGCGATTCGCCGATCTGCTGAAGGCTCGGCAGCATGATGTCGATCGACAGCGCGTTGAGCGCCATCAGCGAGGCGACCATCGCGATGAATTCCATCCGCGACAGAGGCGGTGGTGGTCCCGCGGGCACCGGTGGCGCAGCGACGGCATCTCGCGATGCGGCATGGGCTGCCGATCGTATCGGTTGGTCGTCCATGGGAACCTCGGGTGCCGAAAGGCGAAAGACCCGAGGCGTGCGCAAGGCGGCACGGACGGGTGTCAGGTGCAGAAAAATGCTGCGAGCGCGAAGAGACTAGCCGGGATCGGCGTCAACGCAACCGGAAATCGTCCGGCAATGGATGAACGATCTGTATCGAAGGATCACTCAAAACGATGAAAGCCGCGGCGGGCGCGGCTTTCGGATCGGTTGATGGAGCTAGACGAGCTCAGGCGTTGCTGCGAACCGCGACGCCCTTGTCGGCAAAATGCGACTGCAGTTCCTGGTTCTGGAACATCTCGCGGATGATGTCGCAACCGCCGACGAATTCGCCCTTCACGTAGAGCTGCGGGATCGTCGGCCAGTTGGAGTAGTCCTTGATGCCCTGGCGCAGATCGGCATCGGCCAGAACGTTGATGCCTTTGTAGTCGACGCCGACATAGTCGAGAATCTGCACGACCTGGCCGGAGAAACCGCATTGTGGGAACTGGGGCGTGCCCTTCATGAAGAGGACGACGTCGTTGTTCTTCACTTCATTGTCGATGAAATCGTTGATCGCGCTCATGAGAATGTCCTTCGTTTGCCGGTCGAGGCGCCGGCAACGGATTGGTGTCGGTGGCCTCTAGATAGGAGATCGGGCAGGCCTTGTCGAGTTTGCGCTCAAGGCAGCCACCGACGAAGCTGGGTTGAAGCTTAGTCAGTCCGGGGCGCTGGTTTGCAGTGCGAGTGCATGAAGCACGCCGCCCATGTTGCCTTTGAGCGCGTTGTAGACCATCTGGTGCTGCTGCACGCGGTTCTTGCCGCGAAAGCTTTCCGAGACGACTTCGGCGGCATAGTGATCGCCGTCACCGGCGAGGTCGCGGATGGTCACGCGCGCATCCGGAATGCCTTCCTTGATCATTTTCTCGATGTCACCGGCACTCATCGGCATGGGTGAGGGTCTCCTTGTTCGACGTCGGCCAGGATAGGCGACGGGTCAGGCCACTGCGGCGGCCATCTGGTTCTCCATATAGTGAGGGAACCACGTTTCATGGGCGTCGCGCAATTGGCGAAGCGGGATAGCGAAGCGGTCATCCACTTTCAGCGAGTCGCCGGCAATTGTGCCCAGGCGGCGGAACGGCACGCCGGCCCCTTCGGCATTCATGCAGACGAAATTGGCGAGATCGGCCGGAACGGTGACGACATAGCGGGCCTGATCCTCGCCGAACAGCAGCGCATGGAGCGGCTGGCCGGAGGACTGCGACGCGCTTTCGAGCGACAGATCCATGCCGTGACCGGAGGCCAACGCCATTTCCGCAAGCGTGATGGCGAGACCGCCGCTGGAAATATCGTGGCAGCTCGTCACCTGACCGTTGCGGATGGCCGAGCGTACGAAATCGCCATTGCGCTTTTCGAGCGCCAGATCGACCGGCGGCGGCGGACCATCGGCCTGGCCGAGGACGTCGCGCAGATAGACCGACTGGCCGAGATGGGTGCCATCACCACCGAGCAGAATGACTGCGTCACCGGCCTTGGCGCCACCGATGCGGGCCATCTGCTGCCAATCGGGCAGGATGCCGACACCGGCGATGGTGGGCGTGGGCAGGATCGCCTCGCCATTGGTCTCGTTGTAGAGCGAGACGTTGCCCGAGACGATCGGGAAGCCCAGCACGCGGCAGGCTTCACCGATGCCCTCGATGGCCTTGACGAGCTGGCCCATGATCTCCGGGCGCTCGGGATTGCCGAAATTGAGGTTGTCGGTGGCGGCGAGCGGCTCGGCACCGACTGCGGTGATGTTGCGCCAGCATTCGGCCACGGCCTGCTTGCCGCCCTCGAAGGCATCCGCCTCGCAATAGCGCGGCGTCACGTCGGACGAGAAGGCGAGTGCCTTGGTCGCATGACCCTCGACGCGCACCACGCCGGCATCGCCACCCGGCAATTGCAGCGAATTGCCCTGGATCAGCGTGTCATATTGCTCGTAGACCCAGCGGCGCGAGGCATTGTTGGGCGAGCCGACGAGATCGAGAATCGCCTGGCCGTAATCGGCGGGCTCCTCGATCTGGCTTGCCGGCAGCGGCGAATAGAGGCCGGGCTCGCGCCATGGGCGATCATATTCCGGCGCCTCGTCGCCCAGTTCCTTGATCGGCAGGTTTGCGACTTCGACGCCCTGGTGGAGGATGCGGAAGCGCAGATCGTCCGTCGTCTTGCCGACGATGGCGAAATCCAGCCCCCATTTGGTGAAGATCGCCTCGGCTTCCGCTTCCTTTTCCGGGCGCAGCACCATGAGCATGCGCTCCTGGCTTTCCGACAGCATCATCTCATAGGCGCTCATCGCCTCTTCGCGCACGGGCACCTTGTCGAGATCGAGCTCGATGCCGAGGTCGCCCTTGGCGCCCATCTCGACCGCCGAGCAGGTGAGGCCCGCCGCGCCCATGTCCTGGATGGCGATGACGGCCCCCGATGCCATCAATTCCATGCAGGCTTCGAGCAGGCACTTTTCGGTAAAGGGATCGCCGACCTGCACGGTCGGGCGCTTCTCCTCGATCTTCTCGTCGAATTCGGCAGACGCCATGGTGGCGCCGCCGACGCCGTCGCGGCCTGTCTTGGCACCGAGATAGACGACGGGCAGTCCGACGCCTTCGGCCTTGGAATAGAAGATCGCATCGGTCTTTGCGAGGCCGGCGGCAAAGGCGTTGACGAGGCAGTTGCCGTTGTAGCGGGCATCGAACTCGACTTCGCCGCCGACCGTCGGCACGCCGAAGGAATTGCCGTAGCCGCCGACGCCAGCGACGACGCCCGAGACGAGGTGGCGGGTCTTCGGGTGGTCCGGAGCGCCGAAACGCAGCGCGTTCATCGCTGCGATGGGGCGCGCGCCCATGGTGAAGACGTCGCGCAGGATGCCGCCGACGCCGGTCGCCGCGCCCTGATAGGGTTCGATGTAGGAGGGGTGGTTGTGGCTCTCCATCTTGAAGACCACGCAGTCGCCATCACCGATATCGACAACGCCGGCATTTTCGCCGGGGCCCTGTATGACCTGCGGGCCTGTGGTTGGCAGCGTGCGCAGCCAGCGCTTGGAGGATTTGTAGGAACAGTGCTCGTTCCACATGGCCGAGAAGATGCCGAGCTCGGTGAAGGTCGGCTCGCGCCCGATGAGGTCGAGAATGCGCTGATACTCGTCCGGCTTCAGCCCATGGGCTTCGATCAATTCCGGGGTGATGGCGATCTTTTCAGGGAGCATGGGCATCTCGGATCTGTCGGCGTCGGTTAAGCGAGGTGATCGGGGCGATGATCAGGCGGATGTCCCGCAGGAGGCGTCGCCGCTGGCGAAGCGCGCGATATCGCCGCGGATGCGGGAACCGGCAGCGCCATCGAGCAGCGGGCCGAAACTCGTCACGGTTCCGGCGGCGCCGGAGGCCTGGACGACCAGAAGCGGCCTGCCGCCGAAGTCGCCGCGGGGAACCAGGAGGAAGCGCGGCTGGCCGGAAAAGGAATTCAACTCGTTGGCGAAGCTGTAGCCGGCAAAGACCGGATCGCGGCTGGCGAACCAGCAGCGGTGGGCCGCGATCGCTACCTGTTCCATGTTGCGCAGTGCCGCGCTCTTTTCAGAGGCTGCGGCGGCCGCAGCCGGCACTTCGGCCGAAGGCTCCGACTGGCAGGCGGCAAGCAGGGCAAGTGCTGCGATCAGGGCAAGGCGCGGGGCAGACATCATGCCGCGACTGCACCGAGAGCGGCTTCGAAGAGCGGGCGACCATCGGCACCGCCATGGGCCGATTCGATAAGATTTTCCGGATGCGGCATCAGGCCGAGAACATTGCCGCGTTCGTTGACGAGGCCGGCGATGTCGTTGAGCGAGCCATTCGGGTTCGTGCCTTCGGCATAGCGGAAGACGACCTGGCCTTGACCCTCGATGCGCGCCAGCGTGTCGGGATCGGCAAAGAAGTTGCCGTCGTGATGGGCGACCGGGCAGCGGATGATCTGGCCCTTGGTGTAGAGGCTGGTGAACGCCGTCTCGGTGTTGACGACCTCGAGCTTCACTTCGCGGCAGACGAACTTCAGCGAGGCGTTGCGCATCAGCGCGCCGGGCAGGAGGCCCGCTTCCAGCAGGATCTGGAACCCGTTGCAGACGCCGATGACGCGCGTGCCGCGCGCCGCCGCATCGCGGACCGCCTGCATGACGGGCATGCGCGCCGCGATCGCGCCGCAGCGCAGGTAATCACCATAGGAGAACCCGCCAGGGATCACGACCAGGTCCACATCGGCGGGGATGGTGGTTTCCGTCTGCCAGACCGTGATGGGCGGCGTGCCCGATATCTTGGTCAGCGCCGCGATCATGTCGCGGTCGCGATTGAGGCCCGGAAGGATGATGACGGCTGACTTCATGGGAACGTCCGGATCGGTGGAAGGACTTCGCACCGCTTCTAGAACATGGCAGCCGTGAAGGCGAGGGTATTGCGGCGGTTTCTTGTGGCGAATATGCCTGAATGCGGCATTTCGGAGCAGCGCATGACGAACGACCAGGACAGCCGCGTCGAAGCGGGCATCGACCTCGATTTCACCGATCGCATGTCCTATGGTGACTATCTGCAGCTCGATACGCTGCTTTCGGCGCAAAAACCGCTGACGAGCGAGCCAGACGAGCCGCTCTTCATCGTGATCCATCACGTTCAGGAATTGTGGATATCGCTGATCCTGCATGAACTGGATTTTGCGATGGCCGCGATAAGGCAAGATCGGCCGGGCGTCGCCTTCAAGGCGCTCGCCCGCGTGGCACGCATCCAGGAGCAGCTGGTCTCGGCCTGGGACGTGCTTTCCACCATGACTCCCTCCGACTACCTGACGTTTCGCGCGGCACTTGGGCAATCGTCCGGGTTCCAGTCTCACCAGTACCGGATGATGGAGATGAAGCTCGGCGCCAAGGACGAGAAGATGCTCGCGCCGCACCGCCACCACGCCGAGCACCATGCGCGCCTACAGGCGGCGTTCAAGGCGCCGAGCCTTTACGACGAGGCGATCGCGCTTCTGGCGCGGCAGGGCCTACCGGTGCCAGACGCGCTTCTCAATCGCGATTTTTCACGCAACCACGCCTATAGCGAGGCGCTGCGCGAAGCCTGGCTGACGGTCTACCGCAACACGGACCGCTATTTCGAGCTCTACGAGCTGGCGGAAAAGCTGGTGGACGTGGAGGACAAGTTCCAGCAATGGCGCTTCCGCCACATGAAGACGGTGCAGCGCATCATCGGCTTCAAACAGGGCACCGGCGGCTCATCCGGCGTCGGCTATCTGAAGACCGCGCTCGATCGCTCGTTCTTCCCGGAACTGTGGGACGTGCGCACGGCGCTTTGATGCGGGTGTCAGTGTTCGAAAGGGTGCTGCGGTACAGCCAACTCGCGCAGTTCCAGGCGACGCTCGATGCGATCCAGTTGCTCGTCCTGGCGGTCGAGACGCCGATTGACGCCTGCCATCGCTTCTTCGGTGGCCGTGATGCGCCGCTTGATTTCCTGCAGATTGAAGCGAACCGCGCTCATGTCGGACTGCATCTTCTTCAGCAATTCGAACATCGGTTCGTTCGTCACATCGGTCACGGCGACCGTCTCTCATCAAGACCCTCGGGCTCAGCCCCAGAGCCACAACCATCAGGCGATGTGGATAGAATAATCCTCGATGACCGTGTTGGCCAGGAGCTTGTCGCACATGGCCTTGAGGTCGGATTCGGCTTTTGTGCGGTCTTCGGTTTGCAATTCCAGATCGAAGACCTTGCCCTGGCGGACATGGCCGACGCCGTCGAAGCCGAGTGCGCCGAGGGCGCCTTCGATCGCTTTGCCCTGCGGGTCGAGGACGCCGTTCTTCAGCGTCACGGTTACGCGTGCCTTGATCACTCGTCTTTCCCTCGGATGCTATTTGACCAGTACGGGGCCGGTGCCGCGGACGGGTTCGTTCTCGTTCATGATGCCGAGGCGGCGCGCGACTTCCTGGTAGGCTTCGACGAGACCGCCGAGGTCGCGGCGGAAGCGGTCCTTGTCCATCTTCTCGTTGGTCTGGATATCCCAGAGACGGCACGAGTCGGGCGAGATTTCGTCGGCCACGATGATGCGCATCATGTCGCCTTCGAAGAGGCGGCCGCATTCGATCTTGAAGTCGACGAGCTGGATGCCGACGCCGAGGAAGAGGCCGGTGAGGAAATCGTTGACGCGGATGGCGAGCGCCATGATGTCGTCGATCTCCTGCGGGCTTGCCCAGCCGAAGGCGGTGATGTGCTCTTCGGAGACCATCGGATCGTCGAGCGCATCGGCCTTGTAATAGAACTCGATGATGGAGCGGGGCAGAACGGTGCCTTCCTCGATGCCGAGGCGCTTGGCCAGCGAGCCGGCGGCGACGTTGCGCACCACGATCTCGAGCGGGATGATCTCGACTTCCTTGATCAGCTGCTCGCGCATGTTGAGCCGCTTGATGAAGTGCGTCGGGATGCCGATCCGGTTCAGATGGGTGAAGACGTATTCGGAAATCCTGTTGTTGAGGACGCCCTTGCCGTCGATGACATCGTGCTTCTTCTTGTTGAACGCGGTCGCGTCGTCCTTGAAGAACTGGATCAGAGTGCCAGGCTCCGGTCCTTCATAAAGGATCTTGGCCTTGCCTTCGTAGATGCGGCGGCGACGGTTCATGATGATCTTTTACTCTTGAGTGGCGAGCGAGGGTGTTCAAGCGGCTTGGTCAGCGCAGCCAGGTCCTGCCCGGATGATGGTCGTTGTGTCGTGGCGAGTGCTTATCCGATATGGCGTGCGGACACAATTGTTCCGTTCCGGCCATGCCCGACCTTTTCGTCTCAGTCACCGCATCGCATCTCTGCGACATCGTTGCGGGCTGCCTTTTCAACGACATGGAATCCGACCATAGTCCGCCCCGACGGTGCCGAACAGGCACTGAAATGCGAACGAAAACGGGAGACGACGCATGGCTGCAAGCATGGACGACCGCCAGAAGGCATTCGAAAGCAAATTCGCCCATGACGCCGATCTGCGCTTCAAGGCCGAAGCGCGGCGCAACAAGCTTCTGGGACTTTGGGCAGCCGACCTGATCGGAAAGAAGGGCGACGACGCTGCGGAATACGCCAAGGAAGTCGTGAAATCCGATTTCCAGGAAGCGGGCGACGAGGACGTGTTCCGCAAGGTGCGCGGCGATCTTGATGCGGCAGGGGCGAATGTTTCCGACGAACAGCTGCGCGGCAAGATGATCGAGCTGATGGCCGAGGCCATCCAGCAGGTGCAAAGCAACTGACGTCTGAGCCTGGAGGAGGGCGATCGTGACGCTTGCCGATAAACTGAATGCCGGTGAAACGGTTTTGACGGCGTGGTCGACGCTCGCCGCGCCCGCTGTGGTGGAGCTTCTCGCTCGCGCCGATTTCGACGCGGTGACGCTCGACATGCAGCATGGCGCCCACAGCGTCGACAGCGTGCATGACGGGATTTTGGCAATTGCCGCTGCAGGCAAGCCCGCGATCGTGCGCATACCGGTCGGGCGAAACGACATGGTCAGCCGGGCGCTCGACTTCAGCGCGGACGCCATCATCGCGCCGATGATCAACTCGGTGGAGGATGCACGGGCGTTCGCCGCCCATGCCAAATATCTGCCGGTCGGGCAGCGCTCCTGGGGGCCGGCACGGGCGCTGTCGATGCGCGGAATTCAGAAGGGCCAGGACTATCTGAGTTCGGCCAATGACAAGACGGTCGCCTTCGCGATGATCGAGACGCGGGCGGCGCTTGCGGCGCTCGACGAGATCCTGGCGGTTCCGGGGATCGACGGCGTGTTCGTCGGACCTTCCGATTTCTCGATCTCGTGGACGAACGGCGAGGCAGTCGATCCGCACCATGAGGAGATGACCGAGGCGATCGCCGACATCGGGCGCCGGGCGAGGGCCGCGGGAAAGCATGCGGGCGTTTTCGTCTTCGATGCGCCGCGGACCCAATCCTACGTCAAGATGGGGTTCAACCTGCTCTCCGTCATTCACGACGGGGCTTATCTCTCGCTCGGGATGAGCACGATGCTCGACCAGGCGAGAAACGGCTGAACCACTGTGGTCGTAATGATCTCGTCGGTCAGACGACCGGTGGGCTCAGCTTCTGCAGGAATTTCGCGAAGACCAGAAGCCCCTCGGGCCAGGGGCCGTGGCCCGATTCGGCGTTGATGTGGCCGATCTCGCCACCGTCGACGAGCAGCGAGCCCCAGGCGCCCGCGATGTCCTCGGCGACGTCATAGGCGCAGAATGGGTCGTTGCGGCTCGCCACCACGATCGAGGGGAACGGCAGGGGCTCGCGCGAATAGGGACCGAAGGTCATCAGGTGCTTGGGCCGGATCGCCTCGTTCGCCACGTCGGGCGGTGCCACCAGAAAGGCGCCGGCAATCGGTCGCCGATAATCGGCAATGGCCTGAACGGCCGTCGCCACGCCCAGAGAATGCGCAACAATGATGACAGGGCGGGTCGACGCGTTCACGGCGTCTGCCATGCTCGCGGTCCATTCGGCGCGGTCGGGCTTCGACCATGAGGCCTGTTCGACGCGCCGTGCAGTGGAAAGCTTCGCTTCCCAGCGGGTCTGCCAGTGGTCAGGTCCGGAATTGGTGTAGCCGGGGACGATGAGGATATCGGTTTCTGCAGCTTTCATGGTCAAGCTCATGTGCGTTTGCGGCGAAGCCATGTCAACCGCGTTGCTCGACTTCTGCACGTCCTTGAATGGGAATTGAATGGGCCCATTCAAGGGCAGTTTGGCAGGTCTCGGCTAATCCGTCGTTTCAGTGAGAAGCGAAAGGATCAGACATGACCAACGAATTTTCCGAGACCGCCGGCCAGTCGGCCGCAACCGTCACGCCACCGAACGCCGCTGATGGCGCGCAAGCGCTGGAGCGGCGTATGGCACGGATCGAGGCGCAGCTTGAGCGACTTGCCGTCGCGCTTGAAACCTCAACAGCAAACCGGACGGATGCGGCGGCTGCTGCCGGACGCGATGCCGAGCCGGTCGACGGCGTCGAGCTTGGCGGCCGGGCGAAGGCCGAAACGCTTCACCGTGAACCGCCAGCAAGCCGTGTGTCGGCCAAGCGCGTATCGGACGGCGTTGCTAGCTCCATGGCCGGAGCCGATGCCACTGTGCGCGACTGGTTCGACCGCAGGCCGTTCCTGTTCATGACGGGGCTCTTCATTGCAGCCCTCGTCGTGTTCCAGATCATCGATTAGGCACAGGCCGGATGGCGGGGCCGCTCAGGCCTCGCCGAAGACGCGGGCAAAGATCGTGTCCACGTGCTTGGTGTGATAGGCGAGATCGAACTTCTCGCGGATCTGGTCTTCCGAGAGGGCAGCCGTGACTTCAGCGTCGGCGAGGAGCTCCGTCAGGAAGTCCTTGCCTTCCTCCCAGACCTTCATCGCGTTGCGCTGGACGAGGCGGTAGGAATCCTCGCGGCTGACACCGGCCTGGGTCAGCGCCAGCAGAACGCGCTGCGAGTGGATCAGGCCGCGGAACTTGTTCATGTTGGCCAGCATGTTGTCCGGGTAGATCACCAGCTTCTCGACGACGCCGGCGAGGCGGTTCAGCGCGAAGTCCAGCGTGATCGTGGTGTCCGGGCCAATGGCGCGCTCGACGCTCGAATGGCTGATGTCCCGCTCGTGCCAGAGTGCGACGTTTTCGAGCGCAGGCGTGACCGACATGCGCACGAGGCGGGCGAGACCAGTCAGATTTTCGGTAAGCACCGGGTTACGCTTGTGCGGCATGGCCGACGAGCCCTTCTGGCCGGGCGAGAAGAACTCTTCCGCTTCCAGGACCTCGGTGCGCTGCATGTGCCGGATTTCGATGGCGACGTTTTCGATCGACGAGGCGATGACGCCGAGCGTTGCGAAGAACATGGCGTGGCGGTCGCGCGGGATGACCTGGGTCGAAATCGGCTCGGGCTTCAGGCCGAGCTTGGCGCAGACATGCTCTTCGACGGATGGATCGATATTGGCGAAAGTGCCGACGGCGCCCGAAATCGCGCCGGTGGCGATTTCTGCACGGGCGGCGACGAGCCGGTCGCGGCCGCGCGCCATTTCGGCATAGAAGCGCGCGAAGGTGAGGCCCATCGTCGTCGGCTCGGCATGGATGCCGTGGCTGCGACCGATGCGAACGGTGTCCTTGTGCTCGAAGGCGCGCTTCTTCAGCGCAGCCAGAACGCGGTCCATATCGGCAAGAAGCAGGTCGGCTGCGCGCACGAGCTGGATGTTGAGCGTCGTGTCGAGGACGTCCGACGAGGTCATGCCCTGGTGGACGAAGCGGGAGTCCGGCCCGATGAATTCGGCAAGATGGGTCAGGAAGGCGATGACGTCGTGCTTGGTGACGGCTTCGATTTCATCGATGCGGGCAACGTCGAATTCGGCCGTGCCGCCTTTTTCCCAAATCGTCGCGGCGGCTTCCTTGGGGATGACGCCAAGCTCGGCCAGCGCGTCACAGGCATGCGCCTCGATCTCGAACCAGATGCGGAACTTCTGTTCCGGCGACCAGATGGCGACCATGTCGGGGCGGGAATAGCGCGGGATCATCGGCGGGCCTGTCTTTGACGATGGGAAGGGAAGCTGCGGAGCCTCTAGCAGAGGTGGCCGGCTTGCTCAAATGCGGTGGACGAAGTCGCTCAGCGTGCGGCCTCGGCGGCCTGGCGGATGGCCTCGATATTGGCGCGGTAACCCTCGACGCCGTCACCCTTGAAGACCGCTGAGCCGGCGACGAGCGCGTTGACGCCGGCGGCCGCGGCAAGCGGTGCGGTCTCGGGCGTGATGCCGCCGTCGATCTCGAGATCGATCGGCCGGTCGCCGATCATGGCATTGAGCTTGCGGCACTTCTCGACGACGCCGGGTATGAATTTCTGGCCGCCGAAGCCCGGATTGACGCTCATGACGAGGATGAGATCGACCATGTCGAGGACATATTCGACGACATGCTCAGGCGTTCCGGGGTTAAGCGAGACGCCGGCCTTCTTGCCGAGCGAACGGATTGCCTGCAGTGAGCGATGCAGATGCGGGCCGGCTTCGGCGTGGACGGTGATGATGTCGCAGCCGGCTTTGGCGAAGGCTTCGAGATAGGGGTCGGTGGGCGCGATCATCAGATGGCAATCGAAGACCGCGTCGGTATGGGGTCGCAGCGCCTTGATGACATCGGGACCGTAGGAAATATTCGGAACGAAATGGCCGTCCATCACGTCGAGATGGATCCAGTCGGCGCCGGCCTGGACCACGTCGCGGACTTCTTCGCCGAGGCGGGCATAGTCGGACGCGAGGATCGAGGGAGCGATACGGATCGGGCGCTTGGCGGACATTGTGCGGGGTCTCCGGGATTTCTGGCGGCGCGCGGACGCGTTAACACCTGTGGCCGGGCGGCACAACGCGCGTGGGCGCGCTCAGCGCGGCGCATCCCCGAATTTCTGGCGCCATGTGGGCAGAACGTCGCCCTCGGCAGGCGTTGCGGCATAGACGCCGCGCGCGATGGCGCGGGCCATAGTGGCCGATGCGGCAGCACAGAGCGCGATCGCATCAGTGTCGGCAAAGGCGCGACCACTCGTGCCGGTGGCAAGCGCGAAGATGAGGTCGCCATCCATCGGCGTGTGGGCCGGCCAGATGGCGCGGGCGAAGCCGTCATGCGCCGCACTTGCCAGGCGCTTCGCTTCAGCCTTGGTCAGCACGGCATCGGTGGCAATTACCGCGATGGTTGTTGCGGCGCCGGGCTCATGGGTGCCGAGCTTGGTCACGATGCGGTCGGCGTCTTGCGGCATGGTGGCGGGGAGGCCGAGGCCGCCGAATTCGCCATTCTTCTCGAACGGCGCTGCCAGGAAATGGCCCCGATCGCCGAACCCGACGGAGCCGACGGCATTGACGGCGACGAGCGCGGCGATGGTCGTGCCATCGGACAGGACGGTGGATGCCGTGCCGAGACCGCCCTTCAGGCCGGCGGTGAGCGCGCCGACGCCGGCGCCAGCGGAGCCGATCGCAAAGATCTTTGCGGCAGCTTGTGCGGCATCATAGCCGAGCTCGCGGTAGGGCGGGTAGCGGCCCCAGGCCTTGTCGCCGCCATTCATCAGATCGAACAGGATGGCGGCCGGCACGATCGGTATGCGGTGATCGCCAACGGCAAAGCCGCGCCCCGTTTCACGCAGGCGCGCCTGGACGCCCGAGGCTGCATCGAGTCCGAAGGCGGAGCCGCCGGCGAGCACAATGGCATCGACCGCGGCAACGGTGTTTTCGGGCTCAAGAAGATCGGTTTCGCGCGTGCCGGGCGCACCGCCAAGGATCTTGACCGCGGCGGTGGCGGGCCGATCGCAGACGACGACGGTGACGCCCGATTTCAGGTGATGATCCTCGGCATTGCCGACGAGCAGGCCCGAAACATCCGTCAAACTGTTGGTCGAGCCGGTGCGCATGGTATCTACCGGCTTGCGCGCTCGGTGCCATCGAGCGGCACGAGGCGGCCATCCTGCGAAATGCGCAGCACGTAGGGCGCCTCGTCGGACTGGTCGGTGCCGAATTCGACCGGTCCGATCGCTGTCGCAAAGGTTTCCGTGCGCAGCGTCTCGGCGAGGTCCGTTTCAGCGCTCGATGCCAGCGCCCTGGCGGCGGCGGCGATTTCGGCGGCGGCGTAGATGGGCAGCAGGTAGGCGTCGTCGGCGCGGCGGTCGAGATCATCGCGCTCGCGCAAGAGCGTTTCGATCGCCTCGATGGCGCCGGTTGCTTCGTCGTCAGGTGCCGGGCGTTCGGCCACCATCGCCAGAACGCCGTCGGGAAGCGGGGCTGCGCCATCGGCAGCCTGCAGCGCATCGCCGCCCATGAAGGTGAGGTTCAGACCAGCCTGAGCGGCATCGCGCGCCATGATCGCGACATCGGCCCGGTCGCCACCGACGAAGACGTGGCTGACGCCGGCAGCGGCGAGCCGCCGGACGAGGCCGAATTGCAGTTCCTCGGCGGGACGGTAATTGTCGATGAAGCTCGGCGTGATGCCGCCTTGCTCCAGCTCCAACCTAACAGTCTCGGCGAGATCGCGGCCATAGATCGTGCCGTCTTCGATCAGCGCGAAGGGCTCGTCCGACCAGCGCGCGGCAATGGCTTGCGCGATTGCCGTCGCTTCCGCTTCGGCTGAAGGCGCGATGCGGAAGAGCGGCCACCCGCCGGCCAGCGCATCTTCCATGACGATGCCGGCACGCAGGCTGACGCTGATCGCGGGGATGTCGGCCTCGGCCAGAATCGGCATCACCTGGTTGACCGTCTCGGCACAGAAGAGACCGATGACGGCATCGACATCGGAATCGACCATGAGTTCGGCCGCACCTGCCGCATTCGCATCGCTGCAGGGCTCGACCGCATCGATGATGGTGACCGACAGATCGGTGTGAGACGTGGCGAAGGCATCGAGCGCGATGCCTGCCTGTTCGCCGATGATCGCGAGCGTGCCATCGGTCGGCGCGATGAGCCCGAGACGGAGTTCCTGGGCGCTTGCGGTGGCAGGCAGAGACCACGCAGCGGCGGCAAGCGCCAGTGCCGGACCAAAACTGCTGAAATCGGCTTTCACCACGAGGTAAGTCCCTTCAAGATTCCAGCCTGATGTGTAGACGCAAGGGGCCGTCGTTCCAACATCAAAAGCCGAACGGGGACGCTTTGGCCTGAGCTTGAGTGTTCGATGCGCGGATTGACGACGGCGCGGTCAAAGGCGCAAGAGCGGTCCTGTAATTGCGTCATTCACCGCCTATGTAAAAAGAGCGGGCGCCCGACCGGTCCTTGCGCGCCTGCCACAAATGTTTCTTGAGGTTCCTGGTGCTTCACAAGCAGTCGATCACGCCCGAAGACTATCGCGAAGCCATGAGCCGGTTCGCCGGGCATGTGCATGTGGTGACGGCGGAGCTCGACGGCATCAAACGGGGCATGACGGCGACGGCGTGCTGCTCGGTTTCCGATGCACCGCCTACGGTGCTGGTCTGCATCAACCGCACGAACCCGCGCAACGAGACGTTCTTCAATGCCGGTTCCTTCGCAATCAACACGCTGGCGATCGATCATATTCCGGTCGCCAATGCCTTCTCGGGCTTTGCCGACCTGACGGACGAGGAGCGGTTTTCCTTTGGCGCGTGGGACACGATCACGACCGGGGCGCCGACGCTTGCCGATGCACGCGCGGTCTTCGACTGCCGCGTGCTCGAACTAAAGCCCATGTCGACGCATATGGTGGTGTTCGGGCAGGTTGTCGGCCTGAGGCTCGGCGAACACCGACCGGCTCTCATCTATCTCGACCGGAACTACCGGGACCTCTGAGGACCCATGGAGACGCCATGTCCGACGCACACGCCATTCCCGCCTCGATCGACGAGACGCTGACGCTGCTCAATGCCAATGACTACGTTGCCGGGCGCGATCTGGCGACGGTGGTGTTTCTGGCGCTGAAGATGAAGCGGCCGCTGTTCCTGGAAGGCGAGGCGGGCGTCGGCAAGACCGAAATCGCCAAGGTGCTGGCCAAGGGCCTCGACCGGCCACTGATCCGGCTCCAATGCTACGAAGGCCTTGATGTCGCCTCGGCCGTCTACGAGTGGAACTATCCGGCGCAGATGCTCGAGATCCGCATGGCGGAAGCGACGGGCGGCACAGATCGGAATGCGATCGAGAAGGGCATCTTTTCCGACAAGTATCTGATCCGTCGCCCTGTTTTGCAGGCACTGGAGGCCAAGGACGGCCGTGCGCCGGTGTTCCTCATCGACGAGCTCGACCGGACCGACGAGGCCTTCGAGGCGTTTCTGCTCGAAGTGCTGTCCGACTATCAGGTGACGATCCCGGAGATCGGAACGATCAAGGCGGATGAGCCGCCGATCGTGATCATCACGACGAACCGGACACGCGAGATCCACGACGCACTGAAGCGCCGCTGTCTCTATCATTGGGTGGATTATCCCAATGCCGAGCGCGAGCTCGAGATCGTGCGGCGCAAGGTGCCGAACTGCAATGCGGATCTGTCGCGCCAGGTGGTGGCCTATGTGCAGAAGCTGCGCACCATCGATCTTTTCAAGAACCCGGGCGTTGCCGAGACGATCGATTGGGCGAGCGCGCTGACCGAGCTCGACCGCATGGCGCTCGATCCGCAGACTGTGTCGGATACGCTGGGCACGCTGTTGAAGTACCAGGAAGACATTGCGCGGATCGGCACCGGCGAAGGCCGCAAGATCCTCGACGAGGTGAAGGCGGGCCTGGCCGCGGCGGAGTGAGCGCGATGGTCACCGATCTTGAGATCATGAAGCCGGCCACGACGGACGCCTTTGACGGGCGGCTTGCCGACAACATCGTCTATTTCGCGCGCACGCTGCGCAAGGCCGGCATGCGTGTCGGCCCAGCCGCGGTGACCGATGCGATCGAGGCGGTGAAGACGGCCGGCGTCGGCGATCGCGACGATTTCTACTGGGTTCTGCATTCGGTGCTGGTCAACCGGCACGAGGACCATGTGATCTTCGACGAGGCCTTCCGGCTCTATTGGCGGTCGCGCGACCTCGTCGAGAAGATGATCGCGATGTTCTCGCCGGTCGCGCCCGACATGCGCGAACGCCAGAAGCTGAAGGCCGGTGAAACCCGCGTTTCGCAGGCGCTGTTCGAGGGGCACGAGAAGGCCCGCCCGCCGGAAGAAAAGCCTGAGATCGAGGTGGATGCGCGCTTTTCGTCATCCGGCAACGAGGTTTTGCGCAAGACGGATTTCGCGCAGATGACGGCGCCGGAGATCGCGCGCGCCAAGAAGGCGCTTGCCGATCTGGTGCTGCCGGACGACCGGGTGGTGACGCGGCGATTCCGACAGACGCACCGGCCGGGGCGGATCGATCCGCGTGCCACGATGCGCGGCGCGCTGCGCAGTGGCGGCGAACTGATCCTGCCGGCCTTTCGCACGCAGCGCGAGGTGCATCCGCCGCTGGTGGTGCTGGCCGATATTTCCGGATCGATGAGCCAGTACACGCGGATATTCCTGCATTTTCTTCATGTGCTGACGGAGCGGCGCCGACGGGTCCACACCTTTCTCTTCGGCACGCGGCTGACGAATGTGACGCGGCAGATGCGGCACAAGGACCCCGACGAGGCGCTGGCGGAATGCGCGGACGCGGTGAAGGACTGGCAGGGCGGGACGCGGATCGCGACGACGCTTGCCGAATTCAACCGGCTCTGGGGCAGGCGCGTGCTCGGCCAGGGTGCGGTGGTGCTGCTCATCACCGACGGGCTGGAGCGCGACGGCACCGACGATCTTTCGCGCGAGATGGACCGGCTGCACCGATCCTGCCGGCGGCTGATCTGGCTGAACCCGCTTTTGCGCTTCGACGGGTTCGAGCCGCGCGCCCGCGGCGTGCAGGCGATGCTGCCGCATGTGGACGAATTCCGCGCGGTGCATAATCTGGATGCGATCACTGGGCTGGTGGCAGCGCTTGGTGCCGGCAAGAGCCGCGATGCGGACCCGAGGCGGTTCATGACCACAAGGCGTCTTGCTGTGGCTTGAACGAGGAGATGTGACGATGACGACGCAATCCATAGACTTGGCTGCAGTGCCGTCCGCCGTGCTTGCCGACGATCCGCTGGTGATCGCCGAGGGCTGGGCGAAAGAGGGGCGTTCGGTCGCCGTTGCGACGGTCGTCGAAACATGGGGCTCCGCGCCGCGCCCCGTCGGCAGCCATCTGGTGATCGATGGCGAGGGCAACTTCGAGGGGTCGGTGTCCGGCGGCTGCGTCGAGGGTGCTGTCGTTTCCGAAGCGATGGATGTGATTGCCGCGGGAGCGCCGCGGATGTTGGAATTCGGCGTTGCCGACGAGACCGCATGGCGCGTCGGGCTTTCCTGCGGCGGGCGCATTCGCGTCTATGTCGAGAAACTGGGCTGAACGGCCGTGGAACAGACACTTCTGCAGGCGTTGAACGCGGAACGGCAGGCGCGGCGCGCCGTGATCCGCCTGACGGCACTGGATGGTACCGACGACCGGCTCGTGCGCGAAGGCGAGACGATCGACGGGCCGCTGGCACCGATCGTGGAGGCGGCGTTTCGGCGCGGAACGTCCCGCATGGAGGAGGTGGAGGGAGGAAGCTACTTCCTCAACGTGCATGTGCCGCCGCCGCGGATTGTGGTGATCGGCGCGGTCCATATCAGCCAGGCCCTGGCGCCGATGGCTGCGCTTGCCGGTTACGATTTGACGATCATCGACCCGCGCACGGCCTTTGCGACGCAGGAGCGCTTTGCCGGCACGCAGCTTTTCGCCGATTGGCCGGAAGACGTGCTGAAGGATATGCCGCTCGATCGCTACACGGCGCTCGTCGCCGTCACGCACGATCCGAAGATCGACGATTATCCGATCAAGGCGGCGCTTGAGGCGGGCTGCTTTTATGTGGGTGCGCTGGGGAGCCGGAAGACGCATGGCAAGCGGCTGGAACGTTTGGGCGAGGCGGTTGTGAGCAAAGAAGCGGCCTCTCGCATCAAGGCGCCGATCGGGCTGGATATCGGCGCGGCGAGCCCCGGTGAGATTGCCGTCGCGATCCTTGCCGAGATCATCGAGAGCCTGCGTCGGCGGCCGCTTGTCGCACCCTCCGGATCAGCGGGCGGATGAGCCATGCGGTTTGCTGAACTGCCCATCGGCGAGGCCGAAGATACGCTTCTTGCCCATTCGGTGAGAGCGGCTGCGGTGCGGCTGCGCAAGGGCCACCGGCTGACGGCGCAGGATATTGCAGACCTCGATGCGGCCGGCGTTGCGACGGTGTTTGCGGTGGCGCTCGATGCCGGCGACGAGCCGGAGGATGTGGCGGCAGCAAGGCTCGGGGCCGCGCTTCATGCCGAGAACGTAACGATTGGCGAGGCGGCGACGGGACGCGTCAACATCTTCGCTGCGGCTTCCGGGCTCTTCCGGGTTGATGCAGCGGGCGTCGACGCGCTGAACCGGGTGGATCCTGCCATCACCTTCGCCTGCTTGAAAGATCGAAGCCCGGTGAATGCCGGGGACATGGTCGCGACGATCAAGATCATTCCGCTTGCAGTTGCCGGGCCGGCGCTTGCAGAAGCCACGATGGCGATCGCCCAAACGGGATTGATCGGAGTGACGCCGTTTCGCTCTGCCAAGGTCGCGCTCATCGCGACCACGCTGCCAAGCCTGAAACCGAGCGTGATGGACAAGACCAGGGCGCTGCTGGAAGTGCGGCTTGCGCCTTCCGGCAGCAGGCTTTTGAGTGAAACACGCGTGGCGCATGAAACCGGTGTGCTTGCTGAGGCGCTGCGCAACACGGTGGATGGTGCTGATATTCTCATCGTGTTCGGTGCTTCGGCCGTCGCGGACCCTTACGATGTGATCCCCGAGGCGATCCGGCAGGCGGGCGGTCAGGTCGAGGCTGTCGGCATGCCGGTCGATCCCGGCAATCTGCTGGTCCTGGGCGCGATCGACGGCAAGCCGGTGATCGGTGCGCCGGGCTGCGCGCGCAGCCCCAAGGAAAACGGTTTCGATTGGGTTCTGGCGCGCATTCTCGCGGGCGAGACGGTGACGCGAGCCGATATTGCGGGGATGGGCGTGGGGGGTCTGCTGACGGAGATCGCGAGCAGGCCGCAGCCGCGGATCCCACGGGCCGAGGCTTCGCTGCCGACTGTCGGTGGCGTTCTGCTCGCGGCCGGCAAGGCAAGCCGCATGGGCATCGACGGGGCGCACAAGCTTCTGGCGGAGTTCGACGGAGAAGCGCTCGTGCGGCGAACGGCCCGGGCGGGACTGGACGCCGGCCTGACGCCGCTGATCGCCGTGACCGGCCACCGCGCCGGAGAGGTGGAGGCGGCGCTTGCTGGCCTCGATCTGACAACGCTCAACAACACGGCATTCGCGAGCGGCATGGCGTCCTCGCTGAAGGCCGGGATCGCTGCGCTTGGCGGTGATGTGGATGGCGCCATCATCCTCTTGGCCGACATGCCGGGGATAGGCGCAGCCGAGATCGGCACCCTCGTCGATGCTTTCCAGCGCGCCGGCGGCGAGGCGATCGTGCGGGCGGCGAGCGGCGAGAAGCGGGGAAACCCGGTCATCCTTCCACGGTCGACCTTCGATGCGGTACTGGCACTGGAGGGAGACGTCGGCGCGCGCCAGATCGTGGAGACGAGCGGGCTTCAGATCATCGATGTCGATATCGGGCAGGCGGCGCAGCTCGATGTCGATACACCAGAAGCGGTGGCCGCCGCCGGCGGCGTGCTCAGGGCCTGAGGGTCGGCTTGACGTCCGTCGGGCGGTTGCGTCGGCAGCGCTCGGAACAGTAGCGCACCTCGTCCCAGGTCTTTGCCCAGCTTTTGCGCCAGACCATGGGCCGTCCGCAGGCCTGGCAGGGCTTTTCCGGCAGGTCGGATTTCTTGCGCATCTTCGCCATCGCGTGGAAGATAAACGCCGCATGACGCACTTCAAGCGAGGCACGAGATGGACCACGTCGATATCGAGGAATTCTTCGCGCCGATCGGCCCGGTCCGCGTGCGATCGATGTTCGGCGGCAAGGGCATCTATGCCGAGGGCCGTATCATCGCGCTGGAAGTGAATGGCGACCTGTTCCTGAAAGCCGATGCCGACAGCGCACCCCGGTTCGCGCAGGCGGGCGCGACGCAATGGGTCTATGCGGGCCGGCCGGGCCGCAAGGCCGTTGCGATGCCCTACTGGTCGGTGCCCGAAGATGCGCTGGACGACATCGATGCCCGGGCCGAATGGCTGGGCCTTGCGATCGAGGCGGCTGAGCGATCGGAGCGGGCAAAGCGGCGTCGCCCACCGCGGCGCTAGTTTCCACGAGAGCGGTATTCACTTTTTGTTCACTATCGCCGGGATCGGCCGCGCGGTTCGTTGAAATGCGATTTACAACAGAACAAAAACAGAACATAGTGAGATCAGATAAGGAAAAGGAGATATCCAGATGATCATGCTTCGTGATGTTGCCGCGCTAGCCTCCATGTCTGTCTTCATTGCCGGTTTCTCCGTCGTCCTCATGGCGATGTGATCAGCGAACCCCACTGCCGACCCTCTCTAGGCCGCTGATGCCTGTGGATGGTGGGGACAAGTTTCTCGGAAGGCGGTTTCCGCCCTCCGTGGGTGGACAGGGCTCGTCCGCATGCCGACTATCGGGAGGGCGATTCTGTTCAATTGCGTGGCCACCGCCACGCCTGACTGCGCCTGACGATTTCCTGAGAAGACGGATTTTGCGATATGGCGGACCATGCACCTTCGGGCGAACTGAAGTTCATCCATCTCAGGGTGCATTCGTCTTACTCGCTGCTTGAGGGCGCGCTGCCGCTCAAGAAGATCATCGGCCAGGCCGTATCCGACAACCAGCCTGCCATCGCGGTCACCGACACGAACAATCTTTTCGGCGCGCTCGAATTCTCGGTGAAGGCGCAGGAAGCCGGCGTTCAGCCGATCATCGGCTGCCAAATGGACCTCGAGATGGAGGACGAGGCGACCGTCGAGCGGCGAAATCCGCGCGAACAGCTCGCCCGCCGTCCGTCGATCGTGCTGCTGGCCTCAAGTGAGAGCGGCTATGCGCGGCTCGTCGATCTCGTCAGCCGCGCCTATTTGGACGGGACGGGTTCGGAGCGGCCGCATCTGAAGCTTTCCTGGCTGCAGGACGATGCCGACGGGCTGATTGCGCTGACCGGCGGGCCCGGCGGGCCGGTGGAGCGGGCTCTCGGTGAAGGCGATGGCCCGAGGGCGGTCGCGCGGCTTGCTTCACTAAAGGCGATCTTCGGCGACCGGCTCTATGTGGAGCTCCAGCGGCCGCGCAATTACGACCGCGCCCGCGAGGCCCGGATGATTGGGCTTGCCTATGAATATGACCTGCCGCTCGTCGCCACCAACGAGGCGTTCTTCCTGAAGCCTGCGGATTTCGAGGCGCATGACGCGCTGATGGCGGTGGCGCACAACGCCATGGTTTCCGACGATAACCGGTTCCGTCTGACGGAGGACCACTGCCTCAAGAGCCAGAAGGAGATGGCGGCGCTGTTTTCCGATCTGCCGGAAGCGCTGGACAACACGATCGAGATTGCGATGCGCTGCTCGTTCCTGCTTGGAACGGTCAAGCCCATCCTGCCGCGTTTCACCGGAGCGACGGACGATCCGGATGCAGACAATCTAGCCGAGAGTTCGGAATTGCGGCGCCAGGCGGAGCTTGGGCTTGCCGAGCGGATCGCCAAGCTTGGCATCAGTGCGGGTTACAGCGAGGCGGACTACCACGACCGGCTGAAGGTCGAGCTTGACATCATCGAGAACATGAAGTTCCCGGGCTACTTCCTCATCGTTGCCGACTTCATCAAATGGGCGAAAGCGCACGGCATTCCGGTAGGGCCCGGCCGTGGTTCCGGTGCTGGCTCGCTCGTCGCCTATGCGCTGACGATCACCGACGTCGATCCGCTGCGCTTCTCGCTGCTTTTCGAGCGCTTTCTCAATCCGGCCCGCGTTTCGATGCCCGACTTCGACATCGACTTCTGCCAGGACCGGCGCGAGGAGGTGATCCGCTACGTTCAGGAGAAATACGGCCGCGAGCAAGTGGGACAGATCATCACCTTCGGCTCGCTGCAGGCGCGTGCTGCGCTGCGCGACGTCGGTCGCGTGCTCGAAATGCCCTATGGCCAGGTCGACAAGATCTGCAAGCTCGTGCCGAACAATCCCGCCAACCCGACGCCGCTCGGCAAGGCGATCGAGGAGGAGCCGCGCCTGCAGGAAGCGGCCGATGCCGAACCTGTGGTCGCCAAGCTGCTCGCCATCGCCCAGAAGCTCGAAGGGCTCTACCGCCACGCCTCGACGCATGCCGCCGGCATCGTGATCGGGGACCGGCCGCTGTCGAAGCTCGTGCCGATGTACCGCGATCCGCGCTCGGACATGGGCGTGACGCAGTTCAACATGAAATGGGTGGAGCAGGCCGGGCTCGTGAAGTTCGACTTCCTGGGCCTGAAGACCCTGACGGTCCTGAAGACCGCGGTCGATTTCGTCGCCAAACGCGGCATTCAGCTCGATCTCGCGGCATTGCCGCTCGATGACCAGCCGACCTACGAGATGATGTCGCGCGGCGAAACCGTCGGCGTGTTCCAGGTGGAATCGGCCGGCATGCGCAAGGCGCTGATCGGCATGCGGCCGGACCGGATCGAGGATATCATTGCGCTCGTTGCGCTCTATCGGCCGGGTCCGATGGAGAACATCCCGGTTTATAACGCGCGCAAGCATGGCGAAGAGGAACTGGCGTCGATCCACCCGAAGATCGACTACATCCTTGAAGAGACGCAGGGCGTCATCGTCTACCAGGAACAGGTGATGCAGATCGCCCAGGTTCTGGCCGGCTACTCGCTCGGCGAAGCCGATCTTCTGCGCCGCGCCATGGGCAAGAAGATCAAGGAGGAGATGGACCAGCAGCGCGAGCGCTTCGTCTCCGGTGCGGTCGAGCGCGGCGTATCGAAGCCGCAGGCCGACATGATCTTCGACCTTTTGGCGAAGTTCGCGAATTACGGCTTTAACAAATCCCACGCTGCCGCCTATGGGATCGTGTCGTATCAGACGGCCTATCTGAAGGCGCATTACCCGGTCGAGTTCCTGGCCGCGTCGATGACCTACGACATGGCCAACACCGACAAGATCAACGACTTCCGTCAGGATGCGCGCCGGCTCGGCATCGAGATCGTACCGCCATCCGTGCAGACCTCCTACCGGCTGTTCGAGACAGGCGAAAACCGCATCTATTATTCGCTGGCGGCCATCAAGGGCGTGGGCGAGGGCGCGGTGGAGCATATCGTGTCCGTGCGCGGCGACCGGCCCTTTGCTTCGATCGAGGATTTCTGCCTGCGGATCGATCCGAAGGTGGTCAACCGCCGCACGCTGGAGCAGCTGATCGCGGCAGGCGCGCTCGATTGTTTCGGCATCGACCGGGCGCGGCTGGTCGCGGGTATCGACCGGATGGTCGGCTTTGCGCAGCGCGCGGCGGAAGAGCGGACATCGGGCCAGCACAACATGTTCGGCGCGGGGGCCGCGACCGGTCCGGAGCGCATCCATTTTCCGGAGGTCGATGCCTGGCTCGCATCCGACAAGCTGCACCGGGAATATGTGGCACTCGGCTTCTATCTCTCGGCGCATCCGCTCGACAATTACAACGACATCCTCAAGCGCCTGCGTGTCCAGACCTACCAGGATTTCGCCATCGCGGTGAAAAGCGGTGCGACGGCGGGACGGCTGGCGGGCACAGTGACGGGCAGGCAGGAGCGCAAGACGCGCACCGGCAATCGCATGGGGATCGTGACGTTTTCGGATTCGTCCGGCCAGTTCGAGGCGGTGCTCTTCTCCGAAGCGCTCGCGCAATATCGCGACCTTCTGGAGCCGGGCCAGTCGCTGGTGATCACGGTGGGCGCCGACGAGCGGCCCGAGGGGATCGGGCTACGCATCCAGACGGTCCAGTCGCTCGAGGAGCGTTCGGTGCAGATGCAAAAGGCACTGCGCGTTTATGTGCGCGACAGCGGGCCGCTTAAATCCATCGCGACGCATCTGAACGCGAAGGGCGAAGGCCTTGTGTCCTTCGTGGTGCTGAAGGACAACGGCAAGCGCCAGATCGAGGTCGAGCTTCCGGATCGCTATCGTCTGTCACCGCAGATCGCCTCGGCGATGAAGGCGGCGCCGGGGGTCATCGACGTCGAACTGGTTTGAGCGCTGCGCGGCGAACCAGCATCCGCTCCACCTGGAGACGCTTCAGGCGCGGAGGCAGCTTTCGCGCTGCCGCCGCATTCTTTCCGCCGTCAGCAGTCAATGACGCTGCGCGTCAGGCGCGACCGGAGAGCACGTTTTGCGCGCGTTGCCAGAGCGTGCCGGCTTCGCGTCTGCCGGCGAACTGACGCAGCCGGCCGGCAAGGCCGGGGCCCGTCATGGTGCCGTGATAGTGGCAGTCGCAGAGCAGGCGGTGCGTGTCCTCGTGCGTCATGTCGAAGAAGTCCATGACGTCGCCGAGCGTATCGCCGGCCAATCCCTCCTGCCGCAGCACCGGATCGTTGAAGGCGACGGTGAGCGGCGAGGCCGGATCGCGATAGGCCCGGCGCAGCTCCGGTGCCATGAATTCGATCCGCCGCAGTGCCGCGAGCGGACCTTCATGCGCTTCGAGGCAGGCCGCCCAGCGGGCAATGCGCGCACGCCGATCCATCGGCGGCGCTTCGGGGGCAAGCGGCCTGGCTTCCAGTTCCATGATGTCGGGGTTTTCATGCTTCATAGGATCCTCCATCGAAGAAGACGCTACTTCACGGTCGAAATCCTACCACCGAACCCGCTTTGGGGCACGCGCAAGTGCGGCTTTCGCGATCACATTTTGAAGCGCCCGCCGAACCGTGCGTGGTCGTGAAATCAGGATGCGTGAGGAGACCGCTTTCCTTGTTTCAGCCATCCATGCCACCTATCACTCGAACGATTCCTCCAGGAGAGTTGCGACGATGCAGAAGCTGGCCCGATTGTTCTCCATTCTGAGCCTTGCCGTGATCGTGGGGCTGAGCCCGGTCATGGCCCAGGAGGCCCAGGACGATGCGGGTACCCGGCGTCCGCTCGAGGGACTTTTGGACAATCTGCTCGGCGGTGCGCCGCGGGGCGATGCGGCCCAAGGCAACGCGGATCAGGGCAGTACTTCTGCGCAGGAGACGACGCGCCTGCCGGAAAGCCGCGAGGAGATGCAGCTGTCCTTCGCGCCGCTCGTGCGCCAGACGGCACCGGCCGTCGTGAACGTCTATGCCGAGCGGGAAGTGCGGCAGCGCTCGCCGTTCCAGGGCGATCCGTTCTTCGAACGCTTCTTCGGCCAGCAGATGCCCCATCGTTCGCAGCGCCAATCGTCGCTCGGCTCCGGCGTGGTCATCGATGCGTCGGGCGTCGTGATCACAAACAACCATGTGATCGATGGCGCGGACCAGGTGCGCGTGGCGTTTTCCGACGGGCGCGAATATGCGAGCGAGATCATTTTGAGAGACGAGACGATCGACCTGGCGATCCTGAAAATCGATGCGAATGTGGCGTTCGAGACGTTGCCGCTCGGCGATTCCGATGCGGTGGAGGTCGGCGATCTGGTGCTCGCGATCGGCAATCCGTTCGGCGTGGGGCAGACGGTGACGAGCGGGATCGTGTCGGCGCTGGCGCGCAACCAGGTCGGCATCTCCGATTTCGGCTTCTTCATCCAGACCGATGCGGCGATCAACCCTGGCAATTCCGGTGGCGCGCTGATCGACATGAACGGCAACCTCATCGGCATCAACACGGCGATCTATTCGCGCTCGGGCGGGTCGAACGGCATCGGTTTCGCCATCCCGGCCAACATGGTGCGCGCGGTTGCGGCTGCGGCCGAGACCGGCAGCGATACCTTCGTGCGGCCTTTCATCGGGGCGACCTTCGAGCCGGTGACGGCCGACATTGCCGAAGCGCTGGGCGCGCCGCGGATCTCCGGTGCGCTGGTCAACGACGTTCAGGACGATGGACCCGCGGCTGCGGCAGGGCTTCTGCCGGGCGACATCGTGACGGCCGTCAATGGCCGGGCGGTGGAGCACCCGGACGCGGTCGGCTACCGGTTGGCGACGGCCGGCATCGGCGGCACGGCTCAGCTGGAGGTGCTGTCGCGCGGGCAGACGAAGACGATCGAGGTTGCGCTGGAGGCACCGCCGGAAACAACCGAACTGTTGCTGACCGGCAGCAACCCGCTCGCCGGCGCTGTCGTGGCAGACATCACGCCCGATGTGGTGCAGCGCCTGCGGTTGCGCTCCAGGCCCGAAAGCGGCGTTGTCGTGCTGGAGGTGGACGGGCGCTCGCCGGCTGCGCGCTATGGGCTTCGACCCGGCGATATCGTGATGGCCGTCAATGGCACGGACATCACCGGCCCCGATCAGTTGGCGGAAATTCTGGCGACAGGTGCGGGGCTCTGGCGCTTCGATATCGACCGCGGTGGGAACCTGATGCGCCAGTTCATTCGATAGGCATTTTCGCGATGGCCGATCTTTTCACCCATGGCCTCGATCCGACAGGCGGCACGCCGAGGCCGCTGGCGGATCGGCTGCGGCCAAAATCGCTGAGCGAGGTGACCGGCCAGGCGCATCTCACCGGCGCCGATGGCACGCTGACCCGCATGATCCGCTCGGGCTCGCTGGGTTCCATGATCTTCTGGGGCCCGCCCGGTACGGGCAAGACGACCGTGGCGCGGTTGCTTGCGGGTGAAACGGAACTGGCCTTCGAGCAGATATCGGCAATCTTCTCGGGCGTGGCGGACCTGAAGAAGGTGTTCGAAACGGCGCGCGCACGGCGCATGTCCGGCCGGCAGACGCTGCTTTTCGTCGACGAGATCCATCGCTTCAACCGCGCGCAGCAGGACAGCTTCCTGCCGGTCATGGAAGACGGCACGGTCGTGCTCATCGGCGCGACGACGGAAAACCCGTCCTTCGAGCTCAACGCCGCTCTCCTGTCGCGTGCCCGGGTTCTTTCCTTCCGCTCCCATGACGCCGACAGCCTATCCCAGCTTCTGACGCGGGCGGAGGAGGCCGAGGGTCGCCCGTTGCCCGTGACGCCCGAGGCGCGCGCGATCATGCTGCGGATGGCGGATGGGGACGGGCGCGCGATCCTGACGCTTGCCGAAGAGGTGTGGCGCGCTGCAGGTCCCGGCGAGGAAGTGGATGCGGAGACGCTGCAGCGGATCGTCCAGCGGCGCGCGCCGGTTTATGACAAGGGCCAGGATGGGCACTACAATCTGATCTCCGCTCTGCACAAATCCGTGCGCGGATCGGATCCGGATGCGGCGCTCTACTATCTGGCCCGCATGTTCGATGCGGGGGAAGACCCGCTCTATATCGGCCGCCGGCTCGTGCGCATGGCGGCAGAGGATGTCGGGCTTGCCGATCCGCAGGCGCTTGTCGTCGCCAATGCGGCCAAGGACGCCTACGACTATCTCGGCTCGCCGGAGGGCGAGTTGGCGCTGGCGGAGGCCTGCGTCTACATCGCGACCGCGCCGAAATCGAACGGTGTCTATGTGGCGTTCAAGGCGGCGATGCGGGCTGCCAAGGAACACGGCTCGCTGCTGCCGCCGAAGCACATCCTGAATGCGCCAACGAAGCTGATGAAGGAGGAGGGCTATGGCAGCGGTTACGAATACGACCACGACGCGCCTGACGCCTTCTCGGGACAGACCTATTTGCCGGACGCGCTGAGCGGCACGCGCTTTTACGATCCGCCGGAGCGCGGGTTCGAACGCGAGATCCGCAAGCGGCTCGATTTCTGGGCTTCGAAGCGCCGCGAGCGGCAGGCTCGCTAGCTGGAGTAGCACCGAGCCGTCCGATAAGTCCCGGAGGTTGATCGGACTTCGGTCCGATGCACCGTCTGTTCTGCCGCGGTTACACTGCTGCCTCGATCATGTTCGGCAGGCCGGGGGGCGCGAACCATGAATGGCAGGCACTTCACATCGACAGGTGTTCGGTTCGAGCCAGGCGACCGCATGCCACCATTCAAGGCCCGGACACGGAGCAACCCGCAGTTCAGCTTCGACACGATGGGCGGCTGCTGGCTGGTCCTGGGGCTCGTTGCCAGCAGCACGGACGACGATTGCCGGCGCGCGGTCGCGACCATGATGGCAGCAGACGATGTTTTCGACGATCGGCACGCCCGGCTGTTCATCGCCACGCGTGACCCCGATGACGAAACGCAAGAAACGCTCGTCGACAGGCTGCCTGGACGGCGGATTTTTCGGGATCATGACGGGGCCGTGGCGCGGCTTGCGGGCGCTACGACGGGTGCATCGGGTGTGCGCCGTCTGCCTCGATCGGTGTGGCTCTTCATCGATCCTGCATTCACCATCCGGCGTGTCGTGCCGATGCGGGAAGACGGGCGGTGCGCGGAAGAACTGCTGGAAGCGGTCGCGGCGGCCCCGCCGGTAGACCGTTTCGCCGGATTTGCCGTGCCGCCGCCGATCCTTGTCCTGCCGGACATCTTCGAACCTGATTTCTGCGAGCGGCTGATCGGCATGCATCGTCAATTGGGCGGCGCGTCTTCCGGCTTCATGCGCGAGCGCGACGGCAAGACCGTGATGATCAAGGATGCAAGCTTCAAGGTCCGGCGCGATCTCATCATCGATGACCCGGCCGTGATCTCGCAGGTCCAGAGCCGGATCATCCGCAAAGTGGTGCCGCAGATCGAGCGGGTCCATTTTTTCAGGTGCACACGGATGGAGCGCTATCTGGTCGGCTGCTACCCGGCCGAAGAGGGCGGGCATTTCCAGCCTCACCGGGACAATACGACGCCTGCCACGATGCACCGGCGCTTTGCCGTATCGATCAATCTGAACGAGGATTTCGAAGGCGGGGAAGTGTCGTTTCCGGAATATGCTCCGCGCGGCTTCAAGGCGCCACGCGGGGCGGCGATCGTTTTTTCCTGTTCGTTGCTTCATGCCGTTTCGCGCGTCACCGTCGGCGCGCGCTATGCATTCCTGCCGTTTCTCTATGACGATGCAGCCGCCGAGATCCGGCGCCGGAATTCCGCGTCGCTCGAGACGCAGGACGCCGCTGCTTTATAAGCGACTTTGAATGTAAAGCGGTCCGGGTTGCGTCTCCCGGATGAAAACCTGTATCGATTGTCGACGGGTGATCCATGACATCACCTGAAAAGTTCCGCCGTGCATTGATGCCGGTCCGGTCGCAATGCTCTCGAAACACGGCGGTGACTGCCTACAATGACGCTGCTGGCAATTCTTTCAGCCGATGCCACGCCCTCTGGTGCAGACGTGGCGCCGGAAAGCCTTTCGCGGAAGCTTCGGCACCATACGGCGCGCGCCCACAAGCAGACCGAGCGCGCCGCAGGCCTCGATGCCCGATCGATTGACCGCCGAAGCCTCACGGCTTTCCTTAAGGACATGCACGGATTTCAGGAGGCGCATGAACGCTGGCTGCGCGGCTGCGGGATCAACCGATCGTTTCTCGCGGCGCGGGAACGGGCGGATCTGATGGAAGCCGATCTGATACGCCTCGGTGGCCAGCGAGGCAGCGCCTACGACCTGGCGATGCCAGCACCGTCGCCGGAGGAGGCCTATGGCGTGCTCTACGTGCTGGAAGGTTCGCGGGCTGGCGGGCGCTACATCGATCAGTGGGCCCGCGATAAAGACTGGTATCCAATTGAAGGGTTGAGTTCCTTGCTAAGCGACGACGGCGAAGCCATCTGGCGGGAAACTCAGGCCGCGCTGGATGCGCTGCCGGCGTTAATGACGCCTCAAGTGCTGGACGCGGCAGAGCGGACGTTTCAGCGGCTCCAGGATTGGTTCTTGAGGAGCCGCGCATGAGCGACGCGCGCGATCTCGATATCTGCGCCAGCGAGCCGATCCGCATCCCGGGCAGCATTCAGCCGCATGGGGCAATGATCGTGCTGGACGCCAGCAGCCAAGTCGTCACGCAGGTGAGCGCGAATGTCAGCACTTTCGTCGGCCTCGACCTGCGCGTGGGAGAAGGCTTGCCGGAAGAGCTGCGTTCGCTGCGGGATGCGATCGAGAGGAAAGCGGCGGATGCCGACGAAGAGCGCTTCCAGGAAGCGCTACAGATCGGCGACAGGACGTGGACCGTCCTGATGCATGCCAATGCGCAGGGTCGCCTGATCATCGAATTCGAACAACGCGGCGAGCGGGAAGAACAGGCAATCGAAGCGCTGTTCGTGCGCCTGCAGGCCTTTTCCCAGTCATTGCTCGACCATTCGATGGACGACCTGACGACGGCAGCCCGGCAGACGGCTGTTTTCGTGCAGGCCATCACCGGGTTCGACCGGGCGCTGGTCTATCGGTTCGACCCGGAGTGGAATGGCCACGTCATCGCCCAGGCCAACAATGGTGAGCTTCCGAATTATCTTGGCCTTCGCTTTCCAAGCAAGGACATCCCCCCGCAGGCGCGGGAGCTTTATCGGACCAACCGGCTGCGGCTCATACCCTCCGCATCCTACGAACCCGTACCGCTTGTCCCGGCGGTCGATCCCGAGCTGAACGCGCCGCTGGATCTCAGTCTGGCGGCGCTCAGAAGCGTATCGCCCGTCCATCTCGAATATATGCGCAACATGGGCACCGGCTCGTCCATGTCGGTCTCGATCCTCGTCGATGGAGCGTTGTGGGGCCTCGTTGCCTGCCACAGCCGCAACGCCCATAGCGTTTCCGCCAATGCGCGCGCAGCGGCCGATTTCGCCGTTCAGGCCTTTTCCATGCGGGTGTCGGCGAATGCCCGACTGGAAGATGCCAGCCTGCGCGTCGCCCTGAGCGCGCTTCAAGGACGATTGCTGGCGATCATGGCCGAAGAGAACGAGCTGAGTGCAGCGCTCGCCCGGGGGGAAAGCGAATTGCTTTCCTATGCGGATGCCACCGGCGCGGCTTTGGCCTCGGATGATGAGATCGTTGTCTTCGGCGCTGCGCCCCACGCCGCTGCAGTCGAGTCCATGGTCGAATTTCTGGAATCGACCGGCCGGCAGGAATTTTACACGGATCATCTCGGAGCGCAGATGCCGTGTGCGGAGCGCTTTGCTGAACAGGCGAGCGGGTTGCTGGCCGTGCGCATTTCCGAACTCTACCCGCACTGGCTGATCTGGTTTCGCCCGGAGGTGATCCGAACCGTGACCTGGGGCGGGGATCCGCACATGGTTGTGCGCGAATCCGGCCGCATTCACCCGCGCCAGTCGTTTCAGTCCTGGCAGGATCAGGAGCGGGGCAAATCGACGCCCTGGCGGGAAGCAGAGCTCGATGCGGCGCGCAATCTGCGCAACGCCATCGTCGGCATCGTGCTTCGCAAGGCCGAGGTGCTTGCCAATCTCTCCGAAAGCTTGCAACGCTCCAACAAGGAACTCGAGGCGTTTTCCTATTCCGTTTCGCACGATCTGCGCGCGCCGTTCCGTCACATCGTCGGATATTCGGAACTGTTGAAGGGGCGGTCGAACAATCTCGACGCGAAATCGCGCCACTACCTCGACAGTATTTCGGAGTCGGCCCTCGCGGCCGGGCGCCTCGTGGACGATCTGTTGAACTTTTCCCATCTCGGACGCACGCAGCTCGCGCTGAAGAACGTCGATATGGACAAGATCGTCTCGGAGGTGCGTCATTCGACGACGCGGCTGATCGAGCAGCGGCAGATCGAATGGGACGTGTCGGCGCTGCCCATTGCGAGAGGCGATCCCACACTGATCCGGCAGGTCTGGCAAAACCTCATCGACAATGCTGTCAAGTATACTGCTCGCGAAGAAGTGTCACGGATTGCAATTCGAGGGTGGCGCGATGGCGACGAGATTTGCTATCAGATTTCCGACAATGGTGTCGGCTTTGACATGGCTTACCTTGGCAAGCTGTTCGGCGTGTTTCAGCGCCTGCAGCGAACCGAGGACTTCCAGGGGACGGGAATTGGCCTTGCACTGGTTCGGCGCATCATAGACCGGCACAAGGGCCGAGTCTGGGCAGAAGGGAGCGTGGGCGAGGGTGCCACGTTCGGTTTCAGCCTCCCTCTAAAGGTTAGGATTGATGACTGATTACCGTCCCATTCTGCTTGTCGAAGACAACCCCAAAGACCTCGAACTGACGCTAGAGGCACTGCGCCGCTGCAACATCGTCAACGAAATCGCCGTTGCCCGCGATGGTGAAGAAGCGCTCGATTATCTGTTCCGGCGCGGCAAGTTCGAAGGCCGCAACGAGGGCGAGCCGACCGTCGTTCTGCTGGACCTGAAGCTGCCCAAGATCGATGGGCTGGAAGTGCTTGAAAAGATCAAGTCCCACGCCTTCCTGCAGCGCGTTCCGGTGGTGATGCTGACATCGTCGCGCGAAGAGCAGGATCTGATCGCCAGCTACGAGCTTGGCGTGAACGCCTTCGTGATCAAGCCAGTGGAATTCGGCCAGTTCATGGAAGCCATCAGCAATCTCGGCGTGTTCTGGGCGCTCCTCAACGAACCTGCTCCGCTGCGGGATCTCGAATGGAAATGAGCGTTCAACCCGTACGCGCCGATCAGCGCGTCACCCGGATCGTTCTCCTTGAAGACAGTGATTTCGACGCGGATCTGATCCAGGAGCATCTGGGCGATCTGGGGGATTCCGTCGAGATTCTGCGCGCTGTCGGGCGCAGCGACTACGAGCAAGCGCTGAGGACCCATTCGGTCGATGTGATCCTATGCGACTACTCGCTGCCCGGTTTCGATGGCCTGGCCGCACTCGAAATGGCGATTGAACTGGCGCCGGCAGCCCCGTTCATCTTCGTGTCCGGTGTGCTCGGGGAAGAGATCGCGATCGAATCCTTCCGCAAGGGCGCGACCGACTACGTGCTGAAGCAGCGCCTGATCCGGCTGGCCCCGGCGGTGAAGCGCGCGCTCGCCGAAGCGCGCCTGCGCGAAGAGCAGCGCCGCGCCCGCCAGCAGCAGGATTTGCTGGTTCACGAACTCAGCCACCGCGTGAAGAACACGCTGGCCGTGGTTGCCTCGATCATTCGCAACACGGCGCGCCACAGCGTGTCCAAGCAGGATCTGGAAGAGCGGCTGCTCGGCCGGATCCACGCGATGTCGGATGCCCATGCGCTCTTGTTCGAGGCGAACTGGACGAGCACGGGGCTTCGCGACGTCCTCGAGCGCATTCTGGCACCGTACCAGCGCAAGCATGCCCGCCAGATCGTCATGGACGGAGGCCGGGTGGACTTGCAGCCAAATTCGGCACTGGTGCTCGGCCTGATCATCCACGAACTCGGAACGAACGCTGCAAAATACGGTGCGCTGTCCACGCCGACGGGCCGTGTCGACGTGACCTGGACGGCACCGCTCGACCGGCATGGCGAGCGCCGCGTTGAGATGACGTGGAAGGAAAGCGGCGGTCCGCCGGTCGTCGAGCCGGAAGCGGCGGGCTTCGGCACGACGCTCATTCGCCGCAGCGCCGGGCCGGAACTTGGCGGGCAGGCAGCTCTCACTTTTCCGCCGGACGGCGTTCAGTTCAAGCTGAGCTTCGTGGTGGACGAGAACGGCCACAGCCGCAGCCTCTGAGAGGCTGCGTCCATAGCGCCGCAGACTATTCGTAGGTGAAAGACGCGCACATCTCCTCATCGGAGCCCGGCACGTCCTGCGTGTCGAACATCGCGACGATCGTCAGGTCGTCCATGCCCGCCCATGTCGCGACATAGGTGACGAACCCGTCGCCGCAGAGCGTATTGCCGTTGAGAAGCTCGAGCACCTGCGGTTCGCTAACGCTGTAGACCGAGGCCGCCACTTCCTCACCATCGACGACGAAGACATCCTGTACCAATTCGTCGAATGCCAGCGACTGTCCATCCGAGAAGACGATCTCGCTGTCATCGAGGCTGATGTCGCCGGTGATCGACATGGCGGTCGTGCTGATGGCCGAAAAGTCCTCGGCCATGGCGGGCATGATCACAAGCGCTCCGGCAATGAGCGCAGTCGGGAAGAAGAGACGCATGAAAGGCCTTTCGAAAGCGGGACGGGCAGGACGTCGACCCTGCAGCCGAATGTCACAACGACTTATCGCAGGATCGGCGCGGGCAAACAGCAAAATCTGTACGGGCGTCGCGGGCGGTTTCCAACGCTCGACAAATCGCTTTAGTGTCGACTGACGGCGCGTCTTGCGCGCAGACAGTGTCGAAAGCTGGACGGCTTGATGGTTCACACGCTTCTCGTTGCGCTCGGTGGAGGGCTTGGCGCCGCGCTTCGCCATCTTACCAATCTTGCCGCGCTCAGGCTGCTCGGTCCGAACTTTCCTTTCGGCACGCTGGCGGTCAACGTCATCGGCTCGTTCCTGATGGGCGTGCTGGTGGAGGTGGTGGCGCGGCGCTTCGGCGCATCGGTCGAAATGCGGCTCTTCCTTGCCACGGGCGTGCTCGGCGGCTACACGACCTTTTCCGCCTTCTCGCTGGACACGATCGTTCTCTGGGAGCGCGGCGCCCCGGGCCTCGCCGTCGCCTATGTGGGATTGAGTGTCTTGCTCTCGCTTGCCGCGATCATCGGCGGGCTCTGGCTGGTGCGGACGGTGTTCTGAACGGGATTGTGAATGATATGGCAAGCGTCGAGCAACGCAAGGTGGACGGCGACGAAGCGGGCATGCGGCTCGACCGCTGGTTCAAGCAGCATTATCCGGGGCTCGGCTTCGGGCAGTTGCAGAAGCTTTTGCGCTCCGGGCAGATCCGGGTCGATGGCGGGCGGGTGAAATCCGACACGCGGGTGCAGCCGGGCCAGATGGTGCGCGTGCCGCCGCTTGGCGTGGACGAGAAGAAGACCGGGCCGATCTCGCCGCGCGCGGTGCGTTCAGCACCCGACCACGAACTGCTCAGCCAGATGCTGATCTACGAGGACCCCAAGGTCTACGTTTTCAACAAGCCGGCCGGCCTTGCGGTGCAGGGCGGATCGGGCCTGTCGCGCCATGTGGATGGCATGCTGGAAGTGTGGCGCAACAAGAAGGGCGAGAAGCCGCGGCTCGTCCACCGGCTCGACCGCGAGACTTCCGGCGTGCTGGTCGTTGCCCGCACGCGCGGCGCGGCGCAGGCGCTGACGGCAGCGTTTCGCGAGCGGACGACCAAGAAGACCTATTGGGCGCTGGTGCGCGGCGTGCCGAAGAAGCGCGAAGACAAGATCTCGACTTGGCTGGTGAAGGAAGCGACGCCGGATGGCGACCGGATGCGCGTTGCCAAGCATGGCGAGCCCGATGCCGACCACGCCGTTTCCTATTACCGGATCATCGAGCAGGCGGCGCAGAACCTCGCCTGGCTGGAGATGGAGCCCTATACGGGGCGCACGCACCAGCTGCGCGTCCATGCCGCCCATATCGGCCACCCGATTCTCGGTGATCCCAAATATTTCGAGGCGGACGAGAACTGGACGCTGCCGGGCGGCATGCAGAACCGGCTGCATCTGCACGCGCGGCGGATCATCATTCCCAACCCCGCGGGCGGATCGATCGACGTGACGGCGGAACTGCCGCCGCACATGGTGCAGAGCTTCAACCTCATCGGTTTCGACGAGGCGGAAGGTGCGACGGACTGACGACGATGGCTGGAGACGACGACCACACGAACGATCCGTCGATGCGCGATATCTTTGCGGAGCTTTCCGAAGCGGCGATGAGCGATCCGGACCCGGTGAAGCGCGCGCAGAAGCAGATGCAGAAGCCGCTGCCGAAGCGCTTCTACAAGCAGGCCGGGTTCGCCGAGCACGACGAGGGCGGCTTCCTGGTGACCCTCGACGGGCGGCCTGTGCGCACGCCGGCGCGGCTTTTGCTGACGCTGCCGAGCGCCGTGACGGCGGAAAAGACGGCCGCCGAATGGGACGCGCAGGCCGAAACGATCGATCCGGCGACGATGCCGCTGACACGGCTCGCCAACACGGCGATCGACGGCATTGCGCAGGACACGCAGGCCGTGGCCGAGGACGTGCTGCGCTTTGCCGGCACCGACCTCATCTGCTACCGCGCGGGCAGTCCCGAGCGGCTGGTGGAGCGCCAGAGCGCGGAATGGGACCCGGTGCTCGACTGGGTGCAGGCGGAGCTTGCGGCACGCTTCGTGCTTGCCGAAGGCGTGATACATGTGGCGCAGCCGCGCGAGACGCTGGCCGCCTTCGGTGCGGCGCTCAAGGCTTTTACCCAGCCGCTCGATCTTGCGGCGTTGCATCTGGCGACGAGCCTGACGGGTTCGGCGCTGATCGCCATGGCGCTGGCCAAAGGCGCTCTTGCGCCCGACGAGGCGTGGGAGAAGGCGCATCTCGACGAGAACTGGAACGCCGAGCTGTGGGGTGAGGATTACGAAGCGGCCAAGCGCCGGGAAAGCCGGCGGCGCGATTTCGATGCTGCGTCCTTCGTCCTGCTTGCCAGACGGGACGGTTGAGGCATTCTGCCGCCCGATATGCACGATCGACGACCACGACCATAAAGACCGACACTGACGATCTGCGGGAGGAACGCGCTTGAAACACGTGCTGGTGGAGCTTGAGGAGCGGCGGGCAAAAGCCAGGCTCGGCGGCGGCGAGGCGCGGATCGCGGCCCAGCACGCCAAGGGCAAGCTGACGGCGCGCGAGCGGATCGAGTGCTTCCTCGACGAAGGCAGCTTCGAAGAGTTCGACATGTTCGTCGAGCACCGCTCCACCGATTTCGGCATGCAGGACACCAAGATCTCCGGCGACGGCGTCGTGACCGGCTGGGGCACGGTGAACGGCCGAACGGTGTTCATTTTCGCCAAGGATTTCACGGTGTTCGGCGGGTCTCTTTCTGAGGCGCATGCGGAAAAGGTGATCAAGCTTCAGGACATGGCACTGAAGAACCGGGCGCCGATCATCGGGCTCTACGACGCGGGCGGCGCGCGCATCCAGGAAGGCGTGGCGGCGCTTGGCGGCTATGCGGAGATTTTCCAGCGCAACGTGCTGGCCTCGGGCGTGATCCCGCAGATCTCGGTGATCATGGGGCCATGCGCGGGCGGCGACGTCTATTCGCCGGCGATGACCGATTTCATCTTCATGGTGCGCGACACGTCCTACATGTTCGTGACCGGGCCGGACGTGGTGAAGACCGTGACCAACGAGACGGTGAGCGCCGAGGAACTCGGTGGCGCCTCGATCCACACGACGAAATCCTCGATCGCCGACGGGGCCTATGACAACGATGTCGAGGCGCTGTTGCAGATGCGCCGGCTGATCGACCTTCTGCCGCAATCCAACACATCCGACGTGCCGGAGATCGACAACTACCAGAGCGTCGACGAGATGGATGCGTCGCTCGACACGCTGGTGCCCGATAACGCCAATAAGCCCTATGATGTGAAGGAATTGATCGTCAAAGTGATCGATGAGGGCGATTTCTTCGAGATCCAGGCGGCGTTCGCCAAGAACATCGTCTGCGGCTTCGGCCGCGTGGAGGGCCGCACGGTGGGCTTCGTCGCCAACCAGCCGATGGTGCTGGCCGGCGTGCTCGACAGCGATGCCTCACGGAAAGCCGCGCGGTTCGTGCGCTTCTGCGACTGCTTCAACATCCCGATCGTCACCTTCGTCGACGTGCCGGGCTTCCTGCCGGGCACGGCGCAGGAATATGGCGGTCTGATCAAGCATGGCGCCAAGCTGCTCTTCGCCTATGGCGAGGCGACGGTGCCAAAGGTGACCGTGATCACCCGCAAGGCCTATGGCGGCGCCTACGACGTGATGGCGTCCAAGCACCTGCGCGGCGACATCAACTATGCCTGGCCGACCGCCCAGATCGCCGTGATGGGCGCCAAGGGCGCCGTCGAGATCATCTTCCGCAAGGACATCGCCGATCCGGAGAAGATCGCCGCGCACACGAAGATGTACGAAGACCGCTTCCTCTCACCCTTCGTCGCCGCCGAACGCGGATACATCGACGAGGTGATCATGCCGCATTCAACCCGCAAGCGCATCGCGCGGGGATTACGGATGCTCAGGAACAAGAGTTTGAGCAATCCGTGGAAGAAGCACGATAATATTCCGTTGTGATGCGGGGCGGTAAGGGTTTGACTGGCTGCATTGGGGAGGGAAGCTGCCATTTCGAGCGTTAGTTGGTTACGGCAGCTATGCGGACCCAGCTGCCATCACGGACTATCGTGCCGGGCGCCGTTTGCGGCATCCGGGCGGGAGATCTGGTCAGGCAACATCCTGAAGCCGGACTTCGCCGTCGTGCAGAAAGCAGGCTTTGGAGAAGACCCCTAGCTCGATGGGATTGGGCAAGCGAATGTCCCGGACACTCGGCATGGTCTCGCGTTCAGGATCAAAGCTACGGTCAATCTGCGAGATGAACCCAAGGACCACCCCGGTCTTGCGAGCAAATTCCCGAAGGACGAGCATCTGATCCGATAGTGCGGGCTTGCTTCTCTGCTGATCTAGGATTTGCAGATAGTCGATGACGGAGACTGTTTCCCGGGGCGCCCCGGAAAGATGCCGGATGATGAAATCGGCGCAGATGTCTTCCGAAGTCACTATCTCCAGCTTGTCGCCAAGGCCGAGAACATCCCCATCCAGTGAATGGATACGCTCCCATGCTTCGCGCTCGGTGTACTCCAATGTGAAGAAAACCACTTTCCTGCCCTCGCGGGCCGCGTCGAGTAGGAGTTGAAGCCCCAGCAAGGTCTTACCGTGTCCGGGACGCGCACCGAGCAAAAGCAGGTCTCCGTCCGCAAGCCGGGACAGCAGTGTTTTCGATGGAGAGTTCATCGCTAGATGTGAAGAAAGCAGGCTCCATGCCGAGAAGCCTTCCTCACGCGCAATGTGATCCAGCGCTTCGTGTAGGGCGATTTTTTCATCTCGAGCCAGCCGTCTGGCTCTACGTTTGAGTTTGTAGATCGGTGCCGATAGCCTCATCAAGAACCTCCATTCTGAGCCAGAGACGCAACCCCTCCTTATGCGAACGCTCGAACAGACGGTTCGATGATCTCGTTACCCCGTATGTGCAATACTTCCCCAGTTGGAGGGGGGAGGCGCGGGCCAAACCTGTATCAAGGAGGCTAGCCATAGCGCTGAGTCGGGGCAAGTGGAATGTCGGCTTCGGGCTCGAAGCGGGCGGTCGATAAGCCGAGCGTAAACGGCCGAAATGGGGTCGAAACCTGCCGCTGCGGTGTCATGCAAGATACCAACAAGAACGGCCTTCATCCGGCGACCCCCACCAGCCCCACGCAAGCCCAGTCCCTGACACTCCGGCCAATTTTCATGGCGGAGTCGCTGCATGCTTTCGACCTATCTCAGTTACAACCTCATCGATCGCGACATGTCGCGCAGTATCGGGCGGGTGGCGGATGATGCGGTGGTGGCGCGGGAGGCGCAGTATTATCGCGAGACGATCGGCAAGATTTCCTCGGTGGAGGAGTTTCTCGACGATTACCGGGTCTATTCCTATGCGATGAAGGCCTACGGGCTGGAAGAGATGACCTATGCGCGCGCCTTCATGCGGCAGGTGCTGGAAAGCGATCTCTCCGACAGCGACAGTTTCGCCAACAAGCTCGAGGATGAGCGCTATCGGAACTTCGCCCAGGCGTTCTCCTTCGCCGGCAATGCAGAAGCGCAGGTGAAACCGGACATTCAGTCGGACCGGCAAACCGAGGATCTGATCGGGCTTTACGATGTGAGCGTGCAGAATGCCGGCCGTGCCTATGCGGCGGAATTCGAGAACTACAAGGCGCGCATCGGCCAGATCACCAATGTCGACGAGTTTCTGGCCGACCGGCGGCTGGTCGAGGTTGCGCTCAAGGCCAATGTGATCGACACGCGCTATTACTCGGCCGATTTTCTCCGGGAGATTCTCACAAGCGATCTCTCCGATCCGACCAGTTTCGCCAACCGGCCGGAGAACCGGAACTATCTTTCGCTGGCTCAGCAGTTCAATTTCCAGGCGGACGGGTCGCTGGCCGACGGCGTTCCTGCGCAAACGGCAGAGCAGGTGCGCAAGACGACGGAGGACTATCTGTTCGACGTGCCGGACCGGATCGTGCCGCTGGCCGCCGATCTGATGACCAGCTATTTCAACGAGAAGATCACCACGATCACCAATGTCGACGATCTGCTGGCCGATCCGAAGCTCGTCAACTATCTCTGGACCGCCTACGACCAGCCGGCTTCGCTGACGCGGCGTGCCGATATCCGTGCGGCGCTGACGAGCGATCTGTCCGACCCGACGAGCTTTGCGCGCACGACACCAAACAGCGCGCTTCGGGAGATGGCCCGCCTCTTCAACTTCGGCACGGATGGTGAGGCGATCGGCCCGGCGCAGACGACCGAGCAGCGGACGACGCTCAACCGGGCATTCATGTCGAATTACGACAATGCCGGCGAACGCCGCGACGCGACGCGCGAAAGCGTGTTCCGCTCGGCCATGGCGACGGTGAATTCCGTCGATGCGCTGATGCGCGATGCCGCGCTCTACAATTACGTCATGCAGGCCTATGGGCTTGATCCTGCGACGGAAACGAAGGAGGCGGTGAAGCGTGCGCTGACCAGCGACCTCAACGATCCGAACAGTTTTGCCAACCAGCCGCGTAATGCGCGCTTCCGCGGCCTTGCCGAGGCGTTCAACTTCGGCGCGGATGGGCTTACGACCACGGCGCGGCGCGCGCAATCGGAAGCGCAGGTCAACGCCTTCACCGCCGACTATCTCGAACGCGCCGAGATCCTTGGGCTTTCGGAGGATCAGGCGGAAACCGAGGTGCGCTACTATCGTGAGCAGATCGCCAAGGTCTCATCGATCGACCAGCTTCTGGCCGACGAGCGCGTGGTTGCCGTGCTTCTGCAAAGCCAGGGTTATGATCCCGAGGTGATCGACACCCGCACGCTGCGTGACGTGCTGACCAGCGATGTGGACGATCCGGACAGCTTCGTGAACACGCAATCCGATCGCAGCCTGCGGCTTCTGGCGGCGAGCTTCAATTTCAACACCGACGGGACGATCGACCGGGAAGTGACCGGCAAGGTGCAGTCCGAAGCCGACATAATCCAGACGGAAGAATTCTATCTGCGCCAGACGCTGGAAGAAGAGGCGGGCCTGGAAAACGAGGGCGTGCGGCTTGCGCTTTATTTCAAGCGCATGGCGGGCGAGATCAAAAGCCCGTTCGACATCCTGGCGGATCCTGCGCTGCAGCAGGTGGTGCGCGTGGCGCTCGGCCTGCCGCAGGAGATCGCCCAGTCCGACATCGACGCGCAGGCGCGCATGATCGAGGACCGGCTGGATCTGGCGTCCTTCTCCGATCCACGCGAGCTCGACAAGTTCCTCGTGCAGTTCGCCGCGCTGTTCGACATGGAAAACAACAATTTCCAGGATCCGGCGCTGGCACTCTTTTCGTCCAATGCCGGTGCGGCGCTCGGCGCGGACATGCTGAGCAGTCTCGCGCAGATCAATCGTCGCGGGTTCTAGCCTGAGGCGTTGATCTCAGAGCGTTGATCTCAGGCGGTCAGGCGCAGGCGGAACGCAGCGCCTCTGCCTTGGCGACCGCCTCACGGCCATCACGGGCGAGCGCATCGGCGCCCATGCGCCCGGCCTCTGACGGGTCGCGCGAGAAGGCTGCGCCCCCGGTGAGGATCCCGACCTTGGGGTTGCGCGAGCGGGCGCGCACCTTGCCGATGTCGGCACGGGTCGCGTCCACATGTTCCTCGAAGCCGACGGACAGGCCGACGACCGCATACCATTCTTGGCCGACCATGCGGATGAGCGGCGCGCCGCTTTCCACATCGGGCCCACCATCCACTTCCCAGCCGGCAAGCCGCAGGAATTCGGCAACGATGAGTAGCCCGAAGGCGTGCTGTTCGTTACGGGCGGTGGCCAGCACGATGCGGCGGGTGGCATCCTGATTGAGCGCGCCGTAGCAGCTGTCGCTGGTCAGTTCATGAACGAGCGACTGCAGGCGCGCGAGCCCGACCGTCACGTCGATGAAGCTCAGCTCGTCGCGCTCCCACATGAGGCCGAGACGGTGCGCGACGGGTGCGAGAAGGCCGAGATAGACCGTTTCGAGCTGCATGCCCCGGCTGCGGCGGCTTTGCAGATATTCCACGCATGCGGCGGTATCTGCCTCGACGACAATGTGCAGAAGCTCGTTGACGTCGCGTGCCGAGGGCCGTGAGACGTCGCTCGCGATTTCGTGCGGCTGACGCAGGGCGGCGCTTTCGGCAATGAGAAGGCGCGGCACGACCTGGTTTTCAATGACTGATCTTAGGAATGTCCGATCGGAATCTGTCTGCGCCGATCCGCAATCGACATGTCCCACAACTGCATCCGATGCGGCGCCTGCCGATTGATCGACAGGTCCACGGCGGCTATGCCCCTCCGACATATGCTACCCCTTGGTATGTCGCATCCTCCCGAAGGTGCGACATATTGGATGCTATGCCTGTAGAATTGCGTTGACGACGGTGGAAATCGCCACCGATTTTTTCCGATATTTTGAATATATCGCCAAGTGCTAATTAATGCGCATGCTGCCTAACACAGCCGCATTTGACCAATCGTTCGATTTGACGAGACTTTAGCCGGCTTTGTTAAAGCACATGCTTACAATGCCGGGCTAGAGGCGAGCGCGGTGCCAGCGCAGATGATCGTCCATGAAGGTGGAGATGAAGAAGTAGGAGTGGTCGTAGCCGGGATGCATGCGAAGCTTCAACGGAATGTTCGCGGCATTGCAGGCTTCCTCGAGAAGCCAGGGTCGCAGACCGTTTTCTAGAAAGCCATCGGCATCGCCCTGATCCACGAGAAACTCGGCGAAGCGGTGGCCGTTCTCGATCAGCCGCGTGGCGTCATAGTCTCGCCATGCCGACGACTCGGCACCCAAATATTTCTCAAAGGCACCTTTCGACCAATCGGCTGTGCTCGGCTGCACGATCGGCGCGAAGGCCGAGCAGGACTTGAAGCGATCGGGATTGCGCAGTGCCATCACCAGCGCGCCATGTCCGCCCATCGAGTGGCCGAAGATGCCCTGGCGATCCATGTCAGCAGCGGGAAACTCGGTGGCGATGAGGCCCGTCAGCTCTTTAAGGATGTAGCTGTACATGCGGTAATGCTGGGAATAGGGCGCCTCGGTCGCATCGACATAGAAGCCGGCGCCCTTGCCGAACTGCCAGTTGTCGGGCTCGTCGGCCACGTCGTCTCCGCGGGGGCTTGTATCCGGGCACACGATGATCAGGCCGAGTTCGGCCGCAAGCCGGCGATACTCGCCCTTGTCCATGACGTTCTGATGGGTGCAGGTCAGGCCGGAGAGGTACCAAAGCACCGGAGCCTTGGCGCCTTCAGCCAGCGGCGGCACGAAGACGGCGAAGGTCATTTCGCAATTGGTGACGGCGGAGGGATGGGAATAGACGCCCTGGATGCCGCCATGGGCCTTGGTCTGCGAAACTGTCTTCATGGGCTGTTACCTCGAATGCTGTTGGCGGCTGTCGCAACCATATCATCTCGACCGTTCGGACATAGCCCGACGAAGGAGCCGGTCGAGCGTTTCCAGAAAGGCGGATCGGTCGCGCTGGGAAAACGATGGATTGTAGCCCTTGATCGCACCCGATTCGCGCAGGTGCTGGCCGAGATCGCGCATCGCGGTCGCCATGCCGATGGATGTCTGGTCGAAGATGCGACCCGTCGGGCCGGTCACATGGGCGCCAGCTTCCACGCAGCGCCCGGCAAGCGGCACGTCGGCCGTCACGACGATATCCCCCGGTTTGACGGCATCGGCGATCCAGTCGTCGGCCGCATCGAAACTTGCCGACACGACGACGTTGACGATCATCGGATCACGCGAGGGCCGCAGGCCAGAATTGGCGACGAACACCGTTTTGACCCCATGACGCTCGGCGACCTTGAGGATCTCGGGCTTCACCGGGCAGGCATCGGCGTCCACATAGATGACGGGGTTCTCAGCGCCCATGGTCCTCGGTAAGTCCTTCCATGCAGGGATCGCCCACGGCAATCCTAATTCCGGCCTCTTCCGGCGTGATCAGGGCCTTGGGTATCCGCCGTTGGGGCTCGGTTCAAGCCTTGGCTTGATCCTGCTCGTCATGGTAACAGCGGCGCACGCATCAAAGCGGCCGGTAGCGGCCCGTTCATCGAGGCAAAGGCGAAAGACACGCATGGATCCACGTGACAGCAAGATCGAAGCCGCACGCGCGGCGCTCGGCTATGTGGAAGACGGCATGCGTCTCGGCATCGGCACCGGATCCACCGCGGAAGAGTTCGTGCGGCTTCTGGCCGAAAAGGTCGAGGGCGGGCTTTCGATCAAGGGCGTGCCGACATCGGAGCGCACCGCTCGGCTGTGCATGGATCTCGGCGTGCCGCTCTTCTCGCTCGACGAGGAGCCGGAACTCGACCTGACGATCGATGGTGCCGACGAAGTCGACCATACACTGCGCCTGATCAAGGGCGGTGGCGGGGCGCTGCTGCGCGAGAAGATCGTGGCGGCGGCTTCCAAGCGCATGATCGTCATCGCCGATGCGTCGAAACTGGTCGACACGCTGGGTGCCTATGCGCTGCCGATCGAGATCAACCCGTTCGGCATGACATCCACCCGGATTGCAGTGGAAAAGGCGGCTGCGAAGCTCGATCTTTCCGGTGGCTTCACGATCCGCCCCGGCAATGACGGCGCCTATGAAACCGACGGCGGACACCACATTCTCGACGCATCATTTGGCCGTATTCCCGATCCAGAAGCGCTATCCGCCGCGCTGCATGCCATCCCCGGGGTTGTCGAGCACGGTCTATTCATAAATCTGGCCTCGGTGGCGATTATCGCCGGCGAAAACGGCGTTGAAACGCTGACGGCTGAGCAGGAACACAGGAGCTGATCCTCACATGGCAATCTCGAACGGTCTCTTTCGCGGTGCAGGTGCCGCCGCTCTCATCGCCTTCGCCCTGGCGGGCGGGACTGCGCATGCGCAGGAACAGCTGAGCGACAGCCACCGGGCCGCGGCACGTGCAGCCATCGCGGCGCTTGGTGCCACCGACCAGTTCGACCAGATCCTGCCCGGTACGGCCGAGCAGCTGAAGGCGGCGCTCATCCAGAGCACGCCAAACTTTGAAGCGGAAATTTCCTCCACGATCGACGACGTTGCAGTCTCGCTGGCATCGCGGCGTGGCGACCTCGAGCGTGAGGCTGCCGAGATCTACGCCCGCACCTTCACGGAAGAAGAACTGAACGCGATCACGGAGTTCTACACGTCGCCGGCCGGTCTCAAGCTCCTGGAAAATGGCATCACCGTCACGCAGGAGCTGATGCGTTCAGCCGAAATCTGGGCGACAGGCATCTCGCGCGATCTCGCCGTCGAGGCCGACGCCGCGCTCGAGCAGCGGCTCGGCGACCAGGCGCCGACTGCGGAAGACGCCGGCATCGATCCCGAAACCGGCACAGTGGCCGATCCGGCTGCCACCCCTGCACAATAAGCTCAAAGCGCACTAGATAAGATCTCAAAAGCCCGGCCAAGCGCCGGGCTTTCATTTCACCGTCTCGGCGTCGGATACGCGGCGTCGACAAGACCACGCGCAGGATCGATCCCATGGCTGAGTACGACTACGACCTTTTCGTCATCGGTGGTGGCTCGGGTGGTGTTCGGGCAGCGCGGGTAACGGGTGCGCTCGGACGCAAGGTGGCGATTGCGGAAGAGTACCGCTATGGCGGCACCTGCGTGATCCGCGGCTGCGTGCCGAAGAAGCTCTTCGTCTATGCCTCGCATTTTTCCGAAGCATTCGAGGACGCCGCCGGATATGGCTGGTCTGTCGGGGAATCGTCGTTCGACTGGCCGACGCTGATTGCCAACAAGGACCGCGAGATCGAGCGTCTGGAAGGGCTCTATCGCAAGGGGCTGACCAGCGCGAATGTGACGCTATTCGACAGCCGCGCCGTGCTCGTGGACGCCCACATGATCGAGCTCAAGGCCACGGGCGAGCGCGTCACGGCAGACAAGATCCTCATCGCCGTCGGCGGGTATGCCAATCCACACGCTTCGCTGCCGGGGCATGAGCTCTGCATCACCTCGAACGAGGCGTTCCACTTGGAGACGCTGCCAAAGGCGATCGTCATCGCCGGCGGCGGCTATATCGCGGTCGAGTTCGCCAATATCTTCCACGGGCTCGGTGTCGACACGACGATCATCTATCGCGGCAAGGAAATTCTCGGCCGCTTCGATGGCGACATGCGCCGCGGGCTTCATGCGGCGATGGAAAAGAAGGGCATCCGCATTCTTTGCCAGGATGTTTTCGCGAAGATCGAAAAGGGCGACGACGGCCGGCTCGTGGCGCATACCAAGAACGGCGAGGTGCTGGAGGCCGACCAGGTGATGCTGGCGCTTGGACGCGACCCGAACACGGAAGGTCTCGGACTCGAGGCTGCGGGCGTTGTGGTCGATCACAAGGGCGCGGTCACCGTCGACGATTATTCCCGCACCAATGTCGACAATATCTACGCTGTCGGTGACGTGACCGATCGCGTGCAGCTGACGCCGGTCGCCATCCACGAGGCCATGTGCTTCGTCGAAACCGCCTTCAAGGACAATCCGACCAAGCCGGACCATCAGCTGATCGCGACGGCTGTCTTTTCGCAGCCGGAGATCGGAACGGTGGGCCTGTCGGAGGAGGATGCCTGTAAGGATTTCGAGGAACTCGAAGTCTATCGCGCCGAGTTCCGGCCGATGAAACATGTGCTTGCCGGCCGTGACGAGAGGACGATCATGAAGATCGTGGTGAATGCGCTCGACCGAAAGGTGCTCGGCGTCCACATTCTCGGGCCGGAGGCGGGTGAGATGGCGCAGCTTGTCGGCATTGCGCTGAAGGCGGGTGCGACGAAGGACGACTTCGATCGCACCATGGCGGTGCACCCGACGGCTGCCGAGGAACTGGTGACGATGTACAACCCGACCTATCGCATCAAGGACGGCAAGCGGGTCTAGGCGCCGGCAATCATTAAAATTCGATACAATATCGAAGTCCGACCGTAAGGCCTCGTCGTTAGGGTCACCCCGAAACGTCCAAAAGACGGGGTTGGGTGATGCGTATTCTACGGAGATTTCGCCAGGAGAAGTCTGGCCAGTTCGGCATTCTGTTCGGGCTTCTGCTCGTTCCTGTCGCGGGAGCCGCAGGCCTTGCGGTGGATTATACCAAGGCGTCGAACATTCGCTTTCAGATGAAACACGAGGCCGACAAGATCGCGCTCGCAGTTGCCGCCAACGGCGTCAATGCCGACGACGCGGCGTTGCTGGACGGGTTCAGAAGCAATCTGAGCGACAGGTTCGCATTCAGAGGCGATCTCGCCGATGTGGTCCTGGATGGCGAATGGGTGTCGATCAGCGACTTCCAGGTGACGGCCGCGCTGACGATGCGCACTTCGATCGGCAGCATCCTGCAGACCGGGCCGGTCAGCATCGGCGCCACGAGCACGGCCCGTTACAAGGGCGCGGCTTACGTCTACACGGCTCCGAAGGTTGCACAGCTTGACCCCGAGGCATGGGATTATAACCGCGTCTCCGTCTATTGTTTCGATGCCCGCAAGGCCGCCGATGCCAAGGCCAATGCCGGTGGCGGCAGGGGCGGCTCTTCTGCTAACGGCGATAAGTCGCCCGGCCGCTCGCAGATGACACCGATCGCCGACAACAATGGTGGCCATTACAACGTCGAGATGCCCGTTTGCGGGGCAGGCGAGGCGTTGAGCCTGAAGCTCTGGAACGTCCGCGAGGCCAAGCATTATGGGGATGATCCCGATAAATCGACGCGGCGGCAATACACCTACTACACCGACACGGTGATCGAGAACGGCGTTGAAAGTTACGATCTAGGAGGGCTTCGTCTCGTGGAGACGGTGCTGTGCGATACGTTCGAGCAGTGCAAGCCGAAGAGCAGGGGCGGTGTCATTCCGGAAGGAAAGAACCGCAACCCGCAGATCTCGACCGCGGCATGCGCGCCGGGCAAGTTTCGCTATTATGGCTTCGAGGACCGTCCTCCGGAGAATGGCGGCAGCGACCGCGATTACGATGATATTCGCGTGATCATCGAGTGCCCCGTCGAGGTGCTCGTTGGACCGGAGACGGTGCGGCTCGTTCAGTAGAAGCTTCAAATCCAGCGCCTCGGGTTGAGCCGCGTACAACCGCATGGCATGAGCGCCCCGCTAACGTCGAACAGGAGCGGGGCAACATGCAGGATCGTCCGGTGGATGACGGAACGCTTTCGCGGCTGGCCGCGGAGGGCGCGCTGGTTGCCTATTTCGGCTACGGATCGCTTGTCAACCGCGAGACGCTGCGCACCCACATCGTCGGCGCGCGGCCTGCGCGCGTTTCAGGCTGGCGGCGCGAATGGCAGCCACGCCCCGACGCGGGGCTTGCCGCCGATCGCGCCGTGCATGCATCGCTTTTGACCGTGCGGCCTGCGCCGGAAAGCGAGATCGACGGGCTTCTGGTGTTCGACCATGTGGACAATCTCGCAGCGGTGGATCTGCGCGAAAACGACTACCAGCGCCGGCACGTGCCGCTCGAAACGCTGACGGTTTTGGGCGACGGGGTGCCAGACGGGTGCCCGGTCTATATCTACGAGGCCGATCCGCCGGAGGCAAGCCCGGAGGAATGCCCGATCCTGCAATCCTATCTCGATGCAGTGCTGAAGGGCTTCCTGCGCGAGCACGGGTTGGAAGGGCTTCAACACTTCATTCGAGGAACTGCGCATTTCGACACGCCGATCCTCGGCGACCGGGATTGGCCGATCTATCCCAGGGCAGTGAGCCTCTCGTTAAAAGATCGCGCACTCTTCGATCGGCTGCTGCAAGAAAATGGCGCGCGCTACGTCGCCTGAAGTCTATTCGTTGCGCGGCCTTTGCTTGACGCGTGCTTTGGGTTTATAAGCCCGGCTTCGAACGGCGGGCAGGGCATGTCCGTCGTCAGGGAAGAGCCGACAGGTGAGCGTTATGGCACAGACATGGAACCCCACAAGCTGGCGCGACAAGCCGATCCAGCAGGTCCCCTCCTATCCGGATCTGGAGGCGCTGAAGACTGCCGAAGCGCGTCTGGCCAGCTTTCCGCCGCTCGTTTTTGCCGGTGAGGCCCGCAAGTTGAAGACGTCGCTTGCCCGCGTGGCCGAGGGCGAGGGCTTCCTGCTTCAGGGCGGCGATTGCGCCGAGAGCTTCGCCGAGCATGGCGCGGACAATATCCGCGACTTCTTCCGCGTGTTCCTGCAGATGGCCGTCGTCCTGACGTTCGGAGCGCAGCAGCCGGTCGTCAAAGTCGGTCGCATTGCCGGCCAGTTCGCCAAGCCGCGCTCGTCCGATAACGAGACGAAGGACGGCGTGACGCTGCCTTCCTACCGCGGCGACATCATCAACGGCATCGAGTTCGACGAAGCCTCGCGCATTCCGAGCCCGGAGCGCCAGATCATGGCCTACCGGCAGTCGGCGGCCACGCTGAACCTGTTGCGCGCCTTCGCGCAGGGTGGCTACGCCAACCTCGACAACGTGCACCAGTGGATGCTCGGCTTCGTCAAGGACAGCCCGCAGGCCGAGCGCTACCGCAAGCTCGCCGATCGGATTTCCGAGACGATGGACTTCATGAAGGCGATCGGGATCGATTCCGAGAGCAACCGCTCGCTCAACGAAACCGATTTCTTCACGAGCCACGAAGCGCTGCTGCTCGGCTATGAAGAGGCGATGACGCGCGTCGATTCCACCTCGGGTGACTGGTACGCCACTTCGGGTCACATGATCTGGATCGGCGACCGCACACGCCAAGCCGATCACGCCCATATCGAGTTCTGCCGCGGCATCAAGAACCCGATCGGCCTGAAATGCGGACCGAGCCTGCAGCCGGACGATCTGCTCAAGCTGATCGACATCCTCAATCCGGGCAACGAAGCCGGGCGGCTGACGCTGATCGCGCGCTTCGGCCACGACAAGGTCGCCGAGCACCTGCCGAAGCTGATCCGCGCCGTCGAGCGCGAAGGCAAGAAGGTCGTCTGGTCCTGCGATCCGATGCACGGCAACACAATCACGCTGAACAGCTACAAGACGCGGCCATTCGAGCGGATCCTGTCGGAGGTCGAAAGCTTCTTCCAGATCCACCGGGCCGAAGGCTCGCACCCGGGCGGCATCCACATCGAGATGACCGGCAAGAACGTGACCGAGTGCACGGGCGGCGCGCGTGCCGTTTCCGCCGACGACCTGTCGGACCGCTACCACACCCATTGCGATCCGCGGCTCAACGCCGACCAGGCGCTGGAACTCGCCTTCCTCGTCGCGGAACTGCTCAAGGGCGGCCGCGACGACCAGTCCCGCAAGGTGGCTGTGAACGGGTGAGGTTGGGGCTGAACGCCTACTTTTCTGAATAAAGCTGGGCCGCTTCGACGAACTTTGCGTCGAGCGGCCTTTCTTTTTCAACGTTCGATTGGACGACGTGACCATCCTCGATCGCCAGGACCACGCGTGCCCCAAAACCACTATTGTCGATCAGCGTGATCTGGTCTGCAATTTCGAGCGCTTCGGTAAGGCGTTGAAACGACGTGTCGTAGCGGCGCCGGATCACATCCTCAGGGATGGCATGTCCTCCACGGTCCACGCGTTCATGTACGCGCCGTATGTGCAAGTCGGCGTTTTCAAGCGCCGCAAATATCAGGCGTATGCGGTAACCTAGAACTTTGCACCGTCGCATCAGCCGTATGGATTGAGCGCTGGATAAGGTCGTTTCGTAAACAAAACTCGTTCCATGAGCAGACAGCTATTCGAGTCGGGACAGGGCCAAACGTCCAGCTTCCATAGCGGCACTCTCGGGTAAACCGGGCGAGAGGCGACGCGCAATATCGTCGGCATTCACAAAAGGCGGGTCGAGTGCAAGCGCCTGATGGATGGTGGATTTGCCACCACCGTTCGGTCCAGCGAGGATAATGCAGACCTTACTCTGCCGCTGCATGGTTCGGCAGACGTGGTCCAAGCTGTGCCAGCAGACGTTCCTCGCCGAGCTTTCGATCGATCAGGTCTCGCGATCCGTCAGGGTATTCCTTGATAATACCCTCAGGATGCGCGGGATCGGTGTAGAAGATCGGTTTGCCGGCAGCGCGTCCCAGCTCGGCCGCGACTTCCCCGGTTCGCCTAATGGCCTCTTCCAAGTGTCGCAAATCCTTATCGGTCATGGGGCTGCTCCGACTGCTCAAAGTCCCATTCTACGCTCGGTCCACGGCTTTCGCCAATCTCAGGCTGCAGCCGCTTCGGCGGCGACCTGGCGGATCGCGTCGGCGAGCGTTGCGGCGGGCTGGGCGCCGCTGATGGCGTATTTGTTGTTCAGGATGAAGCAGGGCACGCCCTGGACGCCCATGCGGCCGGCGTTTTCGATTTCGGCGGAGACGGTGGCGCGGTCGAGATCGCCGGCGAGCTTGGTGGCGACGACGGCGCGGTCGAGGCCTGCTTCCTCGGCGCAATCGAGCAGGGTCTGGTCGTCGCCGATATGCGCGCCTTCGGTGAAGTACTTGCGAAACAGGCTTTCGACGACGCGATCTTGGGCCATGCGGCCTTGTTCACCGGCCCAGCGGATCAGGCGGTGGGCATCAAGCGTGTTGGCAGAGACGGGTATCGCGTCGAAGTCGAAGGGAATCGCTTCTTCGCGGCCCGCCTCGCGCACCCGCTCGTAGATGGCTGCGGCGCGCTCGGGCCCGCCGAACTTCTCTTCGAGATAGCGCGCGCGGTCCTTGCCCTCTTTGGGCAGCGTCGGATCGAGCTGATAGGGGCGCCAGTTGATCTCGACTGCGACATCGCCATCGAGCGCTGCGACGGCGCCTTCTAGCCGGCGCTTTCCGATATAGCACCAGGGGCACATGACATCCGAGATCACGTCGATGCGGATTGTCTTCATGGCGTGATCCTCTCCTCGGATGCGCTTGTTGCGTTCGGCGCCTATTCGCCGGCCACGCGGCCGTCCCACCATGTGGGCAGCGTATAGCCATATATGGGAGTTGTTTCCGGCCGTTCGATATGGGCCCAACGTGCGACCCATTGTTCTTCGACGTGGTAGAGCGGCACCATATACCAGCCCGACAGCAGCACCCGGTCGAAAGCGCGAACAGCAGCGGTGAATTCTTCATCGCTGCGGGCGTTGAGCATCGCGTCGATCATCGCATCGATCGCCGGGTCGGCGGCACCGGCGAAGTTGAAGGTGCCTTGCGGATCGCGCGAGCTGGAGTGCCAGCGCCAGTTCTGCTCGGCGCCGGGAGAAAGGGTCGACGGGTAGGACTTGACGATCATGTCGTAGTCGTAGGCGAGGCTTCGCTGCTGGTACTGCGCGTCGTCGACCGTGCGGATGCGCATGGCGATGCCAAGAGAGGTGAGGGTGCGCTGGTAGGCGAGCGCGAGCTTCTCCTGGCCTTCGTTCTGTGTCATCACCTCGAAGGACAACTGCCGGCCGTTCTCATCGACCATGCGACCGCCCTCGATACGGTAGCCGGCTTCTCGCAGCAGATCATAGGCGGCACGCTGGCTTGCGCGGTCTCGACCGGCGCCACTGGTGCGTGGCATGGTGAAGCTGCCGTCCATGATTTCGGGCATTACGGCATCGGGGAACGGTGCGAGCAGGTCCTTCTCCAGCGCATTGGCGGGTGTTTCCAGGCTCGAGAAGTCGGAACCCTGCCAGTAGCTCTGCGTGCGCGTGTAGGCTCCGTCGAAGAGCGTGCGGTTTGCCCATTCGAAATCGAAGAGCATGGCAAGCGCCTGGCGCACCTGCCGATCGGCGAAGATGTCGCGGCGCGTGTTGAAGACGAAGCCCAGCATGCCGGAGGGAAGCTGGGGGCGGAACTCATCCTTAACGATCCGGCCATCGGTAATGGCCGGGAAATTGTAGGACCGCGCCCAGGCGGTGGGGCTGCCCTCGGGAAAGACGTCGAAGAGGCCGCGCTTGAACGCCTCGAACTGAGAGCTCGCCGAGAGGAAATACTCCACCGTCACCGTGTCGAAATTGTCCTGGCCGCGTTTGATCGGCAGGTCGCGGGCCCAGTAATCGGGGTCGCGTTCGAAGGTGATGCGCTGGCCGGGCTCGACCTTGGAGACCAGATAGGGGCCGGAACCGATCGGGGGCTTGAGCGAGGAGCGGTCGAAGGTCTCCGGATCGATCGCGTGCTTCGGCAGGATCGGGCTCATTGCGATCAGCAATGGCAATTCGCGGCTCGCATCTTCGCCGAAGGTGAAGCGCACGCCGCGCTCGCCGATTTTTTCGAGCTTGTCGACGAAATTCAGCCGGGTGGAATAGGGCGGGCGGCCTTTTTCCGCGAGCAATTCGAAGGAGAAGATCACGTCTTCCGGCTTGATGGGCTCGCCATCGGAGAAACGAGCTTCCGGGTGGATCTGGAACTCGATGAAGCTGCGCTCCTCATCCCATTCGGCGGTCTCCGCGATCAGGCCATAGAGCGTGAAGGGCTCGTCGCGGCTGCGAAACATCAGCGATTCGTAGACGAGGTTGCCATATTCCTGGTCGATGACGCCACGCGCCGTGGTGCGCATGGACTGCAGGATGAACGGGTTGAGGCTGTCGAACGTGCCGACCACGCCGTAGGCTATGCTGCCCCCCTTCGGCGCATCGGGATCGACATAGGGCAGGTGCTCGAAATCCGGACCAAGGGCCGGTTCGCCATGCATGGCGATGGCATGAACCGGTTCGGCGGAGGCAGGCGACAGAAGCGCCGGCAGGAAGGCGGCGGCAATGGCGAGCGCCACGGTCGGAGAAAAGCGACCCATGAATGAAACTCCGGCGGCGTATCAATGCTGATTTGATTCGCGAAACCCTAACACGATCGCCCCTGGTCTCGCATGAGGTCATGCCTGAGCTTGTGTTGGGGCGATATGATGGTGGTTGCTGCAATCGCTATTGCCGATCGGGTTCTAGTGGATATTGGGATCAAACGGGTGTAACGAGGCCGCTGACGTATCGCCGAGGCGATCCTGCGAGCCATTGTAATGCCGTATTTGGCCAACAGGACGGGGCGATATCGGGGGCGTGCGAGACGGGATGCGTCGTCGCGGGGCCGGATCGAACACACTCTTGAAGAGACGATTGAGGAGACGAAGAAGCCAATGAGCGTCAGGAACGCGATCAGCACCAAGACGGCCGCCGCGGGCAGTGCCGTCTTTGCAGCGGCCATGGGTTTCGCCGTGATGGCTTCGCCCGCCATGGCACAGGCGCAGGCACCGGCTTCCGGGCAGGCGCCCCAGGGCTGGTACAAGGCATGCACCCAGCAGGCTGAAAACGACGTCTGCGTCGTCCAGAACATCGTCGCCGCCGGCAATGGCCAGCTTCTGACCGCCGTCGGCCTGATTTCGGTCGAGGGCCAGGTCAATCAGCGCGTCATGCAGGTTTCCGTGCCTTCGGCGCGCCTCGTCCAGCCGGGCATCAACATGCAGATCGATGGCGGACAGGCCACCAAGCTCGACTTCGCCGTCTGCATGCCCGACAAATGCGTGGCGGAAGTTCCGTTGAGCGATGCTGTCGTGGCGGAATTCAAGCGCGGCCGCGAGGTCGTCTTCACGTCCGTCAACTTCCAGCGTGCGCCGAACCCGATCAGCATCTCGCTGTCGGGCTTCACCCAAGCATTCGATGGGGAAGCCATGGCGCAGTCGGAACTGGAAGAGCGCCAGCGAGTGCTTCAGGAAGAGATGCAGCGCAAGGCTGCCGAAGCGCGCCAGCGCCTCGAAGAAGCCCAGGAAGCCGCCAAGTCGAACTGACCGGCGCGGTCTTCGTATGGACATTAAAGGCCCGGGTCGCATGTGCGACCCGGGCCTTTCGATTCACACCGATCGAGCTTTAGTGGCCAATGGGGCCGCGGGGCCGATAGCTGCCGTCGGTCGGACCTTCGAAGACTTCCAGCACCTGAGGATGGCGCACGGGCTGGGCGTTCTCATCGGGCACGAGATTCTGCTCCGAAACATAGGCAATATATGAGGTTTCGGCATTCTCGGCGAAAAGGTGGTAGAAGGGCTGGTCCTTGCGGGGGCGCACTTCAGCGGGGATGGCGTTCCACCATTCCTCCGTGTTCGAGAATGTGGGGTCGACATCAAAGATCACCCCGCGAAACGGGTAGACCCGGTGCCGCACGATCTGGCCGATATGGAATTTGGCTTGTCTCTCTTGCATCGATTTCACGTCCATTTCTAAACGCTTAAATGGGCGGCGGGCGGGGCGATGGCAAGAGGTGCGACTTGACGCACACGCGTGACGCCGCCTAGTCAGGACTTTCCTGTCACGTGGCGATCCCCCTCCATGGCCGAAGTTTTCGCACTCGTTCTGCCATTCTTCGGCATGATCCTGATCGGCTACATTGCTGCGCGCATTGTGCGGCTGCCGGAAGAGGCGCTTGGCTGGTTCAACGTCTTCATCATCTATGTGGCGCTGCCGGCGCTCTTCTTCCGGCTTCTGGCCGATACGCCGATCGAGGACCTGGCGCGGTTCGATTTCATCGCAGTCAACATCGCTGTCACCTTCGCGATCTTTCTGGCGGTATTCTTTGTGGGCCGGCGCCTGCGGGGGGCGCCGATCGAGGATGCGACAATTCAGGGTCTGGCGGGCGCCTATGGCAATATCGGCTATATGGGTCCGGCGCTGGCGATCCTTGCGTTCGGTGAACGCGCGGCCGTGCCGGTGGCGCTTATCGTCTGCTTCGAAAACATCCTGCATTTCTCGGTGACGCCGATGCTGATGGCGGCCGGGCGCGGTCGGGACAGGCGGCCGCTGCAGCTGGTGGTGAGGATTGCGAAGCGGATCGCATTCCATCCTTTCATCATTTCCATGGTGCTCGGCATAGCTGTCGCCGCTTCCGGGCTGACGCTGCCGGGCTCCGTCTCACGCCTCGTCGAATATTTGTCGCAGGCAGCCGCACCGTCGGCGCTCTTCGTCATGGGCGTGACGCTTGCATTGCGGCCGCTGAAGCAGCGGCCGGTCGAGCTTGGCTATATCGTTCCGGTAAAACTGATCCTTCACCCGCTTGCCATGTACGTCGCATTGTCGGCGGCCGGCGATTTTCCGGCGATCTGGGTTTTCACGGCAGTTCTTCTGGCAGCCTTGCCGACGGCGACGAATGTCTTCGTGCTGGCGCAGCAATATGGCGTCTGGATCGAAAGGGCGTCGGCGACCGTGCTGATCACCACGGCCGGCTCGGTCGTGACCGTGTCAGCGCTGCTGCTCGCGATCACTTCCGGCGCGCTTCCGCCGGATCTGTTCCCTTAAGTGACCACCAAAACCAGTGAGCGCGCTGCCGGGCTTCATGCCTTCCTTCAGCGCCAACTGCCTTACGGGACCGGTGCCGGCGAGCAGGGTGAGGCCAGCGGCGCGGGCAAACTGCACCGGGAGCAAACCATTGAGCAGCGACCGGTTGAGAAGATCGACCGCCTGGGTGCGGCTGACGATATCGGGGCGGCGCGCGCGATCAAATTTGGCAATTGCGGCCTCGACGCTTGCCCGGTCTTCTAGCTGAGCGGGCAGATTGCGCAGCTCTGCCACATCGCGCATGCCGAGATTGAGGCCCTGCGCGCCGATCGGCGGGAAGAGGTGGGCGGCTTCGCCAACGAGCGCGATGGCACCGCGGCCGAAGTTTTCCGCCACCATGCCGGACAGTGGGAAGCGCTGAAGTTCGCTGTCGACCGTGACGGTGCCCAGGATCGACTGCAGGCGGTCTTCGATCTCGCGGTTCAGCGCGTCCGGCGAGAGCGCCATGATGCGCTCTGCGTGCTCGGGTTTCACCACCCAGACGAGGCTCGATCGGTTGCCGGAAAGCGGGACCTGGGTGAATGGACCTTCTTCCGTGTGGAATTCGGTCGAGACATCCCGGTGGGGCAGCTTGTGCGAAAATGTCAGAACGATCGCCGATTGCGGGTAGGACCAGACACGTGTCTTGATGCCCGCAGCCTCACGCGCCACGGAATTGCGGCCATCGGCAGCGATGATTAGCCGGCCTTCGATTTCCATGCCGTCCGCGAGCGTGACGATGGGTGCTGCGGCTTCCGGCGAAACGGAGCGCGCCGGCTGGTCGAAGCGGGTGATAGACGGCGTCTCGGCGATCCGGTCGTCGAGTGCAGCGAGCAGATCGGCATTGGCGGCGTTGTGGCCGAAGGCATCCTCGTCGATCTCCGAGGAATTGAACGAGACGGTCGGGGCGCGCAGCAGCCTGCGGCTCGCATCGGCGATCCTCATGGTGCGCAGAGGGGCCGTTTTGCCGTTGAGGTGCGACCATACGCCGAGTTCGTCCAGAAGCGCGATCGACGGCATCAACAGGGCGGTGGTGCGGCCATCCTTGACCGGTGCCTTCGGTGCTACGAAGCCGACCGAGCGGCCGCCCTGGGCGAGCAAGAGCGCCGCGGCACAGCCGGCAAGGCCTCCACCGATCACGACCGCATCGAATGTCTTCGTCATGGTGTCACGCTCCAGCCTTTTGCTGCTTCAGCTTCAACGCTGAAAATGGGATCGTCGATCCCGGCTGCAATGGGCAGGGATCAAAGGCCGCAGCGGCAACATAATTGTGTATGTTGTCAATAGGTTCTAGTCATCGACGCACCTATCGCGCATTGGTCTTGGGGCGTCGGTAATCGTCGGCGTTGCCTGTCCGCTCCGACATGGATAGCCTCATCGCATGACCCTTTTGCGCCGCATCGGCACCAAACTCTACAGCTACCGGCGTCTGCCTTATGCCGAGATCCGCGCCTTTTCGGTGCATATTCTCACGGCATCAGGTGCCTATCTGGCATTCCTTGCAGTCGTTGCAGCGGCTGAACTGCGCTTCGTCGACATGTTCTGGTGGCTCGGCTTCGCCTTGCTCGTCGATGGCATTGATGGTCCGATCGCGCGGCGGCTGAACGTCAAGGAAGTTCTACCGGGGTGGTCGGGCGAACAACTGGACAATGTGATCGATTATGTGACCTACGTGCTGATCCCGGCATTCGCGCTCTATCAGAGCGGGATGATCGGCGAGATCATGTCGTTCGTCTGCGCGGCGCTGATCGTGATTTCGAGCGCGATCTACTACGCCAATATGGGCATGAAGACGTCCGAGAATTTCTTCTCCGGCTTCCCGGTCGTCTGGAACATGCTGGTCTTCACGCTTTTTGCGATCGAGGCGAGCGAATGGACGGCGATGATCGTCGTGTTCGTGGCGGTGATCCTGACCTTCCTGCCGATCTATTTCCTGCATCCCGTGCGCGTCATCCGGCTGCGGGCGTTGAACCTACCGATCTTCCTGATCTGGTGCGTGCTGTCCGGCTGGGCGCTGCTCCTGCACTTCGACAGCCCGTTGTGGCTGCAATGGGCGGTGAGCCTCAGCGCGCTCTATCTCTCGGTGATCGGCGGGATCATGCAATGGTTTCCAAAGCTCGGCGCTCGCGCGGCCTGAGCATATCTGACAGCTTTCGAGGAGGACAAAATGACCAAGGCGATCGTGGTGCATGCGCATGGCGGACCGGAGGCTCTTGCCTATGAGGATGTGACTGTAGGCGCGCCCGGCAAGGGAGAAGCACTGATCCGCCAGGCGGCCATCGGCCTCAATTTCATCGACGTCTATTTCCGCACCGGCCTGTACCCGGCACCGAACGGCCTGCCCGTAATTCCGGGTGGCGAAGGCGCCGGTGAGGTGGTGGCGCTGGGCGAAGGCGTGGATTACCTGCAGGTCGGTGATCGCGTTGCCTATGTCAGCGCCGTTGGTGCCTACGCGGAAGAGCGGCTGATCGCGGCCGACAAGCTCGTCAAGGTGCCGGACGCCATCGATCTCGAAACCGCCGCGGCCATGATGCTGAAGGGCATGACGGTGGAATATCTCTTCTGCCGGACGCATGAGCTGAAAGCCGGCGAAACGGTTCTCTTCCACGCCGCGGCCGGGGGCGTCGGCCTCATTGCCGGCCAGTGGGCTCGCGCGGTCGGCGCGACCATCATCGGCACCGTGAGCTCGCCAGCCAAGGCGGATCTGGCACGCGCGGCCGGTTACGACCATGTCATCGACTATTCCAGCGAGGATTTCGTCGCGCGCGTGAAGGAAATCACCGGGGGACGCGGCTGCGACGTCGTCTACGATTCTGTCGGCAAGGACACATTCCCGGGTTCGCTGGATTGTCTTCGCCCGCGTGGTCTCTTCGTCAGCTTCGGCCAGTCATCCGGCCCGATCGAGAATTTCGATGTGGGTCTTCTGTCGCGCAAGGGCTCGCTCTACATGACGCGGCCGACGCTTTTCACCTACAACGCGACCAGGCCTGAACTGGAGGCGTCAGCCAAGGCGCTGTTCGACATGGTCGAAAGCGGCAAGGTGAAGATCGACGTGAACCAGCGCTACAAGCTGGCCGATGCCGCTCAGGCACATCGTGATCTTGAAGCACGGAAAACAACGGGTACGACGCTGCTGATCCCTTGAAATCGCCGGTGGAATGGTGAAGCATTGTGCAGTTGCGTTCATTGCACAATCGGTGGCCTAGACTGGTAACCATCGTGCTGTCAGGATCTTGAAGCGTGCAGGCAAGCGATAACCGATCTTCAGCGCCATTGCTCGCGCTTGCCGGCCTGACGAAGATTTTCGGCACGCTCAAGGCCTGTGACGCGATCAGCCTCGAAATCGCGCCCGGCGAGATCCATGCGCTGCTTGGCGAGAACGGCGCCGGCAAGTCGACGCTGGTCAAGATGCTGTTCGGGGTGCTGGCGCCCGATGCCGGCCAGATCGTCTGGAAGGGCGAGCCCGTTTCGATCAATAGTCCTTTTGCGGCGCGCCATCTCGGCATCGGCATGGTGTTCCAGCACTTCTCGCTGTTCGAAGCGCTGACGGTCGCCGAAAATATCGCGCTTTCGCTCGATGACAGCGTGCCGATCGGCCAGATCGCAGAACGGGCGCGGGCCTTGTCGGAAGGGTATGGCCTGCCGCTCGATCCGGACGCGCTCGTGGCGGACCTTTCCGTAGGCGAACGCCAGCGCATCGAGATCGTGCGGACACTCCTGCAGGATCCGCAGCTGATCATTCTCGACGAACCGACATCGGTGCTGACACCGCAGGAGGCGGATCGGCTGTTCGAGACGCTGGAGAAGCTGCGCAGCGAAGGCCGTTCGATCCTCTATATCAGTCACCGTCTGGAAGAGGTGCGGCGCATCTGCGACCGCGCGACCGTCTTGCGTCACGGCAAGGTCGTGGGCGCCTGCGATCCGCGCCAGGAGACGGTCGCTTCGCTGGCACGGATGATGGTCGGCGGGGATGTGGCCGACGTGACGATCGGGGCGAATGCCGGCGACGGCAGGGTGCTGATCGAAACGCGTAGACTGAGCCTTCCGGCGCGCACGCCGTTTGCGGTGTCGCTGAAGGACATCGATCTTACCGTCCATAGCGGTGAAGTGGTCGCGATCGCGGGCGTGGCCGGCAACGGGCAGAGCGAGCTTTTCGATGCGCTGTCAGGCGAGGTGACCACCAGCCGCGCCGATGCCGTGCGGCTCTCCGGTCAGGATGTCGGCCGCAAGGGCATCACCGAGCGGCGCCTGCTCGGCTGCGGATTCGTGCCGGAAGAACGCCACGGGCACGGCGCCGTCTCGCAGATGAAGCTTTCCGACAACATGGTGCTGGCGCGCCATGCATCGGATGCGAAGACCTTTCTCGGCGGCGGGCTTGGCCTGTTGAAGCGCGATGCCGTGTGGGCCGCGACCGAACGGGTGATCAAGGCGATGGATGTCCGGAAATCCGGCGTCGATCCGCATGCATCGGCGCTGTCGGGCGGAAATCTGCAGAAATTCATCATGGGGCGTGAGCTCGATCGCAATCTCTCGGTGCTGATCGTCAACCAGCCCACCTGGGGCGTGGATGCCGGCGCCGCAAGCCGCATTCGCCAGGCGATCGTCGATCTGGCAAAATCCGGCGCGGCGGTGGTGGTGATCAGCCAGGATCTCGACGAAGTGTTCGAGATCGCACATTCGATTGCCGTCATCCATCACGGGCGGCTGAGCGCTTCGGAGCCGGCCCGGACGTTGACGCGCGAGCGGATCGGCTTGCTGATGGGCGGTGCGGCGCCCGAGGCCGATACAATGCCGGAGGCTGCCCATGCGCATTGAACTGGAAAAGCGTCCGGAGCGATCCAAGCTCTTTTCGATCCTGTCGCCCTTCATCGCGCTTGGCCTGACGCTGATTGTCGGGGCGATCCTATTTCTGGCGCTCGGCAAGAACCCAGCCGAGGCGATGTTCTATTTCTTCATCGATCCGCTGCTCGTCGGCTGGTCGCTGCATGAGCTTGCCATCAAGGCGACGCCGCTGATCCTGATCGCGGTCGGGCTTTCGGTGTGTTTTCGCTCCAACAACTGGAATATTGGCGCCGAAGGCCAGTTCGTGATGGGCGCCATCGCAGGTTCGATCATCCCGGTGATGTTCCACGGGTGGGAATCGCCGCTCGTGCTGCCGCTGATGATGATTTCCGGAGCCATCGGCGGCGCGCTTTACGCCACGATCCCGGCGCTTCTCAAGGCAAAGTTCAACACGAACGAGATCCTGACGAGCCTGATGCTCGTCTATGTGGCGCAGCTCTTTCTCGACTGGCTGGTGCGCGGACCGTGGCGCAACCCGGAAGGCTTCAACTTTCCCGAGACGCGGAATTTCAACGCCTCCGCGATCCTGCCGGAGATCCTCGACGGGGGGCGGGCGCATTGGGGCCTGATTTTCGCGATCGTCGCTGCGCTCGCGACCTGGTTCATGATGCGCAGCACGTTGAAGGGCTTCGAGATTTCGGTGCTGGGCCAGTCAGCTCGGGCAGGGCGCTTCGCCGGCTTTTCGGCAACCAAGATGGTGTTCTTCGCCTTTATCTTCTCCGGTGCGATGGCCGGGCTTGCAGGCATCGCGGAAGTCTCCGGCGCGATCGGGCAATTGCGGCCGGTGATTTCGCCTGGCTACGGCTTCACCGCGATCATCGTCGCGTTCCTCGGTCGCCTGAACCCGCTCGGCATCGTCGCCGCCGGCCTCGTTCTCGCGCTCACTTATCTCGGCGGCGAAGCGGCGCAGATTTCGATCGGCGTCTCCGACAAGGTGGCGCGGCTTTTCCAGGGCGCGCTTCTGTTCTTCGTGCTCGCCTGCGACACGCTGATCCACTATCGCATCCGCCTGCGCTCCACCGTCAAGGTGGCGAATGTTACGGCGGCACCTGTCCAGTCGTCCGCACCGGTGGAGGCACGCTGATGGGCTTTTACGAAGCCGTTCTGATCTCGGTGATGACAGCTGCGACACCGCTGGTGCTCGCCGCCATCGGCGAACTGGTGGTCGAGCGGTCAGGCGTCCTCAATCTCGGTGTGGAAGGCATGATGATCATGGGCGCGGTGTGCGCCTTTGCCGGCGCGCAGATGTCCGGATCAGCGCTGGTCGGTGTGGTTTGCGGCATGATCGCAGGTGGTGCGTTTTCGCTGCTCTTCGGCTTTCTCACGCTGACGCTTGTTGCCAACCAGGTGGCGACCGGTCTTGCGCTCACGATCCTGGGGCTCGGGCTTTCCGGCATGATCGGGGAGAGCTTCATCGGGCTTCCGGGCGTGCGCCTGCCGGTTCTCGACATTCCCGTCCTTAGCGACATCCCGGTGATCGGCCGGATCGTGTTCGGGCAGGATCTTCTGTTCTACGCGTCGATCGGTCTGGTCATCGGTGTCGCCTGGTTCCTGTTCAGGACGCGCGCCGGCCTCAGGCTGCGTGCGATCGGCGACAATCACGGTTCCGCCCATGCGCTCGGTGTTTCAGTCATCCGCGTGCGGTATCTCGCGGTGCTCTTCGGTGGCGTGTGCTCAGGCCTTGCGGGCGCGCATCTGTCGCTTGTCTACACGCCGCAATGGGTGGAGAACATGTCGGCCGGGCGCGGCTGGATCGCGCTGGCGCTGGTGGTCTTTGCTTCCTGGCGGCCGCTTCGTCTTCTTGCCGGCGCCTATCTCTTCGGCGCTGTCTCCATCGGCGGACTGCATGCCCAGGCACTTGGTGTCGGCATTCCCTCGCAGTTCGTATCGATGCTTCCCTATCTCGCGACGATCGTCGTTCTCGTCCTGATTTCGATGGATCGCCGCCTGACGCTCATCAACCGTCCCGCCTCGCTCGGCCAGCCCTTCGTTCCGGAAAGATAGGTTGAGGCGATGTCACAGAAGGACGGATCGGGATTCCAGTTCAACCTCCAAACAACCAAGGGCAACAACATGAAAAAAATGCTCCTCGCTCTCGCCGCTTCGGCTAGCGCGATCATGCTCGCCGGTCCCGCAGCCGCACAGATGGACCAGGTCAAGGCCTGCTTCATCTATGTCGGCCCCGTCGGCGATTTCGGCTGGTCCTACCAGCACGACCAAGGCCGCCTCTTCGCCGAAGAGCATTTCGGTGACCGCCTGGAAACGGCGTTCCTCGAAAGCGTGCCGGAAGGCGCCGATGCCGAGCGCGCCATCGAGCGCTTCGCACGGTCGGGCTGCAACATCATCTTCACGACGTCGTTCGGCTACATGGACGCCACCAACGCGGTTGCCGAGCGCTACCCGGACATCAAGTTCGAGCACGCCACCGGTTACAAGCGCGACCATCCGAACGTCGCCACCTACGATTCGCGCTTCTACCAGGGCCGTTACATCATCGGCCAGATCGCGGCCGAGATGTCGGAAACGGGTTCGGCGGGCTACATCGGCTCGTTCCCGATCCCGGAAGTGGTTCAGGGCATCAACGCCTTCATGCTCGGCGCACAGTCGATCAATCCGGACTTCGAGCTGAAGGTCGTGTGGGTCAACACCTGGTTCGACCCAGGCCGTGAAGCCGATGCCGCCCGTGCGCTGATCGACCAGGGCGTCGACATCCTGACGCAGCACACCGATTCGACCGGCCCGATGCAGGTGGCAGCCGAGCGCGGCATCTTCGCTTTCGGCCAGGCGTCGGACATGATCGAGTTCGGTCCCGAGACACAGCTGACCTCGATCATCGACGATTGGGGCCCGTATTACGTCGAGCGCATCGAAGCTGTCATGGACGGCACCTGGGAACAGCAGGCAACCTGGGACGGTCTTGCCGAAGGTCACGTCGTGATGGCGGAATATGCCAACATGCCGGACGACGTGAAGGCACAGGCCGAGGCGACCGAGGAGTCGATCCGTTCTGGCGCGTTCCACCCCTTCACCGGTCCGATCAACAAGCAGGACGGCACCGAGTGGCTCGCCGAAGGCGCGGTTGCTGACGATGCGGCTCTGTCGAGCATGAACTTCTACGTCGAAGGCATCGACGACCAGCTGCCGCAGTAAGCGCCGCTCGCTCATTGCACTGAAATGCAAGAAACCCGCCGGAGCGATCCGGCGGGTTTCTTTTGGTCTTGCTCGGGAGGTCAGACCGAACGGGCTATCGCCCGTTCCTCACTCGGCCGGAGCCGGTGAAGGGGAGTGGCCAGAAGGCACATCTTTCGTTTCATGCCGCTTCATCGCCGATTCCGGCTTGGCGATGTAGGTGTAGAACATCGGCACGACGAAGAGCGTGAACAGCGTTCCGATGCACAGGCCGGAGAAGATCACGAGACCCATGGCCTGCCGGGCGGCTGCACCAGCGCCGGACGCGATCATCAGAGGCACGACGGCGAGCGCCAGAGCGGCGGTGGTCATCAGGATCGGCCGCAGGCGGACCTTGGCCGATTCCACGATCGCCTCGCGGATCGGATAGCCTTCCTCACGCCGCTGATTGGCGAATTCCACCAGAAGGATGCCGTGCTTGGTGATGATGCCGATCAGCGTGATCAAGCCCACCTGGGTGTAGATGTTGATCGTGCCGAGCCCGAGATTGAGCGGGAGGATCGCACCGAAGATCGACAGCGGAACCGACATCATGATGATGAAGGGGTCACGGAAGCTTTCGAACTGCGCGGCGAGCACGAGATAGATGACCACGATGGCGAGCGCAAATGCGATCAGGATCGTGTTGCCCTGCTGGACTTCCAGACGCGACTGGCCGGAATATTCCAGGAAGAAGCTGTCCGGCAGAAGCGGATTGGCGATATCGACGATCGTCTGCAGGCCCTGGCCGGTGGTGACGCCGGGCAGGGGCAGGGCCGAGATCGTGGCTGCATTCAGCTGGTTGAACTGCTCGATCGAGGCCGGCGCAGAGCCTGTCTCGACGCTGACGACCGAGGACAGCGGGATCATCGTGCCCGTGGTGGAGCGGATGAAGAAGTCCGTCAGAGCCTGGGGGTTGTCGCGATATTCCTGCGGCACCTGGGTGATGATGTCGTAGCTGTTTGAATCGCGATCGAACTGCGCAACGGCACCGCCGCCGACGAGAACGTTCAGCGTGTTGCCGATGTCGCTGATCGGGACATTGAGCGCCGCCGCACGGTCGCGGTCGATCGTCATCGTGATCTGCGGGCTGTCGTAGGACAGAGAGTTCTGCACGATGATGAACTGGCCGGAGGCCTGGGCTTCCTGACGGATCTGCTCGGCCACTTCGTAGACCTGGCTTGGATCACCGGTGGACTGAACCACCATGGAGATCGGCAGCCCGCCGCCGGCGCCCGGGAGCGAAGGCGGTGCAAAGACGAGCGCCTGCACGCCGTTGACCGGCGCGATGCGGCCCTGAATGTCCTGCTGGATTTCGGCCTGGGAACGCTCGCGGCTGCCCCAGTCCTTCAGGCCCCAAACGGCGAAGCCGCTGTTGGTTTCGCCACCCATGCCGACGATGGAGAACTGCGCACGCACTTCGTCGATGTCGCTGGTGGCATCAGCCAGCTGGTCGACGAAGGCACTGGTGTATTCGCTCGTGGCATAACGGGGAGCAGTCACCAGCGAGAAGAGGGCGCCTTCGTCTTCTTCCGGCGCGAGTTCGCTTGACGTCTGCATGAACAGGAAGCCGGTTAATGCCATCAGGCTGATGGTGACCATCATCGTGATCGGCCGGTAGTTGAGCGAGCCGGAGACCATGCGCTCATACCAGTTTGCCAGACGCTCGAAGGTGCGGTCGATGAAGCGCTGGAAGCGGCTGTGATTGCCGGCTTTCAGAATACGGGCGCTCATCATCGGGGTGATGGTCAGTGCGATGATGCCCGAGATGATGACGGCGCCTGCGAGCGTGAACGCGAACTCGCGGAAGAGCGAGCCGGTCAGACCGCCGGTGAAGCCGATGGGTGCGAAGACGGCAGCGAGCGTGATCGTCATGGCCACGATGGCGAGCGAGATCTCCTCCATGCTCTTCTTGGAGGCCGCCATCGGATCCATGCCTTCTTCGATATGGCGGTGGATATTCTCGACCACGATGATGGCGTCGTCGACGACGAGGCCGATCGCGAGGACCATGGCCAGCAGCGACAGGAGGTTGATGGAATATCCAAGCACCAAAAGGAAGAAGCAGACGCCGATGAGCGACAGCGGGATCGTCACGATCGGCATCAGCGTGGAACGGAACGATCCGAGAAACAGCAGGATGACAACGATCACGATGACGACGGCTTCGGCGATCGTCTTGAAGACTTCCTCGATCGAGGAGCTGATGGTCTCGGTGGCGTTGTAGACCATCTCGATCGACATGCCGTCCGGCAGCGTGTCGCTGATGGCTGGCAGTTCTGCGAGAACGGCATCGGCGGTGTCGAGCGGATTTGCCGACGGAGTCGGGAAGATGCCGATGAAGATGCCAGGCTCGCCGTTGAAGTTGACGATCGTGTCGGTGCTTTCGGCAGCCAGTTCGACCTCGGCAACATCCGTGAGCCGCACGACGTTGTCGCCATCGGATGCGATCGGCAGTTGGCCGAAAGCCTCAGGGGTCTGCAGCGTCGACTGCAGGGTGATCGCCTGGGCGACATATTCGTTTTCAGTGCGGCCTGGCGCCGACAGGAAGTTGGAGGCGTTAATGGCCTGGGTGACTTCGGATGCTGTCACGCCACGCGCAGCGAGCCGGATCGGGTCGATCCAGACGCGCATGGCGTAGTTCGCCGCACCGAGGATCTGGATTTCGGCCACACCTTCGATGGTGGACATGCGGGGACGAACCACGCGCTCCAGATATTCGGTGAGCTGCTCGGCAGTCATGTTGGGGTTCTGGACCGCCAGATACATGATCGCGAATTGCTGACCCGTTCCCTTGGTGATGATCGGGTCTTCAGACTGCGACGGCAGCTGGCCCCGGACCTGCTGCACCTTCGACATCACTTCCGTGAGCGCGATATCGGGATCGGCACCCAGTTCCATCTGGACGGTCACGGTGCTGCTCGACGCGCGGCTTTGCGAGGTGACGTAGTCGATGTTTTCGGTGGTGGAGACGGCGGCGGCGATCGGGGCCGTGATGAAGCCCTGGATCAGCTCGGCGTTGGCGCCGGGATAGACCGTGTTGATGGTGACGACGGTTTCCTCGACCTCCGGGTACTGACGCACCGAGAGACTGAAAAGGCCCTGGAAACCGAGCAGGAGGATCAGGCAGCCGAGAACCGTGGAAAGAACCGGGCGCTGAATGAAGGTATTTGGAATGTTCATTGCGCTACCTGCTCGGCTGTCTGCGGATTACCGCGGTTCAAGGGGCTCTCGCTCTTATCGATGGTGACGAGTGCGCCGTTGGACAGGCGGTTCTGGCCGGCCGAAACGACGATGTCGCCTGCCGAGAGACCTTCGGCAATTTCGACCAGCGAACCGTTGCGGCGACCAGTCGTCACGAAGACCTGACGCGCCTCCATCGTCGGGCCCGCATCCTCTGCCGGGGCAGGCGCAGCGGCTGCTGCCTCGGGCATTTCCTCGGCCTGTTCCGCTGCCTGTTCGGCAGCCTGTTCCTGCTCTTCCGACGCTTCGCGCACGACATAGACGAAGTCGCCGTAAAGGCTCGAGACGATGGCCGTCTGCGGCAGCGCGATGACGTCAGGCTCCTCGGGCAGCTCGACACGCACGCGGGCGAACTGGCCTGGATTGAGGGCTTCCTCGGTGTTTTCCACCTCGGCGCGGATGGAAACGAGACGGGTCGCCGGATCGATGCGCGGCTCGATGCCGACGATTGTGCCGCTATAATCGAAGCTGCCGTTTTCCGTGCCCACGCGAATGGTCTGGCCGATCTGCAACTGGCTGCGCTGCTGCTCAGGAACCGAAAAATCGACGCGCATGCGCGACAGGTCCTGAAGCGTGGCGACGACCGTGCCTGTGGTGACATACTGGCCGGCTTCCACCTGCGGAATGCCGATTGTGCCCGAGAACGGTGCTTCCAGCGCCTTCTGGCTCAGGGTTGCGTTCAGCGAGGCGATTTCAGACTGTGCTGCCTGAGCGTTCGCTTCCGCTTCTTCCAGGCTCGATTCGGCGCTGACGCCGCGCGTGCGCAACTGCTGGGCACGGGCAAGCGTCTGTTCGGCCAAGGTAAGGTTGGCGCGTGCCGCGATCAGGTTCGACTGCTCAATCTGGTCGTCGATCTGGACGAGCACGGTTCCTTCCTCGATCGCGTCGTTCGACGTGAAGTTCACCTCGCGAACGACACCGCCGGCTTCAACGGCGAGGTCAACACCGCGGACAGCGCTGACGGTGCCGATCGCCTCGATGCCGGGCTGCCAGCTCGCCGGTTCTGCCGTAACGGTCTGCACCGGCAGGGCGGGCTGCTGCATCGTGGCGAAGAAGTTCTCGATCGCCTGATTGCGGAAGATGTTGAAATAGACCAAGCCCCCGCAGACCACCGCGAGCAAGACGAAGGCGATCAGGAATCTTTTTATCATGGCTCGAAATGCTCCGGGGGAGTGTCGCTGAAAATCACAGAAAAAGCGGCGCGCAAAATCGATGCTGCACCGCACTATGTCTTATGTTGTGCTTAACTGTACCGGCTGGACGGTATTGTCAAGCCGTGATAGGCAGCGTCGGCACGATATCTTTTGGAGATTGGCATCATCACCCGGAATTCAAGACAACGCATATTGGAAGCCGCCAATGAGCTTGCCCGCGACGTCGGTCCCGGCAATCTGTCGCTGGATGCGGTCGCCCAGCGGGCAGGTCTGTCGAAAGGCGGGCTTCTCTATAACTTCCCGACGAAGGCGAAGCTGATGGAGGCGCTGGTCGAGATGCACATCTCACAGCATCGCCAAGCGCTCGAAGCCGCCCAGCTGCGGCACCGCGGGAAGCCGAATGCGCTGTCTCTCGCCGTCGTGGATACGTTTCTAGCGGAATGCGGGTCCAAGCAAAAGCCAGCAAGCGGCGTTCTCGCAGCGATTGCCGAAGATCCGAGCTTCATCGAGCCCATGCGGCTTTATCAGCGAGAGCTCGTGGCGCGGTTGAAGGCCGAGTCCGACGATCCGGACCTTGCCCATCTCGCATTTCTTGCGATCGAAGGCTTGAGATGCCTGCAGCTCTTCGAAGTCGATGCCTTTTCGGCGGACGACAGCCGGCGGCTTCTTTTGCGGATGGTGCAGATGGTGGCGCGGGAACTGGGGCTCGAAGCGCCGCTGGAGCCTGCGACAGCCACGGTCGAGGCATCTCGCTGACAGTCGCCTAGCGCACGAGCACGCGCTGGAGCCGATCGATTTCCCGGATGTGCGCTCGCGCGTCCTCGTAGCCACGCGCGATGGCTTCGTCCGCGCGATGGAATTCCGAAAGACCGATGTCGGACAACTTCGGCAGGATCGAGAGATCGGGCGGGTCGCCGGCAAGACGCGCGCGCGAAATGCGATCCTGAATGATGTTGTAGGCCTCCACCATCACGCCGGTCATGCCGAAACGGCGTTCGGCGCGGTCCGTGAATGTCGTGCGGTTCTCGGCCTGGCGGCGGCTGAGGGACACTTCGTCGGGCGAGGGCGCCGAGGCGCTGTGCTTGATGACAGCGGAACGACCGTAGAGATCGTAATGCAGGTTGACCGCGACGACCAGCGGCTCCTCGTAAGCGCGGCAGATGGAGACCGGAACGGGATTGACGAGCGCGCCATCTACCAGCGTGCGGCCATTGCATTTGACCGGCTCGAAGATCCCCGGCAGCGCATAGGATGCCCGGATGGCGGTCACGAGCGAACCGCGCGTGATCCACACTTCGTGGCCTGTCGTCACCTCGGTGGCGATCGCGACGAAGGGTCGGTCGAGATCCTGGATGTCGATGCCTTCCAGGTGCTCGTTCATGCGGTTGTTGAGCCGCATGCCACCGAAGAGGCCACCGCCGCGGATCGTGAAATCGAGCAGCCCCGCGATGCGCCGCATGGTGAGGCTGCGGGCGAAGGCCTCCAGCTCATCGAGCTTGCCGGCGAGATAGCAGCCACCGACCAACGCGCCGATCGAGGTGCCGGCGATCATGCCGATCTTGATACCGGCTTCGTCCAACGCCCTCAGCACGCCGATATGAGCCCAGCCGCGCGCTGCACCTCCGCCCAGTGCAAGAGCGATCGGCGCGCGCTTCTGATCGGGTTCGGGCGAATGAGGTGGCATCAAGGGAGGAGGTGTCGTCAATTGCGGATCGGAGAAATCCCGGTCAGGCGCCTCATGGACGATTTCGCCACCACTTCGTCTGCCAGACCAGTTCATCATGCGTCTCACTCCCCGACACGCTCCGTCCCGGTTTCATCATCCGGCGAACATGGTTTCGGTTTGGTGAAAATAACGCGGATGCCGTCTATTTCTGATAGACCATCGTCGGATCAAAAAGTGGCGCCTCGGTGTCGGTGATCAGGCGGTGGCTGCCTGCTTCGTCGGTCTCGATCTTGCGATAAAAGCATGACCGGCGCCCCGTATGGCATGTCGCGCCGTGACCATCGACATCCACCTTGAGCCAGATCGCGTCCTGATCGCAATCGACGCGGATTTCGGTCACGCGTTGCAGATTGCCGGAGCTTTCGCCCTTCTTCCAGATCGCCTGGCGGGAGCGGCTGTAATAGTGGGCGATGCCCGTGTCGAGCGTCAGCGCCAAAGTCTCGGCGTTCATGTGCGCGACCATCAGCAAAACGCCGTCGCGACTGTCGGTCACGACGGCGGTCACAAGTCCGTCCGCTGAGAAGCGGGGTGTCAAAGCCGAACCTTCTTCAAGCTCGGCTTTGCCGGCAGGTTCTTCAAAGGCAGTCGTCATGGGGAAGCTCCCGGAGGAGGGAGCCTTCCAAGATCAATGACCGTTGTGGCTCCGCAGCATTGTCATGAACCGGGCCTGCTGATGCGGGTCGGTCTTGAACTGACCGGTAAAGGTGGTCGTCAGCGTTGTCGAGCCCTGCTTGCGGATACCGCGCATGGCCATGCACATATGCTCTGCCTCGATCATGACGGCGACACCCAAAGGACGAAGCGTTTCATCGATTGCCTTCGACACTTGGGCGGTCATGGATTCCTGAGTCTGCAGACGACGCGCATAGATGTCGATCACGCGGGCGATCTTCGACAGGCCAAGCACCTTGCCATCGGGCAGATAGGCCACATGCGCCTTGCCGATGATCGGCACCATGTGGTGCTCGCAATGGGAAAAGAACGGAATGTCGCGGACAAGGACCATATCGTCATAGCCTGCGACCTCCTCGAAAGTACGGCCGAGAACATCTTCAGGGTCTTCGTCATAGCCGCCGAACAAATCCTTATAGGCCTTGGCAACACGCTTCGGCGTATCGACAAGTCCTTCCCGGTCCGGATCGTCACCGACCCAGAGGAGCAAAGTACGGACAGCCGCCTCGACTTCTGACTGAGAGGGACGGGCGTCTTTTTCGTCCTGATCTTTTCCGGGGAAGGATTTTACAATTGCGTCCATTTTGAACTCCCGCTTTTTCACCTTCTACGGTGCCTTTTTATAATCGGACCAACGCCGCCGGCCGAAATGTCCGAGAAACGAACACGGGGTCTTGCAGGTAGGTTCCGGGGCCGTCGGAATAATCCTCAAGCACGGTTTCCCAAATTGTGCCGTCTCTTGCCGTTGAAAGCCGTCAAAAGCGCCACAAAATACGATATAGGTTCCAACCCGGTGAGAGAAAGTGGCGAGGCCCCGAAATGTGGGGTTTGCCGTCCGCCGGGCACACGCAATAGGTAGAGCGATGATCGACGACGTCTATAACAGCAAGATCCTGGAGCTTGCTGGGAACATACCCCGGCTCGGTCGGCTCGATGACGCGGATGCCACTGCAATGGCGCATTCCAAGCTTTGTGGCTCCAAGGTCACCGTTTGGCTGAAAACGGATGACGGAATCGTGACCGATTTTGCCCATGACGTGAAGGCATGCGCGCTCGGGCAGGCGTCGTCATCGGTGATGGCACGCAATGTGATCGGCGCCACTGCCGACGAGGTGCGGAAAGGCCAGGCCGAACTGCGCGCCATGCTGAAAGACAACGGGCCTGCGCCTTCCGGGCGTTTCGCCGATCTCAAATATCTGGAGCCCGTGCGCGACTACAAGGCACGCCACGCCTCCACGCTTCTGACCTTCGACGCGGTGGTCGATGCGCTTGACCAGATCGCGGCGAAGCGGGCGAATGAAGCTGCAGCCTGATGTGTCAGGGCGAGGAGCATAAGCCGGTGCCGATGGGGCGCTCGCGGAATTACGAAGGCCCATGGCCCCGCACGCCGGCACGCGTTTTCGGCACCAGCCTGATCCGGCTTTATCAACTGACCCTTTCCGGCTTCGTCGGCAATTCGTGCCGTCATCTGCCGACCTGCTCCGAATATGCCTACGAAGCCGTGGCCCGCCACGGCCTGTTCCAGGGCAGCTGGCTTGCGCTGAAGCGCGTGGCAAGCTGCGGACCTTTCGGAAGCCGGGGCTTCGATCCCGTCCCGCCGCCCAAGGCCGATTGATCCAGTCTGGTCACCTGCCGCCTTTACGTCCCTGATGCCAGTCGTTAAAGAGGCCGCGCGCCGCTTGAAGAGTTTGGCGTTTCCGAACGGTGAACCGGTATCCACTTCACCTCGAAACGCTGATGCGGCGCTTTACAGGCAACCACCCGCGACCGTTGGCGGGACTGGATGAAGAGGATGACGACATGGCCGAAGCCATCGCACTGACGTTCCCCGACAATTCGATCCGCAATTTCGATGCCGGCACCACCGGCCGCGAGGTGGCTGAATCCATCTCCAAGTCGCTGGCCAAGAAGGCTGTGGCGATCACCATCGACGGTGATTTGCGTGATCTTTCCGATCCTGTCGAAACCGGCACCATCGAGATCGTGACGCGCGAGCACCCGCGCGCTCTGGAACTCATTCGCCATGACGCGGCCCATGTGATGGCCGAGGCCGTGCAGGAGCTCTGGCCTGGCACGCAGGTGACGATCGGACCGGTCATCGAGAACGGTTTCTATTACGACTTTGCGCGCTCCGAGCCGTTCACGCCGGACGATCTGCCCGTCATCGAAAAGAAGATGCGCGAGATCATCGGGCGCAACAACGCGTTCACCAAGGAAATCTGGTCGCGCGAAAAGGCCAAGCAGGTCTTCAGCGACAAGGGCGAGGCCTACAAGGTCGAGCTGGTCGACGCGATCCCCGAAGGTCAGGACCTCAAGATCTACGCCCAGGGCGAGTGGTTCGATCTCTGCCGCGGCCCGCATATGGCGTCGACCGGGCAGATCGGCGGCGCCTTCAAGCTGATGAAGGTGGCCGGCGCCTATTGGCGCGGCGACAGCAACAACCCGATGCTGACGCGCATCTACGGCACCGCCTGGGCGGAGCAGAAGGATCTTGACGCCTATCTGCACATGCTGGCCGAGGCCGAGAAGCGTGATCACCGCCGGCTTGGTCGTGAGATGGATCTCTTCCATTTCCAGGAAGAGGGGCCGGGCGTCGTCTTCTGGCACGCGAAGGGCTGGCGGATGTTCCAGTCGCTCGTCTCCTACATGCGCCGCCGCCTCGACCTCGAAGGCTATGAAGAGGTCAACGCACCGCAGGTGCTCGACAAGTCGCTCTGGGAAACCTCCGGCCACTGGGGCTGGTACCGTGACAACATGTTCAAGGTGACGGTCGCCGGCGACGAGACCGAGGACGAGCGTGTGTTCGCCCTGAAGCCGATGAACTGCCCCGGCCACGTGCAGATCTTCAAGCATGGCCTGAAGTCCTACCGCGAGCTGCCCGTGAAGCTTGCCGAATTCGGCAATGTGCATCGCTACGAGCCATCCGGTTCGCTGCACGGACTGATGCGCGTGCGCGGGTTCACGCAGGACGACGCGCACGTGTTCTGCACCGACGAGCAGCTGGCATCGGAATGCCTGCGCATCAACGCGCTTATCCTCTCGACCTACGCCGATTTCGGCTTCGACGAGATTACGGTGAAGCTTTCCACCCGTCCGGAAAAGCGCGTAGGCGACGATGCGCTCTGGGACCGTGCTGAAAGCGTGATGGCCGAGGTGCTGAAAACGATCGAGGCGCAGTCTGGCGGCCGGATCAAAACGGATATCCTGCCGGGCGAGGGTGCGTTCTACGGACCGAAGTTCGAGTACACGCTGAAAGACGCGATCGGCCGTGAATGGCAGTGCGGCACGACGCAGGTCGACTTCAACCTGCCGGAGCGGTTCGGCGCCTTCTACATCGATCGCGACAGCGAGAAGCGCCAGCCTGTCATGATCCACCGAGCGATCTGCGGCTCGATGGAGCGGTTCCTCGGCATTCTCATCGAGAACTTTGCCGGGCACATGCCGCTCTGGATCGCGCCGCTGCAGGTGGTGGTGGCAAGCATCACCTCGGATGCGAACGATTATGCTGAAGAGGTTGCCCGCGAGTTGAAGGCGGCCGGTCTCGTCGTGAAGACCGATACGCGCAACGAGAAGATCAACTACAAGGTCCGCGAGCATTCCGTCACCAAGGTGCCGGTGATCGTCGTGTGCGGCAATCGCGAGGCGGAAGAGCGGTCGGTCAACATCCGCAGGCTCGGCAGCCGGGATCAGACGGCGATGTCGCTTGCCGATGCCATCGCTGTGCTGAAGGACGAGGCAACGCCGCCGGACCTCAAGCGCCGTGCGGAGCGTGAGCAGTCGGCCAGTTAAGTCGATCGAGAATAGATGCGGAAACGATAGAGGGGCCTTCGCGGCCCCTTTATTCTGCCATCAACACTTCGACGTCGGTGTTGCGGCCGGCCTCGACCTTGAAGTCGCGCTGGAACACGCGCTCCTTGTTGCGGGCGATGGCGGTGTAGTCGCCTTCCGCGAGAATGATCGTGGAAAACGCGCCGACGCTTTCGCCGATCGGGTCGCCCGATGCGGTGAGGATCGACCAGGCCGTGTCGGCAATCGCTTCGCCACCGGGCTCGGAGACGAGCTTCAGCGTCAGTTCCGCCGCGCGGTGCTCGATCGTGGCTTCCGTCAGCTTGCCGGCCTCGATGTGGATGTCGGAGCGAATGCTGGCGTTGTGCGCGCCGTAGTCGGACACGACGTGATAGGTGCCGGCGTTCAGCCGGATCACCGTATCGGGCCGCACATCGGCGACGATCAGTCCACGCTCGCCTTCGAGATCGGGCGTTGCGGTATAGATCGAGAAGGTCAGGTCTTCCGGCGGGATGCGCATGTCTTCGCCGGACAGCGCGTTGAGCACGAGACCGCCGGCATTCAGCGTCAGCGACTGGGGCGGCACCGGGCCGCTTGCCGGTACCGTGAGACGCTTGGAAACGGCGGCACGGCCGAAGGCGACATGCAGAAAATAATCACCGGGCGGGAACGCGAATTCGGCATTGCCGCCTTCGGAGCTGGCGATCAACGGCAGCTTGCCGTCGCGGCCGGGGACCGAATCGAAGACGCGCCAGACGAGGCCGTCGCTGATCGTCTCACCGCCTTCGACCAGCCGCGCGTCGAGCGACACCGAACGGAAATCGGTCGCCATCGCGCCATCGGGCACTGTCGGGGCGTATTGATTGAGCCCGGGAAGCTCGATTGCCGGCATCTCCGGATCGATCTCGCCAAAGGCGCTTTGCGCGGATGCGGAGGAGGTCATGGCGAAAGCGGCGCACGCCAGAATGACGGCCCGGCGGTAGCATGCGTGATACGGCATCAATGGCATCGTCACTGTTGACAAGCTTCTAGACAGGCGCCACTTGAACCGAAAAGCTTAGGCAATTTCAAGGCCTGCTCATATTTCCCCCAATTTGCGAGAGGTTTCACGCAATGCAGGAGCATGCACTCAACGCGCGCCCGGATCTGAAATCCTATCTCAATACAAGGCGTTCGGTGCCTGCACTGCAGATGAGTGAGCCCGGCCCCGACAGGTCGCAGATCAACGAAATGCTGAGGCTGGCGACACGGGTGCCCGACCATGGGAAGCTCGCGCCTTGGCGCTTCGTCGTAATTGCAGGCGAATCGCGCACGCGAATCGGGGTCGAACTCGCGCGGATCGCGACCGAGCGACGGGGCGATCTTTCGGAAAAGGAAGTGGAGATCGAGCGCGAACGGCTGGCGCGCGCGCCGGTCGTCATCGCCGTCATCAGCACGGCGGGCGAGCACCCGAAGATCCCGCTTTGGGAGCAGCAGCTTTCCGCCGGCGCGGTCTGCCTCAACCTGTTCATGGCGGCCAACGCCCTCGGCTTTGCCGCGAACTGGCTGACCGAATGGTATGCCTATGATGCGGCGACCCGGCCGCTTTTCGGCCTCAAGGATGGCGAGCAGATCGCCGGCTTTCTCCATATCGGCACAAGCGAGATGACGCCGCCCGACCGTCCGCGTCCCGACGTGGATGCGCTGACCACATTCCTGGATTGATCGATGTTCTATACGACCGACACCAATCGGCATGGGCTTGCCCATGACCCGTACAAAGCCATCATCTCGCCACGGCCGATCGGCTGGATCGGCACGAAGTCGAAGGATGGCGCGCTCAACCTTGCGCCTTACTCCTTCTTCAATGCGGTCTCGGATCGTCCGAAGCTCCTGATGTTTTCGTCTGCCGGCTACAAGCACAGCGCGCGCAACGCGGAAGAGACCGGTGTGTTCACCACCAATCTGGTTGGTCGGGCGCTGACCGAGCAGATGAACATGAGTTCGGTGGATGCGCCGGATGGCGTCGACGAATTCGAGCTGTCGGGGCTGACGGCGAAGGCCGGCGAGCTGGTCGACGCGCCTTATGTGGATGAGGCCTATGCGGTTCTCGAATGCCGCACCACCGATGTCTTCCGACCGAAGGGCCTCGACGGGCAGCCGTCGGAAAACTGGATGGTGCTGGGGCAGGTCGTCGGGATCCGCATCCGCGACGAGGCGATCCGCAACGGCCGGCTCGACATGGCGCTCGTCGCGCCGCTCGCACGGCTCGGCTACATGGACTATTGCGACGGCGGCGACACGTTCGAGCTGTTCCGCCCGGAATGGGAGGCCGTCAAGCGCGCCTGAACGTGCAGAGGCTTTAAGCCCTCAAGCCGGCGGCTGCAGCCCGCTTCAGGATGCGTTCGGCCTGCCGCAGATGCGGCCGGTCGATCATCTGTCCTTCGAGGCTCATGACCCCCGCATCCTCACCGGCGCCCTCGAAGAGTTCGACGATGCGCCGCGCGCGGTGGATCGCCTCAGAGCTTGGCGTGAAAACGCGATTGATCACCTCGACCTGTGCGGGATGGATGGCGAGCTTGCCTGAAAAACCATCGCGCTCGGCGGCGAGGCATTCGCGTTCGAGGCCTTCCATGTCGCGAAAATCGGTGAAGACCGTGTCGATCGCCATGATCTGCGCAGCAGCGGCTGCAAGCAGTGTCATGGAGCGGGCGAGGCGGAACACGTCTGTATAGTGGCCGTCATCGCCGCGGTTGCGTGCGGCACCGAGATCGGCCGCCAGATCCTCGCCACCCCAGGACAGCGCCTCGAGCCGCGCCGACGCACCGCGGTAGCCGTTGAGATTGAGCACGCCGGCCGCTGTTTCGGCTGCGAGCGCGTGGATGCGCAACTCGCCGTCCGGAATGTCGTTCTCGGCTTCCCGAACGGCGATGAGTGCCGAGAGATGCTGGATGGCCGCGGGGCCTTCGGCCTTGGGCAGGAGAATACCATCGGGCTTCGCGCCGACGACGGCATCGAGATCTGCCTCGGCGTGGCCGCTATCGAGGGCGTTGATGCGCACGATCAGCTTGGGCTGGCCTTCGCCGCGCTCGGCGCCATTGAGAAACGCGGCAGCCATTGTGCGGGCCTCGATCTTGCGGCGCGGCGATACGCTGTCCTCCAGGTCGATCAGGAGGCAATCCGCGCCGGAGGAGGGCGCCTTTTCCAGCTTCCGGTCGGAATCACCCGGCACGAACAGATAGGACCGCATCTTCTATTTCCTCCCAGTATCGATCGAGGTGCTGCTCTTACGCACCGCGCTCGTCCTAACCGCTTTGGCGGCCAGGGAAAAGCAAAGTCCATCCGGCTGTTCAGCCAAAACATGGTGAACCAAACGTAAACCTTTGGCGCCTAGCCTTGTCTCCACTGGGAATCGCATCGTCTTTGGGTTGGGGCCATCCATGATCATCGCCGCATTTCTCCGCTGGACCGAAACGGCGCCGGCTGCCGATCGGGCGAAGGCGGCGGGCTCGCTGGCGCGGGCTTTCGTCGAGCGCACACTTGCCGCCGACGACCGTCAGGCGGCCGAAGTGGCGCTGACCTATCTGCTGGATGATCCTTCTCCCAAGGTGCGGCTCGCGATTGCTGATGTCATGGCGCAGTCGACCGAAGCGCCGCGGGCGATCGTCCACGCATTGTCGCGCGACCAGATCGAGGTGGCGGGCCGAATCGTGGCGTTCTCGCCGCTGCTCAGCGATGCCGATCTCGTCGACCTCGTCGGCGAGGATGTGGAGGATCTGCAGCGCCTCGTCGCCTTGCGGACGGGTCTCTCCCGTTCCGTAGCTGCTGCAATCGCCGAGGTCGCCGGTGCGGAGCCGATCTGTGATCTCCTTCAAAATCGTTCGGCCGCCATCGCTCCGTTTTCGCTTCGCCGCATTGCCGAGCGGTTTTCAGCCGATACGGCCGTACGGGCTTTGCTCGTGGAACGGGACGATCTCCCGGCCGATGTCCGCCATCGGTTGATGGGCGCTGTCGCAACCGCGCTCTCGCAGTTCGATCTCGTGCGCAACGTGATTGGCGAGCGGCGGGCCGAGCGCGTGGTGACGGAGACGCAGATGCAGGCGACGCTGACGCTTGCCGGGGACGGCAACACTGCTGCCTTGCCTGGTCTGGCCGAGCATCTGCGCGCTGAGGGGCGCCTTACGCCCGCATTGCTGATGCATGCACTTGCCAGCGGCAAGCTCGATTTCTTCGTGGCAGCCGTGGTTGCCATCTCCGGACAACCCGAAGCCCGGGTGCGCGCCATCGTCGTCGATGGGCGCGTGCCGGCCATCCGCGCGCTCTATGGTGCAATCGGCCTGCCGGGGCGCCTGTTGACGGTCTTCATTTCGGCGACGCTCGTTTGGCGCGACGCCTCGAGCAGAGGCAGGATCGCGACGCCATCGCATCTCGCCCGCACATTGATCGAGTTGCATCAGCGCGACGCGGCCGAGCATCCGGAAGTGGCGGAGCTTCTGACGCTCGTCGAGAAGCTCAATCTCGCCCATCGCCGCCAATGTGCGCGCGCCGACGCACTTGCGCTCGCAAGCGTTCGCGCGGCCTGATCAGATATCCAGATTCTCGGCGAAGGCCGCGCGTTCCTGGATAAAGCGGAAGCGTGCCTCCGGCTTGGTGCCCATCAGGTCGTCGATCGCGATCGCGGTACCTTCCAGATCCTCGGCATCGATGGAGACGCGCAGCAGCGTCCGCTTCGCGGGATCCATGGTGGTTTCCTTCAACTGCGCCGGCAGCATTTCGCCGAGGCCTTTGAAGCGGCCGATTTCGACCTTGCCGCGGCCCTTGAACTCCGTTTCCAGCAGTTCCACCCGATGCGCGTCGTCGCGGGCATAGAGCGTGCGCGATCCCTGCGTCATGCGATAGAGCGGCGGGATGGCCAGATAGAGGTGACCGTTGTCCACCAGGCCGCGCATTTCCTGGTAGAAGAACGTGATGAGCAGCGATGCGATATGCGCGCCGTCGACATCGGCGTCGGTCATGATGATCACGCGGTCATAGCGCAGATCGTCGTCACGGTACTTGGCGCGCGTGCCGCAACCGAGCGCCTGGATGAGATCGCCGATCTGCTGGTTTGCCGTGAGCTTGTCGCGGCCGGCGCTGGCGACGTTCAGGATCTTGCCGCGGAGCGGCAGGATCGCCTGCGTCTGCCGGTTGCGCGCCTGCTTGGCCGAGCCACCGGCCGAATCGCCCTCGACGATGAAGAGTTCAGCGCCTTGTGCCGCCGTCTGCGTGCAATCGGCTAGCTTGCCGGGCAGGCGCAGCTTCTTCACCGCACTCTTGCGGTTGATTTCCTTTTCCTTGCGCCGGCGCACACGCTCATCGGCGCGGTCGAGCACCCAGTCGAGCAGCTTCGCCGCTTCGGCCGGCTGGTCGGCGAGGTAGTGGTCGAAGGGATCGCGCAGCGCGTTTTCGACGAGGCGCTGCGCCTCGACTGTGGCGAGCTTGTCCTTCGTCTGGCCGACGAATTCCGGTTCGCGCACGAAGACCGACAGCATCGCCGCGCCCGAGATCATCACGTCTTCCGTCGATATGATCGAGGCGCGCTTGTTGCCGGTGAGCTCCGCATAGGCCTTGAGACCGCGCGTCAGCGCGATGCGCAGGCCCGCCTCGTGCGTGCCGCCTTCGGGCGTCGGGATCGTGTTGCAATAGGACTGCACGAAAGGATCGCCACCGAACCAGGTTACGGCCCATTCTACCGTGCCGTGGCCGCCGGTCTTGGTTGTCTTGCCGGCGAAGATCTCGTTGGTGACGGTAAAGTCCTTGCCGAGCGAGGCCTGCAGATAATCCTTCAGGCCGCCGGGGAAATGGAAGACGGCCTTTTCCGGAACGTCGGGCTTCTCGGCAACCAGCTCGGGCGCGCAGGACCAGCGGATTTCGACGCCGCCGAAGAGATACGCCTTGGAGCGCGCCATGCGCATGAGGCGGGCAGGATCGAACCGCGCATTCTGGCCGAAGATCTGATGGTCAGGCTTGAAGGAGACGCGCGTGCCGCGGCGATTCTGGACTTCGCCCACCTCTTCCAACGGCCCGAGCGTCACGCCGCGCGAGAAGCGCTGGCGGTAGAGCTTGCGGTTGCGCGCAACTTCGACCGTCAGTTCTTCGGAAAGCGCGTTGACGACGGAGATGCCGACGCCGTGCAGGCCGCCCGACGTCTCGTAGACCTTGCTGTCGAACTTGCCGCCCGCATGCAGCGTGGTCATGATCACTTCGAGCGCGGAGCGGTCCTTGAACTTCGGATGGGGGTCGACGGGGATGCCGCGTCCGTTGTCGGTGACGGACAACACGCCATCGGCCGACAATTCGACATCGATGAAATTGGCGTGGCCGGCGACGGCCTCGTCCATGGAGTTGTCGATGACTTCGGCGAAGAGATGGTGGAGTGCCTTTTCGTCGGTGCCGCCGATATACATGCCCGGCCGGCGACGCACCGGCTCCAGGCCTTCCAGCACTTCGATGTCCGCAGCCGAATAATCGCCTTCGCCATCCCGCGGCTTTTGCGCTTTCGGAGCCTGGCGCTGAGGCTCCGCAATGGCTGGCCGCTTTGCCGGAGCGGCAGCGGGGCCGACGCTTGGGATTGTCGCGAAAAGATCGTTGCTGTCGTCCATGGCTATGCTTCAGTCCCAAGGCGTGAATTGTGGCCGAATCACCTGCGCAGTGTGACAGATGGCGTTCTGGCACGCGAGCCGTGTTCTCTTTGTGTTCACGGTACTGCGCACGGTTGCCCACATGAAACGATGGCCAGTGGCGGCACGAATAGGGGATATCGAGCCAATGAGGAAGGGGAGACGCCGGGTCGTGACAATCAAGTGGTGGACGATCATGGGACGGGCGGTGCTGATATGCCTGATGGCGATGGCTGCGGCGGCTCCCGCCGCGGCGACGGACATAGCGCCGTTTAAGGACGACCTGTTCGCCCATCCTGCGGTGATCGAGGAGAGTGCGGATGGCGCTTTCCGGCGCTATGACTACCGGGAGATGCGCGACATCAATGGCCGGGACGAGATTCCGGAACGTCGCGCCAAACGCGCCTATGTCGATCTTTCGGTCAATCGCGCGGCGCGCGAACGCGTCATCGCAAACGGGGCGGGTCAGGTCACCGTCAACGAGTTCGGCGTGGAAGCCGGCGCACGCTTCGTCGTCATCTTCGTGCACGGCCGCGACGGCGACCGCAGGCTAGGTTCCGACGACTGGCGCTTCGGTGGCAATTTCAACCGGCTGAAGAACCTCGCGACTCGCAATGGCGGCACCTATTACGTGCCGAGCCTTCCAGATTTCGAGGCCGGTGGGCAGGGGGTGATCCGAGCGTTGTTTGCCCATTCGAGGCAGGTCTCGCCGCAAGCGCCGATCGTGCTGGCTTGTGGCTCGATGGGGAGCGCGCTGTGTCTCGCAGCTGCGCGCGATGGAGCGCTGGCCTCCGAGCTCGGCGGGCTGGTTCTGCTCGGCGGCGTGCCGGATGGCTCTTTAGCTGATAGCGCGGCAGCGCGTGCCCGGCTGCCGATCGTCTTCGGGCATGGCGAGAACGACCGTGTCTATGACTGGCGCATTCAACGCGCCGTCTTTGACCGACTTCGTTCAAGTGGCGGCTATCCAGCGCGGTTTCATCTTTTTGCCACCGGCAGCCACGGCACTCCCATCCGCATGATCGACTGGCGCGACACGCTGAATTTCGTGCTGGCGAATGGTCGCTGATGCAACCGTCATCAGAAGTTTGGGAACCCTAAGCGACGACGCGGGTTACGTTAACGATCGCTTTAATAGGAGAATTTCCCATGATGAAGAAAATTGCCACGCTCTCGGTTGTCGCTGTCGCCACGCTCGGCGCAGCCGGTTGCACGACCGGCCAGAAGACCGTAGGCGGCGCCGTTGTGGGCGGTGCTGGCGGAGCCGTGGTCGGTAACGCGATTGCCGGTACGGGCGGCGCCATTGTCGGCGGTGTCGGCGGTGCGGTCGCAGGCGGCGCAGTCGGTCGCAACCTCTAAGATCGACACCATTTTCTGCCGCGTCCCGAGCGAGACGAAAAGTCCTCGTTCCGGACGCGGCAAACTGCATTTTTGCGGTTGACCCCCGGCAGGCGCCTGCCTATGTTCCGCGCCAATTCCACGGGGCATCACCGCCCCGGCGGGAGCCTGTAGCTCAGCTGGTAGAGCAACTGACTTTTAATCAGTAGGTCCAGGGTTCGACCCCCTGCGGGCTCACCATTTTCTGATATTATAACAACTTCGAGATTTCGCTCGTCGCCGTATTCCTCCGGGTCAATCCGGTGGCGTTCTTGTCGTCGATGGCAGCGAGTTGTCATGCCGTCCATCTGCTTTGCTCTTGGCCTTGCGCATGTCGACTTCGTGTTCCGCCGCTTCGGTTGCCATGGTGCGATCGGCGGTGTCCGGCTGATCGACATCTGTCGGTTGGGCCGGACCACGATCATGCTGCGCTGAATTCCCGTCCTTCGGCATCGTTTTCTCCTGTATCGGCGATAGTCGTCCAACACCGCAATGCGGATGAGGTTCCGGAGCGGTGCGGACACGGGCGCAGAGCCCGACGTAATCCTGCGTAAAAATTTGGCAAATGCACTTGATTTGAGCGTTTAGGCGTCCGATATCGGGGGGGCGAAGACGGCTTCGCCAGCTCTGACAATGTAACCGATCGGGGACGGCCCCTTCCTTTGATGGAGGCGGGCATGGCCTGGCTTATTCTTGTTGTTGCAGCACTTTTCGAAATCGGTTGGGCGGTCGGGCTGAAAAGCCTCGATGGGTTCTCGCGACCAACCCCGGTCATCCTGACAATCGGCGCGATGGGGATCAGCATCTGGTTGCTTTCCATTGCCATGCGCGATCTGCCGCTTGGCACGGCCTATGCCGTGTGGACGGGCCTCGGTGCCGTCGGCACGGCGACGTTCGGCATTCTCTTTTTCGGGGAACTGGCATCGCCGGCCCGAATCGCCAGCATCGGCCTCATCGTTCTCGGCATCGCCGGGCTGAAGCTCGCGAGCAGCTGATCATCAGAAGCAAACGGCCATCCGCGGATCTGTCCCGGGGATGGCCGTTTCAGTGTCCATCGCAGCCCTCGGCGCGAGGCTGAGGTCTGCAACTGTCTGCATTTGCCTTAGCGCTCAGGCGGCGCGAACGAGCATGTGTTTCTTGCGGCCGAGCGAGAGCTTTATCACACCGTCGGCGTTGAGATCGGATGCGCCGATGATCTGTTTGTCGTCGGCGACCGGCACGTCGTTGATCTTCACCGCGCCGCCCTGGACATGGCGGCGGGCTTCGCCGTTCGATGCGGCAAGGCCGGCGCGGACGTAGAGCGCGAGAACACCGATGCCGCTTTCGAGTTCGGGCAGCGGAATGTCGATCGACGGCAGAGTGTCTGCAAGCGCGCCTTCCTCGAAGGTCTTACGTGCGGTTTCGGCAGCTTCGTCGGCGGCCGCGCGGCCGTGCAGCATGGCCGTCACCTCGGTTGCGAGGATCTTCTTGACTTCGTTGATCTCCGATCCGCCGAGGCTTGCGAGACGCGCGATCTCGTCCATCGGCATCGTCGTGTAGAGCTTGAGGAAGCGGGCGACGTCGGCGTCTTCCGTGTTGCGCCAGTACTGCCAGAAATCATAGGGGCTCAGCATATCGGCGTTGAGCCAGATGGCGCCACCGAGCGACTTGCCCATCTTGGCCCCGGATGCGGTGGTGAGCAGCGGCGAGGTCAGTGCGTAGAGCTGCGGCGTGCCCATGCGGTGGCCGAGATCGATGCCGTTGACGATGTTGCCCCACTGGTCGGAGCCGCCCATCTGCATGCGCACGCCATGGCGCTTGTTGAGCTCCACGAAGTCGTAGGCCTGGAGGATCATGTAGTTGAATTCGAGGAAGGACAGGGACTGCTCGCGGTCGAGACGCAGCTTCACGCTGTCGAAGGAGAGCATGCGGTTGACCGAGAAGTGGCGGCCGACATCGCGCAGGAATTCCACATAGTTGATGCCGAGCAGCCAGTCGGCGTTGTTGACCATCATCGCATCGGTCGGGCCATCGCCGAACTGCAGGTAGGGCGCGAAGGCGCGGCGGATGCCCGCGAGGTTCTCGTCGATGCCCTCGGCCGTCAGAAGCTTGCGCGCCTCGTCCTTGAAGGAGGGGTCGCCGATCATGCCGGTGCCGCCGCCCATCAGCGCGATCGGCTTGTGGCCGGTCTGCTGCATCCAGTGCAGCATCATGATCTGGATGAGGGAGCCCACATGCAGGCTGGGCGCCGTCGGGTCGAAGCCGATATAGGCAGATACCGTTTCTGTCTGGAAAAGCTTGTCGAGGCCGGTATCATCCGAGATCTGGTGAATGAAGCCGCGCTCGTCGAGCGTGCGGAGGAAATCGGATTTGAACTTCGACATGACAGGCTGTTCCACGGGACTGGGAGGGACGGCCGACTTGGCGTGCGGGCCGATGGCGCGGGCGATTAGCACGCTTTTGCGTGAAGTTCACCCCTTATGGCCGGGAAATCGAGCGTGATGGGACGGGTCGAGGCAGAGAGCCGGCTGACGGCCATCGGGCTGATGAGCGGCACGTCGCTCGACGGCATCGACATCGCGCTCGTCTCGACCGATGGCGAGGCGGTCGTGGAGCGGGGACCTGCGGCAGGCTATTCCTACGAGCCCGCGTTTCGGCGCCGCCTGGCGGATGCGCTGGAAACGGCCAAGGCCATCGTCAAGCGCGAGGATCGGCCGGACGATCTCGGTACGCTCGAGCGCGACCTGACGCTGCGCCATGCCGAGGCCGTACGCCGGTTTGTGAAGGACAACGGTCTGCGGCTTTCCGATATCGACGTGATCGGGTTCCATGGGCAGACCGTGTTGCATCGGCCGGGGCAGGCGCTGACGGTGCAGCTCGGTCTCGGGCAGCTGCTCGCGGACGAACTCGGTGTGCCCGTGGTCTATGACATGCGGGCCAATGACATGGCGCATGGCGGAGAGGGCGCGCCGCTGGTGCCGGTCTATCACCGTGCGCTCGCCGCCGCGCTCGAGGAGCGGCCTGTTGTTTTCGTCAATATCGGCGGCATTTCGAACGTCACCTATGTCGGCGAGAGCGGAGAACTGGTCGCCTTCGACAGCGGGCCCGGTAACACGCTGATCGATCAATGGGTGGAGCGGCATGCCGGCGTTCCGTTCGATCAAGGCGGAGCGATCGCCAGCGAGGGTGGCGTTATTGCGTCACTTGCCGAGAGATATCTGGCTTCGGACTTCTTCACGGCAGATATTCGACGGTCGCTCGATCGCAACGATTTCCCGCCGCCGGGCGATCGCGAAGCTGAGCTCGCCGATGGTGCGCGCACGCTTGCGCATGTGAGCGCTGCCGCCATCATCAAGGCGGCCGATCACTTTCCCACACCTCCGAAGTGCTGGATCGTCTGCGGCGGTGGGCGGAAGAACCGGGTGATCGTGGAAGATCTGCGCACCATGGCGGCGGCATCCGGCGGCAAGGTCGCGGTGGCCGAGGATTTGGGTCTGGACGGAGATGGCATGGAGGCGGAGGCCTGGGCCTATCTTGCCGTTCGCGCGCTAAAGGGGCTGGCGCTCACATTTCCCGGCACCACGCGGGTCAAAGCACCGGTCACAGGTGGCGTTACGGCCTATCCACATAGAGCCGAAAGCCCATGAAGCCTTCGTCGATGATATCCGCTTCGATCGGTTCGAAACCCATGCGGCGGATGAGCGCCAGCGATGCCAAATTATCGGGTTCGACATAGCTGTCGATGTAGCGGACCTCGGGCGCCAATTCCGGGATGGTGCGCAGCAAGGCCGCGCGACCGACGCCGCGGCCGCGGCTGTCGGGTCGGACGCTGATCAGCAGCGAGACGCGGTCAAAATCCTCGAAATCATACTGCACGACGGCGATCAGATCGACGTCCTGAACCAGCGTCAGGCAATAGCAGCGATTGCCCTGATCGGTGCGCGAAACGTGCTCCAGCCAGAAGCCGTCCGGCGGATCGATGCGGCGCCGCAGTTCCTCGTCCTCGAACCAGGCGGCGTAGATGGGAAGGTCTGCTGCTTCGAAGGGGCGGGCGTTGAGAGCGATGGTCATCGTCCGTTCCCGCCCGTCGATCAGCGGATACGCTTGGCGGCGGGCTCGGGTACCAGCTCGCCACGCAGGCGAGCATCGAGATAATCGGAGCATTCGCCCATCAGGGCATCCACCTGGCCGGAGAAGAAGTGGTTGGCACCGGGCATGGTCTTTTGCGTGATGAGAATGCCCTTCTGCGTCTTGAGCTTTTCGACCAGCCCCTGAACATCCTTTTCCGGAGCGACGCGGTCGGCATCGCCATGGATGATGAGGCCGGAGGAGGGGCAGGGTGCCAGGAACGAGAAGTCGTAAGTGTTGGGCTGCGGCGCGACCGAGATGAAGCCTTCTATTTCGGGGCGGCGCATCAGGAGCTGCATGCCGATCCACGAGCCGAACGAATAGCCGGCAACCCAGCAGCTCTTGGAATCGGGATGGAGCGACTGCACCCAATCGAGCGCGCCGGCGGCGTCGGACAATTCGCCCGCGCCATGGTCGAAGGCGCCCTGGCTACGGCCGATGCCGCGGAAATTGAAGCGCAAAGTCGTGAAACCGCGCTGCTGGAACATATAGAAAAGCTGATAGACGATCTGGTTGTTCATCGTCCCGCCGAACTGCGGGTGGGGATGCAGGATGATCGCAATCGGCGCATTTTTCTGCTTGGCCGGCTGATAGCGGCCTTCGAGACGGCCGGCAGGGCCGTTGAAGATGACTTCAGGCATCGTAACTCCATCGCGAAGCGGCGCGGTGCCCTTTGCTGTCCGGTCCGGATCAGCATATCCGACGGCGCCGGGTGAAATGGCGCATCCAGAAGCAGGGCAATGGTGAACGCAGACGCTCGCCTTGCGATCCGTCGTCGGACCGCGAATGATCGGTCGCCTCTCTTAAGGCAAGCGGGCTTTCTGTTTCAACAAAAATGCGCAAAGCCCTGCCTGGCGGGAAAAATGCTTGCGTCATGCTGTCCAGGTGCTACCGCCTGGCACCTCAAACCTTGACGCCCGGGGGTCTGCGGCCTACAACAGTTTAGAATGGTTCGAAACTGCGAGGCGCATCCGCTTTCATGTGGTGGCGGCTCTCAAGAAGCAGTTCGAGACGCGATCAGAACCAACTGAATTTACGCAGCACACATCGATCTGGACCGATATGCCGGGCGAACGCTCATATCTCGACTACAACGCGACGGCGCCATTGCTCGATGGCGTGCGCGAGGAGATGATCGCCGCTTTCTCGGTCGTAGGCAATCCGTCTTCTGTCCATACCGAAGGGCGAAAGGCGCGTAAGCTTATCGAAGATGCGCGCTTGAAGGTCGCCACGCTTGTCGGCGCGGATGCTCCCAATGTGATCTTCACGAGTGGCGCGAGCGAAGCGGCAAGCCACGTGCTGACACCGGATTTTCGCATGGGGCGGTCGCCGCTTTCGATCGGGCGGCTTTATGTCTGCGCGATCGAGCACCCTTGCGTGCTGTCGGGCGGGCGTTTTCCCGTCGAAGCTGTCGAGCGCCTGCCGGTCGATCGCAACGGTGTTCTGGATCTCGCAGTGCTCCAAGCGGCGCTGGGGGAGCACGACACATCTCTCGGACTTCCGATGGTGGCCGTCGCGCTTGCCAACAACGAGACGGGCGTTATCCAGCCGATCGCCGAGATTTCGGCCCTCATACGCGCAGCGGGCGGTATCCTCGTCGTGGATGCCGTGCAGGCGCCGGGGCGGCTGGCGATCGACATTGCAGCGCTTGGCGCGGATTTTCTCATACTGTCGGCGCACAAGATGGGCGGCCCCAAGGGGATCGGTGCGCTGGTCTCGGTCGGCCAGCAATTAATGCCTGTGCCACTCGTTGCCGGCGGCGGTCAGGAATCGGGTCATCGATCGGGCACCGAAAACCTGAGTGCTATTGTCGGTTTTGGTGTCGCAGCCCATATAGTAGGGGACGCTTTGACATCGGAAGCCGATCGGCTGCGTCGCTTGCGCGACCAGCTTGAGACAGGTCTTCTGAAGGTCGCTCCGGACGCCGAGATCGTTTCGGCAGGAGCCGACCGGCTGTGCAACACCACCTATGTGGCGCTGCCTGGCATGAAGGCCGAGACAATGCAGATTGCGCTCGATTTGGAAGGGCTTTCGGTTTCGGCCGGTTCGGCCTGCTCGTCGGGCAAGGTCGGACGAAGCCATGTGCTCGAAGGGCTCGGGCTGGACGCGGAGGCCGGTGCGATCCGCATCAGCACCGGCTGGCAGACGAACGAAGCCGAGGTAGATCGCTGCATAGACGCGTTTTCGCGGCTTGCGGCAAGACGGCGCAGAGTTGCGGCCTAGCATGGCTGCCTTGCACCGGAACTGATTTCGCCGGCGCCGGCTTTCTGTTAGCCAGCGTCGCAAACTGACAGGGAAACCATCCGCCGCTTTCGGCGGTGGTGACAAAAAGACGGAGTATGGCGATGCCTGCAGTGCAGGAAACCATCGAACGCGTTCGAAAGATTGATGTCGATCAATATAAGTACGGTTTCGAGACGATCATCGAAAGCGACAAGGCTCCCAAGGGCCTGAGCGAAGACATCATTCGCTTTATCTCCGCCAAGAAGGAAGAGCCGGAGTGGATGCTCGAATGGCGGCTCGACGCCTACAAGCGCTGGCTGACGCTGGAAGAGCCGAACTGGGCCCGCGTCGATTATCCGAAGATCGACTTCAACGACATCTACTATTATTCAGCGCCGAAGAAGACGCCCGGTCCGAAGAGCCTGGACGACGTCGATCCGGAACTTCTGCGCACCTACGAGAAGCTCGGCATCCCGCTCGGCGAACAGGAAATTCTGGCCGGCGTCGAGAACCGCCGCGTGGCCGTGGACGCCGTCTTCGATTCGGTGTCGGTCGTCACGACCTTCAAGGAAGAGCTGAAGAAGGCCGGCGTGCTCTTCATGTCGTTCTCCGAGGCCGTCCGCGAGCATCCGGAACTGGTGCGTAAATATCTCGGCACGGTCGTTCCGACGACGGACAATTATTACGCGACGCTTAATTCGGCGGTCTTCACCGATGGCTCGTTCGTGTTCGTGCCCAAGGGCGTGCGTTGCCCGATGGAGCTCTCGACCTATTTCCGCATCAACGAGAAGAACACAGGCCAGTTCGAACGCACGCTGATCATCTGCGAAGAGGGCGCCTACGTTTCCTATCTGGAAGGTTGCACCGCGCCGCAGCGCGACGAGAACCAGCTCCATGCTGCCGTGGTCGAACTGGTGGCGCTCGACGATGCCGAGATCAAATACTCGACCGTCCAGAACTGGTATCCGGGCGACAAGGAAGGCAAGGGCGGCATCTACAACTTCGTGACCAAGCGTGGCGATTGCCGCGGCAAGAACTCGAAGATCTCGTGGACGCAGGTCGAGACCGGCTCCGCGATCACCTGGAAATACCCGTCCTGCATCCTGCGCGGCGACAATTCGCGTGGCGAGTTCTATTCGATCGCCGTTTCGAACGGCTATCAGCAGGTCGATAGCGGCACCAAGATGATCCATCTCGGCAAGAACACGTCGAGCCGCATCATCTCCAAGGGTATCTCGGCCGGCAACTCGTCGAACACCTATCGCGGCCAGGTCTCGGCGCACCGCAAGGCGGCGAATGCGCGCAACTTCACGCAGTGCGACTCGCTCCTGATCGGCGACCAGTGCGGCGCGCATACGGTGCCGTACATCGAGGCCAAGAACGCCACGGCGCAGTTCGAGCATGAGGCGACGACGTCGAAGATCTCCGAGGACCAGCTGTTCTACTGCATGCAGCGCGGCATTCGGGAAGAGGAAGCCGTCGCACTCATCGTCAATGGTTTCGTGCGCGAAGTCATCCAGGAACTGCCGATGGAATTCGCCGTCGAGGCCCAGAAGCTCATCAACATCTCGCTCGAGGGAAGCGTCGGCTGATTACAGCCGCCACTTCGAGCCAAAATACAGACCAAGGGACGTCCAAAGACAATGCTTGAAATCAGGAACCTCCACGCCCGCATCGCGGATACCGAAACCGAAATCATCCGGGGGCTGAATCTGACCGTCAGGGCGGGCGAAGTGGCGGCGATCATGGGGCCGAACGGGTCGGGCAAGTCGACGCTTTCCTATATCCTCGCAGGACGCTCAGACTACGAAGTCACCGAGGGCGACATTCTCTTCAATGGCGAGAGCATTCTGGAAATGGACGTGTCGGAGCGTGCCGCTTCGGGCATTTTCCTTGCTTTCCAGTATCCGGTCGAAATTCCGGGTGTGGCGACGATGCAGTTCCTGAAGGTGGCGCTCAACGAGCAGCGCAAGGCGCGCGGCGAGGATGAGTTGTCGACGCCTGACTTCCTGCGCCTCGTCAAGTCGGCAAGCGCTGACCTGCAGATCGACACGGCGATGCTCAAGCGTCCGGTCAATGTCGGTTTCTCCGGCGGCGAGAAGAAGCGGGCCGAGATCCTGCAGATGGCGCTGCTTCAGCCAAAGCTCTGCGTTTTGGACGAGACCGATTCCGGCCTCGATATCGATGCGCTGAAGATCGTTGCCGATGGCGTCAACGCGCTGCGCTCGCCGGACCGCGCGATGGTCGTGATCACGCACTATCAGCGCCTGCTCGAGCACATCGTGCCGGACACGGTTCACGTGCTCTACAAGGGGCAGGTCGTGAAGTCGGGCGGCAAGGACATCGCGCTCGAACTCGAAGAGAACGGTTACGCGGACATCATCGGCGCGGCCGCTTGATGCACCTGGAACAAAGGAGCGCAAGCCGATGAACATTCAAACAAAGCCGCCGCTGACGGCCGGCGAACAGGCCCTGTCGACGCATTTCGATGCGGTGAAGCAATCCCTGCCGGGTGGCGACGCAGCGCTGTCGCAGCGCAGCGCGCTGTTCGGTGCGTTGCTCAGCCGTGGACTGCCGACGCGTCGGGTGGAAAGCTGGCATTATACCGATTTCCGGTCGCTGCTGCGCGACGTGCCGCAAGGTGCGGGGCTGTCGCAGCATGTTGTCGAGCCGCTGATCGCCGGCGCTACGGTTCTGGCATCAAGCGCCCAGGACGGCGTTGTGCCTGCCGGCGTAAGCGTGGTCGACTTCCAGACGCGCCTTGCCGACGGATCGCTGACGCTTGCCGCACGGGGTGACGACGATGCTGTCGGTCATCTCAATGCGGCTTTTGCGGACACTGGCTTTGCGATCACGATCGCAGATGGTTCGAAGGTCGAGGCGCCGATCGAGCTGCAGGCGGTCCATGATGGTGGCCAGGCGCATCTGCGTCACGAGGTTCACGTTGGCGCCAATGCCGGCGTGACGCTCGTCGAACGCCATCTGAATTCCGGCGATGCTCCAGCGCTCGTCTCGGCCGTGACGAACCTCAAGCTTGAGCGGGAGGCCAACGTCACCTGGGTGATCGTCCAGGGGCAGGGCCGTGCAGACAGTCATCTCGGGCAGATCAATGTGTCGCTTGGCGAGGATGCGCGGCTGACGCTGTGCATCATCAATGCCGGCGGCAAGCTCATTCGCCAGGAAGTGCATGTGGTGACGGCCGGCGAAGGCGCCGACTTCAAGCTGCGCGGCGTCAATCTGCTCGGCGGCGACAGCCATACGGACGTGACGATGACGCTCGGCCATGACGTGCCGAAGACGACCTCGACGGAAATCATCCGCAATGTCGTCTTCGACCGGGCGCGTGGCGTGTTCCAGGGCCAGATCCGCGTGGCGCCGCATGCGCAGAAGACTGATGCGCGGATGGCCTCCAATACGCTGCTTCTTTCCGACGAAGGCGAGTTCTCCACCAAGCCGGAACTCGAGATCTTTGCCGACGACGTTCAGTGCGCCCACGGTGCCACGGTTGCCGACATCGATGCGGTTCATCTTTTCTATCTGAAATCGCGTGGCATTCCGGAAGCCGTTGCACGGCGCATGCTGGTGCAGGCCTTCGTCAATGAGGTCGTCGAAGAGCTCGACGACGAGCCGCTGACCGACGCGCTGCATGGCGTGATCGAAACCTGGTTGGAAAAGCACGTTTGATGGACGCCCGTACCGCACGCAATGGCTATGACGTCGAAGCGATCCGCCGCGACTTCCCGATCCTTTCGCGGGAAGTCTACGGCAAGCCGCTGGTCTATCTCGACAATGGCGCATCGGCGCAGAAGCCGCAGGCGGTGATCGATACGATCACGCACGCTTACTCGAACGAGTATGCGAACGTGCATCGCGGGCTGCATTTCCTGTCGAATGCGGCGACCGATGCCTATGAGGCATCGCGCAGCAAGGTGAAGCGCTTCCTCAATGCTGCATCCGAAGACGAGATCGTCTTTACGAAGTCGACGACGGAGGCGATCAACACCGTCGCCTACGGTTACGGCATGCCGCATATCGGCGAGGGTGACGAGATCGTGCTGACGATCATGGAGCATCACTCCAATATCGTGCCGTGGCATTTCATCCGCGAGCGGCAGGGCGCAAAGCTCGTCTGGGTGCCGGTCGGTGACGACGGGTCCTTCGATCTCGATGCGTTTGCTGCGAGCCTCACGGAGCGCACGAAGCTGGTGGCGATCACCCACATGTCGAACGTGCTCGGCACCGTCATCCCGGTCAAGGAGGTTTGCCGGATCGCCCACGAGCGCGGCATTCCCGTGCTCGTCGATGGCAGCCAGGCGGCGGTTCACATGCCGGTCGATGTTCGCGACATCGATTGCGACTTCTACGTCTTCACGGGGCACAAGGTGTACGGTCCGTCCGGCATCGGCGTGCTCTACGGCAAGACCGAGATGCTGAAGAAGATGCGGCCCTTCCAGGGCGGCGGCGAGATGATCGTCGACGTATCGGAAGAGGGTGTGACCTATAACGATCCGCCGCATCGTTTCGAGGCCGGAACGCCGCCGATCGTCCAGGCGATCGGCCTCGGTGCCGCGCTCGACTACATGGAAAGCATCGGCCGCGAGGCCATCGCCGCCCATGAAGCGGATCTGACGGCCTATGCGCGCGAGAAGCTTCAGTCAGTCAACGCGCTGCGCGTGATCGGCGATGCGCCGGGCAAGGGCGCAATCTTCTCCTTCGAGATCGAGGGCATCCACGCCCATGACGTGTCGATGGTGATCGATCGCTCGGGCGTGGCGGTTCGAGCGGGTACCCACTGCGCGCAGCCGCTCTTGAAGCGTTTCGGCGTGACCTCCACATGCAGGGCATCCTTCGGGATGTACAACACGCGCAAGGAAGTGGATGTCCTTGTGGAAGCGCTTGAAAAAGCGCGTGCCTTCTTCGCCTGAGCGCGGAAACCACGAACAGGAACTGCCAGGATGACCGAAACCACCGCCAAGCCAGACGATGCGAGCGTTGCACCGCCAGTGGCAACTGTCGATGCCGCCGAGGCATCCTCGTCGACCGTATCGGCCATCCCGCAGGAAGAGCTTGCGCGGATGACGGACGACATCATCGCGGCGCTGAAGACCGTGTACGATCCTGAAATCCCGGCCGATATCTACGAGCTTGGACTGATCTACAAGATCGACATCGAGGATGACCGCATGGTCAAGGTCGACATGACGCTGACCGCGCCTGGATGTCCCGTCGCCGGAGAAATGCCGGGCTGGGTGGAAAACGCCGTTGGGACCGTCGAAGGCGTGTCGGGCGTCGACGTGAAGCTCACCTTCGATCCGCCGTGGACGCCTGCGCGCATGAGCGAAGAAGCTCAGGTCGCCGTCGGCTGGTATTGACGGGAGAACCCGATGTCTTGCGGCCGACCCTGGCCGTGATTAGGTTGATACCGAAGCGCAGCTGATTTGCTGCGCAAACGCCCTTCAGGGCAGGAGTTTCGAATGGGTCAGTTCGCTGTCATGACCATGACCGACGCGGCTGCGAAGCGCGTAAAGGCGATCGTCGCCAACGCCAACCAGCCCGCCGAAGGAATCCGCGTCGGCATCAAGAAGGGTGGCTGCGCCGGTATGGAATACACGGTGGAACTCGTCGATGCGCCGTCGGCGAAGGACGATCTGATCGAAGCGGACGGTGCCCGCGTCTACGTTGCACCCGAGGCCGTGCTGTTCCTGCTCGGCACTCAGATGGATTACGAGACCACCAAGCTGCGTTCGGGGTTCGTGTTCAACAATCCCAACCAGACGTCCGCCTGTGGTTGCGGCGAGTCAGTCGAGTTGAAGCCAGCAGACCTGGAAGCGCTTGCCAAGCGCGGTGATGCCGTGATTCGCGGCGACGCTTGAGAGCAGCGCAAGCGTTCACGCATTTGTGAGCAGCTCCGGAACAAAAGCGTCATGTTTCCGTTTGTTCGAGACCTGAACAGCGGAGACAGCACGCTCATGCATACCATCGTCTACATCGTCGGCCTTATCGTCGTCATAGGCTTCATCCTTTCGCTGCTCGGGCTCGTCTAGAACCCAAGATTGCGAGCTGGACGTTCGCAACAGGAACGATCCAGCCTGCGCGGTGACGGAAGGACATTGCCGTGGAACTCATCATTCTTATCTTGCTCGTGCTTCTGGTCATTGGCGCCTTGCCGCGCTGGGGCTACAGCCGAAGCTGGGGTTATGGCCCGTCCGGCGGTCTTGGCCTCGTGATCGTTGTGGTCCTGATCATTCTTCTTCTGACCTGAACGGCATAGAGCACGTTTACCTCAAGCTCTATTGCAAGCGATCTTCGAGGCCGCTCTGCTAGACTATCCCGCCCTCCTATGCGATGTGGACCGACAGCGTAGGGCGGAATCCAGAAGGTTTACTTCAACGTCGCCCGACGACCTGTTCGGGTATAGACAGTGGAGGAAAACCCAATGGATCGCCGTTCATTCATCACCAAGGCTGGATTTGCCGGTGTTGGCGTCGCTGCAAGCTCGGTGCTTGCAGCGCCGGCCATCGCTCAGGAAAATCAGACCTGGCGCATGGTCACCACGTGGCCGAAGAACTTTCCTGGTCTCGGTGTCGGCGCACAGCGCCTTGCCGACCGCATCACCGCCGCTTCGGGCGGCCGTCTGACAATCCAGCTCTACTCGGCAGGCGAGCTTGTCCCGCCGCTGCAGTCGCTCGACGCTGTCATCGACGGGTCGGCTGAGATGAGCCACGGCGCTGCCTATTACTGGCAGAACAAGAGCCAGGCTTTGAACTTCTTTACCGGCGTTCCGTTCGGCATGACCTCGCGCGAGCTGACCGGTTGGGTGCGCTACCTCGGTGGCCAGGAAATCTGGGATGAGATCTATGACCAGTACGGCGTGCAGGGCTTCCTGTCCGGCGACACGGGCACGCAGGCCGGTGGCTGGTTCCGCAACGAGCTGACGGGCGTCGCAGACGTTCAGGGCCTTCGTTTCCGCACACCCGGCCTCGGCGGTCAGGTTTGGGAACGTCTCGGCGCTTCCGTCACCAACATGGCAGCAGGCGAGATCTTCCAGGCGCTGCAGTCGGGCACGCTCGACGCTGCTGAGTTCGTCGGTCCTTACAACGACCTCGCGCTCGGCTTCTATCAGATCGCCAAGAACTACTACTTCCCGAGCTTCATCGAGCCGGGCCTCGCAACCGAGCTCGTCGTCGACAAGGCCAAGTACACGGCACTGCCGGCCGACCTGCAGGCGATCATCCGTGATTGCTGCCAGGCCGAGTACGATGCCGTTGCGGCCGATTTCGCCGCCAACGACCCGCGCGCGCTGCAGACGCTGGTCAACGACCACGGCGTCCAGATCCGCCAGTTCCCCGAGGAGATCATGGAAGCCGGTGCACAGGCCGCCACCGAGATCCTGACGGGTCTGCGCGATTCGGGAGATGAGCTGACAAAGAAGACCGCCGAGAGCTTCATCTCGGCGCTCAACATCGTTCGCCAGAAGACCCAGGGCACCGACTCGCTCTTCATCCAGGCACGCGAAAAGTACTTCCAGATCTGAGCGCCCACGCGCTCATCTGACCAAACAGAAAAGCCCGGAGCGTTCTGCTCCGGGCTTTTTTTGTTCGGCGGAAAGACCGCGGCTTCGGGATCAGCTGTAGATCCAGCGCGGCAGCCAGGTGGCCAGCTCCGGAAAGATGAACAGCAACGCGATCGCCACGACCTGCAGCCCGACGAACGGGATGACGCCGCGATAGATCATGCCCGTGGTGACCCGGTTGGGTGCCACGCCGCGCAGATAGAAGAGCGCAAAGCCGAAGGGCGGCGTCAGGAAGCTGGTCTGCAGGTTGACGCCGATCAAGACGCCGAGCCAGACGGGATCAACACCGAGATTGAGCAGCACCGGTGCCGTGATCGGCACGATGATGAAGATGATCTCGAATGTATCCAGGATGAAGCCGAGCACGAACATCATCAGCATGACGACGATGAGCGCGCCATAGACGCCGCCGGGCAGGGCGGTCAGGATGTCGTGGACCAGATTGTCGCCGCCCATGAGGCGGAAGACGATCGAGAACACGGATGCGCCGAGCAAGATGATGAACACCATCGAGGTGATGGTTGCGGTGGAGATCGTGACTTCGCGCAGGACCTGGAACGACAGACGCCAGCGCAGTGCTGCAAGGATCGTTGCGCCGATGGCGCCGACCGAGGCTGCCTCCGTCGGCGTTGCGATGCCGCCGAGGATCGAGCCGAGCACGGCAATGATCAGCATGAGCGGCGGCACGAGCGCGGTGATGACTTCTTTCCAGAGGTCCTTCTTCTCCTCGGCCGGCACCGGCGTTGCCGGGCAGCTTTCAGGCGCCGTGATCGCCTTGAAGACCATCCACAGCAGATAGAGACCGACGAGCATGATGCCCGGGATGATGGCGCCGGCGAAGAGGTCGCCGACCGAAACGGGGGCGGGGGCGAAGTTGCCCTTGGCCATCTGCACCTGGGCGTTGATGCCCGACAGCATGTCGCCCATGAAGATCAGCACGGTCGATGGCGGGATGATCTGGCCGAGCGTGCCCGATGCACAGATGACGCCGGATGCGAGCTTGGGGTCATAGCCAGCGCGCAGCATGGCCGGCAGCGAGATGAGGCCCATGGTGACGACGGTTGCACCGACGACGCCGGTGGATGCCGCGAGCAGCGCGCCGACGAGGATCACGGAAATGCCGAGCCCGCCGCGCAGATTTCCGAAGAGCTTGCCCATGGTCAGGAGAAGCTGTTCGGCGATGCCCGATCGTTCGAGCATCACGCCCATGAAGATGAAGAGCGGGACAGCGACGAGGACCTCGTTCGTCATGAAGCCGAGGTAGCGGCTGGCGAGCGAGCCAAAATTCGATGGATCGAACACGCCGAAGAACATGCCGACCAGGCCGAAAATGAGCGACACGCCGGCAAGCGTGAAGGCGACCGGGAAGCCCAGCATCAGCACGCCGATGATGCCGAAGAACATCGCCCCGGCGAGAATCTCGCCGATCAGTACAGGATCCATTGTCGATTACTCCCCTTCGCCCGGAAGGCGATACCGCAGATCTGCGGGCAAAAGTTCTTCCCGTCCGGACAGAACGAGGATGCTGCGCCCGGCCATGGCGAGGCCCTGGAGCGCCACGACACCGGCGAAGACGAAGATGAAGGACTTCAGAATGTAGAGGCCGGGCATGCCGCCGAAATTGGCCGATCCTTCGCCAAGGCTCCACGAGCGCATCACGTAAGTCCAGCTGTAGAGAATGACGACGTAGCAGAAGGGCAGCAGGAACACGACGACGCCGAAGAGATCGATCATCGCCTTTCTCTGGATGGTAGCCGGCCGATAGAAGATGTCGACACGGACGTGGTCGTCGCGCAGGAGCGCGAAGCCAGCGATGCCCATGAACATGGCGCCATTCAACCAGACATAGAGATCCTGCATCCAGATCAGCGATGTGGAGAAGAGATAGCGCTGGACGACGACGGTGAAGCAGACCAGCACGATGCCGAGCGAGAGCCAGGCAAGGATCTGACCGAGAAAGCCGTTGAAACGGCCGATCGCCTTAACGATCGCGGCTAGGAACGACATTAGTTCAGCCTCTGAACCAAGAAGTTGAGAGCTTGAGACCGGGTTTGACGGCAGGCATGGGTGAGCGGCAAACTGCGCAGCCGCTCCTCCTCGGCCTGCACCATCATGCCCGGTCCGGCGATCCGGGTAGCAAACGCCCGGATTGACGGCACTCGATAGACCGACACGCGCGCAGACGCAACCGCCAGAGGTGGATTGTCAGCCGCGGCGCGTCGCCATCACCAGTCCGGCGATCGCAACGACGACCCAGCCGGCGATCATCCCGAAGCCGCCGATGGGTGCGGACATCGGAAAGAGCGCGCTGCCTGCCGTGGCACGCAGCGTGAGGTCGGCTGCAAACAGTATGGTGCCGAGCGCGAGCAGAAGGCCAGCGGGCAGCAACAGGCGCGATTTTTCGGAAAGGGAAGCGATCCCAAGAAGAGCAGGCGCGTGTGCAAGCGACAGCGCAGCGGCGCTTGCAAGAAGGCGAGGCTCACCGCCGTGCGACGCGGCGGCTGCAAGCGCGACGCCGGCCGCACCGAGCAAACCGGCGGCTATGACCAGAATCGCGGCCCTTCGCATCGAAGTGCGGCCGTTCAGGCGCGAGCGGCGATTGTCATGAAAGCGGGAATGTCGTCGCCGAAGCCGACAGGCGTGAACTCGTCGTCACGCTGCGAACGGCGGCGCTGGTTGTTGTCCCGAGCATTATCGCGGGCATTGTCGCGACCGCGGTTACGACGGTCGTCATTAGCGGCATCCTGCCGCTGGGGACGAACAGTCTCTTCCGCAACAGGCGTACGCTCGACAGGAGCGCGTTCTGCCGGCGCCCGTTCCGCAATCGGCGCTGCCGCCTGTTCCTGGACAGCTGGTGTGGGGGCGGCTGCCAGTTCGGCGGCGGCCTCGATCAATGCTTCCTCGCGGGCAGGACGGGTGCGTGGGCCGTCCGACTTGCGGCCAGAGCGTTCCTTGCGACCGGAAGACTTGGCGCGACCGCGCCGATCGTCTTCGTCCGGTGACTGCACGATGGTCGAGATGTCACCATCGAGCCACTCGATCTTCTGATCGATCAGCTTTTCGATCGCGTCCGTGTACTTCGCCTCGCGCTTGGTCACGAGCGTGAAGGCCTTCCCGGACCGGCCGGCACGACCGGTGCGGCCGATGCGATGGACGTAGTCTTCGGCATGGATCGGCACGTCGAAATTGAAGACGTGGCTCACATCCGGAATGTCGAGCCCGCGTGCGGCGACGTCGGAGGCCACGAGAAGCTGCAGCTTTCCTTCGCGGAAGTTGTGCAGCATCGTCGTGCGGGACCGCTGGTCCATATCGCCGTGCAAAGCGCCTGCCGAGAATTCGTGGCGGGCGAGCGAGCGGAAGAGATCGGCAACATCGCGCTTGCGGTTGCAGAAGATGATCGCGTTCTTGAGGTCGTCTTGGGCGCGGATCAAGTCGCGCAATGCCGAACGCTTCTCGAAATCCTTGTTGCCGCAGGCAACGAGACGCTGCGTAACGGTCGTGGCCGTGGACGAGCGGGTCGAGACTTCGACGCGGACCGGGTTCTGCAGGAAATTGTCGGCAAGCTTCTGGATTTCCGGCGGCATGGTGGCCGAGAAAAACAGGGTCTGGCGCGTAAACGGAATGAGCTTCACGATGCGCTCGATGTCTGGGATGAAGCCCATGTCGAGCATGCGGTCGGCTTCGTCGATGACGAGGACTTCGACACCGCTCATGAGCAGCTTGCCGCGCTCGCAATGGTCGAGCAGGCGGCCGGGGGTGCAGATGAGAACGTCTGCGCCACGTTCCAGCTTGCGATCCTGCTCATCGAAGGAAACGCCGCCGATCAGGAGCGCGACATTGAGCTTGTGGTTCTTGCCGTACTTCTCGAAATTCTCGGCAACCTGCGCAGCCAGTTCGCGCGTCGGCTCAAGAATGAGCGTGCGCGGCATGCGCGCCCGGGCGCGGCCCTTTTCCAGCAGCGTCAGCATCGGCAGAACGAAAGAAGCGGTCTTGCCGGTTCCCGTCTGAGCGATGCCGAGAACGTCGCGTCGTTCCAAGGCCGGTGGAATGGCCCCTTCCTGAATCGGTGTGGGTTCGCTATAGCCCGCGTCGGTGACTGCGGAGAGGACTTTCTGGCTCAGGCCAAGTTCGGAGAATTTGGTCAAGGGGAAACTTGTTTCCGTTCTGATCTCTTAGGATCGGGCTGACATCTATGTGTGCGGACAGTGGCGCAAACACATGAAGTTCGCACCTGGCAGCGCTAAGCGCTCAAGCGGCAATGACGCCTGGATGAGCGGGCACATAGGCCCTATACGGCGGAAAGTCAAGGAAGGCAGGCATTGCAGGCACTTCGTGCGCCCTTTCGGCGCACGGATGGTTACCGTGCGGCCAGAAGCGGCTCCAGCGATGCGCCTGCCTGGAGGAAGCGCGCCGGATCGACCGGCTCGTCATGGAAGCGAACCTCATAGTGGAGATGCGGACCGGTGGAGCGGCCGGTACTACCAGCACGGCCGATCAAGTCGCCACGCGAAACGGTCTGGCCCTCCGATACGAGAATGTCGGACAAATGGGCGTAGCGGGTGACGACGCCTTCGCCATGGTCGATCTCCACCATCTTGCCGTAGCCGCCGCGCCGGCCTGCGCCGATGACCGTGCCGCTGCCGGCAGCTTCGATCGATTCACCTTTGGCGACGCGGAAATCGATGCCCGCATGGAAGGCAGCGCGCCGAAAGAACGGATCGCGCCGCGTGCCGTAACGGCTGGTGATGGGATGGCCTTCTGCCGGGTTGCCGAGCGGCATGCGCGCTGCATGGTCGCGGATCATGTCCAAACGGTTCAGAGCGAGGTCGAGCTCGTCGAGCGTCGCGTCGAATGCGCCGCCGCCACGCCGGGGCAGATAGGGGCCACCCATGGCCGTTTCATCGTTCAGCGGAACATCGAGGCCCGTGTTGCGTAGGATGCCGGCAATCGCTTCGGCGGTGCCCGAAGCGTTGGCCGCCAAGGCACGCACCTTCCGCATCTGCTCGGTTTCGAGGTCGTCCAGGGAGGAGCGCAATTCGAGGAACAGCCGGTCGGAGCGATCCGCCTGGCTGCGCGCCGTCGGAGCATAGGCACTCACCCTGCTGCTTGGCGGAGTGGTTGCCGTGGTCGTGCTGTCGGTGATCATGGCGATCGCATCGAGCGCATCGCCCGATCCGGAAAGGGCAGCGCGGCGTGCCGGACCGTCAGGACGCGGGGTCGGCAAGGGCGCTTCGATCTCGGGCGCAACGGCATCGCCCGCGCGCTCCAGGATCGCATCGAGCCGGCCATGGCGCGAGGACAGCGCCGCCTGGTGCGCCATCAGCTTCTCGACCTGGTCTTCCATCATACGCTGATCCAGCATCTGGCGGCTGGTGACACGATCGACCTGGGCACGCAGCGCCGCGATGCGGTCCTCATAGACGTGCTGGATGCGCGCCTGACGCGCAACGGAGGCGCCGATCAGATCGTCGCGGAGAATGAGATAGGTGGTCGCGACGAAGTAGCCGCCGAGCAGAAGCGCGGCAGCGCAGCCAGCGAGGCCCACGACCCAGGGACGGATCGTCATGTGGCGAATGCGTTCGCCGCTTGCGAGAATGAGCGTGTGCTCCGTCTTGCGCCGACCGAACGCTGAAACTTTTTGCGATTGCGCCAAGGTGCTGCCTCTGCCGCTGCCAGACCAATGACGGCTATTAGACAATGTTAAGGTTAACACCCCCTTTCCGGCGGGGCAGTTTGGCCGGATTGGTGTTTCAGGACATGCTGGTCGCGGTCAAAGCCCGATAGAACGAGGGCGAGAGCCCGGCTTCGGCTCGGGCCAGATCGTTGAATGGTGGTTTCAGCGGGCCGCGGAAATTCGCGCGCACCAATGCCTGGAAGGTCGCAGTCGGGTCACGGCCCTGGCGCTGGCAGAGGAAGCGGAACCATTTCGCGCCGACAGCCACGTGGGTCTTCTCGTCTTCATAGATGATGTCGAGGATGGCAGCGCTTTCCATGTCTCCAGACTCGCGCATCTTGGCCTGGAGAGCGGGCGTCACGTCGAGCCCGCGCGCTTCGAGGATGAGCGGCACGACGGCAAGCCTTGCAGTCAGGTCGTTGCGCGTGTCGTGCGCCGCCTGCCAAAGGCCATCATGGGCGGGCAGATCGCCATAGTCCGCACCGAGCGCGCGAAGACGATCGCGTATCAGATTGAAATGCTTGGCTTCTTCAAAGGCGACCCGCATCCAGCCGTCGAAGAAGCTCTGCGGCATGCGGGCGCCGGCGAAGCGGGCCACAATATCGAGCGCAAGATCAATCGCGTTGAGCTCGATATGGGCAATCGCATGCAGAAGCGCGATGCGGCCACGCTCCGAGTTGAGCGAGCGCCTCTGGACCTTCGTCGGCGGCACAAGTTCGGGCCGATCCGGGCGGCCCGGCCGATCGGGTACGCCAAGATCGAACGGGCTTGAGAGCGACAGGCGACGCTGATGCCAGCGCCGCGCCGTTTCCTGAGTCAGCCAGGTTTTCTCGTCGAGATCGGCTGCCGCGATGGCGCGTGCAGCACCGTCGCGAAGCGATCTTGCCGCATAATCTCCTTTCGAAGCAGGAGCATGCGTCGCCTGGCTGATATCTTGAGTCACCTGCCTACAGATCCTTGGCGGCAGCCAGAACCTCTTCGGCGTGACCCGGCACCTTCACCTTAGGCCAAATGCGGGCGATCTTGCCGTCGCGATCGATCAAAAGCGTGGTGCGCTCGACGCCCATATACTTCTTGCCGTACATGCTCTTTTCCTGCCAGACGCCATAGGCTTCGAGCGTCGACTTGTCCTCGTCGGCAGCAAGAATCACATCCAGGCTGTGCTTGTCGCGGAATTTGTCGTGCTTCTTCACCGGGTCGGGCGACATGCCGATGACGACCGTGTCGGCATCCGCAAAATCCTGCTTCAAGGCCGTGAAGGCGATGGCCTCGGTGGTGCAGCCGCTCGTGTCATCCTTCGGATAGAAATAGAGCACGACCTTTTTTCCGCCGAATTCGGAGAGCGAAACGTCGCCGCCGCCATCGCGCGGCAATGTGAATGCGGGGGCCTGCATGCCTTCGGACAATTCGCTCATCGATGGTCTCCAATGCTGAAAGGGGGCGTGATGGACGCGATATATGGTCAAAGCGCCTGCCGTCCAGCCGCTTCGATTTGGATGGTGCCGCACTTCGCGTCGAAAGCGTTTCCCCGAAGCGGCATTTTCGGCCACATTGCAGGGAACGCCGGTGGCAATCGGCGTGGTTTGGGTTCAACGGGGCTGGCAGGAACGAGCGGATCGGCAACACAGAGCGCATGAACCCATCACCGAACACGGCATCCGTGGATGCGGCGGAAATAAAGGCAAAACGCAGCCGGGCCAGGCGTCTGATGCGCTTTTCCCTGCTCGTGAGCGGCGTTTTGACGGGCATTCTGCTCGCCGTTTTCGCGGGTCTGCAGTTCGGCGCCTTTGATTCGCTCTTCGCCGGTCGGGCCCAATCGGCGCTCGCCACGATCGCAGGTCCCGAAACCATCGTGGAGGTCGACCGTGCCTCGGTGCGCGTCGGCCGGGACGGGCGCATCGCGATCGAGGCCGATTCGGTGTCGGTGCAGCGGTCGCCCCTGGCACTTCGTGAGCCGGCAGCCAGCGGGGCGCGAGACGATGCGTTCGGCGAGGCGCTGTCGTCCGTCGAGGCCGTGCGGCTGTTGCTCGATCCGATGCCGCTTCTGCGCGGCGAAATCAAAGTGGTCGAGGTAGAGATTTCTGGGGTCGTGCTCGACGCGACGATGCTTGCCGGTGGGCCGGCGACGGACTGGAGCGCGCTGCGGGTCGATTCGCTGGAGCCGCTGACGGAAAGCGCGTTCGCGGCACTGGACCGGGCTCTCCAGCTGCTCCAGCGCAGCCGCACACGGTCGATTCTGCTGACCAATGCCAAATTGGCGAATACCGGGACTGTCGACGCTCCGCGTATCGAGGAGCTGCAACTCGCGCTGTCCGATCGAGAGAACGTGACGCTCAGCGGGTCGTTCATGGTCGGAGGGCAGACGATCGCGCTTGACGGACAGGCGCTGCGCCACGAGCGGGCCGATACGCTCGAACAGATTCTCGTGCGACTCACCGGCCTGCACACTTTCGGCAACGAGGCCTTCACGAACAGTCTGGACGATGAGCCGATCGAGCGGCAGCGGCAACGGTTCGGCGTCGAAAGCGAGACGGACATCTCGCTCAGTGCGCGACGGACACCGAGGCCCGACCAGCCGATGTTGAAGGCCCAGGTGTCGTTCAGCGAGGGCGACCTCACGCTTGGCGGGATCGTTTCGCCGCTTCGGGAGAGCCGTCTGGGGCTCGGTTACTTCAAGGAACAGGGCAAGATCGAGGTGCTGCCGTCGCGCATGACTGTCGCAGATACGACCATCCCGTTCAGTGGCGGGCTCGTCGATCTGTCTCGGCTCGGCGACGACGCCGCTGCGGGGATCGCGGCGGAGCTCGTGGTGGATCAGGCGATGTTCGACCCGACGGATACCGAGTTTGCAGCGCTTGCCGTGGACGGGAAAATCTCCGCCCGATTTCTCGGGGCAGACAGGAAGCTGATCTTCGACGAGATCGCGCTCGATACGGGACCGGGGACGGTCGTCGCCTCTGCCGCCATTGAATTTGGCGCGTCCTCACCCGCGATCAGCCTCGCCGGTGCGTTCGATCAGCTGGACACAGCTTCTCTCAAGCAGCTCTGGCCTCACTGGGTGGCGGTGCGTCCGCGCCAATGGGTGATCGACAATGTGGTCGGCGGCATTGGCTCCAATGGGCAGATTAGGCTCTATATCCCGGCTGGGCGCATGGCCGAGCAACCCGGGCGTCTGGACCTGGACGAAAATCAGCTGCAGATCTCCATGCGGGTCAGCGGACCCCGGGTGCATGTGGCGGGTGATATTCCGCCGCTGCGCGACACGCAGGCGAACGTGGTCTTTCGAGGGCGAGCCCTCGAAGTCGATATCGAAGCGGCCACCGCCTATTTTCCCTCGGGCCGGACGGTTGCTGTCGAGAACGGCACATTCGCGATCAGACGCACCGATCTTCGTCCGTTGATGGCGGATATGGATCTGCAGCTCGCCGGCGGCGCCGACGCCATGGCCGAGCTGATCTCCTATCGGCCGATCGCCGTTCTCGACCGGGTCGGCTATCAGCCCGAGGATCTCAGCGGTTCCATCGACGCTCATGTACAAGCGCGTTTCGGCCTGATCCGCGATCAGGACCCGCCTGTGCCCGCCTATGACGTGAAAATGGCGCTGACCGATGTTGCCGTCTCAAAACCCGTGGAAGGGCGCATGCTCTCGGCGGTGAACGGCAATCTGTCGGTCGACCCGCAAAAGGCGGTGCTCGAAGGCAAGGCCACGATCGACGGTGCGCCGCTCGATATCACTGTGACCCGCCCACTCGATCCCGATGCGGGTATTACGGCAGGCCGCAAGATCAGTGGCACGATCGGCGACCGTGAACGGGCGGAGCTGCTGCCGGGCCTTTCCGGTCTTCTCGCTGGGCCCATCACTTTGACAATGGAGCAGACCGGACCGGGCCAGGACAAGGTCGAGATCGATCTCTCGAGCGCGAGACTGATACCGCCTGCCATCGGATGGCAGAAGGAACCCGGCGCGCGGGCATCAGTCAGCCTGACGATGCGCGCCCGCGATGACGGTCTCGATCTGAACGACATCGTGCTGACGGGCGACGGCATCGCTGCCAGGGGCTCTGCACGCCTGACCGCCGGACAGTTGGCCACACTGGATCTATCCAATGTGCGGCTTTCGACCAGCGACGATTTCGATGTTTCCATTGCCAGGGCCAGCGGTGGCGCATTCGACATCGATGTTCGGGGCCGATCCTTCGATGCGCGGCCCTTGATCCGCAAGCTGCGGGCTGGCTCCGAAGGTGGAAGCGGTGCTGGCGGTGGCGGGTCGCAGCAAGTCTCCGTTTCTGCCGATGTCGCACAGGTGCTGGGTTTTGACGGGGAGGTGCTGTCCGGCGTATCGGTGCGCTATTCCGGCCGCGGAAGTCGCCCGACCGGGGTGGACCTGAAAGCCGTAACAGGAAGCGGCGAGGCGGCGGTGCTGACGTTTGCCGAGACCGATGGCATCGGACGAGCGAATCTGACGGCGGGCGATGCCGGCGCGCTAGCGCGCTTTGCTGATCTCTACCGGCGGGTCTCGGCCGGGCGAATCGAGGTGGCCCTGCAACGGTCCGGTGACGGACCTTTCCGTGGAAATGTGCGGATCGCAGATTTTGCCGTCATCAACGAGAATCACCTGAAGGAACTGGTGACGGCACGCGCTTCCGGCGCTCCGGGGAGGGTCAGCGACGCGATCCAGAGTTCGGTCGACGTCAATTCCATGCGATTCGAGCGTGGCTACACGGATATCGAGATCAGCAACGGAACCGTGGGCGTCGCAAATGGCGTGCTGCGCGGCCAGGAGATCGGACTGTCGTTCCAGGGCGTCGTCAGGGATGCAGGCGGCAACATGGCCGTGACCGGCACGTTCATGCCGGCCTATGGCCTCAACCGGCTTTTTGCGGAAATACCGCTGTTCGGCGCGTTGCTCGGCAACGGGCGAGACCGGGGCTTGATCGGGATCACGTTCCGCCTGGACGGGCAGGTGAGTGCGCCGCAACTGACGGTCAACCCGATCTCGGCGATCGCGCCGGGCGTGTTCCGGCAGATCTTCGAGTTTTGAGGCTGGCGGACATTTTGGCCCCAAACTGGCGCAGCGATCTCCGCTGCGCCCAGAAGCTCAGGATGCCTGCAGATGCCGGTGCGCCGCATAGAGCGCAATGGCTGCGGCGTTGGAGACGTTGAGCGACTTGATGGCACCCGGCATGTCGAGGCGCACCAGGCCGTCGACTGTCTCGCGCGTCTTCTGGCGCAGGCCTTTGCCTTCTGCCCCCAGCACGAGAGCGATCCGCTCGCCGACGAGCTTGGCTTCCAGCGGACCGTCGGCTTCCGAATCGAGGCCGAGCGTCAGGAAGCCGAGCGCCTGCAGTTCGCCGATCGCGTCGGCCAGATTCGTGATCTGGATATAGGGGATCAGTTCCAGCGCGCCGGATGCTGATTTGGCCATGACGCCGGATTCGGTCGGGCTGTGACGCTGGGTGGTGATGACCGCGCCGGCCCCGAATGCAACGGCGCTGCGCATGATGGCGCCGACATTGTGCGGGTCCGTCACCTGGTCGAGAACCAGCAGAAGCGGGCTGTCCTTGAGATCGGCAAGGCGTCGCAAGGGCAGGGCATTCGCTTCGACGACGACGCCCTGGTGGATCGCATCGTCGCCGAGCAGATCGTCGATGGCGCCGGGAGCGACCATCTCGACCGGGAAGGGCAGGCTTGCCGTGTCCTCCACTTCGAGACGGGCGAGCGCGTTGCGCGTGACCCGCATGGACAGGATCGTGCGGGCAGGATTGTCGAGCGCGGCGCGCACCGTGTGCAGGCCGTACAGATAGACGCGGTCGGGCGGCAGCGGTGGGCCCGCGCCCTCCTTGCGCTTGCGCGGCGCATCACGCTTCTGGCCGCCATCATCCGCTTTGGTGTCGCGGTAGGCCCGGCGCAGGCGCGCATAGTGACTGTCTTTGGGTGAGCCCGCATCGCGCGGCCCACCTCCGCTTCCGCCGGCTGCGCCGGTTGTTTTCTTTGAGGTCATGGATCGGCTTATAGACGGCGCCGAGGTGGCCGCAAAGCCTTTCGCCGATGCTGTTTGAGGCGCGCCTGCCCGTATCGCATTAATTTCGCGGGGATCGGTTGACAGCTATCGGCCCGACCGGCATAACCCGCCCCGGTTCGACGGAGCTTGCCCAGGGCAGCGATCGTCGCTCCAACGGCCACCCGCCAAGCGGGGCGCCGGCGAAGTTTGGAGAGGTGCCTGAGCGGTTAAAAGGGGCGGACTGTAAATCCGTTGGCTTAGCCTACGCTGGTTCGAATCCAGCCCTCTCCACCACTTCGCCTGATGACTGCCCGCGGGTATAGCTCAATGGTAGAGCAGCAGCCTTCCAAGCTGAATATGCGGGTTCGATTCCCGCTACCCGCTCCAGCCGGTCTCGCAGAAACCCCGAAAATGGGGGCTTTTGGCCTGTCGGAAGCGTCGTTGCGCTGACGCTTGGTATACTTTTGTGCACACTGTGCGATGTGCAGGTGCGCGATGAGACACTCCCAGAAGGTCGATCCAGATCGTTTCCTGGTCCAGCAAAGCGGCATCTATTACTACTGGCGGCGGGAGCCAGCGAGATTCCTCCCACTCTACGGACGCACGGCGTCGGGCTTGATTCGGGCTTCGCTGAAGACCGATGACCTCGCCGAGGCGCGGGCCAAACGAGACCCGTTGGAAGCTGCAGATCAGGACTATTGGGTTGCGACGCCCCTTCGCTGCACGTGGCCGATGTCGGCGTCTCGGTCGAAGGGGCGGTCGACGTGGCGAGGGAGGCCGCGTCCAGCATCCTTCTCAGAAACGACCTGGACGTGCTGGTGAAGGGCGTGCGCGAAGGGCGGCGGACCTTCGCCAATATCATGAAATACGTGATGATGGGGACGAGCTCGAACTTCGGGAACATGTTCTCCATGGCGGGCGGTGTGTCCTGCCGTTTCTACCCATGCTTCCCGTGCAGATATTGCTGAACAACCTCCTCTACGACCTCTCGGAGCTTCCCATACCGCTCGAAACGGTCGATCGGTGGCGGCCGCCGCTTTGCTTCCCTTCACGCCTGCCGGCGTCTGGCTTCGCTTCCAACCGCCTCCGCCACTGCTTCTCGTTGCGCGTGGTAGGATGACGGCGGCCTATCTCGACCTTGTCGAGTTCGTGAAACGCCGGTTCTATGGCTGCCATGGTCTCCAGGCGACTCGGCGCTCTGCGTCCCGGCCCTGGGCTGACCGGGCTTGACCGGGCTTGAATGCAAACGGACCTAAAACCCTTTTGCGAAAACATTCCTCGCAATGCTCCTATGGCGAGGGCCACACTGCGCTCCATCAACTATACAGGCCGACGAGCATAAAATGCCTTGCTGGGCGTGGCTCCGCCAGGACGTAGCAGGGGCGATAGAACCGAAGCGCTGCGCTTCCGGCCTTCGCGACCGTGGTATCAGAATTCGTACCTGAACGGCGAAAGTCGCTGTGCATTGCTGAAAGATTCGATGGCCTAATTGACGCAGATCAATGCCGGGTATTGAGGCTGCGATACTCGAGGTGGTTTCAGCCTGCTTGTTCAGAAGGTGAAGCCTATGGCGGATCGCTTGTTCGACAGACCTCTGTCCGTGCGCCAAAACGAAAGCGTCACGGTCCAGATATGCAGTGTCCGGGACGCGCTCGATTTTCTCGAAGAAAAGATGTTGGGCCGTCAGGATCGGGGATACGAGGTCCTTGTGCAGGATTGTCACGACGTCCTGGAATACAGAAAGCCAATCCGAGCGCTGTATGATGCCTTCCTCCGTCTTGCACTCCACGAAGATCTTCTCGTCGATCCCGCGTCGACAATCCTCTGGATGAGAGGAAAAAGGCGAGGGCGGGGATCCTCATCGCCCTAGCGTCGCCGTCTGCGGGTTCGTCCGTCCTCGCGGCATGCGTCGGCGGGCGCCGCCAGGAACCCGCGACTTGACGAACGACAACGCGGCGACGCGCGTTTGATGGCACCATGCACCCTTGGACAGGCGAGGAGAGCACCCATGCGATGGATTGTGATCGCTGTGGCAGCCATGACGCTGTCGGCTTGCACGACTGAAGCAGCGCGGCACTACCAGGATTTGCCGGGCTACGCATACCGCACGGATCCGGCATGCAAGCGCACCGAAGCGCCATCCGAATTCGACGAGCGGTGCGATTGCCCGCGCCTGGGATTTGAAGGGTTCGATCCGCGCACCGCTTGCGCCATCAACTGACGCAATGGCTTGCGCCCATAAGAACTGACTTCGATCAATGAGTGGGATGGCGGTTCGCGCAATGGTAGCGGTTCGTTGGAGCTGCCGCCGTGACCGAGGAAGTCATCCGGGTCGAGAAGCTGACCAAGATCTACCGCTCGGGCGAAGTCGACGTGTCGGCACTCAGCGGCGTGGACCTGTCGCTTGAGCGCGGCGAAATCGCCGTCATGCTGGGACCATCGGGAAGTGGCAAATCCACCTTGCTCAACCTTATCGGCGGCCTGGACAGGGCGACCTCAGGCCGTATCTGGTTCAATGGGACTGAACTCACGGAGGCGAGCGATCGGGCGCTGACGCGCTACCGCCGCGAGCACCTCGGCTTTGTCTTCCAGTTCTACAATCTCATCCCGAGCCTGAGCGCCTTGGAAAATGTCGCGCTCGTCACAGAGATCGCCCCGGAGCCCATGGCGCCGGACGAGGCGTTGGCGATGGTCGGCCTGAAAGACAGGATGCACCATTTCCCGGCGCAACTCTCCGGCGGCGAGCAGCAACGCGTCGCCATTGCGCGCGCCATCGCCAAGCGTCCGGAACTCATGCTTTGCGACGAGCCGACCGGGGCCCTCGATTCCAAGACCGGGATCATCGTTCTCGAGGCGCTGACCCGGATCAATCGCGACATCGGAACGACGATCGCGATTATCACCCACAACGCCGTGATCCGTGCGGTCGCCGATCAGGTCTTCACTTTCAAGGACGGGAGGATCGCTGACCATCAGCGCAACGCAAGCCGCCTGGAAGTGTCGCAGGTGAGTTGGTAGATGGCAGTGCTCGACCGCAAGCTCGTCCGCGATCTACGGCGCATGTGGATACAGGTGCTTGCCGTTGCGCTGGTGATGGCGTGCGGGGTCGCGACCATCGTTCTCTCGATCGGCGCCTATCGCTCGCTGGAGGAAACGCGAAGCGCCTTTTACGATCGCTACCGCTTCGCCACCGTCTTCGCCCATGCCACGAGGGCACCGCTCTCGCTGAAGGCCGACTTCGCAGGTCTGGACGGCGTCGCGGCGCTGGACCTGCGGATTTCAAGAACCGCCATTCTCGACATGGAAGGGATGCGAGAGCCGGCCTCCGCGACCGTTCTCTCGCTGCCGGCGAGCGTCGAAGGGCCGGTCAACCGGCTTTATTTGCGTGCCGGGCGGTGGCCTGAGGCGGAAAGCGACGAGGCCGCCGTGCTCGCGAGCTTCGCCGAAGCACACGCGCTCGTGCCCGGCGGCCACTTCGCTGCGATCCTCAATGGCCGCAAGCGGCGGCTGACCGTGACGGCGATCGTCCTGTCGCCGGAATTTGTCTATGCGCTCGGTCCGGGAGACATGGTGCCGGAAGCCCGTCGCTTCGGCGTCATCTACTTGCCGCGGGACGATCTCGAAGGGCTCTTCGGCATGCAAGGGGCGTTCAATGATCTCGTTCTGCGCACCCAGCGCAACGCCCAGCTGCCAGAGATCATCGACCGCATCGACGATCTGCTGGCGCCTTATGGCGGCACCGGCGGGATCGAGCGAAAGGATCAGACGTCGCACGCGTTCCTTGATAACGAACTGGTGCAACTGCGCGCCATGGCGACCGTCATTCCGCCGGTGTTCCTCTTCGTATCGGCGTTTCTGGTCAACATGATCCTCGCGCGCCTCATCGCACTGGAGCGCGAGCAGATCGGGTTGATGAAGGCGGTCGGCTATGGAGCACCGGCCGTGGCCTGGCATTATGCCAAGATGACGCTTGCGATCGGTCTCGCCGGTATCGTCATCGGAGGTGTCGCCGGCACGCTCATGGGGCGTGGGCTGACCAGGCTCTACGGCGAGTTCTTTTCCTTTCCATTTCTCGTATTTCGCCAAAGCGCCGACTTGTACGTCGTCTCGGCTGCCGTGAGCGGCGTTGCCGCCCTTGGCGGTGGCGCGCAGGCAATTTGGAGCGTGCTGAGACTGCCGCCTGCGGTGGCGATGCAGCCCCCGGCACCCACGGTCTATCGCCGGGTGATCGGCGGGCGCCTGAGCCGGATGATGTCGCAACTCGCCCTGATGGCGCTGCGCCATCTGTTGCGCTGGCCGCTGCGGTCGGGCCTCACCACGCTCGGCACGTCGTTCGCCACCGCCTTGCTGGTGACGGCGCTATTCTCGTTCGATTCCGTGGCGAATATGGTCGAAAACGTCTTCTTCCGCACCGAAAGGCAGGATGCGACGCTGATCTATTCGGGCGAGCGGACAGGCACATCGGCAGGGGAAGTGGCGCGTCTGCCCGGTGTCTTGAGGGTGGAGAGCTTCCGCGCGGCGCCTGTCACGCTGACCAATGGGCACCGCCAGCGCAGGCTGGTCATCGCAACGGTCGCCCCGGATGCCGATCTGGTGCGTGTGCTCGATCGTGGTCTTAATCCCGTGGTGCCGCCGCCCACGGGACTGACCCTTTCCGAACGCGTCGCCTCCATCCTGCATCTGTCAGTCGGCGACCTCGTCCAAGCCGATTTCCTGGAGTATCCAGGACGCACGGTCGCGCTCCCCGTGGTCTCGGTGGTCCAAAGCTATGTCGGACTGGCCGTGTTCATGGCGCCCGACGCCCTCGACCGTGCCATCGGCATGGGCCCCCGAAGAACCGGCGCGCGCGTCGCGCTTGATCACACGCGGCTCGGTGATTTTTATGCCGCGGTCAAATCGACACCCGCCATCGGATCGGTGGCGCTGCAGATCGAGGCGCGCCGCAAGTTCAAGGAAACCATCGAACGCAACATCGCCATCATGACGACGGTCTATGTCAGCCTTGCGGTGATCATCACCTTCGGCGTGGTCTACAACTCCGCGCGCATTCATCTGTCGGAACGCGCGCGTGATCTCGCCAGCCTCAAGGTGCTGGGCTTCACCAATGGCGAGGTGTCGACCGTGCTTCTGCTCGAGCTCGCCATCATCGTTCTCCTGGCGCAGCCACTCGGCTGGGCGCTGGGATCGGGCTTCGCCTGGAGCGTCGTGTGCGGCTTCGAAAGCGATCTTTTTCGCATCCCCTTTGTCATCGACCGATCGACCTTCGCCATCGCGAGCCTCGTGGTGCTGCTGATCGCTGCTCTTTCGGCACTGGTGGTCCGGCTGCGCATCGACAGGCTGGATCTGGTCCGCGTTCTGAAGACGAGGGATTGAGCGATGCGCAAACGCTGGCCGACACGGATCGTCTATGGGCTTGTCGGGCTCGGTCTTGCCGGTGCCGCATGGTGGGCGCTTCGCGAGCAGCCGGTGCAGGTGGATGTCGCCATCGTCAGGCAGGGCCCAATGGAAGTGCTGGTTCGCGAGGAGGGCGTCACGCGCGTGCGCGATGTGTATACCGTCTCTGTGCCCATCGCAGGTCACCTTGCCCGCGCGACGCTCCAAGAGGGCGATCGTGTGGAAGCGGGCAAGACGGTCGTGGCTGCGATCCATCCTCTCGATCCGCCGCTCATCGACCTTCGGTCCGAAGCCGAACTGCGATCGGCCCGCGAGGCAGCGATTTCCGCCGTTCGAATCGCGGAGGGCGATCTGCGGCGCGCAGAAACGGCGCTGAAGCTCGCCGAAGACGAAGAGGTAAGGGCGCTGAAGCTCTTCCGGCCCGGTGTCATTTCCGAAAGCGCACTGGAGCGCTTCACCAACGAAGTCGCGCTCGAAAAGGCAGCGGTTGAGGCTGCGCAGGCGACGGTTGCCCTGCGTCGCGCGGAATTGTCGAGCGCCGAGGCACGCCTCACGCAACCGACGGCCACGCGCGCAGACGAGGGGTGTTGCATGGAGCTGCGCGCACCCGTGTCGGGAACGGTGCTGGCCATCCACGCCCGAAGCGAGCAGGCAGTCACGCCAGGGGCGCCGATCCTGGATGTCGGCGACACCGCCAATCTCGAAATCGTCGTCGATCTCCTGACAGACGACGCGGTGCGAATCGAAGCTGGCACCAGGGCGCGCATCGTCGGTTGGGGAGGGCAGGAACACCTGCCCGCTGCGGTGCGGCGGGTCGATCCGGCCGCTTTCACCAAGGTGTCCGCGCTAGGCATCGAGGAACAGCGGGTTCATGCGATCCTAGATCTTGAGCGACCGGAGCCCGGTCTCGGACACGGCTTTCGCGTCGTCGCCGAGATCGTGGCCTGGGAGTGTCCGCGATGCCTTCTGCTCCCCATCAGCGCGCTCTTCCGCGTCGGCGACCACTGGCAGGTCTTCCGCCTCGTGGACGGCAGGGCGCAAGCAGCCGATGTTGCCATCGGCCGCATGAACGAAGAGGTCGGCGAGGTGATTGGCGGACTTCAGGCAGGCGACGAAATCGTGCTTCATCCGACCGATGCGCTCTATGACGGACGAATGGTCGAGATGCGCGATTAAGCGTTCCTTCTCGGCGGCCGTTGATTGAGATCAAGGCAGAACGGTTCGACTGACGACAAGGTGGTCACGTTTAAGGGACGCCTATGCCGCGCAAAGTCCTCATCATCGTCGGTCACCCGGACCCCAATCCCCAGCGGTTCTGTCGCGCGCTGGCTCAGTACTACGCTGAGGGTGCGCAAAGCGGCGGACATCTTGTCCGGGTAATCGATATCGCAGCGTTGGATTTTCCGCTGCTGCGCTCCGCGGCAGAGTTTGAAGCCTCTTCTCCGCCGCCGACCCTGGTGGACGCCGCTCGGGCAATCCAGGACGCCGACCACCTCGTCTTTATCTTTCCCCTCTGGCTCGGTACCATGCCAGCGCTGCTGAAGGGTTTCCTCGAACAGGTGATGCGGCCAGGATTGGCCTTCGCCTATCCTGAGAAAGGCAAGCCGGGCTTCGCAAAGACCTTGCTCGACGGCCGCAGTGCCCGGGTGGTGGTGACGATGGGGATGCCAGCGCTCTTCTACCGCTTTTGGTATCTCGGCCACGGCATCGCCGGCTTTAGGCGCAACGTGCTCAGCTTCGTCGGGATCAAGCCCGTACGGGAGTCGTTGTTCGGCATGGTGGACGGCGTGAGTGTCCAGAAGCGCAAATCCTGGTTGGTCGCAATGAGGCAGATGGGCGAAACGGCCAGCTGAAGGAAAACCGCTTGTGGTCGAATTGCTTCAATATTCCAGTCTTCGATCTGGAACGTTTCCGGACGGTTGGCCCAAATCTCCAACGATTTCCTGAGCTTCATGAGCTTAACGATCGAGACCGAAACGCTGCCGGAACTGAGAGTGCACTATCTCAAACCTGACCTGTGGCGGGTCGCTCCGATCTCCACCCGTGCCCGCGGATGGTTTGAAGGGCTGCCCGATCTTACGAAGCGGTGCCAGCGGCGGTCGAAACAGATGTTCGCGGGGGGCAACAAATTGACTTTTGCGGCGCGGAGCCAGGGCCTGCGGATGTAATATGTCTGGCCGCTTGCGGTGTCCGGCTTTAGCGCCGGGCTGCCGGCGACACGAAGGTCGTACGCGGTATTGGCCGGTCGCCCGACGGGCTGACCGATGCGTCAGGCCAGGGTGATGCGGTCCTCAACGGCCGTCACGCCCGGCGCCGACCATGCGGCGCGTTCAGCGGCCTGCCGGTCGGTCCACACTTTCACATGGCCCTCCAGCGTCACTCTTCCGTCGTGAACGTCGACCCGGATCGTTTGGGCCTCCAGTTCGGCATCGCGCTTGAAGACATCCTCGATGCGCTTCTTGATGTCGGTCGCCGCCGCCCGTGGCTTTCCCGCGACCGCGGCGCGGTCGGCCTGCGGTCGAGCGCCGTCGAAGCGATTCTTCAAAGCAGCCTAAAAAACCGGCGCTCATGCGCCGTCTGCGACGTACCGGCCATTGACGCGCGTCAAGGCGGTCGAAACTGGCTGTGAGATGCTTCTCGAAGTTGCAGGCGCAAAGTCGGAGCGTGTCGTGAAACAACTTCCATGGATAAGCGCGAGCGGGGCGCTGCTTTGCCTGGGTCTGCTTGTGGCTGGGGCCGCGCACGCCCAGGAGGGTCCCATCGATGTCGGAGGTGACCGGTTCATTTCGATGTCGTCGGTGGACACAAGCGCCGGCAGCACGCGCGACATGTTCGCTGCCGGATTTTCGACGCGGGTGAGCGGCCGCGTGGAAGGCGACCTCCATGCGATCGGCTTCGACGTGGAACTGGATGGCCCGGTGGGCGCCGACCTCTATGCGGCCGGATTTTCGGTCGAGATCGACGCCCCGGTCGGCTCCGACCTGACCGCTTCGGCGGGTGATCTGGAGTTGAGATCGGGCTCTGAAGTCAATGGAAACGCCCGCATAACGGCTGGCTCGGCGCGGTTGGACGGCCCGATCGCGGGGAGTTTGATGGCAACCGCCGGATCGCTGCAACTAAACGGCACGATCGCCGGCGATGCGCACCTTGCCGCAGGAGCCATAGCCTTTGGCAAGGAAGCACGGATCGGCGGCACATTGACCTATTCCGCGCCTGAGCCGATCGACATCCCGTCGAGCGTGGTACCCTCCGAGCGGGTGCGCTATGAAAAACTTTCGCCAGGCATGATGGACGAGATGCGGAGCCGTCTCCACGGGCCTTTTCGCGAGATCTGGCCATCGATCCTCAGCGTTCTCGCCTTTTTCGTGCTGACGATCGCGTTCTTGGTTCTCGTCGCGGCGATTGCCCATGCATTCGCGCCGTGCACCACCGACACACTCCGTGCTCAGACGGTACGCCACCCGTTTCGTTCGATCCTTCTCGGGGGCCTCGGCCTTTCCATGCTGATCGGCCTCATCCCGGTCAGCGCAATGACGCTGGTCGGTATTCCCTTGATCCCGATCGTGGTCCTGTCGATCCTGGTGGTGTGGGTGGTCGGCTATCTGCTGGGCGTCCACGCGCTGACCTGGAGCATCGCTCACGCCTTCTCGTCGGCGCCGACTCGGCCACTGGGCCAGCTTTTCCTGCTGACGATCGGCCTGATCTGTTTGGCGCTCCTCAATTTCATCCCATTTCTCGGATGGCTCGCCAATCTGACCGTGATCTTCCTTGGGCTCGGCGCCCTCATGCAATATGGCGCGGAGCGGGTAAGCCGCGCGCCAAGCGAGACTGCGCCAGGCGAGCCAACCTGACGGCCACCGATGTCGTTGGGCATCGGAAAAAGTGCAGCGCAAGCGACGAGCTTTGACGGCGATCAATGCCGCTTTCCATGCGTTCGCAGACAATCTCACCATCAGCGGCGGATATCCGCCGCGTCACGATATTGGAGACGAGTATCATGGCTGAAGCCGCTACAAAAATGCCCGTCAAAACCGAAAAGACTTCGGTTCCCTCCAATGAAAACGACTGGATGCCCTTCGACAGCCTGCGCCGTGAGATCGACCGGCTGTTCGAGGACTTCAGGCCGTTCGGATGGCCGTTGCCGACGCGCCGCTCCTCCTTCGCCATGGACATTCCAAGGGCGACGGATGGCTGGTCGATGAACCCGGCCTTCGATTTCGTCGAGAAGAATGCGGAATACGAGATCACGGCGGAATTGCCGGGCATCGATGAAAAGAACATCGAGATCAAGCTCAGCAACCACCTGCTCACCATACGAGGTCAGAAATCGGAATCGAAGGAAGAAAACGACAAAGATTATTTCCTGTCCGAAAGGCGCTTCGGGTCGTTTCAACGCTCCTTCCGCGTTCCGGAGGGCGTCGATACCGACAGGATCGATGCGAATTTCTCCAAGGGCTTGCTGACACTTCATCTTCCCAAATCAGCCGAGGCACGAAACGCGGAGAAGAAGATTGAAGTCAGGGCCTCCTGATCGACAATCGATTGTTGGCTTTGCGGAGGAGTTCAGCGGAACGATCGCGCGTGAGCTTCATCGTTCCGGGCTCGTCCGGGTGCACCTCAATCCTGAAGCCGATCTTTCGGCACATGGCGAGCATTTGGTCATTGTCGGAAAGGAGGCCCTCGATCCGCCCCGTCTTCTCGGCGCGTGCATGGTCGATGAGATGGTGTCCTGTGGCGGGGAGATAGCGGACCGTGTCTCTTGGCGAATGAACCAGAGCCCCGGCAGCGTCGGAAGCCAAAGCGTGAAGCCTCGTGGAATGAGCGTTGCGGCAATTGCCGGCTCGAGATCGCTTCCCATGGAATGCAGCAGGCCTACGCAGGCGCCCTCGAAGAAGCCAAGTCCGAGAGGGACTGGTGAGAATGTCGCAGCGACGCTCGCGAGGCCGAAGCTTAAGAATGCCGCTTCGAGGGCGAATGAGAGGCCAACGGCTCTTCCCGCGGCGAAAAGCGTCAGGACGTGGCAGCCAAATATCGCGGTCTGAAACAGAAAAGTCTCCGTCAGAAGCCGGACGTCTAGAAGCAGGCGACGATCCGCTTGGCTGATAATGGATTCGATCCGTGACCAAGGGCTGGCGCTGTCGGCTTCTGACCGCCATCCACCGCGGGCCAGCAGGATCGCTGCGGCAAGGGAAAGCGCTGTAAGCGCGGTGACGAACAGAAGCATGAGGGACCGCCGAGATTGTTCCAAATGACGGTCCAGCACCAGCAGGAAACTGAATGAGGCGACGGCTGCATAGGTTGCGTAGCAGGAGATTCCTTCGACCACGATGCAGCTGCTGACAAGTGATGGCGGAACCCTTCGCCGCTTCAGGCCATGCGCCACGAAGACGGTACCGGAGACTTGGCCTTCGATTTCCCGATGTTCACCAATCCGCCCAATCCCTGGGCTTGAGCCATGCTGCGCGAAATCAGAAGCCAGATGCCAAAGAAGATCAGCGTCGGTGCCACCCAGGACGCGAGAGTGGTCAACCAGTTGCTGTCGGAGCCGCCGGCGACGTCGACACCGAGGCTTTCAAAGATCTCGGCTGCCGCCGGATCGACGCGTTGCGCCACAAAGCAATCGCGGCCGTTTATCGGGCTCTTGAACTGACCCTCGATCAGCGTTTCGGTGATGGTGACATTGACAATCTTTCCTTCTTTGGCGTCCTGAACAGCTTGCGAGTATGTGAGTTGCGCCACATCGCGCGAACCCAGCCAAGCCTGGAAGAGGAGGAGCAGCGCGAACGCGACGATGAAATATCCGAGGTTGAACGTCCACTTCCGATCCATGTCGAGACCCGCCGCTTGCCCCGCGGCGAGGCTGGCCGCGACGTTCGCCATCAAGCAGAGGCGGGAGCGAACATGCATTGACCCTCGTCAATCGGAGACGCGATGTCATGGGCGATCCATCTCGGAACGGACCCATCCTCGCGCTTGTCGGACATCCGCATACCACGTCGACGCCCTGGCAAGAACAGCGGGATCGGACCGTGCGCGGGCGAGATGTCGGCAAGACCAGGCGGGCTCGACGTGTTGCTCCCAGTGGGCCAAGCTATCGGCAGTGCAAGAGGTCGGAGGCGAGCATGGGTGCCGAAATGAAGCGGCCTTGGGAATGCCTGGCAGATGCGTCGAAGGGAAGTCACTCGGGCGATCCGATAAAGAGCAAGGAGCTACCCCATGAGCCGCCTATCGCATTCGGAAATTCACATGGTGCATCGCATTGGCTGGCTGCGGGCGGCCGTTCTGGGAGCCAATGACGGCCTTGTCTCGACGGCGAGCTTGGTCGTCGGTGTCGCCGCGGCGGGGTCTGGAAAGCCGGAGGTCTTGGTCGCCGGGCTCGCCGGCCTCGTGGCGGGTGCGATGTCTATGGCGGCAGGCGAATATGTGTCTGTGAGTTCCCAGACCGATGCGGAGCAGGCCGATCTTGCACGAGAAACGCGCGAACTGGCGGAGATGCCCGAGGCGGAGCTCGACGAGCTTACCCGGATCTATGTCGACCGGGGGCTCGATCGTGACCTGGCGGAAAAGGTGGCCACTCAGCTGACCGAGCGCGATGCGCTCGGAACGCATGCTCGCGACGAACTCGGTATTTCCGAAACCGTGACAGCCCGCCCGATCCAGGCGGCCCTGGTGTCGGCCCTCACATTCGCAACGGGTGCGGTCGTTCCGCTGATTGTCGTTCTATTGGCGCCGGCAACATCGATCGGTTTGTGGGTGGCGGTGTCGACGATCGTCGGTCTCGCGCTGCTTGGTGGTTTGGGTGCCTCCGCCGGCGGCGCGGGTGTCCTGCGGGGCGCTCTGAGGGTCACCCTTTGGGGCTCCCTCGCAATGGCTGCGACCGCCGCTGTCGGAGCCTTGTTCGGTGTCGCGGTGGGTTAGCGAGCCGAAGCTGCTAGGGTGGGAGAGATGTTGCCTCTGCGCCGCCGTCGGGTTTGCGCCGAACGATTCCATTCCCAGATTGCCCGAGAAGCCTCGCTTTTCGGTGTGTCTCTCATCTGTTTGGGATGCGCTTGATCGCTTACGAGCTGGGGGGACGGGTGCCGACCGGCCACGGCTTCATCGCCATATTTGACACGCATCAACGAAACGCGTGGACGGTCCTGCTAGTCCAACGCTGCGTCATCAGACGATGACGTCTGTTCAGATCATGGAGTGAACCATGAGAGCGTTGAATGTCTTCACCTTGCTGCTGGTCATCCTGGGTAGCTTGAACTGGGGCCTGTTCGGATTGTTGCACATCGACCTGGTGGCTGACACCTTCGGCGGGGATTCCAACCTGTCGCGCCTGGTCTATGTCCTGATCGGCCTGGCCGCCATCTGGCAGCTGATCCCGCTGTTCAACAGCTTTGCCATGGACGAGGCAGCTGCCGAACGCGGCCATTCGATACGCTGAGGTCCAGGCTTAAGTTCAGGCGGACGTGAGCAAATGAAACCGGGGGCGTGCTCTGCATAAGGGCACACCTTAGGTTTGTGTTTGTTTGAGCGGCGATGGCAGCCCAAGGTGCCATCGCCCCCGCCGACTGTTTTCACATCAGGATGACACATCATCCTCGCGTTGCTGGGACTCTGTTGGCCCTTTGCCGCATGAAATGGAATTCGAGCTGATGGTCGTCGCGCACGCCAGAGCATGACCATGCACTTTCCGCAGCCTCGCGGATTTGTTCCGGTCGAAGACGGAAATATCGTGCCAAGGCTTGATGGGACAGTCCGAGATCCGCCAGAGCGGAAATTGTCACGGCTGGGCAGGGGCCAAGCGCCGAATTCTGTGTTCGTGGGGTCATGCGATGGTCCTCACATCATTGTTCGTCAAGAGGATTGGGCTTGCAGGGCCAAACCCTGAGCAAGTGAGCCATCATCGTCATTGACCTGGATCAACCAAGAGCTCGGTAGAACCGCGTATGCTTGCGCATCATCAGGCCCACTGGAAGGTTCCATGGGCGAGGGAGACGTAACCTGGGGAACCAGAACCTGACCAGGGAGTATTAAGATGTCCAACGCATCCATTGGACTGCCCAAGCATTCCAAGACATCTGCGGCTGAATTGCCGCCTTTCATGATCGGCACCCAGAAATTCGCGGTCACGGCGATGCGGCTGCAAGCTCAGGCCTTGAAGGCAAGTGTGCGCTATCAGATCGAACTTCTGAGCTTCTTCAAGCATCGTTGCGAGAAGGATCTGAAACTGGTCGACGACTTGGTTGAAAGTGACGAGCTGACCGAGGCCTTCGACGTCATGAGCGCCTTCCTGCAAGGCGCCGCCGACGAATACGCCACCGAAGCGAGCCGCTTCGCGACGCTCGGGTCAAAGCTCGCTGCCGATACCGCAAAGCGGGTGCGCAAGGAAACCGATGGCGCAGCTGAGGATTTTGCTGCCCGCACGATCAGCTAGCCGACATGGCGAGAAGCGTCGCGCGCGCCCGGCGTCGGCCATCGCTGCGTTCAAAAGACATGCATGCCGGCCGGCGGTCCGTCCGGCCGGTGGACCATCCCTAAGGGTAGGCAATTCCGGCGGCGCGCTCGTCCATCTTCAGGGCGAACTCGTCGGGATCAACAGCGCCATCATCGGCCCCGCCGGTGGCAATGTCGGGATCGGCTTCGCCATCCCCATCGACATGGCGCAGGTCGTCATGCGCGAACTCATCGATCGGGGCGAGATCCAGCGCGGCCAGCTCGGAGTTACCATCCGGGACGTGACGCCGGACCTCGCGGAGGCTCTCGGTCTTGACCGGCCCGAGGGCGCGCTGGTCAACCAGGTGGCAGCCGGCTCTCCGGCGGAGACGGCCGGCATACGGGCCGGCGACGTCATCGTGGGCGTCGATGGGGAGCCGGTGGGCAGGGCGGCCGATCTCAAACTTCACATGGGGCTGGCCCGGATCGGCTCGCAACTGCAGAGCTACCTCGTCCGCAATGGCGATACAATGCAATTGACAGCCGAACTGACGAAGCCAGCCGATCAGCGACTGAGCGTTCCTGCCGACGTGCCGCTGCTGGCCGGCGTGGTGTTGGAGGCGACGGATACGGGTCCCTCCGATGCAGCAGGCGTGCGCGTTGCGGACATCGATCCTGATGGTCCCACAGGTCGTGCCGGTCTCTCGGTCGGCGATGTCATCGTCAGCGTCGACCAGCAGCCCGTCGATGCGCCCAATGAGGTTCTGTCGATCGCGCGCTCCAGCCCGAATGCCTTGCTGCTGCAGGTCATGCGCGACAGCGGCATGATCTTCATCGCAATCGTCTGAGGGGCGCGGGGTCAGAAGTTCAGCTACTTGCTCAGAGATTGGAGGAAACGGTCATGAACATCGAAAAAGCGATGCACAAGGGAGCGACCTAGGTGTCACCGGACACGCCGATCACCGAGATCGCTGCGATGATGAAGAAGGACGACATTGGCGCGATACCCGTGGGCGAGAACGATCGGCTCATCGGCATGATCACCGACCGGGATCTCGTGCTGCGGGCGCTGCCGAACGGGCGCGATCCCGGCAAGTTGAAGGCGCGCGACGTGATGACCAAGGGCATCGTCTACTGCAAGACGGATCAGAGCATCGAGGATGCGATCCATCTCATGGAGGACAAGAAGGTGCGGCGTTTGCCCGTGATCGACAAGGACAAGCGGCTCGTCGGCATGCTGTCCCTCAGCGATGTGTCTCACCACGCAAGCCGGGAGCTTTCGGGCGAGCTCGTGAAGGCTGTTGCCTCGCCGCACTTGCACTGAGCTTCGGTCGCAGCTTCATGCGACGGACCGGGGCCGTCGTCCCGCCCCGGCCTGGTGCCCATGCGGATTATCGCAGCGATCGTTGTTGATCGCCGTCGATTTTGCTCAAGACCGCAGCCCTTCAAAGTTGTATGATGATTATGGCTTGGGTGGCAGATCAGACGTCGTTCTGACGGATGAGGGCGTTATGAGCAGCCACAACCCTTCCATCAATGTCACAGCTCTCCATCGTTGCACAAAGGTGAAATGCGGCTTTTGCTCCGGGCTGTCACCGGAGGCCAGGCATGAACTGTCGAAGCTGGCGCGGATCAGATCCTACCGTGCGGGCCGGACCATCGTCGCCCAGGCCGAAGAGGTGCACATCATCGGGACTGTTCTCGAAGGCGTCGTCCGGGCGAACAAGACGCTGCGCGACGGTCGACACCAGATCGTCGGCCTGCTGTTGCCGTCGGATGTCCTTGGACGGCTCGACGGCGCAACATCGCGTGTCAGCCTCGAGGCTGCGAGCGATGCCAATGTATGCTCCTTCAAGAGGCAGCCTTTCGAAAGCCTCATGGACCGATTTCCAGAAATCGAGCGCCGAATGCTCCTCGCTGTCTCCGACCAGCTCGATGCTGCCCAAGATTGGATGCTGCTGCTCGCGACGCAGAGCGTCCTCGAACGCGTCGCGACGTTTCTGCTGATGTTCTGTGCGAGGGACGCGGGCGACCGGGGCGCACTCGACATCCCCGTCAGCCGCCGGGACATGGCCGCCTATCTGGGAACGACGGTCGAGTCGGTCAGCCGTGCCATGCAGGCCATGAAAAGAGCCGGCATACTCGAGGGCAGTCACTCCAGGCACATCGAGGTCACGGATTTTCGCCGCCTCGCTAGCTTGTCGCAACATGAACGTGAGCAGCTCGGGATCGCGTCAAGACTGCCGAATATCGGGCAGAACCTTCACACTAGCCGATAGCCCCTGCGACGCCCCGCCGGCATTGTTTCCTTGGGATCGTTCGAGTCATGAGCGAAATGAAGATGAAGACAGCTGATGGGGAAACGGAACTCCGAGTGTGGGTGAACGCCGTATGAGCAAGAATAATTCTTCTCCTATTATCTCCCTGTGCCTCGACCGCAAACCTTGCTGCAACCCGAAGAAGATACGCCCTTGGCGCCTCGCATAATGATTTCGCTCAATGGCGGATAAACGAGGCGTTTTCGCAGGTCGATCGCCGAAACCTGCCAGTCTCCTAATCACCCCGTCGCAGTCCTTGGCGTGTGCTCAACGAGCGAGGTTCGGAAATAATATGCCGAGGCAGATTCGGGGCCGATTCCCGACCTTCCGCTATTGGGCGGCGAGGCCCGAATAGCTGCCATCATGCGCAGGCAGATCTTGATGGTCTCTTGCGATGTCACGTCGGCCGTTCAGATATTTGCGTCCGCGCCCTGAAAGCTGTCGCTAATTTGCCGTCGGACAATCGCCCTTTATGATAGGGTGCGGCGGCCAATTATTTCCGACTGAACCACCTCCAGCTTGGTGCATCCCAAAGCACTTTCGGCGGGTGCGAACCGCATAACGATCTTTCATGGCGTCAAGCACTGGCTTTTGACGGTAACTAAATCGCTGGTGGCCAATATTGTGCTTACGGCTTTCGGCGACGTCGCCGAAAGAGCTATATAGATAAGTTTCGTGCGAAAGAATTTGGCCAGTCCGCGCGGATCCCGCCCCGAGTTCGCCGCCACACCTCAAGACTGATTTGGTTTTGCTCGAACAGTCGGCTTCTGCCGATAGCGAGACTTGAGGAGCGTCGCGTCGGGGCAGAAAAGTGCATATCGATCGCAGACAGCCTAGCCGCGGCTTTCCGGAGTACTCGCTAAGGTAAGGGATAGATCGTTCCAGACGTCTTGTCGGCGGATGCGTTCTGCCTCAACCTCGAAGCGATCGATGAAGCGGGCTCCCTCAAAAGGGCCGCCGTCGGGGCGTTCGCCGTTCAGCGTCCCGGTAACGAAGACGGTCGTGACGGTGCCGCGATAGCTCTCGTCGACGGTCTCGATCGTCTTGCGCACAAAGCGGTAGCGAGGTGCCGCAAATGCGACGAGCTCTTCGAGCTTGGTCAACGCGGTGCCATGGCTAGGGCCTGGAAAGACCATCGTGAAATCCGGATGGAGATGGCGGCGTGCGGCTTCGAGATCGCGGTCTTCCATGAGACGAAGGAACTGAAGGACGATGTCGCTTGCCGGCCGCAGTGCTTCACCTGGCGTTCGGGGCACTCTGCCGCGCATGTAGTTCGTTGCCTCGACCTCATCGAACGCGACGGTGACTGCATCCAGCGGCGCCTTGATCGTGGCGGCGACGGCATCTGTCAGCCGCTCGGCAAGCCTGACACGTACCTCTTCAGGATACCCCCGTATCAGCGTCGTGCGAACAATCGGCATGAAAATTGGCTCCCGACGAAATTTTGATGCTTGTCATAATGATATATTGTTATATCAATAGTCAACGACAGCAGCTTGGATGTTTTTCGGTGGTCAGTCGCACAGAGATCGATGAGGCACATGGGTGGAAGCCGGCGACAGCGTCGTCCCGCCGCTCACGCATCGATCCGGCCTCGCGTGTGCCGCTCTACCACCAGATCCTGGTCATCCTGCGCAATCAGATTTTTTCCGGCGAACTGCAACTCGGGGCCGTGCTGCCGGGCGAGCAGGAGCTGGCCGAGCTCTTCAATGTCTCCCGGATCACCGCCAAGCGCGCTCTCAATGAACTGGCCGATGCGGGTCTGGTCGTGCGCGAGCGTGGCCGTGGGACCCGCGTATCCGATACGCCGCCCCCGCCGACGCTGAAGACGTCGGTCGAGGGGTGGTTCGAGAACATATCGCTGATGGGCGTTGCGACCGATGTCGCGGTCCTGGAATTCGACTATGTGCCTGCCAGTCCCGATGTGGCGCAGGCGCTGTCAATTCCGGCGGGCACGACCGTGCAGCGGACGGTGCGCGTGCGCTATCTCGACGGCGAGCCGATGTCGCACCTCCTGACATTCGTTCCCGAGGATATCGGGCGCTCGTTTGATCGCGACGAGATGGGAAATTTCGCGCTGCTTACCCTTCTGGAGCGCTCCGGCGTGAAGGTGGCGGATGCGCGCCAGACGGTGTCAGCTGCGCTGGCCGAGCCGGATATCGCAAGCGCGCTTTCGATCCATGCCGGATCGCCGCTCATCGATGTCAAGCGTGTCGTGCGAGACACGCGCGCCCGGCCGGTCGAATACATCCGCGTGCTTTACCGGCCCGACAAGTATCAGTTCGAAATGAACTTGAAGCGCGTTCACAAGCGCGAAGGCATGCATTGGCAGTCGGAGACGCCAAGCATGCCGCCCGAGATCGCCCCAAACAATAAAAACAACCGGGGCTGAAGAGAAGCAAACCTGCCAGAGAGGACAACAACAATGACCAAGACGACACCATTCAGCATCAAGCGCCGCACCTTCATTGCGGGATCGGGCGCAGCGGCCCTTGCCGCCGGCGTCACGGGGTTTCCGGCCGTGCTGCGCGCGCAGGCACCTGACCCGGTCCGCATCGGCCTCGTGCATCCCGTTACCGGGTTCATTGCCTTTTCGGGCACCCAGTGTCGCGCGGGCGCCGAAATGGCCATCGCCGACATCAATGCGGCAGGTGGCATCCAGTCGCTTGGCGGCGCGCAGCTCGAAGCGATGCTGGCCGACAGCCAGGGCCGGCCGGAACTCGGCGCATCGGAGACCGCGCGCCTCATCGAAGGCGGCGCAGCCGGCATCGTTGCGGGCTTTTCTTCTGCCATTTCGCTCGCCACCACGCAGGAAGCCGCCAAGACGAACACGCCGCATGTGGTGGACGTCGGCGTCGCCGACGATATCGTCAATCGCGGCCTGACGAACACTTTCCGCTTCGCGCCCGGTTACGGCGCCGTGGCGCAGTCTGCCGTCGCCCGCCTGGACGAGATCAACAAGGCGGCAAACAGCCCCGCAAAGACGGCGGTCATCATTCACGAAGAATCGCTCTTCGGCACCGGCACCGCCAATCTGATGAGTGAGGAGCTGCCGAAGATCGGCATCGAAGTCCTGTCCGTCATCCGGCACGCCAATCCGACGCGCGACTTCACCAACATTGCACTGCAGCTGCGTTCGTTGCAGCCCGATCTCATCATCCCGGCGAACTACTACAACGAGTACGTGCTCCTCGCGCGTACGCTTCGCCAGCAGCGCATCGAGGCCAAGGGCATCTATTCAGTTCTGGGCGGCGCAGCCTCCAACGTGCAGTTTGTCCAGGAATTCCCGGAAGCGGCAGAGTTCATCATGGATTGCAACCACTGGTACGATCCGAACTCGGAAGTGGCACTGCAGCGCCGTGCAGCTGCCGAGGCCAAGAACCTCTTCTATACCTACGAAGTGTTCTGCGCTTACAACGCAGTCGCCTTCCTGGCGGACGCGATCGAGCGTGCGGGCTCGACTGAAAAAGAAGCGGTCATCGAGGCGCTGAACGGCTCGACCTGGGACAATCATGGCATGCCCTATGGCCCCACGGAGATCGTCAACGGCCAAAACCAGGGCGCGCAGGCGGTGAACACGCAGGTGCAGAACGGCAAGATCGAGGTCGTTCTGCCGGCCGAGTTCGCCTCGGCAGAAGCGGTCTTCCCGATGCCTTCGGCTGGCTAAACGCCAATTCGCCGATAATAGCGGGGCGGCAGCGCCGTCCCGCGACCATCTCCCGCTCATCCTCCACGCACTGGAAAGGTGTCATGGTCGATCCGGTCATTCTCATTCCGTCGCTGATCAACGGCCTCACGACGGGTGCGCTCTACGCGCTCGTCGCGCTCGGCCTGACGCTGATCTACGGCGTTCTCCACATCATCAATTTCGCGCATGGCGCACTTTTGATGCTGGCACTCTTCGGCGTTTTCTTCCTGAACCAGATCTTCGGGATCGATCCCTACTGGGCGCTCCTGATCGTGCCGCCGGCGATGTTCGTGATCGGTTACGGCCTGCAGCGCGGCATTATCGGGAAGGCGAGCCACGGTCGAGACGAAAACATCCTTCTGGTGACGCTCGGGCTCTCGATTATCATCGAGAACATGTCGCTCTATTTCTTCCGCTCCGACACACGGACGGTGGACACGCCGTATTCCTTCGAAGTGGTGGAATTCGCCGGTGCCTTTCTTCCGTTGCCGAAGGTGATCGCCTTCTTCGGCGCCCTCATCACGGCCGGTCTTCTTTGGGCCTTCATGTCCAAGACCGACCTCGGTCGAGCCATCCGTGCACTTGCCAAGGAGCGCAAGGGCGCGCGCCTCGTCGGCATCAATGTCGACCATGTCTTCGCCATGAGCTTCGGCATCGGCATCGCCTGCCTCGGCGTCGCCGCCTGCCTTTTGATGCCGAGCTACTACGTGAACCCGCAGGTCGGTTACGGCTTCGTGCTGATCGCCTTCACGACAGTGGTGCTCGGCGGCATGGGATCCTTCGTCGGGGCCATGATCGGTGGTCTCATCATCGGCGTCGTCGAAGCGATGGGTGGTCTCTTCCTGGGGGATAGCCTCGGCCAGTTCGGTATCTTCGCCATCTTCATCCTCATCCTTCTCTTCCGCCCCACCGGGCTTCTCGGACACAAGGCGTAAGGCGGCATGATCAATCGCAACCAACTCCTGACGCTCCTCATCGTCTTCGCTATCATCGGCACGGCGCCTTTCTGGATCGCGCGTGAATCTACGCTCAACACCGTCATTCTGATCCTCTATGTCGCGCTGCTGGGCCAAGCCTGGAACATCCTCGGTGGCTATGGCGGCCAGTTCTCCTTCGGCCATGCAGCCTTCTTCGGTACGGGCGCCTATTCCGTCGCCGTCCTGCAGCTGCAATACGGCATCAATCCCTGGATCGGGCTCTTCATCGGCGGGCTGCTCGCCATGGGCGTTGCGCTCTTCATCGGCTTTGCGAGCTTCCGTTACGGTCTACGCGGCTCCTATTTCGCGCTGGTGACGCTCGCTTTTGCCGAGGTGCTGCGCATCCTGTCGAATTCCGTCTCGTTCACGGGGGGAGGGGTCGGCATTCTGATCCCGCTCAGCCGCGATCCGGCCAACATGCAGTTTGCCAACAATGTCGGCTATTTCTGGCTGATCTGGGCCCTTTGCCTTGCCTGCTTCCTGACCGTGTGGTGGCTCGGACGCTCGCGCTTCGGCGCATGGCTGCAGGCCGTACGCGACAATGAAGACGCGGCACGCGCGCTCGGGGTCGATGTCTTCGCGACCAAGATGAAGGCGGCGGCCCTGTCCGGTTTCTTCTCCGGCCTCGCGGGCGTCTTCTATGCCCAGTTCTACCTCTATCTCGACCCCGCGATTGCGTATGGTTCAGCCGTGTCGATCGAGTCCCTGCTGGTGCCGATCATCGGCGGCATGGGGACACTGTTCGGCCCGCTCATCGGTGCTGCCGTCACCCATCTTCTTGCCGAGACGACGCGTCACTTTGTCGGCGACGTGCCGGGGATCGCGCTTGCGATCTATGGCCTGCTGCTCATTCTCGTCGTCATGTTCCTGCCGCGCGGCCTGATCAGCATCTTCGGTCGCATCGGTGGACTTTTCGGATCGCGGAGGGCAGCCGATGCTTGAGGTCAACGGGATCACCAAATCCTTCGGCGGGTTGAAAGCCGTCGATGGCGTGTCGCTCTCAGTCAAGCAGGGCAGCCTCGTCTCGCTCATCGGACCCAATGGCGCCGGCAAGACGACGTTCTTCGCGCTGATTACAGGTTTTCATCGTCCTGACGGTGGCACGGTCCAGTTCGACGGCAAGAACATCATGGGTGCCAAGCCGAGCGATATCGCGCAGGCCGGCATGGTGCGCACGTTCCAGATCGTCCAGCCCTTCGCCGGCCAGACCGTGCGTGAGAACATTGCTGTCGGCGCGCATCTTCGCCATGCCTCGCGCCGGGATGCGCTGGATCGCGCCGCCGAAGTGGCCGAAAAGGTCGGGCTTGGCGACAGGCTCGATATGGATGCAGCAAGCCTCACGGTTGCTGGTCGCAAGCGGCTCGAAGTCGCTCGTGCGCTCGCAACAGATCCAAAGCTCGTTCTTTTCGACGAAGTCCTTGCCGGTCTCAATCCGAGCGAGATCCGCGACGTCATCCCCGTCATTCGCGCGGTGCGCGACAGCGGCGTGACCATCTTGCTGATCGAGCACGTCATGCAGGCCGTGATGCAGCTTTCCGAATACACCTGGGTGCTTAACCAGGGACGGCTGATTGCCGAGGGACCGCCGCGCGCGGTCGCGGCGGACAAGGCCGTCATCGAAGCCTATCTCGGCCCAGGCATGGCCGCGCGGCTCAGCGCCCAGGCAAAGAAGGAGCCGGCTCATGCCTGACGCTGCAATCGTTGAACGGCCGTTGCCAACGGCCTCGACCGAGACTGTTCTCAGCGTCAAGGGGCTTCGAGCCGGCTATGGCGCAGTAGAGGTCCTGCGCGGCATCGATATCGAGATCCGCAAAGGGCAGATCGTCGCGCTGCTCGGGTCGAACGGTGTGGGCAAGACGACATTCAATGCGGTTGTTTCAGGGCTGATCAAACCCTGGTCCGGTGACGTCGTCTTCAAGGGCAGCAAGCTCCCCGGCGGACGGGCGGAGGCTGCAGTGGATGCAGGGCTCAGCCTTGTGCCGGAAGGGCGCTTGATCTTCCCGAACATGACGGTCCACGAGAACCTCGTGCTTGGCAGCTATCGCCGGGGACGCGCCAATCGTGACGCCAATATCGACAAGGTGGTCGGCGTCTTCCCGCGGCTCAAGGAGCGTTTTTCCCAAAAAGCAGGCACGCTTTCGGGTGGCGAACAACAGATGCTGGCGATCGGCCGAGGCATGATGGCGGAGCCGAGATTGCTCATCCTCGACGAACCGTCTCTTGGACTGTCTCCGCTTCTGGTCGAGGAGATGTTCAACCTCATCAAGCGCCTGAACGATGAGGGTCTGACAATCCTGCTCGTGGAGCAGAACGTCGTTCAGTCGCTTGAAATCGCGGATCACGGATTCGTGCTCGAGAATGGCGCGATCAGCCTTTCCGGATCGGCCCAAGAACTGATGGACGATCCCGACCTCCAGCGGTCCTATCTGGGAATCTGAGAGATGCCTCAAAGTCTTGCACAGAAGATCATTGCGCGTGCATCCGGACGCAGCCATGTCGAAGTGGGCGATGTGGTGACCGCTCGGGTCGATCTCGCCATGATCCACGATTCCGGCGGGCCGCGCCGGGTCGAGCCGATCCTCAAGCGTCTTGGTGTCGGCCTTTATGACAAGGACAAGGTTGTCCTCGTCTCCGACCATTACGTGCCTGGCGACACGGAAGAGGGCGCTGCAATCCTGCAACTGACCCGCCGCTGGGCAGCCGAGAAGGGCGTGACCTTCTATGATGGCGAAGGCATTTGCCACGTCGTGCTACCTGAGAGAGGGCATCTGAAGCCCGGCATGTTCGTCGTCGGCGGTGACAGCCACTCGCCGACCGGTGGCGCCTTCGGTGCCTACATGTTCGGTATCGGCGCGACAGAGATGGCAGGTGTGCTGGCAACCGGCGAGATCTGGATCAAGGTGCCGGAGACGATCCGCATCGAGTGGTCCGGAACGCTCGGGCCGCGCTTGATGGCCAAGGACATGCTGCTTGCGATGTGTGGCCGGCTCGGCATGGATGGCGGACGCTATCAGGCCATCGAATATGCCGGCGAAACTGTCCGCGGGCTCGGCATGCAGGAGCGGATGACGCTCTCCAATATGGCCGCCGAACTGGGGGCCCAGGCGGGTCTGATTGCTCCTGATCAAACGACGATGGCGTGGCTAGCCGAGCATGGCGCGATTGATTTGCCCGATCCGGCGCACTGGCAACCGGATCTTGATGCGGTTCCGGACGAGTTTCACCAGTTCGATGCGGAGACACTCGTGCCCCAGGTTGCCGCGCCCCATTCTCCCGCCAATTCGGCCCCCATCGATGCATATGAGCCGACGGACATCGACGTCGCCTATATCGGAGCCTGTACCGGGGCGAAATATGCCGACCTCAAGGCGGCAGCCGAGATCATTCGCGGGCGCACGCTTGCAAAGGGCGTCGAGCTTCTCGTCGCACCGTCCTCGAAGCGCGATCAGGATCGCGCCGCCGACGAAGGCATCATGAAAGTGCTCGAAGATGCCGGCGCAAAAGTGCTGCCGAATGCGTGCGGTATCTGCGCCGGCTATGGCTCCGCGCGTCTCGGCGAGGACGTGACCTGCATCTCGACAACGGCGCGCAATTTCCGCGGCCGCATGGGCGCACATTCATCGAAGGTCTATCTCGGCTCACCCTATACGGTCGCCGCATCCGCTCTCGCGGGGCGGATCGTCGATCCGCGCGATATCGGAGCATGACGATGGTTTTCCCCAGTCACCGTGCCTTCGTTTTAGGCGATGACATCGACACCGACGCGCTTGCCCCCGGCCAGTACATGGGCGGCGGCATCGAGGCGCTCGCCGCCCATTGCCTCGAGGCTGTGGACCCGGACTTCGCGTCATCCGTGCAGCCGGGCGACATCGTCGTCGCTGGCAAGAATTTCGGTATGGGATCGTCCAGGGAGCAAGCCGCGCAGGCACTCCGCCATCTCGGCATTGGCGCAGTCGTTGCGCGATCCTTCGCCGGCATCTTTTATCGCAACGCGATCAATCTCGGCCTTCCAGTGTTCGTCTCGGCTGGAGACACCTCCATGCTTCGTCCCGGCGACCCGGTCGAAATCGATATCGACGGCGCAGCTCTTGTCACGCAAACCGGGCGGATCGCGCTCGAGCCGCTGCCCGATTTCCTCCTGGACATGATCGCCGATGGCGGCCTCGTTCCTCATCTCGAAAAGCGGTTCGCCGCAAGCGCCAGCCCGAAGGAGACTGCAACATGACGCGCCTCAAAGCGCGCCTCGCAGAGCAGCGCATCGTCGTCGCTCCAGGCATCTATGATGGATTGTCAGCGCTCGTCGCTGAACAGTGCGGTGCCGAGGCGATCTATCTGTCGGGCGCTTCGCTCGCCTACACCCGTTTTGGTCGACCCGATATCGGGCTCGTTTCGGTCAGTGAGGTGGCCGATGCGGTCGGCGCCATCTGCGAGCGGGTTTCGCTGCCGCTGATCGTCGATGGCGACACAGGCTTCGGCAATGCACTGAATGTGCAGCGCACGGTGCGCATGTTCGAACGCATGGGCGCTGCCGCAATCCAGATTGAGGACCAGACGATGCCCAAGCGGTGCGGGCATCTGAACGGCAAATCGCTGGTGTCCACCGGCGAGATGGTCGGCAAGATCAAGGCTGCGGCCGATGCACGTCAGGACGAGCATTTTGTCGTTATCGCGCGCACCGACGCGATCGGTGTCGATGGGTTCCAGGCTGGGCTCGACCGCGGCGCGGCCTATGCGGAAGCGGGTGCCGATGTCGTGTTCGTGGAGGCGCCAAGGTCGGTCGACGAGATGGAGTCCATCGTGTCCACCCTTGGCTCACGCGTTCCGCTGATGGCGAACATGGTCGAAGGCGGAAAGACGCCGACGCTGACAGCCAACGACCTGGAAGCAATCGGCTTTTCGCTCGTCATCTTCCCCGGCGGGCTTACCCGCGCGGTGGCACGCACGATGCGCGCCTATTTCGAGAGCTTGCTGGCGCACGGATCCAACGCGCCGTTCAAGCAGCACATGTACGACTTCGCCGGCATCAATGCCGTTGTGGGAACCGACGAAATGCTGGCTGCGGGTGCAGCCTATGACGAAAAGAGGTTCGAACCATGATCGATCCCGTTCTTCTCGCCATCCTCAAGGGACGGCTTGAACAGATCGCCGACGAGATGGATGCGACGCTGTTCCGCTCTGCGTTCAACCCCATCATCGCCGAGGCCCACGATGCCTCGCACGGCATCTATGATGCGGTCACCGGAGACACTCTGGTACAGGGAAAGTCCGGACTGCCCATCTTCGTCGGTGTCATGGCCTTTGCGGTAAAGGCGGTCATCGAGAAGTCAGCGAAATCCGGTGGCCCCAAGGACGGCGACGTCTGGATCTTCAACGACCCCTATGCCGGCGGCACGCATTTGTCCGATTTCAGGTTGGTGCGTCCCTTATTCCGCGATGGCAAGGTATTCTGCTACCTCGCCTCGGTCGGCCATTGGCACGATGTGGGCGGCAACGTGCCGGGCAACTACAATCCGGTCGCGACGGAAAGCTTCCAGGAGGGGATGCTGATCCCGCCGGTCAAGCTCTACGACCGTGGCGAACTGCGTCAGGACGTGATCGATATCCTGTCGTCGAATTCACGCCTGCCCAACTCGCTGTTCGGCGATCTCAACGGCCAGATCAACGCGCTCGATCTCGGCGTCAAGCGCATGGAGGAGCTTCTTGCCGACTATGGCGACGGCACAGTCGAGGCGGCGCTCGGAGAACTGAAGGCGCGCGCAGCCCAACTCATGCGGGCAGAGATCAAGGCACTTCCGCAGGGCACCGTCTCGGCTGAGGATTTTCTCGATAATGACGGCATTGTCGACGAACCACTGCGCATCGCGCTCGATCTCAGGATCGAAGGCGAACGCATGGTGATGGATTTCTCGCGCTCGTCTCCAGCCTGCGCCGGCCCCGTCAACATCTCGCGCGCCACCACCATTGCCGCCTGCTATGTGGCGCTCAAGCATATTTTCGGCGATGTACCGGCCAATGCCGGCGTGCTCGAGCCGGTCGAGTTCGTGATCCCCGAGGACAGCCTGCTTTCGGTCCGCGCGCCGAAGCCCGTCGGCGGCTACACCGAAACGATCCTGCGCCTGATCGACGTGGTCTTTCAGGCAATCGCGACCATTGCGCCTGAGCGGTCCAATGGCTGCGCTTACGGCACGATCAACGCACTGTCGCTCGCCGGCTATCGTGGTCCGGACAAGAAACGCTGGGTCATGTTCTCGTTCTTCGGTGGCGGCCATGGTGGCCATCCGGAAGGTGATGGGCTGAACCACGGCAATGCGCCGATTTCGACGGCAACGATCCCGCCGCTCGAGATCCTTGAGGCGGCCTATCCCGTCATGTTCACGCAATGGGGGCTGCGCCAAGATTCCGGCGGAGCCGGCAAGAGCCGCGGTGGACTCGGCGCCGTTTATGAGCTGGAACTCCTGGAGGAAGAAGCCGACGTTTTCCTGTTCGGCGAGCGCGGTCGCTTTGCGCCGAAAGGCGTCGTCGGCGGCGGCGATGCGGCGCTCAATCGCTTCAGCTACGAGCAGACCGATGGCGAGAAGACCCCGCCCATGGCGTCCAAGATGGTCGGCATCAAGCTGAAGCGCGGCCAGAAGGTCAGGCTCGAGACGCCGGGCGGCGGCGGTTACGGCGATCCGGCGGAGCGCGATCGGGCAGCCATCGAACGTGACGTGGCACTCGGTTTCGTCAGCGAGGAAGCGGCCGAACGCGATTACGGTTTCCAGTCGAACAAGAAGGACGCGGCCTGATGGGTGGCATGAGTTCGAAGCGCTACGTGATCGGCGTCGATGTCGGCGGTACCTTCACCGATATTTTCGTTTACGACCAGATTGCGCACACCGTGCAGACGACGAAGATTCCGTCGACGCGTGGCGACCAGTCGCGCGGTTTCGCCGAAGGCATCGCGCGCATCGTGCCGGACTTCTCCGAAATCGCGACCGTCGTTCACGGCACCACTGTCGGCACCAACGCGCTTCTGGAACGTAAGGGTGCGCGCACGGGCATCATCACCACGCGCGGCTTCCGCGACATCCTCGAGATGCGCCGCCGCGACCGTCCGACGACCTGGGGCTTGTGGGGCCAGTACCAGCCCGTCATCAGCCGCGAGGATCGCGTCGAGGTTTCCGAGCGCGTGCTCGCGGACGGAACCGTGCGCGAGGCGGTCAACGACGATGAAGTCCGCCAGCAGGCCGAGGCGCTGAAGGCCGCTGGCTGCGAAGCCGTCTGCGTCTTCTTCGTCAACGGCTATGCCAATGACGCCAACGAGCGCCAGGCTGTCGAGACCGTGCGCGCCGTCTGGCCGAACGGGTATGTCACGGCGGCGACTGAGATCGTGCCGGAAATCCGTGAGTTCGAGCGGCTTTCGACCGCTGCGCTCAACGCCTATCTGCAGCCGGTGGTGTCGTCCTATCTCGACCGCCTGGAAAAGACGCTAAAGGAGCGCGGCTTTGCCGGCGACATTCTGATCGTGCAGTCGAATGGCGGTGTGATGGCGATCGATACCGCCAAGCGCTTCCCTGTGCGCACCGCGCTCTCCGGCCCGGCGGCCGGCGTCATGGCCGCGCAGGCGATCGCGCAGGCGGCAGGCTTTGCCAATGTGATAACCTGCGACATGGGCGGCACCTCCTTCGACGTGTCGCTTGTGGCGGCTGGCGAAAGCGCGTTGTCGGCGCAGACGTCGATCGACTTCGGGCTCGTCGTGCGCACGCCGATGATCGAAATCTCCACCATTGGTGCCGGCGGCGGGTCGATCGCAGGCATCGACAATGGCGGCATTCTGCAGGTCGGGCCGGAATCGGCGGGCTCCGATCCCGGACCGGTGTGCTACGGGCTCGGTAACGACCGCCCAACGGTGACGGACGCGAACGTGGTGCTCGGGCGCATCAATGCCGAGCGTCCCATCGGTGGCAAGCTTGCGCGACTCGACGTCGAGGCTTCGCGCCGTGCAATCGCCACCCATGTTGCCGACCCTCTCCGGATTACCGTTGAAGACGCCGCCGAGGCGATCCTCAAGATCGCCAATGCAAAGATGGCAGGAGCGATCCGGCTCGTCTCGATCGAGCGCGGTCACGACCCGGCCGAGTTTTCCGCCATGCCCTTCGGCGGCGGTGGTTCGCTGCACACAGGCGCGCTCATCAAAGAAGTGGGGCTCAAATCCGCGCTCGTCCCGCGCTTCCCCGGCGTCACATCCGCACTTGGATGCGTGGTCGCCGACATGCGCCATGACCGTGTGCAGACCGTGAACCGCCTTCTCGACGGCCTCGACGCAGGTGCCTTGGGCGAAGAGATGGTGCGCGTTGCCGATGAGACGGCCTTGCTTCTCGATCAGGCGGGCGTCGCTTTCGAACGCGTGGACCGGATCTACGAGCTCGACATGCTCTATCTCGGCCAGACGCATACGGTTTCGGTGCCGCTCGACATTCCCGTCGCCGGTCTGACTGGAGACGGCGTGCGAACTGCCTTCGAAGACGCGTACCGGACAACCTTTGGTCGTCTGCTGGACGGTATTCCGATGCGCGTTATGAACTACCGCATCGCCGTCATCGGGCGCAGGCCGGCCTTCGACATGGGCGCCTTCGCGCCGGTGACGGACCGGACTGCAGAACAATGTCGTACCGGATCGAGGCGCATCTATGCCGACGGCGCCTGGCATGATGCCGTGCTCTATGACCGTCATGCGTTGCCCGTCGGCGCGCGAGTCGAAGGCCCGGCGATCCTCGAACAGGCGGACACCACGATCTTCATCGATCCGGGGCTCAAGGGCACCGTCGACGCGTTCGGCAATGTCGTCATCGACAGGATGGCGGGCTGAGCCATGGATGGAGGCTCTGTTGATTTGGCGCGAACAGCGCTTCTGATCGTCGATCTCCAGAATGACTTCGTCCATCCCGATGGCGCCTATGGGCGGGCCGGGCAGACGGCGGAGATGATCGCAGCACTGCCCGAACGTCTTCGGCCGCTGGCCGAGGCGCTTCGGGCTCGCGGCGGCTTTGTCGTCTCGACGCAGTTTACGCTCGTGCCGGGTCGCGGCGGTGAGCCCATGATCTCGCCGCACCTGAAGGAACTGCGCCCGTTCCTTGCAAAAGGGGATTTCGAGCCGGGCTGCTGGGGACATCGTCTCGTCGATACGCTCCAGCCCGCTGACTTCGTCGTTGAGAAGGTCGCCTATTCGGCGTTCTTCCAGTCGCGGATGGAGTTCGTGCTGAAGAAGGCCGGGATCGACACGCTCTTCGTCTGCGGCATCGTGACCAATGGCGGCGTGGCATCGACGGTCCGGGACGCACATGTTCGCGACTTCCGCACCTTCGTTCTGTCCGACGGCTGCGGGGCCTTCTCGCAGGCGACCCATGACAATGCCATCTACGATCTCTCGACCGTCACCAAGGCAATCACGGTCGCAGACGCTCTGGCGATGGTGACCGGCGCATGAGCGCTGTCCTGCCGGCAGCCGAGCTGCAAGCGGACGCCGCGATCGATGTGGCGGTCATCGGCGCTGGAGCCTGCGGCTTGGTGGCCGCCATGCGCGCAGCCGAAGCAGGCGCGGACGTGCTGGTGCTTGAGCGCGACGCCAAGCCCAGCGGATCGACCTCCATGTCCTCGGGCTTCATCCCGGCACCGGCAACGCGCTTCCAGCGCGCCATCGGGATTGACGACGACACGCCCGATCGCTTCGCGGCCGACATTCAGTCCAAGACGAAGAACCGAGCCGACGCCGGCCTTGTCGAGACGGTTTCAAGAGCGATCGGTCCGGCGCTGGAATGGCTGGGTGACAGCCATGGCCTCGAATGGATCGTGCTCGACGACTTCCTTTATCCCGGGCACTCTCGCCACCGCATGCATGCGGTACCGGAAAAGACGGGCGCCGCGCTGCTCCAGCGGCTCGCAACAGCCGCTGACGCCGCGGGCGTGATGGTCGCAACCGGGGCGCATGTCACCGGACTCTTTGTCGAAGGCGATCGCATTTGCGGGCTCCGCATCGAGCGAGCCGACGGTCAGGAAGAGCACCTTGCATGCAATGCTCTGGTGCTCGCATGCAATGGCTTTGGCGGCAACGCCGAGATGGTGGCGCGCCATATCCCCGAAATGGAAGGGGCTCCCTATTACGGACACACCGGCAATCAGGGCGATGCGGTGCTCTGGGGGCAGACGTTGGGCGCAGACATTCGAGATCTCTCCAGCTATCAGGGCCACGGCTCGCTCGCTTACCCGCATCAGATCCTGATTTCCTGGGCGCTGATGATGGAGGGCGGAGTTCAGGTCAACGCAGAGGGCCGCCGCTTCTCCAACGAGCATGGGGGCTATTCGGAGCAGGCCGTCCACGTGCGCGCACAGCCGGGCGCTATGGCCTGGAACATCTACGACCAGCGCATCCATAACTTCGCGCAGTCCTTCCCGGATTATCGCGATGCGATGGAGGCCGGTGCAATCCGGCAGGCGGCAGATATTACGGGTCTGGCACGCGTGATCGGCGTCGAAGCCGGCGCACTTTCGGATACATTCGAAGCCGTAGCCGCCTTTCAAGACGGGACAGCCGATGACACCCACGGCCGAGATTTTTCGACCAAGCCGGCGCTGGAAGCCCCTTATTTTGCGGTGAAGGTCACCGGCGCGCTTTTCCATACGCAAGGCGGATTGATGGTCGATTCCTCAGCCCGCGTGCTTTCGGTTTCAGGCATGCCATTCGCCAATCTGTTCGCCGGCGGTGGAGCCGCCTGTGGCGTATCTGGCCCTGACGTGTCCGGTTACCTCTCCGGCAACGGCCTCTTGACCGCTATCGCCCTCGGCTACATCGCCGGCCGCGGCGCGGCGCAGGTGGCACTACTGGCTTCAAGTTCGTAAAATTTGGGCTTCTGAAAGGTGTGATTGGTGAGGGAGCAAAGCGCTCGCGTCGCTTCACGATCCCATGCTCGAGTGAGATCCGCAGAATGGCAATTCGCCTTCTGCGGCGCTTGACCCCGATAGAAGCCTGCTCGCAACCTCTACGACCGGCCACTCAATCGTTTGGCTTCAAGCTGCTGTCAGCCTTCGGCCTGAGACGCTGAAGATGCGAAGGACAACATTGGGGTCGCAAAATCTCTCGGATTTGCAACGAACTCTTCCCATGTTGCGTCGTGGTGCATGATCGCGCCGCGCGGTAAGCCGAACTCAGATGCGGGCAGATCTGCCGAGGTTGCGTGATTCCGTGCTTCTTCAGACGGCGATGCGTCTGCTCTTTGACAAATGAAGCCCCTTCTCGGACGTCCGGTATGGCCCCGCTTTCCGGCCGTTCGACAAGACTTACTCGAACGCCCGCGTCGCGTGCGCGACGTTCTCAGCTAGCCAGCGGACGCCGGTGGCAACGCCGCGGCAGAGGTCGCCTGCGATCACGCAGACGTCGGCGTCTGGAATGGCGAGCGGCTCTAGAAGCGGAGCCACCTCCAGGTGAAGGTTTGACAGGATCTAGATCTTCATGGCGAGAGCTTCCCGCGCACTTGCTCGACGGCCTTCTTGAAACTTAGTGCCTTCAAGCGGCCGGTCGCGGAGGATCGCGTCGACCATGCAGGACACCGCCTCCCGTTGTAGATCGATGAGACCGCGCGCCTCTTCATAGGCATTATGGAGCCGCTGATGGATTCGTTCCGCCAGGTCGGGGTTCCCGGTGAGGAGCGCCGTGCGGTAAGTGGCGGGCAGATGCAGCAGCGGCATCGAGGAGCTAAGGCCAAGAACCATCTCCATCTGCATTGCCAGATCGTTTGCCTGCGCCGAATCGCTGTAGTCCGGACCTCCTGCATAGGCGGAGACCGACCCGAGCACGACTTCCTCGGCCTCCCGGCCGGTAAGCAAGATGATGAGTTCGGCGGTCAGCCTATGCTCGGTCATCTCGTCGTCTCTGTTGGGTATCCATGTGAGACCGCAGCCCGCCTCATCGGCGTAAATCACTTCCGAACTGAGGTCATGACCTAAGCGCTGCTTTGCTCTCTATTGTGCGAAGAGTCGCAGGATATGTCAGCTGGAGAGACCCAGACTGCAGAGTGGCGGCCAGCAAAGCTTGCGGAATATTAGCCCAGCCGAGTCACTTTAGGCGGGGTCTTATACCTGGAGCGGGGTGTAGCGACGAGCTGGCCGAAGGGTGCCACAAATACTACCATAGAGTGACCAAGAACTGTGACTTAGAGCGTGTCTGTCTTCGGGACACAAGCAAGGTTGTCACGTCTGGTCCTGCGTAGGAATTTCAAGAGGTTCAGCAAGGTTTGGCGCCCTAAGTTGGCGCCATCGACGCACGCTAACCGCTCCAGCCGGTCGATTATTTCTCCTCGTATCGCTCTAGCAGCGATCCTGTGCTGCACCGTCGGCTTGAATTGCGCGTCGGTGATCGACACATAGGGCCAGACGCCGGAGCGGACATGCGGACGGTGCGGAGAGGGGCGTGGTTGAACCGCGCTTGAACTTCCGGAATTTTCGTCCTAATAGCGCTCCAGCCCATCCCAACGAAGCTGATAAATTGAGGAAAGCCGCATGGCTAAAGGCAAGTTTGAACGTAACAAGCCGCATGTGAACATCGGCACGATCGGTCACGTCGACCACGGCAAGACGTCTTTGACGGCTGCGATCACGAAGTTCTTCGGCGAGTACCGCGCTTATGACCAGATCGACGGCGCACCGGAAGAGAAGGCTCGCGGGATCACGATCTCGACGGCCCACGTGGAATACGAGACGGAAGCCCGTCACTACGCCCACGTCGACTGCCCCGGCCACGCCGACTACGTGAAGAACATGATCACCGGTGCGGCCCAGATGGACGGCGCGATCCTCGTCGTTTCGGCTGCCGACGGCCCGATGCCGCAGACGCGCGAGCACATCCTGCTCGCCCGCCAGGTCGGTGTTCCGGCGATCGTCGTGTTCCTGAACAAGGTCGACCAGGTCGACGACGCCGAGCTTCTCGAGCTCGTCGAGCTCGAAGTTCGTGAGCTGCTCTCCTCGTACGACTATCCGGGCGACGACATTCCGATCGTCAAGGGCTCCGCGCTTGCCGCTCTCGAAGACAGCAACAAGGAAATCGGCGAGAACGCCGTTCGTGCGCTGCTGGCTGAAGTCGACAAGTACATCCCGACGCCTGAGCGCCCGATCGACCAGCCGTTCCTGATGCCGATCGAAGACGTGTTCTCGATCTCGGGTCGTGGCACGGTCGTGACCGGCCGCGTCGAGCGTGGCGTCGTCAAGGTTGGCGAGGAAATCGAGATCGTCGGTATCCGCGACACCAAGAAGACGACCTGCACGGGCGTTGAAATGTTCCGCAAGCTGCTCGACCAGGGCCAGGCCGGCGACAACATCGGCGCGCTGCTTCGCGGTGTGGACCGTGAAGGCGTCGAGCGTGGTCAGGTTCTGTGCAAGCCGGGTTCGGTCAAGCCGCACAAGAAGTTCAAGGCCGAAGCCTACATCCTGACGAAGGAAGAGGGTGGCCGTCACACGCCGTTCTTCACGAACTACCGTCCGCAGTTCTACTTCCGCACGACGGACGTGACGGGCATCGTGACGCTGCCGGAAGGCACGGAGATGGTGATGCCTGGCGACAACGTGACCGTTGACGTCGAGCTGATCGTGCCGATCGCGATGGAAGAGCGCCTGCGCTTCGCCATCCGCGAAGGCGGCCGTACCGTCGGCGCCGGCATCGTCGCCGCGATCACGGAGTGATTGCAGCGATGACGATGCCGAAAGCTGCCGACGGCCATCAGGTTGCTGGAACGCGCGCAAGCGCGTTCCAGGGCGGCGCCGGCATCGTCGCTGCGATCACGGAATAACGCGTCCAAACAAGCTTTGGCGGGGACAATTCGCTCCGCCGAAGCATTTTCATCTTGCCGCGTTGGTCGCTCCAAGTTAGATCAGCGGCACGGCGAAGCGCTCAAGCGAGCGATCGTTTAGGGGTATAGCTCAGTTGGTAGAGCGGCGGTCTCCAAAACCGCAGGTCGGGGGTTCGAGCCCCTCTGCCCCTGCCATTTCTGGCTGGTCGGCCGGCGCCTCTGGCGGCCCGGCCGGTTTGCTATTTTGACGCGCCGGACGGATTTCCTCTTGTGAATTTGGGAATCGGTCTTTATGTAGAACCTCTAGATCAACGGTGCGCGGAGCCGCCTTGTCGCTTTGCGTGCCGTAATCGTATGGGCAGTTCATGGCTTCGAGAACCAATCCGATCACGTTCATCCAGCAGGTCCGCGCCGAAACGGCGAAGGTTACCTGGCCAAGCCGTCGCGAGACGCTGATCTCCACGATCATGGTTCTTATCATGGTGTTTGTGGCTTCGATCTTCTTCTTTGCCGCCGATCAGGCGTTGGGATGGGTCATCGGGCTTATTCTGAACATCGGCGCCTAACCGTAGCTGCCCTCGGGAGAATTTGAATGTCAGCGCGCTGGTATATCGTCCACGCATACTCGAATTTCGAGAAGAAGGTCGCCGAGTCGATCGAGGAGAAGGCGCGCCAGAAAGGCCTGTCGCATCTCTTTGAGAAAATCCTCGTGCCGACCGAGAAGGTCGTCGAAGTCCGTCGCGGCCGTAAAGTGGATGCAGAGCGCAAGTTCTTCCCAGGCTACGTTCTGGTGCGGGCTGATCTGACCGACGAGGCCTATCACCTGATCAAGAACACGCCAAAGGTCTCCGGGTTCCTTGGTTCCGATTCGAAGCCGGTGCCGATCCCAGACTCTGAAGCTGAGCGCATCCTTTCTCAGGTTCAGGATGGCGTGGAGCGGCCGAAGCCTTCGATCTCGTTCGAGATCGGCGAGCAGATCCGCGTATCGGACGGTCCGTTCGCCTCGTTCAACGGCATCGTTCAGGATGTCGACGAAGAGCGTTCGCGCCTGAAGGTGGAAGTGTCGATCTTCGGCCGCGCAACGCCGGTCGAGCTCGAATACAGTCAGGTTGAAAAGACCTGATTGCTGGATCGGTCCCTCAGGGGCCGGTCACCAGCGTGGGAGATCTTCCGGGTGAGCCAATCCGGGGTCGGATCGCACCACGCAAACGCAGCCGCCGGTTCGCCGGCACATTGAGGCCGGATTTCCGGTCTATAATTGGAAAAGGCAGAGAGTAATGGCTAAGAAAGTTGCAGGCCAGCTCAAGTTGCAGGTATCCGCGGGGTCGGCAAATCCGTCGCCGCCGATCGGTCCTGCACTTGGTCAGCGTGGCATCAACATCATGGAATTCTGCAAGGCGTTCAATGCCGCCACGCAGGAAATGGAAAAGGGCATGCCGATCCCGGTCGTCATCACCTATTTCCAGGACAAGTCGTTCAACTTCCAGATGAAGCAGCCGCCCGTCAGCTACTTCCTCAAGAAAGAAGCCAAGCTGAAGTCCGGCTCGAAGACTCCGGGCAAGGAAGTTGCTGGCAAGATCTCGCGCGACAAGATCCGCACCATCGCTGAAGCGAAGATGAAGGATCTGAACGCTGCCGACGTCGAAGGCGCAATGCGCATGGTCGAGGGCTCTGCCCGCTCCATGGGCCTGGAAGTGACGGAATAAGATCATGGCCAAGATTGCAAAGCGCGTAGAAAAGAGCCGTGAAGGCATCGATCGCAACAAGCTCTACGACCTCTCCGAGGCCGTCAGCATGATCCGCGAGCGTTCCGCCACGAAGTTCGATGAAACGATCGAAGTCGCCATGAACCTCGGCGTCGACCCGCGCCACGCCGACCAGATGGTCCGTGGCGTGGTCAACCTGCCGAACGGCACGGGCCGTACGGTTCGCGTTGCCGTGTTCGCACGTGGTGACAAGGCTGAAGAGGCCAAGGCAGCCGGTGCCGACATCGTCGGCGCCGAAGACCTGGTCGAAGCAGTGCAGGGCGGTCAGATCGATTTCGACCGCTGCATCGCGACGCCGGACATGATGGGCCTCGTCGGCCGTCTCGGTAAGGTGCTCGGCCCGCGCGGCCTGATGCCGAACCCGCGTGTCGGCACCGTCACGCCGGACGTCACTGCTGCCGTCAAGGCTTCCAAAGGCGGCGCCGTCGAGTTCCGCGTCGAGAAGGCTGGCATCGTGCATGCCGGCGTTGGCAAGGTTTCCTTCGATGCGAAGGCGATCGAAGAGAACATCCGCGCCTTCGCCGATGCGGTCATCAAGGCAAAGCCGTCGGGTGCCAAGGGCAACTACGTCAAGCGCGTGGCGATTTCCTCGACCATGGGCCCTGGCGTCAAGATCGACCCGTCGACCCTTTCCGCCGCCTAAGGCGCGCGCAGATTTTCGCGGCCTGCCTCAAGGGGCAGGCGGCATGAACCGATTTCCGGCCTTCGGGCCGGAAGTTGCCGGGGATTTCGGTTCCCGGCATTCCTGTCCGAGATTGCAGGTGGGCAACCTTAATCCCACACGGCCTGCATGAGACGGGTAAGACCCGGATTTGGCGGCTTTGATGCCGTTTCTTGCGGTTCGAACCTCGATTGCCTTGCGCCCGCCGGTCCCGGCGACGTGTAAGGGGGCAGGATCCTCAAGCGTCGCTTGGAGATCTTTCTGACGAACGGTCCCCTTGCGGCAAAGGCAAACCGACTGTGGTTGGCGCGAATGCCAGTCCGGTCTGCTGGAGAAAGACAGTGGATAGAGCGGAAAAACGCGAATTCGTCACAGAGCTGAACGAAGTCTTCAAGGCTTCCGGTTCGGTTGTTGTGGCCCACTACTCCGGTCTGACGGTTGCGCAGATGAACGACCTCCGGTCGCGCATGCGCTCAGCCGGCGGAACGGTCAAGGTCGCGAAGAACCGCCTGGCCAAGATCGCTCTTCAGGGCACGGAGTCCGAAGGGATCGCAGATCTCTTCACCGGCCAGACGCTCATCGCCTACAGCGATGATCCGATTGCCGCTCCGAAAGTCGCCGTCGACTTCGCCAAGGGTAACGACAAGCTCGTTGTTCTCGGTGGTGCGATGGGCTCGACCAATCTCGATGCCGAAGGTGTGAAGTCGCTTGCGACCCTGCCATCGCTCGACGAGCTGCGTGCAAAGCTGGTTGGAATGATCCAGACCCCGGCAACGCGCATCGCTCAGGTCGTCAACGCGCCTGCGGGTCAGCTCGCACGCGTATTCGGCGCTTATGCCAAGAAGGACGAAGCCGCATAAGGCGGAACTTCGCTGTTTAACTCTTAAAGTTCGAACCGAATAAAAGGACTATGACAATGGCTGATCTCTCCAAGATCGTTGAAGACCTCTCCAACCTCACCGTCCTGGAAGCTGCTGAGCTTTCCAAGATGCTCGAGGAAAAGTGGGGCGTTTCGGCTGCTGCTCCTGTTGCTGTTGCTGCTGCTGGCGGCGGTGCACCGGCTGAAGCCGCTGAAGAGAAGACTGAATTCGACGTGATCCTGGCCGAAGCCGGCGCTAACAAGATCAACGTCATCAAGGAAGTCCGTGCAATCACGGGTCTCGGCCTCAAAGAAGCCAAGGACCTCGTCGAAGCTGCACCGAAGGCTGTCAAGGAAGCAATTTCCAAGGGCGAAGCCGAGGACATCAAGAAGAAGCTCGAAGACGCAGGCGCGAAAGTCGAGCTCAAGTAAGATCATTCGTGGTCTGACGGATCCGCGCCATTCGGCGCGGGTCCATCTGTCGTTCGGAACAGATTATCCGGAGACCGGACGGTGCGGTCTTTCGATAATGGGTTCCTCGCTCTCGACTGGATGGAGAGCGCGCCCCCGACGGAGCCGACTGGCCAGCGGTCATCCGTCACATGCAGGCCCAGATGCAAGATTTTTGACAAGGAGCGACGATGGCTCAGACCATTTCATTCAACGGTCGTAGGCGCGTACGCAAGTTCTTCGGTAAAATTCCAGAAGTCGCAGAAATGCCGAACCTCATCGAGGTTCAGAAGGCATCCTACGACCAGTTCCTCATGGTCGACGAGCCGGAAGGCGGTCGCCCGGAAGAGGGCCTTCAGGCCGTCTTCAAGTCGGTGTTCCCGATCCAGGACTTCGCCGGCACCTCGATGCTCGAATTCGTCTCCTACGAATTCGAAGCGCCGAAATTCGACGTCGAAGAGTGCCGTCAGCGCGATCTGACCTACGCAGCGCCGCTCAAGGTGACGCTGCGCCTCATCGTGTTCGATATCGACGAGGATACGGGCGCGAAGTCGATCAAGGACATCAAGGAACAGTCCGTCTACATGGGCGACATGCCGCTGATGACCATGAACGGCACGTTCATCGTCAACGGTACCGAGCGCGTGATCGTCTCGCAGATGCACCGTTCGCCGGGCGTCTTCTTCGACCACGACAAGGGCAAGTCGCACTCGTCGGGCAAGCTGCTCTTCGCAGCCCGCGTCATTCCGTATCGTGGCTCCTGGCTCGACATCGAGTTCGATGCCAAGGACATCGTGCATGCGCGCATCGACCGCCGCCGCAAGATTCCGGCGACGTCGCTCCTGATGGCGCTCGGCATGGATGCCGAGGAAATCCTCGAGACGTTCTACACGAAGTCGCACTACGCCCGTGACGGCGAAGGCTGGCGCATTCCGTTCCAGCCGAACGCGCTCAAGGGCACCAAGGCGATCACGGACCTGATCGACGCCGATACGGGCGAAGTCGTGGCCGAAGCCGGCCGCAAGCTGACCCCGCGTGTGCTCAAGCAGATGCAAGAAAAGGGCGTCAAGGCGATCAAGGCGACCGACGACGACCTCTATGGCGCCTATCTTGCCGAGGACATGGTCAACCCGACGACGGGTGAAGTCTTCCTCGAAGCAGGCGACGAAATCGACGAGAAGACGCTACCGGTTCTCCTGGAAGCGGGTTTCGACTCCATCCCGGTTCTCGACATCGACCACATCAATGTCGGCGCTTACATCCGCAACACACTTGCCGCAGACAAGAACGAGAACCGTCAGGACTCGCTGTTCGACATCTACCGCGTGATGCGTCCGGGCGAGCCACCCACAATGGAAACGGCGGAAGCCATGTTCAACTCGCTGTTCTTCGACAGCGAGCGCTATGATCTGTCGGCCGTTGGCCGCGTCAAGATGAACATGCGCCTCGACCTCGATGCTGCAGACACCGTTCGCACGCTGCGGAAGGACGATATCCTTGCCGTCGTGAAGACGCTCGTCGAACTGCGTGACGGCAAGGGCGAGATCGACGACATCGACAACCTCGGCAACCGCCGTGTGCGTTCGGTCGGCGAGCTCATGGAGAACCAGTATCGCCTGGGCCTTCTGCGCATGGAGCGCGCGATCAAGGAACGCATGTCGTCGATCGAGATCGACACGGTCATGCCGCAGGACCTGATCAACGCCAAGCCGGCCGCTGCTGCTGTTCGCGAGTTCTTCGGATCCTCGCAGCTGTCGCAGTTCATGGACCAGGTGAACCCGCTGTCGGAAATCACGCACAAGCGCCGTCTTTCGGCACTGGGACCGGGTGGTCTGACGCGTGAGCGCGCAGGCTTCGAAGTCCGCGACGTTCACCCGACGCACTATGGCCGTATCTGCCCGATCGAAACGCCGGAAGGCCCGAACATCGGTCTGATCAACTCGCTCGCCTCGTTCGCCCGCGTCAACAAGTACGGCTTCATCGAAAGCCCGTACCGCAAGATCGTGGACGGCAAGGTGACGCGCGACGTCGTTTATCTTTCGGCCATGGAAGAGTCCAAGCACTACGTGGCCCAGGCGAACGCCGAGCTCAGCGAAGACGGTCAGTTCGTCGACGAATTCGTCATTTGCCGCCACTCCGGCGAAGTGATGATGGCGCCGCGCGAAACCATCGACCTCATGGACGTTTCGCCGAAGCAGCTTGTTTCGGTAGCGGCGGCGCTCATCCCGTTCCTTGAGAACGACGACGCCAACCGCGCGCTCATGGGTTCAAACATGCAGCGTCAGGCTGTGCCGTTGCTCCGGGCCGATGCCCCGTTCGTCGGCACGGGCATGGAATCGGTCGTCGCTCGCGACTCCGGCGCTGCCATCGCGGCGCGTCGTTCGGGTGTCGTCGACCAGGTCGATGCAACGCGTATCGTTATTCGCGCTACGGAAGAGACCGATGCCGCAAAATCCGGCGTCGACATCTACCGCCTGCAGAAGTTCCAGCGTTCGAACCAGAACACCTGCGTCAACCAGCGTCCGCTGGTGACCGTGGGTGACCGGATCGAAGCCGGCGACATCATCGCTGACGGTCCGTCGACGGATCTCGGCGATCTGGCGCTCGGCCGGAACGTGCTCGTCGCGTTCATGCCCTGGAACGGCTACAACTACGAGGACTCCATCCTGCTTTCCGAGCGCATCGTCTCGGAAGACGTGTTCACCTCCATCCACATCGACGAATTCGAAGTGATGGCGCGCGACACGAAGCTCGGACCGGAAGAAATCACGCGTGACATTCCGAACGTTTCGGAAGAGGCGCTGAAGAACCTCGACGAAGCCGGCATCGTCTATGTGGGCGCCGAAGTGCATCCTGGCGACATCCTCGTCGGCAAGATCACGCCGAAGGGCGAGAGCCCGATGACGCCGGAAGAGAAGCTTCTGCGCGCCATCTTCGGTGAAAAGGCATCCGACGTCCGCGACACGTCCATGCGCATGCCTCCGGGCGCGCACGGCACCGTCGTCGAAGTCCGCGTGTTCAACCGCCACGGCGTCGAGAAAGACGAACGTGCGATGGCGATCGAGCGCGAGGAAATCGAACGTCTGGCCAAGGACCGCGACGACGAGCAGGCGATCCTCGACCGTAACGTCTACGGTCGTCTGACCGACATGCTGTCGGGCCACGTGGCTGTTGCCGGTCCTAAGACCTTCAAGAAGGGCACCAAGCTCGACGCGGCCGTCATGGGCGACTATCCGCGTTCGCAGTGGTGGCTGTTCGCCGTCGAGGACGAGAAGGTCCAGGGTGGTATCGAGCAGTTGCGCGCGCAGTACGACGAGTCCAAGTCGCGCCTTGAGCAGCGTTTCATGGACAAGGTCGAGAAGGTTCAGCGCGGCGACGAGATGCCCCCAGGCGTCATGAAGATGGTCAAGGTCTTCGTGGCGGTGAAGAGCAAGATGCAGCCGGGCGACAAGATGGCCGGCCGTCACGGCAACAAGGGTGTCGTGTCGCGCATCATGCCGATCGAGGACATGCCGTTCCTCGAAGACGGTACGCATGTCGACATCGTGCTGAACCCGCTCGGCGTGCCTTCGCGCATGAACGTCGGTCAGATCCTCGAGACGCATCTCGGCTGGGCATGCGCGTCGCTCGGCAAGAAGATCGGAAACATGCTGGATGCCTACAAGCAGTCCGGCGACATCTCCGAGCTTCGCGCCACTGTCGATGATGTCATCGGTGGCGGCGTCAAGGGTGAGCCGATCAAGGACTTCGACGATGAGTCGATCGTCCGCGTGGCGGAGCAGACGCGTCGTGGCGTATCGATCGCCACGCCGGTGTTCGACGGTGCGCACGAAGCCGACGTCAATGTCATGCTGGAAAAGGCAGGGCTCAACGTCTCGGGTCAGTCGACGCTGTATGATGGCCGTACCGGCGAGCAGTTCGATCGTCAGGTTACGGTCGGCTACATCTACATGCTGAAGCTGAACCACCTGGTGGACGACAAGATCCACGCCCGTTCGATCGGCCCGTACTCGCTCGTTACCCAGCAGCCGCTGGGCGGCAAGGCGCAGTTCGGCGGTCAGCGCTTCGGCGAGATGGAGGTCTGGGCACTCGAAGCCTATGGCGCCGCCTACACGCTGCAGGAAATGCTGACCGTGAAGTCGGACGACGTGGCTGGCCGTACCAAGGTCTACGAAGCGATCGTGCGTGGTGATGATACCTTCGAGGCCGGCATTCCGGAGAGCTTCAACGTTCTCGTCAAGGAAATGCGCTCGCTGGGTCTCAACGTCGAACTCGAGAACACCAAGATCGACGACAACGCCGACATGGAGCAGCTGCCTGACGCAGCGGAGTAAGCGGACAAACGGGATGCGCCGCATGCAAGGTGGCGCATCCGTTCCTCGATAGTGGGGAGCATGCACGCGCAGCGCCTTTGAGGGTCGCGGCGCGTGCATCGCGGTTTCAGCCGGTAGCTTCTACCGGCCAGGATTTTCGAAGCGGAGACGGGGCGACGGCCTCCACGGACCGCATATGACGGGGCAGGGCCCCGCAAAGGAGACAGGCATGAACCATGAGGTCATGAATCTTTTCAATCCCCAGGCCCCGGCGCAGGTATTCGATAGCATTCGAATTTCCATCGCCAGCCCGGAGAAGATTCTCTCCTGGTCGTTCGGCGAGATCAAGAAGCCGGAAACCATCAACTACCGTACGTTCAAGCCGGAGCGCGACGGTCTCTTCTGCGCGCGCATCTTTGGTCCGATCAAGGACTATGAGTGCCTGTGCGGCAAGTACAAGCGCATGAAGTACAAGGGCATCATCTGCGAAAAGTGCGGCGTGGAAGTCACGCTCTCGCGCGTTCGTCGCGAGCGCATGGGCCACATCGAACTTGCAGCGCCCGTCGCCCACATCTGGTTCCTGAAGTCGCTGCCGAGCCGTATCGGCACGCTGCTCGACATGACGCTCAAGGATATCGAGCGCGTCCTGTACTTCGAGAACTACATCGTGACGGAGCCCGGCCTGACCTCGCTTCAGGAGCACCAGCTGCTGTCTGAAGAAGAGTACATGATTGCCGTGGACGAATTCGGCGAGGATTCCTTCACCGCCATGATCGGCGCCGAGGCCATCTATGAGCTTCTGGCCGGCATGGAGCTGGAGAAGATCGCGGGCGATCTGCGCGAAGAACTGGCAACGACGACTTCGGAACTGAAGTCGAAGAAGCTGATGAAGCGCCTCAAGATCGTCGAGAACTTCATGGAATCCGGCAATCGTCCGGAATGGATGATCATGAAGGTGGTTCCGGTGATCCCGCCGGACCTGCGTCCGCTGGTTCCTCTGGACGGCGGTCGCTTCGCGACGTCGGACCTGAACGACCTCTACCGCCGCGTGATCAACCGCAACAATCGTCTGAAGCGCCTGATCGAACTGCGCGCGCCGGGCATCATCATCCGCAACGAGAAGCGCATGCTTCAGGAGTCGGTCGATGCACTGTTCGACAACGGCCGTCGCGGCCGCGTCATCACGGGTGCCAACAAGCGTCCGCTGAAGTCGCTTTCCGACATGCTCAAGGGCAAGCAGGGCCGGTTCCGCCAGAACCTGCTCGGCAAGCGCGTCGACTATTCGGGCCGTTCGGTCATCGTGACCGGTCCGGAACTGAAGCTGCACCAGTGCGGCCTGCCGAAGAAGATGGCGCTCGAGCTGTTCAAGCCGTTCATCTACGCCCGTCTCGACGCCAAGGGTTACTCCTCGACCGTCAAGCAGGCGAAGAAGCTCGTCGAAAAGGAAAAGCCGGAAGTCTGGGATATCCTGGACGAGGTCATCCGCGAGCATCCGGTTCTCCTGAACCGCGCACCGACGCTCCACCGTCTCGGCATCCAGGCGTTCGAACCCACGCTCGTCGAGGGCAAGGCGATCCAGCTGCACCCGCTCGTCTGCACGGCGTTCAACGCCGACTTCGACGGTGACCAGATGGCCGTGCACGTTCCGCTGTCGCTCGAAGCGCAGCTGGAAGCACGCGTGCTGATGATGTCGACCAACAACATCCTGCACCCTGCATCCGGCGCACCGATTATCGTGCCGTCGCAGGACATGGTTCTCGGCCTCTACTATCTGTCGATCCAGAACCAGAACGAGCCGGGCGAGGGCATGGTCTTCGCCGACATGGGCGAGCTGCATCACGCGCTTGAAAACAAGGTCGTGACGCTGCACACCAAGATCAAAGGTCGCTTCAAGACGGTCGACGAGAACGGCAAACCGGTCTCGCAGATCCACGAGACGACCCCTGGCCGCATGATCATCGGCGAATTGCTGCCGAAGAACGTCAACGTGCCGTTCGACACCTGCAACCAGGAGATGACCAAGAAGAACATCTCCAAGATGATCGATACCGTCTATCGCCACTGCGGTCAGAAAGAGACGGTCATCTTCTGCGACCGCATCATGCAGCTGGGTTTTGGCCACGCCTGCCGTGCCGGCATTTCGTTCGGCAAGGACGACATGGTCATCCCGGACACGAAGGCGAAGATCGTCGGCGATACTGAAACGCTCGTGAAGGAATACGAGCAGCAGTACAATGACGGCCTGATCACGCAGGGGGAGAAGTACAACAAGGTCGTCGACGCCTGGGGCAAGGCGACCGAGAAGGTCGCCGAGGACATGATGGCCCGCATTAAGGCCGTCGAGTTCGACGCGGAGACCGGTCGTCAGAAGCCGATGAACGCCATCTACATGATGAGCCACTCCGGCGCGCGTGGTTCGCCGAACCAGATGCGTCAGCTGGGCGGCATGCGCGGCCTCATGGCCAAGCCTTCGGGCGAGATCATCGAAACACCGATCATCTCGAACTTCAAAGAAGGCCTGACCGTGAACGAGTACTTCAACTCGACGCACGGCGCCCGTAAGGGTCTGGCGGATACGGCTCTGAAGACGGCGAACTCGGGCTACCTGACCCGTCGTCTCGTCGACGTCGCACAGGACTGCATCGTCACCCAGACGGACTGCGGTACCGACAAGGGCCTGACGATGACGGCGATCGTCGATGCCGGCCAGGTGGTCGCATCGCTCGGTCAACGCGTTCTCGGTCGTACCTCGCTCGACGACATCAACCACCCGGTTTCGGGCGAGCTGATCGTCAAGGCCGGGACGTTGATCGACGAGAACGACGTCATTGCCATCGAAGCGGCCAGCATCCAGTCGGTCCGCATTCGTTCGGCTTTGACCTGCGAAGTTCAGACCGGCATCTGCGGCGTCTGCTACGGACGTGACCTGGCGCGCGGTACCCCCGTCAACCAGGGCGAGGCCGTCGGCGTCATCGCGGCGCAGTCGATCGGCGAGCCGGGCACGCAGCTCACCATGCGTACGTTCCACCTTGGTGGTACGGCAACCGTGGTGGACCAGTCGTTCCTGGAAGCGTCTTACGAAGGCAAGGTGCAGATCAAGAACCGCAACGTGCTCCGCAACTCGGAGAACGAACTCGTCGCCATGGGCCGCAACATGGCTATCCAGATCCTGGATCCGAAGGGCAACGAGCGTTCATCGCAGCGCGTGGCATACGGCTCGAAGCTCCACGTCGACGACGGCGATGCCGTTCGTCGTGGCCAGCGTCTCGCCGAGTGGGATCCCTACACCCGCCCGATGATGACGGAAGTTGCCGGTACGGTGGAGTTCGAAGATCTGGTCGACGGTCTCTCCGTCACGGAATCGACGGACGAAGCAACCGGGATCACCAAGCGTCTGGTCATCGACTGGCGTTCGACCCCGCGCGGTTCGGATCTGAAGCCAGCGATCGTCATCAAGGACAAGAACGGGGAGATCGCCAAGCTGTCGCGTGGCGGCGAAGCCCGCTTCCTGCTCTCGGTGGACGCGATCCTTTCGGTCGAGCCAGGCCGCAAGGTGAGCCAGGGTGACGTGCTTGCGCGTATCCCGATGGAAAGCGCGAAGACGAAGGATATCACCGGCGGTCTGCCGCGTGTTGCCGAACTCTTCGAAGCCCGCCGTCCGAAGGATCACGCCATCATCGCAGAAATCGACGGCACGATCCGGTTCGGACGCGACTACAAGAACAAGCGTCGCATCCAGATCGAGCCGGCGGAAGACGGTGTCGAGCCGGTCGAGTACCTGATCCCGAAGGGCAAGCCCTTCCACCTGCAGGAAGGCGATTTTATCGAGAAGGGCGATTACATTCTCGACGGCAATCCCGCTCCGCACGACATCCTTGCCATCAAGGGCGTCGAGGCACTGGCTTCCTATCTCGTCAACGAGATTCAGGAAGTCTACCGACTGCAGGGCGTTCTGATCAACGACAAGCACATCGAGGTGATCGTTCGCCAGATGCTGCAGAAGGTCGAGATCAGCGAGCAGGGCGACTCCAGCTATATCGCTGGCGACATCGTCGACGTGATCGAGCTCAACCAGGTCAATGCGCGCTTGGAAGAAGAGGGCAAGAAGCCGGCCAGCGGCGAAGCCGTTCTGCTCGGCATCACCAAGGCCTCGCTCCAGACGCCGTCCTTCATCTCCGCCGCCTCCTTCCAGGAGACGACGAAGGTGCTGACCGAAGCAGCGGTTGCCGGCAAGACCGACACGCTGCAGGGTCTGAAGGAGAACGTGATCGTGGGTCGTCTCATCCCTGCCGGTACCGGCGGCCAGATGAGCCAGATCCGTCGCATCGCGACTTCGCGCGACGACCTGATCCTCGATGCCCGCCGCAAGTCGTCGGGTGCCGAGACGGCCGACCCGATGCTGGCCGACATGACGGCACGCGAGCGTGCGGCTTCGACCGCCGCGGAATAATCCGCGCTCGTATCAATAACAAAAGCCGCCCCGGGAGACCGGGGCGGCTTTTTTCGTTTGAGGTCCGGGTGTCGTGGACGGGTGAAGTCCCATCCGATCCCTATTTTAAAGTGACGATCGCCACTTCGCCTTCGAGCGCACCCTGATAGGCAGAGGCGTGGGGTTCTTCATCCGGGGCTTCGTGCAGCACCCCGATCTGGTCGAGATCCGCTTCCTCGTACCCTTCGTCGGCGAGCGCGTTGAGAGTGGCGCGAACGGCACTGTCGTCATCGGGCGCGCGGAGGAAAACGTGCAGTTCGGTTGGATCGCCATCCTTGTCGCGCCAAGCGCGGCCGACGATGATGAAGATCATCGGCGTCTCCGGTTCATTCTCATTGGCGGGGGTGTCGATCATCGAAGTGATTCCTAATGCGAGTCGTTTTTGGTCGAGGTGCCGTCGTTCACGAAGGCGATTGACTGGCTTAATGGGACGTGGAATCGCTGTGGTCAACGCGGGCGATAGGCCCGGCGCCGCCCCCGCTTTCAACAGCGCAACAATCGGCTCTACTATATTGCCAATCGGCAAGATTGTTTCGCCTCGTCCAAGCGTCTACCAACTCAGTTGGCGGGCAGGGACAAATCTTAAGGCCAGGCCTTGACGGAATGGGCTTATGCCAGTATCACCCGGCCACCAAAGCCGATGTGAGGCTGGCATCTTCGGGACGACCCGTCCTGGAATTCGCCTCAAACAAGGCTTTATACCGCAGACGACGACAATGCTGTTGGCATGAGACGGGTAACCGTTTCCTCTGCATTTGATGAGCCATCCACCGTTCAATCGGGGACGGCTCGTTTCGCGCATGTTCGGATACTGCGGCGTGAGGGCCTCGTGAAACGGGCTTTGAGATAGATTTTTCAAGGGATGGTTGAATGCCTACCGTAAACCAGCTGATCCGCAAGCCGCGTCAGGCGCCCGTCAAGCGCAACAAAGTTCCGGCTCTGGAGCAGAACCCGCAGAAGCGCGGCGTTTGCACCCGCGTCTATACCACGACCCCTAAGAAGCCAAACTCGGCTCTGCGTAAGGTCGCCAAGATCCGCCTGACCAATGGCTTCGAAGTCATCGGCTACATCCCGGGCGAAGGTCACAACCTTCAGGAACACTCCGTGGTCATGATCCGCGGTGGCCGCGTGAAGGACCTTCCGGGCGTTCGCTACCACGTCATTCGCGGCGTGCTCGATACGCAGGGCGTAAAGAACCGCAAGCAGCGCCGCTCGAAGTACGGCGCCAAGCGTCCGAAGTAAGACCATTCTGTCGCTGGCTCGAGGCAATCATCGCCCGGGTCACGTGCAATCAGTGAGAGACGAGAAATATGTCGCGACGTCACAGGGCAGAGAAGCGTGAAATCAACCCGGATCCGAAGTTCGGTGATCTGGTCATCACGAAGTTCATGAACGCCATCATGTACCACGGCAAGAAGTCTGCCGCCGAGTCGATCGTCTATGGCGCATTCGACGTGGTCGAGCAGAAGACCCGCCAGGAGCCGGTCGGCATCTTCCACCAGGCGCTCGACAATGTCGCGCCGCACGTGGAAGTCCGGTCGCGCCGCGTTGGTGGTGCAACCTACCAGGTTCCGGTCGATGTTCGTCCCGAGCGTCGTCAGGCTCTGGCTATCCGCTGGCTGATCTCGGCTGCCCGCAACCGCAATGAAACGACCATGGTCGAGCGCCTGTCGGGCGAACTCATGGACGCAGCAAACGGTCGCGGCAGCGCAGTCAAGAAGCGCGAAGACACGCACAAGATGGCTGACGCCAACCGCGCGTTCTCGCACTACCGCTGGTAACTGAAATCGGAAGTGGCGCCGCGAAAGCGGTGCCTTCGCATTGAAAGGCTGCCCAAATGGCCCGCGAATACGCAATCGAAGACTACCGCAATTTCGGCATCATGGCGCATATCGACGCCGGCAAGACGACGACGACTGAGCGCGTCCTGTATTACACGGGTCGTTCGCACAAGATCGGAGAAGTCCACGACGGTGCTGCAACCATGGACTGGATGGAGCAGGAGCAGGAACGCGGCATCACGATCACGTCTGCTGCTACGACCACCTTCTGGAAAGGCCGTGACGGCAAGTCGCGTCGCTTCAACATCATCGACACGCCCGGCCACGTCGACTTTACGATCGAAGTCGAGCGTTCGCTGCGCGTTCTCGACGGTGCGATCGCTCTGCTCGACGCCAACGCCGGTGTAGAGCCGCAGACCGAGACTGTCTGGCGTCAGGCCGACAAGTACGAAGTCCCGCGGATGATCTTCTGCAACAAGATGGACAAGATCGGCGCGGACTTCTACCGCTCGGTCGAGATGGTCAAGTCGCGTCTCGGCGCGATCCCGGTCGTCGTTCAGCTTCCGATCGGCGCCGAGAACGAGTTCAAGGGCGTCGTCGACCTGATCGAGATGAACGCTCTCGTATGGCGCGACGAGTCGCTCGGCGCCCAGTGGGACGTCGTCGAGATCCCGGACGATCTCAAGGAGCGTGCCGAAGAGTACCGCGAGAAGATGATCGAAACGGTCGTCGAAATCGACGAAGAAGCCATGGAAGCTTATCTGGAAGGCGAAATGCCGGACAACGATAAGATCCGTCAGCTCATCCGTCGTGGCACGATCGACGTGAAGTTCTTCCCGATGTTCTGCGGCTCTGCCTTCAAGAACAAGGGCGTTCAGCCGCTGCTCGACGCCGTCGTCGACTTCCTGCCGTCCCCGATCGACATCCCGGCCATCAAGGGCATCGACGTCAAGACGGAAGAAGCCACGAAGCGCAAGGCTGCCGATGACGAGCCGGTCGCTCTGCTCGCTTTCAAGATCATGAACGACCCGTTCGTCGGCTCGCTGACGTTCTGCCGTCTCTACTCGGGCAAGCTCGAGAAGGGCACGTCGCTTCTGAACACGGTCAAGGAAAAGCGCGAGCGCATCGGCCGCATGCTGCAGATGCACTCCAACTCACGTGAAGACGTCGACGTCGCCTATGCTGGTGACATCGTCGCTCTTGCTGGCCTGAAGGAAACGACCACCGGCGACACGCTTTGCGATCCGCTGGCCCCGGTCATCCTGGAGCGCATGGAATTCCCGGACCCGGTCATTCAGATCGCGATCGAGCCGAAGACCAAGGCCGACCAGGAAAAGATGGGCCTCGCGCTCAACCGTCTGGCCGCCGAGGATCCTTCCTTCCGCGTCAAGACCGACGAAGAGTCCGGCCAGACGATCATCGCCGGCATGGGCGAGCTTCACCTCGACATCATCGTCGATCGCATGAAGCGCGAGTTCAAGGTCGAGGCCAATGTCGGCGCTCCGCAGGTCGCCTATCGTGAAACCATCACGAAGACCGCAGAAGTCGATTACACGCACAAGAAGCAGTCGGGCGGTACGGGCCAGTTCGCTCGCGTCAAGCTGGTGTTTGAACCCAACCCGGACTCCGAGGATTTCGTCTTCGAATCCAAGATCGTCGGTGGTGCTGTTCCGAAGGAATACATCCCGGGCGTTCAGAAGGGCATTCAGAGCGTCATGTCGGCTGGTCCGCTTGCCGGCTTCCCGATGCTCTCGGTCAAAGCAACTTTGATCGACGGCGCCTTCCACGACGTCGACTCCTCGGTTCTCGCCTTCGAAATCGCAGCGCGCGGTGCATTCCGCGAAGGTGCGCAGAAGGCTGGTGCCCAGCTGCTCGAGCCGATCATGAAGGTCGAAGTCGTGACGCCGGAAGATTACGTCGGTGACGTGATCGGCGATCTGAACTCGCGTCGTGGCCAGATCCAGGGCCAGGAACAGCGCGGCGTTGCCATCGTCATCAACGCGCATGTGCCGCTCGCCAACATGTTCAAGTACGTCGACAACCTGCGCTCCATGAGCCAGGGACGCGCACAGTACACGATGCTGTTCGATCACTATGCGCCGGTTCCTTCGAACGTCGCTCAGGAAATCCAGGCGAAGTTCGCGTAAGGCGCGGACTTCCCAAGAGACTAATTCCGTCCCGCGGGACGACAGTAGAATGGAGAGCCTCCAATGGCTAAAGGCAAGTTTGAACGTAACAAGCCGCATGTGAACATCGGCACGATCGGTCACGTCGACCACGGCAAGACGTCTTTGACGGCTGCGATCACGAAGTTCTTCGGCGAGTACCGCGCATACGACCAGATCGACGGCGCGCCGGAAGAGAAGGCTCGCGGGATCACGATCTCGACGGCCCACGTGGAATACGAGACGGAAGCCCGTCACTACGCCCACGTTGACTGCCCCGGCCACGCCGACTACGTGAAGAACATGATCACCGGTGCTGCCCAGATGGACGGCGCGATCCTCGTCGTTTCGGCTGCTGACGGCCCGATGCCGCAGACGCGCGAGCACATCCTGCTCGCCCGCCAGGTCGGTGTTCCGGCAATCGTCGTGTTCCTGAACAAGGTCGACCAGGTTGACGACGAAGAGCTTCTCGAGCTCGTCGAGCTCGAAGTTCGTGAGCTGCTTTCCTCGTACGACTATCCGGGCGACGACATTCCGATCGTCAAGGGCTCCGCGCTTGCCGCTCTCGAAGACAGCAACAAGGAAATCGGCGAGAACGCCGTTCGTGCGCTGCTGGCTGAAGTCGACAAGTACATCCCGACGCCTGAGCGCCCGATCGACCAGCCGTTCCTGATGCCGATCGAAGACGTGTTCTCGATCTCGGGCCGTGGCACGGTCGTGACCGGCCGCGTCGAGCGTGGCGTCGTCAAGGTTGGCGAGGAAATCGAGATCGTCGGTATCCGCGACACCAAGAAGACGACCTGCACGGGCGTTGAAATGTTCCGCAAGCTGCTCGACCAGGGCCAGGCCGGCGACAACATCGGCGCGCTGCTTCGCGGTGTGGACCGTGAAGGCGTCGAGCGTGGTCAGGTTCTGTGCAAGCCGGGTTCGGTCAAGCCGCACAAGAAGTTCAAGGCCGAAGCCTACATCCTGACGAAGGAAGAGGGTGGCCGTCACACGCCGTTCTTCACGAACTACCGTCCGCAGTTCTACTTCCGCACGACGGACGTGACGGGCATCGTGACGCTGCCGGAAGGCACGGAGATGGTGATGCCTGGCGACAACGTGACCGTTGACGTCGAGCTGATCGTGCCGATCGCGATGGAAGAGCGTCTGCGCTTCGCTATCCGCGAAGGCGGCCGTACCGTCGGCGCCGGCATCGTCGCCGCGATCACGGAATAACAGCTGGTCTGACCCTTATGGCGCGCCGGCTTCGGGCGGCGCGCCCTTACTTCAAACAAGGATGAATTCGAATGAACGGCCAGAATATCCGTATCCGCCTCAAGGCGTTCGATCATCGGATTCTCGATGCCTCCACGCGTGAGATCGTTTCGACCGCCAAGCGCACGGGTGCCAATGTCCGTGGTCCCGTTCCGCTTCCGACGCGGATCGAGAAGTTTACGGTCAACCGGTCGCCGCACATCGACAAGAAGAGCCGCGAGCAATTCGAGATGCGTACCCACAAGCGTCTTCTCGACATCGTCGACCCGACCCCCCAGACGGTCGATGCGCTGATGAAGCTCGACCTGGCTGCCGGCGTCGACGTCGAAATCAAGCTTTAAGAGTCGGTCTGGACCATCCAAGGCGCCTGAGAGCGCCGGATGAACGAACGACTCCTCTAAAAGGAATGAACCGATGCGTTCAGGTGTGATTGCACAAAAGGTAGGGATGACCCGGGTCTACAACGACGCCGGCGACCACATCCCGGTAACAGTCCTCAAGCTCGACAATTGCCAGGTCGTTGCTCAGCGGACCGTCGAGAAGAATGGCTATGCAGCCGTCCAGCTTGGCGTCGGCCTCAAGAAGGTCAAGAACACGACGAAGGCACTGCGCGGCCATTTTGCCGCTGCAAATGTCGAGCCGAAGGCAAAGCTGGCCGAGTTCCGCGTCAGCGAAGACAATCTGATCGATATCGGCGCCGAGTTGACGGCCGAGCACTTCGTTGCCGGCCAGCTGGTCGACGTGACCGGTACCACGATCGGTAAGGGCTTCGCCGGTGCCATGAAGCGCCACAACTTCGGTGGTCTGCGTGCAACTCACGGCGTTTCGGTCTCGCACCGTTCGCACGGTTCGACCGGTTCCAACCAGGATCCGGGCCGCGTCTGGAAGGGCAAGCGCATGGCTGGTCACATGGGCCAGACGCGCGTCACGACCCAGAACCTCGAAGTCGTCTCGACGGATGTCGACCGCGGCCTGATCCTCATCAAGGGCGCCGTTCCCGGCTCCAAGGGTGCCTGGATCCTCGTTCGCGATGCCATCAAGTCGCCGATCCCGGAAGCGGCTCCGCGTCCGGCAGCACTGCGTTCGGCGTCGAATGGTGCGACCGCTGAAGCTACGAATGAGGGAGCCGAGTAATGGATCTCAACGTCACCACTCTTGACGGCAGCTCGGCCGGCACGGTTTCGCTCTCGGACGCCGTTTTCGGCCTGGAGCCCCGCGCCGATCTCCTGCAGCGCGTCGTTCGCTGGCAGCTTGCCAAGAAGCAGGCCGGCACTCACAAGGCGCTCGGCCGTTCGGAAGTTTCCCGCACCGGCGCCAAGATGTACCGCCAGAAGGGCACCGGCCGCGCACGTCACCACTCGGCACGCGCTCCGCAGTTCCGCGGCGGCGGCAAGGCTCACGGCCCGGTTGTTCGCAGCCACGGCCATGACCTTCCCAAGAAGGTTCGTGCGCTCGGCCTGAAGCATGCGCTGTCGGCTAAGCTTCGTTCGGAAGACCTGATCGTCATCGACGATTTCGTCGCGAAGGAAGCAAAGACGAAGGGCCTCCTGGAGTCTTTCGGCAAGCTCGGCCTGACGAACGCACTCCTGATCGGCGGCGCCGACCTGGACAGCAATTTCCGCCTTGCGGCCAAGAACATCCCGAACGTGGATATTCTGCCGGTACAGGGCATCAATGTTTACGACATCCTGCGTCGCGGCAAGCTCGTCTTGTCCAAGTCGGCTGTCGAAGCGCTTGAGGAGCGGTTCAAATGACTGATCTTCGTCACTACGACGTGATCGTTTCACCGGCGATCACCGAAAAGGCAACGATGGCCTCGGACAACAACCAGGTCGTGTTCAATGTCGCAAAGAAGGCTACCAAGCCGGAGATCAAGGCTGCGATCGAGGCGCTGTTCGGCGTCAAGGTCAAGGCGGTGAACACGCTGCTTCGCAAGGGCAAGGTCAAGCGGTTCCGTGGCATCAAGGGCCGCCAGAGCGACGTCAAGAAGGCAATCGTCACGCTCGCCGAGGGTCAGACCCTCGACGTATCGACGGGCCTCTGAGGCGCGCCTGAGCGACCGGAACCGTAAGGAAACAAGAAAATGGCATTGAAGAGTTTCAATCCGATCACGCCGAGCACGCGCCAGCTCGTCATCGTCGATCGCTCCGCCCTCTACAAGGGCAAGCCGGTCAAGACGCTGACGGAAGGCCTTTCGCAGAAGGGCGGCCGTAACAACGCCGGCCGCATCACTGCGCGCTACCAGGGCGGTGGTCACAAGCGTTCGTACCGCATGGTCGATTTCAAGCGTCGCAAGTTCGACGTATCGGCAACGGTCGAGCGTCTCGAATACGACCCGAACCGCACGGCATTCATCGCACTCATCAAGTACGATGACGGCGAGCTGAGCTACATCCTGGCTCCGCAGCGCCTGGCTGTCGGCGACAGGGTCGTCTCGTCGAACAAGGCTGTGGACGTGAAGCCTGGCAACGCCATGCCGCTTCAGAACATGCCGGTCGGCACCATCGTCCACAATGTGGAGATGAAGCCGGAGAAGGGTGGTCAGATCGCCCGTTCGGCAGGCACCTACGTTCAGCTCGTGGGCCGCGACCAGGGGATGGCGATCCTTCGCCTGAACTCTGGCGAGCAGCGCCTCGTGTCGGGCCTGTGCCTCGGCACCGTCGGCGCGGTCTCGAACCCGGACCATGGCAACATCAACGATGGCAAGGCTGGTCGCACCCGCTGGCGCGGCAAGCGTCCGCATGTCCGCGGCGTCGTCATGAACCCCGTCGACCACCCGCATGGTGGTGGTGAAGGCCGGACCTCGGGTGGTCGTCACCCGGTTTCGCCCTGGGGCAAGCCGACCAAGGGCAAGCGTACGCGGTCGAACAAGTCGACCGACAAGTTCATCATGCGCTCGCGCCACCAGCGCAAGAAGTAAGAGAGGAAGTCTCAATTGGCTCGTTCAGTTTGGAAAGGTCCGTTTGTTGACGGCTATCTTCTCAAGAAGGCTGAGAAGGTGCGCGAAGGCGGACGCAGCGAAGTGATCAAGATCTGGAGCCGTCGCTCCACGATCCTGCCGCAGTTCGTCGGTCTGACCTTCGGTGTCTACAATGGCGCGAAGCACATTCCGGTATCAGTTTCGGAAGACATGGTCGGACACAAGTTCGGCGAATTCGCTCCGACGCGGACCTACTACGGTCACGGCGCGGACAAGAAGGCGAAGAGGAAGTAACAATGGGCAAGGCCAAAGCCGAACGCCGGCTCAAGGATAACGAGGCGCAGGCAGTTGCGCGCACGATCCGCGTCAGTCCCCAGAAGCTCAATCTCGTTGCGGCCATGATCCGCGGCAAGAAGGTCGAGCGGGCTCTGGCCGATCTCGAGTTTTCGCGCAAGCGCATCGCTGAAACCGTCCGCAAGACGCTTCAGTCTGCCATCGCAAACGCCGAAAACAACCACGACCTCGACGTCGACCAGCTGATCGTCGCGGAAGCTCATGTCGGCAAGTCGATCACAATGAAGCGTTTCCACGCTCGTGGCCGTGGCCGCGCGAGCCGCATCGAGAAGCCGTTCTCGCACCTGACCATCGTGGTGCGCGAAGTCGAAGAAACCGGGAAGGCTGCTTAAGTATGGGTCAGAAAATCAATCCGATCGGCTTTCGCCTCGGCATCAACCGTACCTGGGACAGCCGCTGGTTCGCCGACAACGCCGAATACTCCAAGCTGCTTCATGAGGATCTGAAGATCCGCAAGTTCATCATGGATGAGCTGAAGCAGGCTGCGATTTCGAAGGTGGTGATCGAGCGTCCGCACAAGAAGTGCCGGGTCACGATCCATGCTGCGCGTCCGGGCCTCATCATCGGCAAGAAGGGCGCGGACATCGAGAAGCTGCGCAAGCGCCTCTCGCAGATGACCAACTCGGAAACGCACCTCAACATCGTCGAAGTGCGCAAGCCTGAGACCGATGCGACGCTGGTCGCTCAGTCGATCGCTCAGCAGCTCGAGCGTCGTGTGGCATTCCGTCGCGCCATGAAGCGCGCCGTTCAGTCTGCCATGCGTCTTGGCGCCGAAGGTATCCGTATCACGTCGGCCGGTCGTTTGGGCGGCGCGGAAATCGCGCGCACCGAATGGTACCGTGAAGGCCGCGTGCCGCTGCATACGCTGCGCGCCGATATCGACTACGGCACGGCCGAGGCTCACACGGCTTACGGCATCTGCGGCATCAAGGTCTGGATCTTCAAGGGCGAGATCCTCGAGCATGACCCGATGGCTTCGGAGCGTCGCGCGTTGGAAGGCGATAATCAGGGTGGCCAGCGCCGCCGCGAGAACGCGTGATCATAAGCGCGGTTCGAGAATTCGGAGAATAAGACTATGTTGCAGCCAAAGCGTACGAAGTACCGCAAGCAGTTCAAGGGCCGCATCAAGGGCGTGGCCAAGGGCGGCTCTGACCTGAATTTCGGTTCTTTCGGCCTGAAGGCGCAAGAACCGGACCGCGTCAATGCGCGTCAGATCGAAGCGGCTCGCCGCGCGATCACCCGTCACATGAAGCGTGCTGGTCGCGTCTGGATCCGGGTGTTCCCGGATGTGCCGGTCACCTCCAAGCCCACGGAAGTCCGCATGGGTAAGGGTAAGGGATCGGTCGACTACTGGGCCTGCAAGGTCAAGCCAGGCCGTATCATGTTCGAGATCGATGGCGTTTCGGAAGAAATCGCGCGTGAGGCTCTTCGCCTCGGCGCCGCCAAGCTGTCGGTCAAGACGCGCTTCGTACAGCGCATCGCCGATTAAGGAGACGGACAATGAAATCGACAGACGTCCGTGCGCTGAGCGCCGACCAGTTGAACGACGAACTTGCCAAGCTGAAGAAGGAGCAGTTCAACCTGCGCTTCCAGCGGGCTACCGGCCAGCTTGAAAAGACCTCGCGCGTTCGCGAGATCCGTCGCGACATCGCACGCATCAAGACAATTGCCCGCCAGAAGCTGGCGGCAGAAGCCAAGGCCTAAAGGACCAAGAACAATGCCGAAACGCATTCTGCAGGGCACCGTCGTCAGCGACAAGAACGAGAAGACCGTCGTGGTCCTCGTGGAGCGTCGCTTCGCGCATCCCTTGCTTCAGAAGACCGTTCGCCGGTCCAAGAAGTACAAGGCGCATGACGAGACCAACCAGTTCAAGACCGGCGACTTCGTCTCCATCCAGGAGTGCGCGCCGATCTCCAAAGACAAGCGCTGGACCGTCGTTTCCAACGCTGCGGAATAATCGTCGGCTTGACGATTGCCGCAAGGCGCGTCAGAAGCGCGCCAGCACGAATAACAACAATGCCAGAAGGCGAGGGTGGCACGGCCTCCTCGCCGATTGAAGGAAAAGGCGGTCTGACATGATTCAGATGCAAACAAACCTCGACGTCGCCGATAATTCCGGCGCTCGTCGTGTCATGTGCATCAAGGTGCTGGGCGGCTCGAAGCGGAAATATGCTTCTATCGGCGACATCATCGTCGTCTCGGTAAAAGAAGCAATTCCGCGCGGGCGCGTCAAGAAAGGCGATGTCATGAAGGCGGTCGTGGTTCGCACGGCCAAGGATATCCGTCGTTCGGACGGTTCCGTCATCCGCTTCGACAAGAACGCAGCCGTTCTTATCGACAACAAGAAAGAGCCCATCGGCACGCGTATCTTCGGCCCTGTTCCGCGCGAGCTTCGCGCCAAGAGCCACATGAAGATCATCTCGCTGGCGCCTGAAGTGCTTTAAGGAGAGACCACGATGCAAAAGATCCGTAAAGGCGACAGCGTCGTTGTGATCACCGGCAAGGACAAGGGCCGCACCGGCGAAGTCCTCCAGGTGATGCCGAAAGACGATCGCGCAATCGTGCGCGGCATCAACATGGTGAAGCGCCACCAACGCCAGACCCAGACGCAGGAAGCAGGCATCATCACCAAGGAAGCCTCGATCCACCTGTCGAACCTGGCGCTTGCCGATCCGAAGGACGGCAAGGCGACCCGTGTTGGTTTCAAGATTGACGGCGACAAGAAGGTTCGTGTCGCCAAGCGTTCCGGAGATACGATCAATGGCTGAGGCAAAGTACGAGCCGCGGCTCAAGACCGATTACAACGAGCGCATCCGCGCCGCACTGCGCGAGCAGTTCTCTTACGCGAACGACATGATGATCCCGCGTCTGGACAAGATCGTGATCAATATGGGCGTCGGTGAAGCGACGGGCGATTCCAAGAAGCCTTCGGTCGCTGCTGCCGATCTCGCGGCAATCGCAGGTCAGAAGCCGGTCATCACCCGCGCACGCACGTCCATCGCTGGCTTCAAGGTCCGCGAAGGCATGCCGATCGGCGCCAAGGTGACGCTGCGCGGCACCCGCATGTATGAGTTTCTGGACCGCCTCGTGACCGTGGCTCTGCCGCGCGTTCGCGACTTTCGCGGCCTGAACCCGAAGAGCTTTGACAGCCGTGGCAACTTCGCCATGGGCATCAAGGAACACATCGTGTTCCCCGAGATCAACTACGACAAGGTCGATCAGATGTGGGGCATGGATATCATCGTTTGCACGACGGCAAAGAACGACGACGAAGCACGGGCTCTTCTCAAAGAGTTCAACTTCCCGTTCCGCCAATAGTCCGTAACGGCAAGCGTAAAGAAGGATAAGCGAAATGGCGAAAGTCAGCGCAGTCGAAAAGAACAAGCGCCGGCGTCAGCTGGTGGCCCGGGACGCCAAGAAGCGCGCGGCCCTCAAGGCGATCGTGAAGAACCAGGAACTGCCGATCGAGGACCGCTTCCGTGCGACCCTCAAGCTCGCCGAACTGCCGCGTAACGGTTCCAAGACGCGCATTCGTAACCGGTGCGAAGTGTCGGGTCGTCCGCGCGCCTTTTATCGCAAGCTCGGCATGTCGCGTATCGCGCTGCGCGAGCTCGGCAATCTCGGCAAGGTGCCGGGCATTGTGAAGTCGAGCTGGTAAGGAGACGAGCACATGGCCATGACAGATCCCCTGGGCGATATGCTCACCCGTATCCGCAACGGCGCCAGCCGCAAGAAGACCAGCGTCTCGACGCCGGCTTCGAAGCTGCGCGCACGCGTGCTCGACGTCCTTGAGTCGGAAGGCTACATCCGTGGCTATTCCGAGACCGACTTCGGCAACGGCAAGTCTGAAATCACCATCGAGCTGAAGTATCACGAGGGCGGTTCCGTCATTCGCGAAATCGCTCGCGTGTCGAAGCCCGGCCGTCGCGTCTACGTTTCGGTCAAGTCGATCCCGCAGGTCGCAAACGGCCTCGGCATCACCATTCTTTCGACCCCGAAGGGCGTGATGGCGGACCATCAGGCACGCGAACAGAACGTCGGTGGCGAGGTCCTGTGCAGCGTCTTCTAAGACGCCGCCAGGTACCCCACACGAGAAAGACAGGTTGAACAATGTCTCGTATCGGTAAGAAACCCGTTCAGGTTCCCTCGGGCGTCACTGCCTCGGTGGAAGGCCAGACGGTCAAGGCCAAGGGCCCCAAGGGCGAGCTCAGCTTCGTTGCAAACGACGAAGTGCTGGTGAAGATGGAAGATGGCGCAGTCGTCGTCACTCCGATGGACGACAGCAAGAACGCCCGTTCGAAGTGGGGCATGTCCCGCACGATGGTCGAAAACATCATGCTGGGCGTCTCCAAGGGCTACGAGCGCAAGCTCGAGATCAACGGCGTCGGCTATCGCGCCACCATGCAGGGCAAGAATCTGCAGTTGGCGCTTGGCTACAGCCATGACGTCATCTATCAGACGCCCGAAGGCATCTCGATCGCCTGCCCGAAGCCGACGGAAATCATCATCAGCGGCATCGACAAGCAGCGCGTCGGTCAAGTCGCCGCGGAGATCCGTGAATTCCGCTCGCCGGAGCCCTACAAGGGCAAGGGCGTGAAGTACGCGGAAGAGCGCATCGTCCGCAAGGAAGGCAAGAAGAAGTAAGGAACTGCCAAGATGGCTACCAAGAAAGAAACCCTTACGCGTCGTGCCTCACGCGTCCGCCGCCAGCTGAAGAAGGTGTCCAACGGCCGTCCGCGGCTGTCGGTTCACCGTTCGTCGAAGAACATCTATGCCCAGCTGATCGACGATACGAAGGGTCACACCCTCGCATCGGCATCGACGCTGGATACGGATCTGCGTACTTCGCTGAAGACGGGTGCGGATACGGCGGCTGCTGCCGCTGTCGGCAAGCTCCTCGCGGAGCGCGCCACCAAGGCCGGCGTCACGGAAGTCGTGTTCGACCGTGGCTCGTTCATTTACCACGGCCGCATCAAGGCCCTCGCCGAAGCTGCCCGCGAAGGCGGTCTCAGCTTCTAATCTCAACTCAATCTGCCGATTGAAACCGCAAAAAAATAAGGACAAGGACAATGGCAAGAGAAGCACGCCGCGAAAACCGCGGTCGCGATGAAGAGCGCGATAGCGAATTCGTCGACAAGCTCGTCCACATCAACCGCGTCGCCAAGGTCGTCAAGGGCGGCCGTCGTTTCGGTTTCGCAGCCCTCGTCGTCGTCGGCGACCAGAAGGGCCGCGTAGGCTTCGGTCATGGCAAGGCACGCGAAGTGCCGGAAGCCATCCGCAAGGCAACCGAGAGCGCCAAGCGCGATCTTATCTTCGTACCGCTGCGTTCGGGCCGTACCCTGCACCATGACGTGCATGGCCGCCACGGCGCCGGCAAGGTTCTGCTGCGTGCAGCAAAGCCCGGTACGGGTATCATCGCCGGTGGTCCGATGCGCGCCGTTTTCGAAACGCTCGGCATGCATGACGTCGTCGCCAAGTCGACCGGTTCGTCGAACCCGTACAACATGGTTCGCGCCACCTTCGACGCGCTGAAGAAGCAGATGCACCCAAAGGACATCGCTGCACAGCGTGGCATCAAGTTCGCGACGCTTCAGGCGCGCCGCGCCGAAGCTTCGGGCAGCACGGCTGCCGTCGAGGAATAAGTTGGGTTGAGCCGTCGACGCTCAGGAGAGCGTCCGGCCATCTTTGAAGGGAGCCATCATCATGGCTGAGACACAGTCGGGCAAGACGATCACGATCGAACAGATCGGCAGCCCCATCCGCCGTCCGGCAGAGCAGCGTGCAACGCTGATCGGCCTGGGCCTGAACAAGATGCACCGCCGCCGCACGCTCGTCGACACTCCGTCGGTACGTGGCATGATCCGGACGGTCTCTCACCTCGTTCGCGTCGTCGAAGAAAACTGAGACGGGGAGCAGGAAGATCATGAAACTGAATGAATTGCATGACGTTGATGGCGCCACCAAGCCGCGCAAGCGCGTCGGTCGCGGCATCGGCTCGGGCAGCGGCAAGACCGCTGGCCGTGGTGTCAAGGGTCAGAAATCCCGTTCGGGCGTCGCCATCAACGGCTTCGAAGGCGGCCAGATGCCGATCTATCGTCGTCTGCCGAAGCGCGGCTTCACGAACATCTTCGCCAAAGACTTCAATGTCGTCTCGCTCGGCCGTATCCAGGCCGCAGTCGACGCCAAGAAGCTCGACGCCGGCAAGACTGTCGATGTCGAAGCTCTGAAGGCCGCAGGCATCATCCGTCGCTCCAAGGATGGCGTTCGCGTCCTGTCCGATGGCGACCTGAATGCCAAGCTGACGCTCGAAGTTGCCGGTGCCTCCAAGTCTGCGATCGAAAAGATCGAAAAGGCTGGCGGTTCGGTCAAGCTCCTGAGCGCCGCTGCTGAAAACGACGCCGACACCAAGTGATTTGATCGGCCGCCCGGTTCTTACAATCGGGCGGCCATCATCCCATATGACGACCGCCACTAGCGCTCTCGCGCCATGCGGCAAATGGGACGCTCGGAGGCCTTGACGGCGCTCATTGCCGACCTTCACCTGGCATGGGTACGTCTATAAACGGGTCTTTCGATCAAGTGGAACGGTCGTGCTTTCCGCAGCCGGCACTACGGCGCGGTTTTCAAACAAGCCGACCATGCGGAGATTTGCATGGCATCTGCAGCCGAACAACTCGCCTCCAATCTCAATTTCGCAGCCTTCGCCAAGGCCGAGGATTTGAAGAAGCGCATCTGGTTCACGCTTGGTGCGCTTCTCGTCTATCGGCTTGGGACGTTCATTCCGCTGCCGGGCCTGGATCCTGACGCTTTCGCGCAGGCCTTCCAGCAGCAGGCGGGCGGCGTGCTCGGGCTGTTCAACATGTTCGCCGGCGGAGCTGTCGAACGCATGGCGATCTTTGCGCTCGGCATCATGCCGTACATTTCCGCCTCCATCATCATGCAGCTCATGACGTCGGTCGTGCCGTCGCTCGAGCAGCTGAAGAAGGAGGGCGAGCAGGGCCGCAAGGTCATCAACCAGTACACGCGCTACGGTACCGTGCTGCTCGGCACGCTGCAGGCCTACGGCATCGCCGTCGGGCTTGAGTCGGGGGCAGGGATTGTCGTCGATCCCGGCTGGTTCTTCCGCATTTCGACCGTCATCACGCTTGTCGGCGGCACGATGTTCCTGATGTGGCTCGGCGAGCAGATCACGGCACGCGGCATTGGCAACGGCATTTCGCTGATCATTTTCGCGGGCATCGTCGCCGCCATGCCGACGGCAATCGCTGGCACGCTGGAACTCGGCCGCACGGGCGCCCTGTCGACGGGCATCATCATCGCCGTCATCCTGATCGCCATCGCCTGCATCGCGCTCATCGTCTTCGTCGAGCGTGCGCAGCGCCGCCTTCTGATCCAGTATCCGAAGCGCCAGGTGGGCAACCGGATGTTCCAGGGCGACACGTCGCACCTGCCGCTGAAGCTCAATACCGCCGGCGTCATCCCGCCGATCTTCGCATCGTCGCTCCTGCTTCTGCCGGCGACGGTTGCGGGCTTCTCCGACACGACGACGATGCCGCCATGGGCGACGACCATCCTGGCGACGCTCGGCCACGGCCAGCCGCTCTACATGCTGCTCTACGCTGCAATGATCGCGTTCTTCGCCTTCTTCTACACGGCTGTCGTCTTCAATCCGAAGGATACGGCGGACAATTTGAAGAAGCACGGCGGCTTCATCCCGGGCATCCGTCCTGGTGAGCGTACGGCGGACTACATCGACTACGTGCTGACTCGCATCACTGTCGTCGGCGCTATCTATCTTGTCGTCGTCTGTCTCTTACCCGAATTTCTAATCGCACGGACGGGCGTTCCGTTCTATCTCGGGGGTACATCGCTGCTGATCGTCGTCAATGTGACGCTCGACACGGTAGCGCAGGTTCAGGGGCATCTCATCGCGCAGCAATATGAGGGGCTCATCAAGAAGTCCAAGCTGCGGGGAGGCAAGCGCAAGAGATGAGATTAATACTTCTAGGACCGCCGGGAGCGGGCAAGGGGACACAAGCTCAACGGCTGGTCGAGAAGTACGGCATTCCCCAACTTTCAACTGGCGACATGCTGCGTGCAGCGGTCGCCGCCCAGACTGAAGTCGGCAAGCGCGCCAAAGCGGTCATGGATGCGGGCAAGCTCGTATCCGACGACATCGTGAATGCGATCGTGTCCGACCGGATCGATCAGGACGATTGCCGCAAGGGTTTCATCCTCGACGGTTATCCGCGGACCCTGGTGCAGGCCGATGCCGTCGAGCAGATGCTGGCGGCAAAGGGGCTGGATCTTTCTGTCGTGATCGAGATGCGGGTCGACGACGAGCTTCTGGTTGACCGCATTGCCGGACGCTACACTTGCGCCAATTGCGGCGCGGGCTATCACGACACGAACCATCAGCCAAAAAACCCGGGCGTCTGCGACAAGTGCGGCTCGACGGAGTTCAAGCGTCGACCGGACGACAAGGCCGAAACGGTTCAGACGCGCCTCCAGGCTTATTACAAGGAAACGTCGCCGCTGATCGGCTACTACCACTGCAAGGGCAAGCTGAAGTCCCTGGATGGTATGGCACCGATGGACGACGTGACTGCCCAGATAGAAGCGATCCTCGCGAACGTCTGATCCAAACCAGACTGCTCGGCCCGGTTCTTGCAAAGAGAATCGCGCCGGGCGGTTGACGCCGGTTCCGTTTTCGACTACGGCACCGCATCCCTTCACGATTGTCGGATTCTCTCGTCCGGATGGACGAGCGTTTGGCCTTTTGAAGATGAGTTCATGATCCGCATGGGCCGGCCTCCACCGGACGCGGATAATCTTTACAGCCGGCTTGGCCGGCACCGGATCGCTCCGGGCAACATGGAGAATTGGGTATGGCCCGCATTGCAGGCGTAAACATTCCGACCAACAAGCGCGTCATCATCGCGCTTCAGTACATTCACGGCATCGGCCCGAAGCTGGCTGCCGAGATCGTGTCCAAGAACAACATTCCGGCAGAGCGCCGCGTGAACCAGCTTTCTGACGCTGAAGTTCTCGCGATCCGCGAGGCAATCGACCGCGACTACCAGGTCGAAGGTGACCTGCGCCGCGAGACCTCGATGAACATCAAGCGTCTCATGGACCTCGGCTGCTACCGCGGCCTGCGTCACCGTCGTGGCCTTCCGGTCCGCGGCCAGCGCACGCACACCAATGCCCGCACCCGCAAGGGTCCGGCAAAGGCGATTGCCGGCAAGAAGAAGTAAGTTTCGGGATTGGCGTCCGGGGCGGCGAGGCGGCTTGCCGTTCTGTCAGCTCCGGATCGTTACCCGTCCCCAAGGTGGAGCCGCTGGTATTACGGCGGCGTAGAGATCGACTGAAAGGAAGACCATGGCCAAGGAAGCCGCACGCGTCCGCCGTCGCGAACGCAAGAACATCTCGTCGGGCGTTGCTCACGTAAACTCGACGTTCAACAACACCATGATCACCATCACCGACGCGCAGGGCAATGCTATTGCCTGGTCGTCTGCTGGTGCCAAGGGCTTCAAGGGCTCGCGTAAGTCGACGCCGTTCGCTGCCCAGATGGCTGCGGAAGATTGCGCCAAGAAGGCGCAGGAACACGGAATGCGTTCGCTGGAAGTCGAAGTCTGCGGCCCCGGTTCGGGCCGTGAGTCGGCTCTGCGCGCGCTGCAGGCTGCCGGTTTCACGATCACGTCGATCCGCGATGTGACGCCGATCCCGCACAATGGCTGCCGCCCGCGCAAGAAGCGCCGCGTCTAAGCATCTCTTCTTCGATGCCGCACGATCCGGGATGGCCCGGGTCCTCTGCGGCTCTTCGTCTTGCCCGCCACGATTGGATGGTGGCGGGATGCGAAAGGAAAAACCATGATCCAGAAAAACTGGCAGGAACTGATCAAGCCGAACAAGGTGGAGTTCTCCTCCTCGGGTCGCACCAAGGCGACGCTTGTCGCCGAGCCGCTCGAGCGTGGCTTCGGCCTCACGCTTGGCAACGCGCTTCGTCGCGTGCTTCTGTCGTCGCTGCGCGGCGCTGCTGTCACGGCAGTCCAGATCGACGGCGTGCTGCATGAATTCTCCTCTATCCCGGGCGTTCGCGAAGATGTCACCGACATCGTCCTGAACATCAAGGAAATCGCCATCAAGATGGATGGCGACGAGACCAAGCGTATGGTCGTGCGCAAGCAGGGCCCCGGTGTCGTGAAGGCTGGTGACATCCAGACCGTCGGCGACGTCGAAATCCTGAACCCTGAGCACGTCATCTGCACCCTCGACGAGGGCGCGGAGATCCGCATGGAGTTCACGGTCGCCAACGGCAAGGGCTATGTGCCTGCCGACCGCAACCGCGCCGAAGACGCGCCGATCGGCCTCATCCCGGTCGACAGCCTCTATTCGCCGGTCAAGAAGGTTTCGTACAAGGTCGAAAACACCCGCGAGGGCCAGGTTCTCGACTACGACAAGCTGACCATGACCATCGAAACCGACGGTTCGGTCACGGGTGAAGACGCAGTGGCTTTTGCCGCTCGCATCATCCAGGACCAGCTTGGCGTCTTCGTCAATTTCGACGAGCCGCAGAAGGAAACCGAGGAAGAAGCCGTCACCGAACTTGCTTTCAACCCGGCGCTCCTCAAGAAGGTCGACGAGCTGGAACTTTCGGTCCGTTCGGCGAACTGCCTGAAGAACGACAACATCGTCTATATCGGCGATCTCATCCAGAAGACCGAAGCGGAGATGCTCCGTACGCCGAACTTCGGCCGCAAGTCGCTGAACGAAATCAAGGAAGTGCTGGCCTCCATGGGTCTGCATCTCGGCATGGAAGTGCCCGCCTGGCCGCCGGAAAATATCGACGATCTCGCCAAGCGCTACGAAGACCAGTATTAACCCCTAGACTGCGGATGAGCCGAAGTGCCATCCGCCCCTGAAGGAGAAGGCTCATGCGCCATCGCAATGCAGGCCGCAAGCTCAACCGGACCGCAAGCCACCGCAAGGCGATGTTCGCCAACATGGCCGTGTCCCTGATCGTCCATGAGCAGATCGTCACGACTCTGCCGAAGGCCAAGGAAATCCGCCCGATCGTCGAGAAGCTCGTTACGCTCGGCAAGCGCGGTGACCTGCATGCGCGCCGCCAGGCGCTCTCGCAGATCAAGGACCAGGACGCAGTGCGCAAGCTGTTCGACGCGATCGCTTCGCGTTACGCAGACCGTCACGGCGGCTATCTGCGTATCATGAAGGCTGGCTTCCGCGCCGGTGACAACGCTCCGCTCGCGGTCATCGAGTTCGTGGAACGCGACGTCGACGCCAAGGGTGCAGCAGACCGCGCCCGCGTCGAAGCCGAAGAGCGGGAAGCAGAAGCCGCGTAACCCACGCCGCTTCCGTTATCCGGACTATCAGAAACCCCGTCCTTCACCGAAGGGCGGGGTTTTTCTTCGGACCGATGAAATTCAGCCGGGTGTCACGGGCGGATCAGGCGCACCAGCCGCGCCTCGCGCCATCCCATTTGCGGGCGAGACCTTCGGCGACAAGTATATCTCCGAGCGAGCGGCCGCCGCGATGCAGCGTGCGCAGCTTGCGGCCATAGCGGTCCTCGTCGCGAAGTCCTCTCCGCAGCTCTATCGGGCCGGCATTGACGAGCTGCTGCAGGCGCCGGGCCGCCCGCTCGCCCCGTTCGCGCTCGGCCGCGCATTGCGGGCTGAAGATTTCCGGCGTGTCGATATCGGCGATGCGGATGTTTTGTCCGCCAAGCCAGATCGTGTCGCCATCGACCACGCAGTTGATGCGGGCCCCAGAGCCGCACATGGTGATCTGCACGGCGGCCGGGATCGGGGCAGGGGGACGAACGGCGTCCCTGTCGATCGCAGCGGTCGTTGCCTGACGGTCAACGGAAGGGACCGGCATAGGCGGGTTTGGCTTGGCCGAGGTCGTAGCCTGGATTCCAGGCTGGGTCGAAGCGGGCCTGCGTGCCGTCTCAACATGGGCGATGACCTCGCTTGCCGGCTTCGTCACCAGCTCGGTCACGAGCTTCTCGCCGGTCTCGCTGGTCAGCAGATGGTGTCCACCGACGACGGCAAGCGCGACGATACCAAGCTGCATGCTCTGACCGAGCCTGGCAAGCAGCTGGCCGCCCAACGACCGCTTCGCGGTCTTGCGTCTTTTGCCAAAATTCCGCCGCGCCATGTCACACCTCGCCAAGCAATGGAAGGAGGTGAGTGTCGCCCGCAGCGCTTGCCCGGGGATTAACGCCGCCATGAAAATGCGTCGGCAGCCCGCAAATGCAGGGATCTCGCTGTGGATGAGCCCGCCGGCGTCCCCGTCCATCGACCGGCCAATGGAACATCGGTCGCAGCGCTCTGTTCGGGGGCCAGCAATGGATAGGAAGGGACGATCAGATGAGAGCACTGTGCTGGCACGGCAAGGGCGACATTCGCTGCGATTCGGTGGACGATCCGACGATCGAAGACGATGGCGACATCATCATCAAGGTGACGTCCTGTGCGATCTGTGGATCGGATCTCCACCTGATGGACGGCTACATGCCGACGATGGAATCGGGCGACGTTCTTGGCCACGAGACCATGGGCGAGGTGATCGAGGTCGGCCGCTCGGTCAAGAAGTTCCAGGTGGGCGATCGGGTCGTCGTGCCGTTCAACATGGCGTGCGGGCAGTGCTACTTCTGCAAGAAGCAGCTGTTCTCGCTCTGCGATCGCTCCAACCGAAACGCCGAGATGGCGCGCAAGGTGATGGGCCACTCGCCCTCCGGTCTTTTCGGCTATTCGCACATGCTCGGCGGCTATTCCGGCGGCCAGGCGGAATTTCTGCGCGTGCCGTTCGCCGATGTCGGTCCGATCAAGGTGCCGGACGGGCTGCCGGACGATCAGGTGCTGTTCCTCTCCGACATTTTCCCGACCGGCTACATGGCGGCTGAAAATGCGCAGATCGAGCCGGGCGACACGGTCGCGATCTGGGGCTGCGGCCCGGTTGGCCAGTTCGCCATCCAGAGCGCCTGGATGCTCGGCGCCGGACGGGTCATCGCCATCGACACCGTGCCGGAGCGTCTGGAGATGGCGCGCTCGCACGGCAAGGCGGAGACGCTCGATTTCAAGGATGTGAATGTCTACGACGCGCTGATGGAGATGACCGACGGGCGCGGGCCTGACAGCTGCATCGACTGCGTCGGCACCGAAGCGGATGCGGGCGCCAGCGCCGATTCCATGCTGGACAAGGCAAAGGCAGCGCTGATGCTCGGCACCGACCGGCCGCATGTGCTGCGCGAGATGATCTTCTCATGCCGCAAGGGCGGTACGCTGTCGATCCCGGGCGTCTATGTGGGGATGGTGGATCATCTGCCCTTTGGTCCGGCCATGAACAAGGCGCTGACCTTCAAGATGGGCCAGACGCACACGCACCGCTATCTCGAGCCGCTGCTGCAGAAGGTGGTGGAGGGCGAGATCGACCCGAGCTTCGTCATCACGCATCACGCAACGCTGGAAGAAGGACCGGACATGTACAAGGCGTTCCGGGACAAAACCGACGGATGCGTGAAGGTGGTGATGCGGCCTTAAGGTCGCTGCACCCGTCAATGTCGGGGCGCGCAAGCCGCAGATGGAGCCACGAGCATGGCGTCCTTCTGCGGCTTGCCGCGTTGTGAGCCTAGTGGGCTTGCCGTTCGGCGCCCGGCACGTATTGGCGCCAATTGTGCTGTTCCTTGAAGCCAAGCACTTTTCGGATCTTCGCGTTCGAGATGGGGGCTTCAAACCCGTCCATCGGCTGCGTAATCGGCGTGTTCGGCGCCCATTTGGCGAGGAATTCTGCACTCTGTTCATTGGCCGTGATCTCGTCGTTCACGGCGTTGAACACCTGGAAGCCCAGACCATCCTTGGCGATGCACAGATTCACGATCTGGCCGAGATCGCGGGCGTCGATGTAGCTCCAGGCATTGCGCTTGCGCGACAGCGGATCGGCGAGGAAGGCCGGGAAGCGGGCATAATCTTCCGGTTCGATCACGTTGCCGATGCGCAGCGCGTAGATGTCGGCGCCCGTGCGTTCGGCAAAAGCCCTGCCGGTCTTTTCGTTCACCAGCTTCGACAGGCCGTAGCTGTCCATCGGATCGATGTCGTAGTCCTCGTCCAGCGGAAACTGCTTGTAGTCCTTGTCGCCCTCGGCAAAGCAGACGCCGTAGGTGGTTTCGCTGGACGCGATGATGATCTTGCGAATGCCGAGTTTGGTGGCCGCTTCGATGACATTGTAGGTCGAGGTGACGTTCGCCTTGAACGTCTCGTTGTCCGGCTGCAGCAGCACCCGCGGAATGGCCGCGAAATGCACCACGGCATCGACCGGCGCCGGCCCCTTGCCGGTCTCGAAGTCGTCAAACCCGAAATGCATCGAAAGCGCATTGAAGACCTGACCGCTGTCCGTCAGGTCGGCCTCCAGCGTGTTGACGCCTTCGATGTCGAGCGGCTTCAGATCGACATTGAGCACCGTATGGCCCTGCGCCTTCAAATAGGCCACGGCATGCCGCCCGGCCTTGCCGCTACCGCCGGTGAAAACGATCCGTTTGCTCATTTGGGGCCTTTTGGGTGGGGTGTGGGGAATGGACCTGAACTCCGCTTATCGCCTGCTGACGTAGGGCGAGGGTGTTTCGAAGGCTAGGGCGATCGGACGAGACGTACGAAATGGGCTTCGCCCAGATACGCGTTAGCCCGACCTTTCGGCCGGGCTAACGTTTGTATCCGATCTGACTTTTTCACGGCGCCCAATCAGCTGCAGCCGCTCGTTGCGCCGCAGGTGTCGCACTTCTCGCAGGTGCCGTTCCGGACCATCGTGAAGTTCTGGCATTCGGGGCAGGAGTTGCCCGTGTAGCCTTGCATCAGCGATTTGGCGCGGCGGTCGGCTTCGACCTTCTTGGCGTCGGCCTTGGCGCGGGCTGCTTCTTCGGCGGCCTTGTCGGAGAAGAGCTCGGTTGCGGCGTCGTTGTCGATGACGCCGGCATTGAGGTCTTCCGGAGCCTCGTCGAAATCGCGCTTGAAGGCGGTTGCGGCGCCGGCGCCTGAGGTCATCGTCACGGTCGAGCGGGAGGCAGCGAGCGGTGCCGGCTGCTTGGTGCCCGAGAAGGCCGTGACGTTGGAGATCGACGCCGTGGGTGCGGCGACGCGTGCCGGGGCTGGGCCCGTTGCTTCGCCTTTCGGCTCGCCGGTCGGACGCAGCGTTTCCGGCTGCACGATGGTGAGCTTGTGGCCGCGGGTGAGGCCGGACGAGATCGCCTGCGCCTTGCCTTCCTTCACGCCCTTGCCGAGTGCGGTGTTGCCGAAATCGGACGTATCCACATGGGCGAGGTCGTGGCGCGACAGATAGGAGACGGCGAGTTCGCGGAACACGTAGTCTAGGATCGACGTGGCGTTCTTGATCGCGTCGTTGCCCTGCACCATGCCGGCCGGCTCGAACTTGGTGAAGGTGAAGGCCTCCACATATTCTTCCAGTGGCACGCCGTATTGCAGGCCGAGCGAGATGGCGATGGCGAAGTTGTTCATCATCGCGCGGAAGGCAGCGCCTTCCTTGTGCATGTCGATGAAGATCTCGCCCAAGCGGCCATCGTCGAATTCGCCGGTGCGCAGATACACCTTGTGGCCGCCGACGACGGCTTTCTGGGTGTAGCCCTTGCGGCGGTTCGGCAGCTTCTCGCGGTCGCGGTAGAGCCGCTCGATGACGCGCTCGACGACCTTTTCCGTGATGGTGACGGCTTGGGCTGCTGCCGGCTGGGCGATCAGCGCTTCGATCGCCTCATCGGCATCCTCGTCCGCATCGTCCTCGATCAGCGAGGCGTTGAGCGGCTGGGAAAGCTTGGAGCCATCGCGGTAAAGGGCGTTCGCCTTCAGCGCGAGCTTCCAGGAGAGCATGTAGGCGTTCTTGCAATCCTCGACGGTCGCCTCGTTCGGCATGTTGATCGTCTTGGAGATGGCACCCGAGATGAAGGGCTGGGCCGCTGCCATCATCAGGATGTGGCTTTCCACCGACAGATAGCGCTTGCCGATCTTGCCGCAGGGGTTGGCGCAATCGAAGACGGGCAGGTGCTCATCTTTCAGGAACGGCGCGCCTTCCAGCGTCATCGCACCGCAGACATGGATGTTGGCGGCTTCGATTTCCTTCTTGGTGTAGCCGAGATGGGCAAGCAGCGAGAACTCGAAATCGTTCATCTGCTCATCGGTGACACCAAGCTTTTCCTTCAGGAAATCAGCACCGAGCGTCCATTGGTTGAAGGCAAACTTGATGTCGAAGGCGCTCTTCAGTGCGACGTTCAGCGCTTCGACCTGCTCGTCGGAGAAGCCCTTGGCCTTGAGCGAGCCGGGGTTGATGGCCGGCGCCTGGTTCAAATTGCCGTGGCCGACCGCATAGGCCTCGATCTCGGCGATTTGGCTTTCGGAATAGCCGAGCGTGCGCAGCGCTTCCGGCACGGCGCGGTTGATGATCTTGAAGTAGCCGCCGCCGGCGAGCTTCTTGAACTTGACCAGCGCGAAATCGGGCTCGATGCCGGTCGTGTCGCAATCCATGACGAGGCCGATCGTGCCGGTGGGCGCGATCACGGTCGACTGGGCATTGCGGTAGCCGTTCTTCTCGCCAAGCTCGACGGCCTTGTCCCAAGCGGCGATCGCATGGGTGACGAGCGTCTGGTCCGGGCAGTCGCCATGGATCAGCGCCACTGGATTGACCGACAGCTTCTCATAGCCGGTGCTCTCGCCACGGGCGGCACGGCGATGGTTGCGCATGACGCGCAGCATGTGCTCGCGGTTGGGCTTGTAGCCCGGGAAGGGGCCAAGCTCGCCAGCCATTTCGGCCGAAGTGGCATAGGCGACGCCGGTCATGATGGCGGTCAGCGCGCCGCAGATCGCGCGGCCTTCCTTGGAGTCGTAAGGAATGCCCGAGGTCATCAGCAGGCCGCCGATATTGGCGTAGCCGAGGCCGAGCGTGCGGTACTTGTAGGAGAGCTCGGCGATCTGGCGCGAGGGGAACTGCGCCATCATGACCGAGATTTCGAGCACCATCGTCCAGAGCCGCACGGCGTGCTCATAGGCTTCGATGTCGATGTTCTTGGTCTGCGCGTCCTTGAACTGCAACAGGTTCAGCGAGGCGAGGTTGCAGGCCGTGTCGTCCAGGAACATGTATTCCGAGCACGGGTTCGACGCCCGGATCGCACCGGCCGACACGCAGGTGTGCCAGTCGTTCATGGTCGTGTTGAAGTGCAGGCCCGGATCGGCGGACGCCCAGGCGGCTTCGCCGATTTTTTCCCACAGATCGCGCGCCTTCAGCGTCTTCATCACGCGGCCGTCCTTGCGGGCGGTCAGGTTCCAGTCGCCGTCGCTTTCGACAGCGCGCAGGAAGTCGTCCTTGATGGAGACGGAGTTGTTGGAGTTCTGGCCCGAGACGGTCAGATAGGCCTCGGAATCCCAGTCCGTGTCGTAGGTCTTGAAGTCGAGGTCGGTATAGCCCTGCTTGGCGAACTGGATGACGCGCTTGACGTAGTTTTCCGGAACGGCGTCACGCTTGGCATCCTTGATGGCGCGCTTCAGCGCCGAGTTCAGCTTGGGGTCGAAGCACTCGCCATTGTCGGCCTCGCAGTTGAGGCAGGCCTTCATGATGGTCTTGAGGTGCTTGGCGACGATCTTGGAGCCGGTGACGAGGGCGGCGACCTTTTGCTCTTCCTTCACCTTCCAGTCGATGTAGGCTTCGATATCCGGGTGATCGATGTCGACGACGACCATCTTGGCGGCGCGGCGCGTGGTGCCGCCCGACTTGATGGCGCCGGCTGCCCGATCACCGATCTTGAGGAAGGACATCAGGCCCGACGACTTGCCACCGCCCGACAGCTTTTCGCCTTCGCCGCGCAGATAGGAGAAGTTGGAGCCGGTGCCCGAACCGTACTTGAAGAGGCGCGCTTCGCGGACCCAGAGGTCCATGATGCCGCTTTCATTGACCAGATCGTCTTCGACCGACTGGATGAAGCAGGCATGCGGCTGCGGGTGCTCATAGGCCGACTGCGACTGGACGAGCTTCTTGGTGAAGGGGTCGACATAGTAATGGCCCTGGCCGGGGCCATCGATGCCATAGGCCCAGTGCAGGCCGGTGTTGAACCATTGCGGCGAATTCGGCGCGACGCGCTGCGTGGCGAGCATGTAGGCAAGCTCGTCCATGAAGGCGGAGGCGTCTTCTTCCGAATTGAAGTAGCCGCCCTTCCAGCCCCAGTAGGTCCAGGTGCCGGCAAGGCGCGTGAAGACCTGGCGCGCATCAGTTTCGGAACCGTAGCGCTCGTCCTCGGGCAGCTCGGCGAGGGCGGCCTCGTCGGCGACCGAACGCCACAGGAACGACGGCACGTCGTTTTCCTCGACGCGCTTCAGGCGGGCAGGAACGCCAGCCTTGCGGAAATATTTCTGGGCGAGGATGTCGGCCGCAACCTGGCTGAACTGCGCCGGAACGTCGATGTCGGCGAGCCGGAAGACGACGGAGCCATCCGGATTCTTGATCTCGCTGATGGCCTTGCGGAATTCGATGGCCGCATAGGCCGATTGCCCCGCTTCAGTAAACCGCCGCTCGATGCGCATTGTCCCTCGTCCTTGTCGTGGTGTGCCTGCCGACGGTCTTCGTGGCGGGCGCAATTTGTCATCTTCCGGCGGCGCTCTTCATGGCGCGGCCAGCCCTCGAAATCCGGTCTCGTGATGGAATCGAATGATCCAGACCGTATGTTGTGTTGATGGTGGCTGGCAACACTAAATATAGTGTAAATCCACCGTTTCCGCTACCCCTGCCGCCGCCTGCGGCAACCCCCGTTACGCCATGCCAAGGCAACCCGAGGAAGGATCCGCAACGGATCATCCGACTGGGCTCACCAACGCTTACTGTCTTGATTTGTGACCGGCTTCTTCATGCCGGCGGGCCGTTGTTCACAGCGTGATAACCAATAGACTGCGACTCGGATCATGGGTCAAGGGCTGGGCGAGCGCTTGGATGTGAATACCAGATGTTGTGCGCTGGGAGGGTGGAAACTGGGGAAAGTCGAACCCGTTGGAACTCTGGACTTGCCAAACGCTTCAAGTACAAAAAATGACATAGAAAATTGGGGGTGGGCCAGTGTCCGAACGACCTCTGCTCCGTCTCCGCCCTGTTGATAAGTGGGATCACTGCAATGACTTCGTTGACGCTCATGGATCGCATCGCTTCCGGCTCCTCCCGGCGCGCGTCAAAGAAGCAGTATGGGGCAGTGCCCTATCAGATGATCGAGGGGCGTTGCGCCTTCCTCCTGATCACCTCGCGGCGCACCGGGCGCTGGATTTTCCCGAAAGGCTCGCTGATCGAAGGCCTGACGCCGCAGGAGACGGCAGCGCAGGAGGCTTTCGAAGAGGCGGGCGTCGAGGGGCATGTCCATCCGGAACCGGTCGGCAGCTACCGGACTGTGAAGCAGTTGCTTCGCCGCACGATCATCAATGTGGAAGTGTTCCCGCTGCGCGTGGAGCGCCAACTCGACGAGTGGCCAGAGATCGGGCAGCGCTACCGCCACTGGGTGATGCTGAAAGAAGCCAAACGCCTGCTGTCCGACCGAGGCGCCGTGGCGATGGCGGAGGCTGTGGACAAGCTGGTGACTGCCTGAAGCCTGCTCCGGGCGGTCAGGCCACGATCAGGAGGCCGATCAGCCAGTAGAGCAGGGCGGACAGGAGACCGGCCGCCGGAACGGTGATCACCCAGGCGGCTGCAATCTGCAGGCCGTGCTGACGGCGCACAAGCCGACGGCGTTCGCGCTTCTGGAAATTGGCGAGTGCCTCTTCCGGAGTCTTGTTGAGGCGGTCGGTGTTCAGGAAGAGTGAATAGGGCTGGACGGCCGGATTGCGCACGCCGCGGTTCGACGTCGCCTCGCGCAGGAAGCCGACGCCGAAGACGGCACCGATGGCAATGTGCGTCGAGGACACGGGCAGTCCAAGCCAGGAAGCGATGAGAACGGTGGTTGCTGCGGCGAAGGCGACGCAATAGGCGCGGATCTCGTTCATCTTGGTGATCTTTTCACCGACGAGCCTGATCAGCCGCGGACCGAACAAAGCAAGGCCGAGCGCGATGCCGACCGCGCCGATTGCCAGCACCCAGAGCGGAAGGGCGACAGCGGCGACATCGGTCGATCCGCTGCCGGCTGCCGCAACGATCGCGGCGAGCGGCCCGACGGCATTGGCGACATCATTGGCGCCGTGGGCGAAGGACAAAAGCGCCGCCGCGAAGATCAAGGGCAGGCGGAAGAGACCGTTGATGCTCTTGGACCGGTTCTCCAGCCCGATCGACCGGCGCATCACCCACGGACGCGCCAGCATCCAGCCGATGACCGCGAAGACGGCGCCAAGCATCAGAACCTGGAGCGGGCTGGCACTCCAGATCCGGCTCAATCCCTTGATCGTGAGATACATCGCGAAGACTGCGGCCATGCCGGAGATGAGCACCGGCACCCAGATGCGGGCTGCCGCGATCTTGTCTTCCCGTTCCAAGATGGTCGCGTTGGCGACAGCCAGCACACCGGCGGCCATGACGCCGCCGAGCACCGGCGAGATGACCCAACTCGCGACGATGGTCGCCAGCACGGGCCATGCGACAACGCTGAAGCCGGCCGCCGCGACGCCAGCTCCGATGACGCCGCCGACGACGGAGTGGGTCGTGGAAACGGGTGCTCCGAGATAGGTGGCGAGATTGATCCACAGGGCGGAGGAGAGCAGGGCGGCCGTCATCACGACGATGAAGTCCACCGTTTCGAGATGAACGGCTGGCAGCAGCAACTCGCTGGAGATGGTCTTGACGACATCGCCGCCCGCGAGCAACGCGCCGGCACTTTCGCACACGACCGCAATTGCGATCGCGCCGGCCATGGTGAGTGCCCGGCTGCCGACGGCCGGTCCCATATTGTTGGCAACGTCGTTCGCGCCAATGTTGAGCGCCATGTAACCGGCGATGACGGACGCGATGATGACGAGGTAGCTGAGCGGACCTTCGACGGCATAGAATGCCGCAACCACCATGGCGCCGAGCAGGAAGACGAGCGCGATCCCCGGAAAGGCCAGGCTTCTGGAGAGGTCTCCAGTCGCCGTTTCCAGGTTGACGACCTTGTTCAGGTCCTTGTCGAGTGCGCTCTTGGCCATGCTTGCCCGTTCATGACAGTTTTGTGACAGTGGGGGGCGCATAGCATCTGAAGGCCGGGGCGGGCACCCCCGACGGTCCGATCAACCACATTATTTGAGGGGCGCCTCTGCCGCCGCGCGCTTGCTGGTCACCTGACCCCTCTCTGTCATCCCACTGTCATCGACACATTGCATGAGCAGGCACGGCGCGATCGACGCGCGATGTCCGATTGGAGGGGCTCATGACGACCACCAAACATTTTGCAATGACCTTGCTTGCAGGCACCCTGCTGACCACCACCGGTGCATGGGCGCAGGAAGCCATGAACTTCAACCGGATCGCGTCCTTCCCGGTCGTCGACAACAAGCCGGAAGGCGCCGACGTCAACGCGCCGTCTTCCGCCGAGATCATCACGGCCACCGAAGATGGCATGATGCTGATCTATTCCGATAGCCCGGCAGGTGGCATCGGCTTCATCGACATCACCGACGCCGCTGCGCCCGTTGCCGGCGGCTTCCTTGCCATGGACGGCGGTGAGCCTACCGCCGTTTCCGTTGCTGGCTCCAAGGTGCTGGTCGGCGTCAACACGACCGAAGACCTGACGCAGCCTTCGGGCTTCCTGGCTGTCGTCGATATTGCGACGCAGACGATGGAAGCGCAGTGCGATCTTGGCGGTCAGCCTGATTCCACCGCAGTATCACCGGACGGTACGTTCGCTGCGGTCGCCATCGAGAACCAGCGTGACGAGGACCTGAACGACGGCGTCATCCCGCAGATGCCTGCCGGGGACGTGAAGATCTTCCCGCTGACCGATGGCGTGCCGGATTGCGATGCGATGATCACGGTGGACCTGACGGGCCTCGCCGAAATTGCGCCGGAAGACCCGGAGCCAGAATTCGTCGACTTCAATGAAGCCAACGAACTTGCCGTGACGCTTCAGGAAAACAACCATATTGCGATCATCAACGCGGCCGATGGCACTGTGACTGCGCATTTCTCCGCTGGTGCGGTGGACCTGACAGGCATCGACACGGAAGACGATGGTGCGTTCGATTTCTCCGGCTCGGCGACGGCCGTGAAGCGCGAGCCCGATGCGATCCAGTGGCTGGACGATGACCGCTTCGCCGTCGCCAACGAGGGTGACTACGAAGGGGGGTCGCGCGGCTTCACCATCATGAACAAGATGGGCGAAGTGCTCTATGAGAGCGGCAACAGCTTCGAGCACGAAGTGGCGCTCCTCGGCCACTATCCCGACGGTCGTTCGGACGCCAAGGGCATCGAACCGGAGGGCATGGAAGTCGCCCGCTTCGGCGACGAAACGCTGATCCTGCCTTTGTCCGAGCGTGGTTCGGTCGTTGGCGTCTATCGCGACAACGGTGCGGATGCTGCGCCTGAGCTTTTGCAGATCCTGCCCTCGGGCATCTCGCCGGAAGGCATCGTTGCGATCCCCGAGCGCAATCTCTTCGCCGTCGCCAACGAAGTCGACCTCATCGAAGACGGTGGCGTGCGTGCGCATGTCATGATCTTCGAGCGCACCGAGGGTGACGCCCAGTACCCGACGATCGCCTCCACGCGCGACGAGAACGGACTGCCGATCGCTTTCGGTGCACTGTCTGGCCTGGCTGCCGATCCGTCCGAAGCCGGGCGCCTCTATGCCGTCAGCGATTCCGTGTTCGCTGCCCAGCCGCGCATGTATGTGATCGATGCCAGCGTGATGCCTGCTCAGATCACCGATGCCATCACGATCACCCGCGATGGCGAAACCGCGCAGAACATGGATCTGGAAGGCATCGTTGCAGACGGCGAGGGCGGCTTCTGGCTCGCCAATGAGGGTGATGCCGATGAGGGCATTCCGCATGCGATCTATCGCGTGAACGCCGAGGGTGCGATCCAGGAGGAAGTCCTCTTCCCTGAGGCACTGCTCGAGGGTGCCACGCGGTCCGGCGCCGAAGGCATCACGATGATCGACGGGACGCTTTGGATCGCCATCCAGCGCGAGTGGGGCAACGATCCCGATGGCATGGTGAAGCTGGTTTCCTATAGCCCGGCTTCCGGCGAATGGGCTGCCGTTCATTATCCGCTCGAGGCGAAGGGCGAAGGCTGGGTCGGCCTTTCCGAAATCACGCTTCACGGCGACCATGTTTATATCGTCGAGCGCGACAACCAGATCGGCGCGGCGGCCGCGCTGAAGAAGCTCTATCGCGTACCGGTGGCCGAGCTCGCAGGCGCCGCACTCGGCGGCGAACTGCCTGTCGTCACCAAGGGAGAAGTCCACGACTTCATTCCGGATCTTGCTGCTTACAACGGCTACATCGTCGACAAGGTCGAAGGCTTTGCTGTCGACGCGAGCGGGGAAGCCTTCGTCGTCACCGACAATGACGGCGTGGACGACTCTTCCGGCGAGACCTTCTTCTGGTCGATCGGCGCCGTTTCCGAGCTTTGAGTGTTTCTGCGGACAATCATGAAAAGGCCGGGCTTTCGCCCGGCCTTTTTCGTTTACGGCAGGTTCGACCACACCCTAGATGTTCTGGCCGCCCGACACTTCGATCCGCTGGCCCGTCATCCAGCCGAACTCCCCGACGAGCAGGCTCGACAGCGCGCCGCCGATATCATCGGGCAAACCGGCTCTGCCCATTGCGGTGGTCGCTGCGACCATCTCGTTGACGTGGGCATTGTCGCGCACGACGCCGCCGCCAAAATCCGTCTCGATGGCGCCTGGAGCGATGGTGTTGACTGAGATGCGGCGCTCTCCCAGTTCCTTTGCGAGATAGCGTGTCAGCACCTCTATGCCCCCCTTCATCGTGGCGTAGGCGGAATAGCCGGGCAGGGTGAACCGCGCCAATCCGCTCGACACGTTCACGATCCGACCGCCATCCTCGATCATCGGCAGAAGACGCTGGGTCAGGAAGAAGACGCCCTTGAGGTGGATGGCGACGAGGTGATCGAAGTCCTCTTCGGTGGTCTCGACGAACGGTTTGTGGATGCCGGTGCCGGCATTGTTGACGAGAAAATCGATCGTCTCCCGATCGAATGTCTGCAGTAGCGTCTGGCGCAACTCGTCGCTGAAGGCTGCGAATGTGTCCGTGCGCGTCGTATCAAGCTTGAGTGCTGTTGCGCGCACGCCCGCCTGCCGTGCTTCGGCAACGACGGCGTCGGCATCCTCGCGGTTGTTGTTATAGGTGACGACGAGGTCGACGCCCTTCTTGGCGAGATGCTCTGCGGTGTTGCGGCCAAGGCCACGGCTGCCGCCGGTAATCAGAGCGATCTTGGTCGTACTGGTCATGGAGAACTCCTTCCGAATGGACATGGCCTGTCTTAGCCGCTGGTTGCTTCAATGGCTTGACGGATAATCGGGATGTCTTGCCTATTCCTCCAGAAGTGTTGGTGCCAATATTTTCAAACGTCCTGCTGCAGGTCTATATTCGCCCTATGAAGAGCGAAAACGTCATCGAAAAACTCCGGCCAGGTGTGATCGCCTATGCGGATGCCAACGGCGCAGGCGAGCAGCCGTTGATGACATCGATACCCGGCTTGAGCATCGTGCGAAGCCGGAAGGCGACCGACATCGAGCCGATGGTCTACCAGCCGCTCTTCTGCTTCGTGCTGCAGGGCGCGAAGGAGTCCGTCGTCGGCGACATGCGCGTGCGGTTCGCCGAAGGCCAGTCGCTCATCGTCGGTCTCGACCTGCCGGCTGAAAGCAGGGTTGTTCTGGCGAGCGAGGATAAGCCCTATCTCGCGATCGCCGTCGCGCTGGACGTTGCGATGATGCGCGAACTCGCGGTGCAGTCCGGCCTGAGGACCACGACAAACGGGTCGGTACAGGCGAACTGCGAAACGCTCCAGGTGGGGGTGCCGGATGCGGCTCTCGTCGATGCCATGGCCCGGCTCTTTGCACTGGTGGACCAGCCTGAGGCACCGATCCTGGCGCCGCTGGTCATCCGGGAAATTCATTACCGGGTGCTGAGCGCTGGCCATGCGGGCGTGCTTCGGATGCTGGCACGCGCCGATAGCCACATCAGCCGCATTGCGAGCGTCATCGCAACGATCAAGGATCGCTTCGACGAACCGCTGAAGATCGAGGACCTCGCGCATACGGCAGGCATGAGCATGTCGGCCTTTCACGAGCACTTCAAGGCCGTGACGCGAACGACGCCACTGCAGTTCCAGAAGAGGCTCAGGCTGATCGAGGCGAGACGCCTGATGTTCGCAGGCTCGCATTCCGTTACGCGGGCCGCGTTTGAGGTTGGCTACGAAAGTGCTTCGCAGTTCAGTCGCGAATACAGCCGCCATTTCGGGGTTGCGCCCAGCGACGACCGTGCTTTCGCTTAAGACAGTATCTGCCGACGATCGGCCGCCTGCTTAGCCTTTGTGATCCTTGGCGATGGGCTCGACATAGGAAAAGCCGAGATCCCACGGGAAATAGATCCAGGTGTCCTGGCTGACTTCGGTGACGAAGCTATCGACCAGTGGACGACCCTTTGGCTTGGCGTAGACGGTTGCAAAATGGGCCTTGGGCAGCATGGCGCGCACGATGGCAGCGGTTTTGCCCGTGTCGGTCAGGTCGTCAACGATGAGGATGTCTTCGCCGTCGTTTTCCAGAAGATCGTCATTGATGCGCTTCAGGACCTGCATTTCACCCTGATTCGCATAGTCGTGGTAGGAGGCGACGCAGACCGTCTCGATCATGCGAATGCCAAGCTCGCGCGCGATGATTGCGGCCGGCACGAGGCCGCCACGCGTGATGCAGACGATCGCCTTCCACTGCGTTCCATTGCCCGACAGGCGCCAGGCGAGCGCGCGCGCGTCGCGGTGGAACTGGTCCCAGGAGACGGGAAAGGCCTTGTCTGGCAGCGACATGAAGGAAGGCTCCGGCGTTTGAGGTTGCGAGGCCAATAGCGGGAACGCCTGGGTGGCGCAAGCGCGTGGCCTGTCAGTCGTTAGGGACAAGCGCGTCGATCATGGCCGCGATGGCATCCTGTGCGGCCTGCGCGGCTTGAAGATCACGGGAGCGTGCGACGATCTCGGTGGAGAAGCGCTTGCCGTCGTACCGTGGGTAGGAGCCGATGACGACGTTCGAATGTGCCTTCTGGATCGCCGCCAACGGGCCACCGATATCGCCTTCGCCATAGGGGCAGGCGACCGACAGCGAGTGGATCTTCGCTCCGGTCTTCAATGTGGGCATGACGTTGTCGAGCATCGCCTGGAAGACGGACGGCACGCCGGCCATGACGTGAATGTTATCCACGATGAAGCCCGGGGCCTTCGAGACCGGATTTTCGATATGGGGGGCGCCGACCGGCATGCGCGCCATGCGCTGTCGCGCCTCGGTGAATTCCAGCCCGCGGCCGGCATAATGGTCAGCCAGAAGTGCCATTGCCGCGGGATCATGGGTGCATTCCCGCCCGACGGCATCCGCGATGGCATCGGCGGTGATGTCGTCATGGGTGGGGCCGATTCCACCGGATGTGAAGAGATAGGTGTAGCGCTTGGACAGGGCCCGCACGGCCTCGACGATCGCGTCGTGATCGTCGGAGACGATGCGCACTTCCTTGAGGTCGATCCCGGCGGCCGTCATCATGTCGGCGAGATGGCCGATGTTGCGGTCTTTCGTGCGGCCGGACAAAAGCTCATCGCCGATCGCCAGCATGGCTGCGGTGATCGTGTCCGTTGCGGCTGCGTCGTTCGGCTTTTCGCTCATTGTCTCCTGCTCATTCTCGCTGACGGCTCGGATAGAAAGCTCGATACGCATCGGATCACTTGGCTGATTGAACCTAACTGTGAACAATCCGTTGATGACCTGATGGCTTTCGCTGAACGATCGTTTGGCTATGGTGCCGCCACCATTCTGAACCGGCCATCGCCGGGCTTTTCAATCTCACTACAAGGAGCTGACGCAATGGCCAAGGTGCTCGTACTTTATTACTCGACCTGGGGACACATCGAGCAGATGGCGCATGCCGTCGCAGAAGGCGCACGCAAGGGCGGCGCCGAGGTAACCGTCAAGCGCGTGCCGGAACTTGTGCCGGAAGATGTCGCCAAGGCTTCGCACTACAAGCTGGAACAGGAAGCGCCGATCGCTTCTCCGAACGAGCTTGCCGATTACGACGCGATCATTTTCGGAACGCCCACGCGTTACGGCAACATGGCCTCGCAGATGAAGAACTTCATCGACCAGACCGGTGCGCTCTGGGCTGAAGGCAAGCTCGTCGGCAAGGTCGGCTCGGCGTTCACCTCGTCGGCCACACAGCATGGCGGACAGGAAACGACGCTGACCAGCTTCCACTCGGTGCTGTTGCACCACGGCATGGTCATCGTCGGCTTGCCCTATGCCTTCCAGGGCCAGATGGGCGTGGAAGAAGTCAAGGGCGGCTCGCCCTATGGCGCCACGACGATCGCAGCGGGCGACGGTTCACGTCAGCCTTCCGCTATCGAACTTGAGGGTGCCCGCTACCAGGGCGAGCACGTCGCCAAGATCGCGGCCAAGCTCGCTTAAGACGCAGCTCTGCGACTATGATGATGGGGTCGTCCCGAAAGGGGCGGCCCCATGTCGTTTATGGACGTCAGCGCGCGACCCGGACGAGAAGATTCGCAGCTTCGGCCCCGATGCGCTCGAAAGCCGCCATGAGTTGATCGGCATTGGCCGCTTCGAAATAGTGATCGGCGCTCGACGCACATTCCCTCAGCATGGCTTGACCGCCGCGGGTGGCTTCGAATGCCACGGAATAGATGATGACGTCTGCCTGTTTTGCATCGGCGCAACGGTTGAGTGTGTAGCGCGTATCCGGGGCATTGTTGTTCTCGCCGTCGGTCATGAACAGAATGATGCGCGCAGGCTGCTCTTGGCCATTCCGGTTCTTATGTTCCGTACGTTCTTGATCACGTATCACCGCCTTATACGCGGCATTGAAAGCGTCCGAGGAGTCGGTGTTGCCACCTGCCCGGATCGTCTGCACGAATTGCGACGTGCTGGCCGTGCCCCAAACGGGAAGACGCTCGGCTTTTATTTTCTCCGCGTAGGTCGTGGCGCCCATGCGGACGTAATTCGTTTTCGGATCCGCGATTGTGAGCTTTTGGCTGAGATTAGCAACGGCGCGTTGGAGGGAGGTGAGGCGGGTCGTTTGTCCCATGGCGTCGCACCGCTGCTGATCCTGAATGCGGATGTTGAAAAAACCCAGCGATACGACGCACTCGATCATCGATCCTGACTGATCGAGCACGAGCATCATCGAGAAGGCGCTGTGGGTCTCACTCGAACTGACCGACACGCTTTCGGTGTGAAACGAGAGGCTGTCGCCGGGTATCAGCCAGCTCGGAAACATCATCTGAACGGCGCCATCGACGGAGAGACGGACTTCTGCCGTGCGCCCGCCGCGGGCTTCATCCAATTGGGCCACGATCTGCGGGTTGAGCGAGGCGAGTTCTGTCGCCTTTACAGAGCTGCTCTGGCTTAACTGCGCGAAGAAGAAGACTTCGGCGAGCTCCCTGGCGTCGTCTTCGCTGAAGTCGCCAAGCGCGAGCTTCGACGCCGCAGCAAGCGTTGCCGCATCGGCCGCGTTGGCGGCGTGGCTGCGGAAGGAGAGTGCTCGCGTGTAGTCGATAGCCAACGATGCCACCCCCAAAAGCAGGGGCAGCAACAACGCCAATTGAATGGCGAACGAGCCTTTTTGGTCGCGCATCATGCGCACGACCCGTCTCAGCATCATGCTCATGGACGGGGTATACCTTCTATTGCACCCGCCAATTGCGCCGATACATCTTAAAATTGCGTTTCAGAAAGCCTGGGCATCTTCATCGTCCATCAACTCGAAATATCGCTGGGGGACTTTCGCCCTGGTCTACGCCAAGCTATTGATTTGCCCCGCGTGCGGGCGTGGTGGAATGGTAGACACACGGGACTTAAAATCCCGAGACCCTGGGTCGTGCGGGTTCGAGTCCCGCCGCCCGCACCACGGCATCATCGACTTTGTTGAACAACTTTTGGGCAAGTGCACGCATCGTTGCCATTATGGCCAAATGGTGACACAGACAGTTTAAGCCGCGAGCACTGGTGAATCGTGGTCGACGTGCCACTTTCGCTTGCAACGGATGCCTAATCCATGGCCGGACTGATTGCGCTCTCGCTGTCTTATATCCTGTCCCAGTTCTTCCGGTCGTTTCTGGCGGTACTGACGCCGACGCTCTCGACCGATCTCGGGATGACCAATGCGCAATTGTCGCTGGCCTCGGGGATCTGGTTCGTCACCTTCGCGCTCATGCAGTTTGCAGTGGGCACCTGGCTCGATCGCTATGGCCCGCGGCGGACGGCGTCCTTGCTCTTGGCTCTTGGCGGTGCGGGTGGGGCGATGATCTTCGCAACGGCCGAAACGCCCGGCATGATCATCCTGGCCATGGCGCTGATCGGCATCGGCTGCTCGCCGCTTCTGATGGCATCGCTTTTCATCTTCGCGCGACTGTATTCACCGCTGCGCTTTGCCGTTTTTGCCTCCTGGTTCATCGCGGTCGGCAATGCCGGCAACGTGCTCGGCGCTGCACCGCTTGCCGCTTCGGTGGAGTTCTTCGGGTGGAGAACATCCATGGCGGCGCTGGGCGCGATCAGCCTCATGGTGGCTGTTGCGATCTTCGTGCTGGTGCGCGATCCGGACAAGCTCGAATCCGATGGCCAGTCGAGCGGACTGAGGGGATATATCGACCTTTTGAAGATGCCGGTTCTCTGGGCGATCATCCCGCTTACCGCCGTCAACTACGCGCCGGCGGCGACGATCCGTGGCTTGTGGGCGGGGCCTTATCTGGACCAGGTCTATGGTGCCGGGTCGCTGCTAATCGGAAACGTCGCACTCGCCATGGCAATCGCCATGGTCATTGGTAGCTTCGCCTACGGCCCGCTCGATACGCTGCTCCGCACCCGCAAATGGGTCGCCTTCGGCGGCAATGCGGCGAGTTTCTCCATTCTCGTTGCGCTGGTCCTGGTGCCGATGCCACCCTTCGCGTTCGCCGCTGCCGCGCTGGTCGCGATCGGGCTGTTCGGCACGAGCTATGGCGTGCTGATGGCGCATGCGCGGGCGTTTTTCCCGGCGCATTTGACCGGGCGTGGCGTGACGCTGATGAACTTCTTCTCGATCGGCGGCGCAGGGCTCATCCAGTTCGCCACGGGGCCGGTGTTCGGATCCGCCTATGATGGCGCCGACCCTGCATCGGCCTATTCGACGCTCTTCGGCTTCTACGCGCTGCTGCTCGCCGTCGGACTTGCGATCTACATGTTCTCGCGCGATGCGAAGCCCGGCGAGCGGGTAAGTTCCAGCGTCGCCAGATAGTCGACGATCGCGGCTGCAAGCGACGCGGTGGTCGACGGTGAGATGATGTCGCCGGCGACCAGATGATTTTGCGGATCGTCGCTCTTCGTCACCAGCAAGGTCTCCGTCGGTGCACCCCATCGGGTCGCCATCGCGGCCGTCCTGTCCGGACGCACGATGGCGTCACCCTCGGAATAGACGAAGAGCGTGGGGACTTCGATCGTTTCCACCGGGGCTTGGCCTGCCAGATGCACGAGCGCGGCCATCGGCAAGAGCGCTGCCGTCGGGTACGTCGTTGTCCAATTCGCCGCGTGCGCCGCATTTCTCGGCGCGAAGCTGCGGGAGCTCCCGATCAGCAGGTCCGCCAGCGGGCCACCCCACGGCATTGTGAGGATGCCGGAGCCGGATGCGGCGAGACCGAAGTTCGGCGAGATCATCACGGTAGCCGCGACATCGTCGGCGAGGTTCGGCTGGGTCATCGCCCAGGTGACGAGCGTTGCGCCCGTCGATGTGCCCATCAGGACGACGCGATCGCCCAAACGGCGTCCGATCTCAATGGCTTCCGCGAGATCGTTCACCCATTGATTCACCGTGGCCTCGGCCATCGCATCGCCGGTGCGGCCATGGCCGGACAATCGCGTGAAGAACAGATTGGCGCCAAGCGACTGCGCAACCAGATCCGGCAGCGGGCGCACCTCCGTCGGCGAAGCCGAGAAGCCATGGACGTAGACGAGGGAAATGGGTGTCGGCAGTTTCGCTGCGGGGTCGGCCCACACGATCTGCTTGCTCTGGTTCGGCCGGATGTCACCTAAGGCGGCCTCCGTGCGCTCCAGATAAGCATCCAGATCGGCGTCGATCGACGCCGCCTCGAAGCTTACGGTGGTATCGACGTCAGGACGCGGGCCGAGCGTCCACAGCACGAAGAGGACGAAGATGACTGCAGCGAGCAGGAGAAGCAGCCGTCGCATCGCCTTTCCCACTCGCACGATCATCGCTCCAGATAGAGATGGTTTCGTCAGCCGCCCGTGACGCTCATGTGGCGGGAAACGGCCGGGCGATTGTTGCGCCGGTCGATGACGAAGTCATGACCCTTCGGCTTGCGGCCGATCGCTTCGTCGATCGCATCGGAGACGAGACCGTTGCCTTCGGAGGCGCGCAATGCGGCACGAAGATCTGCGGCATCTTCCTGGCCGAGGCACATGAACAGCGTTCCCGTGCAGGTGAGGCGCACCCGGTTGCAGCTTTCGCAGAAATTGTGGGTCATCGGCGTGATGAAGCCCAAGCGGCCGCCGGTTTCGGCAATTTCGACGTATCGCGCCGGGCCGCCGGTCTTGTAGGGAATGTCGATCATCGTGAACTGCCGGGCAAGGTCGGCGCGCAGCAGCGAGAGCGGCAGATAGTGGTCGGTCCGATCCTCGTCGATCTCGCCCATTGGCATCGTTTCGATGACCGTCATGTCCATGCCCTTGCCATGGGCCCAGTGGATCATCTCGGGTATTTCGGCGTTGTTGAAACCCTTGAGCGCCACGGCATTGATCTTGACGTGAATGCCAGCCGCCTGGGCCGCTTCGATGCCTTCCAGAACGCGCGAAAGCTCGCCCCAGCGGGTGATCTGGCGAAACTTGTCGGGGTCAAGCGTATCGAGAGATACGTTGATGCGGCGCACACCACATTCGGCGAGCTCAGCGGCAAAACGCGAGAGCTGCGAGCCGTTTGTGGTCAGCGTCAATTCCTCGAGAGCACCGGATTTCAGGTGCCGCGAGAGATCGCGGATGAGATGCATGATGTTCTTACGCACCAGCGGCTCGCCGCCGGTGAGACGCAGCCTGCGGACGCCCTTTTCGATGAACACCGTGCAGAGGCGGTCGAGTTCCTCGAGCGACAGCAGGTCCTTCTTCGGGAGAAACGTCATGTTCTCCGCCATGCAATAGGTGCAGCGGAAGTCGCAACGATCCGTCACCGACACGCGTAGATAGCTGATTGCGCGACCGAAAGGATCGATCATCGGTGGCTCGGTGACGGCTAGCGGGCGTGCGCCTGCCGTGGAATTGTTGAACTGGTTCAATGCATTTCTCCCTGCGCCCTATGTTGCGACGATGAGGCGCCGCGTCAAGGCGCGATCGAGGTTCTGCCTTGCCGGTCACGGAAACTTGGCTTTAGACGCTAAAGGCGACTAAGGAAAAGCCGGTATCGACGAAAGGACGAGATTGATGAGCGCGACCGAGCAAAGCCAGGACGCTCCACAGGAGTTGCGCGTATCCAAGGATCGGAAGCTTCTGACCGTGCGCTTCGGTGATGCCGAGGCCTATGCGCTAGAGGCGGAACTGCTTCGGGTCTGCTCGCCGTCTGCGGAAGTGCAGGGCCATGGTCCCGGACAGGCCATCACGGTGTATGGCAAGCGCGACGTCGCCATCATGACGATCGACTCGGTCGGGCATTATGCGATCCGGATCACCTTCGACGACATGCACAATTCCGGGATATTCTCCTGGCCGTTCCTGCGGGAACTGGGGCGCGAGCGGGAAACACGATGGGCCGATTATCTGGCCGACCTCGACGCCAGAGGCTTATCGCACGATCCGGTGCGCCCGGTCAGGCGAAACTAGGTAGGGTGTTCTGCTGATCCGGTGATCAGGCGGAAATCTTCCGGTACATGGCGCGTGCTTCGGACAATTCGCCGTCAGCGCCCGGCATGTGCATAGTGACGCGATTGCGTCCGGCATTTTTCGACGCGTAAAGCGCGGCGTCGGCCTTGCGGTAGAGGTCGCTCTCGTTCTCGGCATCCGCGGCCATGCAGACGCCCATGGAGAGGGTGACCGGGCCGTAGTCGGTGCCGGTGCGCTGGTTGACGAAGGGCGTCTGTTCCACCGTCGTGCGGATGCGGTTGGCGATGCTCATCGTCTCGTCCACAGTCGTACCGGCCAGGATGAAGCCGAACTCCTCGCCGCCGGTGCGTGCGATGAAGACATCCTTGCGCAATGCCGCCCGAAAGAGGCTGCCGATAAGCTTGATGACCTTGTCGCCGACCGGGTGGCCGAACGTATCGTTGATGCGCTTGAACTTGTCGATGTCGGCAATCACGAGGGCAAGATACATCGCCGATTTCTGATCGCTGTAGATCTGCGCCATCATGTCGTCGAATGCCCGGCGATTGGACAACTGCGTCATGACATCGGTATGGGCCATGCGCTTGTACTCGTCCAACTCGCTGCGGACGCGGGTGATTTCGCTGGCGTGGCCGACCATGCCGTTGATCACCGCACGTGAGTCGCTGATCGTGCTGTCGGTCGCCGTGGTGAGAATGGTGATGAAGTTGCGGATGATGTCGACCCGCAGGGATTCCGGGTCGACCATCTCGGCATTCGCACGGCCAAGCGTGCGACCATAGTTTTCAAGCTTGGACTGTTCGCGTCGAAGCAGTTGCAGGCATTCCTCGATGTTGCGAGAAATCGTCTCCTGCGCATCGGCAACGATGCCCTGGCCGTGATGGTGAACGAGGAACTGCCGTCCGAGCGCATCGAGATCGGCCTGGGTCGGGCTGGTGCCGAGCGCCACGAAGGCCCGGGTCAGCGCCGGATCGGAGCCAGCAAAAGCTTCGTAGACGAGTTCGTAATTGCGGGGCAGACCAGGGATATTGAGCCGGCGCATGGATATGGCGATGCGGGTCGCAATGTCTCCGGGCGCTGGGCGTCTAGCTGTCTGGTTCATGCCCGTTTTTCCAAGTTTAGTTTTTGCTGTCCGTCCTGCAAAATCTATGCACGAAAGGTTCTAAATTGATTAACACTTTAGCGCTTCAGCATATGCTTGGACGCCGGAATGTCCGGCGTCGCAGGCGGCAGCGCCTCAACCGAGGTTGAGCTCCTTGAAGAAATCATTGCCCTTGTCGTCGACGACGATGAAGGCTGGGAAGTCCTCGACTTCGATTTTCCAGACAGCTTCCATGCCGAGTTCTGGATATTCGACGACCTCGACGCTTTTGATGCAGTCCTGGGCCAGCCGGGCTGCCGGGCCACCGATTGAACCCAGATAGAAGCCGCCATGGCGCTCGCAGGCGTCGCGGACAGCGCGCGAGCGGTTGCCCTTGGCCAGCATCACCATCGATCCGCCGAACGACTGGAACTGGTCGACATAGGCGTCCATGCGGCCGGCCGTCGTTGGGCCGAACGAACCGGATGCGTAACCTTCCGGTGTCTTTGCCGGACCGGCATAGTAGATCGGGTGATTCTTCATGTAGTCCGGCATGGGTTCACCGGCTTCCAGGCGCTCGCGGATCTTCGAATGGGCAAGATCGCGGGCGACGATGATCGTGCCGTTCAGCGAAAGACGCGTCTTGACGGGATGGGCCGAGAGCTGGGCCAGAATTTCGCTCATCGGCTGATGCAGATCGATCCTCACGACGTCGCCCGACAGGCGCTCTTCATCAATATCCGGCATGAAGCGCGCCGGATTGGCTTCAAGCGCTTCGAGGAAGATGCCGTCCTTCGTGATCTTGCCCTTGGCTTGGCGATCGGCCGAGCAGGAGACGCCGAGACCAATCGGGAGAGAGGCGCCGTGGCGGGGCAGGCGGATCACGCGCACATCGTGGCAGAAATACTTGCCGCCGAACTGCGCACCGACCCCGAGGCTCTGCGTAAGTTTGTGGATTTCCTGCTCCATCTCGATGTCGCGGAAGGCATGGCCGCTTTCCGAGCCTGAGGTGGGGAGCGCATCGAGATAGCGCGTCGACGCAAGCTTCACCGTCTTCAGCGTCATCTCGGCCGAGGTGCCGCCGATGACGATCGCAAGGTGATAAGGCGGGCAGGCGGCCGTGCCGAGCGTCAGGATCTTTTCCTTGAAGAATTCGATCATCCGCTCACGCGTCAAAAGCGCGGGCGTGCCCTGGTAGAGAAAGGTCTTGTTGGCCGAGCCACCACCCTTGGCGACGAACAGGAATTCGTATCCGTCGTCGCCTTCCTCATAGATGTCGATCTGCGCGGGCAGGTTGGTCTTGGTGTTCTTTTCCTCGAACATGCCGAGTGGTGCGAGCTGCGAATAGCGCAGGTTCTTCTTCTCATAGGCGTCGAGAACCCCGCGTGCGATCGCGGAATAATCGCCGCCCTCGGTCCAGACGCGCCGACCCTTTTTCGCCATGACGATCGCCGTGCCCGTGTCCTGGCACATCGGCAGGACGCCGCCTGCGGCAATGTTGGCGTTCTTCATGAGATCATAGGCGACGAAACGGTCGTTGTCCGTTGCCTCCGGGTCGTTCAAGATCTTGGCGAGCTGCGCGAGGTGTCCCGGGCGAAGGAGATGATTGATGTCGGCGAAGGCCTGTTCGGAGAGCAGCCGCAATCCTTCCGGTTCGACCAGCAAAACTTCCTGGCCGCGAAATGTATCCACGGAGACGTGCTGGTCGCTAAGCTTGCGATAGGGCGTTTCATCGGCGCCCAGCGGAAAGAGATCGTCGGCCATGATTCGTCATCCAGAGATATTGACGGAGGATGGGCAGGAGAGCGCCCGGAGCCCGTTTAGCCCGCGTCCATAAGCAATGCAATCGGCCGGCGGGCGAGCCGCGCAAGCGCCGCCCCTTATGCAAAACGGCCACTGTTGGCGGAAAAGAAGCCGGCCAGCGGCCAACATTAGCCATCGCTTCTACCCGTCATCCAATGTGTTGGTTACCATTTGTTTGCCATGAGGGGCTTAGGGTCCCGGGTTCATGCCGTCCCGGTTCGGGTCGGCAAACGGACATCGAAAACACGGAGCTGGTATGCTTTCCAAAAGGACAGGCACGGTCGCGGCGATGGCGTGGCTTCTCGCAGCCGGAACGATCGCGGTGCCTCAGGGCCCTGCGTCCGCTCAGACATTGCTCGACTTCATCATGGGCGGTCCAGGCGCCGTCCAGCGCAATGCCGAACGTCGCGGTTCGCCGCTCGACAGCGGGCAGGTTACGCAGCAGCCGTCCAGCGTCGACCAGTTGCGTGCCTGGGAAGCCTCGCAGCGCCAGGCCGAGCCCGAGCCCGTCGTGGTCGGGCCCAAATACTATACCTATAAGGCGGACGAACTCGTCCGCGTCGATTTTTCCAAGCTCGCCGATCCGGTCGTGACGGGCTCGATCTCCGAAGGCGGCGATCAGCAGCCCATCAATGCCTTCGCTCAGGCAAGCCGGCACCTGTCCGACATCCAGGTGCGTTCGCTGGCCGAGGTCGGTGAAGCCGTGACGGCGTTCTACGGCGAGAATGCTGGCTTCGTCTGGACCGACGACAATGGTCCGAGCGCGCGTGCCGAGGCAGCTTTGTCCGTATTCGCCAAGGCCGACCGGGTCGGGCTTTCACCGGCCGACTATCTGGTCGAGTGGCCTGCGCCCGCAGCGAGCTCTGCCGTGACGAATCAGGCCACTGCGGCTCGGACCGTCGCATTGGCGTCTAATGCATCCCAGTCCAATGCAACTCAGGCAGCTGCGCCAAACCCGGATCGCGCCCGGCTCCAGTTCGAGATGGAGATGGCGGCCGCGGTCGCGTCCTACATGCTCGATGCCACCCGCGGGCGGATCGCGCCGAACCGGATTTCGGGCTACCACGATTTTGACCGGAAGGAGGTCGACCTCATCGCTGGGCTGAAGGTCGCGGCGCGCACGGCCAACATCACCTCCTACCTCGAGCGCCGCAGCCCGACGCATGCGAAGTTCCAGGCTTTGCAGGCCGAATATGATCGGCTGATCGCCGAGGATGCGGATGTCGATCGCGTCGAGATTGCCGAAGGTACGCTCGTGCGTCCCGGCAGCAGTAATCCGGAGCTGACGAAGATCATCGCCGCCATTCGCGAGCGGGGATCGGACGCGCTGAAGACCACGCATTCACTCACCTTCGCGGACTACCAGGGCAGCCCCGTCTACGACACCGCACTCGTCGAGCTCGTCAAGGATTTCCAGAAGGAATCCGGGCTGATGGACGACGGCATCATCGGTCGCAACACGATCGTGAAGCTCACCGGCGTCAGCAATGCGCGCAAGATCGAGGCGGTCCAGCTCTCAATGGAGCGGCTGCGGTGGATCAACCGCGATCTCGGCGAGCGACACGTCATGATCAACGCGCCGGCCTTCAAGGTCAGCTATGTGGAAGACGGCAAGGAAGCGCTGGAAATGCGCGCCGTGGTCGGCACCAAGGCCAACCAGACCTATTTCTTCCAAGACGAGATCCAGACCGTCGAGCTCAACCCTTACTGGGGTGTGCCGCGGTCGATCATCGTCAATGAGATGCTGCCAAAGCTGCGCCAGGATCCCGGCTATCTCGATCGCATCGGGTATGAGGTGACCACACAGGGCGGAACGCAGGTCGCGTCAAGCTCGATCAACTGGTACGGCGTCGGCGCCAACGTGCCCTACAATGTTCGCCAGCCCCCAGGCTCGACCAATGCGCTCGGCGAGTTGAAGATCATGTTCCCGAACGAGCATGCGATCTACATGCACGACACTCCGGCCAAGGACCTGTTCGGTCGCGATACCCGCGCATACAGCCATGGCTGCGTGCGGCTGGAGGACCCTCGCGCGATGGCTGCGGCCGTGCTCGGCACCGACAAGGCCGATATCGGCAGCCAGATTGCCGATGGCCGCAACAAGGTGCTGAAGGTCGAGGCCAATATCCCGGTCTACATCGCCTACTTCACCGCCTGGCCGAATGCCGAGGGCAAGGTCGAGTATTTCGACGATGTCTATGAGCGGGACATGTATCTCGGTCGCGCCATCACTGCGACGAACCAGGCCCGTAACGCCGACAGTTAAAGCGTCAGAGTCCCCAGAACGCAGAACGGCGCCCGCGAGGCCGCCGTTTCGTATCAGGACGGCATTTTTCTCAAGCCGCTCGTGCCGCACGAATGAGATCGTGGACAAGGGCAGGGGTCAGCGCATCGAAATGCTCGATGACACGGTCTGGCTTCAGCTCCGCAATCGGCACGTCGGTATAGCCGAAGGGAACGCCGATCGAGGCGACACCCGCATCGCGGGCGGCGGCGATGTCGTTGATGGAATCGCCTATCATCACCGAGGTGCGGGGATCCCCGCCAGCGCGCTCGATCGTGCCGAGGATATGGCGCGGATCGGGCTTGCGGTGCGGAAGGCTGTCGCCGCCGACGATCGCCTTGAAGCGTTCCGATAGCCCGAGCGTCTGCAGCAGGCGCAGCGACATCGTCTCGCTCTTGTTGGTGCACACCGCGAGCGCGAACCCTTCTGCCTCCAGCCGATCCATTGCAACCACCAGTCCCGGAAACGGACGAGACCGTCCGGGCATGTTGGCGGAATAGTGCTCAAGAAAGACCGCAAGCAGGTGGTCGCCCTGTTCCGGCGTGGTCTCGACCTTCTGCATGGCGAAGGCGCGCGCGATCATCACGCGGGCACCCTGGCCGACGAGGTGGTTCAGGTCCTCGAGCGCGACGGGGGCGAGCCCCGCCGTCCCGATGGTGTGGTTGAGGCTGTCGACGAGATCGGGACCCGTATCCACGAGCGTCCCGTCGAGATCGAAGATGACGAGTGGGGCGGGCGCCATCGGATCAGTAGACCACGACCGAACGGATCGATTCGCCCGCATGCATCATCTCGAAGCCCTTGTTGATCTCTTCGAGCTTCAGCGTGTGGGTGATCATCGGATCGATCTCGATCTTGCCCTCCATGTACCAGTCGACGATCTTCGGCACGTCGGTGCGGCCGCGAGCGCCGCCGAAGGCCGTGCCTTTCCAGACGCGGCCGGTGACGAGCTGGAAGGGTCGGGTGGAGATTTCCTGGCCCGCGCCGGCAACGCCGATGACGATCGATTCGCCCCAGCCGCGATGGGCCGATTCCAGCGCCTGGCGCATGACCTTGACGTTCCCGGTGCAATCGAAGGTGTAGTCGGCGCCGCCGATTTGGTCTGCGCCGCGCTTCGTCATGTTGACGAGATAGGGGACGAGGTCGTCGCCGACTTCCTTCGGATTGACGAAATGGGTCATGCCGAAGCGTTCGCCCCATTCCTTCTTGTCGTTGTTGAGATCGACGCCGATGATCATGTCGGCGCCGGCAAGCCGCAGGCCCTGGATGACGTTGAGGCCGATGCCGCCCAGACCGAAAACGATCGCGGTCGCACCGATCTCGACCTTGGCCGTGTTGATTACGGCGCCGACGCCTGTCGTCACGCCGCAGCCGATGTAGCAGATCTTATCGAACGGGGCGTCCGGGTTGACCTTGGCGACGGCGATTTCCGGCAGGACCGTGTAGTTCGCGAAGGTCGAGCAGCCCATGTAGTGGTGGATCTTGTCCTTGCCGATGGAGAAGCGTGAGCTGCCATCCGGCATCACGCCCTGGCCCTGGGTGGAGCGGATCGCCGTGCAGAGATTTGTCTTCTGCGACAGGCAGGAAGGGCAGGTGCGGCACTCGGGCGTATAGAGCGGGATGACGTGATCGCCCTTCTTCACCGAGGTGACGCCCTTGCCGACATCGACGACGACGCCGGCACCTTCATGGCCGAGAATGGCTGGGAAAAGACCCTCGGGGTCGGCGCCCGACAGGGTGAAATCATCGGTGTGGCAAAGGCCCGTCGCCTTCACCTCGATGAGAACTTCGCCGTCGCGGGGGCCTTCCAGTTGTACGGTGGTCACTTCAAGCGGCTTGCCCGCCTGAAAGGCGACTGCGGCGCGAACGTCCATGGGCTGTGCTCCTGTCTGAATTGCCGGCGAAAATGTCAGAGAGGGGCCTCTGCCTCAAGAGGTCTTTGTAACGGTGCCCCACCTGCGCTCTCATGGCGCATCCGTTCAGACATCATTCTGCAAGTGCCGGCTAAGCGAGGCGATTTCCCGCTCCAGTGCATCGATTGTCGCGGCGGTGTGCTGGTGCTGCTCCTTGAGCTTCGCCAGTTGCAGGGTGATGACACCGAGTGTGGCGTCCACAGGTTGGGAAGCGGGTGCCGAGCCGAAGCCGCTGAGGAGCCATGTGGGGGCGACGCCGAGAATGCCGGCGAGCATGATGAGGCGGTTTGCCCGCGGCTCGGAACGGTCTCCCTCCCAGGCGGCGATGGTCTCGGTCTTGACGCCCAGACGCCGCGCCAGCTGCGGCACGGACATGTCCAAAGCGTCGCGCGCGGTGGAAATGCGGCCGCCAAGCGTGTCGGCTTCGGGTTTGTCGTCGAGAATCGTGGCCGGATGCTGCATCGGAGCTCCTCTTGCATATCGCCGGATGTAAAGGCGTTGTTCCCCGGATTGAAAAGCCGTAACGACGTCTCATGAGTGAGACCGCGACTGCCGTTCAGGCTGCCAATAGCAGCCATGCCCAGGGGATGATGATCATGTCGGTCGGCATGCTCATCTTGCCGGTCATGGATGGCATAGGCAAGTATCTGGCGACCGAGCAGGCGATGTCGCCGGGCCAAGTGTCGTTCTACCGCTTCATCGTGCAGTTGATCCTGACCGTTGCGGCCATTGCTCTCGTCAGCGGCCGGCCCGGGTTCAAGTCGAACCGTTTCTGGCTGAACATCCTGCGGGGCTTCCTGATCGGTGGCGCGAGCCTCTGCTTCTTCGCTGCCGTGAAATACATGCCGATCGCCGATGCGCTCGCGATCTTCTTTGTCGAGCCGTTCATCCTGACGGCCTTGTCGGCGCTGATCCTCGGCGAAAAAGTGGGGTGGCGGCGCTGGGCGGCCATCGGGCTCGGCTTCATCGGCGCACTCATCGTCATCCAGCCAAGCTTCGCGCGCTTCGGCTTCATCGCGTTTCTGCCGCTCGGTACCGCGAGCCTCTTTGCCGTCTACATGCTGTTGAACCGCTCGCTGGGGGGGCATGACGGACCGATGGTGATGCAGTATCTGGCAGGCATCGGCGGCACGGTCGTGATCGCCCTGGCGATGGGGATCGGCAGCGTCGTGGGGATCACCGATCTCGCGCCATCCTGGCCGGCAAACGGCCTGAGCTTCAGCCTCGTTCTTTTGCTCGGCCTCCTGGCGGCCGTGGGGCACGGACTGGTGGTGCTGGCCTTCCAGAAGGCGCCGGCATCTCTGCTTGCACCGTTTCAGTATCTCGAAATCATTTCGGCCGTGCTCATCGGCTATCTCGTGTTTTCCGATGTGCCGAGCGCCTCCAAATGGGTCGGCATCGGCATCATCGTGGCCTCGGGGCTCTTCATCTTTAGGCGTGAACGTATCGTTGCCGGCGCGCCTCAGGCTTGAACTCGATTTGCCTTGGGCTACAAGCGCATGAGGACTTTCGCCTGCCTTGGGCCGGCACCGGAGGGGTACCAACCGCATGTTCTCTAAGATCCTGATCGCCAATCGCGGCGAAATCGCCTGCCGCGTGATCAAGACCGCCAAACGCATGGGCATCGCGACCGTCGCCGTCTATTCCGACGCCGACCGGGACGCGCTCCATCTCGAGATGGCCGACGAGGCGGTCCATATCGGTCCGGCAGCCGCGTCGGAGAGCTATCTCAACGCCGAAAAGATCATCGCGGCCTGCAAGGAGACGGGTGCCGAGGCTGTGCATCCCGGCTACGGCTTTCTGTCTGAACGCGCTTCCTTCTGCGAGGCGCTGGAGGCCGAGGGCATCGTCTTCATCGGCCCGAAACCCAAGGCCATTCGCGCCATGGGCGACAAGATCGAATCGAAGAAATTTGCCAAAGATGCCAATGTCTCGACCGTGCCCGGCCATATCGGGGTGATCGAGAATGTCGACGAGGCGGAGCGAATTTCCGACGAGATCGGCTATCCGGTGATGATCAAGGCGTCTGCCGGCGGCGGCGGCAAGGGCATGCGCATTGCGCATTCCCGCGACGAGGTGCGAGACGGCTTCGATCGGGCGCGGTCGGAAGCGAAGAACTCGTTTGGCGACGACCGTGTCTTCATCGAGAAGTTCATCGTCGAGCCACGGCACATCGAAATACAGGTGCTCGCCGATTCCCACGGTCACTGCATCCATCTAGGCGAACGGGAATGTTCCATCCAGCGGCGCAACCAGAAGGTCGTCGAGGAAGCGCCATCGCCGTTTCTCGACGAGGCGACCCGGGCCGCGATGGGAGCGCAGGCAGTGGCCCTTGCGCAGGCCGTCGACTACCAGAGCGCCGGCACCGTCGAATTCATCGTCGACAGGGACCGCAACTTCTATTTCCTGGAGATGAACACGCGCCTGCAGGTGGAGCATCCCGTGACGGAACTCGTCACTGGCATCGATCTGGTGGAACAGATGATCCGGGTCGCAGCCGGCGAGCGCTTGTCGATAGCGCAGGACGACGTGATCTTGAATGGCTGGGCGATCGAGAGCCGGCTTTACGCCGAAGATCCTTACCGCAATTTCCTGCCGTCGATCGGACGGCTGACGCGCTATCGGCCGCCGGCGGAGATCAAGGGATCGGACGCGGTGATCCGCAACGACACCGGCGTTTTCGAAGGCGCCGAAATTTCGATGTTCTACGACCCGATGCTCGCCAAGCTCTGCACCTGGGCGCCGACGCGCGAAAAGGCCGTCGATGCAATGGGGCTGGCGCTCGACGGTTTCGTGGTCGACGGGATCGCCCATAACATCCCGTTCCTGTCGGCGCTGATGCGCCATCCGCGCTGGCGGGAAGGACGCCTTTCGACAGGCTTCATCGCGGAAGAATACCCGGATGGCTTCGTTCCCGAAGACCCAAGTGAGGACGCGCTTGCCGTGCTGGCGGCCGTGGCGTTGTCTGCCGAACTGTTGCGCAAGGACAGGCTCGACCGGTTTGCGGACCGCGTGGCACCTCATAACGGCGCGCTGAGACGGGACTGGGTCGTGCGGCTTGGCGATGTCTATCTCGACGTCGCCGTCGTCGATGGCATGGCTTCGATGCCGCTCGAGCTCGATGTCAGCATTGGCGGCGCCGATCCTGTGACCATCACAACGCATTTCCGGCCGGGTGACGCCATCTGGACTGGTAAGATCGACGGCCGGCTCGTCACGGCGCAGACACGGCCTGTTCTGAACGGCATTCGCGTGGACTGGCAGGGCTATTCGCTTACCGCCCGCGTGCTGACGCCGCGGCTTGCGGAACTTGACCGGTTGATGCCGGTCAAGCAGGCGCCGGATACATCCAAGCTCCTGCTCTGCCCGATGCCGGGGCTTGTCGTTTCCATCGCGGTTACGGAAGGTCAGGACGTGAAGGCCGGTGAGACGCTCGCCGTCGTCGAAGCCATGAAGATGGAAAACGTTCTGCGTGCCGAGCGCGATCTCGTCGTTTCCAAGATCAATGCGGCACCCGGCGAAAGCCTCGCGGTCGATGCTGTAATCATGGAATTCGATTGACGGCTCAGCCGTCTACAGTTGGACCGAAGATCGTCTCGAAAGACTGTCTGAGCGCAAGATCGGCGTCGGCCATTGTCACCGGCAGGCCGAGATCGACGAGGCTCGTCACGCCGTAGTCCTTCACGCCACAGGGCACGATGCCGCTGAAGTGGTCGAGGTCTGGTTCGACATTGAGCGCGATGCCGTGGAAGCTGACCCATTTGCGCAACCGGATGCCGATCGCGGCGATCTTGTCCTCGGCTGCGCGGTCCATGGCGAGGCGAGGGCGCTCCGGCCGCACGACCCAGACGCCGACCCGGTCCTCGCGGCGTTCGCCGCGCACGTTCATATCCGCGAGCGTCGCGATCACCCAGCTCTCCAGCGCCGCCACGAAGGCGCGCACATCCTGCCGGCGGCGCTTGAGGTCGAGCATCACATAGGCAACGCGCTGGCCGGGCCCGTGATAGGTGAACTCGCCACCGCGGCCCGTCTGGAAGACGGGGAAGCGATCCGGCGCAATCAGGTCGTCCATCCTGGCAGAGGTTCCGGCCGTATAGAGCGGCGGATGTTCGACAAGCCAGACCAGTTCGTCGGCAGCCCCATCATGGATGCGAGCCGCTTCGGCTTCCATCAACGCAACAGCCGATTCGTAGTCGGTGAGGCCTTGAGTTACGCGCCAGCGCACCGGCGGGCTCTCCGACTGCGGCAGGAATCGATCGGCCATCGTCGAGCGATCGGCATTGATGCGCGGCTTTGCTTGCAGATGAACGGTCATGGCGCCTGATCTATGCCTGAACGCGCCCGTTCGCAACGCTTTCGCGATTGGTCTCGGGACAAGCGGTTTTTCTTACCGTTCGCGCTTGTGCGCACCAAATCGATTTGCTAGATGACCGGCGCCGGCAAGAACGGCTTCTACCACGTGCGGTCGTGGCGGAATTGGTAGACGCGCAGCGTTGAGGTCGCTGTGGGGCAACCCGTGGAAGTTCGAGTCTTCTCGACCGCACCATTCTCCTTCGGGAGACTTCAAAAGCGCCGCATGTCGGCGCTTTTTGCGTTTCAGGACGTCATCTTGCCATTGGGGCCGCACTTGGCGATCGTGTAGGGTGGTTCTCGGTTCGAGAGGATAGGCGATGGCACGCAAGGCGATCGCTGCCAGTTATTGCGGCATCTGCGGGCGCGGCGAGAGAGAGGCAGCACTTCTCTCCGTGGAATGGGTGCGCCCGAACATTGCGCGCTATCTCGATGATGCGCATCCCAAGTGGCGTGAGAGCCGCTTCATCTGTTCGACCGATCTGCAGATGGCCAGGTGGCAGGCGCTGGAAAGTGCCATCGAGCGGGAGCGCGGCGAACTGACCGAGCTCGATCGGTCGGTCATTGCCAGCATGTCGCGAGACGAGACGCTGAGCCAGAACGTCGAGGAGGATTACGCCGAGCGGCTGAGCTTCGGCGAACGCGCGGCCGATCGTATCGCCGGCTTTGCAGGTTCCTGGGCCTTCATCCTGACCTTTGTCGGTGTGCTCATGCTGTGGGTCGCCGTCAATCTCGTGCCGCTCCTGCGCCAGCCGTTCGATCCCTATCCCTTCATCCTGCTCAACCTGATGCTGGCGATGATCGCCGCATTTCAGGCGCCGTTGATCATGATGAGCCAGAAGCGGCAGGAGGCGAAAGACCGCCTGCGCTCGCTCAACGATTACCGCGTGAACCTCAAGGCGGAACTCGAGATTCGGCATCTCCACGAAAAGTTCGACCATCATCTGATGCGTCAGTGGGAACGATTGACCGAGATTCAGGAGACGCAGATGGAGCTTCTCAGCCAGCCATTGCCGACATCGGCTCGCTCCGCTGCCAAAAAGAAGAAGGCGTCCAAAGCAGCAGGCGACAGCCCTCAGCGCTCTGCGCTTCCTCCATCCGATCCAAAGCCTTCTTGAGCGATTGCTTCGAAACCAATTGTGGTCCAAGCCGTTTACGATGCGGTGGGATAACAGGGATGCGGAGTGATTGGTCTTCGCCATGCTCCGATCGTCTTCCGTCAGATCAGAAGTTCGTGGATTGTCGCTTGCGTGTCGTCGCAGCGGGCTAACGCTATCGCTTTCCGAAGGTGAAGGATCTTCATGGAAGATAACGCAGATAAGACGAGCGAAGCACGCAATGCTGACGCCCAGCCCGTGAGCGACGATGACGTTTATACGGAAGACGGTGACCTGCGCAGCGACTTCGTCGAGCGCGTCACCACGGCGCTTGAACAGGGTGACCGCGACTCGCTGACCGACGAGGTCGGCGAACTGCACGAATCCGAACTTGGCGACCTTCTCGAATCGCTCGATTCGGACGAGCGCGGACAGCTCGTCACGATGCTTGGCTCGGACTTCGATTTCTCGGCGCTGACCGAAGTCGACGAGGCCGTTCGCCTCGAAATCATCGACGCGATGCCGAACGAGCGTATCGCGGAAGGGCTCGCCGATCTCGATTCCGACGATGCGGTCTACATTCTCGAAGACCTCGACCAGGAAGACCAGGACGACATTCTGGCAAAGCTGCCGTTCACGGAGCGGATCCGGCTTCGTCGGGCGCTGGACTATCCGGAAGATACCGCCGGCCGCCGCATGCAGACGGAGTTCGTCGCGGTCCCACCCTTCTGGACGGTCGGCCAGACGATCGACTACATGCGCGAAGACGAGGACCTGCCGGAAAGCTTCTCGCAGATCTTCGTCGTGGATCCGACGTTCAAGCTGATGGGCGTCATCGATCTGGACCGCATCCTGCGCACCAAGCGCAAGGTCAAGATCGAAGACATCATGCGGGATACAAACTATCCCATCGCCGCCGAGATGGACCAAGAGGAGGCGGCGCAGCTTTTCGAGCAGTACGATCTTCTCTCGGCAGCCGTCGTCGACAAGAACGGTCGGCTCGTCGGCGTGCTCACCATCGATGATGTGGTGGACGTCATTCAGGAAGAGGCAGAGGAGGACCTGATGCGCATGGGCGGCGTCGGGGACGAGGAACTCTCCGACAGCGTTCGGGCGACATCGCGTTCGCGCGTCCCGTGGCTTCTCGCCAACCTTTTCACCGCCTTCATGGCGGCCTCCGTGATTTCACTGTTCGAAGCGACCATTCAAGAGATCGTCGCGCTTGCGGTGCTCATGCCCATCGTTGCAGGTATGGGCGGCAATGCCGGGTCGCAGACCATGACCGTGACGGTTCGTGCCTTGGCAACGCGCAATCTTAGTTTTCGCAACGCACCCCGCATCATCCGCCGCGAATGCCTTGTCGGACTGATCAACGGACTGATCTTCGGACTGCTGATTGCCACCGTCGCCGGCTTCTGGTTCCAGAGCGCCGAGATCGCAGGAATCATCGCGGCCGCGATGCTCATCAACATGTTCGTGGCAGCGCTTGCCGGTATCGTAGTGCCGCTGATTCTCGATCGATTTGGGGCGGATCCCGCAGTCGGCTCGGCCGTCTTCGTGACGACCACGACCGACATCATCGGCTTCTTCGCGTTTCTCGGGATCGCCACATGGTGGTTCGGCGTGTCATGATCCGAGAAAATTGACTTTTACGTAAAAGTCGCTACCGTCTTTTCCTTGTCGGGGATCAGACTGCGTTGAACAAATATTACACCATTACGGAATTGACGCGCGAGTTTGGCGTGTCGACCCGGACGCTTCGCTTCTACGAAGACGAAGGCCTCGTGCAGCCGGAGCGTCGCGGCCGCACCCGTCTCTTCCGCCAGGCTGACCGCCGTTTGATCCAGGAAATCCTGCGCGGCCGTCGCATCGGTTTCACGATCGCCGAGATTCGCGAGATCATTCAGGTCTACAAGGATCCTCCGGGCGAAGAGGGGCAGCTCAAGCTTCTGATGAAGCGCGTCGACGAGAAGCGCAACGAGTTGCGGCAAAAGCGCAAGGACATCGAAGAGACGCTGAACGAGCTCGACAATGTCGAGGAGGCCTGCCTGACACGTCTGGCCGAAATCGGCGTCAGCACCTGATTCAAAGCTTCGGATTCTAGCGCTGGCCGCCGAAGATATCCGCCGTGCATTGATTTGCTATCTCGACCGCGCGTGGATCGCCGGCGGGGTCGAGCGTTCCCGCGATCAGATCGTCAAACAGGTCGGCAGCGTTCAACGCGTCCAGCGTGCATCCGCAAAATGACTGACAAAATGTCTCGCCCTGTGTAGCCGAGCAGCTTGGGACGCAGCTGTTCATATAGGCGACGCCGGGATCGGCCGCAGGCGGTGGCGCGACGATGCTCGCCAGATAGACAAGGCCGAGCAGGATCGGCTGGTGGATCAGGTAGACAGCAAGGCTGTGGCGGCCCGCAAACGCCAGCCCACGGGTCAAGCGGCCAGGCTCGGAGCGGGTCGCGAGGTGACCGAGCCAACCATTCGCCTTCATGATCCGTGCCGCGGCAATGCCGAGCAGCGTTGCACCGAGCCATGGAAAGAGCGGCACGTAGTCGTTCGAGACGGGCCGGTTTTCCGAGAGGCCGACCCACCACAGGCCGGGCCAATCGAATGCCGTCGAGCTGAAAACATTCGGCGTGATGATGATGAGCACCGCGATGATCGCCGTGATTGCCGGCGGCAATCTCAGGAACGCGAGGCCGATCAGACTTGCGGCTGCGATGGCGTGCAAAATGCCGAAGAAGATGAACGCTTGCGAAAAGGCGATATAGGTGGCGACCGTGATCACCAACGCGGCCGTGACGATCATGGCCAGCCGCCGCAGGAACGGGCGCCAGCGGATCGTCGGGTAGTGGCCGAGCACAAGGCTGAAGCCCGCCAGGAACAGGAAGGTGCTGGCGATGCCGCGAGCAAATATCTTCCAGCCGCCTTCGGACGTCAGCCCGAGCGGGACATAACGAAAGAACTCGAGGTCCCAGGTCAAATGATAGATGGCCATGGCCACGAGGGCCAATCCACGCGCCACATCCAGGCGCATCAGACGCGTCGAGGGGCTTCGATGGGGCATACCGGCCTGATCTACCATCTTGTCTCCCCGCGGCGGACGCTTACGTCGAATCGACGACGGCACTCGATCCGATCTAGATCGTTTCACACACAGATGCGAATGAAACCGAACACAGCAAAGGAGTACCCTTGATGAAGACCGTATCCGCCCATGGCGCAAACATTCCCGTGTTGGGGCTCGGCACCTGGACCTTGAAGGGCGATGATTGCGTCGAGATGGTGCGTGCTGCGCTCGATGCAGGTTACCGCCATATCGACACCGCCATCATGTACGACAACGAGGAAGCAGTCGGAGAGGGCATCAGTGCAGGCGGTGTGGCAAGGGACGACATCTTCCTGACCAGCAAGGTCTGGTACACCGATATCGGCGCCGGCGCGCTCGAGCGTGCTGCAGAGGCGAGCCTGAAGCGGCTTGGCGTGGATCATCTCGACCTGCTCCTCATCCACTGGCCGAACCCGCAGATTCCGCTCGCCGACTCGATCGCTGCCCTCAATCGGGTCAAGAAGCAGGGGCTGACGCGCCACATCGGTGTATCGAATTTCACCACGCGGTTGCTCGACGAGGCGTGGGCGCTGACGGACGAGCCGCTCGTCTGTAACCAGGTCGAATACCATCCGATGCTCGACCAATCGAAGGTGCACGCGGCCTGCCGGGCGCGCGGCATGGCCATGACCTCCTATTGCCCGCTCGGGCGTGGCGGCGACGTGTTCGAAGCAGCCCCGGTGGCGGCGGCCGCGGAGGCGCATGGCAAATCGCCGGCGCAAATCGTGCTGCGTTGGCACGTTCAGCAGGATGGCGTGGTGGCGATACCGCGCACGTCCAAGCCGAGCCGGCTGCCTCAGAATGCGGACATCTTCGACTTCGAGCTCACCGACGCCGAAATGGCAGCAATCTCGGCTCTGCGATCCGCCAACCACCGGATCTGCGACTACGATTTCTCGCCTGACTGGGATTCCGTCGCAGCCTGATTGTCGGCCAGAACCTGGCGCGCCGCCGAGAAGAACTGGCGGTGCACCAGGACCGCCAGGACGAGCAGCGTGCTCGCCATGAAAACTACCGGTCCGATGAACCAGCCGAGATAGCCGATCGACAGAAAGATGGAGCGCAGGCCGGCGTTGAAATGCCGGCCTGCCAGCACATTCATCATGATGGCGCTTTCGACCAGCTTCTCCGAGCGCTCGGGTGCGCGTTCAAGTTCGTCGCGCATCGGCAAGGCGCCGTAAAGAATCGACGAGTAGTTGAAGAGGCGGTAGGACCAGCCGAACTTGAAGAAGGCGTGGCCGAAAATGGTGATGAGGCCGACGACCTTCAGTTCAAACGCCGCTCTGCCACCGGGAATCGAAATCGGCAGGTCCGCATAGACGCGCAGCACCTGATCGGTTGCGCCGAGTAGGGCAAAGCAGCCACCGATCGCGATTATTGCCGTTGAGGCAAAAAAGGCCGTGCCGTTTTGCAGGCCAGCGATGATTTGCGTGTCGATCATCCGCAAATCCCGCTTCAGACTGTTGCGAATCCACAGCGCCCGGTTGCGGTTCATCAATCGCGTCAAACTCTGCCGGCCAAAGCGTCGCGCGCCGTCCGTCAGCCATGCAAACAGCGCCCAGGACAGGAGAAACAGGACGATGGCGGCGCCATCCAGGTAGGTCATCAGCAGGCATTCCATGGAGTTGGAGAGGTCGAGGCACCATGCCTTGAGCTCGACACATGACGCAACCAAATGCGGCAGCCCGCGTTGGAGCTGGCAACCAAATCTTCATGCATGCGGTGAAAATGGGGCCAAGTTTAACAGTCTATTTAACCGTTTGTTAACCAAGCGACCCCTTGAATGGCAGCGTGGGGTGCGGATTGTTCACAGGTGCCATGCGAAATTGTGCCCAGAAGTAGCCATATTTCGCAGTTGCGAAGTCTGAAAGGGTTCTGTAGATGACGGCCTTCAGGAGCGAGACAAGAACAACAACCGTTCCCTACGATATCGGGGCATCAAGTGGAGTCATGATGGAAGAGACCGCTCAAAAGTCCTGCTGGGCCTTCACGGCCCGTGCAGTGGTCGGTTTTGCCGGAATTCTGGTGTTGGCCTATCTGTTCGGCGGCATCTAACAGCCACCAGGAAAGACCAAAATTTCTAAAAGCGCGGGTGATCCCGCGTTTTTTTGCGTTATAGGGCCGCCGATTGTACCGGATGCCGCGAACCCGCGACTGCGATGCCGCTCCTGGATGTTGCGCCCGACCCCGATCGGGTTAGGGTGGTCGTCTCATCAAGGACCGCGCGCCCATGTTTCTCTCCGTCTTCGACGTCTTCAAGATCGGCGTCGGCCCATCGAGTTCCCACACAATGGGACCGATGTCGGCAGCGGTGCGCTTTCTCCACGAAATCTTGCATGGCGATTGGCCGCGGCCCAGTTCGGCGCAGGTGGCGCGCATAAGAGTAAGCCTGCACGGATCGCTGGCCTTCACGGGTATCGGACACGGCACAGGGCGGGCGGTCATACTTGGTCTGACCGGTGAAACACCGGATCAGGTCGATCCGGACCGCATGGACGCCATCATCGACGGTGTCGAACGGAAAATGAGAATCGAGCCGGCCGGGCATCCAACCTATGCGTTCGATCCCGCGCAGGACCTGATCTTCGATCGCAAGCAGCCCCTGGCGGGTCACGCGAACGGGATGGCGTTCCTGGCGCTCGACCGCGACGACCGGGTGCTGCTGCGGCGCGTTTATTATTCGATCGGCGGCGGTTTCGTGCTTTCGGAAGAGGAACTTGCAGCGAAGGATCGCGCGAGGCCTTCTACGTCGAATCGACCGGTACCGTTTCCATTCGCGACGGCGAACGAGATGCTGGAGATGGCGTCCCGCTCGGGCTTGAGCATCGCGGAGATGAAGCGGGCCAACGAAGAGATATTCGTCGATGCAGCCGAGCTCGATCGAGGCCTGGATCGCATCTGGATGGCCATGGATGGCTGTATCGAGCGCGGGCTCGGTCAGGACGGCATCATGCCGGGTGGACTGAAGGTGAAGCGCCGGGCGCGGGCAATTCACCAGAAGCTCGAGGACGACTGGCAGCGCAACACGGTCAACCCGCTGCTCGCCAATGACTGGCTGTCCGTCTTCGCCATGGCCGTCAACGAGGAGAACGCGTCGGGCGGCCGAGTCGTCACGGCACCGACCAACGGCGCGGCCGGAGTCATTCCTGCGACCATTCGCTACTATCTCAAATTTCACCATGACGCCGACCCTCGCTCCATTCGCGATTACCTGCTGACGGCAGCGGCGATCGGCGGGCTGATCAAGCACAACGCTTCCATCTCCGGGGCCGAAGTCGGCTGTCAGGGCGAAGTCGGTTCGGCTGCTGCGATGGCTGCGGCGGGCCTTGCAGCACTCATGGGCGGAACGCCGGCACAGGTGGAAAACGCCGCCGAGATCGCGCTGGAACATCACCTCGGCATGACCTGCGATCCGGTCGGCGGACTCGTGCAGGTGCCTTGCATCGAGCGCAATGCGCTCGGCGCCGTGAAGGCCGTGACCGCCGCATCGCTCGCGATGAAGGGGGACGGTACGCATTTCGTCTCACTCGACGCGTGTGTGGAAACGATGCGCCAGACCGGTCTCGACATGAACGAGCGCTACAAGGAAACCAGCACCGGCGGTCTCGCGGTCAATGTCGTGGAGTGCTGATCGCGGTACGCCTGCCGGCTGTGGAAAAACCGGTGGGCCTTCCATCGGCCATGCTTTTTAACTAACCGGGGGCAATGGCTCTCCATCTTCTGAAACTGTGCGTCGGTGCGGAAAGCATCGAGGATCTGGCAGCCCATATCGAGTGGCGCTTCTCCATCATGCGTGCTCAGGGGCTCGAGCCCGAGCAGTTTCACACCACGCGCATGCTGCCCAAGCGGATGGACGAACTGCTGGATGGCGGTTCGCTTTACTGGGTGATCAAGGGCAACGTGCAGGTGCGCCAGCGCCTGAAGGACATCCGGCCCTTCATCGACGGCGAAGGCATTTCGCGCTGCAATCTCGTGCTGCATCCCGAGCTGATCGCCACCAACTGGCAACCGCGCCGACCATTTCAGGGCTGGCGATATCTCGTTTCTGCCGATGCGCCTGCCGACTTGGGATCCGCCGGCGCGGAGATCGCCGATATGCCGATGGAAATGCAGCAGGAACTCGCTTCGCTCGGTCTCCTCTAAGCTCTGCGCGCCTGCGGCGCTCTTGTGTTTGCGGCTCAAGACGCCAGATTCGGTTGATGAGAAGGATTTGCGCCCATCATGACCGATAAGGACAAGGATCGCACGGCCAACCGGCCGTTGGCACGGCAAGGCAACGAAGGTGCGGCCGTTTCGGCCAAGAGTGCCATCAGCGGCTTCCTGGCCGCGGCACGCGCCATCAAGCCGCAGGCGGGCGGCGGACGCCTCGTCTTTGCCCTCGACGCTACCATGAGCCGGCAACCGACCTGGGATGCGGCGTGTCAGCTTCAGGGCGAGATGTTCGGCGCCGTGGGAGCCGCGGGCAATCTGGCGGTGCAGCTGGTTTATTTCCGCGGCTACGACGAATGCCGCGCTTCGCGCTGGGTATCGGATACGCGCAGCCTCCGCGACCTGATGACGAAGATCGACTGCCGGGGCGGCCAGACGCAGATCGGTAAGGTGCTCAGCCATATCCGCGACGAGACCGTGAAGAAGCCCGTCAGCGCCGCCGTCTATATCGGCGACGCGATGGAAGAAGATATCGATGCGCTGTGCCACAAGGCCGGCGAACTGGGGCTACGCAAGGTGCCGCTGTTCCTGTTTCAGGAAGGACGCAACAGCGTAGCCGAGACGGCCTTCAAGGAAATGGCGCGATTGTCGGGTGGCGCACATATCCGCTTCGACGAAAACGCTGCCGGCGAACTGGCCGAATTGCTCAAAGCCGTGGCCACCTATGCATCCGGCGGACTGAAGGCGCTCAAGGCATCGAAGAGCCGAGGTTCGCAGCTTCTGTTGTCGCAGCTGCCCGGCGGGCGGCAGGGCACGTAGCATGGCGGTGCTTTTCTACATCGTCCTGGCGCTGCTGGTTCTGTCGGCGCTCGGCTTCGCCTTCACGAAAGCGAACCCCAGACATCTCGCTTTCGGACTGAAATACGCGGGTCCCAGCCTTCTGGCGCTCTTCGGTCTCGTCCTGACCCTGGTTGGTCGGGCAGGGGTTGGGATGACGCTGATCGGCTTGTCGGCAGCCATGTTCGGCAGGCTCGGCCGGTCCACCACGGTGCAGTCGGAGGCCGGGCGCTATTCGACGGTGCGCAGCGCAGCGCTGGAGATGGAGCTCGATCTCGATACCGGAGACATGAACGGCCTGGTGCTTGCCGGCCCGTTCGAAGGCGCCGATCTCGCTTCGCTCGACGAAACCGAATTGCTCACCCTGCACCAGGCTCTGCTCAGCGACGAGGAAAGCCGGCAGTTGCTAGAGGCGTATCTTGACCGCCGCATACCCCGCTGGCGAGGGGACGCTGAGGCGGACGCGGACGACGGGCTGGGAGCTGCGCCAGGCACGGGCGCCATGACAGAGAAGGAGGCCTACGAGGTCCTTGGTCTTCGTCCGGGTGCGAGTGAAGCCGAAATCCGCCAGGCGCATCGCAGCCTCATGAAGCGAGTTCATCCGGACACGGGCGGCTCGGTCTTTCTTGCTGCGCGCATCAATGAAGCCAAGGATATTCTCTTGCGTCGTCATCGCTGATCCCCATCAACTCAATACAAACAGGGGTGGATCTCGAAAACTCGACCGCGCGGCCTGAAACACATGCGTCCGCGCGGCTTGATTGTTGGCAGCCTTACTGCTGCGTGGCCCAGCAACCGTAGCCGGAGCGCTTCAGGCTCTCGCAGGCGGCCCAGGCATCGTTCTTGCCGGCAAAGCCACCGAAGCGGGCGCGGTGCAGCGTGGAGCCGCCATCCTGGAAGGCAACGGTGAACGGCGTCGCCGAAGAGATCTGCCCACCCGCCTTGCGCTGCGCATTCTGAAGATAGGCCATCGCTTCGGACGCATCGGGCATGGCTGCGACTTGGACGACCCAGCCGCTCGGCATGGCGGCAGAGGCTGTTGCGACTTCTGCAGCGGTGCTCGCGGTCGTGACGGCGTCGATTTCGGAGGAGCCCATTTCCTGGCCGACGATGGGGGCAGGCGGGGTGGGCACAGATGCCTGTTGTTCACGAAGAACCTGAGCCAGCGCCTCGCGACCGACCACCGGACGCTCGTTCGGTACGGGGAAGGCTGCGGCGATGGCGGCCTGGGCCGAAGCCGGAGCAGGCGCCGCATAAGCCGTTGCCACGCGCATGTCGATCGGGTCGCGGAAGACCGGTACCGGGCCGCGCTCGGGCAAAGCCCATGCACTCGCCGCGAGAACGGGCGATGCGCCGGAGCGGGCGATCAGGTTGCCACCGCCACCACGTGTTGCCTGCGGCAGATATTCGGCGATCAGCTTGCGCATCTGTGCGTCGCGACTTGCGCCGGTACGTCCACCCATGACGACGGCGACGACGAGGCGGTCATTGTCGTTGACGGAAGAGACGAGGTTGAAGCCCGAAGCGTTGATGAAGCCGGTCTTGATGCCGTCGACGCCGCGAACATTGCCAAGAAGACGGTTGTGGTTGCCGAAGGTGGCGCCGCCGAACTGGAACGAGCGGGTCGAGAAATAGTGGTAGTGGTGCGGGAAATGTTCCCGCAGCGCGATGCCGAGACGGGCCATGTCGCGAGCCGTCGTCACCTGCTGCGAGTTCGGCAGGCCGTGGGCATTGCGGAAAGTCGTCTTGGACATGCCGAGTTGGCGGGCCTTCTGGGTCATCAGTTCGGCAAAACGCGATTCCGAGCCACCAAGGAATTCGCCGAGCGCCGTCGCCGCGTCGTTGGCAGAGCGGGTGACAAGGGCGCGCATCGCCTGCTCGACGGTAATCGTCGTGCCGGAACGGATGCCGATCTTGGATGGCGGCTCGGCAGCGGCCTTCCGGGAAACGGGGATGCGGCTCTCCTTGGTGACGCGGCCAGCATCGATCGCCTCGAAGGCGAGATACATGGTCATCATCTTGGTGAGCGACGCCGGATACCGCGGCGCGTCGGCATTGGCCGCATAGAGCGTCTTGCCCGTGCGCGCATCGATGACGATGCCCGCATATTTGGGATTGGCGGCAGCCGGTGAAGCGGCTGCAACAATCAGGACGACCATTGCGGTGAAGAGGAGTCTCGTGGCGATAGCGAGGATTTCGCCCGTTTTACGGCCGGCGATGCCTTCTGCGATATAGATCACGGGCTAACTCTTGATACGCGACGCAGTATTGAATTGCTTCCGGCAGCCGAGCCCCCACAACAGCCACCGTTGCCAAGACCATAATGGCGGCATCGTTACCAACTGGTTTATGATGGACAAAGTCTGAATCCCCCGGTTCGCATTTGACCCAAAGCGGGCAAATCCGACCATTTGGAGACGGCCATGCTGCAATGCACCAGAAAACTTGACCTCGTGCTGCAGTGCACTTATGAATGCGGCCCCATGCAAGATGCGTGAGATCACACCTGCGCGACCAACCCAGAAGGTGAGTGCGACATGTTGAATTTCGATGATGCCAACAAGGCCGGTAAGGACACCATGGACACGATGCTGAAGAGCTATTCGACCATGGCGACGGGCATGCAGACTATCGCTTCGGAAGCTGCCGACTACTCCAAGAAGTCTTTCGAGCACAGCGCCGCAATGGTCGAGAAGCTGTCGGCTGCCAAGTCGATGGAAAAGGTCTTCGAAATCCAGACCGACTACGCCAAGTCGTCTTACGAAGCCTTCGTCCAGCAGGCAACGAAGATGGGTGAAATCTATGCCGATCTCGCCAAGGACGTTTACAAGCCGTTCGAACGCTCCATGGGCAAGGCTGCCAACTAAGCGCCAAAGGCTGACAAACCTACGCTGCCCTGTCTGACGGGCGGTGGGTCGACGACAAGCACCCGGCCAGACCGCTGATCGCAGCGGCCCGGCCGGGTTTTTTTGTGCCCGACATCCTGAGCCCATCGCAGCGAATGTGATGAAACGGCAGTGCGGGGGGCTTAAAATGCAGTGGCGAAGACTTAGATTACGCTTAGGATGATCGAGGGCGACGCACGGCGGGTGCGTCGATCCGATGAATGAGGTGACTTCTCAAGATGCACGCTTGGCCTGTTCGCTCGCAAGGCGGAAACGACAAGAACGGCGATGGACCCGGGCGCGGGACTTCGGTGATCACGCGCACCAAACCCAAGGTCAAAAAACCGAGCCTCTACCGGGTCCTCCTGATCAACGACGACTACACGCCCATGGAGTTCGTCATTCACGTGCTCGAGCGGTTCTTTCAAAAAGACCGTGAAGCCGCCACGATCATCATGCTGCATGTTCACAATCATGGTGTCGGCGAATGCGGTGTGTTCACCTACGAGGTGGCCGAGACCAAGGTGACGCAGGTCATGGATTTCGCACGTCAGAACCAGCACCCGCTGCAATGCGTGATGGAAAAGAAATAAGGAACCGATAGCGTGCCGACATTTTCTTCCAGCCTTGAAAAGGCACTGCACCAGGCACTTACACTGGCAAACGAGCGCCACCACGAATATGCGACGCTCGAACATCTGTTGCTGGCCCTGATCGACGACGCCGATGCGGCCGCCGTCATGGGTGCCTGCAACGTCAATCTCGACCAGCTGCGCTCGATCGTGACGCAATATGTCGATAACGAGCTGCAGAACCTCGTCACCGGATATGACGAGGATTCCAAACCCACATCCGGCTTCCAGCGCGTCATCCAGCGCGCGGTCATCCACGTGCAATCGTCCGGTCGCGAGGAAGTGACAGGCGCCAACGTGCTGGTCGCGATCTTTGCCGAGCGCGAAAGCCACGCCGCCTATTTCCTGCAGGAGCAGGAGATGACGCGCTACGATGCGGTGAACTTCATCTCGCATGGTATCGCCAAGCGTCCCGGCGCTTCCGAGGCACGTCCGGTCTCCGGAGCGGACGAGCAGGAGGAGGGCGGTCCGAATGCCGGTTCCGACCAGGATGAGGGCGGCAAGAAGAAGGCGCAGGACGCGCTGACCGCCTACTGCGTCAACCTGAACGAGAAGGCCAAGAAGGGCCGTGTCGATCCGCTGATCGGCAGGCAGGACGAGGTCAACCGCACCATCCAGGTGCTTTGCCGCCGGTCCAAGAACAACCCGCTTTACGTCGGTGATCCGGGCGTCGGCAAGACCGCCATCGCCGAGGGGCTTGCCAAGCGCATCGTGGAGAAAGAAGTGCCGGAAGTGCTTCTGGACGCGACCATCTTCTCGCTCGATATGGGAACGCTGCTTGCCGGCACGCGGTACCGTGGCGATTTCGAAGAGCGCCTGAAGCAGGTCGTCAAGGAGCTCGAGGACACGCCGGGAGCCGTGCTCTTCATCGACGAGATCCATACGGTGATCGGCGCCGGCGCGACCTCCGGCGGCGCGATGGATGCTTCGAACCTTCTGAAGCCGGCCCTGTCTTCCGGACTGATCCGGTGCATCGGCTCGACGACCTACAAGGAATATCGTCAGTTCTTCGAAAAGGACCGTGCTCTGGTGCGGCGCTTCCAGAAGATCGACGTGAAGGAGCCTTCCGTCGAAGACGCGGTGAAGATCCTCAAGGGCCTGAAGCCCTATTACGAGGACTATCACAAGATCAAATTCACCGATCAGGCGATCAAGTCGGCCGTTGAGCTGTCGGCGCGCTACATAAATGACCGCAAACTGCCGGACAAGGCGATCGATGTGATCGACGAGACCGGTGCGTCGCAGATGCTGCTGCCGGCAAACAAGCGCCGGAAAACCGTGACGGAGAAGGAGATCGAGGCCACCATCGCAACGATGGCCCGGATTCCTCCGAAGAACGTGTCCCAAAACGATGAGCAGGTGCTCGCGAACCTCGAAAAAGAGCTTCGCACGGTCGTTTACGGCCAAGACACAGCGATCGACGCGCTGTCATCGGCCATCAAGCTGGCACGTGCGGGCCTGCGGGAACCGGACAAGCCGATCGGCAGCTATTTGTTCTCCGGTCCGACGGGCGTCGGCAAGACGGAAGTGGCTAAGCAGCTGGCAAAGTCGCTCGGCGTCGAGCTTCTGCGCTTCGACATGTCGGAATACATGGAGCGGCACACGGTTTCGCGTCTGCTCGGTGCACCTCCCGGCTATGTCGGCTTCGACCAGGGTGGTCTGCTGACCGACGGCATCGACCAGCATCCGCACTGCGTGCTGCTGCTCGACGAGATCGAGAAGGCCCATCCGGATCTGTTCAACATCCTGTTGCAGGTCATGGATCACGGCAAGCTGACCGATCACAACGGCAAGCAGATCGACTTCCGCAACGTCATCTTGATCATGACGACCAATGCGGGCGCTTCGGACATGCAGAAGGCTGCGATCGGCTTCGGCTCTGCCAAGCGGACCGGCGAAGACACGGAAGCGATCAACCGGCTCTTCACGCCGGAATTCCGCAACCGTCTCGACGCGATCATCCCGTTCGGCTCGCTGCCGACGCCGGTGATCCACCAGGTGGTGCAAAAGTTCGTCATGCAGCTCGAGGCCCAGCTGGCCGAACGTGGCGTGACCTTCGACCTGTCAAAGGATGCAATCGCCTGGCTCGCCGAGAAGGGCTATGACGAGAACATGGGTGCCCGTCCGCTCGGCCGCGTCATCCAGGAGCACATCAAGAAGGAACTCGCCAACGAGGTTCTCTTCGGCAAGCTCAAGAAGGGTGGCACGGTCAAGGTGACCGTCGAGACGAAGGAAGGCGGCAAGACCGGCCTCAAGCTCGATGCGATCCCTGACGAAGTACCGGTCAAGCCAGTGCGTAAGCCGGCTGCGAAAAAGGCCGCGAAGCCGAAGCCTGCCGCAGCCAAGACGCGGGCTCCAAAGCGATCTGCCGAACGGCCGGACGACGGGTCCATGCCAGACGGCGATCCCGCAGCCGACGCGGGTGCCGACGTTGCGGTCGCCGAGCGGTCCGATCAGGCAAGCCGCAAGTCAGGCAGCTCCGTGCCGAAGGTTCCGCGCCGCAAGTAAAGGGCGCTTCGCCTCAATGATCGAAGGCCCGGCTGGTCTCCAGCCGGGCCTTTCTCGTCAGGTCAGCGAGATCAAACGCTAAGGCAGCCTGATCTTTTTATTTCTTCGTGTGGACGGCTGTGCTATCGCCGGCTTCGATGCTGCAGAATGATCCTTCACAAGACCCCGCAGAGCCCATTCCAGGTCCCGATGACACCCATCTGCGGTGGTTGCTGCGTGGGATCGGGGCGGCATTTTCTATCCCAGCATTGATTTTGATGTCGAGCTTCATCGGCTTTGCCGCGCTCGCGGTGGAGTCGGGGCTGTCGATGGCCCATGCTGTTTTCATGACGGCCGTCGTCTGGGCGCTGCCTGCCAAGGTCGTGCTCGTCGGCGCCATCGCGGCTGGTAATGGCATTGCTGCAGCGACATTCGCCGTAGCGCTCTCGTCGATTCGGCTGGGTCCCATGGTCGTTGCGCTGGTGCCGGAAATTCGCGGGCCGCGCACACGTCGGTGGGTGCTATACATGCTCGCGCATTTCGTCGCCGTCACGTCCTGGGTGCTCGCCATGCAGGAAGTGCGCTCGATCCCGCGAGACTTCCGCACCGCCTGGTATGGCGGCCTCGGCGCGTCGCTCATTCTTCTGAACATGATGGTGGTGGCTGCGGTCTACATGGTGGCGGACGTGCTGCCGCCGAGCGTCTCTGCCGCCCTGTTCTTTCTGACGCCGCTCTATTTCCTCACCTCGCTCTGGGGATCGGCGCGCGAGCGGGCAGGGCATGTCGCCATGGTACTTGGCCTTTTGCTCGGCCCGGTAATGGCGATGGTGACGCCCGATTTCGCGCTTCTCGCCACCGGGCTGGTGGGCGGCTTTGCGGCCTATGGTTTTCACCGCTACAGCCGTCGGAAGAAGGGCGTGAACCCATGAGCTTCGGCGCGATTGATGCCTGGTGGTGGCCTTATCTCTTCATTCTCGTGGCGGGCTGGCTTGCAACGGACAGCTGGCGTTTCCTCGGCGTCTATCTCGGGGGCCAACTCTCCGATGATGCCGACATCCTTGTCCTGGTCCGGTGCATTGCGACCGCGCTGGTGGCGGCCGTGATCGCCAACCTCATCGTCTCACCGTCCGGTGCACTTGCAGATGTTCCGGCAATCTTGCGTGTTGGGGCTGCAGCAGCCGGCTTCGTGGCTTATCTCCTTTCCGGCCACCGGATCCTTGTCGGGATCCTTGTCGGTGAGGCGCTTCTGCTGCTCGGAATTTTCTTTGCAGCCTGATCGGTCAGTGAATTTCGAGCGTCAAAGCCCGCAGCGCCGCCTCCAGAGTGGCCTGCCGTACGGCCCCTCGGCCGACATCGCCGAAGCGCTGCTCGGCAACCTGTGTCTTCCCGTCGAGTTCGGCGACGCCGATGTAAACGAGCCCCACCGGCTTCTCCGGTGTCCCGCCCGCAGGTCCGGCGATGCCGGTGACTGCAACGGCAAAGTCGGCATTGGAATTCGCGAGCGCGCCGAAGGCCATTTCCCGGGCGGTTTCTGCCGAGACAGCCCCGTATGTCGACAAGGTTTCTGCTTTGACGCCCAGCATCTTCATCTTGGCATCGTTCGAATAGGTGACGAAGCCCCGGTCGAAAATATCGGATGAGCCGGGCACTTCGGTGATGGCGCCTGCGATCAGTCCACCGGTGCAGGATTCTGCTGTTGCGATCATCACCTTGGCGTTGCGTGCCTTTTCGACGAGCGAAGCGGCGAGTTCAACGATTGTGACGTCCATCTCTCAGTCCTCCGTAAATGACCGTCGCCGTGGCTATGGCCGCAATGCCTTCACCGCGGCCGATGAAGCCAAGCATCTCGTTGGTCGTCGCCTTCACCGAACAACGCTCGATCGCGACGGCGAGATCCTGGGCCATGGCGGCGCGCATGGCTTCCCGATGCGGCCCGATCCTCGGCGCCTCGCAGATGAGAGAAACATCGGCATTGGTGATTGTTCCCCCGCGGCTGCGCACGATCTCGGCCGCGTGCTGCAGGAAGATGCTCGAGCGTGCGCCTTTCCACTGCGGGTCGGATGGCGGGAAATGGTCGCCGATGTCTCCTGCGCCGCACGTGGCCAGAAGCGCATCGGTCAATGCGTGATAGCCGACATCGGCATCGGAATGGCCGGTGAGGCGCTGGTCGTGGGCGATGAAGACGCCGCAGAGCGTGACGCCATTGCCGGGCTCGAGCCGGTGCACATCGTACCCATTGCCAGTGCGGACGTCGGGATAATCGGCCTTGGCGCTGAGCTTCTGGTCGGCCATGGCAATATCCTCACGTACGGTCAATTTGATGTTCTGTGTCGAGCCTTCCACGACCCTGACTGGGATGTCTGCCCATTCGGCGATGGACGCGTCGTCGGTGAAACCATCGTCGGCGGAAATCGCCGCGCGCCGATGCGCGTCAAGGATCGCTGAATAGGCGAAGCCTTGAGGGGTCTGCGCCGCATAGAGCCCGTCGCGCGGGACAGTCTTGAGCACGCGCTGGCTGAGCGTCGTCGACTTCAACGTGTCGGCAACGGCGATCCCCGGCAGGATCGCGTCGCCGACCTCCTTCAGCCCGGCAAGCACCCGGTCAATGACAGGTCGCTCGATGAAGGGCCGTGCGCCGTCATGGATCATAACATGGCTTGGGCGGCGGTCCGACAGCGATTCGAGCCCGCGGCGCACCGACATCTGCCGCGTCCTGTCACCAAAGAGGATCTTGATGTCGGCGCCGCCAAGATGCGGCTGAACGGTTTGCGTGAACACATCTTCGTCATCCGGATGGATGACCACGACGATATCGTCGATCTTTTCATGGGCAATGAATGGCAAAAGGGCGTGGGCTAGCACCGGGGCGTCGCCGATCTGCCGATACTGTTTCGGCCCCTCGGACGGGTCGCCGGCCCGTTCACCTCGGCCAGCCGCCACGATCACGGCTGCCACGCGATCCATTTCAGTCGTCAACTCAATCACCTCTGCGTGCGATGCACACGAGCCGTGTGCGTCATACGAATGGTCTATCGCGAGCCTATGTGAAATGCCATCGATCAGCCAAGAAGTCTTCCCATGCCCCTTGGCAGCGGGCGGAAACCTGTCTAAAAATAAGGCAATTACAAAGGATGCCCTTTGCGCATGCAGCCTCAACTGAACTCCCATCTTTCTAATCCCTGGATGATCGGCTCCGTCGCGGTGCGCAACCGCGTCGTGCTGGCGCCAATGTCGGGCGTGACCGACCTGCCGTTTCGGCGGCTGGCGCATCGCTTCGGTGCGGGGCTTGTCGTCACCGAGATGATCGCTAGCCGTGAACTCGTTGGCGACAGCGGCGACTCTCGCCGGCGCATGGCGCAGGAAGATGGCGTCGTGCATGTCGTCCAGCTGGCCGGCCGCGATGCCTCCTGGATGGCAGAGGCTGCCAGGATAGCGGAGGGTGAGGGCGCGGATGTCATCGACATCAACATGGGTTGCCCTGCCAAGAAGGTCATTGGTGGCTATTCCGGTTCGGCGCTGATGCGCGATCCAGATCATGCGCTGTCGCTCGTCGACGCCACGATCGCGGCCGTGTCCTTGCCGGTGACCGTCAAGATGCGCCTCGGTTGGGACGAGAACTCCATCAACGCCCCAGAGATCGCAGCGCGGGCGGAAGATGCCGGCGCAGCGATGATCACGGTTCACGGACGCACCCGCGAACAATTCTACGAAGGGCGTGCCGACTGGAATGCGATCCGGGCCGTGCGGGATGCCATCTCGGTACCGCTGGTTGCCAATGGCGATGTGGCGACGGAGGCCGACTGCCACGCGATCAGGGTCGCTTCAGGCGCCGATGCCGTGATGGTGGGGCGTGCGGCGCAGGGCCAGCCATGGCTGCCAGGGGCGCTTGCGGGAAGCGGGCTTGGCCCATCTTGCGCCGCGGAGATCGTCGATGTGGTCATCGAGCATTATGAGGCGATGCTCGCTCACTACGGCACCGAGCTTGGGCTGCGCTGCGCGCGCAAGCATCTCGGCTGGTATCTCGGCCTGCATTGTACCGATGTTCCTGCGGAGATGCGGGCCATCGTCATGGGCAGTCGTGATCCGAAAGCCGTCATCGCGGCCCTGTCGCAGCTGTTTCTGAATTGCGAAAATTTGGCAAAGCCATCGGCTTACGGCGAGGCCGCCTGATGAGGAGCGCAAAGATGAGCGCAAGCTCGGCTGGTCCCACCGATCTTCCTACTGACATCGGCGTGACGGCCCATGTTTTGAACACCATCCAGCACCCGGTCATCATGGTGAACGGCGCAGGCAACATTTCCTACGCCAATTGGGCGGCCGAGAACTTTTTCGGTGTGAGCGCCGATCTTTTGCGTCGCCACACGATCGACCAGTATATTCCGTTCGGCAGTCCGCTTCTTGCGCTGATCGACCATGTGCGTGAGCGTCGCGGACCCATCAACGAATACCGTGTGGATCTGAGTTCGCCCAAGCTCGGCGGGGAGAAGCTCGTCGATCTCTACGTCGCGCCGGTTTCGGGTGAAGCTGATGACGAAGATTCGGTCGTCATCGTGCTGCAGGTTCGCACCATGGCAGACAAGATCGACCGACAGCTGACGCACCGGGCCGCGGCACGCTCCGTCACCGGGCTTGCCTCGATGCTTGCGCATGAGATCAAGAATCCGCTGTCGGGCATTCGCGGGGCAGCGCAGCTTCTGGAAAGCTCGGTCAATGACGAAGACCGCGCGCTCACTAGGCTCATCCGCGACGAGACGGACCGGATCGTCTCGCTCGTCGATCGGATGGAAGTGTTCTCCGACGAGCGCCCGGTCGATCGCCAGCCGGTCAACATTCACTCCGTGCTCGATCACGTGAAGGCTGTCGCCATGGCCGGCTTTGCCCGCGACATCCGCATCAGCGAGCAATACGACCCGTCGCTTCCCTTCGTTTTTGCCAATCGCGATCAGCTGATCCAGGTCTTCCTCAATCTGGTGAAGAACGCGAGCGAAGCGATCGGCGATGCGGCCGATGGCGAAATCATGCTCACCACTGCCTACCGTCCGGGGATCCGTCTGTCTGTTCCCGGTTCCAGGGAAAAGGTGTCGCTGCCGCTGGAATTTTGCGTCATCGACAATGGACCGGGCGTGCCGGACGATCTGCTGCCGCATCTCTTCGACCCGTTCATCACTACAAAAACCAACGGCTCGGGGCTCGGCCTTGCACTGGTCGCAAAGATCGTGGGCGCCCATGGCGGGATCGTCGAGTGCGACAGCCAAAACAAGAAGACCGTGTTCCGCATATTGATGCCGGTGTCGAAGGGCACCGCACTCTGGCCGGACGACAACGCCGAGGCCAAGGCATGAAATCAGCGACAATTCTGGTAGCCGACGACGACGCCGCGATCCGCACGGTGCTCAATCAGGCTCTGACGCGGGCGGGATATGATGTTCGCATCACGTCGAACGCGTCGACACTCTGGCGGTGGATTTCAGCAGGCGAGGGCGATCTCGTCATCACGGACGTCGTGATGCCCGATGAAAACGCCTTCGACCTTCTACCACGGATCAAGAAGGCACGGCCGGAGTTGCCGGTGCTCGTGATGAGCGCGCAGAATACCTTCATGACGGCGATCAAGGCTTCCGAGAAGGGCGCCTACGATTATCTGCCGAAGCCGTTCGATCTGACCGAGATGATCGGCATCATCGGGCGGGCGCTATCCGAACCCAAAAAGCGCGTCGATCGTGCCGATGCCGACCAGAATGATGGGATCCCTCTGGTCGGTCGCTCCGCTGCCATGCAGGAAATCTACCGCGTATTGGCGCGGTTGATGCAGACCGACCTGACGCTGATGATCACGGGCGAATCCGGAACTGGCAAGGAACTGGTCGCCCGCGCGCTGCACGATTACGGCAAGCGTCGCAATGGCCCCTTCGTGGCCATCAACATGGCGGCGATCCCGCGCGATCTCATCGAATCGGAACTGTTCGGCCACGAGAAGGGCGCGTTCACCGGGGCGCATAACCGCTCGACGGGCCGCTTCGAGCAGGCCGAGGGCGGCACTCTGTTCCTCGATGAAATCGGCGACATGCCGATGGAGGCGCAAACGCGGCTTCTGCGCGTGCTGCAGCAGGGCGAGTACACGACTGTCGGTGGCCGGACGCCGATCAAGACCGACGTGCGCATCGTTGCCGCCACCAACAAGGATTTAAAGACGTCGATCAACCAGGGTCTCTTCAGAGAAGACCTTTATTATCGCTTGAACGTCGTGCCGCTGCGCCTGCCGGCACTGCGAGACCGGGCCGAGGACGTGCCCGATCTGGTGCGCCACTTCGTCAAGCTCTGCCAGAAGGAGGGGCTGGACGCCAAACGCTTCGACGGCGATGCGCTCGAGCTCATGAAATCCTATCCTTGGCCGGGCAATGTGCGCGAACTGGAGAACGTGGTTCGGCGCCTGACGGCGCTCTATCCACAAGAAGTGATCACGCGCGAGATCATCGACAACGAGTTGCGCACCGATGCGCCGGCGAGTGCGATCAGCACTGAGGGGTTGTCCGGCCCGGTCACGATCGCCCAGGCCGTCGAAGAGAACATGCGCACTTATTTCGCCCAATATGGCGAAGATCTGCCGCCGCCGGGCCTCTATCATCGCGTGCTGCACGAGATGGAATTTCCGCTCATCCTCGCTGCGCTCACCGCCACGCGTGGTAACCAGATTCGCGCTGCAGAGCTTCTCGGCCTCAACCGGAACACGCTGCGCAAGAAGATCCGCGAGCTCGGTGTCAGCGTCTATCGCAGCCAGCGGAGCGCTTGACCGGCCGTCCGGATAGTTGCATTTTCGCCACAAAGCGTTGCTCTAAGGCAACGGCGGCCGAGTCGCCGCGGGGGAACATCCAACCATCTGGCGGACATGGCGATCAGCACTTTTTCAGTCGATAGCCAAAGTCACGGCGCTCCTCCACCGGGGGCGCTCGAGCAGGGCGAAGGCCGCCGCATTTTGGCAAATCCGGGTCTCATCGTCGTCGTCACTGCGCTGATCAGCGCCGTCGGCTCGTTCGTGATCTTGATGGGCCTGACACCGATTGCGCCACGCAATGAAGTCGTGATGACGGCCGTCATCGTCAACCTCGTCTTCGTCCTCGCGCTTCTCGGATTGATCGCCTACGAGATCCGACGCGTTTTCCAGGCGCGTCGTCGCGGAAAGGCGGCCGCGCGTCTTCATGTGCGCATTATCGGGCTCTTCTCGATCGTCGCCATCGTGCCGGCCATCCTGGTGGCGATCGTCGCATCGATCACGCTCGATATCGGGCTCGACCGCTGGTTCTCGATGCGCACGCAATCGATCGTCAGCTCCTCGCTGGATGTTGCCGAAGCCTATGTGATGGAGAACGCGCGCTACCTGCAGGGCCAGACCGTTTCGATGGCGAACGATCTGGACAATGCACGACAGCTCTATTCCCTGGACCGGACGGGCTTTCAGGTGCTGCTCACCCGGCAGGCGACGGGGCGCGGCTTGCTGGGTGCGTTTCTCGTTCGAAACGACGGCACCGTCATCTTGCGCGCGGACATCGAAACGGAGCGACCGCTGCCGGCCATTCCACCGGATGCGCTGCGCTCGGCGAGCGAGGGCCGTCCGACGCTCATTCCTCCGGGTGTCACCAATCTCGTCGGTGCGATCATGCGCCTGCAGGACATTCCGGACACGTTTCTCTACACGATCCGTGCCGTCGATCCCGATGTCATCCAGTCCATGCGGCTGATGGAAGACAACATCGCCGAATACCAGGCGCTGGAGGCCAATCGCGGGCCGCTGCAGCTTGCCTTCGGCATTCTCTATATCGGCTTCGCCCTGATCGTGCTTCTCGCCGCGATCTGGACTGCAATCGCCGTTGCCGACCGTATCGTGCGGCCGATCCGGCAGCTGATCGGCGCGGCCGACCAGGTGGCGGCGGGCGATCTTTCCGTTCAGGTGCCAGTGCGTGGATCGGACGGCGACGTCGCGCATCTGTCGGACACGTTCAACAACATGATCGTGCAGATCGGCACGCAGCGCAACCAGATCCTGTCCGCGAAGGACGAAATGGACGAACGCCGCCGCTTTACCGAAGCGGTGCTGTCCGGTGTCTCGGCAGGGGTGATGGGCATCGACCGGGACGGTCGGGTGGCGATCTCCAATTCGTCCGCTGAAATCATGATGAATACGCCGCCCGGTGCCCTCGTCGGACGGCGGCTGGCGGACATAGCGCCGGAGATCGACGCCGTGCTGTCACAGGCCGTGCAGCGCAGGCGCCAGGAAGCGCGCGAGCAGGTGACGGTCATCCGCAGCGGCACGGAACGCACCTTGAACGTCCAGGTGACCCGCGAGGAATCACTCAGCGACGAGAACTCCTATGTGGTGACGCTGGACGACATCACAGATCTCGTCATTGCGCAGCGTTCCACCGCCTGGGCCGACGTTGCGCGCCGAATCGCGCACGAGATCAAGAACCCGCTGACGCCGATCCAGCTTTCGGCCGAACGTATTCGGCGGCGCTACGGAAAGCAGATCAACCAGGACGACCGCACCGTGTTCGACCAGTGCACGGACACGATCGTGCGGCAGGTGGAAGATATCGGCCGGATGGTCGACGAGTTCTCGGCATTCGCCCGCATGCCCAAGCCGACCAAGGAGCCGGCGGACCTCAAGAACATCCTCCGTGATGCGATTTTCTTGCGCGAGGTCAGCCGGAACGACATTTTCTTCAAGCTCGTTGCCGACAGCGGGCCGATCCAAGGGCTTTTCGATGCGCGGATGCTTGGCCAGGCATTTTCCAACCTGATCAAGAATGCCAGCGAAGCGATCGATGCCGTGCCCGCGGATTCCGAGCGTGACGGCAGGCGCATCGAAGTTCGTGCGCGCACCGAAGAGGATCAGATCGTCGTCGATGTGATCGACAACGGTCGCGGATTGCCGATGGAAAACAGGAACCGCATCCTGGAGCCCTACATCACCATGCGTGAGAAGGGCACCGGACTGGGTCTGGCGATCGTCAAGAAGATCGTCGAGGACCATGACGGCTCTCTCGAACTGCACGACGCGCCGCCGGACTTCGATTCCGGCCGTGGCGCGATGGTTCGGGTGTGCCTTTCCACGGGTGCGAAAGAAACCGATAGGGACAGCACAATGCTTGAGGAGGCCAATCATGGCGTCTGACATTCTCGTCGTGGACGACGAGCAGGACATTCGCGAACTCGTCGCAGGTATCCTCTCCGATGAAGGACACGAAACGCGCACCGCTTTCGACAGCGACAGCGCAATCCAGGCGATTTCCGACCGCGTTCCACGGCTGGTCTTTCTCGACATCTGGCTGCAGGGGTCACGGCTGGACGGGCTGGCTTTGCTGGACGAAATCAAGACGCGTTATCCCGACCTCCCGGTGGTGATGATCTCGGGTCACGGCAACATCGAGACTGCCGTTTCGGCCATCAAGCGGGGCGCCTACGATTTCATCGAGAAGCCGTTCAAGAGCGACCGGCTGATCCTCATTGCCGAACGTGCGCTGGAGACATCGAAGCTCAAGCGCGAAGTCAGCGAACTGAAGCGCCGGAGCGGCGATCCGGTCGAGCTGATCGGGACGTCGATTGCCATATCGCAGCTGAAGAACACGATCGACAAGGTGTCGCCCACCAACAGCCGCGTGATGATCCTCGGTCCGTCGGGGTCGGGCAAGGAACTGGTCGCGCGCCTGATCCACCGCAATTCGAGCCGGGCGAATGGTCCGTTCGTCGCCATGAACGCCGCAGCGATCACGCCGGAGCGCATGGAGATGGCTCTGTTCGGCACCGAAAACAACAACGGCTATGAGCGCAAGGTCGGTGCTCTGGAGGAGGCCCATGGCGGCATTCTCTATCTCGACGAAGTGGCGGACATGCCGCGCGAGACGCAGAACAAGATCCTGCGCGTGCTCGTCGACCAGCAGTTCGAGCGGGTCGGCGGCTCCAAGCGCGTGAAGGTCGATGTGCGCATCATCTCGTCCACTGCATTCAATCTCGAGCAGATGATTGCGGAGGGGCTTTTTCGACAGGATCTTTTCCATCGCCTTGCGGTCGTGCCGATCAAGGTGCCGTCGCTGGCCGAACGACGCGAGGATATTCCGTTCCTCGTCGATGTCTTCATGCGTCAGATCGCGGAGCAGGCCGGCATCCGGCCGCGACCAATCGCCGATGACGCCATGGCGGTTCTGCAGGCGCATGACTGGCCGGGCAACATCCGGCAGTTGCGCAACAATATCGAGCGACTGATGATCCTTGCGCGCAACGACGGCACGGACAAACCGATCACGGCTGACATGCTGCCCGGCGAAATCGGCGACATGCTGCCGAAGACGGCGAGCCGCGGCGACAGCCACATCATGACGCTGCCGCTGCGCGAAGCCCGCGAGATGTTCGAACGCGACTACCTGATCGCGCAGATCAACCGGTTCGGTGGCAACATCTCGCGGACATCGGAGTTCGTCGGCATGGAGCGCTCGGCGTTGCACAGGAAGCTGAAATCGCTGGGCGTTTAGTGGACTGCCACAGACCGGGCTTCATCCTTCCTTAACTCTGGCGATTGAAAATTCCCGTCGAAAGGATCGCATCCGCGCTGTCAGACCTTTGAGAATCTGGCCTTATTGAACGCACGAGGAGTCGAGCGATGGCTGGCATGATGACGCCGATTGTTCAAACCAGCACGGTCTGGTCGGCCAGCGCGGCTCCGGCGCAGACAAAGGATCTCTCGGTCACGAACGCGGTCAATCCAACGGTGGCGGTATCGCGCTCGCCGGTGACGCTTCAGGCTGCGGGCTCCATCGGATCTGCGCTCCTCACGCAGCAGGATGGCGCAGTCGGAGCGGGCAGCATCGACGGTGATGGGTCACTGGGGATCCGCACGTATTACGAGCAGCTGGCCGACCGGTTCGATCCGGCCGAGGAGCCGGTCATCTTCGGGTTGCGCGACGACGTCGCGACAATCACATCCTTCTGGGTCTGAATTCTGAAGGTCGCCAAAGGCTTCTGAGAACCGCTTATTTAAGGGGCAGGGTGCCGATCGGTTGCGCACTGTGGCGCCAGATGCTGCCGTCATCTACGTAGATGCGGGCCTTTGAAGCCTGGCACGAAGTTTGCTTCGACAAGGTCAGTGTGGTGACGGCATCTAGGGTTCCGTCCGATCCCGCCAATGCGGGGTAGGAGCTGGTCCGAGAGGTGCAAGCCGGGGTTCTTTGCCCGGTGACACGGCGGGACAAAATCCCGGGAGGCACCACGCAGGTTTGTCGCGCGCAAACCTCTCCCGGATGCGCGTGGGAAATCTCCATCAACAGGATCGGCCGGCCGAGCGCCTTCCGACGACAGCCTGACTGGAGACGATTGACATGAAGTCGCTTGCCATTGCCGCCCTGATCTCGTCCACACTCATCGCGCCTCTGCCGGTCTTTGCGCAGGAGAAGACGGAGTTCAACGTCTGCTGGTCGATTTATGCCGGCTGGATGCCATGGGGTTACCTCGCCGACAGCGGGATCATGGACAAATGGGCGGAGAAATACGGCATTTCCGTCGAGATCACGCAGATCAACGACTATGTCGAATCCATCAACCAATACACGGCCGGCCAGTATGACGGCTGCACCATGACCAATATGGATGCGCTGTCGATCCCGGCAGCAGGCGGCGTCGATACGACCGCGTTGATCATCGGGGATTATTCGAACGGCAATGACGGCCTCGTGCTGAAGGATGGCGGGGACCTGGCCTCCATCGCCGGGCAGAGCGTCAACCTCGTCGAGCTTTCCGTTTCCCACTACTTCCTGGCGCGCGCTCTTGAGAGCGTCGGCTTGTCCGAGCGCGACATTACCGTGGTCAACACGTCCGATGCGGACATGGTCTCCATCTACGGCACGCCCGATGTCACCGCGGTGGCGACCTGGAACCCGATGCTCTCGGAGATCCTGGCCTCCGGTGAAGGTGAACTGGTTTACGACTCCTCTGAGATTCCCGGCGAAATCCTCGACTTGATGGTGGTGAACACCGAGGTGCTTGCCGCCAACCCGGATTTTGGCAAGGCGCTCGTCGGCGCGTGGTTCGAAGTGCTTGCGCTGATGCAATCGGACACGCCGGAGGGAACCGCGGCACTCGAGGCGATGGCGGCTGCTGCCGGCACGGATCTCGAAGGCTACCAGGAGCAGCTCGCCGCAACCGAATTGTTCTACACACCGGCCGATCTTATCGCATTTGCCAATAACGAGGATTTGGCGGAGACGACCCAGTTCGTGACCGAATTCCTGTTCGAGAAGGGTATCCTCGGACAGGGTGCGCCGAGCGCGGAATTCGTCGGCGTCTCGTTTCCCGGCGGCGCCACTTATGGCGACCAGGCCAATCTCAAGCTGAGGTTCGACACAAGCGTCGTTCAGATGGCCGCCGACGGCGCACTCTGAGGGGCCGGCGGCATGGCCAGCGCATCCACGGCTTTCACCAGTCTGCCACTGATCGACGTGAGCGGGCTTTACAGCGACAAATCGAGCGACCGCATCGCGGTCGCCGACAGGCTCGGCAAGGCAGCACGCGAGGTCGGGTTCTTCTATGTCACCGGACATCGCGTCGATGGCGAGATGCGAGCGCGACTGCTGGATCAGACCAAACGCTTCTTCGCTCAACCGGTCGAGCGGAAGATGGACGTCTATATCGGCAATTCGACGAACCATCGCGGCTATGTGCCGGAGGGTGAGGAGGTGCTGGTCGGCGGCAAGCGCGACAAGAAGGAAGCGCTCGATCTCGGCCGGGATCTTCCGGCCGATCATCCGGATGTTCTCGCCGGCACGCCAATGATCGGGCCGAACCAGTGGCCGGACCTCGATGGGTTCCGCGAGGACATCACCGCCTATTACGATGCGGCTTTCGAGCTGGGTCGAAGGTTGCTCACCGGATTTGCGTTGGCACTTGGCAAGGAGGAAGACTTCTTCCAGCGCTTCGTCACCCACCCGCCAAGCCAGCTGCGCTTGCTGCACTATCCGTTCGATGCGGCGGCGGAGGATGTTCAGGGTTTCGGCGCGCACACCGATTACGAGTGTTTCACGCTGCTTTTGCCGACAGCGCCTGGCCTCGAGGTGATGAACGGCGAGGGGGCCTGGATCGACGTGCCGCTCGTACCGGATGCGTTCGTCGTCAATATCGGCGACATGATGGAGGTCTGGACGAACGGGCAGTTCGTGGCGACCGCGCACCGGGTGCGCAAAGTCCAGGAGGAACGCTATTCCTTCCCGCTGTTCTTCGCCTGCGACTACGACACGGTCGTCGCGCCGCTTGACGAGCTGATTGCGCCTGGCGACACGCCGCGCTTCGAACCGATCCGTGCGGGCGAGCACCTTTTTGCCCAGACCGTGCAGAGCTTCACCTATCTGCGTGAGCGGCTTGCCCGAGGCGAGATTGTGCTGCCCGAAAATGCAAAGGCGCTGTCGTCGTTCGGACAGGCGGCACGTCACGATGCGCCGACGGGCAAGGCCGGCCATGGATGAAATGATCGAGCATCACCTGCCGCCGGTACCGCACGCTTATCGGGGCCTCTGGGAAAGGACGCTGATCGAACGCGATGGCGTGGCTGGAGCCGGCAATGAGCAGGACGAGCGCGTCTTCTGGCTTCAGACGGAGAACTGGCATGCGGACCTGCGCATTCCCCTCGATCGTCCCAAATTCGCAGGAGTAAAAGCACTCGATGGGTGCAGTGACGCACAGCTCGGCTTTATCGCCCGGCAGGAAGGCTTCTGCGGGCTGACCAAAGTCGAGGGGAGCGTTTGTACCTGGCTCCGCATCCACGATCTGCGGCCCGGCACGGCGCTCGATGTCGGTCGCATGTCCTTTGCAGCGTCAGACTTCATCATCGAGACCGGCATTTCCAGCGATTATCTTGAACACTGGCGGAAGGTCCCCGGATCGGACAGCGCCTGTGGCGTGACGAGCGCGGCTGGCGAACTGATGCTTCAGGCCGGGCGGTTCTCGATGCGCGTTCGACCGCGACCTCCTGCGCCGGCTCATGCCGACAGCTACGCATCGGTGGCGACGCTTGATCGGGCGCATCTGTTGTGGAGGGCGTCGCTGGAAATCACCCTTCTCGAGGAGACCCGCGCGGTTCTGGCCACGCACCCATGGTTGGAACAGGAAGCAGGCTCGTCGGTCAGCGACCAGGTGGCTCGATGCGCCTGATGAACCGCAAGCCCTCGCGCACCACGGCGCTGTTTCTCGGGCTCTTGCCGTTCGCGTTGTTGGCGATCGTCTACGTTCTCGCCAGCGTGGCGCGGCTTGCCGACAATCCGGCCGACAAGCTTCTGCCGTCCGTGTCGACCATGGCCGAAGCCTTTCGCATCATGGCATTCGAGGAGGACGTGCGCTCCGGTGACCTGCTCCTTTGGCTCGATACGGCGGCGAGCCTGTGGCGCCTGGGGCTTGGGCTTGCCATTTCGGCGACGCTCAGCCTCTTCATCGGCATCTTCATCGGGTTCCTGCCCTATGGACGCGCTTTTCTGGCGCCATTCATCTCGGCGTTCTCGCTGATCCCGCCCATCACCGTGCTGCCGATCCTCTTCATCGTGCTCGGGCTTGGGGAGGCGTCGAAGATCGGGCTGATCGTGGTCGGCACCGCACCTTTGATGATCCGATCGCTTGCGCAGACGGTGCTGTCGATCCCACGCGAGGAGATGGTGAAGGCGCAGACGCTCGGCGCATCTTCCTGGCAGATCTTATTGCGCGTCGTGCTTCCGCAGATCTGGCCGGCGCTGATCACGGCAATCCGCATGGGTCTGATCCCAGCGTGGATTTTTCTGATCTCCGCCGAAGCGATCGCGTCCACCGAAGGCCTCGGGTACCGGATCTTTCTCGTTCGGCGTTATCTCGCGATGGACGTGATCGTGCCCTATGTCGCCTGGATCACGCTGATTGCCTATCTCACCGACCGGCTGCTGGCGCTTTTGTCCCGACGGGCTTTCCGCTGGGCGCATTTGCAGGGGGATGCGCTATGAGCGGAGCAGGCAAAGCCTTCGTCGAAGCCCGCGGCATCCATGTCAACTATGACGACAACCCGATCCTCGAACGGGTGCACATGTCGGTAGAACGCGGTGCCTTCGTCACGATCGTCGGCGCTTCTGGATGCGGGAAATCGACGTTTCTGCGCCTTCTGCTCGGGCAGGAGACGCCGCAAAAGGGCGAGATCCTGGTCGATGGCAAGCAGATTGCCGCGGAACCCGATCCTGACCGTGGCGTGGTCTTTCAGAAATACTCGGTCTTTCCACATTTGACGGTGTGGCAGAACCTGCTTCTGCCCGCCGAAATGGGCGGCTCGCCGTTTCTCGCGCGGCTCTTCGGAGCGGCGCGGCGACACGCGGAGGAGGCGGCCGAGGCAATGCTGGTCGAGATCGGGCTCAGCCATGCGCGCAACCGCTATCCGGCACAGCTTTCAGGCGGAATGCAGCAGCGCCTGGCAATCGGCCAGGCACTCTTGAAGAAGCCGCGCATCCTTCTGCTCGACGAACCCTTCGGCGCGCTGGATCCGGGCATCCGCGCCGATATGCATGTGCTCATCACCGAGTTGTGGCGGTCCTGCGGGATGACCGTCTTCATGGTCACGCACGACATCCAGGAAGCCTTCAAGCTCGGAACGCGCATCCTCGTCTTCGACAAGGTGCGCCATGACCCACACGCACCGGAACGGTTCGGAGCGACCATCACCTACGATCTGCCGCTCGATCACAAGGCGAAAGCGGCTGCGGCCTTGCCGCCAGATCTATTGAAAACTCAGTCGCATCAGGGAGTTGACGTTCATGCGTAATCCATTCTTTGCAGAGCCGGGCCGGGCGGGCCGCACCATGGGTGCCGGCCGAATGGCACGGCCTGCGCCGAGCCGCTCGCATCATCCCGATTTCGACAAGCTGAACCTGCGGGGGTGGAAGGCGGCGGAAAAGGAGGCGCTGCTGCCTTCGGCTGCCTGGAACAAGGAGCGCCAATGGGCGCTGCGGATGGGGCTCACGGGCTCCGACAGCCTGACGGACAAAAACATCCCGACATTTGCGCGCGGCGAGCTGCCCCATTACGCCGGCATCAACACGTTCCTCAAGGCGCCTTACATCGAAGACGTCACCAAGGTGGGCGCCTACGATGCGGCCGTGATCGGCATTCCCTTCGATGGCGGCACGACCTACCGGCCCGGAACGCGCTTCGGCCCGCAGGGCGTTCGCAAGATCTCGGCGCTCTATACGCCCTACAATTATGAAATGGGCGTCGACCTTCGCGAGCAGATGACGCTCTGCGATGTCGGCGACGTCTTCACCATTCCCGCCAACATCGAAAAGACCTTCGACCAGATCACGCGTGCCGTCAGCCACGTGTTCTCCTCCGGTGCCTTGCCGATCATGATCGGTGGCGACCATTCGATCGGCTTTCCATGCGTGCGCGGCATCGCCGAATGCACCTCGAAGCGCATCGGGATCGTGCATTTTGACCGGCACATCGACATTCAGGAACGGGACCTCGACGAGCGCATGCACACGACGCCCTGGTTCCACGCGACCAACCTTGCCAATGTACCCGCGGTCAATCTCGTTCAGGTCGGCATCGGCGGCTGGCAGGTGCCGCGCGAAGGCGTCGAGATCGCCAGGGAGCGCAACACCAACATATTCACCATGCGCGATATCGAGGAACTCGGGCTCGCCGAGACGGCGACGCGCGCTCTGGAGCTTGCGTGGAAAGATGCCGACGCAGTCTACATCTCCTTCGACATCGACAGCGTCGATTGCGGCTTCGTGCCCGGCACGGGCTGGCCGGAGCCGGGTGGCTTCCTGCCGCGCGAGGCACTGGAACTCGTTGGACGTGTGGCGGCGGAGGGGATCTGCGGGCTGGAGGTCGTGGAAGTCTCACCGCCTTACGACACGTCCGACATCACGGCCCTGCTTGCGACCCGCGTGATCGTCGATGTGCTCGGAACGCTCGTCTCGCATGGCAAGATCGGCTCGCACCGCGGCATCATCGACAAGCCGGTGACGATCCCGGCCGGCCCCGACGTCGAGTGAAGGATCAGCGACCATGCACGGCTCCCGACCGCATCATCTGCACGGCCATCACCATCACCATCACCACCATCATGGCCACGACGATCATGGCCATAGAATCCATGACGACCACGGCCATCACCATGAGGCGACCGGCCCGGCTCTCGGCCACAACCACAGCCATGCCGACCATCTGCATTCGCACCCGCACGGGTCGTCCCGCGTGCGCCAGGACCTGCAGGAGCTCGCCGCGAGTTTCGTCGAGGGCTTTCGGGCTGCTGGCGACAAAACCAGCTATCTGAGGCTCGCCGGAATTCCCTTCCAGATGCCGGACAGCGGCGGCAAGGCCATGCATCTGGTGGACACCCGCATCGAGACCAATTGGCAGATCGGCACCGCGACGCCCGGCTTTGGCACCAGCGAACTCGCCTATCTGCCGTTCCCTGGAAAGATGGTGACCGAGCGCGAGGTGATGATGTTCACCTATGTATCGATGAAGGAACGCCGCGACATCGATCTCTGCACGCTGCTGGCGGACCGATTCCGGGATCAGGAGCACTAGGTCAGATCGCGGGGTCGGTGCGGTGGTTGGCGTCCAGTGAGCCGGCCGCCCCGGCAAGACGCTCGTGCCGTTCGATGAGATGGGCGCGCACGGCTTCGTCCTCGGTGAGCGCGATTGCTTCCTGGATCGAAGCGACGGCGTCGTCCCGCAAACCGGCCAGGGCAGAAACATGGCTGCGGGCGACCCACCAGGGTTGGTGGGCGCGCACACGCGCTAAGGGCAGGGTGTCGAGTTCGGCGAGTGCTGCCGTCGGATCGCCCGCTTCGGCAATAACGACAGCACGCCCGATCCGTGCCGCGATGCTGTCGGCCCGATCGATCAGCAGATCATAGATCGTCCGCAGCGCAGCCAGATTGAGCGCACCGGTGATCGGACGCTGGATATGCACCGATTGAATTGCTGCCTCGCATTGGAACCGCCCGAACGTCCCGGCGCGGGCTGCGGTCATCAACAACCCTTCCGCTTCGATGATTAGATTGCGATCCCAAAGGCGCGGATCCTGCTGGTCCAGTGGAACGAAGCGGCCTTTGCCGTCTCGCCGTGCGGTTTGCCGGGCCGCGCAATAGAGCATCAAAGCCAACAGCCCCTTCGGCTCCGGTTGATCAGGCATCAGCTGGACAATGAGACGCGCAAGCCAGATCGCTTCCCCGGTCAAAGCATCCGGCGTGTCGAGGCCATCGAGCCTGTCCCAGCCTTGGCCGAAGGCTGCATAGATCGCGTCGAGCACGGCGCCGAGGCGTTCGGGCATGTCCCCGGCCTCAGGCAACGCATAGCGCAGGCCCGCATCCCGGATGCGCGCTTTTGCACGGACAAGTCGTTGCGACATGGCAGTCGGTTCGACGAGAAATGCGCGGGCGATGCGGCCAGCATCGATGCCGAGCACCACCTGCAGGATCAAAGGGGTACGCACAGCGATGTCGATCGCCGGATGCGCACAGAGGAACATCAGGGACAGCCGCTCGTCGAATTGATCTCCATGCGGCGCCAATTCATCGAGACGCCGCTGAATTTCGGGCTCGGCCGCCCTTTGGATACCGTGGGCCCGGGCGCGGTTTTTCAGCCGGTTGCGCGCGGCGGTGATCAGCCATGCTTCGGGATTGTTCGGCACGCCATCGACTGGCCAGCGCTGGAGCGCCGCCACGAGCGCTTCGGACAGCGCATCTTCGGCGGCCGCAATATCCTTGTCTCGGCGGGTCAGGATCGCGATCAGCTTGCCATAACTCGATCGGGCGACCCGCTCGGCCGCCCGATCCACGCCTTCGATAGTAGACGGGGTGGTCATTATTGCGATGAAGGCATCGGCGGCAGCACCGGACGCACTTCGACAGATGCCGTCCTGGCCGACGGCGCCTTAGCCGCCCAGTCGATCGCGGTGTCGAGATCCGGCACATCAACGATGAAATAGCCGCCCAACTGCTCCTTGGTGTCGGCGAAGGGCCCGTCTTCGACTGTGCGGTTGCCATCGCGCACCCGGACGGTGGTCGAAGTGTGCGGCGCCTGAAGGCCATCGCCTTTGACGACGATGCCGGACTGCGCCATGGCCTCGATGAAAGCGTTCCAGCCGCCCCAGTAGTCGGCAGATTGAGCGGGGTCCGCACGGCGCGCGAAATCATCGTGGGTTTCGCGCAGGATGAGCATGAACTGCATGGCTTAGCTCCTTCTGAAACAGCGTAGCATGAAATGGAGATTGGGGATCAGGACCGAACAGCCGCGTGGCGACTGACGGCGAAAAGCAGGGCGGCAATTACCACGACGGCGCTCAGGATGATGATTTGTGGCGCCCCCATGGCTGCAAAGACGCCGTGGACGGCATCGCCAATCCAGAGGGCGACATAGGCCATGAGGGAGATCGAAAGGAACCAGGAAGCAAGCCGGTGGCGCAGCAGCAGGAGGACACTTCCGACAAGCCCACCAAGGACGCCGATGCCGAAGGCCAGCGTCATCCAGCCCGGATAGCCTGTCATGACAGAAGCTTGTTCTGGCGTCAGACCGGATGCGACGAGGCTTTCGGTGGTGGCGGTCACTGCTGCCTGGAACTGGACGGCGCCGAACAGGTTCCAAGCTACGCCGCCCACAGCAATAACTGTCGTCCAGATCGGCAACCGGTGACTTTGCGGAGCGGCAAAGGTGGCCGCGCCATTCGGATGTATATCACGCATGGATCACTCCCTTTTCGCGGAGCCTCCGGGATGGACGCTCTCGACGGGATGACACGCGACAATGCGAGATTTCGACAGCGGCCCGGAAAAAATTCGGCCCAAGCCAGATGTTTTGAGAGCGATTGCTGAGAAGTGGCGGAGGGGGTGGGATTCGAACCCACGGTACGGTCTCCCGCACGCCGGTTTTCAAGACCGGTGCCTTAAACCGCTCGGCCACCCCTCCGGGCTTGATTTCGTTAGCTTTTCTGGCTTCCGTCACCCTCGGTCGAGGGGCTCTGCTACCATTTTGCTACCGAACGCGGTTATGCCTTCGGCTTTACAGCCTGCCGGATCGCCGCGTCAACCTGTTCCGCAGCATCCGCCTGCATTCCCGGCATCACATGCGAATACAAATCTAGCGTGATCCCGATCGTCGAGTGGCCCAAGCGCTCGCTCGCCACCTTGGGATGGACACCGGCCGCCAACATCTGGCTTGCATGGGTGTGTCGGAGATCGTGGAAACGGATGCGGGGCAGCTCGGTCTTCTGGATCAATCGCATCCATTCATGGGTCAGCGATCGCGGCTGTAGCGGGCTGCCATCAAACTGCGCTACCACGAAGCTGTCATCGTCTGGACGGATGCCGAGCTTCAGTTGCTCTTCCGCCTGGCGAGCGCGGTGCGCCTTCAGCTCATTGATAACGGTGGACGAGAGCGAGACGGTGCGCGCCTTGCCGCTTTTCGGGCTCTTGTAGCGGATTCCGTCCTTCGTCTGCTCTGCGCTCTCCACGATCGCCATCATGCGCCGGTTGTCGCCCATCTCGACGTGGCGCCACCGCAGGGCAAGGATCTCGCCTCGACGCAGCCCGCACATGACAGCCAGAAGCACCGGGACGAACATGCGGGTAGGGCGCATGGCCTCCAGCAGCGCGGCCGTCTGCGCGGCGTCATAGGCCAGCATCTGCACGCGCTCGACCTTTGGCGGCGTAGTGGCGAGGGCAGGATTGCGAGCCAGCCTGTCCCACGTCACAGCCTGGCCAAGCGCCTTGATCAACACCCGGCGCATGTGGTGGACGGTGCGAGGTGAGAGTCCGCCCTTGCCGTCTCTGCGGCCGTGCGTGAGCGCCTTCGATAGAGCCTGGTCGATCCGGTCTGTCTTCAACTTTGCCAGCACGACGTCGCCAATCAGCGGGACAATGCTCTTCGTGCAGATCTCCGCATATCGCTCATGCGTCTTCGGAGCCACCGACGGCTTCACAAAGGCCAGCCACTCGTCCAGATATTCAGCGAGGGTCTGCCGCGTCGGCTCGACGTAGTTACCGGACTTCATGAGTGTGACGAGCCGCGCACATTCTTCCTGCGCCTGGCGCTTCGTTCCCGCGAAGCTATGCCACTTGCGACGGCGCTTCCCCGCCTCGTCCAACACGTCGAGGATTATCGCCCATTTGCCCGGGCTGCGCTCGCGGATGGAGCCTTTCATCCGGTATCCTTATGATCCGAGGGCTGGTCCCAATCCTTAAAGCTTTCTTCCATATAGCGGAAATAGTCGGCGGAAACGGCACGTGATCGCTCAATGAGATCACTGGTTTTTTCATCTCCGCGCATCATCGCCACATGTGAAGTTTGACCGTAGAGCTCGCGCATAAGCGGTTCTAACTGATTAAATATTTGCAAGACAGCGCAGATCAGATGACTGCGGAATTTGAGGTCTCGCAGTTCGCCTTCCTCTGTGTCCAACAGCCTGACGTTTTCCGAGCGAACTTCATCGACAGTTGATTGAAGAAGATCGAGATCTTTTCGGATCGACATCGAACGCGCATCAAAGACAAGGCCAATCTGAACCAGCCTTCGGATCGCCTCTGCGCGCGTATTGATGCGGTTATCGAACCGCCATGTGTCGATGGCTTCAAGCTCCGCATCGGAGAGCATGAAGGGAATGCGGTTTTGGCGGGGTTCGTCTGCTTTCATTTCTCAGCCATACAAAAACGGCACAAAAAGCACAAGAGGGCTTGACGAACCTCTTTCGATCAATCTTAATTAAAAAACGGCACAAGTGACACCAGTTGCGCCGAAAAGGAGATTGATCAATGACACTCGATGAGGCTCTGAAGCGAGCCACCATCTCAGTACCAGACGCGGGAAAGGTTTTCTTCGGGCTTGCCCGCGGGGCGTCCTATGACGCGGCCAAATCCGGCGACATTCCCACCATCAAGATCGGCGGGCGCCTTGTGGTGCCAGTCGTGCCGCTTGCCGAAAAGCTCGGTCTGCGGTCGCGGGCAGGGGAGCGCGCAGCATGACCGACAAGAACAATTTCCCTATCGTCGCCGAGAGCCAGATCGGCGGCGCCACAATCCAGACCGTCAACGCCCGAAACCTTCATGCCTTCCTGAAAGTCGGAAAGGTGTTCGGCGCCTGGATCAACGAGCGGATCGAACAGTACGAATTCGCCGAAAACGTCGACTTTGTGGTTTTTTCCGAAATTGGAAATAACCCTCAAGGCGGCCGCCCATCGAAGGAATACGCCCTTTCGCTCGACATGGCGAAAGAGCTTTCGATGGTCGAGCGCAACGACCAGGGCAAGCGCGCTCGGCAGTATTTTATCCAGTGCGAGCGTCGCGCCAAGGATCCGGCCACGGCTCTGAACAACCCGGCGATGCTCAGGCACTTGCTGCTTGAGAACGTCGAGAAGGTCTTAGCGCTCGAGGCTGACATCGCTGAGCTTCGCCCGCTTGCAGACTCCTACGAGCACCTGACGCGGCGTGACGGCACCATGTGCATCACGGATGCCTCCAAGGCACTCGGGATGAGGCCGAAAGACCTCTTCGCGTTTCTTCAGGCCAAACGCTGGATTTATCGCCGCGCCGGCAACGGTCACTGGGTCGGCTATCAGGACAAAGTCCAGGCCGGGCTGCTCGATCACCGAGTTGAAGAAGTCACGCGCGCCGACGGCTCCAGCAAGATCACTGAGCAAGTCCGGATCACGGCCAAGGGTCTCGCGAAGCTCGGCAGCCTCACCGGCTCGTCGGCGGAGGCCGCTGAATGAGTACCCATCAGAAAAGCAAAGGCCCGGCAGAGGCGGCAACCTCTCCGAGCCATGGTTCCACCAAATCCCGAGAAGGAATGGAAATGAACGCGCACAGCAATACCACGGCAGAGGCCGTCGCATCAACTACCGGCTCACTGGATGATCTGGAACGGTTAATCGCCGAGCACAAAGCGGCGGCGCTCATCGATGAGCAGCTTTGGGTGCGTGTCGGTGAAATAGACGATAGCTTGCCCGACGAATTGCCGATGGTTCGAGTGCAGATCGCACGGGTGCTTCTGGGCCAGAATCTCGATGGCTCCGACGCTTATCGGCCGATCTATGCCTATGACGACAAGAAGATTGACGCCCACATCGATGATCACCTGGATGCCCAGCTATCTCTGTGCGGTGGGAATGAAGAGCTGAAGGCAAATATCCGAGAGCGCTACGCCGCGTCGAAGGCGAGGCTGAAACAGAAGCTCGCCGATCTCTCCGCCGAGCGGAAGAAGATCGAAGACGACCACGGGTATACCGCCGCCCTTGCTGCTGCCAAGGCCCAATCAGATGTCACCAGGGCTCTTGAGGGCGACGTCATGGATTTCGTCCCGTCTTCGCTGAAGGCTGCGGCGAGACAAGCTGCATGGGCTCTCGCACTGCACGAAGATGAGATTTTCCACTCCTGCGAAGGACTCGATTTCAGCCGGCTGGTGAGGTCCATCGCCCGCTCCGTCCAGTGGGGGAAGTCCGATGCATAAGCCATTCCCGCTGCCGTTCTCCAACGAGCTGCCCGAGGAAACCATCTCTCGCGCTATCGCTCTGATCCGAGTTGCTGCTGAACTCGCCAGCGCCACCAAGCCGATGGCCATTGCCACAGAAGCTGATCTGGATGTCGTGATCTACGAAGCGGGTGTGCTTCTGGAGCCCATCAAGCGCTATCTCGACTCCGATGAACGCGAAGGCACCTTGGAGCTTTACCAAGCTGCCAGGCGGGCCCACGTCATGAGCTACGGGGGTAACGAATGACCGGCCTCCGCTCTCAGACATCATCGACGTCGAAAGCCACGCTGAAGATCGGCAATTGCATTCTCGCAGAGAAGCCGAAGCGGTACCGCGCTGACTGGAAACCGTCGCGCCCGCATATGCGCCGGGCGGAGGTGGAGAAGGTCATCCGGTCCAGGCACGGCGGCATGATCCCAGATCCTGGCGATACCGATGATCGGGACACCTGCCTTGCGTACATTAGGGCCGCGGCGTTCTCGCTCGCGGTGCCGGACATGCCCAACTGGTGCTCAAAGTGGGCGCCATGGGTAACTCCCGCCGAGGTGGGCGCAATCGTTGCCCAAGCGTTCAAGCGTCGTCGCATGATGAACGCCGATGGCGTCGCCGGCCTTCTGACGGTGACGATGGAGGAGCGCACCCGTCTCAAGTTGAAGACGATCGGCGCTTGCGACGTCTCCAAGGCTGAACGGGTGCGTCTCGCGAAGGAGCGGAAGCGGCAGCGCGATCGCGAGCGCCAGGCGCTGAAAAGACGTGCGACCGGATCGGTGGATCGCGCTTCCCATGAGGCCCAGTCTCTCTCGCGGCTGAAGCCATGGGAGGCAGAAAACATCTCCCGCAGGACATGGGAAAGACGTCGTGTCGCAAGTGCGTCGCGAATAGATATACATAAGAAAGGCGACGGACTTGCGTCAAAGTCTATTGGGAACCCTTTCCCTGCGCCTGACTCCGAGAGCGCGAGCGGCGCAGCCGGTCGTGCATGGGGTCTGGGGGTTGAGCCCCCAGCGGAGCTCCAAGAGGCGGAGCCTCATGGGACTTGCGACGGATCCTCGGAGGTCGCCGCATGACCGCCGAGATCATTCCATTCCCGATCGACGCTGAAGTCGTCTTCATCCGGCAAGTGGCGCGATCGCTTGAGAGGCGAACCGGTGATGCCGCTGATCGCTTCTGGCGGACAGAGTGCAACCGTCTCTATGGCCGGCTCCAGGTGCAGGGGCTGAATGATCCGGAAATCCAGACAGCCATCAAGTCTTTCAGCGAAGCCGTACAGCTCGAGATGCAGCGGGCAGCCTGGGCGGCACAAGCTCACGATCCAAAGGGGGCAGCATGACCCTCCTCATCAACATCATCCGCCTGCGGTGCGCGCTGGCTGGCGCCCGTTGGTGCCTCATCAATCGAAAGGGTTCATCATGACCGCAAAGCCGACCTCCATTACCGATATCGAAATCGAGGCCAAAGTTGGTGCTGCTGTCATGAAAGCAGCGAGGACCAAGAACCTCAGTGACATGGGCCGTCGCGACTTCATCGCCATCGTAGATGACTTGAAGCCAACGCTCAGCCCGGAGGCCTACCGACAGATGGTCCGTGACGGCGTCTTTCACTGTGTAAAGCGGGCGCTAGGCGAGAAAGTCGCGGAGGCCATATGGAAAGAGGGGCGAGGGTGGCCATCGACCGATGCTGAGATCGTCAAGATCGCGCACTCGCACAACATCAGGATCGTGGAGGATCCGGGATCGGGGACGGTCGATTGCTTGGCGACCTTCAAGGAAGACTTCGCCGACGCCACACTGGACGAACTGAAAGACTGGTCTGCGATCGACCGCTTCAACCCGCTGTTCTTTGGCCAGCCTGAAGACGCGACATTGGGTGAGGTGGCCACCCGAAAGGCTGCGATGGGTGACAAGCTCGCACTGTCATTCTTGGCATGGAAGGACCTGCGATGACCAACTCGATAGACATCAAGTCGGGAGATTGGGTGCTCGGCTTCCATGAAAGCTTCATGTACCACGAAGACAGCATTGAGATGGCAGTTGAGCGCTTTCAGACGCGGGGCTGCGGCTGGGATTGGGCGCCGGCGCACAAACTGATGTACGTCGTGCCAGCTGAAGTCGTGAAGCCAAAAACCTTCTGGGGTGTTGATGGTGAGCGCCGCTGGCGCTGCTATGTGATCGCCGTTTTGCCTGACGAGGCGAGTGCCTTGGCTTTGGCTCGGAGGCTTCATGCGATCGGCGAAGAGGCAAGCGCGAGGGTCGAGAACGAAGCTCGGCGGCTGCTGGCACCCATCGAGAAGCGGGAACGCGCGAAAGCGCTGGTCAAAATCCGGGCCGCTCTGCCTCATCTCTTTCCATCTGCTGCGGAAGGAGGGCCGGCTGCATGACTTATCGCATTCCCGACACTCTGCCGGCGCTCACGAAGTTCGTTCGCAAGCACAGCCTGCAGTTCTCGACTGAGCGGCAAGCCGCGTTCATGATCCAGCAGATCGCCCAGACGCGCCTGAAGTTCCCACCGAAGGGCGAGAGCTGCTTCCCGCTGCTGTTGAAGCTGGAGAAGGCTCTGGCCGATCAAGCGGAAAGTTTGCCGCTTGCTCCGGCGCCCAAGGTTGTCGCTCGACCGAAGCAAAAGGGCAAGAAACCAGATCGGGCAAAGGTTGTTGTGTCGCCGGCCATCGATCTCAATGTCGGCCTGGTCATCTTCTGCGATGGCGGCTGCGAGCCGAACCCCGGCGCCGGTGGATGGGGCTTTGCGGTCTATCGCGACGGCGTCGAAATCCACAGCGCCTATGGCGGCGACGTCCAGGCGACGAACAACACGATGGAGATCACGGCTGCGCTGATGGCGCTGCGCTGGTTCGCCGATCGCGGCGTCGTCGAGCCAGTCCGGGTGCTCTGCGACAGCCAGTATGTCGTCCGCGGCTGCAACGAGTGGCGGCACAAGTGGAAGAAGAACGGTTGGAGCCGGCGCGGGCCGAACTCGACGAAGCCTGAGGCCGGTGTCGTCGCAAACCTCGGTCTGTGGAAGGAGCTCGACGAGGCGCTGGCGCTGGTGCCGATTACGCTCGAATGGGTGAGGGGTCACATCGGCACAGTTGGCAACGAACGGGCCGACGAGCTGGCGTCAATTGGCCGCGAGGATGCACTGGCGGCGCTCCAGTCCGACCCCATTGCGCAGCAGCTTCGATGCGAGGTCTCATGATCATGGCAAGAGCCAAGGGCAAACTCGACGCGCTCTTGGATGGGCTCGGCATCAAGCTGGTGCCCGTCTACCGCCGCCGTGCGGCTGCGCAGAGCCATGCCCGAGGCACCATGCACGAGATCCGCAACCAGTATGGCGACGGGCATCTCGTCTTCACCTTGCGGTGCATAAAGCAGACCCGGAACAATCGGGACGAGCTCTGGAGCGAGACGATCGGCGCGATTTCCGATATCCTGATCCAGCGCCCGGACTGGGCCATAGACAGGGCAGGCGATGTGCTCACTGCCTTCGACGACATTCCCCTCGGTGTATTGCGTGGCAAGGCGGTAGCGCGCCGTCCTTGGCCGGTGAGGGCTACCCTCCGCGCGATGATTTACGAACGACTGGAGAGCCTTCTTGATGAGCCAGAGCAGCGCCTTGTGGGTTGAACCGATGGAAGACGCGGCAAGGATCGCCGACGTTGGCATGATCGTGCTCGCTCGCTTCGTCGAGGCGGCCGATACCGTCGCGCATATGGACGTGCGCCTGGTCCGCCCAGGTCAGCCCCGGACCATCTGGCCTGAGCACTGGAAAGAGCACCCGGAGAACATGGTCTCCTATCGCCCCTCACGAGCAGCCATTTCCCGATACGAGGAAGTGATGCATGATTGGCTCCCCGGTCTGATCAGGAATGAAGAGCAGCGGGTCCTCGCCGCGAAATATGCGATGTGCCTTGCGGCGCCCGGTATCGCCGGCTCGTGGAGGAAATTCTGCAAGGAAAGTGGCCGAAATCGTAGCACGGCCGATGCACGACGGCTCGCGGCATTTCAGAGCGTTGCCGGCCAACTCATTAAAAACGCTCAATTGTTACGCGATCCGGACTGGTCAAGGGTCATGCCAATGCTTCCGAAATCGGCTATCGATTTGGATAGGATCAGGGATCGTGCGTCGGAAGCAGATCGGCCGCCATATTGGAGGGCCGAAGAGCACTACCCGCTCAAGATGCCGCTGGGGCAGCCATGAGGCCGCCGCCTGCCAAAGTGGAGTTTCAGCCGAAATCGTTCTCGCCCGATAAGCTGGCTGCTCGGTGGGACTGCTCGGCTGCACATATTCGCGATCTGGTGGCGCGCGGCGAACTGCCTGCCTTTCGGGTGGGGCGCCTTATCAGAATACCGGCGGAAGCGGTTCTGGCGGTTGAGCGCTGCGTGACGCCACCCGTAGCCCCAGTTGACCACCCGGCTCCTAAGATTGTGCGCCCGCCTACCCGCGGTCGCTAACCCGCTGGCAGAGCGACCAAAGGCGAAGGCGAAAAGTTGTATACTCGGCACTGAGACGAGCATAGCGGCTCGCGTTCACCGGAGGACGCAAAGGTGCCATGAATCGACGTGCGATGAGGAAGTCTTATACAGATGGCTAGGTTATCATGCGTCGCATGAGCACCTCACGATTCGTAATCGCATTCGATGGTCCCGGCGTGGACGCAGGCACCATCGACGTCCGAGATTTGGCCCCAGCCCTGCTGTCCTTAAGCAAGGCAGTTGATGCAGCAAACAGATCCATCAACGGAGATAGGATACCGGCGCGTATTCAGGTGAAAGCCACTTCCGTCGGATGCTTTGAGGTAGACCTTAACCTGGTGCTCCATGGTTGGGAGGCTATAAAAGGTCTTCTTCTTTCGGAAGATGGCCAGGCCGCCGCTCAACTGTTAAATTGGCTAGGCTTCTTGGGCAGCAGCGCCGGCCTAGTTCAGCTTTACCGATGGCTCAATGGTCGCCGTCCTGAAAAAGCGGTGCAGGCCGGTTCGATGGTGACGATCTATGCTGGGGGTGAATCCTTCACCGTGCCCCTTGAAGTATTGCGCCTCTACCGGGAATTGGCGGTGAACCGCGCTTTGACTGAGCTCCTCGATACGCTCGAAAATGATCGCGTCACAAAGATAGAGTTTCGTCGCGCTCCAGGGATGCCGCCAGAAGAAACGCTAACAAAGGCAGATAAGGATGCTTTTGTAATAGCTGAACCTGACGATGAGACTATCGTAGACGAAACCCGCCGCATGGCCCTTTCGATCAGGAGTCTCGCCTTTCAAGAGGGTAACAAGTGGCGCCTCTTTGACGGACAGAACGTTATCACAGCTACCATCGAGGATCCTGTTTTTCTCGCGCGGGTCGACAGCAACGAGATAAGATTTGCAAAAAGCGACGTTCTGATCTGCCTGGTTCAGACGATACAGAAGCAAGGCGTCGACGGCCTCAAGACTGAGCATCGGGTGAAGGAGGTGATTGAGTTCCGCTCAGCACCTCGACAGATTAGTCTCTTTGACCCGGAGGACCCTAACGCCCCAGGCGATGCCTAAGTCTTCGACGCCCCAACGGGCCGCCCGGCTGAAGAAGACGGCATAGGTTCGCGCTGCTACGGCATGCGCCTCACAACTGATTAAAACTGGCATCTATCGGCTAAACAAAAGATCGTTCAGCGGGATGAGCCGCATCGCACATCCCGCTGAATCGAGCTGGAACAGAGGTTCGTTAGATTTTTGCTGTTTCGCCGCTTGCGGATAGCGAGGCGTAGCGCCGAGTTGTTGAATCCAGGTGCTCTTCAAGCCAGCGCGCCATAGCCTCTTCCTCGGCGAGGTTCTGCTCTATGACCGCGATCGCACTTTGAAAACCGCCAAGCTCTGCGAGCGTCCTAAGGGACTTGTAAGCAGCGATCTCGAAGTTCTCGAATGCAAAGTTTGCAAATGAATTCTTCAGGATTTCGTCATCCGCTGCACTGTGAGCTAGCGCTGCCATGCTGCCGACCATCGAGAGTGCCATATCCTTCAGGCTCGAATGCCCTTCGTCAAATTGGCCCAAGACGGTCTCCAGCCTCTGCTGCTGTGCTTCGGTCTCGCGTACGTGCTCCTGCAAACGCTGCCCGACTTCCGGATAGTGCTCGATCCGCTTCACCTGCGGCTGCATGATGGAAAGTGCTTGGTTTTCCATCGCGTGGGCATTGCGCAGGCCCACGATGAAGATGGAACGAACGTCGTTTGTACCGGCCATGTTGTAGGTCCTTCAAGTGTTGCGTCGGGACATACCAACATCGACCGGACTGCGGTGTTCCCCAGCTTCAGGATCAACCGGCATGAACTCCCTCAAATACCTCACCCGCCAAGGGATCAAGAGAGACGAGGCAGTCCGGCTTATCATCATCGCGCAGGCGAAGGTGGCCAGGGTGCCGAAGATCAATCCGAGGGTGCGGTGATCACCACCAATGGAAGGTCTCGCCAAACGGGTGCAGAGCAGCCAGCAGGGCGCTCACAGTAGCGATCACTGCCAACGTGCGCTCCGGCCAAGCAAGGCGCCGAACGACCTCTATCTGCTTGCCGTCCCAATAGACGGTTCCGTTGCCCGCGTGGACGCCGAATAGCTGAAGACCATTTATGGAGATCGGTTTGACCTGCGATGGCCAATCCGGTGGCGGCGTTTCATCCGCGTATCGAGCGCCACGAACTCTGTCCCAATCAATCGCCATCTGGTCCCCATGCCCATCTTGAGATTTCCTGTAGAGAGACGTTCGCCCAGGCACTCGCCAAGGGCAAGACAATCCCTTTCGTAGTCGGTCCACAATCCGACCGTGCCCACCAGCAGCATGGGCCAAGTCCCTTATCACGGCTGAGAACCAACGCGCGGACCGACGGGCTCGCAAGGCCTCCATCATGGCGCGTCAATCTGGGAAATGCTGGGCATGCCATTCGAACGCAAGAGCAGCACTCAACGCGGCTACGGCTACAAGTGGCAGAAGGCGCGCGAGACGTTCCTCGCTCATCCCGACAACGTGCTGTGCCGATACTGCCAGGCAGACGGGTTAACGACAGTCGCGACGGTGGTCGACCACATCATCCCGCACAAGCAGGATCTCAAGCTCTTCTGGGACCGGAAGAACTGGCAGCCATTGTGCAAGCCCTGCCATGACGGGCGGAAGCAGTCGGAGGAGAAGGGCGGCAAGGGCAGGACGAGGCCCACGATCGGCGCTGATGGGTGGCCGGTATAGGGCGGGGCGTGGGTCAAAAGTTCAGCGGTCTGCCCCTTCTAGACCGGCGCGCTATCACAAAAAACATAAACCGTAACAATCGGCGGTTATTCATCAAGGAAATTGATCAATGACGAAACGCGGGCGGCCTTCATCGGCCTCGCTCGAGATCGCCGCTCGCCCGGTTGAAATCGTTAATCGGCAGCGGGCGCCGCACGAGCTCAACGATGAGGAAACGGAAGTCTGGGCGGCGGTCGTCGACTCTTGGCCGGCCGATTGGTTCTCGCCATCGAACGTGCCGCTCCTCACGCAGTATTGCCGGCATGTCGTCCAGGCCCGGCGCATCGCGGAACTGATCGAGAAGGCGACATCGGACCCCGAACTTTCCGTCAAGGATTACGATCGGCTTCTGAAGGTCCAAGAGCGTGAGAGCCGGACCATCGCATCCCTGGCAACAAAGATGCGCATCTCGCAACAGGCGACAAGCAACCACCGTGGCAATCAGAAAAACATCCAAGCGCGCAAGCCCTGGGAAGGCTGAAACACGCGCCGAGCGGAATATCCGCTGGATCCAGCATTACTGCCGAGTGCCCGAGGGGCGCGACGTCGGCAAGCCGGTGAAGCTTCGCAAGTGGCAGTGCGACGAGCTTCGCAAGATCTACGACAATCCAGCCGGCACGCGCCGCGCCATCATCAGCTTCGGGCGAAAGAACGGAAAGACCGCGCTCGCGGCCTTCCTCCTCTTGCTCCACACCTGCGGACCAGAAGCGCGACCCAACTCGCAGCTCTACTCTGCAGCCCAGTCTCGCGATCAGGCAGCCATCCTCTTCGCCCTCGCGGCCAAGACAGTGCGGATGTCGCCTGACCTTGCTGCGGTGGTGGCGATCAGGGACACGGCCAAGCAGCTCTTCTGCGAGGAACTGGGCACGCTCTACCGCGCTCTGTCAGCGGAAGCCTCGACGGCCTACGGGCTGTCGCCGGTCTTCATCGTTCATGACGAGCTTGGGCAGGTGCGTGGGCCTCGCTCGGAATTGTACGAGGCGCTGGAGACGGCGACTGGTGCGCAAGATGCTCCTCTGTCGATCGTGATCTCGACACAGGCGCCGAACCCTACCGATCTGCTGTCGGTGCTGATCGAAGACGCCCAGACCGGCGCCGATCCGCGCGTGACACTGAGCCTGTACACCGCACCCGACGACGCAGACCCGTTCACTGAAGAGACGATACGTCTGGCCAACCCGGCATTCGGCGACTTCCAGAATGCCGAGGAAGTGCTGGCCATGGCGGAAGACGCCCGGCGCATGTCAAGCCGTGAGCCGGAGTATCGCAACCTGATCTTGAACCAGCGCGTCGAGATGATGGCACCATTCATTTCGCGCTCGGTCTGGCAAGCCTGCGGCGTCGCCGTGGTTGATAGCTTCAAGGGCCTGCCGGTGTATGCTGGCCTGGACCTATCCAGCGTTCAGGATTTGACGGCGCTGGTGCTCATCGCCCCGGTCGACGGGATCTGGCACGTCAAGCCGACGTTCTGGCTGCCGAAGATCGGGCTTGAGGCAAAGAGCCGCGCAGATCGCGTGCCCTATGATGTCTGGCGCAAGCAGGGCCATCTCGAAGCGACTGAGAGCCGGTCGATCGAATATCGGTTCGTAGCGGGTCGCCTCTGGTCGCTTTGCCAGGCGCTCGACATTCGCAAAATCGGCTTCGACCGCTGGAACTGGCGGCATCTGAAACCGTGGCTGCTGGAGGCGGGGTTCTCCGAAGAGCAACTGGAAGGCGACGACGCGATCTTCGAGCCGGTCGGACAGGGCTTCCAGTCCATGTCGCCGGCGCTGCGCGATCTGGAATCGACAATGATCAACGGCGAGATGGCGCACGGTAACCACCCGGTGCTCACCATGTGCGCCGCAAACGCGGTCGTGACATCGGATCCTGCCGGCAACCGCAAACTGGACAAGGCCAAGGCGACCGGCCGCATCGACGGCATGGTGGCGCTCGCAATGGCTCGGGCCATGGCTGCGACCTACGAAGAGAATGGGGACGCCGGCATGGATGACTTCTTCAAGAGCCTGGCAGGTGCGGCGTGAACATTCTTAAGCGGATGGCGTACAAGGCTGCGAACGCGGTCGTGCGGCGCCTCGACGTGCGCGAGCCTGATGGCTGGTACTCGTCGGCCTCCATGGGCGATGCCGGCGAGGCTGTGAACGATCAGTCGGCGCTCGGTCTGTCTGCCGTCTGGGCTTGCGTGAACCTGCTTTCCGGCACAATCGCCACGCTTCCGCTGATGGTCTATCGGACAGTCAACGGTGAGCGGCAGGTGGACCGGGGCCATCCGCTGTACCGCGTGCTGCACGACAGCCCGAATTATGACCAGACGTCGGTGGACTTCTGGGAGTTCATTACGGCATCGCTTGAGCTCTGGGGCAACGCCTACGCCCGCATCGAGCGCAGCGCCGGGCAGGTGAGGGGCCTCCATCCAATCAACCCCGCGCTTGTGTCTGTGCGACGCCTACCGCGCGGCACGATTGAATATCGGTGGACCGAAGACGGCCGCAGCTACATAGAGACCGATCAAAACGTCTTTCACGTCCGCGGCTTCGGCGGCAACCCGCTGGGCGGCATGTCGACGCTGCATTTCGGGCGCAACACCTTCAGTCTGGCCCGCGCGATCGACCGATCTGCCGGTGGCATGTTCAAGAACGGCCTTCGCCCTTCAGGCGTACTCACCTTTGACAAATGGCTAACTCCTGAACAGCGCGAGCTTGCCGAGGTGAAGCTTGCTGAGAAGTTCGTCGGCGCCATCAACTCGGGCAAACCGCTGGTGCTCGAAGGCGGCACCAAGTGGGAGCAACTGACGATCAACCCTGAAGACGCGCAGATGCTGGAATCGCGCGGCTTCTCGGTCGAGGAAATCTGCCGGTTCTTCGGCGTTCCGCCCTTCATGATCGGCCATACTGAGAAGTCTACGAGCTGGGGCACCGGGCTCGAGCAGCAAACGCTCGGTTTTCAGAAGTTCACCCTTCGCCGGCGCCTGAAGCGCATCGAGCAGGCGGTGATGAAGCAACTCCTCACGCCGCAGGAGCGCGCAGCCGGGATCGTGGTCGAGTTCAACCTCGAAGGCCTTCTCCGCGCCGACAGCGCAGGGCGTGCCCGTTTCTACCAGCAGATGACCGCCATTGGCGCGATGACGATCAACGAGGTCCGCGCTCTGGAGAACCTCCCGCCCGTTGAGGGTGGTGATGTCCCCCGCATGCAGATGCAGAACGTCCCGATCACGCAAGCGGACCAGGAAGCGCTCCCAGCGCCACAAGCCGAGGAATAGGCGACATGAAAACCAAAGACTTCGCCCTGCAGGTCAAGGACCTGTCGGAAGACGGGACCTTTGAAGGCTACGGCAGCGTCTTCGGCAACATCGACAGCTACGGCGAAAAGGTCATGCCGGGGGCTTTCGTCGAAAGCCTGGCAAAGCATCGGCGGGAAGGCTCCAGCGTTCTCATGCTCTGGAACCATGACAGTCGAGAGCCCATCGGCGTCTGGGAAGACCTGGCAGAGGATTCCAAGGGGCTTTGGGGCAAGGGTCGCTTCCTGCTCGACATCCAGCGCGCCCGCGAGGTGCACAGCCTCGCCAAGGCAAAGGCGATCGGCGGCCTGTCTATCGGTTATCGCGAAGTCGAGACCGAGCCGGATGGCCAGATCCGTCTTCTCAAGAAACTGGACCTCTACGAGATTTCTCCGGTCACGTTCCCAGCCAATCGGCGGGCACGGATCGAGAGCGTGAAGTCTGAACGCATGGATGAATTCGCCCGCCGGCTGCGCGATGGCGATCCCATGCCGATCAAGGAATTCGAGGACATTCTGCGCGAGGCAGGGGTCCCGAAAAGCATGGCCACTGCGATCGCCTCGCATGGTTATGCCAAGGCCATTCGGAGCGAGTCCGAGGGCGATCAGGCGAACGATGCTGCCGAGTGCCTGAAGGCACTCCGCGGCTAATCCACGACATCGCTCAAGGAGACATTCAATGAGCACCGAAAACAAGTCGGCGGCCGAGCTTGCCGCTGAGATCAAGGCCGACCATCAGCGCGCGATTGATGCCGTCAAAGCAATCGCCGAGGATGCAGTCGGCAAGGCCAAGGCTGGCGAGACTCTCGCCCATTCCGTGAAGGAGCAGGCCGACGAAGCCCTGCTCAAGATGAACGGCCTTTCCGAGCAGCTGGCAGCCATCGAGCAGCGTATCGCTCGTGGTGAAGGCGGCGGCGAAGAGGGCCAGAAGTCAATCGGCGAGCAGTTCGTCGAGAGCGAGGGCTTCAAGTCCTTCCAGGACAGCAAGTTCGCCAAGTCTGCGCGCGGCGCCGATATCAAGATCAAGGCCACGCTCACCTCGGCGACCACTGATGCGGCTGGCTCTGTTGGCGCAGGCGTCAACGAAACGCGCCTGCCGGGCATCGTCGGCATCCCCCAGCGCCGTATGACCATCCGAGACCTGATCACTCCGGGTCAGATGGACGGCAACACGCTGGAGTATGTCCGCGAAAAGGGCTTCGTGAACAACGCGGCCCCGGTTGCGGAAGGTGCGGCCAAGCCGTCGTCCGATATGCAGCTCGAGCTCATCACCACGTCGGCGAAGGTCATCGCCCACTGGATGAAGGCCTCGAAGCAGATCCTCGACGACATCAGCCAGCTTCGCTCGATCATCGACCAGCGCCTGCTCTACGGCCTGGCCTATGTCGAAGAAACGCAGTTGCTGAACGGCGACGGCACCGGCCAGAACCTCCTCGGCATCCTGCCGCAGGCGGAAGAGTACGCTGCGCCGGCTGGCTTCACCGCTCCGACGCCGCTGACCTCGATCGACATCCTTCGCATCGCAATGCTGCAGGCTGCTCTCGCTGAGTATCCGGCGACTGGCCACGTCCTGCACCCGATCGACTGGGCCGGCATTGAGACGCTGAAGGACGGCGAAGGTCGCTACATCATCGGCAATCCGCAGGGCACGGCACAGCCGACCATGTGGGGGCTGCCGGTGGTTGCGACCCAGGCAATTGCGGCCGGTACGTTCCTGACTGGTGCGTTCCGCCTCGGTGCCCAGCTGTTCGATCGCTGGGATGCCCGTGTCGAAGTCGGCTACGTCAATGACGACTTCACGCGCAACCTCGTCACGATCCTGGCTGAAGAGCGCCTTGCTCTGGCTGTGTATCGCCCCGAGGCCTTCGTGACTGGCGATATCAACCCGGTCGTCACGCCTTAATCAATCGGCTCATCACGAGGGGCGGGGCTGTCTCGCCCCTCTCATGAACCGATGGAGAGCACCATGAAATTCGAAGTCCTTCGTCAGCACTACGGCGACAAGCAGTATCAGGCAGGCGACGAGCGCGAGGCCGATGAGCGCGACGTGGCGCACCTGGTCAAGTCGGGCGTCCTGAAGCGCAAGGCCGAGCCGAAGACCCAGAACAAGGCCGAGAAGGCCGCGCCGAAGAACAAGAGCGCCTGATCATGATCCGTCCCGTCCTCGTCGAGCCATCAACCGAACTGCCAGTCTCGGTGGAAGAGGTGAAGCTGTCGCTGCGATGGGACGGTGACGACCTGGACACTGAGATCGAAGCGCAGATCAAGGCGGCGGTGGATCACTATGAGGGCTGGAACGGGGTGCTCGGCATCTCGATCCGCGAGCAGGAGTGGCGGCAGGATTTCGTCGGCTTTGAAAGCATGCTCTATCTGCCGATCGGCCCCGTGAAGGCCGAGGGCATGGCCGTGACCTACCGCAACGGGGCCGGCCAGATCAGCACGCTTCCGACCTCCGACTATGCCGTCCGCTATGATGGCGGCGGCCGGGCATTCGTTTGCTTCGATGCGGGCTATTCCTTCCCCGGCGATCTCTACGAGCATGAGCCGGTATCGGTGACCTATACGGCCGGCTTCGAGACGATCCCCCAAGACATCAAGAGCGCGATCAAGCTCCGCGTGCAGATGCACATCGATGAGGCCGCAAAGGCCAACTATGAGTATCTGACGCGTGCAGAGAGCGCGCTGATCTCGAAATACCGGCGGAACGACATCTGATGACGACCGCGCAGGAACTGGACCGTCGCATCACACTTCAAGCCGACGGCGTGGAGATCGGGCGGGACGCGGTCAACGAGCCGATCTATGGCGATCCGGTGAACCTCACGGTCTGGGCCAGCCGGCGAGATGTTTCCGATGGAGAGCGCGCAGCGGCCGGGCAGGTGGGCGCCACGCTTCAGAGCCGGTTTGTCGTTCGATCCAGCACGGCGACACGCGCTGTCACGCCGATCTATCGCCTGATCCACGAGGGCGCGACTTGGAACATCTCAGGCGTCAAGGAGACGCAGGACGGGCGCAGGCGCTTCATCGAGATCACCGCGACCAAGGATGCGGACTGATGGCCGAGCGCGTTCGTGTCGACGGACTGAGAGAGCTTGAACAAGCGATGATGGAGCTTTCGCGCGCGACCTCACGGAACGTTGCCAGGAAAGCTCTCATGAAGGGCGCTGAGCCCATATTGGAATCCGCCCAGGCAGCAGCGCCGGTGGGACCGACCGGCAACTTGAAAGCGTCCTACGGTATCGGCACGAAGCTGACGCGCCGGCAGCAGAAACTGCACAAGAAGGAAAGCCCGGTCGAGGTATTTGTCGGACCGAACGATCCGGCAGCGGTGCAGACTGAATTTGGCAATGCCCATCAAGCGGCACAGCCTCACCTTCGACCGGCGTGGGACAGTAGGCAGAAGCAGACGCTTGAGATCATCAAGACCGAGCTCGGCACTGAAATAGACAAGGCTGCGAAGCGCGCGGCGCGGAAAACTGCTCGGCTCGCCCGAAGGGCCTCAGGGGGCTGATCTATGCACATCGCTGTGACGACCATCCTCCTGGCCAACGCCGGGCTGACGGCGCTTGTCGGCAATCGGATTCACTGGATGCGCCTGCCGCAGGAGGTGTCGGGGTTCCCCTACATCAACCTGCAGCAGATCTCCGGCGTTCGCGAATACCACATGCAAGGCCCCGCCGGATTGGTGGGTGGCCGGCTTCAAATCGATGCTTGGGGCACGCGCTACCTCGACGCGAAGAACGCGGCGGATGCAGCTGCGCAGGCACTTTCAGGCTACCGCGACGAGACGATCCGCGGCGGCTTCATCGACAACGAGCGGGACTATGCAGACGAGAGCGCCGGCGGCGTTTTGAAGCTGTTCCGCACGCAGATCGACATCATGATTTGGTACAAGGAGACCTCCAATGCCTGAACAGAACAGCCTGGTCGATATCGGCTATGGCAGCGTGATCCGCGTCGGTCGCGGCGCAACGCCCGAATGGACGCAGCTGATGGGTCTGGAGACCGTCACGGTTCCCAGCCAGCCGCCCGAAGACGTCGACGTGACGCACCAGCAGTCGCCTGGACGAACGCGCGAAACGAAGCCCGGAATGAAGCCGGTGGCCGATTACGCGCTCGAGATGCAGTATTGGCCCGGCTCCGATACCGACGTGCTGCTGACCGAGCTGGACGAGCTGACCGTGCAGGGCAATCGCGAGATCGTCTTGCTTGAGATCACGCCCAACGGCGGAGCGACCTGGACCTTCCAGGCCTATCTCAACGAATACATCCCTTCTTCGCCGCTCGGTGAAAAGCAGATGGTCACGGCCAACTGGAAGGTCATGGCTCGCGTCTTCGAAGAGGTGACCCCGTAATGGCCAATCCGAAGGGCGAGCTGCGCGTCACGGCGCGCGGCAAGGAGTATCGGCTCCATCTCGGCATGAGTGTGCTTGCCGACTTGCAGGAGCAGTTCGGCGACGATCTGGACAAGGTCTTCGCCCTGCCGGCGGAAGGGAAGCTTCCCGACCTCCGCAACACGATCACGGTCTTCATGGCCGCCTTGCAGCGGTATCACTCCGAAGAGGCTGATCGGTGGCTGGTCGATGACATCATCACTGAAAATCAGAATTCGTTCGCAGAACTTGTCTCGGCGACCTTTCCTGATCCCGAGGAGGCGAAGGAAAACCCAAAGGGAAAGAAGAAGCCGGCGGGCTGAATATCCCTAGCCTCTGCGAAGGGTACATCGCCGCCGGTCTTCCTGCGGATCGCTTCTGGGACATCACCCCGAGGCTCTACGGCACTGAAATGAACGGAGCGATGGCGAGGATCAAAGGCGAGCGATCCCTTGCCTGGCAGGCAGCGTTCCTGCCGTACTCGAAGAAGCCGCCGTCGTTGGCAGACTTCATCGCCATGAAGCCGGAGCGCGAGCCGCCGGTCTTCCTCGAAATGCGTCTGCGATCCGCAACCAAGGGGCTGCGCGGCATCTCCATGGCCGAGCACCTGCGGTCGGTCCGGCACTAAGCCCTCAAGGAAACAGCACATGAATTCTGTGGTCGGAGCGCTCCGGGTCCAGCTCGGTCTGGATTCCGCGCAGTTTTCGAATGGGCTGAAGAACGCGTCGTCTCAGAGTGACAAGTTCGCCAAGGCTCTAAAGACTGGCATTGTCGCGGCTGCGGCTGCGGCGGGCGCCGCTCTCGTCGGCCTGGCTGCTTCGGTCCGATCGAACATCAATATGATCGACGATCTCGCCAAGACATCGTCCAAGATCGGCATCCCGATCGAGGAATTGTCGCTGCTTCGCTATGCCGCTGATCTGTCGGGCGTGTCGATGCAGGGACTCCAGACCGGTGTGCAGCGGCTTTCCCGCAATGTGGCCGATGCCGCAAAGGGCACGGGCGACGGCGCGAAGGCTTTCCGAGAGCTTGGCATTGAGGTGATGAACACCGACGGCACCGTAAAGTCGTCGACCCGCATCCTGTCGGAGATGTCCGACATGTTCGCGGCCATGCCCGATGGCGCGCAGAAGACAGCCCTTGCCATGCGGCTGATGGGCCGATCTGGCGCGGACATGATCCCGCTCCTCAATGGCGGCTCTCATGCGCTGCACGAGCTTCTGGATGAGGCTGAAGCTTTCGGTCTTAAGATCAGCTCTGAGACTGGCAAGGCGGCCGAGCAGTTCAACGACAACCTGTCGAGGATCGGCTTTGCCGCCGAAGGCGTGACCCTGTCGCTGACTGCCGCCCTTGCGCCGGCCATGGTCGTCATCTCGGAGGTAATGGTCAGCGCCGCGCGCGGCTTTGTCGAGATGCTGTCGTATCTGCCCCAGGTGGCCGAAGCGGCTGCGGTCGCAGGTGGTGCTCTGTCGCTTGCGTTCGCTCCATCGATCCTCGCCTCCATCGGCAGCGTGACGACGGCCATCGGCGTCGGCATGGTCGGTGCTGTCCGGGCGCTCACGGCGGCCATGCTTGCCAACCCGCTCGGCGCCTTTGCTGTCGGCGTCGCGGCCGCCATCACTGCGGCTTATTATTTCCGAGATGAGATCCAGAAGGCGATCGGTGTCGATGTGGTCGGCATCGTCAAGAACGCCGCCAACTTCGTAATCGGCTCATTCGTGGCAGCCTATGAGGACATCAAGTTCGTCTGGAACAACTTCCCGAACGTGATCGGGGCTGCCGTCGTCGGCGCGACGAATGCGGTCATCGCCGGCGTCAATCAGATCGTCAACGGCGCGAAGATGGCGATTAACGATTTGATCGGGGTTCTGAACACGATCCCTTATGTAGACATTGGCACGCTCGACACATCGTCCGGCCTTATCCCGCAAATGGAGAACCAGTTCGCCGCAGCACTCACAGGTGCAGGTCGGCAACGCAATGCGGCTGTGTCGGCCGCGCTGAGCCGCGATTACATCGGATCGATCGGGAAGGCCTTCGAAAGCTCCACGCCCGCCGTGCTGGAGATGGGCGATGCCATCGCCGATGTGAACGACGAGCTCGCCAATCTCGGCGGCGGCGGTGGAGGCGGCGGCGGTGGCCGGGGTGGCGGCTCTGGATCGGCCGGCGGCGGCGCGGCGCAGAAGGCAGCCGACAACGTCAAAGACGGCTTCAACAAGATGGAGAGCTTCGTCGACAGCTTCGCATCGAAGGCCTCCAGCGCATTCCAAGGCCTGATCGACGGATCGAAAAAGGCTAGCGACGTGATCAAGGATCTTCTCGGGCAGCTTTCGAGCATGCTTCTGAATCAAGGGTTCAAAGCACTGATCGGCGGCGTCTTTGGCGGCGGCGGTGGTGGCGGCATCTTCTCCGGTATCGCCAAGGCCTTCGGCGGCTTCTTCGCAAACGGCGGCAATCTCGGTGCCGGTAAGTGGGGCATCGCGGGCGAGAACGGCCCGGAGATCATCCGAGGCCCGGCAAACGTCGTCCCTATGTCGCGGGTCGGCGGCGCCGCCTCTACTCAGGTGGCTCGGATCGAGAACCACTATCACATCACGGGTGCGATCACGGGTGAGGACGTCCAGCGCATGGTTCAGACCGGCTCGCAGGAAAGCGTCCGTTACGTGAAGGAAAGCCTTCCGGGATGGCAGTTCGATATTCAGACCTATGGGCGGCCCGCCTGATGCTCCGAACACTCTACGATTGGCCGGCTTCGCTGATCCCGCTGAATAGCTCGGTGCGGTTTGTGTCGACAGTTGATGAGGGGCGCGTCTCTCGCCGGTCCTTCGAGAACGACACGTCGGTTCCCGGCGGTCGCGTCCATCTGTCGATGGAGTTCAACTATTGGCAGGACACGCCGGACATCGAGGCCATCTCCTGGCTGAAGTCGAAGCTGCGCGGAAATATCTTCCGGGTGCCGATCGGGCTGACTGCCCAGGTTGCTCGCAACCGCGACCTCGGCCTTAGTGATTGGGCTTACCGAACCGGCATCCCGTTTGATGGCGACGTGTTCTTCGACGAGAGCATCGGCTTCGAGTTCGAACCCACGCTGGAGACGATCAGCACGGCGCTGGAGGGCACGACGTCCATCGTGATCGACGAGACCAGATGGCCCGGCCTGCTCCGCTACGGCAAATGGATCGGCATCGGCTTCGGCGCCTACCACATCGCGGACCTCGATCGCTCCGGCTCCACTGTCACGGTCGAGATCGAACCGCCGCTGCGCCGCGATGTGGCTGCCGGCGAATTCGTCTCGCTCCGGCCTTCGCTGATCTGCCAGGCGCGTGATGCCTCCAGCTTCGTGAGCATGTTCGAACCGGCCGACCTGATCCAGCCCGGCTCGCTGGTGCTGACGGAGGTGATCGATGAGCGCTTTTTATGAGGCGCTTGAGGCCGAGATCGAGGCGACCCGCAATAGCGATCGTCAGATCCGCGTGGTCGATGCGATCTACATGGACATCGAGGGCGCCGATCCATGGCGCATGGCGGGTGTCGAGGGGACGCTGATCACGCCGGATGGCGCGCGCTGGTCCGGCTGGGTGGTCAATGGCGAGGCCAAGCTGACCCCGCCGCGGATCACCGATATTCGGGACGGCTCGTCGCCGCTCTACGAGTTCACAGTCGGCTTTATCGACGAGGAGACCTATCTCCGGCTCCGAGACGACAAGGACAAGGTCAAGGGCCGGCTCCTTATCGTCTACAGCATCTATCTGTCGGGCAACTCGCTGCGAGCCAATGTGCCACCGGGCGATGCATGGCGCCTGCGGATGAAGTCCACGCGCTTCGTGGAGAAGATCGAGAAGGACGGCGAGGGCGGCTACTTCAAACGCTACGTCGTCTCTGTCATCGCCAAGAATATCAACGACGGCCGCTCACGGGCTCACTTCGGGACCATGAGCGACACGGGCCAGCGGGCACGGTCGAAACAGCTCTACGATATCGACAACGACGCCTATGGGCAGTTCATCCCGAAATACGCCGGCGGCTACACACTGAACCTGGACGCCTGATCCTGCATGACAATCGAAGAAGCTATCGCGGCCACGCTTGATCGGTGGGGCCGGGAACCTTTTGCGTGGGGTTCGTCCGACTGCGATCTGTCGATGGCCGACTATGTCCAGATGCTGACCGGCAAGGACCCGGCGGCGGCATGGCGGGATCGGTATCAGGATGAAATGGGCGCCAAAGCGTTCATCGGCTGCGCTGGTGGCAACGTCCACCTTGTGACGACCGGAATGGCCTCGATCGGCCTCGCGCCTGTCAGCGAGCCGCTACGGGGCGATGTGGTCGTGGTCGACACCGGAGCGATGCAGATCACCGGCCTTTATCTCGATCCATGGGTGGCTCTTCGCATGGAGGGCCGCCGGACACTTCGGACCAAGCGGTTCCCGATCCTGAAAGCGTGGCGATGCGTCTGAAGCTCTATGCCTATCTGCTGGCATCGACGGTCTTCGTACCGACGGAAGCCATGGCGGAGCCGATTTCGTTCGCGATCGTCTCGCTCACGGCATCGCTGCAGGCAACAGTCGGCGTGGGTGCCGCGAGCTTCCTAATCGGCGCGGCGAAGATTGTTGCGGGCGCTGCGCTTTCGTCACTGGTCGCCTCGGCTTTCGCAGATCGGCCATCGGCGCCGCCGCAAGAGGTCCAGGCGAATTTCGCGCTCGAGGTGCCGGACAGGTACATGGCCTATGGCGCCAACCGGATCGGCGGAAACCTTGCGCTTGCCGAGCAGAAGGGCGGCCAGCTCTCGAAGCTAATTGCTCACTGCGACAGCGAGGTCACATCGAACATCCGGTATTATCTGAACGACATCCGGGTGGTGTTGAACGGCAGCAATCAGGTCATCTCGACCGAATACCTGGTGGACGACGCGTTCCCGGTCATCACGATCGAGAGCAGGGCAGGGACAGTCACCCAGCCGGCTATGGCCACGCTGGTCGCGCGCTTCGACGAATGGACGACGGACCATAAAGGCGCCGGCATTGCCGACACGCTGATGACCATCGCAGCGATGAAGAAGGAGCTTCGGCCGCAGGTCTACCGCCACCGCGGCATTATCGGCATCGGCGAGCCCGACCTGACGCGCTTGGCCTACTGGGGCAGGGTCTACGATCCGCGGCTCGACAGCACGCGGCCGGGCGGCTCGGGCTCTCAACGGGTCACGAACCCAGCCACATGGGGTCCGGCGATGGGCAACCTGGCCCTCATGATCGCGACGCACCGGATCGACCCTGAGCGCTTCGCAATGGATCCGGAAGACGTCAACTGGGAGAACATCGCCCAGCAGGCCACCTACTGCGACGAGTTCGTTGTCGATCGCTACGGCGCGGACGTCCGGCGCTATCACGGCGGCGTCGTCATCAACAAGGCGCAGGAAACGAACATCGCGTCGGAAGACAAGATGCTCGCGGCCTGCGACGGCATACGGTTCGAAGACGAGGAAGGACGCTTCGGCATCCATGTCGGGCGCTATTACGAGCCGACCCTGACGCTCTACGATGAAGACATCTTCGAAATCGCCTCATCAGAGAGCGATGACGGCGAAACGGTCTTCACCCATCTCTATGCGAAATACACCGAGCCGGAGTTCGACTATAAGGCCACCGCCTCGGCACCCTGGATCAACACGGATATCTGGTCCGAAGGCGACAAGATCACGAGCAAGGAAGTCGAGGTCTACGTCGCGCAGCATCACAATCACGCTGTCCGGCTTCTGAAGGCTGCCGGCAAACGTTCCAGTTCTCCGCTGCGTCTCCAGCTGCTTGCGGGTCTCAGGGCCAAGCGAGCGCGCGTGGAACGGTTCATTCGACTGGATCTGGAAGATGAGACACTGTCGGGCGTCTACGAGCTGCTGAGTTTTGAGCGCTCTGCCGATCGCCTCACTGTGCCGCTTGGCCTGCTGAAGATCGAAGGCGACCCATGGAGCCTTGAGGATGGCGAGGAAGGATCGCGCCCCAACTTCTCGACGGCGATCGAGATCGACCCGAACATTCCGAACATCGCCGACGGCAACATGGTGATCACGCTGCTGTCGATCGGTAGCGGGGCGGCGCGCTTGATTGCTGACTTCCCGGTTCCAACGCGAGACGACTGGACGGTCGAGATCCAGCATCGCAGCGTCGGCGCTTCTGGATGGGAGAATTTCGACGTCGACACTGAAGACGGCACGGCTGCATCCGGCGCCGTGGCTGAAGGCGACACGCAAGAGGTCCGCTGGAGGGTGGTCGGCCTGTCCGGCAAGTCTTCGGGCTATTCCGCGACCCGCACGATCAACGTCATCACGAACCCGACACCACCGTCTCCGGTGGTCGATCTGGACAGCGTGATCGACGGTTCAGATGTGGTGCTGACATGGCGCGCCGCGAACGATGCGAACTATCGCGCTTCCCGTGTCTTCCGGGGCACAACGTCGACCTTCGGCAGCGCAACCCAGATTGCCGGCCCGTTCTTCGGGGTTGCCAACCAGACCGTGACTTACACGGACACGCCTGGCTCTGGCACGCGGTATTACTGGGTCGTCGCCTACAACCAGAGCAATATCGCGTCGATGCCGACGGGGCCTGAAGTGGTGACGATATGAGCCGCGGCATGGGTGACTTCCGCCGGCTCCTGCGGATGCAGGCGGAGAGCGAAGCTCGGGCCACAATGGCGATTGAGGCTGTGCGCTCAGACCTGACGAAGGCTGTTGCCGCTCTCGCCATAGCGCAGGAAGCACTGGCTACCCGCTGACAGGCTGTCGAATTGGGAGAGGCAACGGTCACCGTCGGTTCGACGCTGTCGGTCACCACTGCCGGCGCCAAGCGGTTCGTCGTGCCCTTCGCCGGGGTTCGGCCGACCGATGTGCTCTCGGCTCGCCCGCTGATCTATCTGCCGGATGGCTATGGCTTGCCGCAGGTGACGTGCCGCAATGCCGGCCAACTCGAAGTCCGCATCGCTGTCCCGACGCTCGCGCTCGGAACGCAGGTCCAAGTCTCGATGGCGATTACCGCCCTCCGCTGAATTCTCGAAAATCTGAGGTAATGCAATGGCTCTGCCTATTCGGCAAATCCTAGGCGGTAACCCGTATCGCGACGAGTACAAGCCCAAGAAGCGCGAGTTTCTGGAGTGGCTTGAGACCGTCCTCGGCAATCAGACGGGTGCCAACGCTGGAGCCTTGATCGTTCCGAGCAAGACGGCGCTCGATGCCTTGAGCCCGGCCGCGAACACGATGGCATGGGTCATCGGCGATCCTAACCCGAACCTGGATGGCGTCTATCAGCGCTCTGGCTCGACATGGGTCAAGCGCGGCCCGCTGCCCTACAACATCGTCTATCTGAACGACGATGGCGGCACAGCGAACGCGATCGAGGTGACCACGGCGTTCGGCCTGCCGTCGGCTGCCTTCGGCGTGCTGATGCTTCTGGAAATCCAGGAGGCCAACACCGGCGCCGTCACGCTGTCCATCAATGGCGCCGCTGCCAAGCCGCTCCGCTTGAGCAATGGCGACGCGATCGACGCGGGATACCTGCAGCCGGGCATGACGCTGCTCCTCAGCGACGCTGGCGCCGAATATCGACTGCTGACCTATGGCGACGTCGAAGCCGCTGTAGAGGCCGCCTATGAGCAGATCAGGGACGCTCTCGTCGAGGGCCTCACAGTCATCACGGCTGACCACAACCTTGGTCGATACGAGCGCGGCGTCTCGCTCCGGTCCGATGCCGATGAAAGCGTGCTGGTCACGATCGATGACGACTGGCCGGTAGGCCGCGAAGTCATCCTCGAGAACCTCACGCCGACGCAGGACAACGAAGAAGACGAGATCCTTCTGAACGTTACGATCCTTGGTGGCGAGAAGATCGACGGCACGGACGAAGACAACATCGGCTATATCCGCCCGCGCTCGCGCCATCGTCTGATCAAGACGCGCGAAGCATCCGGCGGCGACCCGGCGCTGTGGGAAGTCTCAATCCCTGAAACGGCCTATTTCTTTGATGCCGAGCTCTACCCGATCCAGATCGCGACGTTTGCCGAGGCCGACACGTTCTCCATCCCGGAATATGTGACGCGGGTCCGTGTCATGGATCGCGGTTGTCACTGGAAGCGCGTTGGGTCTGAGCCCACGCACGCCCTCAAGTTCCAGAACGGAACGCAGTGGTGGGAGATCGACGAGCCTGAAATCTGGCTCTCCATGGCCGGTGCCGTCCAAGACGGTGTGACTGATGACAGCCAGGCATTCAGCGACGCAAACTCGGTTGGCCGCAAGGTCCGTCTCGGCAGCGGCGTCACGCTTGTGGATGCCGCAACGGTCACGGCTCCGCACCCGTGGGTCTGCGAAGGTGATGCGCCCGGCAAGTCGTTCCTCAAGTTCACGAACATGGGTGGCTACGAGGGCCTGAACGGGATCGAGGTGCAGATCACCACGCCCGGCTCGATTGGGCAGGCGATCTTGGGTTCAGCTTCCAAGCTATCCAACTGCACGGTCTGGATTTCTGGTGAGAACGGAGCGTCGTTCATCAAGACGCCCCGCGCTCAGACGAACGTCTGGACGCGCGTCAAACCGGTCGTGAACCTTGAGAACGTCTATTTCCGAGGCGACAGCGCGGGCGACGCTGCTTACTTCGAGCTTTCGACGACCGCCTGGGAATGCGTTCTCGACTTGGGCGAAGGCGTCAATTACGCGCTCAAGCATGTCCATGGCGCCGGCAACTATGACTTCCGCCTAGAGCCGACGACTGAAGCCGTCCGGAGCAAGTTTATGCGCCTGGGTGGGGCTGAAGCTGGGCCTGGTGGCATTCTGACGCCGCTCTTCGATCATTGCTGGTTGCAGCACTACGGCACGGCGATTGACATCGGATGGCGCGTCATTCGTGGCCAGATGCACAAGCTCTCCGTTCATCTTTGCTGGAAAGGCCTTGAGAGCCTGAACCCGCAGGGCGGTGGAAATTGGGGTCTCGACGAGCTGGAAATGACCTCGTCTAACTTCAACGTGCAGAAGTCTGGCATCAAGGTCATCGGAAATACGGGCGGCATGACGTTCCGGGATGTCGATATCACCCGCGCGACCGGCGGTTTCAACCATGGCGAAGAGTGGGTCGGCATGGATATTGATACCGCCGTCAAAGTCACCCTAAAGGGCGGTCGCGCCTACAGCAACGGCACCGACGGCGAGTACACTGGCAATAAGATCGGATATCGCCTGAAGAGCGTCCGCAACCTGTTGGCCGGTGGTCAGTTGCTGCGAGCCAACTTCGCGAACCAGATGACCACGGGCATGCTGATTGAAAATCCCGGTAAGGGCGAGATCAACGGCCTCGGCATCGATGGCGATATCACGGACCTGATCGAGTTTGCCGGCACGCCTCTTGGCTCTGGCAGCGCGGTCGGCTTTACGCTTATGGGTGTGCCTGACGATCCGGCCATCATCAACGGCCTTCGGATCAAGTACTCCGGAACATGCACCCGCTCGCTGGTCCGGGATTTGAACGAAGCGTCTGAACGCGCTCCAAGTTCTCGCACGACGATATCGGCTGCCGGCACCACGACACTGACGTTCGGCGTGTCCACTGCGATCCAGCGCCTATCGGCAACGGCGGGTACCGGCGCTTACATCCACGACATCCAGTTCAGCAACACGGGCACTCGGTCGAAAGACACGATCAAGATCGATCTGAGCATCCAGAGCACCAATTCGACCATCCGCATTCTGGACCACACCGGCGCCGTTCAGGGGACCTATACGTCCCAAGGGACGGCGCGGAAGGACTACACCCTTGAGGTCGTCGCGCTCGATAACGGCTTCGCCCGGATGGTCGGCTCCACGCCCTTCATCACAAGCTACCTCTAGGAGCATCATATGCCCACACCCCTCGCATCCGCTCCTAGCGTCAACCGGCTTGGATCGGCGGCCTTTCGCAATTCTTCGCGCTTCTTGCCTTCCGAGCTGTGCCTTTCGCCGTTCCAGTTCGGCGGCAAAGGTGACGGCCTGCAGGATGACAGCGGCGCCATCAATGCCATGTTCGATCGCTTTCGCGAGATGATCGGCGGCGGGATCGAGCAGAAGTCGGCCGTCGAGATCAACATGTCCGGCGGCAAATGGCGGGTGAACGATACGATCAACGGGACGCTCATCACCGGCTGGAATTGGAAGATGACCGGCGGCTCGATCTACGGCCATTGCGCCGGCAAGCCGATCATGGACCTGTCCGGATCGCGCGGCTACGAAATGAACGGCGTGGGCTTCATCGGGGACAAGGACAGTATGCCGCGTTCCGCCTGGCAGGCCGCACGACTCGAAGAAAGCCAGTTCTGCGACAACGTCCAGTTCGCAGATGTGTCGACCAACGGGTATTTCTCCGAGGCCGCCTGGATCGCGTATGGCCAGGAGACAGCCAACCACCACCACTGCACCTATTTCAACAACAACCACGACGCCTATGTCGCGATCATCGAAGGCTTCGATGCTCACCCATTCATGTCCGAGTTCGGCACGGTGATCACGGGGCCGACGAGCAACATCAACATTTCGATGACGGGCAACTGCGACCTCCGCTATCTGCCGGCGGGCGACATCTTCGGCATCACGAGCGTGACTACCGGCGCCAACGCGGTGATCGGTTGCCCAGGCCATGAATTCGAGATCGGCGATCAATGCGTCTTCGCCGGCGTCAACGGCATGGAAGAGATGACCAAGGTCATCGCGACTGTGACGGCCAAGACCACCAACACCTTCACGACCAATGCGAACACGACTGGGTTCGGGACCTATGTCTCGGGTGGCGTGGCCATCCGCCGGCAGACTAAGCCCACGCTCTACATCGCCCGCGCCGAAGGGGTCAGCCTTCCCGATATCTATCTGGTCGCCTATGGACAGCCTCAGATCAAAGTCGGCTTTCCGGATGAGACCTTCCCGCGTCTCGAGATGCTGCACGCTCCCAATGCGCTGTTCGAAGGCTCCGGCAACGTCAACAACATCTATTTCGACACCGACGGCGTGCCGGCTGCGCAGATGCTCGGCTTTGACCTGCTCACCTACAACGCAAACGCGACACAGGCGCTGCTTGGGATCGGGACCGATTCACTGTCGTTCTATCGCCCTCGCATCCACAGCGTGAATAACCTTTGGGACCCAGCCCTAGTGCAGGAGCCCGACCAGTGCGCGATGTATGGCGGCGAAATCCTTTATTCGACACTCGCGCTTACCCGCTATTCCAACATGCAGTCATTCAATGGCGAGATCACTGAGTTGCTTGACGGCGAGACGCACACCATCGGCAAGACGGTCGTTTAGACTCCGGATATCAGGTCCATTCGTTTTTCGAGCATATTGTCGCAAGCGCGACTGAGGCTTGGGCGGCGGAGGCGCAGGCGTTCGTCGCTTGGCGCGATGAGATCTGGGCGGATGCCTATGCTGAGATGGACAAGGTGATGGCCGGTGAGCGGCCGGTGCCGGAGCTTGCGGAGCTTATGGCCGAACTGCCGGTGATGGTGTGGCCGCAGCCGGTGGCTGTTGGTCCGGATCAGGCAGTCGAGGAAACGCCATCCATTGACCCGGAGGAGGCCTGAGAACCGTTGCCGTTGCCATCAATGGGGCGTGTGCTTTCGCCTTGATCATCTCCGTCGGCTTCCCGTCCGAGGCCGAGATGGAGCTCGATGCCGATCTGCTTGCCGGATGGATCGAGCAGCCATCGGACAACCTCCACCTCATAGGCCTTTTCGGTGCCGTTAGCCGAAAACACCAGGAAGTCGCCGAGCCTTGGGAGTTCCGGCCATTCGACTTCCAGTCCAGGCTCATGGTCACGGCTATAGATCGACACTTTCATACTTAGCGCCCTGCGTTCGGGATGCAGACGGACTGCATGACATTGCTGATGGTGTGTGGATGAAAAGGGGTCGCGGTCGTTGCTGAGGGGCTGGAAAGGTGAGCCGCGACCCCGCGTCCCAAGGCGGTTGGGACATTAGGATCATCCCATCGAACGCAGTTATCGGCGCTAAAGTATGTTAAGGCCGCGATCAAACCGGGTTGCCCGGCGATCGCGGCCTCGGTCCACCGCATCGGTCGACCAGCCATGTCTATCACGGAACCTGTTCGTTTTATAAAGCTGCAGAAAGGGTCGCGGTGTCGGGGCTGGGGAGCCTGTGTGAGACCGCGACCCAGGCTCACCGATGGTGAAGCGCGCCCTATTTATCGAAAGCTGAGAGCGGGTCAATCAGTCCTGCGCACAGATGCAGATTTGGTCATTCAGGACCGCGAGCATCACTGGCGTTGAAGTCGACGCTGCACTCGTGAACGTAGTTTCCGGCTATGTCGCGGACCTTCATGACGAGATGCCTTCGCGCGCCATTGGGCAAGACTTCGCGAGTGACATCTCCAAGCGCGTCCGCTGCTGCGGCGCGAGCATCCGCTAAGTGCTCAAATTCGAGTCCAACGTCATCTTTGTCGGTCTTTCCTCCGTCGACGAGGTCGAAGAAGTATCTGGCCATCCGGCACCTCCTTAAGCACCGGGGCTCCCGTTGCTCTCATCCAATTTTTCCCAACGACAGTCCCAATCCGACCCTCGCTTGAATGTTCCCAACATGGAGAACTCCCATGCGCGTTGATTACGCCGTGGCGATGGAAGTCGCTGCGCATGAGGCGCTCGTGCGCCAAGCCTACAAGGATAGCGAGGGCGTGCTGACCTGGTGTGTCGGCATGACCAATGCGACCGGCCATCGGGTCGAGCGCTATATCGGCAAGCCGCAGACGCTGCAGCACTGCATGAACATCTATGCATGGGCGCTGACGAACTATGCGGAGCAGGTGAGGGAGGTCTTCAAGGACCGGCCTCTGACACAGGCGCAGTTCGCCGCGGCGTTGTCTTTCCACTGGAACACCGGCGCAATCAAGCGGGCGACGTGGGTCAAATACTGGCTACGAGGCGATGTCGAGCGAGCGCGTGAAGCCTTTATGAACTGGGTCACGCCATCGTCGATTGCAGCCCGACGCGGCAAAGAGCGCGACCTTTTCTTCGATGGAAGATGGTCGAACAACGGGACTATGACCGAATTCACTCGCGTCACGTCGCAGATGACGCCGGATTGGTCGAGCGGCAAGCGCATCAATGTCGAAGACGAGCTTCGGCTCGCTTTTGCCAGCACTCCGCAGGTTGTTGTGGATCAGGCTCCGCAGCCCGATGCCGTACCTCCAGCACCGACCCTCACGCCTGCCACAGACGATATCGTCGTCACCGAACCCGATCACACTCCAGCACCATCTCCAGCGCCACAGGAGCCCACCATGCCCGCGCCTACGCCATCGCCCGTCGAACAAGTCAACAAGGCTGTAGGGGCCGCCAAATGGGTGGGCGTGGCCTCTGCAATCTGGCTGGTGATCGTGAGCGCCGATGTCCTGCCTGATGCCTTCGCGTCGGCGGAATTCACGACCGCCGTCAACGGGCTCATTGCTGCGGTGGCTGCGGCGATCGGTGCCTACCGGGCGCCAAGGAATGCAGAGCCAAGCTGACAAGAGGGGCGGGGGCGCCATGAACCATCATCGTCACGAGGGAATGCCTGTCACCGGGGCGGGGGCTGCCGGAAAGGATATTCCAATGATCATCTTGAGAATCGCGGGTGGCATCAAAAGCCACTTCACGATGCGACTGTCCGAATGGCTGATGATCTACCCCGCCATTGGCATGTGGATCGCGCTTCAGCTTCAGCCCAACATGTTCCAAGTGTCGCCATCATTCAACGTCCTGGCCTCATGGGCGAACGAAATGGAATGGGCCTATCTGGTGCTTGCCTGCGGGATCACGCGCCTCTTGGCACTCACAGTCAACGGCACCTTTGCGAGCTTCCCGTACTCGCCACACATGCGCTTGATCGCGTCTCTGGTCGGCATCGCTTTCTGGTCGCAATTCGCCCTCGGCTTCATCATCGCCGCATTCCTCGGCACGGCCGCGCTCTCAGCCGTCATCGCCTACACCACGTTCTGCCTCGCTGAACTGGCCAACCTTTATCGCTCGTGGACCGACATCGGCGCCACATGGTCCAAACACGAGAGGCAAAGGCCGTGAGATGGATTGGTCGAATATCACGCAGGTCGAAAATGTAGCGAACGGCCTGCTCATCATCATCCTCGGCATCCTGTCGTGGCTGGGATGGAACCGCGGCAAGGGTAAAGGCCGGCCGGAGCAGACCGCAGAGATCGCCGGCGCCATCGTCGACAACTCTGCCTTGCTCAAGGTGGCCGCTGCGATCGAGGCTCAGACGCTCGAGATGATAGCGCATCGCATGCAGCAGAAGGATATCGCCACGTCCGAAAAGGACAATGCCAGAGCGATCGAGCGCGGCCTTCTGGCCATGACGAAAGAGATCGAGGATGCGAAAGACGAGATCAGGCGGCTCGGCGATTCCCTGACACGCCGGCCGCCGTAGCGCCTACAGATCAATCGAGAAAATCAACGAGCCCGCTGTCTCTCCGGAGGCGGCGGGCTCTTTTTGCGTTTACCGGCCACACCAGATGTTGCCATCATTGGGCCAGCGCTGCGCAAGGCCATCGGCGATCAGCACCTCGCCGGCATCCCGACCATCAGCCAGGCGAATCGTGGCGAGCTCGCGCCCATAGCGCCCGGATCGATCCAGCCACTGGATCTCATAGCCCCCGGCCATCAACTCCCGCAGTCGATCAGTGGCCAGGTGGCCGAGCGCTCTCTCTTGCTCGCATTCCGGCCGGCTGATCTCCGGTGTGTCGATGCCCTCGTATCTCCAGTTGCGGCCGCCCTCCCACCCGGTGTCACCGTCGACGAGGCAGGTCAGCCCGCGCTCGGCACGATTCGGCCCGGTGCAGTCGGGCAGCGTCATCGCCATGGTGATCAGTAGGGCTTCGAACATGGAGTTTTCCTGTGCTGGATCCGATGGCAGGTAGACCGCAGTCAGCTCGATCGGATCATCGAGAAGGTCAGCCATGTGAGCCATCGGTTGCATTGAGTAAGTCTGAAGAAATCTGGAGCCCTCTATCTCATCGGAGATGGTGGGCTTGATAGTTCTGCATCTGCACAAAAAAAGCCCGGCACGAGGCCGGGCTTTCGCTTGTCGAGGTCCCTGAAACAAGGATCAGAAGCGGAAGTTCACGCCAACCTTGACGGCATGGAAGCTCAGGTCTTCCGCAATCGAGACGCCGCCGGCGTTGAAAATCTCGTCGTCGCCGAGGTCGGTGTACGAATACTCCGTCTGGAACGAAATGGTGTCCGTGATGGCATATTCCACGCCAGCGCCGACTGCGAAGCCGTGCTTGACATCGTTGTCGGTCGAAACGCTACCGATACCGACTGCAGAGAGCGTCTGCTCAGTTTCGCCATAGGCATAGCCGCCGTGGGCGTAGATCAGAAGATCGTCCATTGCGAAGCCGGCGCGTGCACGGACGGTGCCAAGGTACTTCAGAGTGGATTCGGCCTCAACTGCACCGAAACCTGGTACGGACGCTGAGATTTCAGCTTCGTGGTTGGTTGCCGCAATGTCAGCGACTGCACCGAAGACGAACTGGCCGAACTGCTGATCGTAGCCGATCTGGGCGCCGCCAAGGAAGCCGCTGCCCGAAACGGAGAGATCGAGCGTGTCGACGCCGTCCGTTCCGCTGAAATCGTAGTCGCCGGTGGTCACGCCACCGAAGGCGCCGACATAGAAGCCGGACCAATTGTAGGCCGAAGCGACTGGTGCAGCTGCCGGTGCAGAAGGAACGGACATGATTGCGTCAGCGGCAAATGCGCTGGTGCCAAGTGCGAGAAATGCTGCCGCAGCAGCGATAAAAGTCTTCATGGTAAGCCCCCGAAGGATTGTCGATGGGGTCAGCTAAGACTTTCAACGCGATTCTGCTGTAACTTCCATGCAACACTGAGTTGCTTTAACTTGAAGCATGCACGTCCGAGCCGTCCTTCCGCTCACCCCGAGCGACAACACGCAGCGCATCATCGGGCAGGGGCCTTTGAAGCCCCGCCGCCTCGCTCCACTCCGCCCGCAGCCATACGTCCGCCTCTTCGGCAGTCGTCAAGATGACCGGCATGGCTTTGGGGTGGACCGCACCGACGACTGCGTTCGGTTCGCAGGTCAGGAAGCCGTAAAGGTCGGCATTGATCTCGCCTTCCTTGACCTTCCTGGTGCTGGTCCAGTTCGTCCAGATCCCAGCGAACATCATCAGCGGCCGGCTCTCATCGGCTGCAAACCAGACGGGCACCTTCTTGCCGTCGATCGTGTCGTATTCCGAGAAGCTGGTGAATGGCACAAGGCAGCGGTTCGCAGGACCGAGCCAGCGGCGCCAATGCGGGCTCTTCACGTTGCGGATGTTCGTCACACCGCTGTCGACCTTCTTGCCCTTCAGCACAAATTGCGGCGACGGCATGCCCCATCGCGCCATGACAAGCTCACGCGCGCCGTCAGCTCCGTTACGTACGATCGGCGCCGGATAGTCTGGAAAGATGCCGGGCAGGGGCGGGAGGTTGCCCGTCTGATCGCGCATTGCACGGGCAAGTTCGATGATCGCGGCTTGGCCCTTGGTGAGTGAGTAGAGATTGCACATGAAGGCGATGATGCCCTGCTTCAGTCGGTTTTAGGAGTAGGCTTCAGCGACGTCAGCGCGCGAAGCGTAAAGAACGTCACGATCGAAATGACAAGTGCGATGTCATAGGTGCCGAGGCCAACAGCAACGCCAATAGCGCCGGTCGCCCAAAGGCTCGCGGCTGTTGCTGTTCCCCTTACTGAGGCTTTGACGACCAAGATTGCACCGCCTCCGATAAACCCGATGCCGGTTATGATGCCTTCCACAACCCGCGCCGTCGCCTCGGGACTTCCTTGTGTGACTGTCTCAGCCGCCTGAAGGAAACCACAGGCAGCGATTGCAACGAGCGGGAATGTCCGAAGCCCAGCGCTGCGCTCAGTCCTCTCGCGATCCCAGCCGATAGGCAGCGCCAGAATGTAGGCTATGCCGAGCGCGAACAGGTGAGGGAGTATGTCGAACTCTTCACCTCTTGCTACGATTTCAGACCAGATCGCGTCCATGCCTTGTCATCTCCTCCTATGCGTGGCGAGCAGAACTCGGCAGGCACCGCATGGTTCATCGTGGCAGGCTAATTCTTAATCTTGTTGCCGCCTAATCGACAGATGGCACGCCGAACCACGAAACCACCACGCTCTGTCGGATTAGACGCTGATCCGGGCCTTGTTGCGCGCAGCAAGCCGCGGCGGCCACGCGATCCATTGCAGCCGCAGCTGCCGTTTGATCCATTTCCGGAGCGGATCGAGCCGTGCCTCGCGTTGCTCGCTGCCTCACCTCCCGACGGCCCTGGCTGGGTTTTTGAGGTGAAATGGGATGGCTATCGGCTAGCCCTGCATCGAAACGGCGACCAGGTCAGTATTTTGACGCGCGGCGGCCACGACTGGAGCCACCGCTTTCCTGTGCTAGTTCAGGCGCTGCGAGATATAGACGTCAATTCCATCGTGCTCGACGGAGAGGCGGTGGTTTTGGATGAGCACGGAAGGTCAGACTTCAACGCTCTCCAGCGTTCGCTGGGCGGCCGTGGCGGCAAGCGCGTCGCGGGTGGCGAGGTGATCTTCTACGCGTTCGACCTGCTCTACTTCGATGGGCACGACATGACCCAATTGTCTCTGGAGGAGCGACGCCACCGACTCAAAGGCATCTTGGGTGACGGGAGCGGCGCGATCCGGCTTTCTGAAGAGGTTGAGGCTGATGGGGCCGCCTTTCTCCAGGTCGCGTGTCAAATGGGCTTGGAGGGCATCATCGCCAAGCAGCGCGATCGACCTTATCGGTCAGGTCGTAAAGGCGATTGGCTTAAGATCAAATGCGTCCAGCGTGAGACCTTCCTCGTGGTCGGTTATGAGCCGTCAACAAAGGTGCGTGGCGCGATTGCTAATCTGCTGCTTGCCGCGCTCAAGGATGGGCAACCGGTTTACGTTGGTTCAGTCGGCACTGGCTTCTCCTACGAGCAGGCCGTGTCGTTCAAGAAGCTTCTCGATTCGATGAGGGTAGCCGCTCCGAGCATTTCACTGAAGCGGAAGGGCGCGGTCTTCGTCCCGCCGAAGCTGGCTGCTGAGATCGAGTTCCGTGCCTGGACCGGCGACGGGAAGTTGCGGCACGCGTCATTCAAAGGGATGCGCGATCCGGAGGATCACATCGAGGTGTTCAGCATCGATGACGTCGAGAAAGCCTGAAGTTCAGCTTAGTAGCCAGTAGAGGCCCGCAATGGCCAGTGCGGTCGAGGCAAAAGCAACCACTGCAGCTTTCTTCGTCGATATGCCGCCGTTGTCGTTGGTGGCAACATATTCCAGATCGGCGAACGTGATCTCATCGCGACTGTCGCCTTCCCGGGCGGCCGGATCATAGGTCATCTGTACAGTGCGGACCTTCAGAGCAGTGGATCGCCGTTCCGGATTAGCCATGTTGCCGCCAGTGATCGGTTCAAACTCCTGATATGCTAAAGGCGATGCCGGCGCAGACGCCATAGCCACATGGTTCGGCAACTGCGCGTGGAACATTCACAAGTCACAGACAATCTTAACCCTGCCGTTGAAAGTGTCGCGTTTATCGGAACAGTGCCGTGTACCATTGGTTCTGGTCGTAACTGGGACCAGAGGACGGCCCTACGACATGACAGCAATAAGCTGGACGACCTTTCGAGGATTGTACCGCGCGACCCTGTTGGGCGTCGCTGCTGTGACTTCCGCCGCCCTTGTTGGCATGACCATGGCATCAAGCATTTCGCCGATGTCGGATCACGATCGCCACGGAATTCTCCTCACCATCCTGCGTGCGCTTATCGACTGCTGCCGCCGCCACCTTCATTTGCCGTAACGCTCAGCTTCAGGAAATTTTGCCGACTTGCCGGTCGCCAGCGCCATGGCTCTTTCGTATGCGCTGTCTGCCGATCGCGCCAGGGGTGTGGTGGATCCCGTTGCGGCTGCCGGGCTCGGGTTTTGGCTCGTGAGCGCCTTCCGCAACAGCGCGATGTGTTCCGGGTAGAACACCTTCTTCGTGCCGCGGCGCTCATAATGCGGGTGCCGCTTCAGCGTGTCGACGAGAAACCGTCGAGACACGCCGAGCAGGATCGCCGCATCATCCATCCCGACCGGCACGAGGCCCTGTGCCCAGTCCGGCAGAGGGCGTTCGTTCTTCGTTGGATGCCTCTTGAGTGTGGGGTGCCCCGATGGCGGGTTGCGAGTTGCTCCCAGAACGTCAAGCTCGGCTGAGCCGCTGCGCTGAACTCTGGCTTCTGAGACCCAGCCTCTTCGATGTATCCCACCATTTCGCTGCAAAGCTTCGCGGCGTCAGACGAAGAGATCGAGCCATTCTTGATCAACAGACCAAGCAAGAGATCGAACGAAAGTTTGGATTCCCACTCGGCAAGCGCAGCTTTGCTGGTCTCAGTCATTGATCGATCCCCCTCAGGTTGAGCCCGCAACTCTACGTTGGACTAGCCGCGGAGCACAAGGAAAGCGTCCTAGGGTTTTCCCTTCAGGCGGCCCGCCCATTCAGCCGAGCCCACTGCCGGTGCCCGGCCAGAACAGCTTGCGCCTGCCTGTTTGCCCGCTCAAGCGCTTCCGGCGTGATCCATGCCCGGAATGCCCGGTAGGCCGCTTCACCCGCCGCAGCCGCCTCGCGCGTCGTCGGTGCGTCACCTTGGCAAAGCCCCGGATAGAGTCCGACCACACCCGGAGCCAACAGGATCCAGTGCCAGTCAGTCGGCACTCCGGTGCTGTCATTGTTCCGGATGATGTTCAAGACCGGCGCTTCGCCGAAGGTCTCCGGGTCCAGCGCGCGAAAGAATTGATCGCTGCCTGGATATGATCGGCGCCACTTGAGGCTCAACCATGGTACGGAATCATTCATTCGACTTCCTCATCCGACCTAAAAAGCCCGCGCACTCGCTCTAGCGCACCACTATCTCCGAGTTCAAAAACTGTCCGGAAGATGGTTGGTTCATCGCTTGTAAAGGCGTCGGCCATCGGACGGGTCAAAGTCGCCACGGTGCCATCGTCGGAGATCGTGCCGTTCGTCTCGATAATCTCCGGAGCGGTGACTGAAAAGCGCAAGACGCGCCCAGACAACCTGGCCAGAAACATCTGCTGCATCATCTCGGCCATTTCCTCGTCCTGTTCGGAAGGAGGTTCGTCTTCTTTCAACGAAGGCAGGTGGATCGTCAGGGTAAAGCGACCGTTGTCGTCAGAGAGCATAGCAGTTGGCGGGTCTTCAGCCGTCGTTGTCGCCGCCTCGGCGACTGCTTGGATAACCTGCTGCATCTCGCCAGTCATCTCGATGGTACAGACCAGGTCCGCTTCGACCGTGCTCTTGGTGACCGTCTTTTCAACCTCACCGGTAGCGACGACCTCTTCATCACAGAACGGCTTTCCGTCACGTTCGGTCATCGCGACGACTGCTGCATCCATGACAATTTTGCCGGTTGCTGCTGCGTTTCCGTCCGCTTCGAATTCGAAATGCTGCTCGAATTCAAAGCAACCCGTGAGCATGAGTGGCAAACCCACCATAGCTGCTATTGAGCATGCCCGTTGCTTCCACATCCCCTATACCCCCGGTTGCGTTGGCCAGAGTGGCGCAGTGCCAGAGATCGCGCAAGCGGGTTTGAAGGCTTGGCGCCTGTACGGATGTCCAGATGAGTATGGAGGATCAGACTTGTGAGCGCGCCTTCGCACGAGCATCCAGCCGCGCCTGGAAATCGCTCGCATCGATCGTCTGCGACTGGGTGGTCGACCGGCCGCCTGCCACAATCCGCGAGTTTGCAACGCTCTTCCTTGCGAGCATGAACGCTTCAATGTCCGTGGGATCGTAACGCCTGGTGGGGCGGTTGCCGCAGCCGACATTGACGAAGGAGATGTGCCCCTGGTTCGCCAGATCGCGCAATTGCCGATCGGAGATAGCCAGAAGTTCCGCGGCTACCTTAGGGGTGAGAAGTGGCCTCACCCGCCCAGCTCGCGGGCTGCTTTTCGGCCCTCCAGGGTCAACATATAGCTGTCGACCCGATCGGGAAATTTGACTTGATTTTTGATTTTAATGAAGCCGCGTTCTTGAAGTCGCTGTTCGGTATCGATCCCGCAATGGATCTTAGAATGATGGACCCAAACACCCTCTTCGTAAGCGAGCAGCTCTGATAGCGCTCTACGCTCTCGCTGGTTGGGATCAGGGGGTAGCGTCGATCGATCTTTATTAATTTCGTTGAGCCAAGCTAATGAATCGATCGACTTGACCTCGGTAGAACCTTCCGTCGGCCATTCGTTCAGATACGCCTCTACTTCGGAAACGAGCCATAGCTTTCGCGTGTGCCAGCGACGCGGCTGCGGCAGCACTCCCTCGGCCACCATCGCATCAATGCTGCTAACACTGACGCCGATTGAGAGGGCCAGTTCGCTGCGACTAAAGGCAAGGCGCTGAACGCTGAGGAATTTGGACTTCTGCATTTCTAGTTCATCGGTTCTAGACGGTTACGGCTCGACCGGACCAGACACGACGATGTCTGCAGAGCTATCGCCTGGGCTCAACCGCTCGATAATGACCCTTATCTCGAACGCATTGTCATCACGCTTGATCCCGACTTTACGAGCGTCGAACGCGTCGAGAAGCGCTTCAGGTTCCGCTGTCACAGTCCCATCAGCGGCGACCATGTGGCCACTCATGCGGGATGTGATCTCGTATCGAACTGCGCCGCCCTCATGCCCATCAATGATGAACGTGCCAGACCCACGAATTGTACCGATCTGCGACATGGATCCTCCAGCATTCGTAAAGCGCAAGAGAACGCACAACCGGGTGGGGGTCAATATGGAGACCCGATGGCAAAGCTGACGTTCACTCAGTAGAGGAACATCAAAAGAACAGCCTGCTACCATTTTGCTACCGAACTCGGTAGCACAGGCCGATACAGAGAGGGACGAAGCGGACAACGGGGCAGGGGACTGCCTGATTTTTAGGGCTTTCGTGGCATCATACGGTATAGGCCAATACGCCTCTAACCGAATTTCAAGACCGGTGCCTTAAACCGCTCGGCCACCCCTCCGAGGGATGCGATGGTTGCATCTGCGTCGCTAGCGAACGTGGAACGATCGCCTGCGCAGTCCGAGCATCGGCGCTTCTAGCGCGGGGCCAATGGCTGCGTCAATGGCTGCTGTGCTGCGCTTGAAGCCGGTTTGTGATCCCTAAAATCGCCTTTATGTCAAAAGGCAAGAAAAAGTGACCCGTCTGGCCTGCAACGATGTCGCTCACACTGAACCGTTTGCCTTGAGACTGCGTTTTGAAGATCAGACAGCTCAACCTGATCTGGAGACGATGATGAACACGTTGAACAAGCTGGCCGCCTTTGCGGCCCTATCGAGCGTCGTGCTCATGAGCGGCGCTTCGGCCCAGGAAGCGGTCGAAGGCAGTGGTCTCGAGGCATTAATTTCCGGCAAGCGGGTCTACCTGTCGACGCCGTACGGAGGCGAATTTCCGTTGATTTACAATGCGGATGGCACTGTAACCGGTGATGGAACGGAGCTTGGTCTCGCCCGGTTCTTTGCTCCGCGCGAGACCGGCAAATGGTGGGTGGAGGGCGCCAATCTCTGCCAGCAATTTCCGACATGGTATCGCGGGGAGGTCTCCTGTTTCACCATCGAAAAGACGGGCGACACGACCATCACCTGGGTTCGCGATGACGGACAAAGCGGTAGTGCCCGCATAGAAGGCTGAACATATCACAGTGGATTTCCCGAAGGGCGCGGTCGCGAATGTGGCCGCGCCTTTCTCATTTCTGCCATGATTTGCCAGGATTTAGGCGCCCGAGGACGTGGGGACGTTGTGTTGTCTGGCCGTGGCTGTATCTTACGGCGCGCGGCGGCAGAGATTGCGGGACGAGAGGCGGCTTGACCTATTCAAAAAGACCAGCTGGTGCGGGGGCGCATCGGGACAGCAACGGTAGCGCGCAAGCAGCACCGTTTCGTTCGTTGGGCGCGAGCCGCGTCGTCACCCTCTGCTTCCTCGGCCTTTCCACGGCGGCGTGCACCACCACGGGTGACACCACAGCCACAACACAGCCGGTCGTCCAGCAGGCCGAAATCGATACGGCGCCGCCATTCACCGAAGCTGAGTATGGTGTGCCCGCCAGCACGCGGGTGACCACGGCGCTCGCTGTTCCCAAAGGCGGCGGTCGGGAGTTGATCGGCAAGCCCTACCAGATCGCCGGTAAGTGGTACACGCCAGCCGAAGATCCCGATTACAATCGCTCCGGCCTCGCTTCCTGGTACGGCCCGAATTTCCATGGTCGCCGCACGGCGAATGGCGAGATCTACGATCAATACCACCTGTCGGCTGCACATCCGACGTTTCCTCTGCCGAGCTACGCCCGCGTGACGAACGAGAAAAACGGCCACTCCGTCATGGTTCGTGTCAACGATCGTGGTCCTTTCACGCGCGGCCGGATCATCGACGTCTCCAGCAAGGCTGCCGATCTTCTTGGTTTCAAGAATGACGGCGTCGCCAACGTCAATGTCGAGTATGTGGGGCCTGCGGAGCTCGATGGTCACGACATGCCATTCCTGATGGCCTCCTATCGCCGTCCAGGCGAGAGTGGCCCGACGGTTGCTCCGGAAGGCCAGATCGCTTCTGGCGTCATGCTGGCGATGAACAGCGGCGCTGCGAGCGGCGTGCCCGGCGTCATGAGCGACGCCCAGATGGCGCAGCAGCAGCTTCTTCAGCCCGTCCCGGTACCTGCCGCATCTGACGCCATGACTGCAGCGCCTGTCGCGCAGCAGGCCGAAGAGACGGTCGTCGCCGCTGCGGCTCTCGCGCCGGCGCAAGCTCCCGAAGCAACGGCTGCGCCTGCCGCGGCACCCGTCGGCAGCGAAGCGATAGCTGTCGTCCTGTCGTTGCCCGAGATCGGACCGGTTCTGCCCGAGCGTCCTTCCTTCGAAACTGCGAAGACGGAGCGCGTCTCGGTATCGGCCTATGCGGAGAATCGCCTGCAGGCTGCTTCCGGTGCCTTCGAGACGGTTCTGGTGGACGATGACGCAGTGCTTTCCGTGGAAACGATCATCGGCGCCTGGAAAAACCGGGTGACCAGCGGCCGCTGAGGCTCGCTGGTCCAGTTGTTACCCACAAATCGGAAACGTATCCCGAGGATTCATTGATCGGGGTCGTTGCGCTTGCTACGCTCTTCCTCGGTAGGGATGCCTTTGGACTGGGGTGGCGGCATGGTTCGTTCGACCAATGATTTCGCACGTTTGATCGGTTTCAGCGTCATCTTGCTGGTGGCATGCATGGGCTTTGCGCATGCGCAGCTTTTCGAAACGCGCGCAAAGCAGGCCTATCTGGTCGAGGCGGAAACGGGCACGGTTCTCTACGCCAAAAACGAAAACGAAGCCGTTCCACCCGCATCCCTCGCCAAGCTCATGACCATGGAACTGGTCTTCAGCGCCATCAAGTCAGGCCGGCTCACGATGAACGACGAATTCGTCGTCTCCGAAAACGCCTGGCGGACGGGTGGGGCCATTTCCGGCACATCGACGATGTTTGCGGAACTCGGCTCCTCCATCCGGCTGGAAGACCTCATCCAGGGCGTAATCGTCCAGTCCGGCAACGATGCGTGCATCGTGATTGCCGAAGGTATGGCGGGTTCGGAGCCGAATTTTGCGGGGCTGATGACCGAGCGTGCCCGGCAATTGGGGATGGAAACATCGGTCTTCGGCAACTCGACCGGTCTGCCCCATCCCGATGCACGCGTGACGATGCGCGAGCTCGTCATTCTGGCGCGCCACATTCAGGCGGCTTATCCGGAATATTACCGCTTCTATTCGCAGCCCGATTTCACCTGGAACAACATTCGCCAGTCGAACCGCAATCCGCTGCTCAACGCCAATATCGGCGTCGACGGCCTGAAGACCGGGTATACGGAAGAATCGGGTTACGCGATCGTCTCCTCCATCGACCGCGATGGCCGGCGGCTGTTTCTCGCGATGAGCGGCATGGCGACCGAGCGCGAGCGGGCCGAAGAAGCGCGCAAGATCCTCGAATGGGGGATGCGGGCCTTTGAGCGCCGCCCGGTCTTTGCAGCCGACGAAGTCGTCGGCTGGGCGAGTGTCTATGGTGGAGATGGCGGTTCCGTGCCGCTGAAAGCCAAGGGGCCGATCGACATCTTCGTGCCTGCGGCCAATGCTGACCGGCTCTCTGCGCGGATCGTCTATGACTGGCCGCTTCAAGCGCCGCTGGAAGAGGGCGCGCAGGTCGGTCACCTCCGCGTCTGGATCGGCGGGACACTGAGCCAGGAAACGCCGCTCTATGCGGCCGCTGCGGTCGGTAAGGGGCCCATTCACCGGCAGGCTCTCGACGCGCTGCAGGAATTGCTGCTCGGCTGGATGTAGCAACATCAACGCGACGAGGCGTGTCTAAAGGCGGTTCACCGACGCGTGGAATTCCTTTAAGACACCCGGCATCGGCTCGGTCTTCCGGGTTTGCCACATGAACTTCTGCAGGTAACGCCCATCTTGTCCGAACGCCGCGGCATATTCATCACGTTCGAAGGCGGCGAGGGCACCGGCAAGTCGACACAAGTCCGAGCTTTGAAGGAAACGTTGACTGAGCGCGGCTATGACGTGCTCGCAACGCGGGAACCGGGCGGGTCTCCCGGGGCAGAAGCCGTTCGGCATGTGCTCCTGTCCGGCGCCGCCGAGGAATTCGGCATACGCATGGAGGCGACACTCTTCGCCGCGGCCCGCAGCGACCATGTCGAGGAGATCATCCGGCCGGCTGTCACAAAGGGGATGATCGTCCTTTGCGATCGCTTCATGGATTCGACGCGGGTCTACCAGGGCGTGACAGGCAATCTCGAGCCGCAGTTCGTCAAGGCGCTCGAGCGGATCGCGGTCAACGGCATGATCCCTGACCTCACCATCGTCATAGACGTTCCCGCAGCGACCGGCCTCGAACGTGCGGCGCTGAGAGCAGGGGGCGAGGCCGCACCGGACCGCTTTGAGAAGGAGACGGTCGCGACGCATGAGATGCGGCGTCAGGCTTTCCTCGATATCGCGCGCGCAGAACCGGACCGCTGCAAGATCGTCGATGGAACGCGGCCACTTGTCGAGGTGACGGCAGACATCCTCGCGCTGGTCGATCTGCGATTGGATCAGATGGACCGCTTCCTGGGGAGCGCCCGATCTTGAGTTCGGACGCTGACGAGCTTGATGGCGGGATCAGCCCGCGTGAAAATACCCATCTCGTCGGGCATCATGATGCAGCGGCGTTTCTTGCGCAGGCCTATCGCAGCGGCCGCATCCATCATGCGGTGCTGATCGAAGGTCCCGAGGGGATCGGCAAGGCAACGCTTGCCTTTCACTTCGCGCAGCATGTGCTCACCTATCCCGATGCGGCGAAAGCTCCCGAGCGGCTTGCCGTGCCGGATCCCGTATCTGCAGTCTTTCGCCAGGTGGCGGCGGGCGCCTCACACGATCTGATGCATCTCACACGTCCGGTGGACGAAAAGACAGGGCGTGTGAAAAGCGCGATCACTGTCAACGAGGTTCGTCGGGCAGGGCGCTTTCTTCAGCAGACATCCGGAACCGGCGGATGGCGCATCGTGATCGTCGATCCGGCCGACGACCTGCATCGGTCAGCGGCGAACGCCATCTTGAAGATGCTGGAGGAGCCGCCGGCACGGGCGATGTTTCTCGTTGTGTCTCATGCACCCGGCAGACTTCTGCCGACCATCCGTTCCCGATGCCTGACGCTTCGCCTGACACAGCTGTCTCCAGAGGACGTCGTGGCAGGACTGCGTCGGCTACCTGTCGGCGCCAGTCTCGACCCTGGGAAGCTCGAAAAGGTCGCCCTGCGGTCCGAAGGCAGTCTGCGCCGCGCGATCATGATGCTGAACTATGGAGGGCTGGATCTGATCGACGCCCTCGAGAAGCTTCTGCAAGCGGGCAAGGATGCATCACGTCGCGAGATGCACGTGCTTGCAGACACGCTGGCCGCAAAGGAGCGCGAGGAGGCCTACGGTTTCTTCTGCGACTATGCACTCGCACGTCTTGGTGACATGGCGCGCCAGTCCGGTGTTCAGGGCATGACGGCGCGTGCGGCCAGGCAGGCAGAGGCGGCGGAGCGGGCCTCGCGCGACTTGCAGACGGCGCAGGCCTACAATCTCGACCGGAAGCAAACGATGCTTTCACTGCTGGGCGTGCTGATCGAGGCCGCTCAGCCATGGCCATGACGGGGCTTTTGCCCTAAGACGCCACAAACGCAATGGAACCGCTCGATCCCGACGCCATGAACAAGAACAATCGCTTCTACATCACGACCGCCATTTCCTATCCGAATGCGAAGCCGCATATCGGCCATGCCTACGAGCTGATCGCAACCGATGCGCTGGCGCGGTTCCAGCGCCATGACGGAAAGGACGTTCTGTTCCTTACCGGCACGGATGAGCATGGCCAGAAGATGCTGCAGACCGCGCGCAAGCTGGACATGGACGTGCAGGAGCTCGCAGACCGGAATTCTTCTGAATTCAAGAAGATGGGCGCACTTCTCAATGCGTCGAATGATGACTTCATCCGCACGAGCGAAGAGCGTCACCACGCCGCTTGCAGGGACATCTGGAAACGGATGGAGGCTGCGGGCCACCTCTACAAGGACGTCTATTCCGGCTGGTATTCCGTCCGCGACGAAGCCTACTACCAGGAAAGCGAAACCGAGTTGCGCGCCGACGGCCAGCGCTACGGACCGCAGGGGACGATCGTCGAGTGGGTCGAGGAGGAGAGCTATTTCTTCAAGCTTTCGGCCTTCGCCGAACCGTTGCTGCAGCACTATGAGCAGAACCCAGACTTCATCGGCCCGGCCGAGCGCCGCAACGAAGTGATCTCCTTCGTGAAGGGAGGCCTCAAGGACCTCTCCATGTCGCGCACGACGTTCGACTGGGGGATCAAGGTTCCCGGCGACGAGCGGCACGTCATGTATGTGTGGGTCGACGCCCTCACAAACTACCTCACTGCAACCGGCTATCCGGATGAAAACAGTGAGAGAGCGGGCTTCTGGCCAGCCGACCTCCACATCATCGGCAAGGACATCATCCGCTTCCACGCCGTCTATTGGCCGGCCTTCCTGATGTCGGCAGGTCTGCCTTTGCCGAAGCGCGTCTATGCGCACGGCTTCGTCTTCAATCGCGGGGAGAAGATGTCGAAATCGGTCGGCAATGTCGTCGATCCGGTCGATCTCGTCACGCATTTCGGGTTGGATCAGGTCCGATATTTCCTGCTGCGCGAGGTGCCGTTCGGGCAGGACGGCAATTATAGCGAAGAGGCGATCGCGACGCGCACCAATGCCGATCTCGCCAACGATCTCGGCAATCTGGCCCAGCGGTCGCTGTCGATGATCGCCAAGAACTGCGAGGGCAGGGTGCCGGTATGCGGCGAACTCTCGGCCAACGACCGCGAGATCCTTTCGGCTGCCGATGGGCTTCTGGAGCCGGTGCGCGAGGACATGAACACCCAGGCCATCCACAAGGCGCTCGGCCGCGTATTCACGGTCGTTTCAGATGCCAACCGCTATTTTGCAGGTGAAGAACCCTGGGCACTGCGCAAGACCGATCCGGCACGCATGGAAACGGTGCTGTATGTGACGATCGAAGTCATCCGGCAGGTGGCGATCCTCTGCCAGCCGTTCATGCCGCAATCGGCCGCGAAGCTTCTGGATCTCCTGGCGGTGGGCGAAGATTCGCGGGATTTCGCGCAGCTCGGCGATGCCGGACGTCTGGTGAGCGGCACGGCCTTGCCAGCGCCATCGGGTGTCTTCCCGCGTTACGTCGCGCCCGAAGGCGTCTGAGCGCCGGATCGTTCGAAATCAGCATGAGGCGTGGGAATGCTCATCGATAGCCATTGCCATCTCGACTTTCCCGATTTCGCCGAGGAGCGCGACGCGATCGTGGAGCGTGCACGGGCGGCCGGCGTCGGTCGGCTCGTCACGATCTCGACGCGTGTGCGGCGCTTCGACGGCATCCTCGCGCTGGCGGAAGCCTATGACACCGTGTTTTGTTCTGTCGGCACCCACCCGCACAATGCGGCCGAAGAACAGGATGTCACGACCAAAGAACTGATCGAACTGTCGCGGCATCCCAAGGTCGTCGCGATCGGCGAAGCCGGCCTCGACTATTTCTACGACAAGGCGCCACGGGGCCTTCAGGCCCAAGGCTTTCTCCGACACATCGCCGCGTCGCGCGACACCGGGCTGCCGCTCGTGATCCATTCCCGCGATGCCGACGACGACATGATCGCGATCCTCGAGGAAGAAAGCGGGAAGGGCGCCTTCCCGTTCATCCTGCATTGCTTCTCGTCCGGCGCGCGCCTGGCGGACGTCGGCGTGGCGCTTGGCGGCTATGTGTCGTTCTCGGGCATTGTCACTTTCAAAAAGTCGGACGCGCTGCGTGCCATCGCTGAAACAGTGCCGCTCGACCGGTTGCTCGTCGAGACGGACGCACCTTATCTTGCGCCTCAGCCTTATCGTGGAAAACGCAATGAGCCGGCCTATGTCGTCGAGACAGCGCGCGTGCTCGCAGAGGTGAAGGGCATCAGCGCCGAAGCCCTGGCCAAACAGACGACGGGTAACGTGTTGAAAGTGTTTTCCCGCATGCCCGCCATTGCCGCTAACAGCGAATGACAGACCGCATGGTGCGCAGGCGGTTCACCATTCTCGGATGCGGCTCTTCGCCAGGAACGCCGCGCATCGATGGCGACTGGGGCGCATGCGATCCCAGCGAGCAGAAGAACCGGCGCACACGTGCGTCATTCCTGATCGAACAGATCGCAGAGGATGGCGGCCGCACGACCGTGGTCATCGATACCGGTCCAGATTTCCGGGCGCAGATGATCGCAGCGGAGGTGCGATCGCTTGACGCCGTCGTCTACACGCACCCGCATGCCGATCACATCCATGGCATCGACGACCTGCGCATCTTCGCGCTGTCGGCACGGCGCCGCATGCCGATCCATGCCGACGCGTTTACCCTCCAGCGCATTCAGGAAGGCTTTGCCTACTGCATAGAGACGCCGGAAGGCAGCGATTATCCGCCGATCGTCATGCCTGTTCTGATCGAGAATGATGACCGTCCGATCGTCATTTCAGGCGCCGGTGGGGAGATCGAGTTCCAGCCGTTGAGGCAGGTCCACGGGTCGATACAGTCCCTGGGGTTTCGGATCGGTGATATCGCATATTGCTGTGATATCAGTGACTTTCCGGATGACACCGTTGCGAAACTTCAAGGCCTTGATGTTCTGATTATCGATGCACTTCAGTACCGCGAGCACCCGAGCCATCTGTCGCTGGGCCAAGCGATGTCCTGGATCGAGCGGCTAAAGCCTCGTCAGACCTATCTGACGCACATGCATATTCCGATGGACTACGCGACGGTGGACAGAGAGACGCCGGACAATGTGACACCGGCTTTCGATCTGCTGCGATTTGAACGGGACATCATTTTGGAGGATTGGACCAAGTGAGCAGCGAAGCTTTCTCGACCAAGATGGCAAGCATCGACCGGGTTGCGGCAGACGCTGCCAAATTGGGGCTGGAGATCGAAATCCGCACGCTCGACGCTTCGACCCGCACGGCGGAAGAAGCCGCTTCGGCATGCGGCTGTGACGTCGCTCAGATCGTCAAATCGCTCGTCTTCGAAGACAGCGGCACCGGCAAGATCGTCCTGCTGCTCGTATCAGGTCGTCACAATGTGGATCTCGATTTCCTGCGCAGCCGACATGGCCTCGACCTGCGTCGCTGCGATCCGCGCCGAGTGCGTGACGAAACGGGATTTGCGATCGGAGGCGTAGCGCCGATCGGTCATCTGGCGAAGCCGACCATCTGGATGGATCGCGTGCTCGATGGCTTTGAGATTGTCTATGCCGCGGCAGGCAGGCCGGACAGCGTCTTTGCCGTCGATCCGGCCAAGCTACGGCAGGCCATCGGTGCAGAAGTTGTCGACGTGAATCAGGAAAGCGCCGCATCAGGTTGATCGGGAAATCTAATTTTACCGCAAGCTCCTTGAGTATGCCACATCGCATAGTTCCATAATATATCTTATGCGATTTCGATTTGTCTGTCGTTGGCATCGTCCGCCTGTGGAAATTTGCGCCCGACGAAGATCGTGTCGTGTCCCGGCGGAGATGCTGCGCTACACATCTCTCATGCAGCCCTCACGTGACATCGCCACCCTTCTCGACATCATGGCCAGGCTTCGGGATCCGGAGACAGGCTGTCCCTGGGACATCAAGCAATCCTTCGAGACGATCAAGCCCTATACGATCGAGGAAGCTTACGAGGTGGCCGATGCTATCGAGCGTGGCGATCGTGACGATCTCTGCGACGAACTGGGCGATCTTCTCCTGCAGGTGGTCTTCCACGCCCGCATGGCCGAGGAAGAGCAATCCTTTGATTTCGGCGAAGTCGTGCGCGCCATCACGGCGAAGATGATCCGGCGCCATCCTCATATCTTTGCAGATCGTGAGGCTTCCGACGCTGCGGCCGTCAAGGCAAACTGGGATGAGATAAAGGCTGCCGAACAGGCTGCGAAGGCGAAAAGCCGGGAAGCCCGAGGACTGCCGGCGACGGATCGGGAAGGGCTGCTGGATGGTGTGCCCCGCGCCCTGCCCGCATTGACCGAAGGCCTGAAACTCCAGCAGAAGGCCTCGAAGGTCGGCTTCGACTGGGCCGATCCTGAACCCGTGCTCGACAAGATCGAGGAAGAAATCGCCGAGCTGCGTGAGGCGCTTGCCGGCGGACGCGTTGAAGCCGTGAAGGACGAAATCGGCGACCTGATCTTTGCGATGGCCAATCTCGCACGCCAGCTCGATGTGGATCCCGAGCAGGCATTGCGTAACACCAATGGGAAGTTCCGGCGCCGTTTCGGCCATATCGAACGGACGCTCAGGGCCGATGGCGTTCCGCTTGAAGACGCCGGGCTGGAACGCATGGAAGCGCTTTGGCAGCAGGCAAAACAGATCGAGCGCAGCTGACGGCGAATGCGCTCGCCGCTCAGCTGATGCCGATCAGGACGTCATTCTTCCGAATGGTTGCCGAGGCGAATCTCGAAATCGCGAAAATCGTGTTCGGTGATCTCGACGTCGAGTGAGACCGTGCCGTCGTCGTTATCCACGCGATGGCGGATGTTTGCGTGCTCGTAGAGCCAAGAAAGCGTCGCCTGATCGTCGGTTCCGATGACCACCTGGCGTTCGACTGTCTGGCCCGACAACGCCTCTTCCACCTTCGACAGCAGGCGATCGACGCCCTCGCCCGTGATGGCGGACACGACCACCGTATCGGCCATGGTGGCGGCTTTCTCGGTGATAGCCGTTGCCGCTTCGGGTGCGAGCCGGTCGATCTTGTTCCAGACCTCGATGATCGGTGCGCGAGAGATCGCGTCTTCGCCACCGAGGCCGAGCTGTTCGAGGATAGCGCGCACGTCTTCTGCCTGGGCGCCCGTATCCGGGTCGGCGATGTCGCGCACGTGAAGAACGAGATCGGCTTCCAGCACCTCTTCCAGCGTCGCACGGAAGGCGGCCACGAGATGCGTCGGCAGGTTGGAGATGAAGCCCACCGTATCGGACAGGATCACCGCCCTGCCCTTGGGCAGCTTCATACGCCGAAGCGTCGGGTCCAGCGTCGCGAACAACATGTCCTGCGCCATCACCGAGGCGCCCGTGATGCTATTGAAGAGCGTCGATTTGCCGGCATTGGTATAGCCGACAAGCGCAACGATCGGATGCGGCACCTTCTTGCGCTTGGCACGGTGCAGCTGGCGGGTGCGGCGCACCTGCTCGAGCTCACGCTCGAGCTTGATGATCTTGTCCTGAAGGATGCGGCGGTCGGCTTCGATCTGCGTCTCGCCGGGGCCGCCGATGAAGCTCGTCGAACCGCGCTGACGCTCCAGGTGGGTCCAGCTGCGAACCAGCCGGCCCTTCTGGTAGTTCAGATGCGCGAGTTCGACCTGCAGCACGCCTTCACGTGTCGAAGCGCGGCTGCCGAAGATTTCGAGAATGAGACCCGTACGGTCGATGACCTTCGCATGCCATTCGCGCTCGAGATTGCGCTGCTGGACCGGCGTCAGCGGATGATCGACGATCACGAGACCGGCATTCAGCGTCTCCAGAAGGCCGCCGATCTCCTCGACCTTGCCGCTGCCGAGCAGCGTCGCCGGCTGTGGCTTGGCGACCGACACAACGGTGGCGTGGGCGATTTCAAGATCGATCGCACGCGTGAGGCCAATGGCTTCCTCCAGCCGCGCCTCGTCAGAGCGTTCGACCGAGCCGGACTTATCGCCCCGCGTGTCACGTTTCAGGATTGGTACGAGCACGAAGGCGCGCTTATCGTCACGAAGCTTCCGCTTCGGCGTATCGTCGGCCTTCTCGTCTTTATCACGCTGTCTGATGATCAATCAGCCTTGGTCACGATCCACTGCCGGCACTGTCGTCGCTCTCGAACATCTGAAGCGGCTGGCCCGGCATGATCGTTGAAATCGCATGTTTGTAGACGAGCTGCGAATGCCCGTCCCGGCGCAAGAGTACGCAGAAATTATCGAAGGACGTCACGACACCGGTCAGCTTGACCCCATTGATCAAAAAGATCGTCAGGGAAATCTTCTGCTTGCGGACGGTGTTGAGAAACAGGTCCTGCAAATTTTGAGAACGTTCCGCCATGGCGTCGCATCTTTCTTTTTTGCCGACCTCGACCGGGCCGGATAATCGTCACACTGTAACCCTTTGAAAATATGCTAAAAAAGAGAAGTGTGAAGGTCCCCTATTCCCTTGGTGGTATCAGGTTGGTGTCTTTTCTGCAACGTCAAAAAAGGCGTCCCGCATTTCAGCAGACATGGTGCCGGGGTGGCCATTGGCAATGGTGGTGCCATCCAGCGACACGATCGGTATAACGACGGAGGTTGCAGCCGTCAGGAACATTTCGCGCGCCCGCTTGGCTTCCTCGACAGTGAAGGCGCGCTCTTCCACCTTGAGATCGAGCTTTGCCGCCACATCCATGACCGTGGCCCGGGTGATGCCGCGCAGGATGCCGTGGTCGGCCGGCCGGGTCATGAGCACACCGTCTTCGCTGACAATCCAGACATTGGTGGCCGCACCTTCCTTGATGGTGCCGTCGACATCCACGAATATCGCCTCCTGCGCGCCCTCGGCTTTGGCTTTCTGGCGGGCCAGCACGTTGGGCAGGAGGCCGACAGTCTTGATGTCGACACGGTCCCAACGGTTCTCGGGCACCGTGATGACGCTGATCCCCTTCTCGACCTTGGCGCGCACGACGCGCGGATCGGTCTTTTTCGCCGTCACCACGAGCGACGGCATGGTGGCAGCGCTTGGAAACACATGGTCGCGACGGGAGACGCCGCGGGTAACCTGCAGGTAGACGAGCCCGTTGCGCACGCGGTTGCGACGCACCACCTCACGCAGCACCATCTTGAACGCGTCCCGGCTCAGCGGCCAGCCCATCTGCAACTCGCTCAGAGAGCGCGCCAGGCGATCGAGATGACGCGTCATGTCGACGATAAAGCCTTGGCGAACCTCGCAGACCTCATAGACGCCGTCGGCAAACTGGTAGCCGCGATCTTCCACATGCACGGCCGCCGCGCCATGGGGCAGATAGCGTCCATTCACATAGGCAATGCGCGACATGATCGACGTCCTTTTCCAGTCGCTGCAGATGGTTCAGCGCTGCAGCCAGTATTTGATGTTGATTACGGCGAAGACGACGAGCACTTCAAGCCTGCCGATCGTCATGAGCACGATCGCTGGAAGAAGCGCCGTCGTCGGCAGCGCCTCGAAGGCAGGCCACGCTTCGGCGATTGCCTGTGACCCTTGCGCCTCGATCGGCATCAGTGATTCATAGGCCGGGCTCGCGCCGGCGAAAAAGGTCACCGCCATGGCCAGCCCACCTTCGAAATTCGCCGCCGTTGCGGTGATCAGGACGGTTCCGGTGGCAACGCATAGCAGCGCCAGCACGAAATAGGACCAGACGGCGCGAATGGCGTCATCATCGATCTGGTCGCGGCCGAATTTCGATGGCGCGACCGCGGTCGGATAGATCAGGCGGTTGAGCTCAGCCTTGGCAAAGATCCACATGGTCGCGAGGCGATAGACCTTGATGCCGCCTGAAGTGGAATAGACGCTCGCACCCACGAACACGACGCACAGGACGAGGAAGGAAGGCAAAAGCGCGAAAACGCCGGGTCGCGTTTCGGCGCCGCTGGTGGCGATGAGCGATGATGCGGTGAAAAAGCCTTCCACGAGTGCTGTCAGCACCCCCACCGCCGAGAAGGAGCCGGACGCTTCGGAGATGCGCGCCGCGTAGATGATGCCAAGCCCAAGGATCGCAAGGATCACGATCCGTGCCTCCCGATTTTCAGCCAGCACCCGCCTTGGATTGCGCAGGATATTGCGCCGCCAGAAGACGCTGAGCGTGCCGAAACAGAGGCCGATCGCAAGAACGAAGATCGCCCCGAGACCGATATGCTCGTCGAGCGTGCCTTCGAAGGGAAGAAATCCCCCAGTTGAAATGCTCATCATGGCGAGCATAACGGCGTTGGCAGGATCGACTCGCGCAATGATGAGCAGCAGCGCGATGGCAATCGTCAACGCGCCGTACTGCCAAAAAATCGAGGAATACGCGCCGATGGCGCCCCAATGTCCATCGACCTTGCCACCGGTTCCGCGCCGCCTCCCGCTCGCCTTCAGCCCGCCGAAGCCCGCCGGTGCGAGGACGTGGATGATGGAGACGAGGATCAGAAAGCCGCCGTACCATTCGAGAGCCGAGCGCCAGAAGAGCAGCGCGGTTGGTACGGTCTGCCGCTGCAGCACGGTCGCCCCAGCGGTTGTCAGCGCTGACACGCCTTCGAACCACGCCTGCATGGGACCGAGGCCGACCAGTGCCATCAGGCAAAGTGCGGCCGTGATGGGCGTGACAAGCCAGACAAGGACCAGCGAAACGAAGTTCAACTCCCGTTCGAGTGGTCCGATCCGTTCAGACAGCGAGGCGAGCACCATGGTGCAGATGCAGGCACCGAACGCGGTGACGAGCGCCATATCCTCCGCCAGCGCGAAATCGCCTCCGGCAAGCGCAATCAACACCGCGGGTATGAGAAGTGCGAGAACGCCACCGGAGGCAAGGGTAAGGAGGTAGATCGCGCCGAGCATCGGCGGTCAGAAGAATTCGAGGCTGACGCGGAACATCTGTTCGACATGGCGGACATCGCGCGAGCGCGCGAACATCACGACCCGGTCCTTCGACTTGATCTTGGTCGAGCCGATCGGCTGCACCACCTGCTTGTCGCGGTAGATGGCACCGATGCGCACGCCATCCGGCAGATCGAGATCCCGCAAGGGCTTGCCGACGAGCGGCGACGTGTCCATCGCTTCCGCCTCGATCACCTCGGCCTGGCCCTTCTCCACGCTGTAGACAGCGCGGATGCGGCCGCGGCGCACATGCTGCAGGATGCGCGAAATGGTGACGGCGCGGGGATTGATGTAAGCGTCGATCCCCATCGGCTTGGTGAATTCCTGGAACGATGGTTCATTGATCAATGCAAGGCTTGCCTTGCAGCCCAGACGCTTGGCCATGACGCTGGTGAGAATGTTCACCTGGTCGTCGTTGGTCAGCGATACGATCAGATCGGCATCGTGGATATCGGCTTCCGTCAGAATCGACTGGTCGAGCGAAGAGCCGTTCAGCACCACCGCGCGGCGCAGCTGATCCGCGATCGCAATGGCGCGGCTGCGATCGTGCTCGATGATCTTGACCTTGATGTTCGGCTGCCGTTCCTCGATCGCCTTGGCGACGAAATAGCCGACATTGCCGCCGCCGGCGATGACGATGCGGATGGCCTCTGGCTCTTCATGCCCGAAAAGGCCAAGCGTGCGGCGGACGTGATCCTTGTCGCAGATCACATAGGCCAGATCCCCGGTGCTGAGCTGATCGGTCGAATGGGGCACCATCAGCTGGCCGTCGCGAACCACGCCGACCACGGTTGCCGTCAGGTCGGGAAACAACTCCGAGAGCTGTTCCAGCGGTGTGTTCACGACCGGGCAGTCTTCCAGGCACTCGATGGCGACGAGCACGATCGCGTCATTGGCGAAGCGGACGGCATCGGTCGCGCCCGGCAAAGCAATGCGGCGCAGCACCATCTTGCCGACCTCCACCTCAGGCGAGATGATGACGTCGATCGGCATGTGTTCGCGGGAAAAGAGATCGAGATAATGCGGCGCCAGATAATTCTGGGCGCGGATGCGGGCAATCTTTGTCGGGACGTTGAAGAGAGAATGCGCCACCTGGCAGGCGACCATGTTCACTTCATCCGAGAGCGTGACGGCGATGATCATGTCCGCCTCCTCCGCCCCGGCTTGCGCCAGCACTTCGGGATGGGCGCCATGGCCGACATAGCCGCGCACGTCGAGCGTGTCGCGTATCGCGTTGATGAGCGTGGCCGACGTGTCGATGACGGAGACGTCGTTTTGCTCCTGGGCCAGCTTTTCAGCGATGCCGAAGCCGACGCGCCCCGCCCCACAAATAATGATCCGCATGCCCTGCCCGTTCGGTCGCGAGGATTCGCTTCAATGCGCCGCACCATAATGCGCCGCGTCGGGCAGAGCCATAGGGGTTCGGCGAGATGGAAGGCGGTCGGTATCCGACCGCCTTCCTGAGTGGCTTAGAAGCGGAAGGAGACCTTCGCCTGGACCGTGTGGAAGTCGAACGAACGATCCGTTCCAAAGCCCGTGGTGCCGGCGCCGAACGGGCCGCCTACGAGGTTGGCATTGAAATCGTTGTCGCCGAGATCCGTGTAGAGGTACTCGAGACCGACCGAGATGTTCGACGTGACCATGGCTTCCACGCCAGCACCGACGGTGTAGCCGAAGTCATCATCCTGACCGCCAGAAGTCGTCGTCGTGGCACCTGAGCCGGGCTGCTCGTAGGAGAAGTCGACCTGGCCATAGGCGAGACCAGCCGTGCCGTAGACGAGGAAGCTGCTGCCGATCGCATAGCCGATTCGGCCGCGCAGAGTTGCGAGGTAGTCGAGTTCACGGGTGACCGTGTAGCGCGCAGGCGTGACGGAGAAGCCGTTCTGCGTGTCCGAAACGTCCGTGGCCGAAATATCGATAATGCCGCCGAAGACGAAGTTGCCGGACTGGGTGTCGTAACCGGCATGGACGCCGCCGATCAGGCCGGAATCGAAATCACCCGAAAAGCCGGGTGCGAAAGCCGTCTGAAGGGCCGGAGTGAACGGAGACAGGCCAAACGTACCCGTTTCGCCGAAGACGCCGCCCAGCTGGCCACCGACGTAAAAGCCGGACCAGTTCGGCGCAGCAGCCATCGGCGCTGCGGCGGCAGGTGCCGGATCGTTATACATTACCGCATCAGCAGCAAAGGCCGGTGCGGCCGCGGCCAGGATGGACGCGGTCAAAATCAGTCTCTTCATGTTCCGAATCTCCAGAAGTGTGGGGCTGTCCGGCCCCGAGCACTATTGGTCGCGTGCGATGCATCCGCAAGCTGAGAATGCGGCGAAACGGTGGTGCGCCAGGTGGTGGTGCCAGAATGTCACTATGTGCGCTCGGACCGGGAAATCCGTTGGGAAATGAGCAAATTCTGGAGAGATGAGCGGCCAGGCATTCCGCGCTGCCGAAAATGGTGCCCCCGGAGAGACTCGAACTCCCGACCCTCTGATTACAAATCAGATGCTCTACCAACTGAGCTACAAGGGCACGGGCGGGTGATTAGCATAATTGCCGGCGCTGTAAAACGAGAAATGCACTGGGCGGCGTCGCGGTAAAAATTAGCGCGGCGACCGGCTCCTTCGCGCTTGCCCGATCCGCCATCCCTCGCCAATGTGCCGCAGCAATGGGAGATGAGACTGGATGGCGCGTGCTACGGAAAAATTGAGTTTCATTTCGAGCAACGCTCCGGACGCGCAAGCGGCGCGATTCGAACTGGAAGCGCTTTACGGTGCATATACCCCGGAAGATGCCGACGTCATCATTGCACTCGGTGGCGACGGCTTCATGCTGCAGACGCTGCATCGCATGATGAATTCCAACAAAGTGCTTTACGGCATGAACCGGGGCTCGATCGGCTTCCTGATGAACGAGTACGCCACCGATGGACTGCGCGAGCGCATCGAGCGGGCGGTGGAAAGCGAGATCAATCCGCTGGAAATGGTCGCGACCGACGAGGATGGCGCTGAAACGCACGCCTTTGCGATCAATGAAGTGTCGGTTCTTCGCCAGTCGTATCAGGCCGCCAAGCTGCGCGTCAGCGTCGATGGCAAGGTCAGGCTCGAAGAGCTCGTCTGTGACGGGCTGATGGTGGCGACGCCTGCGGGCTCGACGGCCTATAATCTTTCTGCCCACGGCCCGATCCTGCCGCTCGTCGCGCCATTGCTCGCACTGACGCCGGTCAGCGCATTCCGCCCGCGGCGGTGGAGAGGTGCGCTGCTCTCCAACAAGGCGGAGGTGACGATCGAGGTGCTGGAGCGCGAAAAGCGGCCGGTCAACGCAGTCGCCGACAACACGGAGGTCAAATCCATTCGGCTCGTCCGCATCGTTCAGTCAAAACAGACGACCGCGCGCCTCTTGTCGGATCCCGATCATTCCTGGGATGACCGCATCATAGCCGAGCAGTTTCTTTATTGATGCGATCTGCGATGCGGGTTTTCCCGCATCGCTTTCATAGCTCTTGGTCCGCGCCAATCAGAACGGAATTTCGTCGTCCATGTCGCGGGAGAAATCGTCGTTGCGCGATGCCGGCGACTGTCGGTTGTAGTCGTTGCCGCCAACGCCCCCGCCCGAATAATCCGAGCCGCCGCGACCACCGCCGCCGCCACCCTGCCCCATGCCACCGCCCTCGCCGCGTCCATCGAGCATGGTCAGTGTCGAGTTGAACCCCTGCAGAACGATCTCGGTGGAGTATTTGTCCTGGCCGCTCTGATCCTGCCATTTGCGGGTCTGGAGCTGGCCCTCGATATACACCTTGGCGCCCTTCTTCAGGTAGCTTTCCGCAACCTTGCACAGGCCCTCATTGAAAATGACGACGCGGTGCCACTCGGTCTTCTCCTTGCGTTCGCCGGAGTTACGATCGCGCCAGGTTTCCGAAGTCGCGACGGACAGATTGGCAATCGGGCGGCCGTCCTGTGTGCGACGGATTTCCGGGTCGGCACCCAGATTTCCGACGAGAATGACCTTGTTGACGCTTCCTGCCATGGTGATTGCCTTCTTGTAGTCGCCGGTTGAATGATATCCGGCCAAACAGCCTTTAAGCCGCTGCCGCGCGATCATTGTTGAAAGGCGGCATCTTATCGGAACTCGCAGGAACCTGCGCCCCATACGCCGCATTTCCACAGGGCAGTTGGGCGTTTGCAAGGCAGGCTATGTTTTGTTCTTTTTTTGTTCTAAAAGCCTCTTGCTTGCTTGTCAACCGAGTCGGTCGGCGGCGGGCAAGTTGCCCTCGACATTGTCTTGCGAGAACCTACATGATTTGACGGCAACTGCGCAGTTCGACGAGGGTGGATGCGCAGCCTCGAACCTCCCCATCTTACCGACGTGTCATCTGGCGATCTCATGAGCGAACTCAAGACCATTTCCATTCGCGGTGCACGTGAGCACAATCTGAAGGGGATCGATCTCGATCTTCCGCGCAACAGCCTGATCGTCATGACCGGGCTTTCCGGATCGGGCAAATCATCGCTCGCCTTCGATACGATTTATGCGGAGGGCCAGCGGCGCTATGTCGAAAGCCTTTCGGCCTATGCGCGCCAATTCCTGGAAATGATGCAGAAGCCGGATGTCGACCAGATCGACGGCCTGAGCCCGGCCATCTCCATCGAGCAAAAGACGACATCGAAGAACCCGCGCTCGACGGTCGGTACCGTCACCGAAATCTACGATTATATGCGGCTTCTGTTTGCCCGCGTCGGCGTGCCCTATTCGCCGGCCACGGGGTTGCCGATCGAAAGCCAGACGGTCAGCCAGATGGTCGACCGGGTGATGGCTCTCGAGGAAGGGACGCGGCTTTACGTGCTTGCGCCGATCGTGCGCGGACGCAAGGGCGAGTACCGCAAGGAACTTGCTGAGTTGCTGAAGAAGGGATTTCAGCGCGTCAAGATCGACGGCGAATTCTATGAGATTGCCGAAGCGCCGACCCTCGACAAGAAATACAAGCACGACATTGATATCGTGGTGGATCGCATTGTCGTTCGTGATGACATCGGCGCGCGGCTTGCCGACAGCCTTGAGACTTGCCTTCGACTGGCGGACGGCCTGGCGGTTGCCGAGTTTGCCGACAAGCCATTGCCGGCGGGCGAAACGGCGGAAGGCGGCGGCGCGAACAAGTCCAAGAACGCGACCCATGAGCGAATACTCTTTTCGGAGAAGTTCGCCTGCCCCGTCTCGGGTTTCACGATTTCGGAGGTCGAGCCGCGGCTCTTTTCGTTCAACAACCCATCAGGCGCATGCCCGACCTGCGACGGCCTGGGCACCCAGCAGAAGATCGATCCAGCACTGATCGTTCCGGAGACGGCGCGCACGCTGCGTGACGGCGCCATTGCGCCATGGGCAAAATCCTCGTCGCCCTATTATCGCCAGACGCTCGAGGCGCTCGGCAAGCATTTCGGCTTCAAGATCTCGGATAAATGGACCGACCTGTCGGCAGATGCGCAGAACGCAATCCTGCACGGTACGGAGGACAAGATCGTCTTCAATTATGACGACGGCCTGCGCTCCTACAAAACGGCGAAGACCTTCGAAGGCATCGTGCCGAATCTGGAGAGGCGCTGGAAAGAAACCGACAGCGCCTGGGCCCGCGAGGAGATCGAGCGCTACATGTCGGCGGCCCCCTGCCCGGCTTGTAACGGCTATCGCCTGAAGCCCGAGGCGCTCGCCGTCAAAATCGATGGACGCCACATCGGCGAAGTCTCGCAGATGTCGATCCGGCAGGCGGGTACCTGGTTCCAGGATCTGCCGACCGCGATGAACGACAAGCAGAACGAGATCGCCGTTCGCATCCTGAAGGAAATCCGCGACCGGTTGAACTTCCTGAACGATGTCGGGCTCGACTACCTGACGCTGTCGCGCAACTCGGGCAGCTTGTCCGGTGGCGAAAGCCAGCGCATTCGCCTTGCCTCACAGATCGGTTCGGGCCTGACAGGCGTGCTCTACGTCCTCGACGAGCCCTCGATTGGCCTACACCAGCGTGACAACGCCCGGCTTCTGGACACGCTGAAGCACCTGCGCGACATCGGCAACACGGTGATCGTCGTCGAGCACGACGAGGATGCGATCCTGACGGCGGATCACGTCGTGGATATCGGCCCGGCGGCGGGGATCCATGGCGGCGAAGTCATCGCCGAGGGAACGCCAGCCGACATCATGGCCAATCCGAAGTCGCTGACGGGGAAATATCTGTCGGGTGCCCTCTCCGTCGCGGTGCCGGCGCAGCGCCGCAAGCCGGTGAAGCGCAAGGAACTGAAAGTCGTGGGAGCCCGCGGCAACAATTTGAAGAACGTGACGGCGTCGATTCCGCTCGGTTTGTTTACGGCGGTCACCGGCGTCTCGGGCGGCGGGAAATCCACCTTCCTCATCGAAACGCTCTACAAGGCGGCGTCACGCCGCATCATGGGCGCTCGCGAAAATCCTGCCGATCACGATCGGATCGACGGACTGGAATTCATCGACAAGGTCATCGATATCGACCAGTCGCCGATTGGCCGGACACCGCGCTCCAACCCCGCCACCTATACCGGCGCGTTCACCCCCATCCGCGACTGGTTCGCGGGCTTGCCGGAGTCCAAGGCGCGCGGTTATCAGCCCGGGCGGTTCTCCTTCAACGTGAAGGGTGGCCGCTGCGAAGCCTGCCAGGGCGACGGCGTCATCAAGATTGAGATGCACTTCCTGCCGGATGTCTACGTCACCTGCGACGTCTGTCACGGCAAGCGCTACAATCGCGAAACGCTGGACGTTACCTTCAAGGGCAAGTCGATCGCCGACGTGCTCGACACGACCGTCGAGGAAGGCGTCGAATTCTTCGCAGCCGTGCCAGCGGTGCGCGACAAGCTGATCACGCTCAACCGCGTCGGTCTCGGTTACGTCAAGATTGGTCAGCAGGCGACGACGCTTTCGGGTGGCGAGGCGCAGCGCGTCAAACTGGCCAAGGAACTCGCCAAGCGTTCGACCGGACGCACGCTTTACATTCTCGACGAGCCGACGACCGGCTTGCATTTCCACGACGTCGCGAAACTGCTCGAGGTGCTGCACGAACTGGTCGATCAGGGCAATTCGGTCGTGGTGATCGAGCACAATCTCGAGGTCATCAAGACAGCCGACTGGCTGATCGATGTTGGCCCGGAGGGCGGCGATGGCGGTGGCGAGATCGTCGCAAGCGGAACGCCGGAGGATGTGGTCAAGGTCGAGCGGTCGCACACGGGGCGGTTCCTGAAGGAACTTCTGGAGCGACGCCCACAAGCAAAATCTCAAGCGGCGGAGTAGGCATTCGGCTAACGTGGCCTCATCGTATCACTGGAGGCGGACATGATCTTGATCGGTCAGTATGATTCTCCCTTCGTGCGTCGCGTCGGTATTGCGCTGACGCTCTACGATCTGCCCTTCGAGCACTGGCCGTGGTCGACCTTTGGCGATGCGGATCGGCTCATCGCCTACAATCCGCTGCTGCGTGTCCCGGTGCTCGTCACCGATGACGGGGATATCCTGCTCGACAGTCACAGCATCATCGACCATGTGGATGGCCTCGCTTCTCCGGACGCGCGACTATTGCCGGTGAACGAGCCTGAACGTCGTCGCGCGATGAAGTCCGTGTCGCTCGCCACGGGCATCTCCGACAAGGCGGTCAGCCTCTTTTATGAAAATGTGCTGCATAATCACCCCTCCGCCCAGTGGATCGAGCGCTGCAAACGGCAGATTGCGGCAGCGCTGTCTGCGCTGGAATTGGAGGGATCCCGCCGCACCACGGCGTTCTGGAACGGTGAGCGGATCGGTCATGCGGATATCGCCATCGGCGCCATGCTCGACCATTTGATCGCCTCCCATCCCGATCTTATTGATCTGGACGACTATCCTGCACTGCAGCGCCACGGCGAGACGCTGCGGGCCATGCCGGTTTTCCAGTCGATCTACCAACCATTCATCCCACCGGCTTGAGGAGCGCCCATGGCAGACGCTGGAACCATTCGATGCGGCATCGGCGGATGGACCTTTGCGCCTTGGGAGGGCACGTTTTACCCGGACAAGCTGCCGAAGAAGCAGCAGTTGCATTTCGCGTCACGGCAATTGCGGACGATCGAGATCAACGGCACCTACTATCGGGGGCAGACGCCCGAGACGTTTGCCAAATGGGCAGCCGATACGCCTGAGGGGTTTGTCTTCTCGGTCAAGGGCAACCGCTTTGTCACAAACAAGAAGGTGCTCGCCGAAGCCGGCGAGTCGATGCGAAAGTTCTTCGACACGGGCGTCGTCGAACTGGGCGACCGGCTGGGACCGATCGTGTGGCAGTTTGCGCCGACCAAGAAGTTCGAGCCCGACGATTTCGAGGCCTTTCTGCAGTTGCTGCCGAAGAAGGATGGCAGCATGACATTTCGGCATGTGCTGGAGGTGCGTCATGCAAGTTTCATCGATCCAGCGTTCGTCGCGCTCGCACGCAAGCACGCGGTCGCCATCTGCTACGCACACCATCACGACTACCCCGAAATCGCCGACGTGACGGCTGACTTCATCTATGCCCGCCTGCAACGCGGCAGCGACGACGTCGAGACCGCCTACCCTGGCGATGAGCTGGATGCCTGGGCGAAGCGGGCGGCGATCTGGTCTAAAGGTGGCCAGCCATCAGACCTGCCGTTGGCGGATCCAAGCGCTGCGCCAGAAAAGCAGGCCCGCGATGTCTTTCTCTACATCATTCACGAGGGGAAAATTCGGGCACCTCAGGGTGCGATGGCGCTTGCTGAGCGAACTGGGACCGCCCGGTAGGCGCTATCGATCTGACTCTGATTAAATAATGCTCTGTCTGCCTATTATTTAGGCGACACCTGCCATTATCACGCCAATGATTGCGTGTGAGAATTTTCGTCGAAATGATCGGATTTTCACGAGATACCAGTCCTCGATGCGGCGTTTCGTCTGATCTTGCAGCATATTCGAGGTCTGCCCTTGCGTATTCGGCGAAATACGGCTCGAATTCGCGCGATGTGGCACGGACCGTGCATACGTCTGGGAGCGGGCGCGATACCACGCGTTCCGGGAAAAGCGGAGAGCAGGTTTTCTCATGAAAAAGATCGAGGCGATCATCAAACCCTTCAAGCTCGACGAAGTGAAAGAAGCGCTTCAGGAAGTCGGCTTGCAGGGCATTACGGTCACCGAGGCAAAGGGCTTCGGACGCCAGAAGGGTCACACCGAACTCTACCGCGGCGCCGAATATGTGGTCGACTTCCTGCCGAAGGTGAAGGTGGAGATCGTCTTGTCGGACGAGACGGCGGATGCCGCCATCGAAGCCATCCGCAACGCGGCTCAGACCGGACGTATCGGAGACGGCAAGATCTTCGTGTCGAATGTGGAAGAGGTGATCCGCATCCGTACCGGTGAGACCGGCGTCGACGCCATCTGAGTTGCCCGGCGCGCCGGCTTTCCGGCGCTCCATCGTTTATTTTAATATCTCAAACAGGGAAATTTGCTGATGAGTGCCAAGGACATCCTGAAACAGATCAAGGACAACGACGTTAAGTTCGTCGACCTGCGCTTTACCGACCCCAAGGGCAAGATGCAGCACGTCACGATGGATGCGTCGATGGTCGACGACGACATGTTCGCCGACGGCGTGATGTTCGACGGCTCTTCGATCGCTGGCTGGAAAGCCATCAACGAGTCCGACATGGTGCTGATGCCGGACACCGAAACGGCCCACGTCGATCCGTTCTTTGCCCAGTCCACGATGGTCGTGATCTGCGACATTCTCGATCCGGTCACGGGCGAGCCCTACAACCGCGACCCGCGCGGCACGGCCAAAAAGGCTGAAGCCTACATGAAGGCATCCGGCATCGGCGATACCTGCTTCGTCGGCCCGGAAGCAGAGTTCTTCGTCTTCGACGACGTCAAGTACAAGGCCGACCCGTACAACACGGGCTTCAAGCTCGATTCGACCGAACTGCCGTCGAACGACGATTCCGATTACGACACGGGCAACCTCGGTCACCGTCCGCGCGTCAAGGGCGGCTATTTCCCGGTTCCCCCGATCGACAGCTGCCAGGACATGCGTTCTGAAATGCTGACGGTCATGGCCGAAATGGGCGTGAAGGTCGAGAAGCACCACCACGAAGTGGCTGCTGCCCAGCACGAGCTCGGCATCATGTTCGACACGCTGACCCGCAACGCCGACAAGATGCAGATCTACAAGTACGTGATCCATCAGGTCGCAAACGCCTACGGCAAGACGGCTACCTTCATGCCGAAGCCGATCTATGGCGACAACGGCTCGGGCATGCACGTGCACCAGTCGATCTGGAAAGACGGCAAGCCAACGTTTGCTGGTGATGAGTATGCCGGCCTTTCGGAAAACTGCCTCTACTACATCGGCGGTATCATCCGTCACGCCAAGGCACTGAACGCCTTCACCAACCCGTCGACCAACTCCTACAAGCGTCTGGTTCCGGGCTATGAAGCCCCGGTTCTGCTCGCCTACTCGGCCCGTAACCGTTCGGCATCGTGCCGCATTCCGTTCGGCTCCTCGCCGAAGTCGAAGCGCGTCGAAGTCCGCTTCCCGGATCCGACGGCGAACCCGTACCTCGCCTTCGCAGCCATGCTGATGGCAGGCCTCGACGGCATCAAGAACAAGATCCACCCGGGCAAGGCCATGGACAAGGACCTTTACGACCTGCCGCCGAAGGAACTGAAGAAGATCCCGACCGTCTGCGGCAGCCTGCGTGAAGCGCTCCAGAGCCTCGATCGCGACCGTAAGTTCCTGACGGCCGGCGGCGTGTTCGACGACGACCAGATCGATGCCTTCATCGACCTGAAGATGGCTGAAGTGATGCGTTTCGAAATGACGCCGCACCCGGTCGAATTCGACATGTACTACTCGGTCTAAGCCCGTTCGTTCCGGGCGATCCGGACGATCGGCGACCTTCGAACCCCCGCGGCATGCCGCGGGGGTTTTTCGTTGTGGGCTGAAACCTGGGCAACTGAAAAAGTCGTTTGCGGTCTAGCGTCGCGAATGCGGATGGATATGATGGCGCCGCACGGACCAGAGGCCGATTCAACTGCGACACCCACTGTGGGCGCTGATCACCTGCCTCCGGTTTGCAAGGCGCAATGCCCTGGAAACCTGTAGCGTAACGGACGGAACGGACGAGCCGAATGGATCACTTCGAGCAGCTTGGCTTCGCCATCATGGTGATCTTCGGTGCGATCGTCATCTGCGGTTTGATGGCGTTCGGAATCGCTTCGCAGGACAAGCCGGCCTTCATGTACGCCCTCGGCGCCGCCGTCGTCGTATGGGGATCGTCCTTCGCGGTGGTATTCGACCGCCCCCGCATCTTCGGCTCGCTGCTCTTCTGCTCGATCGTGCTGATCGCGCTCTCGATCGTGGCCATCGTCACCTGATTGAGAGGTCCGCTGCGGCGCGGCTCAGGCCTCGCGCATGACTTTCAGGAATGCTTCCCCATAGTCACCGAGCTTTTTGGGCCCGACGCCGTTGACCGTGGCGAGTTCATCCATGGTGCGCGGGCGAAGCTGGGCCATGTCGATCAGTGTGGCATCCGGAAAAACCACATAGGCTGGCACGGAACGCTCGCGTGCGAATTCCAGCCGCAGCGCCTTGAGACGCGCAAACAACGGCTCGGCGTCCGGATCGATGGTGACGGTCTTGCGAGGAGCGGGACGGCTCGACTGGGCCTGCTCGACGATCTCGCGCAGTTCGAAGCGCGACTTGCCCGCCAGGGTCTGATCCGCCAGCGGCGTGAGCTCCAGGGCTCCGTAACGCTGGATGTTGATGGACAGATAGCGGTTCGCCACCGCCTGGCGCACGAAGGCCTGCCAGTATGCCTTGGAGCGTGTTGCTCCGCTGCCGAAGAGCGGCAAATCGTGGTGCTGGCGTTCCTCGATCTTAGCCGTGCGCCCGCCACGCAACACGTCGATGAGGTGTGACGCGCCGAAACTCTGGCCTGTGGCGGCAATGACTCCGAAAAGCTTCAGCGCTTCGCCGGTGCCGTCGATCACCTCTGGCGGATCGGTGCAGTTGTCGCAGTTGCCGCAAGGCTGGCCTTCCTCGTCGAAATAGGCAAGCAGCGCGACGCGGCGGCAGCCGGCGGTTTCCGCATAGGCGAGCAGCGCATCAAGCCGCTTGTGCTCGCGCAGAATATGGTCGCGATCTTCGCCATCATTCTCGATGAACTGCCGCCGCATGCGCACATCGTCCAGGCCGAAGAAGAGCTGCGTATCTGCGGGCAGACCGTCACGGCCTGCGCGGCCGATCTCCTGGTAGTATGCCTCCATGCTGCTTGGAAGGTTCATGTGGCAGACGAAGCGGATATCCGGCTTGTCGATGCCCATGCCGAAAGCGATGGTCGCCACCATGATGGCGGATTCGCGCATGAAGCGCCCTTGCCGCTCCCGGCGCACCTCCGGCGGATGGCCGGCGTGGTAGGCAATGGCATTGAAGCCCTTCTCCACCAGATAGGCCGCGACATCGTCGGTCGATTGCCGCGACAGGCAATAGACAACACCTGACTGGTCGGCTCGCTCTTCGAGAAATGCGACGAGCTGGCGCTTCCAGTCGCGCTTCGGTTCAACCGCCAGGAACAGGTTGGGCCGATCGAACCCCTGGAGTGCGATCTCGCCGTTTCCACCGAACAGCTTCTCGGCGATGTCTCCCCGCGTCGCACTGTCTGCCGTCGCCGTGAACGCCGCGATCCGCGCTTTCGGAAAGCGTGTCTTCAGCTCCGAGAGACGCTCGTATTCCGGGCGGAAGTTCGCTCCCCATTTGGAGATGCAGTGCGCTTCATCGATGACGAACAGTCCCGGGTCGAGCCGTCCGATCGCGTCCAGCATCCGGTCGGTCATCAGCCGTTCCGGCGACAGATAGAGAAGCTTCGCACGGCCTGAGGAAACGTCGCGCCATGCGTCGACATTCACCTGGCGGTCATGGCCGGAATGGATCGCCGCAACGGGAACGCCGTTGGCACGCAAAGCCGCCGTCTGATCGTCCATCAGGGCAACCAGTGGCGAGATCACGATCGTCAGACGCGGGCTCATCAGGGCCGGAACCTGGAAGCAGATCGACTTGCCCGCCCCCGTCGGCATCACGGCCAGCACGTTGCGACCGGCTATGATCCGGTCGATGACGTCGCGCTGGCCGGGCCTGAAATCTCGATAGCCGAAGACTTCACGCAGCACGGAGTTCGGGCTGTCGTACACTTTGGAACCTCTGGATTGATCCGGCGGGCAAATCACGCGAGCGGAGACAAACCCGCCAAGCCGGTCAAGTCAACGCAGAGGTCAGCCATCCACAAGCTTCTACCAGCCACCCCCGCCACCACCGCCGCCACCGCCGCCCGAAAAGCCGCCGCCACCGGAAAATCCCGAGGACGATGACTTGGCCGGCGGTATTGCTGCGGAAAGGCTGCGCGAAATGTCATGCCCGACATCGCCGATGGAATCGGCGAATGAGCCGGGGGAGAAATCCCGCCCGGAGAACCAGTAAGGCACAGCCTGGCTCGCCGCAGCCGCACCGGCAGCCGTTGCAAGCCAGCGCTCAAACGCCTGGCTCCAGGGCTTCTCCACGCCGAGCGCCACCGCATAGGGCAAGAGCGTTTCGAAATGGCGCGGCGACATGGTGGGTGCACCCTGCATGTTCATGCGCTCCGCTTCGGCAAGCGTCAGATATTGCTTCAGACCGGCGATGCTGTCCTGCATGCGTGCGCCGATGGTCGTTGGAGCGCCCATCAGGAAGAAGAAGACGCCGTTGACGAGAAAGATCGCTACAATTGCCCCGACGAGAAAACCGTTGAACTCGGTGAAGAAGAGCGCCCCGACAAGCCCGCTTCCGATCGTCAGCGCCGTCGATGCTATGAAGCCGAGGACGATGATGGACAGGATGCGCTGTGCGAGACTGCGCGACGAACGGAAAGCCTTGCCCATGCGCACCATGACGCTGGCAAGGATGATGCCGGGAATGGACGCCATGACGAGCGCAACAATGGCTTCCTGATTCATCCCACCGAACAGGAGGATGGTGAACAGGCCGAGCACGGTCAGCGCGATGCCGCCCGCGACATACGCCCAGTTGTGGCGATAGAACTTGCCCCGGTGCTCGCTTTCGATGGCGCTGACGAACTTGCGCGACAGGCTCTGGACGGCAGGGCCATTGGCGCGGTTCATCGGAAGAAAACTTCCCGGCTCGCCCAGGCCGACCAAAACCGCCCTTTCCCCGACTGGGAGCCTGCCATCGTCGCGCTGCTCGGTGCGCGTGACGATGAGATCTCCGTCGAGATCGCGCAGCGTCACGAAGCCCTTGACGGCGAGGTTGAGGATGGCAGCGGCGATGGCGGTGAAGCCGCCACCCGACAGGCCGCGATTTGCAATGTAGTTCACCATTGCCGGCGAGGCGTTTTCAGGTGGATCCCAGCGCGGAACCACGACCCCGGCCGGAGGATCGCGGCCGACGCGGTTCCACGCCCACAGATAGTAGACGCCGATCAGGACGAGAAAGAGCACAGCCAAGATGCTGCCCGCATTGTCGCGCCAGAACCAGGCGCGCTCCTGAGCGCCGCTTGGTGCTGCTATGGCTCCCTTGGAAATCTTGACCGCAATTGTCAGCCCCTCTTGCGGCTGCAGAACCTCCGTGGTGGCGAAGACCGCCCGGTTGTCAGCCAGCTGTTGCGACGTTGCCGCGCTGCCCGTCTCACCATAGCGACCGGTGAAGACCGCAAGGTCTTCAATCGTGGCGCCGCTCGGCAAACTGACCTCGGCCGATGCCGACAGGATCGGAAACAGCCAGCCATTGCCGGTGACGTTCCAGTAGACCTCGTCATGCGTGTCGAAATAGCGGATCTGGCGGTCGGTCTCGTAGCGGATTTCATAGGTATGGATGCCGGGAGGCACGATGCTATCGGCGTCGCCGATATAGACGCGGGCGATGCCGCTGCTTTCTTCGACCCGGTATGGCTCGTCGGCGCCGTCGCGCGTGACGCTTGAAACATCGAAGCCGACATCGCGGAGCCGGCCGGAAGTATCTTCCATACGCAGGGGAAAATCCCGGTAGATGCCCCGGCGGATCAGATCGCCTTCCGCGCGGACCCGGATGGTCTCGACGACGAAGAGAACACCGTCCGCCGCCACGTCAATCTCGGCATCGAAGGCGATGATTTCCTCGCGCGCACTGGCGGCAAGCGGCATCATGGCCAGCGTGAGCGCTACGCAGAAAGCGGCAACCAGCCGATGCAGATGGAAGAGCTTCGCGATCATGCTGTCGTTGGCTCGCTGGCTATTTCAGGAAAAGGCGACCTTGGGAACGATCCGATCGGCCGGATCGTCGATCTCGAAATACTCGGTCTTTTCAAAACCGAACATGTTCGCCACGATGTTGGACGGTACGCTCTCGACCTTGATGTTCAAGTCCCGCGCGGCGCCATTGTAATAGCGCCGGGACATCTGGATCTCGCCTTCGAGTGTTTCGAGCGAGGTCTGCAACTGGCCGAAATTCGTGCTGGCCTTCAGGTCCGGATAGGATTCGGCAACGGCGATCAGGCGGCCGAGTGCCTGGCTCAGCAATCCTTCGGCAGCCGCCCTGCCCTTGACGTCGTCGGCTGGCACCGCTTTGGCGCGCGCACGCATTTCAGTAACTTCGCGCAACGTGTTGGCTTCGTGATCGGTGTAGCCACGGACCGTTTCGACCAAGTTCGGAATGAGATCGGCCCGGCGCTTCAGCTGGACGTCGATGCCGCTCCACGCCTCCTGAACGAGCTGTCTCGCCCGGACCAGCCCGTTATAGACGACGATGCCGTAGAGGATCAGCGCGACGACGATCACGCCGATGACGATGCCAGTCATGCCCATTGCAGCCTTTCCCGTTTCGAATGCCGGACCCTAGCCGCTTCGTGCCGACTTGTCATGATGGACAAAGTCAATGGCAATGGGCGCTTCAAATGCCGTCGCAAACCGGCTAGGCCTGATCGCTTGGATCGATCGAGCGGAGACCTGTGATGCGCTGTTTTTTCGTTGAATTCCAATGCCAGCTCGGCAAGGCCTATCAGGTGGCGGCGGAAATCGCCGCGCGCGAAATCGCGTCCGAGATCTATTCCGTCAGCGGCCAGTACGATCTTCTCGTCAAATTTTATGTCGAGGATTCCGTTGATATCGGGCATTTCGTGGCAGAAAACCTGCACACGATCGAAGGCGTGCAGCGCACCCACACGGTGCTGACCTTCAAGGCTTTCTAGCCGCAACGCCGATTGCCTGCATTCGCACCGTCAAGTTTCCTCGTCATTATCAGGGACGTCGTCGCGGATAACCCGCCGGCGTCGACGTTTCGCGGGCGCGGAGGTGGTTGACGCAGGCAATGCCGCCTCGCTCCCCGGATCGACGATGCGCTCTTCTGCCGGCTGCGCCGCCGCGGCGAGCACTTCCTGCCCTGTCGAGGCTGCTCCATCGACCTGAATGTGCGCCGCCGGCGCCTTGCCGTGCTTGTCGACGCCGAAGAAGAGTGTCTGATGGGGGAACGGGATTTCGATGTCGTGTTTGTCGAAGACGCGCTTGACGGCTGCATTGTAGGCGCGGCCGACACCCCACTGCGTGCCGGGCTTCGTCTTGATGCGGGCACGCACCGTAACGGCGCTGTCGCCCAGCAGCGTCACGCCGAACCATTCCAGATCACCGATGATGTTGGCGGCGATGGCAGGATCTTGCTTGATGAGCGCAAACGCCTCTTCCATCGCCCGGTGTGCATCCTCGACATCCTCGCGGTAGGCGATGCCGATATTGGCAACATGATAGCCGTAGTCACGAACGAAGTTGGTGACCATGTCGACCGAGGAGAACGGGATGATATGGTACCCGGCCTCCAGGTCGCGCAGGCTGACGGAGCGGATCGTCAAGCGTTCCACGGTACCCGTAGTGCCGCCGACCGTGATGACGTCGCCGACGTTGATGGCGTTCTCAAGCTGGATGAAGACGCCGGTGATAATGTCCTGCACCAGCTTCTGCGCGCCGAAACCGATGGCGAGGCCCAGCACACCGGCCGACGCGATCAACGGCGCGATGTTGATGCCGATCTCCGAGAGCGCGAACATCACAGCAATAACGAGGATCGCAATCGTCGCAGCGTTGCGCAGCAGGCTGAGCAGCGTCTGCTCGCGTGTCGTGGCTGGCCGGCCGTAATCGGGGTTGAGGCGATAATCGACCCAGGAGTTTAACGCGAGCCAGGCGGCAAACGCGAAGATCAGGATGAAGAACACGGAGATGATCGCCGCGGTCGTGCGCACGCCGACCTGGCTTTGCATCCATCCCTGAAGATCGAAGAAATTGATCGTGTCGAGGACGAACAGAAGAACCGTGAGGAAGATCAGGCCCCGGATCACGGTCAGGAATTTCGGCACGAAGGCGTTTAGGCGTCGCTCGAGGAGCGGCAGGCGCTGATTGAGGCGCTCCGGCAGGCTGATGCCGCGCGCGATCGCCCGCGCGATCCAGTTCGACACCATGAAGCCGATGATCACTGCGAGAAGGATCTGGCCGCTGGCCGCAAGCACGTTCAGCAGAACACCGGCCGGGCTCGCCAGCACGATCACGAACAGAAATGCAAGGTAGAGCAGAACCGGCCAGTGCCAGCGATGCGCCAGGAACCGCACGTGGCGGCTGCGCGGCTGATCCTCAGGTGTGTCAAGCAGCCAGCGGGATACGCGCAGACGGTTCGACAGGGTCATGCCGATGGCGATGAGCACCGCGATCAGCGCTACCAGCGCGGAAATCGCCTGGCCGGCCGCCAGGGAAACACTCTGGTTGAAGATCGGCAAAAGCAGCAGCTGGCCGTAGCCGAGGATCGAGATGATCCATGTGAAGCCGCGGTTCATACGCTTTGCGGCATCGTCGGACACCGGCAGCAGCCGCAATTGCGGTGCGGATGGGGACAGCACGATGCGCAGGATCACTTTCGCGAGTTCGACGATCAGGAACGCGTTGAGATAGAGCGTCTGACGCAGACCGATCGTCCCCATTTCCCCGAAGAAGGTGAGCGCGATGATGTAGCCAGCCGCCCAGGCGACGATGACGACGAACGCATCCAGCAAGGCCGACACGACGATGAACACGATCCGCTGCAACAACGTCGCAGAGGTCGATTTCATCCCCATGGATCGATAGTAGCCCTTTGCGAAACTGCGCAGCGCGACGAAGATCGCGTAGGTTGCGATGATCACCAGAGCAAGATCGCGCAGCGCCTGCCACAAAACGTCGATCTGATCGGGATCGAGCGCGGAGAACATGCGCGGTGCCGCGGACAATTGATTGGCAAAGGCCGCGGCAGAGCCGGCAGCGCTTTCTGCAAAGAACCGCGTTGTCTCCGCGATTCGCCGCCCGAGCGACGTTTCCGATGTGCCGAACAGGGCTTCGTCGATCGTCTCGACCGGACCGGGTTCGATTTCTCCGGCGACCGCTTCCAGTTCTTCCAGAAGTCGATTTCGGCTCTCGTCGTTGCGCAGCGCTTCGATCAGAAGCAGGAGTTCGGGAGACGCACCCTGGGTCGTTTCCTCAGTCGCGGGCTCGGCATCCTGCGCGGCAACGGGCAACAGACCCGCCGCGCCCAATGTCACGACGAGAAGAAGAACAGAAAGGCAGGTTTTCAGAAATCGGAAGGATTGGAAGACAGTGGTTCTAGGCTCAAACATCGAGACGTCGCTCTTATTCTTGTTGTCCGGCGCTCACCACGGATCACCCCACGCGCAATCCTTGGTTCGACGGTTCATCGCGCTGCCCGAAGCGCTCCACGGGTCAGGTTCTACCAGACGAGGCCATGACATCAACCCGTCGCGGACAGCACATCGCCGTTCGGCACGCCTGGATCGGGCAGAAAAACATCTCTGGCGGCTGCCACCTCCTCCATGACGAAATCGCTGACGGCCTTGACGCGCGCCACGCCGCGCGCGTTCTCATGGTAGACGATCCAGTAGGCTCGCTTGAAGATGTGCCCGCGCAAGACGTGAACAAAATCGGGATCATGCCTGGCGGTGAAATCATGCAGGATGCCGATGCCGGCGCCCGAGCGCACCGCTTCCGCCTGACCGACGGCGCTCGATATCTCGAAAGTCGCCCGCACGTCGCGCGGCAGCTCTTCGGCAAAGTTCAGCACACGCGAAAAGACCAGGTCCTCCACATATCCGATCAGCCGATGCTGTCTCAGCTCCTCGATCGCTTGGGGTATGCCGTGCTCGGTGACGTATCCGCGGGAGGCGTAGAAGCCGAGGGAATAATCGACGAGCTTGCGCGCGACGACCCTGCCCTGGTCGGGTCGCTCGACAGTGATCGCGATATCGGCTTCACGGCGGGACAAGGAGAACACGCGAGGCACTGGCACGAGTTGCACATGCAGTCCCCGATAGCGCGTCAACAGCCGACCGAGGCGCGGGGCCAGGAATGAAATGCCGAAGCCATCCGGCGCTCCGATGCGGACGGTTCCGGACAATGCCGCATCCTGGCCCGAGAAGCCCGCCTGTGCGGTGAGCATGGCGGCCTCCATGCGTTCTGCGGCTTCGACGAAGGCTTCACCCTCGCCCGTGAGTTCACAGCCATTGGTTCGGCGCAGGACCAACCGTGCTCCCAGCGCCTTCTCAAGCGCCGTCAACCGGCGGCTGACGGTGGCGTGATTGATTCCGAGCGTGCGGGCGGCCGACAAGATCTGGCCGCGGCGCGCGACCGCCAGGAATATACGCACGTCGTCCCAGTTCACGGGAAGCCTCCTTCGAATATTGCACAACCGATCCGGTTTCAGCGCTGTTGTTATGCCGAATTTATAGTGCACTAATGCTCGCAGAATTCACCAGTTCAATGGCGATAGTGGAGGAACACATGCGGGAAATCGGTCATTTCATCGGCGGCGAGCACTTCGGCGCATCCGGCGGCCGCAGCGGTCAGGTCTTCAACCCGGCAACGGGCGAAGTCGATGCGACTGTGGCGCTCGCCTCAAAAGAGGATCTCGCAAGCGCGGTCGAGAACGCCAAGAAGGCGCAGCCGGCCTGGGCTGCGACAAACCCACAGCGGCGCGCCCGCGTTCTGATGAAGTTCGTCGACCTGCTCCACCGCGACATGGACAAGCTTGCTGAAATGCTGTCGCGCGAGCATGGCAAGACGATCCCGGATGCCAAGGGCGATATCATCCGCGGGCTGGAAGTGGCCGAATTCTGCATCGGCGCGCCGCATCTTCTGAAGGGCGAGTACACGGAAGGCGCCGGACCGGGCATCGATCTCTATTCGATGCGCCAGCCGCTCGGCGTTGTGGCCGGCATCACACCGTTCAATTTTCCCGCAATGATTCCGATGTGGAAGTTCTGCCCGGCCATCGCAGCAGGCAACGCTTTCATTCTCAAGCCCTCCGAGCGCGATCCGTCTGTTCCGATGATGCTTGCCGAACTCATGCTGGAAGCCGGTCTCCCCGCCGGCATCCTCAACGTCGTCAATGGCGACAAGGAAGCTGTCGACGCGATTCTCGATCATCCGGACATCATGGCGATCGGCTTCGTCGGCTCCACGCCAATCGCCGAATACATCTATAGCCGCGGCTGCTCCAACGGCAAACGCGTCCAGTGCTTCGGCGGCGCCAAGAACCACATGATTATCATGCCCGATGCCGATCTCGACCAGGCGGCGAACGCCCTGATAGGGGCGGGATACGGTGCGGCGGGCGAGCGCTGCATGGCCGTCTCGGTGGCCGTTCCCGTCGGCCAGGAAACGGCAGACCGTCTGATCGAGAAGCTCACGCCGATGGTCGAAGCGCTGAAGATCGGTCCCTACACCGGTGGCGACGATGTCGATTTCGGGCCGCTCGTGACCAAGGAAGCGCGCGACCGCGTGCTCGGCCTCGTCAATTCGGGCGTGGACGCGGGTGCGAAGCTCGTCGTCGATGGCCGCGACTTCAAGCTTCAGGGCTATGAAAACGGCAATTTCATCGGCGGCTGCCTGTTCGACCACGTCACGACGGACATGGACATTTATCGCCAGGAAATCTTCGGTCCCGTGCTCTCGGTCGTCCGCGCCAAGAACTACGAGGACGCGATCCGTCTGCCCATGGAGCATGAATATGGCAACGGCGTTGCGATCTTCACCCGCGACGGCGATGCGGCGCGCGATTTCGTCAGCCGCATCAATGTGGGCATGGTGGGTGTCAACGTCCCGATCCCCGTGCCGCTCGCCTACCACACCTTCGGTGGCTGGAAACGTTCGGGCTTCGGCGATCTCAACCAGCACGGACCGGACGCGTTCCGCTTCTATACGCGCACCAAGACGGTGACGCAGCGCTGGCCCTCGGGCATCAAGGATGGCGCTGAATTCGTCATCCCGACGATGGGCTGACAGACCTCAAGAAGAACGCCGGGCAGCTCGTCCGGCGTTCTTTTCTCTTCAACCGAAGACGACCGTCTTGTGCCCGTTCAGCATGACACGGCTTTCCAGATGCATCTTGACCGCGCGGGCGAGCACGCGGCTTTCGATATCTCGCCCTGTCGCCACGAAATCATCGGCGCTCATCGCATGGGTGACGCGCTCGGTTTCCTGCTCGATGATCGGGCCTTCATCCAGATCCGGTGTCACATAATGCGCCGTCGCGCCGATCAGCTTCACGCCGCGCTCATGCGCCTGGTGATAGGGCTTGGCACCCTTGAAGGACGGCAGGAAAGAGTGGTGAATGTTGATCACCTTGCCGAACAACCGCTTTGAGAGATTGTCCGACAGCACCTGCATGTAGCGGGCAAGCACGACGAGGTCGGCGCCCGATTCCTTCACCAGCGCAATCAGCTTCTCTTCCTGCTCGGTCTTGTTCTCTTTATTCACCGGCCAGTGGTGATAGGGGATGTTTTCGAGCTCCGCGGTGCGGCGTGAGGTTTCGTGATTCGAAACGACGGCAACCACTTCCGCATCCAGCCAACCGACGCGGATCTGGTAGAGCAGATGCAAAAGCGCATGGTCGAATTTCGAGACCATCACCATCATCTTCGGTCGGCGCGCCTGGTCGCTGATCGTGGTCTTCATATCGAAGCGATCGACAGCCGGCTTTAGAGCGCGCTCGATCTCGTCCTTCGTCATGGCATCCGGCGCATGGAAGGCAATGCGCATGAAGAACCTGCCGGTCACGCGATCCCAAAACTGAGCGCTTTCCGCGATGTTCGAGCCGCTCGCCGCGAGTTCCGTCGTCACGGCCGCCACGATGCCGGGGCGATCGGTGCAGGAAAGGGTCAGGACGTAAGGATGGGTCATCGCGATCTCGTATGTTGTCGGGCTCGTTGCCAAGAAATTGTGCTTGTTCATGGCCTTTAGCCGAGCACAAGCCAGCTGCACTGCTTCACATGGACACGCCATGTCTGATTCACGACATCGCGCGCCTTCTCCCTCGGTTGTCTAGCTCAAGAATTCACAGGTTCAACTGACCTGTGGATGATGAGACTCTCGACACAGTTCGGACTCGATTGATTCCTACCCCCGGGACCACTCGAAATGGATGAGGATGATCAGGAATGCGCAGCAAGCCGATTGGCCACAAACCACGCGTCACGGATGACAAGACCCTGCAGGCCATTGTCCAGCGCCTGAGACAGGACGGGTGCGAACCCGACGAAATTCACCGGCTCGTCGTGCGTGAGGCCGTCGTCGACTTGGACGCCCTGAATGCGGTGCTGCGCGCGGCCTGATCGCCGCAGCCTGATTTCAATCTCGCCGATCAACGGCGAGATTGGCTCGCCAGCGCTTCGATCATCGCAGAAAAGTCCCGGCCCTTGCCGCCTCCAGCAACGAAGGCCTCATACAGCTCCGTTGCCCGTTCGCCCATGGGCGTTGCCGCATCGACGCCCTCTGCCGCCGCCTGGGACAATTTCAGATCCTTCAGCATGAGTTCTGCCGCAAAGCCGGGTCGGTAGTCGTTATCGGCAGGACTTTGCGGGCCTATGCCCGGTGCCGGGCAATAGGTGTTCATCGACCAGCAGGAGCCGGACGAGGTGGACACCACGTCAAACACGCTCTGGCGCGACAGGCCGAGCTTGTCCGCCAAAACAAAGGCCTCGCACACGCCGATCATCGAAATGCCGAGGATCATGTTGTTGCAGATCTTCGCGGCCTGGCCGGCCCCGGCTGCACCGCAATGCACCGCCTTCTTGCCCATGATCTCGAAGAGCGGCTGTGCCACGGCAAACGCCTCGTCCGTTCCGCCTGCCATGAAGGTGAGCGTGCCCGCAGCTGCACCGCCCACACCGCCTGAGACGGGCGCGTCGACGCTGAGGAGCCCGGCAGCCTCGGCGGCGGCGTGAGCTGCCCGCGCGCTCTCCACATCCACCGTCGAGCAGTCGATGAGACACGCCCCCTTGCGGGCAGCCGGAACGATTTCGCCGTAGACGGACTGAAGGATGCTGCCGCTCGGCAGCATCGTGATTACCACGTCCTGGTCACGCGCAGCCTCCGCAGCGGAGGTGGCTGACCGCACGCCATCGATCTGAACGCCGGCCACGTCGAAGCCGGTGACTTCGTGGCCAGCCTTGACCAGATTGGTGGCCATCGGCGCACCCATGTTGCCAAGTCCGATAAAACCGACGCGCATCGTCAACCCTCCCTCATCTTCTGCAGTCAAATTACCATTTCTTCGTTGCCGAGCGGCGCCAACATCGCGGCAGCGTCGCCGGCCGCTTCCTCAAGGCTCGCATGGCGCCATTGCGGATTGCGATCCTTGTCGATCAGTTGGGCGCGCACGCCTTCGAGAAAGTCTCCCTGCTCCATGCAGCGCCACACGAACCGGTATTCGTGGCGCAGAGCATCACCGACGTCTGAAAAGCCGGCGGCGGCTGCAAGGATACGGGTCGTGCACTGGACCGATAGTGGGCTTGCCCGCCTGATCGCCTTCGCAGCGTCCTGCTGCCAGTTTCCGTCCGCCGATGCTGCGTCGAGGCGCTGCAGATGCACGACTGGATCGGTGCCCTCGAATGCTTCGTCAACCTCATGCGCTATGGAGCGCAGATTGCCGGCATCCGGATCAGCGCAATGGTCACCGATCACGGATATGTCGCCATTCTCACAAAGCGCAGCAACCAGATCTGCAATGCGGTCGTGCGGGACAAGATGATCTGCAAAGCCCGTGTAGATCGCGCCATCGGCTTTTAGACGCATGCCGGTGAGCCCGAGATAGAAGCCCATCCGGCCGGGCGCATGGCCGAGAATGAAAGACCCGCCGACATCCGGGACGAGCCCGATGCCACATTCGGGCATGGCAAGCATCGTGCGCTCGGTGACGATCCGATGCGAGCCATGGGCGCCGATACCGACGCCACCGCCGAGCGTGATGCCATCCATCAACGCGACATATGGCTTCGAGTAATGGGCGATGAGCGCATTGAGGCGATATTCGTCGCTCCAGAAGCGTCGGCCGTGCTCGAAGTCCCCGGCCATGCCGGATCGATACAGATCCTGGATGTCGCCACCGGCGCAAAAGGCCTTGTCGCCGGCGGCGTCGACGATCACCAGCGCCACATCCGGGTCTTCTCGCCAGATCAGCAGCGCATGTTCGATGGCGAGCGCCATGGCGTGGGTCAGCGCATTGAGAGCATGCGGGCGATTGAGCGTAATGCGCCCTGCCCGCCCCTGCTTGCGGACGATGACTTCAGGCGCTTCGCTCAATGTCCGCGTTCCTTCAAGAGCGCGCGAGCGGTGATGAGGCGCATGATCTCATTGGTGCCTTCCAGAATCTGATGGACCCGGAGATCGCGGACTATCTTCTCGATTCCATAGTCGGCTAAATAGCCATAGCCTCCATGCAGCTGCAGCGCCTGGTTGGCGACCTCGAATGCCGTGTCCGTCACGAATCGCTTGGCCATTGCACAGAATTTCGTTGCGTCCGGCGCACCCTGATCCAGTTTCCATGCGGCCTGGCGCAAGAAGATTCGCGCGGCCTGCAACTCAGTTTCCATATCCGCCAGACGAAACTGCAAACCCTGGAATTGATCCAGCGTCTGGCCAAAAGCCTTGCGTTCGCCGGTATAGGCCAGCGCCTTGTCGAGCGCCGTCTGGGCCGCTCCCAAGGCACAGGCAGCGATGTTCAGCCGCCCGCCGTCCAGACCGGCCATCGCATACTTGAAGCCTTCGCCTTCTTTGCCGATGAGATTGTGAGCCGGAACCTCACAATCATCGAACCGCACTTCGCTCGTTGGCTGTGCTCGCCATCCCATCTTCTTTTCCAGAGCGCCGAAGGAAAGCCCAGGCGTTCCATCTTCCACGATGACAGCGGAAATGCCGAAAGGTCCGATTTGGCCGGTGCGTGCCATGACGATATAGAGATCGGAATAGGAGCCGCCCGAGATGAAAGACTTGGTACCGTTGAGGCGCAGTGTGTCAGCCATGCGCTCGGCCCGCGTAGCGAGTGCGGCGGCATCGGATCCGGAGTTCGGTTCCGTCAGGCAATAAGAGGCGATCACGTCCATGCGGGCGAGCGGCGCCAGCCAACGCTCCCGCGTCGCCTCGTCACCGAATCGATCGATCATCCAGGCGCACATGTTGTGGATGGACAGAAAGGCGGCGACGGACGGACAGGCCATCGACAGCGCCTCGAATATCAGCGCAGCGTCAAGCCGCGTGAGGCCGGAGCCACCATTCTCTTCACGGACGTAGATCGCCGCAAGCCCAAGGGCAGCGGCGTCCTTCAGCACATCCTTCGGGATGGTGCCCGCCTCTTCCCAGGCGGAGGCATGGGGCGCGATCCGCTCGGAGCCGAAATCGCGCGCCATTTCGAATATCGCGAGCTGTTCCTCGCTCAGCGCAAAATCCATCGCATGACCCTCCCGATCGTTGCCGGAAGGTTGCACTATCGCGATGGAATGACAATTGCCAGCAGTGGCTAGGAGCGACCGCCGCGCACCAGATCAGGCTGCCGCCTTTTCCTTCTCGGTGCCAGGCGCAAGCGTAACTGCGAGCCCGTCGAGAGCTTCGCTCATGATGATCTGACAGGACAGGCGCGAATTGTTTTCCACCATGAATGCGGCGTCGAGCATGTCGACTTCCTCGTCTTCCTGCGGGTGGAGACGATCGAGCCATTCGTCGGCGACATAGACGTGGCAGGTCGCACAGGCGCAGGCGCCGCCGCACTCGGCGTTGATGTTCAAGCCCCAGTCGCGGATGATTTCCATCACCCGGAAGCCTTCGAGAGCCTCGAGACGGTGCTGGACGCCGTCCTGATCGGTGACATTGATGTGCATCGGATCGCCTTTACGGAACGGAACGGGAATCAGGCGGAGCGACGCCGCCAGCTGTAGCCTTGTCCGGCCTGCGCATCCTTCGCAGTCGGTTGATAGTGGAGAGATATACCGCCGGGACGGCCTTCCTCAAGACGCTTCAGGGTCGTAGCGCTCTTGACCGAAAAGCTGTCGAAGCCGACGCGACGCATGAGCGGTATCTGATCGATGAGCACGTCGCCCACGGCGCGGATCTCGCCGCCATAGCCCAATTGCTCGCGCAGCATCGCGGCATGCGAGAAGCCGCGGCCATCGGAGAACTTTGGAAAATCGATCGCGACCAGAGCGATCTGGCCGAGCATGTCGGCGATCGTCTCCGGCTCGTCATCGGGTGAAATCAACACGCCGATGCGGCGCGTGTTGCGGCCGGGTTCCAAGCCAACGCCGTGGCGCTGCTCGTCGGAGAGCGCAACGAATGCCTCCAGAGGAACGATCACGTCGCCCTCCGGCAACTCGTCCTGAAACTCGACGATCTGCCAGGGATCGTTGGCGACGAAGCCCTGCTCCGTCCAGACTTTTGATTCGGTCATCACCTGTCCTCACGCCGCCTTGGCCGGCTCGCCATAGAGCGCTGTCTTGAAGGGCTGCGCGCCGACGCGGCGGTACGCCTGGATGAAGGTCTCCTCCGGCGAGGTGCGCAGGCCGAGATAGGTGTCGACGACCGTCTCGATCGCATCGGTGATCTTTTCTGGCTCGAAGCCGCGACCGACGATCTCACCGATCGACGTCTCGTTGTCTGCCGAGCCGCCAAGCGTGATCTGGTAGAGCTCCGCGCCCTTTTTCTCAACGCCGAGAATACCGATGTGGCCCACATGGTGGTGGCCGCAGGCGTTGATGCAGCCAGAAATCTTGATCTTCAGCTCGCCGATTTCCAGCTGCCGCTCGGCACTGCCGAAACGGTTGGAGATTTCTTGGGCAACCGGGATCGAGCGGGCGTTTGCCAACGCGCAATAGTCGAGGCCCGGGCACGCAATGATGTCGGTGATCAGGTTGTTGTTGGCGGTTGCAAGCTCCGCACCGGCCAGCTGGTCGTAGACAGCCTTCAGGTCGGCAAGGGCAACGTGAGGCAGAACGAGGTTCTGCTCGTGTGTCACGCGGATCTCATCCTGGCTGTAGGCTTCGGCGATATCGGCGATCAGGTCCATCTGCACGTCGGACGCATCGCCAGGAATGCCACCGATCGGCTTCAGCGAAATGGTCACGACGCCGTAATCCGGGTTCTTGTGGGCCGTCACGTTCTGCTGCACCCAGGCGGCAAACTGTGCGTCACGCTTCTTCTCGGCTGCCAGCAGAGCCCACCCTTCGGAACGCTCCGGCAGATCGGGCATGGCAAAGTAGCTTGTGATCGCCGCGATATCGGCATCCGGCAAGGCAAGCTCGCCAGCGCGCAACTTTTCCCACTCCGCTTCGATCTGCGCCGTCAGTTCCTCGGTCCCGGTCTCGTGGACGAGGATCTTGATGCGCGCCTTGTACTTGTTGTCGCGGCGACCGAAGAGGTTGTAAACGCGCAAGATCGCCGTCGTGTAGGACAGCAATTCGCTCTCCGGCAGGAATTCGCGGATCAGCTTCGCAACCATGGGCGTACGGCCCTGACCGCCGCCGATATAGACCGCAAAACCGAGCTCGCCTGCATCGTTCTTCTTCAGGTGCAGGCCGATATCGTGTGTCTGGATCGCAGCGCGATCGCGCTCGGCGCCCGTGACCGCGATCTTGAACTTGCGCGGCAGGAACGAAAATTCCGGATGGACCGACGACCACTGCCGTAGAATCTCTGCGTAGGGCCGCGGATCGGCGACCTCGTCGGCGGCGACGCCGGCGAAGTGATCGGCCGTGACATTGCGGATGCAGTTGCCCGAGGTCTGGATGGCGTGCATCTCAACTTCGGCCAGCTCTTCCAGAATCTTGGGCGTGTCGACCAATTTCGGCCAGTTGTACTGGATGTTCTGGCGCGTGGTGAAATGGCCGTAACCACGGTCGTACACGCGCGCGATATGGGCGAGCCTGCGCATCTGCGTCGACGAGAGGGTTCCGTAAGGAACCGCCACGCGCAGCATGTAGGCATGCAGCTGCAGATAGACGCCGTTCATCAGCCGCAGCGGCTTGAATTGATCCTCGGTGATCTCGCCGGAGACGCGACGGTCGACCTGGTCGCGATACTGCTCGACCCGCTCGCGCACGAAGGCGTGGTCGAATTCATCGTAACGGTACATGCGAAGCGTCCTTCAGGCTGCGATTGCAGCGGCATCATCTGCAAGCGTTTCGGCCTGCTTGCCAAGATCGAGGCGTACGGTCGGGCCTGTCGCGCGAATGCGCTCACGCAAGCGAAGCGGATAAAGGTGTCCGTCACGCTCCTCGACATCGACCAGCGTCACATCGACGACCTGGATGTCGAATGCCGCCACTTTCTCGGCATCCTGAAGGCCCGTCAGCGCTGCCTCGTGGCGCGCGACGAAAGCCTCGTCGATCGTTTCCTGCCAGGAACCATCGGCACCGAGCCAGACGGCGATGCCGTCGCTGAGCCGATTGGCGGTGAGAACCTTGAGAGCCATGCGTGAACTCCTTTTCTTATCTTTAAGCCGCTTCGCTGGCCGCCATGAGCGGCTCCAGCAGCGTTGAATTTGCAAAATTGGCGCCGGCAACAGCGTCGCCGATGATGACCATGACAGGACCGGTCAGATCGCTGCGATCCTGGATCGCCGGGAGATCGGCCAGGACGCCGTGGAAGAGCCGCCGATCCGAGCGGCTGGCATTCTCGATCACGGCGACCGTCGTATCGGGCGACATGCCGGCTGCGACCAGGCGGCGCGCCACGTCGGCGGCCACGGTCCGGCCCATATAGACGGCAATCGTCGCACCCGAGCATGCCAGGCTCGCCCAGTCGGGCAGCGTCTCACCCTGAAGATCATGGCCGGTCGTGAAAACCATTGAGGATGCGACGCCGCGCAGCGTCAGCGGAAGTTCAAAGTCTGCCGCTGCAGCGAATGCGGATGTGATGCCCGGAACGATTTCATAACCGATCCCGGCATCACGCAATGCGGCCATTTCCTCAGCAGCGCGCCCGTAGACCAGCGGATCGCCGGATTTCAGCCGAACCACGCGCTTGCCGGTGGAAGCGAGTTCGACCAGAAGCGCATTGATCTCGTTCTGCGACTTGGAATGGCAGCCCTTGCGCTTGCCCACGGAAAACCGGTCGGCATCGCGACGGCCCATGTCCACGATCTCCTGGGGAACAAGCGCGTCGTAGACGATGACATCGGCTTCCATCAACACGCGCTGGGCGCGCAGCGTCAGGAGATCGACCGCACCAGGACCAGCGCCAACCAGCCAGACATGGCCTTCGACATCCTCGCGCTGGCGCAGCATGCGTGTCGCCTCGCGCCGTGCCTGGGAGAGATCGCCGCGAGCGACTCGGTCGGCAACGCCGCCTTCGAAGAACCGGCGCCAAAAAATGCGTCGGGCGACGCCGCGAGGCATCAGCCGGTCGACCGCGATACGGTAGCTCGCTGCAAGACGTGCCAGAGACCCCAGAGACGGTGACAGCATCTGATCGATGCGCGAGCGGATCATCTGGCCGAGAACCGGCCCAGCCCCTTCGGTGCCGATCGCCACAGCCACCGGCGCGCGGTTGACCAGAGCCGGCGTGTAGAAGTCGCATTCTTCCGGCTGATCGACGGCGTTTGCCGGGATGCGCAGCGCGCGCGCTTCCGCAACGATCCGCCGATCCTCGGCAGCATCGCCCGTCGCGGCGAAGACGAGAACCGCGTTCTCGATCGCGTCGCGCGAAAAGCCGGCGGGGATGTGGAAGATGGCGTTTTCGCGGATGAAACGCGCGAAATCATCTTCCGGAGCGTCTGCGTAAACGCGGATGTCGGCGCGGGTGTTCAGCACCAGCCGCGTCTTGGCGAAAGCTTCGGCGCCGTTTCCGAAGATCGCGACAACGCGGTCATCGACCTTGAAAAAGGCCGGAAAGACGCTGAGCTGTTGTTCGCGGTCGGCCACGATGCACTCCTGTTGATCTAGCGTGCATTGTGCCGGAGCGCGGCGCCTCAATGAAGAAACAGGAATGCGTTCGCAAAAGTCTTGCCGGATGCGCTTTTCATCTCCGTCGGGAAAAGCGAACGATTTCTTCCCGAACCGCACACGCCGCAAAACCACCGGGAAATCAAAGAGGTTTCGGAGAGCCGCTGCACGTTGGCCATACGGTGCGCTCGAATATGTCTGCCGGGCACTTCCCCCGCGCTGAGACTCGCCTATCCTTCCATCATCAGCCCATGCTGGAGGTCACCATGCGCATCAAGACTGCATTTATTGGCCTGCTGCTTGCCGCCTTGCCTTTCGCTCCTCTTCCGGCTTTGGCGGACGATGTCGAGGAGGCTCAAGCGGTCATCGAAAGCCAGATTACGGCATTCCTCGACGACGACGCCGATGCCGCCTATTTCCACGCTGCGCCCGAGATCCAGACGATGTTTGTCGACAAGGATCGCTTCTTCCAGATGGTCCAGAGCAGCTATGCGCCGGTTTATCGACCCAACAATTTCGCCTTTGGCCGCTCACGTCCGCTCGCAGGCGATCGCATCGCGCAGGAGGTGCTGATTGCCGGGCCCGACGGGGATGACTGGACGGCGCTTTACATCCTCAAGAAGCAGGAGGATGGCGTCTTCAAAATCAACGGCGTGCAGATGGTGAAGTCCGCCGCGCCGCAGACCTGACGCTTGATCAGCGCGGCGCGATATCTCCGCGCGCCCATTCGTCCTGCGTCTCGGCCATGAAGTCCGCGAAACGGCCCTCGGCGATCGCCTGGCGAATTCCGCGCATCAGGTCCTGGTAATAAGCAAGGTTGTTCCAGGTAAGCAGCATGCCGCCCAGTGCTTCGTTGGCGCGCACGAGATGGTGCAGATAGGCCCGCGAGTAGTCTCGGCTCGCCGGGCATGCCGACTCCTCGTCCAGCGGCCGCGTGTCTTCCGCATGGCGGGCGTTGCGCAGATTGATCCGGCCCCTTCTGGTGAACGCCAAGCCATGACGGCCGGCGCGCGTCGGCATCACGCAGTCGAACATGTCGATGCCGCGGGCGACCGACTTGATGATGTCGTCGGGCGTGCCGACACCCATGAGATAGCGCGGCTTCTCGCTGGGCAAAACGGGGCACGTCGTCTCCAGCATGGCCAGCATCACGTCTTGCGGTTCACCCACAGCAAGACCGCCGACGGCATAACCCTTGAGGTCGAGCGCCTTCAGCGCCTCCGCCGATTTGACGCGCAGATCAGGCTGGTCGCCACCCTGCACGATGCCGAACATCGCCTTGCCGGGTTGATCGCCGAATGCCGTCTTGCAGCGCTCCGCCCAACGCACGGACATTTCCATAGCACGCTCGACCTCGGAACGCTTGGCAGGAAGAGCCACACATTCGTCGAGCTGCATCTGGATGTCCGATCCGAGCAGACCCTGGATTTCGATCGATCGCTCCGGGCTCATGTGGTGGCGGCTGCCATCGACATGCGATTGGAACGTGACACCCTGTTCATCCAGCTTGCGCAGGCCGGAGAGCGACATCACCTGGAACCCGCCCGAATCCGTCAGGATCGGGTGCGGCCAACGGATCAGGTCGTGCATGCCGCCAAGCCTTGCGACACGCTCGGCACCCGGCCGCAGCATCAAATGGTAGGTGTTGCCAAGAATGATGTCTGCGCCAAGGTCGCGCACTTGGTCGAGATACATCGCCTTGACGGTGCCGGCGGTGCCGACCGGCATGAAGGCGGGCGTGCGGACCGTGCCGCGCGGCATCGATATCGCGCCTGTGCGCGCCGCCCCATCGGTCGCAGCGATATCGAAGCGGAAGACGTCACTCATGGTCGGCTTTCTTGAGCAGTGAGGAATCGCCGTAGGAATAGAAACGGTACTCGTTGGCGATGGCATGCGCGTAAGCCGCTTGCATCGTATCCAGCCCGGCAAAGGCAGATACCAGCATGAAGAGCGTCGAGCGCGGCAGGTGGAAATTCGTCATCAGCATGTCGACGGCACGGAAGCGATAGCCGGGCGTGATGAAGATGTCGGTCGCACCCGACCAAGGCTGGATTTTTCCATCTTCGCTGGCGGCACTTTCCAGAAGCCGCAGCGAGGTCGTGCCCACCGAAACGACCCGCCCGCCGCGGGCGCGCACCGCGTTCAAGGCATCGGCGGTCGCCACGGATACATGACCGATTTCAGAGTGCATGCGATGATCTTCGGTCGTTTCAGCTTTTACGGGAAGAAATGTCCCGGCCCCGACATGCAAGGTCACGAAGTGACGTTCAATCCCGCGGCTTTCCAAGGCGCTCAACAAGGCATCGGTGAAATGCAGACCGGCGGTCGGCGCAGCGACGGCTCCGTCTTCACGCGCATAGATTGTCTGATAATCGGCGCGGTCCTGCGCATCTTCGGGACGTTTGGAGGCGATATAGGGCGGCAGAGGCACGTGGCCGACGGACATGATCGCTTCGTCGAGCGCCGGCCCGTCGAGATCGAAAGCGAGCAAGACTTCGCCGCCCTCGCCCTTCTCGATCACGGTCCCATCGAGGCGGCCGACAAGGCAAGTTTCGGTGGAGCCGCCGAATTCGATCCGGTCGCCCTGCTTCACGCGCTTTCCGGGTTTCAGGAATGCCCACCACTGGTTGGATGCGGCGCGCATGTGCAAGGTCGCTGAGACGCCGACGGTGACATCGGCGCCTTCCGGACCCGGTCGACGACGCAGACCCTCAAATTGCGCGGGGATGACCTTGGTGTCGTTGAAGACGAGCGCATCGCCCGGCTCGAGCAACAATGGAAGATCGCTGACGATATGGTCGCTCAGCGGTGCCTGAGCATGCGGATCGACTCCCAGAAGCCTAGCACTGTCGCGTGGCACGGCAGGTCTGAGCGCGATCCGCTCATCGGGCAGATCGAAATCGAAGAGATCGACGCGCATGGATCAAGGTCCGACGCAGGTCACGGCGTAGGCGCCCGTACCGACAAGTTGGAACGTTCCGGCAGTCGCGAAATCGCGTGCCTCTCCGGTCTCTTCGAGGCGCAATCGCGCCGTCACGGCCTCGACATTCGTGTCGGTGAAATCCACCATCAGCCGCCCGTCTGCGCGGAAGGCCTGACCGACGGCAAAGGCGTCCGCGCCTTCATCGCCGATCGAAATCATCCGGTCGTCGACGGCAATGGAGCCGCCGACCACCTTGAGGACCGGCAAGGAGCCGATCGAAAGCTCCAGCGCCACGCGGTCGTCCTGATCGGCGCAGGTGATCGTGCCGGTCGCGTTGGCGGCCTGCGCAATCGCCGAGAGTGCGAGGACCAGGAGAGCGAAGCGCGGAAGCATCATGCGTCTGCGGCAACCCGCAGCGAAACGATTTGGTCGGGGTCGCGAACGGGCTCGCCCTTCTTGATCAGGTCGATGACATCCATGCCTTCCAGCACCTGACCCCAGACGGAATACTGCTTGTTGAGCCAAGGAGCGTCGGCCAAGCAGATAAAGAACTGCGAGTTGGCCGAATTCGGGCTCTGCGAGCGGGCCATCGAGCATGTGCCGCGCACATGGCTGACATTGGAGAATTCCGCCTTCAGGTCCGGCTTGTCGGAACCACCCATACCGGCACGGCCCGGGTTGAAGTCCTTGCCGCCGCTCTTTCCGAATTTCACGTCGCCAGTCTGTGCCATGAAGCCATCGATGACGCGGTGGAAGACGACGCCATCATAGGCAGTCTCGCGGGCAAGTTCCTTGATGCGCTTGACGTGCTCGGGCGCGAGGTCCGGCATGAGTTCGATCACGACCCTGCCCTTGGTCGTTTCCATCACGAGTGCGTTTTCCGGATCCTTGATCTCGGCCATGGGTCTCTCCTGTTTTCGATTCGTATTTTGGATTATTCGACGCGCACGCTGATCATGCGGTCCGGGCTGTCGACGGAGCCATTGGCTGCCTGATCGCCCTTCTTGATCGCGTCCACATAGTCCATCCCTTCCTTCACGCGGCCGACGACCGTGTACTGGCCGTTCAGGAACGAGCCTTCGTCGAACATGATGAAGAACTGGGAATTGGCCGAGTTCGCATCCTGCGAGCGCGCCATGCCGACAACCCCACGCTCGAAAGGCACATCGGAAAATTCAGCGGGAAGGTTCGGCAGGTCGGAGCCGCCGGTGCCGGCGCGAGGCGCCATATAGCCATCGGTCAGGTCACCGAACTCCACATCGCCCGTCTGGGCCATGAAGCCGTCGATCACGCGGTGAAAGGCGACATTGTCGTACTCGCCGGCAGCGGCGAGCTCGCGCAGGCGCTGCGCGTGTTGAGGTGCCACATCGTCGAGCAGGTCGACGCGCACGATGCCGTCCTTCAATTCGATGACGAGATCACCAGCTGCCTCTTGTGCCATGGCCGAAAGGCCTCCCAACATAAGTGCGGTTGTCGCGGCCAGCACGAATTTCATCAGGCAATCTCCAATTGGGTCAATTTTGGTCTTGTGCAGGGAAACGCGCCGCCAAAGCCGATCGAACCGAACCCGGAACGAAAGCACTGACATCGCCACCCATCGAAGCGATCTGGCGCACCAATGTGGCCGTAATCGGCCGGGACGAGGCTCCGGCCGGCAGAAACACAGTCTGAATGTCGGGCGCCATCTGGCGGTTCATACCGGCCATCTGCATCTCGTAATCGAGGTCGGTCCCGTCGCGCAGGCCGCGGATCAGGATCGAGGCGCTATTATCACGCGCCGCATCCACAACGAGATTGCCAAACGCGACAACCGTGACGCGGGACAAAGCGTCCGGCAGGACTTCCTTCAGGGACGCGCGAATGAGATCTGCGCGTTCTTCGAAGCTGAAGAGCGGCTTCTTGCCCGGGTGGATACCAATGCCGACGACCAGTTTTTCGCCGAGTGACAATGCCTGCAGCAGCACATCGAGATGGCCGTTGGTCAATGGGTCGAAGGACCCGGGATAGAAGGCAGTGGTCATTGGTGGTTCCTCGGCATCGGCTGCCTTGTGTCACGCCGTCGGTCGTCGCGCAAGCAACGGCGCCTCGACCTTCAATGGCCGATGAACGCGAAATGAATGGCCCGTTCAAGTCTGGCTCAGCGATACACTGCTTAAAATCCAAGTATCGAGTGAAACCTTTTTTGGACGCCTGCGTTCATTGAGCATAACGGAGACTGGAACCATGCCTCTTCTGATCCTCGCTATCGTCATGTTCATCGCTATGACAGTTGCCACTGCAGTGGCGCTGAGCAGCGAAAACCGGCAGTCCAAGTCTGTGCGTAACCCGGTTCGTCACCAATACTATTGAGCTCAAGCTTAAAAGAGCACGCCATGCTGACGACCCTGACCATTTTTGCCGCTTTTATTGCGTGCGTATTGATTACAGATGTGGCGGCCATGCTGACGCAGATGAGACGAGAAGCAAAACAAGCAAGAGCAAGAGCGCGGACCACGCGCCGCTTTTAGATTTGCCTCACGGCAAAACGACTGACTGACCTCCAGTCCGAAGTTTGGGTTTCCCTGCCCCGACGAGGACAAATCAAAAACCGGTCGCGTTCCCTCCGCGACCGGTTTTTTTGTATTCCGATGACAGATACAGCAGCTTATTCTTCGCTGCTGCCCGTCTCTTCGTTATTCCCGCTCGCATCGTCGGCGTCGCTCTCGCGCGCGATTTCTTCGAGTGCGTCCGCCTCGGCGGCTTCCTCAAGCACTTCGTCGACGGCTTCCGGCTCCGGTTCGCTGATGCGCTCGACCGAAACCACGCGTTCGTCCTTCGAGGTCGAGAAGATCGTGACGCCCTTGGTCGCACGGCTGGCGATGCGGATGCCACTGACGGGTACCCGAATCAACTGGCCGCCATTGGAGACCAGCATGATCTGATCGCCGCGCTCGACCGGGAAGAAGGCCACGAGTTCACCGATTTCCCCGATCTTGGCGATGTCGGTTGCCCGGATGCCCTTGCCGCCACGTCCGGAGATGCGGAAATCATAGGACGATGAAAGCTTGCCATAGCCCTTGGCGCTGACGGTCAGAACGAACTGTTCGCGGGCCTTCAGCTCCTCGAACCGCTCATTGTTGAGGTCGACGGCTTCGACGACGTCTTCTCCCACCAGCGTGACTTCTTCTTCATCACCATTCGCCGAGCGCCGCTCTGCCGTTGCCCGCTTCAGGAAGGCAGCGCGTTCGGCCGGATCCGCATCCACATGCGACAGGATCGCCATGGAGATCACGTGATCGCTGTCAGCCAGCGAGATGCCGCGAACACCGATCGAATTGCGGCCTGCGAAAACACGCACATCCGTCGTCGGGAAACGGATCGACTGTCCGAGCGCGGTCGTGAGAACGACGTCGTCGTGCTCGGTGCAGGTCTCAACGTTCAGGATTTGATCGCTCTCGTCGTCGAACTTCATGGCGATCTTGCCATTGCGGTTCACCTGAACGAAATCCGACAGCTTGTTGCGACGGACCGTTCCCCGCGTCGTGGAGAACATGACGTCGAGATTGGCCCAGCTTTCCTCATCCTCGGGCAGCGGCATGATCGCAGTAATGCGGTCGCCATGCTCGATGGGCAGAAGGTTGATCAGCGCCTTGCCGCGAGACTGGGGCGTGCCGATCGGCAGGCGCCAGACCTTTTCCTTGTAGACGATGCCCCGCGAGGAGAAGAACAGCACCGGCGTGTGCGTATTGGCAACGAAGAGGCGCGTGACGAAATCCTCGTCGCGCGTCGCCATGCCTGAACGACCCTTGCCGCCACGGCGCTGCGCCCGATAGGTCGCAAGCGGCACGCGCTTGATGTAGCCCGAGTGCGAGACGGTAACGACCATGTCCTCGCGGGCGATGAGGTCCTCATCGTCCATGTCGGGGCCGCCATCGCCGAGCTCGGTCCGCCGCGGCGTGCCGAATTCGTCTTTGACGTCGCGCAATTCCTGCTTGATGATCTCACGAATGCGGACGCGCGAAGAAAGGATATCGAGGTAATCCTTGATCTCCTCGCCGATCTTGTTGAGCTCGTCGTCGATTTCCTCCCGGCCGAGTGCGGTGAGGCGCTGCAGACGCAGCTCGAGGATGGCGCGCGCCTGTTCCTCGGAAAGATTGTAGGTGCCGTCCTCGTTGATGCGATGGCGCGGATCGTCGATGAGCCGGATGAGCGGCGCAACGTCCTTTGCCGGCCAGCGGCGCTCCATCAACTGCTCGCGTGCAGCCTGCGGGTCCGGCGCATTGCGGATCAGGTGGATGACTTCATCGATGTTGGCGACGGCGATCGCCATGCCGACAAGCACGTGGGCGCGGTCGCGCGCCTTGCGCAGCAGAAACTTGGTGCGCCGGGAGATGACGGTCTCGCGGAAGGCGATGAACGCCCTCAGCATGTCCATCAGGTTCATCAGCTCCGGCTTGCCGCCGTTGAGCGCCACCATGTTGCAGCCGAACGAGGTCTGCAGGGGCGTGTAGCGATAAAGCTGGTTGAGGATCACGTCGGCATTGGCGTCGCGCTTGAGCTCGACGACGACGCGGTAACCCTGCCGGTCCGACTCGTCGCGAAGGTCCGAGATGCCCTCGATGCGCTTGTCGCGCACCAGCTCGGCCATCTTCTCGATCATCGTCGCCTTGTTCACCTGATAGGGAACTTCGGTGATGATGATGGCTTCGCGGTCGCCTCGGATCTGCTCGAAATGCACTTTGCCGCGCATGACGACCGAGCCACGGCCGGTTTCGAACGCGCTGCGGATGCCGGAGCGTCCAAGGATGATGCCGCCCGTGGGGAAATCGGGACCGGGAATGAATTCCATGAGCTGGATCAGGTCGAGCGACGGATCGTCGATCAGCGCGATGCAGCCATCGACCAGTTCACCGAGATTGTGTGGCGGAATGTTCGTCGCCATGCCGACGGCGATGCCGCCCGCGCCGTTGGCGAGCAGGTTCGGAAACCGTGCCGGCAGCACCTTCGGCTCGGAGCCGGAGCTGTCGTAGGTTTCCTGAAAATCGACCGTATCCTTGTCGATGTCTTCAAGAAGCTCATGCGCAAGCTTGGCCAGCCGCGCTTCGGTGTAGCGCATGGCCGCCGGCGGATCGCCGTCGATCGAGCCGAAATTGCCCTGCCCGTCGATGAGCATCGCGCGCAGCGACCAGGGCTGCGCCATGCGCACCATGGCGTCGTAGATCGCGCTGTCGCCGTGCGGGTGATACTTACCCATGACGTCGCCGACGATGCGCGACGACTTCACGTATTTCCTGTTCCAGTGATAACCGCTCTCGTGCATCGCATAGAGGATGCGCCGATGCACCGGCTTCAGGCCGTCGCGCACGTCGGGCAGCGCACGCGACACGATCACGCTCATGGCGTAATCGAGATAGGAGCGCTGCATCTCATCGACGATCGAAACCGGCTCTATGCCAGATGGGCCCTGCGGCCCGCCGGGGGGAACTATCTCAGTCAAAATGGATCACGTTCTCTAAGGTCAGATTCGGCTTGCCGTTTATAGCGAAACGGTGCGGTCAAAGCCAATTTCGAGGGCTCTCGAACGGTGCTTTTCCCGGCCTTTATGTAGGAATTGCGCATTCAATGCGCAATTGCGGAAGGATCGCCGGTCACGTTTGGACGATCGATGAAACGAAGCACGATTTCGGCTGCGTGCTCGCTTGGGGTGCGGGTCACCGACATGGCCCTGCGGACGGTATCAAAACCCTCCAGCATGGCCTTGCGCTCGATCGTGTGATCCATCAGACGCAAGGTTTCGCGGGCCAGCCGATTGCCACGGGCCTGATCGTTGAAGAACTCGCGTATGACCGGATAATCAGCGATGAGGTTCGGCAGCGCCGCGCTCCAGCCGGTGATCTTCGAGATCAGCAGTTTGGCCAGAGGGTCGAGCTTATAGGCCGAGACGCAAGGAACGCCGGCCAGTGCCAGTTCCAAAAGCACGGTGCCGGAGGCGGCAAGCGCGGCGTCGGATTGCGCGAAAGCGCCCCATTTCGCGCCCACGACAACCTCAACCTTGACTGGCCAGGTCGCGACCTGCTCGGCAACAAATGCTTGGTGGCGCGCAATCGTCGGAAGGACGAACCGCACGCCCGGACGCAAAGCCGAGAGCTCGGCTGCGGCCTCGGCGAAGACGGGTAGCAGGCGTGTGAGTTCCGATTTGCGCGAACCGGGAAGCAGCATGCAGAGACCGGTCAGCTGCTGTTTGCGCCGGCGGTCCAGCTGCTCGGCCCGCGCGGACAGCAGTCCCATGTCGAACACCAATCGGTGGCCGACATAGGTGGTTGGTGGGCCACCAAGAGCCGCGACAACTTGGGGCTCGAAAGGAAAAACCGACAGCACGTGGTCGACATAGCCGCGCATCGCAGGCGCGCGCTCCGGCTTCCACGCCCAGACGGTCGGGCACACATAGTCGATGACCGGCAGATCGGGAAGCCGCGCCTTCACGCGACGGGCGACGCGGTGCGTGAAATCCGGGCTATCGATGATGATCAGGACGTCGGGCTTGGCCTCGACGATCGCATCGGCTGCCTGACGGATGCGCCACAAGAGCTTGGGGAGCTTCGCGACGACGGCGCTCACCCCGACGATGGAGAGCTCCGAGTAGTCGAAGAGCGAGACCAGACCCTCGCCCTGCATTTCCTCGCCGCCAATGCCGACGAGGTCGATCGAACGGTCGCCCGCCTGCATCTTCATGGCTGCGATCAAATCCGCCCCCAAGCGATCGCCAGATGGTTCGCCGGCGATAATCGCGACTTTGACGCGGCGCGATGTCATGGCCCGGTCGATCATCAATCTTCCCGCGTGACGCCGGCGATGAATATGCCTGCTTCATTGGCAGCCGAGATTGCGGCTTCGCGTTCCAGCAGCAAGGATCGTCCGGCTTCGACGGCAACGCCGGCAAGGCCAGCCTCGATCAGACCCCTCACCGTGCCGGCACCGATCGTCGGCAGGTCTGCGCGTTCATCTTGACCGGGCTTGCAGAATTTGACCAGTACGCCTTTGCGTGAGGTGGAAAGCCGGCCGCGGCGGCGCAGATCGGCGACGCGTGCGAGCATTTCGTCGGTGCCCTCGACGCCCTCTAGCGCAATGACCCGGCCGCCGATTGCAACAGCTGCCTGACCGACATCGAGCAGGCCGAGGGCCAAAGCGGCTTCTCTGCCGGCGACTATGTCACGTTTGCTGGCGGCATCAGGCTCGATCGAGGTCAGAGCACCAAGAGTTGCGACTAGATCGGGCGCCACTTCATGGGCGCCGATGACACGGGCACCAGCGCCTTCGATCAAGGCGATGACCATGCGCAGGACCTGGTCGTCTCCGCCGCGCAACAATGTTCGGACGACACCCGGCATGCGTGCGAGCGTCTTCCAGGTCGGACGGATCTCGCGCCATTCTGGGCGCCGCTTGACGCTTCCCGACAGGATCAGGCGGTCGATGCCGTTGACCCTGACGATACGCTCCACGGCGGCGAAATCGCCTGTGCCGATGCGTTCGTGCTGAAAGCTGGTCCAGTCACCATCGGCCTCTGCGCTCAAGGCAATGATGAAGGGATCTTCGCCCGCGGAACGAATGGCGCGGGCGACATGGGTCGGCAGATTGCCGGCACCGGCGAGGATCGCGACGCGACCCCTGCCCGGCTCTCGGCTGACCGCCGCCATGGAAGGCCTACCGATGAGCCCGGGCCGGCGACGACAGCGCGCGTTCGCTCTCGGCCTCGATGAAATCGATGATTTGCCCGACGGTCTCGTTGCTCGAATAGAGCGCACGTGCTTCCGCTGCGTTCTGGCGCACGGAGCCCGGACCCTGGAAGATGTGACGGAAAGCGCGGCGCACTTCGTGGATGCTGGCCTTGTCCATACCGGCGCGCTGCATACCGATGATATTGAGGCCGCCGAGCACGCCCGGATTGCCGTTGAGCATGCCGTAGGGGATGACGTCGAAATTGACGGCCGACAGACCGCCGATGAAGGCGCGATGGCCGATACGGGCAAACTGGTGGACGGCAGCGCCGCCGCCGATGATGACCCGATCGCCGACCGTCACGTGACCGGCCAACATGACGTTGTTGGAGAGAACGACGTTATCGCCGACATGGCAGTCATGGGCGACGTGGCTATAAGCGAGGAACAGGCAGTTCTTGCCGACCGAAGTCAGCCCACCGGCGTTCGGCATGCCCGGATGCATGGTGACGCCTTCGCGCATCGTGCAGCCTTCGCCGATTTCGAGACGCGTCTGCTCGCCCTTATAGGCCAGGTTTTGCGGTTCGAACCCCAGCATGGCGCCGGGAAATACGCGGCAGCCTTTGCCGAGAACAGTGAAGCCGGTAATCGCGACATGACTAAGGATCTGGCAATCATCGCCCAGCACGACATTCGGGCCGATATGGCAGAAAGGGCCAATCGAAACATTCTCGCCAATGACTGCACCTTCCTCGATGACCGAGGAAGGGTGAACCCGCGCTGAGGCAGAGGTCATTCGTTCTCGCTTTCCTGCTGCGCAAGCATGGCACCGATATCGGCTTCGGCCACCTTGATGCCGCCGACGAGCGCTTCGCAGTGGAACTTCCAGACATTGCCGCGCTGTTTGATCTTGGCAACGTGATACTCCACCCGGTCGCCAGGAACAACCGGCTTGCGGAAGCGGGCATTGTCGATGGTCATGAAGTAGACGAGCGTCGAGCTTTTCGCCTGATGGCGTGCGCAAATCGCGCCGGCAGTCTGCGCCATGCCTTCGACGATGAGAACGCCAGGCATGATGGGATTTTCAGGAAAATGCCCGGTGAAATGAGGCTCGTTGGCCGTCACGTTCTTGATGCCGATCGCCCGTTCATCCCGCACGATGCCGATGATCCGGTCGATCAGCAGAAATGGATAGCGATGGGGCAGCAGACGCATGATGGCCCGCACATCCAGCTCATCCATGGTCTCGGTGCCGGTCATGTCATTCATCCGGCTCAACTCCTACGTTCTTCGAGCTTCTGTTAAATGCGCGGGCGCGGATTTCGGCCATGTCGCGCAGAAAGGCACGCATGGGTCGAGCCGGAATGCCGCCCCAGCGGGCCGCGCCGGGCACATCGGCGGCAACGGCGCTCATACCGGCAATCTGCGCGCCTGCGCCGATCTGAAGGTGTCCCGCGATGGTGGTGCCGCCGCCGATCATGACCTGATCGCCGATCGTCACGCTGCCGGCGATCGCAACCTGACCTACGATCACGCAGTGGCGACCAACGCGGACATTGTGACCAACTTGGACGAGATTATCGATCTTCGTGCCCTCGCCGATCACCGTGTCGTCCATGGCGCCGCGGTCGACGGCCGTGTTCGCGCCGATCTCGACGCGATCCTGGATGATGACGCGGCCGAGCTGCGGGATCTTGAGCATGCCGGCGGGCGACGGCGCATAGCCGAAACCGTCCTGCCCGATCCGTGCGCCTGGATGGATGATCACATCATTGCCGATGAGCGAGCACTGCACGGTGCTGTTGGGGCCGATGGAGCAGTTGCGACCGATCTTGCAGCCGGGTCCAATCACGGCAGCAGCGCCGATGATGGTGCCGGCGCCAATCTCAGCCCCATCTCCGACGACGGCGCTGACATCCACGACCACGCCTGGCTCAAGCTGTGCACCCGGATGCACAAAGGCTTTAGGCGAAATGCCGCTTTCGTTCGTCAGCGTCAGCGGACGCATGGATGAGGGGTAAAGCAGCGCTGCAGCGCGCGCAAAGGCAGACTGGGGTGCCGGCGCAAGTAGCGCGGCGACATTATCCGGAACGGACGGCGCCATGTCCTTGTGGCAGACGATGGCTCCGGCCTTCAACCCGACCAGCATCTCGGCATGACGCCGTGACGTGATGAATGTCAGATCCTGAACGGCTGCGCGAGAAAGAGGTGCGACCGATGTGATCAGACGGTCAGAGAGACGCGGATCGTGCAATTCTGCGCCGATCTCCGCCGCGAGCTGCCCAAGCGGGATGCCGGTATGCGGCGGGAAGAAAATTGGACGATCCATCGGCAGCTTACAGAATGAATGAGCCGGGCATCATGCCCGGCTTTGGATTGCGTGCTCGCGTCGAGAAGCGGTTAGAACCGCGACGATGCGCCGAAGCGGAATTCCTGAACATCGTCGAACTCTTCCTTGGCGACCGGCACGGCGTAGTCGAGACGCAGCGGCCCGAAGGGAGAAGCCCAGATGAGCGACGCACCAACCGAGGCGCGCCAGGTCTGGTCGAAGCCGACGCCACCGACGGTGACGGACGGATCAAGATCAGTCCCATAGAGCGTACCGGCATCGGCAAAGGCTGCAACGCGAAGACCGAAGTCACGCGGGACGACCGGCATCGGCATGGATGCTTCAGCGGACGCGTTGAAGTAGGTCGTGCCGCCCAGCGCATCACGATCGCCATCGGCCAGAAGCTCAGACCGCGGACCGAAGCCACGCGCATCGAAACCACGAATGGTCTCGCCGCCCTGCAGGAACTGGTCGAACACGCGCGCATTGTCGCCGAGCGAAACCATGTGGCCCGCACCAACGGCAACCGAGCCGATGATGTCCTGAGACTCAGACAGCAGCTGGAAGTAGTTTGCCCGACCCGTGAACTTGATGAACTCCGCATCGCCACCGAGGCCAGCGACTTCCATGCCGGCTTCGGCGAAGATGCCGTCACGTGGCAGCTGGCGGTCATCCAGCGTGTTGAAGGTAAGCGTCGGCGAGATCGACGACTTGATCCACGGGCTGCTGGCGATGCCCTGCTGATAGGCGAGCGACAGCGACGAGTCTGTTCCCGTGTAGCGGGTTTCGGCGAAGTTGTAGGCCAGGCCAGCCGTCAGGTTGTTGGTGATGGGTGCTGCGACGCGCAACGTCACACCGGTCTGCTCGTAGCTGTAGTTGTCCGGGCGGTCGTCTTCGACGCGGAACACGTCGAAGCCCGCGGCGAGACGGTAGCCGAGGAAATAAGGCTCGGTGAAGCTGACGCGGTAGCTGCGCGAATTCTCGCCACCACCGGCGGCAACGCGGATGAACTGGCCACGACCGAGGAAGTTGCGCTCCGTTACAGAGGCTTCGATCGATGCACCGCCATCGCTGCCCGTCGAATAACCGGCACCGATCGAGAACTCACCGGTCGGCTGGTCCTGAACATCCACAATGATGATGATGCGGTCGGGCTGCGAACCGGGCGCCGTCGAAATTTCGACCGAGCCGAAATAGCCGAGACGCTGGAGGCGCTCACGTGCACGGCGAACCATGGCCTGGTTGAAGGCATCGCCTTCCGACAGGTCGAATTCGCGGCGGATGACGTAGTCGCGAGTCCGGGTGTTACCGCGGATTTCAATGCGCTCGACATAGGCGCGCGGGCCCTGGTCGATGAGGTAGCTGACCGAAATCGTGCGGTTTGCGAAATCGCGATCGCCACGCGGCGTGACCTGAGCGAATGGGAAGCCGGAGTCAGCAACGCGCTCGGAAATCGCAACGATCGTGTCTTCGACGTCTTCCGCGCTGTAGGTCGCGCCTGCACGACTTTGAACGAGTGCCTGAAGCTCTTCGGTGTTCACGTCGGCAACGGAGCTTTCGACATTGACTGCGCCGAAGTTGTAACGCTCGCCTTCCTGGACGGTGATCGTGACCGTGTACTCGTTGGTTGCCGGATCGAGCTCAGCGAAGGACGATACGACCTGGAAGTCCGCGTAGCCACGGTTGTAATAGAAGCGGCGCAGCAGTTCTTCGTCCGCGCGCAGCTTGTCTTCGGCGTAAACGTCACGGCGCGTCAGGAACGACAGAAAGTTCGAGCGCTTCGTCGTGATCACTTCGCGAAGGCGGCCATCATTGAAGGCCTGGTTGCCGACGAAATTGACGGTCGAGATACGCGTACGGTCGCCTTCGTTGACTTCGAAAGCGAGGTTGATGCGGCCATCGGCGAGCGTGACCGTATTGGTCGTTACCGTGGCATCGTTTCGGCCGATCGCGGCGTAAGCGTCGCGGATCGCCTGAATGTCAGCCTGAACGAGCGGCTCGCTGTAGGGTCCGAGCGGCTTGGTCTGGACGATGCCCTCAAGCTGGCGGTCGCGGATGCGGCTGTTGCCGTTGAAGACCACCTGATTGAGGATCTGGTTTTCGGAAACCGTAACGACGAGCGCCCCACCCTGCTGGGCAATGCGGATGTCGGAGAACAGGCCGGTGGCGAACAGGCGACGGACGGATTCGTCGATATCGGCGTTCGTGAAGTCCTGACCTGGGCGAATGGTGATGTTGCCGCGAACGGTCTCGGCATCGATGCGGCTGTTGCCCTGCACCTGGATGCTGTTGACGACTGCGGCCTGTGCGGCGGTCGTTGCACTCAGGAAAGCAATACCCGCTCCGCTGGATGCAATTCCCGTGGCTAGGGCGACGGCAGACACCGCACCCATGAACTTCGAACCGGCTCTCATTATGAACTCTAACCTTTTTGCCCGAACCACCACACCAGACGGATGCCCCGATTCCGAATAGTCCGTCGTTTTTTACCCGCTTTTGCCCTACAAGCAAGGCTGGCGGTTAATTTCTGTTTACTTCATTTCAAGGCGTGGCCCAAAGGCCACTCCAGCCTTCAAACGTCGTAAACAATCCCTTTATTTTCGGGTGGATAGCAGCGTTTCAGCGACTAACCCAACAGCATGTTGACATCGTTCCAGGTCGCAAAGACCATCAGTGCCAGCACCATCCCCAAACCGATCCTGAATGCCATCTCCTGCGCATTCTCGCCAAGAGGTCGCCCCCGGATCGCCTCAATCGCATAGAAGACCAGATGGCCGCCGTCCAGCATCGGTACCGGCATAAGGTTCAACAGTCCAATGGAAACCGACAGCACCGCGGCGAGCTGGATCACCGCAAGGATGCCAAGCGTCGCCATCTGGCCGGAAACCTGAGCCACCCGGATCGGCCCGCCGAGCTGATCAGCCTTCTCCTGGCCAATGATAATGTTGCGGATGTAGCCGAAAGTGCGGGTGACGATATAGCTCGTCTCGGCAACCGCCTGTCCCGTCGCTTCCAACGGCCCCATCTCGACTGTCCGGAAATTGCCGGTGTCCTGGTTGGTGACGACGCCGATCAGGCCGACTTCCAGGCGATTTCCGAAATTGTCCTCGATCTGCTCGCGGGCCGGAACCAACGTGAAGTCGCGCTCGACGCCATCCCGCTGCATGGTGACGGTGATCTCGACTTCCGGGCGGCTCGATACGTAACGGCGCACATCATCGAAGGTCTCGATCGGGTTACCGTCGATGGCGACGAAGATGTCGCCAGGCGCGATGCCAGCGGTTTCTGCCGCACTGCCCGGTTGCACTTCGGCGACGACTGGATCGGAGACCGGTCGACCATACAGCGTGAAGACAGTGGCGAAGATCGCGATCGCCAGGATGAAGTTGGCGATCGGCCCTGCCGCGACCGTCAAGGCACGGCGCCACAGGGCCGCCCCCTGGAAAGAGCTCCGGCGGTCGGCCTCGCTCATGGCTGCGTAGCCATCATTGTCGGGCACGCTCGCGGCGTTCTCATCGCCAAAGAACTTCACATAGCCGCCGAGCGGGATAGCGGAGAGCTTCCAGCGAGTGCCGTGCTTGTCATTGAACCCAAAGATTTCAGGTCCAAAGCCGACCGAAAATGCCATCACGCGGATGCCGCACCACCGTCCAACCAAGTAGTGGCCCATTTCATGGACAAAGACGACGATCGTCAAAACCACGAGGAATGGCAGAATGTAGCCGGTCAGAAAGGCGAAGGTCGATGCCAGCGCATCCATCGGACGTGTCCCTGCTCAAGAGCGGCGCACCTTGAGATGCGCCTGGAATTCATGTGAGTGACGACTGCTGGGTCCTATCCGCCCAACAGCGCCCAGGCAATCGGTGAACCGCTGGACGAGCTGGGAATCCCGCCCGCGATCACCAGCGCTATGAGAAAGGCTGCAAAAGCGGCAAATACGAGACCGTCGACCCTGTCCATGACGCCGCCGTGGCCCGGAATGAGCCTGCCGGAATCCTTGACCGCGTAACGCCGCTTCATCCAGGATTCGAACAGATCGCCCACCTGGCTGGCGACCGACAGGACCGCGCAGAGGATCGGAATCCAGATCCCTCCCCTGTCCAGTGTCAAAAGCGCAACCGCCGTGCCTGCGGCGATCCCCCCGAACATGCCGAAAATCGCGCCGGACCAGGTTTTGCCGGGCGAAATTTTCGGGGCGAGCTTGCGTCCGCCCAAAGCCCGGCCACAGAAATAAGCGAGAATGTCGGTCGCCCAGACGACGGCGAAGACGAACGCCATTCCGATGAGACCCAGTGCTGTGTCATCGCGTAACGCCGCAAGGGCCAAGCCGGAAAAGCCGGCATAGAGAACGCCGAGGCCCATCCACGGGCCACGGCCGCTTGTCCGGGCGGCGAGAGCAACCGCGCCCGCACCGATTAGGATTGCGCCGGTGGAATAGGCAAAGGCATTGCCGACAATGAACCACATGATGGCGCCCATGCTCGCCCAGCCGACGAGAAAGGCTGGGCGGGACCGGCGTTCGGCCTGCACCATCGTGGTCCACTCATAGTAGATCAGCGCGGCGAGGATGGCGCAGAAGATGCGGAACGGAAGGCCGCCGAACCAGGCCAGAAGCAGGACTGCAATGCCGAGGATGACTGCGGAAACGACCCGCTGCTTCAATTCCAGCTGCATCACGAACCGAGCGCGACATCGCGTTCGGGAACGGCCCCGAAGCGGCGCTCCCGCGAAGCGTATTCATCCAGCGCGCGGTGAAAGGCCGATTTGTCGAAGTCCGGCCAGAGCACCGGCACAAAGACGAATTCCGTGTAGGCCGCCTGCCACAGGAGAAAATTCGACAACCGCTGCTCGCCGCTCGTGCGAATGATGACATCCGGGTCGGGAATGCCCGCCGTATCCAGAAAGGCCGACAGCGTGTGCTCGTTGACGTTGGCCGGCGACAACTCGCCTCGCCCGACCGCTTCGGCCAGACGCTTGGCGGCACGCACGATCTCGTCCCGCCCGCCATAGTTGAACGCGATCACGAGGTGCATCGCGCTGTTGTTGCGGGTCAGCTCTTCCGCTTCGACCAGGAGGCCCAGGATCTCGCGATCCAGCCGCGCCCGATCTCCGATCACACGGATGCGAATGTTCTCCTTGTGGAGTTCCGCCAGGTCGCGCCGGATGAAGAGCTTCAGCAGCCCCATGAGATCGGTGATCTCTTCTTCCGGGCGGTTCCAGTTCTCCGACGAGAATGCAAACAGCGTGAGATAGCGGACACCCGCCTCGCCTGCTGCCTGCACCGTTTCGCGCACGGCTTCGACACCCTTGCGGTGTCCCATGGTCCGTGGAAGGCCGCGCCGCTTGGCCCACCGGCCATTGCCGTCCATGATGATCGCGACGTGATGCGGCGTGGTCAAAGGCAAAACTCCGCTAAGGCTTCGCACCGAGAACGACTTGGTCGCCCGGTCATGCAGGCGCCAATCTAGACCTGCATGATTTCCTTTTCCTTATCGACGAGCAAGCGGTCGATCTCGGCAATGGTCTCATCGGTCATCTTTTGAACCCGATCGGACTGCTGGCGGCTGTCGTCCTGGCTGATGACGCCCGCCTTTTCGTTCTTCTTCAACTCGTCCATGCCGTCGCGGCGCACATGGCGCGCAGCGACTCGCGCGGTCTCTGCATAGTTATGTGCCACTTTGACCAGCTCGCGGCGGCGTTCTTCGTTGAGGTCCGGCAGCGGAATGCGCAGCGTCTGGCCGTCGACGATCGGGTTGAGGCCGAGATTGGCTTCACGGATGCCGCGATCGACGGCGCCGACCATCTGCTTGTCCCAAACCTGCACGGACAACATGCGCGCTTCCGCGACACCGACATTCGCGACCTGGTTGAGCGGCATGCGCGAGCCATAGGCCTCGACCATCACCGGATCGAGTACGTTTGCCGATGCGCGGCCCGTGCGCAAACCGTTGACGTCGTTCTTGAATGCCGTGACGGCACCTTCCATGCGCCGCTTCAGCTCGGAAAAGTTCGTTCCATCAGCCATGATTCATGCTCCCATGCGCGGGTGATCGGCGGCGCGACAACGCTCGCCAGCCACCTCATTCTATCTGTCGGTGACGACCGTACCGCGGCCGCCGCCTGTTACGATGGCGGCCAGGCCGCCTTTTTCGTGGATTGAGAATACGATGATCGGGATCGCGTTTTCGCGCGCGAGCGAAACGGCGGCGACATCCATGACCGCCAGGCCCTTGTCGAGCACTTCGGCGTGGGTCAGGCTGTCGAAGCGGGTCGCCGTCGGGTCCTTCTTCGGATCGGCCGAGTAAATTCCGTCGACCTGAGTGCCCTTAAGGATCGCTTCGGCGCCCATTTCGGCAGCGCGGAGCGCAGCGGCGGAATCGGTCGTGAAGAACGGGTTGCCCGTCCCACCGGCAAAGATCACGACCCGGCCCTTGTCGAGGTGATGCAGGGCTGCGCGCTGCGAGAAGCTCTGGCAGATCTCCGGCATGGCAATGGCCGAGAGAACCTCGGTGTCGATGCCGAGCTTGCGCAGCGAAGTTGCCAGCGCCAGGGCGTTGATGACCGTTGCGAGCATGCCCATGTGGTCGCCCGTCACGCGATCGCCGCCCTTGGAGGCAACGGCCACGCCGCGGAAGATGTTGCCGCCTCCGACAACCACGCCGACCTCGACGCCCATGGCGCGCACTTCGGCGATGTCACTGGCGATGCGGTCGGCCACTTCGACGTCGATCCCGAAGCCCTGACTGCCCATCAACGCCTCACCCGAGGCCTTCAGCAGGATGCGCTTGTAGCGCGGGGCATCGGTTTTCATGCGTTCACTCGTCTTTTTCTGAAGCTGGACAAGCCGCATACACGAAGGGCACCACGTTGTCACGCAGTGCCCTTGCGGTGTTCACGGCCGTGGACAATCGATCGGGCAATCAGCCCTTGGCGACCGCCGCGACTTCGGCTGCGAAGTCGGTTTCTTCGCGCTCGATGCCCTCACCGAGAGCAAAGCGGACGAAGCCCGTGACCTTGATCGGTGCGCCGACTTCAGCTTCGGCTGCCTTCACGGCGTCGCCGACCGTGTGGTCGGGGTTCATGACGAAGGCCTGCGACAGCAGAGCAACTTCTTCGTAGAACTTGCGCATGCGGCCTTCCACCATCTTCTCGATGATGTTTTCCGGCTTGCCGGACTCGCGCGCCTGCTCGATGAAGATCTGACGCTCGCGCTCGGCGACCGTCGCATCCACGTCCTGCGAGGTCAGAGCGAGCGGGTTGGTCGCTGCCACATGCATGGCAACCTGGCGACCGATGGCGTTGAGCTTGTCCTTGTCACCGGTCGATTCCAGCGCAACGAGCACGCCGAGCTTGCCGAGATCGGTGGCAACGGCGTTATGCATGTAGGTTGCGACGACGCCGTCCGACACGGTCAGAAGAGCGGTGCGGCGCAGCGCCATGTTCTCGCCGATCGTCGCGACTGCATCCTTGATGGTGTCGCCGACGGGCTTGGACGTTGCCGGGTAGGTAGCTGCCGAAACGGCCTCGACGGAACCGTCCGTGGTAAGCGCGACCTTGGCGACACCTGAGACGAGATCCTGGAACTTGTCGTTGCGCGCAACGAAGTCAGTTTCCGAGTTCAGCTCGACGACGACAGCCTTCGTGCCTTCGCTGGCTACGCCGACCAGGCCTTCGGCAGCCGTGCGGCTGGCCTTCTTGTCAGCCTTGGCGATGCCCTTGGCGCGCAGCCAGTCGATCGCTGCTTCCATGTCGCCATTGGTTTCGGCCAGCGCCTTCTTGCAGTCCATCATGCCTGCGCCGGACTTTTCGCGCAGTTCTTTCACCATCTGAGCGGTAATGTTCATTCTAGCCTCTTGTCGTCTGTCATGGTCCGGCCGGCTTGGGCGGGACCTGGTTGGGGCGTGGAGACCGCGCCCTGTCGAATTCTTCGGCACGTTAGAGCGTTTCCAGGTGAAGTGGATACCGGTTCACCGTCTGGAAAACGCGACAAAATAAGCCGACATCGTCTTCATAAGCATGACGGCCGGCGAAGCGATTGTTCGCGGCGCCGGCCGTCTGAATGCAGGACGATCGGAGCTTAGGCGGTGGCGCCTTCGCCCTCGACACTGCCGGCGTCGTCAAGCGCAGGCTCGACAGGCGTCTCGGCGGATGCGCCGACGTCAACGCCAGAAGCACCCTGCTGGCGCGCAATGCCGTCGAGAGCGGCACGCGAGATCAGTTCGCAATAGAGCGAGATCGCACGGGCGGCGTCGTCATTGCCCGGAATCGGGTAGTCGACGCGGTCGGGATCACAGTTCGAATCGACAACGGCAACGACCGGAATGCCGAGGCGCTTGGCTTCGTCGATCGCGATCGCTTCCTTGTTGGTGTCGATGATGAAGATCAGGTCCGGTGTGCCGCCCATATCGCGGATACCGCCAAGCGCACGCTCAAGCTTCTCGCGCTCGCGATCGAGATTGAGACGCTCTTTCTTGGTCAGGCCCTGGGCGTCGCCGGCGAGCAGCTCGTCGAGCTTGCGCAGGCGCTGGATCGAGTTGGAGATCGTCTTCCAGTTCGTCAGCATGCCGCCGAGCCAGCGGGCGTTGACGTAATACTGAGCCGAACGCTTTGCGGCATCGGCAATGATCTCGGACGCCTGGCGCTTGGTGCCGACGAAGAGCACGCGGCCGCCACCGGCGACGGTGTCAGACACGACCTTCAGCGCCTGGTGCAGGAGCGGAACGGTCTGAGCGAGATCGATGATGTGGACGTTGTTGCGGTCACCGAAGATGAAAGGCTTCATCTTGGGGTTCCAACGGTGGGTCTGGTGACCAAAGTGAACGCCAGCTTCAAGCAATTGGCGCATGGAAAAATCGGGCAGTGACATGCCTTGTGTATCCTTTCCGGTTGAACCTCCGCGCAGCAACAGCCTTTCGGCCACCGGCGGAACGGACCGGATTTCTCCCGGCCAATCCCAAACCGCGCGTGTGGAATGGTCGCTGCCATATAGAACTCGTCGAAGAATGGCAACCCACTGCCCTCCGCAAGCCTGTCATGGGCTCCCCCAGCCACAGCCCCGAGCCGTGCATCCGCGCTCCTGATGCCAAATATGCACGGTGTCGGGAAGAGTTTCCGTCATTTGACAACTCGCTTGCACAAGGCCTGCTTTTCGGTCATCAAACATCGTTTCCACAAGATCGCGCCCCATGCCCATTTCAAGTTCGACCCTCGTCCGTACGACGGCAGCTCTCATGCTGGCCGGACTTGCCGCGTTGCTCGTCATCGTCGGCATGAGCCTTTGGCTCGGCAATCGAAGCCAGGACCATTTCAATGAGGTTCTGGCCGCTCGCGATCTGCGTGCAGCAACACTCGACTTCCGCACCGCGCTGCAGGATGCCGAGACGGGTCAGCGTGGCTTTCTGCTGACACAAGACGAAGTCTATCTCGCGCCCTACAACCAGGCCCGGCAGGAGCTTGAATCGCATCGGCAGCGTTTGACGACTCTTCTTCAGTCTCGCCCGAATGGCGATGGCATCTCAGCGGCGATCGACGATGCGGCTGCCGTCAAACTCACCGAACTGGAAGAGACGATCCGTCTTGCTCGCTCCGGCGACCGCGAGGCAGCTCTGGCGCTCGTCCAGGCCGACACGGGCCAGATAGCGATGAGCGAGCTGCGGGAGCTCCTTACCGGTATCGTTCAGGACGCCGACCAGCGGCTCGCCGAAAGCGTAGCCCAGCAAAGGGGCAGTGCTTCGGCTCTCTATTGGACCAGCCTGATTGGCGCGCTCGTCATCATTGCCGTCGTCGGCGGCAGCGCCTGGGTCGTTATTCTCTACACGCGCGAGATCGCCGAGGCGCGCAGACTTCTTTCGACGACGAACATCACGCTCGAGGAGCGCGTCGCAGAACGTACCGCCGAACTTGCACGAGCGAACGAAGAGGTCCAGCGCTTCGCCTACATCGTGACGCACGATCTCAGGGCGCCACTGGTCAACATTATGGGCTTCACGAGCGAACTCGAAGCCAGCATCAAGCCTATCCGCGACTACATGGAGCGGAGCGACGTCGCCGGTGACGACCAGCTTGCCAGCGACGCGCGGCTGGCGGCGACGGAAGATTTGCCGGAAGCGGTCGGCTTCATTCGCTCGTCGACCCGGAAGATGGATGGGCTAATCAACGCCATTCTTAAGATCTCCCGCGACGGGCGCAGACCAATCAGGGCCGAATCGATCGATCTGACGAACATGCTTCAGGCCAGCGCGAACGCGATCCAGCATCAGGTCGGCGAGCTCGACGGCGTCATCGAAGTTGCCGACGACCTGCCGACCATTCTGTCCGACCGCATGTCTCTCGATCAGATATTCGGCAATCTGCTCGACAATGCGGTAAAGTACGCAGACGCGAGCCGACCGTTGCGCATAAAGATCTCGGGCGAGAAGCTGATCGGCAACCGCATCGCGATCGATGTCGCCGACAATGGCCGGGGGATTGCGGCCGACGACCACGAACGCGTCTTCGAACTGTTTCGCCGGTCCGGAGAGCAAAGCAAACCGGGTGAAGGCATCGGCCTTGCCCATGTGAGGACCCTCGTTCGAAATCTGGGTGGCGACATCACTGTCACCTCCGAGCTCGGCAAAGGGTCGACATTCAGGGTCGTTCTGGCCCGCGATATGCGTAGATTTATCGGGAGCATGCAATGAGCAGTGAAGCGAAGCCCGTCACGATCGTGATGATCGAAGACGACGAAGGACATGCCAGGCTGATCGAGAAGAACATCCGGCGCGCCGGCGTCAGCAACGAGATCATTCCGTTCACCGACGGAACGAGCGCGCTTGCCCATCTCTTCGGCTCCGATGGCTCGGGCGATGTCAGCGCAAGCCGCCATCTCCTCATCCTGCTCGATCTCAATCTGCCGGACATGAGCGGCGTCTCGATCCTCGAGAAGGTCAAGGCAAACCCGAACACCAAGCGGGCACCGGTCGTGGTGTTGACGACGACGGACGACGAGCGCGAGATCCAGCGCTGCTACGATCTCGGTGCTAACGTCTACATTACCAAACCCGTCAACTATGAAGGCTTCGCCAATGCGATCCGCCAGCTTGGGTTGTTCTTCTCGGTGATGCAGATCCCCGAAAGTGCCTGATGATGGCTTCCCGGCCGACGCGCGTTCTCTACATCGATGACGATCCCGGACTGGCGCGTCTGATTCAGAAGAATCTGGAGCGCCGAGGCTATGAAGTGGAGCGTGCCGACAAGGCCAGTGCCGGCCTGGAGCGAATCCGTGCCGGCGGCATCGATGTCATCGGTCTCGACCACTATCTCGATAGTGGAACGGGTCTGGACGTGCTCGCGGAACTCGCCAGCATCGAACACGCGCCGCCGGTCGTCTACGTCACGGGCTCGGCGGAAACTGCGATCGCCGTCGCGGCGCTGAAGGCGGGCGCCTTCGACTACGTCACCAAAAGCGTGTCGGAAGACTTCCCCGAGCTCCTTGCAAGCGCGATCGATCAGGCGGTCGAGCGCGCACGGCTGATGCGCGCCAAGGAGCGCGTCGAAGCTGAACTGCGCGAGGCCAAGGAGCGCGCGGAGCTGCTGCTCAGCGAAGTGAACCACCGCGTGGCGAACAGTCTCGCAATCGTCGGGGCGCTGATCCGCATGCAGGCCAACAGCCTGAGCGAGCCCGCCGCCAAGAATGCGCTGATCGAGACCCAGGCGCGCATCTCCGCCATCGCCGGCGTACACAAACGCCTCTACACGTCCGACGATGTTCGCTTCGTCGATATCGGCGAGTACCTGACGACGCTGGTCAAGGAACTGGACATGTCGCTCGCCTCGAGCGCCCGGCTCAGGATCCGTATAGATGCTGTGCGGGTGCCGACCGACATGGCGATCTCCATCGGCATCATGACTGCAGAGCTCGTGACCAACGCGCTGAAATATGCCTATGCCGAGGGCGTGAAGGGCGAAGTGCGCGTGTTCCTCGACGCCATCCCGGATGGCGCCGTGCTCGTCGTAGAAGACGACGGCGTGGGCTGGGACGGGACCAGCCAGAGCACCAAGGGCACAGGGCTCGGCACGCGCCTGGTCAATTCCATGGCCGCCAATCTCGGTGCGACGCTGACTTACGAGCTGCAGCATCCCGGCACCCGCGCCAAGGTGACTTTGGGGATTTAGCCCCGTCTACCTCAACTTTGCCAGAAACGATCACGCTGATCTCACGCAGAGACTTCATTGGCGTGAGTTGTGCGCGACAAAAACGCGCGCAGTGTTGTTTCGACAGTGATCGGCAACTCGTGTGGATTGGCCCTCACCGCCCGCTGAGGCGGCAACCCCTGGGAGCCACCACCATGAAGACGATCCTGACAACGACTGCCCTCACCCTCATGCTTGCCATGCCGGCCTTCGCACAGAGCGGTTCGGATCTCACCTGCGCCGATTTCCTTGCGCTCGACGAGGCGGGACAGATGGCTGCCGTCGAGGCGCTTCACAGCGACGACATGATGGCCGACGACATGGCTTCTGATGACATGGCCGCTGACGATATGGCTGCCGATGACATGGCCGCAGATGACATGGCTGCTGACGACATGGCTGCCGATGACATGGCTGCCGATGACATGGCGTCCGACGATATGGCCGCTGACGACATGGCTGCAGACGCAACCGTTGCCAGTGTCACGACCGCCTGCGCCGACGCACCCGACAGCATGATTTCGGAGACGATGTAAGCATCGCCGCATGCCTTGGAGCCGGGTGACCCGCGACAGGCGTCACCCGGCGCAACCCGCCCGGAGCGCCGCCATGTCTGCAAACGAGTTTTCACCGCCGATCGCAGATGGGCCGATCGTCGTTCGCCGTCACCGGCTTTCGACGCGGCTGTGGCATTGGACGAATGTGGTCGTCTTTCTTGTCATGCTGATGAGCGGATTGATGATCTTCAACGCTCATCCCCGCCTCTACTGGGGCGATTACGTTGCGAATCCCGACCCCGCATGGCTGCAGATCGGCGCGGAGCAGGAGCGCGGCTATCTGCGCGTCGGCACCCTTCAGGTCGACACGACGGGCGTTCTGGGTCGCTGGCAGAATGCCGAAGGCGCCTGGCAGAACCGGGCCTTCCCGCATTGGGTCACGATCCCGTCCAGCTACAATCTCGCGCTTTCACGGCGCTGGCATCTGACCTTCGGCTGGCTTTTCGCAGGCGGTCTTGCGCTTTACGCGCTGATCAGTCTCGTGAACGGCCATTTGCGGCGCGATCTGCTGCCCAAGCGTGCCGAACTGGCGCCCTCGCATCTTCTTGGTGACATCGCAGCCCATGCAAGGCTCAAGTTCCCGACGGGCGAAGCCGCGCGCCATTACAACGTGCTGCAGAAGCTCGCCTATCTGTCTGTACTGGCCGTGCTCTTGCCCGTTCTCGTGCTCACCGGCCTCACGATGTCGCCGACGATGGTCGCCGCATGGCCATGGCTGACCGATCTCTTTGGCGGCCGACAATCCGCACGCTCCATCCATTTCATCGCGGCATTCGCCATGGTGGCGTTCATCCTCGTCCATCTCGCCATGGTCGCGCTGGCAGGGCCTATCAACGAGGTCCGCTCCATGATCACCGGTCGCTATCGCCTGCCCCAGGAGAAAACACGATGACCACTCTTCTTTCCAGGCGCCGGCTGATCACGGGTGCTGCGCTCACCGGCTCTGCAATGGCGTTATCAGGCTGCGATGCACTCGGCCAAAGCCCGGCGTTCCGCCAGTTTCTCTCGGGCGGCGAATGGCTGAGCTACCGCATCCAGCGATTTATCGTCGGTGACGCCCTGGCGCGTGAGTATCCGCCCGAGGCGCTGTCGCCGACATTCCGCATGAACGGCAATACGCGGCCGGAAAGCGCGGAATGGGAGCGCCACGCAGCTTCGGGTTTTTCAGACTATCGCCTCCGCATCGATGGGCTCGTGGCGCGGCCGCAATCCATTTCGCTCACCGAGCTTCGCGCCCTGCCCGCCCGCACCCAGATCACCCGACATGACTGCGTGGAAGGCTGGAGCGCGATCGGCAAATGGACGGGCGCGCAGCTTGGCCCGTTGCTCGAGCGTGCGGGGCTCGCGCCCAACGCCCGCTACATCGTCTTCCACTGTGCGGATGACTTTCGCGGGACGCCCTATTACGAGAGCATCGACCTCGTCGAAGCCTTTCATCCGCAGACGATTCTTGCCTACGACATGAATGACGGCGACTTACCCTTGGGCCACGGTGCGCCGCTGCGTCTGCGGGTGGAACGTCAACTCGGTTACAAGCACGCGAAGTTCGTCATGCGCATCGAAGCCGTGGAGAGCCTCGAACGGATCGGCCAGGGTCGTGGCGGTTACTGGGAAGATGCCGGCGCTTACGAATGGTATGCGGGCATCTGACGACTAGGGTTGTTCGGCGCATTCCTTGGCGTCGAACACTTCCAGGCCGGCGAGCGTACCGCGCAGCGCGAAGTCGCCGTAGTCCATTTCCAGGTCGCGGGTCAGTCCGTTCTCGTAAAGCTTGAACGAGATCTGATACTCCGGCACTTCATCACCGCTTTCCGCTTCGTTGAAATAGGCGATCGTTACTGGCCAGGCGGTGTCGTTGGCGAAGGGGCCAGCCTGCTTCGCTTCGGCATCCTGGGCGCTCGGCTCCCGTGGTTCACCGATGACCGTCGTCGTCAACATGATCTTGTCGCCATCGTCCGACCCATCATAGATGTGCGACTGGTAGAAGCGCTCGCCGGCTTTCGCTTTAGCGATCAGCTCGATCATGTGATCGGTCGGAAACAGCGCACGATCGAGCGCCAGCGATATCTGCTGGGGAGCTTCCATCTCGACATCGATGGCATCATCCGTGCGGCGGGCCGAGCCCCGCGTCTCGCTGTCGAGCGTATCGTCCACGAAGGAGCGATTGACGAATTCGAAGGTGCCGGCGCGCAGATCCTCGTAAGTCGTCGTCTGCTGGTCGGTGACCCGGGAAAATTCCTCGGTGTCGATTCGCGTCACGAATCGAAAGTTCACGGTAAAGCCGTCGCAGGCCGAGCCGTTCATCTCGTAGACCATGCGGCCATAGACGCCTGAAATGCCGGATCTCTCTTCCGAATTGGCGAGTTCCAGATCATAGACGGCGCGATGCGGAACGAGCGCTGCGGCACCTGCCGGCTGCGCAATGCTGAGCGCAGTGGTCGAAAGCAGCCCCGCCAGTGCCGCAGCTGATCCAAATGCAATACGACCGGCAAATCCCAACATTCATGTCTCCTAGCAAAACCTGACACATGTTACAGGATGCCTCGGGGCAAAAGCGAGGCGCTTGACGCCGTGCCCCCATAAGACATCTTAGGCGCAAAAAAACGGGTGTATCTTCATGGACAACACGATTGCCGAACGACTTGCCGAACGCGGGATCGATCTTCCGCAGGCGGCTGCTCCAGCTGCCAATTATGTTGCTTGGGTGATCGCTGGAGACATGCTCTACATTTCCGGCCAGCTGCCCCTGGAAAACGGGCATCTCGCCTATACGGGCCATCTCGGCCACGATCACAAGGTGCTGGCGGGCCAGGCGGCAGCCGAGCTTTGCGCCATCAACGTTCTGGCACAGGCAAAGTCGGCGCTTGGTGGTGATCTGGAGCGGATCGTGCAGCTGGTTCGGATCACGGGCTATGTCGCGTCGACGCCGGACTTCGTCGAGCAGCACCTCGTCGTCAACGGCGCGTCCGATCTTTTTGCGGCAATCCTCGGCGACAAGGGCAAGCATGCGCGTGCCGCGGTCGGCACGGCCTCGCTGCCGCTCAATGCGGCCGTCGAGGTTGACGCCATCTTCCAGATCGCCTGATTTCTCTCAACGACGAGCCGCAGAACACCGATGCAGACGCTTGCCTGGCTGACTGAACATCCCATCGCCCATCGCGGCTATCATGACCTCAACCGCACCATCTGGGAAAATACGCTTGCCGCATTCGAGCGGGCGGTGGAGGCCGGCTTCGCCATCGAGTGCGACCTCCATCTTGCAGCAGACGGCGTTCCGGTCGTTTTTCATGACGATACGCTGGAGCGGCTTTGCAGCCTGCCCGGGCGGACCCGCGACAGGCTTTCGACGGAGCTTGCTCTCTTGACCGTGGGTGGCACCAGGGAGCGGATCCCGACGTTCAAGCAGCTGCTTGCGCTGGTCGCCGGGCGTGTTCCGCTCGTCGTGGAGCTGAAAGGCTGCGAAGGTGACGACGACGATTTCGCCGGAGCGGTTCTCGAAGACCTCGACGGCTACGACGGACCAGTTGCGCTTATGTCGTTCGACCACTGGCTCATCCGGGATCTGAAGGCGCTCGAATGCCCCTACCCGCTTGGCCTGACAGCCGAAGGTCAGCGGACCGAAGACCTGCAGCGGCACGAGGATGCGATGCGGCTCGGGCTCGATTTCGTGTCCTATTGCGCGTTCCATCTACCGAACCCGTTCATCGATGGCGTGCGGGAAAGCGGCAAGCCGGTCATCACCTGGACGGTGCGCGACGAAGCGGCGCTTCATCACAGCATGCGCCATGCGGATCAGATCACCTTCGAGGGTTTCGATCCGCGCGGCGTGGCGTCATCGCCAAGCTAGGCGGGCCTTAAAATCGTCAGGCGGCGCACTACCTTTCTCGCACGTGCGGATATGGGGAATGCGATGACTGCCGGAGACGCTGCTGAAGATCGCGGCCAGATCGAGTTCACGATCGAGGTGGCGTCGTCGATGGCCGACATCGAGCGCTCAAGCTGGGATAAGCTCGTCGGAACGACGCGGACCGGCGCGACAGCGGAAATACCCTACAATCCGTTTCTCTCTTACGACTTCCTGTCCGCGCTCGAACAATCCGGCTCGGTCGCCGCGAAAACGGGCTGGCTGCCGCGCCATTTGATGCTGAAGGACCCGGACGGCGCACTTTGCGGCGCCGTTCCGGCTTATCTCAAGAGCCACAGCCAGGGCGAATATGTCTTCGATCACGGCTGGGCGGATGCATTCGAGCGTGCCGGTGGCGAATATTATCCCAAGCTGCAGGCTTCGATCCCCTTCACGCCAGCGACTGGTCCTCGTCTTCTGGCGCCTGCCGATACACGTCGGCCCGTCGTGCAGACTGCGCTGGCGCAAGGCCTCATCGCGCTAACGGACCGGCTCGGCATCTCGTCGGCACACATCACATTCATCCCAGAGGGCGAGATGCCGACCTTAGAAGAGACCGGCTTTCTTCATCGGACCGACCAGCAGTTTCATTTCCACAACGAATCCTATGCCAGCTACGACGATTTCCTCGCCACGCTGGCCTCACGCAAACGCAAAGCGCTCAGGCGAGAACGGCAGCAGGCGGTGGAAAACGGTATTTCCATCGAGCGCCTGACGGGCGCATCGATCACCGAAGAGCACTGGGACGCGTTCTACGCATTCTATATCGATACCGGTGCGCGCAAATGGGGTCGACCCTATCTCAACCGTGCCTTCTTCAGTCTGATCGGCGAGACGATGGCAGACGACATCCTGCTAGTCATGGCCAAGCGGGAAGGACGCTACATCGCCGGTGCGATCAATTTCATCGGCGGCGACTGCGTCTTCGGCAGGCACTGGGGTTGCATCGAAGATCATGCCTTTCTGCATTTCGAGGTTTGCTACCATCAGGCCATCGATTTCGCGATCGAGCGTGGCCTGCCCCGCGTCGAGGCCGGCGCTCAAGGGGAACACAAGCTCGCGCGCGGCTATCTGCCGGTCACGACCCACTCTGCCCATTACATTGCTCATCCGGGGCTGAAGCGCGCGGTTGCTGACTATCTCGAGCGGGAACGCCGCGAAGTCGACCAGATCGGCGCAATCCTCACCGAACACGGGCCGTTCAAGAAGGCATGACGCTCGCTTTCGCCCGCCCGACGGGCTAGACGGGAGACCCGTCGCCCCACGCGCCCGAAAGCAGCCCCATGGTTTACGTCTACCTCGTCGTCGCCGTCATCTTCGAGGTGATCGCCACGTCCGCGCTCAAACTGTCGGAAGGCTTCACGCGGCTGTGGCCTTCGCTCGTGACCATCGGCGGTTACAGCATCGCGTTCTTCTTCCTGTCGCTGACGCTGAAGACGATGCCCGTCGGGATCGTCTATGCGCTCTGGTCAGGCACAGGCATCGTGCTCATCGCAGCGATCGGCTATTTCGCGTTCGGGCAGCGGCTCGATCTTCCGGCCGTCATCGGACTCGCGCTGATCATCGCCGGCGTTCTGATCGTCAATCTCTTTTCGCGGACGGTCGGGCACTGAGGTCAAGATTGGCATTTCCGGGCGCTGCAAAGGCTGAGACTTGACGGGCCGGTCGACAATTCCGCACATGGACGCAACTCATGGAGACCTGACAATGACCACGCCTGCGGCTTATGACGACGCCAACATTTTCGCCAAGATCCTGCGCGGCGAACTGCCGGCCCATCGCGTCTACGAGGACGAGCACACGCTTGCCTTCATGGACATCATGCCGCGCGGTGACGGCCACTGCCTCGTCCTGCCCAAGACTCCGTCACGCAACATGCTGGATGTCGAGCCCGACGATCTCGCGCATGTGATGGTCACCGTTCAAAAGCTGGCCCGCGCCGTGAAGGCGGCTTTTGATGCGGATGGCGTGACCATTCAGCAGTTCAACGAGAGCGCGGGCGGCCAGGTGGTTTTCCATCTGCATGTTCACGTGATCCCACGCTTCGACGGCGTCGCGCTGAAGCCGCACACGGGCACCATGGAAGATCCGGACGTCCTGAAGGCCAATGCGGAGAAAATCCGCGCAGCGCTCTGATCTCTCGAAAGATCAGCCCGTCTGCTTGCGCCGGCCGTAGATCTCGTCGGCCCGGCGCTCGAATGCTTCTGCAAATGTGCGGAAGGCGCGATCGAACATCGTTCCCATCAGCATGCCCAGCATGCGGTTGCGGAACTGGTAGTCGATGAAGAAGTGCACGGCGCAGCTGTCCTTGCCCTTGTCCTCAAACGTCCAGCGGTTGTCGAGATACCGGAACGGGCCGTCGATATACTTCACATCGATGCGATTCTCGGTCGGGCGCAGGACGACCTGGCTCGCAAACGTCTCGCGTATGGCCTTGTAGCCTACCGCCATGTCGGCAACGAGCAGCTCCTTGCCGTCCTCGCCCTCCTTGCGCGAGCGCACCGTGAGGCTTTCGCAAAGCGGCAGGAACTCGGGATAGCGCTGCACATCGGCAACGAGTGCGAACATGTCGCTTGCGGAGTGGTTCACGTGGCGGGTTGTTTCGAACTGAGGCATAAATCACGGCGGTTGGCGGCAGTGCCGCTTCAGGAAAAGACGATTTTCCCATAGATAAGAGCTGATCGCGCCATGTCGACCCGGAAAGGCCGACACGGCGTCGAGAGCGCGTTCAGGATGCCAGCGCGAGCTTCTTTTCGCGCGCTGCACGAAGCCGGGCGAAATCGTCGCCCGCATGATGCGAGGAACGGGTCAGCGGGCTGGCCGACACCATCAGGAAGCCCTTTGAATAGGCGACGGTCTCATAGGACTTGAATTCGTCCGGCGTCACGAAACTGACGACCCGGTGATGCTTTCGGCTCGGCTGCAGATACTGGCCGATGGTGATGAAATCGACATCGGCGGTGCGCAGATCGTCCATCAGCTGCAGCACTTCGTTCCGTTCTTCGCCGAGACCCACCATGATGCCGGACTTGGTGAAGATCGTTGGATCGAGTTCCTTCACCCGTTGCAGCAGGCGGATCGAGTGGAAATATCGAGCGCCGGGTCTGACCGTGAGATAGTTCGACGCAACGGTCTCCAGATTGTGGTTGAAGACATCCGGCCGCGCCGCGACCACGGCTTCTAGGGCACCCGGCTTGCGCAGGAAATCGGGCGTGAGAATCTCGATCGTCGTACCCGGCGCGTGGCGCCGGATTGCGTGGATCACCTCGACGAAATGCTGGGCGCCGCCATCCGCAAGATCGTCGCGGTCGACCGACGTGATCACAACATGGTTCAGGCCCATCTTCGCGACGGCGAGACCGACATTTTCCGGCTCATGGGGATCGAGCGCATTTGGCATCCCGGTCGCGACGTTGCAGAACGCGCAGGCACGGGTGCAGATCTCGCCCATGATCATGAAAGTGGCGTGCTTCTTTTCCCAGCACTCGCCGATATTGGGGCAGCCGGCCTCTTCGCAAACCGTGACGAGGTTGTGCGACTTCACCAGTTCGCGCGTGTCGCGATAGCCTTGGGATGTGGGCGCCTTGACGCGGATCCATTCCGGCTTGCGGGCGATTTCCGTATCCGGCCGATGCGCCTTTTCCGGGTGCCGCGGACGTTGCTTTGCTTCGGCGATGGTGTCCAGCACTGTAACCATGAATGCTCCAGAACGCGGTTTGGCGCGCGATGAATTAGATGGAGCGGTTATAGTCGGTCGACGAGAAAAAAGTAAGGCCGCCATCTGCATGGCGGCCTTGTCTCAAAGCATTGCTCGCGATCGATTATCGCCTGATGGCGCGACCGAGAGCGATCAGGATGCAAGCGCCGATGAAGCCAACGATCAAGTAGATCAGAACGCCGGTGCCGGTGTAGATGCCGAGTACGCTCAGCAGGAAGTTCAGCAGCGCGGCACCGATGATGCCGAGAATGATATTCATGAAGACGCCGTGATTGCTCTTCATGAACTTTTCCGCGAGCCAACCCGCGATGCCGCCGACGATAATTGCGCCCAGCAGTCCCATGCCGTTCAGATCCATGACCCCATCTCCTTTTCCATCAATTAGAAGTCGGCCTTAAAACGTTACAAATGCCTCGCGGTTCCCGGTGTCTTCGAATTTGCTGATGGACCGGCAGACGTGGATCAAGCGTTCAAAACACGGCCATAGGCGTCGAGCACGCTTTCCTTCATCATTTCCGATAGCGTCGGATGCGGGAAGATCGTGTGCATGAGATCCTCTTCGGTGGTCTCGAGGTTCATCGCGACGACGAACCCCTGGATCAGTTCCGTCACTTCCGCACCGACCATATGGGCGCCGAGAAGTTCGCCGGTCTTCTTGTCGAAGATCGTCTTGATCAGCCCGTTGTCTTCACCGAGCGCGATCGCCTTGCCGTTTGCGGCAAATTGGAAGCGTCCGACACGGACATCGCGACCGGCTTCCTTTGCCTTGGCTTCCGTCAGGCCGACCGACGCAACCTGCGGGTGGCAATAGGTGCAGCCCGGGATCTTGTTCTTGTCCATGGCATGCACGCCTGGGACGCCCGCGATCTTCTCGATGCAGATCACGCCTTCATGCTCGGCCTTGTGGGCGAGCATCGGCGGCCCTGCAACGTCTCCGATCGCATATAGCCCGGCGACATTGGTCTTGCCGTAGCCGTCGGTGACCACGCAGCCGCGGTCGGTCTTCACGCCAAGCTTTTCGAGCCCGAGATTTTCGATGTTGCCCTGAACACCAACGGCCGAGATCAGACGGTCGGCGGTGATCGTCTGGGTTTTGCCATCCTTGGTCTCGATATGGGCCGTGACCGAGTTGGCTGCCTTGTCAACCTTGCTGACCTTCGCCTCTGTGATGATCTTCATGCCGCGCTTTTCGAGCGCCTTGCGGGCGATGGCCGAAATCTCCGCATCCTCGACCGGCATGATATTCGGCATCAATTCGACGACAGTGACGTCGACGCCCATCGACCGGTAGAATGATGCGAATTCGATGCCGATGGCGCCAGAGCCCATGACCAACAACGATTTCGGCATCTCCTGCGGCACCATGGCCTCGAAATAGGTCCAGATCAGCTTGCCGTCAGGCTCGATGCCGGGCAGCGTGCGGGGCCGTGCGCCGGTCGCCAGGATGATGTGCTTGGCGGTGTAGATCCCCTCACCCTTCGTGCCCTTGGGCACCGGCGGCTGAGGCTCGACTGGCTTCTTCTTCATCGCCGAGACCTTGATCTCGCCGGGCTTTGTCAGTTCGGCTTCGCCCCAGATGACGTCGATCTTGTTCTTCTTCATCAGGAAGCCGACGCCGCCATTGAGACGCAGCGAGACGCCACGGGAGCGCTTGACCACATCCTCCACCTTGGCGGTCATCTTGCCTTCCAGCGTCAGGCCGTAATCCTTGGCATGGTTGGCGTGATCGAGGATTTCGGCCGAGCGCAGAAGCGCCTTGGTCGGGATGCAGCCCCAGTTCAGGCAGATGCCGCCCAGATGTTCGCGCTCGACGATCGCCGTCTTGAAGCCCAGCTGAGCAGCGCGGATCGCGGTGACGTAGCCGCCGGGGCCCGAACCGATGATGATGACGTCGTAGCTTTCGGCCATGTCCCTATCCTTTTCACTTCACCTGGAAACGCTCTAGATCCCGAGCATGACCCGGACGATCGGCGCTATGCCCTTGCCTATGGCGCGTGTGTTGTCTGCATCGAGATGCACGCCGTCGATCGGGGTCGTCACGGCGACCGACGATGCATCGAAAAAGCCGCAGCCCATTTCGTCTGCGAGATCGGCGTAGAAAGACCCAAGCATCTCGGACTGTTCAATCGCGCCGCTGTACATCGCCGAGAAGATCGGATCGGCGGTCTCGCAAATGATCGGCGGCGCGACGATCAGGACTTCCGGCGCATCGTAGAGTGGGCGCCAGGTGTGATGCTTCACCTGCTCCACCAGGCGCTCCATGCCGAGCATCGCATCGATGGCGCGGCCGGCGACCTTCGCTTTCAGATCGTTGGTGCCGAGCATGATGATGACGAGATCGATCGGCTCGTGGCTCGAGAGAAGCGTCGGCAGGATCTTGGTCCCTGCCCGTTCGGCAAGAGCCGTCGGATCGTCGTAAGCCGTCGTGCGGCCGCCAAGACCCTCCGCGATGACATCGACATCACCCCCGAGATGCGCCTTCAACGAAGACGGCCAGCGATCGGCATAGTCATGCCGACCGCCCGTGGCGGCATCGGTGCCCCAGGTGAGGGAATCGCCGAAGCAGAGGATGGTTTTCATCAAACCGTCCCTAGACCAGCATTCCCATCGGGTTTTCGATGTAGCGCTTGAAGGCACCGATCAGTTCGGCTCCGAGCGCGCCATCGACGCAGCGATGGTCAGTCGACAGTGTGACCGTCATGACCTCTGCAATCGCCAGTTCGCCGTTCTTGACGATCGGCCGCTTCTCGCCGGCGCCGACCGCCAGGATGGTGGCATGCGGCGGGTTGATGACGGCGGAGAAGTTCTTGACGCCCATCATGCCCATGTTGGAGACCGCCGACGTTCCGCCCTGGTACTCTTCCGGCTTCAGCTTGCGGTCACGGGCGCGCTTACCGAGATCCTTCATCTCGTTGGAGATCGTGGAGAGCGACTTCTCCTCGGCCTTGCGGATGATCGGCGTGATCAGGCCACCCGGGATCGACACGGCAACGCCGACATCGGCGTGCTTGTGCTTGACCATCGCGCTTTCGGTCCAGGACACGTTCGCGTCCGGCACGTCTCGGAGCGCCAGAGCGAGCGCCTTGATCACCAGATCGTTGACCGAAAGCTTGTAGGCGGGCTTGTCGTCCCGAACCGGTGCGGCGTCGTTCAACTGCTTGCGTAGCGCCAGAAGCGCATCAAGCTCGCAATCGACCGATACGTAGAAGTGCGGGACGGTCTGCTTGGACTCGACCAGCCGCTTGGCGATGGTCTTGCGCATGCCGTCATGCGGGACGAGCTCGTAGGAGCCTTCAGCGAAGTTCTTGAGAACCTGCTCGTCGCTGGCGCCTTTCGCCATCGGCGCTGGTGCGGTGGCCGATGTGGACTGAGACTGCGCCGCGCTTGCCGCTGCCTTCGGCGCGTCACCCTTGGCGGCTGCCTCGATATCGGCTTTCACGATGCGGCCTTTCGGACCGGAGCCCGAGACAGCGGTGAGGTCAAGGCCGCTTTCCTTGGCAAGGCGACGGGCGAGCGGCGAGGCGAAAATGCGCTCGCCGTCCTTTTTCGGTGCCGGAGTAGCGGCCGCAGCTGCTTGGTCGGCGACCGGCTTTGCCGCTTCTGCTGGCTTCTCCGCCCCTTGCTCGGATTTCGGCTGTTCCGGCTTCTCCTCGGGTTGTGACTTTGCCTCGGCTTTTGCCTCAGAACCACCACCCTTTGCGGCCGCAGCGGCGTCTTCGCCCTCTTCGGCCAGAATGGCGATGACGGCGTTGACCTTCACGCCCTCGGTGCCGGCCGGCACGACGAGCTTTGCGACCGTGCCTTCTTCGACGGCTTCGACTTCCATCGTCGCCTTGTCGGTTTCGATCTCAGCGATGACGTCACCGGAGGAGACCTTGTCGCCCTCCTTCACCAGCCATTTTGCGAGATTGCCTTCTTCCATCGTGGGAGAGAGCGCGGGCATCGTGATGTTGATCGGCATCTCTTTGCCCTCCCTCAGGCTTTGTAAGTCACGGCTTTCACAGCATCGACGACTTCCTGGACATTCGGCAGAGCGAGCTTTTCCAGGTTGGCGGCGTAAGGCATCGGCACGTCCTTGCCGGCGATCGTGATGATCGGCGCGTCTAGATAATCGAATGCCTGCTGCATCACGCGCGTGGCGATCTCGGTGCCGACGGACGATTGTGGGAACCCCTCTTCCACGGTGACCAGACGGCCGGTCTTCTTCACCGACTCGATGACGGTCGGCAGGTCCATCGGGCGGATCGTACGAAGATCGATGAGCTCGACATCGATGCCCATGCCGGCCAATTCGTCCATCGCCTTGACCGCATAGGTCATGCCGATGCCGAAGGAGACGATCGTAACGTCCGTGCCCTGCTTGTGGATCCGGGCCTTGCCGATCGGCAGGACGAAATCGTCCATCTTCGGGACGTCGAAGCTCTGGCCGTAGAGGATTTCGTTTTCGAGGAAGATGATCGGGTTGGGATCGCGAATAGCAGCCTTGAGCAGGCCCTTGGCGTCGGCTGCCGTATAAGGCATGACGACCTTGAGACCCGGGATGTGGCCGTACCATGCGGCATAGCACTGCGAGTGCTGTGCACCGACGCGGGCAGCGGCGCCGTTCGGTCCACGGAAGACGATCGGCGCACCCATCTGGCCACCGGCCATGTAGAGGGTCTTGGCCGCCGAATTGACGATGTGGTCGATCGCCTGCATGGCGAAGTTGAACGTCATGAATTCGACGATCGGCTTCAGACCAGACATGGCGGCACCGACGCCTACGCCGGCAAAGCCGTGCTCGGTGATCGGCGTATCGACCACACGCTTGGCGCCAAACTCGTCCAGCAGGCCCTGCGTGATCTTGTAGGCGCCCTGATATTCGGCGACCTCTTCACCCATGATGAAGACGTCCTTGTCGCGGCGCATCTCCTCGGCCATGGCGTCGCGGAGCGCTTCTCGCACCGTCGTCGATACCATTTCGGTGCCTTCCGGAATATCCGGATCGGACTGCGCTTCGACCTTGGGCTGCGCCGGGACCTTGCCGCTTTCCTTGGCGCCTTCGGCCTCGCCTTTCGGCTCCGTCTTGGGAGCTTCCGCTTCGGCAGGCGCTTCGGCTTCTGCCTTCTTGTCACCACCGGACGCAGCGGCCGATGCGTCTTCGCCCTCTTCGGCAAGGATCGCGATGACGGCATTCACCTTGACGTTCTCGGTGCCCTCCGGAACCACGATCTTGGCGATCGTACCTTCATCGACGGCTTCGACTTCCATCGTCGCCTTATCGGTCTCGATCTCGGCGATGACGTCACCGGCGGTGACCGTATCGCCTTCCTTTTTCAACCATTTCGACAGCGTGCCCTCTTCCATCGTCGGGGACAGCGCCGGCATCAGAATTTCAACAGACATGGGCGGCTCCCAACCTTAGATGAGGATGTCGGTGTAAAGCTCGGACGGATCCGGCTCTGGATTTGACTGCGCGAAATCGGCGCTATCGGCCACGATGTCGCGGATCTTCTTATCCATCGCCTTCAGTTCGTCTTCGCTCGCCCATGCATTGTCGAGGATCCGCTTGCGCACCTGCTCGATCGGGTCCTGCTCAGAGCGCATTTTCTGCACTTCGTCCTTGGTGCGGTATTTCGCAGGGTCCGACATGGAGTGGCCGCGGTACCGGTAGGTCAGCATTTCCAGAATGATCGGGCCCTTGCCCGAACGGCAGTGCTCGGCGGCGAGGTCGCCGGCGGCCTTGACCGCGCGCACGTCCATGCCGTCCACCTGAATACCTGGGATGTTGAACGATGCGCCGCGCTGCGAGAAATCGGTCTGGGCCGAAGCGCGCGATACCGATGTGCCCATGGCGTAACGGTTGTTTTCGACGATGTAGACGACGGGCAGCTTCCAGAGCGCCGCCATGTTGAAGCTTTCGTAGACCTGGCCCTGGTTGGCCGCGCCGTCACCGAAATAGGTCAGTGAGATGTTGTCGTTGCCACGGTAGCTGTTCGCAAAGGCAAGCCCGGTGCCGAGCGAGACTTGGCCACCGACGATGCCGTGACCGCCGTAGAAGCCCTTCTCCTTGGAGAACATGTGCATGGAGCCGCCCTTGCCGCGGGAATAGCCATCCCTGCGGCCGGTCAGTTCGGCCATGACGCCGCGCGGGCTCATGCCGGTGGCGAGCATGTGGCCATGGTCACGGTAGCCCGTGATGACCTGGTCGCCCACTTTCAGCGCCATCTGCATGCCGATGACGACAGCTTCCTGACCGATGTAGAGGTGGCAGAAGCCGCCGATGAAGCCCATGCCGTAGAGCTGGCCGGCCTTCTCTTCGAAACGCCGGATCAGCAGCATGTCGTTGTAGGCCTGCAGTTCACGCTCCTTGGTGAACTCCTCCGGCGCCGGAGGCGCGATGATCTGTCCGACAGGTGACAACTTCTTCGTCTGCTGGCGAACGGATGCGGATGTGCGGGCAGATGACGTACGGCGTGCAGCCGTTGACGCGGGCTTGCGCGTGGCCATGCATTTCCTCCCTGAGACGCATTTCGTTACACCGAACCTATGCCAAAGCGAAACGACCAGCAACAGCGCAAATGCATAGCTTCAATGCAGCGGAAGTAACTGAAAAGACAAATGTTTTTCTAAGTTAACCCGTTTCGTGTTAATTGCTGCATTGCGGTCATTGCGGCGCACAAGGGGATGGTGCGACGCACTATGCGGGGAGCATTCCAGGCCGTTACCCGGGCTTGCCGGTGGCCGAAAATGGTACAGACGAAAAGCACTCGTTAGCCGTCTCGCGAGGGCGTTGGGGAAGCCGGCTTTATAAGCGCTGGAGTTCTGCCATTTTAGCGAGTTCGGGGGCATAACCTCATGCCTTTGGAGATCGACATGACGTCGGACAGCTTCGATAAGATGGTGCGCTTTCTGGTTGATGATCAGGCAGTGAGCAACGACGATATTCGAGCCGCGATCGATGAGCTCGACGAGGACCTTCTCACCGCACGCTATCGCAGTGCGCCGGTGCCGTTCGAGCGGTTTCGCTTGAGGAAGGTTCTACGCGCCGTGGCGCTCGAACGCGGGGTCGGCTGTCAGTCCTCAAACAGCGGCTGACCAGGTCCATTGCAGGCCTTCATTTCCAGGATTGTGCCGGAGACAGGCAGAAGCGTGCCCATCGCGCGGCAACGGTCCATGGCGCATATCTGCCAGTCGCTGCCTTGCCCTGCATCCGAGAAGATCACGGACGGCCGGGGTGAAAGGTCGGGCTCGTAGACCCATGCCCTATCGATCAACTGCGCACCGGCTGGAATTTCCATTCCGGCACCAGTGCCCTGAACATGCGCGCGCTCGATGACCAACAGACCATCGGCGATGCGCCACTCCTCGCGCCATTCGGTCTTTTCCACCGAGTGCGTCCAGACGAGGGAAAACGCTTCAAGCGCGAGCGCGACGGTTTTGCCCGCCGCGCTCAGGCAGAGGCTCATTCGCCGGCGACCGTGGCCTGCTCGCGGCTCCTGCGGCCGCGCCACCATTGCAGAGCCAGGAACAGGGCAGCAAGCGCGAAGCCCACTTCATCGGTGATCGGCATAGCCAGAACGAGTGAGAAGGCAGCGGCTGTCGCCAGCAGCCGTTCCCACCAGGCAAGCGGTGCAAACATGAAGCCGATCGCGGCAGCCCCCCAGAGCGAAATCGAGATCACGGTCTTGAAGACGATGTAGGCGACGGCCGGCCAGAAGCCGATCGCATCGGCGAGCGGGCCGCCGTCCTGCATCATGAGCGCTGGGGTGTAGACCGCCATGAAGGGGATGACGAAGCCTGCGAGCGCGATCTTAACCGCCTGCATGCCGATCTTCATGCCTGACTCCTTGGCAATCGGAGCTGCGGCGAAGGCGGCGAGTGCGACCGGCGGCGTCAGATCGGCAAGGATACCGAAATAGAACACGAACATGTGGCTGACGAGCAGCGGAACCCCGAGTTCCAGCAGCGCCGGGCCGGCGATCGACGACGTGATGATGTAGTTCGGGATCGTCGGGATGCCCATGCCGAGGATGAGGCAGGTGATCATCGTCAGAACGAGCGACAGGAAGAGGTTCGTCTCACCGATGCGGACGATGAAGGATGCAAAGGTCGAGGCCGAACCGGTCAGGGTGAGGATGCCGATGATGACGCCGACCATGGCGCAGGCGATCGCGACCGGCAGGGCATTCTTGGCACCGTCCGCTAGCGCGTCGCGGCAATCGGCGAGCGTCTGCCGACCGCCCTTGACGAAGGCATTGACGGCGATAAGCACCGCGATCGTGGTGATGATGACATTGACGCCATACTGGAAGAACGCGGCGCAGAGCAGGCCGAGCAGTATCCAGAACAGAAAGCGGATAGCCTGACCGGGCAGCCCGCGCGCGATGGCGCCGCCGAGGATGAGAACTGCGGTGAGGGCCAGACCCATCGTGCCGGCAAAGAGCGGCGTATAGCCGGTGAACAGCAGGTAGACGAGCGCTGCCAAGGGGATGATCAGGTACCAGCCGGCGCGCAGCGCACCGATGGCGCTTGGCAGCTGATCGCGACGCATGCCGACGAGGCCGCGCTTGCCGGCTTCCAGATGCACCATCCAGAAGGCCGAGAAGAAATAGAGGACCGCCGGGATGATCGCGGCGATCACCACTTCGCGGTAGGGAATGTTCAGCGTTTCGGCCATGATGAACGCGACGGCGCCCATGACCGGGGGCATGATCTGCCCGCCCATGGACGACACGGCCTCGACGCCGCCGGCAAAGGCCGGCTTGTAACCAAAGCGTTTCATCAACGGGATGGTGAACTGGCCGGTGGTGACGACGTTGGCGACGCCGGAGCCGGAAATCGTGCCCATGAAGCCCGAGGACACGACGGCCACCTTCGCCGGTCCGCCGCGCGTGTGCCCGACCATGCCAAGCGAGACATCGGTGAACAGCTTGATCATCCCCGCCCGCTCGAGGAACGAGCCGAAGAGGATGAAAAGGAAAATGTAGGTCGCCGAGACGTAGACCGGCGTGCCGTAGATGCCCTCCGTGCCGAAGCCGAGATGGCCGATAATCTGGTCGAAGCCGTACCCGCGGTGGGCGAGCACGCCAGGGAAATATTGGCCGAAGAGCCCATAGAGCAGAAAGATGCCGGCAATGATCGGCAGCGCGATCCCCATCAGACGGCGCGTCGCTTCGAAGACGAGGACGATCATGATCGTGCCGACGACGAGGTCCTGCGTGATGAGCCAGCCGCCCTCGCGCAGAATGAGATCCTCGTAGAAGACGTAGTGATAGACGCCGGTCAGAAAGCCCACGATGCCGGCACTCCACAGCGCGATGCGCAGCGGTAGTGGGCCACCCTTGAGGCTGGCAATGAGGGAGAAGCCGAGCAGCAGCACGAAGCCGACATGCAGCGCGCGAACCGTCTGGCTGGGCAGCGAATGGTAAGCGGCAAACCACAGTTGGAAAACCGAGAATGCAATGGCGATCAGGAAGACAATGCGCCCCTCCAGCCCCTGTCCGAACCCTCCAGGCAGGCCGTGTTCGGCCTCCGATGCTTCAGCCGGTGCCTGCAGTTCGGCCTGCAAAGGCAAGTCGCGATCGGTAGATGTCATTGTCTTTTACTCGCTGAGCGTCTTCCAGGCGACGAAAGCGCCGCCGAGCGCCGTTCTGTTCTTAAGGTCGATACGCAATCAGCGCCCCGGGGAAGCCGGGACGCTGAATGTCAGTCATCGCTATTTGGCCGACATGTCAGTCAATAAGGCCCTGCTCGCGATAGTAGCGCTCGGCGCCCGGATGCAGCGGCACAGGATTTTCATCGACGGCATTCTGAATGTCGATCTCCGCGGCTGCCGAATGCGCAGACGCCATCCGATCGAGGTTTTCGTAGAGCAGCTTGGTCATCTGGTAGACGGTCTCCTCGTCCACATCTTCGTGGGTCACGAGGTAATTGATGACCGATGCGGTCTCCACGTCCTCATCCTGGCCCTCATAGGTGCCGGCAGGAATGATCGCAGGCGCGTAAGGCGCGCCGATCGATTCCACCAGTTCCGAAGGGATTTCGACGATGGTCGTCGGGTTGGTCGTAGAAAGATCCTGGATCGATGCGACACCGAGACCAGCGGACTGCAGCGTCGCATCCAGCTGACGGTTCTTCATCAGCTCCACGGACTCGGCAAACGGCAGGTACTGGACCTGACCGAGATCGTCATAGGTCATGTCGGCAGCAGCCAGAATGGCGCGAGTGTTGAGCTCCGTGCCCGAAGCGGGCGCGCCGACCGACAGGGTACGACCTTCGAGATCTGCGAGCGTCGTGATGCCAGAATCGGCCGTTGCGACGAGCTGGAGATAGTTCGGGTAGATCGCAGCAACCCGGCGCAGCTTCTGCAGCGGGGCGCGGAAACCGGCCTCCTCGTTGCCTTCCCAGCCCATCACGAGGGAATCGCCGAGCGAGAAACCGATCTCGCCCCTGCCCTGTTCAAGGAGATTGAGGTTCTCGACCGAGGCCTTTGTCGCCTGAACCTGGGTGCGGACGCCTTCGATGTTGTCGCCATAGATCTCGGACATCGCAACGCCCAGGGGATAATAGACCCCTGACGTGCCGCCGGTCAGCACATTGATGAACTGCTGCGCGCTTGCGGCGCCCGGAAATGCACCGATTGCCAGGACCATCCCGCCAAGGACAGCCTTCTTCATCAGTTTCGACATCGTCTTATCTCCTCCACATGACGGGTCTCTCGCCCGCGTTTTTCTGCTGCAAACACAGGCGACGCGCCGCCGCCCGATTCCTCCATATGCCGCCGCTCTCAAGCGCGCTCCCCGCGCCGAACCGACTGCCAGCGACCGCTTGGGCCGTGATTGATCGCGCTCTCTTGAACGGGCAAGCGCCACCCGACGGCGCGAAAGCTACACGGCACCTCCCCATCAGGCAAGTTGCACAGCGCCCAGCGGGGACGTTTCCCGGGTTGCGTCCCAAACGAAAGAAGCCGGCGATCCATCACGAACCGCCAGCTTCGATCTTCGATTGTCTTGCTGTCGGGCTCAGCGCAGAAGCTGTTCCTTGTAGATTTCGCCGCTCAGATCGACGTGCAGCATGACCGTTTCACCTTCCGGGTTCACGGCGCTCACCTCGAAATGGCGCGGCTTGCGCTCAACGTCGCCGCCCCATGCATAGCCGCCGGCCTCGACAGCCGTCCGCAGAGTGCTTTCATCGACGCTTGGTTGTGGAGCGCGCACCTGATCATCGTCGATCTCGACTTTGAGAATGCGTCCGTCGGCGGCGATCTCCATTTCGATCTCGCGTCCTTCGGCATCATAACCATCCACTTCGGCATGGTTGCGCTTCACGTCATACTCCCGAAGGTCGACGATGCCGCGCTCGGCAACTGCGGCGCGGATGGCCTCCGGCAAGAACGTCGTCAGGTCCACGGTTGGCGCCGCCCTGTCGCTTTCGACATCGATCTTCTTGATCTGCCCGTCGAAGAAAACATCAATGTCGACCTCCCGGCCGTCCGCGTCGCGGGTCTCGAATTCATAGTGGCGGCCTTTGCGCTCGTCGAGACGGACGTCTGTCAGACCCGCGGCCTCGAGCATGGAAACAATCTGCTGAACATCTTCCTGGCCTGCAGGCGCGCCGTCTGACGCAGGACGACGCTCGGCATTGCCCCATGGCGGCGGACCATCGGCGCTGCGTACCTCGATCTCGCTACCGTCTTCGCGCACGATTCGGAACGCGTCGAAACCATCGCCATCCGGTTCGCCAAAGACAGTAAGCCGTTCGCCGGCACGAATGTCGTATTCCTGACCGCGCTCCGGCCCCATCTCGACGAGGACCCGTCCCGTGCCGTCATCGAGCACGAAACGATTGCCGAACACGTCGCTGACCTCGCCTTGGATGTTCATGCCAGCGGAGTTGCCGAGCTGATCGATCGACACCGTCTGCGCGAACGCGACAGTGCCAGCGAACGGGAGGGACGCGGCTGCGACGAGCATTGGAAGAATGGGGTTCGGCATGCGTTTCATGGTCAGTTCCTTTGCTGATGCCGCAAACGGTTTGAAAGACTGCGTTTCGACTTGCCCTTCTTTTAGGTCATCTGCCCTGAACGAGACCGCAACCGCATGGTTCAACTTCCATTCAAGATGAAGCGCTATACATGCGGTCATGATGACCGATGTTATTCCTTCTTCTCTAAAAGGGCTCAAGCGACCTGTCTTGCTCGCACTTGTCGTTGCCTCAGGTATCGCGATCATGGGCACCAAGTCCGTAGCGGCAAACCCGATCGCGCCGACGATCCTCGCCCAGTCTCAAGGCGCGAGCATATCCATCGCCGAAGCCATGGAGCGCGCCCAGGAGCGGTTTGAGGGAACGGTGATCGAAGCCGTGCTCGATACCGGAAGGCCGCATGAGCGAACCGATATCGTCTATGCCTTGCGCATGCTGACCCCACGCGGCGACATTCTGCGCATCCGTGTCGACGGACGCGACGGTGCGATATTGGAGGCCGACGGACGCGGTTTGGTGGATGCGAGACGACGCCCATGAGAGCGCTTGTGGTGGAAGACGACGAGCGCATCGCTGCCCAGCTCGCCGAGGCGCTGACCGCAGCCGGCTTTGCGGTCGATACGTCGCATGATGGCGAAGCGGCCGAATTCCTCGGTATGACCGAAACCTATGATGTGGTCGTGCTGGATCTCGGACTGCCCAAGATGGATGGCATCTCGGTCCTGACGAGCTGGCGGCGGGGCAAGCGGTTGATGCCGGTTCTAATCCTGACGGCGCGCGACGACTGGTCGGAGAAGGTGCGCGGTTTTCGCGCCGGTGCCGACGACTACGTCGTCAAACCCTTCCGCATGGAAGAGGTCGTCGTGCGCTGCCGCAGCCTTGTGCGGCGCGCGGCCGGCCATGCCACGAGCGAACTGACCTGCGGTCCGCTGGTGCTCGACACGCAGCTCGCCATCATCACGCTCGATGGCCTGCCGCTGAAGCTCACCGCATTTGAGACGCGGATGCTGTCTTACCTGATCCACCACGCCGAACGCCCGATCACGCGCACGGAACTGAGCGAACATCTCTATGAGCGCGATACGGATCGCGACTTCAATTCGATCGAAGTGATCATCGGTCGGCTGCGGCGCAAGATCGGTCGCAACATGATCGAGACGATCCGCGGCCAGGGATATCGCCTCTCCGCACCTACGAACGCCTGATATGGCGCGACGGTCGCTGAAACTGCGCCTCGTCGGGCTGGCGCTCGTCTGGACGACTGTCGCGATCCTGATCGCGGGGCTTTTCATTTCGGCACTTCTGCGCCAGTTCGTCGAACGCAATGCGGACGCGCAGTTGCAGGCGACGATGATCGCCGTCATGTCCGGCACCGAGTTCGACGAGCAGGGCAATGTGGTCATCGCCAATTCCGTCGTCGATCCGCGCTTCGATCGACCGCTTTCCGGCTGGTACTGGCAGGTCAATGACGAAAACGGTGTCCTGTCGCGCTCCCGTTCTCTCTGGGATGTCGAGCTCGGCGTCGCGGTCGCCGAACCGGATGGCACGATCACGACCCGCACGGAACCAGGGCCCAACGGGGCGATCATCCGCAAACAGGAACGCGATTTCACGGCGCCCGGTGGCACGCGCCGGCTGAGGGTCGTGGTCGCCATGCCTGCCGACCTGATCGAGGACGAAGTGGCGACCATCGTTCAGCCGCTCGTCCTGTCGCTTGCTTTGCTTGCCGCCGGAATCGCGATCGCGATCGGGCTCCAGGTGCACTTCGGATTGCAGCCGCTCGCCAAGCTCGGGCGCGACCTTGCGGCCGTGCGGCGTGGCGACAAGGAACGTTTGCCCGATCAGCCCTATGTCGAGATCGCGCCGGTCGCGTCCGAGATCAACGCGCTGCTCGCCCACAACAAAACGGTGATCGACCGCGCGCGCACCCATGTGGGCAATCTCGCCCATGGCCTGAAGACACCGCTGTCGGTCTTGAGCAACCGGCTCCAGACGGCAAGCAATGCCGACGGTGCAGTCCTGCTGGATGCGACGGAGCAGATGAACCGGCTTATCGGCCACCATCTTCGCCGTGCGCGTTCGGCGGCGTCGCATGGCGTGCTCGGTGCGAAGGTCTCGGTCAGCGAAGCGATCTCCGATCTTTTTCCGGTATTTCGCGGCATCCACGCCGATCGTCATCTTTCCCTGCAGGTGGACGTCGATGGCCAACCGACCTTTGCTGGCGAGCGACAGGATCTCGACGAGATGCTCGGAAACCTGATCGACAATGCCTGCAAGTGGGCATCGAAATCGGTTTTGGTGACGGCCAGACCGATAGATGGCGGTCGCATCACCATATCGATCCGGGATGACGGTCCGGGGCTTGCGGAAGATGCTCTTCAAGCTGCGACGTCGCGTGGCGTGCGCTTCGACGAAAGCAAGCCCGGCAGCGGCCTTGGCCTTTCGATCGTCGACGATCTGGCGCGTCTTTATGGCGGCACGCTCACGCTTGAACGCGCCGCCGGAAGCGGCCTTCTGGCGACGCTTGAGCTTCCGGCCAGCGAGGCGTGAGCAATCAGCTGGCGATATAGGCCTTCATGTCTTCCGCCTCACGCTCGACATCCTGAATGCGCCGGCGCACGACGTCGCCGATGGAAATGATGCCGGCCAGCCTGCCGTCGACCGCGACCGGCAGATGGCGGAAGCGGCCATTGGTCATGATCTCCATGACCTCGTTGATGGAACTCTCTTCGCGGCATTGGACGACTTTGCGCGTCATGACGCTTGCAACGTCCTGATCCATGACGTCTCTGCCCCGTTCGGCGATGGCGCGAACGATGTCACGTTCGGACAGAATGCCAAGAATTTGACGATCTGGATCGACGACGACGACCGCGCCGATCTTCTGCTGCGTCAGCACGCGCGCGGCTTCCATAAGAGTCGTCTCGCGACCGACAGTGGTCACATCACGTCCCTTCTCTTCCAATATGATTCTGACTGTCATCACTTCCTCCACAAGCCGCGGCTCGACGCAATTTCCCCACCCATCCGAGCACCCTCGCGGCGCATCGTGCGGCGGCGGCAGAAGTTTTTCAAGCAGGACCTTGGGGTGCTGACGGTCAGGCCCAGGATCGACGATCGAAGAAGGCGAAGCCGAGGAAGCCGAACAGGAATCCGCCGATATGCGCTTCCCAGGCGATCTGGGTCGTGCCGGTCGGGTCCGACCCGAAGCCGAAGGCGGCCAAGGCGTTGATGCCGAACCAGAGCCCCACATAGACGAGGACAGTCCGGTTGCTCAGCGATTCCACCACCGACAGTCGCGGCAGGAAGTGCGCCTTTTCACGCCTGAAGCGGCCGCTCTGCGGAAAGGCGAACCGCGCCGCCGCACCCATAAGACCGGAAACGACGCCGGACGCGCCGATGACGGGCACGTCGTCTCCCCAATGAAGGGCGAGATGCAGCGCAACGGCAGCCACAGCCGACGCGACCCAGAACAGGACGAAGCGCGTCGTGCCGATCCGCCGCGCCACGATCGCGCCGAACGCCACCAGCCAGAGAGAGTTCACGATGATATGGGCAAAGCTGCCATGGAGCAGCGAATAGGTGACGGGTGACCACAGCCATGCGGGCGACTGATCCGTCAAAGGAACGGCATAACGCAGCGGAATGAACGCCGTTTCCAGCAGCAATCCCAGATCCTGAATACGGCCCAGAAGTCCGACGCGGATCAGATGGATCGCCCAAAGCAATCCGAGTGCCACCACCACGACACGGGGCAGATTGAAGACCGGTTCGGAACGCCGCTCAGGCTCGGGCGCTGCGCCAAACGGTTCTCCGGGCGCCTCACTGCCATTGTCGTTGGTCATGGATTTATCACTCCTGCGCCGCGTTCGGCCAGAGCCGCTTTTGCGGCATCGGCGTCGGATCAGAGGTGGGACGGTGGAGGCTCAAAGTCAATCGAATGAGGCCACGGCACCTCGCACGCACAGCGTGCACAAAGCCCGCGCCGGACGCGCAATGCGCCATTTTTACACGACGACGACTGGCGAATATTACCGGTTGTTAACAGATATGGCCTAACCTTGGGGACAAGATCCTGCTTATGCCAAGGGGCACCATGTCATTCGTCCTCGAAAAGGCGCCAAGCGCCCCGACTGCATCCGGCGATCGACGCTTCCAAAGCGTGACCGTCAACCTGCCCGGTCGCCTCATGTGCGCGGATTTTTCCGAGTTCGATTGTGTTGCGGCGGAAATGTCGCCGGGTGATGTGGTGTTTCAATGCACCGCGCGTCCGAAAACCAACGAGCGGATCGTGGCTTACCTCGATCACATCGGCCGTATCGAAGGCCGCGTCGTAGAAGCGGATGGGCGCGGATTTTCCATCGCGCTCAACGCGACGCAGCGCAAGCGGGAGAAGCTGGCGGCGCAGCTGACATGGCTTGCCAACAAGCACGAGCTCGCCCTGCCGGAAGATCGTCGCCATGAACGCTACACGCCGCGCAGCGCGCGTTCCGAAATCCTTCTGGAAGACGGCCGGCGCTATGCATGCCGCGTGATCGATTTGTCGCTTTCCGGCGCCGCAATCGAGATCGACGTGCGCCCTGCCCTCGGCACGCCGCTGACACTTGGTACGATGCGCGGCCGCGTGGTGCGCCACTTCCAGGAAGGCGTCGCCATGGAGTTCGTGCGAGTTCAACCGCCCGAAGCATTGCGAAATTATCTCGAATAATTTTCCAGCCGCTTGCTCAACGCAAGCCGGTTTTCTCCCAAAACGGTCGCTGTACCAAATCAAGACAAGGCCGCCTCGCTCGACGCCAGGCGGCCTTTTTCGTGCTGCAAACGCGCGAACTCCGGGATTCCAATGGTTAAAAAAGTCGTTCGCCAATCGATAAAATGCGCTATAGTATAGTTTCGGATTTCTTGACGCACAAGATCGCATTTGTACTTAACTCTACTATGCTATTTTGCGTGATCTAAAATTGTTCGTGGCAATGTCTTCCCAACACGGGGAAGCAACCAATGAACAAAATGCAAAAAGCAATCTTCGCGGCAATCGCTCTGACGGGCGCCATTCTGGGACAGAACAGTGCCGGCGCCGCCTCGCTCAACATGGTCACCACCGGCGCCACGAGCCAGCCGATCGGCCATCACGAATTCTGCCTGCGCCTGCCGCACGAATGCCAGGCGACTTCTGGCGTCACCGGCGCACCGGCGCAGCTGACCCGCCAGGCCTGGGCCGACATACTGCATGTCAACGCGACAGTGAACCGGACAATCATTCCGCTGACGGACCAGGAGATCTACGGCGTCGAGGAGTACTGGGACTTCCCGACCAGCGTTGGCGACTGCGAGGACTACGCCCTGCTCAAGCGCCGCATGCTGATCGAGCGCGGATTTTCCGCCGAACACCTGCTGATCACCGTTGTCCTGCAGCCGGACGGTTCAGGTCATGCCGTGCTGACGGTCACCACCGACCATGGCGACTTCATTCTCGACAATATGCGTGAGCGCGTCATGCTCTGGTCCGACACGGAATACACCTATCTCAAGCGCCAGGCGGGCAACCATGCCGGCCGCTGGAACAAGATCGACGACAACCGCAATCCGATGGCTGTCGGCGCCGTGCGCTAGTTCAAATCCCTAAGATCCGTCCCGCTTCCCCGTGGACGGGTCTCTCTGGCCGGCGCTTCAACAAGGAGTGCCGGCTTTTTTCTTTTCAGTCGATGCGCACGAGACCGGCAGCAAAGCGCTTGGCATTGTCGATATAGTGGGCAGCCGAAAGCCGAAGCATCGTGATCGCGGTGTCATCCAGTTCGCGCACGACCTTGCCGGGCGAGCCTAGCACCATGGAATTGTCCGGGATGATCTTGCGTTCCGTCACGAGTGCCCCGGCGCCGATGAGGCAGTTCTTGCCGATTACCGCGCCGTTCAGGACCGTGGCGCCCATGCCGATCAGGCTGTTGTCGCCGATGGTGCAGCCATGCAGCATCGCCTTATGGCCGATGGTGCAGCCTTCCCCGATGCTCAAGGGAAAGCCCATGTCGGTGTGGAGAACGCAATTCTCCTGAATGTTGGAGCCCCGGCCAACGCGAATGAACTCGTTGTCGCCGCGCAGAACCGCGTTGAACCAAATACCGACATCCTCGCCGATCTCCACGGCGCCCATGACTTCCGCTGAAGCCGCGATCCAATGAAAGCCGCCGGGCAGTACTGGTTCTCTGTCGTCCAGTCGATAAAGCGCCAATCCATCGTCCTCCCAAATCAGCTCTTCACGTTAAGAACGGGTTAACCCTGTTGGCGCAAGCCTTGAAGCAGCTTCGCATCTCTCTTCGTCGATTCGTTGCGGCGATCAGATGCGCCAGAGAGGCATCATGGCATACGATCAGACCAGACATGAAGGCGGACGCTTCGAGCCGATCATCACGTCGCGCCTCGTGACGCGGTTGATGCTCGGCGTCGCCGCCTTTGCGGCGCTGTCGGCCGCGGCGGCTGTCGGCGGGCGGTGGGTGGGCGAACGCATCGCCATGGCCGGCCACTCGACGTCGACCGAGCTGTTTCGCTCGACGATCGGGGAAGACGTCTTCGATCTGCCGGCCAACGTCATCCGTTTCGAAAACCAGCGCCACGCAGGTCCCAAGGCGAGCCTTGATCTTTACTTCCGCTGGCCGGACATGCAGGGCTATTCAGCAGAGACGCGCGATGACTTCAACGCGGTCGACGGAACCAGCGCGGTTATCTTCGTGTCGCTCACACCGCAGATCATGTCGAAGGACATGTCCGGCCGCTATGCGCCGATCTACAGCCACCTGGTCGAAGGAGCAGCAGAACCCGGCCCGTCGGGACTTTCCGTCCACAGGCTGACGCATGTGACCGGTTATGCGGGCGAACTATTGTACGTAGAGAGCGAGGCGACTGCCGCCCCTTATGTCGTTCGCTGCCTGGACGACACGGATGCGTCCAGCTTCGGCCTCACCACGACGGCTTGCCAGCGCGACATTCTGGTCGGCAGCGACACATCGGTACTCTACCGGTTCCCAGCGGCACTTCTGCCGGAATGGCATTCGGTGGAGGAGGCAGTGCGCCAATATCTGGATGTCGCACTGCAGGATTGAGATCGGATGAGCCGCACGATCGGTCTTGCGACCAGCACGGATCAGTTCTTGATCACAGATCGACGTCGAGGATCGCCATCGAGAAATTGAAGGAGAGATCGCCGTCTTCGTCGTCGCGGAAAACGACGCCCAGGAACTCGTCACCGATATAGACCTCGGCGGAGTCGTCCTTTCGCGGACGCGCCTTGACCTGCATGCGGTCGTTGAAGGTGCGCTTGAAATAAGCCTCTAGCTTGCGGATTTCGTCGGGCTTCAATGGAGGCTCCGTGGCTTGCGGTCGGTGCGATATCGTCGCCCGCAAATAAGCGCGGCGCAATACGGACCAGAGTTTACAGATGATGGAACCGGCTGCAAATCACGTCATTGCAGTGCCGGTCGTGAACCGGAGCGCTTGTCGCATGCGGCAAGCCGGGCTGTAAACCCGGATGGCCGAAAAGCATTATTAGATGGAGCCGAGCAGCTGGTCCATCGCGCGTGACGGCTCGTCGCATCCAGCACTTCCGATGACGCGGGCCGGAACGCCGGCGACGGTGGAGTTTGCCGGAACCGGCTTCAGAACCACCGAGCCGGCGGCGATGCGCGAGCAATGGCCGATGACGATGTTGCCGAGGATTTTCGCGCCGGCGCCGATGAGCACGCCGTTTTCGATCTTCGGGTGGCGATCGCCGCCCTGCTTACCGGTACCGCCAAGCGTCACGCCCTGCAGGATAGAGACGTTGTCGCCGACGCGAGCCGTAGCGCCAACGACGAGACCGGTCGCATGATCCAAGAAGATGCCCTTGCCGAACGGAGCAGCCGGATTGATGTCAGTCTGGAAGACAGCGGACGAGCGGCTTTGCAGATAAAGCGCAAAATCACGGCGTCCTTTGGTCCAGAGCCAATGAGCCAGCCGGTGCGTCTGGATCGCATGGAAGCCTTTGAAGTAAAGAACGGGTTCGATGAACCGGTCGCAGGCGGGATCGCGATCATACACGGCCTGGATGTCGACCCGCAGCCAGGATTCCCACTCCCGCCAATCGTCACGCATTTCGAGAAATGCCTGCCGGATCACGCTCGCTGGCACGTCCGCATGGTCGAGGCGCTCGGAAATCCGATGGATCACCGCCTCCTCGAGGCTGCGGGCATTGAGGATGGTGCTGTAGAGAAAGCCCGAAAGAACGGGCTCGTTGACGGAGGCCTCTTCGGCTTCCTGGCGGATCGCGTTCCAGATCGGGTCCATGACCTTGAGGTTGTCGGTCAGTTTCGCATCGCTGCGCGCAGCCATGGACGGCTCCTCTCGCAAAGTGGCTCCAGCCGCAAACATAGTGGACTGATCGCCTGACTTAAATGGGGTGTTGGTACTATGCAGATTCAAGATGAAATTTTTGCGTTCGCTGAAAGCTGCGCACGCATCTCGGAGATGTCGCTTATCGCAGAGCCCGCTGGATGCAGATTACGACGCAACCGCCGTTTCTTCCAGCAAAAAGCCGATCACCGCATCGGTGAACGCATCGTTTCTGTCGCCGGCAACCATGTGTCCCGCTCCCAGAACGTCGACATATCGCGCATGCGGCACGGCCTTGAGGAATTCCGCGACCGCCTCCTCCGTAACCAGCTCCGATTGGCGACCGCGAACGAGCAGCGTCGGCACCTTGAGCTTCGCCACGATTGAATCCAGTTCGGCCTCGACGGACGCACGTTCGAAATTCACGGGTCGCGGGCCGCCCATGAATGCCGGGTCCCAATGCCAGCGATATCGTCCATCGTCGCCGCGCCGCAGGTTCTTTGCGAGCCCGGACAGGGAGGCCGGTTTGCGCCGTGCGGGCAGATAGGCGCTGATGGCGGCGGCCGCCTCCTCGAGCGTGGCAAACCCCTCGCTCATGCGCTCGCCCATGAAGCCGTGGATGCGTCGAATTCCGTCGGGATCCATACGCGGGGTCACGTCGACAAGGACGAGGCCACCGAGCAGGTCGTTTCCGGCCCTGCCCTCCGCCAGCAGCGAAGCAAGCCCGCCAAGCGATGCACCGACCACGATCGGACGCCGACCAGACTGTCGTTCCATGTCCCGGCACACGGTCGCGAGGTCGGCGGCGAAATCATAAAACGCGTAGGCCTTGGATTCGACCCAGGCGCTGTCTCCATGGCCGCGCTGGTCCATCGCGATAGCGGTGAAGCCGGCGTTGGCCAATGCGCGCGCCGTGCCGCGCCAGGCGTGCCGCGTCTGTCCGCCGCCATGAACGAGAAGGACGGGCGGATGAGCAGATTTGGCACTAGGCTCGTAAAGGTCGGCGACGATGCGATTGCCTTCGACGCCTTCAAACGCGATCGTCTTCAAACCGAGCCTTCTTCCGCGAGGAACTTCAGAACGGCGGCTTTGAACACCTTGTCGCCCACCGCGAGCATATGGTCGCGGTTCGGAATATCGACGCCGCGTGCATTGGGAAGCATGGCGACAAGCTCCTCCGGCGAGCCTGCGATATCGTCCTTGGTGCCGACGCCGACCAGCACCGGCATCGTTAGGCGTGACAGTTGCTTAGGCTTCAGTTCCTCGCGTGAGGTGATGCAGGCGGCCAGGGCCTTTCGATCGCTTTTCGTCTGTTCGGCAAACGCCCTGAACATGCGCCCGCGCGCGTGTGTCACGTCGTCGATGCTGTCGGCGAGGAGCGCCTCGGCAATCGGCGTCCAGTCGCCGACGCCCTTGACCAGTCCCGCAGCAAGGCCGCCAAGAACGAGCCGGTTGACCCTCTCCGGCGCATGGTGGGCGAGAAACGCCGAATTGCGCGCCCCCATGGAGTAGCCGAACACATGGGCCTGTTCGATACCGAGGTGATCGAGCAAAGCAAGCCCGTCACCGGCCATGAGCGAGGCGGTATAGGCATCGGGATCATGCGGCTTGTCGCTCTCGCCATGGCCACGATTGTCGAGCGCGATGGTACGATAGCCCGCCTGCGTCAGGGTCTTCACCCATCCCGGATAGACCCAGTTCACGTGGGCGGTGGATGCGAAGCCGTGAATGAGGAGGATAGGCGTACCGTCACTCGGCCCTTCGTCCAGATAGGCAATGTCGATATCGCCCGATCGAAAGCGATGCATCTGCTTCTTGTCGAGATTCATGCGGGTCCTCTTTGTTGCGCGGCACACTAGAGGCAGACCCGACCGATCGGAAGACCCTGTGCCACGACAAGCAGGGCTTTCCCGCGAGAAACGGCTACACTTTCGCCGTCGGCCTTTGTATGGTCCGGCGCGCGCAAGAACCGACAAACGGAGCAGACTATGGCTGGCCACGGCATTCCCCACTTTCAGAACGACGATGGACATGCCGTCGTGGAAATCGGGGTGAAGGAATTCATGTGCGTGGGTGCGACGCCGCCCTTCGATCACCCGCACGAGTTCCTGGACATGGGCGACGACAACGAGAAGGTCTGCCCCTATTGCTCTACGCTCTACCGGTTCAACCCGTCTCTCGGCGCCGCCGAAACGAAGCCCGCGGGCTGCAGCTACGACCGCCAGGCTGCCTGAGGCGGCGGCGTTTTCGTGACCAAGCGCCATGCAGCCATCGTCGGAGCCGGCATTGCCGGCCTGACCTGCGCGCTGGCGCTTGCCCGCAAGGCATTCTCCGTCTCGATTTACGAGCAGGCGGCCGAACTCGCCGAAGTCGGCGCCGGTCTTCAGCTTTCGCCAAACGCCACCCGGCTTCTGGATCGACTTGGCCTTTTGGAAAAGCTGGCTGCCAAATGGCATGAGCCGGCGTCGATCGACCTCGTCTCAGGCCTCACCGGTCGTCAGGTTGCGCAGGTGCCGGCCGGCGCCAAGGCGCGTCAGCGATGGGGCGCTCCCTATGCGGTGATCCACCGGGCAGATCTGCAATCGGTTCTGCATCAGGCTGTTCTGGACCATCCATCGATCGAGCTTCATACGGGTGTGCGGATCGAAGGTGCGGGGGTCGAGGCCGTCAGAAGGGATCTCGAAGCACGCAGCGGTCGAATTCCCGATCTGGTGGTTGGCGCTGACGGTGTCTGGTCCAGGACGCGCGCGAGCGCCGGCGGACCGGCGAAGGCGCCGTTCACCGGGCAGATCGCCTGGCGCATGACTTTGCCACGCGAAGCGATCGGCTCTCTGTTCGATCCGGACAGGCTCAGCGCTTTCATAGCACCGCAGACGCATCTCGTTGCCTACCCGCTGAAGACACGCGGCACGGTCAATCTGGTCGCCATCACCCATGGCGCCGCGATGGAAGCTAACTGGTCGGGCAAAGACGCCGCGCGCCACGAACTGAGCCATGCTTTCCGGCGCTGGTCACCACGCCTGACCGAGCTCTTCGACCGCGCCGAGATGAACGGCCGCTGGCCCATCCATGGATTGTCGGGCCAGTACTGGGGCGCCGGGCGCCTCGTGCTAATCGGCGATGCCGCGCACGCCATGCCGCCCTATGCGGCGCAAGGGGCCGCCATGGCGATCGAGGATGCCTACGCTCTAGCTTCCCACGTGGCAGGCGATGATATCGATGCCGGTGTCGCTGCTTTCATCGCCGCCCGGCGTCCACGCATCGACAAGGTCGCCCGGCGCGCTGCCTTCAATCGCTTTGCCTACCATGCCCGGGGTCCAATCAGGCTCGGGCGGGATATCGTGCTGGCCCTGCGCAAGCCGGATGATCTCGCCGGCGATTTCGACTGGCTCTACGGCGACCACTCTATCGAGTGACGGCAGTCGGTGTCCAGGCAGAATGAATGGCGCGCATCGTCGAAGGACAATGCGCGCCAACTTTCACTAGTGCAGGATCTGGCTCAGGAAGAGCTTGGTGCGTTCGTGCTGCGGATTGTCGAAGAACTCCGCCGGCGCGTTCTGCTCGACGATCTGTCCCTGGTCCATGAAGATCACGCGGTTGGCGACCTGGCGGGCGAAGCCCATTTCGTGCGTGACGCAGATCATGGTCATGCCTTCTTCGGCAAGGCTCACCATCGTGTCGAGCACTTCCTTGATCATCTCCGGATCGAGCGCGGAAGTCGGCTCATCGAACAGCATGATGCGCGGGTTCATGCAGAGTGAGCGTGCGATGGCAACGCGCTGCTGCTGGCCGCCGGAAAGCTGGCCCGGATATTTGTTTGCCTGCTCGGGAATCTTGACGCGCTCGAGATAGTGCATCGCGATCTCCTCGGCCTTCTTCTTCGGCATCTTGCGCACCCAGATCGGCGCTAGCGTGCAGTTCTCGAGGATCGTCAGGTGCGGGAAGAGATTGAAGTGCTGGAACACCATGCCGACTTCGCGGCGAACTTCATCGATCTTCTTCAAATCGTTGGTGAGTTCGATGCCGTCCACGACGATCTTGCCCTTCTGGTGCTCTTCCAGACGGTTGATGCAGCGGATCATCGTAGACTTGCCCGATCCTGAAGGACCGGCGACGACGATCCGCTCGCCACGCATGACGCGCAAATTGATATCGCGCAGGACATGGAAATCGCCGTACCACTTGTTCATGCCGACGATGTCGATGGCGACATCGGTGTCGGAGACTTTCAACTTGCTCGCGTCGAATTCCTGGGTAGCTGGTTCAGCCATGATGAATGCCCTTCGAGGTTACCGGTGGCTCGTGTCGAGGCGGCGCTCCATGTAGAGCGAGTATTTCGACATGCCGAAACAGAAAATGAAATAGACGAGTGCCGCAAAGGCAAAGCCCGTGATCGCGGTTTGCGGCGCGGCCCAATTGGGATCGGCAAAGTTCAACTGCACGATACCGAGCAGGTCGAAAATGCCGATGATCAGAACGAGGCTCGTATCCTTGAACAGGCCGATGAACGTGTTGACGATGCCTGGAATGACCATGGTCAACGCCTGCGGCAGAATGATGAGGCGCATCTTCTGCCAATAGGACAGGCCCATCGCATCGGCCGCCTCGTACTGACCCTTGGGAATTGCCTGAAGTCCGCCGCGAATGACTTCGGCCATATAGGCGGATGCGAAGAAGGCAACGCCCACCAGGGCACGCAACAGCTTATCGAACGTCACGCCATCGGGCAGGAACAGAGGCAGCATCACCGACGACATGAACAAGATGGTGATAAGCGGTACGCCGCGCCAGAACTCGATGAACACGATCGACGCATATTTGACGAAGGGCAGATGCGACCGGCGCCCAAGAGCGAGCAACACGCCGAGCGGCAGCGACACGACGATGCCGACGATGGCAACGACAAGCGTGACCAGCAGGCCGCCCCAGAGATCGGTGCGAACCGGCCGCAGACCGAACTGGCCGGTGAGCAGGATGAACGCGATGATCGGAAAGACGACCAGCAGGAAGATCGCATTGAACTTCTTGTAGGGCACAGATGGAATTGCCATCGGAACCAGAGCGAGAACCAGCAAGACTGCCGTCAGATCCACCCGCCAGCGCTCACCGATCGGGTAGCGGCCATACATGAATTGCGCGAATTTGGCATCGACGAAGGCCCAGCAGGCGCCCCGTCCTTCGCCAAGGCAAGCCTCACGGTTCGAGCCATCCCAGACCGCGCTGAAGAAAGCCCAGTTGAGGAGCGGCGGCAGGATCCAGGCCAGGAACAGGGCCATCAGGATCGTCAGGATGGTGTCCTTCGGAGTCGCGAAGAGATTGACCTTGAGCCAGTGGCCAAGCCCGCCTTCGCGTACCGGAGGTGCCTCGCTCTTCAGAAAATCGTTGCGAACAAAAGCCAGCCTCGTGGTGGCGACATCGGTTTCTGCGTGGGTGTCAGACATGATTTTTCCCCCTCGCCAATCAGCGTTCGACCAGCGCGACGCGCGAGTTGAACCAGTTCATGAAGGCCGATGTCAGCAACGACAGCGTCAGGTAGACGATCATGGTGATCGAAATCACTTCCACCGCCTGCCCCGTCTGGTTCGCGACCGTACCCGAGAAGACCGAGACGAGGTCGGGATAGCCGACGGCAATGGCCAGCGACGAATTCTTCGTCAGGTTGAGATACTGGCTGGTCAGCGGTGGGATGATGACGCGCAGCGCCTGCGGAATGATGACGAGCCGCATCGTGGTGTTGGGACGCAGGCCCAGCGAAAACGCCGCCTCGGTCTGGCCCTTGGACACGGCGAGAATACCAGCACGCACGATTTCGGCGATGAATGCCGCCGTATAGAGCGAGAGACCGAGAAGAAGTGCCATGAATTCCGGACGGATCGTGGTGCCGCCGCGGAAGTTGAAGCCCGACAGCTCGGGATATTCTGCCGTGAAAGGAACACCCAAGACGAAGAGCACGACGAGCGGCACACCGATGATCAGGCCCAGCGCAACGCGGATCGTCGGGAAAATCTGGCCGGTGGCCATCTGGCGCTTCTTGGCCCAGCGTGCGATCACGACTGCGACCGCAATGCCGATGGCGATCGATGCGTAAAAGATCGATGCGCCGGCTTCCGCGATATATTGCGGCATGATCAGGCCGCGATTGTTCAGGAAAACTGAACTGTTGAACATTTCGATCGAGCCGCGCGGCGCCGGCAGCGCCGATAGAACGGCCTTGTACCAGAACAGCAGTTGCAACAGCAGCGGTATGTTGCGCAGCGTCTCGACATAGACTTCAGCGACCTTGCGGACGAGGAAGTTCTTGGAAAGCCGCGCAATACCGACGATGAAACCGAGGATGGTAGCGAAGAAAATGCCGATCGCGGCGACGAAGATCGTATTCGTCAAGCCGACGAAGAAGGCCTGCCGATAGGTGGAATTTGCCGTGTAGGGAATCAGCGACTGGCCGATATCGAAACCCGCACGATTGTTGAGAAATCCGAAACCCGTGGCGATGCCAGCCCGCGCCAGGTTGTTGGCTGCGTTGGTGACACCAGAATAGACCAGATAAATAATGAACAGCGCCAAAAGCACCTGAAAGACGACCCCGCGAATGACAGGATCGTAGAACAGAGATGCGCGTGCAGGCTGCGATGCACTGGAATCGATAGTCGCAATTGTCATTGTGTCTCGCTTCCCGCTGCGTGCCGGAGGCAACAGGTTTGTCCGAAGACCGACTCTTCAGCGTTTCGACCTTGCTCGACGCAATCGTCGCCAGGTTGATCCACCAATACAAACACAGGACGTGAAGCAGGCTGCACTCTCATCGTACAGACCCACAACCCTATCCTGATGCCAAAAGCGGTTCCGCGGCTTTGATACCGCGGAACCGCTGAGCTGGTTCCGGTCTTAGCGGATCGGCATGCCGTACTGCAGGCCGCCATCCGTGTAGAGCGCGTTCAGACCACGCTCGATCTGGAGCGGAGAGTCCGCACCGACGTTGCGCTCGAAGACTTCCCCGTAATTGCCGACGTGGCGGACAATCTTGACGAGCCAATCGTTCTCGAGGCCCATGTCGGCGCCGAACGTGCCGTCACCACCAAGCGCGCGACGAACGTCTGGGTTTTCCGAAGCAAGCATTTCCTCGAGGTTTTCGGAGGAGATGCCGAGCTCTTCAGCGTAAACCAGGCCGTAATAGACCCACTTGGCAATACCGAACCACTGGTCGTCACCGCGACGAACGGCAGGTCCGAGCGGCTCTTTCGAGATCAGCTCTGGCAGAACGACGTGGTCATCCGGATTGTCGAGCGTCAGACGGATCGCATAGAGGCCCGAGCTGTCGGTCGTGTAGACATCGCAACGGCCTGCATTGTAGGCGGCGTTGACCTCTTCCAGGCCTTCGAAGACAACCGGATTGTATTCCATGTTGTTGGCGCTGAAGTAGTCGGTGAGGTTGAGCTCGGTCGTCGTACCGGACTGAACGCAGACCGATGCGCCCGACAGCTGCAGGGCGGAATCGACATTGAGTTCGGCAGGAACCATGAAGCCCTGACCGTCGTAGAAGGTCACGCCGACGAAGTTCAGGCCGAGAGCCGTGTCGCGGCTCATGGTCCAGGTCGTATTGCGCGAAAGCACGTCGATTTCGCCCGACTGCAGCGCCGTGAAGCGCTCGACGGCGGACAGCGGCGAGAAGCGGACGGCTTCCGGGTCATCGAAAATCGCAGCGGCCATTGCGCGGCAGAAGTCGACGTCGAGGCCGGTCCATTCACCAGCATCGTCGGTGTTGGAGAAACCAGCCAGACCCGTGGAAACGCCGCACTGGATGTAGCCCTTGGCTTTCACGGCCTCCAGCGTCTGCGCCGAAGCTGCATGCGCGCCCAAGGTCAGGGCGGCTGCGCCAGCCACGGCCGACAGAATGATCTTTGTCATCGTTATACCTTTTGATTGTTGCCCTCTGCACTCCCCAACCCCGACTGCCGACCATTCGAAGCGCTTTGATCGCTAACCCCAGCCACAGATCGAATTTGGGAATGCCATCACATTCCGAAACAGCGGAGGGGTCAAGACCCGTTGTGCAGAAATAGGAGGCAGTGATTTTCTTTAGGCGCCTGTTTTAGGAGCAACTCGCGCGATTGTGTGCAAACGCCAGTTCGCGATTGGTTTTCCGCCACGGCCTGAATAGTGTGGCGCCCGATTTGGGCTGGCAACCGGCGATAGGGATAAAGACGTGACAACCAACGACAAAAGCCACGGCATCAACACCCGGCTGGCGCATATGGGCAACGACCCAAGAGACTTCTTCGGCTTCGTCAATCCACCGGTGGTGCGCGCTTCCACCGTGCTGTTCCCAAACGCGGATCGCATGGAGCGCCGCGACCAGCAATATACTTACGGAACCAAGGGAACGCCGACCACGGAGGCGCTGGCAGCCGCGATCGATGAGCTTGAAGGGTCGGCGGGTACCATTCTCGTGCCGTCCGGGCTTGCCGCCGTCAGCATTCCACTGCTCGCATTCCTCTCGGCGGGCGACCACGTCCTGATCGTCGATTCCGTCTATTTCCCAACGCGGCATTTCGCCGACACGATGCTCAAGCGGCTCGGCATCGAGGTGGAGTATTACGATCCGTCGCTCGGCGCCGATATCGCGACCGTCATGAAACCGAACACCAAAGTGGTTCTGACGGAATCGCCCGGTTCGAACACCTTCGAGATGCAGGACATTCCGGCAATCGCCAAAGCAGCGCATGCCGCTGGCGCCATCGTGATGATGGACAACACCTGGGCGACCCCCCTCTACTTCCGGCCGCTGGATTTCGGCGTTGATATCTCGATCCATGCGGCGACCAAATATCCGAGCGGACATTCCGACGTGCTGCTTGGCACAGTTTCCGCCAATGAGCGCTGCTTCCCGCAACTGAAGGACACGCTGTTCGCCATGGGCGTCTGCGCCGCTCCGGACGATTGCTACACCATCCTGCGCGGTTTGCGCACGATGGGCGTGCGGCTCGAGCGTCACCAGAAAACCGCCCTTGCCCTCGCGGAAGGCCTGGAGGGCAAGGCCGGCGTCGCGCGTGTGCTGCATCCGGCGCTTCCGAGTTTTCCCGGGCATGATCTCTGGAAGCGCGATTTCTGTGGGGCGAGCGGGCTTTTCTCATTCGTGCTCGATTGCCCCGACGAACACCGGCACAAGGCAAAGGCGCATGCATTTCTCGATGCGCTTCGGATCTTCGGCCTCGGCTATTCCTGGGGTGGCTACGAAAGCCTCGCCGTCGTCGCCAATCTATCCGACCGCACCGTGGCGAAGGCGCCCAAGGAGGGGCCTGTCATCCGTCTGCAGATCGGCCTGGAAGACACCGCAGATTTGATGGCTGACATCGAGCGGGGCTTGGCGGCAGCGGCTAGCGCATGATTCATTGCGTAGATCACCGCAAATAAGCCCTGTTAAGCGGAACTGCATGCGCCCTTCCTGCATTAAGCGGCGACAACCAGAGCGCTGAAGGAGCGGGCCTATGAAAAAACTGATCTACGCATTCATCTTCAAGAAGGCGCTCGAGTATTTTCGGCGCAAGCGCGCGCGGCCGGGTCCCCGGTCGTAGCGTGAATCGTCTTCAACAGGCATCGTTAACGGGATCCTTACAATTTTAAGCAATGACTCGTGCTTGATTGCATGAGGTTATTGTAATGCGTGCCATGCTACTCATCGCCATGCTGGTTCTTGCCGGCTGCGCGAGCCCGCCAACGCAGACGAACAATGTTTGTGCGGTATTCGACCAGCGCGACGGCTTGGTCGGAAACTGGTACCGGCAGGCCAAGGCTGCCGGGCGGCAATATGGTGTCCCCGTCCCGATCCTGATGGCCACCATCAACACAGAATCAAGCTTCAGAGCCCGTGCCCGCCCGCCGCGCAAATGGCATCTCGGTATTATTCCAGGAAAACGCGCCTCGACCGCCTATGGCTATTCGCAGGCGCTTGACGGCACGTGGGCGGAATATCAGGCCAAGACCGGCCGCTGGTCGGCACGGCGGACGAATTTCGGCGACGCCGTGACGTTCGTTGCCTGGTACCACCATCAGAGCCACCAGCGGAACGGCATCGCGCTCAACGACATGCGCAACCTGTATCTCGCCTATTATTCCGGCCATGGCGGCTACTCCCGCGGCTCATGGCGCAATAGTTCGATCGCTTTGCGCGGTGCGGACCGTGCAGCGCAAATGGCACAGACCTACGCCAACCAGATGCGCGCCTGCGGTCGCGCGTGACGCCATACCAAATAACCGGCACAAAAAAGGGCGCTCATGGAGCGCCCTTTTTTGTGCGGCTGAGTCTTCGAGGATCAACGGTAGATGACAATTTCGTCCGGACGCGCGACGTTCAGGAGATCCCGCGCGCGCTCGTCGAGCATGTCGCGCTCGAGCGTCGTGTTGTCGAGGAGTGCGACGCGCTTTTCCAGCGCCTCGCGTTCGGCAACGATCTCGGTCAACTGCGCCCGCAACTCCATGGCGCGGTGCTCCAGATGCATCTTGGCATTGAGGCCATAAGCACCATGAACCGCATGGAAGCCGAAATAGGCAAAGAACGAGACCGCAACGGCTGGAATGATCAGCCGTGAAAGCTTCGAATTTCTCTTCTGTCGTGTCGACATGAACGCGCTACCCATAGCCCCGCAGGGCAACTGACGACGTTCATAGTCTTGGCACGATCATGCTTAAGAGACGGTTAGCACCGCCCCTTAAGCATGTGATTCAGAGGCTCAGCCGCGCAGGATATCGCGGCCCGCATAAATCGCTTGCGCGCCCAGCTCTTCCTCGATGCGGATCAGCTGGTTGTATTTCGCAAGCCGGTCGGAACGGGCAAGCGAGCCGGTCTTGATCTGTCCGCAGTTTGTGGCAACGGCCAAGTCGGAAATGGTGGAATCTTCCGTTTCGCCCGACCGGTGCGACATGACGGCCGTGTAGTTGGCACGATGCGCCATCGAAACGGCGTTCAAGGTTTCCGTCAGCGTGCCGATCTGGTTGACCTTGACGAGGATCGAATTAGCAACGCCCATCTTAATGCCGTCGCGCAGGCGCGCCGAATTGGTGACGAAGAGATCGTCGCCGACGAGCTGGCACTTGCTGCCGACCTTGTCGGTCAGGGCCTTCCAGCCGTCCCAGTCGTCTTCCGCCATGCCGTCCTCGATCGAGGCGATCGGATATTTGCCGACGAGTTCGGCGAGATAATCGGCCATCGCCTCGGGCTCGAGCGTCCGGCCTTCGCCTTCCAGCACGTATTTGCCGTCCTTGAAGAACTCGGTCGAGGCGCAATCGAGCGCGAGGTACATGTCCTCGCCCGGGCGATAGCCGGCCTTCTCGATCGACTTCATGATGAAATCGAGGGCGGCCGGAGCACTTTCGATATTGGGGGCAAAGCCACCCTCATCACCGACATTGGTGTTGTGGCCGTTCGCAGACAGCTCTTTCTTCAGCGTGTGGAAAACTTCGGCGCCCATGCGCACCGCGTCGCGCAACGATTCTGCGCCGACGGGCATGATCATGAATTCCTGGAAATCGATCGGGTTGTCGGCGTGTTCGCCGCCATTGATGATGTTCATCATCGGGACCGGCAGCACATGGGCATGAACGCCGCCGACATAGCGGTAGAGCGGCAGCGTGTTGGCTTCTGCCGCGGCCTTGGCAACGGCCAGCGACACACCGAGAATCGCGTTGGCGCCGAGGCGCGACTTGTTCGGCGTGCCGTCGAGCTCGATCATCAGTTCGTCGATGTGAATCTGGTTTTCGGCTTCAAGCCCGGACAGCGCGTCGAAGATCTCGCCGTTGACCGATTCGACCGCCTGCTCGACGCCCTTGCCGAGATAGCGCTCGCCGCCGTCACGCAGTTCGACGGCTTCGTGGGCGCCCGTGGAAGCGCCCGAGGGAACCGCCGCCCGGCCCATCGAACCATCCTCGAGGATCACATCCACCTCGACGGTGGGATTGCCCCGGCTGTCGAGAATTTCACGTCCGATGATGTCGACGATGGCGGTCATTGCGGCGTCCTTTCAGAGGGAAGACCAAAGGAGGGTGTCCGCGCGCCGTCTTAATGGATGGGTTGAAAAAGGCAATGGAGACGGGCCTTCGCGAACAGTGCTCGCGAAGGCCTATCAGTGATCTGGTCAGTTGACCGGGTTGAGCGTCATCGACGTGCCAGCAGCGGAGACGTTGAGGCCGAGCTGGCCGGTAACGCTGACGGTCTGCAGCTGGACGGAACCGGAGGTCCCGCCGACGAGCACGTTGGTGCCGACGCCTGCGCCGACCGTGGCCTCGGCCGTGAGACCCTTATAGAGGCCACCGAGCGAACCCTGGTGATAGCCGGCAGTCGGGGCGACGACGGCCCAGATCATGCGCTGGTTGGTCGTGAAACCGAGATCGACGCCGAGCTTGCGGATCGTTCCTGTATAGGCATCCGTCGGGGCTGCACCGGCAGCCGGGCGGAATACGCAATCGACCGACTTGGCCGAACCGAGCACGTAGCCCACACCGCTGCCGATGCCGCAATCGAGGTAGCCGACGCGGACGCCATCACGCGGGCCGGCATCCTGATAAACGACCGGAGCTGGCTGATAGACCGGGGCGATGTCGGCCGCATGAGCGATCGAGCCGCCTGCGAGCGCGACTGATGCCAGCACTGCGCTGGCGATTATTTTTTTCATTGACGTCTCCTTTATGGGCAGCGCCGGCCAAGGGAATGGGAAGTTCCCGGCCGGCACCTGACCACGAAACGCACAATTAACGATTATGATCCCGGCAATATTTTGATCGTCTAAAGTGATTTCGCTTATCTGCGACGCTCGATCCCTTCAGGTTTTTGATTGGTGGCGTTTCCGAACGGTGAACCGGTATCCACTTCACCTGGAAACGCTCTAATGCTGTGCCCGTTTGGCCACGGCATCGAAGGCCATCAAGGTCTCGAGAAGGCGCCGCATGTCCTTGATCGGCACCATGTTCGGGCCGTCGGACGGGGCGTTGTCCGGGTCTTCGTGCGTCTCGATGAAGACGCCGGCGACACCGACTGCGACGGCGGCGCGTGCGAGCGTTTCCACGAATTCGCGCTGGCCACCCGATGAGCCACCCTGCCCGCCCGGCTGCTGCACCGAATGCGTTGCGTCAAAGACGACCGGCGCGCCGAGCGAGGCCATGATGGGCAGTGAACGCATATCGGAAACAAGCGTGTTGTAGCCGAAGGAAGCGCCGCGCTCGGTCAAAAGGACGTTCGGATTGCCGCTCTCCGTCACCTTGGCGAGCACATTCTTCATGTCCCAGGGCGCGAGGAACTGGCCCTTCTTGATGTTGACGACACGACCGGTGTTGGCAGCCGCGATCAGCAGGTCCGTCTGGCGGCACAGGAAGGCCGGGATCTGCAGGATATCGACCACTTCGCCGACGACGGCGCACTGCTCTTCGGTGTGAACGTCGGTCAAAACCGGAAGATCGAACTCCCGCTTGATGTCGGCAAAGACTTCGAGGCTCTTTTCCAGGCCGATGCCGCGCTTGCCGCTGAGCGACGTGCGGTTCGCCTTGTCGAAAGACGATTTGTACACGAGGCCGATTCCGAGCTCCGCGCAGAGCGTCTTCAACTGCCCGGCCAGTTCGAAGGCATGGTCGCGGCTTTCCATCTGGCATGGGCCGGCGATCAGGCTGAGCGGGCCGGAATTGTCAAACGCGATCTTGCCGGCATTCACGATGTTCGCGGGAGTTGCCATGGCTTACGCCTCCTCGAAGATGAAGATCGCACCCTGCCCGGCCGCGCGGTCGACGATCAGCCGGTTGCCGGAAGTGCGGGTTGCGATGCCGGACCGAGCGATATGCGCCTGGCATGCGGAGAGATCCGCGACCGTGAAAATGATCGCGGTGAGGTGGATGCCGCGCTCGCGGCCTTCGACTTTGGCGCCGAAATAGGCTTCGAGTCCCGCCGGCGTCAGAATGGAAAGCCGCGCATTGGCGGCATCGGCGGAAATTCCAAAGGAATGCGCATCGATGTCGCGCGTGCCGGCGATTTCCTGCAGCAGATACTGAAAATCGGAGGGGTTTTCCTCGACCGCGATGATCTCCCGCATGCCGACCACGCCATTGGCATGGCTCTCCAGCGCCGTGCGGTCCACGGCCGGCACGTTGATGCGCTGGCAGGTGAAGAAATAAGCATCCGGCGCTCGCGGATCGGCCGCGAAGGAGAGCTTGAACGCCGCCTCGCCTTCCTCACCGGCCGGTGTCTTAAACTTGCGCGAGAAGCTGAGCATCCGCCCGGCCGACAGCCCGGCTTCGGCAAATGCGGCATCGTCGCGATCGGCGTCTTCGCTGCCCATCACGATGGCGGAGAAGCCGTCCTGTCCGCGGCGGAACCTGTAGGCCTGGTCGCGACCGACAAAGACGTTGCCGGCACGCGCCTCACGCTCGGCGACCTCGCGGTCGGCGACTGCCAGAGGCTCGAGGAATGTGCCGCCCTTGAAAAAGACGCAGGCGTTTTCGGTGCCGAAAGGGTGCTCACCACGCGGCGCGACCGTGAAGCCAAGCGCCTCGTAGCGGCTGCGCGCCGTTGCGAGATCGGAAACGGGAAGGACCAGATGGTCGAGCGGACGGGTGGTTTGCGAAGATGCGTTCATGGCCGGGCTTCTAGCGCCCGGACCCGATCGTGGCAACGGTCAAGACAGCGCGTCCCGCCGTCGCCCACACGCGTCTAGAACAGCCGGCTCTGCTCGACGGCCGCTTCGATGAAGCTGGCGAAAAGCGGATGCGGTTCCAGCGGACGACTCTTCAGCTCCGGATGGTACTGCACGCCGATGAACCACGGATGATCCGCATATTCGATCGTTTCCGGCAGAACGCCGTCCGGAGACATGCCGGAGAATGTCAGGCCGCAGTTTTCGAGCTGGTCCTTGTAATCGACATTGACCTCGTAGCGGTGACGGTGACGCTCCGAAATTGCGCTCGCGCCGTAAATCTCGGCGATCTTCGTGCCGGGCTTCAGATGCGCGACATAGGCGCCGAGACGCATAGTGCCGCCGAGATCGCCCGCCGCGGAGCGTTTCTCAAGCATGTTGCCCTTCAGCCATTCGGTCATCAGGCCGACAACCGGCTCTTTTGCGGGTCCGAATTCGGTCGAAGATGCCTTGTCGATGCCGGCCAGCGAGCGGGCGGCCTCGAGAACGGCCATCTGCATGCCGAAGCAGATGCCGAAATACGGCACCTTGCGTTCGCGGGCGAAGCGCGCTGCGAGGATCTTGCCTTCCGAACCGCGCTCGCCAAAGCCGCCGGGCACGAGGATGCCATGTACTTTTTCGAGCCAGGGCGACGGGTCTTCCTTCTCGAAGATCTCCGATTCGATCCATTCGAGATTGACCTTCACGCGGTTGGCGATGCCGCCGTGATAAAGCGCTTCGATCAGCGACTTATAGGCATCCTTCAAGCCGGTGTATTTGCCGACCACCGCGATCGTCACTTCGCCTTCCGGCGTGCGGATGCGGTGGGCGACGTCTTCCCAGCGCTCCAGGCGCGGCTTCGGAGCCGGCTCGATTCCGAAGGCCGCCAACACTTCGCTGTCGAGGCCTTCCTTGTGGTAAGCCATCGGCACGTCGTAAATCGAGGCAACGTCGAGTGCCTGGATGACGGCGGATGGCCGCACATTGCAAAAGAGCGACAGCTTGCGGCGCTCATCGACCGGAATATCGCGGTCGGCGCGCACGAGCAGGATGTCCGGAGCGATGCCGAGCGCCTGCAGTTCCTTGACCGAATGCTGCGTCGGCTTTGTTTTCAGTTCGCCGGCGGCCGCGATGAACGGCATCAAGGTCAGGTGGACGTAGATGGCATTGCCGCGCGGCAGGTCGTTGCCGAGCTGGCGGATCGCTTCGACGAAAGGCATGGCCTCGATATCGCCGACGGTGCCGCCGATTTCGCAGAGCACGAAATCATAGTCCTCGTTGCCTTCCAGCACGAAGTTCTTGATCTCGTTGGTGACGTGCGGAATGACCTGGACGGTTGCGCCCAGATAGTCGCCGCGCCGTTCCTTATCGATGATGTTCTTGTAGATGCGCCCGGTCGTGATGTTGTCCGACTGCATGGCGGAGCGGCCCGTGAAGCGCTCGTAGTGCCCAAGATCGAGGTCGGTCTCGGCGCCATCGTCCGTCACGAACACTTCGCCGTGCTGCGTCGGGCTCATCGTGCCCGGATCGACGTTGAGATAGGGATCGAGCTTCTTCAGCCGCACGCGGTAGCCGCGTGCCTGGAGGAGTGCACCGAGAGCTGCGGATGCGATGCCCTTGCCGAGGGAGGAGACCACGCCGCCTGTGATGAAAACATATCGCGCCATGGGCTTACCTCGTTAGTCTCTCACCTGCGATTCCACCAGCCGAAAGTGCAGACCGGGAACCAATTTCTGTGGACTGCTGCCTGCGACGGACAGCATTCCGCACAAAAAAATGCGGCGCCAGACCGGGCGCCGCATCCTGCATATCGTGGCCGCTGTTACTGGCCTGTCGGGACCGTATTCGGTGCGGGCGCATCTTCAGCGGCCGGCGCGTCGCTGGCTGCGGGAGCCGCCGGTGCAGCGTCGGTTGCAGCCGGTGCGTCGTCCACGGCAGCCGGTGCGTCAGTCGCAGGTGCATCGGTTGCCGGAGCCTGCGTCTGCGGCGCGGGATCACTGGAAGGCAGAGACGGGATGTCGCTCGCGCCATCCGGTGCAGTCTGGGTCTGCGGCGCCGGGCCACCAAGCTGATCGAGAATGCCCTGGCCGGTGCCTTCGGTCTGGCCTTCGATTCGATCGAGAATGCTCGAGGGTCCCTGCTCGTAGCGGGCAAGGATGCCGAGCGTCAGCGATGTGACGAAGAAGGCCAAAGCCAGGATGCCGGTGATCCGCGTCAGCGCATTGCCTGAAGACCGCGACGCCATCATGTTGCCGCCACCGCCGCCGATCCCCAGGCCGCCCCCTTCGGAACGTTGGACAAGCACGACCGCGACGAGCGCGAGCACGATCATGAGATGGATGACGATCAAGACGGTCTGCATATTGGGGGTCCTGCCAAAAGGCGGCAATGGTCGGAAAATCAGCGGCCCCTCTACACGAGAGCTGCTGCATTTCCAACCCCGAAGCCATCATTTCGAGCGCATCGCAATGATGCGCGGTCAGATATCGTTGTACGCGGCACAGATGGCGAGGAAATCATCGGCTTTCAAGCTCGCGCCGCCGACCAGCGCGCCATCGACATTGTGAACGGCCATCAGTTCACGCGCGTTCGATGGTTTGACTGAGCCGCCATAGAGAATGCGCATCGCGGCGCCCTCGTCGTCGAAGCGGCCGACAAGCGTCTCACGAATGAACGCGTGCGCCTCCGCCACATCGACGGCCGTCGGCGTCAGCCCGGTTCCAATGGCCCAGACGGGCTCATAGGCGATGATCGTCATCTCCGCCTCGGCCCCATCCGGCACCGAACCGACCAGTTGACGGCCAAGCACGGCCAGCGTCTCGCCCGACTTCCGCTCCGCTTCCGTCTCACCGATGCAAATGATGGCCACGAGGCCGGCGTCCCAGGCGGCTTCTGCCTTACGCGCCACCGTTGCGTCGTCCTCGCCGTGGTCCGCACGGCGTTCCGAATGGCCGACGATCACATGCGTCGCCAGGCAATCGGCAATCATTTCGGCGGAGATGTCGCCGGTGTGCGCACCGGCAGCATTCCAGTGGCAATCCTGCGCGCCAATGGCAAGTTCGCTGTCTTCGGCAAGCGCAGTGGCCACGTAGACAAGCGTCGCCGGCGGGCAGATGAGGGTATCGATCATCTCCAGCGAAGGGGTGTCCACGCCGTCGATGATCGCCTTCAGCTCGCCGAGATTGTCGCGAAGACCGTTCATCTTCCAATTGCCGGCCACGAGTGGCCTGATGCCGGGTGTCATTGTGCGCGTCCGCCCTCTTCAACTTTATCGGTGGACGTAGCTACCAGACTGGCCTCGAAAATCAAACGAACGCATGGGCAGAAGTGCCCACGATCCGGCATTTACGTGCCGCATCAACGCGGTTAGAACAGCGCGCATCCGCGTGAAAGCAAGAGGACGAACGGGTAAGACATGCTGACAATGCTGCGAAGGGGCGCCCAGACCTGGGTCGCCAAAGGCCTGTTCTTCCTGCTCGTCGCGTCCTTCGCGGTCTGGGGCGTCAGCGGATCGATGTTTTCGGGCGGTGGCGACACGGTCGTTTCGGTCGGCGAGACCGAAGTGTCGGCGCTTGAATTCCGGCTTGCCTATGATCGCCAGCTCTCCCTGCTGTCGCAGCAGTTCGGCACCCGCATCACGACGGAACAAGCACGCGCCTTCGGCATCGAGAATCAGGTCTATTCTCAGCTGGTCGCCGGCGCAGCGCTGGACGAGCAAGCGCGCAACATGCAGCTCGGGCTTTCGGAGGACCGACTGGCTGGTCTCATCGCGGCGGATCCGGCTTTTCAAGGCATCAATGGCCAGTTCAGCCGCCAGAACTTTGCCGCCGTACTGCGCAATGTCGGCATGAGCGAGGACGACTACATTCGCAATCGCCAGCAGGTCGCCGTCCGCACGCAGGTCGTTGAAGCCCTGGCGGATGGTTTCGAACTGCCCGATACATTGCTCGACGCCTTCGGCCGCCATCGCGCCGAGACTCGTACCGTCGATTACCTGATCGTCGACGAGAGCATGATCGATCCGATCGGTGAACCGTCGGATGAAGAGCTTGCCGCCTATTTCGAAGACAATGGCAGCCGGTTTACCGCGCCGGAATATCGCAGCATCGCCTATGTGACGCTGACGGCGAGCGACATCGCCGACCCGGACGGCATCGATGCCGAAGTGGTCCGTGCCGAATTCGACAACAATGCCGACCGCTACACGAGCGTTGAGCGGCGCACGCTGGATCAGCTCGTCTTCCCGAACCGCGAGGCTGCGGAAGCCGCAGCCACGTCCTTGGCAGAAGGGACTTCATTCGATGACGTGGTCGCCGAAGCCGGCCGCACTGCCGCCGATGTGCGCATCGGCACGTTCGCGCGGAACCAGATGACGAACGAGGCGCTGGCGGAAGCGGCATTCGCCGTGGACGAAGCGGGTGGTGTTACCGACGTCGTGGACGGTCCCTTTGGCCCGGTCATTATGCGCGTTGCCGCGATCGAGGGTGGCGAGGAGACGGCATTCGAAGACGTCGAAGCGCAGATCCGCGAGGATCTCGCCATGGCGGAAGCGGCGCAGACGCTGTTCGATGTCTTCAACGCCTATGAAGACGCCCGCGCCGGCGGCCTGTCGGTGCAGGATGCCGCGCGCGAGCAACAGCTGACACCGGTTGTGATCGAAGCGGTCGACCGCTCGGGTCGCACGCCCGAAGGCGATGTGCTAAGCGACCTGCCACAGTCGCGCGATCTTCTGGCTCAGGCCTTCGATACCGACATCGGTATCGAGACACAGCCGATCAATCTCGGCTCCGACGGCTATTTGTTCTTCGAGGTCCTGGACGTCGAAGAGGCCCGCGACCGCACGCTGGACGAAGTGCGAGACGACGTGGTCGCCGACTGGCAAGCCGATCAGCGCGCCGCAGCGCTTGCTGCACGCGCCGAAGAACTGCGCGCTTCCGCAGCCGACGGCACGCCTCTTGCCGAGATAGCGACGGAACTCGGCGCGACTGTGCGCACCGAATACAATCTGCAGCGCGATAGCGAAAATGCCACCTTCGGGCCGGAGGCAATCGCGGCAGCCTTTGCGGGCCCCGGTGGGCACGTGGCAACCGCGCCGGCCGCGAATGGCGCCGGCGAAATCGTCATGCGCGTCAACGAAGTGGCGATCTCCGCATCGAACGCGATCTCCGAGCAGGAACGGACCGCCATTGCCCGCAGCGGCGGCGATGACCTGCTCGATCAGCTCGTGACCCGCCTGCAGGCGGAATATCCGGTGCGGATCAACCAGCAGCTCGGCACGCAGGCGCTCGGTTTCTAAAGGCGCGACATCGGGGGTGCCGTAATGGCAGACATGAAGAGCTACCTCGCCAAGGCTGCGTCCGGTGTCTCGCTCTCGCGCGACGACGCAAAGGCCGCGTTCGACATCATGATGTCGGGCGATGCCACGCCGAGCCAGATCGGTGGTTTCCTGATGGCACTCAGAGTGCGCGGCGAAACGGTGGACGAGATCGTCGGCGCCGTGACGACCATGCGCAGCAAGATGGTGACCGTCGAGGCGCCGGCCGATGCGATCGATATCGTCGGCACCGGGGGAGACGGCACCGGCACCTACAATGTCTCCACCTGCGCGGCCTTCATCGTCGCGGGATGTGGAGTTCCCGTCGCCAAGCACGGCAACCGCGCCCTTTCGTCGAAATCCGGCGCTGCGGACGCGCTGATGGCGCTTGGCGTAGCGATCGATCTCAAGGCGCCGGCCATTGCTGCCTGTATCGAGGAAGCCGGTATCGGCTTCATGTTCGCCCCTGCCCACCATGCAGCGATGCGCCATGTGGGCCCGACGCGCGTGGAACTCGGAACCCGCACGATCTTCAATCTGCTCGGCCCGCTCTCCAATCCCGCTGGCGCCAAGCGGCAGTTGCTCGGCGTCTTCGCCCCGGAATGGCTGGAGCCGCTTGCCGAGGTGCTGAAGGATCTCGGCTCGGAGCGCGTCTGGGTCGTTCATGGCGCCGGTCTCGACGAGATGACGACGACCGGTCTGACGGATATCGTTGCGCTCGAGAACGGTTCGATCCGGCGTTTCTCGATCGAGCCTGAAGAGCTTGGTCTGAAGCGCGTGACTATCGACGCGCTGAAGGGCGCTGACGGCGCACACAATGCCAAGGCCTTGCAGGCGGTGCTGCGCGGATCGAAAGATGCCTATCGCGAGATTGCGCTTCTGAATGCCGGCGCCTCTCTGGTGGTGGCCGGCCGCGCCGAAACGGTGGCGGAAGGACTGGAGCTTGCGGCGAAATCGATCGACGACGGTGCGGCACTTGCGGTGCTGGAGCGCCTCGTGGCGGTCTCGCAGCGCCACGCGGCCGCGGCATGATGACGAACCGGCTTGATACGAAGGATTTGGGGCGTTGAGCGATATTTTGACCCGCATCGAAGCTTATAAGCGCGAGGAGATCGCCGCCGCCAAGGCCGCTCGGCCGCTCGCGGAGGTGAAGGCAGCGGCTTCGGATGCAGACGCGCCGCGCGGGTTCCTGGCCGCGATCGAGGCCAAACGTGCCCGTGGGGATTTCGCTCTGATCGCCGAGATCAAGAAGGCCAGCCCGTCCAAGGGGCTCATTCGTGCAGATTTCGACCCGCCGGCACTGGCGCGCGCCTATGAGGCAGGCGGCGCCGCTTGCCTTTCGATTCTGACCGACACGCCCTCATTCATGGGTGCACCGGAATTTCTTGTCGCCGCACGTTCTGCGACCACGCTGCCAGTCATCCGCAAGGATTTTCTGTTCGATCCGTACCAGGTGTACGAAGCCCGCGCGATGGGCGCCGATGCCATCCTCGTCATCATGGCCTGCCTCGATGATGCGATGGCGCTGGAGCTTCACGATACGGCGGTCGATCTCGGGATGGACGTGCTGGTCGAAGTGCATGACGAGGCGGAAATGGAGCGCGCGCTTTCGCTGAGTTCCTCGCTCATCGGCGTCAACAATCGGAATCTGCGCACCTTCGAGGTGTCGCTGGATAACAGCGAGCGTCTTGCACCCATGGCCGCTGGCCGCCACCTCGTCGGCGAAAGCGGCATCTTCACCCATGGGGATTGCCTGCGGCTCGAGCGCGCCGGCATCGGCACGTTCCTTGTCGGTGAAAGCCTGATGCGCATCGACGATGTCACCAGCGCGACGGAGACGCTGCTTACAGGCAAGCTGCTCACGGGCAAGCATCAGGCAGCAGCGCGATGAGCGACGAAGCGCGACTTACGCATCTCGACGACCAGGGTCGCGCCACGATGGTGGATGTCGGCGGCAAGGCAGAGACCGAGCGCGTCGCGATTGCCGAAGGCTTCGTGAAGATGGCTCCGGAAACGCTCGCGCTCATCCAGTCGGGCGGCGCAGCAAAAGGCGACGTGATCGCCACGGCGCGCATCGCCGGTATCATGGCCGCGAAGCGGACGGCCGACCTCATTCCGCTTTGCCATCCGCTGATGCTGACCAAGGTTGCGGTCACCGTCGAGGCGGTCGACACCCTGCCCGGCCTGCGCGTCGAGGCCATGGCGCGCCTCAAGGGCCAAACAGGGGTCGAGATGGAAGCACTGACGGCGGTTTCGGTCGCCTGCCTCACCCTCTACGACATGGCAAAAGCCGTTGACAAGGCGATGGAAATCACCGGGGTCCGGCTGCTCTCCAAGACCGGCGGCAAGTCGGGCGACTGGAACCATCCGGGCAGCGGCGGGGCCCGCTGATCATGGCGCTGCTTCCCGTCGACGATGCACTCGAACTGATTCTCGCCGACGCCCGAACGATTGCCGATATCGAACACGTTCCGCTCCATGAAGCATGGGGTCGGATCGTCGCCGAGCCTCTGATCGCCATGCGCGACCAGCCGCCTTTTCCTGCCTCGGCCATGGATGGATACGCCGTCATTGCGGCGGATACGGCAGAGCCGGGTGCGACGCTGCGGGTTATCGGCGAATCGGCAGCCGGGCACGGGTTCACGGGCGCCATCGGACGCGGCGAGACCGTCCGTATCTTCACCGGCGCGCCGGTTCCGGAAGGCGCGGATGCGATTCTCATCCAGGAAAACGCACGGCCACTCGAAAAGACCATGATCGAGGTGATCGAGCCGGTGCAGGTCGGGCGGTTCGTGCGGCGTGCAGGTCTCGACTTCCATCGTGGCGAGACGGTGATCGCCAAGGGCGCGATGCTCGATGCAGGCCGGCTGACGCTGGCAGCAGCCATGAACCTCCCCGCCCTGCCCGTGCATCGGCGCCCGCGCGTCGCCATTCTGGCGACCGGCGACGAGCTCGTGCCGCCGGGTGCCGATCCACGCGACGATCAGATCATCGCGTCGAACAGTTTTGGCGTCGCCGCCATCGTCAGGGAAGCGGGCGGCGAACCGATCGACCTCGGCATTGCTGCCGATACGCTGGATGGCCTGAACCGATCGATCGACTCCGCCCAGGCGGCCGGCGCCGATATTTTGGTGACGCTTGGCGGCGCCTCGGTTGGTGATCACGACCTGGTTCGCAAAGTGCTGGAATCGCGCGGTCTCGAGCTTGCCTTCTGGAAGATCGCAATGCGGCCGGGCAAGCCGCTGATGAGCGGCCGCATCGGCCCGATGCATGTTCTCGGGCTTCCGGGCAACCCTGTCTCGAGCCTTGTCTGCTCGCACGTCTTCCTGACGCCTCTGATCGCAAAGCTCGTCGGCCGCACCCATCATGTGCAGGCGGTCGACGCAATCCTCGACGTAGACCTGGCCGAAAACGACGTGCGCCAGGATTATCTGCGCGCGGCGATGAGCCGACGGGCGGATGGAACGTTGGTCGTCAGGCCGGCCACCAAGCAGGATTCCTCCATGATGCGCGTGTTCGCCGAGGCAGACGGCCTCGTCGTCCGGCCACCATTTGCTCCCGCGGCCAAGGCAGGAGACACTGTGCGGGCAATCCTGCTGCGACGAATCTAGCCGTCGGTTTCCCTGTTGGACTTGCGGAACACAAAAGGAACAGATAGAGTGTGTTCCACATTTGTTTCCATCCGATCAAGCGGGGGCCTAAGCAGCCGATGTTGACGCGTAAGCAGCAGGAACTGCTTCTTTTCATCCATGAGCGCCTGAAGGAAAGCGGCGTGCCGCCATCCTTCGACGAGATGAAAGAAGCCCTCGATCTCGCGTCCAAATCGGGGATCCACCGCCTCATCATCGCGCTAGAGGAACGTGGCTTCATTCGCCGTCTGCCAAACCGTGCGCGTGCGCTGGAAGTCATCAAGCTGCCGGATAGCTACAACGCGGCAGTGCCTCAGCGTCGCGGCTTTTCGCCGAGTGTCATCGAAGGATCGCTTGGCAAGACGCCGAAGCCCGAGATCGCAGCCGAGCGCCGCCAGAGCGAGATGCCGCGCGACAACGACAATCGCGCCATCAGCGTGCCCGTCATGGGCCGCATCGCGGCGGGTGTGCCGATCTCCGCCATCCAGAACAATACCCATTCGATTGCCGTGCCGCCGGATATGCTGGGCGGCGGCGAGCACTACGCGCTCGAGGTCAAGGGCGACTCGATGATCGAAGCCGGCATCTTTGACGGCGACACGGTCATCATCAAGAATTCGTCGACGGCCAATCCAGGCGACATCGTCGTGGCTCTGGTCGACGACGAGGAAGCGACGTTGAAGCGTTTCCGTCGCAAAGGTGCGTCGGTCGCGCTCGAGGCCGCCAACCCGGCCTACGAAACGCGGATTTTCGGACCGGATCGCGTCAAGATCCAGGGCAAGCTCGTCGGGCTCATCCGGCGCTATCACTGATCGATGCTGTCGGCAGCTCTTCTGTCTTCGCTCATGTGTGTGTTGACGGAAGAGGCGTCATCCCCGCCAGGCTCGGTAAAACTGCCCGTTCTCCAGTCATAATAGCGGTGCCGCGTCCAGGCGCGCATTCGGCCGGCAGACTGCTCGAAGCGGAACGTCGGCTGCGGGTCGAATTGTGTACCCGACCCCGTGCCCGCCGCTCGCGCCTCGTTCGCCGCGAAGCCTTCTCCCGTCGACGCCGCGTAGACGGCGATCGCGCCGGTTTCACGCAGTGTACGGGCGGTGAAGAGCTTCGCGCCGGAGCGGCATTGGCGCATCGACAGCGGTATCGGAATGATGGCGATATCGGTCATGTCGCATGCGGGACCGACATAGGCCGGCTCCTCCAGCCACGCGACCATTGTGCCGTTTTCCAGCCGTGCGACGCAAAACGCGCCTCGGCGGCATTGGAACACGCCGATCATTTGCCCGTCATCCAATTCGCGGACTGCCTGGCGCATCATCCCATAGGCAATGGCAGGGTCGATCTCGGCTTCAGCTTCGTCCGGATCGGAAGTCATCTCGTCTAACAACAGTTGGGCTTGGTCGTCGACAGCGACGATTGGCGGGACATGGGTCGCAAGCCGGGTTGCCGTTGCCCATTGATCGAAGATGAAGCTGCTCGGACGCGCTCGGTTGGTTGCCAGGCCGTCCTCGCGCAGGATCGCGGCCAGCCGAGCGTCCTCGGCAATCAGCAGCAAGGGTCGATCGGCGCGCAGTTCGGCCGCCATAATGAGGGCAGCGGCCAGCGCGGGTATCAAAGCGGCACCTCGCAGCCAGGTTCGCGTAAAAACCAGGATGAGCAGCGCAAGCGACAGAAGCGCCGTAACGGCTCCGGGGATCTTCCCCGTGGCGAAACCATCGCCATAGGCTGCAACATGATGGCCGATGGCGATGACCGCCTCCAACCCCAGCCCCATGATCGTGAGGAAAATCGCGTCGAGGCCGAATGGCATCGTCAGCAGCGCAAGCGTGCCGAAGGGCATGACGATGACCGAAATGACGGGCATCGCAACCACGTTGGCGATCATTCCGTAGCTCGACATGCGGTGGAAATGATGCGCCGAGAAGATCCCCGTCGCCGCGCCGGCAATCAGCGACGTCACGGCCAACCCGAGGATCAGCAATGTCCAGCGCCAGACGAAGCCGGGCTTTGAGGTCGTGAAATCCGGCGTCTTGATCCTGTTGCGCGCTGCCCAGCCGCCATAGGCGGCAATGAGGGCAGCGGTTGCTGCAAAAGACATCTGGAAACCGGGCGATGTCACCGCTGATGGCGTGACGAGGAGAATGAGAAATGCGGCGATCGCGACATTGCGCATGGTCAGCGCAGCCCGGTCGAGCAACACCGCGATCAGCATGACGACCACCATGATCCAGGCGCGCTGTGCGGAGATGACGGCGCCGGAGATCAGCAGGTAGAAGGTGGAGGTGCCGATGGCGCCGAGCGCAGCGAATTTCTTCACCGGCCAGGCCTGGGCGACGCCTGGCACGAGCGCGAAGCCGAGCCGCAGCCCGGTGAACATTAGTGCTGCGGCCAGCGACATATGCAGGCCGGAAATGGACAGGATGTGGGCAAGCCCCGTGATGCGAAAGGCTTCGTTGGTCTCCTCGGAGATCGAGCGACGGTCGGACACCGTCATGGCGGCTGCAACGGCACCCGCGTCACCCGGAATCACCTCCTTGATCCGAAACGCGATCGTTTCGCGGAGTTCAGTCGTCCATCGGGCGATCCGGTTGGCGTAACCTTCTTCGACCTGAGCACCGGGCATGATTCCGGGCGGGCCGTAGAAAAACCCGAAAGCGCCGATGCCGGTGAAATAGGAGTTGAAGGCAAAATCGAACGTGCCGGGCATCGCGGGACCGGACGGTGGCGCAAGTCGCGCCAAGCCGATGATCGATGCACCAATCTCTATATCGGGATGGTCGCTGCGCGCCAGAAGTCGGACGCGTTCGGGCGGCCGGCGCAGCGTCGGGTCATGCGTCGACAGGACTTCGACGAGGTAACGCCAGCGACCCTCCTCATCGATTTCTCGCGACAGCACCCGGCCGGAGATCGTGGTGACCACGGGACTATCCAGAACGGTGATGGCGCGGCGATCCGCCTCCGCTGCTGCGGAGGCCAACCCCGCCAGGATCATGCACAGCGCGGCGAGCAGGTTTCGCAGCCGGCTGGCCGTGAGTGCCGCGGCCAATCCCACAGCGATGGTGAGCCCAAGCGTTGCAACAAACGGCGGATCGCTTGGCAGAATGCGCCAGAGCGCGGCACCTGTCGCGAAGAAGGCGGAGGCCCAGAGAAACAGCGCGCCGTGGCCTCGCTCCTCATCAAGTGCCTGCCTGACACTCAAATGCGACCAGCGTCGGCGCCACGATCGATACGCGGTCGGGATCAGGCGAGGATCTTTGTTCGGATCATGATCGGCATGAGGATCGGCGGGGTCGAACGTAAACGCAGTCCGCTCGCAAGCGGAGCCATTCACTGGCTCGCGTTCAGCATCGGCATGCGCCATCCTGGTCGGGCCCCCTCGCCCGGTCCCAGTATACACCGCAAGCCTTGCGCTGTCGCCCTCGTGTGTTAGATCACCGCCAACAGGACGATGCGGCCTCTAACGGCCCGATCGTTGCTCAACCAGCATCACTCACAGGTTCAAGATCATGTCCGAAGGGATTGTCACCCGCTTCGCGCCTTCGCCCACTGGATACCTCCACATCGGCGGTGCGCGCACGGCGCTGTTCAACTGGCTCTATGCCCAGAACCGGGGCGGCAAGATGCTGCTGCGCATCGAAGATACCGATCGCGCACGCTCGACCGATGCTGCCGTCGACGCCATTCTGGATGGGCTGAGCTGGCTGGGGCTCTCCTGGGACGGCGAGCCGATCTCGCAATTCGAACGTGCCGAGCGCCACCGCGAAATCGCCGAGGAACTGGTGAAGCGTGGCGAGGCCTATTACTGCTATGCCTCAGCTGAAGAACTGGATGCGATGCGCGAGGCGCAGAGGGCCGCCGGCAAGCCGCCGCGCTACGACGGGCGCTGGCGCGACCGCGATGCTTCCGAAGCACCGGAAGGCGTCAAACCCGCCATCCGCATCAAGGCGCCGCGCGATGGCGAAACGCTGGTCCAGGACCGCGTACAGGGCGATGTGCGCTTCCCCAATGCCGATCTGGACGATTTCATCATCCTGCGCTCAGACGGCAATCCGACCTATATGCTTGCGGTCGTCGTCGACGACCACGACATGGGCGTGACCGACATCATCCGCGGCGACGACCACCTGACGAATGCCGCGCGCCAGTCGATCATCTACACGGCAATGGGCTGGGACATCCCCTCCATGGCCCATATTCCGCTGATCCACGGCGCCGATGGCGCCAAGCTCTCCAAGCGCCACGGCGCGCTCGGTGCCGAAGCCTATCGCGCGATGGGTTTTCTGCCCGAAGCGCTTACCAACTATCTCGTGCGCCTCGGCTGGAGCCATGGCGATGACGAGATCATGTCGACCGAGCAGATGATCGAGTGGTTCGACGTCTCCGATATCAACAAGGGTGCGGCCCGGTTCGACATCAAGAAGCTGGAAGCCTTGAACGGGCACTATATCCGCCAGGCCGATGACGCGCGGCTCGTCGACAGCCTGATCGCCATCCTTCCCGAGATGGAAGGCGGCGCCTATTTCATCGACCGCATGACGGACGAGCGCCGCGCCCAACTTCTGGCGGCGATGCCGGGGCTGAAGGAGCGCGCAAAGACTCTCGTCGAGCTCGCCGATGGCGCGCGCTTCCTGTTCGACGAGCGCCCGCTGCAGAACGACGAGAAGGCGGCGATGATTCTCGCCGAAGGTCGCCCGGTTCTCGAGGGTCTTCTTCCTGAGCTGCAGGCGCTTCAGTCCTGGGAAATCGAGTCGCTGGATCCGATCGTCCGCGCCTATGCGGAGCGCGAAGGACTCAAGCTCGGCAAGGTCGCCCAGCCTCTTCGCGCTGCACTCACGGGGCGGGCCGTTTCGCCAGGCGTGTTCGATGTTCTGAAGGTTTTGGGCCGCGAAGAGTCACTCGGTCGAATTGCCGATCAGCTCGGCTAACCGATTGAAACGTCTCGCTCGATCGACAAGAGCATTGTCATCGACGGTGCTGGCCTAAGCACAGATTGCGGCGCTGCACAATTCGATTGTCGACAACTTGGCAGGTGCAGCGAAATCATATAGCAATTCGCCAGCCATGGGCGCCTTTCTGACGAATGCGCTCATGTTTCGGAGAGATTGGGAAGGGTTCGACATGACTGAAAGCGCCAAACTGACCGTGGATGGCAAGGAAGTGGATTTTCCGGTCCGCAAGGGGACGATCGGCCCTGAAGTCTACGATATCGCCGCGCTCTACAAGCACACCGGCGCCTTTACCTACGATCCGGGCTTCACCTCGACCGCTTCTTGCGAATCCAAGATCACCTATATCGACGGCGACGAAGGTGTCCTGCTGCACCGCGGTTACCCGATCGAGCAGCTTGCCGAGCATGGCGACTTCCTCGAAGTTTGCTACCTGCTTCTCTACGGGGAACTGCCGACGAAGGCGCAAAAGGAAGACTTCGATTATCGCGTGACCCATCACACGATGATCCATGAGCAGATGTCGCGCTTCTTTACCGGCTTCCGCCGCGACGCGCATCCCATGGCCATCATGTGCGGCGTCGTTGGTGCTCTGTCCGCCTTCTACCACGACTCTACCGACATCACCGATCCGCACCAGCGCATGGTTGCGAGCCTCCGCATGATCGCGAAGATGCCGACGATCGCTGCGATGGCGTTCAAGTATCACGTCGGCCAGCCCTTCGTGTATCCGAAGAACGACCTCGACTACACGTCGAACTTCCTGCGCATGTGCTTTGCCGTTCCCTGCGAGGAATATGTGGTCAATCCGGTGCTGTCGCGCGCCATGGACCGCATCTTCATCCTGCATGCCGACCACGAGCAGAACGCATCGACTTCGACGGTTCGCCTCGCCGGCTCGTCGGGTGCAAATCCGTTCGCCTGCATCGCGGCTGGCATTGCCTGCCTCTGGGGCCCCGCACATGGCGGCGCGAACGAAGCTGCGCTCAACATGCTCGGCGAAATCGGCTCGGTCGATCGCATTCCGGAATTCATCGCACGCGCCAAGGACAAGAACGATCCGTTCCGTTTGATGGGCTTTGGCCACCGCGTCTACAAGAACTACGATCCGCGCGCCAAGATCATGCAGAAGACGACGCATGAGGTTCTCGGCGAGCTTGGCATTAAGGACGATCCGCTGCTCGACGTCGCCATGGAGCTGGAGCGCATCGCGCTCACCGACGACTATTTCGTCGAGAAGAAGCTCTATCCGAACATCGACTTCTATTCGGGCATCACGCTGAAGGCGCTCGGCTTCCCCACCACGATGTTCACGGTGCTCTTCGCGCTGGCACGTACGGTCGGCTGGATCGCCCAGTGGAACGAGATGATCGAGGATCCGTCCCAGCGCATCGGTCGTCCGCGTCAGCTCTATACGGGCGAGGCTCAGCGCGAATACGTGCCGGTTTCCAAGCGCAACTAAGTCGTTCAAGATACAGCCATCGGCGGCGGGAGCGCATCCAGCGCTTCCGCCGCCTTCTTTTTCAGTGAGAGCCGCGCGATGAATTACGACCTTCTCCTCAATGCGCTGGCGACCATCATCGTCCTCATCGATCCGCCGGGGCTTGCGCCGATCTTTCTTGGCCTGACCAACGGCATGAACAGGGCGCAGCGCTTCCAGGTCGCGCTGCGTGGCTGCATCATCGCAGCAGTCCTCCTCAGCCTGTTCGCCGTCACCGGTTCCGCCATTCTCTCGCTGCTTGGCATCACGCTCGGGGCATTCCGTATCGCCGGCGGGCTGCTTCTTTTCTGGATCGCCTTCGAAATGATTTTCGAGAAGCGGCAGGAGCGTCACGAAACCACTGCCGAACGCGCCATTACGCAGGATCACATCTCCAACATCGCCGTCTTTCCGCTGGCGATACCGCTCGTCGCGGGACCCGGCGCGATTTCGGCGATCATCCTGCTCTCTGGCTCTTTTCAGGGACCGATCGAGCGCGCAGAACTCGTGGGCGTGATCCTCTTCTGCATTTTGATCCTATTCGGAACGCTGGTCGTCGCCGAAAGGCTGGATCGCTTTCTGGGCGCCACGGGCCGCATGATCCTGACACGGCTGCTGGGCGTCATTCTCGCAGCGCTGGCGGTGCAGTTTGTGATCGACGGGGTGGGCTCGATCGACATCCCGCTTCGATCATAAAAAACGGCCGCCGGACGTGTCCGGCAGCCGCTCGACGACCCGAGTGGGAGAAGTCCTCGGACCGAAACCCGACCTGTTTGAGGCCGGCCTTGTTATTGCGCCGGTGCCGGGGCGCCGCCCGATGCTTCGCCGATATACTGGGTAAGCTTTTCTGCCAATGCCGGATCAGCCTGCGCTGCCTGCATGATGGACGTGTATTCCTGCACCGTGACGTCTGACTCCTCGACGATGCTCACCATCTGCTGGCTGGCTTCCGCCTGGATCTGCTCCTGCTCCTCGGGCGTCGTCGCCTCCTGCAGACGCGGGGTGTATTCGCGATTGACCTCGTCAACCTGCAGGAACGCCGTGGCGAAGGAACGAAGCGTGTCGTCGGAATATTGCTCCGCCATGGGCTGCTCGGCCTGAGGCTGCGCTGGGGCCGCTTCTTGTGCGACGGCTAGGCCCGTGGCCGGCAATGCTAAGCTCACGGCCGCGAGCGCCATGATCGAATATTTTTTGATCATCATAAGGTCGTTCCCTTTCATCTCGTCGCGTATCAGCAACTTGATAGAATTGTGCCGCACGCACAAAGCGCGAAGCGACAGCGACACTGAACAATCTATTGATCGGAGGGTGGCTTAACCACCCGTTGGCTTCCACAAATAGTGCCCAGAACGTCACGTTCAGCCAAACCGAGAAACAATTATTGCCCAGACCTCGGCGAAGATGCGACCCCGATTTATCAGTATTTTGGAAATACGTTTGATGGCTGCTGGCGACGTGCGACTTGAGAACCGTCATCATTGCAGCATATCTTCGGGCAACTGGACGCTTTACGAAGGATGCCCGCAGTGATTTCAAAACGAACAATGCATTGTTTGGCGCTGGCGTTTTCTCTCGCACTCTTGGGACCGTACTCGGCTTCTGCACAGGAGCCCGGGGATCTGGCACAGGAACTATCCCCTCGCCTGCTGTTCGTCGTCAGCGGCGGCTTTTGGGAGTCAAATGAGCGTGCCGAGCAGACCGACGACGAAGAAGCGGAAGCGCCCGCCGATGCAGAATTGGATCAGCGCGGCTACTATCGAGCGCTGGCCCTCCGCAGCGAGGACAACAGTTCGCGCCTCTATCTCCAACGCATCGCGCTGACCGAAAACGGCCCAGAACTTCTCGACTCAACCGAGGTCAACGAGATCACGGAGCGCGCTGGGTTCATCACCGATATCCGGCCCGAGAATTCGACCGGCGTTTCCGCGTCACCGGGTTTTGCTGCATTCATCTATATCAAAGACGCTCCGGATGCGCCGGAGCCGGCCATGCTCGAACTCTTCGTCGACGAATTCGGCGAAATGACCGTTGACGGCGCCAGCAACTGACGCTGTCCCAGTCCAAGACATCTAGTCGACGTCTTCGATCGTCTCGTCGCCGCCATGGACCCGGTGCGCGAGCGCGGCTTCCATGAAAGCGTCGACGGAGCCGTCTAGCACTTCCTGCGGGTTGGTGCTCTCCACGCCGGTCCGCAGATCCTTGACCAGCTGATAGGGCTGCAGCACGTAAGAACGGATCTGGTGGCCCCAGCCGATCTCCGTCTTCGTCGCTTCGGTGGCGCTTGCCGCGTCTTCCCGACGCTTGAGCTCAGCTTCGTAAAGACGAGCGCGCAGCATGTTCCAGGCTTTTTCGCGGTTCTTGTGCTGCGACCGCTCCTGCTGGCACTGCACCACGATGCCGCTCGGCAAGTGGGTGATGCGCACGGCCGAGTCGGTCGTGTTGACGTGCTGGCCGCCGGCGCCCGACGACCGATAGGTGTCGATGCGACAGTCGCTTTCGTTGATCTCGATCTGGATCGTATCGTCGATGACGGGATAGACCCAGACGCTCGAAAACGACGTGTGACGGCGTGCCTGGCTGTCGAACGGCGATATGCGCACGAGGCGATGCACGCCCGACTCGGTCTTCAGCCAGCCATAGGCATTGTGGCCCTTGATCAGCAGCGTCGCGGACTTGATGCCCGCTTCTTCGCCGTCATGCACTTCCATGACCTCGACCTTGAACTTCCGTCGCTCGGCCCAGCGCGTGTACATGCGCAAAAGCATGTTCGCCCAGTCCTGGCTCTCCGTGCCACCGGCGCCGGAGTGAATTTCAAGATAGCTATCGTTGCTGTCGGCCTCGCCGGCGAGAAGCGCCTCGATCTGGCGTCGATCGAGTTCGGCACGCATCTCCTTCAGGAGTTGCTCGGCCTCGCGCACGACGCCATCGTCGCCCTCTTCCTCACCGAGTTCGATGAGGCCGAGATTGTCTTCCAGCGACGTTTCGAGTGCCCGGATGCCGGTGATGGAATCTTCCAGAGACTGACGCTCGCGCATCAGCTTCTGGGCTTCCATCGGGTCGTTCCAGAGGGCCGCGTCTTCGGATTTGTGATTGAGGTAGTCTAGGCGTTTGACGGATTGATCCCAGTCAAAGATGCCTCCTCAGCAGGGCCAACCCCTGCTTGATGTCGTCGACGACGGATGCGGTTTCGGAGCGCATTGGCGTGCTTCTTCCTGCGTGTCGAATGGGATTTGTCGTTTCGTGGCCGGAACCTAGTCACGAGGCTCCGGCCTGTAAAGGTCTTCAGGTCAACAGTCTGACCCGGACTGCGTGTCACGGATCAGTAGAGGCCGCCGGCACCGGAGGTGACGGCACGATTGGCCTGTGGCGAGGACTGGATGATTTCTTCGCTCGACTGATAGCTGTCGAGGTTGCCGATGACGAAGAAGTCCTGAGCAGGGCCCGTGCCCGGCTTGAAGGCTTCCATGATCACGTCGCCGCCCTGCCCGTTCGATGCCATGCCGGTGCGGCGGTCGATGGCAATGAGGTTCAGGCCTTCGGGGATACGAAAGTCAGCCGGTGGCACGCCTTCGAGCACGTCGTTCATGAAAGCGTTGAAGATGGGAGCAGCAAGCCCACCCCCTGTCGACCCACGGCCCATCGGACGCGGATTGTCGAAGCCCATGTAGACGCCGGTCACAAGGTCGGGCGTGTAGCCTACGAACCACGCATCGCGCTCTTCGTTGGTTGTGCCTGTCTTGCCGGCGGTCGGACGGCCGAGATTGACGGCGCTCGCCGCTGTTCCGCGGGTCACGACGCCTTCCAGCATCGAGGTCATCTGATAGGCCGTCATCGGGTCGAGCACCTGCTGGCGGTTATCGGCGATCACCGGCTCCTCCTGGCCCTGCCATTCGTTGGCGGCGCAGGTTTCACAAACGCGCTCCTCGTGACGGAACACGGTCCGACCGTAGCGATCCTGCACGCGGTCGATCAGCGAAGGCTCGATGGCCTTGCCGCCATTCGCGATGACCGAATAGGCGCTGACGAGCCTCAGAACCGTGGTTTCGCCGGCGCCAAGCGACATCGGCAGATAGGGCATGAGGTTGTCATAGATGCCGAAGCGCTCCGAGTACTCGGCAACAAGGTCCATGCCCATATCCTGGGCAAGACGCACGGTCATCAGATTGCGAGAGCGCTCGATCCCGAGGCGGAGTGTCGAAGGTCCGGCCGCATCGCCACCGTAGTTCTTTGGACGCCAGATCTCATTGCCGGAGACGACTTCGATCGGCGCATCCATCACCACCGACGCTGGCGTATAGCCGTTGTCGAGCGCTGCAGCGTACACGAACGGCTTGAAGGCCGAGCCGGGCTGCCGCATCGCCTGCGTGGCGCGGTTGAACTCCGACTGGGCGTAGGAAAAGCCACCGGCGAGCGCCAGCACGCGGCCGGTATGCGGGTCCATCGCGACGAGCGCGCCCTGCACTTCCGGCGGCTGACGCAGACGCCAGCCAGCATTCTCGCCACCCATTTCCTCGACGAACACCACGTCGCCGGGATTGAGGACGCCGGCGGGGCTGCGCGCCGTGGACGACTGTCCGTCGATGTTCATGCGGTAGGCCCACTCCATGCCGGCAGCCGGCAGCGTGATCGTCTCGCGATCCTCACCGACTTCGCCGGAGCCCGTAGGGCGCGGCTTGAGACCGATCGTGGCACCCGCGTCATTCGCTTCGAGCACGACGCCGAGCTTCCATTCCGGAACATCGCTCAGCTCGTTGATTTCCGCCATGGCGACGCCCCAGTCGGCCGAGATATCGACCGTATCGACCGGGCCGCGGAAGCCGCGGCTTTCGTCATAGGCAATCAGACCGTCGTGCAGCGCCTGACGCGCTGCAATCTGCATCTGCGGGTTGAGCGTCGTGCGGACCGAAAGGCCACCTTCGTAGAGGGCATCCTGGCCGTAGCGTGAAATGATCTGGCGACGGACTTCCTCGGCGAAGTAGTCGGACGCAAAGAGCGTGGAATTGCCGGTAGACGGCTCGACACCCAGCGGAGATGCCTTCGCCTCGCGTGCTTCCTCCACGCTGATATAGCCGTTCTCGAGCATCCGATCGACGACCCAATCGCGGCGCTCGATGGCGCGCTCGGTCTGCCGGAAGGGATGATAGTTGGAAGGCGCTTTCGGCAGCGCTGCGAGATAGGCGGCTTCTGCGATCGTCAGCTCATTCACGGATTTGTCGAAATAGGACAGCGCCGCACCGGCGATGCCGTAGGCGCCGTAGCCGAAGAAGATCTCGTTCAAATAGAGTTCGAGGATCCGGTCCTTCGAATAGGCCTGCTCGATGCGGAACGAGAGAATCGCTTCCTTCACCTTGCGGTCGATCGTCTGATCGGCGCTCAGGAGGAAGTTCTTGGCCACCTGCTGCGTGATGGTGGAAGCGCCCACCGGCCGACGGCCGGAACCGAGGTTCTGCACGTTGACCACGATGGCGCGGGCAAGACCGATGGGGTCGATGCCCGGGTGCGAATAGAAATTCTTGTCTTCCGCGGACAGAAACGCGGCCTTTACCCGATCCGGAATGGCCTGAATCGGCAGGAAGAGCCGACGCTCGCGGGCATATTCGGCCATGAGCTCGCCCGACGCGGCATGAAACCGCGTCGTCACAGGCGGCTCGTAGTTCGCCAGCACTTCGTAGTCCGGAAGGTCCTCGGTCACGTTGACGACGTACCAGGCGACGGCGGCTGCGGCGATAAGGGCGAAAATGGTGCCGATTCCGAAGAAATAGCCAATCAGTCTGATCATATCGCGTCTGCCGAGCCTGTTCGTTTCTCATTCGACTGCTGCCATTTGAACGGCGCATGTCGTTGTCCCGACCTACCCCGCGGAATGTGCGCAAAATAGGGCTCATGGCCCCTCAGACGTCGCTATCGAACCGAATGGATGGAACGTGTTTCCAGTTGGCCACAGCATATCGCGGCCAAGCTTCATTCACAAATCTTTTGCAGCCGCGAACACCTGCGCTCGGAAGGATTTGATCGCATCCGCCAGGAGGCCCGCCGTTTTGGCGCGCCACTCCTCGTCGATCAGCAGTTTCTCGTCCTCTGCATTGGACAGATAGCCGAGTTCGACCAGCAGCGACGGCACATCAGGAGCTCTCAGAACGGAGAATCCCGCGAATCGATGGGGATTGTTGATCAACCGGATTTCCCCGCGCATCCTGTCGAGGACCGATCGGGCAAGACCGACCGAGAAGACCTGGGTTTCGCGCCGGGTCAGATCGAGCAGGATGTCCACCACGTCTTCATCTTCGCTGCCGGTCGCGACACCGGCAAGTTCGTCCACGCGGTTTTCGCGACGGGCGAGATCGGCCGCCATGGCGTCGGAGGCGCGATCAGACAGGGTGTAGACTGTCGCGCCGCGGATTTCGGGCAGTCTGATCGAATCGGCGTGGATCGACATCATGAGGTCCGCACTGTGCTGGCGCGCGATGCGCACACGTTCGCCAAGCGCGATGAAACGGTCGTCGTCACGGGTCAGCACCACCCGAATGTCATCGCTCGTCTCCAGAGCGGCCGCGACCGCCTTGGCGAATGCAAGCGTGACGTCCTTTTCGTCCGTACCGGCTCGGCCCTTCGCACCGGCATCGATGCCCCCATGTCCGGGATCGAGAACGATGGTGAACGGGCGCGCCTCGCCTGCGCCCTCGCCGACCGTCACACCCTGCGTGCCTGACTGCGCTCCGGATGGGCCGCCTGCCTGGCGCCATTGCTGGCCGCGCACATTCGACGCGAATGCCTCATCGCTGGTGGCGACGGCGTCGAACACGAAACGATGGCCGCGGCCGTCCTCGCGCGGTTCGACCATCGCGTTCTCCAGCTCGACGGGGCCGATGGCCGTGAACACCATCCGCGATCGGCCAGGGCCCATGGCGCCATAGCGAATCATTTCGAAGAGGCCGCGCGGCGGCAGGGCATCCTCGTCGAACGCGAAGACCGTCTCGGGCAGATCGATGATCACCCGCTTGGGATCGTTCAGGTAATGCACCTCGAACTGAGGTTCGGTCTCGAAATCCACGACGACGCGGGTGCGCAACTCGTCGCCGGCGATACGCGCGCCGAAAGCCAGATGACGGCTCCCTGCGGCGCGCTCTTGAGCAGCGGCTGGCAGCGAAAGGATGGTCAGACACGCCAAAATCGCGGCCACCGCACGCAAGAAAGACCGGGTCATTCGGGTCCTGTCCATCTCGGTCTGCCTCCTCAGGTCATGGCGTAGACGATGCCGTGTCGCGGATGTCAGTGGCTTCAATGGGGCTAGCAGGATGCGAGCCTGGACCACAAGTCCGGAACGTCTGCCCAGATGCGCTGCGACACTGCGCCGACATGGTTAATGAAGGGTTGACGGCCCGTTTCTGCCGCTCTGCTCCCACCGCCGAACCTTTGCCGTTCGGCGTAGCCGACGCTTCAACCCGTCCTGCCGCCCATTTTTATTTCCTTGCCTAATCAACTTTGAATTCATAAAAGCAAAGAGAGGAATTGGGACGATGACGGGATAGTGACCGGCGTGACAGCGGCTGACACTGTGGCGAAAACGCAGTAGCGCCGACCCGGGTACATCCGACGTCCTTCCGCCCCGATTTCCCTCACCATGAATCGCGTTCGCCCGGCTGCGCCGGGTCTCGTTAATGGCCATCGGCCACCCCATCGCCCGTGCATCGGGCATTTTCATCGGCCTCGACGAGGCCTTTCAGGAAACAATTATTCTCGTGGTTTCTTTATGACATTCGGGTTCGGAACGGTGGAGCGGACAGGCAGGCGGTCATCGACCGGCGCTTTGGCCGACACCCAATCTTCCGCCCCGCGTCATCGATCGAGAATATCGACATCCGGCACCCTGCAATCTGTCGCCCCGCCTCTTCGTCGGACCTTGTGTCCTGACGGTGCGGCGGGCGCGCGGCTGCGCGGCTGCCGAGGAGCAGAAGTTCAATGGCAGACAAAATGCTTATCGACGCGTCTCACAAGGAAGAGACGCGTGTCGTTGTCGTTCGCGGCAGCCGCATAGAAGAATTCGATTTTGAATCGCAGCATAAGAAGCAGCTGCGGGGCAATATCTACCTTGCGAAGGTCACCCGCGTAGAGCCGTCACTCCAGGCCGCCTTCGTCGACTACGGCGGCAACCGCCACGGCTTCCTCGCCTTCTCCGAAATTCATCCCGACTACTACCAGATCCCGCTCGCCGACCGTCAGGCCCTGCTCGCTGCCGAGGCCGAAGCGGAAGCCGAGCGTGCTCGGCACGAGAACGAAGCCGACGAGGCGGCCGACCGCGCAGCAGCGTCGGCGCCGGCCGACGACGCGAGCGAAGACATCGGCGACAGCGATGGCGACGACGATGCTGCACCGGCGCGCAAGTCGAAGCGTGGACGCCGCCGCGGTCGCAAGGCGGATGCCGAAACAGACGCCGTGGAAGACGCGGTCGAGGATCTGGATGGCGGCTCGTCTGCCATTGCCGGTGATGACGACAGCGATGACGATGAGAGCGACGGTCGCTCGATGGCTGCGATCGTTGAAACGGAGTCCGTTTCCGAGCCTGTCGACACTGGCGACGACGGCGAGCGCGACCCGGGCGAAGTGGATTTCGAAGCCGCAAAGTTCGTCGAAGGCAAGGCTGCCGACAGCAACCTCGATCTCCGCAACGCCGTCACCGAGAGTGACGACGACGAGGATGAAGAGGACGACCAGGCAGGCAGCGACGACGAGAGCGAAGGCGACGGCGACGGCGAGCGGGACGGCAAACGCCGCCGCGGACGCCGCAACCAGGCCCGACGCGGCGGCGACGATCACGAAGAAGAAGCCGGCGGCCGCGTCGAATCGGTCGGCGCGGAAGATGCGCTCGAAGAACTGCCGGATCGTTCGGTGCGCAAGCCGCGCAAGCAGTACCGCATCCAGGAAGTCATCAAGCGCCGCCAGATCCTTCTCGTTCAGGTGGTCAAGGAAGAGCGCGGCAACAAGGGCGCCGCTCTTACGACCTATCTGTCGCTCGCCGGCCGCTATTCGGTCCTGATGCCGAACACGGCGCGCGGTGGCGGGATCTCGCGCAAGATCACCAATGCGCAGGACCGCAAGCGCCTGAAGGAAGTGGCCCGCGGCCTCGAAGTGCCTCAGGGCATGGGCGTCATCCTGCGTACGGCCGGTGCCAACCGCACCAAGGCCGAAGTGAAGCGCGACTTCGAATATCTGATGCGGCTTTGGGAGAACGTGCGCAATCTGACGCTCGCTTCCACGGCGCCATGCCTCGTCTACGAAGAAGGCAGCCTGATCAAGCGCTCGATCCGCGATCTCTACAACAAGGACATCAGCGAGATCGTGGTGTCGGGCGAGGACGGCTATCGTGAAGCGAAAGACTTCATGAAGATGCTGATGCCGAGCCACGCAAAGGTGGTTCAGCCCTACCGCGAAGTGCACCCGATTTTCTCGCGCTCCGGCATCGAAGCGCAGCTCGATCGCATGCTGCAGCCGCAGGTGACGCTGAAGTCTGGCGGCTACATCATCATCAACCAGACCGAAGCGCTGGTTGCGATCGACGTGAACTCGGGCCGCTCCACACGCGAGCATTCCATCGAGGACACTGCACTCCAGACGAACCTGGAAGCAGCCGATGAAGTGGCCCGCCAACTCCGACTGCGCGACCTCGCCGGCCTGATCGTCGTCGACTTCATCGACATGGAAGAGAAGCGCAACAACCGGTCGGTGGAAAAGCGCCTCAAGGATGCGCTCAAGAACGACCGCGCACGCATCCAGGTCGGCCGCATTTCGCATTTCGGCCTTCTGGAAATGTCGCGCCAGCGCATCCGCGCCTCGGTTCTGGAGTCGACCACGCAGGTCTGCGATCATTGCGGCGGCACGGGCCATGTTCGCTCGCAGTCGTCGGTCGCGCTCCATGTGATCCGCTCCATCGAGGAGTTCCTGCTGAAGAGCACGACGCACGACCTGATCGTGCGCACGATGCCGGCGACGGCGATCTACGTGCTCAACCAGAAGCGCCAGAGCATTGTGGAGATGGAACGCCGCTTCGGCGTTTCGATCACCATCGATGCGGATGCTTCCATCGGCTCGGCACATCTCGCCATCGATCGCGGTGCCCCCGTCGAGAACCCGGTGCGCATCGAAACGATCATGCCTCTGACCAATTACGATGATGACGACGATGGCGTCGCCGGTCCTGTCTGGGACGAGGAAGAGGAAGACGCAGACGTTGCCGAAGCGCCTGTCGAGGCACGCGCGGAGACGCGCAGCGAGACACGCGTGGAGAACGGCGAGAACGGAGACAGGAAGAAGCGTCGTCGCAGGCGCCGTCGTGGAGGCCGTGACCGCGACGACGAAAACGGTGCCGTCGCAGCCGAAGCCGGTTCGACCGAAACAGACGAAGACGACGACGATGATGCAGCGGATAGCGCAGAGTCGGGTTCCGAGGTCCAGGCGACGGACGATGACGGACGGCCGCGTAAGCGCCGCCGCCGCGGCAAGCGTGGCGGTCGTCGCAATCGTCAGGGTGAGGATGGCCAGGAGCTGAACGCTTCCGAGGGCGATGCGTCTGGCGAAGAGACGCACGCCGAGCACGAAGTCGGCGACAGCGAGTCGGCGCAGGCTGATCAGGACGCAGCAGACGCCGTCGAGGGTGCAATGGTGGAAACGGTGGAGCTTACCGCTGCGCCGGCTGACGCGGAGCCTGCACCTGTCGTATCCGAAGAGCCCGTAGCGGCGCCGGCTGAAGACGAGACAGCGGCGTCAGAAGAAAAGCCGAAGCGGCGCCGGGCCACGCGCAAAAGGGCCGATGCCGTCGAGGCTGACGCTGACGCGGCGCCGGCCAAGCCTGCGCGCAAGCCGCGAGCGAAGAAAGCTGCCAAGGCCGAGCCGGCCGAGGATGTGAGCGCGGTCGCTGCTGAGCCGGAAACGCAGGAAGCTGCACCGGCCGTCGCCGAGGAGGTTGCTGCGGAGGCCGTCCAGGAGAGCGCGCCCGTCGTCGCCGAACCGGAAGCGGAAGCACCCGTGGAGCCAGCGAAGCCTGCCGAGCCGCAACTTGTGTCCAATGGACAGAAGGCCGAGCCGGAAGGTGAAGCGAAGCCCAAAAAGGGCGGCTGGTGGCAGCGCCGCGGCTTCTTCTGACCGCGCGGGCACCAAGCCCTTCTGAACAAAAAAAGACCCGCCTCATCATCGAGGCGGGTCTTTTTGTCTCTGCTCAGACCCAGGCCGCGATGCGGTCCAGTGCCTCGACAATGTCTTCCGTCGCGCCCGCATAGGACAGTCGAACGGTGCGGTGACCGTTGACCGGATCGAAATCGATCCCCGGTGTAATCGCCACGTCGATCTCGCGCAGCATCTTCCAGGCGAAATCCATCGTGTCGTTGGTCATGCGCGAGACGTCGGCATACGCGTAGAAGGCGCCATCCATGGGCGATGCGATCTGAAAGCCGAGGCCCGGGAGACGATCCGCCAAAATCTGACGGTTCGTGCGATAATGATCGCGCACCCCGTCAAGCTCCGCCTTCCCACGAAATGCAGCCGTGGCGGCGATCTGCGACAGTTCGGGTGCCGAGATGTAGAGGCTCTGCGTGACCCGCTCGACCGCGCGCACCAGATGCTGCGGCAGAACCATCCAGCCGATGCGCCAACCCGTCATACAGTAGTACTTCGAGAAGGAGTTGATCACGATCGCCTCGTCGCTGAGCGCAATCGCGGTGGTCTCTTCTCCCGCGAATGTGAGCCCGTGATAGATCTCGTCGGAGATGAAGGCCGTTCCGGTTCGGGCGCAGTGGTCGGCCAATGCAGACAAAGCGGCGCGCCCCGTCACGGTGCCGGTCGGATTGGCCGGACTTGCGAGCAAGACGCCCTTGATCCGGCCGTATTCCGCTTCCGCGGCCTTCAAGGCGTCGGGTGTCAGTGTGTGGCCCATCTCCTCACCGACGGCAATCTCCACCGGCTGCAGGCCAAGAGCTGCAAGAATGTTGCGGTATGCGGGATATCCGGGGCGCGTGATAGCGACCCGGTCGCCGGCATCGAAGAGCGTGAGAAACGCAACATTGAACGCCGCAGACGAGCCGGTCATCACAGCGATTCGCTCCGGCGCGACGGTCGTTCCGTAATATTCCGCATAGTGTTGGGCAATCGCCTGGCGCAGTGATTGCGTTCCAAGAGCGTCGGTATAGCCGAGCCGGCCGGTCTCGAGTGCCTGTCGTGCCGCTTCGAGCGCGACGGCCGGTGCCGGATGGGATGGTTGGCCGACGGCAAGCGACACGACACTGCGGCCGGCAGCGCGGCGGCGGTTGGCTTCGGCCAGCACATCCATTGCGTGAAATGGTTCTACGGCGCTGCGCGTGGAAACTTCGAACACGATTACCTCATCATCGGGGGTCTGGCGTTACGGCCTCACAAATGCCGGATTGGTGCGGCGATCACAATGGCGCGATGGCCGGCAAGCGCCAAATGCCGCGGGTTCAATTTTGCTCAGGAACCCGCTAGGCTTTGGCGTTCGGTGGGATAGGAGACGTCATGCACAAGCTCGTGCGCAAGGCACTGACCTTCGCGGCTACGGCCGCCATCGCCTGTTCTTCCATTCTGACAAGTGTGCCAACGGCGAGCGCGCAATCGATTGCCATCGTTCGCGACGCCGAGATCGAAGCATTGCTGAAGGATTATGCCCGCCCGATCTTCGGTGCGGCGGGACTTACGCAGCGCAACATCGAGATCGTTCTGGTCAACAACCGCTCCTTCAACGCTTTCGTCGATGGACGCCGCATCTTCATCAACACGGGCGCGCTGTTGCTGGCCGAATCGCCGGGCGAAATTATCGGCGTTCTTGCTCACGAGGCCGGCCATATCGCAGGCGGTCACCAGGCACGGCTTCGCGAGCAGATTGCACGCTCCCAGATTTTCGGCGTGGTCGGCAGTCTGCTCGGCGTCGGCGCTGTCGCTGCCGGATCACTCTCGGGCAATGACGGCACGGCCTCTGCCGGCATGGGCGTTGCGGCAGCATCGGGCGGCATCGCGCAGCGCAGCCTGCTCAGCTATCGCCGCACCGAGGAGATCAACGCCGACCAGTCGGCGATCACCTATCTCAATGCGACTGGCCAGTCGGCGGCCGGCATGCTCGCGACCTTCAACCGCTTCTCGCAGGGCCTGGCGCTCGCAGGCGTGCAGGTCGATCCTTACCAGCAGAGCCACCCTCTTCCGCGCGAGCGCATCGCGCTTCTCGAAGACCTCGCCCGTTCCAGCCCCTATTTCAACAGCCCGGTCGATGCCTCGCTGCAGCGGCGCCACGACCTCATGCGTGGAAAGATCGCTGCCAATGTCGGCGGCCATCCGGCTCTCCAGCGCGCCTTCAACGGAAATACGGCCAATGTCGGCTATCGCTACGGCGACGCGATCGCGACGCGGTTGTCGGGCAATGTCGGCTTGGCGTTGCAGAAGATCGACGCTCTTCTCGCGGAGCAGCCGAACAATCCGTATTTCCATGAGGCCAAGGGCGAGATCCTGCTCAGCGGCAACCAGGCTGAAGCAGCCGCCAGTTCATTCCAGCGCGCGGCTCAGCTCGACCCGAACAATTCCGGCCTGATCCGTGCGCAGCGCGGTTTCGCACTGATGCGGACCGGCCAGCCGGCTCTCATCGAGCAGGCGATCAGCGATCTGCGTGAGGCGATCGGCGCCGACCCCACCAATCTCAGCGCTTATCGCCAGCTCTCGCAGGCCTATGGCCAGCGCGGCGATGTTGCCAATGCCGAACTGACCATGGCAGAGGGCTATTTCCGCGCCGGCAACGTGCAGGAAGCGCGCATTTTCGCAGCCCGGGCGCAGCAGAAGCTGCAGCCGGGCACTCCGGCATGGACACGTGCCAATGACATCGTCACCGTCGGCCAATAAGCTCGGCGAAACCGTGACACTGCCGAGAAAGAACAGGATCCAGATGAACAGCCTGCTCCACACCCTGCGTCGCCATAGCGGCGCGCTTTTGCTCGGTGCCGCTCTCACCGTCGCAAGCCCCGCCCTGGCGCTTGACGAGGCGGAGAAGGAAGAGATGGGCGCGTTCATTCGCGAATATCTGATCGCCAACCCGGAGATCATGATCGAAGTGCAGCAGGCGCTGGAAACGCGTCAGCAGGCCAGCCTACAGGAGCGCGCCGGCGCGGCGATCGCAGCTTCGGCGTCAGCGCTGTTCGAAGCGCCGGGCGATGTCGCACTCGGCAATCCCGACGGCGACGTCACCATCGTCGAGTTCTTCGATTACAATTGCGGGTACTGCAAGCGCGCACATGCGGACATGAAGGCGATCATCGCGAGCGACGACAATGTGCGCGTGATCTTGAAGGAATTCCCGATCCTCGGGCCGGATTCCATCGGCGCGCATCGCATCAGCATGGCGTTTCGCGCGGTGTCGCCCGAGCAATATGGTGAGTTCCAGGATGCGCTGATGACTGGCGAGCGCGCCGACGAGGCATCGGCCATTGCCGTTGCGGCCGAGTTGGGGGTCGAGGAAGCTGCGCTTCGCGAGAAGCTTGCCGATCCACAGATCGATGCCCAGATCCGGCAATCCTATGAGCTTGCCGATGCGCTCGGTATCTCGGGAACGCCCTCCTATGTCATCGGCGACGAGGCGGTTTACGGTGCGATGGGAGCCGAGTTCCTGATCCAGAAGATCGAGAACGTGCGCAGCTGCGACAGCGCGACCTGCTGAAGCGCACCACGAGCGCCGATTGACTATCCGAAACCGTGCAAATGGTGGCTTTGTCTGTGTCAAAAGCCTTCCGTTGCGTCACTTGGACCGTTATACCACCCGCACAAATTTGATTGCGCGCCGATGGACGACCCCACCGACGATGACAGAAGTCTCGCCGGATGCGTGACACACATCGGCCTGCCCATCGTGAGTGAAGCTGAACGTGCCAGGTACCCTGTTCGTCCTCAACGGCCCCAATCTCAATGCGCTCGGTAAGCGCGAGCCTGGCATTTATGGCGCCGTAACGCTGGCCGATATCGAGACGAACTGCCGGCAGCAGGCCGACGAGCTTGGCTGTGTGCTGGAATTCCGACAGACGAACCATGAAGGCGTGCTGGTCGACTGGCTGCATGAGGCCGGTGAAACAGCCGAAGGCGTCGTCATCAATCCCGGCGCGTACGGCCACACCTCGATCGCGCTCCACGACGCGATCCGTGCGATCGGCATTCCCGTCGTCGAACTGCATCTTTCCAACATCCACGCCCGCGAGGCCTTCCGCCACCGCACGATGATTGCGCCAGTCGTCAAAGGCGTCATCTGTGGCTTCGGGCCCGCAGGTTACCCTCTCGCGCTTCAGGCGCTTGTGGGCATCGTGAACCAGCAAAAGAACTGACAAGATCATGAAGAAGGGCGATAAGCCGATGGCAGACAAGAAGCCGGGCATCGATCAGGGGCTCATCCGCGATCTCGCGAACATCCTGACCGAAACAAATCTGACCGAAATCGAGGTCGAGCAGGACGATCTTCGGATCCGCGTTTCGCGCAGTCCCGCTCCCCAATACGTCCAGGCACCGGCCTCGCAGGCTGCTGCGCCAGCGCCTGTGGCTGCTGCCGCCGCCGCCGAGCCGGCTGCGCCTGCCAAGCCCGAGCACAACCCGAAGGACATCCTGTCCTCGCCGATGGTCGGCACTGCCTATCTGGCACCCTCGCCCGGCGCGCGGCCTTTTGCCGAAGTCGGCCAAGCCGTCAAGGAAGGCCAGACGATCCTGATCATCGAGGCGATGAAGACGATGAACCAGATCCCGGCGCCTAAGTCCGGCACCGTGACGGCGATTCTGATCGAAGATGGCCAGCCCGTCGAGTTCGGCGAGCCGCTCGTGACGATCCAGTAGGCCGCCCGCGATGTTTTCAAAGGTCCTCATAGCCAATCGCGGCGAAATCGCCCTTCGCGTGCTGCGCGCCTGCAAGGAACTCGGCATTCAAACGGTTGCCGTGCATTCGACGGCCGACCAGAACGCGATGCATGTGCGTCTTGCCGACGAAAGCGTCTGCATCGGCCCGCCGCCATCGCGCGACAGCTACCTGAACATCCATCAGATCGTCGCCGCCTGCGAAATCACCGGTGCGGATGCCGTCCATCCAGGCTACGGCTTCCTGTCCGAGAACGCGAAATTTGCGGAGATCCTGGAGGCGCACGGCCTCACCTTCATCGGCCCGACCTCCGAACACATCCGGATCATGGGTGACAAGATCACCGCGAAGAAGACGGCCGAAGCGCTCGGCATTCCGGTCGTGCCTGGCTCTGAAGGCGAAGTGCAGGATGATGCCGAAGCCGCCCGCATCGCCGAAGAGATCGGCTACCCGGTCCTGATCAAGGCGACGGCAGGTGGCGGCGGCCGCGGCATGAAGGTCGCGCGAACGCCCGCTGACCTTTCCGAGGCGCTCTCGACCGCGCGCTCGGAGGCCGGCTCTGCGTTTGGCAACGATTCCGTCTATCTGGAAAAGTACCTCGGCAAGCCGCGGCACATCGAGATCCAGGTTCTGGGCGATGGCCAGGGCAACGCGATCCATCTCGGCGAACGTGACTGCTCGTTGCAGCGTCGTCACCAGAAGGTTTGGGAAGAGGCCAATTCGCCGGCTCTCAATGAAGAACAGCGTGCCCGCATCGGCCAGATCTGCGCCGAGGCGATGTCGAAGCTAAAATATCGCGGCGCCGGCACGATCGAGTTTCTCTACGAGAATGGCGAGTTCTATTTCATCGAGATGAACACGCGCCTACAGGTGGAGCATCCGGTCACGGAAGCCATCACCGGCATCGATCTGGTGCATGAACAGATCCGCGTCGCCTCGGGCGGTGGGCTCTCGGTTCGCCAGGAAGACGTGCGCTTCCATGGCCACGCCATCGAGTGCCGCATCAACGCTGAAGATCCGCGAACTTTCGTGCCGTCGCCGGGTACGGTGACCCATTATCACACGCCCGGCGGCCTCGGCGTGCGCGTCGATTCAGCTGTCTACCAGGGTTACGCGATCCCGCCGTATTATGACAGCCTGATCGGGAAGCTGATCGTGCATGGGCGAACGCGCGTTGAGTGCATGATGCGTCTGCGCCGCGCGCTCGACGAGTTCGTGGTCGATGGCATCAAGACGACGATCCCCCTCTTCCGGGAACTGCTCAACAATCCCGACATCGCGAATGGGGACTATGATATCCATTGGCTGGAAAAGTTTCTGAAAGAGCCTGAGTGAACTGAGGCTCTTCTCAGGTCCTGAGCAAACAGCGCCGTGCGGCTTTTTGAGACGCACGGCATTCTCTGGAGAGCAAGACGGCGATGGCGCGCGGACGGGACAGTCGGCTGGAACTGACGCCGGAGCTGCTTCTGAAGGCCTATAGCTGCGGCCTGTTTCCCATGGCCGAATCCGCAGATGACCCGACAATCTTCTGGGTCGAGCCGGAAGTGCGCGGCATCATACCGCTCGACGACTTCCATCTGCCCCGGCGCCTGGCCCGCACCCTGCGCGCGGCCCCCTTCGACATCCGCGTGAACACCGCGTTCCCAGCAGTCATCGCCGGGTGCGCCGAGCCTGCGCCCGGCCGAAAATCCACCTGGATCAACGCAACGATCCGCGCGCTGTACAACGATCTCCATAGGCTCGGCCATGCGCATTCCGTCGAGGCCTGGCGGGGCGATGAGCTCGTGGGTGGGCTCTATGGTGTATCGCTCGGCGCCGCGTTCTTCGGCGAGAGCATGTTCTCGACCGCGACCGATGCGTCGAAAATCTGCCTGGTGCATCTTGTCGACCGACTCAAGCGGCGCGGGTTTCAGCTGCTCGACACGCAGTTCACAACCGACCATCTGAAGCGCTTCGGCGCTGTCGACGTACCTCGTTCGACCTATGACGGGCTTCTTGCCGACGCGCTCTCCTACCCAAATATATCCTTCTGAAACTATTGCGTTATCAGCATTTGATGAACAACGCTTTCATGGGCGGTTCAGCTTGGTGCTTTCATTGTGTTCCGACCGATCCTTGCTGGAACCAGGGACCTGTTCACACGTTTTTGACCGCAGGGACGGACAACAAAAAGGAACACGATATGTCAGTCATTCGAAAGAGGCTGCTGGCGACAGCGGCTCTTCCCCTATTGGCGGCCAGCATTGCCGCTGGCGGCGCCATTGCCGCGCCGAAGCAGGCTGCCAACGCGGCTGGCACCTCGATGCTGCTCGCTCAGGCAGAATGCCCTCCCGGTACCGTGCCCATGGATGGCACTTGTGTCGGCGGCGAGGCTCCTGCCCCGCAAGCTGAACCACCGGTAGAGGAAGCGCCGCAAGAGCAGCCGCCGGTTCCGGAAGCACCACCGGAAATTCCGGCCGAGCCTGCTCCCGAGCCCGCGCCAGCCCCGGAACCCGCTCCAGAGCCGGCTCCTCAGCCTGAGCCCGCCCCGGAACCTGCTCCGGCGCCAGAACCCGCACCTGAGCCAGCACCCGTGCCGGAAGAAGCGCCGGTAATGGAAGAGCCAACCGTCGAAGAAACACCGGCGCCTGAGGCTGCGCCCGTCGAAGAAGCTCCGGCTGTTGAAGAAGCACCTCTAGAGGAAGCTCCTGTCGAGGAAGTGCCGGCAGAAGAAGCTCCGGTCGAGGAAGAACCGGCGGTTGAAGAAGCCCCTGTCGTAGAAGAGACTCCGGCCGAAGAAGCGCCAGCGGCTGAAGAAGCTCCTGTCGAGACGATGCAGGAAGAAGCTCCGGCCGTTGAAGTAGCACCCGCTGCCGAAGAAGCACCGGTCGAAGGCGAAGCCCCTGCTGCCGAAGATGTGCCGGTTCCGCAAGAAGCCCCGGTCGATGCAGCGCCTGAAGCTGAGGCTCCGGTCGATGCGGCGCCTGAAGCACCTGCCGCCGAAGAGCCGGCAGTCGATGGCGCGCCTGTCGAAGATCCCGCCGCAGCTCCGGCCCAGCCGCTGCCGGGCGAGGCTCCTGCCGGCACGGAAGTGCCCGTTGAGGGCGCACCGGATGCGACCGGCGGCGAACAAGGCACGGTCGAACAGCCCGCTCCGGAAATGCTGCAGGTCGAAGACGGTGCACCGATCCTCGACAGCGCCAAGGAAGAGCCGCTCCCGGCCGAAGCAACGGTCGATCCGAATGCGGATCCGAACGCTGCCGGTGCGGATGCTGCCGTTCAGGCCCAGCCTGTTCCAGCTCAGGATCCCGAGGAAGTCGAGCGTCTTCGTCAGCGCATCGAAGCTCTCGAAGCACAGCGCAGCCAGCGCCCGACATCGGACGCCGAAGCGCAGGCCATCGCACGGGAGTTTGCACCGCAGATCGAAGTTCAGTCGGTCATTGCCGAGCAAGGCCAGCGTATCGACGTGGTTCCGACCTATGAGCGGCCGAACAACATCACGATCATCAACCAAACGGAAAATCGTTACGTCTACGAGGTGAACAACCGCTACATCGTCGAGAACAACGACCGCGAGCGAATCGCCATCAATTCTCAGGATGTGTATTACGAAGAACTACCGCGTGGCCGTGTTCGTGAAGTCGTTCTCCGCGAAAACGGTTCGCAGATCATCACGATCCGCAACCGTTACGGCGACATCGTCCAGCGTTCGCGCGTCCGGCCGAACGGCCAAGAAGTCGTTCTGTTCTATGCTCCTGAGTACGACCAGGAAGAACAGTACGTCTACGTCGATCCGGGCACATACCTGCCGCCGCTGCAGCTCACCATTCCGGTCGATGAGTACATCTACGACTCGACCCGGGCGGATGACTACACCGACTACGTCACGTTCTTCGAGCAGCCGCCGATCGAACCCGTGACCGAGATCTATTCGGTCGAGGAAGTGAAGCGCTCGGCTCGCGTTCGTGACATCATGCCCCGCGTCGACCTCGACAACATCACGTTCGACTTCGGCAGCGCATCGATCAGCGAGAGCCAGGTTCCCGCTCTCGAAGAAATCGCGAATGCGATGATCGACATGCTGGAGACCAACGAGAGCGAGATCTTCTTGCTCGAAGGTCACACCGATGCTGTCGGCAGCGATCAGGCAAACCTTCTGCTTTCAGACCAGCGCGCCGAATCGATCGCTGTTGCCCTGACCAACGTCTTTGGGATCCCGCCGGAAAACCTGCAGACGCAGGGCTATGGCGAGCGCTTCCTGAAGGTGAACACGCAAGAGCCTGAACAACTGAACCGTCGCGTGACGGTCCGCCGCATCACGCCTCTGGTTCAGAGCGCCCAGGCTCAGTAAATGGGCCTCTAAAAGGCAATGACGCAAAGGGCCGCCGGATTTCCATCCGGCGGCCCTTTTTGATTCGATGTCCTGAAGGCCGATCAGCTTTCCTGTGGTGCAGGCACGTCCGATTCCATTTTGCAGGTGTCCAGCCAGACGTCGTAGACGGCATGCTCGACGGCGTTCAACGCCGGTGAATCGGCAAACATCCAACCGGTGAAAATACGTCTGATCTTGCGGTCGAGGGTGATCTCGTCGACCTCGACGAAGGTCGTCGTCTTCGGCGCTTCGGTTTCATCGCGGGTATAACAGACGCGCGGCGTCACCTGCAGCGCACCGAACTGGACCGTCTCGTTGATATAGACGTCGAAGGTAGTGATCCGCCCGGTGATCTTGTCGATGCCCGAGAACACGGCGACGCGATTCTCGATGCGCGCAGCCTGAGCTTCAGGAATCGCGAACTGCGCAAGACCTGCGACGCCGATCAAAGCGGTCGCGCCGCAAACGATAAAATGTTTCCTGATCGAAGATGTCATGCTCGCCTGCCTTGAAGCCGCTTTCAGCTCAGCTCTGCGCCTGACGAGCGGCGAGCCGATTCATCGGTGACCTAACTGCGCATTGTGGCCAAAAGGTTTCGGCTGGTCGATCGCTCAGGACTTCGGCGTCCAAGCGTCGTAATCGCCGGTGACGCGGGGGCGCTCCGTCCCGGTCAGGATCGACCCCTTCGGACGGTAAGCGGCCGGCGAGCCGGTCAGGTTCGGCTTGTGCGGCTTTTGCCACGCGCGCGGCTGATAGTTCTCGTCGTTGGGCGCAATGTCAGTCCGGTGGTGCATCCAGCCATGCCACGCGGCAGGAATGCGCGATGCATCCGCAAGCCCATTATACATGACCCAGCGCCGCGTCCGGCCCTCGGAATCGGTGCCGCCCTGATAGTAGACATTGCCGAACTCATCCGTTCCCACCTCGGCGCCGTGTCGCCACGTGTGGAAGCGCGTGTTGAGCGTTGCGCCGTTCCACCAGGTGAAGAACTGCAGCAAAAATTTCTTCATGAGAAACCTCGATAAACGCCGAGCGCCCGGCTGTTTTCAACAGGCGCGTTATGGCGTCAACGCGTTGCGAAGTCCATAGGCGGCGCCAATCCGATACCCATCCCGTGCCCGTTGCCGCGCGAAATCCCAACGGGCCGGCGGATCAGTTCTCGATCCTCGCCAGCTGCTCCGGGCCATGGTTTCGCGCCAGCGCCTGCAGTTCGGCTACGCGCGCGCGATAGCGGTTGGCGGCGCTGCGGTCGTTGCGCTGCGAAGCGAGTGCCGCGGCCAGTTCTGCACGCTGCATCTCGCGCTGCAGCTCGGTCATCTGGACCGTGCTTCGCGCGGGCGGCGTGGCAAAGGTCGGAAACACGCCGCTACGCCGCGCACCGGCCTCAACGAAAGGCGCGGGCGTGCGGGGCTCCGGACGGTTCAGCGTGTCATTGATGGCCGCAAAGCTCGGGTTGTAGTTCGGCGCACTCGGGTCGCTCGATGTGCACGCTGCAAGCCCCGCACAGAGGACCAGAAGGATCCACCGCAAATGTTTCGTCATACGTCCATCCTGCCGCCACACTCCGCCGCATGCTGACCGCACCGGTCGCATGACGGGCCGACACATCGAATCCCATCGTCTTATTTCTCTTACAATGAAGCGCTTCGGTATAGTAGGCTTTGGGAACAAGCCGTTAAGGCGACGCGCAATCCAAGCGCAGCATGAGGGAGGATGGCCATGACAAAGGCGTCTGGCAGCGACAAGCCGCCGATCGGCGACGCAAAGGCAATTGAGCCTTATATCGTCAAGGATCCCGAGGCGTTCGCGCGCAACCTCGCGCGCATGCTCGAAGAACTGGGTCGTGCTGCCGCAGCCTGGGTCGCGCCGCGGGAGAGCGGCGAGAAAACCGACACCATTTCAGAGCCTTATGCCGACATGGTGAAAACCTTTGCGAAGGTTTCCGAGTACTGGCTTTCCGATCCCTCGCGCGCGATCGAAGCGCAGACGCATCTTCTCACGTCCTATTTCTCGATCTGGAATGCGTCGATCCAGCGCCTCTCGGGCGCAGACGCGCCACCGGCCACGCCGGCTGCACATGTCGGCGACAAACGCTTTGCCGACAAGGATTGGAACGATAACGCCTTCTTCGATTTCCTGCGCGGTGCCTATTGGGTGACATCCGACTGGGCCGAGAAGCTGATCGTCGATGCCGAAGGTCTCGACCCGCATCTGAAACACAAGGCGCAGTTCTACACGCGCCAGATCATCGATGCGCTTTCGCCGAGCAACTTTCTTCTGACGAATCCGGAGCTCTACCGCGAGACCGTGGCGGAGAACGGGGAGAACCTCGTGCGCGGCATGCGCATGCTGGCCGAAGACATCGCCGCCGGCAAAGGCGACCTGAAGCTTCGTCAGTCCGACGCATCCAAGTTCAAGGTCGGCGAAAACCTGGCAACGACGCCAGGGAAAGTGATCGCTCAAAGCGATGTTTGCCAGGTCATCCAATACGAGCCGACAACGGAAAAGGTGCTGAAGCGCCCTCTTCTCATCTGCCCCCCATGGATCAACAAGTTTTACATCCTCGACCTCAATCCGCAGAAGTCGTTCATTGCCTGGGCCGTGGCGCAGGGGCACACGGTCTTTGTGATCTCCTGGGTCAACCCGGACGAGCGCCACCGCAACATGGACTGGGAGTCCTATGCGCGCGACGGCATCGGATTTGCGCTCGACGCTGCCGAGCAGGCAACGGGCGAAACCGGCGTCAACGCCATCGGCTACTGTGTCGGCGGCACGCTTCTGGCGGCAACGCTGGCACTTCACGCCAAGGAAAAGGACACGCGGATCAAATCCGTGACATTCCTGACGACGCAGGTCGATTTCACCCATGCGGGCGACCTCAAGGTGTTCGTCGACGAAGACCAGATCGAGGCGATCGAAGCCGGCATGGAGAAATCCGGCTTCCTCGAGGGCTCCAAGATGTCGACGGCCTTCAACATGCTCCGATCGTCCGACCTGATCTGGCCTTACGTCGTCAACAACTACCTGAAGGGCAAAGATCCGATGCCCTTCGACCTGCTCTACTGGAATTCCGATTCGACGCGAATGCCCTGCGCCAACCATTCGTTCTACTTGCGCAATTGCTATCTGGAGAACAAGCTGTCCATGGGCAAGATGGAGCTTGCAGGGCATCGTCTCTCGCTGAAGGACGTTCGGATACCGGTCTATAATCTGGCAACGAAGGAAGACCACATCGCGCCTGCCAAGTCGGTCTTCATCGGCAGCCAGTTCTTCGGCGGTGACGTGCAATATGTCCTGTCTGGCTCCGGCCACATCGCCGGGGTGGTCAATCCGCCCGACAAGAAGAAATACCAGTTCTGGACCGGTGGCCCACCGGTCGGCGCTTTCGAAGACTGGGTTCAGAATGCCGAAGAGCATCCCGGATCGTGGTGGCCGCACTGGCAGCAATGGCTGACCGAACTCGAAGGCATGGATGCCACCGTGGATGCCAAATCGCGCAAGCCCGGCGGTAAGAAGCTTAAGCCTATCGAGGATGCACCGGGCTCCTACGTTCGCGCCAGAGCCTAACGCCTCGATGAAGTTCAAGACGCCCCTCGTGCCGGCGACGCTGGTCAGCCGCTACAAGCGCTTTTTGTTCGACGCCGTCCTCGACGACGGCACGAAAGTTACGGGCTCCTGCCCCAATACGGGGTCGATGTGGGGCCTGACGACGCCGGGCTCGCGGATCTGGCTTTCCGAGCACGACAGCCCCACCCGCAAATATCGTCACTGCCTGGAACTGGTCGAAGCTGACGGCACCATCGTTGGCATCAACACGGGCCTGCCCAACCGGCTTGCAGAAGAAGCGATCGGTGCAGGGCTGATCTCGAACCTTGGCGACTACGCCCAACTGAAGCGCGAACAGAAATACGGCCAAGCCTCGCGCATCGACATTCTGCTCGAGGACCCGCAGCTCGGCCGGGCCTATGTCGAAGTCAAGAACGTGCACATGACGCGCGTGCAGGGACTGTTTGAGTTTCCCGATAGCGTGACCACTCGCGGCGCCAAGCATCTGGACGAGCTCGGCGACGTGATCGAAGCGGGGCATCGTGCGGTCATGCTGTTTCTCGTCCAGCGCAGCGATGGATCTCGATTGAAGCTTTGTCGCGATCTCGATCCCTATTATGCTGCGGCTTTCGACCGCGCCGTGGGGCGCGGGGTTGAAGCTTTTGCCGTTCGATGCGACATCACTTCAGAAGAAATTCGTCCTGTGGATCTCATCGTGATCGACGAGCCCGGGATGATGGTCCGCGAGGACCGGCTCCTGAAAACCGGACATCCATAGATGGTCAGCTACATCGCCGCAGAATTGGCGCCACAGAAGAACAACGGGCAGATCCGCCTCTACGGCGAAAATGGCTTCGAAGGGATGCGCAAGGCCTGCCAGCTGACCGCACGATGCCTTGACGCACTGGCGCCGATGGTCGTGCCCGGCGTCACCACAGATGCGATCGACAAGTTCGTGTTCGAATTCGGCCGCGATCACGGCGCCCTGCCCGCTACGATGAATTATCGCGGCTATACCAAATCGTCCTGCACCTCGATCAATCACGTCGTCTGTCACGGCATTCCGAACGACAAGCCGCTGCGCGACGGTGACATCGTCAATATCGACGTGACGCTCGTCGTCGATGGATGGCATGGCGATTCAAGCCGCATGTACCCGGTTGGGCAGATCAAGCGCGCTGCCGAGCGACTGCTCGAGGTCACGCATGAATCGATGATGCGCGGCATCGCGGCGGTGAAGCCCGGCGCCCGAACCGGGGCGATCGGCGAAGCGATCCAGACCTTCGCAGAGGCCGAGCGCTGCTCGGTCGTTCGCGATTTCTGCGGGCACGGGCTCGGTCGTCTGTTTCACGATGCGCCCAACATCCTGCACTATGGCCGCTCGAATGAAGGCCCGGAAATGCGGCCCGGCATGATCTTCACGATCGAACCGATGATCAATCTGGGCAAGCCGCATGTGAAGGTGCTTGCCGATGGCTGGACAGCCGTGACGCGCGACCGCTCGCTTTCGGCTCAGTACGAACACACGGTCGGCGTGACCGAGACAGGCTGCGAGATCTTCACGCTCTCGCCTGGCGGTCTCGACCGCCCAGGCCTGCCTGGCTGACGCGGCACGGCGGGGACATTCGTCATGGCATCGATCACAGAGCCGGACGATGATCAGTTCGCCGACGAACGCGCCTTTTTCGCAGAAGGCCCGGTCCAGCCGCCTCGTGCCACGAAGACGGCGCCCGCCCACTACCATGGGCACCGAGACCGGCTGCGCGACCGCTTTCGAGACAATGGTGTCCAAGGGCTTGCAGATTACGAGCTTCTGGAGCTTCTGCTCTTCCGCATACTGCCCAGACGCGACACAAAACCAATCGCAAAGGCGCTGATCGCGCGGTTCGGATCCTTGTCGGAGGTCCTCGGCGCACCGCCGCATCTTCTCAGCGAGATCGACGGTATCGGCGAGGCGGCGGCGCTCGATCTCAAAGTGGTGGCGGCGGTCGGCCAACGCATGTTGAAAGGCGAGATCGCGGCGCGCCAGGTGCTGGCTTCCTGGCAGCAGGTCATCGACTACTGCCATGCCGCCATGGCGTTCGAGACACGGGAGCAGTTTCGGATCCTGTTCCTCGACAAGAAGAACGTGCTGATTGCAGACGAAGTGCAGCAGACCGGCACGGTCGATCACACGCCCGTCTATCCCCGCGAAGTGATGCGCCGTGCGCTTGAGCTTTCGGCCAGCGCGCTGATCCTCGTGCACAACCATCCATCAGGGGATCCGACACCGTCGCGTGCCGATATCGACATGACGCGCACGATCGTCGAAACCGGAAAGCCGCTCGGCATCGTCGTTCATGACCACATTATCATCGGCCGGCAGGGCCATGCGAGCCTACGGGGCCTGCAGCTGATGTAAGAGGCGGCTGCCTGTTCAGCTCAGCTTATCGAGGAAGCGCCGGCTGTCGCGCCTGATGGCATCAATCTTATCTTCGCCCATCCGGTCGAGACTTTTCATGATGACGCCCATGCGGTGATTCTTCTGGAAGGCGGCACGGTTGCGCAGCAGGAAGTCCCAGTAGAGATAGTTGAAGGGACAGGCCTTCTCGCCGTTCTTCTTCTTCACATCGTAGCGGCAGTTGCCGCAATAGTCCGACATCCGGTCGATATAGGCGCCGGAGGCTGCATAGGGCTTGGAGGCAAAGAAGCCGCCATCGGCATAGAGGATCATGCCGACGACGTTCGGCATCTCCACCCATTCATAGGCGTCGTGGTAGACGAGCAGGTACCATTCCTGCACTTCCTTCGGGTCGAGGCCCGCGAGCAGGCAGAAATTGCCGATGACCATCAGGCGCTGAATGTGATGGGCATAGGCATTGGCCTTGGTCTCGCCGATCGACTGCTTCAGGCAGTTCATCTCGGTTTTCGCCGTCCAGAAGAAGTCGGGCAGCTTCTTGTCAGCCGACAAGGCGTTTGAACCGGCATAGTCCGGCATTTTCAGCCAGTAGATCCCGCGGATGAATTCGCGCCATCCGATGACTTGGCGGATGAAGCCCTCCGCCGCGTTGATCGGCACAGCCCCGTCGCGCCACGCTTCTTCCACTCTGTCGCAGCATTCACGTGGTGAAAGCAGCCCGCAATTGATGAGACCTGACAGGTTCGAGTGAAAGAGCAACGGCTCGCCCTGGCGCATGGCGTCCTGATAGGTCCCGAAGTTCGGAAGTGCCGTGTCGATGAACCAGTCCAGATAGTGCAGCGCCTGCCGGCGCGTGACGGGATAGTCGAACGGCTCGAGATCGCCAAAATTTTCTTCGAACTGCTCCGCGACGAGCGCCAGAACTTCCTTCGTCTCGTCATCGACCGTATAGGTCGGCCGCTTCGGCGCTTTCAGATCGGCTGGCAGCTTCTCCCGATTGTCGTGGTCGAAGTTCCACTTCCCGCCTTCCGGTGCATCGCCGTCCATCAGATAGCCGGTCAGGCGGCGCATCTCGCGGTAGAAATACTCCATCCGGAGCGATTTCGGGTTCTCGCCCGCCCATTCCTTGAACCGCTTGTGAGAGCAGAAAAAGCGGGTGTCCGGAAGAACTGTCAGGGGCACGCCTACCCCATCGCGCCACTCCTTCTGCATCATCAGCACGCGGTGCTCCGCCGCCTCGGTCATGACGACCGCTTCTAGTGCATGCGCGTCGATCGCCCGTTTCAGCGCATCATCGAGCGACGCGACGCCCTCGTCGAATCGCATGTAGTGAACGGTGAAGCCGGCGCTCTCCAGATCGCGTGCGAAATGGCGCATGGCGGAGAAGAGGAAGGCGATCTTCTTCTTGTGGTGGCGCACATAGCTTGCCTCGGCGCCCACTTCCGCAATCAGGATCACGTCGCGATCCTTGTCGGCTCCCTCCAGCGCAGACAGGTCGCGGCTCAGTTGATCGCCAAGGACAAATCTAAGCCTTCCGCCCGTGCGGTCTTTCGTTTGCGCCACTGTGGTCTCAGCCCTTCATCCATCCGATGTCCGGCACATAGCGCGCTGCAAGCATTGAAAAAGGCCGCCCGCGTTTTGCGGACGGCCTCTTGTCGAACTTAGAGATCCGAAGCGAGGATCAGGCCTCTTCGGCGTCGTCCTTCTTGGCTGCCTTCTTCTTGGCGGGCTTCTTTTCGCCCTCGTCGGCGGCAGCCGTCTCGTCCTTCTTGGCAGCCTTCTTCTTGGCCGGCTTCTTTTCGGAAGCTTCAGCCTTGCTGCCCGTCTCGTCCTCGTCTTCAGCCATCAGCTCTTCCTTGCTGACGGTCTTGTCGGTGACGTCGGCTTCGGAAAGCAGGTGGTCGATGACCTTTTCCTCGAAGATCGGCGCGCGCAGCGAAGCGGCTGCACCCGGGGTCTTCTGGAAGTATTCCATGATCTGGCGTTCCTGGCCGGGGAACTGGCGAACCTGCTCATAGAGGGCGCGCTGCATTTCCTCGTCGGCAACCTTCACGCCGGCCTTTTCGCCGATCTCGGAAAGAACCAGACCAAGGCGGACGCGGCGTTCGGCGAGCTTGCGATACTCTTCGCGCGCTGCTTCTTCGGTCGTGTCCTCGTCCTCGAAGCTCTTGCCGGATTGTTCGAGATCGCGGGTGATCTGCGTCCAGATGTTGTTGAACTCGGCATCGACCAGCGTCTCGGGCGTGTCGAACTGGTAGAGTTCGTCGAGCTGGTCGAGGATCTGACGCTTTACCTTCTGGCGGGTCATCTGGCCGTACTGGCTTTCGATCTGGCCGCGGACGACCTCGCGCAGCTTGTCGGCCGATTCGAGGCCGAGCTTCTTGGCCAGCTCGTCGTCGATCGTCAGTTCGGCCGCAGCGGCGACGTCCTTGACCTTTATGTCGAAGGTGGCTTCCTTGCCCGCAAGGTTGGCCGCCGGGTAATCATCCGGGAACGAAACTGTGATCGTCTTCTCGTCGCCGGCCTTCACGCCGACCAGTTGCTCTTCGAAGCCGGGAATGAAGCGCTTGGAGCCGATGACCAGTTCGGCATCGTCGTCCTTGCCGCCATCGAAGGGCTCGCCGTCGATCTTGCCGAGATAGTCGATCGTCACGCGATCGCCGTCGGCAGCCTTGCCCTTCTTGGTCTCGTAGGTCTTGGCGTTCTCGGCGATGCGGAGAACTTGCTCTTCGACTTCCTCATCCGGAATGTCGACGACTTCGCGCGTGACCGTCAACTTGGAATCGCCCTTGAGTTCGATCGCCGGGATGACTTCGTAGGCCAGCGAGAACTCGAAGTCCTTCTTGGCATCGAGGATCTCGTTGGCTTCCGCCTCGTCCTCGGTCATCTTGATTTCAGGCTGCGTGGCGGAGCGCTCGCCGCGCTCGGTCAGAATCGCGCCCGGCTTGTCGCGGATGATCTCATTGACGAGATCGGCCATGAACGACTTGCCGTACATCTTCTTGAGATGCGACATCGGCACCTTGCCGGGGCGGAAGCCGTTCAGACGGACCTTGTTCTTGGCATCGGCCAGGCGCTCATTGAGCTTCTGCTCCATCTCTTGCGCTGGCACGACGACTTTGATCTCGCGCTTCAGGCCTTCGGCCAGGGTCTCGGTTACCTGCATCGTTCACCTTCTTGATAGTTCTTGGCAGCGCTCTCGCGACGTCGTCGAGGAGCGCTGAACCGGAATTCAAATTGCCGGAAGCGGCGTTCAATTCTGTCTGGTGCGGGTGGAGGGACTTGAACCCCCACGGCTTTCGCCACCAGAACCTAAATCTGGCGTGTCTACCAATTCCACCACACCCGCTCTGCTCGCCAGATCAACACTCAAGGCATAGCGGGCCAGCCTTGAACGCGCGTCTCTATATCACCCGTTCTGGAGGGTTCAAAGGAAAAATGGGGTATTTGGCGCCGCCATTCCGCTCTTTTAGCATCGACGCAAGATCGAATGGAACCTTCGCCCAACGAGCGCGTTCATGCACCGTGTTCGCCTCGGCGAGCGAGCGGCCCGCTCTTGAAACGCTGGGATCGCCTCCTCACATTGCGGACGCAAGGCCGGCCAAAAGCTGACGTGTGACAGAGTTGCGTAAGGTGCATGGCTTCCATGCAGATATTGCACTGCACAAATCGGATCGGTCGCCTTATGTTGAAGTCATCGAACGGCGCAACTGAGCGCCTCGATCGAGGGTCGCCCGTAAGGCGGCAAAGAATTCGGAGCGGCAAACTCCTCCTCCCATTGCCTCTCCGATATGATGGATGGTTCTCCTCCTCCCAACCATTCATCGCCACAAATGACGCCCGCTGGATCCTCCTCCCCCAGCGGGCGTTATTTTTTTCCGACTCTCTCATATAAATCATCTGATGTGCTTCGCCTCGCTTTCGCCAGTTGGCGGCGGCGGGCAATGTCGTGCGTCATCCGGTGCTCCATCGGCCTGGGCGCGGATGCACGTGCAAATGAATCAAATCTTAACGATCTGATCCGGTCTGCAGCCAGCGCATAGCCACGATGCTTATTTCGCACTGCACAAATTGGCCCATCGCACCTATCTTCAGTCCAACGAGATCGGGCCGCTCAAGAGCAGGCCTGGGAAATACGAAGGACATGAAGATGAACGTAGCACGCACTTTCAACAACTGGCGCAAGTACCGTCAGACCCGCAACGAACTGGCCCGTATGTCGGATCGCGAACTCAGCGACATCGGTGTAAACCGCGCTGACATCGCGCGCATCGCTCGCCAGGCGATCTAATTAAGAAATTCGGCCGGACACACTCCTCCTCCCAGTGTCAGGCCGAGCGATCGGCGGCCCTCCTCCTCCCAGCTGCCGATCAAACAAAGTGCGCCCGCCGGATCTCCTCCCCCGGCGGGCGCTCTTGTTTTGAGCGACGTGATCCAAATTGCGGTCCCGGACCGAACAGAGCGAGCATCATGAGCCTTACGGAGTCCTTTCGACGCTGGCGCCAATACCGTATCGCCTGCACGGATCTCGAGCAGATGACGAGCCGGGAGCTCGCTGATCTCGGGCTGACCCGACGCGACATCCCGGTCGTGGCTCGCACCGCGGTCAAGTAATGCTCAAAGTACCGGCGTATGCCTGAAAAATCGGCATTTCACGGTTGCCGCTTCGGATCGATCCCAGCGCTGCCTGCCCCGCATGGCTGGCCTCGGACATCAGCGCTACTGGCGCTCGCCAATCGGCAGTAGAAGCAGCACCAAGAGACGGCCCGTGCGCCGTCACATCCCAATCAGGTGAATACCATGCTTATTCTCAACAATGCCCGGTCGTGGCTCAGCCGCCGCCGCACCATGAACACGCTTCGCGGCCTCTCCAACGAGACGCTCGAAGACATCGGCCTAACGCGTTTCGACGTTGCCCGCAGCGGACGCCAGGCGCGCTGAAACGCCCGTTGGCCTTGCCGCGCCGGAATGATATGACGCGCGCATGACAGATACAGCAGATCACACAAAGCCCGTTCACGTGATCGGCGGAGGACTTGCCGGTTCGGAAGCCGCCTGGCAGATCGCTCAGGCAGGCGTTCCCGTCGTCCTCCACGAAATGCGACCAATCCGCGGCACCGATGCCCACCTCACCGACGGCCTCGCCGAACTCGTCTGCTCGAACTCATTTCGGTCGGACGATGCGGAGACGAATGCGGTGGGCGTCCTGCATGCCGAGATGCGGCTTGCCGGGTCGCTCATCATGGCGTGCGGCGACCTCAATCAGGTGCCGGCAGGCGGCGCGCTTGCCGTCGACCGCGTCGGCTTTTCCGACGCCGTAACGAAGGCGCTGAACGACCATCCGCTCGTCACCATCGAGCGTGAGGAAGTGACGGGCCTGCCACCCGCCGAATGGGGCCGGACGATCATCGCGACTGGTCCGCTGACTGCACCCTCGCTCGCCGAATCGATCGGCCAAGTCACGGGTGCCGATGCTCTCGCCTTTTTCGATGCCATCGCGCCGATCGTCCACGCCGAGTCCATCGACATGGATATCTGCTGGTATCAGTCGCGCTACGACAAGGTCGGCCCCGGCGGCACGGGCAAGGACTATATCAACTGCCCGATGACGGAAGCGGAATACAGTGCCTTCGTCGACGCGTTGCTGGCCGGCGACAAGACGAGCTTCAAGGATTGGGAAGGCACGCCCTATTTCGATGGGTGCCTGCCGATCGAAGTGATGGCCGAGCGCGGCCGCGAAACGCTTCGCCATGGGCCGATGAAGCCGATGGGCCTGACCAACGCGCACAAGCCGACCGAAAAGGCTTATGCTGTCGTCCAGCTGCGCCAGGACAATGCTCTCGGCACGCTCTTCAACATGGTCGGTTTCCAGACCAAGCTGAAATATGGCGCACAGACCGAGATCTTCCGGATGATACCCGGGCTGCAGAATGCCGAATTTGCCCGTCTCGGTGGCCTGCATCGCAACACCTATCTCAACTCGCCGGTGTTGCTCGACGCGACGCTGCGCCTGAAGGCTCGTTCGGACATCCGCTTCGCCGGACAGATCACGGGCTGCGAAGGCTATGTCGAATCGGCCGCAATCGGTCTCCTGGCCGGCCGCTTCGCTGCAGCGGAGGCCAGAGGCCTAGCGCCTTCCGTGCCGCCTGCGACGTCCGCGTTCGGCTCGCTGCTGGGTCACATTACGGGTGGCCATATCGTTTCCGACGATGAGCCGGGCAAGCGGTCGTTCCAGCCGATGAATGTCAATTTCGGTCTGTTCCCGCCACTGGACCCGGGAGCGATCGTGCGGCCCGAGGGCGTGAAGCGCTTTCGCGGCAAGGACAAGACGATCGCCAAGAAGCGCGCCATGGCGCATCGCGCGCTCGCCGATTGTGCCGCCTGGCTTGGCGACAGCGATTTCCGTCAAGCCGCCGAGTAGCTGCGGAACCTGGCCCTTCGCTCAGCGCTGGACAGGGACGGCGCTGCTCCAGTCAGAGAGCCTGAGCAAGAGAACGCCGCCGATGTTTACGAGCGACGGCTCGTCGAACCGATCGAAGGTGACGTAATTCGGCTGAATGCTGATCTGGCGCCCTTGGCTCGACAGAGTGATCTCGGCGGCTTCGGCTGGCGTCCCGTCTTCCATCTCCAACAATGTGTCGACCGGAACGTCGAAGACCACCATTTCATTTCCGACGCTCAGCGCAAGGGAGTTGTCCCGCAGGCTGATCGACAGCGGCTGCGACAGCCCCGGCACGGACCAGTTGCGCGCGGTCGTTCCGCGGTATGCAGAGAAATCGACGATCAGGATGTCGTAGTCATCCGTGGCGATGACACCCGATGTCTGGAACGATCGGCTGAACTGGCCTGCTTCGCCCGTGGTTCGGAGTGTCGGATCAAGGCCATAGGCGACCGCGATACGGCGTGAAAGGCCCGTGCCCGCCTCGGCAGAACTCGGCAGAGCCTCGGGCTCGACCGCGCCGAGCCCGCCTGCGACTTCGAGATAGCTGAGAATGTCGAGTGCCTCGGCGTTCTCTTCCGGCGTGAAGGGCGGATCGGCGACCATCGCACGAAACCGCTCGCTCTGGCTCTCGATCGAGATGCTGACCGCACCCTGGGGTCCGAAGGACGTGACGAGAAGCGCCAGAACGGGAAGTGCCGCGATGACCCGGATATCGTCGCGCAGGCTCGGACGCAGTTGAGCGAGAAGGATGGCCGCCGTCACCACTCCGAAAAGCACCAGCAGATAACGATCCGGCGTTACGCCATAGACCGAGATGCGCTGCCAGGTTGCCAGCAGCAGAAGGAGCAGCGGCACGGGCAGCATGACGGGCCACCAGCGCAGGAGCAGTCGCGTCGGCGGCCGGGCGCTGGAGAGGAACGGGTGGATGACCATCAGCGCTGCAAACAGGCAGACGCCGAAGGTGAGCACGAGCCAGCCTACCTGGCCTGCCGGCCAGTCACCCGACAGGATGATGGTCGCGGCATAGATGTGCAGGAGCACGGCGTAGATGATCAGCAGCGGTGCGGCCACGTAATCGCCGAGCACCTGCATGCCGCGCCGCACGGGAATTGGAGCGTCTTCCGGTGTGTCGAAATCCGTCGCCGCCGGCAATTGGCCAAGCGCGAACAAGGGCGCTGCAAAGCAGCCGACTGTCGCCCAGACATGACCATAGACCTGCTCCGGTACCGCGATGCCAAAGAGATAGGTGAGGCTCGCGAGGATTGCGGAGAAGCCGCCGGCAAAGAGAAGCAAGGCGAGAAGCCCCAGCAAGCCGGCGAACAGAAAACGCACCACGAACAACCAGAAGCTTTCGCTGCTGCCGCGCTGCAGGAATGGGCCGACAAGGACCAGCCCAGCGAGTGCGACGACGAAAGTCTGCTCGTACAGACGAACGGCTTCTTTCCATTCGATTAGACAGAAGGCGAGAAGCGCGGCCAGGCCGGTGAGCAGCAGTTCGGGTAGTCGCCCCAATCGCCGCGACTGTAGCGAGAGACAGAAAGCCAATGCCGCTATGGTGGCGACCGTCAACGGATAGGCGAAACCGCGGTCGCCCCAGAACAATGGCCACCATTCGCCGACACGGCCATTTGCCTCGATGGTGATGAGCACCAGAAGTAGCGCCACGACTGGAAAACGCCGCAGCGCCTTGAGCGTACCATCGAACATCTCGCCGATCACGCTGCCCCAGCCCTTGCGCGGGCCGGTCGAAGACTGGTTCTGCTCCACTGATGTCACGGGGCTACGCCCTGCCCCGGCAGGCCCGGCGTTCCGATCTGATCAGGGTTTTGGCGCACATACTCTTCCTTCAGTTCGAGCGACCCCTGACGCGAGCCGTCGTGGCTCCAGCCTGGCGGCGCGAACAGGTATCCGAGCCTCTGGCGCAAGGTCAGCCCGGGGCGTGCGGCATCCTTGAACATGTCGATCCATTCGTGAAATGCGAGCCGGATCGGATTGAAGGTGCCGACATTGCGGACGATCCCGTAGCGCGGCTGGTCGCTATCCAACTCCGGAACGAAGGTGCCGAACATGCGATCCCAAATGATCAGGCAACCGGCATAGTTGGCATCCAGATACCGCGGATTGGTCGCGTGGTGCACGCGATGATGCGATGGCGTGTTGAAGATCCATTCGATCGGCCGCCACATCTTCCCGATCGTCTCGGTGTGGATCCAGAACTGATAGACGAGATTGAGCCCGCCGACGAACAGGATGACAAGTGGATGGAAGCCGATCAGCACCAGCGGCAGCCGTAGGATGAACATCCCCGTGAAGGTGCCGGTCCAACTCTGGCGAAGCGCGGTGGAGAGATTGTAGTGCTGCGAGGAATGGTGGATCACGTGCTCCGCCCAGACCCAGCGGGAACGATGGGCGATGCGGTGATACCAGTAGTAGCGCAGATCATCGAGCACGAAGCAGAGCGCGATGGCCCACCAGGACGTGCCGAAATCGAAGATGCGATAGTCCCACGCCCAGATCAGAACGCCGAAAGACACGAAACCGAGCAGCAGACCGGAGACGACATTGCCGGTGCCGAGCAGCAGGCTCGCCAGCGTATCGCGCGTTTCGAAGGCACCGCGCCGCTTGAACCGACGGATCAGCACGATTTCGATGAGCATCGCGCCGATGAACAGCGGGATGGCGAGTTGCGTGACATCCGGAAAATCAGGCATCGGCATTCTCTCCGCGGGACGGCCGCTCTTCATCCCTGGCAGCAATCAGGGATCCGATGAGCCATAGCGACACTTCGGCGGCGTCTTCCGCCGATGCGAACACGAAGACGCCGCCCTTGAATGTGGTTTCCTTGAAATCGATCGCGAGCGAGCGCGCTTCCGGCCCTGCCGACACATGCACGGCGCCTCCCTGCAGCAGGCGTGCAATCGTGTGACGTCCGTGTGCCTGAACGAAGCCCGTCTGCTGGTCGGCTAGGCGAAGGAACGCAGCGCGTCGATCCGCGGTCAGCACGACGTCGCGGATAGGAAGAGCCGGGTACGCCTTGCCGAATTCGACGATCGCGGCGCCGGCATCATCCAGCAATGCCTGTGCGGAGCCGCCTGAGCGATGAACCGTCAGGACCACGAGCACGATACCGCCTATCACAATGGCAACGAGCAGACCGAGACTCACTGCAACCGCCTCCCAAGAGCGTGAATACGCACCAGCCTTGCAACCAGCTCCCCCTGCCGGTCAAGCTGTCAATGAACGGCCCGATGATCAAGCACCTTCGTTGCGGCCGCTTCGTCGTGGTCAGAAACGACTTGTTGAGGCAGCCCGAAGCAACCTGAGCTGTCGCCGCCACTGGGGTGGCTGTATGCTCGAGAGACCATCGATCGTCTTCCCCGACCGCGCCGCACGATCAAGGATCGGGGCCACGAGCGCAATTGGCAGGAAGGCGGCGAACAGGTCCCTGTCCATCCGTTTCGCGGCGCTGCGTGCCCGCTCGAGATGATCGCGTCCATAGGCGACGAGGGCTGCAATCACCGATCCTTCGTGGTGCCGCTCACCCAGAAACGATTCGGCATCGGTGCCGCATGCCGAGAGAATATCGCCCGGCACCAGCAGCTGGCCGCGTGCATGGTGGATGGGCAGCAGGAGCAGCGTGCCGGCGACCACCTGTGCAACGCCTGCATGGCCTGCTGCTTCGGCAGCACTCGTTGCCCGCTCTCCACCCAGAATCACCGCCGCGAGCTGGATGACCGTCGCTGCCGTCTCACCGGCATAGGCTTCGAAGCCTGCGCGGTCCGGCATGGGATCATCGTAGAGATCGAAGAGGCGAGCCTCGATGAAACGATCGAAGGCATCGCGCGGCAGGCGATGTCGGTCGATCGCGGCGAGAACCGCCTCGGCAGCCGGGTGGCCTGCTGCGGTGCTCGTACCCGAACCGGTGATCACATCGCGCCACCACTGCAGGCGCACTTCGCCGGCCAATGGCTCACGTACGAGGTCGCGAACACGCGCGATCTCTGCATTGAACAGATAGAGCGAAGCGAGCGCTCCGCGGACCGAAGCCGGTGAAAGCAGGCAGGCGAGATAGCGGTCCCGGTCGAGCTCGCGCAGCTCAGCGAGGCAGTATGCTTCGTGTTGCGTCAGCGTGCCGTCGGCCTCGCGATCCATGGGGGATCAAACGACGATCAAGGCAGCGGCGACAGCGCGCGATTCGGCCAGCATGACATTGTAGGTCCGCACGGCCGCACCTGTGCTCATGGGGTCGGACGTCATGCCGGCTGCCCGAAACGCGGCCTTCAGCTCCTTGGGGAGAGGTCGGATTTCGCGGCCCGTGCCGACCAGCAACACCTCGATGTCGCCGGCTTCCGCCAGCACCCGCTCGAAGAGCTCGACATCCAGTGCCGCGCCCTCCTCCGCCGACCAGCCGTGAATGCCCGACGGCAGGCACAGCAGCGATCCGCGATGCGACATATCGGCAAACCGGAAGCCACCATCCCCATATGCGTCGATGGGTGCGCGTCCCGGAAAGTGCGCTTCGCGAATGACGATGCCTTTTGCCATGGGCTCAGGCCGTTCCAGGACGCTGATCGATCGCACCCTCGGTCGTGCTGCCGCGCTCGTTGCCATCATCGAGCGACAACGCGCCCGGACGAAGGTTGAAAAGCACGAGCATCGGACCGGCGATGAAGATCGACGAGTAAGTACCGACGACGATACCGATGATCATTGCCAGCGTGAACGAGGCAATGACTTCACCGCCGAACAGGTAGAGCGCCGTCAAGGCCAGCAGCGTCGTGATGCCGGTGAGCACAGTTCGCGAAAGCGTCTGGTTCATCGACAGATCCAGAAGCTCGATCAACGGCATCTTCTTGTAGCGCCGCAGATTCTCACGCACGCGGTCGTAGACGACCACGGTGTCGTTGATCGAATAGCCCACGATCGTGAGGATGGCCGCGATACTCGTCAGATTGAATTCGATGCCGAAGAGCACGAAGAACCCGATCATCAGGATCACGTCATGCAGGGTCGAGGCGATGGCGCCCAGGCCAAAGTGCCATTCAAACCGCAGCCAGATGTAGACGAGCATCGCCGCCATCGCGGCAAGAACGCCGATCGTGCCGGCCAGTGCCAGTTCAGACGAAACCGTTGGCCCGACCACTTCGACACGCCGGATTTCGTAGTCGGAAGCCAGTTCCTGTTGTGCGGCAGTGACGTTCGCCTGTGTCGTCACGTCGTCCTCGGCAGAGCCGATGCGGACGAGCAGATCGCTTTCGGAACCGAATTCCTGAACCTGGACCTCGCCGATCTGCAGGCTGCCGAGCCTGTTGCGGACATCGGCGACATCGGCGGCACCCGACTGGGCGCGCACTTCGATGCTCGACCCGCCAAGGAAGTCGATGCCGTAGTTCAGGCCCATAGTGAAGAACATGGCGATCGCGGCAATGGACGAGACGATCGAGAAGCCGAAAGCAGCCTTGCGCCAGCGCATGAAGCCAATCTTCGTATCCGGCGGCACCAGCGTGACCATGCCCTTCGGCATTTCCTTTGGCTTGGCCCGACGCAGCCAGAACGCGATCAGCCAGCGGGTGAGCGTGAAGGCAGTAAAGACGGTCGTCACGATGCCGATCGCAAGCGTGATGGCGAAGCCGCGAACCGGGCCAGAGCCGAGATAGAACAGGATCACGGCGGCGATCAGCGTGGTCATGTTGGCGTCGAGAACCGTAGCCATGGCGCGGGAAAAGCCCGCATCGAGCGACTGAACAAGGCTGCGTCCCTGTCTGCGCTCTTCCTTGACGCGCTCATAGATGATGACGTTGGAATCGACCGCCATCCCCATGGTGAGGATGATGCCGGCGATGCCCGGCAAGGTGAGCGTCGCACCGAGGAATGTCAGGATCGCGATGATGAGTGCGACGTTGGCGACAAGCGCGATGTTGGCGATGATGCCGAGCTGGCCATAAGCCACAACCATGAACACCACGACCAGCAGGCCGCCGATGATAGATGCGAACTGGCCGGCCGCGATGGAATCGGCGCCGAGACCAGGACCGACTGCGCGTTCTTCGACGACGGTCAGGTCCGCCGGCAGCGCACCGGCGCGCAGGAGGATGGCGAGGTCATTGGCCGTCTGCGGCGTGAAGCTGCCGGAGATCTGGCCAGATCCACCGAGGATAGGTTCGTTGATGACAGGTGCGGAGATGACCTGGTTGTCGAGCACGATCGCGAAAGGACGGCCGACATTCTGCTGCGTCGCCGCGCCGAATGCCTGGGCACCGCGTGAATCGAAGCGGAACGTCACGATCGGCTCGTTGGTGCGCTGATCGAAGCCAGCCTGGGAATCGGTCAGGCTCTCGCCAGAAACGAGCTCGCGGATTTCGACGAGGTAAGGCTGGTCACCTTCGACGGACTGCAGCACTTCCGAGGTGGCGGGAGGCCGGCCGTTGATCGCCTCCTGCACCGGGATGGACGTATCGACCATGCGGAACGACAGTCGAGCGGTCTGACCGATCAGATCCTTGACGCGCTGCGGATCGGCCTCGCCCGGAACCTGCACGAGCACGCGGTTGGAGCCCTGGCGCTGGATGGTCGGCTCAGTCGTGCCGAGTTCGTCGATACGGCGGCGAACCACTTCGACCGACTGCGCGACTGCCGACGACATGCGGTAGTCGATCCCGGAATCCGTGAGCCCGATGTTGAGGACGCCCGTTTCCGGCTCGTTGATCGCGACTTCGCTCACCGTTCCGCCGCCAAACAGGCCGGAATTGACCGGCGCCGTCAGCGGCTGGAGAGCCGTGCGTGCTGCGGCGAGCTGCCCCGCATCGCGGATGCGCACGCGGACCGACGTATCGGAACGTACGAGACCGGTATAGCCGATACCGGCTTCACGCAGATACTGCCTGACGTCGCTCTCGACGGTGCGCAGACGTTCTTCGACGATGTCGTCGCGATCGATCTCGAGCAGGAGATGGACGCCACCCTGCAGATCGAGGCCCAGTGTCATCTGCCGCTTAGGCAGCCAATCGGGCAGACCCGCCAGCCGTTCCTGCGAGACCAGGTTCGGTGCCGCGACGACGACGCCGGCGAGAACCACGAGCCAGATCAGGATGGTTTTCCAGCGGGCGAAATACAGCATGGCGAGGTGCTTTCAATTGGATTGCGGACCGATGGCTCCATCGGTCCGCGGTCTATGCGCCCCCTCTAGGAGCGCAGGATGGTCTTTCTACGGCGAAGGGCTATTCCTTGACCGGCTCGCCCTTGACGCGGACGTCGGCAATCAGCGCGCGGGCAATACGCACCTTGGTGCCCTCGGCAATTTCCGCTTCCAGTTCGGTGTCGTCGATCACCTTGGTGACGCGTGCCAGGATGCCACCGCCCGTCACGATCTGGTCGCCACGACGAATACCCTTCAGCATTTCCTCGCGCTTCTTCATCTGCTGGCGCTGAGGCCGGATGATGAGGAAGTACATGATGACGAAGATCAGGATGAACGGCAGGATCGACATGACGATCTCGGCGCCGCCGCCCGCGGACTGCGCATAGGCCGGAGTGACGAACATGAATAGGCTCCTTCGGAAAACTCGTTGCGGCGGCTTTTTGCCCCCCTTGGCGTGCGCGGAATATAGCCACGACGCCTTGGAATGCAACCGAACTGGGCGCGTCATCCAAGCCGTCGTCTTTCGCCCGGTGGCATGACATGCTAACCGCGCCCTCAACGTTGGTGGAGGCTGGGTAGAGGCGGATGACGAAGGCAGTGTTGAGCGAGTTGATCGAGGAGGTGCGCCTGCTGCGCCTGGCTGTCGAGCGAGGCGGTCGTCAGTGGCCGAAACCGGATCTGGCTGCGGCCCAGTGCTTCCTCTTCGAAGGTGAGACGGGAACGCTGAAGCCCGTTCCTCAGCCGAATCGTATCGACCTCAGCCTCATCAAGGGCGTCGATCGCGTCCGCGACATCTTCGTCGAAAACACACAACGGTTTGCCGATGGCCTCCCGGCCAACAATGTGCTGCTCTGGGGCGCCCGCGGCATGGGCAAATCCTCCCTGATCAAGGCGACGCATGCGACGCTGACGGCAAGCGCCGATCCGGCACGGCCTCCGCTGAAGCTCGTGGAAATTCACCGCGAAGACATCGCTCTTCTACCGCGTCTGATGGCTGTTCTGCGCCTGGAAACGGCGTACCGCATCCTCCTTTTCTGCGACGATCTATCGTTCGATCACGACGATACGGACTACAAATCGCTCAAGGCCGCGCTCGATGGCGGGATCGAGGGGCGTCCGGAGAACGTGTTGTTTTACGCGACGTCCAACCGCCGCCACCTGCTGCCGCGCGACATGATGGAGAACGAGCGCTCGACGGCGATCAATCCCTCCGAGGCGGTTGAGGAAAAAGTCTCTCTGTCGGACAGGTTCGGGCTCTGGCTCGGCTTTCACAAATGCAGCCAGGACGACTACCTTGCCATGGTGACGTCCTATGCCAGCCATTACGGCCTCGATGCCGATGCGGACACGCTCAGGCGAGAATCGCTTGAATGGGCGACGACGCGGGGCGATCGGTCCGGCCGCGTCGCCTGGCAGTACATTCAGGATCTCGCCGGCCGAAGCGGTAAGGCGCTCACAGCCCGGCGCGCCTGACGGCGCAAACGAAAGCGGCGCCACATGGGCGCCGCGATTTTTGAAACTTGTGATCGACTGTCAGTCGAGGAAGCGGGTCGGGTCCACCGGCGTGGCGTTTTCGCGCACCTCGAAATGGACTTTCGGCTGTGTTGCCGTGCCCGTCATGCCCGATGCCGCGATGACCTGACCGCGCGTGACGTTGTCGCCTCGATTGACTTTCAGCTCCCTTGCATGGCCGTAGACCGTGACCAAGCCGTTGTCGTGACGCACCAGAACGGTGTTGCCGTATTCCTTGAGGCCGGAGCCTGCATAAATGACGACGCCGTTCTCGGCTGCCTTGATCTCGGAGCCTTCCGGCACCGAAATGTCGATGCCGTCATTGCGCACGCTGCCATCCTGAGCACCGAACGCCGTTACGACCTGGCCGCGAACCGGCCAGCGAAGCTTGCCGATGCCCGTTGCTTCCGGAGCGATCGCGGCGACATCGTTGCCGACGGCGTCGTCGATGCGTGCAGCTGGCTCGCTGGCTGCCGGGGGCGTGTAGCTCTGCTGCGGCGCCGCAGGCTGCTGCGGCTGGGCGGCGGGTGCAGCTGCAGCAGTGGTGACGGCGGCGGTCTGCTGCGGGTCGACCCGCGGCTGCTGAGCGGGGGCCTGTGCGACAGCCGTCGTTGCCGGCTGCGGAGCGGCTGCACCACCCAGATTCAGCGTCTGGCCAAGACGGATGTTGTCGCCCGAAATGTTGTTCGCCTGGCGAAGAGCCGCAACGGAAACACCGGTCTCGCGCGAAATGCGGCTCAGCGTATCGCCTGCCTTGACGGTGTAGGTCGAACCACCCGCCGAAGGAGCCGAGGCGGCAGGCGCTGTCAGCTGCGCGGCCTGCTCGTTGAGCGACCGTTCGGCAAGACGCGGGTCCACTGCCGACGAAGCGGCTGCCATCTGCTGCGCTGCGGGAGCCGCAAGCTGGGCAGGCGCCGGCTGGGCAGGTGCTGCCGAAGCGACGGTGCCGCCGCGGCTATAGCCCGGGATGACGATCTGCTGACCGCTTCTGATCTGGGATGCGTCGCTGATGCCGTTTGCCTGCATGATCTGCTCGACGGGCACGCTGTAGCGCTGCGAGATGCTGAAGAGTGTTTCATTCGGCTGCACGGTGACGCGCGGCGCACCTTCGGTCGACCAGCCACGGGGCCGGTTGGCGCTCGCCGTTGCCGGAGGAATGACCGGCGCCGTGGCCACCGGGGTCGTTGCCGTCGTCATCGTGTCCGGCGTCATGGGGGCGGCCGACGTCGGCGCCAACTGGGAACGCTGCACGCCACCGGTCGGAGCGAGCGCATACTGGCCGGAAGAATAGCTTTGATCGCCGGGGTAAGGCTGGGAAACCGCTGCCTGCTGAGGCGCCGCCATTCCCTGCCCCATGCCACCCTGGCCAACGTTTTCCTGCGGGGTCGGTACCGTGGCGGTGGTGAAATTGTCGAGACCGCCAAGCCTCAGGGATTCAGAGCTGCAGCCGGCGAGAAGGACGGCCAGCAGTGCCGCGCCGATGACGCCGGCGGATTTGGCGGATTTAGATGGACCAGTCTTTCGCATGTAGAGCCCCAAGACGACGCAGATACGCATGACCGTCATTAAGCCCTGTTAATGTTACCCGCCGGTTAATGCGCCACGCATTGTCCCGCACAAGATGCGAATAACCCGCAGAAAAGCCGATCGATTTCGTGATTTCCGCTATTAGATGCGCGCTGCGACGCCGGGGACCAGCGGCAGATAGGGCAGCTCAGGCCCATCGGTGCGTTCGAAGCGGTTGCCGATGCGAGTCAGCCGCGACAGGACGACCCGGCCGTTTTCCTTGATGATGCCCGTCAGCATCTGCCCTTCCGGTGCAAGATGATCGACGAAGCTTCGCGGCATCTGCTCGAAGGCGCCCGCGACGAAGATGCGGTCGAATGTCCCCTCGCCAGCGACACCCTGCCGGCCATCGGCGAGCTTGAGCGCGACATTCCGCAGGCCGAAATGCTCCAGCCGCTGCTGCGCAATGGCATGCAGCGTACGGTAGCGCTCGACGCTGACCACCCGGTCGACGATGCGCGCCATGACGGCTGCGGCGAAACCGGAGCCGGTGCCGACTTCCAGCACCCGCTGCCCCGCCTTCAGATCGAGCTGGTAAAGAAGACGCGCCATCAGGTCCGCGCCTTCCATGAAGGTGCCGCACTCGATCGGAATCATCCGCGACGAGTACGCCAGATCCGCATGGATCGGGGGCACGAATTGCGAGCGGGGCGTCTCTTCCAAGGCGGCAAGCAGGGTCGCGTCCGCGATGCCTTCCCGCCGCAAACGCAGGAGCAGGCTCGCAAAGCCTTCGATCTCTCCAAGAGGATTTCGGCTGTCAATCAAGGACGACGATCACTCTGCTGCGTCTTGCAGCACCTCTGCCAGGTGCGCCTGAAACTTATAATCGGTCATATCCAGTTTAAGCGGCGTTACCGATATGCGATTTTCGGTCATCGCCTCGACATCGGTGCCGGGTGCAATGTCTTCGGCAGCATCGCGGGAGAACCGCAGCCAGTAATAGGGAAAGCCGCGGCCGTCCGCGCGCTTTTCCATCGACAGGCCATGCAGGCGGCGCGCCTGGGACGCGACTTTGACGCCGACGACATCTTCCGGGCCGCAAGGCGGGAAGTTGACGTTGAGGAAGGTGTCGCGCGGGATCTCCAGGCCGATGAGACGCTTCAACAGCGCCGGTGCGTGGCGGCCGACCGTTTCCCAGTCGATGCGGCGTTCACGATGGGACAGAAACGCCTGGCTGAGCGCGATCGACCTGATGCCGAGCAGCGTGCCTTCGATCGCACCTGCAACGGTGCCGGAATAGGACACGTCTTCGGCGATGTTCTGGCCTGCATTGACGCCGGACAGAACGAGATCAGGCGGACTGTCCATCACTTCGCGCACGCCCATGATAACACAATCAGTCGGCGTGCCGCGAAGCGCGAAGCGCCGGTCACCTTCTTTGCGCAACCGCAAGGGCTCCGACAGGGTCAGCGAATGGGCGAGCCCGCTCTGATCGGTTTCCGGCGCGACGACCCACACGTCGTCGGACAGCGTTGCCGCGATGCGCTCCAGCACCTTCAGGCCTTCGGCATGAATGCCGTCGTCATTGGTCAGAAGAATGCGCAAGCGCCTCGCTCCCTTGTTTGTCCGTCCGTCCTAGCGAACTGCCTCGATCCGCGTCTTGCCACCCATGTAAGGAACCAGCGCCTCGGGAATGGTTACAGACCCATCCGCGTTCAGATAGTTCTCCAGCACGGCGATGAGAGCGCGCCCGACCGCTATGCCCGAACCGTTCAGCGTGTGCACGAAGCGCATCGTCTTCTCGCCGGCGACGCGGTAACGGGCGTTCATCCGCCGAGCCTGAAAGTCGCCGCAGACCGAGCAGGATGAAATTTCGCGATAGGCGTTCTGGCCAGGCAGCCAGACTTCGATGTCATAGGTCTTGCGGGCGCTGAAGCCCATGTCGCCGGTGCAGAGCGTCACGACACGATAGTGCAGGCCGAGGCGCTTCAGGACCTCCTCCGCACAGGCCGTCATCCGCTCATGCTCCGCCACCGAACTCTCCGCATCGGTGATGGAGACGAGCTCGCATTTCATGAACTGATGCTGACGCAGCATTCCGCGCGTGTCGCGGCCGGCAGAACCCGCTTCGGAGCGGAAGCTCGGCGTCAGTGCCGTGAAGCGCAGCGGCAATGTGGCCATGTCCACGATCTCGTCGCGCACGAGGTTCGTCAAAGGCACTTCAGCGGTCGGGATCAGATAGCGGCCGTCGCCTGTCTTGAAGAGATCTTCTTCGAACTTCGGCAGCTGACCTGTGCCGAACAGGGCCGGGTCACGCACCAGCAAGGGCGGCGAGACTTCCTGATAGCCATGTTCGGTCGTGTGCAGGTCCAGCATGAACTGACCAAGCGCGCGTTCCAGACGGGCAAGATCGCCCTTGAGGACCGTAAAACGTGCGCCGGAAATCTTTGAGGCACCCTCGAAATCCATGCCGCCGAGCGCTTCGCCGATCTCGAAATGCTCCTTGGCCGGATGGGTCCAGGTTGGCTTGTCACCATGGGTGCGGATTTCGACGTTGTCGCCTTCGTCGGCGCCCTCGGGCACGTCGTCTGCCGGGATGTTCGGCAGCACGCTGAGCGCTTCCGACAGCTCCTCGTCATTGCGACGCGCAGCCTCTTCGCTGTCCTGCATCGCCTGCTTGAGGCCAGCAACTTCGGCCTTCAGGGCTTCGGCGCGTTCTTTGTCACCGGCCGCCATGGCAGTGCCGATCTCTTTCGAGGCGGCGTTGCGGCGCGACTGCATGTCCTGAAGCCGGGCAATCTCCGCGCGGCGCGCCTCATCCAGTGCGATCAGGCGCTCGGCGATGGGCTCGGCACCACGCTTCTTCAGCGCCTGGTCCATGAGGCCGGGATTGTCACGGATCCATTTGATGTCGAGCATGGCACGTCCAGAAGTCTTCGAGCTGCGTGGAATTGGGTTCAATGACCGTGTGCGCGCTCTACGCGATTTGAGAGGCAAGCGGAAGCCCCGCCCCTCGCGACACGCACTCCCACTCGGACAATCAGTCCTTGACTGGCACCGTTGCCTGCTCTGCGACCTCGGCTTTCGCCTCATCTTCCTTGCGCTGGCGTTCGATGCGACGACCGATCCAGATGGAGATCTCGTAAAGAAGGATCGTGGGCAGCGCGAGACCGATCTGGCTGACCGGATCCGGCGGGGTCAGGATGGCGGCGGCCACGAAGGCGATCACGATCGCGAATTTGCGCTTGTCGATCAACGACTGAACGGTGATCAAGCCGGACTTGACCATCAGCGTCGTGACGACCGGCAACTGGAACACCAGGCCGAACGCGAAGATCAAGGTCATGACTAGACCGAGATATTCCGAGACGCGCGGGAGCAACTGGATCGCGACCTCGCCGCCTGCGCCGGTCTGCTCCATGGCCAGGAAGAACCACATGACCATGGGCGTGAAGAAGAAATAAACGAGCGCGCCACCGAGCAGGAACAGGATCGGTGAAGCCACAAGGAACGGCAGAAATGCCTGCTTCTCGTTCTTGTAGAGGCCTGGAGCCACGAATTTGTAGATCTGCGCCGCGATCACCGGAAAGGCGAGCACCAGGCCGCCGAACATGCCGATCTTGATCTGCGTGAAGAAGAATTCCTGCGGCGCCGTGTAGATCAGCTCGACTTCGCGGCCGTCCAGCCCGGCCCAGACGACGGCCCACTGGAATGGATAGACGAGGATGTTGAACAGCGGCTGAGCAAAGAAAAAGCAGACGAGGAAGGCGAGGAAGAAGGCGCCGACAGCCCACATCAGCCTCGAACGAAGCTCGATGAGATGCTCGATCAGTGGCTGGGGCTTGTCCTCAATGTCCGCGCTCACGCTTCACCTGTCTTTTTTGCTGCCTGACGGGCTCTTGGCGCGGCAGCAGGCTTATCGGCAGACGCCTGGTTCGGCTTCGGATTGACGGCACCGGCCGACGACGCCGGCTTCGCTCTTGGGGTTTTCGTTGCAGCTGGCTTGCGCACGCTGCTCGGCGGCGCACCAACCGTTGTCGCACTTACTGCTTCCGGCTTGGCGATACCTGCCGCGCTTTTCGGCGCGGCGCTGGCGGACGCAGCCGGCTTAGCGGATGTCGTCGATTTGGCTGGAGCAACTTGCTTGGCGGCCGCTACTGGCTTGGCAACTGCGTCCGGTTTTGAAACAGGGACTGCAGATGAGGCCGAAGTGGATGAGGTCGACGCTGCAGCGCCGGAGGCCGCGGCAGACGACGCAGCCGCGACTGCTGGCGGCGTAGATGCAGGCGCCGGATTTGCGGCGTTCGAACCAGGCGCCGGAGCCGACGGGTCCTTTTGCGCGACGGTAGGCTTGTCGCGCATGGCTTTGTTGATGTCGGAGCGAAGGTCGTCGCCCGCCTGCTTCAGCGGGTTCAGCGCATCGCGCAATTCGCGGGCGGGATTGAGACTACGAGCGTCGTTGACGGTCTTTCGAACGTCATCGAGCTCCGCTTCCTTCAGAGCCTCGTCGAATTGGCTGCGGAATTCGCCGGCCATGGATCTGAGCTTCGTCATCGTCCGCCCGAATGTCCGCAACACGCGCGGCAAGTCCTTCGGGCCGACGACGAGGATCAGCACGATCGCGATGACGAGGATTTCTCCCCAACCTAAGTCCAACATGGAAGTGAACGCTCCTCGCGCTGAGCTCTAAAGACGGTCGGACCGACTTAGCTCACCCGATCCTTGCGCTCTTCAGCCTGGTGCTCGACCGTCTTGGAGCTGTCCGGCGTTGCCGCAGTCTCGTCGTCGCTCATGCCCCGCTTGAAACTCTTGATGCCTTTTGCGACGTCGCCCATCAGCTCGGGGATCTTGCCACGGCCGAAAAGAAGCAGAACGACGACCAGAACGATCAGCCAGTGCCAGATGCTAAAGCTACCCATCACATTCTCCCATGCGGCACGCCCGCTTCCCTCATGTGGGATACGAGCCAGCCCCTTTCAAATTCAATCCTGCCAGTGGTTAGCCCAATCATTGCGCACGTGCAATCGATTGGGCATCAGTCTTCAAGCTGATAAACGGCTGGCCGCTCGATCTATTCCGCGGTGAATTCAATTCTCTTCGCCGCGTGGCGCAAGCAGGCCGAGTTCTTCGAGGTCCATCTGCGTGATCGGGTCCTCGTCCTCGGCGAGTTCCTCGCCCTCTCCCGGCATTGGGAAGCTGAAATTGGCCGGAATGCGTCCGGAGAGGAGACCGGCGCCCTTCAATTCCTCCACCCCCGGCAGATCCCCGAGCTCGGCCAGGCCGAAATGGTCGAGGAAGCCGTTCGTGGTTCCATAGGTCACCGGGCGGCCCGGCGACCGGCGCCGGCCGCGCATGCGGACCCAGCCGGATTCCAGCAACACGTCCAGCGTGCCTTTCGACGTCGCCACACCCCGGATTTCTTCGATTTCGGCCCGTGTTACCGGCTGGTGATAGGCGATGATCGCGAGCACTTCGAGACCTGCCCGCGACAATTTGCGTATCTCGGTCTTGTCGTCCCGGATCAGGAAGGCAAGATCGGCGGCAGTGCGAAACGCCCAGGCATCGCCGACCCTGACCAGGTTCACGCCGCGGTCGGCATAGTGGTGCATGAGCCGATCCATGACGACGCGCACGTTGATGCCCTGTGGCAGCTTGCGGACGATCAGCGCTTCGTCGACCGGTTCGGCCGAAGCAAAAATCAGCGCTTCCGCGATGCGCGCAGCTTCATCGATTTCGGCGTCGAGCCCGGACGACGTGCCGTTCTGACCAGGCTTCAGAGGAACGATATCAGCCATTGGGTTGTGCACCCGCCTTGGGGCCCCGGCGCAGGTAGATGGGGGCGAAGGGCTCGGCCTGGCGGATGTCCAGGTGCCCTTCCCGCACCAGTTCCAGCGATGCCGCGAAAGCGCTGGCCATGGCACTGGCGCGCTCCTCGGGCCGCGACAGGTAGCGCACGAGGAACTGGTCGAGCGCCGTCCACTCCTCAATCGTGCCAACCATGCGGGTGAGGATCGCGCGGGCATCGGCAAGCGACCAGACCGCACGCGAGGCGATCGTGACCGTTGTGACGGCGAGCCGCTGGCGCTGAGAGGCATAGGCGATCAGAAGATCATAGAGCGAGGCCTGGAACTTCGAGCCGCGTTCGACCTCGATCTCCTCCGGCGCCCCACGCGCGAAGACGTCGCGGCCAAGCCGGTTGCGGTTGACGAGGCGGGCTGCAGCCTCGCGCATGGCTTCGAGCCGCTTCAGCCGGAAGGCGAGTTGCGCTGCCAGCTCCTCGCCGCTTGGCCCATCGTCCTTGGCGGGCTTTGGCAAAAGCAGGCGCGATTTCAAGAACGCAAGCCAGGCCGCCATGACGAGGTAATCGGCCGCGAGTTCGAGCCGAACCTTTCGCGCCTGGTCGATGAAATCCAGGTATTGCTCGGCAAGTGCGAGGATCGAAATCCGTGCCAGATCGACACGCTGGTGCCGCGCGAGATGCAGCAGCAGATCGAGCGGGCCTTCGAAACCATCCACGTCGATATGCAGAGCTTCTTCGGGTCGGCGCTCGGGCGCATCCCAGGGCGTCGACTCCGCCGGGCTGACGGTTGTCTGGCTTGCGCTTTCGACAGGCTTCGGCAGCATCTGAACAGCCCTCTCAAGCCACGGCTTGGGTCAGTCCTTCGAATTCGTCGCGAATGGCGCGCTCGTCCGCATCGTCCCTGTACGACAAGCCTTCAAGCGCGGCTTTGGCACGTTCGAGCGGACGGCCTTCAAGGAGGGGCGTCTCGGCTGCAATGGCGGTCATCTCGTCCATGTCGCCATTGCAGTGCAGGGCCACATCGCAACCGGCAGCAAAGATCGCCCGTGTCCGGTCAGCAAAAGAGCCGGCCAGCGCCTTCATGGACACATCGTCCGACATCAATAACCCGTCGAAGCCCATCTGGCCGCGGATGATGTCGGCGATGACCTTTTTGGAGGTCGTCGCCGGATGATCGGGATCGATCGCCCGGTAGACGACATGCGCGGTCATTGCCATCGGCGCCCTGTTCAGTGCGGCAAAAGGCTTGAAATCGGTCGCTTCCAGTTCTTCGAGCGGTTCGTCCACCACCGGCAGTTCAAGGTGCGAATCGCCACGTGACCGGCCGTGGCCGGGAATGTGCTTGATGACTGGAAGAACGCCACCCGCGAGAAGACCCTGCATTGCCGCCTCGCCCATCTCCGCGACCGTGACCGGATCGGTGCCATAGGCACGATCACCAATCACGTCGTGGCTGCCGGGAACGGGAATGTCGAGAACCGGAAGGCAATCGGCATTGATCCCGAAACGGTTGAGGTCGAAGGCGTGGATGCGTGACAGTAGCCAGGCAGCGCGGAGGCCGCTCTGGCGGTCCTGGCGATAGATGTCGCCCAGGCGGGCGCCCGGTGGATAGTTGGGCGCGAATGGCTGCCGCAAACGCTGAACCCGTCCGCCTTCCTGATCGATGAAAATCGGCAGGGGCCGGTCGCCTGCGAACGACCTAAGGTCGGCAGTCAGCGCACGAAGCTGGTCGGCATCAACGATGTTTCGGGAGAAAAGAATGAAGCCCCAGGGGCGCTCTGCTTCGAAGAAGCTGCGCTCTTCCGGAAGAATTTCAGGACCTTTGAGGCCCAGGATCATCGCTTTTGATTCGGTCATTCCGCCATGATAGCGACCGAGGCAGAGACCGGGTAGCACGCCACCCGGCCATCAACATCTTTAGACGCTCCGCCCCCAAAGCCTCGTGGTCAGAACTTCGCCTCAGCGGGCGACGAAGCAGCTGCCACCGGCCGCCTGGTACCGCTCGCACAGTGCCACAGCCTCTTCGCGCGAACCGCCTGCGACCCGAACGCGGTAGAACGTTCCGCGATCAGGGATTTCGGCGGCCTGGATCTGAACCTGCCGTCCGCCGATGATCGAGCCGTAGCGCGAAGCCAGGCTGTTATAGGTCGACTGTGCCGATTCTTGCGTGGGCTGCGAGGCGATCTGCACGACATAGCCGCCCGGATTGTCGAGCGCACCGGACTGCGCAACGGCAGCCGTTTGCACAGGCTGCTCGGCGGGTGCCGCCGGCTGCGGCGCTTGCCCGGCAGCTGGCGATGTCTGGCCGACGATCGTCACCGGCTGGTCTGCCGGCCGATCGCCCGGCGTCGGCTGAGCCGGATTGCTGAAGGTCGTCGTTTGAACCGTCCTCACCGGCGCAACCGATTCCGCTGAAGCCGCTGGCACTTCGGCCTGAAGCCGCTCGCTCGCCACAGCGGGCGCGGAAGCTGCATCTGGCCGAGGCTGCGGCAGCGGGACACCCGGCGCTGGTGACGCCGCAGCAGCCTGATCCGCCGGCACCTGAGCGGTTCCATCGGTAAGACCTGCGCCCGCTTCGGCGGCTGCAATCAGTTGCGTGGCATCCAGAGCCGCCTGGTCGCTGATCGAGGCAATGCCCGCAGCCTCGTCGCCAGGGAGTTGCGCATCCTGACCAACGACCGGGACATCGGCTGCTGCCGAGAGATCCACCGGCGCGGCAGGAACGAGCGTTCCATCGGCACGGACAACGGAGGTGCGAACCATGCGGGGTGCGACACCCAGCGGATCCTCGTCGCTGACGGCGCCGCGCATGGCGAGATTGCCTTCGCCGAGGCCCGCCACATCCTCATCCATCACGTCCATGTCGTCTTCGGGCGCTCCGCCGGAGAACGGGCGGCCCTCAAGCGGCAGCACATTGGGATCGACCGTGCGTTGAACCACGTCGACGGGTTCTTCGGCACGGGAAATCAGATTGATGTCGTCGCCATTGGCGCTGCTGCCGTCGACCTGTCCATAAACGGCCTGATCCTGGTTCGGAACGGTACGGCCGCCCGGATCTTCGGGCGCGACTTTGATCGGCTCTTCACTCGCCGCGATGATGCGTGGCTCGCCGCTATCGCCGCCGGGGCTGCCCATGAAGGCATACGCGGCAAGACCGGCAGCAGCGATGATGGCGAGCGCCGCAGCGCCCGTTTTCCATGCAGGGCGCCTTGCAGCGGCTCCTTGAGCAACCGCGCCTGGGGCGATCTCTCCGCGCTCCAGGTCGGCGAACGAAATATCGTCGACATCCCGTTCATTGTCATGGTCGGGAGCAGTGCTGGATGGGCGAGTGGCCTGGCCAAAATCGAAATCGGTGAAATCGATCTGGTCCGGAAGCGGCCGCGCAGCTTCGGGTCTTGCGGCTGCCAGCGGAATGACAACAGCCGAAGCGGCACTGTTTTGTGCTGTCGATGGTTCGGCAGCCTCGTTCGGCTCGTTGCGTGCCAGAATGTCGGCGAATTCCGCTTCGAGACCCGATAGGTCGAAATCGTCGCTCGTGTCTGCGCGGGGAACCTCTTCGTCTTCCGGCAGGTCGGGCACTTCGATTTCACGGACCGGTTCGATCACGTCGCTCGTGTCGGCAACATCATGAAATTCGAAAGGCAGCACCGCCGGCGCGGCCGGTTCCTGTCGGATAGGTTTTGGCCGCGAGGCAATGGCCGCTTCGAACGACAATGCTTCCTGACGGGCCGGCTCGATGCGGGCCGGCTCGATGCGGGTGGGCTCGATGCGCGTCGGCTCGGGACGGGCTGGCTCGCTCCGCTGCGATTCGACGCGGGAATAGTCGTTTCGCACAGGTTCGGCGCGGGCTGGCGCAGGGTCGCTCGCCCGCCGACCGAGGAGCGATGCCAAGGTCGGCGCAGCGGCGACCGCTGCTGCCGCGGCGGCAATCGGTGCCGGCTGGATGATCGGTTCAGACGGCTGATCCTGCCAGCTAGCGTCCTCGGCAACCGGTGCCTCGTTCGCTTGATCGGGTGCAGCAGCGTGTTCCGCGGGCACGGGATCGGCTGCCCCGACATCCTGCAGTTCGAATTCGAAATCCGAGAAATCGAAATTGATGTCCTGTCCGTCACTGATCGACGGATCCGCAGATGACACCGGCTCGATATCCACGGATTCTTGCTCCGCAGCACTCTCACTAGGCGCCGGCTCATCGAACTCCAGATCCGTGATCGTGAGTTCTTCTATGAACGGATCCGGTTGCGGAGCTTCAGGTGCTTCGGGCGTGAAGGACAGCGCCTCGTAGGCGGGTGTGTACACCGGCTCGTTGTGGAACAGGTCCTGGGGTTCGTCGAAATCAAGATTCTCAAGTGCCGAGAAATCGAGCTCGATTTCTGGCTCTGGCTGAGGCTCCGGTGCGAACGCTACGGCAGGCTCGTCGGAGCTTTCGTAATAGGCATCTTCGGCTCCAACTGCTGGTTCGAAGGCCTCCGCTTCCAGGGCAACCGGTTCGGCATAGGCCCCAGTGTTTTGCTCTTCGGCCTGGAACGGAAGAGCTTCATATGCCTCGGTAAGGTCCTCTTCGATGGGATGCGACAGGTCTTCCGAGTACTCAACCGTCGGAGCTAGAGGTTCAACCTCGGCCTCGGGGACCGTTACTTCGGCGGCCGGCTCGGCCTTTGGCGAGCCGTAGTCGGCAAATGCGGCCTCAAGCTCGTCTGCGATATCCCAATGACCATCGTCGACGAGGGGAGCGGGGGCGACGGCGGCCGCGATCGGCTCCGCTGCGACAGGCTCGAACGGGGCTTCTTCGGCTACGATCCCGGCATCGTGATACTCAGGCTCAACAGGCGCAGTTTCAACTTGCTCGGGCGCCATCACCGCAGGCGCGGCTGCGACGGCCTGCGCTTCGTTTCCGGGCAGCGCGTATTGCACCATCTCGCGCCAGACGGCATCGTCATCGGAAGTATCGAGCGCTGAAAAATCAGTCAGAGCACTGGTGTCGGCCGGTTGAGCATAGGCGGCCAGCGCCGGCAGCGGGCTTGACGCCGTGGCCGGCTCCCAAGCCTCGACGGCCGGCTCGTCGAGCAAAGCTGTTTCGAGGTCCTCGTCGAACGAACGCAGGATCTCGTCGCTGAGTTGCGCCTCCTCAGTGGCATCGAACTCAGGGGCATCGAACTCCTCGACCCCACCAAACTCCGCTTCGATGGTCGCTTCTTCCGCAAGCTCGATCGGCGCGGACGGGCTCGCCTCGAGTTCTGCCTCTGCCGCAACAGCGTCATCGGTCTCGCCGGCAGGCGCACTTTCGCCAACGGCTTCCAGGCGCTGATCGATGGCAAGTTCAGCATTGGCGGCAGACTGAAGATCGACCTCCGGCACGGACGGTTCGGCCATCAGCAATTCGTCAGCGAGCCCGGACTGGTCTGGCAAGGCTTCGTCGGCGGCCGAGGCCATGACTGGCTCTTCGACAAGGACCGGCGGAGTATTTTCAGTAGCAGGCGGCGCATCCGATTCGACCGGCGCCGGGCGCGCTTTGAGGAAGGCCGGAATTTCCTCTTCGCTCAGTTCGACAGGCTGATGGCTTTCCGAAGGCTGAATCTCGACCGTCTCCGGCGTGATCTCAGGTGCGTCTTCGAGGCCGATCGAGCGCATGAGTTCGGCTTCGAGGTCGAATGCGGATGCATCCGCGTCCTCGGCCGAAGTCGAGTGCTGTTCGACCACTTGCTCCTCGGGCTGGTCGAAGCCCGCAATACGTGCGAGCTCCGCGAGAGGATCGCCATCCGACAGGAACGGCGCGTCTCTACCCGTGTAACGCGTCCTTTGATTGTCAGCCATAACCACTCACTCGCCCGCAAAACCAGTTTCGGATGCCAGACTATTGTGGGGAAATGGTGGCTTTGCTACCGCATTTCTTCTGGTGCTTCAGTGCCGGTCAAGGTCAGTCCGGAACGAAGGACTGCGGCGACTGCGCGCACCAGACCCAGTCTGGCGAAGCTTAATTCTCGATTTTTATCGTTAACAAAGCGTAATTCAGGGAAATCCTTCCCCTTGTTCCAGTGGCCGTGAAATTCGCTGGCCAGATCGTAGAGGTAGAATGCGATCTTGTGCGGCTCCTGTGCGATGGCGGCGCTTTCCACCATACGCGGATATTCGGCGAGTTTGCCGATCAGCTGCAATTCGCTTGGGTCGGTCAACAGGTCGAGATTTTCGGCGAATGCGGCATCGTCGAGTGCTGCATCGGGAAAGGCCTCCGCCGCCTGCCGCATCACGCTGGCGCAGCGCGCATGGGCATACTGCACATAGAAAACCGGGTTATCCTTCGACTGCTCGGTGACCTTGGCGAAATCGAAATCGAGCGGCTCGCTGCTCTTGCGATAGATCATCATGAAACGCACGGCGTCGCGGCCGACCTCGTCGACCACCTCACGCAGCGTCACGAAATCGCCGGAGCGCTTCGACATGCGGACGGGCTCGCCGTTGCGGTAGAGCTTGACGAGCTGGCACAAAAGCACCGTCAGTTTGGACTTGCCTTCGGACACCGCGCGCGCAACGGCTTCAAGCCGCTTCACGTAGCCGCCGTGGTCGGCCCCGAGCACGTAGATCATCTCGTCGAAATGGCGCTCGAACTTGTCGCGGAAATAGGCGACGTCAGCGGCAAAATACGTGAAGGTTCCGTCGGATTTCACCAGCGGCCTATCAATGTCATCGCCAACAGCGGTCGAGCGGAAAAGCGTCTGCTCGCGATCTTCCCAGTCTTCCGGCAGCTGGCCCTTCGGCGGCGGCAGCGTACCCTTGTAGACGTGGCCCTTGAAGGTCAGATCGTTGATCGCCGACAGGATCGCGCCGCCACTCCCGGCATGAAGCGAGCGTTCCGAATAGAAAACGTCGTGCACCACATTCAGCTGGGCGAGATCGGCGCGGATCATCACCATCATGGCGTCGATCGCGCGATCCGAGACGAGCGGCAGCCATTCCTCTTCCGGCATATGCTTCAGATCATCGCCGAATTCCGCCTTCAGCGCCTCGCCCACCGGCACGAGATAGTCGCCCGGATAGAGACCGGACGGGATCTCGCCGATCGTTTCGCCAAGCGCTTCGCGGTAACGGAGATAGGCGGAGCGGGCGAGGACTTGGATCTGCGCGCCGGCGTCGTTGATGTAATATTCCTTGGTGACTTCGTAGCCAGCAAAGCCAAGCAGGTTGGCGAGCGTGTCGCCCACGACGGCGCCGCGGCAGTGGCCAACATGCATCGGGCCCGTCGGGTTGGCCGAAACATATTCGACGTTGACGGCCTTGCCGGCGCCGAGCTCGGAGCGGCCGAAATCGGTGCCCTGCTTCAGGACATAGGCAAGAAGCTTCTGCCAATAGGCCGGCGACAGCTTCATGTTGATGAAGCCAGGCCCCGCGATCGAGACGGCAGCGATGTCGGGGTCGGCTTCCAGAACCGGTACGATGCGTTCGGCAAGCGCTCGCGGGTTCATACCCAGCGGCTTGGCGAGAACCAGCGCCGCATTCGTCGCAACGTCGCCATGGGAGGTGTCGCGTGGCGGCTCCACGGCAATGCGATCGAGCGGCAGACCTTCGGCAGCTGCAATGTCTTCAAGGGTTTGAAGCCCGTTCTTGATGCGGCCTTCGAAGTCTTTGAACAGATTCATCGTTTCAGTCCGAAATGCAGTCGTTCACGGCGTTGAAGAGCTCGCACGCGGTCACGACGGGGAAGCGGGAAGTCGGGCCTGCGCTAACGCAATTCAGGCGTATGGTCAAACAATCGCCGGTGCATCGACAGCGCGTAGGTGTCCGTCATCCCGGCCAGATAGTCGGCAACGTGGCGCGCCTTGTCGTCGCCCGATGCCCCCACGACGCCGTCCTGCCAGAAATGACCTTTCATCAGGCTTGGATCGTCCATCAAGGCGTCAAACAGGTCATGCAGCACCTGGGCCGCCGCCTTGCGAACCCGCATGACATCCGGATGGCGATAGAGGTTGGCGAACAGGAAACGCTTCAGTGCCTTGTCTGTCGCGGCCATTTCATCAGAGAAGACGGCAAATGCCCGGCCCGCGGCGCGGACATCGGCGGACGATTGCGGATTGACTTCCGCGATGCGGGTTTGAGCGACGGTGATGACATCTTCGACCATGGAGGTGATCTGCCGGCGCATGATCTCATGGGCGATGCGGTCGGCCTCGAGCTTCGGGTGCTGCGCCCGCATCGATGCGAGCATTTCGGCCAGGAATGGCAACTCCTCCAGCATCTCCAGTGTCAGCAGGCCGGCGCGCAGGCCGTCATCGATGTCGTGGGTGTTGTAGGCGATATCGTCCGCGATCGCCGCCACCTGCGCTTCCAGGCTCGCGAAACTGTCGAGTTCCAGATCGAGGTGGGCGTCGAAATCAAGGATCGGCTTCGGCACCGGTTTCCCGTTTGCATGCGGGCCAATCAACGGGCCGTTGTGTTTGACCAGGCCGTCGAGCGTCTCCCAGGTGAGGTTCAGGCCATCGAAATTCGCGTAGCGGCGCTCCAGCGCGGTGACGATGCGCAACGACTGCGCGTTGTGGTCGAAGCCGCCACAGTGACCCAAGACCTCGTCGAGCACATCCTCGCCCGTGTGGCCAAAGGGCGTATGGCCGAAATCATGCACGAGGGCGACAGCCTCTGCGAGATCTTCGTCAAGCCGCAGCGCACGGGCGAGACCGCGAGCGATCTGGGCCACTTCCATCGTGTGTGTGAGGCGCGTGCGGTAGTGGTCGCCTTCAAGCGCCACGAAAACCTGCGTCTTGTGTGCAAGCCGCCTGAAGGCGGTGGAATGGATGATGCGGTCGCGGTCCCGCTGGAAATCGGAGCGGGTGCGGCTTTGCTCTTCGGGAGCCAGCCGGCCGCGCGTGCGCGCCGGGTCTGCCGCATACGGTGCCCGCTCGCAAAATCCGTAGCCCAGAAGGCTCTTGTCCAGCATCTCCGCCCATCCCTTGAAGCCGCATTCACGTCTGAAGCACGAGGCGAGCGCCATTGACGCCCCCTCGCCTGCTTCATACCTATAGATATATAGTTACAGGAATTTCTGCTGCCTCTCGCGCGGCCCTGTCGACGGAGTGATCATGACCATCCAAGATATCCAGAAAGTGACATTGTCGGATGCTGCCGCCCGGCGCGTTGCGGAGATCGTTGCGGCCGAGCCGTCCAAAACGGCTCTGCGCGTCTCGGTCGAAGGCGGCGGCTGCTCAGGATTTTCCTACAAGTTCGATCTGGTTGACGACCAACAGGACGACGACCTGGTTCTTGGCGGCGAGAGCGGCAAAGTGCTGATCGATTCCATGTCACTCGTCTACATGGCCGGCTCGGAGATCGATTTTGTCGATGACCTGATGGGCCAGAGCTTCCAGATCCGCAATCCGAACGCGATCGCGTCCTGTGGCTGCGGCACCAGCTTCTCGATCTGAACGGCTGAGGCGCCGGTTTCAGCCGCCGGCGCATGTCGGCTATTCGCCTGGGCTGCTCGCGCGGCGCTTCGTCCTCGGCGCAATGATCTCAGCGGGGTTGCTGGTGATCATCGGCACGGAACTGCGCCATGCCTTGACGGACGAGCCACATGATCTATCCCTGCTCGCATTCGGCATCAGCCTCGTTCTCCTTCCCGTGGTGACCGCCGCCATTTCTTCGATCGTCGCCTCGCGGCGCCTTTCCACCCGAGCGAGATCATCGGCATGAAAATCGTCACCTGGAACATCAACGGAATCAAGGCGCGGCTCGACAATCTTCTCACCTGGCTGAAGGAGACGGATGCGGACGTGATCTGCCTTCAGGAGATCAAATCCGTCGACGAGAACTTTCCGAGACTGGAGATCGAGACACTCGGCTTCCATGTGGAGACTCACGGCCAGAAGGGCTTCAACGGTGTGGCCATCCTGTCGCGCACCTCGCCCGACGAGGTGCTTCGCGGTCTTCCGGGTGACGACGAGGACGACCACGCGCGTTTCATGGAAGCGGTCTTTTCCACCGCCTCCGGCGTCGTGCGGGTCGCTTGCATCTATTTGCCCAACGGAAATCCGATCGACACGCCGAAATTTCCCTACAAGCTCGCGTGGATGAAACGGCTTCACATCTGGCTGGAGGGGCGGCTCGCGCTCGAGGAGCCAATCGTGATCGCCGGCGACTACAACGTCATTCCGGAGCCCTACGACTGCTACAATGCGGATGCATGGCTCGGCGATGCTCTCTTCCAGCCCGAGACGCGCAACGCCTACCGCATGCTCGAAAACCTGGGCATGACCGACGCAATCCGTGCGGTCAGCGATGCGCCGGGCCTCTACACCTTCTGGGACTACCAGGCAGGCGCTTGGCAGAAGAACAACGGCATCCGCATCGACCATCTGCTGCTGTCGCCGGAAGCAGCGTCAAAGCTCGTATCCGCCGACATCGATCGGCAGGTGCGCAGTTGGGAAAAGCCATCGGACCACGTGCCCGCAGCGGCCGTTCTGGCGTTCTGAACACCTGTAGCTCGGTGACATTGCTTGTCGGGAAAACCCGGCGCATCCTGTGGATGGGAGCGCGGGAGGTGTCGCAATGCAAACGCTGGGACGAGTTGTTCTACTATCGGCACTGATGGCAACCGGATCAGCCGCGCAGGAGCCGCCCCGGGAATGGCCCAGCCAAAGCGCGATGGGCGAGGTCCAAGACCGCGGCGACGACCCTGCGATGGGCCGTGGCGGGCGATGCCGGCACCAGGGTCAGCGTGTGGCTCAGGGCGGCACGATTTGCCTGGAGGTCAATGGAGAGCGCTACAACGCGCTGTGCGGCATGGAGCTCAACAACACGTCGTGGCTGCGCCAGCCCGGCTCCTGCTGATCGGGAGCTACTGAGCAGCTACTGCCTTGCGATAAGATCCTGGGCCAGTGCGATCGCTGTGCGACGGTCGTTTTCGTCTGCGATTGAAAACGCCTGCTCCTGCAACGTGCGGATCCAGATCTTTTCGGCGTCGCCTGCCCGTTCCAAGCCGCTCGTCATGTAAGCCAGGCCACGGACGACCTGCCCTTCGGTGAAGAGCTGATGGCCCAAAAGCGCTGTAGCGCCCGCGTGGCCCGTCTGAGCCGCTCGGTTCAGCCATTTCTTAGCTTGGTGGACATCGTCGTCGCCGCCCAAGCCGTCCATCATCAGCCGAGCGAGCTCGAACTGCGCGTCGGCGAGGCCGAATGCCGAAGCAGCGTGGAAATAGAGCTGGCGCGCCTGCACCATATCGACGGCCACCGGGCTGCCCGGAATGCCGCGCTTGTAGTAGCCGGCAAGCGACATGAGGGCGTGGACGAAGTAGCCGAGATCTTCCGACCCGGGCTCGACGCCCTGCCTTGCGATCTCGTTATAGATCTTGAAGGCTTCGTAGTCGTTTTCTTCCACGCCATCGCCATAGGCGTACATGTTGGCAAGCGCCCAACGGGCACCGGGATGGCCCTTTTCGGCTGCGTAGCGATACGCTTCGACGGCGTCGTCCTTGTCGCCGTTCTTGTAGGCGGAAAAGCCGAAGCGGAAGAGATCGAACGGACCGGATTCGCGCGTCACGCCGGCATCGGGGTCGAAAGCGCGCGACGGGGTCGCCGCGATGCAGACCGTCGCGACGCTTGCGACAAAACCCATCAACCGACAAAGGCGCGACCGACGCAGCATGGTGTCAAATATCCGCATAGCAGTGTTTTTCTTTTGCGCCGCCGGGATGGGTCACAGCGCCATAGCGCGCCGATCCGACCGTCTGCGCGTATTTCCAGAGCACGCCCGAGGCGTAGTCCGTTTCCCGAGGGCTCCAATCCGCAGCGCGGGCCTTTAGTTCCTCGTCCGTTAGCTGGACGTTCAGCGTGCCGGCGACCGCATCGATCTCGATGATGTCGCCATCGCGCAGCAGGCCGATCGGACCACCTTCGGCCGCTTCAGGTCCGACATGGCCGATGCAGAAACCGCGGGTCGCACCCGAGAAACGGCCATCGGTGATAAGCGCGACCTTGTCGCCCATGCCCTGACCATAGATCGCCGCGGTCGTTGCCAGCATCTCGCGCATTCCGGGGCCGCCTTTCGGGCCCTCGTAGCGAATGACGATCACGTCGCCCTCGTTATAGGCGCGCTGGCTGACGGCCTCGAAGCAGGCTTCCTCGCTGTCGAAGCAGCGTGCGGGTCCGGAGAATTTCTGGTTCGTCATGCCGGCAACCTTCACGATCGCGCCTTCCGGCGCGAGGTTGCCCCGTAGCCCCACGACACCGCCCGTTGCCGTAATGGGCTTGTCGGCTGGGCGAACGACATCCTGCTGCTCATTCCAGCGGACATAATCCATGTTTTCGGCGATAGTGCGGCCTGTCACGGTCATGCAATCGCCATGAAGATAGCCGTGCTCGAGCATGGTCTTCATCAAGAGCGGGATACCGCCGGCCTCGAACATGTCCTTGGCCACATAGCGCCCGCCGGGCTTCAGATCGGCGATATAAGGCGTCTTACGGAAGATCTCGGCGACGTCGAAGAGATCGAACTCGATGCCGCATTCATGCGCAATGGCTGGCAGATGCAGTGCGGCGTTGGTGGACCCGCCAGTTGCGGCAACCACTGCTGCAGCATTCTCCAGCGCCTTCTTCGTCACGATGTCGCGCGGACGGATGTTGCGGGCGATGAGCTCCATCACCTTCTCGCCCGAGGCGTAGCAGAAGCGGTCGCGGATTTCGTATGGCGCCGGCGCGCCGCAGCTATAGGGCAGCGCGAGGCCGATCGCCTCGGCGACGGTGGCCATCGTGTTGGCCGTGAACTGCGCGCCGCAGGAACCAGCGGAGGGACAGGCGACCTGTTCGATCTCGAGCAGGTCCTCGTCCGACATGGCACCAACGGAGTGCTGGCCCACAGCCTCGAAGACGTCCTGAACGGTGATCTGGCGGCCGCGGAACGAGCCAGGAAGGATCGACCCGCCATAGATGAAGATCGAGGGCACGTTGAGACGGACCATCGCCATCATCATACCCGGGAGCGACTTGTCGCAACCGGCAAGACCGACGATGGCATCGTAGCAATGGCCGCGCATCGTCAACTCGACGCTGTCGGCGATGACGTCACGGGACACCAGCGACGCCTTCATGCCCTGGTGGCCCATGGCGATGCCATCGGTGACGGTGATGGTGCAGAATTCGCGCGGGGTGCCCCGGGCGGCGGCAACGCCCTTCTTCACAACCTGCGCCTGGCGCATCAGCGAGATGTTGCACGGCGCTGCCTCATTCCAGCAGCTGGCGACGCCGACGAGTGGCTGGTTGATCTCTTCAGCCGAGAGACCCATGGCGTAAAGATACGACCGGTGCGGAGCCCGCGCCGGACCTACCGTCGTATGACGGCTCGGAAGTTTCGATTTGTCGAACGACTTGACGTCCATGAATGACCCGACCCCGGCACTCTCTCTCGCTCGAACTCCGCGATCATCGCGGTCCCCCTTCGAGCCCCCTCCAACTGCCGCCGGTTTGTGGCGGCACGGGGGCAGATCATGCCCGAGGAATGGTTAGCAAACTTGTCTGCCCACGACTGTGACCAAAGCGCCACATCGCAACAAAGTGAGAGTAGCAGCGCGCAATAGACTTAGAGCAAAGCACAAAAAAACCCGGCGCATGCGCCGGGTTTCGCAGTCAACACTTGAAGCTCGTATCAGAAGCGGATGCGGGCCCCAGCCTGGATCGCACCGACGAAATCGTTGCCGAAATCGTAGGCGACATCGTCGTCGATGGACGATCCGGAGGTCAGCACGCCCAGCGCGCCGCCGAAGCGCAGTTCCACCATCTCGCTTGGCGTGTAGGACAGGCCGCCGGACACCGTCCACGTGTCCGTCTGGGTGCCGAGCGTCGTTGCCGTGCCACGGTCCCAGGTGAGCGACGCAGCACCGCTGATCGTCTCGGAGAACTTGTGACCGATGCCGGCCGACACCGTCCAGCCATCCTGGTAGAGCAGCTCAAGCGAGGTCGCCTGCGTCGGGCCACCCGCGGTGCAGGGGACAGCACTGAAAGCGGTGGGGCAGAACGGCAGCGTCTGAAGAACGCTCCAGTCGACCCACTTCACACTACCGAAGGCGAGCCAGCCCGGCGCGATGCCCGACTGTACCTTGAGCTCGACGCTCTGAGGCATGGTGGCCGTGCCGAACACGTCCGTTACGCGACCGAGAAATGGGTTTGCCGGATTGATGGCACCGGGGACCTGACGCAGATCGAGCGTGCCGGTGACGTCGCCGAGATCGACTTCGGAGTTGTAGACGAGGCTCGCGCGAAGGGCGATCTCAGGCATCTCATAGGCGGCGCCGACGCGATAGCCCCAGCCATTGCCTTCGAGATCCAGACGACCGACGCCGCTGCCGGCACCAGGTGCGAGCAGAGGAACCGGAGCGACGAGACGCTCCTTGAAGCCTTCGACTTCCTGGTAGTAGCCACCGCCGATGATGCGGAACTGGCCGGGACCGACCGCGAAGCGATAGGAACAGGTAAAGTCGGCGCTGTGGCTGTCGATCTTGGTCTCGATGTTCGAGTTCGCGCCAACCCAGTCAGCACCCGGGTTCGAGTGGGCACCCCATGGCTGGGAGTACTGCACGAGGCAGTCTGCCGCTTCGGCGAAACCGGCCTTGAAGCCGACGCGCGGGACGGCATAGCTTTCGGTGTCACGAACGCCGCTGGTCCGACCGCCACCGATGCCGTTCGAGCCAACGCCGTTGGCCGGATTGATGTCGCGGACGTTTTCGAGATCGCGCTTCGGCATGACGTAGGTCACGCTGGCGTCGGCTGCGTAGTCGCTTGGATCGAACAGGAGATCGATGTTGTAGCCGCCGCGTTCCAGGCCGCCGGCGAAAGCCTGGCTGGCTGACAATGCGACGCCAAGAGCCGTCGAAATAAGTAGTGCACGCTTCATGGTAACCCCTCCCCGATCAGTCTAGTCAAACGAGCGTGCTGGAATGGGTACTTGTTCGCGGCGGAATGGCAATATGTACGATTTGGGCGATTTCTTCTACGCGCACACACGCGGTTCAAAAGCGCTCGCTTTTCGCGCTCCATTGGGTGATCGCGACGGGATTTCAACCGGATTGAGGCACGAACGGCCCGATTTGAGACAAATTTCGGCCTTGCACCGCGATTTGTTGCTGTTGCGCAACATTCCGCCGCAAAGCAATCCATCCGTCGTTCCTGACGTGATCTGCCCTTACGTAAGGTCCTGCAAGAGGCGGATGCCGCCGGTTCCCGGCAACGGTCCCGAGTGATTCACATTGAATGAACCAGGCCATCCAGGCCAATGGGCAGAGCGGTGCAGTGATCACGCTCTGCGACGTGGAGGCGCGGTTCCTTGCGGTCCGCGCCTTCCGAATCCTCAGTCGGCCGCTGCGATCCGCTCGCGGGCCGCGACCAGCCCGGCACGCTGGGCTTCGAGTTCGGCAAGCTTCTCGCGCTCGGCTTCGACCACTTCGGGCTTGGCATTGGCAACGAACTTCTCGTTCGACAGCTTGCCGCCGATCTTGGCGAGATCCGCATCGACCTTGCCGATCGCCTTGTCGAGGCGGGCCTTTTCAGCCTCCACGTCGATCAACTGGCCGAGCGGCAGGCAATAAGTCGCCTCACCCACGACAATCTGGGCGGCACCGCGAGGTGGGGCCTCTGCGTGATCGATCGACGTGGCACGCGCCAGACGACCGATGGCGTCGCGCTGGCGTTCCAGCCGCGAAACGGTGTCGGCAGAGGCACCAACAACGACGAGCGGCGCCGTTGCCGAAGGTGGAACGTTCATCTCGGAACGCGCCGACCGGATGCCGGTGACGAGATCGACCAGCCAATTGAGTTCGCCGGCTGCCGCGTCGTCGGCGAAGTCCGGGTTGGGCCATTCGGCGTGGCACAGAAGCGTCGCACGGCCCTCGCCCGTGGCCGTCACCCGCCACAGCTCTTCCGTCATGAACGGCATGAACGGGTGCAGCAGGCGGTAGATGGAATCGAGCACGAAGCCGGCACAGGCGCGCGCCTCGGCCTGTTCGTCCGCGCTGCCGGCCATGAAGACGGGCTTCAAAAGCTCCAGATACCAATCGCAGACCTGGTTCCACACGAACCGGTAGGCGCTCGCGGCGGCTTCGTTGAAGCGGTATTCTTCCATCGCGCGCGTCATCTCACGCGCGGTCCGGGTGAGTTCGGTCAGGATCCAGCGATTGACCGGCAGCTTTGCCGATGCCGGATCGACATCCCCGCCATGAATGGCGCCGTTCATTTCGGCAAAGCGGGTGGCATTCCAGAGCTTGGTGCCGAAGTTCCGGTAGCCGGCGATGCGGGCCGGATCGAGTTTCACGTCGCGACCCTGAGCCGCCATGATCGCCAGCGTGAAGCGCAGCGCGTCGGCGCCATATTCGTCGATGAGTTCGAGCGGATCGATGACGTTGCCCTTCGACTTCGACATCTTCGCGCCGTTCTTGTCGCGAACGAGCGCATGGACATAGACCGTGTGGAACGGCTCTTCGTCCATGAAATGCAGACCCATCATCATCATGCGGGCGACCCAGAAGAAGATGATGTCGAACCCGGTGACGAGGACGTCGGTCTGGTAATAGGTGTCGAGTTCCTTCGTCTTGTCGGGCCAGCCGAGCGTGGAGAACGGCCACAGCGCGGAGGAGAACCACGTGTCGAGCACGTCCTCGTCGCGGGTCAAGATCTCGCCTGGCTTGTAGGTCTCGAGCTTCTCCTCGATCCAGGCCTTCCACGGGCCTTCATGCGAAATGTAGTGCTGGATGGCAGCGTGGAGCGCCTCCTCTTCCGTCTTTTCGACGAAAACGGTGCCATCCGGCCCATACCAGGCCGGGATCTGGTGACCCCACCACAGCTGGCGCGAGATGCACCAGGGCTGGATGTTTTCCATCCATTCAAAATAGGTCTTTTCCCAGTTCTTCGGAACGAACTTGGTGCGGCCTTCGCGGACAGAGGCAATGGCGGGCTTTGCCAATGTCGCTGCATCGGCGAACCACTGGTCGGTCAGCATCGGCTCGATGACGACGCCGGAGCGATCGCCGAAGGGCTGCATGATCATCTTGGTCTCGACGAAGGGCACGGTGTTGCCCTCGACGTCGGTCGTCATGACCGCAAGACCTTCCGCGTTGATCGCCTGAACGATCTTCTCACGCGCGGCGTAGCGGTCGAGACCACGATATTCGTCGGGAACGAGATTGATCTCGTCGATAGTCGCTTCGTCAGGCAGTTCGCCCGAACGGACGATTTCAGCAGCCTGCGCGGCGCAGGTCGCGTAGTCTTCGCCGTCGGTGCGCAGCGAGGCCGTCAGGTCCATCAGGCGGTAGAGCGGGATGTCGTTGCGCTTGGCGACAGCATAGTCGTTAAAGTCGTGCGCACCGGTGATCTTGACCGCACCGGAACCGAAATCCTTGTCGGGATATTCGTCGGTGATGATCGGGATCAGGCGGCGGTGCTCTTTAGGCCCGACGGGAATTTCGCAGAGCTTTCCGACAATCGGCGCGTAACGTTCATCCGATGGATGAACGGCAACGGCACCGTCGCCGAGCATCGTTTCCGGGCGCGTGGTCGCGATCGCGATATAATCGCGGGTCTCGCTGAGCACGACGTTTCCATCGGCATCGCGCTCGACATATTCGTAGGTTTCTCCGCCGGCCAGCGGATACCTGAAGTGCCACATTTGACCTTCGACTTCGCGATTCTCGACTTCCAAATCCGAAATCGCGGTTTCGAATTTCGGGTCCCAGTTGACCAGCCGCTTGCCGCGATAGATCAGGCCTTCCTTGTAGAGCGTGACGAACACTTCCAGGACTGCCTTGGACAGGCCCTCGTCCATGGTGAACCGTTCGCGCGAGAAATCCGCCGATGCGCCGAGGCGCTTCAGCTGGTTCATGATCATCCCGCCGGACTCGTCCTTCCACTGCCAGACGCGGTCGACGAAGGCGTCGCGGCCCATGGCACGGCGGTTGGGCTCCTGGCGTTCGGCAAGCTGGCGCTCGACGACCATCTGCGTGGCAATGCCCGCGTGGTCCATGCCCGGCTGCCACAGCACGTTCTTCCCGCGCATGCGCTCGAAACGGATCAGCGCATCCTGCAGCGTGTTGTTGAGCGCGTGGCCCATATGGAGCGAGCCGGTGACGTTCGGCGGCGGGATGACGATGGTGTAGGGATCCGCCCCTTCCTTGGCACCGGCACCGGCGCGGAAGGCATCGGCCTCTTCCCAACGCTTGGAAATTTCAGGCTCGATCGCCCGTGCATCATAGGTTTTTTCAAGCATCAACGCGGCTTTCGGGGAGAACTGGTGGTGCGGTGTAAACCGGATGGCCGACGCCGAGTCAACCGAATGCGCAGCCGAGCGAGGCTCTACAGGCCTGCCCGCTTGCAGATGCAGTTTGCGATGTCAGTTGGCGTGCAAGGCGGCGTCGGGAGTTAGCGCCGACCACCCCTCGCGACGCGCTCGATCTCCTCGCGCACGAGGCGTTCCACGAGCGTCGGCAGATTGTCGTCGAGCCAATCCTTCAGCATCGGACGCAGCATGTCCTCCGCGATGTCGTCGAAAGACCGCATCTGGCCGCGCACGACCGCTTCGTTCAGGTCTTCGAAGGCCGCTGCGACCTTGGCGCCGGCAGCACTCGAGATGAGCTCGCCGCTCTTCTGCTCGGTGGATGTGCGCGTGTCATGCGCCTTCTCTGCAGCATGCTCGCGCAGGTGAAGAACGGAGGCGGACTGCTCGATCGCGTCGAGGTCCGGCCAGTCGCTTCCATCGGCCGGCTCTTCGAAATCATCCTCGTCGGCCAAGCGGTTCCAGTGGTCACTCGCGGAATTGTCCTCGGCGACGTCCAGCTCTTCGCTGTCGAAGCGCTCGAGGCTATCCGCCGTCATGGCCCTTGCGACCTCTTCCTCCACGGCAGGCGCTGCGGCGTCCGGTGTCGGTTGCGCATCCGGCGCCGACCGAAGACGCGCGGCAACATCGGCGAGCGAAATGGTTCGGGCCGCCGCTGGCGAAGGTGCAGCCTGGGACTGGGAGTGATTGTCGGCTTGGCTGTTCTGGGGCTGTGCCACTGGAGGCACCTCGCGCACGGCAGCGAGTTGGGGCCGGCTATCGCCGCGGTCCGGCGACGCCGCATCGTTGGTCTCGATGATCCGGCGGATGGAGGCCAGAATTTCCTCCATGGAAGGCTCTCGCGCCGCGCTCGTCTGTACCATCGTTGCCCTCTTACCGCCGCCTGCCGGGCCTGATCGGCCCGATTCGTTCGGGTTGATCATAAGCGATTGATGCGACGAAAAGAATCCCCGGTGACCGTGGGCCACCGGGGATGCACAACTTTGTCCGGGAAGAAACTTCGAAACTGATGTGCAGACTAGCGTCCGTCGATGGTCCGCAGGCCGTACCACTTGTCCTGGACAGCCTCGTAATGGACTTCCGGCCGATATTCGGCGACCTGGAGACCAAGGCGACCGACAAGCAACCGGCCGGTGGTGGACAGCACCGAGTAGCTCGCCACGATGGCATCGCGCTCGGCCTGCGCCAGCGTTTCGCGCGCGGTCAGCACGTCCTGCTGCGCATTCAGCACGTCGAGCGTGGTGCGCTGTCCGACATCGCGCTCTTCGATAACGCCGGAAAGAGCGAGGTCGGATGCATTGAGCTGGGCGCGGTTCGCGGCAATCGCAGCGCGCGAGGCCTCGAGCTGGGTCCAGGACGTGACGATCGCCTGACGAAGCTGGTTGCGGGCAACATCGACATTGATGCGCGCCTGGCCGAGCAGTTCCTTGCTCTGGCGCACCTGGGCCGACGTCAAGCCGCCCTGGTAGATCGGCACCGAAAGCGTTGCGCCGATCGTCGCCTGCGTGTCGCCGCTCTGGAGATCCTGGCCGACCGAGCCGCTCAGATTGACGCCGGGGAGAAGCGCGCCTTCGGCCTGCTTGACCGAGAAGTCGGCAGCGTTCATCTGGAATTGAGCGGACTTGACCAGCGGGTGTTCGGCAAGACCGGATGTAACCGCCGTATCAAGCGAGGGCGGCAGCAGGCCGCCAGAGGCAGGAGCGGGCGTCATGGAGGCAGGCGGTGCCGCGCCGACAATCTGGACGTACACGGCTTCGGACGAGCTCACCTGTGCCCGCGCAGCCACCAGGCCGGCTTCCGCTGCAGCGAGCGAGGCCTGCGCCTGACTGACATCGGTGCGGGTGCCTTCACCCACATCGAAGCGCGCCTGGGCAGCATTCAGTTGCTCGTTGAGGAATTCGAGGTTCTGGCGACGGATCTGAACGATCTGGCGGTCACGCACGACGTTCATGAAGGCCTGCGCCGCCGACAGCAGGATATCCTGCTCGGTGCTACGAAGCCCTTCCTGGCCCGCGAACACATCCGACTGCGCGCCGAGAACGGCATTGCGCGTCTGGAACCCGTCAAAAAGCGTCTGCGAAACGGACAGCCCGAGTGCCGCATCGGTGCCATCGCCAAAACTGGACGAGGTCTCGGTGGCCGACACATCGAGTTGCGCGGCGATGCGGGGGCGATATCCCGACCGGGCAATCGCAACGCCCTCGTCGGTTGCTCTGAGGCCGGCTCTTGCCGCGTTCAGATCAGGATTGTTCTCGTAGGCCTTGGCCATGGCGCCGAGGATCGTTTCGGCCATGGAGATCGTGGGGGAGAAGGCCATGATAGACGCAAGCGCGAATGTCGAAAGCCATTTGCGGTAACGCGCCATGACGAACTCCTTAGTCAAAATACATCGCGATCACGATGATGAATCGTGTCCGTCAGACGCTTATCGCGCCGCCGTCTATTAGAGACAAGTACACAGGCAAGCTTACGCCAAGTATGCGGCAGCGCGTTGCCGGATCGCAACAGCGCCATTCAACCGATCAAAACACGAATTCAGGCGCCTTGGAGAAACCGGGGAGCGGCTTCACGGCCGAATTGAAGACGGTCCGCTGCGCGGTGAATTCGCCTTCGCGTATATAGAGTTTGGCGCGCGCGGCGTTGCCCGTTCCCTCGACCACGACGAGCCGACCACCATCCCGCAACTGGGTCAGAATCGCCTGCGGAAAAACCTCCACGGCGCCGGAAAAGATGATGGCGTCGTATGGCGCTTCGTCCTGATAGCCGGCTGCCAGGTCACCCTGCACGACCGCAACGTTGTCGAAGCCGAGATCGGCGAGCTTCGTGCTGGCCTCCTCGGCAAGTTCAGGATCCGATTCCAGTGCGACGACCGAGCCGGCAAGGCGCGACAGGACCGCGGCGCCGTAGCCGGTCGCGCAGCCGATCTCCAGGACGACGTCGTTCGGCGTTATTTCCGCAAGCTGAACGAGGCGGGCGTGCTGGCCGGCCTCCATCATGAAGCGATCGGGCGCACCGTCCTTGCCTTCCTTCACGAGCAGATCGTCATCGATATAGGCAAGCTGCGCGAACTTGGCCGGCACGAAAGCCTCGCGCGGCACCTCCGAGAAGGCCGCAAGGACCGCATGTTGCGTGACATCCATCGTGCGGATCTGGCAGTCGACCATCTTGGCACGCGCCTGAGCGTAATCGATCGTCATCGGACTGGAAAACTCCTGCATATCCCCGTCGGCACCGCTGCAAGCGCTGCCCGTCGCTTCGATAAACCGTCGTCGCGCGAATGGCAAAGACAAAGAACCGCCCTCGCCTGCACACGCACAAGCGTTGCATTCGGCTGGACTGCTTTTGCTGGGATCGAAAGTTTGGAGGCCTCGCCCGGAATCGAACCGGGATACAAGGATTTGCAGTCCTCTGCGTAACCACTCCGCCACGAGGCCTCATATCGGCAAGCGCTGCCGACGGCTGAGGGCATTAGAATGAATTCCCCCACAGTTCAAGCAGGGTGTACGGCAATGGTGCGTTTTTTGGCTGCCACCGCGGATTCCATCGCAGGCGCACACGCTGCGTCCGTCATGGTGCCGAGAAGAAACGGGGATCCACTGGCCGCAAGCACCAACGGACACGTCTTTGCCCAGCTTTGCAGGTCGACTGGGGCTTCAGTGAGTCGCGATTCGTCGTCTCGCGAGCCCCTGCCGTGGAGGACAGTCTCGGCATCGCTTCGCCGGACGACCAGGTCCGAGCGCCGTGCCGATTTGGAACAGGCCACCAGCCTCGCTCCAGCTTCGCACAGGCAAGCTCGGTTAACGGTTGGTTAACCAACGCACGCCTATCGATTGGCAATGGATTTTTAACGTAGATGACCAAAGTGCTAACCGACACCCGTCCCATCAGGCTCAAAGGCCGTTCCTTTCTGGCGCTCGTCCTGTCGCCGGAACTGCCTTTGGACGGCTGGCTTGCCCGCCTGGACGACCTTGCGCACCGGTCGGCGGGATTCTTTCTCGGTCGCCCGGTTGTTTTGGATGTCGAGGATCTTGACGTTGACAAGCATGAGCTGAAATCGCTGATCGACGCGCTTTCCGAGCGCAATGTACGGGTCATGGGCATCGAGGGCGCGCGCCCGTCTCAACTGACGAACGGCATGCCTCCGGCAATGCGCGGCGGGCGCCCTGCTCCCGATTTCGACGAGCCTGAAGCGGATACCGCGGCGCCGGAAAAATCCGCGGCGAGCAGCAAGCCGCAGCCGGTCAGCGCGCCGCAAGTCATGCGTGCCATGCCGTCGATCATCATTCACGAGCCGGTGCGCTCGGGTCAGTCGGTAATCTTCCCGGAAGGCGACGTGACCATCATCGGATCGGTCGCCTCCGGCGCGGAAGTCGTCGCGGGTGGTTCGATCCACGTCTACGGAACACTGCGCGGCCGTGCGCTTGCCGGTTCGATCGGCAATGCATCGGCGCGCATCTTCTGCCGCAAGCTCGAAGCCGAGCTTCTGGCAATCGACGGTTTGTACAAGACAGCGGAAGACATGCAGCCTGGATTGCGTGGCGAGGCCGTTCAGCTCTGGCTGGAAGGCGACGCGATCATGGCAGAAAAACTCATTTGAGCCGGGGGCGGCCAGGACAGGAGAGAGATATGGCTAAAGTTATCGTGGTGACATCGGGCAAAGGCGGGGTCGGCAAAACGACTTCGACCGCCGCGCTCGGCGCAGCACTTGCGCAAAGGAATGAGAAGACCGTCGTCGTCGATTTCGACGTCGGCCTGCGCAACCTCGATCTGGTGATGGGCGCCGAGCGACGCGTCGTCTATGACCTGATCAACGTGATCCAGGGCGATGCGAAGCTGTCGCAGGCACTCATCCGCGACAAGCGCCTGGATACCCTTCACCTGCTGCCTGCCTCGCAGACGCGCGACAAGGACAATCTCACGTCCGAGGGCGTGGAGAAGGTCATGGCCGAGCTTCGTCAGCAGTTCGACTGGATCATCTGCGACAGCCCCGCAGGCATCGAACGTGGCGCGACGCTCGCCATGCGTCATGCCGACATCGCCGTCGTCGTCACCAATCCGGAAGTGTCGTCGGTGCGCGATTCGGATCGCATCATCGGCCTTCTCGACGCCAAGACGGCGAAAGCCGAACGCGGCGAGCGGGTCGAGAAACATCTGCTTCTCACGCGTTACGATGCGGTTCGCGCCGAGCGTGGCGACATGCTGAAGGTCGACGATGTTCTGGAGATTCTCTCCATCCCGCTTCTCGGCATCATTCCCGAAAGCATGGATGTGCTTCGTGCCTCCAACATCGGTTCGCCGGTGACGCTTGCCGAAGGCCGTGGTGCTGCCGCTATTGCCTATCACGATGCGGCTCGTCGTCTTGCCGGCGAACAGGTGGCGATGACCATCCCGGGCGAAAAGCGTGGGCTGTTCGAGAAGATTTTCGGAAGGAGGGCCGCATGAGCCTCTTCAGCTTCTTCAATCGACAAACGACCTCGGCGCCGAAAGCGCGCGAGCGTCTGCAGGTCCTCCTGGCCCATGAGCGCACCACGGTCGGCCATTCCGATCTGGTGGCGGTCCTTCGCGAGGAAATCCTGGCGGTGATCGCGAAGCACGTGCAGGTCGATCGCGACAAGGTTCTCGTGAAGATGGACCGGGGCGACTCGGTCTCGACGCTCGAGGTAGACATCGAAATACCGCTGTCGGCCGGCGTTCGCGCTGCCTGACGACCTGGCCGGTCCAAATGCCGGCATCGAAAGCTCCGGTGGCTGATCTCGGCCACCGGCTCCAAACGATAAGGAGACCCAACATGACACGAGTGGCCCTTCTCGAACGTTTGAAAGAGCTTCAGCGGCTGCCGAAGTTTCAAAACCGTGACATCCGTACGATCAGCGCCTGCCTGACCATGGATGCACTCATCGAACATGTGCGCGTATGCGAAGAAGTGGCCGGCGTGCATGAGCGAGTGGTCAGCCAGGCCGGCTGACCATCGCGATCGTCGATCTGACGTTTCGAGCCAGCGAATGCCTTCAAGCAGCGCTGGTCAGTCGTCCATGGTAGGCAGAATCTGGTCGGCGATGTCGCTCGCTTGATCACCGAGCGCCGACAACGAGGCGAGGATGCCGCTCCCGTCAAACTGCTCCATGAAAGCAGCGATCGCCTGCCGTCCGCCCAGCCGGATGATGTTCACGTGGTTTGCAGTCGGCACGATGACAGCCGTCGCAAACTGATCGTTTGCAGATGCCAGCATGGTCGCAAACCTAGCCGGCGTCACCGGATCCTGTTCACCGGCAACGATCAGAACCGGAACCTTGAGTTCCGCAAGCCGCGCAACATTGTCGAACTTGGTGCGCACCACCCAATTCGGCACGCGGGCAACCTGCTGGCGAACGGCTTCCGGAAAACTGGTCATCGGCGCTTCCAGGATCAGCGCGCGGGGCTCGATCTGCACCGCCGCGTTGGTAGCGATCCCCGAACCCATCGAGTAGCCGTAGAGCACGAAGCCGTCCCGGGCGAGGCCCGCCTGCTCCGCCTGATCGAGCATCGCGGCAGCATCGCGATACATGTTGCCCTCGCGCGGCCGGCCCGGATTGCCGCCATACCCCCTGTATCCCGCGAGAATCAGGCCGTAGCCTTCCTCCGCCAATTCGTAGAGATGCCGCGGCTTTCGAACCAGGTCGCCTTCCCGGCCGGCGAAGTAGACGATGGTGGGTTTGCCCGGGACGGCAGGCAGATACCAGGCGCGGATCGTCAGGCCGTCATGGGTCTCGTAATCGAGCGGCTGGACGGCAAGCCGGCTGTCGAGTTCCAGCAAGTTGAAGAGCGTCCGCTGGCGAAAAAGGATGTGCTCGGGAATGGTCGTGGCTACGCCGAACGTCGCGGCCAACAGCGTGGAAGCCAATACCAGCCCGATTGCCATCTTGCGCATCATCCCCGTGCCGGAGCGGTCGGTCGAAACAGTCATTGGGACGTGCGCATACCCTTGCTGGAGGCGTCATCTTTCGATTCGTTCACCCAACATCAAGCAGCGCGATTTGGCTGGAACGTGGCAATGGTGTTCATCATCAACGACGCTGTGGCGCACGCCAACACGCTCAATGCTCGGGATGGTCCTGACCGGCTGGCGCCTTGGGCTTCCGGCCCCAGCGCCTGCCGTAGTAGACCGAGCCCGACCGGCGCCAGCGGCGCACGAAGGCAAAATCCTGCGACAGGACCAACAGGCCGAGCGGCAGCATCCAGATGCCGAGAATCGGCAGGAAGCTAAAGATCCCTCCGAAAATCAGGGCAATACCGAGCGCTATGCGTGCACCACGCGATTGCGGCAAGCTGATCCGGCGCCCGAGGATGTGGATCGTGCGAGTCACGGGATCGAACCGGAAACGGCTTTCGGATGCCATTTTGCTTTCAGGATTGGTTTCGGACACGGCTGGCAACGCCACCTCGCAACGGTCGCCCCCAGGCGCCTCGGTGTTGAGAAGTGGGCACTCTGCGATGAATGTGCAAGACGGAGCACTTTTTTCTGGAAACGGCTTTGCAAGTGGGAAAGGCATTTGTTATAGGCTCGCCAACTCGACGAAAAGACGAGTTTTTCCCCGGTAGCTCAGTGGTAGAGCACTCGACTGTTAATCGATCGGTCGCTGGTTCGAATCCGGCCCGGGGAGCCAATCATGTCAAAGGCCGCTTGCCATCCGTTTCACGGGGCAGCGGCCTTTTTCATGTGCAGCCCTCCTTGCTTTGTCTCTGAAACCTTTGATCCATTCCGTTCGTATCGACGTAACGACACCAACACGGGGATGGTCCAATCTCCCCTTCTGACGTTTCAGACAGAAAAGCGTTTTCATGGCACCTAAAGCGCGGGAGAAGGATGGTGGCGCGACGGATGGAGCGCATGCCGGCGGACCTGTTGTGGTGTGGTTCCGCAACGATCTGCGCGTCAAAGACAATCTCGCTCTCTCGAAGGCCGTGGACAGCGATGCGCCGGTCATTGCGCTCTTCATTCTCGACGAAACGGCTCGAGCGCCCCGCAAGCTCGGCGGCGCGCGCCGCTGGTGGCTGCATCACTCGCTCGTCGCGCTGAAGGCATCTCTCGCCGCGCTCAACATTCCCCTGATTCTGAAGAGCGGCGGGTCGGAAAAGCTCGTGCGCGCCGTCGTCGACGAATCGGGAGCGGGCAGCGTCTTCTGGAACCGCCGCTACGACCCTCCGGGCATTGCGATCGACACAGAACTCAAGGCTGCCCTGAAGGATGGCGGCATTCACGTGGAGAGCTTCGACGGACAGCTCCTGCACGAACCATCCAAAACGACGACGGGCAGCGGTGGTCATTACAAGGTCTACACGCCGTTCTGGCGCGCGCTGGATGCCGGAACGCCGCCGCGCGATCCGATCGGCGCACCGCGCAAGATCACAAACCCAGCCGAAAATCTTTCGTCAGACAAGCTCGACGAATGGAAGCTACTGCCGACCAAACCCGACTGGTCGGGGGGAATCGCGGACAGCTGGACGCCGGGCGAAGCCGGCGCATGGAAATGCCTGGACGATTTCATCGCAGGTCCCTTCGATGCCTATGCCGAGGGGCGCGACCTGCCCGACCGTGCCGGAACGTCACGCATGTCGCCGCACCTCGCCTTCGGCGAAATCACGCCCTATCAGATCTGGGCCGAGACGAGCCGCCGCCCGAAGGAAGTGGCGAGCGAGGATCGCACCACCTATCGCAAGGAAATCGTCTGGCGCGAGTTTTCCTACCACCTGCTCTTTCACAAGCCGGATCTTGCCGAAGCGAACTACAATGCCGCTTTCGACGCGATGCCGTGGCGGCAGGACAAGGATGCGCTTCGCGCCTGGCAACACGGGATGACGGGTTATCCGATCGTGGATGCAGGGATGCGTCAGCTTTGGCAGACCGGCTGGATGCACAATCGGGTCCGGATGATCGTGGCATCGTTCCTGACCAAGCATCTCCTGATCGACTGGCGCATTGGCGAGGACTGGTTCTGGGATACGCTCGTCGATGCCGACCCGGCTTCGAACCCGGCGCAATGGCAGTGGGTCGCCGGATCCGGCGCCGACGCTTCCCCCTATTTCCGCATCTTCAACCCGATGCTCCAGGGCTCGAAATTCGATCAGAAGGGCGACTATGTGCGCCGCTTGGTGCCGGAACTGGCGAAGCTTCCCGACAAATACATCCAGACGCCTTGGGAAGCACCGACCGAGATATTGAGCCGCGCGGGCATCACGCTCGGCAAGGATTACCCGCGCCCGATCGTGGACCATCAGAAAGCGCGCCAGCGCGCTCTCGACGCCTACAAGAAACTCAAGGAAGCAGCATGACCGTTCACTTGCCTCATCCGGAACGCGGCGCCGTCCCGATCGACCGTGAGAACGGCCAGCGTCGCCGGATCGCCGTGATCGGGTCCGGCATATCCGGATCGTCCGCTGCCTGGGCATTGCACGCCGACAACGACGTCACGCTTTATGAAAAGGAAGCGCGTCTTGGCGGACACACCGCGACGGTCGACGTCGACTATGATGGCAAGGCAATCGCCGTGGATACGGGGTTCATCGTCTATAACGAGGTGAACTATCCGAATCTCAAGGCGCTTTTCGAGCATCTTGGCGTCGAGACACACAAGAGCAATATGAGCTTTTCGCTGTCGCTCGACCACGGCAAGCTGGAATGGAGCGGCGACAGCTTTCGCACGCTCTTTGCTCAGAAGCGCAATTTCTTTCGCCCGACCTTTCTCGTGATGCTTCGGGAAATCCTGCGCTTCAACAAGATGTGCCTGCGCGATCGCGCCGACGGCCATCTGCGCAACATTTCGATCGGCGATTATCTCAACTGGCGCCGCTTCTCGCCGGGTTTCACAAACAACTACCTGGTGCCCATGGCCGCCGCGATCTGGTCGACGCCGGCCAAGCAGATGATGGAATTCCCGGCGGAGCATTTCGTCAATTTCTTCGACAATCATCGTCTCGTGTACAGCCAGCAGCTGCCGTGGCGGACCGTCACCGGTGGATCGCGCACTTATCTCGAGCACCTGCTTGCTCCACTGAGGGACAAGACGCGCGTGGGCTGCGGTGCCGTCAGTGTCCGGCGCTCCGGTGGCAAGGTCTTCGTTCGCGATTCTGCGGGCCATGAAGACGTTTTCGATGCCATCGTGATCGCGGCGCACTCCGACCAGGCGCTCGCGATGCTTCAAGATGCGAGCGAAGCAGAGAGACAGGTGCTCAAGGGTATTCCCTATCGGCCAAACCGCGTCGTTCTGCATCGCGATCCGGCTCTTATGCCGAAGCGCCGCAAGGTCTGGGCATCCTGGAATTATCTGCGCTCGTCGGTCGATGGCGGCGAAGGCGACGTGGCCGTCACCTACTGGATGAACCGCCTTCAAGGCATTGATCCCGCTTGCCCGCTCTTCGTGACGCTCAATCCCGATCGCGAACCGGATCCGACAAAGGTCTTCGGCGAGTTCTCCTATGACCACCCACAGTTCGGCGCGGACGCGGTCAAGATCCAGAAGCAGTTGGCTGGGCTTCAGGGGCAGTCCAACACGTGGTTTGCCGGTGCCTGGACGGGCTACGGCTTCCACGAGGACGGCCTGTCTTCGGGGCTTGCGGCGGCCGAAGCGCTGGGCGCGACAATTCCCTGGCGGTCATGGGGAACGGATCCCTCTGTCGACTTCGTCGAGGCTGCGGAATAGGCTTTCGCCATGACCGTGCACGCACCCAATTTCGAGACGAGCCAAGCCTCAGCCGCCATCGCCTTTCCGGCGCCGGCTGCGGCTGTCAGTCTCTATGTGGGCGACGTGATGCATCAACGCATGCGCCCGAAGCCGCATCGCTTCACCTACCGTGTCTTCAATATCCTGATCGATCTCGATCGGCTGGACGACGCCGATCGGCAAAGCAAGCTCTTCGGCGTGAACCGTGCCGCTGTCACATCCTTTCATGAAAGCGACCACATCGACGGCCCGCATGACAGCGCGCGCAGCTATGTCGATCATCTGCTGAACGAGGCCGGGTTGACCGAGAAGGCCGATCGCATTCTGCTCGCCTGCTATCCGCGCGTTTTCGGGCGCGTGTTCAATCCGCTCGCTGTCTACTACGCTTATGATCGGCACGATGTTCTAAAGGCGCTGGTGTACGAAGTGCGCAACACGTTCGGCGAACGTCACAGCTATGTCTGCGTGTGCAAACCGGGAGACGTGAGCCCGGCCGGTATCCGCCAGGAACGGAACAAGCGGTTCTTCGTATCGCCCTTCATCGACATGGAGATGCGCTACCATTTCCGCATGCTGCCGCCAGGTGAGGCCATGCGGTGGCGCATTCTGGAGACGGACAGAGAAGGTCCTTTTCTCTCCGCAACATTCGACGGTGAGCGCACCGAATTCACATCGAGAGCGATTCTCGGGTGCCTGCTGCGGGTGCCGTTCCAGACATGGAAGATCGTGGCCGGCATCCATTTCGAGGCGCTTCGGCTCTGGCTGAAAGGCGCCCGCTACCGGTCGCGCGGGCCGGCCCCGGTCGCTGTAAGCTTCGATGATGACGCCGCTTGAACGCAAGGACAGATTGGCTTTTCATCGGCGCATGCTTGCAAGACCGGCTGCCAGCGCCGTGACGATCAAGACTCGAACCCGTTGGGGCAATTTTAAGCCGGTCATGCTTCAAAGAGCCGGCTATCACTGGGACGGACGTGCATGAGTATGGATGCGACATTCTCCAACGATCACTTCGCAGCCGCCGAGCGGCTTACGGCCGACAATGTCGCGGCCTTCATGGGAGGGCTGCCGGCGCGTGCGCAGGTGACGCTGAAGGCGCTGGTCAACATGAACTACGGCGCGCTGAATGTCCGCATGCCCGATGCACGGACCTTTCGTGTGGAGGGCGCAAAGCCCGGACCGGAAGCGACCGTTGTCCTGCACAACTGGAACCTTCCGCAGCGCGCCTTCATGCGCGGCACGATCGGCGTTGGCGAATCCTACATGGACCATGATTGGGACAGCCCCGACGTTACGGCGTTCCTCGAGCTCTTCCTCGTCAACATGGATCTCGGCGAAAAATACGCGACGGGTGGACGCGGCATCCTCCAACTCTTCGACAAGCTGCGCCATTGGCTGAACATCAACACGCGCAGCCAGTCCAAGCGCAACATTGCCGCCCACTACGATCTAGGAAACGCCTTCTACAAGGAATGGCTCGACACGACGATGACCTACTCGTCGGCGCTCTACCAAACCGGCGCGAACGACCTGCAGTCTGCGCAGACCGCCAAATATCGGGCGCTCGCAGAGGCGACGGGCATCGGGCCGAACGACCATGTGCTGGAAATCGGTTGCGGCTGGGGCGGGTTTGCCGAGTTTGCCGCAAGTGAGATCGGGTGCAAGGTCACGGGCCTGACGATCAGCCGCGAGCAACTGGCCTATGCCGAAGAACGCATCCAGAAGGCCGGTCTCTCCGACCGCGCCACGTTCAAATTTCAGGATTACCGCGACGAAACCGGCGTTTACGACCGGATCATCTCCATCGAGATGCTTGAAGCCGTTGGTGAGAAGTTCTGGGCGACCTATTTCGGCAAGCTGCGCGACTGCCTGCGTGAAGGCGGTCGGGCCGGCATCCAGGCAATCACCATCGCGAGCGCGGTATTCCCCATGTATCGCAGCCAGCCGGATTTCATCCAGCGCTACGTCTTCCCAGGCGGCATGCTGCCGACCAACGATCATTTGCGGACATATGGGGACGAGGCAGGTCTCACCATCGTCGGCAACCGGGCCTTTGCAGCCGATTACGCCCGCACGCTGGCCGAATGGCGCGAGCGATTCTGGGCGCGCTGGGAAACGATCCGGCCGCTCGGGTTCGACGAGCGGTTCAAGCGTCTCTGGGAATTCTATCTGTTCTACTGCGAGGCTGGGTTCCGGGCGGAAAATATCAATGTCCGCCAAGTGGTCTATGCACGGTGATCAGCACGTAGAAGCGGCATGAGCCTTCGATCCTCTGCCCCTTCGACGCGCGCATGACTAAGCGCAGCCAGCCTGAACCCTCCAGCGCAGCGCGCACGGCTTCCTATGGCGACCAGGTGCCTGCGCGCATTCTGGCGGCCTATGCGCTGCCGGCGCTTCCCCTCGCGGCCATGACGTTGCCGCTCTATATCCTGCTGCCGACGTTCTACACCGAGACGCTGGGGCTCTCGCTGGCGGGCGTCGGCTTCGCCCTCCTCGTCATGCGGCTGTTCGATGCGGTCAACGATCCGCTGGTCGGGTTCGTGGCGGATCGGTTTCGGCCGCGTTTCGGCCGGCGGCGCACGCTTTTTGCGGCCAGCCTGCCGCTGACGGCACTGTCGGGCTTCATGCTTTTCTGGCCGCCGGTCGACGCCACCACGGGTTACCTGCTTGGCTGGGGCATGATGCTCTCGCTCGGCTACACCGCATCCGTCATTCCCCTGACAGCCTGGGGTGCCGAACTGTCAAGCGGATATCGCGGCAGGTCACGTCTTGCCGGGTGGCGCGAGGGGTTCATTCTGATCGGCACGCTGATTGCGATCGCGGTGCCGTTCACGATCGGCTTCGACACTGCCGAAGGTGTCCATGGGCTCGCGCTTCTCGCCATCGGCATCGCGGTTGCGCTGCCGGTCTTTGGCTTGATCGCCGTTGTCATCGTTCCGGAGCCGAAAGAACATACGAAGCAGCGGGTCGATTTCCGAAAAGGGCTCGGCCATCTGCGCAACAACAAACCCTTTCTGCGCTTGATCTTCGCCTATCTGATCAACGGGCTGGCGAACGGGATTCCGGCAACGCTCTTCCTCTATTTTGTCTCGGAACGGCTTGGTCTGCCCGAGGCACGCGGCCCGTTGCTGTTTCTGTATTTTCTCTCCGGCGTCATCGGGGTGCCGATCGCGCTCAAGATCGCCGACACAATCGGTAAGCACCGGGCCTGGTGCTGGGCGATGCTGATCAATTGCGCGATCTTCGCCGTGGCGCCGATGCTGCCGGAAGGCGCACTCTACGGCTTTGGCGCGATGTGCATCGCAACGGGGATTTTTCTCGGCTTCGACCTGACGATCCCCGCGTCTATCCAGGCCGACGTCGTCGATGTCGACACGGCAAGCTCCGGCGAGCAGCGGTCTGGTATCTACTTCGCGGCCTGGAGCCTCGCCACCAAGCTGTCACTGGCGCTTGCCGGCGGGACGATCTTTCCGGCGCTGGCGTTCTTCGGCTTTGATCCGCAGGCGAGCGGCAACAACACCGACACATCTCTGCTCGCGCTTGCCGTCATTTACGCCTGGGTGCCGATCGCACTGAAGCTGATCTCCGTACTTCTGATGTGGAACTTCCCGCTGGACGAGGCCGAGCATGCCAAGCTGCGAGCCTCAATCGATGGCGAAACAAGCAGCTAGGGCGCGTGCTCAGTCGCTTCCGCGGCTTTCCAACGGGCGCTTCGACCATCCCGTCATGCGGTTGATCGCGGCGAAATAGACCGGATAGGGAAAGAGCCCGAGAAACTTGAGGGCGTAGGTAAAGCGCTTGGGGAACGTGATCTCGAAGCCAGGGCGCTTCAGCCCTTCGATGATCCGGTCCACCGCATCGTCCACCTTCATCAGCGCCGGCATCGCAAATTCGTTCTTTTCCGTTGCCGGCGTGTCGACGAATCCAGGGTGAACGACCTGGATTCGGATGTTCATCTTGTCGAGATCGAATTTCAGGCTTTCCGCCATGTTGGTCAGCGCGGCCTTTGTGGCGCCGTAGGCTGCGCTCGTAGGCAGACCACCATATCCCGTGACCGAGGAGACGATGGCAATGTGGCCCCTGCCCGCGCGCTGCATCGCATTCACAGTGGGCACCAGCCCATTTACGACGCCGTTCAGATTGACGGCGAACGTCTTGTGGAAGTCCTCGACCTTCAGTTCGTTGCCATGGACCGGAATGTAGACGCCCGCATTGAAGATCGCGAGTGCGAGCTTGCCGTGCTGGCTGATGATCGAATCGACGATCCGGGCCATGTCGGCTTCATCGGTTACGTCACCCGGCATCGGCTGGATGCGCCCCTTGGCTGTGGACGCCTTTGCGGCAAGCTCGTTGAGCTTGTCCTCGCCGCGGGCCGTGGCCACGACCGTGTAGCCCGCCTGCGCGAGCTTCAGCGCCAGCGCCGCACCAATGCCGGAGCTTGCGCCCGTGACCCAGACGGCTCCATGGGATGGTTCGGCGAAATAATGGCGCATTGCTTGGCTCCTGCTTGCGTTTCGAAAATGAAAACGCGCCAGCCAAGAATTGGCCGGCGCGGTTTTCGTTCCGCTCGAAACTGGTACGCAGGAAGCCCGTCAGCCGATCAGGTCGCCGATCAATTGACGGAAAGAACCCGTGAGGCGCAGCGGCGCATCCGTGACGGCAAAGCCGATGCAGGGGCCATGGCTCTCGGCAACGGGGCGATGGTCGATATCATCGTCGGCAACGGAGATGTCGCCAGGGCCATAGCGGCCCATGCCATCGGAGAAGGCGCCCTTCAACACGAGAGAGATCTCGCAGCCGTGATGCGTGTGGGCAGGAACGGCACGGCCGGGGCGCAGCCAGAACATGCTGACATGGCAGCCATCGATCTCGCCCATGTCGTATTCCTTGAAGCCCGGCATCTTGGTACGCCACGGAACGTCGGCGATGTCGAAGCCGACGAAATCCCGCAGCGCCAAAGGCATGCTGCCCTCGCTCGGCGCTGTCCGCGACATGTCTGTCCTAAAGTCCATCGGTGTCAGACGAATACTATCCGGCTTTGACTGGAAAATGCGATCCAGGAGGTCGTCGCGCGCAGCAATCGGTGCAGGCGCAAGGCTTTCGAGCGTGTCGCCCGCCATTGCCTCTAGATCGGAGACGAAGGTGCGCGCACCCTCGCGGAGTTCGAGATGCGACTGCACCAGCACGTGTGCGGGCAGCGGAAGCGTGCCTGCAACATAACGCGCCATCAGCGAGTCGATCGTATCAATATGCTCACGAACCATTCGTCGCCCTATTCTGACTCGGCACTTCCACCCAAGCACCGCTTCCAGGATTCTTCAACACCACCACTATCGAGAATACGGTCAATTCGGCAACTCGGATCAGTGGTCAAAATAGTCGGGCATTCACGCCTCCGCATGCGTGCACCAGACGCATGTTGCATTCCGCCCACGAGCTTAAAAGGCGAACGGCATTTCTTGCCAAAGAAGGCTTGAGAACGCACAACCTCGTTCTTACTCTACGAAAAACAATCCCAAAAGGCGGATTTTCATGTCCTTTCTTCCTTCCGTTCTCGACGCCATCGGCAATACGCCGCTGATCAAGCTGAAACGAGCCTCGGAGGAGACCGGCTGCACCATTCTCGGCAAGGCGGAGTTTCTCAACCCAGGTCAATCGGTGAAGGACCGGGCTGCGCTCTTCATCATCCGCGACGCGGAGCGGCAAGGCCTCCTACGCAAAGGCGGCGTGATCGTCGAAGGCACGGCGGGCAACACGGGAATCGGGCTGGCACTCGTTGCCCGCGCGCTTGGCTACCGTGCCGTGATCGTCATTCCCGAAACGCAAAGCCAGGAAAAGAAGGACGCGATCCGCCTCCTTGGCGCCGAGCTGGTCGAAGTTCCGGCCGTGCCCTACAAGAACCCCAACAACTACGTGAAGGTCTCGGGTCGGCTCGCCGAGCAGTTGGCGAAGACCGAGCCGAACGGTGCGATCTGGGCAAACCAGTTCGACAACACCGCGAACCGGGATGCGCATATCGCAACGACAGCAACCGAAATCTGGGAGCAGACCGACGGAAAGGTCGATGGCTTCATCTGCGCCGTCGGATCGGGCGGGACGCTTGCCGGCGTCTCCATGGGGCTGAAGGACAAGAACCCGGACATCAAGATCGGCCTCGCCGATCCGGAAGGTGCTGCGCTCTACTCATATTACACCAGTGGCGAGTTCGCCTCGCCCGGCACCTCGATCACGGAGGGCATCGGCCAGGGCCGTATCACGGCCAATCTCGAGGGCTTCACGCCGGATTTCGCCTATCGTGTTCCCGATGCCGAAGCCCTGCCGCTCGTCTTCGATCTCGTGCAGGAAGAAGGCCTCTGCCTCGGCGGCTCCAGCGGCATAAACATTGCCGGTGCGATGCGCATGGCGCGCGACATGGGCCCCGGCAAGACGATCGTCACGATCCTCTGCGATTACGGCAACCGCTACCAGTCCAAGCTCTTCAATCCGGAGTTCCTGCGCTCCAAGGATCTCCCCGTGCCTGGCTGGATCGAGAACCCTGCCAAGTTCGACGTGCCATTCGAGGATGTGCAGGCGTGAGCGAGGCGACGCGTCCGCTCTTCATCGAAGACGCCTATCTCTCGACTGCCGAGGCGACCGTCCTGTCCGTCAATGCGGCCGGCGGAATCGTGCTCGACCAGACCTGTTTTTATGCCACGTCAGGCGGCCAGCCGGGTGATGTAGGACAGTTCGAGCGCGCCGACGGCTCGCTCATTCCGATCGCTGCGACCATCAAGGGCGAGGCGCCGGGCCAGATCATACACCTGCCGCAGGACGGGGCGGCCCAGCCGGAGCTCGGCGAGAAGCTGGTGCTTCATGTCGACTGGGCGCGGCGATACCGGCTGATGCGCATGCATACGGCCTGCCACCTGCTCTCCGTCGTCTGCCCCTACCCGATTACCGGTGCCTCGGTTTCAGAAGACGACAGCCGGGTCGATTTCGACATGAGCGAGACGATCGATCGTGCCGAGGTGACCTCGCGGCTGATGGAACTTGTCGAGGCCAATCACCCGATCTTCACCCAGTGGATCGACGAGGCGGAGCTCGACGCCAATCCGGGCATCGTCAAATCCAAGAACGTCCGGCCACCCCGTGGTACCGGGCGCATCCGTCTCGTATGCATCGGCGAAGGTTCGAGCGTGGACAGCCAGCCCTGCGGCGGCACTCATGTGTCCGAAACGCAGGAGGTTGGCGCGATCCACATCGCCAAGATCGAGAAAAAGGGCAAGGAAAACCGGCGTTTCCGCATTCGCTTCGGACCCGCGCCGGACTAGTATTGCCAAGCCTACCAGGGAGGATGACGCCATGACCAAAAGCCCATTCATCATCGACGGCGAAACGCTTCAGGCGCGGCTCGGTGAAGCCCACCTGCAGATCGTCGATGCGTCCTGGTACCTGCCTGCACAGAACCGCGATCAGCGTGCGGACTATGCGAGCGGCCATATCCCGGGCGCGGTGTTCTTCGATCAGGACGCCATCGTCGATCCGAATTCGTCGCTGCCGCACGCCCTGCCCTCGCCTGAGATCTTCGCCGAGAAAGTCGGCGCCCTAGGCATCTCCGAGAACGACACGATCGTTGTTTACGACGGTCCGGGGCTTTTTTCCGCTCCCCGCGTCTGGTGGATGTTCCGCACCATGGGCGCAGGTTCGGTGCTTCTGCTCGATGGCGGACTCGACCGCTGGAAAGCCGAAGGCCGCCCCGTGACGGCCGAGACGTCCGCGCCTGAGCCAGCTGTCTTCACCCCTGCCTTCGATGCGAGCCGGGTTGCCACGATCGACGATGTGCGCGCCGTGATCGACGATGGCTCCGCCCAGATCGCAGATGCGCGCCCCCATGGTCGCTTCACCGGCGAAGAGCCCGAGCCTCGCGCCGGCATGCGCTCGGGCCATATGCCGGGTGCGTTCAACGTTCCGGCAGCCTCGCTCGGCGCGAACGGAAGTCTCAAGGATCTCGAAGCACTCGCCGAGACGCTGAAGCATGCCGGCGTCGATCCTTCCAAACCCGTCGTTACCACCTGCGGCTCGGGCGTCACGGCAGCGACGATTACGCTCGCGCTCCACTCGCTCGGCTATACGGACAACAAGCTCTATGACGGTTCGTGGTCGGAATGGGGTTCGCGCGACGATACGCCGGTGAAGCAGGGTGCCGGCATCATCGACGATGCCGCGTCGTCGCTGAAGGAGTGACGGCTTGGCCAAAGGCAAAACGCCCGCACCGCTGACGACGACGGTCACCTATCTGGAAATGGTGAAACCGCCATCGGGTCATCACCCGCTGCCGGTGAACGTGCAGGCAGCGCTGATGCGTGTCCGAGACATACCGCTGCACTTCTACCGCTACCTGCAGTATCGGATCGGGCGCGACTACCACTGGGTCTACCGGCTGCGCATGGATGACGAAACGCTGTCAGGCGTCGTGCACGATCCGGCCACCACGATCGACGTGCTCTACCTGGATGGCGCACCTGCAGGGTTCTTCGAGCTGAAGCGGGAAAGCGAAGAGGTCGTCGATCTCGCTTATTTTGGGCTGATGAAGCACGCGCATGGTCGCGGGATCGGGCGCTGGTTCCTGCGCCAGGCAATCGATTCGGCCTGGGCTCTGGGACCGGAGCGCGTGACGGTGAATACCTGTACGCTCGACCACAAGGCAGCTTTGCCGCTCTACCAGAAAATGGGCTTCAACCCGATCGGTCAGACAGAAACCTTCATCCATCCGATGACCGACGCAGATCACTTGCGGCTTGCTAAGCTCGATTGACAAGGCGGCGCCCGGCCAGAGGCCGAGCGCCTACCCTCCAGGCGATCAAGCGACCTTGAGGACCGCCTGCGGTTCCGCAGCTTCGTAGCCGAGCGCTTCGGCAACGGCGCGGTTGGTGATGCGGCCGGCATGGACGTTGAGGCCGGCGCGCAGATGCTTGTCTTCGGCAATCGCCTTCAGGCCACGATCGGCAAGCTTCAGGCCGTGCTGCAGAGTCGCGTTGTTCAGCGCGTGGGCCGATGTGATCGGCACGGCACCCGGCATGTTGGCAACGCAGTAATGCACGATGCCATCGACCTCGTAGGTTGGCTCGGAATGCGTCGTCGCGTGGCTGGTCTCGAAGCATCCGCCCTGGTCGATCGCGACATCGACGATGACGGCACCGCGTTTCATGCCTGAAAGCATCTCGCGGGTGACGAGCTTCGGTGCCGCAGCGCCCGGGATCAGAACAGCGCCGATGACCAGATCGGCGGTGAAGACTTCGTCTTCCAGCGCCTCGATCGTGGAGAAGCGCGTGCGGACGCGGCCATTGAAGATATCGTCGAGCTGGCGAAGGCGCGGCAACGACCGATCGAGAATCGTCACCTCCGCGCCGAGGCCTGCGGCCATTTTTGCGGCATTAAGACCAACCACGCCGCCACCGATGATCGCGACACGCGCAGGCAGCACGCCCGGCACGCCACCGAGCAGGATACCGCGGCCGCCATTGGCTTTCTGCAGCGCGGTTGCGCCGGCCTGGATGGCGAGGCGTCCGGCAACTTCCGACATCGGAGCGAGAAGCGGCAGGCCGCCATGGTCGTCGGTCACGGTTTCATAGGCGACGGCCGTTACGCCGGATTCGACGAGACCCTTGGTCTGCTCGGGATCCGGAGCGAGGTGCAGATAGGTGTAGAGCAGCTGGCCTTCGCGCAGCTGCGCCCATTCAGATGGCTGCGGCTCCTTGACCTTCACCACCATGTCGGCGCGCTGGAAGATTTCCGCAGCGGTCGCAACGATCTTGGCGCCGGCCGCCTGGTAGGCACCGTCATCGGCACCGATGCCGGTGCCCGCGCCGGTTTCGACGATCACTTCGTGGCCATGGGCAACATATTCGCGCACGGCGCCCGGCGTCAGGCCGACGCGGTATTCGTGGTTCTTGATTTCCTTCGGGCAGCCTACGCGCATTGCGATCCTCCATGGCGGCCCGCGACGGGAGGGCGGGCGACGAGATCAGATTTCAACATTGGATGCCTGCAATGTCCTTGCGAAGATGAATTCACAGATCACTGAATTTCGAATATTCTTGCGCGTGATGCTAGGTTATTCGGGGATTTCGCCGTCTATGGAGTTCGATGCTATCGATCGTGCGATCCTGAAGCGGTTGCAGGAAGAAGGGCGAATCTCGAACGCCAATCTTGCGGAAGCAGTGGGGCTCTCGCCCTCCGCCTGCTCGCGCCGCCTCGATCTGCTCGAAAAATCCGGCGTCATCCGAGGGTATCACGCGCGACTGTCCGACAAGGCGCTCGGCTACGGCATGACGGCGATCGTTCACATCTCGCTGTCGGGCCAATTCGCGCGCACGCTCTCCGAGTTCGAGAAGGCCGTGAAGCTCTGCCCCAACGTCTTGTCCTGCTACCTGATGTCCGGCGAGTACGATTACGTGCTGCGGGTCGCCGTCAAGGATCTCCAGGATTACGAGCGGCTGCATCGGGACTGGTTGTCGGCCTTGCCCCATGTGGTGCGCATCAACTCCTCGTTTGCGCTGCGCGACGTGATCGACAGACCGAATATCGGCATCGACGCGGAACATTTCTGACCGCCGGTGTTTGAGGCAACAGGGGTTCCGGAAGCGGAGACAGAGGTTTAGTCTCGCTCTCCCCCGCATCCTTCAAACTGCCTGCAGCCGCCTCACCGAAAGCCGATCATGAAGGAAGACGTTTCCAAGCCTGCGACGTTTGCCGCGCTCGCACCGCTGAGGCATCCGACATTCCGCGCCATCTGGCTCGGCGCCATGGCATCGAATTTCGGCATGCTGATCCAGACGGTGGGCGCCGCCTGGTTGATGACGCAGCTCGCGGCTTCTGCAGACATGGTGGCGCTTGTCCAGGCATCGAACGCGCTGCCCATCGCCTTTCTCGCGCTGATCTCGGGGGCGATCGCCGACAGCTACGATCGGCGCAAGGTCATGCTGCTTGCTCAATGCTTCATGCTGGTCGTCGCGACCATGCTTGCGATTGCGGCATGGTACGACGCGCTGACGCCATGGACGCTTCTCGGCCTGACCTTCCTGATCGGTTCGGGCATGGCGCTCAACAATCCCTCCTGGCAGGCATCCGTCGGCGACATGGTCGGTCGCGACGATCTTCCGCAAGCCGTCACGCTCAACTCCATGGGCTTCAACCTGTCACGCAGCGTCGGCCCAGCCATCGGCGGCGCCATCGTCGCTGCGGCCGGTGCCGCCGCGGCCTTTGCCATCAACGCCGCGAGCTATCTCGGACTGATCTTCGTGCTCGTGCGCTGGAAACCATCGCTTCCGGCGAGCACGCTGCCGCGCGAGAGCCTCGGCAGCGCGATCATGACGGGCCTTCGCTATCTCGTCATGTCGCCGAAGATCGAGATCGTCATGCTGCGCAGCGCCATGTTCGGCATTTCGGCAAGCGCCGTGATGGCGCTGATGCCGCTGATTGCGCGCGACATTCTCGCCGGTGGCCCGCAGCTTTTCGGCCTGCTGCTAGGCTCCTTCGGGCTCGGAGCTGTGGCAGTGGCGCTATCCAATTCCGCGCTGCGGGCACGATTCGCAGGTGAAACGCTGATCCGCACCGGCTTCCTCGGCTTCGCCGTCTGCGCGTTCATCGCCTCGTTCAGCCGCTCCGCACCGCTGACCATGGCGGCGATGACGCTTGGCGGAGCCTGCTGGGTGCTGACGCTTTCGCTCTTCAACACCACCGTGCAGCTGTCGACGCCGCGCTGGGTCGTCGGGCGGCTGTTGTCACTTTATCAGATGGCGACCTTTACCGGCATGGCGCTCGGGTCCTGGATCTGGGGCATGGTCACGGAGAGCTATGGCGCGTCGAACGCGCTTCTTGCGGCTTCTGTCTTGATGGTGGTGGGCGCCGCGATCGGCCTCGTCCTGCCGCTGCCGTCACCGCCGCGCCTGAAACTCGACCCGCTGAACCGCTGGAAGGAGCCGCATCTCGCCCTCGACATCAAGCCGCAGAGCGGCCCGATCGTCATTATGGTCGAGTATCGGATCGGCAATGACGACATGCCGGAGTTCCTCAAAGCCATGGCGGAACGCCGGCGCCTCAGGTTCCGGAATGGCGCGCGCCACTGGACGCTGATGCGCGATCTGGAAGATCCTGAGCTCTGGCAGGAGACCTACCACCTGCCGACATGGACGGAATATCAGCGCTATCATCAGCGCACCACGGAGGCCGATGCCGTCATCGCGGAAGCCATTCGCGCCATGCACAAGGGACCGGGCAAGCCGGTCATCCACCGGATGATCGAGCGCTCAACGGACTGGAGCGCCAATCAGCACGTCACGCCCAAGGACATGCTCGATATTCACTGAAGCGTGTCCCAGACCGACGGGCGATCAGACCGGGCCGGTATCGCTCGGATCGGAAAACAGGCGCGGGTTTTGTTCGATGATCTGGCGACCCTTGCGCTGCGAGACTTCGACGGCTTCTTCTTCCGTCATGCAGAGATCGGCGCGGATGAACTGACGCTCGACACGCTGGCCGTCCACGGTCTTCGCGATGACGCCGGCGACGCGCCACTGGCCGCCTTCGCTCATCGGCTGGGCGATGATTTCGCAGCCCTGATGCTCGATGGGAGCGGCTGCCACGGGCTTGGGCGCGGCCTTCTCGCCGCCAAGGCCGAACAGCTTGGAAAGGAATGACATTGCCGGTCTCCCATGGTCAGGTTTTCAAGCTTTCTAGCACGCGCCTGCCGCTTGGCCAGCCATTTCAGGCCAGCTTTAATGTCGATCCGCCCAGCCGTCATCAATGCGTCACAGGCAGATGCTCGATTGCGCGGCGCTGGGGATCAGGCCACATCGACATCGAGAGGAACCGTACCCGTGATCATGCATAAAAGGCCGCTTGCCCTGACCCGACGCCATCTGCTCGCCGGCTCCGCCGCTCTCTCTACCCTCATCCTGCTGCACCCGTTCTCGGCACGGGCGCAGGCGAACCAGGCGCATCTCCGGATCATGGGCACGAGCGACCTGCATGTGCATGTCTACCCCTACGACTATTACGCCGACCGCGAGAACGACACGATGGGGCTCGCCCGTACGGCGGCGATCGTCAATTCGATCCGCGCGGAGGCGACGAACGCGATCTTGGTCGACAATGGCGATTTCCTGCAGGGCAACCCGATGGGTGACTATATCGCCTATGAGCGCGGCCTGAACGAGGGTGACGTGCATCCCGTCATCAAGGCGATGAACGCGCTCGGCTTCGATGCGTCCACGCTCGGGAACCACGAATTTAACTACGGCCTCGACTTTCTCTTCAAGGCGCTCGATGGCGCTGAATTTCCCTTCGTCTGCGCCAATGTCACGCGCGGGGCACTCGCCGGAAATCCGGTTCAGGACGAGCTTTATATCGAGCCCTACGTCATTCTGGACCGAGAGCTGACCGACGGCGCGGGGGAAACCCACCCGATTCGCATCGGCATTATCGGTTTCGTGCCACCGCAGATCATGACCTGGGACGCCGCTCACCTCACCGGCAACGCCGCGGCGCGCGACATGGTGGAGGCCGCCCGCGCCTTCGTGCCGCAAATGCGCGAGGAAGGCTGCGACATCGTCATCGCGCTCGCCCATTCGGGCATCGGCGAAGAAGCCCATAGCGACGGCATGGAGAATGCGGCCATTCCGCTTGCCGCCATCGATGGCATCGATGCGATCGTCACCGGCCATCTGCATCGCGTCTTTCCAGGCGAGGAATTCGAAGGTGTGGCCGGCGTCGACAATGCCGAAGGCACGATTGCCGGCAAGCCCGGTGTGATGCCTGGCTTCTGGGGCTCGCATCTCGGGTTGATCGACCTTTTGCTCGAGCGCGACGGCAACAGCTGGCGGGTCGTCACGCACACATCCGAGGCGCGGCCGATCTTCGAGCGGGTGGACGCAACCGTCACGCCGCTGGTCGAGAGCGACGCCGAGGTGCTCGCCTCCGTCGAAGCCGAGCACGAGGCGACCATTGTCTATGTCCGCACGCCCGTGGGGCGCACGGCGGCCCGTCTGCATTCCTATTTTGCGCTCGTCGCCGACGATCCGTCGGTGCAGATCGTCAGCCAGGCGCAAACCTGGTACATCGCCGACATCCTTTCACGCGATCCAGATTACGCCGATCTGCCGGTGCTCTCCGCAGCCGCACCGTTCAAGGCTGGCGGGCGCGGCGGGCCGGACTACTACACCGACGTGCCGGTCGGCGAGATCGCGATAAGGAACGTCGCAGACCTCTATCTCTATCCGAATACGATCCATGCGGTCGCCATCACCGGTGCCGATCTGAAGGAGTGGCTGGAGCGCTCGGCCGGGATCTTCAACCAGATCGAGCCCGGTGCGACCGATGCCGCGCTGATCAATCCGGATTTCCCCTCCTACAATTTCGACGTGATCGACGGCGTCACCTACGAGATCGACCTGTCTCAGCCATCGCGCTACGATTCCGACGGCGTGCTCGTCGATGAAAGCGCCAGCCGAATCAAGAACTTGGCCTTCGAGGGTGCGCCTGTCGATCCGGGCCAACGCTTTGCGGTCGCCACCAACAACTACCGCGCCGGCGGCGGGGGCAGCTTTCCGGGCATCACCTCCGACAAGATCATCTTCGTCGGACCGGACACCAACCGCGACATCATCGTCCGCTACATCATCGAACAGGGCGAGATCGATCCTGCTGCCGACGGCAACTGGCGCTTCAGCCCACTGCCCGACACGACCGTCGTCTTCGACACGGGCCCAGCAGCCGCTGACGTGATCGCCGATGTGGAAGGCGTGGCAATCGAGGAAGCCGGGGCCGGCGAGAACGGCTTCGCCCGCTACCGGATCACATTGTAGCCTAGAGACTTGCTCTCCCCTCTGCAGGGGAGAGCAAACCTGATCAAGCCGCCTTCACGATCTCCGCGAGCTTGTTCATGATCACGGCAGCGCCGCCGAGGCGCTTTTCCGGGGTCGGCAGTTCGCGGATGAAGACGACGCTGTGGTCTGGGCGAATCTTCGCCTGGTTGCCGAGCCGCGCGATGTGCTGGACGAGGCCAGCGGGGTTCGGGAACTGCTTGTCCCGGAACTGCACGACGACGCCCTTCGGTCCCGCATCCAGCTTTTCGACATTCGCCGTGCGGCAGAGCGCCTTGATGTACACGATCTTCAGGAGGTGCTGCACTTCCGTCGGCATCGGCCCGAAGCGGTCGATGAGTTCGGCACCAAAATCGTCGATCTCGGAAAGATCGGTGATTTCGCCCAGGCGCCGGTAGAGGCCGAGACGCAGATGCAGGTCCGGCACATAGTCTTCCGGGATCATGACCGGGGTGCCGACGGTGATCTGCGGCGACCAGCCGGTGTCGCGCACCTCGTCCTCACCCTTCAGTTCGGCCACGGCCTCCTCCAGCATCTGCTGGTAGAGCTCGAAGCCGACTTCCTTGATGTGGCCCGACTGTTCTTCGCCGAGCAGATTGCCTGCGCCGCGCAGATCAAGGTCGTGGCTGGCCAGCTGGAAGCCGGCACCGAGTTCGTCGAGCGACTGCAACACCTTGAGCCGGCGCTCCGCCATGGGCGCGATCATCCGGTTCGCCGGAAGCGTGAAGAGCGCAAAGGCACGGACCTTTGAGCGGCCGACGCGACCGCGCAGCTGGTAGAGCTGGGCAAGGCCGAACATGTCGGCGCGGTGAACGATCAGGGTATTGGCCCGCGGCACGTCGAGGCCCGATTCGACGATCGTCGTCGACAAGAGCACGTCGTACTGGCCGTCATAGAAGGCGTTCATGATGTCGTCGAGCTGGCCCGGCGGCATCTGGCCGTGCGCGGTCGCGACCTTCAGCTCCGGCACTTCCGACTGCAGGAAGGCCGACACATCCTCCAGATCGGCGATGCGCGGGCAGACATAGAAGCTCTGGCCGCCACGATAGTGCTCGCGCAGCAGCGTCTCACGGATCGTCAGAGCATCGAAGGGCGAGATGAAGGTGCGTACCGCCAGGCGGTCAACCGGGGGCGTGGTGATCAGCGACAATTCGCGCACACCGGTCATGGCCAGTTGCAGCGTGCGCGGAATGGGCGTTGCCGACAAGGTCAGCACGTGGATGTCCGACTTCAGCTCCTTCAGCCGTTCCTTGTGCTTGACGCCGAAATGCTGCTCCTCGTCGATGATGAGCAGGCCGAGATTTGCGAATTTGATCGACGAGCCAAGCAGTGCGTGCGTGCCGATGACGATGTCGCACTTGCCGCTGGCGATCTCGCCCTTGGTGAGCGCGAGTTCCTTCGCTCCGACGAGGCGGGACGCTTGGGCGACCCGGATCGGCAGGCCACGGAAGCGCTCGGCAAAGGTCTTGTAGTGCTGGCGTGCAAGCAGCGTTGTCGGCACGACCAGCGCTACCTGGACCCCGTTCATTGCCGCAACGAAAGCGGCGCGAAGGGCAACTTCCGTCTTGCCGAAGCCGACATCGCCGCAGACGAGACGATCCATCGGCTGGCCTTCGCCAAGGTCGCCACGCACGGCCTCGATGGCGTTCATCTGGTCTTCCGTCTCGTCGTACGGGAAACGGGCCGCGAACTCGTCGTAGAGGCCTTCCGGCGTCGTCAGGACCGGGGCCGAGCGCATGCGCCGTTCGGCTGCAATGCGGATCAGGCCGCCTGCCATATCGAGCAGGCGCTTCTTCAGCTTGGCCTTGCGCGCCTGCCAGGCGACGCCGCCAAGCTTGTCGAGCGTGACCTCGGTGCCCTCGGACCCGTAGCGCGACAGAAGCTCGATGTTCTCGACCGGCAGATAGAGCTTGGCGTCGCCGGCATAGTGCAGCTCGAGGCAGTCGTGGGGCGCGCCCATCGCCTCGATGATCTTCAGCCCGACGAAGCGGCCGATGCCGTGCTCGGCATGGACGACGATCGAGCCTTCTTCAAGCCCCGCCACTTCCGAGATGTAGTCCGAGCCGCGCTTCTTGCGACGCGCGCGGCGAACGAGCCGGTCGCCCAGAATGTCCTGCTCGCCGATGACGACGAGATCGCCCGTCTCGAAACCCTGCTCCAGAGGCAGGATCGCAGCCGCAGCCTCGCCCTTGGCGAGCTTCAGAATATCGTCGAGCTTCTCGATTCGCTTGATGCGGGCAAGGCCGTGTTCGCTCAGCACCTGCAATAGACGATCGAGCGACCCTTCGGACCAGCCGGTCACGAGCACGCGCTTGCCGTCTGCGCGCTTGTCCGCGATGTGGCGCGAAGCGGTGGCGAAGAGGTTCTCACGCTCGTCGTCGGCGCTGCCGGCCTGGCGAGCTTCCTCCACCTTGCGCGCCCAGCGCGGACCGGGCTTGGCCTGAAGGGTTACCACGCGCCGATCGGATGTTTCAGGTTCGTCGAAAGGCGTCACGCGAATGCCGTGAAGCGCATCGATGCGCGCCATGACTTCCGATGCGTCGAGATAAAGGCTTTCAGGGGCCACGGGCTTATAGGGCGTGCCCTGCCCCTTGCCCGACTGCTCGCCGGCGTGGCGCCGTGCCTCGTAATGGTCCTTGATCTGGGCCGAGCGTTCCGACGCGGCTTCAGCCACGAGGTGATCGGTGACGAACGAAAACCCCTTCAGATAATCGAAAGCCGTATCGAGCTTGTCGTAGAAGAGCGGAAGCCAATGCTCCATGCCGGCATAGCGACGGCCTTCGCTGATCGCCTGGTAGAGCGCGTCGTCGCGCGTCGCGGCACCGAAGAGGGCCAGGTAGTTCGTGCGAAAGCGGCTGATCGTTTCCGGCGTCAGCGTCACCTCGCTCATCGGGTTCAGGTCGAGCGTCTTCGCCTGCCCGGTCGTGCGTTGCGTCGCCGGGTCGAAGCTTCGCACGCTTTCGAGCGTGTTGCCGAAGAAATCGAGGCGAAGCGGCTCCTGTGCACCCGGGACATAGACGTCGAGAATGCCGCCACGCACGGCAAATTCGCCGACTTCGCGCACGGTCGAGACACGCTCGAAGCCATTCGCCGCAAGCCGGGTGATGATGGCATCCATACCGACCTGGCTGCCGGCCTTGGCCGTGAAGCCAAGCCCGTCGATGACGGAAACCGGCGGTGCCTTCAACAGCATCGCGTTGACGGACACGAGCGCGATCGCGGGATGTGGCTTGGCCTGGTAGCCGATGAGGGATGTCAGCGCGGAAATGCGGCGCGCGGCAGCTTCGGTGCTCGGCGAAACGCGGTCGTAAGGCAGGCAGTCCCAGGCCGACAATTGCAGCACCGGAATTTCCGGCGCGACAAAGGCAAGCGCCTGCGCGATATCGCCCATGCGCTGCCCGTCTGAAACCACATAGGCGACCGCCTGCCCTGCCCGCGCCATTTCGGCGATGACGAGCGGTTCTGCGCCAGCCGGCACATGGGCCAGCGTGACGGGCGTGCGGTTCTTCGTCAGCAGATCGAGCGACAGGCCTTCGATCATCGTCAGGTCCTGTTCGTGCCGAATATCTCGGGGTCGAATGCGCGGATGCGGGTGAAGAGCGGCGTGTCGTAATTTGCCGGAATCGGGGTTTCCCCCGTCACCCATTTGACCAGTTCACGGTCGTCGAGCGCTAGAATACCCTCGAATTCTGCGATCTCGGCCTCGCTCATGGTCGCGATTTCGCGATCGCAGAACGATCCGAGCATAAGGTCCATCTCGCGAATGCCGCGGTGCCAGGCGCGAAAGAGAATTCGCCTGCGGCGCGGATCGAGGTCGGCGCTCGTCACTGTCGTACCGGTCATATGAGAAAGCTTCCTGTTGATCGCGCCTCTATAGCCAAGCCTGCATCGCTTGTCAGCCTTGCTCGCGCGCCTGCGGAGGGGCATCAGTATGCGGCCATGCGTCCCAGCGAACTCGACCCCTTCTTTGTTCCCGTTGCCAGCCGACCCGGTATCGGGCCGAAGCTCGCGGACCTGATTGCGCGCCTGACCGGCCGTGAAGGGGCGGAGGAGACGCGTGTCGTCGATCTCATGTTTCTCGCGCCGCACTCGATCATCGATCGCAGCCAGCAGCCGGGCATCGCGTCCGCACCCGAAGGACTGATCGTGACGCTCAAGGTGACGATCGACCGTCACCAGCCCGGCCCGCGCGGAAAGCCAAACGTGCCGTATCGCGTTTTTGCCTCCGACGAGACGGGCGAGATCGCGCTGACCTTCTTTCGCGCGAAAACCGACTGGCTGAAACATGCGCTGCCGTTGGGCGAGACCATGCTCGTCTCGGGCAAGGTCGACTGGTTCAACGGGCGGCCTTCTATGGTTCACCCGGATCACATGGTGCGGGAGGCGGATGCGGCCTCGATGCCGTTCGTCGAGCCGGTCTATCCGTTGACGGCTGGCCTTTCGCCGAAGGTGCTGCGCCGTGCGATCGACGGGGCGCTCGAGACGCTTCCGGTGATCAACGAATGGATCGATCCCGGCATCGTCACGCGTCACGGCTTTCCGGCTTTCCACGAAGCGCTACGGGACCTGCATACGCCCCAGTCGGCCGCCGACCTCGAACCGCGCAACAATTTCCGCAGCCGGCTCGCCTATGACGAATTGCTCGCGGGACAGCTGTCGCTTGCCATGGTGCGGCAGCGCATCCGCAAGCTTTCGGGCCGTCCCGTCATCGGCACGGGCCAGCTCAGCAGAAAGGTCAGCGCCAACTTACCGTTCAAACTGACAGGCGGCCAGCTCAAGGCCATCGACGACATCCTCGCTGACATGCGGGCCGACGAGCGCATGCTGCGGCTGCTGCAGGGCGATGTGGGCTCCGGCAAGACGGTTGTCGCGCTGATGGCAATGCTGGCGGCGGTGGAAGCCGGTGGCCAGGCGGTGCTCATGGCACCGACGGAAATCCTTTCCCGGCAGCATCTGGCAACCATCGAGAAGCTGACGGCCGGGCTCGGGATCGGCGTCGACATCCTCACGGGCCGCGCCGGCAGCCGCGAGCGGGCCGCCGTGCTCGGGCGGATCGAAAGCGGTGACGCGCAGATCGTCGTCGGTACCCATGCGCTTTTCCAGGACACGGTGACGTTCAAAGATCTGATGCTGGCAGTCGTCGACGAGCAGCATCGCTTCGGTGTACACCAGCGCCTGCGGCTGACGGCCAAGGGCGCGGCACCCCACATGCTCGTGATGACGGCGACACCGATTCCGCGCACGCTCGTGCTCGCCGCCTTTGGCGACATGGACGTGTCGCGCCTCACCGAAAAACCCGCCGGCCGCAAGCCGATTCAGACCGTGACCGTGCCGGACGAGCGGATCGGCGAGATGGTAGACCGGCTGAGCGCGGCGGTGGCGGAAGGCAAGAAAGCCTACTGGATCTGCCCACTCGTGGAAGAGTCGGAGGTGTCCGACCTCATGTCGGCGGATGAGCGGCACAAGCTGTTGGCGTCCGTCCTCGGGCCAAAGGTCGGGCTCGTGCACGGCCGCATGAGCGGGCCGGAAAAGGACGCCGCGATGATGGCGTTCAAGAACGGCGAGACGCGGCTCCTCGTGGCGACCACCGTCATCGAGGTCGGCGTCGACGTGCCGGACGCGACCATCATCGTCATCGAACATGCCGAACGCTTCGGGCTTGCCCAGTTGCACCAGTTGCGTGGGCGCGTCGGCCGGGGCGATGAGGCCTCGTCATGCATCCTTCTCTATAAGTCGCCACTCTCCGATACCGGCCGCGCGCGCCTCGGCGTGATGCGCGACACGGAGGATGGGTTCGTCATCGCGGAGGAAGATCTGAAGCTGCGCGGTGAAGGCGAGCTTCTCGGCACGCGGCAATCGGGCACGCCGGGTTTCCGTTTCGCGAGCCTGGAGACTCATGGGGATTTGCTCGAAACGGCCCGCAACGATGCGCGATACATTCTGGAAACCGATCCCGAGCTTGCTAGCTCACGCGGACAGGCACTGCGAGCCCTGCTCTACCTCTTCCGCCGTGACGAGGCGATCCGGCTTCTGCGCGCCGGATGATCAAGCTGCCGGCCGTGGCTCGTCCTTGCGGTGTGCCTCGGCGAGTGCCTTCAGCTTCGGCTGATAATCCGGCGCGACAAGGCCTGCCGAGATGATCATCTTGGCCGCCTCCTCCACCGACATATCCAGAATGATGACGTCCTTTCGATCGACAAAAAGCAGGTAGCCGGAGGTTGGGTTCGGCGTCGTCGGCAAGAACACCGACACGGTGTCGTCGCCGCGCTCCTCGAGCCTGTGACCGATCTCGCCCTTTGTGTCGGTCGCCAGGAACACGATCGACCAGAGGCCGGTACGCGGATACTCGATCAGGCCCGCCTGCTTGAAGGAATTCGACTGTTCGGCCAGCACGGTCTGGAAGATCTGCTTCAGGCCCTTGTAGATGCTGCGCACGATCGGCATGCGATCGAGCAGGCTTTCGCCGACATCGATCAGCGTGCGCCCGATGATGTTGGCGGTGAGGAAGCCGACGATCGTGATAAAGATCAGCGCCGCGACGAGCCCGAAGCCCGGAACCGAAAACGGCAGGTACGTGTCGGGGTTATAGACCCGCGGCACATAGGGCTTCACCCAGCCATCGACCCACATGATGAACGACCATGTGAGATAGGCGGTGATGGCAAGCGGCGCACAGATGATCAGGCCCGTCAGGAAGTAGTTCCTGATGCGCATGGTTGGCGGCAGGCGTTTCGGTTTTTCGGCCATGGTCGAAGCTGTCCGTCTAGCGACGCGAACTATGGCCTATGCGTGCGCCATGCGGCAAGCATGTGACAGAGCGCACGCAATGCACACGATTTCACCGTCAGCCGATCGTGCCGAGAACCGGGAATGTCTCCAGCAGCCAAAACGCAAAGCGCGCCATGCCGCCGGTCAGGAACATGATGCCGGTGAAGACCAGCAGCGCGCCCATGATCTTCTCCACGGCGCCGAGGTGACGCCGAAAGCGCGTGAGGAACCGCATGAAATGGCCGGAGAATGCGGCGGCGATCCAAAACGGAATGGCGAGCCCCAGAGAATAGGCCGAAAGCAAAAGCGCGCCATCGCCCACGGTCTGGCGCGAGGCCGCAACACCAAGGATCGCCCCGAGAACCGGCCCGATGCAGGGCGTCCAGCCGAACGCGAAGGCGAGACCCATCACATAGGCGCCGGTCAGCGTCGCCGGTTTGCCTGCACCCTGGAACCGCATTTCCCGGTTGAGAATGCCTATCCGGAAAGCGCCGAGGAAATGCAGGCCCATGGCGATGATGACGATGCCGCCGACCTGCGACAGCAGCATGATGTTGGAGCGAAGGAGCGCCCCGATCTGCGACGCACCGGCGCCGAGCGCCACAAAGACGGTCGCGAAACCAAGCGTGAAGATGACCGCAGCCGGCAACACCGCCCGCCGCGTGCGCATCGCCACCACGGCTCCGCCGACGCCTGCCGGCTCCGCGCGGAAATCTTCGACACTCACGCCGGCCATGTAACAGAGATATGGCGGCACGAGCGGAAGCACGCAGGGCGACAGAAACGAGATCGCGCCCGCCAGGATGGCCGTGAAGATGGAGATATCGGCTATGGTCACGCTATTTTCGGGTCCGCCGGCTCTTCGAATGCCCTGCCTTACCGGATTGCGGCCGTGAAAGGCCAGTCACCTTTTCGCGCACAGCGACGATGTGTCCGATCATGGCATTGTTCAGACGCGGTTTGCCTACGCCAGCGCAACCTTCTCTTCTTGCGCAAATATCGATTGTACAACGCGCACAAGAGGCGCAGCATATCCTCGATCTCCGCAGACAATTGAGATCGAGCATGAGCTCGGCTGGTATCGCAACGCCTTTGAATGGCGTGTGACAGACCTGCACGTCGGCGGACCTTCATGAGCCGCACGATGCCAGCCTAGTCTCTGAAAGAGTCGCTCGTCGTTCTTGCCGACCGAGGCGCGAGTGTAAGAACAGCCTTTGGGATGTCGTCGATCTGACGGATATGAGCAGAACGCCCAATGGCGACCCCTGCAGGATTCGAACCTGCGACCATCGGCTTAGAAGGCGCTTAGGGATCAAATCCGTTTAGCGTATGTTCCAACTTTAAGGGCCGTCTTGTTCGGCGAACATATGGTGAAACTTGGAACTCATACCATCTCAGAGTTTGAGCACGCTGCTGCGATGATGTGCCAAGAAATTGCGGTGCGCGTCCACGACCTTCGACAGCTTTGCCGTGGCGGAGATCCCTGCGGCAATCAGTTGGCTGTCGGATAGTTGTGGGGAAATTAAAATTGCTCCATCATCCCTGAAGCTTATGAGGCCAGCGTCGAACGCCGCGTCGTAGGTGGCGTTGAGCATGAGGCCGTTCATTGTATTTAGTCGCTCCGCATTATCGGAGTCACGCCACGGTTTGATGTGGGACGCTCGCAGCAGCCGATCAACGTCCAATCCCGTAACAGCGCACCTGCCCGACCAGTAGCTAAGGAGGTCGCGCCTCCATCGACCGTGGCCAATTCGGGCTTTGATCATCGCTTCCCTGGTTGTCTCATCAGGAATGGTTTGAACGAGGGCGTCGGCTAACGCCTCGTCCACCCGAGCGATCTGACCAAGCCTTTCACAAAGGAGGTGTCCGGCCTTGGGAGGGATCGCGAACAAGTAGCCCTGGACGCCCTTCTTCTGGCTTGTAATTGGGGAGTGCCTCTCTGGCAGCAACGGCATCAAATCATCGACAAATGTGTCGAGTCCGACTGGAGGCGCGATAGGGCTGTAGGCGACATCGACCCTCCGGCCTTCCCCGAGCCAAGCGTTACCAAACTCTGCCGGTTGAGGTGCATCGTAGGCCGAACCCGAGGCAACACCGATCGCCCCGATCGCTTGTTGGGCATAAGAGAAGATTATGTCGCCGGCGCGAACCAGTGTCATGTTGGACCAGTGGGTGAATACTGCTCCATTCGCTCCACTTTTTGGAGCCCAAAGGTAACCTCCTTCGCGCTCCTGTTTGTGTGTCTGGTTTTGCGATACCCACCAATAGGCCATTTGCCCCTCCCCGTTAGAGTGTGGGTATCGCAACTCGATTCGTCGATTTCAACTACAGGTATTGGCAGACTTGTCGTCCGACGGCTTCAACCGCTGGGCAAGTTCGCCGGTCGCGGATCCCGCCCGTCCCAGATGACAACTTCGCCGACCCGGCGCCCCTCACCACCGGCGATGGTGTATGTCAGCTCCACGTTCGTCATTGCGAAGCGAGCGAAGATGCTTCGGACGTCAGGGCAATCATTCAGCGTGAGAATGAAGCGCCCCTTCAGGACATCAAGCCGGTCCGCGAGCCGCTCGAAGTCGGATCGAGTGAATACGTCGTCGCCGTAGTCCCGCTCGCACCCAAAGTAAGGCGGATCGAGAAAGAACAGGGTGTCTGGTCGATCGTAGCGATCGAGAAAAACGCCCCAGTCCAGGTTCTCGATCACCACGCCGGAGAGACGCTCATGGACGTCTTCCAACAGCGGTCCCAGGCGGGTCATGTTAAACCGGGATCCACCCGTCGTGGCCACGCCGAATGACCGGCCGACCACTTTTCCGCCGAAGGCCAGCCGCTGGAGATAGAGAAAGCGTCCTGCTCGCTCCAGGTCCGTGAGCGTCTCCGTCCGGCATTTGAGCAAACGGTCGAATTCCCGGCGCGACGCGATTTGAAAGCGCAACGTCTCCATGAACTGCGGATAGTGCCGCTGCAGGATCCGGAAGAACGTAGCGACGTCGCCGGACACGTCATTGATCACTTCGGCCTTGGGGATCAGGCGCCGGCGGAAGAAGACGCCGCCCATGCCGACGAAGGGCTCGGCATAAAGCGTGTGCGGTATCTGTTCGATGATGGCGGCAAGCCGCTGCGCGAGCTGCCTCTTTCCTCCGATATAGCCGGCCACGGGAGCGACTGGCCGCACCTCTTCAAAAGAGAAGAGAGATTCCATGTTTCTTAACCTCGTAGACGCCACGGTCCCGATGCGCCCCTCGGGGCGTCGGGCGCGGCAACGAAGCCATGCTGGTTGCTGGACGGGCTGATTCCACTCTGACCGTCGCGTGCAGCGTTGACGCGCTGCAGCCGCCCGTCAGCTTCCTGCCGGGACGACAATTCCTGTTCATGTTTGGCTCAATGATCAGGCCGGAGCTGATCGGAAGCGTGCGGCTGCAAGTCGGCGCGCCGTCGTCCTTTTGGTGTGCTCTGCTCGCGTTCCGGAACCGATCTATCTGGTCTTGTGGATCGAGACACGGCATCATCGCCTTATGACGCCGCCAAAGCTCAAGACCGTGAAGATGAGATACGACCCCGCCGCGCGCCAGGGACACGGCGCCGACGAGATTACCTTTGCCGATCTGGAATATGTCGGGACCAACGACAATGGCGGGATATCGCGGCGCAGCGCCGTTCTCATCGCGATCGCCCTGCTCGCCCTCAGCTTCATCGGCTTCTACTGGCTGTTCTCCTGATCAAGAACTCACCCTTCGCGTAACCGATTGACTCCAGACGCGACCGTGAACATAATAGGAACAAATCCCTACCGATGAACTTTGATCCGCTGGTTTGGCCTGCGGAAGCGGCGGAGCTGTACCTGTGCGAAATGAGAAAATCGGACCGCCTGACCAGGTCGAGGCCATCCTGTCTGCCTATGATCATGACGCCCGCGCTGCCATCGGTGATCTCGTCGCCGATCTCAACGCGCTCTATCGAAGACTGGCACTTGCCGATGCCTGCATGTCTTCCGGCTTCTCGAGGGGATGGCGCGCGATCAAATGGCAGGCGCCTGACGATGAGTAGCTCTCGTGGCGCCCCTTCCAGGACAATGGTGAAAAAGACCTATCCGCACCGCGTCAGGATCGAGGCAGAGGTACTTCGATGCAGCGCAAGTCTGGGCGAAACTGATTTTGCCACGCTCTACCGCTTCAAAACCGCGGTGTTCATTGATGGCGTCGAGTATCTCGACTTCAGGTTCGGTGATCGCGAGGAGGCGCTCCGCTTTGCCGAGAGAACGATCGGCACCTACCTGGACCCAGATCAATGACCCGATGATCGATGCGAACGCTGCACCATCTCGACGATGCCCGCAGGCACTTCCGGTACCTGCGCGTCAGCTGCAGGCGATGCGGTCATACCGCCATGTTTCAGATTGACGACCTGATAAAGGCTCTCGGCAACGGCAGATCGCCGCACAGGCTGCCGATGAAATGCACGGTTTGCGGCGAGACGAAACCCGCGGCGGAATTCCGCGAAGCCCCGAGCTATCCGAAGGATCGCATCATCTGGAAGCGGGAGGTTATCCCATATCGACGGTGAGCCGGCCTCGTGGCATCCTCGCCTCCATGTGCAATCTCTACTCACTCACCAAAGGCCAGGCCGCGATCCTCGAGCTTGCTCGTGCCATGCGCGACCAAACGGGCAACCTCCCGCCCCTGCCTGGCATCTTCCCGGACTATCCGGCGCCGATCGTGCGCAATGGAGCCGACGGCACGCGCGAGCTTGTCATGGCGCGATGGGGCATGCCGTCGCCGCAATTCGTGCTGAAGGGCAAGAAGGTCGACAGCGGTGTCACGAACATCCGCAACGTGAAGAGCCCGCACTGGCGCCGCTGGCTCGGCCCTGCAAACCGTTGCCTTGTGCCGTTCACCAGCTTCTCCGAATACGACACGATCGATGGTAAGAAAGTGCCTGTCTGGTTTGCGGCCGACGAGAGCCGACCGCTCATGATGTTCGCCGGCGTCTGCACGAACTGGACGAGTACGAGAAAGGTCAAGGAAGGCGAGATCAACGCCGACCTGTACGGCTTCCTCACCTGCGAGCCGAACGCCGTCGTTGGCGCCGTGCATCCGAAAGCCATGCCGGTCATTCTCACGACTGCAGAAGAAGCGGATGTCTGGTTGCGCGCGGAGTGGTCAGAGGCGGCCGCACTCCAGCGCCCCCTTCCCGACGATGCCCTAAAGATCGTGGCTCGCGGTGAGCGCAAAGATGGTTTGGGAGGCTGACAACCCGTTAAAATCAGGAGTTTTCCAGCAACGCTCTGTCAGCACCTGTGTGAGACATACGGTTCTCAATACACAGGAAGTGCATGCAAGTGTTGAACCGCCGACGGCGACACAGATCTGAGCTATGTGCGGAAGAGCGCCTGCACAGCTTCACCGATTTGATACTGCTGATTGCTGCCCTCATGCTGCTTGGAAGCTGCTGTTGTTCGGTGTTCGGCTTCTTCTAGCCCTCTGCACCGGCCGACACGGCTTGTCGCAGGCGGCTCAGATCTTCTAGGGCACGGAACCGCACGGTTTCGACGTCGCCCCAACGTTCCATCGTTGCCCGTTCGAATTTCTGAAATGATCTCCCGAACTCGGCAGCACTTTGCGCGGCTGTCGGATGCTTTAAGAGATCGAAGATCAACCGATGAACTCTTACCCCGCGCTCAGCATCAGGGGTTTCCACCGTCATCAGGTAGTCGGAAACATCATTGAAATTCATTGTCGCAGTGCGCCACCGGTCTACGCGTCCCCCGGTGCGCAGTGCAATCGATTTTCAATGTAAATGCAAGTTAAGCTCCGGCTTTCCTCGATGTTTCCTGAATCGTTGGCGCCTCTGTCGAGGCATGTGACCTGGCTTCCTCCTCCGCCATTGCCACTACGTAAGCCAGATAGTCGAGCCCTTCTCGCTTTGCCATCAACTTAAGTTCGGCCAACATAGAAGCCATGTACTCTCGCGTCACATTGGACGTCTGCATGGGTTGCTCCATTTTGAAAACATCCAATGCTCGCGAATAATCTGGAGCCCTGCAAGCCTGTCTTGTACATCGGCTGAAGCAATCTGTTGAAACGCACTTTAGCTCTGCAAATAAACCCTAGTTTTTAATTGCTTTGATCAGCAGGTCGACATGAGATCGGCATTGAGGGCGGGTTGGAGTTAGCGCTGCCGGACTGCCTGTCATATGGTCCGAGCATCGTTCGGCTGATTCGAAGCTTGCTCTCACCTCATTCGCAATGTCTCAATCCAGCCGGCAATTCACACGGCCGACCGCGGCTGGAGGGAGTGCAGAAAGCCCCATGATTGAAGCCCTTACGATCTCCCTGCTGATGACGCTGCCGGACTGCACAGGTCCGAACCGTGCCGAGCGGGAGCTGACCTGTCTCGTAGATGGCGACACAGGCTGGGAAGGCGGTCGCAATTGGAGATATGAGGGGATCGACACACCGGAGATCAGCCGGCCAGAATGCGAGCAAGAGAGAGCACTGGGCCACATGGCGACCGATCGACTGCGGGAGTTGATGGCAGGCGGCTATGAGATCCAGTGGCTGGATCGATCTGGGCGCTATGGGCGTGAGCTCGCCACGATCCGCTTGGCTGATGGGCGCGATGCCGGCGAAGTTCTGATCGAGGATGGCCTTGCGCAACGCTGGCCCAATGAGGGCAATATCTGGTGCGGTCGGTAGAACGACGAAAAGCCCCAAGGCACCGAGCGGGTGTTTGAGCTGTCAGGGTGCCGAACCTCACCATCTTCGCCACTAAGGTCAAACAAACGAATTGGCCTATAGTCCTAGCAATAGTGTGCTATGACTATCTTTAGTCGTCGAATATCTCATCCACAGCACATCGATCGACTCGCCGCACGTCAGACTCGTGCCGCCACCAAGCCTAGAACATGAAGCCTAAACCGTCGCGAAAGCGAGCGGCATAACTTCCGTTATCAAAGGCGATCCCCAATGACCCAAATTCAAACGCCCGAAAATCAGCAAAACATCGTGGGTGGCATCCTCATCCTTGCTGCAGTGGTCTTCGGATACTTCTGGTATGCGACCGCGCCCATAGACGCGACCGCCCCGATTCCGGCTGAAACGCAGACGCAGTGAGCGGCCGAACGCAGGACGTGAAAATGGCGTGCGTCCTTCTCCTGATGGCGGCGATCATCTCGACGGCCGCGCTGCTCATCATACCGTCTCTTTGAAGATCAACCGAAAGGCGGCAGACGACCGCCTTTCCGACTTTCCCGATCAGAGAATTGATATGGCGATTACCACGCGTGCAGCTTCAGCGGACATCGCAACGATCACCAATACGGCCGAGTGGATGGGCCAGACACTGGCTGTGCGTCGCCGCAGCTCTAACGGTCGCCTGGTTGGCGAGCGGCGGCACGGCGTTATCCGCAACTTCGATCTCGCCTCAGTATTCATGGAAGGGCGGAAGATGGAGCATTTTTCATCAGTCGAAGAACTCGCAAAGGTCTGGGAGGTGGTCCGGGCAAAACGACCATCACCATTCCGATAATCAATCCAGCCGATCGTTCACATGGTCGATCTTCTCGATGAGGCGATCGAGCTGCCGCTCCATTCGCCTTGATCGCGCCGCCGCATCCTTCAGAAGCTCCAGCTCCGGCTCCCCAAGATGCACCTTCGTCGAGACCAGCAGCGGATGGTCCGGTAGATCTCGAACGTCATAGGCAGGAGGTGGCGGCGCGGTCCCGCGTTTGGTGATCACCAGTCCGATCAGCGTAAGAAGCGGCACAACGAGCGCACTGCCCAACGCTGTGACCGCGGCCGGATTGTTCAGCAGTTCGATCAGCCAGCGCGGCATCCCTCGTTCCTTTTCCGTGCGATGTCGATCGTGGAGCGAATGATCGCCATGGCCTCGAAGATGGTCCAAAGCAGGTAGCCGCTTGCGATGATGGTGAGGCCGAGCTGCCAGAAGAAAAAGCAGTGCAGGCCCTGATAGGCGAACGCGAGCACGCCGGTGCACCAGCGAAGCCGAGGCGATCGCTTCCAGCGCCCGTTGATGACGGTGCCGGCGATGCGCGCGACGCCGATGCCGAGCGTGAGCAGTCCCCAGGCAAGCGCGTGATCGACAAAGGGGAAGGTCAGGTAGTACCCGACCGCCATCCCGCCCAAGAACAGGATCGAGAACGCGCGCGACAAGATCTGAAGGCCGAGCACGATCTCGACCAAGCGCCAGCCGTCGCCATAGAGATATTCGATCCAGAGCCCCTCGATCGAGGCACGGATCGAATCGTGCCTCACCTTCTGGCCATCCATCAGCCCGGCTCCGCATTTTTTGGGGCGCGGTAGCTACCAACAGCGCCGGCGACGGCTCCAATCGCGGCCGTGACGGCCGCGATAAACTCAGGCGTCGTGAACGCCGGCGGCAGCACATCGGCGGCAACGACGGCCGTCCAGAGCGCGCCGGCGATCGCCGCCCACTTCGCGGCGCCGACAGCCTTGGCAGACTGTTGGACCGGCGACGGCGGCCCCGACATCTGCGGTTCGAGAGCAGGCCCCCCATTGTGGCCGATGGACGCGAGTGCAGGCATCGCAGCCTCCTCTTTGACGATGATGGGTTCGGGTGAGAGCGCCGCCTCGATCGCGGCGAAGGTCTGCGGCCCGGCATAGCCATCGACGACGATGCCGGCGGAGCGCTGGAAGGACCGGAGTGCCGCATCGGTGACCGGCCCGAAGACGCCGTCGACCGCGCCGGCATAGTGCCCGAGGCGTTGTAGCCGCATCTGAAGCGCACGCACCGGTGCGCCACGCATGCTAGGCGAGACCATCTTGACGGCGATCGGCGGCAGAGCATCGACGGCCGGCACCCAGTGCGTGTCCGGGATCTTCGTCCACTTGGCGTAAGCCGCAGCCATGCGGCCGTGGTAGTTGTGCTTGGCATAACCCGGCCCGTTGTAGCCGCGCGCCAGATCCTCCCAGCGATAATTGCGCAGGTGATCGTCGAGCTTGGCCGCGATTAGGAAGTCGACGATGGCTTCGAGATGATGCTCCTCGTCTTCCATGAAAGCCCAGACCATATCCTGCGGGCTTTCGTAGCCAACCATGGCGAAGTTTTCGCCGAGGATCTGGCCAAGCCCCCACGATGCCGCTTTGAGCGCCGCAGTCTCGTCGATCGCCATGGCCTCGACCAGTCGCGGATAGCTGTCGCCCGGATATGGCTTCTCGCCCCAGCGGGCATAGGCGAGCCCCGCTTTAACCGCCTTCGTTCGTCTGGCCGGCGCCAGGTTGCGATAGAAGACATGCGGCTCGAACAGCATCTTCGGCCGGCCCTGCCGATCGAAGCCGGAGCCGGCCGCCTCCACATCCATGAAGGCGTGCAGCTCGTCTTCGCCCACGCCGATGCGATGACCGATGCGCGGCAGATCGATGTCATCCAGACGTCGAGCCGCGCCCCGGAACGAATTCCAGTCGCTCATGATAATCTCCAGAGATAGGGGATGGCCCAGCGATAACGCGCCTGGGTTGCGCGGAATTCAGCCGGTGCTACTCTTGCGCCGGGCTTCGGGGGAATTCGGATGAATGAGAACTTCGAGATTCGCGCAATCTTGACCGAGATGGCCGATCGACTTGATCGAGCCGCGCAAGGTGATGGTCGACTTCAAACACATGTCAGCGCCGAGGATCGATCGGCACGCCACATAGCTTTCGAATGTCGACGTGCTGCTGGTCGATTGGGCAAAGAGCCCCTCATAAAGGAATGGGTAGCCTTCCTACTGGGAGCATCCCGCACCTTAGCCGATGACCAGTTGAAGATTGACTTGGTCGAGTTCCAGGAGCGCCTGGCGGTTTACTATGGCCCCTTCTCCGAAATCGATCTGGCAGCGAACCAGGATCTGTCCATCGAGACAGTGGCGCATGCGCGCTATCTGGGGGGCGAAATCGAAAATGATTTCGAGCATCTGGATGGCAAAGTTCGGTGGGCACCGACAGCTTCGCAGAGATCTGGGGAAATACGATGAATGCGAACACCGAGATCCGCTCGATCTTGAACGAGATCGCCGATCAGCTGCATCCGGCAATGCCGGGCGATGATGCCATTGAGGCGCATCGGCGCATTCAGGAACGAACTCCCCATCGAATAGCCATCGAATGCCGCCGTGCCGCTGCCCTGCCAGGCGACCGGCCACCAAAAGAATGGGTGGCTTTCTTGATCATGGCGTCCCGCACGTTGAACGACGTCCGGTTCAATCTGCATCTGGCAGAGTATCAGGAGCGCCTTGAAGGCTTTTATGGCCCCTTCGATCCCCAGGCCATGAAGCCCGATACTAACAACTTCGACCGAGGCCGGGCAGAGTTGCTGCGTCAGGTGCAAGCTCGTCAGGGCTGATCGGGATCGGTTTCAGCGGCCGACTCAGTCGTCACTGGCGCCGGCTGCGTCATCGTGGCCGAGGTCGGGATCGCCCAGAGCGTCTGCCCATCATTGAACGAAATGACGTCGCCATCTGCCATCTCGAAATGGCGGCCGGAGCCATCCGCCCTCGCCTTCACGACGTTCGCCAGTTCGACTTCGCTGCCGTCCGTCATCTTCACGCGATAAGTCTTCGTTTCCATGGTCTAGTCTCCAGTTGCGGACGCGTAGCGTCAGTGGGTGGTGGTTTCGGCCGGCGCTTCATTGCCTTGGTCGACCGCGCCGATGGCCTGCTGCGTGCGGTGCAGCTGCATCGCGGTCTCGATCAGCTTCACATCGAGATCGTCGACCCGGCGCTTGTAATGGTTGATCAGCGCATAGGTGGTCGCCAGCTCCTGATCCTTGGCCGCGATCACGCGCTGCAGTTCGTCGACGACTGCCGTGTCGGCAGCCGGCCGCTTTGCCTTGTCAGACATCAGAGGTCCTTTGTGTTTCGAGGGTGAATGGTTGGCGAGCGGCAGAGCTCATTTCTTCCAGAGCAGCAGCTTGCCTACGAGGCTCCAGCTTGCCGTCGCTGTGCCGCCCATGTTGGAGTTGAGGATTTGAAGGACGTACTGACCCGATGATCCAGGGCTCTCCCCTGTGTCCATCGCAAAATCGCGGACTATCGAGACGTTGGCGCTGTTCGGTCCCTGGTTCTGACCTTGCAGCGTATAAAGCTGGCTCACCCAAATCTCTTGCCCTGTGTCGACACGAAAAATTCGAGCCTGGATGTTGGTGCGGCTGCTTGTTGCGCCGTTTGTCGAGAGTGTGAAGGACCCATCGACCTGGACGAAGCCACCGACGAGCTTCGGCGTGTTCAATGTCGCGACAGTTGTATAGTTGCGGCTTAGACCCGAGTAAGAACCCGCATTCGATATCGCAGCCGGCTCGGTCATCGACTTGAAGCCGATATTGCTCTCACCGACGATCAGCGAGCCGATGTTGGCATTTGAGATATCGACATTTCCGAGAACGGCGCTGATGGCCGCTAGGCTGCCGACACTGATCTTTGCAGCCGTCACTGACCCGGCCAGGATCTTATCGGCCGTCACGGCATTGGCAGCGATCTTGTCGGCCGTGACGGCATGGGTGCCGATGCTCGCTGCGAGGATCGCGCCGGCGGCGATCTTGGCCGCGATGACCGAGTTTGCGGCCAGCTCGTTGGCCGTGACTGCACCGGCCGCGATTGTCGTCGTCGTGACGGCATTGGTGGCGATCTTGCCAGCGATGATCGAGGCCGCAAGGATCTTGTCGGCAGTGACGGCATTGGTGACGATGCCGTTGCTATCGACCATCGTGCCGCCACCGGGCACATACTGCGCAAGCTCCGACGCATTGGCTGGCACTTCGGCGAGCATCGGTTTGTTGACGAACATATAGCTGTCGGCATCGCCCGGTAGTGTGCCCAGCTTCCGGATAATGGGTCGAACAGACACCGCATTCGCAGGGGCAACGCCTCGCACTCCGTATCGTGGCCAACTGTCGGGATCTGTAGCAGAGAAGCTACCGGCAGGAATCGTGCCTGTGTTTGGCGCGGTGATCGAAGCGTTGCTGGCATCGTACCATTGCAGGTAGAAGATCGCGTTGCAGCGATGAAGCGAAAGCTGCGCCGAAAGCTCATAGGTCTTACCGGGCGTCACTGGCACGCGGTTTAAGAGCCCGCCCGTGTTCGGCGCGCCGATCTCTCTTCGGATCAGGACGTCGCAATAGCCCGATGACACATTGTTGGTCTGGTGAACCATCATTGTGCCTGAAGGTCCGCCCCAAGACGTGACCAGCGTCCTTTTCTGAAAATTGACGTTGCCACCCCAATCGGCCGTCGCGGCAAAGTTCCAGTGATCGAGGTCCTGGGAGAAGTCGGTGTTGTAGAAGAGATTGCCGCCGAACCCGATCGCCATCTTCGCTGCGGAAACTGCGCCAGCGGCGATCTCAGTTGCTGTCACTGCGCCGGTAGCGATGGTGGCAGTCGTCACCGCGTTGGCTGCGATCTTGCCCGCGACGATCGCATTTGCTGCAATCTTGTCGGCAGTGATGGCGTTGGTCGCAATTTTCGAAGCGACTACGGCGTTGGCCGCGAGCTTGTCCGCTATAATCGCGCCGTCGACGATGAGGTTGGCATTCTTCCGGCGGAAGACGCCGATATAGGTCACATTTGTCTGAGCAGTTGTCAGGCTACGCTCGAAATACACGGCAAACTCGGCAAACGCGGCGGTCCCGGGCGGGATCAGCGTCGCCTCAAATCGCGCGCTGCCCGCGGCGATCGTGCCCGCATAGGTCGTGGCATAAGAGTTCGGACTCGGGACGAGGTCGCCATAAGCGTCGTAGTAGTTTAGCCGCACCCAGACCGTTGCGGCGCCCGCACCTGCCCGCCACAGGTCGCAGATCTGCTGATACTCGACGCCGCTTTCAACAGGGAATCGCTTCGATCGAAATTGCGCGTAGCTGCCCACGGCGCCGCCGGCTGGATTGAACCGGGCAACCACCGGATTCTTGAAGGCGGCGACATTCGAGTTGGCGGTGAAGTTGATTTCAGTGCTGTAGATCCAGGAGGCGACCGACGTCAGGCTGCTGTCAGGCACGAGGTTTTCAAAGTCGGAGATGACGACTTCGCGTGCTGAAATGGCATCGGCCGCAATCTTACCCGCCACGACAGCATTGGCAGCGATCTCATTCGCTGTCACCGCACCCGCCGCGATCGACGCAGTCGTCACGGCGTTGGCGGCGATCTTGCCCGCAATGACCGAACCTACGGCCAGCTCATTGGCCGTGACGGCCGCAGCTGCAATCTTGGCGGTCGTGATCGCGTTGGCAGCAACGGCATCGGCGGTCACTGCGCCGGCCAGGATCGCGATCGCGGTCACTGCCCCGGCTGCGATCTTTCCCGCAACGACGGCGTTGGTAGCGATCTCTGCCGATGTGACGGAGTTGGCCGCGATCTTGCCCGTCGTCACGGCATTCCCGGCGATCTTCGTTTCGATGATGGTGCCGTCGACGATCCGGTCCGAGTTGATCGAATTCAGCGCGATCTTCAGCTGGGTAACCGCGCCGTTGACCAGCTTCGCGGCATCCACGGAATTGGATGCAAGCTTGGCAAGCACGACGGCATTGTCGGCAAGCTTGTCGGTTAGCACCGAGCCGGTCGCAAGCTTTGCAGCAGTGACCGCGTCGGTCGCGATCTTCAGCTCGGTGACGGCGTTGTTCTGAAGCCGGCTCGCATCGATGGCCGCTGCCGCGATCTTCGCCTGGGTAACGGCGCTGTTGGCGATCTGGGCGCTGACCAGCTCGCCGCTGATGTCGACGGCTTCAACTGCCTTAGTCCATCCGCCGTCGGTGAAACGGTAGAGCTGCCCATTGAGTGTGCCGACGCGGCCTTCACTGTTGCCGGTCGCGGGCAGGCTTCCGGAGAAATTCTCGACCGGGCGGAGCCCCGACGCGAACTTCGTCAGCGTGATCGCGGCGTCCTGGATCTTCGCAGCGGTCACCGCACCGTTCAGGATCTTGTTCACGCTGATCGCGTTGTCTGCGACTTTCTGCTGCGTGATGGCAAGATCCGCGATCTTCGAGGCCACCACCGCATTCGATGCAATCAACTCCTGGATGACGGCCGCCACCTGGATCTTCGCCGAGGAGACGGCGCGATCGGCAAGCTTTAGCTCGGTGATCGTCGCGTCGAGAATGTCGCTGCCGGTAAAGGCGATGTTGAGAGTGCGGACTGACAACCAGCCTGACCAGGCCGTGTCACGATCAGAGCGCGGCACGTAGCGACCACGCACGAGATAGTCCTCGATCGGCAACAGCCCCTGCGAGATGACGATCGCGCCGGCTTCCGGTTCGTCGGTCCGGCCGCGATAGATGACCTCCAGTGTCTCGGCGAGAGCAACCTCGAAGGCGACGGCATCGACGTCGGGCTGGTTGCCGTCCCACGAAAGGCGGATCGCTGGTCGCCGGCCCGTGCCGCTCGCGTCGTTGATCTGCCAGGCCTGCGCAAACCAGTCGACGATGACCTGCGGCGTCGGACGCACAGGCCCGAGAGAACCTGAGACCGGCGGCTTGAACTCGGCACCGCTGTTCCAGTCATAGTCGGCCGGATCGACTTCCGTCAGATCGACCATGACATCGAGGTTGGCGCGATCGACGACGCCATCGACGCGGAAGAGCTTGTTCACATAGCCGTTACGCGCGCTCGTCCAGGCGACGATATCGCCCGGCTCGAGCGGCCAGAACGCGGGTGGCAGCACGAAGGTGTGCCGGCGGGCACGCTGCGCTTCCTCCAGCGCCGACTTCATCAGCCGCTGTACCTGCTCGGCATAGGGCACGAAGTCGAGCGAGACATCGGCCATCAGGCGGCGATTGCCGGCGAGCGCCTCCAGATCCGCGCGATAGAGCGGCGGCGCAACCTTCATGTTCCAGCCATCGGCCGGCGACGGATAACGTGCCGAGATGCCGTTGATCGTGTCAGCGAGTCCGAAGAACGGCGTGAAGCTTTGCTCTTCCGTCGAAAGGATTTCGTCGTCGGTGAACGACATGACCGGCGCGTCAGGCGCACCCAGGTGCAGCTTGTAGACGCCGCCGATCTCGGAGACCTTGCCTTGGCACGCCGTCAGGAAGGCGTCGATCGCTTCTCCGAGCGCGACGTTGACCTCCACCTCACCGCCGGAGCGATAGGTCGGGACGGTGCCGTCGGCGCTTTCGATGCCCGCGCGGCACTTCTCGATTTGGCCGATCCAGTGCGAGACCGGAAATTGCCCGGCGGCCATGTTCTGAAGGCCATAGAGCCACTCGCCACCATAGGTGATACCGCTCTGAAGTGCGTAGAGCTGCACCGCCGGCAGAAAATCCCCGTCCCCGCCCCAGGTTGATGGATCGCCCCGGCGATGCGAACCCACGCCGCCAACAGTGCTGTCGCGTGACGGATCATAGAGCTTTGCTCCATGCAGGCCGAAGCGGAAGGACGGAATGCCGGAGAAGAGGTTCTTCGTGACCAGCGACGTGACGACGACGTAAGGGATGCCGCGGCCGACGCGCTTGTCGCTATAGGGCCGGTTGGCGCTCGACACGCGCGACACGAGAAACGGATCGGCTGCGGTCTGGGTACCGTCGTAGAACCGGATCCACAGATTGTCGTGACCGTCCTTGAAGTACTCGGTGACCGGAAAGCCATATTCCGGATGCGGCGTCTCGCCGATTGTGCAGAGCTCGCCGTTGACCCAAAGCTCGACCAGATCCTGCACGGGATAGTCGGCAAGCTGGATCACCTGCGTCAGGAAGGCGTTGTCGGTCTCGCCAAGCCGGCCCCAGGTGTTCGCATATTGGAGCGAGCCGGCGGTTGCCGTGTAGCCGAAGATGATCGAGCGCGGCAGGTCGCCGCCGGCCTGCAGCTCGGTCGTGACGGAGAACTTCTGCTCTGCCGGCTTTCCGGCGAGCGCCTGGCCAAGCAGGCTTGTGCCGACGCCGACGGCCGTCTTGAGCACGAACGAGCCAATGGTGCCGAGACCGCCGATGAAGGTCGAGACAGCGTTAAACGCCGTGCCGATCGCTGCTGCGATGCCCGAGAAAATGGCCATGAATTGTCCTGGATGCGGAGACTAAAGCGTCTTCGAGAAATGCAGTTCGGCCGGCTGGTAGCCGAGCCTCTGATAGAGTGCGGCCGGCTTCGGGTCTGACCCCAGTCCGGCAAGCGACATGATCGTGCAGCCCTGTCCCGCGGCCCACTGCTCATAGGCAGCGATCATCGAACGCGCGGAGCGGCCGCGATGGGCGGGATCGATCCACCAGCACAGTTCACCGGCCATGCGGATCGCAGCGAATGGATGATCGACAGCGTGCGCCATCAGAACACCCACTGGACGATCATCACCCTCGATTACCAGGCAGAGCCGATCCGGCGCCGCCTGATAGGCCAGGAACTGTCGCTCAGCGTGAGCCGGGCTGAAGTCGAACGGCAGCGAGGCAGCCGCGTGAAACCGCTTCAGCAAGGCAACGACCGCCAGCCGATCCTCAATCCTTGATTGCCGGATCATCAGAAGATGCCGAGGAACTTCTTGCGTTTCGGCGCCGATGGCACGCGTCCCTTGACTGTGCCCCAGAAAATCTCGAACTCACCGGCCGTCGAGGCATCGAGGCAGAACTCGTCTTCAGGATCGCGCAGCTTCTGGCTTTCATGGCTGCGCGTCTCGGTCGATGCCCTTGTCAGCTCCTGCGTATGCGAAACGCATCGCAGATCGACGCCGCCTTCGCTGTTCTCGGTCGGCGTGTTGATCTCGACGACATCGACGAAGCCAATGAAGCGGCAGAAGGCCGGCGCCACGAGTTGGCGCGTGTCCGGATTGAACAGCCCGCGATAGATTTCGACCGGTGCCTGCTTGAGGTCGTATCCGCGCACAAGATCCTGGACGCGGTCGATGATCTGGCTGATCCGGATCGTCACAGCCTGAACCGACAGATTGTTGACGGCTGGAATGTCGCTGATCTGGATCAGCGTGCCGGAGCCATACCAGTCACGGCTTTCCACGAGGCCAGTCAGCGGATGGATGATCTCGGCCGAGACGTTGCCGAGACCCGACCAGTTACCGTCTGGAACAAGCGCGCCGGTTTCCCGGTCGCGTGCCACGATCCAGAGAAAATCACGGGCGACCAGCCGACGCGCCTGCAGTGCAGCCAGAACCTCTGGGGAGACGGACCGCATCAGCGAGCCTCCACCGCGCGGAAGCTGATGGAACCGCGACCGGTCGAAGGATCGGCCGGCGAAACGATCGAACCTGGCTCGATTGCCATGATGCAGTAAGGTCGAAGCACCGATACCGGGACGCCGGCAGCGACGCCAGGCCAAAGATGCGGCCGGACTTCCAGCAAAGACGTGTTACCCAGCGCGGTAACGGTCCGCGCCTCCATCACCCGGTGGAGATCTTGATCTCCGATCCGCAGCATATCGCCGACCGAGACCGTATAGCCTTCGGGAAAACCAGAGAGCGAAACGGCCTTACGGTTCGCGCCGACGCTGCCGATCGTGGCAGCGCCCGAGAAGGCCTCGCCCGTTGGCCACGCGCCGTTCGGGTGCGCGATCGGATAGCAGCGCGACATGGAGTAGCCGCGAAACGTCTGAAGCCCGTCTTCGAGCGCGTCGAGGCGAGCCCGCCAGGCGTCGAGCTCATTGATCGTGAGCGTCCGCGACACTGCCGAAAGCCGCCAAAGCGGCCCGCCGATATCCTTGACGATTGTTCGACCGCCAGCGGTACGGCTCTGCTCGCGCCGCCAGAACAGATCGAAGTCCGGCGTCCAGCCGGGAAACTCGGCCAGCAGGTCCATGGGGTAGCTGATCGCCATGATCAGTATCCCTTGATCCGATCGCGCGGCATCTGCTGCACTTGCCGCGTGATGCGCGCCGGCAGCTCTGCCTCCAGCCGGGAAAGCTGTCCCTGGACGCGCGCCAAGCCCTCGCTGTCCGCGCCGCGCGCGTCGATCGAGATCGACACGGGCGCGCTGATGGACGAACCACCCAGCCCCGACAGATCATGGTTCGCAATCACCTGCGATCCCCGCGGCAGATTGACGAGCTCTTTGCCGCGTTCACCCACCCAGGCCAGGCCGCCCGGAGCACTGTCGGTGCCGTTGGCAAAGCCCGGCGCACCGATGAAGCTGCCGTAAGTGGTGTTCGTCTTGAAGGCAGGGGCTCCGCCGAAGATCGCTGAAAGCAGACCACCGACACCTCCACCGCCCCCGTTGCCGCCGCCCTTACCGAGGGCGGCGAAGAGATCGGAATACGCGCCCTTCCCCGTCAAAGCTGACTTCACGATTTCGATGGCGAGCTTCTTGAATGCATCGGCCGCGTCTTCCGTGCCCGCAATCACATTGCCGAGCGCGTCGACCGCGTCGGTCGACAGTTGATCCATGCCATCGGCAAAATCCTTACGTGCAGCCTCGACGGCTTCGAGCGCTTCGGTCTCGCGATAGATCTGCTCGTTGAGGGCGACGACCTGCCGGCGCTCTTCATCGGTCGCCGCCGCGCCTGCCTGACGCGACGACGCTGCTGCGCGCTTGGCTTCTTCTGTGGCATAGACGAGCGTGAGCTCTTCCTGCAGATCTGCGATCAGCTTGCGTACCGCATCTCGCTCACGTTCGATGCTGCTGGTGTCAGGCGCCCTGCTCCGACCTGAGTTTTCGGGCGTCTCAGGCGGTACGAAATCCGGCAACTCCGTTCTGGTCGATGAGGCGGCCTTGCGGCGCTCCTCGATGATGGTGAGGATCTCGCGTTCCTGCTGAAGGAGAGCGTCACTTTCCTCCCGCATCCGCCGAATGTCGCCATCACCCCTTTCACCGAAGCCAAGGGATCGAGCGTTCTCGCTGAGGCTGGCCTGATCTTCCCGCGCCTGCAGAATGCGGTTCTCGATATCGAGACGCTCTTTGCTGATGTCGGTCAGCCGCGTCTGGAGAGAGCTCGTCTGACGGTTTTCGAATTCCTGAAAGCTGTCGATGAATCGTCCAAGGGCACTGGCCGCAAGAATGATCGCCTTCTGCAACGTAGATCCGACGGTGCTGGCAACGACCCCAAATTGACGATCAAGCTCGTCAGCCCGCTGGATCAGTTCTTCGTCAAGAACGGCGCCCAGCTGTCGACCGGTATCGATGGTGTCTCGAAGACGCTGCTCTCCCTGATCGATGAGCTGCACAAACCGTTCGCCGCCGGTTCCGCCAAAGATTTCGTCAGCAACGCGGATCTGCGCGGCGCGATCGAGCTGCTGAAGACGCCCGATGATCTCGAGGAACAGCTCATTGGGGCGTTCCAGCTTGGTCCGCAGTTCTTCGGCCGTGTATCCGAGACGCTGGAAGGCCTCGGCCGCCGATCCCTTGCTTGTCGTGATGAACTCATCGGCACGAAGGCTCAGCTCCTTGATGCCGTCGGTGAGGCTGTCCACCCCGATCCGGTTTTGCTCGGCGAGATATTTAAGCTCCTGGAATGCCTCCACATCCAGACCTGCACGGCGGGCTTCATCGCCGACCAGCGCGAGGCTCGATGCCACTTGCCGAAGACCCGCCGCAGCAGCACCCAGGGTCGCGACGCTCAGTGTGACCGGAAGACCAGCCGCACCCGCGAGCCCCGCGGCGCCACCGCGAATTTTCGCAGTGATGTTGGCGAAGGATCGCGCAGCGGCCTGGCCGGTCTTGTCGGAATCGGATCGGACGCGGCGCAGCGCATCGTGGAAGCCGCGCGCGTTGGCATCGATGTGAGCCGTGATATCGGGACGAGGCATCGGAGGTCGCCTTCAATTTTTGGAACTGCGGATGGAGGGGCGCTTGCCGTGGACGCGGGCGAGAAACGCCATGTCCTGACGCGAGACGATCGGTGCTGGATCGAAGCGACCGGCCGCACCTTCCATGGCGAGAGCGTATTCGGCGAACGTCGCTGCCCAGAACGTGGCAGGCGACCAGGCAAAGCCCTTGGGGGATGTGGCGACGCGAAACATCACGCCCAGGCGATCTGCGATTGAGACGTCGCTCGAGCTCAGGGCTTTTTTGCCCTCGCGCTGCCGCCGCCCCCTTGGTCCATCGCCTGTTCGGCCTGGCGAACCATCATCTCTACGTCTTCGACGAGCGGCACGGACTCGCGCACGCTTCTGCCTTTTTCCAGATGGGCGGTCAGCGCGGCTTCGATCGCAACACGCCACGCTTCTTGCTCTGCGGAAGACAATTGCTGAATCGCGGCAAGCGCCAGTCGGTCGGCTTCGTCCTGATCGGCGTGGATCGTCAGAATGCGAATTGCGCAGGCAACCGTGTAGGGCTCGAAACCGAGAAGCCGACGATAGAGCTCGTCCATGGAATCACAGGCGAGCGCCCGGGACAGTTTGGCCAGACGTCCGAACTCGACAGCGATAACGATGTCGGTGGTGCCGATCCGAAGCGGTGCCTCGCCTCTCAGGACGTTCGCTTCCATCACGGCACCAACGCCTCGAAGGCGACGTCACCCGACATGACGAACCGGAAATCGCCCTGCAGCTCGCCCGTCTTTTCGCCGGAAAGCGTGATCGAGAAGAGCGCGTCCCCTTCGAATGTTCCGACGCCCGGCGCCGACACCTGGTAGGTCTCGGTGACCTGGTTGACGCTGTCGGCAACCAGCTGCCGCAAGGTCGTGTCGTCGACGAACGCGCCGTTGCCGGTAAAGCGGATCGTCTGGATCCCGTACATGAATGCGGCATGCAGCGGCCCGCCCGGATTGGTGCAGGATGGCTTCGTGATGTCGATCTCCTCATTGTTGATCTCGAGCGAACGCTGCTCGGTGATGCAGACGAGGACGAAGGCGCCGGCGCCATCGGATCGGGAAATGGTCAAATTTCGGCCGAGAAGCGGCATGGTTGGCTCCTTGTGAGACAGGTGATGGAATGGGGTGCTGTCAGTTGCGCTTGCGAGCGCCTAAAGCGCAGCGGCTTCCGGATCGGAAGCGAGCGTCGTGTAGTGTGTGGCGTAGACCAGGCGCCCGACACCAAGCGGCAGGCCAGTCTCGCGGTCGACGAAAAATTCAGTGGCCTGGAGCAGAGCTTCGATCGCGCTGCCGTCGAGCGTGATGGCCTCGCCCATCGCTCTTTCGACGTCGACGCAGATCCGGTCGAATTCCGCCTCCGGGTCGAGATCTCGCAGGTGGACGATGATCGACAGTGCCAGGCGGCGGTCATATCCGTCTGCCCCGGCCGCATTGGCCATAGGTCGGACCTCGGAGCGCTCGCCCGCATCGGCCCAGGTCAGCGTGATCGCAGGCAGCATCTCCTGCGGGATTGCGCGCACCCGCCCGCGTTCAACCTTGCCGGCGGCGGCGAAGTTCGGGATTGCCGATAGCTTCCCCTTCACAGCACCGAAGATCTGCGAGCGACGATGCATCAGCTTCGGCCGATGTCCGACAGAAGTTGATCGGCCGCGCGCCGGGAATAGCCGGAGTCGATGAGCTTGTCGAACAGTCCGCGCTGCTGGCCGACAAGACGTCGCGCATCGAGGCGGGCTGCCGTCTTCAACTGCGTCGGAAGCTGTTCCCAGATCCGCGCGCCGGCGATCTCGGAGAAGTTCTGACGCGCTTTCTTCTTGGCCGGGCCCTCGCCATCCGAGGCAAGAGCTTTGGCCAGCTCGGCAACCGGCATGCTCGCGTTGGCGCTCGCTGCGGCACCGGCCGGTAGCGCCGCCAGCGAAGCTGATTTGCTTTCATTGTCACTCATGGTCAGGTCCTTTGTCAGATGTCGCCATCGAGGATGAAGCGCAGCATCGCGCGGCCATCGTCGAGGCGGTTGCCAATGCGATAGGTGATGCCGGAAATCGTCACGCTGTCGCGACCGGTGACGGGCGGAACGGCAAGCAGCCGAGCATCGACCGCCAAGGTGTGACGCGTTCCCTCGATCGCCTGTCCGCCTTCGTCGCCCAGATCGATGTCGCGACGTTGCCGCAACAAAGCCCTGACCGCTGGCTGGCTGACGCCGTCGATCGTGAACACGGCGTCGACATTGCCGAAGGCGGCCGTGATGGCCGCCCCCATGCCATCGAACACGGTTGGCCGCGGCGGGATCATTGTGCGGCGGCTTCCAGTTCCTTGACGCGCGCGGCAAGCACGCCGGTGTCCGCCTCAGCTTCAGCGAGCTGCCCCTTGAGGGCTTCCGTCTCATCCCTCGCCGTCCTCAGCCCTTCCAATGCTTCGGCCTTCTCAGCCTCGAGCACCGCGATGCGGCGATCGCGATCTGCGATATCTGCATCGGAGGTTTCGGCTGGGGTGCCGATGACGGCGTCGCCGACATAGAGGCCAAAACTCTCAGTCAGACGGCTGACATCATCATCGGACAGGCCGTCCTTTCCGCCCACCGGGACAGGTTCGCCCGGATGGTACGTTTTCTTGGCAAGTTTTACCTGCACGTTCAGCTTCACTGTTTTCTTCGACATTGTCTGGCTCGTCCTTGCTATGCGCAGCCTCGGCGAGCGGGAGAGACCCCGCACGCCAAGGATTGCACTGGAATGATGGGGGAAGCTCTCTGTCGGGGCGCCTTAGCGAACCAGGGCGAAGAGCGACGCGTTGGGTTCAGGCGCGATCGGCAACGGTGCCGACTGGGTCTGGACGATCGTGCGCGAGGGGTTCTTCTCGGTCCACATGTCCGGATAACGCTCGATCGAGACAAGCACCTCGTTGTCGAGGATCGCGCCATAGGCGAAGTGGCCCATGAAGCCGAACGGATCGAGGACGCCGACGCCGTAGCCCGGCCAGAAGTTCTTTTTCACGCCGGCCTCGGTGTAGGGCTGCGAATACTGGACGAAGGTGAGCTGTCCGATCGTGCCGAGCACCGTATGATAGCGCCCCTCAGCACCGGTCGAGACCGGCCCGAGCTGGAAAAGACCGCCATCGGCGCGGCGATTGTCGAGCGCTTCGAGGAATCGCGGGCTGCGCTTCAGGTAGCCGGCGGCCCCGGGACCGAGGAGGACTTCGCGGGCCGTGAAGCCATCGGTGTCACCGAGAAGCTGAACCCAAAGCTCGATGTCGTCGAACGGATCGACGTTCGCCTCGCCCCAACGGGCGGCACCCGCCAAAGCGATGCTGAGAGCAGGATCCCGCCCGAAATTCACGGTCTGGGTCGGATAGTCCTCGCCCTGCACGATCACCTGGCCGGTACGGATGACCTGCGAGCACATGGCCTCTTCACGGCGGGTGATGCGCAGATCCTGGTCGTCGACCATGACGGCGAGATTGTAGGCGTAGCGTTGCGCCGGCGTCATCTCGCCGGCCGGCCGTTCGCCGGGCATGCGGATCATGTTCTGACGGGGGCGAAGCGTATTCTGAGGCTTGACGTAGGCAGGCGTGAAGCTGGTCGCCTTGAAGCCGCGATTGGCAGAATCCTTGCCCGGAACATCCGGATGGACGAAGGGCGCGAGCTCGCGGTCGGGCAAGATGCGGTCGAAGATGATCTCTTCGCTGTCGGAGAGCACGGTCGTGCCGAAAAGAGTATCGCGAAGAAACGCCTCCGATCGGTCGCGTGGCGGCAGAACCTGGATCAGTTCGGCCGTATTGAGAAGGATATCGGGCATGGGTGGTATTCCCCTGTGAGAAGTTTGATGCGGCGACGCGGGTGCCGATGCTGCTATTTCAGGACGCGGACGAAGAGCGCTGCGCCGGACGCCCGGAAGGCGGCCTCAACGGTTGCTGGCGTATGGCCGGCGCCGAGCGTCAGCTTCGTGCTGTCGAACGCTCCGCCGGCATAGGCGGCTGCGACGACCGGTGCGGCGGTGGCATCGACGTCGAACGCGAGAACAAGCGCAGGATCTTCCGAACCGTCGACCGCGGCCGAAGCCGAAAGCACGTAGCTGTCGGTTGCAGTAACGCGGCCGAGGACTGCGCCACGCGGCAGGTCCTGACCTTGGGCGATCGTGATGTTGCGGGTCACGACCTGGACATCGGAGACGAGAAGATCGTTCGGAGCGAAGGTGGCTTCAGCCATGGGATTAGCCCTCCTGGGACTTCCGGCCGTGCATGGCCGAGATGGTGTTGCGAACACCGGCAATCAGAAGCTGCCGGTCGTTGGGCTGGCGCCCGCCATTGCCGGCGCCGATCTTCGGGCTTTTGCCTTGCATGCGTTCGCCGAGGCGGCCCTTCCCACCCTTGCCTTTCGACTGGCCGTCGAGACTGAGCAGCGCGCAGGCCTTTTTTGCTGGCATGCGGTGGTCGGCACTGAAGGCGAGCTTTGCCGCGAGCTTCGGAAAGGCCTCCGCGCCCGGGTGCGTCAGGATAGTAGCGATCCGCTTCTGCTCCGCCGCAATGAGCCGGCGATCGCGCGCCGACATCGACTTCTCGTCGGTCTCGTCATCCTCGGCAGAGGGATCGTCCTCATCATCCTCTGCGGATGTCTCCTCCTCGTCTTCAGCCGACGTGTCATCGTCCTCTTCGGCTACGGGATCTTCGTCCTCGTTGGCGCGAGCTTCCTGCTCGTCATCCTGCATGACGTCGTCGTCTTCCTCTTCGGACAGACGGTTTCGGCCGGTACCGCGCGTTGCGGCCCGGATTGCGCTCATGAGCGACATCCAAGTCTCCTGGGTTTTGGGAAGTATCTTAGGGGTGGTTCAAGTCTCGAACGCCGGCGGCGTCCATCTCTGCAATGAACGCGGCGAGCGCGTCTTCCGGCAGCGCAACGGCGTCGACCAGGCCGAGATCGACGGCTTTGGCGCCGCGATAGACGGCCGCCTCGGTCGCAAGCGCATTGTCTTTTGTCAGACGCGCTCCCCGATATCGGCCGACAGCGTCTGCGAATTCGACACGCATGGCCTCCATCTCAGCGATGCTCTCGGCGTATTCTTCCTCACTCATCGCTTCGAACGGGCCCGGCTTCGCCTTCTTGGCGCCGGCACGCAGGATCGTGACGGTCAGGCCCTGTTTGGCCGCCGCGCCGCTCATGTCGACATGCATGGAAATGACGCCGATCGAGCCGGCAAATCCAGTCGACGGAATGATGATCGAGCGGCAGGCCGACGCGATGAGATACGCGGCCGAGCAGGCGTGATCGGTCAGGATGGCGATCGTCGGCTTCTGGAGCGACAGGCGATGCAGCTTCTCGGCGCAGGCAAAACAGCCGTCGACCATCCCCCCAAAGCTGTCGATCTCGACGACGAGCCCCTTGATGCTGTCATCGTTCGCCACTTCCTCCAGCTGCGCTGCGATACCCTCATAGCTCGTGACGCCCGACGACTGGCCTATGTGGGTGCCCTTGTTGGCAAGCGAGCCCTCGACCTCGATCAGTGCGACCGCGCCGATCCGGTGAGGCGTGGCAGCACTGGTCCCGTCCGAGGCCCGCCAGCGGTTCAGCCGCTGCGGCAAAATGCCCATGTCGTTGGCGCCCTGAAGGTCGACGTCGACCGTCCCCCCAAGGATACGGGGCCCGAAGGCGCGCGCGATCACATCGGCCTTGGCGACGTCGAGCATCAGCGGCGTGTTGAACATCCGCGCAGCGATTTCCGGCATGGCAATCATCGGGCAGATTTCCTCCGGATCGTGGGAATGCCATGGGCTTTGCGGCGACCGTTGACGTCGTCTTCGATCTCTTCATCCTGATCGACATCGGCATTCTGAGACGTCGGCCGCGGCTGTCCGCCAGCCTCCGGTATCGTCAGCCCGAGCTCGCTGTAATAGCGCTCTTCGCGCGCCCGCTGTTCGGCGTCCATTTTCCAGTCCCGGCCCTGTTCGGCTGCTTCCTGCTGACGCGTGGTGAGATGGCTTTCCAGTCGCTGGCTCGCAGCTTGGGCTTCGCGAAGCGGGTCGATCCAGCCACGGCCAGGCCCAATCCATTCCGCATGGCACCAGGCAGCCGGATTTTCCTCGAAGGAGACGGCACCCGACGGCAATTCAATCAGCCCCTTGTCGAAGATTTCCTCGACAAACGCGCGATAGATCGGCGCCATGAATTGGGAGGCGAAGCCGCCCTTCTTGGCCGTAAGGCCGCGCCAGATTTCGAGGAGTGCCGCGCGCGCCGATGAATAGTTGACCTGCGACCAGTCCATGGTGAGCTGCTCATAGCTCAGGCCAATCGCACTCGCGATCTTGCGCAGCGCTGCATTGACGAAGACTTCGAAGTTCGCGTTCGGATGCTCGGGTCTCGTCAGCGTCGCCTTTTCGCCGGGTTGCAGCGTGTTGATCCGAACACCTGGAAGATCGATCGGAGCCGCGCCATAGAACGCCTTCTGCGCGTTGGCGATCTCGCCGAACATACCCGCCACGGCCGACTGGCTTCCATCGCTGCCGAGCGCGTCGAGCAGTTCATCCGGATCGAAAGGCGTTTCGATGAACGCGGCCATCACGGCATTCAGAAGTGCTGCCTGGCTTTCATAGTCCTCGTAGTCGGTCGACTGTTTGATCGAACGCATCACCGGCGCCCAGTCGGACACACCGCGCGTCATGCCCGCCCGCTTCTGCTCGAAGGCATGGATGACGACCGGACGGCCCCACTCGGTCTGGCGTTCGATATAGTCCCATTGCCAGAGATTGGCGCGGCCATGGAAATAGTCGCCCGGGTGAGACCTGCGAAAATGATAGCCGGTTGGCGCGCCATAGCCGTCGATCGCGACGCCATCACGCAGGAACTCTTCATCGAGCCTGCCCATGGGATTTGAGCAGCGGGCAGGATCGACGATCTGGATCGCGGTCTGGAAATGCGGGGCATTCTCGTGCCAGACCAGGAGACCGAAGGCCTCGCCTTCAGGCCCGAAGCGGTTGCGCGCTGCAAGACCGAGAAGCCCCGCCATCGACTTGGAGCGCTCGGCGTCGCACCATTTGTCAACATCCTGCGTGTAGTCGCGCCATAGCGCCTCGATCCTGTCGGCACAGTCCTCGGCCTGCTCGTAGCTCATGTTGAGCGACCGATAGTTCGGTTTGGCCGAGAGCGTCCAACCCGAGCCGACGATGTTGTCGACGAGGCGCGACGTACCGGCCGCGCCCCAGCCATCGTTGCGGGCAAGATCGTTCAGACGGTCGGCCAGCGCCGGCCGTGAATACGATAGGGCGGACTGTCCGGAATAGGTTCCGGCGTTCCAGTTGGCGAAGGACGGGTGATCGTGCGAGGCACCCTGATAGCTGCCCTGAAGGCCGGAGCGAGCGTTGCGCACGCGAGCTGCGCGACGAAGATGGGTAGGAACGGGCTCGCCATCGGCGCCGTAAATGATAGGACGGGTCTCAGTCATCAAAAGCGCACCCCTCGCGAACGCGCCCGTGCGGATGTCCGCAGACCGAGCTTTGCCTCCAGGGTCCGCACATAGTGCCGCAACTGACCGACATTGGCCGGGCTGTAGCTGACGCTCTCGCCATCATAGGCAACGCTCGCGGTCTGGCCGCCGATCTCGACACGATGCAGAGCTGCCTGTGCCTCAGCGAGTTGTGAGACGACGACGGCGCGCTCCTCCACCGTGAGAACCTGATTGATCGGCATTGTCATCGCTTTCTGTTGCGTTGGGCAGCGCGTTCGGCCCGAGCGAGAGCAGCCGCCACCAGGGCGCCGCCTTTCGCCGATCCGTCACTCTGCGCGCGAACCGGCGCGCCGACCGGGCTGATCAAATCTTCGAGGTCTGGCTGTACCGGCGGCTCCATGGCAGCGATGCGCTCCGCTATCGCGTCCCACTGATCGTCGGTCCAGTAATTGACGCCGAGGCGGATCGCCGCCGCCTGCGCCTGGTTCATCATGTCGAGCGCCTCGTTGCGCCGGCCCGATGGCAGCTTCCAGATGTAGCGTGCGTGGCCGCTCCGCGTCTTTTCGGCGATGCGGATCTCGGATGTCGCCTGTTCGAAAAAGTCGTCGCCAAGGCCGGCTGCAAACCCGATGAAGCCAGCCTGTGTCGGATCGTCTTTTCGGTAGCTCCGATAGAGCCCCATCTTCATCACGGACGCGTTGAAGTTGAAGAAGCGCCGTGCCCACTTGTTCTTTTTGGGCGCGCCCTTGCGGTCGAACTCGCGAACCTGCGACAGCATCGGCGCAGTGTCGCGATTGTCACCGCGCACCATGACCACCTGTGTGATCGGATGGCGCCGCACCCATTGCCAGACGTCTTCGGTGTAGGCGTTGCCGTCGATCGCCGTCAGATCGACGGACCGCGCGATGCCATTCTCGTCGAGCCATGTGCGCTTTAGAAGCTGATCGAGTGCTGCTCTGACCTCGGGCTCGGAGATGTGACCGCTATGTTCGCGCCGCTCCGCGAGGTGGCTGCCCGCTCTGCTATCGATCACGCCGAAATCGACGATTGCGCTTGTCCGGTTGCGGCCCCAGCCGCGGAGAAGCCACTCGACGCGATCGCCCTGGACGTCAATCCCAAGCGTCAGCACCAGCATATCGGCTGGCACCGTACCGCGAGGCGTCCCCGTCTGTTCGGCCCGATCCCGCAGATCTTCCCAGGCGACGGCGCGATTGTCGACCTCGAAAGGCAGTCCGAGCCAGTCGTTCCAGAAGACCTGTTCGGCACCTGCCGACTTCTCCCGGTCATCCGGCCCACCGCTTTGCACCTTCACCCAGGCGCGCGCGAGCGCCTCCCAGGATTCCAGTGGCGAATAGGCGACCCAAATGTGGAAGGACCGATGATAGCGCGCCCGCTCCGGATACTTCGCCACCCAGTGCGCACCGTTGGCCGGGTCCACCATCCAGACCCGATGGCGCTCGTGGATCTCGCAGCCGCAGTGAATGCAGACGAAGTGCGCGGTCTCCGGCCGATCGGGATCGAGGTGATCCCGCATGTTTTCCCAGCGAAGTTCCTGCAGCTCCGAGCAATGCGGACAAGGGACGTGATAGGCCTCTTCCGATCCCGTGCTGAAATTGCTGCTCACACGGCAGCCAGGGGCGATCAACGGCGTCGAGATCTTGAAGACCTTGCGGTTGAAGAATGCCTTGGAGCGGCTGTCGGCTTGGGTCTCCGGATCCCCGGCCTCGTTCATCGCCCACTTGGCCAGATCGTCCTGGACTTGCTTTCGGGGCGAAATCATCGACAGGCCGGCTGGCGAGTTGGCACCGGCAGCCTGGATGGCACCGCGCCCGTCGACCCGTTCCTTGTAGAGTATCGAGTTGCCACCATCGCGGCTCGTTTCGCTGAAGAGCGCTCGGATCGCGTCGGTTTCGCGCACCAGCGGCATCAGCTTCGTCTTCGACCAGCGCGAGGCGTTCTCTTCGGTCGGGTGGACGTAAAGGAAATCGCACGGATCCATGTCGATCGTGCCGAGCGTGAAGATGTTGGCGAGGATTGTGCCACCGACCTGCGCCGACTTGCGCAGGGTCACGATCGAGCATGGATCGTCTGGTGAAAGCGCCTTCAGGATTTCCGAGAAGAACGGGAAGAGCGCCTCGTTGTATGGGCCGGGAAACGCAGAGATGCGCTCCGAGAAAACGATGTTGGCCTTCGCCCAGGTCAGATAATCGACGGGCGGCGGCGGTTCCGTCGCGGCTGCGAGCGCCTCGTAAGCGATCCGGGCTGGATTGAAGAGAGCAGTCATGCGGCGGCTTCATCGTCGACATCAGTCGATGCGGGATCTGCGACCAGTTCTGGTTCGCCGTCCGCCTGTGCACGAAACCGTGAGGCGGCCTCGACGCGCACGGTGCGAAAGGCTTTCTGCAGAGCGTGATGCACATCGCGTTGCGGCAGCGAGAATTGCTCGGCGAGCTCGGCCGCCATGTCTTGCAGTCCCCGCTCCATGACCTTGAAGGCCTCGCCGACCGCCTTGCCCATCTCGCGCCGCGCGGCCTCCGCCAGCATGTAGCGGCCCCGCTCAAGCGCTTCCTGCCGCTCGGCCTGCGCAGTTTTGATGCGCATCTGTTTCAGCCGCTCGGCCGCGATATCGTCGAGCGGCGGCTCGACAATAAGCGATGGCGCCGCGGCGACTGGACGCCGCGTAGGAAGCTCAGCCTGCGCCGATCGCTCACCCGCTGAACTCACTGGGTCGAAGAGCGAACCGCGGAGCGCTTGCCCGTTGCCCCCGAGATGCTGCGAGGGCTCCAGGGTCTTTTGAAGTTGCGCCCGGGCTGTCGGCAGATGAATGCGCGCCGCGCGTCCCTCGCCCCTGAGAGCCGCGCCGAAGATCTTGCGTTCCGCGATGTACTGCGAGACGCGACCCGGCGAAACGCCGATCGCCGCTGCGAACTCGCCCTTCGTCACTGTCTCTGCCGTCTCCAGGGCGGTCATGACTTTAGCGAACCCAACTCTTTAGGATTGGTCTTTAGGCTCTGACTTTAGGCTTTTGATTTCGCCTCAGACTGCCGACACCAAGCCGTCCGAAATCCCCGCGCGGCGAGTTTGGCCAGGAAGGACCCGCCGCTCTTTCACCGCGATATCTGCCCTGTGTCAGTCACTTGGGCCAGGCAGCTGCCGGCCGTCGGGCCTACCGTCTCGCGGTCGCCATCGCCCGATCGAACGCCCGTGCGAAGTGCTCGGCGAGGTTTGCCTCGGCATAGCGCGCGACTACCTCATGGAACTGCAGGAGCTTCCGATAGGCCCGAGCCGGCACAAACAGCAGCACCGGGAAGATCTTCTGATTGCGCGGATCGCGTTGGTAGACACCGGGATAGAGCTGCGAGCCACGCTTAGGCACAAAGAACCGCGCCTGCTTGTAGTGTCGATTGCGCTTCAGCGATTGATCGGTCCGCGCCCGAGTCGCGCCCGCCCCTCGATAGTCGACCTGAAGATCGGCCATCACGCGGTTGAGAAAACCTTGCGTCACGTTGCCGTAGCGATTGAGCTGTGTCTTGGCCGCTGGCACCGCAACACGGCCTTGAGGCATCATGCCGCGTGAAACGAGTTGCTTTTCGAAACTCTTCAGCGACCGCATGCCGCCCTCGATCTGTGGTCCGAGAAAAGCTGCCGGCGGTAGCCCGCCCCGCGATCGGCTCCCATAGAGAACCACCGACGCTCGGAAGTCCGTTTTCTGTGCCCGCTCATAGACGACACCGCGTTTGGCAAACGGTGTCGGGCGGTCGAAGACCCGGTTCATCTCCTGTTGAACGGCGACCCGGGCACCCTTCACCGTTTCATTGAGCGCTAGCATGGTGGCGTAAGGCAGTTGCTGCCGTTCGATGGTGCCCATCCGCCGCATAAGCTGCCGCGTGTCGAAGCGCAAACCATTAGGGCTCATCTTTTTCAACAAAAGTCTTCTGACTGAGAGTGGCTTTACTCGTGACGATCATACCGCGTTTGGTTGCAGCCTGGGAGGTCAACGATCCCTTAGACATTCAACAATAGGTTGCCAGCGAATTCTTGAAGGAGAGCGCATTTGGTCAATCGTGACGATGAAGGTAAGCCCAATCACCCTTATTCGATAAGGTTCGACAGATTGCTGCGACGACGACTGGATGCTTACGCTCAGTCGATAAACCAAAGCCTCGCCGAGACTATCCGTGCAATATTGGCTTCGGCAATGGATGATCATGGTGTGACGGTAGAGGACGACGACACCGATCGATCGAACATCCAGCCACCAGAAGCGGGTATTCCCGGCCCCGAAGCCCGGCGGCCCGTCCCAAACGAGGATGACAAACCTACAGACAGCACCGAGAGAAGTGCTTCGGCTGCGCTGCAAAGCCCTGTGCCGGACGCTATACTGCCTCGATTGCCGGCAACAGTCGCACCAAGTCTTCCCGACAGAATTTTGCTGGCCCGCGTTGGATTTTACATCCCCAACAAGATTCTACACATCGACAGGAGGCTGAATGTCGACCCTGATACGATAGCGCGCCCGTTAATCGATCAAATTAATCGAACACTCCGAGATCGATACCAAGGCGACCTATCGATAAAAGGTGGTACAGCCCATTTAGGTTCTCTAAGAGTTGTAGATGGACAATTAGTTATAAGTGGCGGATCTCTTGCTGCTTTACTTGTTTTCTATGGCGTTATTGCTGATTACTCGTCGGTGCGAACGAGCATCATACAATTAGTGTCCGACGTAGAGTACGTCATAGAAAAATCGCTTCAACAATTTGAGGGCGAAGTTCAGCTCCGGCCCGAGAACATTGACTCGCTCGCCGAACAAATGTTGCCACACATTATCGTTGAAAAGGGATCGCGTGTTCTAGGCAAACATCAAGACTGAAATTCATGCCGTCTCGATCGCGGCCACAAGCCGCCATTGGTGCCAATCGCATCTGGATTGGCTGGATCACCAGGCGCTCGGCGAGGAGGCTTTCGCCTCACTTGTCAGCGGTCTCGCCGCTGCCCTCAGTCGCTGCACACAGATCGATGGTCGTCCTGGGTCAGATTCGCTAATCGAGTCGCTTGATCAGCGCAAGAGGCATCCATGAGGGGCATGGACGACCGAACACGTCGAGCAGCACCAGAGCAGCATCCTTCATCGCACCTGAGCCCAGCGCTTCGATACGTCCGTCGAACGTCCCAAATGGACCATCGACGATCGTCACCTTGTCTCCCGCCCGAAGCGCGTCGGGGTCATGCGACCCGCCTTTGTCGAATGCGCCACCCTTGGCCAAGTCCTTGAATCGCTCCAGTTCCTTCATCCGGATCGGCATCGGCGTCTCGCCCGCACCGACGATCCAGATCACACCCTTGAGGCCGCGCAGACCAGCAAAGCATGCCGCCCCGGGCACCACTTCAACGAACACGAACCCGCCAATCACAGGCGCCTCGATCGGTGGCCTCTTCCGTCCTCGAATGCGTCGACCCTTCTTAATGCGCATAGGAATCCAGCTGTGGATATCCGCCTTCTCCAGCCGTTCCGCCACGTCCTTCTCATGGCCGTTCTGCACCACGAGCGCATACCAGCGCCGTTCGCCTGGCTGCTGACGGTTTGCCATCGTGAGGAAGCTCGCCTCGATCGAGCGAAGGTTGGCCGTCTTCTGCATCCTGCGCAGCGCCGCATCGGCATCGGCGAATCCCGTCTCAAGCCGCTTCATCATCATCGTCCGCATCCCTCGCCTTCACTGCCTTCTCGAATTCCACCATCGCCGCGTCCGGATCCTTGCCCGCCGGCATCCAGATCCAGTCCGGCCCATCCGGCAGCCAAGGCCAGCCCCGCCGCTCATGCAGCGCCCGCCACGCCTCCCATTCCGCCGAACCGCTGCGCACCTTCTCGAAGCTCTCGCCAAGCGCCAGCGCCGCCGCGCCTACCTGCCATCCGCGCCCTTGTGCCGCGGCGGTGTGCATGCGGTTCACAAGCGGCCAGCCATGCGTCGCGAGGTGCTGCAGCCGATAGCGCTCACCCTCGTCGCCGCCCCGTTCGATCATGGTCTGGATGAACAGCGAGGGCTTCGGCAGCGGTCCATGCGGCTGCAGCATGTGGATGAACCGATGCGCGCCCCAAGCCTTGCCAAAGGGCGCCGCCTGGTCGCTTGGCGCATGGCCCTTTGCCGCCAGCGCCGCCTTCTCCGCGCGCTCCAGGATCTTCGGGTCGAGCCCGTTCCAGAGCTTGTCGCGCAGATAGTTCGCGATCGGGATCGGCTGTTTCTTGCGCCGCTCCACGTCCCGCAGATAGGCGTCCCGCCACCGCTCGGCTTCCAGTCGCTCGTCGGCCGTCAGCTTGGCGAACTGCCGCGCCACATGCCCAGGCGACGAGGTGTCCCAGTTCTTCCACGGTCCAGCGTCGAAGCCACGACCGTTGCAGAGCCGCATGACGCGCTTCTCGAAATCGGCCGTTCCCGGTCGATCGCCCGTTTTCACCTCATCGGCTTTCGGCTCATCTGCCTTCGGGCTGTCGACTTGGACGGTCTCGCTTTCGTCCTGCCCTTCCAGATCGGAATCGATCCCGCGCTCGCGCGCCTCTCTCTCTGAGGGGTCTTTGGAGGGGTAAGGAGGGGTTGGGTGACAATGGGAGTCACCCTTATCTGTCGCCGGTGTCACCCTTGGCGTGCCACCCATGTCACCCTTAGGCGCATCGTCGTCATCCGCTAAGGGTGACACGGTGTCACCCTTATTTGCAGGCGCTTGCGCCGAAACCGCATTCCACCCGTCCGCCTCGATCCGCCGCAGTACGGTCAGGTCCATCGCATATTCACGGGTCGATTTCGGGCCGCAGCCGCCGGCGCGCACGATCGCCAGCAGGCCGATATCGACCATCGTGGAGAGCTCGCGCTGCACCTGCCGTGTGGAACACTGCGCCGCGCGCGCGATCGTTGCGACCGCCGGGAATATCCGGCTGCCATCGTCGTCGCAGGCGTCGATCAGCTTGAGCAGGATCAGCTTGCGGCAGGGCGTACCCATGTCGCAGCCAAAGCCGAGCCCGAGGAGGCGTGCACTCATTCCGCAGCCTCCCTTGCATCGTCGAGAACACCGAAGAGCGGCATGCCCAGCCCGCCTGCCTGCGCGTCCAGCGCGGCTGCGCAGGCAGGGTTGATCCAGAGCACTTCGGTTCGCTCCTTGGCACCGTCGGCCAGCGCGCGCATTTCCACGCGCCGCCAATGGCCGAGCGCACGGTCGTAGTCTTCCGATGGGTAGCCGGAGAGCACGACATAGCCCCGCAATCCGTCCAGGAACTCCAGAAGGGTGTCGTGGTCGTCGTCGGTCAGCTCGTGCCGATAGCCGTGCGTCGCACCGCGCCCGCCCGCGAGCGACGATCGCGTGGCGATCATGTAAGGCGGGTCGACGTAGTGCAGCGTGTCGACGCCATCCAGACGCGTCATAACTTCCCGCGCGTCGCGCTGCTCGATCAGCACGCCCTGCAACCGCTCGCAGAAGAACGGGACTGCGTCGGCGTAGTTGCTCCAGGCCTGCGATGCAAATGCGCGGTTGTCGCTCATCTTCGCGCGAAAGCCGGTCCGGCAGGATCTCGAGACGCTGTCGGAGCCATGCCCCATGAAGCTACGCACGATCGTCTTGTGCGCCGCGTCGATCGGGTCGGCCGCCGGCTTATAGGTCGCGTCGAACTCAGCTCGAGCAAAAGGTGTCAGCGCCAGCCGGGCGCGTAGATCCGCAGCTGCCACGCGATCGCGCAGCACCTGGAAGACGTTGACCACGTCGCCGTCCAAATCGTTGTAGCACTCAGCCCAAAGCCGCGGCTTGCGCATCAGCACGCTGGCCGCCCCGCCGAACGGTTCGACATAGACCCGGTGCGGCGGAAAGTGGCCGATGATCCACGGCGCGAGGCGCCACTTGCCGCCGTGCCAGCGCAGGATTGGCCGATCAAGTGCTTTCATGTCTGCACCCGCTTGCCGTCTGAAAACAACCGACTATCGTTCACGGCACTTGACTGGGGGACTTTGAGATGAGCGTTGACGGCGACCCTGTAAGCGAAACGCCCACGATAAAGGAGGGGACGTGGGAGGCAATTGCACTCGCCTCGGCTGTGATGCTGATCGTTTGGATGTTTATCGCTGCTGGATGGATCATTTTGGCAGGAGAGATCGAACTGGCCCAAAAGCGAACCGCAGTGGCCGCTGCGTTTGTCACCGCGGGAGCGGCCGTAGTGACTTTTTGCACCGTCATCTGGCGGGGCAAGATCAATGAGCGTCAGACGAACACAGCGCGGGATCAGCTTCGAGCAACAGAGGAAGCCAACTGGGCGAAGTTGCTGCAGGACGGTGCAGCGCTGGTCTTCGACTCTCAGACTGGCAAACAATCTGCCGGATTGGCATCGCTGGAAGCCGTTGTTCAAACTCAACACAGGCTCTTTGCGAAACAGGCGATGAATTTGATCGCCGACTATTTGGAGCAAGTTCATCCAACCGATCACAGAAGTCCGTTGGCTATTGCTGCGATCGATGCGTTGGGTTCTGGCCACAGCTTGGGGTTTCAGGCCGCCCGATCTTTGAAGTTCGAAGGACCGAACAAGGATAACAAACGCTTCGCGCCGAGATCTATCTGGGTACCAATTTTGGGCGTGCGCCTCGTCAGATATTATGGAGGGCGCATGGACACACAGTATCCCCACTTCAATGAAGCCTGTCGGCACAGCACTTTTGAAAAAGTCTATTTTTCGAAAGCAAGCATCAAAGACATGTCCGATTTCGAATCCTGCTTTTTTCGAAACTGCAAAATCGAGGAGATCGGCTACATGATTCAGGAAAACACGTTCCAGTCTTGCGACTTTTCCGGGGCCGTAAATTTTGGGATTGAAAGCATAGACGACATGCCTGATCTGCGTCCTCGGAACAATTTTTATTGGAGCGATCGGCCTCCGATAGGTGTCACTGAAATTGACTGGGCGAGCCGAATTATCAGTGTCCCGAGCCAGTTTTCTAACGTCTTTGCAGGTGAGAGGCTCATGACAAAAGAAGGTCGTGATTTCATTGCGGACGAAGTTCTCAATCTCCAGCGCCATAGCAATTAGTGCAGCCGCCCAGGCATGAGCAAGGATCCGGGCTGACGGTATGGCTTCACCGCCGTCGGCGAAACTGTCGATGATCATCCGCTGCATGAAACTGCGCCCCCTGTCGCGGGCGCCAAATCCCGCTTGTCACGCACCGAGGCGAGCGAAAGCCGCGCGCCGAGAAGTGCCCTATCCGTTGAAAAGCCCAGTTCGCCGTACTCACTGCGCGTCCGGCGAAGCGCGGATATCTCGATTGCGAGCCAGTCGAGTCCGGGCTGGAAGTTCAGCCGCGTGAGCTCAGCGTGGATCTGCAGTTCGCGTTTGAGCAGGATCTCCAACGGCATCCGCAGCAGCATGTCCGCGCGTGCCCCATCGTCGGCAGCATCGCGCAGGCCCTCGATGATCGGGAGGAGGTCATCCATCGGAAGCGCCCTCGCCTGCCTCAAAGCCCCAGGCATCCCAGCCAGGCCGTGGCGAACGGCAGAACAGCTCGAGGCGTGCCATGTTGGGATAGAGCCGCTCGATCGTCTCGGCGTAGAAGTCGGGCTTGGCCGAGTGCCTACCTTTCCGCTCGGAATAGACCGTCTCAGGCTGCGAACCGGGCAGCGGCGCCGGCACATCGCCGCGCCTGCCGATCAGTAGAAGCTCGTGTCGATCGCGGCCCCAATAGCCGGTGCCCGCAACTTCCTTGTCCCAGATCCAGTGGTGGACGTAGGTAAAGCCCCAAGCGTCCAGAACCTGAAGTCCGTCCCGAAGCATCGGGTTCGTCGCCCAGAGGAAGAGCACCGCGTCGCGCTTGGCCGGACTGCCGATCTTCTCGAACAGCTGGCAAATCTCGTCGGTCGGCATCGTCGGATAGTGGTTTTCCGCGCTCTTCTCGCGGCCGGTCTCTTCCGATCGCACGCCGAACTTCCACGGCGGGTCGGCATAGATGATCGGATAGTTCTTGCCGACCGGGCCGGCCGTCGCGGCGCCCGCGTTGCTGACAAAGGCCATGTGTTCGATGCGCACCTGGTGGCGCAGCCTTTGCCGTTCGGCGCGGATCGCTTTGGCACGCTCGACGATCGCTTTCTCTTCCTGCCGGAGCACCTCGGCTTGCGCCTCGCGCTGCAGCTCGGAAATGGCTTCGCCGGCATGAACCGAAACCCGCCCATCGCGGATCGCTTCCACCAGCTCGTCGGCGCCGCGCTCGCGGATACGCTTGGCCGCTTTGACGGCGCGCTCCGAGATCGACAGCCGGCGCCCAGCCTCGCGGGCGGGCAAATTTGCACACCCACCCGAATGCTGATTGATGCCTGTTTCCCAGTCGACCAGCCCGGCCGCGACCATGGCACGCTGGCTTTCGGTCAGGTGCCGTCGGTGCAGGTTCTTCGAGAGCACGAAGCCGAGCGGATCATCCCCTTCGAACTCGCACGTCTCCGCCACCAGTCCCCACTTCTCGCACGCCTTGAAACGGTTGCGACCGTCGAGGATCTTGCCATCAAGCAGCACGATCGCTTCGCGCTGCCCGCGATCAGCGACGTCGTCGGCGAAGCGCACGAAGTCGTCGTCGCTCATCATCGGGAAGAGATCGGCGAGCGGGTGCGCTTCCATCACACCTCGCCCCGTCGATAATCGCGCCAAGTGTCCAGGATGCGCACCACGGTCGCTTCAGGGACGCCCAGCTTCTGGGCAATTTCCGCCGTGTCCCACTCCGCGCGTGCATGCAGCAGCAAGCAGGCGCCGACGATTGCGTCGAGATCCGCATCGGTATGAATGGCGCCCTTCTCGCGCGCGCAGACCGCCGCGAACGCCATGTCGAAGAGCAGCCCGCACCATGCGGAGGTCGAATAGTTCCGCGCCTGTGCCTGGGCATCCAGCACGGCCTTTGCCCGCGCAGTCACGCTCACCTGCACGCCGACCATCTTCTGAAAGGGCGCCGCCATCGTTAGACCCCACCCTGTCCGTCGCGCGCACGGGCCCGAGCGGCATGATGCTGGCAGTAGCGACGGTTGAGCTTCAGTTCGCCGGCGTCGCGGTCCGCCACCGGCAGGCCGCAAAACCGGTGCTCATCGGCAGCCACCTGATGACCGCTCACCGGGAAATGGCACTGAAAGCCTCCGAGCTGCGCAAGACTGATGTCCTTCGCCAGCCGTTCTGCATCCAGGCCGGCTGCCGACGCTTTGACAGAAGGCGGCAGACCATCCTTGAGCTTCACGGCCTTCGGTCCGCGCGGCGTCTCTGGCGCCTCACGCTTGCCGAGCTGGATACGGGTGCCAGGTCCGCCATGGCCACCGGGCTCGCGCGGCGAAGGCACACCCATGCGGTTGAGCTTGCCGATCACGGCATTGCGGCTCACTCCGAGGCGTTGCGCGATGAGCCCACAGCTCATGCCCTCGCGGCGCATATCTTTGGCGGTTTCCGCCATGCTGCTGGTCCAATCAACCATTGCTGGCCCAGCCTCCGATAAAGAGGCCGCCGGGCAGCCGGTCGGCGACAGGATTGACCGCGCAGAAGCCAATCGCCTGATCGAGCACATCGACATGCCGGCGAAGCGGCGATCGCCGAGGTGAACCGGCTTCGACATCCACGCGTGCAGCCTTGTTGGGATCCCGGGCCGCAAGCTTGCGGCTTCGATAGAGCCCCGGCCGCGTCTGGTTGATCCGGGCCGCGCTCATCGCTCGTCACCTACGACGCGCAACACCTTGGCGCGTGAGAGAACCGTGCGCAGATCTGCCACGCTCTTCTCCATCGACGAGGCCGCGCGGTCCATTTCGGTCGCCTCTGCCGGCGTCAGCTTGCCGTCGGCGAGAGCACGTGCACCGACCTGCATCAGTTCCCCTGCCCGCGAAATCGTTTCGGCGTGGGCGGTCAGCGCGCAGGAGCTTGCGCCGCCGGCGTCCAGCTCGTCAGGATCGGCCAGCCGGCGCCCGCCGATGCCCGCGAGCACGGACGTGATCAGCGGTTGCCCGCATTCGGCTTCGAGCATCAGCAGCGCTGGAATGGTCACCAGATCCGGATCGACGGCATTGTTCCAGCGGCCGACCTGGCTGCGCGAAACCGATGTCACCTCGGCAGCGCGGTCGATCCCGCCGCAGCGCTTGATCAGGTCGCGCTGTGCCGCCTTCAGCCGGTGAAACCAGGCATCGGAAAACGGCGCTTTCGTCAGTTCGCTCATGATGTGCCCTCGTCTAGGCACACGAAATCCCGCGCCGGGATTATCCGGCGTGAAATCCCGTGGTGGGATTGTTCGGCAAGTGGTGAATTCAGCTCACGCGAACGCCATCAGGGGCCGCGCAACGAAGGGGGTGCAGATGCAGACGCAAGGCTGGTTGCAGCGGCCGGAGTCGAACCGACGATCTTCCGGGTATGAACCCACCGCGACGCCGCAGGCGCGCAAGGCGTCAAACCCGATAACGACTTCCCCACGCTGCGGAAACGATGAAGGCTCATTCGGCAGCCTCCTCGACCTGAACCGGCACCGGGCGCGGAACGTCTGCCGGCCACACGGCATCGGCAGGCCAGTTGTCGGAGAACCACTGCATGGCGCGCTCGAACGTCCCGGTCGCCAGATCACCGCCTTCGGCGATGTCGTCGAGCTTTGAACCCCGATTGAGAACGAGCGTGGATACGCGTTTGCGCCCAATTCTGGACGCATCGCCGTATCGCGCGGAAGTGAGCAGCAGTTGTTCTCGCAAGTTCATGCTCGAATGAATGCGGTCAGATGTCCGCATTGTCAAGCGTCACCTGTCCGCTTTCATTTATGCAACAAGCGGACGATAATCCGCAAATGAGCCAAAGCATGCACGATCGAATCCGACAAGCGATTGACGACAAACAGCTATCTCTGGAAGCGGCGGCCAGGACCGCTGGGCTAGATCGCGGTTATTTCCAAAAGCTCTTCGACCGACCGCATGCGTCACCGAAAGCTGAAACCCTGAGCAAGATTGCTTCAGCCTTGGACGTGTCTCCGGATTGGCTCATCAACGGCACCGAAAGGGCACCTAGCGCGATTCGAACGGATGTGCGCGAAGCAACGGCACCCATCCCTCGCCACTACGAGATGCCCAAGGACGTGCCAGTCATGGGCACCGCAGCCGGATCGCATCTACGCGGCGCGTTTCAGATTGAGACAGCCGTCATTGACTATGTCCGCCGTCCGCCGAGCCTCGCGACCGCCAGGGACATCTACGCGCTCTACGTCGAAGGCACATCGATGGAGCCGCAGTTTAACCCCGGCGACCTGGTCTACATCCATCCGCACAAGCCGCCGCGTCTCGGCGACGCGATCGTGGTGCAGGCCCGCAATGCCGAGCATGACCCGGTCGAGGCCACGATCGGCATATTCCGCAAGCGCACGGAGTCGGCCGTCGTCATCGGCAAGCACAATCCAAAGGCCGATGTCGAGCTGCCCCGCCCCTTCGTGGTCGCCATCCACAAGGTGCTGACGGCCAACGAGATCTACGGTGTTTAAGCTTCGAGAATTGAAGGGATGACGATGAAAGATCGCGATCTGCAGAGTGAGGATTACAAGAAATTCGTCGACAAGAAGGGCATTTCGCCAACGTGCCCTATGTGCAGCTCAAAACGATGGTCCCTTGTCGGCGAAACGCGCGATCGATCCTACCAGTTCCCGCTGACGCCACGTGGAGATCATATATCCGGAGGGATGCAGGCGACGGCATTTCTATTGCTGGTCTGCGACAATTGCGCCTTCACGGCGCCGATCCTGCGCGAAAAGGTCGTCGCGGAATTGGATGCTTCCGATGCCTGAAGCCGTATGGATCGGGAGCCTCAGGCCAGACCAGAGGCAGAATGACCCCTTGCAAGACGGCAGCGGCGGGGGCACATTTGGCGATATGGAACGCGTCGTGAGACTGGAAGTCAGGGCCGACATGACCGAGCAACGCCTCGACCGTATCGAAAACAAGCTGGACGAAATCCTCGTCAAGCTCGGATCCATGCCAACCGTCAATGGTCTCTGGGGCATGATCGCGACGGTTCTCGGGGTCGCTCTGGCCATCTCCGGCCTTACCTTCGCCATCGCAACTTACGCAGCCGGCTGAACCGATCCTGCTTGATAAATTGGATCAGTACAGCGCCAGGATCAGCGCTAACCCCACCACACCAGTGAACCAGACAATGGCGCCGCCGAGCATACAGCGCGCCGCCTGCTTAGCGCACTGCATGCCGCGCTCTCGACTACGCGTGTCGACAAGTCCGCAGAACTGAAAGTGCTGACAAGCGGGTTCGATAGATCCGATCGTAAAATCGTCTGCTGGCATCCCTGAGCCCTCGTTGCGGCGATCGCCGATTCGTCGCCGACCACCATCCATAACACAAATTGCGGTCAGATGTCCGCATTCTGATTGACAGCGGTCACTTGTCCGCATATCGTCCGCATCGTTCCCCTCCCTGCGGAACGGCCGCGCGGCCCCTCGCTCTCCTCCCAAGGTAAGCTGCGCGGTCTCCTCTTTTCAGGAGACTGCGATGATCCGCACTCAGTATCGCCCAGCTGCACAGCCGCAGGGCCGCACACCCCGCCAGTCCTGCGCACCCAGTTGCCTGACGCACATGCGCGAATGCCTCATCGATCGCATGGCCGACGATATGCGCGTCTTCGCCGGGTCGGGTGTCAGCGTCACCGTCGAGCTGCTCGCCGGCCGCACCGGAGCTTCGCCAGCGCTCATCGCCCGCCTGGCGCCCGTCGCCGCCAAGCGCGCCCGCCGCGCTTCGGTGCGGAGTGTCGTGCGATGAAGGCGCCGATCCACGGCACTCGCTTTTCTTTGGTCGATGCCTGCCTCGACGACATCGAGCATCCGGTGGGCCGCCCGGCCAACGACGAGACGCTTCCGCCCATGGTCATGCCGACCGAAGAGGGCAAACAACTAGCCGCGATGCAGACCAGGAGCATTACCGATGCGGTCCTCGTCACGATCCTTGTCGGCGCCATCTTCGTGATCGGTTTTGCGATGGGTCAGCTCACACAGCAGACGATCATGGATGCGCGCGCCTACGAGCTGGAGCGCCGCGTCTGATGCAGCCCTCCGAAGACGCCAGGCGATTGAGAGCGATCGAAGCCCGCATGGGCGACGGCTGTACGCTCACGCTTGTCGTCGAGAAGGACCGCAGCCTCGCCTTGGAAGGCGTGGAACCGGCCACCAGCGAGAGCGGCCGCATCGCCGTGCTCGATCGTCATGTTGGCCATGGGCTTGCCGAATTCCTTGCCCGTGCACATGATGACATCTGGTTTCTCGTCGGCCTCGTCAGACGGGCCGCCGGCCGCATCAAGCGGCTCGAGCGCGAAATTGGCTGGTATCGCAAAGCGCTCGAATTGGCGGGATTGCCATCGACCCCGCCGGCGGACCTTCACGCGCCACGCGATGCCAGCCAGTCGTCGCACCAGACCATTCCCGATGACAATCGGCACCGAAATTACGCCGCCGAGGCGTCGATGAAGTGCGACGAGCCCGCCTTCCGGCAATTCTTGTGCGAGCTGATGGAAAAGCCTTGCCCCAACGCAGGCGCCGCTGCCGAGCTGCTGCGCTGGGCACTCTCCATCACCAGCCGCAAACACCTCAACACCGACGAAGCCGCAGCCGCCCGCTGGCGCGACTTGCGCGCCCGATTCGAAGCATGGAGACGCGCGGCATGAGCATCACCCGCCACGACAAGCACATGCAAATCACCTGCGACGCCTGCCCCGCCGCTTATCCGAACACCTACGCCGAGGAAGACTTTCGCGTAATGATCGCCGATGCCAAGGCGGCCGGTTGGATCGTCCGCAAGATCCCGGCCGCAGCAGCCGCCGGCCGCGATCGCGACACGAGCGACCTCTTCGGCAAGCCGCCTCGCATCGCAGGCGGCGCGAAGGCCGATCCCTACGCCCACACCTGCCCCGAATGCGCCAGCGCCGATCGGCGCGGCCCGCTCCTGTAGGAGAGCCGCGATGTGTCGCCGCGATGACATCCGAGCCAAGGTGCTGGCCAATGTGGTGGTCGACGAGGCAACCGGATGTTGGATCTGGACTGGCCCGACCTCGGGCGAGAGCGGCCGAGGCGCTGGATACCCGCGAATGACCCTCTCAGGGCAAACCGTGCAGTCCACCGCGTGATGTTTACCAATGAGCACGGCTATGTACCCGGCAAGAAGCAGATCGACCACAAGTGCCGAAATCGGCTTTGCGTGAACCCGGACCCCGATCATCTCGAAATGGTGACTCACAAGCGCAACCAAATGCGTCGCGCGTCCGCCCGCCGATTGGTGGCCGCGAAATGAACGGTGCCGCGCAAGGCGATGCACCCACACCAGCCCCGCATGCGCCAGCGCCGATCGGCGCGGCCCGCTGATCTAGGAGGGAATCATGGGAATTCGGTTTCTCGTCGACCCCCGCGATGTGCCGCCGGAAAAGGCAGCGCGCCGGCTGGGGCTAGAGCTGGAGCAATTCGAACAGCTCCTGCCCCGATTGCTCTCGCGTGGCTTCCCGCCCTCCGATCCTGATACGGGCAACTATGACTTGGACGCGATCGACGAATGGCGTGCGCGCCGTCATCGCAGGGGCTTGCCACCAGTCGAAGCCCATGCGCAGGATTCCGGCCTCGTGAGAGCCAGGCTGGAGCGGATGGGTGGGTAAGATCAAGATCCCGTACTATTCGGTGAAGAAGGGCCGCGGCTACTGGCAGCCGACGCCAACGATGAAGGCCGCTGGTTTCACCATCATCCGCTGCGGTCCCGACGGACCGGCCGCCTGGAAGATCGCGCAGGACTGGAACGAGCGCTGGCAGCGTCACCGTCAGGGCCGCGCGCAGGACGCGCAGCCGAGATGGCCTGCAAACTCGATCGGCGATGCCTTCGACCGCTACCGTCGGACCGACGAATGGACGGCGAAGAAGCCCAGGACGCGCGAAGAGTGGGAACGGGCATGGGCGCGGATCGAGCCCGTCTTTGGCGACCTATCCCCGACGAGCCCCGAGATTTCACTTGAGACACTGTCGCAGTTTCGGCGACTGATCATGAACAACGTTTCGCTGCGCGAGGCTCATCGCACCATCAAGATATGGCGTGCCCTCTGGCGGATCTGCGCGGCCTTCAATATCTGCGGCGGCAAGAACGACCCATCGCTTGGAATCCGCAACGTCGCACCGGCGCCCCGGAAGGCATCATGGCGCCACTGGGAAGCCGTCTGGCTCGCCAAGCGCGCATGGCGGCTCGGATACCATGGCATGGCCGTGGCGATCGCTCTCGCCTGGGACACACAGTTCTCACCGGTGGATCTTCGCCGCTTGACGATGGCAGACCTCAATGGCGCGAAAGCAAGCCGCCACTTCGACCTAGCGCGCGCCAAGTCCGGCCGCGACGTCATTGGCACTATGGGCCGGCGCACGCTCGCGCTGCTCGATGCGTATCTCGCAAAGCACCCGGCCGAGGTCGGCACGATCCTGCGCAACCGCTCCGGCGCGCCTTACTCCCGCTTTTCGATGCCAGATGACTTCGCCGTTGTGCGCGAGGCGTGCTTCCCGGGCGATCGCCGAACTCTAGCCGACATGCGGCGGTCCGGAGCGATTGAAGCGAATATCGGCGGCGCGGATCCCGCTACGCTATCCGCTAAAATGGGCAACACGATCTCGACTTCAAATGCGTTGCATAAGACGTATCAGCCTGTGGATCTAAGCGCGGTAAGACAGGCCGATGCGGCTCGGCTTAAGGGGCGCTCGCTACTAAGAGGCGAATAGCGTCTACGAATTAGCAGCGGCCATTAACATTGCCACGATGCCCATTAGCAGACTGCCAACTCCGGTGACATTCCCGAGTATGGGTGAGCGCAGCAGGCGGAGTATCTCAGGCCAAAGCGGATCGGGGGTCTCGATCAGAGTTTCGGCAGCTTCGATCAATGCAATGGCATTGGCCGTTTGCGCATTTGACAGCTTTGAGCCTTCCACGATGGCTCGGATTTCACCAAGGATCTTTTGGATCTCAGCCTTCTGACTATCGGATAAGTTGATCCGTCCAGTCCATGCTGAACTGTCGAAACTGATCGAAACGTTTCCTTGTTCAACAGCATCGTAGCCGGCAGCAGTAATCTGAAATAACTTTCCCCCCGCCATTTGATAAGCTTGACGCGTGATGACAAGACCAGCCGCTTCAAGATCGTCAGTCAAGGCTAATATATACTGACTGGGGTGTTCGAGGCCCGTGTTTTTCCTAATAGTTGAGATTGTACAATACCTCTCATCACCGCTGGCAAGGCGTTGATGAAGGTACTTTAGGATCTCAATCTGATCCTTCTTTGCCGTCATATTAAGTTCCATCTAAAGTCGATTGTGATGCGCTGTCGCGAGCGGCGCCATCGTCAAATGTAGGCGCTACGCTATCGAGCCCTATGCATAAGGATCATCACCCAGCTCTAGATGATAGTGTGAGTATTAGCTCGTCAGCATCTTGTCGTGCTGCTCGGTGCTTCAAATCCCCGCCCATGGTCGAAAACCGAGAGGTGACGATAGCCTCCTGAATACGAAAATGATCGGCAGCGATGGCCCTAACGTCGTCGCCGCTGAGCCCGTTTGATGCCTTCCCGGCTGGAAACGTAACAATCACGTTCGCTTTCTGCCTAGCTAGAATAGCAAGCAAATCGTCGAAGGCATGCTTCGAGGTGCTCAGCATCGAATACTCTGACGTCGGACGCTCGTCTTTTGATGGATAGCGACCGGACCCAGACACTTCACCAACTTCGCCTCGGGCGACGCTCTCAAGGACATGATAGAAGCGACTGTAATGCACCCCTGAATATGGCGGATCGAGGAATACCAGGTCGTTTGGACGGGCTGTCTCGGCAAGTTGGTGAGCATTCAGACAGTACGCGCGGCCTTTTTTAAACGCCGTCCTAGGAGCGATCTCTGATACGCGAACCCGGACCATCTCCGGTAAGTTTCTTTGCCACGCCTCGATGAGGAAGCGTCCGGCTGTTTCGTTGGGCTTGAACGGTTGAGCGGTATGCCCTGGCGAGGCGGCACAACGACTAGCGGATTGTATCAGAGCAGCTAAAGCCACATTTCGCTGATCAGCCACGTCAGGTAGATTTTTGCGCAGCGCGTCGAGCCACATCGACTGCCACGGAGAAAAGTAATATCCGCCATACGCTTTGCTGATTGGCCACTTGTCATCAAAATCAATCGCCCGTGCGCTGGCGGCTGAATGCGTGACTGGGTGCCTATGCAAGCAATCTTGTAGTTCTTGGATATCCCGCCACCTTGGATCGCCCATCACGGCTGCCTCAGCGTGAGTCATCCAGCGATCCAGCCAATCAAAATCTGAAATTGGCGAAGTACGTTCAATCACGGAGGCCGCAATCACGGTTGAGTACTGTTGAAGATCACCTGCGTGAACTTCTTTCCTGAACCGCTCGGCCACATACCACGCAACTGCCGCCGAGCCGGTGAAGAGGTCTAGCACGCGATTTGCTCCGTCCAAGGAGCGTCCAAGCGCCTCGCCAAGACCATTGCCGAGCATAGCACGTTTCGAACCCATGTATTTCATGGAAAGAGCCCCCAAAGGGCGACACGCTCTGTTTCGCACATGCGAATGGCGTTGCCTGCCATTGCGGAGACCCATTCATGCCTATGAGCCGTTGGCGCCGAAGCAATGTCTTCGATTGCCGCGTCGATATCATCCCAGAGATCTGCTGTAGTTGCCGGCGGCAGACCCGGTCGCCAAAGCCCGTGGCTCACGCCGAAATCTTGCCACCAGTTGTCAAAATGCTTCACGGGTTGGACGCCGGCACTCCGCAAGTTTTCTTCAGCCATGCCGGTCGCCAATTTTAGAAGGAGCGCTGCTCTAGACATCATTGCATACGGAGGAGCCGGCAAAGTGGAACTGGCTACGCAGCAGAGAAAGTCGTGATCAATAGGTTCAAGTTCGCGCTTCAAGAATTCGAAGGAAATCACGGCTTTGATGTTTTCATGTAACCGATCATAGCGAGACGGCAGTTCGTATAGATGGAAGCCTTGGCCCAGTGCCTCTGTCTCCAGAAGAATGCGAAGCAAGTGACGCTCCAGCTCGATGCTGCTCGGTCGACATGCGTGCCAAAACATCCTCAGAAATTCAGAGTCTTGGGCTGGGGTGGTCTGTGCAGGCTGAAGCGCAGTTGGCTGATAACTTGACCAATTACGTTCGTCCCGATCCACCATTCCTTGCTGTAGATCGAAGCCCCAGCGTTCCATCAACTCGCCCGCAGCTGTTGAGCGCTGGGCGGGGAAGAAGTCGTCAAATGGGTCCAACAGCGACGCCCCCGCGAAGGCCATCGGCTTGATTAGACGCTCCAAACTTGAAGAATGGACAGCCCATTCAGCGAGAGTGAGCCATGCGATCTGATGTGTCGGTTTCTGTGAAAACGTGTGAGCTGCGCCCGTAGAATCAATCACCACATGTTGGCGATTAAATATTCCAACTCCGGAACTCGCGAGAATTGAGAGCGCGGCCCTCAGCTCCGCATAGTAGGAAAGATGCCTGACGACGTGTGTCTGCCCACTGAGCAGAGCTGAAATCGCCCTTCCTAAGTAACTCCACCCATCTATTGCGTGGAGAGGACCGCGGACGGCGACCATTTCAATCATATCCGAGCTGGATACATTGGAGAATGCTACGGATGCGTTGGGCGGCGTACCATTCTGAAATGGATGCGAAGGTGGCAGCCAAGGTGGACAAACCCCGTTGCGAAATCGACTCAATGCATCAATCACAGATGTACGATCAGCTTGCGCCAACGCAGCTTTTTCTGCGGTACCTAATTGAGCTGCCATTAGATCAAACGCTTCAGAGCTTCGGCCGCGACCTGCGCGACTTCTTTCGAACCGACAGATAAATGCCGAAAGAGCTGCTCACGCAGAGCGACGTAGCCACTACTTCCACGGAAAGCACGCTTCAGCATGCGTTGGTCGTCACTTAAGCCCGGCGCATCGGCCGATCTCCAGTCAAAGCTAACGATCCCCGATGCGAAATCATGGATCCTGCTCATCAACTCAGAGCTGCTCAATTCCTCTAAAGCGACTGTCACGTCCTCAGGCGAAGTTGCCGTGCCCGCGATGATCTTGGAGTTAAATTCGAACAGGTCAGGATTGAGCTGTGCGAGGGAAAAGAAAAGCTCATTGGCAACCGCGAGCACACCACGCACACCTTGCTCCTGATTGAGCATGGTACGGCTGCCGGCAAATGCTTCTATACGGATCTGATCAAGCGGTTCTTGCCCGTTCGGTCGTATCAGACTGTCGATCCAAATGTGCTGGCTGTCCAGAATTGACCGGCGTATAGCGCTCCACAATGCGATAAGAAAAGCGGCTTGTTGCGGTCGAGACCACGGAAGCGGCCCCCTGCTCGGAGTTATTTCAGCCGCGAACAGACCATTAGCCGATCGCCCACTACCTGTAGACAGAAAGCTGGTGGTAATCGCCTGGACCCAGCCCGCCTGGGTTACTCCAGCACCGGGAGGAGCTGTCTTCGTCGATTCGCCCAACATGTTAATTCGATTGTGAAAGGGGCTCTCCGGCTGAGTATACAGAATCTCAGTCAATTCTTGCGCCCGCGCTTGGCGATAAATGCGCAAATCCGACAACGTTTCGAGCCATTCCGCTGATCGCAAAAGCGGAAAAAGGTCAAACGCATGACTCGGATTTATGCGTTTGGGAGAAACGTTGATTGACCAGAACAGATATGCCTGCCAGCCCACATCCAAACCAGTGAATGCAACTACTGGAAGCTCAAAGTCTCCCGGAAGACTGCCATCTTTGAAGGCCTCGTCGAACGCCCACAGTCGGTGCTGTCCATCGATTACCTCGAAAGGCTCAAGGTCTGCCGGTTCCCATTGTTCAAGGCGATCAAGATACGGAAGCCCAAGCTCTGCTCGATTCTCCCCGCTGTCATGAACGCTCACTAAGTCAGAGTTAGCAACCCTTCGTCCTCTGCGCTCATCCTTTGCGGTGAGAATGTTCACGACGATAGCCGTCGGCAACCAGCCAGGTTTACGCATGGTAGTGGCGACATCGTCCCGTGCGGATGGGGGAAGACTGCTGAACGGGTGACCGAAGCGGACAAAGTCCCGAATTGCCGCTGACCTTTTAGGGTCGTGGAGGCGCTGAAGACCTTCGCCCCCGTCTTGATCGCGAGTTCGTCTATACACGCCGCTGAGAGCCCGCAGCTGGACCGCTGGCATCGAAAACAGCAAAATGTGCTCATCGGGCTTTCGTCGATGCTGTTCGGCATCGAAGTCAAAATCATCCCATTCTGGCAACCACTGCTTGAAACGGATTGCCTGGATCTTGCCCGCCACTTTGACGCCCCCCCCAACCATTTAGTGTGTTTCTAATCGCAACACCTTCAGCTTGTCATCCGAAAGCTGCAACTTCGTTACCGTTCTGATCAGCCGGACGCACAGAATAAAGAGAAACCGGGAACAAAAGTTGGAACTGGCTCAGGGCCATGTTGGAACCCTGCGGATAACGGCGATCTAAGGGATTGATCTGATGGCGACCCCTGCAGGATTCGAACCTGCGACCATCGGCTTAGAAGGCCGGTGCTCTATCCAGCTGAGCTAAGGGGCCGTGCGGGCGCTGACGGTGGCGTCAGTGCGTCCAAGGCATCTTTCGGTCATAGCGGAAGTTGTCGGAATAGGCGACCCGGCTACGCTTCGGCTCTTTCGGCTCGATGACGCGATAGGCAATGCCGTTGCGTTCGGCGTAGTCGATCGCGGCCTCGCGGGTGTCGAAGCTCAGATTGATCTGCTGCTTCATGTCGCGCGAGGAGGTATAACCCATCATCGGGTCGATCGAACGAGGGATTTCAGGCTCATAGCGAAGCACCCAATCCTGGGTCTTGGCCTTGCCGGATTGCATTGCCGTCTTTGCGGGGCGGTAGATCCTGGCCGTCATGATGCCTCAGCGTCTCCCCTAACCTGCTCGTCGCCGGAAAGTTTGATTGGTCGGAGCGGCAGGATTCGAACCTGCGACCCTCTGGTCCCAAACCAGATGCGCTACCAGGCTGCGCTACGCTCCGCCGACGCGAGACCCCTACCTTTGCGGCGGATGGCGCGCAAGGAGAAAATCTGCCGATGCTTGGAAATCGCGCCGGTGGCGCCACGGCGCATCTACATTCGACGACGTTACTTCATGCAATTGCAACGAAATTTTAGGGCTCGCCCGCTTATCAATGCGCTCTGGCTGATCGGGAGAGGTGCGTTCATGGGAATCAATTGCACGGGCTGTCGCGACGGAAGCGACCTCGATGTCGCGTTCTCCATGGCGTTTCAGCCGATCATCGACATTTCAACGGGCGACGTGTTTGCGCATGAAGCGCTGGTCCGGGGTCTTTCCGGCGAAGGTGCCGGTCATGTGCTCGGCCAGATCAAGGACCACAACCGCTACGCCTTCGACCAGCAGTGCCGCGTCAAGGCGATCGAGCTCGCGGCCACGCTTTTCGATCGGCAGGCTCCGACGAAGCTGTCGATCAATTTCATGCCGAATGCCGTCTACGAGCCCCGCGCCTGCATTCGCGTGACGCTGGCCACCGCCATGAAGACGGGCTTTCCGCTGGATCGGATCATCTTCGAATTCACGGAGGACGAGCGGCTCGATACCGCGCATGTGCTGCATATCCTGCGCACCTATCGCGACATGGGCTTCAAGACGGCCATTGATGATTTCGGCGCCGGTCACGCGGGTCTGGCACTTCTCTCCCAGTTCCAGCCCGACATCGTGAAGCTCGACATGGAGCTGATCCGGGATATCGACACCAATCCCGTCAAGCGCACGATCGTTCGCCATACGCTAGCAATGCTGGACGATCTCGGCGTCGTGCCGCTGTGCGAAGGTGTGGAGACGACTGGAGAGCTGAAGGTCCTGCGCGACCTTGGCGTGCGGCTGGTGCAAGGCTATGTGCTGGCGCGGCCGACTTTCGAGAGCCTGGCTGCAACTGCGGAACTCGACGGATTGTTCGCGACCGCCGCCTGACGCGAGCCCACCGTATAAACAGCGGGCACCTGGCGGCACGACCCTCTCGACAAGCGCTATTGCGCGCCAGCCGCTTCAGCGACGATCGGATGGGAGACGCGATCGCCTTCGGCCAGCCCCATTTCCTCGGCCTTGCCGGCATTGAGCTCAAGCACGAACAGCACCGGCTCGGGCGAGGCGATGACGGCTTCCGACAGCGGAACCGCATCTGCGTGATGGCCGGCGACCGTGCCATCGCCGCGGATGAAGATCATGTCCAGCGGGATCAGCGTGTTGCGCATCCACATGGTGATCTGGCGTGGCTCCTCGAAGCGGAAGAGCATGCCGTGATCATCGTCCATCTGCTCGCGGAACATGAGGCCCGAAGCACGGTCGCGCCCGTTGAGGGCCAGTTCCACGGAATAATCGAAGCTGCCTTCGGAGGTTTCGATGACCAGACGCTCCTCATGGACCGGCAGCAGCGAGGGTTCACCCTGCTGGTCCTGGGCTTGAAGCGGTGCTGCGATAAAAAGAAAAAGCGCCGATGCGGCGCTCGCAACCAGATGGCGGCGGGTAAAGATCATCTGCACTCCGATCGATCAGTGCGATTGCGGGAACGGACTGTCGTTGTCGGGGTGAATTTCGGCAGCCATAAGGCCCTTGCCGCCCGGACCGAAGCGAACGAGCACGATCTGGCCGGGACGCAGTTCGGCAAGACCGAAGCGACGCAAAGTCTCCATGTGCACGAAAATGTCTTCGGTGCCCTCGCCGCGCGAGACGAACCCGAAGCCCTTGGTCCGGTTGAACCATTTGACGATGGCGCGCTCGAGCCCGCTCGTCGGCGTCACTTGAACCTTGGTACGCGCCGGCGGCAGCTGCGAGGGATGCGGCAGGTTAGACTGATCCATCGAAAGGACGCGGAAGGCCTGGTAGCCCCGATCCCGCTTCTGGATCTCGCATACCACGCGCGTGCCTTCCATGACCGTCTGGTAACCGTCACGGCGCAGACAGGTGACATGTAGAAGAACGTCTTCCATCCCGTTGTCAGGCACGATGAAGCCGAAACCTTTGGCAACATCGAACCATTTGATGGTGCCGGAAATCTCCATCAGGTCGACGGGATCGCCAAGGACCGCGTCGTCGAGCCGAAATTCCTTATGCGAGGAGCTGTCCCCCATCCCCTACCGCCTTTGTCATGCGAGCCAAGTAATCTTGATTCTCGTCTGTCAGAATAGCATCGCAAAGGGCGCTCTGCGCAAGTGTTACTTTTCCATGAATACAGGACCAATCATACGAGGCGGCATTGTGTGCGCCACGCTTGCGCCTACCTACGGGCTGACCGAACCAAAATGAAAGGACACCCCGATGCGTTATCTCCACACGATGGTGCGCGTGCGCGATCTGGACGCCTCACTCGACTTTTACTGCAACAAGCTGGGCCTTGTGGAAATCCGGCGCATGGAAAATGAACAGGGTCGTTTCACCCTGGTCTTCCTGGCGGCTCCCGAGGACAAGGCGCGGGCCGAGAGCGAGCGCGCACCGATGGTAGAGCTCACCTACAACTGGGACCCGGAAGATTATACCGGCGGCCGCAATTTCGGTCACCTCGCCTATGTGGTCGACGACATCTACGCTCTTTGCAGCAAGCTGCAGAATGCGGGCATCACGATCAACCGCCCGCCCCGCGACGGGCACATGGCCTTCGTGCGCTCGCCGGATGGCATTTCGATCGAATTGCTGCAGAAAGGCGATGCCTTGCCGCGCCAGGAGCCATGGGCTTCGATGCAGAATACCGGCAGCTGGTAATCGCATCGAACATCGACACAATATCGTTTCCACCGTCTCGCTCTCCCATGTCCAACGCACGGATTTTCATCGGCCGAAAGGTCATGTGATTCGGTTTGGACCCTGAAATCTCACGGGGCATGGACAATATCGGCCGAGTTGCTTAAAACGCTCGCCATATATTGAGAGCGGGACGAGCGGGGACGGGGTATTGCAGGTCGAAAGACGCAGCCAGACAGCCCATATTCTGAAGCGACTGGCGGGGGCCACCGCCCTTCTCGGATTGCTGTCGGCATGTGCAGTCTCCGACGATGGTCAGCTCGGTTTCAACGGCGATCCATCCATCACCACTTCGGCGATCAGCCGACCTTCGAGCAGCGTTGGTGCCTCTGGCGCCAATGCGCCGGTGAGCAACGCGGCTGCGACGGTAGCGGGTGATGGCGCCCCTGCCGATACCGCCACAGCGGATGCCGCGGCCGAAGCAGCCGTAGAGACTGCTGCGACGCAGACCGTTCCGGTTCCAGAAGCCGAGACTGTCGCATCCGAAGCCGTCGCACCACAGCCACAAGCCGAGACCGAGCAGGCCGTCGCTGCCGCGGCGCCGGGAGAGGTTGCGGATCCGACTGCGCGGGCCGCCACCGCCGGTGAGCCGCAGCAGGTGGCCTCGGCCGAGCAGGCTTCGACATCCGCGCCCGTCAACGCTTTGTCGGAAGAGACGGACCGGGGCCCTTCCCCGTTCGCCCGTCTCTTTTCGCGCAATGGCGGTGATGATGCCGAACCGCGCCCGGTCATTCAGCAGTCGAATGATCGCGCTCCGCAACCGATCATCGATCTCGGCGCTGCCGAAGACGACACGGTGGAGTCGGAAGACGAGTTTGCCGAAGAAGCGCCACCCGCGCAGATCACCACGGCTTCCATCGAATCGAGCCCGCCGCGCGCGCGTCTGAGTGTCGCCAACACCGATGGACCGGTGCTGCCAGGCGTCCGCGAAGTCGGATCGCTGTACCAGCTCCAGCACCGCGACGGCTTCGACTACAATTCCTATTCCGACGACAACGGCACGGTTCGGCTTGCCTCTGCAGCCGGCATCGCCGGACTTGCCGGCGGCCGGTTGCGGACGCAACACGAGCGCGTCGACGTCGCCTGCCTCAAGCCTCAACTGGTTCAGACCCTGAAGCGGATCGAGGCCCATTTCGGCCGGCCGGTTCTCGTCACCTCCGGCTTCCGCGATCGTGCCTACAATCGCAAGGTCGGCGGCGCGATGGAATCACGGCACATGTATTGCGAAGCGGCCGACATTCAGGTGCCGGGCGTGAGCAAGTGGGACATCGCGGAGTTCGCCCGCAGCCTGCCCGGGCGCGGTGGTGTCGGCACCTACTGCCACACCGATTCCGTGCATGTGGATATCGGCTCGAAGCGCGACTGGAACTGGCGCTGCCGCCGTCGCAGCTGATGCATGCAAGCCCTTGTTTGGGCTTGACAAAACACCGACTCAAAAAACCACATTCTTCTGTCATTTTTTTTCGAAATCGGTCGGTTTGGCGCTTGCGGGAACCAGATCACCTGACTATAAGACGCCCATCGCCTCGCGGCGACCACGGCATGCGCCCTTCGTCTATCGGTTAGGACGCCAGATTTTCATTCTGGAAAGAGGGGTTCGACTCCCCTAGGGCGTGCCACCCCTCTCCTGAAGCAGTCGCCATTATCGTCACAGCCGACCGAGTTCGGTCGCTGCGCTGCTTGCTTGCCAGAGCAACCAATTTCCAGATCCCGATCAATCAGCCCGAGCGGCGTCCAGCAGTCTCAGTTGGACACGTTGCGTTCCCTGCCAGTGGTCTGCAGTGAGCGTTCCTGCGAAATGAAACGACAGCCCCTGCCCGGCAAGCAGTCCCTGTCCCAGTTCGCTGTCGGCAGCACGAAACGCGATGCCATCGACACGCCGGCCATCGGCTGCGGCGGCGCTAATCTTCACATGGCCGTTGCCGACGGTCCGCGCATCCACCAAGCGGTGGCGCGGCAGGGCGAAAATGGGTTGCGGATGGCCGGCGCCATAGGGGCCGGCCGATTCGAGAAGATCGAAGAGGGCTAGCGTCGCGCCTGTCGCTGAAAGCGCACCATCGATCTGCAACGTGCTGTCGGCCACGAGGCTCGCCACCTTTTTCGCGGCCTGCTCTTCCAGAAAAGCACGAAGCGCGCCGAGCCGCGAGCGCTCGACCGTGAGGCCGGCCGCCATGGCATGACCGCCGCCCTTGACCAGCAGCCCCTGATCCACCGCTGCGCGCACCGCCCGGCCGAGATCGAACCCGGCAATTGATCGCCCGGAGCCCGAGCCCTTGCCCTGGCTGTCAAAAGCGATGGCGAATGCCGGCCTGCGCAACCGATCTTTCAGGCGCGAAGCGATGAGACCGACGATGCCAGGATGCCAGCCCTCGCGCGCCGTAACGAAAACGGCCGGGCCCGAGCCGTTGGCATATTCCGCCAGCGCTTCGGCTTCCGCCTCCTCCAGCATCGCCGTTTCCATCGCCTGGCGTTCGCGGTTCAGCCCGTCGAGCTGGATGGCGATCTGGTCGGCCTGTGCCCGGTCCTCAATGGTCAGCAGTCGGCTGCCAAGGGCGGCATCACCAATGCGCCCGCCGGCATTGATGCGCGGGCCGATCATGAACCCGAAATGATAGGGCGTGATGGGTCCGCCGATACCGGCAACGCGCACCAGCGCGGCGAGGCCCGGATTGGCCAGTTGGCGGGCGGCGACGAGCCCCTTGGTTACGAAAGCGCGGTTCAGCCCCTTCAGAGGAACGACATCGCATACAGTGCCAAGCGCAACGAGATCGAGCAGCGAAAGGAGGTTCATCGTCTGATGACCCGGCTGCTGGCGCATGCGCAGGAGCCGGAGCGTGGCGACGAGCGTCAGGAACACGACACCGGCAGCACAGAGGTGACCCTGGCCCGAAAGATCGTCCTCCCGGTTGGGGTTGACCAGTGCAGCGCATGGCGGAAGCACATTGCCGACCTGATGGTGGTCGATCACCACCACATCGATCCCCCGCGCGGCGGCGGCAGCCAGCGACTCATGGCTCGTCGAGCCACAGTCGACGGTCACGATCAGCCGGTTGCCGCGATCGATCAATTCGTCGATGGCAGCGACGTTTGGCCCATAGCCTTCGAAGATGCGGTCGGGGATGTAGATTTCGCTCCGGATGCCGAAATGGTCGAGAAACCGCTTCATCAGCGCTGACGAACACGCCCCGTCGACATCGTAGTCGCCGAAGATGGCGATGCGTTCGCCGATGATGATGGCTGCCGCCAGGCGCTCGGCCGCCCGATCCATGTCGGTCAGCGTCGACGGATCGGGCATCAGGCGTTTCAGCGTCGGATCGAGAAAGTCGGCAGCATCAGCCATGGACACGCCGCGGCCGACCATCACGCGGGCGACCAGCTCCGAAAGGCCGAGGGACTGGGAGATGGCGAGCGCCTGGTTGAGGCCCGCCTGATCGAGGCGCTGAACCCAGCGCTGGCCGGTCAGCGAGCGCTCCACATCCAGAAATGCCCGGCTGACCTCACCCGGTATCGGCGCCATCTCTATCTTCGTTTCCCTTCAAACGAGACGCCCTGAACGGCGCCAAGCGCGCCTCAAGCTCAAGCCGCTTTCGGCCGCTCGATCCGGATGACCTGCGGCGCGCCGATCGTGTAGCCGTCTGCGACCATGGCCTGAACGGCCGCCCGGACGGAGGCTTCGGTGGTCGCATGGGTGACGAGCACGACCGTCTGGCGACCGGTTCCTGCCGGCGAAGCATGCTTGGCGCGCTGAACGATCGATTCGAGCGAGATGGTGTTTTCCGCCATATGCGTGGCGATCGACGCGAAGACGCCGGCCTTGTCCTGCACGGTGACGCGGATGAAATAGCCGCCTTCATGGCTGCGCATCTTGGCGCGCTTGTAAGGGACAAGCTTGGCTGCCGGCTTGCCGAGCGCCGGGCCGTGCTGGATACCCGGGCGACTCTTGGCGATGTCGGCGATATCGCCCATGACGGCCGAGGCTGTCGCGTCACCGCCCGCACCTGGGCCCGACATGATCAGTTCGCCGAGCACGTCGGATTCGATCGCCACCGCATTCGTGACACCATCGACGCGGCCGATAACGCTGTCCTTCGGCACCATTGTGGGATGAACGCGCTGCTCGATGCCAGAGTCGGTGCGCTGCGCGACGCCCAGGAGCTTGATGCGGTAGCCGAGATCGTCGGCGGCACGGATGTCGTCGATCGAGATGTTGGAGATGCCTTCGAGATAGATGTCGTCGGCTGCGATTTCGGTGCCGAAGGCAAGGCTTGTGAGGATCGCAAGCTTGTGCGCGGTGTCGTTGCCTTCGATATCGAAGGTCGGGTCCGCTTCCGCATAGCCGAGGCGCTGCGCTTCCTTCAGGCAAGCCTCGAAGCTCAGGCCCTCACGCTCCATCGTCGTCAGGATGTAGTTCGCCGTGCCGTTCATGATGCCGTAGAGGCGGCTGACGCGGTTGCCCGTGAGCGACTCGCGCATGGCCTTGATGACGGGAATGCCGCCGGCGACGGCCGCCTCGAAGTTGAGGAGAACGCCTTTTTCTTCCGCGAGTGCCGCCAGCCGCACGCCGTGCTTGGCGAGCAGCGCCTTGTTGGCGGTGACGACGTGGATGCCGCGCGACAGCGCCGCTTCGACCGCGCTCAAGGCCGGATCGGCCGCGCCGCCGATCAGTTCGACGAAGACGTCGATGTCGCCGGTCTTTGCAAGTTCGATCGGATCGTCGAACCATGTCATGGCGCGCAGGTCGATTCCGCGGTTGCGTTCCCGATCGCGCGCCGACACGGCGACGATCTCGATGGGCCGGCCACAGGCTTCGGCCAGCAGCGCATAGCGCGACACGAGGACGTGGACGAGCGCGGCTCCAACGGTACCGAGACCTGCGATCCCGATTTTCAGCGGTTCAGACATGGAATTTCCATCGTTCGGCTTGGAAGGACCGCGGATAGATGCCCGCGGCCGAAAGGCATCAGCGCCGTGCGTTCAGCGCGATGACGTTGTGCATCGTCTCGTCCGCCGTTGCAAGGAAGCGCTTGATGTTGCGCGCGGCCTGGCGGATGCGGTGCTCGTTCTCCACCAGTGCGATACGCACATAGTCGTCGCCCTGCTCGCCGAAACCGATGCCGGGCGCCACGGCGACATCTGCCTTCTCGACCAGAAGTTTCGAAAATTCCAGCGAACCGAGCGACTTGAACTTTTCCGGGATCGGAGCCCAGGCGAACATGGTGGCGGCCGGCGGCGGCACGTCGAAGCCCGCCTTGCCGAAGCTATCCACCAGCACGTCGCGGCGACGCTTGTAGATGCTGCGCACCTCTTCGATGTCGGAGCCATCGCCGTTGAGCGCAGCTGACGCCGCAACCTGGATTGGCGTGAAGGCACCGTAATCGAGATAGGATTTGACCCGAGACAGCGCCGCAATCAGCCGCTCGTTGCCGACGGCAAAGCCCATGCGCCAGCCGGGCATGGAAAAGGTCTTCGACATGGAGGTGAATTCCACCGCCACATCCATTGCACCCGGCACCTGCAGGACCGACGGCGGCGGCGCATTGTCGTCGAAATAGATCTCCGAATAGGCAAGATCCGACAGGATGATGATGTCGTGCTTCTTCGCCTGCGCGACCGCTTCCTTGTAGAAATCGAGGTCGGCCGTGTAGGCGGTCGGGTTCGACGGATAGTTGAGGATCAGCGCGAGCGGCTTTGGGATCGAATGGCGCACGGCGCGCTCGATCGCGACGAAGAACTGGTCGTCGGGCTTGACCGACATGGAGCGGATCACGCCGCCTGCCATCAGGAAGCCGAAGGCGTGAATCGGATAGGTCGGATCTGGGCACAGGATGACATCGCCCGGCGCGGTGATCGCCTGCGCCATATTGGCGAAGCCTTCCTTGGAGCCGAGCGTCGCGATGACCTGCGTGTCAGGGTTCAGCTTTACGCCGAAGCGGCGAGCGTAATAGGCAGCCTGAGCCTTGCGAAGGCCTGGGATACCGCGCGAGGACGAGTAGCGGTGGGTGCGAGGATCGCGCACGACGTCGCACAGCTTGTCGACGACGGCCTTCGGCGTCGGCAGATCCGGATTTCCCATGCCGAGATCGATGATGTCGGCGCCGGCCGCTCGCGCGCTCGCCTTCAGGCGGTTGACCTGTTCGAAGACGTAGGGCGGAAGGCGGCGGACCTTGTGAAACTCTTCCATCGATTTATCCGGATCAGACTGGGTTTGGCCAAGAATAGTGGAACGCCGTGCATGCGTCCAATCAAGCGCAAAAGCAAGCGGGACATTGTGGCGAGCAAGCGCGCCGCATTGAAGATCGCTCAGGTAAGCGGCTTTTCCATCACCAGCGCCGGGATGCCGGAACCGTCGGCTCCGCAATTTTCGGTGCGCCCGACCTCCACGAACCCGTGGGCGCGGTAAAAAGCGCATGCGGCTTCGTTTTCGGGCTCGACCTCCAGGCGGATGCGCTTCGCCCCGTCGAAGCAGGTTTCGATCTCGGCGAAGAGATCGCGGCCAATACCCTGGCGCTGCAGCGATGGGTGCACGTAAATCTGGTGGAGCAGGACCACATCCTTGTCGGAGCGGGCCGCATAGGCCATCCCGCCGATCCGCTTGCCGTCATCGGCAACCAGAAATTCCGATTGCGGCCGCGACAGGCGCGTCTGGAGCGCTTCCACGGAGTGCCAAGAACGCGTGATCTCCGCCACCTTCTCCACGCCGTAGAGCGTGTCATAGGTCGCGTGCCACGTTTCGGTCAGCAGAGTTTGAACGGCGGGAAGATCGGCCTTCATCGCCGTTCGCACGAAGAACATGGGTTCAGTCCTCGAGGCCGAGCTTGGCCTTGACCAGGGCGTTGACCGCCTGCGGGTTGGCCTTACCACCCGTCGCCTTCATCACCTGCCCCACGAACCAGCCGGCGAGCGAGGGCTTGGCCTTCGCCTTCTCGACCTGGTCGGGGTTGGCGGCAATGATCTCATCCACGGCCTTCTCGATCGCGCCGGTATCCGTGACCTGCTTCATGCCGCGTTCTTCGACGATGGAAGCCGGGTCGCCGCCCTCGTTCCAGACGATCTCGAAGAGATCCTTGGCGATCTTGCCGGAGATCACTTCAGCCTTGATGAGGTCGACGATGGCGCCGAGCTGATGGGGCGAAACCGGAGTCTCTTCAATGGATTGACCGGCTTTGTTCAGGGCGCCCAGGAGGTCGTTGATGACCCAATTGGCGACGAGCTTGCCGTCGCGGCCCTTGGCGGCGCGTTCGAAATAGTCGGCAATCGCCTTGTCGGACACCAGGATGGAGGCGTCATAGACGGAAAGCCCCACCGTCTCGATCAGCCGCGCCTTCTTGTCGTCCGGCAGTTCCGGCAGATGCGCGGCCAGCTCTTCGATGAACGCATCGTCGAACTCAAGCGGCAAAAGGTCCGGATCGGGGAAATAGCGATAGTCGTGCGCGTCTTCCTTGGAGCGCATGGAGCGGGTCTCACCCTTGCCCGGATCGAACAGGCGCGTCTCCTGGTCGATCGAGCCACCCTCTTCCAGAATGGCGATCTGGCGGCGCGCTTCGTATTCGATGGACTGGCCGACGAAGCGAATGGAGTTGACGTTCTTGATCTCGCAGCGCGTTCCGAAGTCGCCGCCTGGCTTGCGCACGGACACGTTGACGTCGGCCCGCATGGAGCCTTCGTCCATGTTGCCGTCGCAGGTGCCGAGGTAACGCAGAATGGTGCGCAGCTTGGTGAGATAGGCCTTCGCCTCGTCGGAAGAGCGCAGATCCGGCTTGGAAACGATTTCCATCAGCGCGACGCCCGAGCGGTTCAGGTCCACATAGGACATGGTCGGATGCTGGTCGTGCATCGACTTGCCGGCATCCTGTTCCAGGTGCAGCCGCTCGATGCCGATTTCGATGTCTTCGAACTCGCCCTTACGGTCCGGTCCGACCGAGATCACGATCTTGCCTTCGCCGACGATCGGGTCTTTGAACTGGGAGATCTGGTAGCCCTGCGGCAGGTCCGGGTAGAAATAGTTCTTGCGGTCAAAGATCGAGCGCTTGTTGATCTGGGCCTTGAGGCCAAGGCCGGTGCGCACCGCCTGCTTCACGCATTCCTCGTTGATGACCGGCAGCATGCCGGGCATCGCGGCATCGACGAGCGAGACGTTGGCGTTCGGCGCCTTGCCGAACTCTGTCGATGCACCGGAAAAGAGCTTCGACTTGCTCGTCACCTGCGCATGCACCTCCATACCGATGACGACTTCCCAATCGCCGGTGGCACCGGGGATGAAGCGCTTCGGATCGGGTGTGCGGGTATCGACGATGGTCATGCGGTGACGCTCTTCAATGGCCTTGAGGGAATGGGTTTTGGCTAGAACATCGGGCTGCCCGGCGCAAGGACTTTGGCGCTGCTGCCGATCCGCTTTCCCTGCGACGCAATACCATCAAGCAGGGCCGTAGATCTCAATTTCGGGCTCATGCACCAGGCGCTTCGACATTCCGACCTTTTCAATGTCGCGGTCGAGCGATGCGGAATAGACCGTCGAAAGCCAGATCACCGTATAGCCATAGCGGCGATAGAACGCGATCGCCTCGTGATTGCGGGCATGGGTTTCGAGCTCGGCAGTCTCGTGTCCCGCCTCGACGATTTCATCCTCGAGGCAGCTGAGCAGCTTCGCGCCGTGACCGCGCCGCTGAAAGTCGGGATCGATCCAGAGATCTGAAATGGCGTTGGGCCTGGCTGTTTCCACGTCGAGTGGGTCTTCATGGGCGCCCCAGCCCACCGGAATGCCATCTTCCTCAGCAACACGGATCAGCGACCAGCTGCGGCTCGTGAAGGTGAGATAGGAGTCCATCGCGTTGCGGCGAAGGCTCGCGACGTTTGTCTGGCCCGATGCCCAAACCGACAGGCGGTCTTCCCAGGCACGATATCCGATCTCCGCGAGTTTCGCGGCATCACTGCGTTTGGCTGGTCGGATTACCACCAACGCTTTGGCGTGAAGCGGCCGGCAGCCTTCTCCACGACGCTGGCTGCGGCAAAGAGCGTCTCTTCGTCGAAGGGCCGGCCGATCAGCTGCAAACCGAGCGGCAGTCCATCCGTCGAGGTGCCCGCCGGCACGGCGATGCCCGGAAGGCCAGCCATGTTCACCGTGACCGTGAAGATGTCGTTCAAGTACATCTTGACCGGATCGGCTGCCATTTCGGCATCGCCGATCTCGAAGGCTGCAGATGGCGTTGCCGGCGTCAGGATCGCATCGACGCCATCGGCAAAGACGGTCTCGAAATCACGTTTGATCAGCGTGCGGACCTTCTGCGCCTTCAGGTAGTAAGCGTCGTAATAGCCGGCGGAAAGCACATAGGTACCGATCATGATTCGGCGCTGGACCTCCTCGCCAAAGCCTTCGGCGCGGGTCTTCTCGTACATTTCCAAAATGTCGCGGCCTTGCTGGCGCAGGCCGTAGCGCACACCGTCGTAACGCGCGAGGTTGGACGAGGCTTCGGCCGGTGCAACGATGTAGTAGGCAGGCAACGCGTATTTGGTGTGCGGCAGCGAAATCTCGACGATTTCGGCGCCGGCATCCTTCAGCCAGTCAATGCCCTGCTGCCAGAGCGCGTCGATCTCGCCCGGCATGCCGTCGACGCGGTACTCCTTCGGAATGCCGATCTTCAGGCCCTTGACCGAGCGCCCAACTGCGGCCTCGTAGTCTGGAACCGCGCGATCGACCGAGGTCGTGTCCTTGGCATCGGTCGAGGCCATGGAACGCAGCATGATCGCCGCATCGCGCACGTCGCGAGCGATCGGACCGGCCTGATCCAGCGAGGATGCGAAGGCGACGATGCCGAAGCGCGAGCAACGGCCATAGGTCGGCTTGATGCCGACCGTGCCCGTGAATGCCGCCGGCTGGCGGATGGAGCCGCCCGTGTCGGTCGCGGTAGCGCCGGCGCAGAGTTCGGCGGCAACGGCTGCCGCGGAGCCACCGGAGGAGCCGCCGGGCACCAGGCTCTTGTTGGAGCCTTCGACGCGCCAGGGGTTTACGACCGGGCCGTAATGAGACGTCTCGTTGGACGAGCCCATGGCGAACTCGTCCATGTTCAGCTTGCCGAGCATGACGGCGCCGTCGTTCCAGAGGTTGGACGTGACGGTTGATTCGTAGCGCGGCTCGAAGCTGTTCAGGATATGGCTGCAGGCCTGCGTGTGGACGCCTTCCGTCGCAAAAAGATCCTTGATGCCAAGCGGGATCCCTTCGAGTGCTCCCGCCTCGCCGCTCGCCATGCGCTCGTCCGAGCGCTTTGCCATGGCGCGCGCCTTGTCAGCTGTGACCGTCACATAGGCATTGATCGAGGGGTTGGCAGCTTCGATCGCGCTCAGATAGGCATCCGTCAGTTCGACCGAGGAAAGGTCGCGTGCGCGCATCTTTTCGCGAGCTTCGGCGATGGTCAGGCGGGTCAGTTCGGACATCAGGCAAACTTCTTTTCGTAAAATCTGGAATAACCGGAATCAGGATAGTCGAGGACAGCGCCGCACTGGGTGAAACCGCTGCGCTCATAGATGCGCCATGCAGCTTCGAAACCCGGTGCCTCCCCTGTCTCGAGAACGAGGCGGGACAGGCCGCGATCCCGAGCGCGTTGCTCGACCTGCTGCAAAAGCGCGGAGCCGACGCGCTGGCCGCGCACTTCGGGCTTGGTGAACATGCGCTTCACTTCGCCGAGGCCTTCCCCATGCTCTTTCAGCGACGCCATGCCGACAGCGTTTCCATCTCCATTGCGCGCGACGAACACCGTCACCGAAGGCTCGGCCATCTGCTCGACCGTCAGCTGGAACTGGAACTCGCGCGGCGTCAACGGGATCATGTGAGCGTTCAGCGCGCTGACCATGTCACGCACATCGTCCTGAAGAGGCGTTTCGGCTGCGATAGCCAGATCCACAGCCTACTCCACGACTTTCGGGACGAGGAAGAACCCTTCTTCGGAAGCCGGCGCATTGGCCACGATATCGGCAGCCTTGTCGCCATCGGTCACGACATCGGCGCGCTTCTTCATGTCCATGGCGATCACCGAGGTCATCGGCTCGACGCCGCTCACGTCGACCTCGTCCAGCTGCTCGACGAAGCCGAGGATCACGTTGAGCTCGCCGACCATGCGCTGTGCATCCTCGTCGCTCACCGCGAGGCGGGACAGACGGGCAACGCGCTTTACCGTTGCGATATCGACAGACATGCGAAAACTCCGGGATTTTCAGGCGTGCGGGTGCGTATAGCGTTCGCGCCTGCTGAGAGCAAGGCTGGCAAACTGTGCATTACGATCCCCGTATGTCCAGCAGTCTATACGATATTTCAATGCTTCTCTTCTTTACTGCAGCCGTTGGGGGTGCCTGGTTGTGTTGCAGTTTTTTCGTAAGTCCTTTCTCTTCAATGTCGACGTAGGAAACGAACGGTTTGCCGTCGCGCAATATGCCGCGCTGACGCGGCAAATTCCGATTCTCTACATCCTGCTGATGGTGAATGCTGCGGCACTCGCATGGACCCACCATGGGTCGGCCCCACAATGGCAGACGCTCTACGTGCCGGGCTTCCTGTCGCTGATCTGCATCGTCCGTCTGGCCAAATGGCATCTGCGGCGCAACGACCGCCCGACGCCCGAGCAGGCCGTCCGCAAAATGCGCGGCACCGTCATACTCGCCGGCCTCTTTTCCATCTGCTTCGGCTTCTGGGGTGTCAGCCTGTACCCCTTCGGCGATGCCTACCAGCAGAGCCACATCGCCTTCTTCCTGTCTATTTCAGCCATTTCCTGCGTCTTCTGCCTCATGAACCTGCCGCCGGCCGCACTGGTCACGGCAGGCAGCGTCTTCTTCATCCTGATCGGCAACTTCATGTTCAGCGGCCAGCCGGTGTTCACAGCCATCTCGATCAGTGTCTGCTTCATCTCGCTCGCCTTCATCCACGTCACGCACAGCAATTTCGACAACTTCGTGTCAATCGTGCGCATCTCCGACATTCTCGAACAAAAGCAAAAGGAGACCGAGCAACTCGGCGTCCTGAACGCCAAGCACGCGCTTGAGGACCAATTGACCGGCCTCGACAACCGGCGCAGCTTCTTCGAGAAAATCGACCAGGTGATGAAAACGGCGGCAGGCGGCAAGCCTCCGGTGATCGGCCTGATCGACCTCGATGGCTTCAAGCCGGTCAACGATGTGTTCGGCCATGCAGCCGGTGACTCGGTCCTCGTCGAGACAGCCCGACGCTTCCGCAAGATCCTGCAGCCCGGCACCACGATCGCGCGAATTGGGGGCGACGAATTCGGCTTCATCCTGCCTTCTGAACTGGATGCGGACGAGGCGTCGACCATCGCCAACGCCCTCTGCCTCGCGCTGAAGGACCACTACGAAACGCCCGCCGGCATCGCACGGCTTTCAGGCTCATGCGGTATCGTTGTTTCGCAAGAACGTCATGTGACGGCTGCAAGCCTCATCGAACAGGCAGATTTCGCGCTCTATCAGGCCAAGTCCAAACAGAATGGCGGCGTCGAAATCTTCTCCGAGCAGCACACGCAGCTTCTGCATGAACGGACGTCCATCGAGCGCGAACTGCGGATCGGCGATCTCCGGCAGGAGTTCTATCTGGCGTTTCAGCCGATCGTCGATCTGAAGACGGGTGAAGTTGTCAGCTTCGAGGCGCTCGGTCGGTGGCACAATGCGACATTGGGCGAGATCTCGCCCGCCGCCTTCGTGCCGATTGCGGAGCGCTGCGGGCTGATCAACGACGTATCGCTGATCCTCCTGCGGAAGGCGATCGACGCACTCGACGAACTGCCACTCGACTGCCGGATTTCGTTTAATCTTTCGGCGCGCGACATCTGCAATCATATCGACGCGCTGAAAATCCTCAGCCTTGTGGAGCGCTCGGGCGTCGCCACGAATCGCCTGGAATTCGAGATCACCGAAACGGCACTCCTGTCGAACTTTGAAACGGCGGAGAGGATGATCTCGCTTTTCCGTGCCGCCGGCATCAAGGTGGCGCTCGACGATTTCGGAACGGGCTATTCGAGCCTCAGCCACGTGCACCGCCTGGCCTTCGACAAGCTGAAGATCGACCGCAGCTTCGTTCAGCAGATGGAAAACGACGTCCGCTGCCGCAACATCGTGAAGTCGGTGGTCGATCTCTCGGCGAATCTCGGGATCGACTGCGTGGCGGAAGGCGTCGAGAGCGGTGCGATTGCGGCGCAGTTGAAAGCCATCGGCTGCAGCTATGGCCAGGGCTACCATTTCGACCGCCCGCTATCCTTCCAGAACGCCTTGAGCCTTGCCCGCAGCGCCGGGCGCCAACGTGTCGCACTGCGGGCATAGATTTTCCAGCCGGAAGCCGGCTTCAGAGATCAGAACTGATGCAGCGTGCCGGCAGCGGCCACTTTTGCGCGTTCCGCCTGGCTCTCCAACGCATCGACGAACACATCCGCCGTCTGATCGATGATCGGAAACGAGCCGTAATGGCACGGAATAATCGTCTTGAAGTCGAAATAGCGGCGGCATGCGAGCGCTGCGACGGCGCCGCCCATGGTGAAGCGGTCGCCGATGGGCACGATGCCGATTTCCGGCCGGTGCAGTTCGTTGATCAGCGCCATGTCGGAGAAGATGTCGGTGTCGCCCATGTGCAGAAGCGTCGGCCCGCCTTCGATGTGGAAGACGCAGCCATTGGCGTTGCCGAGCGCGTGCGACACGCCATCCTCGGTGATGTCGGCGGAGGAATGCAGAGCATTCACATAGGTCACCGAGAAGCCTTCATGATGGACGGTGCCGCCGGTGTTCGTCGGATCGAGCTTCTCCACGCCGCGATGCTTGCCGAGGAAGCCGCACAGATCGGCATTGGCGACGACGGTCGCACCGGTTTCCTTGGCGATCGCTGCGGTATCGCCGACATGATCCGCATGGCCATGGGTGAGCACGATATGCGTGACGCCCTGGACGGCATCCTTGCGATCGAGACCAGCGAACCCAGGATTTCCAGTGAGGAACGGATCGATCAGGATCGTTGCCTTCCCAGTTTCGATCCTGAAGGCGGCGTGTCCGAGCCAGGTCAGTTTCATCGATATCTCCTTGCTGATGCCCGAGCGGGGTTATTGCTCCGCGCCGGAAGATGGCGCAGAGAAGCCCAATTGCAAAACCCGGAAGGCCGATATCTTGTCAATCGTCGCGCTCGAAGACCTGCCCGGCCACATGCCCAAGGGCACCACGCTCGCCGGCCTCGATCTCGGCACCAAGACGATCGGCGTCGCTATTTCGGATCTGGGGCTGACGCTGGCAAGCCCGCGCGGGGTGATCCGGCGCGCGAAATTTTCCAAGGACGCGGACGCATTGCTCAAGCTTCTGGCGGAGCAGCAAGTTTCGGGAATCGTGATCGGACTGCCGATCAACATGGATGGTAGCCAGGGCCCCCGCGCGCAGGCTACCCGCGCTTTCGTGCGCAATATGGAGCCTTTGACCGAGCTTCCGTTCGCCTTCTGGGACGAGAGGTTGTCGACGGTGGCGGCCGAACGGGCGCTGATCGGCATGGATGTGTCACGCGCGAGAAGAGCTGAACGCATCGACGCCGCCGCGGCCGCGTTCATTCTTCAGGGAGCGCTCGACAGGCTCTCGTCGCTCTGAAGCGCCGTACTGCGCATTTGCCGTGCTGCCCACCACGCCCGGATCTCACGGCGCTTTCGGAACGCGACGATGCCCAGCACGATGAACGTGTCGACCACGAGCGCGCGCGCAACAAGCGGCGGTATGGTTTCCGGCTCGATTCCAAGCACATTGCCATAGATTTGGAAGACCAGATCGTGCGTCTCACGCGTCAGCATGAAAAATCCGAAGCTGATATCGTGATAGGAAAGCCCATACCAGGCGATCAGCGATCCCACCGGCGCGGCCCAGAGTATCAGAAACCATTTCATGATCGTGGCCTCGCATCGGGGAAGGTGTGGACGGACGCTGTCGCGGCGGCGATCCGGTTCTTGAGGTAAGCATTGGAAGCGGTCGCATCGTCGTCGGCAGCGGCTGTTTTAACGGTGGTCCCGTCAAGGAACAGCGCTACCGCCCCCGTCATCAGGAGCAGACCGGCTTCGATGAACACGCCTGCATCCACCCTGCCCTCGAGCCAGCTGAAGGCATGTGTTGCCGCTGTCAGCACCAATGCGCCGGTGACGGCAGCAACAAGCGTCTCGCCCGAATCGCGCTTGGTTGCGTCCGCGCCGAACAGCGCAAAGAGCGCCGCCAGGCAAAACAATGCGGCTATGCCGAATTCAGCGAATCCGAAGAGATGATGGATGCTCAACCAAGCAAACATGCCGGGCTCTGTGCCCAAGGGCGACGGAACGGCGCGGCTCAGCCCGGACATGGAAAACTCCACCATCCAGAACATCGATATGCCGATCACGATCGTCCGCATGCGTGGGAAGCCCTTGCCTCATTTGTCGCACCGTTAACAAAGCAAGTAGAAGGCGGTTGCAGAAAGCTTACCGCCAAAAACCCGTTAACGATCTGCTAACCATAAGGGAGCCAACGATTCCGGGCCATCGCGGCATTCAGCTATCGTCATTTATGGTTAACGGCGGTCCCATTGCGGAACGCGTTTGCTCATCCGTTGCATGGGGCCTAATGGACGGGCTTCGAAAGGCTCGCATTCATGATTCCGATCCTGCAAAGCATCATCCCGATCTTTCTGCTCGTGCTGCTCGGGGTCGTGCTGAAGCGCTGGAATGCCATCGACCAGGAATTTTGGTTGGGGCTGGAGCAGTTCGGCTATTTCGTCGCCTTTCCTGCCCTCCTCTCGATGACGCTCTACGAAGCCAATTTCGCAGCGCTCGACATCGGCCGCGTCGCGCTGACCGTCGCCATCACGCTTGGTCTGATGATGGCGCTCGTGCTTGCGCTTTGGCCGATCATGCAGCGGCAGGGCATCACCGCATCGAGCTTCACTACCATCTTCCAGACCGGCATTCGCTGGAACGGCTTCGTCGCGCTTGCCATCGCTAGCAGCCTTCACGGCGCTGAAGGGATTGCGCTCGTCGCGCTCGTGATGGCGCTGATCATCCTGCCGATCAATCTCGTTTGCGTGGCGGTGATGGTGTGGTTCGGCGGCGGGGCGCGCAAGCTCTCGGTGCTGGCGCTGCGCATGGTGCGCAACCCGCTCATCCTGTCCTGCCTCGCCGGCCTCGGCGCCCGCCATCTGCCGTTTGACATTCCCGCCCCGCTGATCACGGCGATCGATCTCATCGGCGCCAGCGCGCTCGGCCTCGGCCTGCTGATGGTGGGTGCTGGGCTGCGGGTCGGCGACGCTCTCAAACCACGCCCCGTCGCAGCGCTGACGTCCGCCATCAAGCTTGTCCTGTTTCCGCTGGTGATGGTCGCAGTGGCGCTCGCCATCGGGATCGAAGGCGCAACGCTCGAGATCCTGGTCCTATGCGCAGCGGTGCCGACGGCCATGAACGGCTATTTGCTTGCGCGCCAGATGAATGGCGATGCCCCGCTTTATGCGGCGATCACGACCATCCAGACGGCGGCCTCGATCGGGACCATGCCGCTGGCGCTGTTCCTGCTCCGTCAGCTTTCCGGATAGAGGAGATCGACGAGCTGGCGGGCGTCGAAACGGGAATCGAGCATGCCATAGGTGGAGCGCCAGGCGCCGGCCAACCGCGTTTCAATGAAGGCATCGGCGACGCGGCCTGCACCGATTCGGTTGAGTTCCGCTGCCGCAGCTGAAAGGGCCAGTTGCTCGGTCAGCATGCGGGCCGCACCCTGGTCACTTTCGCAGACCGCCATGGCAGCCTCCAGGACGTCTCGCGTCCGCCTGCCCGCGGCACCGAGATCGGCGGCGATCGTTTCGAGCACCACGTCGAAGAGATCGCGCCCGCGGGCCAGCACCCGCAGCACGTCGAGCGCCATGACGTTGCCCGAACCTTCCCAGATCGCGTTGACCGGGGCCTCGCGGTAGTGGCGGGCGAGCGCCTTTTCCTCGACATAGCCATTGCCTCCGACCGATTCCATCGCCTCGTAGACCAGAGCCGGAGCGATCTTGCAGACCCAGTATTTGACAACCGGCGTCATAAGGCGCGCATAAGCCGCTTCGCGCGGATCGTTGCGGGCGCGGTCGAAGGCGGTGGCAAGCCGCATGGAGAGCGCTGTCGCGGCTGCCACGTCGAGGGCCATGTCGCCGAGCACACGCGCCATCAACGGCTGGTCGACCAGCTTCTTGCCGAACACCGAGCGGTGCCTGGTGTGGTGCACCGCATCGGCAAGCGAGGATCGCATGATGCCGGCGGAGGCGACCGCGCAATCGAGCCGCGTCATGGTCACCATGTCGAGGATCGTGCGGATGCCCTCGCCCGGTTCGCCGAGCAAGAAGCCATAGGTGTCGGAAAACTCGACTTCGCTCGATGCGTTCGATCGATTGCCGAGCTTGTCCTTCAGGCGCTGGAACCGCAGACCGTTGAGTGATCCGTCTTCGAGGATGCGGGGAACCAGGAAACAGCCGATGCCTTCGGGCGTCTGGGCCAGCATCAGGAATGCATCGCTCATCGGCGCGGACATGAACCATTTGTGGCCGGCAAGCCGATAGATCCCCTCTCCCACACGCTCGGCAGACGTGGTGTTGGCGCGCACATCCGTGCCGCCCTGCTTCTCGGTCATGCCCATGCCGAGCGTGATGCCGGTCTTCTGCATCGCCGGCTTGTGGGCGGAATCATATTTGCGGGACAGGATCTTCGGCAGCCAATCGCGTTCGATCCGGGGCGACGCCATGATCGCGGCGACCGATGCATTGGTCATCGTGACGGGGCAGAGATGCCCGGTTTCGAGCCCCGCCGTCAGGAAAAACCGGATGGCACGCGCCTTGTGGGCGACGCCCGCTTCCGCCGGCAGATCTTCCCAGACCGAGGCATGCAGCCCGCCCGATACCGACTTGCGCAACAGCGCATGATAGGCGGGATGGAAATCCACCTGGTCGATGCGGTTGCCCTGGTGATCGTGGGTCTTCAGTTCCGGCGGGTTGCGGTTGGCGAGCCTTGCCAGATCCTGCGCCTCCGCACTCATCACGAAACGGCCGACGCCCTCGAAATCGAGGCGAAGCGCGCGATCCATGTCGAGCGTGATTTCGACGAGCAGCGGATCGGCGCGATAGGCATTCATCCCCGAAAAACGCGGCGGCTGGTTGAAGACGTCGTGGGTCGCTGGCGGGGGACGGGTGCTCATCGCCCTTCCTAACCGGATTCGAGCGCGATTGCAGCGGGATAGACGGAGAAATTGCGGTGGAGCAGCGCGGCTGCGCGCAGGGCCGGCGCTTGTTCGGGCGGCGGGCCGCGCCTATAGAGCGACGAGCCGCAAGCCGGAGCCCGTCACGCCCATGTCCTTTCCGCACCGCCACCTTCTCGGCATCAAGGGTCTGAACGAGGCCGACGTCCACTATCTCCTCGATCGATCAGACGCTGCCGTCGCGCTCAGCCGTCAGCGCGAAAAGAAGAAGGCGAGCCTGCGCGGACTCACGCAGATCAACCTCTTCTTCGAAGCGTCGACGCGCACTCAAGCCTCCTTCGAGCTGGCCGGAAAGCGGCTCGGCGCCGACGTCATGAACATGTCGGTCGGCAATTCGTCCGTCAAAAAAGGTGAGACGCTCGTCGATACGGCGATGACGCTGAACGCCATGCGGCCGGATATCCTGATCGTGCGGCATTCGTCGGCCGGTGCCGCAGCACTTCTCTCGCAGAAGGTCGGCTGCTCCGTCGTCAATGCCGGCGACGGCGCGCATGAGCATCCGACACAGGCGCTGCTCGATGCGCTGACGATCCGGCGTGCCAAGGGCAAGGTCGGCCGCCTGATCGTCGCCATCTGCGGTGATGTGCTGCACAGCCGCGTGGCGCGCTCTAACATCGTGCTTCTCAATCTCTTGGGCGCGCGCGTCCGCGTCATCGGCCCGTCCACGTTGATGCCTTCAGGCGTCAACGACATGGGTGTCGAGGTTTACACGTCGATGAAGGAAGGCCTGAAGGATGCCGACGTCGTCATGATGCTGCGCCTGCAGCGCGAGCGCATGTCAGGCGCCTTCGTGCCATCGGTGCGCGAATATTTCCGCTTCTATGGCCTTGATGCGGAGAAGCTTGCCTATGCCAAGGAGGATGCGCTGGTCATGCATCCCGGCCCGATGAACCGCGGCGTCGAGATCGCCTCGGAGATCGCCGACGGTCCACAGAGCGTCATCGAGCAGCAGGTGGAAATGGGGGTCGCCGTGCGCATGGCCGTCATGGAAACGCTTCTCACCGGCGAGGAGGTGCAGCCATGACGATCACGGTCCTCACCGGCGCGCAGATCATCGATCCGTCGCGCGGCATCGATGAGATCGGTTCCGTCATCATCAAGGACGGGATCATCGAAGCGGCCGGCGCCGGTGCCCACAATCAGGGCATACCAGAAGGCTCCAAAATCATCGACTGCCGCGATAAGCTGGTCATTCCGGGGCTCGTCGATACGCGGGTTCATGTGGGCGAGCCCGGCAGCGAGCACCGCGAGACGATCGCTTCGGCCAGTCGCGCAGCCGCCGCGGGCGGTGTCACGTCCTTTGTCATGATGCCGGATACGAGCCCGGCGATCGACGATGTGGCGCTCGTCGAGTTCGTGCTGAAGACAGCGCGCGATTCGGCGATCGTTCGGGTTTATCCGGCAGCTGCGCTGACAAAAGGCCTCGCCGGCGAAGAGATGACCGAGATCGGCCTTCTCTCGGCCGCAGGCGCTGTCGTATTTACCGATGGCCGGCGCACGCTCGCCAACACTGCCGTCATCCGCCGCGCGCTGACCTATGCGCGCGATTTCGGCGCCTTGATCGCCTGCGAGACGCAGGACAAGCATCTTGCGGCCCAAGGCGTGATGAACGCCGGGCTTTTCGCGAGTTGGCTCGGCTTGTCAGGGATCCCGCGCGAAGCGGAGATCATTCCGTTGGAGCGCGACCTGCGCCTCGCCGCACTGACGCGCGGACGCTACCACGCAACCAGCATCTCGGTTCCCGAATCCAGCGACGCCATTGCGGCTGCAAAAGCGCGCGGGCTCGACGTGAGCGCCGGCATCTCGATCAACCATCTGACGCTGAACGAGAACGACATCGGCGAATACCGCACCTTCTTCAAGCTGTCGCCGCCGCTGCGCACCGAGGAGGACCGTCGCGCGATGGTGGAGGCCGTGCGCGACGGCACGATCGACATCATTTCGTCGGCCCATGACCCGCAGGACGTCGATACCAAGCGCCTACCCTTCTCCGACGCGGAGAATGGCGCCATCGGTCTCGAAACGCTGTTCGCCGCCGCATTGCGGCTGCACCATTCCGGCGACGTGCCGCTCCCTCGGCTCATCGACGCGCTTTCGACGCGCCCAGCCAAGCTTTATGGCCTAGACGCGGGCACACTGAAGCCTGGGGCACGGGCTGATCTGGCGATCGTCGATCTCTACGAGCCCTTCGTGTTTTCGAAGGATCGCATCGTCTCGACCTCCAAGAACACGCCGTTCGAAGATGCACGCTTCCAGGGGCGCGTCTTGCAAACCTTCGTGGCGGGCGCCACAGTCTTCAAAGCGGATTGAGCCGGAGTTGATGCATGCCTGAACCGATCATCACGCAGGTCCCCTTCGACCTGTTCCTGGTTGCGCTGGCGTTCGGCTACCTGCTCGGCTCCATCCCCTTCGGGCTCATCCTGACGCGCATGGCCGGGCTCGGGGACGTGCGTAAGATCGGGTCCGGAAACATCGGCGCCACGAACGTTCTGCGCACCGGCAACAAGAAGCTTGCGGCCGCAACGCTGATCGGAGATGCCCTCAAAGGAACGCTGGCGGTCGTCGTCGCCGCACAGTTTTCCGAAATCCTCGCCATCATCGCCGGCTTCGGTGCGTTTATCGGCCACCTTTTCCCCGTCTGGCTGAAGTTTCGCGGGGGCAAGGGCGTTGCAACCTATGTGGGTGTGCTGCTCGGGCTTGCGCCCGCCATGGTGCTGATCTTCGCGGTGATCTGGATCGGAACGGCCTATTTCACGCGCTATTCCTCACTTGCCGCGCTTCTTGCAGCGATCGTCGTTCCGCTCTCCTTCTTCATTCTGGGCGAAATGCGGTTGATGGAGCTTTTCGTCATCATGAGCATCATCACCTTCATCAAGCACCGAGCGAATATCGGCCGGCTGATCAACGGCACCGAAAGCCGGATCGGGGCCCGCGGCTGATGGCGCACGATGGGGGCGCCGGCCGGCCGCGCGGGATTGCGCTCACCGATCGCCAGCGCCTCGCCTGGCTGCGCCTCATCCGCAGCGACAATGTCGGACCTGCCACCTTCCGCGAACTGATCAACCATTGTGGCTCGGCAGAAGCTGCGCTCGATGCCCTGCCCGACCTTTCGGCACGTGGTGGCGGGCGGTCGCTGCGCGTGGCGAGTGTCGAACAGGCCGAGCGGGAACTCGAACAAGCAACGCGCTTCGGTGCGCGCTTCGTCGGGATCGGGGAGCCGGACTACCCGCCGCTTCTGCGTTCGATCGATGCCGCTCCACCGCTTCTGGCGGTGAAAGGTGACACATCACTGACCCAAAAGCCGGCCGTGGCCTTCGTCGGATCGCGCAATGCATCGGCCGCGGGCGCAAAGTTCACCGCCCGCATGGCGCTCGAGGTCGGGGCCGCAGGATATGTCGTCGTATCCGGCCTCGCTCGAGGCATCGATGCGGCAGCCCACCGTGCGACGCTCGAAACGGGCACCATCGCGGCAATGGCCGGTGGGCTTGACATGCCCTATCCGCCCGAAAATCTCGAGCTCTACCAGCAGATGACGGACGGCGCCGGTCTTGCCGTTTCGGAAATGCCATTTGGCTGGGAGCCCCGCGCCCGCGACTTTCCGCGCCGCAATCGCCTGATTGCCGGCATCGGCTACGGCCTCGTCGTGGTCGAGGCAGCGACCCGCTCGGGCTCGCTCATCTCGGCGCGTCGTGCCGCGGATTTCGGCCGCATCGTCTTCGCGGTTCCAGGATCGCCGCTTGACCCGCGATCGGCCGGCACCAACGCGCTGATCAAGGACGGCGCAACGTTGATTATCGGCAGCACCGACATTCTGGAAGCCCTGGCGCCTCTGGTCGGCAGGCCGGTCGCGCCCCCGCTCTCGGTGCGCGAGCGGGACGAGGATGGACCTGGCTTGCAGGCCGAGCCTGGCGAAACAGATCGCGACAGGATCGTTTCGGCGCTGGGCGCGACGCCCGTCGAAGTGGACGATATCGTGCGCCATACCGAGTTGCCGCCGGCTGTCGTTTACCTGGTCCTGCTCGAGCTTGATCTTGCCGGGCGCCTATCCCGTCATCCGTCCGGACTGGTCAGTCTTCTTACGGATGATGTCTGACGGCTTGACGCCGAGCTGGATGTCGCCCGCCTCAACATACGCCATCTCGATGAGATAGCAGAGCATGAAGCACCGCTGCTGCTCAGCCATGACGCGCAGTTCGCCAAGCATCTGCCGGATAAACGCTATTGTCTCCGGGTCATGCGCATGGTTGCGCCCGCCATTTGTCTGACCATCCATTTTGAGGTCTCCCGCGCGCAGCGCCTCATCCAAGCTCAGGATCAACCATCCCAAGCCAATGTCAGAAACATAGCGGTTCTAGTCATAAGTGCAACACACCGTTATGCGTCTTCAGGTTGTATAACTCCATGCGCAAATGCTGCGTGATCGGAAATGACTTGACCTCAAGCCGCTTGCTGTCCATCTCCGAGCCTGAGATCGCCGCCAAGCGGCACTATCCAGCACTGGTCGCGCGGTGCTCACTCATCAGAATTTGAGCGTGTTCATGAACGTCGTCGTCGTCGAATCGCCTGCCAAGGCAAAGACAATCAACAAATACCTCGGCAAGGACTTCAAGGTCCTGGCCTCGTTCGGCCATGTGCGCGACTTGCCGGCCAAGGACGGCTCGGTGAAGCCGGACGAGGATTTCGAGATGAGCTGGGAGGTGGATACCGCCTCCAACAAGCGACTGAAAGACATCACCGACGCGCTGAAGGGCGCCGACAGCCTCATTCTCGCGACCGACCCGGATCGCGAAGGGGAAGCCATTTCCTGGCACGTGCTCGAAGTGCTGAACAAGAAGAAGGCGCTGAAGGGCAAGTCCGTCCAGCGCGTCGTCTTCAACGCGATCACCAAGAAGGCCGTGCTCGATGCGATGGCCAATCCGCGCGATATCGATGCGCCGCTGGTCGATGCCTATCTGGCGCGGCGCGCGCTCGACTATCTCGTTGGCTTCAATCTGTCTCCGGTTCTGTGGCGCAAACTGCCCGGCGCGCGCTCGGCCGGCCGCGTTCAGTCGGTGGCGCTTCGTCTCGTTTGTGATCGCGAAGCCGAAATCGAGCGCTTCGTCGCCGAAGAATACTGGCAGATCAGCGCCGACCTGAAGACACCGCGCAACGACGTCTTCAATGCGCGGCTCTCGTCCTATGAGGGCAAGCGGATCCAGCGCCAGACCGTGTCGAATGTTGGCGAAGCCGACACGATCAAGGCGATGCTCGAAGGCGCCTCCTTCACGGTCGAAAGCGTCGAGGCAAAGCCGACAAAGCGCAACCCAGCTCCGCCCTTCACGACCTCGACCCTGCAGCAGGCTGCATCGTCGAAGCTCGGCTTCAACGCCAAGCGCACCATGCAGGTCGCGCAAAAGCTCTATGAAGGCATCGACATCGGCGGCGAGACCGTCGGTCTCATCACCTATATGCGAACCGATGGCGTGCAGATGGACATGAGCGCCATCGAGGCCGCATGCGAGGAGATCGCGTCGAATTTCGGCGACCGCTACCGGCCCGAAAAGCCGCGCTTCTATTCGACCAAGGCGAAGAACGCACAGGAAGCCCACGAGGCGATCCGCCCCACCGGCTTCGAGCGCCGTCCCGATGACGTGAAGCGCTATCTCGACCAGGACCAGATCCGTCTTTACGACCTGATCTGGAAGCGGGCGATCGCCAGCCAGATGGCATCGGCGGAGATCGAGCGAACCACCGTCGAGATCGCCGCCAAGAATGGCGACAAGATCGCTGGCCTGAGGGCCACGGGCTCCGTCATCCGCTTCGACGGCTTCATCGCCGCCTACACGGATCAGAAGGAAGACGGCGAGCAATCCGACGACGGTGACGACGATGGCCGTCTGCCTGAAATCAACGCGCGCGAGACCGTCGCCAAAGAGAAAATCAACGCATCCCAGCATTTCACCGAGCCGCCGCCGCGCTATTCGGAAGCGACGCTGATCAAGCGCATGGAGGAGCTCGGCATCGGCCGGCCCTCGACCTATGCGGCGACGCTTTCCACGCTGCAGGACCGTGAATATGTCGAGATCGACAAGCGCAAGCTGATCCCGCAGGCCAAGGGACGTCTCGTCACGGCGTTTCTGCAGAACTTCTTTGAGCGCTATGTCGAGTACGACTTCACGGCCAATCTCGAAGAGCAGCTCGACAAGATCTCGAACGGCGATCTCGCCTGGAAAGACGTGCTGCGCGCTTTCTGGAAGGATTTCTTCGCGCAGATCGAGAACACCAAGGAACTGCGCGTTTCCGACGTGCTCGACGTATTGAACGAAGAGCTTGCCCCGATCGTCTTCCCCAAGCGCGAAGACGGCGGCAATCCACGCATCTGCCCGACCTGCGGCATCGGCAATCTGTCGCTGAAGCTCGGCAAGTTCGGCGCCTTCGTCGGCTGCTCGAACTATCCGGAATGCAATTTCACCCGCCAACTGTCCGCCGAGAGCGCCAATGGCGATGAAGCGCAGCTGTCCGGCGAGCCGAAGGATCTGGGCCGCGACCCACACACGGGCGAGCCGATCACGCTTCGATCGGGCCGTTTCGGACCTTACGTCCAGCGGGGCGACGGCAAGGAAGCGAAGCGCTCGAGCTTGCCGAAGGGCTGGAAGGTCGAAGACATCGACCATGAAAAGGCGATGGCGCTGATCGGCCTGCCACGCGACATCGGCAAGCACCCCGAAACCGGCAAGATGATTTCGGCCGGCCTCGGCCGCTACGGTCCCTTCCTTCTGCACGATGGCGGCTACGCCAACCTTGAGACGGTCGAGGACGTCTTCACCATCGGCCTCAACCGGGCGGTGACGGTGATTGCGGAACGCAAGGCCAAGGGCCCTGCGCGCGGTCGCACAGCCACTGCTGCGTTGAAGGAGCTTGGCGAGCACCCCGATGGCGGCGCGATCACCGTGCGCGACGGCCGCTATGGCCCCTATGTCAATTGGGGCAAGGTCAACGCGACGCTTCCGAAGGACCTCGACCCGCAGGCCGTGACGCTTGAAAAGGCGCTGGAGCTGGTGGCCGAGCGCGCCGGCAAGAGCGGCAAGAAGGCTGCGCCGAAGAAGGCGGCAGCCAAGAAGGCAGCCCCGGCCAAGAAGCCGGCTACCGAAAAGAAGGCCGCACCGAAGAAGAAGGCAGCCGCCGCCAAGACATCGACCGAGAAGACAAGTTCGGCAAAATCGAAGGAGGCGTAGGGGTCCGACCCTTCGCCGGAGGCAAGACCATCGCCCACTCCACCCTGCCCGACCGCGAGACGCTGCTCGCTTTCATCGCGGACAACCCGGATCGCGCCACCAAGCGCGATATCGCCAAGGCCTTTGGGCTCAAGGGCGAGGATCGCGTTGCGCTGAAGGATCTGCTGCGTGATCTGGCTGATGACGGGCTTGTCCAGAAGGACCGCAAGCAGCTCGTCCGTCCAGACAAGCTGCCGCCCGTCACGCTCATCGACATCACGACACGCGACGCCGAAGGCGGACTGATCGGCCGGCCTGCCGAATGGGACGACGCGCAGAAAGTTGCGCCCGCCGTGTCGATCCGCCTCAACAAAGCGGTCGGCCGCTCGGGCAAGCCCGGTCGCACGCCCGGTGTCGGCGATCGGGTGCTGGCGAAGATCTTCCCGTCGAAGGAAAAGACCGGCCCGGCCTACACCGCGCGGGTCATCAAGCTGATCGACAAGCGCAAGGACGCTTCTCTCGGTGTCTTCCGTGCCGAGCCCGGTGGTGGCGGACGCATCATGCCGATCGAGCGTCAGCAGAACGAGCTCGTCGTCGAAGCGGCACAGGCCAATAACGCCCAAGACGGCGATCTGGTCGAGATCGCAGTCACCCGGATCGGACGGTTCGGCCTGGCACGTGCAGAGGTTCTTTCCGTCATCGGCTCGGTTTCGAGCGAGAAGGCGATCTCGATGATCGCCATCCACGATCACGGCATTCCGCATGTTTTTCCCGACAGCGTCATTGCCGAGGCGGAGGCCGCAAAGCCGGCGACCATGGCGCACCGCGAAGACTGGCGGGATCTCGCGCTGGTCACGATCGATCCACCGGACGCGAAGGACCATGATGACGCGGTCCATGCCGAGCCGGATCCCTCCCCCGACAACAAGGGCGGCCACATCGTCACGGTCGCGATCGCCGACGTCTCCCACTATGTGCGCTCCGGATCGCAGTTGGACCGCGAGGCGCTGAAGCGCGGCAACTCGGTCTACTTTCCGGACCGGGTCGTGCCGATGCTGCCCGAACGCATTTCCAACGACCTCTGCTCGCTGAAGGAAGGCGTCGACCGGCCCGCACTCGCCGTGCGCATGACCTTTTCGAAGGATGGCCAGAAGCTGCGCCACAGTTTCCACCGCATCATGATGAGGAGCCTCGCCAAGCTCTCCTATCAACAGGCCCAGGCGGCCATCGACGGCGCAACGGACGTCAAGACGGACACGCTGCTCGAAGGCGTGCTGAAGCCGCTCTGGGAAGCCTACGGCACGATGCGCAAGGGCCGCGACAAGCGACAGCCCCTGGAGCTCGATCTGCCGGAGCGCAAGATCGTGCTCGACAAGGATGGCAAGGTCGACAAGGTGATCGTGCCGCCGCGTCTCGATGCCCACAAGCTCATCGAAGAGTGCATGATCCAGGCGAATGTGGCCGCTGCGGAAACACTGGAGCGCAAGCGCCAGAGCCTGATCTATCGCATCCACGACGCACCATCTCTGGCCAAGCAGGAAACTCTGCGCGAGTTCCTGGCGACGCTTGATCTGTCGCTTGCGCGCGGCAGCCTTCGCGCCAACAATTTCAACCACATCCTTGCATCGGCAAGCGGCAAGCCGCATGAGACGATGGTGTCGGAGATGGTCCTGCGGTCGCAGAGCCAAGCGATCTACAGCCCTGACAATCTCGGTCATTTCGGCTTGAACCTGATGCGATACGCGCATTTCACGTCTCCGATTCGCCGCTACGCCGACCTGATCGTCCACCGGGCGCTCATCGGCTCTCTGAAGCTGGGAGATGGCGCGATCACGCCTGAAGAGGAAGCGGCGCTGGTCGACATCGCAGCCGATATCTCCACGTCGGAACGCCGGGCGATGGCCGCGGAGCGCGACACGGTCGACCGGCTGATCGCCCATCATCTGGCCAGCCGGGTCGGCGATACGTTCGAGGGCCGCGTCTCCGGTGTCGTCAAATCCGGCCTCTTCGTCTCGCTTCCGCAGTTCGGTGCAGACGGCTTCGTGCCGGTCTCGACGCTCGGCTACGACTATTTCATCTATGACGAGGCCCATCAGTCGATGACGGGTCGCGAGAGCGGTGAAGGCTTCCGGCTTGGTGACACGGTGGACGTGAAGCTGGTCGAGGCGCTCCCGCTCGCGGGTGCGCTCCGTTTCGAGATCGTCAGCGAGCCACGCAAGATGCCTGCGGGTGCGAGATCGTTCCACAAGGCAAAGCACGGCGAAAAGCGTCGTGGCGCGGCGAAAAAGCCCGGCACAAGGCCGCCACGCGGCCGTCGCTGAGGCAAAAGCGCGCCGAAAAAGCTGAGAGGGGCGACATCGGCACCGTTCGCGCCTATATGGTCCATCAGCGCCCGGGTTCAGAACAGAGACCTTCGATCATGCAGACTTTCGGACAATCGCACGCGGCAGACGACCGGCATGATGGCGCTCCTCGCGCGCTTGGCGGGTCGATCATGCGTGGCTTGAAGTCTCGCTGTCCGGCCTGTGGCGAAGGAAAGCTGTTCCGCGCGTTCCTGAAGCCTGTAGATTACTGCGCTTCGTGCGGCGAAGCGATGCATCACCACCGCTCCGACGACCTGCCGCCCTATCTCGCGATCTTCATCGTCGGCCACGTTGTGGTTGCCGGCTACATGTTCGGGGAACGCGTCGTCGACTGGACGTCGTGGCAGGCGCTTGCGTTCTGGATCCCGGTGACACTGATCCTGACGGTGGCGAGCATGCAGCCGCTGAAAGGTGGCGTCATCGGTCTGCAATGGGCCTTGCGTATGCATGGCTTCGGCGGCGAGGACGATCCGCTGGACGAGGTGCCCGATGAGAGCCGGACCTGACGGAACATGACTGGCATGGCGCGCGACCAGGCGCCCCGAGTTGGCACACGCTATATCACCTCGAACGAGCATCCCCTGCTGAGGCCGAAGGATGCCGCTTCGATCATACTCATCGATCGTGCTGGTCCTGAGATCCGATTTCTCGTCGGCAAGCGCGCTCGCGCCCACACCTTCATGCCCAATTTCTACGTGTTTCCCGGTGGTCGTCGCGATCGCGCCGATTCGCGGGTCGGCGTCGCCAGACCGCTGAAAGAGACCGTGACGGAGCGCCTCATGGCGAGGACCGATCGTGCCATGACCGCCGCTCGGGCGCAGGCGCTGGCGGTTGCCGCCGTTCGCGAGACGTCGGAAGAGGCCGGGCTCATGATTGCCGGCAACGGCAAGGTCGGTCTCCATTCCAACTGGTCCGGTTTCTCCGAGCGCGGGCTGGCACCGGACCTCTCATCCCTTCGCTACGTCGCGCGGGCAATCACGCCACCGCGACAGAGCCGGCGGTTCGACACGCGGTTCTTCGCCTGTTTCCTCGACGAGATCGGCGCCGACCCGAAGGACGTTTCCGACAGCGAGGAACTTCAGGATCTCACCTGGATCGGGTTCGACGATATCGACCGGATGCAATTGCCGCGCATTACCCGCACGATCATCGGCGATCTCCAGGATGCGCTGGGCGCGCAGCCAGACCTGCCTTTCGATCAACCGGTCCCCTTCTACTACGTGAAGCACGGCACCTTCGTGCGCGACATCATCTGAATTCCATGCGGAGCAACACCATGCGGTCCGAGGTCGGTACGACGATCCGGTGGTCTTCGTTGATCGCTGCGCTTGCGGCCATCGGCGCTGTCGGCGTTGCCATCGGCCTTGGCCTGCCGCTGCTCAGTGTCATCATGGAGCGACGCGGCATCTCCTCCTCGATGATCGGCTTCAATACGGCGTTTGCCGGCTTGGCATCGATCGCGGCCGCACCGCTTGCACCAAAGCTTGCGCGCTGGTTCGGCGTCGCGCGCACCATGATCGTGATGCTCTGCCTCGCTGCGGCAAGCGGCCTTTGCTTCTATATTGCAGAACCCTTCTGGACATGGTTTCCGCTTCGCGTGGTGTTCCACGGTGCCGTCACCATCGTGTTCATCCTGTCGGAATTCTGGATCAACGCCGCGGCACCGCCGGAGCGGCGCGGGCTCGTGCTTGGTGTCTATGGCACCGTTCTGGCTCTTGGTTTTGCCACCGGCCCGCTGATCTTCGCCGTGATCGGGAGCCAGGGGATGCTGCCCTTTGCGGCCGGCGCCGCCATTGTGCTCGCGGCGGTCATTCCCATCGCGCTGGCGCGCAACGAAGCGCCGCGGATCGAAGAGAAGCCGCGGCGCAGTTTCCTGCGCTACGTCTTTCTGGTGCCGACGGCTACTGCCGCCGTCTTCGTCTTCGGTGCCGTCGAAGCGGGCGGGCTGGCGCTGTTCCCCATCTATGCGGCGCGCACCGGCTTCACCGAATCGGAAGGTGCGCTTCTGCTTACGGCGATCGGCCTTGGCAACGTGCTGCTGCAGATCCCAATCGGCCTCGTTGCCGACCGGGTGAAGAGCCGGCGCATCTTGCTGACGCTGCTGGCTCTGATCGGGCTTGCAGGCTCTGCCGCACTGCCGTTCATAGTGGGAGGCTGGTGGCTGATGGCGGCGGTGCTCTTCGTGTGGGGCGGCGTCGTTTGCGGGCTCTACACGGTCGGCCTGACCCATCTTGGCGCCTCGCTCAAAGGCGCCGATCTTGCAGCCGCCAATGCCGCCTTCATCCTCTGCTACGCGCTCGGTGCTCTTATCGGGCCGCAGACTATCGGAATCGCCATGGACATCTTCGGGACGGATGGATTCGCGATTGCGCTTGGATTCTTCTTCAGCCTCTACGTGCTCCTGACGCTCGGGCGTATGATTTTCGGACCCGCGCGGGGCTGAAACCCTGGGTACAAGGCTCCAACACGACCTTCGGGGCCCAATCGACCTTGACATCCGCGGGACAATCAGTAGGTATCGCCCCAAGTTTCTCGCGCCGTGGAGCCCTTCGGCTGTCCGCGGCGTCGTTTTTGACGAGCAGGAATTCCCATGGCCAAGGCAACCACAATCAAGATCAAGCTGCTTTCGACGGCAGACACCGGCTTCTTCTACGTCACGAAGAAGAACAGCCGTACCATGACCGACAAGATGAACAAGACGAAGTACGACCCGATCGCGCGCAAGCACGTCGAGTTCAAGGAAACGAAGATCAAGTAAGTCTTCGTTCTGCGCGGCACGCCGCGTGGACTTCGTCGGATGAGCATTGGAAACCCTGGACTTTGCGTCCGGGGTTTTGTCGTTTCGAAGATAACTTGGTGACGTGAGTGACTGGACAGCTGGTGGCCGCGCCAACAAAAAGGGGTCGATCAGGCGCTCGACGTGGTACGAGGATGCCACGTTTGATCGAGCGCTCTGATCGACCGACCCCATGACCCAGGAGATGCGGCGGACCTGAACATCACGGGGTTATCTTTTTAGGTGAAGTGTCCCAACGCCTCACCCTTGAAGCTTCGCCCAAAAACCCTAGGAAATCAATCTTGCGTTAAGCACTTTCTAAAGCGCACCGGACCTTGGTTAATCGTGGGGGCTGTAAGCGACGTCCGATACCTGCAGAACCGTGTATAGAATTTTTTACAGTTATAAGCACCAAGTCTAGTGACACTGACGTGGTGCTCGGCCGGCTTCACGATCCACTCTGACGCTTTCGTCACAAGCGATACATAATTTTTTCCACGCAACAACGAAATGGATGAGAGCAGGTCTAGGCTGCTGCTGCGACCACACGGTTGCGACCGCTGCGCTTGGCCGTGTAGAGCGCTTCGTCCGCGCGCTGAAAGACGCTGCTTGCAGCCGCTTCACCATCCTTGAGCGTCGCGATGCCGAGCGAGGCAGTGACCGAGAGAGGCTCGGCGCGGCCGTTGACCCGAAAGGGCACGGCCTCGATGCTGACGCGTAGGCGCTCGGCGACAGCTGCGGCTAGGGTACCGTCGGTATCCGGCATTACGACAACGAACTCTTCGCCCCCATAACGGCAGGCGAGATCGGCACCGCGCACGGCTTGCTTGATGCGGCGCGACAGTTCCCGCAGCACATCGTCGCCGGCCTGATGCCCGAAGTTGTCGTTGATCGACTTGAAGCGATCGAGATCGATCATGCAGACGGAAAGCGGTCTTTCCCGCTTGCTCGAGCGCTCGACCAGAACAGGCATGTGGGTGTCGAGATAACGTCGGTTGTAGAGGCCCGTCAAAGCATCGGTGACGGCCAGTTCGATCGTGGCGCGCACGCTGCTGCGCAAGTGATCGTTGTAGCGCTTGCGCTTGATCTGGGTGTTGGCACGCGCCAGAAGCTCGTGCGGGTCGATAGGGCGCTGGATGTAATCGTTGACGCCGAGTTCGAGCGCGCGCGTGACGAGAGCCTGCGAACCAGCTTCAGCCATCAGCATCACCGGCAAGAAGCGCGTGCGCTCCACCGAGCGCAGCTGCGAGCAAAGCCGCAACGGATCGTAATTGGTGAAATTGTCGCTGATAATGGCAAGATCGTAAGGCCGTTCCGCCGCTTCGAACAGCGCGGCCTGCGGATCCGACATGCACACCACCTCGGCGATCGGTGCAAGCATGCGGGTGACGCGCTCCTGGGCACTGACGCGTTCATCGACGAGCAGGACATGGGCCTTGTCGATTCCGTCAACGCCGTTGATCAGATCCTGCGTTCCAATCAGCTCAGCGGTCTCGGCGCGCATGCGCAGCTCGTCGCCAAGCGCCTTCAGGCGCAGCAGGCTGCGCACCCGTGTCATGAGCTGGATGTCGTTGACTGGCTTGGTCAGGAACTCGTCGGCACCTGCACGAAGCCCCCTCACCCGATCTTCCGATTGATCGAGCGCCGTCACCATCACCACCGGAATATGTGCGGTGCGCGGGTTCGCCTTCAGCCGCTCGCAGACCTCGAAGCCATCCATGCCGGGCATCATGATGTCGAGCAGGATGAGGTCGACCTGTGTCGCGGCGCAGACATTGAGCGCGCTCGGGCCGTCCACGGCGGTCAGAACTTCGAAATAGTCGGCGAGCAGCCTGGCTTCGAGAAGCTTGACGTTGGCCGGGACGTCATCGACGACGAGAATGCGCGCGGTCATGCCTCACCCAGATAGGTCTTTATCGTTTCGAGAAAGCGCGGCACGGAGATCGGCTTCGAAATATAGGCCTCGCAACCGCCCTGACGGATGCGCTCCTCGTCTCCCTTCATGGCAAAAGCCGTGACGGCGATGACCGGGATCGAGTGAAGCTCGTCATCGGCCTTCAGCCATTTTGTGACGTCGAGGCCGGAGACTTCCGGAAGCTGGATGTCCATGAGGATCAAATCGGGGCGGTGGGCGCGGGCAAGATCGACCGCTTCGGTCCCGTTGCGGGTCTGGATGGTCTCGTAGCCGGACGCCTCGATCAAGTCGCGGAACAGCTTCATGTTCAGCTCGTTGTCCTCGACAATCAAAACGGTCTTGGGCATAGATACTCCCATCAGCGGTTCACCTCGGCTTGGACGTCTCGTCGCCGGCGAAAGCCGCTCCCTTCACTGTTCTACCGTATCGGCATCTGGTTGAGGAAAAGCAAACTCTTGGCATCAAATGCAACACAACCCGGAAAAGACGGGACTGAAGCCGAGACGATCGCGATTTCTATACTTGGCTGGCTGGCGAACGAACCGGAGCTTCTCGGCCGCTTTCTGTCGCTGACCGGCATGAGCGTTTCGACCCTGCGCCAGTCGGCCGGTGAGCCTGGCTTTCATCTGGCGCTGATCGACTTCCTCATGGACCACGAGCGGACCTTGATGGATTTCTGCGCGGCGACCGGCGAAAAGCCCGAGCACGTCGCACGCGCCCACCGGGCGCTGTCCGGCCCGCCTGGCCTCGACACCAACAGCTTCTGACCGATGCCAGCTGTCCTTCCCGAAGATCTTGCCCAGTTCGACTGGGTTGCGCGTTCCAGCCGCCCTCTGATCGTCTGCGATGTCGATGAAGTCGTGCTCGAATTCGTCACGCCCTTCATCGCCTACCTCGAGAACAAGGGCCTGGAGCTGCGCCCCTCGTCGTTCCGGTTGCACGGCAATGTCTGCCGGCGTGACGATGGCACGCCTGTCTCGGATCGGGACATCTCGGCCAGCATCGAGGCGTTCTTCGTCGAGCAGCATGATTGGCAAACACCGGTTGCCAGCGCCGCCGAAACGCTCGCCGTATTGAAGCACCACGCGGACATCGTCTTTCTGACGGCGATGCCGCCGCGCCATTTCGCCGTTCGGCGCGCTCTGCTCGACGCGCACGACATGTCCTACCCGATGATTGCGACCGAGGACGAAAAAGGCACGGTGCTTCATCTCATTCACGGGGATCGCGACACTAAGGTCGTGTTCATCGACGACATCTTCCACAATCTGCACTCCGTGCGCGACCGGCTGCCGAACGCTCTCCTCATCAACCTGATGGCCAACGACACATTCCGCGCTCTGGCGCCGCATCCTGGCGAGAAGGTCGCGATGGCGAAGGACTGGAACGAGACGCGTGATCTGATCCTCGAATTTCTTGAGAATTGACGCTCCGACTCGCTAACCCGACGTCTTGAGCATCTGAACGCTAGCGCTTATCGTGCAGGTGTTCAACTTATGTTCCAGAGGACCACAGTCTCGCGCCATGGGTGACGCCGTCTTGAGCTTCTGCCGCGATTGCCTGCGGCCGGCCGTTTCGCGCGGCCGGTTTTGCCAGGCGTGCGGCAGCCCGCGCATTGTGCGTCATGCCGAGCTCGACCGTCTGTCGATCGCCCATATTGATTGCGACGCTTTTTATGCAGCGGTGGAAAAGCGCGACAACCCGGAGCTTGCCGATAAGCCGGTGATCATCGGCGGCGGCAAGCGCGGTGTCGTGTCAACGGCCTGCTATATCGCCCGCATCTCCGGTGTTCGCTCGGCCATGCCGATGTTCAAGGCGCTCGAGGCCTGCCCCGAAGCGGTCGTCATCAAGCCGAACATGGAGAAATACGTCGCGGTCGGTCGCGAGGTGCGGCGGATGATGGAAGCGCTGACGCCGCTCGTTCAGCCGATCTCGATCGATGAAGCATTTCTTGACCTCACCGGCACGGAAAAGCTGCACCGGGACAGTCCTGCCCGCACCTTGGCGCGCTTTGCGACGCGGGTGCAGAACGAGATCGGGATTACGGTTTCGGTGGGGCTTTCCTACTGCAAGTTTCTCGCCAAGGTCGCGTCCGATCTCGACAAGCCGCGGGGCTTTGCGGTGATCGGCGAAGCCGAGGCACTCGAGTTTCTGGCCGATAAGCCCGTGACGATGATCTGGGGCGTGGGCAAAGCCTTCGCCGACAAGCTTGCCGCCGACGGCATCCGCTCGATCGGCCAGTTGCAACGCATGGAGGAAGGCGTTCTCATGGCGCGCTACGGCTCCATGGGGCAACGGCTCTACCGGCTCTCACGCGGGCGCGACGAGCGGGTCGTCGAACCCCGCGAGGCTGCCAAGAGCGTTTCGGCGGAAACAACATTTAACAGCGATCTCGGCCGTCCCGACGATCTCGTGCCGGTTCTGCGCTCGCTGTCGGAAACGGTCGCCCATCGATTGAAGGCATCGGGCATCGCCGGGCAGACCGTGGTGCTGAAGTTGAAGACGGCCGATTTTCGCATTCGCACCCGCAATAGGCGTCTGGATGACCCGACGCGTTATGCCGATCGGATCTTCCGCACCGGACTTTCCCTGCTGGAGAAGGAAATGGACGGAACGAAATTCCGGCTGCTCGGGATCGGCGTTTCCGACCTCACCGACCTTGCCCGCGCGGACATTCCTGATCTCGTCGATCCTCTGGCAGGCCGCCGGGCCGTGGCAGAAAGCGCCATGGACAGCGTGCGCGCCAAGTTCGGGCGGGCAAGCGTTGAAACGGGCTATACGTTCGGCCGAGGAAATCGCGGGCGCCCGGAACGTGACGACGCCTGATTTTTCCCGATTAACGGATCACTCGGCAATCGCAAGATTCCGGAAATCTATCTCGGGCAGACTGAGGACGATCCCTTGTCTGTATCGAGTAAGAAATCATGGATCGACGATCTTTTCTGGGCCTTCTGTCCGTTTCCCTGCTGGCGTCCGGCGGCATTCGCGAAGCGGTCGCTTCAAGCAGCAAGGAACCGCTGACGATCTGCGTGTCGCTCGATGCGCAGCGGCTCGTTGTTTTCTCCGGCCTTGACGAGATTGCCTCCTCGCCGATTTCCAGTGGCAAGGCTGGCCATACGACGCCGACCGGCATCTTCTCGATCTTGGACAAGCGCACGTTCCACCGCTCGAACATCTATTCCAATGCGCCGATGCCCCATATGCAGCGGCTGACCTGGTCCGGAATCGCGCTCCACGCCTCGAACCATGTGCCCGGCTATGCAGCTTCCCACGGCTGCGTGCGCATGCCGAATGACTTCGCTCGCGACCTCTTCGCGATGACGCAGCTGCAGGCCCATGTTGTCATCACACGCGAAAGCATCCGGCCTAAGTCGATCCGACATCGTGCTCTGCCCGACGCGCTCACGCCATACGATCGGCTGATGGCAGGCAATCTGGAACTGCGGCTGGACACGCATGATCCGCATGCGGATGGGGTCGAGGTGGCATCTGCAGGTCAGATGACTGCAACGGCAAACGATGCAGGATCGGCCGAACCTCCGCGATCGCCACTGCGGCTCTTCCTCACGCGCCGCACCCACCGCGAGCTTACCCAGGATGCGCAGCAACTGCTCAACACGCTTGGTTTTGATGCCGGTGCTACCGATGGATTCGCCGGGCCACGCACCGCCGATGCGCTCCGTCGCTTCCAAAAGGAAGCAGGTCTTGCGCCGACCGGCTATCTGGCGAAGGCCGATATCGACGCCTTGTACGAAGCTGCGGGCAAGGGCGACGTGCCTGCCGGGCATCTCTATGCGCGGCGCGACTTCGTGCCGATTTTCGACATGCCGGTGCATTTGAAGTCGCCGGAGCGCCCGCTGGGCGCGCATCTGCTCACGGTGTCTGCCATCACGGCTGGCAGGGCGACGTGGAACGGCCTGTCCTTGTCGGACCGGCCTGCCCCTTCGGTCGCCGGATTGACCGCACTTGAACCCGATGCCTCCCCGACGGCCGCGCAAGTCGACCTAGCGTCGACGCTTGACCGACTGCAGCTCACGCCAGCGATCTCCGATCGACTGTCGCGAGAGCTGACGGTCGGCTCGTCGCTCGCCATCTCGGACAACGGCCTCGGCACGGAAACCGGCAAAGGCACCGATTTCATCGTGGTGACGCGGCGGGGATGACGGGAACGAACAGCGCGCCGGTTACTGGCGGCTGAGGCTGATCTCGCTCGTCACGACCTCGGCACCCGTTGTGGGGCTGGTGTCGATCGTGCGGATGATCATGGAATCCGGGTCGGGCACTTCCACCTGCATGCGTGCCTCGCTGTCGCCATTGACTTCCTGAGCCCAGGCGACCTGAAGATCGAGCGTGTTGCCGTTTCGGGCGCCCGAAAGCGCCGACTGTCCGCCGCGGGGACCGGTGTATATGCCTTCATAACTGGTGCCACTGGTGTTCGTCAGCTGCGCCGAGACGTTCTGGCGGATGATTGCCATGGCGCGACAGGTGCCATCGAGACTGAAACTCTGGGCCTCGGCGCTGGACGTAAACTGGCAGTTCACGCCAACCGGGTCGCTGTCGGCAGTGCGCCGCGCCGTGCCCTCGCCGGCCCAAGAGCCCGACAGCCCCTCAATGAATGCCGTGTCTTCGGCCGCTGCCGGAAGGCTCACGCCGATGACGAGGGCGGGCACCAAGACTAGAATAAGCTTCATGATCGTGTCTCCTGACAGAGTGTCGTTTGTCATTTGACGAGCGTGCCCTTCATCGATCGCCGCATCCCAATTGGCGCAGCAATGCGTGCGGGATAAGACGGCGAAGATCACAAAGGCGTGTTGACGCGCACGGCGCAGATCCTGGCCATGCTGAATTTCACGAAAGATGAAGCGATTTCTTCTCTAAAAGTCGACGACGAGGCCTTCGCTCAGCGTCACCCGGCGATCCATGAGACCGGCCAGTTCGTGATTGTGCGTGGCAATCAATGCCGCGAGGCCGGACTGACGCACCAGTGCCTCCAGAGCCTCGAAGACATAGCCGGCCGTTTCGGGATCGAGATTGCCGGTGGGCTCGTCGGCAAGCAGGATCAGCGGTGCATTGGCGACGGCACGGGCAATCGCCACGCGCTGCTGTTCGCCACCGGAAAGCTCCGACGGACGGTGGCCGGCGCGGTGGCCGATGCGCATGTAATCCAGAAGCTGCGCGGCGCGCTCCGACGCTTCCTTTTCCGGCAGGCCGCCGATCAGCTGCGGCATCATGATGTTTTCGAGTGCCGTGAACTCGGGCAGCAGATGGTGGAACTGGTAGACGAAGCCGATATCGCTGCGCCGGCGATCGGTCCGCTGCTCGTCCGTGAGGTTGGAGCAGGGATCACCGGCCAAAAGCACCTCGCCGGCATCCGGCTTTTCCAGGAGACCCGCGACATGCAGCAGCGTCGACTTGCCAGCGCCCGACGGCGCGACGAGTGCGACGATTTCGCCGCGCTTCAAGGAAAAGTCGGCACCGCGCAGAATGGCGAGCTCGGTGTCGCCCTGGTTGTAGTGCCGTTCGACCTGCTGAAGCTGCAGCACATAGGGTGCGGTATCGAGGACCATGCGGATTTTCTATTCTGTTCGGAGGTCTATTCGTAGCGGAGAGCGTCGACGGGATCGAGGCGTGAGGCGCGCCAGGCCGGGAACAGCGTGGCGATGAAGGACAGCAGCAATGCCATCAGGATCACCGACAGCGTCTCACCCGGATCCATCTCGGCTGGCAGCTGCGACAGGAAATAGAGTTCCGGATCGAAGATCGTCGTGCCCGACAGCCACGAGAAGAACCAGCGGATCGATTCCACGTTGAGGCAGACGATGACACCGAGCAAGACGCCCGCGATCGTTCCGGTGACGCCGATGGCTGCGCCGGTCATGAAGAAGATGCGCATGATCGAGCTCGACGTCGCGCCCATGGTGCGCAGGATCGCGATATCGCGGCCCTTGTCCTTCACCAACATGATCAGGCCAGAAATGATGTTGAGCGCGGCAACGAGCACGATCAGCGTGAGGATCATGAACATCACGTTGCGCTCGACTTCCAGTGCCGAGAAGAACGTCTGGTTGCGCTGGCGCCAATCGGTCACGAAGATCTGCCGACCCGCTGCCTCTTCGATGGCCGCGCGGTAGTCCTGAACCAAATCGGGGTTTTGGACGAACAGCTCGATCGATTGAACCAGACCTTCGGCATTGAAGTAGAGCTGCGCTTCCTCAAGCGGCATGAAGATGATCGCCGCATCGAATTCCGACATGCCGATCTCGAACACACCGGAAATCGGGTAGGATTTGACCCGCGGCGTTACGCCAAGCGGGGTAATGTCGCCATCGGGGGCCACCAGCGTAATGTCATCGCCGGCGCCGACACCGAGCGCTTCGGCCATGCGCGATCCGACCAGCACGCCCTGCCCCGCGGCAAATCCAACGAGATCGCCCGACCGGATGTTTTCCGAAACCGTCGTCATGCGCGTCAGGTCGTCCGCGCTGATGCCCTTGACGATCGCGCCGGTGCCCGCACCCTGGAAGCCGGAAGCGAGTGTCTGCCCCTCAACCAAGGGAATCGCCATCTCGACGCCTTGAACGCCTTCGAAACGAGCAGCCAGATCCCGATAATCGTCGAGCGGTCGGTCCATCGGCTGAACGATCATGTGACCATTGATGCCGAGAATACGGTCGATCAGTTCGGTGCGGAAGCCGTTCATCACGGCCATGACGATGATGAGCGTGGCAACGCCAAGAACGATGCCGACGAATGAGAAACCGGCAATCACCGAAATGAACGCTTCCTTGCGGCGCGAGCGCAGATAGCGCCAGGCGACCATGCGCTCGAACGCCGAAAAGGCGCCGGCAGAGCGCGACATGGGACGCGTCTGCTCCTCGGGTGCATTGTCCGGCACGGCGGTGGCGTCACTCATGTCGGCTATCCCCTGGATCGTCGGTTGCGCTCAGCCTGCAGTCGCAGTCAGTCGGTTGATCGCCGCATCGAGCGGCAGCGTCTCGCGCTCGCCCGTGCTGCGTGTCTTGATTTCCACCTCGCCGGAAGCAATGCCACGCGGACCGACGATCACCTGCAATGGCACGCCGATCAGGTCAGCCGTTGCGAACTTGCCGCCTGCCCGTTCGTCGGTGTCGTCCAGCAGCACGTCCAGTCCAGCGGCAGTCATCGCCGCATAAACCTGTTCGCACGCGGCATCACAGGCCTGATCGCCGGCCTTCATGTTAATGATGACCGCATCGAACGGCGCCACGCCGGCCGGCCAGATGATGCCGCCCTCGTCATGGCTCGCCTCAACGATGGCGGGGACGAGGCGTGTCGGGCCGATGCCGTAGGAACCCATGTGAACCGGGTGATCCTTGCCGTCCGGGCCAGTCACGGTCGCCTTCATCGGAGCGGAATATTTGGTACCGAAATAGAAGATGTGGCCGACTTCGATGCCGCGCGCGGAAACCTTTGAGTGCTCCGGAACAGCGGCAAACGCGTCTGCATCGTGCATCTCGGAGGTCGCGGCATAGAGCGACGTCCAGCGATCGACGGTCGACTGGAGACCGGCGACGTCGTCGAAATCGGTGTCGTCACCAGGGATCTCGAAATCCATGAAATCGCGGTGGCAGAACACTTCCGACTCGCCCGTCGACGCCAGGATGATGAATTCGTGGCTGAGATCGCCGCCGATAGGACCGGTATCGGCACGCATCGGGATCGCCTTCAGGCCGAGCCGCGCGAAGGTGCGCAGATAGGCAACGAACATCTTGTTGTAGGAATGAACCGCTGCTGCCTTGTCGATGTCGAAGGAATAAGCATCCTTCATCATGAATTCGCGCGAGCGCATGGTACCAAAGCGCGGGCGGATCTCGTCGCGAAACTTCAGCTGAATATGGTAGAGGTTGAGCGGCAGGCTCTTGTAGGAGCGTACATAGGACCGGAAAATGTCGGTCACCATCTCCTCATTGGTCGGCCCGTAGAGCATCGCGCGCTTCTGGCGATCCTCGATGCGCAGCATCTCCTTGCCGTAATCGTCGTAGCGGCCGCTTTCCATCCACAAATCCGCCGACTGGATCGTCGGCATCATGATCTCGATGGCGCCGGCGCGGTTCTGCTCTTCACGGACGATCGCGTTCACACGATCCAGCACACGCTTGCCGAGCGGCAGCCAGGAATAGATGCCGGCCGACTGCTGGCGGATCATGCCCGCGCGCAGCATGAGGCGATGCGAAACGATCTCCGCTTCCTTGGGAATCTCTTTCAGGATGGGAAGAAAGTAGCGTGAGAGGCGCATGGCGTGTCCAGGTGTGACCTGATTGGGCTAGCCCCGGAATCAGGCGAATTGGCGATGGAAAGACGCGCGTTCATAGCGGCTTCGCGGATTGAATGGAACCCGGCCCCCTGCCGCGCCGGATCGGTAGCCAATGCAATGACGTTGGCTCACGAAGCGATCACAACCCTGCGACGAAATGTGACAGTTTTTCGAAGATTGATGGTGACATTCAAATCCCCTTACGCTAGCTTGTGCCCACAAACGAGGCAGGGATCGATGAATTTCTGCCCATTCGCGGTCAAGTCTTGGGAGGATCAGGTCGCCGGCGCGCTAAATCGCTGCCACCGAGAAATCGGGTCGATCACGCGGGACTTCAAAAAACAAGGCTTTGGCCTTGTTTTTTTTTGCTTTCCGACCAGAGGCGTCAGGCGCGGACGTCTAGCCGAATTCCGGAACGATGCGTGGGATGCTGTCGACGGATAGACCGTAAACCGACGTGATCACATAGTAGACCGCAAAAATCACACCGGATACTAAAGTGGTGATCAGCGCCTTCTTCCCGAGTTGTGCGGTGAACGGCGCGCTTTCGGTGGTGCCCAGCGTGATGTCGCCCGCTTCTTCCTGCGTGCGGACGCCAAGCGGAAGAACCGCAAAAAGCGTGACCCACCAGATGATGAAATAGACAGCAAATCCGGAAAAGAAGGACATGGCAGGGAAGCCTTGGCTTGGCGGCGCTCAGGCCGCGCTCTGTTCTAGTTCGACAAGCGTCCCGCAGAAATCCTTCGGATGCAGAAACAGGACGGGTTTGCCATGGGCGCCGAGCTTGGGCTTGCCATCACCGAGGACGCGCGCGCCCTCCTTGATCAGATGGTCTCGCGCCTTGAAGATGTCTTCGACCTCATAGCAGATGTGATGCATACCGCCGGACGGGTTCTTCTCGAGAAAAGCCGCAATCGGCGAGGATTCACCCAGCGGCTCAAGCAGTTCGACCTTGGTGTTGCCGAGATCGACGAAGACCACCGTCACTCCGTGGTCCGTCAAGGACTGCGGCTCCGACACGTCGGCACCGAGCATCTCGCGATAGATCGCGCTTGCCGCGGCGATGTTCGGCACCGCGATCGCGACGTGGTTCAAGCGTCCCAGCACGGTGTCTCCTCCCTTAAATCCGGGTGACGAGAACGGTGGTCACCGGCTTCTTGCCCCAGATGTTGTTGACCTCGGCGCGCACCGACCGGCGCACGGACTCACGTACGGTCGCGAGGTCTTTTCGCCGAGCGCGCGGGATGGAGTCCACCGCGCCAATCGCCGCATCGACCAGAAGGTCGGCGATGGCATCGCCTTCGTCGTCAAAGGCCGGGACGCCCTGGGTGATGATCTCTGGATCGCGATCGAGCTCGTATTTCGCATCGAGAAGAACGTTGACGACGACATGGCCGACGAAGGAGAGCTTGCGACGCTCGCCGATCGCCATCTCCTCCAGATCGCCGATCAGTCGGCCATCCTTGTAGATCCGGCCGACCGGGGCTTCGTCGATGATCTCGGCGGGCCCTGGCGAGAGGCGCAGCATCATGCCGTTGCGAAGCCGCGGCACCTGCTTGATGCCCGATGCTTTGGCAAGTTCCGCATGCGCGGAGAGATGGGCTGCCTCGCCATGCACGGGCACGAGGATCTGCGGCTTCACCCAGGAATACATCTGCTGCAGTTCCGAGCGGCGCGGGTGGCCCGACACATGCACAAGTTCGGCGCCGTCGGTGATGATCTTGATGCCCTGATCGACCAGACCATTGATGATGTCGAGAATCGCCTTCTCATTGCCCGGGATGGTGCGGGAGGAAAAGACGACCGTGTCGCCGGCCGTCAGCGCCACGTGGCGCATCTCGTCGCGCGCGATCTTGGCGAGTGCTGCGCGCGGCTCGCCCTGACTTCCGGTCAGGATCACGACGACCTTGTCGCGCGGGATATAGCCGAACTCGTCCTCGGCGATGAAGGGCGGGATGTCATCCATCAAGCCGATTTCGGTCGCAACATCGGCAACGCGCTTCATGGAAGAGCCGAGCAGCAGGCACTGGCGCCCGGCGTCGCGTGCGGCTTCGGCGATCGAGCGAATGCGGCCGACATTGGAGGCGAATGTGGTGATAGCCACCCTGCCCTCGGCGCGCTCGATGATGGAGCGTAAGCTGTCGCTGACGGCGCGTTCCGACGGCGACACGCCTTCGCGCATGGCATTCGTCGAATCGCATATCATCGCCAGCACGCCGGAATCGCCCAGTTGCTGGAAGCGATGAGCGTCGGTCTTCGGCAGCAGCGTCGGCTCCTCGTCGATCTTCCAGTCACCCGTATGGATGACGGTGCCCGCAGGCGTCGTGATCGCCAGCGACACCGGTTCGGGGATCGAGTGGTTGACCGGAATGGCCTCGACCTGGAACGGGCCGACCGTGAAGCGGTCTCCCGGCTTGTAGACGGTGATCGGCACGGGATTGCGCTCGCGCTCGTAGGACCGCTTCGCTTCGAGCATGCCGGCCGTGAACGGTGTGGCGTAGACCGCACAGTTCAGCCCAGGCCAGAGATCCGACAGCGCGCCGTAATGATCCTCATGCGCGTGCGTGATGACGATGCCACGCAGATTGGCGCGTTCTTCCTCGATGAACGAGATATCTGGCAGGACGAGGTCGACGCCCGGCAGGTCGGGACCTGGAAAGGTCACGCCGCAATCGACCATCAGCCATTCGCGCGCGCCAACAGGGCCCCAGCCGTAAAGACCCAGGTTCATGCCGATCTCACCGACACCGCCAAGCGGCAGAAATACAAGTTCGTCCTGTTTCGCCATTTGCCTTCTTCAATGTCCTTGTTCTGGCGCGACCGGCATTCTCGACGCTCCGCAAACTTCAAGCAGGGTTAGATTGCCCGCGCGGATGCGACTGCGCCGAAATGCACGTCACCGGCTGTTATATGGGTCAGGCGACCGTCATCTTCACGGATGACGAAGCGACAATCGCTGTCGATCGTTTCGAATATACCGCGCGCGACCCGTCCGTCGATCCGGACCGCGACCTGTCCGCCGAGCCCGCTTGCGCGCTCGAGCCAGCGCGACCTAATGGCATCCAGTCCCGAAGCACCGTTCCAGATGGCGTGATTTTCGGCCCAAGCGTCGCTGAGCGCGAGGAAAACGTCGCCCGCATCGGCGCTGCTGCCCAGTGCCCGCAGAGACGTCGCTGGAAATTCGGTATCGCCTGGATGGGTGACAACGTTGACGCCCCAACCGATCGATGTGGCCTGGCGGCCATTCGGCAGCTTGGTCGACTCCAGAAGAATGCCGGAAAGCTTCGCGCCGCCGGCCAGAACGTCGTTCGGCCATTTCAGCTCGAACCGCCGCCGCGCGTCACCGTCGAGGGCCACGGCGAGGTCCGCGTCGGGGATCAGCGCGCTCAGTGCATCGTGCAACGCCAGACCCGCGACGAAACCGAGCGTCGCCGTTGCCTTCAGGTCCAGATTATTCACGATCAGAAGCGATGCCGCGAGGTTTCCCCGCTCGGTCTGCCATGGCCGACCCCGGCGCCCTCGCCCGGTTTGCTGATGATCGGACACGAACCAGCACCGGCCGGTATCGCCGGCACGCGCTGCATCGAGAGCCTCGGCATTGGTCGACCCGACGGTCTCGAAGCTTTTGACGCGGTAGCCCGACTGGGCGGCCGTTGGAGCCAGAGCGAAGTGCGCTTGCTTGGCCGCCACGCCCAGGCTCAAAAGAACGACGCGGCGGCTGCCTGCGCAGCAGCACCGATCGGGCCGCCGATGAACAGATAACCCAGCGTGAAGATGCCAGCGATGCCGTACACAAGCTTCAGTTCGCCAGAAGCCGGCACGAAGCTTTCCGTCGCTTCATCGAACCACATGATCTTGATGATCCGGAGGTAATAATAGGCGCCGACGCACGATGCGAGCACGCCAATGACGGCCAGCGCATAGAGCTCGGCTTCGATGGCGGCAACGAAGACGAAATACTTGGCGAAGAAGCCTGCGAGCGGCGGAATGCCGGCCAGCGAGAACATGAGGATCGTCAACATCATCGCCATGAAGGGATGCGTGGAGGCGAGCCCGGCAAGATCGTCGATTTCCTCGACATTGCCCTCATCCTTCTTCCGCATCGCAAGAATGCAGGCGAAGGTGCCGAGCGTCATCACCATGTAGATCAGCATGTAGAGGGCAACGCCCGATACGCCTGCCTGCGTGCCGGCGGCGAGGCCGACCAGCGCGTAGCCCATGTGGCCAATCGACGAATAGGCCATCAGGCGCTTGATGTTGCGCTGACCTATCGCGGCAAAGGCGCCGAGGATCATCGAGGCGATCGAAACGAAAACGATGATCTGCTGCCAGTCCGGCGTGATCGGCTCGAAGGCTTCGATGACGATGCGGGTCAGCATGGCCATGGCAGCGACCTTCGGAGCGGCGGCAAAGAATGCCGTGACCGCCGTCGGTGCACCTTCATAGACGTCCGGCGTCCACATGTGGAACGGCACGGCCGAAATCTTGAAGGCGAGGCCTGCCAGGACGAAGACGAGACCGAAGACGAGGCCGAGCGAGCGCTCGTCGGCTGCAAGCACCGCCGCGATCTCCTGGAAGCCCGTGTGGCCTGTGAAGCCGTAGATCAGCGAAGCGCCATAGAGCAGCATGCCCGACGACAGCGCGCCGAGGACGAAATATTTGAGGCCGGCTTCCGTCGAACGAACGCTGTCGCGATTGATCGCGGCGACGACGTAGAGAGCGAGCGACTGAAGCTCCAGCGCGAGATAGAGCGCGATCATGCTGTTGGCGGAAACCATCAGCATCATGCCGAGCGTGGCGAGAACGATCAGGACCGGAAATTCGAAGCGGTTGATCCGCTCCTCGCGCGCCTGCCCGACGGACATCACCATCGCCGTGATGGAGCCGATCAGGATCAGCACCTTCATGAACTTCGCGAATGGATCCGCGAGGAACGCACCGCCGAATGCGCTGCCCGTGCCAGTCACCAGCAGGAGCCACAGTCCCGCAATGATCAGGACGCCGACTGCAAGGCCGGTGACCATGCTGGTGGAGCGCTCGCCCGAAAAGACGCCGACCATGAGCAATGCCATGGCGCCGACGGCCAGAATGATTTCCGGCATCGACAGTTGGATGCTTTGCAGCAGCAGTTCAGCGGTCATTTTGGTCCTCGGAGCATCAGTTCGAGAGGGCGACATCGCCCGCGGACTGGATCGCGGCCGTATAGTTGTTCAAGAGATTTTCGACCGAAGCCGCCGTCACATCGAGGATCGGCATAGGATAGACGCCGAAGAAGATGACGAGCGCGACGAGCGGATAAAGGATGACCTTCTCGCGGCGGCTGAGGTCCAGCATCGCCTTCAGGCTCTCCTTCTCCAGCGCACCGAAGATGATGCGGCGATAGAGCCAGAGTGCATAGGCGGCCGATAGCACGACGCCGGTCGTGGCCAGGATAGCGACCCAGGTGTTGACGCGGAAAATGCCGATCAGGGTCAGGAACTCGCCGACGAAGCCTGACGTGCCCGGCAGGCCGACATTGGCCATGGTGAAGACCATGAAGACCAGCGCGTATTTCGGCATGTTGTTGACGAGGCCGCCATAGGCCGCGATCTCGCGGGTATGCAGCCGGTCGTAGATCACGCCGACGCAGAGGAAGAGCGCGCCGGATACGAGGCCGTGCGACAGCATCTGGAAGATCGCGCCCTGAAGACCTTGCGCGTTGGCTGCGAAGATACCCATCGTGACGTAGCCCATATGGGCGACGGACGAGTAGGCGATCAGCTTCTTGATGTCTTCCTGCATCAGCGCCACCAGCGAGGTGTAGATGATGGCGATGACGGAGAGCGCAAAGACGAGCGGTGCGAAGTCGGCGGACGCCAGCGGGAACATGGCGAGTGAGAAACGGATGAAGCCATAGCCGCCGAGTTTCAGCAGGATCGCCGCCAGAATGACCGAACCAGCGGTCGGGGCTTCGACGTGGGCATCCGGCAGCCAGGTGTGGACCGGCCACATCGGCATCTTCACGGCGAAGGACGCAAAGAACGCGATCCAGAGCCAGAACTGCATCTCTGCCGAGAAGTCATGGTTCAGCAGCAGCGGAATGTCCGTCGTGCCGGCATCCCAGTACATCGCCATGATGGCGAGCAGCATCAGCAGCGAGCCGAGCAGCGTGTACAGGAAGAACTTGAACGAGGCGTAGACACGCCGCTTGCCACCCCAGACACCGATGATGATGAACATCGGGATGAGGCCGGCTTCGAAGAAGATGTAGAAAAGAACGATATCGAGCGCGCAGAAGACGCCGATCATGAACGTCTCGAGCACGAGAAACGCGATCATATATTCCTTGACGCGCTTCTCCACCCGCCAGCTGGCGAGGATGCAGATCGGCATCAGGAACGTCGTCAGGATGACGAACAGCATCGAAATTCCGTCGACGCCCATATGATACGCGATGCCGCTACCCAGCCACTCGACCCGCTCCACCATCTGGAAGTTCGGCTCGGCGCTGTCGAAGTTGATCCAGATGAAGAGCGACAGCACGAAGGTGAAGCTCGTCGCCAGCAGTGCCACATTGCGGATGTTGCGCCGGCCGATCTCGGAATCGTCCCGGATCATCAGGATCAGCAGAGCACCGACCAGCGGAAGAAATGTGACCGTGGAAAGGATCGGCCAATCGGTCATCAGAAGGCACTCCCGAGCATCATCCAGGTGACGAGCGCAGCGACGCCGATCAGCATGACGAATGCGTAATGATAAAGGTAACCGGACTGGAGGCGGACCACGCGGCCCGTCACGTCCTGAACGCGCGCGGCGACGCCGTTCGGCCCGAAGCCGTCGATGACGCGCCCGTCGCCCTCCTTCCAGAGGAACCGGCCGAGCGCCTTGGACGAGCGCACAAACAGGAAGTCATAGAGTTCGTCGAAGTACCACTTGTTCAAAAGGAACTGGTAGAGCCCGCGATGCTGGGCGGCGAGTTCCTTCGGCGTTTCCGGCGAGCGGATATACATGTACCAGGCGGTCACGAGGCCGATGAGCATGGCCATGAAGGGGCTCAGCTTCACCCAGAACGGAACGTGGTGGAACTCCTCCAGGATCTGGTTGGTCGGCAGCGTGAACAGCGCGCCCTGCCAGAAGCCCTCGTAGTAATCGCCGAAGAATTGCTTGTGGAACAGGATGCCGGCCAGCAGAGCGCCAACCGCGAGGATATAGAGCGGCACCATCATGATCGCAGGCGATTCATGCACGTGGTGCATGACATCGGCCGAGGCGCGCGGCTTGCCGTGGAAGGTCATGAAGATCAGGCGCCAGGAGTAGAAGCTCGTGAAGAGCGCGGCGATGACCAGCATGGTGAAAGCGAAGCCAGCAGCCGCATTCTCCGCGACGAATGCGCTTTCGATGATCGCATCCTTGGAGAAGAAGCCGGCGGTGCCGAAATAGAGGCCCGGGATGCCGACGCCTGTCAGCGCGACCGTGCCGATGATCATCATCCAGTAGGTGCGCGGGATGTATTTGCGCAGCCCGCCCATGCGGCGCATGTCCTGCTCGTCCGATACGGCATGGATGACCGAGCCGGCGCCGAGGAACAGCAGTGCCTTGAAGAAGGCGTGCGTGAAGAGGTGGAAGATCGCCGCGCCATAGGCGCCGATGCCGAGCGCCACGAACATGTAGCCGAGTTGCGAGCAGGTCGAATAGGCGATGACGCGCTTGATGTCGTTCTGGACCAGACCGACGGTGGCGGCGAAGAAGGCCGTGATCGCGCCAATGATGACGACGACCGTGCGCGCATCGATGCTGAGTTCGAAGACGGGCGACATGCGGGCGACAAGAAACACGCCTGCGGTAACCATGGTAGCTGCGTGGATGAGCGCCGATACCGGCGTTGGGCCTTCCATGGCGTCCGGCAGCCAGGTGTGCAGCAGGAACTGGGCGGATTTGCCCATGGCGCCCATGAAGAGCAGCAGGCAGGTGACGGTCAGCGCGTCGGCACGGGTCAGGCTGTAGCCGAGGAAGTTCAAGACGACTTCCGTACCCGGGTCTGCACCCTCCACCGGCATGAAGTCGGCCGCACCGGCAAAGATCGTGTCGAAGCTGATCGAACCGAACAGGACGAAGACGCCGAAGATGCCGAGCGCGAAGCCGAAATCGCCGACGCGGTTGACGATGAACGCCTTCATGGCCGCAGCCGTGGCCGTCGGCTTCTTGTACCAGAAACCGATCAGCAGATAGGAGGCGAGACCGACGCCTTCCCATCCGAAGAACATCTGCAGCAGATTGTCCGACGTCACCAGCATCAGCATGGCGAAGGTGAAGAGCGACAGATACGCGAAGAAGCGCGGCCGATGCGGATCGTGGTGCATATAACCGATCGAGTAGATGTGCACCAAGGCCGAGACGGTGTTGACGACGACCAGCATGACGGCCGTCAGCGTGTCGATGCGGAACGACCAGTCGACGGACATGGAGCCCGACTGGATCCACTGCAGCACTGGAACGCGGATGACGTCAGTGTCGCCATAAGCGACAGAGAAAAAGGCAATCCACGACAGGAACGCGGCAAAGACCAGGAAGCCGGACGTGATGTACTCACAGGCCTTGGCGCCCAGCGAGCGGCCAAAGAGCCCGGCGATGATGGCGCCGATCAGCGGCAGGAAGACGATCGCGTGATACATGACGCAGGTCAGCCCTTCATCGTGTTGATGTCTTCAACCGCGATGGAGCCGCGGTTGCGGTAGAACGTGACGAGGATGGCGAGGCCGATGGCCGCTTCCGCCGCAGCGACCGTCAGGATGAACAGCGCAAAGACTTGGCCGACGATGTCGTTCAGGAAGGCGGAGAAGGCGACCAGGTTCAGGTTGACGGCGAGCAGGATCAGTTCGACCGACATGAGAATGACGATGACGTTCTTCCGGTTGAGGAAGATGCCGAAGACGCCGATCGTGAAGAGCAGCGCGCCGACCGTCAGATAATGGGAAATCCCGATTTCCATGAGTCCCTAAACCCCTCGTAGCCCTCGTGGAAGGCTATAATAAAGCAATCAGACGCCCTGCCCCGGCTTGACCTTCACCACCTCGATCGAGTTGGCGGGGCCGCGGGCGACCTGGGCTGCGATGTCCTGGCGCTTGACGTTGTCACGCTGGCGCAGCGTCAGAACGATCGCACCGATCATCGCGACCAGAAGGATCAGGCCGGCGATCTGGAAGAAGTAGATGAAGTCCGTGTAGAGCACGTCGCCGAGCGCCTGCGTATTCTGGCGTTCGGTCAAAGGCGGGATTGCCATCGCGCCGGAACCGGCGATCTCGGGAGCGAACGTCGCCCCGCCGAGCACGATGATGAGCTCTGCCGCGAGGATCAGGCCGACCAGCGCACCGATCGGCGCATATTCCAGCACGCCCGAACGCAGCTGCGTGAAGTCCACGTCGAGCATCATGACGACGAAGAGGAAGAGGACCGCGACCGCGCCGACATAGACCACGAGCAGGATCATCGCGAGGAATTCGGCGCCCGTCAGCAGGAACAGGCCGGCCGAATTGAAGAAGGTCAGAATCAGGAACAGCACCGAGTGAACCGGATTGCGGGCCGAAATCACCATGAACGCCGATGCCACGGCGACGAAGGCGAAGAGATAGAAGAATACGGCCTGAAGACCCATCTGGCGTGCCTTTGTCTTCCCGAATGCCGCGCAGTCCCGAAAATTCGAAAGCGGCGCTCAAGAGTGTCTTTCGCAGGTGCGAGAGGCAGAACCTCGCGCGGTTCTCTTAGATCAGGGCCTTCGCCCCGTCTAGATCATCACCGGTACGGCGAATCCATCTTTATGTTGCGGGCGATTTCGCGCTCCCAGCGATCACCGTTCTCGAGCAGGCGATCCTTGTCGTAATAAAGCTCTTCACGCGTCTCGGTGGCGAACTCGAAATTGGGCCCTTCGACGATGGCGTCTACCGGGCAGGCTTCCTGGCAGAAGCCGCAATAGATGCACTTCACCATATCGATGTCGTAGCGCACCGTGCGGCGGGTGCCGTCGTTGCGGCGTGGGCCGGCCTCGATGGTGATCGCCTGTGCCGGGCAGATCGCTTCGCAGAGCTTGCAGGCAATGCAGCGTTCCTCGCCGTTCGGATAGCGGCGCAGGGCATGCTCACCGCGAAAACGCGGGCTGACCGGGCCTTTCTCGAACGGGTAGTTCACCGTTGCCTTCGGCGCGAAGAAGTAGCGCATCGACAGGAAGAACGCGCCGACGAATTCCTTGAGGAACAGCGATTTAGCGGCTTGAGCAAGAGCCATGGCTTTTCAACCTCTCCCGGCCGATCAGGCGGACCAGCCGGTCAGTTTGAGAACGAATGCGGTGATGACGACCATTGCGAGCGAGATCGGCAGGAAGACCTTCCAGCCAAGACGCATCAGCTGATCGTAGCGGTAGCGGGGCACGAAAGCCTTCACCATGGCGAACATGAAGAAGACCATGCACATCTTGAGGACGAACCAGACGACGCCCGGCACCCAATTGATGAGCCAGAAATCGACCGGCGGAAGCCAGCCGCCAAGGAACAGGATCGTCGTCAGCGCGCACATCAGGACGATGGCGGCATATTCGCCGAGCATGAACATCATGTACGGCGTGGATCCATATTCCACCATGAAGCCGGCAACGAGTTCCGATTCGGCTTCCGGCAGGTCGAAAGGCGGCCGGTTCGTCTCAGCAAGCGCCGAGATGAAGAAGATGATGAACATCGGGAACAGCGCGAGCCAGTGCCAATCGAGGAACGAATTGGGCAGGCCGACCATCGTGCCGAGACCGTCACGCTGCGACAGGACGATGTCCGTCAAGCTGAGCGACCCGACGCAGAGAAGAACGGTGACGATGACGAAGCCGATGGAGACTTCGTAGGAGACCATCTGCGCAGCCGAGCGCAGCGCACCGAGGAACGGGTATTTCGAGTTCGATGCCCAGCCGCCCATGATCACGCCGTACACCTCGAGCGAGGAAATGGCGAAGACATAGAGGATGCCGACATTGATCGAGGCGATCGCCCAGTTCTCGTTGATCGGGATGACTGCCCAGGCGGCAAGCGCCAGCGTCACGGAGACGAGCGGGGCCAGAAGGAAGATGCCCTTGTTGGCGCCGGACGGGATGACCGGCTCCTTGAGGACGAATTTCAAAAGGTCGGCGAAAGACTGCAGCAGCCCCCAGGGACCGACGACGTTCGGGCCGCGGCGCATCTGCACGGCCGCCCAGATCTTGCGGTCGGCGTAGAGCACATAGGCGATGAACACCAAGAGCGCGACCAGAAGCAGGAGCGACTGACCGAGAATAATCAAGGCCGGCCAGGCGTAAGTTGCGAAAAATCCGTCCATCATCGTCCCCCTCGGCGGCTATTCGGCTGCGACTTTGACGTCGCCGCGCGCAAGCGCCGAGCATTCGGCCATGACCGCTGAAGCGCGGGCAATCGGGTTGGTCAGGTAGAAATCCGTCACCGGCGAGCGGAACGGGGTCTTGTCGAAATTGCTGCCAGCCTCGCGGCCGCGAATGCCGGACACGTCGCCGACCGCGATCTCGTCGATCGCTGCGAAATGCGGGTGGGCGGCATAGAGATGCGCGCGCAGCTGCGGCAGCGAATCGAACGGCAGCTTGTGGCCGAGCACGTCCGACAGCGCACGCAGGATCGCCCAGTCTTCCTTGGCGTCGCCAGGCGCGAAACCGGCGCGCGAAGCCATCTGCACACGGCCTTCCGTGTTCACATAGGTGCCGGACTTCTCGGTATAGGCCGAGCCCGGCAGAATGACGTCTGCCTGATGGGCGCCATTGTCGCCATGGGTGCCGATATAGACCGTGAAGCCGGCCTTGCGGGCCGTGAAATCCAGTTCGTCCGCGCCCAGAAGGAAGAGCACGTCGGTGTCGCCGAGCATCTCCGCAGCATTTTTGCCGCCCTGTCCCGGCACGAAGCCGAGGTCGAGAGCGCCGACGCGCGCTGCAGCCGTGTGGAGCACGCCGAAACCGTTCCAGTCTTCACTGACGACGCCGACCGCGTCGGCAAGGGCGAGCACGCTGTCGAGCACCGCCGCGCCATCGGTGCGGGCCAAAGCGCCCTGCCCGACGATGATCATCGGCCGCTCGGCGTCCTGCAGAACCTTGAAGAAGTCACCCGAGCCATCGACGAGGCCAGCCAGCGTATCGGTGCCGGCGCCAAGATAGGTGTATTCGTAGCGAAGGTCAGCCTCTTCGCCGATCACGCCAACGGGGAAGTTTTCCATCCGCCAGCGCTTGCGAATGCGCGCATTCAGGACCGAAGCCTCGAAGCGCGGATTGGCGCCGATGATCAGCAGCGCATCGGCATCCTCGATACCTTCGATCGTCGGGTTGAAGATGTAGGAGGCGCGGCCGAGCGACGGATCGAGCGCAGCGCCGTCCTGGCGACAGTCGATATTGGTGGAGCCGAGCTTCTCCATGAGAAGCTTGAGCGCGTAGATTTCTTCGACGGCTGCAAGATCGCCGGCAATTGCGCCAATCCGGTCTGCCGAGGTGGCGGACACCTGCGCCTTGATGGCGGCAAAGGCTTCGCCCCAGCTTGCCGGCTGCAGACGACCGTCGCGCTTCACATAAGGACGATCGAGGCGCTGCGTGCGCAGGCCATCCCAGATGAAGCGGGTCTTGTCGGAGATCCACTCTTCGTTGATCGCCTCATTGATGCGCGGCATGATGCGCATGACTTCGCGGCCGCGCGTATCGACGCGGATCGCGGAGCCGCAGGCGTCCATGACATCGATCGACTCGGTCTTGCCGAGTTCCCAGGGACGCGCCTGGAAGGCATAGGGCTTGGAAGTCAGCGCGCCGACCGGGCACAGGTCGATCACGTTGCCCTGAAGTTCCGACGTCATCGCGTGTTCGAGATAGGTGGTGATCTCGGCATCCTCGCCGCGGCCAACGAGGCCGAGCTCGGAAATACCGGCGACTTCGGTCGTGAAGCGAACGCAACGCGTGCAGTGGATGCAGCGGTTCATGATCGTCTTGACGAGCGGGCCAATATATTTGTCTTCGACGGCGCGCTTATTTTCGTAAAACCGCGAATTGTCCATGCCGAAAGCCATGGCCTGGTCCTGCAGGTCGCATTCGCCACCCTGGTCGCAGATCGGGCAATCGAGCGGGTGGTTGATGAGAAGGAACTCCATCACCCCTTCGCGCGCCTTCTTCACCATCGGCGTGGTGGTGAAGACTTCCGGCAATTCGCCGTTGGGGCCAGGACGCATGTCGCGCACGCCCATGGCGCAGGAGGCCGCTGGCTTCGGCGGGCCGCCCTTCACTTCGACCAAGCACATGCGGCAGTTGCCGGCGATCGAAAGTCGCTCATGGAAGCAGAATCGCGGAACCTCGGCGCCGGCTTCCTCACACGCCTGCAACAGCGTGTAGTGATCCGGAACCTCGATCTCTCTTCCGTCGATTTTCAACCTGGCCATTCTCAGTCCTCATGCGGCCGATGCCGCGTGTCTTTAAACCGCATCGGCGGCCGGCCCGGCTTTCGCATCGGACGGGCCGCCAGTGCAACCTATTTCTTGGCAAATCCCGCCGCTTGGCCGATCCAATCATCCCGGCCGATGCGGCCTTTCAACTGAAGATGATCCTCGACCCAGGCGATTTCCTTGTCGCTCCATGCGGCGATCTGGGCGAACGACCAGACCCCGAGCTTGTTCAGCACTTCTTCCACCTTCGGACCGATTCCAGAAATCGTCTTCAGATCGTCCGGGCTGGCGGGCTTTGCCATGGAGGCCGGCGCAACCATCATCGCTTCGGCGACCTTGACGGCGTCCGTCTGAACCTTGGCAACGGTTTCGAGGGTCGCATTCGCCGCTTTCTGCATCGATTTGGCCGAAACGGGCTCGGCCGATCTGACAGAAACAGCCGAAGCCGACTTCACGGCCTTCTCGATAGCTGCAGAACTGGAGGCGACGGCTTCTTTGACCGACTTCTCCGCCTTGCGGGCAACCTTGCTGGATGCATCGACAGTCTTGGTCGCTGTCTTGACGCTTTCGGCCACCGTCTTTTCGACAGCCTTCGAGGCCTTTTCAGTCTGCTTCAAGGCGTTATCGACGACTTTCGCGCCAGCATTGGCCATGTCTTCGACGTCAGCGGCCCTGAACGCTGTTTTCGCATCAAACGATACCGGCGCGACGGGAAGACCGAACCGGCGGGATGCTTCCATCGCGCCCTGCATCGAGCCGAAGAAGATGCCCATCATCTGGCTGGCGGCACCCATGCCGATAGCACTTGCCGCAACTGCGGCAGCCGTCGGATGGGCCATCAGTGGCGACATCATGCGCGATGCCGGCATGGCCGACGCCATCTCGCTCATCATCTTCTGCATATCGGCGACCGGTTGCATTATCGTTTCCGGGGTCATGCCAAAGGGAAATGCTGCTTGCGACATAGGAGTGCTCCTTGCAGTCGTCATGAAGTCATCGTTCCCGTCTCGACGTTTCCTCTAGATCAGTCTTTGAACTGCGGCTTATTCGGCCGCTTGCAGTGTCGTGTTCCGGGTCGAATCGGCCCGGTAAGTGTATGCCTCGATGCGCTTTTCCATCTCCGGACGGAAATGGCGGATCAGGCCCTGGATCGGCCATGCCGCTGCATCGCCGAGCGCGCAGATCGTATGGCCTTCGACTTGCTTCGTCACATCGAAGAGCATGTCGATTTCGCGCTTCTGGGCGCGGCCTTCGACCATGCGTTCCATCACGCGCCACATCCAGCCCGTGCCCTCACGGCAGGGCGTGCACTGGCCGCAGCTCTCATGCTTGTAGAAAGCCGAGAGACGCGCGATCGCCTTGATGATGTCGGTCGACTTGTCCATCACGATGACCGCTGCCGTACCGAGACCGGACTTCAGATCGCGCAGCGAATCGAAATCCATCGGACAATCGATGATCTGGTCGGCCGGGACCACGGGTACGGACGAGCCACCGGGGATGACCGCCAGCAGATTGTCCCAGCCACCGCGGATGCCGCCGCAATGCTTGTCGATCAGTTCGCGGAACGGGATCGACATGGCTTCTTCGACGGTGCACGGCGTGTTGACGTGGCCGGATACGCAGAAAAGCTTGGTGCCCGTGTTGTTCGGCCGGCCGATGCCGGCAAACCAGGCACCACCGCGACGCAGGATGGTGGGTGCAACGGCGATCGACTCGACGTTGTTGACGGTCGTCGGGCAGCCGTAGAGGCCTACGTTGGCCGGGAATGGCGGCTTCAGGCGCGGCTGGCCCTTCTTGCCTTCGAGACTTTCGAGAAGTGCCGTCTCTTCACCGCAAATATAGGCGCCGGCGCCGTGGTGGAGGTAGAGATCGAAATCCCATCCGCACTTGTTGCCGGTGCCGAGCAGGCCGGCATCGTAGCATTCGTCGATCGCGGCCTGCAGGGCTTCGCGTTCGCGCATATATTCGCCGCGCAGATAGATGTAGCCGACATGGGCGCCCATGGCGAAACCGGCGATTACGCAGCCTTCGATCAACGTGTGCGGATCGTTGCGCATGATGTCCCGGTCCTTGCAGGTACCGGGCTCGGATTCGTCGGCGTTGACGACCAGATAATGCGGGCGGCCGTCGCTCTCCTTCGGCATGAAGGACCATTTCAGCCCGGTCGGGAAACCCGCGCCGCCTCGGCCACGCAGGCCCGACGCCTTCATCTCGGAGATGACCCAGTCACGGCCATTGGCGATGAGGATGTCGGTGCCGTCCCAATGGCCGCGTTTCATCGCGCCTTTCAAGGACTTGTCCCTAATACCGTAGATGTTGGTAAAGATGCGATCTTCGTCTTTCAGCATCGTACTACCTTCCTTATCGCGGCTTCTTGCCGAAGACGCGGATGTATTCCGCTTCACCACCCTTGGCGAGGGCTTCGGCTTGGCGAGCCCAGTCGTCGCGCTCGATGCGGCCGGCAAATTTCAGGTGATCGTCCACCCAGGCGCGCTCGGCGGCCGTGAGGCTTGCGACGCGCTCATAGGTCCAGATGCCAAGATCATTCAGCTTCGCCTCGATCCTCGGACCGATACCGGAAATGAGCTTGAGGTCGTCCGGCTTGGCCGGCTTTTCCGCAGGCGCCGGCTTGACCGCATCACTGACCGGTGTGGACGGCACTGAGGCCGCGCCGGCAGCAGGCGCATCGGCGCGTTCGCCGCCGGTTCGGCCGCTTGCCGCCGGGGCCGCGTCGGCTTCCGCCTTCTCCGGAGCGGCCGGTTCGCCACCGGCTTCATCCTCGGTCTTCGACGGGCCACCAGGGCCTTTCGCTTCCTGCGGGCTTGCGACGGTTGGATCAGCTTCGAGCGGTACGCCCTTCTGTGCAGGACGACCCTTTTCGACAGGCTCTTCACCACCTGCAGCAGCTTCAGGAGCAGTCGGCTTGACGGCCCGCTCGGCGACGTCCCGATCGGCGACACGCTGCATCGCTTCCTCGTCGCGAAGCGTCGTCGCCCCGCCGAGCGGCGCAGACAGGTGTCGGCCGTTCTGTGGACCCGGCGTGACCGAAGCGCCCTCGCCCGCATCGAACTTGTCGATGATGTCGGCGAGCTGCTCGGGCGTCAGGTCCTCATAGGCGTCCTTGAAGATCATCACCATCGGCGCGTTCACGCACGCACCCTGGCATTCGACTTCTTCCCAGGAGAGCGTGCCCGTTGCATTGGTGTGGAACGGCTGCGCATGAATCTTCTCGCGGCAGACGCGCATCAGGTCTTCCGAGCCGCGCAGCATGCACGGCGTCGTTCCGCAGACCTGCACATGGGCGCGTGTGCCGACCGGCTTCAGCTGGAACTGGGTGTAGAAGGTCGCCACTTCGAGCGCGCGGATATAAGGCATCGACAGCATGTCGGCGATGCCTTCGATCGCGGCCTTGGTGACCCAGCCTTCCTGCTCCTGCGCCCGCATCAGAAGCGGGATGATCGCCGACTGCTGGCGGCCTTCAGGATATTTGCGAATGGTCGCCTGAGCCCAGTCGGCATTTTCCGCATTGAAGGCGAAGGCCGGAGGTTGAACATGGTCTTCAGCAAGACGACGCACGGACATTTCGCAATTGCCTCTCTAGTCGATTTCGCCACAGCGCGAATTCGACAGCGTCACGAATTCGCAAGCATAGGCGGAGCCTTCCTTCTGCAGGAAGACGACGAATCTGTTTCCGGTCGGCGATGACGCCTTGATCTCGTAGCCTTCGGCAACCAGAGCGCCCATCGAGCGGGAACCGGATGATACCGCACCCGAAGGACCGCCGAGCGAGCTCGATGGATTGGCTGTCTGCGCCGCGGCCGGCGACGCTGCCAGTCCCAGCACCAAGAGCGCGAGCAGCCTCAGCATCAGCGATCGACCTCGCCGAAAACGATATCGAGCGAGCCGAGGATCGCCGACACATCGGCCAATTGGTGACCACGGCAGATGAAGTCCATCGCCTGAAGATGCGCATAGCCGGGTGCGCGGATCTTGCAGCGATAGGGACGGTTCGTGCCGTCGGACACGAGATAGACGCCGAATTCGCCCTTGGGCGCTTCAACGGCGGCGTAGACCTCGCCTTCCGGCACGCGATAGCCCTCGGTGTAGAGCTTGAAGTGGTGAATGAGCGCTTCCATCGACCGCTTCATCTCGCCCCGCTTCGGCGCGACGATCTTGCCGTCTCGTGAAGAGACCGGGCCGATCTTGTCCTTGCCGAGCAGGCGCTCGACGCACTGCTTCATGATGCGGGCAGACTGGCGCATCTCTTCCATGCGGATGAGATAGCGATCGTAGCAGTCGCCGTTCTTGCCGATCGGAATATCGAACTCGAAATCCGAATAGCACTCGTAGGGCTGCGAGCGGCGCAGATCCCATGCAGCGCCCGAGCCTCGCACCATCACGCCCGAGAAACCCCAGGCCCAGCATTCGTCGAGCGTCACGACGCCGATATCGGCGTTACGCTGCTTGAAGATGCGGTTTTCCGTCAGAAGCTCGTCGATGTCGTCGACCGTCTTGAGGAACGGGTCGCACCACTTGCCGATATCCTCGACGAGCTGTTCCGGCAGGTCCTGATGGACGCCGCCCGGCCGCACATAGGCGGCGTGCATGCGCGAGCCGGACGCCCGCTCGTAGAACACCATCAGCTTTTCGCGCTCTTCGAAGCCCCAGAGCGGCGGCGTCAGCGCACCGACGTCCATGGCCTGCGTGGTCACGTTCAGAAGGTGCGAGAGGATGCGGCCGATCTCGGAATAGAGCACGCGGATCAACTGGCCGCGGATCGGCACCTCGACACCAGCCAGACGTTCCACGGCAAGCGCGAAGGCATGCTCCTGGTTCATCGGCGCGACATAGTCGAGGCGGTCGAAATACGGGATCGCCTGCGTGTAGGTCTTGTGCTCGATCAGCTTTTCAGTGCCGCGATGCAGGAGCCCGATATGCGGATCGACGCGCTCGACGATTTCACCGTCAAGCTCCAGCACGAGGCGCAAAACGCCGTGCGCGGCCGGATGCTGCGGGCCGAAATTGATATTGAAGTTGCGGACGTTGTGTTCGGTCATGACCTACTGGCTCTTCTTTTCGTCGCCGGGCAGCACGTAGTCGGTGCCTTCCCATGGCGAGAGGAAGTCGAAGTCGCGATATTCCTGGCGCAGTTCCACCGGATCGTAGACGACGCGCTTGACCTCGTCGTCGTAGCGAACCTCGACGAAGCCCGTCAGCGGAAAATCCTTGCGCAGCGGATGGCCCTCGAAACCGTAGTCGGTGAGGATGCGGCGCAGGTCAGGATGGCCGGTGAACAGGATGCCGTAAAGATCGTAGGCCTCGCGCTCGAACCAGTCTGCACCGGGATAGACGCCGCAAAGCGACGGCACCGGCACGTCCTCGCCCGTCATGAGCTTCAGACGAATGCGCAGGTTCTGGCGCGGGGACAGGAGATGATAGACCACGTCGAAACGCTCGGCCCTGCCCGGCCAGTCGACGCCGCAGATGTCGATGAAATTCACGAACTGGCACTGCGGATCGTCGCGCAGGAACGTCGCCAGCTCGATCAATCCGGATGGCTGCACGTGCAGCGTCAGTTCGCCGAACGCGATTTTCGCATCGGTGACGAGAGCCCCACGCTCTTCACGAATGTAGGCCGCAAGCTCTTTCAGCCCGGCGCTCGTAACAGCAATATCCAACCGTTTTCTCCACAAAGGGAAGCGGCCGCCCAGCCCAGCGCCGGACGCCGCGGCACGCGTCAGCGCTCGATGGTACCCGTGCGCCGGATTTTCTTCTGCAGCAGCATGACGCCGTAAAGCAGGGCTTCGGCGGTCGGCGGGCAACCCGGGACATAGATGTCGACAGGCACGACGCGGTCGCAGCCACGTACCACCGAATAGGAATAGTGGTAATAGCCGCCGCCATTGGCACAGGAGCCCATGGAAATGACGTAGCGCGGTTCCGGCATCTGGTCGTAGACCTTGCGCAGCGCCGGCGCCATCTTGTTGGTCAGCGTACCGGCAACGATCATGACGTCGGACTGGCGCGGACTTGCGCGCGGCGCAAAGCCGAAACGCTCGGCGTCATAGCGCGGCATCGACATCTGCATCATCTCGACGGCGCAGCAGGCAAGCCCGAACGTCATCCACATGAGCGAGCCCGTGCGTGCCCACTTGATCAGTTCATCTGTCGAGGTGACGAGAAAACCGCGATCGGCCAGCTCGTTGTTGATCTCACCAAAAAACGCGTCGTCATGGCCGATCGGCTTGCCGGTATTCGGGTCGATGATACCTGATGAAGCCGGAGCTACCATGGTGGCGCCGCCCTGTGCCGCCGGGCGCTGCGGGTACGCTACTGCCATTCGAGCGCTCCCTTCTTCCATTCATAGATAAAGCCGACGGTCAGCACGGCAAGGAAGCTCATCATTGACCAGAAGCCGATCCAGCCGATGTCATTGAAGGACACCGCCCAAGGGAAAAGGAAGGCCACTTCGAGGTCGAAGATAATGAAGAGAATCGCCACGAGATAGAATCGGATATCGAACTTCATGCGGGCGTCGTCGAACGCGTTGAAGCCGCATTCGTAAGCCGACAGCTTTTCTTGGTCCGGCGCGCGATAGGCGACGAGGAATGGCGCCAGGAGCAGCGCACATCCGATGAAAAGCGAAAGCCCCAGGAAGATGGCGATGGGGACGTAGGAACCGAGAAGTTCGTTCATGATGGCTGCCTCTTGCTTCCGAGGCATCCTCAAAGGTCGCGCGAGACGGCCAAGATGCCCAATCGTTCGGAAGCAGGTCATGTTGCAATGCGGTGTCTGACTATCGCACGGGGACACGCGAAGCAAGGGCGAACGCCGCCAATTCAACCCTCGATGTCGTCTTGATGACGGGCGAGTGGCCCGCTCCACGAGACGTCGTCGTCAACCATGCGCAAATGGCACCGCAAAGCGCGCAATCCGGCGTGACGCCCAACCACCAGCAACGATGAAAAGAAGAGCGAGATGCGTACTCACACGAGGCGTGAGCGCCACTTTCCAACATTCTGAAGTATCAGAGGAAAGTGGCGCGAGTGACGGGGCTCGAACCCGCGACCTCCGGCGTGACAGGCCGGCACTCTAACCAACTGAGCTACACCCGCATCCATGAAGCGAAGCAGTGACCGCGTTTTATGTGGGCCGCGCTTCGTTCGTGGCGGCTGAATAGGACCTTGCTTCGGGGCTGTCAAGCGCGGGATGGACGAAATACGACAATTGCACGACGCCAATTTTCCGCCAGCCATCTCTCGCCATGGCTCTGCACAATCGGCGCGTTTTTCTCTTGCACTGCCCATCCAAAACGCCTAGATGGACGCCCGTACCGCCGGTCACCGTTACCGGCCGGGGGCGATTAGCTCAGTTGGTAGAGCGCCTCGTTTACACCGAGGATGTCGGCAGTTCGAGCCTGTCATCGCCCACCATCCCCCCTCTCTTTTTTCTGCATTGCTGGTCATCTGTTGGCCGTGATCACTTCTGCTCGTACGCGTGTGGCCAATTGCCGATCATCTTTTTCGGCCATTGACGATGTTCCTTATTTGTACCAATTCTCGGCGATGCCCCGCCCGATCAGAACGCTTGAAGATGCCGCGCGCCACGGCCTTTATATTCAGGCCGAGTGCCTTCCCTGCGACCGGAAGGCACTGTTTTTCTCGTTGGATCTGACCCAGTTCGTTCACCCGAGCCGCGCGATCCAAAACGTGCCCTTTCGGTGCAAGCAATGCGGGTCGCGCCGGCTGAAGACATATGTGGTGGAACGCGATAACGAGCGCATTCGCGAAGCGGTCGTCTGGCGGCCGATGCGGATGAAATGGTGAGTCGGTCGGTGCAGTCGTCTCAAAGAACCGGCTTTGGGCATCTACCTGCTGCTGATTTTGCCGCAGAACCTCATTGGCAGCTCACTACCACGCCCTCGTGGTTCGACAGGCTCACCATGAGGGCTGAGTGGGACTCCGCCGCACCACCCTCACGGTCGGTTGAAGGCCGATTCCATCTCGCGGCGAATGCGGACGGCCTGGCTGTCCTCGATCGACACATCCGCCCATGTGACGACTGCGCCGGCGGCGACGTCGCGGGTGAGTTTCACGCCGTGGGCAAGACCGATCGGAAGCGCGCCGAAGGCGAGCGAGCGCTCGGCCGGCATGAGTTTGCCCCAAACGGTATAGCCACCCTCCCCGTCGAGCATTTCGCCGGCCTTCAAGGCGTGCTTTGAAACGGCGGCGACGTCGGCTGAGAAGCTCACCGGCTCGCCGGTCGGCTCGTTGCGCAGCGCGGCGGACGCAACGCTGACGGGAAGTTCGAGCCCAATCAGATGGGATGGTCGGTAGAGCGAGGCGTAACGGCCGGACCGGTCGGTCGCGACCTGATATTCCTTGAAGCAGCGCCTCGCATAGTCACCGCGTGCGCCCTCGTCCTCGGCCTCGAAGGTCACGTAGACGCCCCAGCGCAGATCGCCGACGACATGGCGGCCATCGCGCTCCTCGCTCGAGATCACCTCGACCATGCCGCTCTTTTCCAAAAGCCCGCCTTGGGCGCTCGGCTTCAGGATATCGGCGAGATCGTGAACCCCGCAGGGCGGGAAAGAAAGGCCGTCTTCAGGCGCAGCCAAGCCCGTCGCGTTGGCGATTGCCGCCATCTCGATCGCGGATTTCGTGCCGTCGATGAAGGAATTGAACATTTGCGGGTTCATGCCGCCCTTGGCAGCATCTTCCGGCGTAATTCCATAATGGCCCCAGACGGTGTCGGGCGTGGAGCGGCTGTACTCGGGCAGATATTTGGTGCCCTTGCCGGCAGCCACGACCCGGAAGCCGCAGGTGCGGGCCCAGTCCACCATTTCGCAGACGAGCGCCGGCTGGTCGCCATAGGCCATGGCGTAGACGAGCCCGGCGCGGCGGAACCGCTCGGCCAGCAAAGGGCCGGCGAGCACGTCCGCCTCGACATTGACCATGACGATGTGTCGGCCATGCTCGGCGGCAAGCAGCGCGTGCCGCACGCCGGCGGCGGGATTGCCGGTCGCATCGACCACCACATCCAGCCCATTGGCCGCAATGAGGGCTTGCGTATCCTCGGTGATCATCGTGCGGCCGGAGGACCGGGCGTCGTCGAAGGATTGAGCCATCGCCGAATCGGCATCCCAACCGGTTGCCTCAAGCGCCTTGCGGGCACGCTCGGCCGACAGGTCCGCAATGCCCATCAGGTGCATGCCGGGGATGGTTCGAACCTGCGACAAAAACATCGAGCCGAATTTTCCAGACCCGATGAGGCCGACGCGAACGGGCCGGCCCTCCTCTGCCCTGCGGCAGAGCTTGGCGTATAGGTTCATGGTTGTCCTCCCCGGGCGTTTTGGATGTTACTCAGCCGCCTCCAGCGTCCGTGTGGCGGCAAGGCCGGCGGGCTTCGGCCCGCCATGGGCCCAGTCCAGAAGCTCTACCGTATGGATGACGGGAATGGCCGTGCCGCTTGCGATCTGGGTGATGCAGCCGATATTGCCGGTCGCCACGACATCCGGCCGCGTCTTCTCGATATTGGCGATCTTGCGCGTCTTCAGTCGGGCCGAAATTTCCGGCTGCATGATGTTGTAAGTGCCGGCCGACCCACAGCACAGATGACCTTCGGGCGGGTCCTTCACCATGAAGCCTGCCGCCTTCAGAAGGTCCTTCGGCTGGCGCGTGATCTTCTGGCCGTGCTGCATGGAGCAGGCCGAATGATAAGCCACCGTCAGCGGCTCGGGTGCCGCGACCGCGGGGATCGCGAGCGTCATCAGATATTCGGTGATGTCCTTGGTCCGCTCCGAAACGATTCTCGCCTTTTCCGAATAGGCCGGATCGAGCCGGAGCATGTAGCCGTAATCCTTGATCGTCGTGCCGCAGCCGGATGCGGTGATGATGATCGCGTCGAGCCCCCGCTCGATCTCGCGCGTCCAGACATCGACATTGCGCCTTGCCGATTCGAGCGCCGCTTCCTCGCGCCCCATATGATGCACCAGCGCGCCGCAACAGCCTTCGCCTTCCGGCACCACGACCTCGATGCCGAGGCGCGTAAGAAGCCGGATGGTCGCTTCGTTGATGGACGGCTTCAGGACCGGCTGGGCGCATCCGGTGAGGATCGCCACGCGGCCACGGCGGGTACCGGTGGCGGCCCGCGCACCCGGCTCCGCGGACTTGGACTTGCCGGGCACCGACGAGGGCGCCAGGCGCAGCATGGCGGCAAAGGGCTTCAGCGGCTTCACCGAATCGAAGAGCGGCGCCAGCGGACGGCCGAGCCGCGCCGCGTTCAGCGCCAGCCGGAAGCGCGCGGGATACGGCAACACGGCAGCGAGCACCTGGCGCGTCAGCCTGTTCATCAGCGGCCGCTTGTAGGTCTTCTCGATGTGGACGCGGGCATGATCGACGAGGTGCATATAATTGACGCCCGAAGGGCACGTGGTCATGCAGGCAAGGCACGAGAGACAACGATCGATATGCGTCACAATCTCCTTGTCGGCCGGCCGATCGTTTTCCAGCATGTCCTTGATCAGGTAGATCCGACCACGCGGGCTATCGAGCTCGTTGCCAAGCGTCACATAGGTCGGGCACGTCGCGGTGCAGAAGCCGCAGTGGACGCATTTGCGCAGGATCTTTTCCGATTCGGCGACGCCGGGATCGGCAAGCTGGGCGGCAGAGAATTTCGTTTCCAAAGCAGCGAATCCTAGAAAAGCCAGCTCTGCGGATTGGGCATCGGCTCCTCGCGCGATGCTTTCTGCAGGCCTGCGATGATGCGAACGATTGCCCAGATTGCGACGAGAATCATCAGCAGGAAGCCGATCGCGACGAGCGCCAGGATAGAGCTGATGATGGTGTAGAGAACGCCGATCCAGAAGGTGCGGATCGCCCATGTGTAATGCGTCTCAGCCCAGGGCTGCGCGGTGCCGCGGCTCATATAGGCCATGATCAGGCCGACGAACGCCGTGACGCCGACAATGGCGCTGACGAGATAGAGGCCGTAGATCAACATGATGTTGTTCTTGCCGGGCTCGAACCATCCGCCGCCATTGGGTGGGCTGCCACCGGGCAGCGGCGTTCTTGGGCCTTCCTCGTGCAAGCTCATCGATGTCTGCCTTTCAATATTTGTCGCTCACGCAGGCTCGGGCGCCTTCAGCGCGGCCATGCGACCCGGATTGAGGATGCCGATCGGATCGAACTCGGCCTTGAGACGTGCAGATAGAGCCGCAAGCGGACCGGGCTGCGGTTGAAACACGTCCACCGAGCGACGCAATTCCGGCGCGGCCCGCACCAGCGTTGCGTGACCTCCGCCGACCGCGCGGATCGCCTGGCGCAGGCCCACCGCATCGGCGCCCGCCTCCATGCGCAGCCAGACAAGGCCACCCTGCCAGTCGTAGAAGGCATCGATCCCGGCCTTGAGCCGCAACGCTGCCACCAGCGCATGGCCTTCCATCGGCGCGACGGAAACGCGCCAGACAGGCCTCATCGTGCCATCGGCAAAGGGCTTCACATCTCGGACTTCCTGCCAGAGCTGGCGTGACTGAGCGTCATCGAGCCTTTCGGTCGGCCCGAATGGCGCCAGCAGCTGTGCGAGCCTTTCGAAACGATAGTCGACTGACGGACCGAAGCCTTCGAGCCGCAGCACCGTCGCGGCACGCGGCAACTGACCGTCGATGAAGCGCCCCTTTACGCTTTCCGGCAGATGGGCAGCGCACGCCACCTCGCCGCTCGATCCCATGGCGAGCGACATCGCGGCAGTCGCATCGCTGTCGGTCAGCCCGAACAACACCAAGGTTGCTTCGGTTTGCGCGCGCGGGAGCACCTTCATGGTCACTTCGGTCAGCACGGCAAGGGTTCCCCAGGAACCCGCGAGACCCTTGGAAAGATCGTAACCGGTGACGTTTTTGACGACGCGGCCGCCCGATTTGACGATCTCGCCCCGCCCGGTGACGCAGCGGATGCCGAGCACATGATCGCGCGCCGCTCCCGCCTTCAGCCGGCGTGGCCCGGCGAGATTGGCCGCCAGCATGCCGCCGATCGTGCCCCTGCCCGGCTCTTCGCCGAGAAGCGGCCCATAATCCATCGGCTCGAATTCGAAGCGCTGGTTGTTCTCGGCAAGCACTTTCTCGATTTCGACGAGCGGCGTCCCGGCCCAGGCGGCCAGCACCAGTTCGTCGGGTTCGTAAAGCGTCAGTCCATTCAGATCGGCGAGCGACAGCGTTTCCGCCGTCTGCATCGGCCGGCCGATCGCGCGCTTTGACCCCTGGCCGACGATCTCGAGCGGCGTCTTTTCCGCCGCGGCCCAGGCGACGGCGTCGCGCACCTGGTCTTCGGTCGCGGGGCGAAGATGAGGATCGCCGCTTTTCATAGTCACCTGTCCGGCTGCCATCATCAAAACCGCGGAATGTCTGGGAACGGCAGCGCGCCGGCGCTCACATGCATGCGGCCGAGTTCGGCGCAGCGGCGCAGCTGCGGGAATACCTTGCCCGGGTTGAGAAGATGCTTTTCGTCGAAGGCGCACTTGACCCGCATCTGCTGGTCGAGGTCGATCTCGTTGAACATCTCCGGCATCAGGTCACGCTTTTCGACGCCGACACCATGCTCCCCGGTCAAGACGCCGCCGACCTTGACGCAAAGCCGCAGGATATCGGCACCGAACGCTTCAGCAGCGGCCAGTTCGCCCGGCTTGTTGGCATCGTAGAGAATCAGCGGATGAAGGTTGCCGTCACCGGCGTGGAAGACATTGGCGACGCGAAGGCCGTGGATCTCCGAGAGCTCCCGCATGCCGGCCAGAACGCGCGGCAGTTCTTTCCGCGGGATCGTGCCATCCATGCAAAGATAATCGGGCGAGATGCGGCCGACCGATGGGAAGGCGGCTTTTCGGCCTGCCCAGAAAGTGGCGCGCTCCTCTTCGCTCTTCGATACGCGGATCGTCGTCGCGCCGTTGCGAAGCGCCAGTGCCTCGACTTCGGCAAGCAGGAAATCGACTTCGGCTTCGGGCCCATCCAGTTCCACGATCAGCAGCGCTTCGACATCCAGCGGATAATCCGCGTGAACGAAGTCTTCGGCGGCGTGGATCGCCGGCCGGTCCATCATCTCCATGCCGCCTGGGATAATGCCGGCAGCGATGATGTCGGCCACGCATTGGCCGGCGGTTTCGGAAGTCGGGAAGCCAATGAGCGCTGCGCGCGCCGTTTCCGGCTTCTGCAGAATGCGCACGGTGACCTCCGTGACCACGCCGAGCAGACCTTCGGAGCCGGTCATCAGGGCCAGCAGGTCATAGCCTTCGGAATCAAGGTGCTTGCCGCCGAGCCGGACTATGTCTCCGTTGATCAGAACGACTTCCAGACCGAGCACATTGTTGGTGGTCAACCCGTATTTCAGGCTGTGAACACCACCGGAATTTTCGGCGATGTTGCCGCCGATGGAACATGCGATCTGCGACGATGGATCCGGCGCATAATAGAAGCCTTCGTCCTGCACCGCATGGGTAATGCCGAGATTGGTGACGCCGGGCTGCACGACGACCGCGCGGTTGGCGTAATCGATGTCCAGAACCCGATTGAAGCGCGACATGACCAGAAGCACGGCGTCGGCAAGCGGCAACGCACCGCCGGACAGCGACGTGCCCGAGCCGCGCGGAACGACGCGAATGCCGTTCTTGTGGCAATAGCGCAGTACGCGGCTCACCTGCTCCACGGTCTCCGGCAGGACGACGACGAGCGGCATCTGTCGGTAGGCCGTCAGCGCATCGGTTTCGAAGGCGCGCATCTCGTTGGTGGCATCGACCACGCCCTCGCCCGGCACGATATCGCGTAGATCGGCAACGATGCTCTTGCGGCGCGCCAGGACGTCCGCATCCGGCTCCGGCATCTTGAGCATGGGTGATCTCCCGTTTAGGTTCCCGCGTGTGGTCTATTTTGTTTACCAGACAATCCAGGGCATCCGCAATCGGCCGCAAGGATGCTTTCGCGCGAATACTGCGAAGGTCGAAATCCAATCCGTGAAGCGATGCGTAACACTTGATTGGCTCCACAAATCCGGGGTCGAGTTGGGGGCCGTCAGCCGAGGATGCGATGAACAATCTGGGCGATCTTGAAATATTTGCACGCGTCGTCGCAGCTGGCAGCATGTCGTCTGCCGGTCGAGAACTCGGTCTCTCGCCGGCCGTGGTATCGAAACGACTGCGTCGCCTCGAAGATCGCTTGGGCACGCGACTTCTGCAGCGCACCACGCGGCAGATCTCACTGACGGAAGCCGGGCATGGCTTCTACGAGCGCGTTCTGGCCATTCTGGCCGGGATCGAGGAGGCCGAAGCCTTCGTCTCCAGACGTTCGGCACTTGCCCGCGGCACGCTCAAAGTATCCGCGCCCACTTCGTTCGGACGCATGCACATTGCGCCCCACATCAACAGCTTCATGCAGGCCAACCCGGATCTCGCCGTCAATCTGGTGTTGTCGGACGAGTTCGTCGACATTGTCGGCGACGGCTATGACGTGGCGATCCGAATTGCCGAACTGTCGGATTCGAGCCTTGTCGCGCGCAAACTCGCGCCTGTGCAGCGCATTCTCTGCGCTTCTCCCGATTACATCGAACGGATGGGCGAGCCGAAGAAGATCGGCGAGCTCGATCGTCACGTCTGCATCCCGTCGCACAACAGCGAGCCCTGGAAGATGGAGGGACCCGACGGCGCGCTGATCTACCGGCCGCTCGGGCCGCTTGCGACCAATTCGTCCGAAGTGGTGCGCGAATGCGTCATCGGCGGCGTGGGAATCGCCCTTCGGTCGACATGGGATATCGGTCACGAATTGGCGAGCGGCCGGCTTGTCCGCGTTCTGCCCGACTACGAAGGATCGCGGAACGTTGCGATCCATGCGGTCTATGCGAGCCGGAGGTTCCTGCCGGCCAAGATCCGCGTCTTCATCGATTTTCTTGCGGCCCTGTTCGGACCGACGCCCTACTGGGACCTCCCAAAACCACAAGTGGCCGACCTTGCGGCGCTGCGGAAGAATGCCGTGAAACAGGCGGAGGCCGCATCGGCCGCCAAGGCCACGGAACAGGCTGCCGCGGCGCACGCCAAGGATAAGGCCGCGGCCGAGTAGCTTTCGCGGCTTAATTCGAAACGCTCAGATTTCGTAGTCGCCGTCAGAGGCTTTGCCCTTGGCGGCGTCTTCGTCTTCACGGCGATGATGCTGACGAATGCCGCGCACAATCAGGAAAATGACCAGCACGACGACCGGCACGGATAAACCGGTCACCAGAGCAGGGTCGATCGGCAAGCCAAGATCCGACAGGGCCTTGGCGAGATAGGAAACGAGCCCGACGACGTAATAGGAGATGGCTGCGACCGAGAGCCCTTCGACCGTCTGCTGAAGGCGCAATTGCAGTTTTGCGCGGCGGTTCATGGAATGCAGCAGCGCCGAGTTCTGTTTTTCGAGCTCCACGTCGATCCAGCTTCGAAGGAGCTGCGTGGCACGCGCCAGCTTGCGCGACAAATTGACCTGGCGTTCTTCCACCGACCGGCAGGTGCGCATTGCGGGCGCCACGCGGCGTTCCAGAAATGCGCCCCAGGTGTCGTAGCCGGGCACCGCCTGCTCGTGCAGCGCCTTGATGCGCTCGAGCACGATGCCGTCATAGGCGCGGCTCGCACCGAAACGGTAGAGCCCGGCTGCGGCATTCGCTTCAAGTTCAGCGGCAAGACGCGTGATGTCCGTCAGCATCGCGTCTGCGTCTTCGCGCGCGTTTTCCCGCATCTTCTGCGTGATCTCGGTCAACCTGTCTTCGATGCGGCGGATTTCCGGCGACAGGGTCTGGGCCTGCGGCAAGCCCAGCATGGCAAGCGTGCGATAGGTTTCGATCTCGATCAGGCGCTGCGTCAGCGCACCTGCTCGCGCCGGCGACAAACCCTTGTCGAGCACGAGAATGCGGGTCAGCCCATCCTTGTCCTGCCGGAAATCGGTCAGCGCCGCAGCGCGCCCGTCTTCCACCAGCGAATAGCAGAGGCTCGACGGATCGAAGATGCGAATTGCCTGTGCTTCCTCCTCATCGGTCCATTTGCGGATTTCAAGCCGAACGCCGGAAATGAGGCTGCCCGGGGGATTGAAGCCGTCACCGAAGGGATGGCCGACGAGATCGCCATCGAAGCGATCCGGCACTGGCCCTTCCCAGGCATAAGTGGAAAACTCCGTGTGGCGCTCCCACCGCAGCATGCCCTGCCCCCAGGACAAGGTGTGATGCCGGGCATCCTTCTGCGGTGCCGACAGGCCACGGGCTCGGATCAGGTCAGCGAGAACGGCGTGGTCGACGCTCGCCCCGCCATCGGTCATGAAGGCCAGCTGAACGATGACGCGGGGCGTTTCCAGAAGCGGCGATGGGCGCGCGTGGATCTCGCCGAGCGCCTTGGCACGCTGCGGTGCGACCGGAAAACCAAAACTGCCCCTGCTCAACTCAGCACCCTCGAGACCACGAACCCACGGTGCACTATCGGCGTCGCTGCGCGATTGAGCAAGGGGCCGAACCGAAACACAACTGGCAAAGATTATTGACCACTGGCTGTCTCAGTTGATAGTTTCAGCGGTGACTAGGTGCCGACGGTGGGCGGCGGAGCGACATCCCATGAGTTCCGACATTTTCAAGAGCATCGACCATGCGCGCACGGCGGATGCCGTGGTGCTGCAGATCGAGCGGCTCATCCTAGAAAGCGTTCTGCGCCCTGGGGATCGCCTGCCGGGTGAGCGCGATCTCGCTCAACAGCTCGACGTCTCCCGGCCGATTCTGCGCGAGGCACTGAAGGAGCTGGAGCTTCGCGGGCTCGTCCATTCACGCCATGGCGGCGGCACCTTCGTTGCAGATATCGTCGGGCAGATCTTTGCGCCGGCGCTCGTGCAGCTCATCGGGCGGCACCGGCGGGCGACCGAGGATTATCTCGAGTATCGTCGCGCCATGGAGGGCATGACGGCGGAGCTTGCGGCACGGCGGGCAACCGCTGCGGATCGGGCGCAGCTGTCTGCGCTGGTCGACACGATGCGCGAAGCTCACGGCCGCGCCGACTTCGCCGAGGAAGCCGAACTCGACGTTGAACTGCACGATGCTGTCGGCGAAGCGGCGCACAATATCGTGCTGCTCCATACGCTGCGGTCCTGCTACCGGCTTCTCGCCGACGGCGTCTTCTACAATCGCGCGCTGATCTACGGAGTGCCGGGTGCCCGTGACACTCTTCTCGATCAGCATTGCGCTATCGCCCAAGCGGTGATCGCGGGCGATCCCGACCGCGCCCGCAAGACGGCGCAGGACCATATCGATTTCGTATCCAAAACCATGGAAGAAGCCGAGCGTGTCGACGACTGGGAACAGATCGCCGCCATGCGCCTGAAGCAACGCCGCGCCCCGAAAGCGGCCAAGGCACAAGCCATGATCGCCAACAAGGAGGCCGCCGAGTGAGCCTGAACGTCCCCACCACCACGCCGCGGGTGGGCCTTTTCGTCACCTGCCTCGTGGATCTTTTCCGGCCGAGCGTCGGCTTTGCGACGATCAAGCTTCTGGAATCGGCAGGCTGCACGGTGGACGTGCCGCGCGCGCAAACCTGCTGCGGCCAGCCTGCTTATAATTCCGGCGACCGCAAGGATACCGCCGACATTGCGCGCCAGGTGATCGAGACCTTCGAGGGCTTCGACTATGTGGTCGCGCCTTCCGGGTCCTGCGCGGCGATGCTGAAGAAGCACTATCCGGAGCTCTTCGCAGGCGATCCGCACTGGGAGAAACGCGCGGCCGAGTTCGCGGCGAAGGTTCATGAACTCGTCTCGTTTCTAACCGATATTCGCGGCATGACGGATGTGCCGGGGTCTTTCGACGGGACCGTGACCTATCACGATTCCTGCTCGGGACTGCGTGAACTGGGCGTGCGGAGCCAGCCCCGCGCGCTGCTCGGCTCGATCGACGGTCTTGATCTCAAGGAACTGAAGGATGCGGATGTCTGCTGCGGCTTCGGGGGCACCTTCTGTGTGAAGTACCCAGACATCTCCAACGCCATCGTCACCAAGAAGGCAGCCAATATCGAGGCGAGCGATGCCGATCTGCTGCTTGCCGGCGATCTCGGCTGCCTGATGAACATGGCGGGCAAGCTGAAGCGCCAGGGCGCGAAGACAGAGGTGCGGCACGTGGCGGAAGTGCTGGCCGGCATGACCGACACGCCGCCCATCGCCGGTTCGGGACGCTGACCATGCAACTCACCTCGCACGAATTCAAGCAGAATTCCGTCAAGGCGCTGGCCGACGTGCAGCTGCAAAAGGCGCTGCGCAATGTGGAGAAGAACTTCATCGAGAAGCGGGCGAAGGCGGCCGAAGCCCTGCCCGAATTCGATGCGCTGCGCGACAATGCAAAGGCGATCAAGGATCACACGCTCGCCCATCTCGACCTCTATCTTGAGGAATACGAGAAGCGGGTGACCGAATCCGGTGGTCACGTGCACTGGGCGGAAAATGCCGAGGATGCGCGCCGGATCATTCTCGAGATCTGCCGCAAGCGCAATGCGAAGACCGTCACCAAGGGCAAGTCGATGATCTCGGAAGAGATCCATCTCAACGACTACCTGAGCGAGCACGGCATCGAGCCCGTCGAGACCGATCTCGGCGAATACATCATCCAGTTGCGCGGCGAGCATCCCAGCCACATCATCGCGCCGGCGGTTCACCTGAACAAAGATCAGGTCGAAGCCGATTTCCGCCGTGTCCACACGCATCTGGATCTCGACCGCGACCTGACCGAACCGGTGACGCTGCTTGCCGAGGCACGTGCGGTGCTGCGCCAGCGCTATTTCCAGGCCGATGTCGGCATCACCGGCGCAAATTTCCTCGTCGCGGAAACGGGCTCCTCGGTCATCGTGACCAATGAGGGCAATGGCGACATGACGCAGACGCTCGGGCGCTGCCACGTCGTCGTCGCCTCGATCGAGAAGATCGTGCCGACGCTCGAAGACACGAGCCAGATCCTGCGGGTGCTCGCACGCTCGGCGACCGGCCAGGAAATGTCGGTCTACACCACCTTCTCCACCGGCCCGAAGCGCGCAGAAGACCCGGATGGTCCGGAGGAATACCACGTGGTGCTGCTGGACAATGGCCGCACCGCCATGCTCGGCACCGAATACCAGGAGATGCTGCGCTGCATCCGCTGCGGCGCCTGCATGAACCATTGCCCGGTCTATCACGCCGTCGGCGGCCATGCCTACGGCTCGGTCTATCCGGGACCGATGGGCGCGGTGCTGACCCCATCGCTCAACGGTATCGACAAGGCCGGCCATTTGCCGAATGCCTCCACCTTCTGCGGGCGCTGCGAATCCGTCTGTCCCATGCGCATCCCGCTGCCGAAGATGATGCGACACTGGCGGGAGGACGAGTTCGAGCGCCAATTGTCGCCGAAGCCCGCTCGCTTCGGCCTCGGGTTCTGGGCCTTTTTCGCCAAGCGGCCGGCGCTCTATCGTGCTGCCGTGTCGATCGCGATGCCAATCATCGCCAAGCTCGGCGGCGACCGCCACCGGCTGAAGAGCCTGCCGTTGGCATCCGGCTGGACGGTCCATCGGGACCTGCCGGCGCCGGAAGGCAAGACGTTCCAGCAGCAATACGCAGCGCGTGCAAAGGCTGAACACCATGGCTGATCAAGCAACCGCACGCGCCGGCATCCTCAACCGGATCCGCGCCGTCAACAGCCGCACGACGTCGGATGCGGACCGCCGCAAGGCGGTCTCGGAGCGTCTCGGCAATGCGCCGCTCGGCGTCGTTCCGCAACGCGGGCAACTGCCGAAGGACGCGCGGCAGGCGCTGTTCATCGAAAAGGCAGAGGCAGTGCAGGCGACCGTGGAAAGGGTATCAAGCTACGCCGCCCTGCCCGATTGCGTCGGACGGTACCTGCGCGAACGCAATCTCCCTGCGGCCATTCGCATCGGCAGCGATCCGCGTCTGCGCAGCGCGGATTGGCAGGCTGCCGCATCCTTGAGCGTGGTCGACGGGCCGAGCGACGGCCTGGACATGGCTGGTCTCAGCCACGCGATCGCCGGCGTGGCCGAAACCGGAACCGTCGTGCTCACAGCCGGTGCCGACAATCCCACCACGATCAACTTCCTGCCCGAATATCATCTCGTCGTCATCGATAGCGCCGATATTGAAGGCGACATGGAGGCGGTGTGGCGGCGGGTGCGTCAGATGTTCGGCAAGGGCAAGATGAGCCGCGTCGTCAACTTCGTCACGGGACCGTCGCGGTCGGCCGACATCGAGCAGACGCTGCTTCTCGGCGCCCATGGCCCGCGCGCGCTGCACATCATCGTGGTTGATTCCGGCGGCTGACGATGGGGATCGAGCTCGGAGAAGCCCGTGCGCCCGATGGTCTTCGCATCTACGCCATCGGCGATGTTCACGGCTATGCGGATCTCCTTCGTGCCATGCACCGGCGCATCGACGAGGATCTGCGGTTTCGGCCCGCGAAAGACTGGCGGATCGTCCATGTCGGCGACTATGTCGACCGAGGGCCGGATTCGAAGGGCGTACTCGATTTTCTCATCGGTCGCATGGCACAGGATGCCCGCATCATCGCGCTTCGCGGCAATCACGACCAGGCGATGCTCGACTTTCTCAGCGAGCCCGACCCTGCCAGCATGTTTGCCACCAATGGCGGCGAGGAGACGGCCCGCTCCTACGGTGTCACGCTCGCCACTGATGGCGATGACGTCTTTCTCGCCAGCGCCGATCAGTTCATCAACGCGCTGCCGTCGATGCACCGACGCTTTCTCGAGCAGAGACCCTATTCGGTGTCCTTTGGCGATTTCTTCTTCTGCCACGCGGGTATCAAGCCCATGGTGCCGCTGGAAGCGCAGACACCCGACACACTCATGTGGATCCGCCGCGAGTTTCTCTCTTACGAGGGGCTGCATCCAAAAATCGTCGTCCATGGCCATACGCCGCAGGAGGAAGCTGACCTGCGGCCAAACCGGATCAACATCGATACCGGCGTCTATGTGCGCGAGAAACTGACCGCGCTGATCCTCGAAGGTGACGCAAAGAGCATCTACACCGTGCATCGCGCCAAGGGTGAACCCGGAGGCTGACATGCCGCTCCAGAATCGGGTCGATCCGTTCGGCGCGATCCATGCTCATTCGGCGCGGGGCCTTTTCATGGGCAATCGCGGCGGCCGGATCCACGATCCGGCGACACGCACGCTGACGAAGCGTCGCTATGCGTCGAGAGCCTGGATCATCTGTCTTGGCGACTTCAAGGGTCGAAGCCGGATTGTCATGGGCGAGAGTTACACAGAGCTCTTCTTTCTCGACGAAGCGACCGCGCTGGCGTCCGGCCATCGACCCTGCTTCGAATGCCAGCGCGCCCGCGCTATCGAGTTCTCCCGCTTTTTTGCGGCGGGCAACGGGCTGGCGGCGATGAAAGCGCCGGATATCGACGCTATACTTCACAGCGAGCGGCTCGACGCAAATGTGCGTCGTCGCTTGCCGCTGCGGGATATGCACTTTTTGCCGGACGGCAGCTTCCTCGACGTGTCGGGATACCCGTGTCTGGTTCTGGGAGGTAAGCTCCTTGGGTGGTCATTCGATGGATACCACGATAATCCAGCCCCGCACGCAAGCGATGGCGTGATCCTGACGCCGCCGTCGACGCTTCGAGCGCTTGAGGCCGGCTACCGACCGGTGATCCACCCAACGGGTCTGTCGCACGGCACTTGAGTTCGCGGCGCGCCTCATGCATGGCGTTGGGATGCGCGCCAATTTCAGACTGCAACGCCTCTTCGTCGAAGCTGCCCTCGCCAACCAGCAAACCGTGCCGCTCGACAAGGACCAGACGAATTATCTCTTGAACGTGCTTCGCCTCAGCGAAGGCGCGGAAGTGCTCGTCTTCAACGGGCGTGACGGCGAATGGCTATGCACGCTGACCCAGCCTGCGAAGAAGCGCGTGGAGATCGTGCCCGTCGAGCAGGTGCGCCCCCAGCCTGCACCGCTCGACCTGCACTATCTTTTCGCGCCGCTGAAGCAGGGGCGGCTCGATTACATGGTGCAGAAGGCGGTGGAGATGGGTGCCGGCATTCTACAGCCGGTTTTGACGCAGCATACGCAGGTTCACCGCGTCAATGTGGAGCGTCTGGCGGCCAATGCGCGCGAAGCGGCCGAGCAGTGCGGCATCCTCGCCATTCCGCAGGTTCGCGAACCGCTGAAGCTTGAGCCGCTGCTCACCGGCTGGGACCATGAGCGCCGGATCGTCTTCTGCGATGAAGGAGCCGAGACGCAAAATCCCGTCGCGGCGCTCAGCGCGATCACGGAGACGCAGCTGGCGCTGCTCGTCGGGCCGGAAGGCGGGTTCTCGGAAGATGAGCGCCGCAGGCTGCACGCTCTTCCCTTCGTGACCGCCATTCCGCTGGGGCCACGGATCCTGAGGGCGGACACCGCTGCCGTCGCTGCGCTCGCGGTGCTGCAGGCGACGATCGGCGATTGGCGCTGAGTCCAAATCCGTACGAAAGGCCTATCCCTCTTTCCATCCGTTGACAGCGGGTTCAATGATTTTTGCTTGCGCACCGCGCGCCTTCTGGTTCAAGCAGCGAGCATCCCGCTCGGCAAGATCGGGCCGGCCCAGATAAAACATCCGCAGAGAGCTTCATGGCACGCGACACGACTGACCTGACGCCGATCGCCTCCAAGGCCGAGCTCATCTCCCATCTCGCAGACGGATCGAAGCCGGAAACCGATTTCCGCATCGGCACCGAGCACGAGAAATTCCCCTTCTTCATCGATGGCAACACGCCCGTTCCCTATGAGGGCGAGCGCTCGATCAAGGCGCTGCTCGACGGCATGACCCGGATGCTGGGCTGGGAGCCCATCATCGATGCCGGCAAGATCATCGGTCTCGTCGAGCCGACCGGCCAGGGCGCGATCTCGCTCGAACCTGGCGGCCAGTTCGAACTCTCCGGCGCGCCGCTCGAAACCATCCACCAGACCTGCCGGGAATCGAACGCGCATCTGGCGCAGCTGCGCGAGATCGCCGAACCGCTCGGCATCCGCTTTCTCGGCCTTGGCGGCAGCCCGAAATGGTCGCTGGCCGAGACGCCGCGTATGCCGAAATCGCGCTACGACATCATGACGAACTACATGCCGAAGGTCGGCAAGCAGGGTCTCGACATGATGTACCGGACCTGCACGATCCAGGTGAACCTTGATTTTTCGAGCGAGACCGACATGCGCCGCAAGATGCAGGTCTCGACCAAGCTTCAGCCCATCGCGACGGCGCTCTTCGCCAACTCGCCCTTCACCGAAGGTAAGCCGAACGGTTTCCTGTCCTGGCGTGGCGACATCTGGCGGGATACGGACAATCAGCGTGCGGGGCTCCTGCCCTTCATCTTCGAGCCGGGCTTCAGCTTCGAGCATTATGTGGACTGGGCACTCGACGTTCCGATGTATTTCGTGACGCGCAACGGCGTCTATCACGACTGCACACACGTCACGTTCCGACAGTTCATGGATGGCGCTCTGAAGGACGAGCTGCCGGATGGCCTGCCGACGATGGGCGACTGGGCAAACCACCTCTCCACGCTGTTCCCGGATGTGCGGCTGAAGCGCTTCCTCGAAATGCGCGGTGCCGATGGCGGCCCGTGGCGCAACATCTGCGCCCTGCCCGCTTTCTGGGTCGGCCTGATCTATGATGGCGGAGCGCTCGATGCGGCGGAACAGCTGACGAAAAGCTGGACGTTCGAACAGGTCCACGCACTGCGCGACGCAGTACCGGTCCAGGGTCTCGCTGCGGAGATCGACGGACGTTCGCTGCACCAGCTTTCCCGCGACCTGCTCGACATTGCCCGCAAGGGACTTCAATCCCGCGCCCGCCTCAACGACGAAGGCAATGACGAGAGCCATTTCCTTGCGCCGCTGGAAGAGGTCGTCGCGCGTGGCGAAACGGCGGCGGGGCAGATGCTGTCGCTCTACAAGGGACGGTGGAATGGCTCGGTGGAGCCGGTCTTCGACGAATACGCCTACTGACGCCTCGGCCGTTTCGGCGTGAGCGCTTTCGGCCTATAGTTCCTGCCAAGCAGATGTTTGGGAGGACGACCGCCGATGATGCCGATCTACGACATGATGCAGCAGGCCGCCAACGGCCATGCCACCGCAGAGATGGCCCGCCGATTCGGCCTTTCGGAAGCGCAGGTCGCGCAGGCGATGGCGGCGCTCGCGCCCGCGTTCTCGGCGGGACTGAAGCGCAATACCGCCGGATCCGCACCGATGGCATCCTTTCTGTCAGCGCTCGCCGATGGTCACCATCGACGTTATTTCGAGGACGTGCAGGCTGCGTTCACGCCGCAGGGCGTGCAGGAAGGCAACGGCATCCTCGGCCATATTTTCGGGTCCAAGGATCTCAGCCGCCGGGTTGCGGAGCAGGCGGCATCGGCGACCGGCATTGGCCAGGACATCTTCAAGCAGATGCTGCCCGTGCTCGCCTCCATGGTTATGGGCGGGCTCTACACCCAGGCGAACGAGCAGATGGCGCGCGCGCAAGGCCAGATATCATCCGGCCCCGACGTCTTCGGCGACATGCTGAAACAGATGATCCGCTACCAGGCGGCTGGGCGGGACGACCTGCCGGAACCGACGCCACAGCCGAAGTCGCCCTTCGACAACCCGGTGTTCGGCAATTTCAACGACATGATGGACACGATGTTCGGCCAGTATCGGACATCGGACACCGAGCCGCCGCCGGAAGCAGACGAACCGCCACCTGAGCAGAAGCCTGGCGACCAGAAGACTACGCTGGACGGTTTGTTCGGCCAGATGTTCGATGCGGGACGCGAGGTACAGACCGGCTACGCCAAGTCCATGGACAAGATCTTCGACCAATATCTGGATGGCATGAAGCGCCAGACCTGATGGTCAAGCCTAAAACGACGCATGCCCCGCTCGGTGCGGGGCATGCGCTGTGCACGGTTCTCGGGGCAACGAGAGCACCGCACTGGACGGATGGGGCAGGCCGTCCGTCAAACGTCACGCCCGCGAGCGGATGCGCGTGCGCCGCTGCCACGCCGAGCGCGACAGATGCTGCGACGGGTCGTCGTACCAGGGACGCTCGAGCGAATTCAGGAGATCGCCGCGCGTGAGGCCGATATCGGCCAGTTGCTCCTCGGTGAAGTCCTCCAGATACATGACCTGTTTGCGATTTCGCAGCGCGCGGAACACGGCAAGAAGACGGTGTGCCAGCGCTTTCAGAACCACCGAAGTTGTGATCCGTGCGGGGGCGATATCGAGATCGGGGCGGGTTTCGATCGTCTTCATGGCAGTGCTCCTTCGCGCCGGTTTCCAGCCGGCGACCGATGATGGAGAGCAGTTTCCGTTCGGGCAGCGTGTGCTCTCTTGACGTGCCCGGTCCGCTTGCTCGAGGCCGCAGAAATCCGCCCGACGCGGAGCCATTCTTGAAATGGACCCCGTCGGTTGTGGCGGCTTTCCGTGATCACGAGTGTGAACGCTGAGAGTGATCGCAGAATCGCATTGATCGTTCCAGCGAATGTTTCTAATGATAAGCATCAATCTTTATGATGCGGACGACGCCCATGCCGGCCCCCCTCGATATCGATCAGCTCAAGACCTTCGCTGCCATCGTCGATGCAGGTTCCTTCACCCGCGCGGCCGACAGCGTTCACAAGACGCAGTCGGCCGTTTCCATGCAGATGCGCAGGCTGGAGGAGCGGATCGGCAAGCCGCTCTTCGTCAAGGACGGGCGCACCAACCGCCTGACGGAAGACGGCGAGAAGCTGATCATCTATGCGCGCCGTATGCTGCGGCTGAATGAGGAGACGCTTGCCGCGTTCGACGAGAACCGCCTGGAAGGTTTGCTCAGGATCGGCACGCCGGACGATTACGCCGACCGTTTCCTGCCGGAGATCATCGCGCGTTTCGCCAAGTCAAACCCGAATGTCGAACTCTATATCGTGTGTGAATCCTCCAATGATCTCGGAGAGAAGATGGCGCGCGGCGAGCTCGACATCGCGTTGGTGACGCACAATCCGCGCGTCCGCCAATCGGAGGTGGTGCGTACCGAACCGCTTCACTGGGTGTCTTCGGCCAACCACACGGCGCATGAGACGACGCCGCTGCCGCTTGCCGTCGGACGGCGCAATTGCCAGTGGCGCCAGCTTGCCTGCTCGGCACTCGATTCGGTCAATCGCGAGTATCAGATCCTGTTCACCAGCTGGTCCTCGACCGTTGTCGCCTCTGCGGTACTCGCAGGTCTTGCCGTATCGCTTCTGCCCGAAGCGGCACTTCGGCCTGGCATGCGTATCCTCTCGCCGGCGGACGGTTTCCCCCCGCTGGCGCCCGCACAGATCGGCATCATGCGCCGGCCCGGCGTTCCGGCATCGCTGATGAACGCGATCAGCCAGCACATTTCGGCAAGCCTCGACAACATCACGCCGATGCCGCTCGCCGCCATGGAGGAGAGCGACCAGGGCTTCGTGCAGATGCGCCCGCGCCAGCGCAATGGACATCTGATGCCGGGCTGGTAGGCGTCGACGCTTGACCCTCTCGAAGCAACCGGGCGCAATGGTGCGATGAGCGACTTTTTCGATATCGATTCTCCGACGGCATCTCAGGCCGTGACGAATCTCACCGAATTCACCGTCAGCGAGATCTCAGGCTCGATCAAACGCACGGTCGAGGATGCGTTCGGCCATGTGCGCGTGCGCGGTGAAATTTCCGGCTATCGCGGTCCGCACTCTTCGGGCCACGCCTATTTCTCGCTGAAGGACGATCGTTCGCGCATCGAGGCCGTGATTTGGCGCACCTCTTTCGCCAAGCTTCGCTTCAAGCCCGAGGAAGGCATGGAGGTGATCGCGACGGGCAAGGTCACGACCTATCCCGGCTCGTCGAAATATCAGATCGTGATCGAGGCGCTGGAGCCCGCCGGGGCCGGCGCGCTGATGGCGCTTCTGGAAGAGCGCCGGCGCAAGCTTGCCGCCGAAGGGCTGTTCGAGGATGCGCGCAAGCGTGCCTTGCCCTTGATGCCGATGACCATCGGCGTCGTGACATCGCCGACGGGTGCCGTCATCCGTGATATTCTGCACCGCATCCGTGACCGCTTCCCCGTGCATGTGCTCGTCTGGCCGGTGCGGGTTCAGGGCGAGACCACGGGCATGGAAGTCTCCAACGCGATCGCCGGCTTCAACGCGCTGCCGGCCGGTGGTTCCATCCCGCGGCCCGATGTCCTGATCGTCGCCCGTGGCGGCGGCAGCCTTGAAGACCTCTGGGGGTTCAACGACGAGATCGTCGTGCGCGCGGCCGCGAGTTCCAGCATTCCCTTGATTTCAGCAGTCGGTCACGAGACGGATTGGACGCTGATCGATCATGCGGCCGACCGCCGTGCACCGACGCCGACCGGCGCTGCGGAAATGGCCGTGCCGGTCAGGGCAGATCTCGAGGCCGGGCTCGCTCAGCTTTCGGCGAGGCTTTCGGGCTGCATGTCGCGTCACCTCGACCAACGGCGGCAGGTGCTGCGGCAGACGGCGCGCGCCCTGCCCTCGATCGACACGCTGTTTGCGCTGCCCCGGCGGCACTTCGACGAGGTGTCGGCGAAGCTCGGTCGGGCTTTGGAACTGAACACCTTGAACAAGCGCCGGGCCTTCGAGGCGCGGGCAAGCCGGCTGACACCGACGACGCTCGACGCCCGCATCAAGGATCGACGCCAACGGGTTATGGATCTCATCATCCGGGGCGAGCGCATCGTGGAGCGCCGGCTCGATCGGACGCGCTCGGGCCTGACAAGGATCGAAGCCCAGCTCAGCCTCCGCCCCATCGAATTGCGCATCGAACGGTTGTCCGAGACGATGGCTACCCGGCAGGAGCGTGCCGACAGGGCGATGGCGCGGCGGCTCGAGCGCCTGCGCGGCCAGATGGTCGAGCAGTCGCGCGTGCTCGGCTCGCTCAATCCGGACAATGTGCTGAGGCGCGGCTATGCGATCGTGCGCGATGAAACCGGGCAAGCCCTGTCGCTTGCGGAACAGATTGGATCCGGCCAGCGCCTGTCGCTGAAATTTGCCGATGGGATTGTGGATGCGCTCGCCTTGGACGGCTCAGCGCCGAGGAAGCTGGTCAGAAAAGCGCCTGCATCCGAGGGCGAAGGGGTCAAGCCGAAACAGGGATCGCTGTTCTAGCGGTTCCCGCGACCGGACCCGTTCCCCTCAATGCGCGGCGGGTGCTTCCTTCTTGCCGCGAAACGCATTCGCGATCGGCGTGAGCACGCGCGTGACCACCGGCACCAGCAGCAAGCCAAGAGCGAGACCGAACACGCCGTCCAGCGCTGCAGTGACGATCCAGGTGACCGCGCCTTCAGCCGCCGGCACGAGCGCGCCCGCGCCATGCGCGATGTCGTGGATGACATGGCTGAGCGCGCCGAACCCAAACACTTCGAGCCCGTGAAGCACGATCGAGCCGCCGACCCACAGCATGGCGGCAGTACCGATGGTGGAGATCGCCGTCATCACGCTCGGCATGCCCTTGACGATGCCGCGCCCGACGGATCGGGTCACCCCGAGCCTGCCGACCTGCGCAAGCTTCAACCCGAAATCGTCGGCCTTCACGAGGAGTGCTACGGCGCCATAGACGAGTACGGTAATGCCGATGGCGACAAGCGCAAGCACCACGCCACGCGAAAGGACGCCTTGTGCTTCGATCGCCGCGAGCGCGATCGTCATGATTTCAGCAGACAGGATGAAGTCGGTCTTGATGGCGCCCGCCACGCGCTCTTTCTCGAGATGTGCGGCATCGATCGTCTCAGCGTGTTCCGTCCTCTCTTCATGCGGCGCGAAGAGATGCAGGATTTTTTCGGCGCCCTCGAAGCAGAGATAAGCGCCGCCCAACATGAGCAGTGGCGTGATCAGCCACGGCGCGAACGTGTCGAGCAGCAGCGCTGCCGGCAGCAGGATGACCAGCTTGTTGAAGATCGATCCGCGCGCGATTTGCCAGACGATGGGCAGTTCACGGGCGGCCGGAAGGTCCTGGACGTATTTTGGCGTAACCGCCGCGTCATCCACGACGACGCCGAGCGACTTCGCTCCGGCCTTTGCCGTATCGTCGATCACGGCGCCGGCGACCTTGACGCCGACGCGCGATGCCTGCGCGGTGATGTCATCCAATTGCGCCGCCGCAAGCTTGGTCAGCGCTGCGACGTCATCGAGAAGTGCCAGCAAACCGCTCATTTGCGTCTCACGGATGGTGAAATTGAAGGTCAGAAACAGGTGAAATCTAACCTATAAGTCCGGCGACGCCAGAGCGTTCCTGACAACGACATTTTGTATGCCGCGAGCTTCCCCTCTTTCGCCGCGTTGGGGGCATCGATAGGCTTGAGGCAAATGAATAGTGGAGCCGACTGCGAAATGACGATGATTGCGACGCCTTATCTGCTTTTTCTCGGTGATGCCGCCGATCCTCTTGCGGCGAAGGTTGCCCAGGGCATCCGCGACTGGCGGCCGGATTATGCGATCGGACAATTTCGGCTGCCCGGCTGCAAGGCGGACATGCGCCTGCCCGACATGACGATCGAGCAAGCTGTGGCGGCTGGCGTGAAGACACTGGTCGTCGGCGTCGCCAACCGCGGCGGCGTGATCTCAAAGGACTGGATCGCGGTTCTGGTCCAGGCGCTCGAAGCCGGCCTCGACGTCGCTTCCGGGCTCCACAATCTTTTGACGGACGAACCGGAACTGGTGCGCGCTGCCGAAGCGAACGGGCGCTCACTGCACGACGTGCGTGTGCCGAGCGTCGACTATCCGATCGCGAATGGCGACCGCAGGAAGGGCAAGCGGTGCCTCGCTGTGGGCACCGATTGTTCGGTCGGCAAGATGTACACCGCGCTCGCTATGGAGCGTGAAATGACGGCGCGAGGCCGGAAGGCGACGTTCCGTGCCACCGGCCAGACCGGCATCCTCATCACCGGTGACGGCGTTCCGCTCGATGCTGTCGTCGCCGATTTCATGGCGGGCAGCGTCGAATGGCTGACGCCCGACAATGATCCGGACCATTGGGATCTGATCGAAGGTCAGGGCAGCCTCTTCCACGCGTCCTATTCGGGCGTGACGCTGGCGCTGATCCACGGCGGCCAGCCGGACGCGCTCGTGCTCTGCCACGAACCGACGCGCACCCATATGCGCGGCCTGCCCTCCTACACGCTGCCATCGCTGGAGGATCTGCGCGACACTGCCTTGAAAATGGCCCGCATCGTCAATCCCGGCTGCGTCGTTACGGGCATATCGATCAATACGGCTGCGCTCGGTGAAGACGAAGCCCGCCGGCTTCTGGATGACATCGAAGCGCGGATGGGCCTTCCCACCGTCGATCCCTATCGTCACGGCGCAGCCCGGCTCGTCGAAGCGCTGGTCTGAGCGATGATCAAGCTCGACGTTACCGAAGATGTCTTCGCGCTGAAGGACGTCTTCACCATTTCCCGTGGCTCGCGCACCCATGCGCGCGTCGTCACCGTGAAGCTCACCGATGGCGATCTGATGGGCTGGGGCGAGTGCGTCCCTTATGCTCGCTATGGCGAGACCGTCGAAGGCGTGATTGCGGAAATTCGGCACCTTGCCGATGCGATCGCCTCAGGAGGCATCGACCGGCAAAGCCTTCAGGAGCGCCTGCCCGCAGGCGCTGCCCGCAACGCGCTCGATTGCGCGTTCTGGGATCTCGAAGCCAAGCGCGCCGGACGGCCGGTTCACGAATTGGCGGGGCTGTCGGCGCCGACGGCGCTTCAGACCGCCTATACCTTGTCGCTGGCCGAGCCTGAAACGATGCGTCGGAAGGCGGAGGAGAATGCTGCTCGGCCCCTGCTCAAGCTGAAGCTCGGCGGCGAGAACGACATCGCGCGGCTCGAAGCGGTGCGCGCCGGCGCGCCTCAAGCGGCGATCATCGTCGACGCGAACGAAGGTTGGACGGCGGAGCTCTATTCGGAAATCGCGCCCTACCTCCTGAAGCTGGGCGTGGCGATGGTCGAACAGCCCCTGCCTGCCGGGCAGGACGCCATGCTCGGCGAAATCGAGCGCCCCCTGCCCGTCTGTGCCGACGAAAGCTGCCACGACCGCGCCTCGCTCGCCGAGCTTAAAGGGCGATACGACATGGTGAACATCAAGCTCGACAAGACGGGCGGCCTGACCGAAGCGTTGGGTTTGCGCGAGGATGCGCGTGCGCAAGGCTTCTCGCTGATGGTCGGGTGTATGGTGGGTTCATCCCTTGCAATGGCGCCCGCTCTTCTTGTGGCGCAAGGGGCCGAGCTTGTCGATCTCGACGGGCCTCTTCTGCTTGCCGAAGACCGCGAACATGCAATGCATTACGAAGGCTCAATGGTCTGGGCGGCGCCGCCTGCTCTCTGGGGATAATATTGCGCCGGAGAGCCTGTCCACAGCACGATCATGGTGCGACGCAGCAATATTGAGCGAAATGATCTTGCGGCAACCAGTCGGCGCAATTTTGTTGCGCTGTCTTTACGGTTTGATCATCCAGTCAAAAAAAGCGAGAGGCTCACGTTGCAATTCGGTTCGGATTGACGTTTGCTCCTCAGCAGAACCCAACCTGATGGCCGTTTTCTCCACCAATTCGGATCGGTTCAGGCGTTCAAAAGAAAACTTCCTTCAAAACCAGTTCCAGGGGAACGCTATTATGAGTCACCTCAAGACGCTTTTGGCTACGACGATGCTCGTGGCCTGCTTCGGAGCGGCTGCGCAGGCCAAGACGCTCGTTTATTGCTCGGAAGGCTCGCCGGAAGGCTTCGACCCCGCGCTCTACACGTCCGGCACGACCTTCGACGCTTCCGCGCACCCGATCTACAACCGCCTCTTGGAGTTCAAGAAGGGCACGACCGAGACCGAGCCCGGCCTTGCCGAAAGCTATGAAGTCTCCGAAGACGGCTTGGAATACACCTTCAAGCTTCGTGAAGGCGTCAAGTTTCATTCCAGCGACAGCTTCACGCCCACCCGCGACCTGAACGCCGATGACGTGATCTTCTCGTTCGATCGCCAGGGCAATTCGGAAAATTCCTACAACGCCTATGTTTCGGGCGCTTCGTGGGAATACTACAACTCCATGTCGATGCCTGACCTCGTCGCTTCGATCGAAAAGGTCGACGATCTGACGGTCAAGTTCACGCTGACGGCACCGAACGCACCGTTCCTCGCAAACCTCGCGATGCCGTTCGCTTCGATCATGTCGAAGGAATATGCCGACCAGTTGGAAGCAGCCGGCACGCCCGAGCAGCTCAACCAGGCGCCGATCGGCACCGGTCCGTTCCAGTTCGTCGCCTATCAGGCCGATGCCGCCATCCGTTATTCGTCCTTCGACGATTACTGGGCCGGCGTAGAGCCGATCGACGATCTGGTCTTCGCGATCACGACGGACGCTTCGGTTCGCCAGCAGCGTCTGGCCGCGGGCGAGTGCCACATCATGGCCTTCCCGAACCCGGCAGACCTCGAGAGCCTGCAGCAGAACCCCGACCTGACCGTCATGGAACAGGAAGGCCTGAACGTCGGCTACTTCGCCTACAACACGACGCAGGAGCCCTTCGATCGTCCTGAAGTGCGCCGCGCGCTGAACATGGCGATCAACAAGCAGGCGATCATCGACGCCGTCTACCAGGGCGCCGGCACCGTCGCCAAGGCACCGATCCCGCCGACAATGTGGTCCTACAACGACAACCTCGTCGACGACGAATACGATCCGGAAGCTGCCCGCGCTGCTCTCGAAGAGGCCGGCGTCACCAATCTTTCCATGAAGATCTGGGCGATGCCCGTATCGCGTCCGTACAACCCGAACGCACGCCGCATGGCCGAACTGATGCAGGCCGACTTCGATGCGATCGGCGTCGACGTCGAGATCGTGTCCTACGAGTGGGGCGAGTATCTGGAGCGTTCTTCGGCTGAAGACCGCGATGGTGCCGTGCTTCTCGGCTGGACTGGCGACAACGGCGATCCGGACAACTTCCTGGCCGTTCTGCTCGGCTGCGATGCTGTCGGCGGTGCCAACCGTGCTCAGTGGTGCAACGAGGAATTCGATGCGCTCGTCCAGGAAGCCAAGACGCTTCCGACCCAGGAAGAGCGTGCGGAGCTCTACACGCAGGCTCAGGAAATCTTCAAGCAGGAAGCTCCCTGGGCAACGATCGCTCACTCGGTCGTCTACGTTCCGATGCGCAGCGAAGTCACCGGCTTCGTTCAGAGCCCGCTCGGCGACATGACGTTCGACGGCGTCGACATCGCCGAATAAAGTCTGTTCAAAGACAGGGAGCCGGGGGCGGTGATGAGCCGCTCCCGGTTTTTGCCATGTTAAGGTTCTTTCTCTCACGACTGGCGCTGATCATCCCGACCTTCATCGGGGTTTCGATCATCTCGTTCGCGTTCATCCGCCTGCTGCCCGGCGATCCGATCATGCTGCTTGCCGGCGAGCGCGGCATGAGCGCGGAGCGCTACGCGCAGCTGAGCGCTGAAATGGGCTTCGACCGACCGTTGGTCGCTCAGTATTTCGACTATCTCATGGGCATCCTGCAGGGCGATCTCGGCACCTCGATCGTGACGCGCCGGCCGGTGCTCGACGAATTCTTCACGCTGTTTCCGGCCACGATCGAGCTTGCGTTCTGCGCCATCGTTCTGGCAACGGCGCTCGGTATCCCGCTTGGCGTGCTTGCAGCGGTCAAGCGCGGCACCTGGATCGACCAGACCGTCATGGGCACGGCTCTCGTCGGCTATTCCATGCCGATCTTCTGGTGGGGGCTGCTGCTCATCATCTTTTTCTCCGGAACGCTCGGCTGGACACCGGTTTCGGGCCGTATCTCGCTTCTCTATTTCTTCCCGCCCGTCACCGGCTTCATGTTGATCGACAGCCTTCTGTCGGGACAAGCCGGTGCTTTCCGCTCGGCTCTCAGCCATCTGATCCTGCCGACGATCGTGCTCGCCACCATTCCGCTTGCCGTGATTGCGCGCCAGACGCGCTCCGCCATGCTGGAGGTTCTCGGCGAGGATTATGTGCGGACCGCGCGCTCCAAGGGCCTGTCGCCACGGCGCGTCATCGGGCTCCATGCGCTTCGCAACGCCATGATCCCGGTCGTCACCACGATCGGCCTTCAGGTCGGTGTGCTGCTTGCCGGCGCGATCCTGACGGAAACCATCTTCTCCTGGCCCGGCATCGGCAAGTGGATGGTCGATTCGGTCTTCCGGCGCGACTACGCCGTGGTCCAGGGCGGTCTCCTGCTGATTGCCATCATCATCATGTTCGTCAATCTTCTCGTCGACATGCTCTACGGGCTGATAAACCCGCGAATCCGGCACTAGGAAGCGGCCATGTCCCATATCGAAGCAGAAAAATCCGCCATCGACGAACGGACCGAGGCGGAAGTGCCCGAAACCGCAACGAAGCCACGGTCCGGCCTTTCGGAGTTCTGGTACTATTTCAGCCAGAACAAGGGCGCCGTCATCGGTCTCGTGATCTTCCTGATCATCGTCGCGATCGCCGTGTTCGCGCCGCTGCTGGCGCCGCATGCGCCGACGATCCAAAACCGCGATGCATTGCTCATTCCGCCCATGTGGGAGGAAGGCGGCCGGAGTGCTTATATTCTCGGCACGGATCCCGTTGGTCGCGATGTGCTTTCGAGGCTCATGTATGGCGCGCGATTCTCGCTGTTCATCGGCGTGGTCGTCGTCGTCCTATCCGTAACGAGCGGCGTGCTGCTCGGCCTGATCGCGGGCTTTTTCCGCGGCTGGATCGACACGGTGATCATGCGCGTCATGGACGTGATCCTCGCCTTCCCGTCGCTTCTTCTCGCCCTGGTGCTCGTCGCCATTCTCGGCCCAGGGCTGACCAATGCGATGATCGCCATCGCGCTCGTGCTTCAACCCCATTTCGTGCGTTTGACGCGCGCTTCGGTGCTGGCCGAAAGCGAGCGGGAATATGTGACGTCCGCCCGCGTCGTTGGGGCAAGCCGCCTGCGGCTGATGTTCGTAACGATCCTGCCGAATTGCCTGGCGCCGCTGATCGTGCAAGCGACGCTCTCCTTCTCCAACGCAATCCTCGACGCCGCAGCGCTCGGCTTTCTCGGCATGGGGGCCCAGCCGCCGACACCGGAATGGGGCACGATGCTGGCGGAAGCCCGCGAGTTTATCCTGCGCGCCTGGTGGGTTGTCACCTTCCCGGGTCTTGCCATCCTGATCACGGTGCTCGCCATCAATCTGATGGGCGACGGCCTGCGCGATGCGCTCGACCCCAAGCTGAAGAGGTCCTGATGCCGCTTCTCGAACTGGAAAATCTGACCGTCACCTTCGACACGTCCTCTGGTCCCTTCAAGGCAGTGGATGGAGTAAGCCTCACCGTCGACGCCGGCGAGATCCTCTCGATCGTCGGCGAGTCTGGCTCAGGCAAATCCGTCTCGATGCTGGCGCTGATGGGGCTCCTGCCCTGGACGGCGAAGATCGAAGCGGATGTGATGCGCTTCGAAGGCAACGATCTCATCGGCATGTCGGCGCGTGAGCGGCGCAGGATCATCGGCAAGGATATCGCCATGATCTTCCAGGAGCCGATGTCGAGCCTCAATCCGTGCTTCACCGTCGGCTTCCAGATCGGCGAAATGCTGCGCAAGCACCTTGGGCTCGGCCGCAAGGAGCGGCGGCAGCGCTCTATCGAGCTTCTGGAACTGGTCGGCATCCCGGCTCCTGCGGAACGTCTCTCGGCTTTCCCGCACCAGCTTTCCGGCGGTATGAGCCAGCGCGTGATGATCGCCATGGCGCTGTCTTGCAATCCGAAGCTTCTGATTGCCGACGAGCCGACGACGGCGCTCGACGTGACCATCCAGGCTCAGATTCTCGATCTTCTCGTGCGGCTTCAGAAAGAGACCGACATGGGCCTGATCCTGATCACGCATGACATGGGCGTGGTCGCCGAGACCGCCGAGCGCGTGCAGGTGCAGTATGCTGGCCAAAAGGTGGAGGAGCAGCCGGTCAAGGAACTCTTCCGCGATCCGCATCATCCCTACACCGCCGCGCTTCTGGCCGCCCTTCCCGAGCGGGCGCGCGGCAACAAGCGCTTGCCATCCATCCCGGGGGTCGTGCCTGGCCCGAACGACCGGCCGCCGGCTTGCCTGTTCGAGCCGCGCTGCAGCTTTGCGACCGATCTTTGCCGCCGCACCGTGAAGCGCCAGCCGGCATCACTCGGGCTCGCGCTGTGCAATTACCCGCTCGTCGATGGCGTACCGCAAGGCCATCCGGCGCCTGCAGCAGCCTTGGCAGAACGGCAGGAGGAACTGATTTGAGTGAGATTGTCCTTCAGGGAACCGACCTGCACCGCCACTACGAGGTCAAGCGCGGCGCCTTCAGTTCACCGGCGACGGTCAAGGCGCTGAACGGCGTTTCATTCAGTCTCGAGGCAGGCAAGACGCTCGCCGTCGTCGGCGAATCCGGCTGCGGGAAATCGACGCTTGCCCGCCTCGTCACGATGATCGAGACGCCGACCGAGGGCGAGCTCAAGATCGACGGCATTCCCGTCACCGGGCCAACTGCAGAATTGCGCCGCAAGGTGCAAATCATCTTTCAGAACCCTTACGGCTCGCTCAATCCGCGCCAGAAGATCGGAGCGATTCTCGAGGAGCCGCTGAAAATCAACACCAGCGACGATTCAGCGACACGCCGCCGCAAGGCACATGAAATGCTGGCGCGTGTAGGATTGCGCGCCGAGCATTACGAGCGCTATCCGCACATGTTCTCCGGTGGTCAGCGCCAGCGCATCGCCATTGCGCGCGCGCTGATGCTCAACCCGAAGATCCTGGTTCTGGACGAACCGGTGTCTGCGCTCGACGTCTCCATCCAGGCGCAGGTGCTGAACATCCTGATGGATCTGCAGGACGAGCTTGGCCTCGCTTACCTTTTCATCAGCCACGATCTGTCGGTCGTGCGCCACATCGCCGACGACATTCTGGTGATGTATCTTGGCAAGCCCGTGGAATTCGGCACTGCGGAGCGCGTGTTCTCCGATCCGCAACATCCTTATACGGCGGCCCTGCTCTCGGCGACGCCGATGGCCGATCCCGAGCGGCAGAAGGAGCGCATTCCGCTGACGGGCGAATTGCCCTCCCCGCTCAATCCGCCGCCCGGCTGCCCGTTCAATCCGCGCTGCTGGCGCGCCGAAGACAAATGCCGGCGCGAGATGCCACCACTGATGCCGGTTGAAGGCCGGGATGCCGCTTGCTTCTTCCCGCTGTCGATGGAAAAAAGCGTCGCAGCCTAGAACGTCGCCAGTTTTCAGCGGAGGACCGAGCCATGAAGCGCAAGACACTGACGCAGTTTCTCATTGAGCAGCAGCGGAAGGAAGAAGCGCTTCCGGCACAGCTGCGCCTCCTGATCGAGATTGTCGCGCGCGCCTGCAAGGCGATCAGCCACACGATCAACAAGGGTGCGCTTGGCGGCAATCTCGGGTCACTCGACAGCGAAAACGTTCAGGGCGAGGTGCAGAAGAAGCTAGACGTGCTCGCCAACGAGTTTCTGATCGATGCGAATGAATGGGGCGGTCATCTCGCCGCCATGGCGTCTGAGGAGATGGATACGATCCATCGCATTCCGAACCGCTACCCCAAGGGCGAATATCTGCTGGTCTATGATCCGATCGATGGCTCCAGCAACATCGACGTCGATCTGTCGGTCGGCACCATCTTTTCCGTGCTCGAGGCACCGGCCGACGCATCGGGCCGCGAAATCCGCGAAGAGGACTTCCTGCAGCCGGGCACGCGCCAGGTTGCTGCCGGGTATGCGATCTACGGGCCGCAGACCCTTCTGATCCTGACCGTCGGCACCGGCGTCTACGAGTTCACGCTCGACCGCGAGATGGGCTCCTGGGTCTTGTCCGACGAGCGGCTTCGGGTGCCGGAAACCAGCGTCGAGTTTGCCATCAACATGTCGAACCAGCGGCACTGGGATGCGCCCATGCAGCGCTATGTGGACGAGTGCCTTGCCGGCAAGACCGGCCCGCGCGGCAAGGACTTCAACATGCGCTGGACGGCCTCGATGGTCGCCGACATCCACCGCATCCTGAAGCGCGGCGGCATCTTCATGTATCCCTGGGACAAGCGGAAGCCGGACGTGCCGGGCAAGCTGCGCCTGATGTACGAGGCGAACCCGATGGGCTTCCTGATGGAGCAGGCAGGCGGCGTGGCGACCACCGGCTACGAGCGCATCCTGGACGTGCAGCCCGAAAAGCTGCACCAGCGCGTCAGCGTCATCATGGGTTCGCGCGAAGAAGTCGAAACGGTCGCCGCCTATCACCGCGAAGCGAGCGAGAGCACGCGCGACCGTGCGTGAGCGCGAGCGGCTGACGGAGCGCGCCCGCGCGCTCTCCCACACGCTCGTCGGTTGGCCGAGTGTCACCGGCACACCTGACGAAGCGGCCTTTGCCAGCCGGTTGCACGGGCTCATCGCCGAGCACTTGTACTTCAAAGCCAATCCCGCCGATCTCACGCTCGCCCCGATCGAGGGCGATCCCAAGGGCCGGGCCAATGTGCTGGCGCTCGTGCGGGGTTCAGGAAGTCGGACCATCATCCTGGCTGGCCATTTCGATGTCGTGCCTGTCGATGACTATGGCGACCTGTCGGAGCTTGCGGGATCGCCGGATGCACTGCGGGAAGGTCTGATCGCGCGGCTCGAAGCCACTGGCGGCTACCCCCAGGCGCTCACCGATCTCCAGAGCGGCGAATTTGTGCCCGGTCGCGGCATGCTCGACATGAAATCCGGCGTGGCGGCAGGGCTTGCCGTGCTGGAGCAGTTTGCAGAAACCGACGATCGCACCGGCAATCTGCTGTTGATCGCGACGCCGGACGAGGAGGAAAACTCTGCCGGCATGCGCGCGGTCTCGGCCATGCTGCCCGAGTTTCTGCAATCACGCGGCCTTGAGCCCGTTGTCGCCCTCAATCTCGATGCGACCTGCGATGCCGAGACGGGTCAAAACGGCCGGGTCGCAACCTTCGGCACGATCGGCAAGGTGCTGCTGAGCGCTTTCGTCGCTGGCAAGGATGCCCACGCCTGCTACCCGTTCGACGGCATCAATGCGGCCTATCTTGCGGCGGAGCTCGCGATCGAATTCGAATGCGCGCCGGCGCTGGGCGAGATGACGGGCGACGAGGTCGCCGCGCCGCCAACGGCGCTGTCGCTCAAGGATGCAAAGAGCGTCTACAACGTCACGACGCCGGGACGTGCCTGGCTTTACTGGAACGTGCTGATGCACCGCCGGCGCCCGGAAGACATCATCGCCATGGCGCGCGATTTGGCTGGGGCTGCTGTTTCCCGTGCTGCCAGTCGCATGAAGGAGCGCGCGGCTTCGTTCAAGCTTTCCGCAAGCCCGCTCTGGGACGACGTCTCGATCCTGACATTTGCCGAACTGCGCGAACGCGCCCGAGCCGCCAGTCCCAATTTTGAGGCGGAGTTCGATCAGGCGGCGGCGGAACTGGAGCAATCAGGCTTCGACCTTCCCGAGCGGTCACGCCGGCTGACGGAACTCGCGCTGGATGCAGCACAGCTTCCGGGTGCCGCCGTGATCATCGGGATCGCATCGACACCCTACCCTGCCATCGCATGGCCATCGGACGAAGCCGCCGCGCAGACACGCAAGATAATCGAGGCCGCGATGGCGAGGATCGCAGTGCAGGAAGAGCTGTCGGTGGAATCCCGCGAGTTCTTCCCCGCCATTTCGGACATCAGCTTCCTTGCGCGCAACGCCTCGGCAAGCCTCGAGGGTATCCGGGAGCAAATGCCGCTCTGGGGGTCTTCGATCCGCTTTGCCGAAGATGCAGGCTATCCGCCGATCCCAACCGTGAATATCGGCCCATGGGGCCGCGACTATCACCATTTCCTGGAGCGGACCCACGGCGATTACACGTTTCGCGTTCTGCCAGATCTCCTGGCAACCGTGATCGACGATGTCCTGCGGGCTTGAACCCTCAGCATAGGCTTCCAGGTCAGTTCCAACAAAAAAGCCCGGGCGAAACCCGGGCTTTTTGAATTTCTGTCCTTGAGGACCGTCTTAGTTGACGGAGTCCTTGAGGCCCTTACCGGCAGAGAACTTGGGAACGTTGCGTGCCGGGATGTCCACTTCAGCGCCAGTCGAGGGGTTACGGCCCTTCGAAGCTTCGCGGCGCGATACCGAAAAATTTCCAAAACCAATGAGGCGCACGTCGCCACCCGACTTCAATTCGCCGGTGATGACTTCGAAGACGGCCTCAACAGCGGAGCCCGCCTCGGTCTTTGCCATGCCGGTCTTCTCGGCGACGGCAGCGACGAGTTCATTCTTGTTCATGTTTCCACCCCTTTCCAATTGGTACGAAACGTTTCACTGAAACTGGCTCGGCATCCTAGTCCAGACGCCTGGCAATCGAATGCCAATCGCACGGAAAAGCCCGGTTTTCCAGCGTTTTCAGCATATGACTACGAAAAAACCGGGCACTTGGCCCGGTTTTCCACTTGCTTGTCGCAGCGTGAACACGATGCCCGCTGCAGGTGGCCGTTTAAGCGTCAGTGCGCGATGGTCGCACCGTGATCGTCGGCCAGTTCCGGAGTGACGACGGTGCTCGCCGTTGCCGCATCCCACTCGATCGGTTCCGGCACGCGGGTCAGCGCATGTTCCAGAACTTCGCCGAGGCGCGATACGGGCACGATTTCGAGCCCATTCTTCACGTTGTCCGGGATCTCCGGCAGATCCTTGGCGTTCTCCTCGGGGATCAGCACCTTCTTGATGCCGCCGCGAAGCGCCGCGAGAAGCTTTTCCTTCAGTCCACCGATCGGCAGGACGCGACCACGCAACGTGATCTCACCCGTCATGGCGACATCCTTTCGAACAGGGATGCCGGTCATCACGGACACGATCGCCGTCACCATCGCCACGCCGGCAGACGGGCCATCCTTGGGCGTTGCGCCTTCCGGCACGTGCACGTGGATGTCGCGCTTGTCGAAGAGCGGCGGCTCGATGCCGAAATCGACAGCGCGCGAGCGGACATAGGATGCCGCCGCGGAAATCGATTCCTTCATCACGTCCTTCAGATTGCCGGTCACCGTCATCTTGCCCTTGCCGGGCATCATGACGCCTTCGATCGTCAGCAGCTCGCCGCCGACCTCGGTCCAGGCAAGACCCGTGACCACGCCGACCTGATCTTCGCCGTCGATCTCGCCGTGGCGATAGCGCGGCACGCCGAGGAATTCCGAAACGTTTTCCGGCGTCACCTCGATCGTCTTCAGGTCCTTGTCCTTCAGGATCCGCGTCACGGCCTTTCGGGCAAGCTTCATCAGCTCGCGTTCCAGACTGCGGACACCTGCTTCACGGGTGTAGGTGCGGATGACTTCCATCAGCGCCGCGTCCGACACGGAGAACTCGCTCGGCTGAAGGGCATGATCGCGAATCGCCTTCGGCAGAAGGTGACGCTTGGCGATCTCCAGTTTCTCGTCTTCGGTGTAGCCGGCGATACGGATGATCTCCATGCGGTCCATCAGGGGCGCAGGGATGTTCAGCGTGTTCGCCGTCGTGATGAACATCACGTTCGAGAGGTCGTATTCGACCTCAAGATAGTGGTCCATGAAGGTCGAGTTCTGTTCCGGATCGAGCACTTCCAGGAGCGCCGATGACGGATCGCCGCGGAAGTCCATGCCCATCTTGTCGATTTCGTCGAGCAGGAAGAGCGGATTGGCCTTCTTCGCCTTCTTCATCGACTGGATGACCTTGCCAGGCATCGAGCCGATATAGGTGCGACGGTGGCCGCGGATTTCAGCTTCGTCCCGCACGCCGCCAAGCGCCATACGGATGTATTCGCGGCCGGTCGCCTTGGCGATCGACTGGGCGAGCGAGGTCTTGCCGACGCCGGGAGGGCCGACGAGGCAGAGGATCGGGCCCTTGATCTTGTTGGACCGCGCCTGGACGGCGAGATACTCGACGATGCGTTCCTTGACCTTGTCCAGACCGTAGTGATCGGTCTCGAGGATCATCTCGGCATTGTTGAGGTCGGTCTTGATCTTGGATCGCTTGCCCCACGGCAGGCCGAGCAGCCAGTCGAGGTAGTTGCGCACGACGGTGGCTTCCGCCGACATCGGGCTCATCTGCTTCAGCTTCTTGAGCTCGGCATCGGCCTTTTCGCGCGCTTCTTTAGACAGCTTGGTCTTCTGGATGCGCTCGACCAGTTCGGCCATCTCGTCGCGCTCGTCGTCGCCGTCGCCGAGTTCCTTCTGGATCGCCTTCATCTGCTCGTTGAGATAATATTCGCGCTGGGTCTTCTCCATCTGGCGCTTGACGCGCGAGCGGATGCGCTTCTCAACCTGCAGAACAGAAATCTCGCCCTCCATGAAGCCGAGCGCCATTTCCAGACGCTTCTTCACCGAAAGCGTGGACAGCATGTCCTGCTTTTCGCTGATCTTGATGGACAGGTGCGAGCCGACCGTATCGGCGAGTTTGGAATAATCGTCGATCTGGCTGGCCGCGCTGACGACTTCCGGCGAGATCTTCTTGTTGAGCTTCACATAGCTTTCGAATTCGGTGACGACCGAACGCGCCAGTGCCTCGAGTTCGACTGGATCTTCGGTCGGCTCGTCGAGCGGCTTGGCAGTCGCTTCGTAATAATCGGTCTGGTCCGAATAGCCGGTGATCTCGGCGCGCGCGCGTCCTTCGACCAGCACCTTCACGGTGCCGTCCGGCAGTTTCAAAAGTTGCAGGACGTTCGCAACCGTTCCGATCTTGTAGATTGCGGACGGTTCCGGATCGTCGTCGCCGGCGTTGGTCTGGGTTGCAAGCAGGATCTGCTTGTCGCCACCCATGACCTCTTCCAGTGCGCGGATGGATTTTTCACGGCCCACGAAGAGCGGCACGATCATGTGTGGGAACACAACGATGTCGCGCAGCGGGAGGACGGGATAGGCATCCGCGGCTGCTGTCATGGTCTTGTCGGTCATCAATCTTCCTTTCTGGCCCGCGGGGCGTGCCTTGCGGCACTAGCGGGAGCCGCCGATCGGCGGAAAACGGGGGTTTGGAGCCCTCGATCGTTGAAAGTTAAGTGGCGTTATCCCGTACGCGTTTCAAGTGGCCGCCACGGCCACGAGTCACATCATCATCCTTCGGAAAGCGGCTGTCATGCAATTGTCAAAACGTCGCGAATTTCTCAGCATCAACAGCTCTTCGAAAGGGACGGAGGCCGAAGTTCCAGAAACACGAAAGCCCGCCTGTGGGGCGGGCTTTCGGCCGAGACTTTCAGAGCCGATAGGGGGTCGGGATCACGCTGTCGCGTTGCCCTTTTCCTCTTCGCGCTCGGAGTAGATGTAAAGCGGGCGCGCGGCACCATCGACCACGTCGTCTGAGATCACGACCTCGCGCACGCCTTCCAGCGCCGGCAGCTCGAACATCGTGTCGAGCAGGATCTTCTCCATGATCGAGCGGAGGCCGCGAGCGCCGGTCTTGCGGGTGATGGCCCGCTTGGCGATGGCACGAAGTGCATCCTCGTGGAAGGTCAGGTCGACATCTTCCATCTCGAACAGGCGTTGATACTGCTTCACCAGCGCGTTCTTGGGCTCCGACAGGATCTGGATGAGAGCATCCTCGTCGAGATCCTCGAGCGTCGCGATGACCGGCAGACGGCCGATGAATTCCGGGATCAGACCGAACTTCACCAGATCTTCCGGCTCCAGATCGCGCAGCACTTCGCCGACGCGGCGATCTTCAGCAGCCTTAACCGTCGCACCGAAGCCGATCGACGTCTTCTCGCCACGTGCCGAGATCACCTTGTCGAGGCCGGCGAATGCGCCACCGCAGATGAAGAGGATGTTCGTCGTGTCCACCTGCAGGAATTCCTGCTGGGGATGCTTGCGACCGCCCTGCGGAGGAACGGATGCGACCGTGCCTTCCATGATCTTAAGAAGCGCCTGCTGGACGCCCTCGCCCGATACGTCGCGGGTGATCGAGGGATTGTCCGACTTGCGCGAGATCTTGTCGACTTCGTCGATGTAGACGATGCCGCGCTGCGCCCGCTCGACATTGTAGTCGGCCGACTGCAGCAGCTTCAAGATGATGTTCTCGACGTCTTCGCCCACATAGCCGGCTTCCGTGAGCGTGGTGGCGTCGGCCATGGTGAACGGCACGTCGATTATGCGCGCGAGCGTCTGGGCAAGATAGGTCTTGCCGCAACCCGTCGGGCCCACCAGCAGAATGTTCGACTTGGAGAGTTCCACGTCGGAATTCTTCGCTGCGTGCGCAAGGCGCTTGTAGTGGTTGTGCACGGCGACCGAGAGGATGCGCTTGGCCTGCTGCTGGCCGATCACATACTCGTCGAGAACCTTGATGATGTCCTGTGGCGTGGGCACGCCGTCGCGCGACTTGACCATCGAGGATTTGTTTTCCTCGCGGATGATGTCCATGCAGAGTTCGACGCATTCATCGCAGATGAAAACGGTCGGACCTGCGATGAGCTTGCGCACCTCGTGCTGGCTCTTGCCGCAGAAAGAGCAATAAAGCGTATTCTTGGAGTCGCCGCTATTGCCGCCGCTGACCTTGCTCATATCCATTCCCTTCCAGCACTTTCGACAAGGGTGCCGAAACCTGTTCAATCTGCGTTCGGGCATGCCGCCCGGGTGCCCTTCGTCGGCGACCCTGGATGGTGGGGGTCGCCTGTATCCGGCACCAATTGATGTCCTATAGCGACATCTATAGCCTGAGGGTTGACAAAATCAGATTTGCCGACCCTCGGCAACAATCCAGCACGGTTACGAACAGGCTAGCCGCTACGACTTTGTTGCCCGGTGAGACCGGATCGTCACACTTGCCGCTTTGGAACGGCTGCTTCGCCCCACATGGCGCAGCAGCCGCCCGATCGGGTCGCCGGCCCAATTGGGCCAGGCCGTCACTTCGCGGCTTCTTGCTCCATGGCCTCGCGCGACGCGATGACCTTGTCGACGATGCCGAAATCGCGGGCTTCTTCCGACGTCATGAAGTGATCGCGATCCAGCGTACGCTCAATCGTGTCATAATCTTGTCCGGTGTGCTGGACGTAGACCTCGTTGAGGCGGCGCTTCATCTTGATGATGTCCTGGGCGTGGCGCTCGATGTCCGATGCCTGGCCCTGGAAGCCACCCGAAGGCTGGTGCACCATGATGCGGGCATTCGGCGTTGCAAAGCGCATGTCCTTGTGGCCGGCGCACAGAAGAAGCGAGCCCATCGATGCCGCCTGGCCGACGCAGAGCGTCGAAACCGCCGGCTTGATGAACTGCATGGTGTCGTAAATCGCCATGCCGGCCGTGACGACGCCGCCCGGCGAATTGATGTAGAGCGCGATTTCCTTCTTCGGGTTTTCAGCCTCGAGGAAAAGCAGCTGCGCGCAGACGAGCGTCGCCATCTGGTCCTCGACCGGACCGGTGATGAAGATGATCCGCTCTTTCAGAAGGCGCGAGAAGATGTCGTAGGAACGTTCGCCGCGGTTCGTCTGCTCGACGACCATCGGCACCAGCGCCATTGCGGTATCAACCGTTCTTGTCATGCAATCAGTCCTTGAAAAAACTTGCGGCTCCAAACCGGCCACGAGAATCACGTAATCCTGCCATTCCTTACATAGAGTGTGGATATGCCTGTCTTCAAGACGAGACCCATGGATTGAAAGGGGCTCGACGTCTTAACCTTAAGGATCGGCCCTGAGCCAGGATTGCAGAGCCGCAAAATTCCGGTCGTTGACGAAGCGCGCGACCCGACGCCCCACCGCAGCGCCAAATTTGTAGCCATGCCCCGAACAGGCGGAGACGGCGACGCAGCGGCCGAATTCGGCGGCAAAGAATCGCTGATCCTCGGTGAAGGTGTAGGCGCAGGTTACGGTCTCGCGAACCCGGTAATCGTCCAAGCGCAGGAATGGGGGCGCAAAGAGGTCGCGGATCGTCTCCCCCTCGCCTTCAGCCGGCTCGCGTTGCGCATCGGCATCGTCGTGCGGTCTCTTGTGCAGCCCCGAGCCGAACTTAAGACCACCGTCGCCCGATGGCGGGATGATATAGCCATCCGTCTTTCCGCCGACGTCGAGGATGACTGGTGCCCGCTCCCAAGCCTCCGCGAATTCGGCCGGGGGATCGAGATAGACGACGGCGGTGCGATAGGTCTTCAGGTCGACGCCCAGATGCGGAAAGAGCTTCAGGACCCATGCACCGGCCGTGACGACCACCTGGTCGGCCTCGAAACGGCGGCCATCCTCCAGCAGCACTGCACCCGCCTCGGCATCGACGGCAATAACTTTGGCGTTTTCTTCCAGCTTGGCCCCGGCAGCGCGCAGCCAGGTGGCGAGCCCCGAGGCGATCCGCCGGCAGTGCAGCGCACCGCCCTCAGGCGAGGTGAATGCGAAGCGGATCGCCTGCGCATCAAGAAACGGATAGCGGCGCGCGGTCTCGGCGGCATCCAGCTCCTCGAACGGGTAGCCGCCATCCGCCAGGCCGTCGCGCATCTCTTCTGCCTCGTCGCCGGGCTCGCGGGAAATGCACATGAAGCCTCGGGCATCCAGATGGCTTTCGCCGAGATCTGCCCATAGCTCGTCCCAGGCGTCGTAGGCCTCCGTGATGGCGCGCCCATAGCCGGACGCCTTGCCATAGGCCCGGCGGATGATGCGGTGGTGGTCGCCCGAAGCCGCAAGCGGGTTCGGGATCGGGCCCTGCTCGATGAGCGTCACCCGATGACCGGCCTTGACGAGGGACCCGGCGGTGGAAAGGCCCGCGATGCCGGCACCGACGATGATGATATTCATTTCATGCCTCACTTCTCAGGCTCGCTGCACGCGCGGGCTTCACAAAGCGAAGTCCCATGCTTATCGCTTGCCGAACTACGGCAAAACCCGCTGAAAGGATATGGTTTGGGCGCATATGCACCTCTCCTGGCACTCGATGGGCGGCACCTGTCGCTCGATCCGCGTGATCAGGCGTTCTTCACCAATCCCTATCCGGTCTATGCCGCGCTGCATGCGCAGGCGCCCGCATTCTTCTGGGAAGACTACGGCTTCTGGTGCTTCGCCGGCTTCGATGATGTGAACGCACTGCTACGAGATCGACGGTTTGGCCGCCAGATATTGCATGTGGCAACGCGCGACGAACTTGGCCTGCCGGAGCCGGCCTCCCATCTCGCCGATTTCGACGCGGTCGAAGCGCATTCGCTGCTGGAACTGGAGCCACCGGTCCACACCAGGCTGCGCACGCTGGTCAACCGGGCCTTCGTTTCGCGCCACGTCGACCGTCTGCGACCGGAGATCGCCGCGCTCTGCCATCAGCTGATCGACGGGTTCGAGGGCAATGGCGAAGCCGAGCTTCTGTCGGCCTATGCCGAAATCATTCCCGCCACTGTGATCGCCCGCATGCTCGGGGTTCCGGACGACCGGGTGCCCGACCTGCTCGACTGGTCGCACCGCATGGTGCGCATGTACATGTTCGGCCGCGACCGCGCCGCCGAAGACGATGCGAATGCGGCCGCTCGGGGCTTTGCCACTTATCTGCGCGCCCTGGTGACGGAGCGGCGCAACGATCCACGCGATGATCTGATCAGCCACATGATCGCCGCCGAACAGGATGGCGGCCGATTGAGCGAGGACGAACTGATTTCGACCGCGATCCTGCTGCTCAACGCCGGCCACGAAGCGACCGTGCACCAGACCGGCAATGCGGTGAAGACGATCCTGGAGGCAGGCAGCGATCCGGCGGTTCTCTTTGCCGACGAGCGATCCACGGCCGCGACCGTAGAGGAAGCCCTGCGCTTCGATGCGCCGCTCCACATGTTCACGCGCTACGCGCTGCAGGATGTGGTGCTCGAGGACGGCATTGCGCTGAAGAAGGGCGACAGGATCGGGCTGATGCTGGGTGCGGCCAACCGCGACCCGCGACGCTTCGAAAACGCCGACCTGTTTGATGCTGAGCGCAGTGACGGCGCGAACGTCTCATTTGGAGCAGGCATCCATTTCTGCATCGGAGCGCCACTCGCGCGGCTGGAAATGCAGGTTTCGCTGCCGATTCTCTTTGAACGGCTGCCGGGTCTTTCGCTCGCAGAACCGCCGCGCTACCGCGACAGCTATCATTTCCACGGGCTGGAGCGCCTCGCCTGCCACTGGTGACAAATCGCCGTCAGATGGAGATGACGTAATCCTTGCGGGTCGTTTCCACGACTTCCCAGGTGCCGCGAAAGCCGGGGCGGATGATGCCGGCGTCGCCCGGACCGTATCGGACCGGCTCACCACCCTCTTCCGTCACGATCGAGAGGCCGGAGATGACGCGGAAGTACTCCCACTCCTCGTAGGAGATGACCCATTTGCCCGGCGTCGCTTCCCAGACGCCGGCATAGAGGCCCCTGCCATTGTCCTCGATGTTCCAGGTGGTGAAGCGCGGGTCACCGGAAATGATGCGCTCCGGCGGAGGCGCGCTGGCCTCCGCTTCGGTGTTGGCAGTTTCGACCCGCAGCGCCTTGACCATCACGCCTTGTCCAGCGCCTGGGAAAGATCGCCGATGATGTCGGCGACATCCTCGATGCCGATCGACAGGCGCACGACGTCGGGACCAGCGCCGGCGGCGATCTGCTGCTCTTCGGTCAGCTGGCGGTGTGTCGTGGAAGCCGGATGGATGACGAGCGAGCGCGTGTCGCCGATATTGGCAAGGTGCGAGAACATCTCCAGCGCCTCGACGAAGCGGATGCCGGCCTCGTAGCCATCTTTCAAGCCGAAGGTGAAAACGGCGCCCGCACCCTTCGGCGCGTATTTCTTCTGAAGCGCGTTGTTCGGATCGTCCGGCAGGCCGGCATAGTTCACCCACGACACCTTATCGTGCGCCTTCAGCCAGCGGGCGACTTCGAGTGCATTGTCGCAATGGCGCTGCATGCGCAGCGGCAGCGTCTCGACGCCCATGAGCAGCAGGAACGCGTTCATTGGCGAAATCGCCGGGCCGAAATCGCGCAGGCCGAGCACGCGTGCGGCGATGGCAAAGGCGAAATTGCCGAAGGTTTCGTGCAGCACGATGCCGTTATATTCCGGCCGCGGTTCAGACAGCATCGGGTACTTGCCGGATGCGGACCAGTCGAAGGTGCCGCCGTCGACGATGATGCCGCCCATGGAATTGCCGTGGCCGCCGATGAATTTCGTCAACGAATGGACGACGATGTCGGCGCCATGCTCCAGCGGACGCAGCAGGTAAGGCGAAGCCATCGTGTTGTCGACGATCAGCGGCAAACCATGCCTGTGAGCAAGATCGGCGATCGCCTGAATATCGGTGAAGGTTCCGCCCGGGTTGGCGAGACTTTCGATGAAGATCGCCTTGGTGCGCTCATCGATCTGGCTCTCGAATGAGGAGAGATTGGCCGGGTCGGCCCAGCGCACCTGCCAGTCGAAATTCTTGAAGGCGTGGCCGAACTGGTTGATCGAGCCGCCGTAAAGTCTTCTGGCCGCAAGGAAATTGTCGCCCGGACGCATGATGTTGTGGAAGACCAGCAACTGCGCACCGTGGCCGGACGCCGTCGCCAGGGCCGCCGTGCCGCCTTCAAGCGCTGCGATGCGCTCCTCGAGCACCGCCTGCGTCGGGTTCATGATGCGGGTGTAGATATTGCCGAAGGCCTGGAGGCCGAAGAGCGATGCTGCGTGATCGGCATCGTTGAAGACGAAGCTCGTGGTTTGGTAGATCGGCGTCGCCCGCGCCCCGGTCGTCGGATCTGGCTGCGCGCCCGCATGGATCGCAAGCGTGGCAAATCCCGGTTCGTTCTTCGACATGAGCTTTCTCCTCCACTGTGTCTCGGCTTGAAAGGCCAAGCGCCCCCAAGCCGGTAGCGTCAAATCCTAATCATCCGAATCATCGTTTTGAGCAACGATCCCGAAACTCTGGTAGCCCGAGCGCATCATCGGCTTGCGCGATGAAATCCGGCGGCTGTTGACGCCGCTCCAGCCGATCTCGCCGGACAACCGTGCATATTCGATCTTCGGGCACCGGTTCATCACCACCTTGATCCCAGCCTTCTCAAGCCGCTCGGCCGATGCATCATCGCGCACCGTCAACTGCATCCAGACCACCTTCGGCAGCACCGGCATGGCCAAGATCTCGTCCGTCACGCCCGGAACCGCATCCGATGCCCGGAAAATATCGACCATATCCACGGGCTGCGGAAGGTCGGCGAGCGTTGCGGAAACCGGGCGTCCGAGAATTTCCTTCCCCGCCTGGCCTGGATTGACGGGAAAAACGGTATACCCCTTGTCGATCATGTATTTGGCGACGAAGTAGCTCGGCCGAACAGCGTTGGCCGAGGCGCCGACGATGGCGATCGATTTGACCGACCGCAGCGCATCGGCAATGTAGGCGTCGTCATAGCGGTCGTGGTCGACGAGCGGCAGCTTCAGATTTCCGGCATCGTCCATTGCGAAAAACGGATTGTGGGCGACCTCCCAGAGATGGCCCTCGGTATCTGCGAAGTAGCCCGAATAGCCGCCCCAAAAGACCTTTTCGGGCTGTTTGACCAGCGTGCCGCCGCACTCGATCGCCCGCGCGACGATCGCGTCCACCTCATCGGTGGAGTGGGCATTGTAGGCGAGCGTGATGCCTGAAAATCCGTCGCCCGTCGCGGAGACCCCGGCATCCTTCGCGAGCTCTTCGCGCGAGAAGAGCGACAGCACGATGTTCCCCAACTGGATGAAGGTGACGCTCGGCTGCGACGGTGCAGCGCGGCGCCAGCCAAGCGCTTCGTAGAACGCGGTCGCGCGCTTCAGATCCTGCACGCCGAGCGTGATGAGCGAGATACGCGGTTCCGGTAAAATCATTCTGATGTCCTCCGCCCCTCACCCCGACGCCGACCAGCTGATCGCGCATCAACGGCGCCGGCTCCGCGAGGTCTATCGAAACTGGCGGGCAAGGTCGAGGTTCACACAGACAATCGAAGGTGGGTTCAGTCGTCTGCACCCGGAAAGAACGACTGTTCTTCAAGCAGCTTCAGGGTCAGCTGATACTGCGACACCAGCCTTTCCGTGGCGGTCCGCGCGTCGCCATCCAGCGTTGCTTCCATGATTAGCCGGTGTTCCTCGTTGGAATCACGCCGGGGATAGGTGGTCGTCATAGAGATGTAGCGGTAGCGCTCCACCTGATCCATGAGCTCGCCGCAGAATTTCAGAAGCCAAGACGACCCGCAGTTGGAAATCAAGGCTTCGTGGAAGACGCGGTGGCGGGCCTCCCACTCGTGGTTCTCCGCCTGCCCATCCTCTCGAAGAGCCTTGAAGGGTGTGCGCGACAGACGGTGGAAGGCGACCACGATGCGCTCTTCCCACGCGTCCGTGCGGTTGGCGATCGACTCCTCCAGCGCGCGCGACTCGAGCCAACAGCGCGTCGTCACCAGTTCGCGGAAGTGGCTGAGGGAGAGCGGCGGCACGAAGAAGCCACGCTGCTCTTCGCGATCGACGAGCCGTTCGCTGGAGAGCCGGTTCAGGGCTTCGCGCACCGGGTTGGCGCCGACCTGATAGTGCTCGGCCAAAGCCTCGATCAGCAGCTTTTGCTTCGGCTTCAGGCGGCCTTGAAGAATGTCACGGCGCAATTCCCGATAGACGAGTGTCGCGGCCGTGGTCTTTTCCCGCCGCGCCTCGCCAGCGGACGATTTCGAATCGAATGCCTCGATGATTGTCATGAATTCCGATGCCGATGGCGCTCACTGCGCCATCCCTATTTGTTGATGCCCGAGACGGTGGAGCTATGCCAAAACACCAAACGGCGCTCAAGCCAGACCACGGACCAGAATAGCGCGAAGCCGAGCAGGCTGAGATAGAGGATCAGGGAAAAGACGCGCGGCGTATTAAGCTGCGATGCAGCAACCCGGATCAATTCGCCGAAGCCGTTTCCGCCTCCCAAAAACTCCGCGGTGATCGCGCCGGCCATGACGCCTACCGCGGCGATCTTCAGACCCGTGAAGATATGCGGCAGGCCCGTCGGCAGCTTCATCTTGAACAAGGTCTGCCAGCGGGTCGCGCCCATGGTGCGAAAGAGCATACGGGCATTGTCATCGGCCGCGTGCAGGCCGGCCGCGACGGCCACGACGATCGGAAAGGTCGCAATGAAGGCCGCGAGCGCCACCTTGGACGCAATGCCGAAGCCGAGCCATGCCAGGAACAGCGGCGCGAAAGCGACCTTCGGCATCGTGTCGATCGCGACGAGATAAGGCAGCACAGCCCGTTCGCCGAAGGAGGTTTCGCCAACGAGAATGCCGAGCGAGAAGCCGAAGATCAGAGCATAGACGAAGCCCATCAGCACCGCCTTGGTCGTCATCCAGAAGGCTTGCAGCATGTAGCCGCCGCTTGCGAGGTTCTTGCCGACGAAGACGATGTCCTTCGCCGTCTCCCACGGCGTCGGCAGAATGATGCGCGACACGATGCCGAAGGAGGTGAGCCCCTGCCAGACGGCGATGAACACGACCAGGATGCCGATCATCGCGATCGGACGCGGGATGCGGTCGATGAAGGCGACCTCTTCCTCCCAGACAGTTTCCGGGAAGACCGTCTCGCCGTCGGCGTGAATGGGAATATCCGTCGATACCGAGCTCATACGAAGGCTCCCTTGTCCAGACGGCTGCGGATGCGGTTCACATATTGACCGAAGGCTGGATCGACGAGCATCTCCACGGTGCGCGGCCGCGGCAGGTCGATCTCGATCGTTTCGACGAACTGACCCGGCCGCGACGACATGACGTAGACGATATCCGAAAGGAAGACGGCTTCCGGGATGGAGTGCGTGACCAGAAACGCGGTGGCGTTGCGCTCCAGGCAGATGCGCTGAAGCTCGATGTTCATGAAATCGCGGGCAAGCTCATCGAGCGCGCTGAAAGGCTCGTCGAGCAACAGCACGCTCGGCTTGGTGACGAGCATCCGGCAGATCGCGGCGCGCTGCGCCATGCCACCCGACAATTGCGTCGGATAGACATTCTCGAACCCTTTGAGGCCGACCGTATTGAGAAGTTCCTCGGCCGCTCCACGCGCAGCCTTCGCGGCTGCTCGACCATCGCGCACCTCGATCGGCAGCAGAATGTTTTCCGCCGTCGTGCGCCAGGGAAAGAGCGTCGCCTGCTGGAACATCATACCGATGTCGCGACGCGCGCCGGTGACGGGCTTGCCCTCGAGCACGACGCTGCCCCTGGTCGGCGAGACGAGACCCGCCATGATCTTCAGAAGCGTGGATTTTCCGCATCCCGACGGACCGATTACGGATGAGAACGTGCCCTCCCGCAAAGTCAGGTCGATCGTATCGAGTGCCTTGATATGCCCGTGGGCATAGTGCTTGGAAACGCCGCGCAACTGATAGACAGGCCGACCCTTTAGGTCGGCCTGCACTGCCGCGGCTTTTTGTGCCGCTAAGGTCATTGCGCGTTCCACGCTTCGACGAAGTCGTTGTTATAGGCTTCCTCGAGATTTTCCAGTGGTTCGGCAAGACCGCCCGTGTCGAGCTGGCTCTGGTGCCAGGCTTCCCAGTGCTCCGGCGGCTGGTAGCCGTAGCCATTGCTGTCGTCGACCGGCTGGATGCGCTCCATCACGGCATCGAGCAGCGCGTTGGCGAACTCGGTGTCCTCGCCTTCCTGGGGATTGCCGGCCGTCGTGTGCTCAAGCACCTTTTCGCGGTTGGCAGGATCGAGACCAAATCGCGTGGCCTTGACCAGCGCACGACCGAAGCCTTCGACCGCTTCCGGGTTCTCTTCGATGAACTGGCCCGTGACCGCCCAACCATTGCCGAAGAAGGAGAGATATTCCTCGGGCGTGATTTCGCGCAGCGGAATACCGCGGGACTCGATGATGGCCGCATCGCTGACGGCGGCAGCATAGGCGTCGACTTCTTCGCCCAGGAATGCTGCAGCGGCCGTGCCGCCATCGCCGACGGTGAGGAATTCGTAGTTTTCGCCTTCCTTCAGACCGGCATCCTGCAGAATGCCGCGCGTGAACGCGACTTCCGCGCCGTCAGCCGTGCCGACGCCGACAGTGGTTCCGTCGAGATCGGCCGGGCCCTGGGCTTCGGATTCTTCCGGCACCATGAGGCCGAAGATGGATTTCGGATACTGGTTGTAGATGAAGACGACGTCTTCACCGCGTGCACGGGCCGAGAGCAGCGGGCCAGGTCCCGGGTTTCCGATCTGCGCCTGGCCGGATGCCATCACCTGGAGAACGGCCGCAGAGCCATTCAAAGCTTCGACCGTAAGCTCCAGCCCTTCCTCGGCAAAATAGCCCTCGCCCATCGCAACGAAGAGCGGGAAGTTGTTGATTGCGGACGGGTTCGGCACCGCCACCGTCAGCTGCATCATGTCCTGGGCATTCGCCGCCGTTACGCCGAGCGGAGCAGCAACGAGCAGTGACGCTGCGAACGCGATCCGCCAATTCCGATATCCATGCATAGCCATCCTCCCTTGGATGTTGAATTCGGCCCGAACTCCCAATCGGACCTGTGGCGCCGCCACGCCTCAAACCATACTTTTCATTTTTTTGTTGTCAAATATCTATTTTTTTGCGTTAAACCGTCTTTCATCGATTTCGCGATCGGCGTCTGTCGCGCCGGCACCCTGAGGAGGAGAACATCATGGGTCATGAAGGCTTTGTCATCGAGCGGCCGAAAGCGGCATCCCTGCCGGTGGTCGGCAAGGACGAGCGCTTCCCGGTACGCCGGATCTACTGCGTCGGTCGCAACTATGTGGCGCATGTAGAAGAAATGGGCGGCAGCGCGGATCGCGACCCGCCGATCTTCTTCCAGAAGCCGACGGATTCCATCGTGCAGTCCGGCTCCACCATCGCTTACGCTACGATGACGAAGGACTTCCATTACGAGTTGGAACTTGTGATGGCGCTGAAATCGGGCGGCTACAACATTCCCGAGGACCAGGCGCTCGACCATGTCTACGGCTACGGCGTCGGCATCGACATGACGCGTCGCGACATCCAGGGCGGCGGTCGCCCCTGGGAAATTGCCAAGTCGTTCGACGAGTCCTGCCCGTGCGGGCCGATCACGCCGGTCGAGAAGTCCGGGCACATCGAGAAGGGCAACATCAAGCTCACCGTCAATGGCGAAACCCGCCAGGATTCGGATGTGAGCCTGCTCATCTGGTCGCTGCCCGAGATCATCTCGAAACTGTCGGAGTTCTACGAGCTGAAGGCGGGCGACATCATCCTCACCGGCACACCGCACGGCGTCGGACCGGTCAAGACGGGCGATGAACTCGTCGGCACGATCGACGGGCTCGAGCCGTTGACCGTCAAGATCGGCGACCCGGTCAAGTGAGCGACAGGGCGGACGAAGGACCGGCAACGGTGGATCCGGCGCAGCTTGCTGCCCTGGCATCCTTTTCGTCCGCCACTCTGCATGAAGCGATGGGCAGGATCGGCGCCCTGCCCGCCGCGATCAAACCGATCGATCGGGATATCCGGCTTTGCGGGCCGGCTTTTCCGGTCTTCTGCCCCGCTGGCGACAATCTGATGATCCACAAGGCCATCGAAGCCGCGGCTCCCGGCGAAATTCTCGTCGTCGACCACGAAGCATTGATGAGCGACGGACCGTTCGGCGATGTTCTCGCCGAAGCCTGTCTGGCGCGCGGGATCGCCGGCCTCGTCATCGATGGCTGCGTCCGTGACGCGACAACACTGCGGGCCATGGGATTCCCGGTCTTTGCCCGGGGCTTGTGCATCGAAGGCACCGACAAGCTCCGGACATCGCCGCTCGGCGCACCGATCACGCTTGGGAAAACAACCATCCATCGCGGCGACGTCGTCGTCGGCGACGAAGACGGCGTCGTCATCGTTCCCCATGCGAGGATTGAAGAGGCCATCGAAGCAGCCCATGAACGCGAGCAGAAAGAGGACGCCTTGCGTGCCGCTTTGCGGGCCGGGCAGACAACGATGGATCTGCTCGGTCTCAGGGACCGGTAGAGCGACTCTGGCCTATTCTCCCTTCCATTCCGGCTTGCGCTTGTCGATGAAGGCGGAAATGCCCTCTTCCGCGTCGCGCGCCATCATGTTCTCGACCATCACGCGCGCCGTGTAATCATAGGCGTCTTCAAGGCTCATTTCCGCCTGGCGATAGAACGCCTCCTTGCCGATCTTCACCGTCAGCGGCGATTTCGACGCGATGACAGCTGCGTATTTGTCGACCACCTGGCGCAGATATTCCTTCGGCACGATCCGGTTGACGATGCCGAATTCCTTGGCGGTGGAGGCATCGATCGTCTCGCCGGTCAGCAGCATTTCCATGGCCTGCTTGCGGTGCGTGGCGCGCGACAGCGCGACCATCGGCGTCGAGCAGAAAAGGCCGATATTGACGCCTGGCGTCGCGAAGCCGGAGGTGTCGGTGCAGATCGCGAGGTCGCAAGAGGCGACGAGCTGACAGCCGGCCGCCGTAGCGATCCCGTCGATTTCGGCGATCACGGGCTTCGACAGCGCCACGATCGTCTGCATCAGTTTCGCACAGAGCCGCATGGTCTTGTCGAAGAATGCGCGGCCACGGTCGTCTTCGGAGCGATGCCGCTGCAATTCCTTCAGGTCGTGGCCGGCGGAAAACACCTTTGCGAGCGAGGCAATGATGATGACGCGCGTCTCCGCGTCGTCACGCGCCTCTTCCAGGTTGCTCAGAAGCGCTTCCATAAGCGCAACGGACAGGGCATTCGCCGGCGGATTGTTGAGCGACAGCCGCAGGATGCCGTCGTACTTCTGGGCGACGACCAACGCGTCCGTGTCCTGCTTCTGCTTCATCGAAACGATGTCGGCCATGCTCTGCCGGCTCCTTTGCTTTCATTCCCTGCTTCAGGCGATTTCTGGCACGACTTGACGGGGCCGGACCAGCGCTTTCAACTGCGCGCTCAAGATCGAGACCAAAGGATTGCCGTGAAGCCGGTCATGACCATCGACGCGCTGGAGGCCTTTCTGGCGCAGGAATTTCCGCAGATCAACGAGGGCGGACCGTTCTATGCGGTAACCGAGATAGAACCGGGTGCCGCCGTGTTGCGGCTGATGCCCGATCGTCGCCATCTGCGGCCGGGAGGCACCGTGTCCGGTCCGACGCTGTTCGCGCTTGCCGATCTCGGCGCTTATGTCGTCATTCTTGCCCATATCGGGCCGGTCGCGCTCGCCGTCACCACCAATCTTACCATCAATTTCCTGCGCAGGCCGGCCGACGGCGTGCCGCTCTATTCACGCTGCCGGTTGCTCAAGCTCGGCAAGCGGCTGGCGGTCGTCGACGTGATCATCGTGGACAAAGAAGGGACCATCGTGGCGCAGGCATCGGCCACCTATTCGATCCCACCGCAGACAGAAACTGCGGTAAAATAATACCACATACTTAAGACACTGTTATTGCTGGACTAATTTTACGACGCCTGTGTTCACTGCGATTGCGCGTGTCGGGCCGTTGGGTTATACACCGCTCGCAGCCACGCATGGATCCATGCGGGCAGCACTTGGCCATGCCAAGACAAGCAACAAGAAGCGCCCTTGCCGTGCACGCATGGTTCGGGACCCGAACGAAAGAGTGATATCCATGAAAACCTTCTCGCAGAAGCCTGCAGAGGTGGAGAAGAAGTGGGTGCTGATCGACGCCGAAGGACTCGTTGTCGGCCGTCTCGCCACCCTCGTCGCCACCCGCCTGCGCGGCAAGCACAAGCCTTCCTACACCCCGCATGTCGACGATGGTGACAACGTCATCATCATCAACGCTGAAAAGGCCGTGCTGACGGGCAAGAAGTACACCGACAAGAAGTACTACTGGCACACCGGCTATCCCGGCGGCATCAAGGAGCGCACCGCGCGCCAGATTTTCGAAGGCCGCTTCCCGGAGCGCATCCTCGAAAAGGCAATCGAGCGCATGATCCCGCGCGGCCCGCTCGGCCGTCGCCAGATGAAGAACCTGCGCGTCTATGCCGGTTCGAACCATCCGCATGAAGCCCAGCAGCCCGAGACGATCGACATCGGCGTGCTGAACACCAAGAACAAGAGGACTGCCTGATCATGGCTGAACTGAATTCCCTCCAGGACCTCGGCCAGGCAACCGGCGTGACCGCCGGCTCCGCCCAGGCTTCTCAGCCGGCGCATGTCCGCAAGGTCGATGCACAGGGCCGTTCCTACGCAACCGGCAAGCGTAAAGACGCTGTCGCGCGCGTTTGGGTCAAGCCAGGCTCCGGCAAGATCACCATCAACGGCCGCGAGTTCGAAAAGTACTTCGCACGTCCGGTTCTGCAGATGGTTCTGCAGCAGCCGATCGTCGCTGCCGCACGCACCGGCCAGTTCGACATCGTCGCAACGGTCGCCGGTGGCGGTCTTTCCGGCCAGGCTGGCGCCGTTCGTCACGGCATCTCCAAGGCTCTGACCTATTACGAGCCGGAACTGCGCGGCGTCCTCAAGAAGGGCGGCTTCCTGACGCGCGACAGCCGCGTCGTCGAGCGTAAGAAGTACGGCAAGGCGAAGGCCCGTCGTTCGTTCCAGTTCTCCAAGCGCTAAGCTTCGGACGGCTGCCAGATCAAAAGGCGGGGCTTCGGCTCCGCCTTTTTTCGTTGCGATGCAGCATCGGCCTTCCCAACCAGCTTCTCTCGTCCCATCTTATGGCTGCCTTACCAATTTTCGATATCGCAGCGCTGGTTCCAGGCTGCTGCCATCCATCCGAAAAGGATCAGAGCCCATGCCATCGAAGTCGATCGATCACGCCTTCAATGCCAGCGAATTGACCGGGGCCGCGTCCGACCCGACCTATGCCGGCGCCCTCTCCTTCATGCGCAGGCCCTACCGCAAGGACGTCGCCGGCGCTGATGCGGTGGTCTGGGGCATCCCGTTCGATGCTGCCGTTTCCAATCGGCCGGGTGCGCGCTTCGGCCCGCAGGCGATCCGCCGCGCCTCCGCCATCTTCGACAACGACCCGCAATATCCATTCGAACGGGATCTGTTCGCCGAGTTTTCGGTCGTCGACTACGGCGATTGCCTGCTCGATTACGGCAATCACCAAGAAACGCCGGATCGGATCGAAGCTGAAGCCGGCCGCATCCTCGATACCGGAGCGTTTCTCTTCACGCTGGGCGGCGATCACTTCGTGACATGGCCCCTCTTGAAGGCGCATGTCGCCCGTCACGGCCCGCTTTCCCTGGTCCAGTTCGATGCACATCAGGACACTTGGGACGATGACGGAAAGCGCATCGACCACGGATCCTTCGTCGCACGCGCCGTGCGTGAGGGGCTTGTCGATCCGGACACGTCGATCCAGATCGGCATCCGTACACATGCGCCCGAAGATTTCGGCATTCAGATCATCTACGGACACGAGCTGGAGGAGATGCGCACGGGCGACGTCGCCTCTCGGATCCTCGCGCGCGTCGGCAACCGCCCAGCCTACCTCACATTCGACATCGACTGCCTCGATCCGGCTTACGCTCCCGGCACTGGAACGCCCGTTGCAGGCGGCCCGTCGACGGCAAAGATGCTTTCGATCCTCCGGCAGTTGCGGCGCCTCGATATCCGCGGCGGTGACGTCGTCGAAGTGTCCCCACCCTACGATCACGCGGATGTCACCGCCATTGCCGGTGCCAGTGTCGCCATGTATACGCTCGGCCTCATGGCTGAACGGCGCGCGATCGAGCGTTCATAGTTCGATTCAACGCGCTCACAGGGTGAATCCGGTCTTGCGTTCAAGCGGCTGGATTTGCTCGCAAACGGGATGACGGACATGGCGAAGATCTTCATCGACGGCGAGCATGGCACGACTGGTCTCCAGATCCGGTCCCGCCTGGCGGAGCGCACCGATATCGAGATCATCTCCATTCCCGAGGAAGAGCGCCGCAACACCGCACTGCGCGAGGAGTTCCTGCGAGAAGCCGATATCGCGATACTCTGCCTGCCCGACGACGGTGCGAAGGAGGCGGTGTCGATGCTCGGCGTTTCGTCCACGACGCGCATCATCGACACGAGCACCGCCCACCGGGTCGATCCGGACTGGGTCTATGGCTTCGCCGAATCCGACCCCGAACGCCCCGAACAGATCGCGTCCGCGCGGTTCGTGTCCAATCCTGGCTGCTACTCGACCGGCGCCATCGGCATCCTGAAGCCGCTGGTCGACGCGGCGCTGCTGCCTGCCGATTACCCTGTCAGCATCAACGCCGTTTCCGGCTATACGGGCGGTGGCAAGCAGTTGATCGCCCAGATGGAGGACGAGAGCCGTCCAGACTATCTCGGCGCCCCGCACTTCCTCTACGGGCTGACGCTGGCGCACAAGCATGTGCCCGAGATGAAGATCCGCAGCGGCCTGCAGCGTACGCCTCTCTTTTCGCCATCCGTCGGGCGGTTTGCGCAGGGCATGGCCGTGCAGGTGCCACTGCATCTCGCCGATCTCGATGGTTCACCTTCGCTGCGCAGCGTGCATGAGGCCCTGGCCGAGCATTATCGCGGGCAGAATATTGTTGCGGTCGTCGATCTCGACGAGAGCATGGCGATCCAGCGCCTCGATCCGACGTCGCTCAACGGCAAGGACACGATGAATATCTACGTGTTCGGGTCGGAAGGCGGCGAGCACGTCAATGTGGTGGCCGTTCTGGACAATCTCGGCAAAGGCGCTTCCGGCGCCGCAGTTCAGAACATGGACTTGATGCTCGGAATCACGCCTGTCGACTGACAGGCGCTAGCACCTCATTTGGATGATCGATCAACCGGCGGCGGCGAGCCGCCCCGTGGGCGCGTAGGATCCATAAAAGGCGCGCCAGTGGGCCACTGCGAAGCCGAGGACGACGACGGCGAAGGCCTGGTGCAGGAGCGCCCAATTGAGCGGCACGACCATGACCAGGGTGATGATGCCGATCAGCGCCTGCATGGTGACGAGGAAGAACAGCACCATGGCACGATTGGCATGGGTGCTGCCTGCACCATGGCGCAGCGCTACGACCATGTGGGCCAGCGCGGCGAACCATAGGGCGTAGGCCGTCATCCGGTGGACAAACTGCACCGTCTTGACGTTTTCAAAGAGGTTCAGCCAAGCCGGATCCATCACGAACAAACCGGCGGGAATGAAGGCGCCGTCGATGAGCGGCCAGGTGTTGAACGCGAATCCGGCGTTCAACCCGGCGACAAGCGCGCCCAGATAGATCTGGAAAAGGACGAAGAGAGCAAGACCGCCGGCGGCCAGATGGGAGCGCTCGGTCGGTGGGGCGTCGGTCGAGTGCGGCGCGAGGCCCCGCGACACCCACATGATGCTGGCGAAGATGATGCAGGCGAGCGTCAGGTGGACTGCGAGACGGTACTGGCTGACATCGACGCGCTCCGTCAGGCCGGACGCGACCATCCACCAACCGACGAAGCCTTGGAGGCCGCCGAGGAAGAAAAGACCGACGAGCGGCAGCCGCAGTCGCGGCTCGATCCGTCCGGTGGCCCAGAAGAAGACGAGAGGCACGGCGAAAAGCACGCCGACGGCGCGGGCGAGGAAACGGTGGGCCCATTCCCACCAGAAGATGACCTTGAACTCGTCGAGGCTCATCCCCCGGTTCACTTCCTGGTACTGCGGGATCTGACGGTAGAGGTCGAATTCCTCCTGCCATTCTTCCGCACTCAGCGGTGGGATGACGCCGTGGATCGGCTTCCATTCGGTGATGGAGAGCCCAGAATCGGTCAGCCGCGTCGCGCCGCCGACAACCACGAGCGCGAAAATCGCGAGCATGACAATGCCAAGCCAGAGCCGAAGCATCCGGCGGTTTGTCTCCAGTTCGCCGCGTCGGGCCTGGGCGGCGATTTCGGATGGGCTGGAAGCGGGTGAGACGGCATCGAGTACGGTCATTGCACTGTCCTTGCAGATTGCCATGGCATTTGCCCCACCCTGCCTTCCAATTCAAGGCGAAGAGCTTTGCGGCATGGCGTCGCGCCGCTTTGCCTGAAGCGTCCGACCGGCTATGTGGAAGATCAAGGAGACCACCATGCCCGTCCGCCTCAAGAAATTCATCGGCGCCTTCGCCATCGTCGCACTGGTCATCATCTATGCGCTTGTCGCCACGACCATCGCGACCTATCGCCTGGCGGAGTCACCCTGGTGGGTGCATCTTCTCTATTTCCTCTTCACCGGCGTTCTTTGGGTCGTGCCGGCCATGCTGCTCATCAGCTGGATGGAACGCCCTCCAAAAGAAAAATCCGACCTTTTGGATTAACGGCGGCGAAAGCATAGGAGGACTTAGTCGGGTGTTCGAGAGGTTCTAACCGCTTCGACTGTTGTCCAGACAACGCTTTGTTCAGGACGATCCCCCATCCTCGCGCGCATCGTGACGAGGTCGTTTGATGACGAGGATCGTACCCATGGAAGTTGCCCGTAAGACAACCGGCGAACCGACGGACGCACCGCTGATCGCGGGAGTGACGTCGCATGTTCCGGCTCAAGGTGATGCCCAGACGGTCAAACGCGTGGAAATCTTCGCCAGCATCGAAGCGGCCGAACGGCAGTGGCGTTCGCTCGAGACGCAGTTCTTCACCTCCGTCCATCTAAGCTACGACTGGTGCCGCAACTGGCTGGAAGCAACGGGTACCGAACCGGTCGTCGTGCTCCTTCATTTCACCGGCGGCGGGCGGATCATGCTGCCGCTCGAAATCATCAGCCAGGGCGGCGCGAAGGTCGGCCGCTATATCGGCACATCCTACAGCAATTTGAATTTCGGCCTTTTTTCACCCGACAACATGCAGTTTTCGCCGCCGCTTCTTTCGGCTGCGCTCTCGGAGGCCGGGCTCAAGCTCGATCTGCTGGCGCTCTATCGCACGCCGGAGCGCTGGCGCGGGGTAGCCAACCCCTTGATGCCGCTCGACCGCGTCGTCAGCAACAACCAGGCGTTCCAGATGACGCTCGACGGCGGCTTCGACAAGGCGCTGTCGCGCATCAATGGCAAGAAGCGGCGCAAGAAGCACCGGCTTGGTGAGCGCACGCTGGAGGAACTGGGCGGCTACGAGATCATGCATGGCGACGATCCCGAAACGGCGCTTCGCTTACTTGAGGCGTTTTTCGTCCAGAAGGCTGCCCGCTTCGACAAGCAAGGCAAGCTTGACGTGTTCGCCAAGCCGGACGTGCAGGATTTCTTCCGCCGTTTGGTCGTCACGAAGACCGAAGAGAACGTACCCTTGTTGCGGCTCTCGGCCGTGCAACTCACCGATGGACGCTACGGCGCGATTTCAGGCGTGACGCGCAAGAACGGACATCTCATCTGCCAGTTCGGCTCGATCGATGAAGACATGGCGAGCGAGCTCAGCATCGGTGAGTTCCTGTTCTACCGGCTGATCGAAGATGCTTGCGCCAACGGCCAGATGATGTTCGATTTCGGCATCGGCGACGAGGCCTACAAGCGGTCTTGGTGCGATCAGATCACGACGCAGTACGATTGCTACCTGCCGCTGACGATGAAGGGTCGTGCCGTTGGCGCGACGCTGCGTGCCATCGCCTCGACCAAGCAGGCGATCAAGGCCAATCCGCGGCTCGACAAGATCGCCCGGGCCATCCAGCGCCGGATATCCTGAACGAACAGACTGAAGGCATTCGGTGCCTTCAGGCCGCGTTGCTGCGGGTCGACTGGGGGCCGTCCTCGTCGACCAGCATGATCAGCGCGTCGTCATATCCTGCTTCGACCAGCGCTTCGAATTCCTCAGCGATGATCGGGGCGTCCGGGTCCACCACCGACATCACGACAGTGATCGGCCGGTCTGCGAGCATCTTTTGGACAGCCGTGATCTCTGTGCTGCCGCACTCGACGATGATCGTGTCGTAGGCATCCGACAGGGCTTCGATGATCATGGCGATCCGGGATGCGCCGCGCATGGCGGTCTCCGGATCGGCCGTTCCAAGCGGGATGATATCGGCAGATGAGGCGTAGTCGGCGTGGATCGACTCGGCGATCGAGACCGATCCGCAGAGAAGGTCGGTAATGCCAGGAAGGCCCGCCCCTGCCATGGTTGCTCCCGGCAGGCCGGCGCCGGTCATGTCGATCGTCAGGACGCGATGGCCGCGATCGGAGACGGCGCGCGCCAGAAGAACGGCGCCGAGCGTCGCTGCATCGCCTTCCGGGGAAATGCCGGCGACGACCTGGACGCGCTTGGAGATCAGGGCGGCCGCAACGCCATCGACCGAAAAGTCCTCTTCGTCCTCGGCCACCGGGAGGGCGCCAGCCTTGGCGATCGTAGGTGCCGGCTGTGTCAGCGGCTCCGCCGGATGTGCAGGCGCTGCGACCGGTACAGCTTGAGTGGATGCCGTCAGGGGCTGGTGGGCAAGGCTCGCTGTCGCCGTCCCCGTCGTCGCGATGCGGCTGGGTTCCAGCGGTGTCGTTTCCTCACGCATCTCATCCACGACAACCCGTTCGCGAAGCGCCCGGCCGGAGAAGAGCTCGATCAGCAGGATGATGATCATGTGGATGAGTGCCGTAGCCAGCATCGCGACAATGACGGCCGGGATCACCTTCGGGAAATAGGGCTCGCTCGCTACGCCAGCACGGGAGATGATGCGGGCATCGGCCGGCAGCGCGTTGGCATCGCCGCGCGAGACCGTCTCACGGAAACGGGCGAGATAGGTTTCCAAGAGATCGCGCTCGGCACGCGCTTCGCGCTCGAGTGCGCGCAATTCGACTTCGTCGGTGCCGGCTTGCGCCGAGCTCTGCTTCAAGACGTCGAGCTGCTCTGCCAGTTCCGCTTCGCGCAACCGGGCAACGGCGGCATTGGCTTCCAGGTTGGCGAGCGCCTTGCGCACTTCCTCGTTCAGCTGCGTCCCGATGCCCGAAAGCTGCGAACGCAGGCTGCGGATGCGCGGGTGGTTGTCGAGAAGCGTGATCGAGAGGTCCGAAATCTGGCCTTCGATTTCCGACTGCCGCTCACGCAGGCGCTGCAGCAGTGGCGAGTCGACGACGCTGCTGACGGCATCGGCCGACTGGCCTGATTCGAGTGCAGAGCGAACATTGGCGGCACGCGCCTCGGCATCGGCGCGCTGCGCGCGGACCTGTGAGAGCTCGGTCGTCAGGTCCGACAGTTGCCGCGTCACGAGCGTGTTGTTCTCGGTCACGAGCAGGAGACCATTGTCTGCCCTGAAGGCTGCGACCTTGGCTTCCGCATCGCGTACGCGGCCACGGAGTTCCGCGATTTCCGGCTCGAGCCAGGCGGCAGCATCGGCATTGGAATCAAGCTTGGCGCCGCTCTGCACCTGCAGATAAGCGCCTGCGAGACCGTTGGCGACAGCCGCTGCCAGTTCGGGGTCCTGCGAAGAGAACTCGATCGCGATCACGCGCGAATTCTGCACCTGGTAAACCTGCAGATTTTCCCGAACCGCTTCAAGCACGCGCTGCTGCGCACTGGCATCGATCGGATCGCTGCCGATGCCGAGCAGCACGAGGAGGTCGCCGATCATCGATGGCTGGCCTGCCGGATCGAATTCCGCGCGGCTGCCAAGATCGAGCTCGGTGATCACCTCGCGCAGAAGGTCGGAGGATCGGATAACTTCGACCTGGCTCGCGATGGCCTGCTCGTCGAGCACGAGATCCCGCGTCTGACCGCCCTCACCCGTCCGCGACAGGGCCGAACCGCGCTCTTCGATGAGGATGCGGGCTTCGCTGCGATAGAGCGGCGCCATGGAACTGGTGGTGAAATAGGTCAGCGCGCCAACGATGAGCACACTTGCCGCAATGGCGAACTTGCGCGCCCAGAGCGCGGCGGCCAGACCGGCCAAATCGATATCGACATCCCCGCGTGACGATAGATTGCCGGACATTCTGGGCTCCTTCAGGATCTCCGCGAATACTGGGCGCAGCGGCGCACGCGCGGAATGCTTCAAGGGCGACCGTAAATAATCATGGTAACTCAACCGTTAATTTCGTCGACGATCCGCGTGAATGCTTGGATACATCTTCTTTCAGCGCCTCTTTACCGGCCATTAACCCTAACAGTTCGATAAGAGGAGGAGCCTTGATCGGCCGCGTCGAACGCGCACGGACGGATACTCATGATCGCGATTTCTCGCCCACGGGCGCTGCTTCTCACTCTTGCCGCTTCGCTGCTGCTTGGCGGATGCTCCGGTTACCGGCCGGCACCGGAGGGATTCAGCGCCGCAACCATCCAGCCTTACCAGTTGGATGCGGGTGACCGGCTGCGCATCACCGTCTTCGAGCAGGCGAGCCTGACAGGCACCTATTCCATCGACCAGGCCGGCTACGTCGCCTTTCCGCTGATCGGCTCGGTACCGGCGCGCGGCCGCTCGGTGCAGGAACTGGAAGGCGCCATCGCTGCAAAGCTGCGCGAAGGCTATCTGCGCGATCCGGACGTCACGGTCGAAGTCGACCAGTACCGCGCCTTCTTCATCATGGGCGAAGTGGGTGCTGCCGGCCAGTATTCCTACGTGCCCGGCATGACCGTGCAGAACGCCATTGCGATTGCCGGTGGCTTCACGTCTCGCGCCAATCAGAACGATGCCGACGTTACCCGCAAGATCAACGGCGAGGTCATCACCGGCCGCGTACCGATTTCCGATCCCATCGTTGCCGGTGACACGATCTACGTCCGCGAGCGGCTGTTCTGAGCCAGATGTCCAATCAAGGACCGCTGCGCATCATTCACTGCTTTCGATCGCCCGTCGGCGGGATTTTCCGCCATGTGCGCGATCTGGCGGAACGCCATAGCCAACAGGGACATGCCGTCGGCATCGTCTGCGACAGTTCAACAGGCGGCGCTTACGAAGACGCGCTGTTCGAAAGCATTCGTCCGCATCTGGCGCTGGGTCTGACCCGGCTGCCGATGCAGCGGTCCATCAGCCCCAGCGATCTCAGCGCCGGGATGAAGAGCTACAGAGAAATCAAGGCATTGCGGCCGGATGTGTTGCATGGGCATGGCGCCAAAGGTGGCGCCTATGCCCGGCTCGCCGGCACGTTCCTACGGGCATCTGGATATTGCGTAGCCCGTTTCTATTCCCCGCATGGCGGAAGCCTGCATTACGACCCCGGCTCGACCAAGGGCCGCGTGTTCTTCGCGATCGAGCGCTTCCTGGAACGCATGACGGATCGGCTCGTCTTCGTCTGCGACTACGAGGGCAACGTCTACGGGCGAAAGATCGGACCGCCGCGCACCGCTTCCCAAACGGTCTATAACGGCCTGCGCCCCGCCGAGTTCGAGCCCGTTGGGTTGAGCGCGCCCGCAGTCGACTTCCTCTATATCGGCATGATGCGGGACCTGAAGGGCCCGGATGTCTTCATCGACGCCTTCGTTGAGGCGGAGCGCCTATCGGGGCGATCGCTTTCGGCCCTGATGGTTGGCGACGGCGACGACAAGCCGCGCTATCAATCGACACTCCAAACACTCGGTTTGGCAGACCGAGTCACCATGCGCCCCGCCATGCCGTCGCGCGAGGCGTTCGCGATGGCGCGGACGGTGGTCGTGCCGTCACGAGCGGAAGCAATGCCCTATATCGTGCTGGAAGCGGTTGCCGGTGGAAAGCCGGTCATCGCCACCCGCGTCGGCGGTATTCCCGAAATCCTGGACATAGACAGCGCCGCCTTGGTCGAGCCAGGCAGCGCCCCCTCGCTTGCAGCGGCAATGTCGGGGGCCATTCTGGACCCTTCGAGCCTCAACGCGGCCATGCCCGATCGGGCACAATTCGCGCAACGCTTCTCGGTTGAAACCATGGCCGACGGCGTCATGTCCGCCTATGGAGCAGCGCTTGCCGAGGCGAAGGCACGGGGCCTCAAACGCTTCCCATCAAGCCTTTCTTAGCTCCTTCCTGATAGGCGTTGTGGATCGATGAAGAGGTCCGCGCGCTCATGAAGAACGAGAAACGTGCCCCGCTGTTCGACCCGCAGGCGCTTCGCGAGCAGCTCGCCAGCAGCGAAACCGGGCCGACAGCAGCGCCTGGGGCAAGCGCATCTGAGGAAACGCGGCGGCTGGCTGACCAGATCGCTTCGCAGCTGCGCGAAGAAAGCTATTCGCCGCGCATGATCGTCGGGCTCCTGCGCCTGTTCGAATTCGCCGGGCTCTTTCTGGGCGCCATGGGCATCTATCTGATCTACGTGCTGCCGCAGGAAGCCTTTGCGATCAGCTACCCGACATCCATCCTCATCGGCTCCCTGCTTGCCGTTTTCCTCATCCAGGCGGCTGACGCCTATCAGGTTCCGGCGCTTAGAACGCCGATGCGAACGCTCAAGCGCGCTTTGATCGCCTGGTGCGCGACGATCGCGATCATGGCGGTGGCTGCCTTTTTTCTCAAAATCGGCGAGGAATTCTCGCGCCTCTGGATCGCGGGCTGGTTCCTCTTCGGCTGCGCGTTCCTCTTCGTCAGCCGCCAGTTCACCGCCTTCGCCATCAAGCGCTGGGCACGCGACGGGACGATGGAACGGCGCGCCGTCATCGTCGGCGGCGGAGAGACCGCCAAGACCCTCATCCGCCAGATCGAGCAGCAGCCGAACAACGATATCCGCATCTGCGGCCTGTTCGACGATCGCGACGAGGCCCGTTCGCCAAGCATGGTCGCCGGCTATCCGAAGTTGGGAAACACCACGGACCTCGTGGATTTCGCCCGCCGCGCGCGCATCGACATGCTGATCATTGCGCTGCCGATCACGGCGGAGGCACGCGTTCTGCAGCTGTTGAAGCGGCTGTGGGTGCTGCCGCTCGATATCCGACTGGCCGCCCACACCAACAAGCTCCGCTTCCGGCCGCGTTCCTATTCCTATGTCGGCGACGTGCCGATGCTGGATATCTTCGATCGACCGATCCGCGATTGGGATTCGGTTGCCAAGCGCATCTTCGACATCTGCTTCTCGCTGGGTGCGCTCCTGGTTCTCTGGCCGGTGATGCTTGGAGCCGCGATCGCGGTGAAAACGACATCGAAGGGTCCGGTTCTCTTCAAGCAGAAGCGCCATGGCTTCAACAACGAGGAAGTCGAGGTCTTCAAGTTCCGGTCGATGTACACGGAGATGAGCGACCCGACCGCCTTGCTCGCGGTTACCAAGAACGATCCGCGCGTGACGCCTGTCGGCCGCTTTATCCGCCGCACGTCGATCGACGAACTGCCGCAGCTCTTCAATGTGCTCAAAGGCAACCTCTCGCTCGTCGGCCCTCGCCCCCACGCCGTGATGGCGCAGACGCGCGACCGGCTCTTCGTCGAAGTGGTCGATGGCTACTTCGCCCGTCATCGCGTGAAGCCAGGCGTGACGGGCTGGGCGCAGATCAATGGCTGGCGCGGAGAGATCGACAGCGACGAGAAGATCAAGCAGCGGACGGCCTACGATCTCTACTACATCGAGAACTGGTCGCTCTTCCTCGACCTCAAGATCCTGGTCCTGACACCGCTGCGCCTGCTCAATACGGAGAACGCCTATTGAGCCTCGTCGGCCATGCCCATGAGACGTTCAGGCCGGCTTCTGCGCCGGTCTCTCAGTCGTTCCGGATCGTCGGTGCGGCGATGGTGGCGTTCGGCGTGTTCCTCTCCGGCTTCGTCATCAACGAGCCGGCGCCCTACGAACTTTTCATGGTCGGCCTGATCGGGCTCTGGGCCGTCTTCGGCATATCCCTGTCGCGCGCGATTATGCCGCTGATCGGGCTGCTGATCCTCTTCAATGTCGGCGGGCTGATTGCGCTGACCCAGATGGCCAATCTGGACGGCGGGCCGCTTTACATGGCGGTGTCGCTTTTCTTGGCGCTGACCTCGATCTTCTTTGCCGTCATCATCGAGGCCGACCACCGTCGACTGAACCTGATTTTTCTCGCCTATGTCTTTGGCGCGTTGGCAACCGCCATGCTCGGCATTCTCGGCTACTTCGGCGCGATTCCCGGCGGCGAGATGTTCACGCTCTACGATCGCGCGCGCGGCGCCTTTCAGGACCCTAACGTCTTCGGCCCCTATCTCGTGCTACCGGCGCTCTATCTCATTCATAGCCTGCTGACCGGCAAGATCACGGCCGCACCGCTGAAACTCGGTGCCCTCCTCATTTTGACCTTTGCGATCTTCCTGTCCTTCTCGCGTGCCGCCTGGGGGCTCTACGCGGTCAGCATCGTGATCATGGTCTTTGCCATGCTGATCAGCTCGCAGAGCGCCAAGTTCCGGCTTCGTATCTTCACGCTGGCGCTCTGCGCGGTCCTCGCGATGATCGGCGCGCTGGCTGTGGCGCTGCAGTTCGATGCGGTGTCGGATCTCTTCACGGTGCGCGCCCAGCTCGTGCAGGACTACGACGGCGCGCGCTTTGGCCGTTTCGAACGTCACAAGATCGGCTTCATCCTGGCCATGGAGAAGCCGCTCGGCGTCGGTGCCGTTGTCTTCGGCACGATCTACGGCGAAGACACACACAACATCTGGCTGAAGGCGCTGATGGACTACGGCTGGCTCGGCTTCGTCACCTATCTCGGCCTGATGATTTGGACGCTGACACTCGGCTTCCGTTACCTGCTGCGCGACCGGCCGTGGCAGCCCTTTTTGCTGACGACCTACATCGTCTTCTTCGGGCACATCCTCATCGGCACCGTGATCGACACGGATCACTGGCGCCATTTCTATCTGCTGCTTGGTATTCTCTGGGGATGCTTTGCGCTGGAAGCGCGGTATCAGCGCGAACGCGTCAGGTCTGCGGCTTCTTCTGGCGCCCGAGCAGCAGCGGCACCAGCGCGGTCAAGATAAAGAGCCGCATGACGTGATGGGCGGCCACGAAGGCCGGATCCGCGTCGAGCAGAACCGCCATCGCCACCATCGCCTCCACCCCGCCCGGCACGAAGGCGATCAGCACCTGCGTCATCGGCAGGCCGAGCGAGATCGCGATGATGGCCGCAAAAGCTCCGGCGAGCGCCGTCGCCAGCACGGTGATGGCGAAACCTGCCGTGACCGAGCTCTTCAGCATCTGTGGTGTCACGCCTGAGAAGCGCGACCCGATCATGGCCCCCATCACCAGGAAGGCCGGCATCTGAAGCCAATTCGGCATGACGCCGGACACGATGCCGGTGAGATGGGTGAAGGTCGAAATCACCATGCCGCCGATGAGAAGCGCCGCCGGAACCTGCAGCTTCTTGAACAGCATGCCTGCAGCCAACGACGCGACGAAGATCAATGCAATCGCGAGCGGCTCCATTGTCGCCAGCGCGGTGCTGGGCAGATCGGTGCTGCCGCCCATCGCGGTGATCGCGACCGGGATGATGAGCGTGATCGCCAAGACGCGGATCGACTGGACGATGCTGACCTTGCGGATATCAGCATCGAGGTCGGACGACAGCGACAGGACATAGGACAAATGGCCGGGCGCCGCCGACAGCAGCGCCGTGTTTCGATCGTAGCCGTGCGCCCGCATGAGGTAGCGGCTCGTTGCGATCATGATGACGACGAGGCTGAGTGCCAGCACGATGAAACTCGCCGGCCACTGGCGCGCGGTGTCGATGACCTCCGGGGTCACACCAGTCCCGATGCTCATGCCGATCATGATGAGCGCGAAATTGACGAGCGGCATCGGCAGGTTGAGCTTGGCCCCTGCAACGCCCGCGAGCGATACCGCCGCAGCCGGGCCGGTCAGGAACGGCGCCGGGAAGCCGATCAGCGAGGCGATGGCCGCTCCGACAGCGGCGATCGCGAGGATGATCGCCGTGTCGCTGATCTGCCGCATGGTCACCAAGTGTGGCTCACATCGGCACCGGGTAGCGCCGATACACGGCCTGAATGTCGTCCAGCACATCGTCGCCGAGCGTCACATCGACGGAGGCGATGTTGGTGCGCAGCTGTGTCATCGTCGTCGCGCCGATGATCACGGACGTCATGAAGGGCCGGGTTAGACAGAAGGCGAGCGCCATCTGGGATGGATCGAGCCCGTGCTTGCGCGCAACCGCGAGATATTCCTCGACGACGGCAAACGAAATTTCGCCAATGCGGCCACCGAGATCCGGCGTTGCCGCGCGGCGTGTGCCGGCTGGCGTCACGTCACCCTGGTATTTGCCTGTGAGAAGGCCCGCGGCGAGCGGCGAATAGGCAAGCAGGCCGACATTGTCGTGATGGGCAAGCTCGCCAAGATCGAGATCGAAGATGCGCTGCATCAGGCTGTATTCGTTCTGGATCGACTGCACGCGCGGCAGGCCGCCCGCTTCTGCAATCTTCAGATACTGCGCCGTGCCCCATGTGCTTTCGTTCGACAGCCCGACATGGCGCACTTTGCCAGCCTTCACCACCTCGTCCAGCGCATGCAGTGCTTCGGTGATGTCATCCTGCGCCTGCTGCCTGTCCTGCTTCGAGGGATCGAAGCTCCAGGACTGGCGGAAATGATAGGAGCCACGATTTGGCCAATGGAGCTGATAGAGATCGATGTAATCCGTCTGCAGGCGCTTCAGGCTCTCGTCCACGGCCTCCAGAATGCCGGCGCGATCGATCTTGCGACCACCGCGCACATAGTCCCTGCCCGGCCCGGTAATCTTCGAGGCGATCACCACATCCGAGCGGCGGCCGGAGCGCGCGAGCCAGCTGCCGATGAAGCGCTCGGTGTCGCCCATCGTCTCCTTCGACATGGGGTTCGTTGGGTACATCTCCGCGGTGTCGATGAAATTGACGCCCTGCTCCACCGCGTAATCGAGCTGCTCGTGTGCCTCAGCCTCGCTGTTTTGCGTGCCCCAGGTCATCGAGCCGAGACAGATGGCACTGACGTCAATATCGGTGCGACCGAGCTTGCGGTAGATCATCGCGCATCCTCATGCTTGTCGTGAAAAGCCATGCGGCGGCCGCCACCGGCAGTTCTCTTCTTGACCAGCCGCCACCGCTTTTTCAACCCCTTGGGTGGCGGAGGCACTCATTCCTTGCGCCGGTTGCCGCGTGAGTGCGGTTGATCCAGCGGCCCGGCAGCGCCATGTTCCATGCCGTGCCTACTGGAACAGGAGATCGCATGTTCATTGCCATGAACCGCTTCAAGGTAAAGTCCGGGTCGGAAACGGCGTTCGAGGATATCTGGAAGAACCGCAGTTCGTCGCTCGCCGACGTGCCGGGCTTCAAGGAGTTTCATCTCCTGCGCGGGCCTGTCCATGAGGATGAGGGCTACACGCTTTTCGCCTCGCACACGATCTGGGCTTCGGAAGCGGCGTTCAAGGACTGGACGAAGTCGGACGCGTTCCGCCAGGCACATCGCAATGCCGGCGATACGAAAGCCGAGTATCTCGGCCCGCCGCAGTTCGAGGGTTTTACGATCGTTGAGGGGGCATGAAATTGGGGGGAGAATGGTCGGAGCGGCGGGATTCGAACCCACGACCCCTTGACCCCCAGTCAAGTGCGCTACCGGGCTGCGCTACGCTCCGACCTGCCTTCGTGAAGGCTCGGACTGTCTAGTCGTTCACCGCGATCAAGGCAAGCCCGCCCCAGCGCAATTCCAAGCGCAATTTCATGGGGCGGCGCGCCGCTGGGCCGATGGCTTACCGAACCTGGTCCAAAAGTCGTTTGCATTCCAAGAGATCGTACAGCGCCTCCTGCAGCAGCGCCTTGTTTTCCTTCGACAGCGCAGCGCTGTCGGTCACTGCAGCCTTGTCGCCCTCGCCGCCGAAGCCGAAGAATCGGCGACCGGTCGGCACTTTGGGGCGGCCGATGACCTGATCCGGCTCGGCAACCTCGATGCTCGGCGCATTGGTTGCGGCTTCGGCGGTCAGCGCCTCCATCGACGCGACATCGCCATTGCCGACAGCGATGACGAATTTCGGGCCGTTCTGCTTCAAAAGCTTCTGCACGCCCTTGATGGTGTAGCCTTGATCGTAGAGCAGATGGCGGATGCCCTTGAGAAGCTCGATATCGTCGGGCCGATAATAGCGCCGCCCGCCACCGCGCTTCATCGGCTTGATCTGGGTGAACCGGGTTTCCCAGAACCGCAGGACGTGCTGGGGCAGATCGAGGTCGTCTGCGACCTCGCTGATCGTGCGAAACGCGTCTGGACTTTTTTCCATGCCAACCTCCGTCGCAACGAGGGGCACCACATCGAGGGGGCCTAATGGCATGCATTTCAATCGCTTGCCGGACTTATTTCAAGCCCCAGGCGCATGTGGTGCACAGAATTCGGTGGAGCGACCTTGGCCGGTCAGGCGGTGGAAGCGATCTTCTGTCCGGTCTGGCGGACGCGGTGGGTCTTCAACACGCGCTGCTTCAGTACGTTCGAAGCCTTGAAGGTCATGACGCGGCGCGGCGAGATCGGCACTTCCTCGCCCGTCTTGGGATTTCGACCGACGCGCTCGTTCTTGTCGCGAACCTGGAACGTCGCGAAGGACGACAGCTTGACGGTCTCCCCCCGCACGATGGCGTTGCAGACTTCTTCGATGACCATCTCGACCAAGGCGGCAGATTCGGTTCTGGAAAGGCCCACCTTGCGGAATACGGACTCGGCCAGGTCAGCTCTGGTAATCGTTTTTCCGCTCATAATCCCGTTCCGAAATGTCGAAAACGAATGTCAAAACACGTTCCAATGAATTGAGATTATTGGCCTTTGAGCGACGCGTCAAGGAAGCACGCCTGATGCTTTCGGAGCGGGCGCCGATCACCAGCGAACGAGGACGGCACCCCAGGTGAAGCCGCCGCCCATGGCCTCGAGCAGGACGAGATCGCCCTTCTTGATGCGGCCATCGGCTGCAGCCGTCGCGAGCGCCAGCGGGATGGAGGCGGCAGACGTGTTGCCGTGACGATCGACGGTGATGACGACCTTCTCCGGCGCGATGCCGAGCTTCTTGGCCGACGCGTCGATGATACGCACATTGGCCTGATGGGGAACGAACCAGTCGAGATCGTCCGAGGACAGGCCGGTGGATTCGTAGGAAGCCTCGATGACATCGGTGATCATGCCGACTGCATGTTTGAAGACCTCGCGGCCTTCCATACGCAGATGGCCGACGGTGCCGGTGGTGGACGGTCCACCGTCGACATAGAGCTTTTCCTTGTGGGAGCCGTCGGAGCGCAGGTGGGTCGTCAGAATGCCGCGATCGGCAACCGTCCCCTCGCCTTCCGCGGCCTCGACCACGAGCGCACCGGCGCCATCGCCGAAGAGCACGCAAGTTGTGCGATCGTTCCAGTCCAGCAGGCGCGAGAAGGTTTCAGCGCCGATGACGAGAGCGCGTCGTGCCATCCCTCCCTTGATGTAGAGATCGGCTGTCGTGAGCGCATAGACGAAGCCCGTGCAGACGGCCTGAACGTCGAAGGCTGCGCCATGCGTCATGCCAAGGCGTGCCTGGATGTTGACTGCCGTGGCAGGGAACGTGTTGTCCGGCGTGGAGGTGGCCAGGATGATCAGGTCGATGTCGTCGGGTGTCAGCCCAGCATTATCGAGCGCAGCCCGTGCGGCCGCTTCGCCGAGCGATGCCGTCGTTTCGCCCTCGCCTGCGATGTGACGCTGGCGGATACCGGTGCGCTGGACGATCCACTCGTCGCTGGTCTCGACCACATTTTCGAAATCACGGTTCTGCATGATGCGCTTGGGCAATGCACAACCAACGCCCCGGACGACTGTTCTGATCATCAAATTTCCCGTTCCGGCAGAGATGGACGCCGCGTCAAATCGCGGCTTCGGCCCGTGCCAGCGCCGGCGCCCGGCGCGCGTGATAGAGGTTCAAATCCGCTTCGATCTTCTTGCGCAGATCGTTGCGCGCCATGTCGAGCCCGACTTCGACGGCAGCCGCGAAGCCTTCCACGTCGGTACCGCCATGGCTTTTGATCACGATGCCGTTGAGGCCGAGAAACACACCGCCATTGCCGCGGCGCGGATCCATCTTCTCCTTCAGCCGCTGAAAAGCATCGCGCGCAAACATGTAGCCGATCTTGGCTCGCCATGTGCGCGACATGGCAGATTTCAGGTAGGACGCGATCTGGCGGGCCGTGCCTTCAGCGGTTTTCAGCGCGATGTTGCCGGCAAAGCCTTCGGTCACCACGACATCGACGATGCCCTTGCCGAGATCGTCGCCTTCCACGAAGCCGTGATAGTCGAGATCGAGGAACTTGGCCTCGCGCAGGAGCCGGCCTGCCTCCTTCACTTCTTCCTGGCCTTTGATTTCCTCAACACCGATGTTGAGGAGGCCAACAGTCGGCCGCTTCACGCCGAAGAGCGCGCGGGCCATGGCCGCACCCATGACGGAGAAATCGATCAGCTGCTGGGCATCCGCGCCGACCGTCGCGCCGACATCGAGCACGATGCTCTCGCCTTTGAGCGTCGGCCAGATCGCCGCAATGGCGGGACGTTCGATGTTGGCCATGGTGCGCAGGCAGAATTTGGACATCGCCATCAAAGCGCCGGTGTTGCCGGCCGAGACGCAGACATCGGCCTCTCCGCTTTTTACCGCCTCGATCGCCTTCCACATGGAGGAGCGCCAACGGCCCTTGCGGAGCGCCTGGCTCGGCTTGTCGTCCATTCGAACTGCGATCTCACAAGCTTCGAACCGGCTCGCCGCCTGCAATTTCGGAAAGCGTTCCAGAACCGGAAGGCACTGCGATTCGATCCCGTAGATGATGAACCGCACGTCTGGATAGCGCTCGAGAGCCTTTGCAGCGCCCGGAATGACCACCGCAGGGCCTTCGTCGCCGCCCATCGCATCGAGGGAAACTGTAATCACGCTATCTCGTCCAATCTGCTTTCGGGGGCCGAACGGCTCCTGAGCGGGGCCGAAAATACTGTTTTTGCGCCGTCACACAACTCGACAGAGGCGAAAAAGAAGCGGTGTCACCAGAATGAGCGGCCGTGGCTTGCTTTGCCGCGGCGCTTTCCATTCTCACTGGCTGTCGCCCTTCCAGCCCTTCAACACGGCGAATGGCGACGGTCTGGCGTCAGGCTCTGTGCCATCGCTTTCGATATGTTCGACGAACCCGACCCCTGGCTTCCGGGGATATTGGTCGATCGACATCGCGGCATATTCCGCGGCGACTGCGCCGGCATCGATCGTATCGCCGGCGAACACCTCCGGCAGATCGGGGGCATCGGCATCGATGATCAGCTCGCCGTTGACGGCTTCATTGCGGGCGAGCTTGGACCCTTCCGGCACGAAGAGCACTTCGATCTCTTCCTCGATAGTCTGCTCGATCGGCTCGAGCGTCACCACGCAGGCCTGCTCCAGCACGGCATGCACCGTGCCGAACAGGCGGATGCCGTCGCGCTTCCAGCGCACCACGGAAAAGTCTGCGGAGAATGCGCTGACGGAGAGAACGCCCCATGTCTTGGCCAGGGCAGCACGTTCGCGCTCATCCGCCTCCATGTGGACGGTGATCGGGTTGGCCGAAACATGGCCGACCTTGACGGCGAACGAAAATGGCTGAACGGGGTCTCTCATACGGCCTCCCTCACTTCCGGCACGACGAAGGACAGGCGCCCATCCATGATCGAGCCATCAGGCTGACCGGCGAGATGCGCCTCCAGCGCAAACAGATGATCGGCCAGTGCGTGCATGCCCCGTCCCTCGGCGCTATCGCGGGAAAATGGGAGCGTCGGGTGGACATTGCGCGACAATGCTTCCGACAGGGCAACCCGGTCGCCCGCGTTGAGCGCCACACTGTAGGATTCGACGCGGCCGTAGAACATCTTGGCAAATTTCTTCATGCGCTTCGGCACGCCGGTATCGCCGATGCCGATCTCACGGATCGAATGGTCGATGTCCTGGAAGAACGTGTCGACCATCTCCTGGGTAAAGGCGCGGAGTGGCCCGTCGGCCTGGCCGGCACGACGCAGGAACAGCACCATATGCATCGCCACCATCTCGAAACGGCCCATGACTGTGTCGGGCACGCCGAAGCGCTCATAGAAGAGCGGCTGACGTGCCGCTTCGGTCAGATGCACATAGGTGTCGTCGACGACGCGCTGGTTGGTCTTTCTGCGGCCGAATAGCGAAAAAATCATCAAATCGCCCAGGTCTCGGTTTCTCAAGGAGCCGTGCCCGCCTCGGGCATGTTGCAACTCAACGGCGGCTGGTTTACCGAAGCGAGCCTGAAAAGCAAATGGGCTGCGGTGGCCAACACTGCGCCGCACACTGTCGCCGGCAATTCTTGCAGTGACAGGATCATGAAGGGAGATGTCGTTGACGCGACGGTATTTCAAGTATGGCGGTACGATCCTGCGTGCCGGTGTGGCTGTTGTCGCACTGTCCGGCGCCATGGTCGTCTCGGGTTGCTCGACATCGGAAGTTCTGAAGCAAGGCTACGTGCTCGACGAGGACACGCTGGCTCTGGTGCCGGTCGGCTCCAGCCGCGAACAGGTTCTGCTTTCGCTCGGCACGCCGTCCACGACCGCGACTTTCGACAATGACGAGGTCTTCTATTACATCTCGCAGACGCGCAGCCGTCCCGTCGCCTTCATGAAGCCGCGTCTCGTCGATCAGCGCGTGCTCGCCGTTTACTTCTCATCCGAAGGAATGGTTCGTCAGATCGCCAATTACACATTGCAGGATGGTCGCGTGTTCGACCTGATCTCGCGCACGACGCCGACCGGCGGGCGCGACCTCACCTTCCTCGGCCAGTTGCTTGCCGGACCCGGCGAAGGCGGCGGCGCGGTTCCGAACCCGTTCGGCCAGACGAGCGACGGCAACCCCTACTGACGCCGCGCTTGAGTTCACATACAAAAAAGGCTCCGAGGGCGACCCCGGAGCCTTTTTCTTTGCCTGTGCTTAGAGTCAGTGGGCGAGAACTGCCAGAAGCAGCAGCGCCACGATGTTAGTAATCTTGATCGCCGGATTGACGGCTGGTCCGGCCGTATCCTTGTAGGGATCTCCGACCGTATCGCCGGTCACCGATGCCTTGTGAGCGTCCGATCCCTTGACGTGCTTGACGCCGTCTTTGTCGATGAACCCATCCTCGAAGGACTTCTTGGCATTGTCCCATGCGCCACCGCCGGACGTCATGGAGATGGCAACGAACAGGCCGTTGACGATGACGCCGAGCAGAGACGCGCCAAGCGCCGCAAATGCCGAGGCCTTCGATCCGGAGATCAAGAGCACGCCGAAATAGACGACGAGCGGGGCCAGCACCGGCAGCAGGGACGGGATGATCATTTCCCGGATGGCGGCCTTGGTCAGAAGGTCGACCGCGCGGGCATAGTTCGGCTTGGACGTGCCGGCCATGATGCCCGGATCCTCGCGGAACTGGCGCCGCACCTCTTCCACGATGGAACCCGCTGCACGGCCAACGGCCGTCATCGCGATACCGCCGAAGAGGTAGGGGATGAGACCGCCGAAGATCAGGCCGGCGACCACGTAGGGGTTCGAGAGCGAGAACGAGATGTCGCCCATGTCGGCGAAGTACGGATACTGGTCCGAATTCGCAGCGAAGAACTCCAAGTCGTTGGAATAGGCAGCGAAAAGCACGAGCGCGCCGAGGCCGGCCGATCCGATCGCATAACCCTTGGTGACGGCCTTCGTCGTGTTGCCCACGGCGTCGAGCGCATCGGTGGAGCGGCGTACTTCCGGCGGAAGTCCCGCCATTTCGGCAATCCCGCCGGCATTGTCGGTCACCGGACCGAACGCATCGAGCGCGACGATCATGCCCGCAATGCCGAGCATGGCCGTGACGGCGATACCGGTACCGAGCAGGCCGGCGAGCTGGAAGGTGGAAATGATGCCCGCCACGATGACGATCGCCGGCAGTGCGGTCGATTCCAGCGATACGGCAAGGCCCTGGATGACGTTGGTGCCGTGGCCGGTAACGGATGCCTGGGCGATCGAATTGACCGGCCGCTTGTTGGTGCCGGTATAATATTCGGTGATCCAGACGATGAGGCCCGTCACGGCAAGACCGAGGATGCCGCACAGGAACAGGTTGGTTCCGGTGATATCCATGCCGTCGACCTGGCCGATCGAGCCCCAGCCGATGGTCAGTGACGTGGCGGCGCCAAGCCCGATGATCGAGAGGAGCCCGGTCACGAGCAGGCCCTTGTAGAGCGCGCCCATGATGGAGCCGTTGGAGCCGAGACGCACGAAGAACGTGCCGATGATGGATGTGACGATGCAGGCCGCGCCAATCGCCAGCGGATAGAGCATTACGCTGGCCAGGATGTCCGTGCCGGCGAAGAAGATCGCGCCAAGCACCATCGTCGCGACGATGGTGACCGCGTAGGTTTCGAATAGGTCAGCCGCCATGCCAGCGCAGTCGCCGACATTGTCGCCTACGTTGTCGGCAATCGTTGCCGGATTGCGCGGATCGTCCTCCGGTATCCCCGCTTCCACCTTGCCGACGAGGTCGCCGCCGACATCCGCACCCTTGGTGAAGATCCCGCCGCCGAGACGGGCGAAGATCGAAATCAGCGATGCGCCGAAGCCAAGCGCAACGAGTGCGTCGATGACGACGCGGTCGCCGGGCCCGAAGCCCATGATTGCAGTCAGAACGAAGAAGTAGACGGCGACGCCGAGCAGCGCGAGACCGGCAACGAGCATGCCGGTGATGGCGCCCGACTTGAACGCGATGTCGAGACCGGCCGACAGGCTGTGTGCAGCGGCCTGTGCGGTGCGGACGTTGGCGCGCACCGACACATGCATGCCGATGAAACCCGCAGCGCCGGAAAGCACGGCGCCGATGAGGAAGCCGACCGCAGCGGTTGCCCCGAGAAGCCACCAGGTCAAGGCGAAAACGACGACGCCAACGATGGCGATGGTCGTATATTGTCTGGAGAGATAGGCCTGTGCGCCCTCGCGGATGGCACCGGCAATTTCCTGCATGCGCGCATTGCCCTGGTCGGCTGCGAGAACCGATTGCGTCGCCCAAATGGCGTAGGCAATCGCAAGCAGGCCGCAAGCAATGACGGCGATCAAAATGCTCATTCCTCTTAATCCTCCTGGTGGTCTTTTCGGCGCCTCAAGTCCCCGACGCCGCCTTCCTCCCGAATCGCGAAGCCACTCGGGCTCTGCGACGCTCGGTCGCAGTGGGCGGGATGATTGCCCTACGGTCAAGCCCGGTCAAGTGTATTGAACATAAGGAGAAAGTTATAAGTTGCAGCCGCTCGAGGCGGTTTGGGCGCCGCGGCTAGCGCTTCAGGCGGAGGCGTGCTTTTGCCTGTCGCTCACGACCTGGAGCCCGAGCACGAGGAGGCAGAGGCTCGCGATCGGCACCAAGACCAGCGAGACGCCTTCCCAGCCCAAATGGTTCAGCGCACCGCCGGAGGCGAGCGACGCCACGGCCACCAGCGAGAACAGGAAGCCGTCGTGGAAGCCCTGCACCTTGTTCTTTTCCGATTGCCGGTACGTGGCGGTGACCATGGCGGTCGAGCCGATGAAGCCGAAGTTCCAGCCGATCCCGAGCAGAACGAGCGCCAGCCAGAAATTCCAAAGCTCGATGCCGATGAAGGCAATGAAGGCGCAGACCAGCAAGAGTGCGAGGCCGATGCCGACGATGGTCGCTTCTCCGAACCGGCGGATGAGATGACCGGTAAAGAAGCTCGGCGCGAACATCGCCATCACGTGCCACTGTATGCCGAGCGTGGCGAGATCGGCCGAGAAGCCGCAGGCGACCATGGCAAGCGGCGCGCCGGTCATCATGAAGGTCATCAGCGCGTAGGTGCCTACCCCGCAGACCATGGCGGTCACGAAGCTGCGCTGGGCGACGATGTCGCGAAGCGGCCGGGGACGGTCGTCGGCCGTCTGCGACGCGGGATCGACGACGGCGTCCCGGCTCTCGCGCAGCACGGACAAGATGAGTGCTCCGACAATGCCCAGCGCGATCATTGCGACGAAGACGCCGGCGAAGGGGACTGTCGGAAACATTTCCCGGCTGAAGATCACCGTTTGGGGACCGATGACGGCAGCGAAGACCCCGCCGGCAAGCACCCAGGAGATCGCCTGCGCCTTGAACTGCGGAGGCGCATTGTCGGCCGCGGCAAAACGGTATTGCTGCACAAAGGCGCCGCCGCAGCCGATGACCGCCAGAGCGAAGGCGAAGAACCAGAAGGAACCGATCCAAAGGGCAAGCGCTGCGAGCGCGCCGCCGGCTGCGGTGAACGCGGCACCAACCATGAAGCCCAGCCGACGCCCCGTCACCCGCATGATGGCCGCCGCACCGAAAGCGCCGAGCGCCAATCCGACCGTGAATCCTGTCACCGGCGCGGTCGCGAGCGATTTGTCGCTGCCGAGAAGATAGTAGCCCGCAAGGCCGCCCATGGAGATCGTCATCGGGGCGGCAGCGCCCACAACCGCCTGCGCGGCCGCAAGCACGACGGCGTTGATCCTCGCGCTTTTTGCTGTCGAAGAACCCTGCCCGCTCATATGATCACGGGCAGATGCGCTCATTTGGCCGACGGAGCCTTGTCGGAACCGGCCGGTCCGCCTTGGGCAGGTGACCGGTCGCCGCGCAACTGACGGGCGAGCCTGTCGAGCACAGCGTTCACGATCTTCGGCTCTTCGCCGACATAGAACGCCTGGGCGATATCGACATATTCGGTGACGATCACCGCGACCGGCACGTCCTTGCGGGTCGACAGTTCGAGCGTTCCTGCACGCAGGATCGCGCGCAGCGTCGAATCGAGACGCGACAGCGGCCAATCCATCGTGAGTGCCGAGGCGATCAGCGGATCGAGGTTGCGCTGATCGGACACAACGCCAGACACGATGGAGCGGAACCACGCGGCATCCGCCTGCCGGTAGGTGTCGCCGTCGATCTCCCGGCCAAGGCGATGGTTTTCGTATTCGGCAATCACTTCCAGCACGCCGGTGCCGGCAATGTCCATCTGGTAGAGCGCCTGCACGGCAGCGAGGCGTGCGGCGCCGCGCTGGTTTGCAGGTCTCACCTCGCCGGCTGGGCGGCCTGAAGCCTGTTGCTGTCGGTCCTTGTCGCTCACGCTGCGTTCAGCCTGTTCTTGACGGCGATCATGGTCAGCGCCGCGCGCGCTGCGAAACCACCTTTGTCCTTATCGTCCTTGCGTGCCCGTACCCACGCCTGCTCGTCGTTCTCGACGGTCAGGATGCCGTTGCCAATCGCGATCGCCTCGTCGACGGCAAGATCGGTCAGCGCACGGCTCGATTCATTGGCCACGATCTCGAAATGATAGGTCTCACCGCGGATGACGGTGCCGAGTGCGACGAAGCCGTCATAATCGGTGCCGCCTTCATCGGCCGCGTCGAGCGCCATGGAGATGACGGCCGGGATTTCCAGCGCACCTGGTACGGTGATGAGGTCGTAGGTTGCGCCGGCTTCGTCCAGAGCCGCCTTGGCGCCCTCGAGCAGAGCATCGGCGAGATCGTCATAGAAACGCGCCTCGACGATCAACAAATGAAGCTTCTCGGATTGCGCCATGAAACGGGTATCCTTGCGCCGGAACGCGGCGATGCGTGGGTGATATGGGGGTGGAGCGCGTCAAACCATGTGCCGTCTGCTTTGGCAAGCCCAATCGCCCGCCAAGCGCCATCTCAGGCGGCGAACTCCGCCAGCCGTGCAGCGTAGCGCGCCATTTGGTCGATTTCGAGATTGACGCGGTCGCCGGCCTTGCGCTCGCCCCAGGTGGTGACTTCGAGCGAGTGGCGGATGAGCAGCACGTCGAACCGTGCACCATCAACGCCGTTGACCGTGAGCGACGTGCCGTCGAGCGCAACGGAGCCCTTGCATGCGATGAACCGGGCCAGTTCGGCGGGGGCTTCCAGCGTGAAGCGGGTCGCCTCCCCCTCGCTCTCGACGGAGACGATCGTCGCGGCGCCATCGATGTGGCCGGAGACGAGGTGCCCGCCCAGTTCGTCGCCAATCTTGAGCGACCGCTCAAGATTGATGCGCGCGCCGATGGCCCAATTGCCGATCGTCGTCAGCCGCAGCGCCTCTTCCCAGGCCTCCACCTCGAACCAGCGCTCTTCGCCCGGAGCCGAAAGGGCTGTGACCGTCAGGCACGGGCCCGAACAGGCGATCGAAGCGCCGATGTCGATGCCGGCAGGGTCGTAGGACGTGGCGATGCGCAGCTTCAGCCCGTGGTCGAGCTTTTCCGTTGCCAGCAGGCGGCCGATATCCGTGACGATCCCGGTGAACATCAGCGATCTCTCTTCCATTCTTCGAACCGGTCGCTGCCATAAAGCATCGCCTGCCCTCGTGAAAAGCCCACCGGCATGGTGGCTGACGTGAACGGAGCGTCAATGCCGTCATCACCGACAGTCGCGGTGCCAGAGAAAAGCGCGATCCGATCGGCAAGATCGTCGCGCACGAAAGAAGCTGCAACCGACGCACCTCCCTCCACGAGCAAGGTGTAGACGCCGCGTGCGCCGAGATCGTCCAGAAGCTCCGGCAACGCGATGCGGCCGTTGTGGCGGGCGCAGGCAACGATCTCGACGCCGGCCTTTTCCAGAGCGCGGCGGGCCCGGTCGTCCTCGCTGGTCGTTGCGACCCAGAGCGGTACATCGCGGGCGGTCTTTACAAGTTGGCTGTCGAGCGGCAGGCGCAAGTGATCGTCAAGGACGATGCGGATCGGCGACCGGCGCTCCAGCCCAGGCAAGCGGCATGTCAGCGCCGGATCATCCTCGAGCACGGTGTTGATCCCGACCAGAATCGCATCGCTTTCGGCGCGCATCAGATGGGACTGCGCGCGCGACACGTCTCCGGAGATCGCGACTTGCCCTGCCCCGGCCCGTCCGATCTTGCCGTCTGCCGAAACTGCCGCTTTCAGAGTCACATGCGGCCGGTTGCTCGTGCGCTGCATGAGATAGCCGGCCAGCGCATGCTCGGAGGCCTCCGCCAACACACCGGGCACGGTTTCGATGCCGGCGGCGCGCAGAATCTCGAAGCCCTTGCCGGATACGCGGTGGTCCGGATCCATCGTCGCGGCCACCAGGCGCCTGATGCCGGATCGGGCCAGCGCCTCGGCGCAAGGCGGCGTTCGGCCGTGATGGGCGCAGGGTTCGAGCGTGACATAGGCGGTTGCGCCACGGGCGCGCTCGCCGGCTTCTGCCAATGCCTCGGCTTCGGCGTGGGGCCGGCCGCCAAGCGCGGTCACCCCGCGGCCGACGATGACCGGGCCATGATCGGTGTCGGCAACGATCAGGGTCGCGACGGATGGGTTGGAGCCAGTCAGGCCTGAGTGGCGCAGCGACAGCCGGATTGCGGCTGCCATGAAGCGGCGATCGTCGGCCGTCACCGCGGCGCCGTCAGCACATTCAGTCATTCGCAGCGGTGGTGTCCGCATTGATGCGGGCGGTCAGTTCGTTGATGACGTTCTCGAAGTCTTCGGGGCCTGAGAAGTCGCGATAGACCGAGGCGTAGCGGACGAAACCGACGTCATCGAGCGCCTTCAGCGCCTCGATGACGAGAAGCCCGATCTGCTCGGACTGGATGTCCTGTTCGCCGGAGCTTTCCAAACGCCTGACGATGGCCGAGACAGCGCGCTCGATCCGGTCACGCTCTACCGGCCGCTTGCGCAGCGCGATCTCGAAGGAGCGCATCAGCTTGTCTCGATCGAAGGGCACGCGCCGGCCGGTCTTCTTGATGACCGTCAGTTCACGCAGCTGGACCCGCTCGAAGGTCGTGAAGCGGCCCCCGCAATCCGGGCACACGCGACGGCGGCGGATGGCTGCACCATCCTCCGCCGGACGCGAATCCTTGACCTGGCTGTCTTCCGACGAGCAGTAGGGGCAGCGCATCAGGCCGGTCAGCCGAGATGCGGATAGATCGGGAAGCGATCGGTGAGCGCGATCACCTTGGCCTTCACGGCTTCCTCGACCTTGGCATTACCCTCTTCCGAGTTGGCTGCCTTTAGTCCATCGAGCACTTCGACGATCAGGCGGCCGATTTCACGGAACTCATCCTTGCCGAAACCGCGGGTGGTGCCGGCCGGCGTGCCGAGGCGAACGCCGGACGTGACCATCGGCTTTTCCGGATCATCCGGTACACCGTTCTTGTTGCAGGTGATGTAGGCGCGGCCGAGCGCAGCTTCGGAAGCCTTGCCCGTAAGGTTCTTCGGACGCAGGTCAACAAGCATCAGGTGCGTGTCGGTGCCGCCGGAGACGATCTGCAGGCCACCTTCGACCAGCGTTTCGGCCAGGACATTGGCGTTTTCTACGACCTGCGCCGTATAGTTGCGGAATTCAGGCGTCAGCGCCTCGCCGAATGCCACTGCCTTGCCGGCGATGACATGCATCAGCGGGCCGCCCTGGAGACCGGGGAAAACGGCCGAATTGATCTTCTTGGCGATCGCCTCGTCATTGGTGAGGACGATGCCGCCACGCGGACCACGGAGCGTCTTGTGGGTCGTGGACGTCGCCACGTGGGCATGCGGGAACGGGCTCGGATGCTGTCCACCGGCGACGAGACCGGCGAAGTGCGCCATGTCGACCCAGAGATAGGCACCCACTTCGTCCGCGATCTTGCGGAAACGGGCGAAATCGATCTGGCGCGAATAGGCCGAGCCGCCAGCGACGATGATCGCTGGCTTGTGTTCGCGGGCCAGTTCCTCGACCTGATCGTAGTCGAGGAGACCGGTCGACGAGACCACGCCGTACTGAACGGCATTGAACCACTTGCCGGAAAGGTTGGGCTTGGCGCCATGGGTCAGGTGACCGCCGGCGTCGAGGCTCATGCCGAGAATGGTGTCGCCGGGCTTCGACAGGGCGAGAAGCACCGCCTGGTTCGCCTGGCTGCCGGAATTCGGCTGCACATTGGCGAAGCCGCAACCGAAGAGTTTGGTCACACGCTCGATGGCAAGCTCTTCGGCGATATCGACAAACTGGCAGCCGCCATAATAGCGCTTGCCGGGATAGCCTTCGGCATATTTGTTCGTCATCACCGAGCCCTGAGCTTCCAGGACGGCGCGCGAGACGATGTTTTCGGATGCGATCAGTTCGATCTCGTGACGCTGGCGCTCGAGTTCCTTGCCGATCGCGCCGAAGATATCGGCATCGGCTTCGGCAAGCGAGCGATTGAAGAAAGCGTCGGCGAAACGCTTGGCGGAAGCCTGGGATGCAGTGGACATGGGCCCTGAAGTCCTTTCGCTCTTGACGTGGCGCCCTCTTAAACCCGGCGGGCATCGAGAGCAATATGAGCAGCCCGGACTGCGGCACTTTCGCAGCGCTCATTTGCCCTTCAGGCAGCCAGGTGCGGATGATGCCCCCGCCGGTACGCGGCACGAAACTCCCTGGGCGTCATTTCGCGACGCGATTTGAAGATCCGATTGAAAAGCGCGAGATTGCGGTAGCCGACCTCGTCGGCGATCACATGGATCGGGCGATCCGTATCGATCAGCAGCGAACACGCATGGCCGATGCGCAGTTGCGTCAGATATTCGAGCGGCGTCAGCCGCGTCTGGCGACGGAACATGCGGTGGAGCGCCGACTCGCTGAGGCAGGCGATCTCGGCAAGTTCCGCAATGGCGATCGGCGCGCGGTGGTTGGCGTGAAGATGCTCCAGCACCTTGTCGATGCGCGGTCGATCGGCGTCGGAGGCGGCGACGAGCGCGCGGCCGGGGCTCGCCAGCAGGCTGCGGTGATCGTCGCGGGTCAGCCTTGCGAAGACCGAAAGCAAACGCACAAGCCGCTCGTCCGCTGGCAGTCCCACCAACGCCTCGAGGTCCGCCCGCACTGCAGCAGCGATTTCGGGAGAAAAACAGACCGCACGGTCTGCTTCAGCAAGCAGATGGCGCAGGGCCGCCATCTCGGTGAAGAGCGCTGTCAGGGATCCCGCCCAGGCTTCGGTGAACTGGATGACCAGAGCGCGATGCGGTCCGGCGGCATCGATCTTGTCGCTGGACGCCCAACTATGCGCCAGCCCCGGTCCCAGCAACACAAGGTCACCATCGTCATAGGCGCCTATATGATCGCCCACGTAACGGTGACCGCGGCTGTTCAGCGTCAGGGTCAGCTCGTATTCGGGGTGATGGTGCCATTCGAAGGGGATGCCGTCCGGCAGGACGCGATCGAGGAACGCCCAGGACGCGCCATCGGATTGGCGGATCTTCTCCAGAAACGGCCTCATAAACGCGCCCTCCTCTCAAGCGACGCCAGTATCCTACCAGAATCGGCCAGAACACGACAACATGCGTTTGGTGGACCGCGTAATCTCTCGCCATCGTCATCATGTTGACCCGATGGGAGGGAGACCATGAACCAAGCAGCCCTGAAGCAGCCGGCCGTCGAAGAAGACGATGGCCACGGCGATCACCCCCAGGCCATGGGTGTCACGACCCAGCTCAAGGACATCGAAAAAACCCTGCCGCTACGCGTCCTTTCCGAGGATGACTGGAAGCATTGGACGACGCGTGGCTACGTCATCGTGCGCGGCGCCGTTCCCAAGGAACAGTGCGATGCCGTGATCGATATGCTGTGGGACTTTCAGGAGATGGATCGTCACGACCCGTCGACCTGGTACAAGCCGCAGCTGCGCGAATACAAGATGAAGGAACTGAACAACGCCGGCATGGTGGAAGTCTATAACCACCAGACGCTCTGGAATAATCGCCAGACCCAACGCGTCTACGATGCCTTCGTCGACATCTGGGACCGCGAGAACCTGTGGGTTGCGATCGACCGCGCAAACCTCAATCCTCCAAACAAGGCAGCGCGTGCCGCCCAGCAGGAAAACGGCTTCATCCATTTCGACGTCGACACGTCGGTGCGGCCCTTCCCGATCAGCGTGCAGGGCGTGCTTTCGCTCGCCAAGCAGGACAAGGAAACGGGCGGCTTCCAGTGCGTGCCGGATCTCTTTGCAGAGCTCGAAGAATGGTGCGACCGCCAGCCGGAAGACCGCAACCCCTTCAAGCCCGATACCACCGGCTACGACATCATCAATATCGACATGGAGCCGGGCGACCTGCTCATCTTCAACTCGCTGCTTGCCCATGGCGTGCGGCCGAATCGCTCGGAAAACCGCGTGCGCATGGCGCAATACATCTCCATGTTCCCCGGCAATTTCGACAACGATGCGGTGCGCGAAGAGCGCATCCGTCTTTGGCAGGAGCGCGAAGCGCCGAAGGGCAACCCCTTCCCCGGCGATCCGCGCGAACTGGAGAAGCAAAACGCTGTCGCCGAGCTCAACCCGCTCGGCCGCAAGCTGCTCGGTCTCGATCGCTGGTAAGCCGAAACTAGATCCCCGATGAAAGAAGGGCGCCGCAAACGCAGGCGCCCTTTTTCGTTCAATCCGCCTGCCGCTGAATTAAGGTTTTGTTGAGCATGAGCGGCTTGATCGCGTTGGATTGAGTCGAAGGCAGGTTGCGCCTTGGAACGGTCTCCCGATGATGCGTGTTGTCTGCCGGACAGCAGATCGGACGGAGACTTTGAATGACTCGTACTTTCGCATACGCAGGAAATGCTACCTCAAATCCACACTTCTCGGCGCATTAGCGTTGATCATTGCCACGATAATCGGGCTCGTCGTGGAATTTTTTACCCCGTCAGCACGTGCACTGGTTCGCTACGAATCGCTGGTGACATGCACTCTGACCTTGGAGAGCGGCCGCTTTGTCGCGACCGAACCTTGTGCGGCACGCACACGAAATGTTCCGGCTTCGCCGCACTGAGTCCCATCCTGAAAAGCAAATGGCCGCCTTTCGGCGGCCATCAGAAGTTCCCGGTTGATGAGGAAGATCAGCCTTCCTGCATTGCCAATTCCGGCGCGCCATCGCGTTTGTAGATATCGTCGCGGAACTGCACCACGCGGTCGGACGTCGCCCAGGCCGTGATGTAGGTGAAGTAAACAGGCACCGGATTGTTGACGGCGATCGGGTTGACCTGGCGGGTCGCAATCACCTGTTCCATCCGCTGGCGGTTCCAGCCCGGCGTGTCACGCAGGATCCAGAGCGAAAGATCGCGCACGTTCTGCACGCGCACACAGCCCGACGAATCGAAGCGAACCTCGTTGAAGAACAGGTTCTGCTGCGGCGTGTCGTGCATATACACGGCATGCTCGTTGTGGAAGTTGATCTTGGTCGAGGCCATGGCGTTGATGGCGCCGGGGTCCTGCCGGAACATCAAATTCGGTGCCTGTGCGGCGTTCCAGTCGACGGAGGATGGCGGCACTTCATTGCCCTGCCCGTCGAACAGACGGATGCTGTTTTCCGTCAGATAGTTCGGGTTCTGCCGCATCAGCGGCATGATGTCCTTCTCGATGATCGAGCGCGGCGCGGTCCAGGTCGGGTTGAGAATGACCTCGTGGATCTGCGACGTGAGGATCGGCGTCTGGCGATCGATCTTGCCGACGACGGCCGTGTGACGCGAAGCAACCTGATTGCCTTCGACAGCCTCGATGGCCGCTGCAGGAATATTAACGGCAACGTGGCGCGGGCCGAGATCACCGGCCATCGTCTGCAAGCGCACGACGTTGGTCTCGAGCTGGCCGAGACGGATGTCGGCCGGCACGTTGAGCGCCTTGAATGTCAGCTCGCCCATAACACCATCCGGCGGCAGGCCGTGGCGAGCCTGGAAGCGCTTGACTGCTCCATCCACGTAGGAATCGAAAGCCAGAGACATGCCGGCATCCATCGGCAGGTCGCCGGAGACCATGAGGCGCTGACGCAGTGCCTGGACAGCCGGATCGGTCGCGCCGAGCTGCAGGCGGGTTTCCGGTACGTAAGGCCAGCCGCCGTTGCGCACGATGTTCTGATAGTCGATGAGCGCGAAATTCGTGTTGTTGACCGTTTCCGGGCTCAAGACCGGTACATTCGAGCTGACCTGCTCGACGCTGCGCGTGCCGCGCGCATCGAACTGATCATCCCAGTTGCCGCGCCGTGGCGCGTTCAAAATGTTATCGAGAACCGTCTGGGCGCTGGCGGCACCGGCGAAGGCCGTCGCTCCAACCATTGCCGCACTCGAGAGAAAAGCCCGTCGGGACAGTCGCTCAGATCCGTTTTTCATCGCCATTCAACCACACCATCACATTCGAGACGTTCTTGACGCAAGAGCCCAAAGGCTAGCACCCGTATAGTTAATGAAACGAAACCCTTAGAACGCCGCCAGCCTGCGGTTGTAATCACAAGTTCGCGAGCGTCGGCACATTGGGATTTCGGCGAGCTCACAGGCAGATTGGACCGCCTCGTTTGCCCTCTTCCACGGCGAGAGTTGTCATCGCAATATGGCCAATTCATGTTTCAGGGATGGCCGGGAACGGGCTTGGACGAGGCCCGGCGGAATACGATCTTCGCCGTTGCAGGACTGCAACTTGGACGACCTGCGGCCTCCAGTCGCGACAGCAGGGAAGCTGCAGCGATCGGAGGCCGGGACCGGAGGTGGTCGAAAGTCAGGTTGCCTTAGAGGCGGTAGAGGATCTGGTCGTTCCAGAACCGGTCAAGGCGCTGCATCAGCTTGTTCATCTTCTCGAAATCGTCGGTGCCGATGCCGCCGACCTGTTCGATCGAGCCGATGTGACGGTCATAGAGTGCGCCGACGACCTTGGCGATCTCGTTGCCCTTTTCGGTCAGGCTGACCCGGACCGAGCGGCGGTCGATGCGCGAGCGCTGGTGGTTGATGAAGCCGAGATCGACCAGCTTCTTGAGGTTGTAGGAGACGTTGGAGCCGAGATAGTAGCCGCGCGAGCGAAGCTCGCCTGCGGTCAGTTCAGAATTGCCGATGTTGAAGAGGAGCAGCGCCTGGACGGCGTTGATGTCGCTCTGTCCCTTGCGGTCGAACTCATCCTTGATGACGTCGAGCAGACGGCGGTGAAGGCGTTCCACCAGCTGGAGCGATTCCAGATAAAGATTGCGAAGAGCACCTTCGCGGTTGTGCGTTTCGTTGGACTGCAGCTTTGCCTGTGCCATTGTTTTCGAGCCTCTCCGTGATCCCTGTTGGCGGCTGTTGTTTTCTTCCGCCTTGAGAGAGACCCTATCGAATACCAATAAAATTGGACTTAAAGGCTAGCATTAACAGCGCCTTACCGAAGCGCCTCCGTGTGTCAGAGTGAATCAACCCTTACCGGTCGACGTGAGCGAAGCTTTTCAACGTAGAGCACGCCCCGGAACGCGGCATAGATCGCTATGACCGCAAGGTGCAGCACGACGACCACGAGGTTCTGGCCGAAGAGCGATGGGAAGCCGAGATGCATAGCGATCTCGGTAGCCGCGGCGCAGAACCAGATGACCGGCCCCCAGGATACGGGCATCCATAGCCCGACCGCTGCAACGGGAAACAGAACCGCAAGCGCGGTGGCAGCGACCCGCCAATGGACGGGCATCAGATCGAAGCGCCAAAGTTCGCCGCCATAGAGGCCGGACAACAGTGCCCAGTAATGCAAAGCCGACACCAGCGCGCCGATCGCGACCAGCCGCTGGAAGATGTTGAACAGCCGGAACGTCAGCGTTTCCCTCGGTCGCGCATCGCTCTCAAGCAGCATCGTCTGATTTCCGTCATTCATCGTCGCCCGTGTGTGCCACGCGACATCGAGACGCTCAAGGCGCAATGCCATGCGGGTAGTGGTGCGATTGCGGCTGTGCTATGCCCGGCCTTCTGCAGCATCCGCTGCCAGAAGCTTAAAAACGCACGCAGGAGCCGGCCATGAACAGGCACGTCACCTCCCCCGGCACAGGTCACCCGGCCGGCACCAACATGGTCGACGAGATCACCGGCCATCGGCGCATGCGCCGCAACCGCAAGGCCGACTGGACCCGCCGCCTTGTGCAGGAGAACCGGCTGACGGTGGACGATCTGATCTGGCCGATCTTCCTGATCTCCGGCGAAAACCGTCGCGAAAGCATCGACGCGATGCCGGGCGTGGAACGCCTGACAGTCGACATGGCCGTAGAAGAAGCCAAGCGCGCCGCCGATCTCGGCATTCCGGCGCTCGCCACTTTTCCGAACATTTCCATGGATCGTCGCGACGAGACGGGTTCGCACAGCCTTGCGAGCGACAATCTGATCAACGAGGCGACGCGGGCCATCAAGAAGGCCGTGCCGCATATCGGGATCATCACCGACGTGGCGCTCGATCCCTTCACCAGCCACGGCCATGACGGCATCCTGAAGGATGGCCAGATCCTCAACGACGACACCGTTTCACAAATCGCACAGGCGGCCGTCATCCAGGCCGATGCCGGTTCCGACATCATCGCGCCATCCGACATGATGGATGGACGCATCGGCGCGATCCGCCGGGCGCTCGATGAAGCCGGGCACCAGAATGTCGGCATCATGTCCTATGCGACGAAATTCGCGTCGGCCTATTACGGTCCTTACCGTGAGGCGATCGGCACCGGCGGATTGCTGAAGGGCGACAAGCGCACCTATTACATCGACCCCGCCAACAGCGACGAGGCCGTGCGTGAAGCGGCGCTCGACGTCGAGGAAGGCGCCGACATGCTGATGGTGAAGCCGGGGCAACCCTATCTCGACATCATCGCGCGGCTGAAGGACGCCTTCGCCATGCCGACTTTCGCCTACCAGGTGTCGGGCGAATATTCGATGATCCGGGCGGCCGCCGCCAATGGCTGGATCGACGGCGAGAAGGTGATGCTGGAAAGCCTGCTCGCCTTCAAGCGCGCCGGCTGCGACGGCATCCTCACCTATTTCGCACCGGAGGTTGCCACGCTGCTTTCGCGGCGGTGACGTGATTTCGCACCTCGTTGAATAAGGCGACCGCCCTCCCCACATCAGTGCGGCCCGATCAGGGGCAAGAACGAGGACGGATTGGACGATGACGACGCAGGCCCAGATTGACGAAGCCGTACCGCTGCAGACCGGCGCACTGGACGACTGGCGTTCCTACGAAGGCGTGCGCACGCGGCGCATGCTGGCTTTCTGCATCGATTACACGATCGTGCTTCTGCTCAGCATCCCAGTCGCGGTCATCGTGTTCTTCATCGGCCTTCTGACGCTCGGCCTCGGCTGGGCGCTCTATGGCGTGCTCTTCGCCCTCGTCGCCCTGCCCTATGTGGGCTTCACCATGGGCGGGCCGAACCAGGCGACGCCCGGGATGCGGCTCATGGGCATCATGGTCGCACGCACCGACGGGCGTCCGGTCGATACGATGCTGGCCATGGTGCATGCCGTGGTCTTCTGGGCCGGCAACGTCATCCTCACGCCGCTCATCCTGCTGGCAAGCCTCTTTCTCGACCGCAAGCGACTGGTTCACGACATGTTGCTCGGCACCGTCGTGCTGCGCACCAGCGCGCTGCGCTGACCGACTCACATGAGAAGACGAGCCCGCACTCGGGCTCGTCGATACTGGGCGCACTGCACCCCTTTTCTTCCCGCGTGCAGCCGACGCGGTCGGTCTTCAACGATCCAGTTGACGTTTCCGCAGCTTGCGCCATGGTATGGGGGATCAAGAGGGCAAGAATCTTCGATCGAGCGCGATGACCAGCCATCCCGTCCAATCTCCGCAGTTTTTCCTGACGGCCCCCTCGCCCTGCCCTTATCTCGAAGGCCAGTTCGAGCGGAAGGTCTTCACGCATCTCGTCGGTGAGAAAGCAAGCGATCTCAACGATCTGCTGACGCAGGGCGGCTTCAGGCGCTCGCAGAACATAGCTTATCGCCCCGCCTGCGAGACGTGCCGCGCCTGCATTTCCGTCCGCATTCTCGTCGATGAGTTCCAGCCGTCGCGCTCCATGCGCCGTGTGCTTCAACGCAACTCCGACCTCATCGCGATCGAATACCCGGCGGAACCATCGAGCGAGCAATATTCGCTTTTTCGCGGTTACCTCGACGCCCGGCACCGCAAGGGCGGCATGTCGGACATGACCGTGCTCGATTATGCGATGATGGTCGAAGATAGCCATGTCGAGACGAAGATCATCGAATACCGGATCTCCGACCCCGACAGCCGCATCACCGGCAAGTCGACGGGGCCGCTCATCGCCGTGGCGCTGTCAGACGTCATGGGCGACGGCATGTCGATGGTCTATTCCTTCTACGATCCCGAGCACCGCGATCGCTCGCTCGGCAGCTTCATGATCCTCGACCACATCGCGCGCACGCGCCAGCGCGGCCAGCCGCATGTCTATCTCGGCTACTGGGTCGCCGGCTCTCGGAAGATGGATTACAAGACGAAGTTCCTGCCCCAGGAACATCTCGGCGCGCGTGGCTGGGAACGGTTTTGCAGCAAGCCCTGATCTGAGGCGGGCTTTGGCAGGCCGCTCCTAGTCCTTGCCGACGCAGTCCTGATGCCGGATCTCTTCAGCACCATCGTCGCCGCGGTAAAGACTTCCCTCATTGCCCTTGGACCACCAGACGAAGCGTTCGCCTTCGCCGGCCGTCGCATAGCGCACGCCGGAGCCGCTGATGATGGTCTCCATCACATGCATGACGCCATCGGCGCGCACGACTGCAAGCGATAGCCCGCTCGCCATGTTGAGATAGGCGATGTCGATCTCCGCGCCGTCGGCGCAGACATAGGTGGTGAGAACGCCTTCATAGGCAGGCGCCTGGTCTTGGGCGAACGCCGACGTCACGAATGCCAGTAAAGTGACGCCGAGGGCTGTGGATGCGAAGCGGACCATGTTTGAACTCGTCCCCTCTCTCGGAGCCTCAGCCCGTGAACTTGCCGCTTCGCGGGAAACCCTTCGGCGCGATGCGGCCGGCCTGGGCTCGGTCGCCCAGCCATTCGGTCAACTCTTCCCGGTTGCGCGTGAAGGACCGGCCGGCCGAATCGGCCCAGCTCAAACCGTCGGCCATTGCAAAGCACTTGAGATCGGCGATGCCGCCATCCTTGTAGCGCTGGAGGCGCACGCCCTTGCCGCGGCTCATCTCGGGGATCTGAACCAGCGGGAACACCAGGAGCTTGCGGTTTTCGCCGATCACGGCGACGCTATCGCCCGAAACTGGAACGACCATCCGCGTCTCGTCCGGCAGCTTGACGTTCATCACCTGCTTGCCCTTGCGAGTGTTCGCGACAAGCTCGCTTTCGGCGACAACGAAGCCGTTTCCTTCGCCGGAGACGATGATCATCTTGGCGGCCGCGTCATAGACGAAGGCCGTGACGATATCCTGGTCGTTGTCCATCTCGACCATGATGCGCAACGGCTCGCCGTGCCCGCGTCCGCCCGGCAGCTTGTCTGCGCCAAGCGTGAACGCCTTGCCGCCGGTGGTCACCAGAATAATCTTGTCGGTCGTCTGGGCCGGGAACGCGGTCTTCAGCTTGTCGCCATCCTTGAAGGCGAGGCTCGAGAGATCGGACATGTGGCCTTTGAGCGCGCGGATCCATCCCTTTTCGGAGATGACGACCGTGATCGGCTCCTTCTCGATCATCGCCTGCTGAATGGCTTCCAGATCCGTCTCGGGCGCATCGGCGAACTGCGTGCGGCGGCGGCCGAGCTTGGTGTCCTTGCCGAAGGTCTTCTTGACCTCCTTCACCTGCCAGGACACCGCCTGCCACTGCTTGACGTCGGACGAGAGCAGGCCTTCGATCTTGGCCTTCTCTTCGGTGAGCTCATCGAACTCGCGCCTGATTTCCATCTCTTCCAGGCGCCGCAAGTGCCGCAGGCGCATGTTGAGGATGGATTCGGCCTGAAGCTCGGTCAGCGTGAAGGTCGCGATCAGCACCTCTTTCGGTTCGTCCTCCTCGCGGATGATGCGGATCACCTCGTCGAGGTTCAGATAGGCAATCAAAAGACCGCCGAGGATTTCCAGCCGGCGCTCGATGGCAGCGAGGCGATGGCGCGACCGCCGCTGCAGCACGTCCTTGCGGTGCTCCAGCCACTCCCACAGCACCTCGTTCAGCGCCATGACCTTCGGCACGCGACCCATGCTCAGAACGTTCATGTTGAGCGGGATGCGGCTTTCGAGATCGGTGACGCGGAAGAGCGATTCCATCAGAAGCTGCGGATCGACCGTGCGGCTCTTGGGGATCAGGACCAGGCGCACGTCTTCGGCGGATTCGTCGCGCACGTCGTCGAGCAGCGGCAATTTGCGGGCGTTCAAAAGCTCGGCGATCTTTTCGATCAGCCGTGCCTTCTGCACCATGTACGGAATTTCCGTGACGACGATCTGATAGCCGCCACGGCCGGTATCCTCGGTCTCCCAGCGCGCCCGCACGCGGAAGCCGCCGCGGCCGGTGCGGTAGGATTCCAGAATGGAACCCCGGCTTTCCACCATGACGCCGCCGGTCGGCAGGTCGGGTCCCGGAATGAACTCCATCAGAGCCTCGACCGACGCATCGGGATGCTCGATCAAATGGAGCGCGGCGTCGCAGAGTTCGGCGGCATTGTGCGGCGGGATCGAGGTCGCCATGCCCACGGCGATGCCGGTGGAGCCGTTGGCGAGCAGGTTCGGGAACGCGCCGGGCAGAACGGTCGGCTCGCTGTTCTCCTCGTCATAGGTGGTACGAAAATCGACGGCGTCCTCGTCGATGCCTTCGAGGATGAGTTCGGCGGCGGCCGTCATCTTCGATTCGGTGTAACGCATGGCGGCTGCGTTATCGCCGTCGATATTGCCGAAATTGCCTTGGCCGTTGACCAACGGATAGCGAACGGCAAAATCCTGCGCCAGACGCACCAGCGCATCGTAGATCGACTGGTCGCCATGGGGGTGGAAGTTACCCATGACCTCGCCGACGATCTTCGCGCATTTACGGAAGGATCCGGCCGAACGCAGACCCATCTCGCTCATCGCATAGATGATGCGGCGGTGAACCGGCTTCAGCCCATCGCGCACGTCGGGCAGCGCGCGATGCATGATTGTCGAGAGCGCATAGGCAAGGTAGCGCTCTTCGAGCGCCTTCTTCAGATCGATCGGTTCGATCTCGTCCGGTGATCGCGGCGGTCCAAGGTCCTTACCCATCCGTCGGGCTTATCGCCTGGGGTGTCGAGCGTAAAGAGGCGGAGCCTTCGCCGGGCTTGCGTCACGGGACTTGTCCACACGCATGTCTTCTGGACCCGCTGCCTTCATCAGGACAATAATCCGGCCATGATGGACAGGACACGAATCTCCCGCATGACTGCTGCAAGAGAGACCTACGCATGGCTTCGAAAATGCCCGTGACTTCGCTTGCCTTCATGGTCGCCTGTGGATGCGTGGTTCTGTCGGACGGAGCGCTTGCCCAGGATGGCGTGGCCGATGCGCTTCTCGACCGCATGCTCAACTCGGTCGCGATCGAAAATGGCACGTTCAGCTACGAACGTGTCGATCTCGACGGCGAGCGACTGACATTTTCCGACGTGATGGTATCGCCCGAAGGCGGCCAGCCGGTGCCGATAGACACGGTCATCTTCGACGGCGTGTCCCGCAGTGCGGCCGGCGATTTCAATGTGGCGCAGATCCTCATACCGACGCTTCAAGTCAGCCAGACTGGCGGCCGGGTGACGGTCGAGGACATCATGGTGAGCGGTGTCGACCTGTTTGCCGATGCCGGTCGGCGGGCCTCCTACGACCAGGCGATGACCGGACCGGTCAATCTCGTCATGGACGGCGTGACCGTCTTTTCAGCCGTGTCGACGTCGCTTGAGGTCACTCCATCCGCCGGCGGCGCGATCGAGACTTCGGTGGAAGCAAGTGGGATCGAGATACCCGCCGAGATGGCTGGCCATCCGTCCGCGGTGTCCGCGATGAAGGCCATGGGCTACGATACGCTGACAGGCTCCATGCATCTGACGAGCAACTGGAACGAAACGACGGGCGCACTCGCCGTTCCCGATCTCAGCCTGATGCTGGACGAGATGGGGATCCTGACCTTCAGCTTCGAGATGGAAGCGCTCGACACTGCGCCCTGGGCGATGATGCGCGGTGGCGAGACCATGCGAAACGAGGCCCAGGCACGCGCAGCGCTGGCAGATGCGATGGGGTCGGCCGTGCTCTCCAACGGCTCCATCCGCTTTCTGGATACGGGCCTGACGGGCCGTATCCTCGCCTATACGGGCAGCACCCAGGGACTGAACGCGGCAGAGATGACCAGCGTCTCGCGCATGATGCTGCCGCTTGCCGTGGCGCGTCTCGGCCACCCGCGCCTGCAGGCCGAAATCCTCGAGGTCGCAAATGCCTTCCTGATCGAGCCGGACACGTTCGAGATCAAGGCAGCGCCGGCTCAACCGGTGCCCGTGATGCAGATCGCGGCGGCTTCAATGATGTTTCCCCAGGCCCTGCCCGACCTGCTCAATCTCAGCGTTTCGAATTTCGATCTGAGCGATCCGCTTCCGTCCAGGTAGCTACGCAACGGGCGATGATCAGCCGTGCGCCACGTTCGAGATCCGCGGCACTCATCGGCAGCTCGCCTTCTAGCGCATCCTCCGGCAGAGGCGGCACGTGGACGAAACCGGTCATGCCGGCTTGCAGCCCCTCGCAGGTGCCTGAACGGGCGAGCGCGAACGCCATGTTGCAGAGATAGTCACCGGCATCGTCCGACCATTCGACCGGCAGGCCCTCGGCCTGAAGATCTTCGATGATGGCCTGTAGAGGCAGCGTCGAGGGCCAGCTTTCCGGCCCATCGCAGATCCGCTCGCTCACCGGAAGATGGCCCTGATTGTCGGGCCGCGCATGCTTAAGGCTGTTGCGGGCAAGCCCCTCCAGCCGAAAACCGATCGCGCGCCGGGCGAGGCCGAACTGAATGACGATGTCTGGACGAAATGCGCGGCCGATCGCGGAAAGCCGGTCGGCAAGGCCTGCATATTCCACCGGCAAGATTTCCGCTTGGAAGGCTTCCAGGCGCTCGGTCGGCGGATCAAAGCTCAGGAGACGTGCCAGCGCCTCGGTCGGATTGACCGGGGCGCTGGGAAAGACGGAAAAGCTCGTGACGAGCACGCGGGGCAACGATGTTGCGCCCTCGCCCGCCATCGGAATCAGTCGTCCTTCTTCTTCGGAATGACGCGCAGTCCGAGATCGACGAGCTGCTTGTTCTCGGCGGGTGCCGGAGCGCCCATGAGAAGGTCCTGCGCCTGCTGGTTCATCGGGAACAGTGCGATTTCGCGCAGGTTGCGCGCACCGCAGACGAGCATGACGATACGATCGATGCCGGCCGCCATGCCGCCATGGGGCGGTGCGCCGTACTGGAAAGCGCGGTAGAGACCGCCGAAGCGCTCCTCGACATCGTTCTTCGACAGGCCGACCATTTCGAACGCCTTGACCATCAGGTCGGGCTTGTGGTTGCGCAGGCCGCCCGAGACGATCTCGAAGCCGTTGCAGACCAGGTCATATTGATAGGCCTTGATGCCGAGCGGGTCGGAGCCTTCCAGCGCCTCCATGCCGCCTTGCGGCATCGAGAACGGATTGTGGGCGAAATCGATCTTCTTCTCGTCCTCGTTCCACTCGTAGAAGGGGAAGTCGACGATCCAGCAAAGCTCGAAGCGCTCGCGGTCGATGAGGTTGAGTTCCTCGCCGGCGCGATCGCGGGCAGCACCTGCGAATTTGTAGAACTTCTTCGGATCGCCGGCGGCGAAGAAACACGCATCGCCGGGCTCCAGGCCGAGCTGCTGGCGAATGGCTTCGGTGCGCTCCTCGCCGATATTCTTGGCAATCGGGCCGGCACCTTCGATCTTGCCGCCTTCCTCACGCCAGAAGATGTAGCCGAGGCCCGGCTGGCCTTCGCCCTGCGCCCAGGAATTCATGCGATCGCAGAACGCGCGCGAGCCGCCGGTCTTGGCTGGGATCGCCCAGACTTCGGCCTTGTCGCTGCCCGCGAGGATGTTGGCGAAAACCTTGAAGCCAGAGCCGCGGAAATGCTCGGACACGTCCTGCATCTCGATCGGGTTGCGCAGGTCCGGCTTGTCCGAACCATAGGTGCGGATGGACTCATCGTAAGGAATGCGCCGGAAGCTCGGCGTAACCGGCTTGCCCTCGGCGAATTCCTCGAAGATGCCGCGCAGGACCGGCTCCATCGTTCCGAGGATCTCGTCCTGTTCGACGAAGCTCATTTCGAGGTCGAGCTGGTAGAATTCGCCATAGAAGCGATCGGCGCGCGGATCTTCATCACGGAAGCACGGCGCGATCTGGAAGTAGCGGTCGAAGCCCGACACCATCAGAAGCTGCTTGTAGATCTGCGGCGCCTGCGGCAGCGCGTAGAACTCGCCCTGGTGCAGGCGGGACGGCACGAGAAAGTCGCGCGCGCCTTCCGGCGACGATGCGGTCAGGATCGGCGTCTGAAATTCGGTGAAGCCGATCTCGTTCATGCGACGACGCATCGCGGCAATGACCCGGGTGCGGGTCATGATGTTCTTGTGCAGCGTCTCGCGGCGCAGATCGAGGAAGCGGTACTTCAGGCGCACGTCTTCCGGGTAATCAGGCTCGCCGAAGACCGGCAGCGGCAGTTCCTTGGATGCGGACAGCACTTCGATCTCGGTGGCGTAGATCTCGATTTCGCCCGTCGGCATCTTGGCGTTGACGGTTTCCTGGGTGCGTGCCTTGACCCTGCCGTCGATGCGGATGACCCACTCGCCGCGAACCTTTTCGGCATCCTTGAACGCCGGGGAATCAGGATCGGCGACGACCTGCGTGATGCCGTAATGGTCGCGCAAATCGAGGAAGAGCACGCCGCCATGGTCACGCACACGGTGGACCCAGCCCGAGAGGCGGACGGTTTCGTCCACGTTGGCCTTGCGGAGGGCGGCGCAGGTATGGCTGCGATAACGGTGCATCAATTGATCCCGGGATTCTTGCTTGGACATGGTTTGGGAGCGCTTATGCGGCCTTGTCCGAATGGCGGCCGCCGCCCCTGAAATTCGCGCCGGACAAGCGCATGGCAAGGCCGGTTTGTCAAGGATTGGCGCGGGCAAGCACTTGGGCTGCGGCGAGCCGTTTGCAATAGCTCACCCCTCTTATATAGAGCATTCATGGACATCATTACATCGACCGACGCCCTTGCGGCCGCCTGCGACAGGCTCTCCACTTCCGAGTTCGTGACGATCGACACGGAGTTTCTTCGCGAAACGACGTTCTGGCCGCAGCTTTGCCTCATCCAGATGGCATCGCCGGACCTCGCCGTCATCGTCGACCCGTTGGCGAGCGGTATCGACCTCAGCCCGTTCTTCAAACTGATGGCCGATACGAAGATCACGAAGGTCTTTCACGCGGCGCGCCAGGACATCGAGATCATTTTTCACTTGGGCGATCTCATTCCCCACCCGATCTTCGACACACAGATCGCGGCGATGGTGTGCGGGTTCGGCGATTCGATCTCTTACGACCAGCTGGTGGCGCGCATCACCGGCGGGCGCATCGACAAGACGTCGCGCTTCACCGACTGGAGCCGCAGACCGCTATCGGATACACAACTCGAATATGCGCTGGCCGACGTCACTCATCTGCGAGACGTCTATATGCATCTGAAAGCCGAGTTGGAGCGCGAAGGCCGCACACACTGGCTCAAGGAAGAGATGGACGTTCTGGAATCGCGCGAGACCTACGATCTACATCCCGACGACGCCTGGAAGCGGCTGCGCATGCGGGTGAAGAAGCCTCGCGAACTCGCAATCCTGCAGACCGTTGCCGCATGGCGCGAGCGCGAGGCGCGTGCCCGCGACGTTCCGCGCGGCCGGGTGCTCAAGGACGACGCCATATACGAGATTGCGCAGCAGGCGCCGAAGGATACCGAAGCCTTGTCGCGACTGCGCACCATCCAGCGCGGCTGGGAACGCTCTCAGGCTGGTCAGGCGGTGATCACGGCCGTCAACGAGGCACTGTCGATCCCAAAGGATGACATGCCCCGCCTGGAGCGTTCGCGCGCCGCGCCCGAGGGTGCCGGTGCGGCAACCGAACTCCTGAAGGTGCTCCTGAAGCTCATCACGGAACGCGAAGGCGTCGCACCCAAGATCATCGCGAATGCCGACGATCTGGAGCAGATCGCGACCAATGGCGAGGATGCAGACGTGCCGGCACTTCACGGCTGGCGGCGCGAAATGTTCGGCGACAAGGCTCTGGACCTGATCAACGGCCGCCTGGCGCTGCGTTTCAACGAAAAGCGCGTGGACACACTCGACATCGGCTAAAGGCGCACCGGCGTGAGCGATGTCGCGACCACCATTCACAATGAGCGCACGAAGCTGACGGCGACGTGGCTGAATGGCGTTGCGATCGCCTTGATGGCCGTCGGAGGCTTTGCCCCGACCATCTCCTACCTCGCCGCAACGGTGTCGACGCCCTCGCCGGAGTGGCTGACGACCACCAGCGCAGCTTGTTTTGGATTCAGCGTTGCCCTACATTTTATGGCACGGAAGGTGCTCGGAAGGTTGAGATCGTGACCGGTCTGGAACTTTATATCGCATTCGGTGTGCCGGCGATGTTTCTCGCTTGTGGCGTCATCGTCTATTTCTTGACGGCACTCAGCGATCGCAAGACAAACTGATCAGCTCCGCTTTTCTTTCTCAGTGACAGAACCGGAAGCTCAGATCGCGGCCGGTGAGTTTGGCGAGCTGCTGCAGCCGGCCTTCGAGCCTCTCGCCTTCGAAGCGTGCCATATCGGCCGGTACCACGAAGACGAGTGCGTTTTCGCCTTCCCCCTTTTCGACCGATAGACGCCGAACCGCGCCCGGCATCGACGCGGAAAAGAGGTAAAGCACGCGCAGCAGGCCGCCAAGCAGTTTGGCGCATTCCAGCAGCCGGGGAGTCGCGATTGCGGCTAGCGGGCTCGTTGCGCCGTCGTCGTTCAGACCTTCGAAGCGGTAATAGTTGGCGAGCGCGATATAGGCCCGGCCGGCATGGGTGATGCCGGTGAAGGAGCCGTGGGCGATGATGTTGAGCGCCTGCAGGCCGCGGTAATCGGGATGGGCGCGCCAGGAAATGTCGGCCATGAGGCAGGCCGCCTGCCGGTAACGGCTTTCTTCCGGCGTTTCTTCCACGCCGAATACCGAAAAGATCTCGCCCGTCCAGTCGGCAAGCTCGCGGGCATGTTCGGGCGAACGCGCGCGAAGCACGGCGAGTTCATGGGCAGCGGTGAGCAGCGGATCCCGGGCCCTCTCCTCTTCGCTCAGCAGGGAAAAGAGATACCCTTCCCGCACGCCCAGAGCCGAGAAGCAGACCGTCTTCGGCTTCATCCGCTCGATCGTTTCCTTGAGCGTCACGGCGCCGTAGGGCAGCAGCGCGCGGCGGCTCTTGGAGACCACCCGCATCGCATCATCCTTGGCAAGCTTGCCGGAAACGATGGCGTCCAGGAATGCCATCGCGGTGTCGTACGGGATCTCGTAATTCTGCATCATGTGCAGAGGGTAACCGGTGGCTTCCATGTGGAGACGAGCAATGTTTCGCCACGTGCCGCCAACGCAGTAGAAGGTGCGGTCGCGGCCGGCTGTCAGCATATCCGCCCGCGCGATCTGCTGCTTTGCGATCGCGGCCGCTTCATCGAGATTGCTGTGCGCGGTATCGGCGAGCCGCAGCCCGCCGAGCGGCAGAGTCATGCCGCGGCTGATCTCGTTGCCGACGATGTCGACGAGTTCCAGCGAACCGCCGCCAAGATCGCCGGCGATGCCGTCCGGCGCATGGAAGCCGGAAATGATGCCGTATGCAGAGAAAAGCGCTTCTTCCTCGCCCGTCAGGATGCGGATCGAGGTGCCGAGCGTCGCTTCGGCGCGCTTGACGAATTCCGGTCCGTTTTCAGCCTCGCGGGCAGCGGCAGTCGCCAGCACATGCATGCGGGTCGCGCGTGCCTGATCCGATAGGGCGCGAAAGCGGCGCAGCGCATAAATCGCCCGCTCAACACCGGTCTCTTCCATCCGGCCGGTTTCAGCCAAGCCTCGACCCAACCCGCAGAGAACCTTCTCGTTGAAGAGGACGGTCGGTGAGCGGCTAAGACCTTCGTAAACAACCAGACGCACAGAGTTCGACCCGATATCGATGACCGATATCGGGTGAATGCCGGGCAAACGGCCACGCGCTTCGGATTCAACCATGCAATATTTTAGCTTCTGCTTTTCTTGCCGGAAATCCAACCGGCTATCAGCTTCGGGGCGCTGGAGTTCAGGGCTTCTCCTCGGCCGGACAGGCTGGGGTTCGTCATGAAATAGACCTGCGCATTGAACGGCTCTTCGCCGGGACGCGCCTCCTGTCGGCTGGACGTCCCATCCTCCAATATCTTGTAGCTCTGCTGGTTATCAATAAGGTTGCCGAGCATAATTTGTGACAGAACCTGTTCATGCACGGTCTTGTTCGTCAACGGCACGAGCGTCTCGACGCGCCGATCCAGATTGCGCGGCATCATGTCTGCCGATCCGATATAGACGAGTGCGCGTTCCGACGGCAGGCCATCGCCATTGCCGAAACAGAAGATGCGGCTGTGCTCCAGGAAGCGTCCGATGATCGATTTCACGCGGATGCGTTCGGACAAGCCAGGCACGCCCGGGCGCAGGCAGCAGATGCCGCGGATCACCAGATCGACTTCAACGCCAGTCTGGCTCGCCCGGTAAAGCGCGTCGATGATCTCCGGATCGACGAGCGCGTTCATCTTCATCCAGATGGCAGCCGGTCTTCCAGCACTTGCGTGAGCGATCTCGCCTTCGATGTGGCTCAAAATGCGCTGGCGCAGCGTCAGCGGCGAAACCGCGAGCTTCATGTCACCCTCCGGCTCACCATAGCCGGTGATGAAATTGAAGACATTCGCGACGTCCTTGGCGATCGCCGGGTTGCAGGTGAAGAAGGACAGGTCCGTATAAATTTTGGCCGTGACCGGGTGATAGTTGCCGGTGCCGAGATGGCAGTAGCTGACCAGCCCCTTCTCCTCGCGGCGCACGACCAGCGACATCTTGGCGTGCGTCTTTAGTTCGATGAAGCCGAAGACCACCTGAACGCCGGCGCGCTCCAGATCTCGGGCCCAGCGAATATTCGCCTCCTCGTCGAAACGTGCTTTCAGTTCGACAAGCGCCGTCACCGACTTTCCGGCATCGGCAGCGTCGATCAAGGCGCGCACGATCGGACTGTCGTTCGACGTCCGGTAGAGCGTTTGCTTAATTGCAAGAACGTTCGGGTCACGAGCGGCCTGGAACAGGAACTGGGCAACGACGTCGAACGATTCGTAAGGGTGGTGGATGACCAGATCCTTCTCGCGGATCGCTGCCAGGCAGTCGCCGGCATGGTCGCGCACGCGTTCTGGGAAGCGGGCATTGTACGGTTCGAAACGCAGATCGTCGCGCGGCGCCTTCACGATCTCCGAAATGGTGTTCAGCGCAAGAAAGCCCGGCAGGAGCGCGACCCGGTTTTCCGGAACGTTCAGTTCGTCGATGACAAACTGGCGCAGGGATCGCGGCATGTCGCTGTCGAACTCGATGCGGATGACCGAGCCACGGCGACGCCGCTTCAGCGCGCTTTCGAAAAGCCGAACAAGATCTTCGGCCTCTTCCTCCACTTCGATATCGCTGTCGCGGATGATGCGGAACGTGCCGGAGCCTTTGACCTCGTAGCCGGGGAAGAGCCGGCCGATGAAGAGGCCGATCACATCTTCCATGGTGATGTAACGGATGCGCGTGCCCTGATCCGGCAAGCGGATGAATCGATCAAGCGCCGTCGGGATACGCAGCAACGCCGTCATGGGATCGCGGCCGGTCTTGCTCACCAACTGCAAACCGATCGAGAAGCCAAGATTGGGAATGAACGGGAAAGGATGCGCCGGATCGATCGACAGCGGCGTCAGAACCGGGAAGATCGAGCGGAGGAACTCGTCTTCGAGCCAAGGCCTGTCATCGGGCTCCAGCCGATCCGGGCGAACGATGTGGATGTCTTCCTTCGCCAGATAGTTTTGCAGATCGGCGAGCGAAGCCTGCTGCTCCATCTGCAGCTTGCCGACTTCCGCCAGGATCATGTCGAGCTGCTCGGGCGGCGTCAGGCCATCGGGCGAACGGTTGCCGATCCCTTCACGAACCTGGCCCTCCAGACCGGCCACGCGCACCATGAAGAACTCGTCCAGATTGGCGGCGGAAATCGAGAGAAATCGCACACGCTCCAGAAGCGGATGGGCAAGATTTTTGGTTTCCAGCAGGACGCGGCGATTGAACTGGAGCCAGGAGAACTCGCGATTGACGAACCGGCTGGGGCTTTCGAAAAGCTCGGGATCCAGGCTTGTCACGGGCGCCTCATCCCGCTCGCGCTTCGGAGCCTCAACGGCCAGTGGCTCTGCTATTGCAGCGTTGTCCTGTTTGTCGGTCATGCACATCAACTTTCTTCGGTTCCGGCCTCTCCGGAGCACCTAACCAAATCTAGCGAAGAATGCATGACAGTGCCATTCGGCCAATTGATCAGCTGGCGCGATCGTCCTGATATCTCGCCAGCACCTCGCTCGCGAGGCTGGTCGTCAGGCGTACGCGGCGCGACAAGGCGACCCGGTCCATCTCGGCGACGAGCCAAGAAGCGGCATCGAAGGAGCGCTCCATGCGCGCCACCAGATAATCGACCACCTTGGGGTCGATCGCGATCTGCCGGTCGGCGAACAGTTTGACGATCACCTGGGCGAGAAGTCCATCGTCGGGCCCGCCAATCTCAACGACCGTTGCCGCCTTCAGCCGCGATGTGAGATCGGGCAGCGAAACCGGCCAGGCGGCAGGCCAGAGCCGGCTCGTCATCATCAGGAAGCTCCCGGCGGATCGCACCTCGTTGATGAGGTGGAAGAGTGCCGTCTCGTCGATCGCCTTCCGGTCGACATCTTCGAGGATGACCGGGTGCGTGCGGGCGGCCTCCAAGGCTCGGGACGTGCTGCCGGCCAGATCGAGCACGGACGCATCGGCCCGCTCGCGCCAAATCTCTGCCAGATGGGTTTTGCCCGCGCCTGCAGGCCCGCAGAGGATCACGACGGGCGACGGCCAGTCAGGCCAACGGTCGATCAGCGCGATGGCGGCGCTGAGCGGGTCGGAAACGATCAGATCCTCGCGCCCGCGCGCTGCGGCATGGCCGAGTTCGAGCGGCAGCTGCTCGGCCCGTCCGGTCTGGAGACTACTGCGTCTGGCCATTGCCTACTCCGGCTTGCGCCTCTGGCCCGGCTCGATAAGCGTCGGCTTCTCAACGGTCAGCGACGGCGCGAACATATCGCTCTGAAGATACCGCTTCAGGGCAAAGCGCACCAGAACACCCACTGCGGCCGCGGCCGGCACAGCGATCATCATGCCGAGAAACCCGAACAGCGAAGCGAACGCGAACAGCGCAAACATCAGCCAGACGGGATGAAGACCGACGGATGAACCGACGAGCTTCGGCTGGAGAATGTTGCCTTCGAGAAACTGCCCGGCAAAGAAGATGCCCGCCACCGTCAGCACCCAGAAATAGTCCGGCCAGAACTGCACGATCGCGACGCCGATCGACAGCACGAGGCCGATCAGCGAGCCAACATAGGGGATGAAGCTGATGAGACCGGCAAACATGCCGATGAGCAGCCCGAAGTTCAGCCCCACCATGCTGAGCCCGATCGCATAGAAGAGACCGAGGATGATGCAGACGGTGCCCTGCCCGCGCACGAAGCCCGCAATCGCCAGATCCATGTCGCGCGCGATCTCGCGCACGTCCTCGACGTGGTCGCGCGGCACCCAGCTGTCGACCTTGTCCACCATGCGATCCCAGTCGAGCAGCATGTAGAAGGCCACCACCGGCGTGACGACCAGAAGCGCCAGCACGTTGATCAGCGCCATGGACGAGGTCCAGATCTGCGCGACCAGCGTGCCGACCAAACCCGCGCCCTGCGAAAGCAGGCCCGCGAAGCTTTCCCTCAGATTGGCGATCTGATCCTCGACCCATGGCGGAAACAGATCCTGGTCGGCGGTGGTGATCAGCGTCTGCAACTGCGTGATGTATTCCGGCAGTCTCTGGCCGAACTCCACGGCCTGGCCGACGAGCACCGGGATGACGATGATCAGCATCAGGACAAAAACGAGCAGGAAGGACAGAAGAATGACGACCGTCGCCATCAGCCGGCTCAGACCCAGTCTCTGCAGCCGATCGGCGACAGGATCAAGAAAATAGGCGAGCGCCATGCCTGCGACGAACGGCAAAAGCACGTTGCGGAACAAAAAAATGAAACCGATGAACACGGCGAGAGCGATGAGCCAGAAGACGATCTGGCGGCGCAGTGAAGACTGGTTGAAAACGAACGTCATGGCAGTCTCCGCGGCAACCACACTGCCCCGTCAGACCGGGACGCTGGACCTTCAACTTTGAAATGGGCGCTTTTTCGAGGCGTCCAGAAGCCTCGTCCAGCGGCGCGCATCAGTCGTCGGACATGTGGCGCAGCCAGTCAATGAGATAGGCCGCAGCGGACAGGACGGTCAAGGCGGATGTCAGGATCAGCAGCGTGTGGCCAACGCCGCTGAGGTTCAGATCAAAGGCCAGTTCTCCGAGTACGACCAGAGCCAGGCCGATCTGGAACGCCGTCGTCGCTTTTGAGACGAGGATCGGCTTCACGGTGACCGGCTGCGCCATCAGCGACGACAGAAGCACGGCCGCCACGATCAGGATGTCGCGCGAGGCCACCAATATCAGAAACCAGAGCGGCAACACCGCAAGCCAGGTCAGCATTACAAAGACCGACACGAGGAGCAGCTTGTCGGCGATCGGATCGAGATAGGTTCCGAGCTCGGAGCGTTGGTTGAAATGACGCGCGATGAAGCCATCCACCGCATCCGAAATTCCGGCCGCCAGGAACAGACCGAACGCCAGTTGCAGCTCGCCGAGGATCATCGCGTAGACCAGGGCCGGCACACAGAGCAGCCGTGCGACGGTGATGAGGTTGGGGATGGTCATGCGGCCTTGGCTTCAAAACAGATTGCTTGCGTTCAGCTCGGTAGCACAGTTCATGGCCTCCAAGCCTCTTTCAAGCGCATTGTTCAATCTCTTCTGCGGATTACAGGGCTTTCAGCACCCCTTAAACTTGCCTTTGCGGGGTCCACATGGCATTGCCTCGCGCCATCGCGGACAGCTTTCTTGATCAGGAGACGCTCATGGCCGAGGCCGGGAAACAGGACGGGCTCACCTATGCAGATGCGGGCGTCGACATCGATGCCGGAAACGCGATGGTCGAGAAGATCAAGCCGATGGTCCGATCCACGCGCCGGCCGGGTGCGGACGGGGAGATCGGCGGGTTCGGCGGGCTGTTCGACCTGAAGGCAGCCGGTTTCACCGACCCCGTACTGGTGGCTGCAAATGACGGCGTCGGCACCAAGCTGAAGGTTGCGATCGAGACAGGCAAGCATGAGACGGTCGGGATCGACCTCGTCGCCATGTGCGTCAACGACCTCGTAGTTCAGGGCGCGGAGCCACTCTTCTTCCTCGACTATTTCGCGACCGGCAAGCTCGACCCAGATCAGGGTGCGGCAATCGTCAGCGGCATCGCCGAAGGCTGCCGGCAGGCCGGCTGTGCGCTCATCGGCGGCGAAACGGCCGAAATGCCGGGCATGTATGCCAAGGGCGACTACGATCTCGCAGGCTTCGCCGTCGGTGCAGCGGAGCGCGGCACGCTGCTGCCGCATGGCGACATGGCGGAAGGCGACATCGTGCTTGGTCTCGCCTCCTCCGGGCTGCACTCCAACGGCTATTCGCTGGTGCGGCGCATCGTGGAGCGCTCGGGGCTCTCCTATTCAGCGCCCGTTCCCTTCGGCGAAGGAATCACGCTTGCCGACGCGGTGATGACGCCGACGCGCATCTATGTGAAATCGCTCCTGAAGACGATCCGCGAGACCGGCGCGATCAAGGGCCTTGCCCACATCACCGGCGGTGGATTTCCCGAAAACATTCCGCGGGTGCTGCCGAAGACGCTTGCCGCCGAGATCGATCTCGGTCAGATGCCGGTCACCGAGCTCTTTGCCTGGCTTGCCAAGGAAGGCGGCGTCGCGCCCGAGGAGATGCTGCGCACCTTCAATTGCGGGATCGGCATGATCGTGGTTGTTGCCGAAGACAAAGCCGCACAGGTCATTCAGTCCCTCACGGAAGCAGACGAGATCGTGGTGCCGCTCGGGCGCCTTCGTGCACGCAGCAGCGATGGTGCAGGCGTCATCTATAAGGGCAAGCTCGGTCTATGAGCGAGCCGCGCAAGCGCGTCGTCGCCTTCATTTCGGGCGGCGGCTCCAACATGCTGGCCTTGGCAAAGGCGTGTGAAGCCCCGGACTTCCCAGCCGAGATCGTCGCCGTCATCTCCGACAAGCCCGATGCTGGCGGTCTCGCCAGGGCCGAGGCTTTGGGCATCCCGACGCATGTGTTTGCGCGAAAGAGCTACGGATCGAAGGCCGAGCATGAGGCTGCGATCCTTGCAGCGCTTGCGGAAATTAGGCCGGACCTGCTCTGCCTTGCGGGCTACATGCGGCTGCTTTCGGCAGACTTCATCCGGCCGCATGATGGACGCATCCTCAACATCCATCCTTCCCTGCTGCCGCTGTTTCCCGGTCTCCATACCCATCAACGTGCGATTGATGCCGGCGTGCGTGTGCATGGCTGCACCGTCCATTTCGTCAATGAAGGCATGGATGAAGGTGCGATCATCGCGCAAGCGGTGGTGCCCGTTGACCCGCAGGACGATGCCGTGACGCTTGCCGGGCGCGTACTCACGGCCGAACACCGCCTCTATGCACATGCCCTTCGGCTGGTGGCGACAGGTGCCGTCAGGCTTGACGATGCCGGCCGGGTTCTGACGGCCGGTGCGCAGCGCAGCGACGACCCGGCCATGCTGATCTCGCCAGCGATGGAACCCGCCACAAGTTAGGCGGGTCCGACCTCAGGCCTTTTCCATCCAGACGTGATTGTCGTGGAAGGCGGCGCCGCCGTAAGGCGCAACGGGATCGGCGCCCGTCAGCACATTGATGCCCGCGCCGTCGAGATGCGCCTTGTTCGGCCAGATGCCTTCCGCCACGAGCACGCCGCGCTTCAGGCCGGCATCGATGCGCGCGTGAAGGCGGATCGCACCGCGCTCGTTACCGAGACGGACGATATCGCCCTCTTCGATTTCCAGATCGGCCGCGTCGTCTGGATGGACGAGAACCGAGGGGCGGCCCTCGCGGGTTTTCGATCCCTTCGTCTCGGCAAAGGTCGAGTTCAGGAAGTTGCGCGCCGGCGACGTGGCGAGGCGGAACGGGTGCGCGGCATCCGCAATTTCGATCAGGTCGACATGGTCCGGAAACTCCGGCAGGCGCTCATGCGGCCCGAGAGACCCGACGGTCGCCGGCGGCCGGTTCGGAGCGGCCGTACCCGTCCAATCCGGCTTGAACCGGAACTTGCGGTCCGGCCAGTGGAAGCCATCGAGATAATGCGAGGTGGCGAAGTCCGGTTGGCAGTCGATCCACTTCTCGTCCCGGAGAGCGCCGAAGCCGATCTTTCCGCCTTTTTTCAGCATGTTGTCGATAAGCGTTCGCGCATCGAGTCCGGTTTGCACCTGATCGGCCACACCCAGCCGCTCGGCAAGGCCATAGACCACTTCGAGGTTGGTGCGTGGCCCTTCCGGGGCATCGACGAGCTTCGGTCCGAGCAGGATGTGCTGCTGGCCCCCGCCGCGATAGATGTCGTCATGTTCGAGGAACATCGTCGCGGGAAGCACGACATCGGCCATTTCCGCCGTCTCGGTCATGAAATGCTCGTGCACGGCAACGAAGAGATCGTCGCGCGCAAACCCGGCTTTGACGAGACGCTGTTCGGGCGCGACGTTCACCGGGTTGGTGTTCTGCACGATCATGGCCGTGACCGGCGGGCCGTTGCGCAATGCCTCGGCATCGCCCGTCAGGACGCGGCCGATCTGCGACTGGTCGAGTGCCCTTACCCCATGGTCCTTGAAATCGAGGCCCATGATCTCGGTCTTGTCGAGGCCGAATATGTCGCTGTTGGAATGGAAGGCACCGCCCCCCTCATATTGCCAGGCGCCGGTGACAGCGGGGATCGAGAGGGCTGCGTGCATGTTCACCGCGCCGTTACGTGAACGGGTGAAACCGTAGCCCAACCGGAAGAAGGTGCGCTTGGTCGTGCCGACGAGCCGCGCAAACGATTCGATCTCGGCAACAGAGAGCCCGGTGATCGCTGCAGCCCATTCCGGCGTGCGGGTGGCGAGGTGCCGCTCGAGCCCGGCCGGGTCGTCGGTGTGGCGCTCCAGATAGGCGCGATCGGCAAGGCCTTCGCGGAACAGCACGTGCATCACGGCGCAAGCGAGCGCGCCATCCGTACCGGGCTTCAGGATCAGCTTGACGTCCGCCTGCTTCATCGTCGGATTGTCGTAGACGTCGACGACGACGATCCTGGCACCGCGCTCCTTGCGGGCGCGCACCGCGTGGGTCATCACGTTGACCTGCGTGGAGACCGCGTTGGTTCCCCAGATCACGACGCAGTCGGACACCGCCATCTCGCGCGGGTCGGGGCCCACGAGCCGGCCGGTTCCCATCACCCAGCCGGTCCAAGCCATGTTGGTGCAGATCGAATCGAACTGGCCGGAATAATTGCGCGCGTGGCGCAACCGGTTGATGGAATCGCGCTGAACAAGGCCCATCGTTCCGGCGTAAAAATACGGCCAGACGGCCTCGGCACCGTAGCGGGCTTCTGCCTCCATGAACTTCTCGGCGACGATGTCGAGCGCATCGTCGAAACCGATTTCCTGCCAGTGGCCCTCGCCCTTCGCCCCGATCCGCCGGAGCGGCTTCAACAGGCGGTCCGGGTGATGAATGCGCTCGGCGTACCGCGCGACCTTGGCGCAGATGACGCCGGCCGTGTAGGAGTTCGCCGGATCGCCGCGCACGCGCCCGATGGTGCCGTTATCGAGAAGCTCGACTTCGAGCGCGCAGGTGGACGGGCAGTCGTGGGGACAGGCGGAATGGCCGATTCGGATCGCAGACTTGACCCGGCCGGCGGTGATGGGGCTCGCTTCGTTCATGCCTTCTCTATAATGCGATGCGGGGAACGGAACCAAACAATTCCCGTGACGCATGCATCTCGATCGCTTTAGAACGCGCCCATGAATTACCGTCACATCTATCACGCCGGCAATTTCGCCGATGTCCTCAAGCACATCGTGCTTGCGCGGCTGGTCGCGTATCTGAAGGCCAAGGACAAGGCATTTCGCGTCATCGATACCCATGCGGGCATCGGGCTCTATGATCTCACCTCCGACGAAGCGCAGCGAACCGGCGAGTGGATCGGCGGCATCGGCCGCCTTCTCGATGCGGATGTGCCTGCCCAGATCGCGCCGCTGATCGCGCCCTATCTCGACCAGGTACGCGCCTTAAACCCGGAGGGCGGCGTCACGCACTATCCCGGTTCGCCGAAAATCGCACGCATGCTCTTTCGCCCGCAGGACAGGCTTTCGGCGATCGAGTTGCACCCTTCGGATGCAGAGACCTTGCGATCGGTCTTCGCCGGAGATTTCCAGACGCGCGTCATTGCACTCGATGGCTGGCTGGCACTTGGCGCCCATGTGCCGCCCAAGGAAAAGCGCGGCCTCGTGCTGATCGATCCGCCCTTCGAGCAGGATGGCGAATTCGAGCGCATGACCGACGGTCTTGCCCGCGCCCTTCGGCGGTGGCGCGGCGGCACCTACTGCCTGTGGTATCCGCTGAAGAAGGACGCGGCCGTCGAAGCGTTCCACCGCCGGATCGAAGCGCTCGGCATGGAAGACGTGCTGTGCGCGGAACTCTGGGTGCGCGATCCACGAACCGAAAAGGGTCTCAACGGCTCCGGCCTCGTGATCGTCAACCCGCCTTTCACGCTCGAAAGCGAGTTGGACGAGTTGCTTCCTTGGCTGACCAAAGTTCTCGCCGAAGGGGCCGGCGCCGGTTTTCGCTTGCAACGCCTCGAGCCAGTGACGGCAAGCCCGCAACAGTGACGCAAAAACGGCCTTTCAACCGCGCTTTCGCCTTGACGCGTGGCATGGCCGCAACCATTCTTCGCCAAAATTGCAAATCGTTCAGGAGTTTGCCTCGATGAAGTCTGTCGCCACATGCGCTCTCGCGCTTCTCACCGTCGCGACGGCGTCCATCCCGGCCAGCGCTGCCGACTATCTGATGGGTCCGGCCGCCGTCGCCGCGCCGGTCACGATCTGCAACGAGCACAAGGTGCTGACGCGCGTCGTCGAGCGGTTCGATTATGCCGATGCCAATCTGTTGAAGCGCGGTCTCACGATCAACGATTTCTCGAACATCACCTACACGCGCTATGAGCCTCGTACCGAGCGCAACTTGATCGAGCGCCATTATTGCAGGGCGACCGCCAATCTCAACGACAACACGACCCGGACGACCTGGTATCTCATCGAGACCGACATGGGCTTTGCTGGCGCGATCGGTGACAATGTCGAATCCTGCGTTGCCGGTCTCGACCCGCTCTATGTCTATGGAGCGACCTGCGCGTCTCTGCGGTGAGGCCCACCTCTTCGCTCAGACACGCCCTCCACGCTGCATTCTTTGCCGCAGGACTGCCGCTCGCACCGGCAGTGGCTCAGGATCGTGCGGGCGACTTCGATTTCTACGTCCTGTCTCTCTCCTGGTCCCCGACATTCTGCGCGCTCGACGGTCGCGACAATCGTCAGCAATGCGGATCGAACGCCGATTTCGGCTTCATCGTGCACGGCCTCTGGCCGCAATATGAGCAAGGCTTTCCCGAATTCTGCGCAACCCGCCATGACGACCGGGTTCCGCGCGACCTCGGACAAGACTATTTCGACATCATGCCGGGCATGGGCCTGATCGGCCATCAATGGCGTAAGCATGGCTCCTGCACGGGACTATCTCCGGACGATTATCTGGCACTGACCCGCGAAGCGTATGAGCGGATCCAGATTCCAGACGAGCTCGATGGGCGCGGCCCGATCAGCCTCTCGGCTGCGGATGTGGAGACCGGCTTTCTCAACGCCAATCCCGGGCTGTCCGAGGATGGTATCGCGGCGACCTGTTCGGCCGGCGCGCTGGACGAAGTCCGCATCTGCCTCACCAAAGATCTCGATTTTCGTGCGTGTCGCGAGGTCGATGCCCGCAGCTGCCGCCAGCGCCTCATCGAAGTGCCGGCCAGGTAGCCTTTCCATTATCTAGAAGAAGGACGTTTGCCCTTGCGTATCCTCGTTTCACCCGCCTCGCCCTATTCGGCCAAAGTGCGCATGGCTGCGACCTATGCGGGCTTGTCCTTCGAAAGCGTGCTGACCGACACGAATGCGGAACCGGCCGAACTCGTCGCCAACAACCCGCTCGGCAAGATCCCCCTGCTCCTGACCGACGACGGCAATGCCGTGTTCGACAGCCGCGCGATCATGCAGTTCATCGACCGTGAAACCAGGCGCAAGCTCTATCCGCGCAATCCGGCAAAGCGCACCGAGGTGGACGTGCTGGAAGCGCTTTGCGACGGCACCTGCGATTGCCTGCTCGCCATGGTCTATGAGCGTCGCTTCCGCCCCGAGGAAAAGGTGCACCAGGAGTGGATCGACAAGCAGTGGAAGAAGGTGGAGCGGGCGCTCGATCATCTCGAAGCGAACCTGCCGCGCACGACCAAGTCGCTGAATGGCGGCCATTTCGCGCTCGCAGCTCTGCTTGGCTACCTGTCACTGCGTTTCGAAGGAAAGTGGGAGCGCGGCCGGCCGAAGCTGAAGAACTGGCCCAAGAAGTTCGAGACGTTCTTCGCCGACTATGCGCGGCTGAAGCCGCAGTAACGGCGACTTCTTCTTCGGCAATCCCCTCGCCGGCAAAAGAAAAAGCCGGGGTGCGCAAGGCACCCCGGCTTTCTGACTGCCCGAAAGCAGTTTCGATCGATCGGCTTAGAACTTGAAGCCAACACCAGCGCGGACGCTGTGCTCGTCGTAAGCCGACGAGAACGAGTTTCCGTTGATGTTGTAGTCGTCGCTGCCGTAGTCGGTGTAACGGTACTCGAGACGAGCCGTGATGTTGTCGGTGACCATGCCTTCGACGCCACCACCAACGGTGTAGCCGACTGCCGTGGAGGAGTCGCTGCCGTCGAACTGGTTGTACTCGATGTCAGCTACAGCCACACCGCCCGTTGCGTAGATGAGGAACGGGTTGAAGGCCACACCGGCACGTGCACGGACCGAACCGAACAGACCGACTTCGCCTTCGCGAACACCAGGCACGCCGCCGGTGACGGTCGCTACGCCCGTGCCGCTGACGTCGGAGTAGCCGAGATCGGCTTCAGCACCAACGACGAAGTTGTCGAACTGGTAGTTGTAACCAGCGTATGCGCCGCCGGAGATGCCGTCAGAATCGTCGCCGACGATGTCTTCGTGGTCACCCCAGTTGTAGCCCAGGAACACACCGGCATAAGGACCGGTCCAGAGCTGCACAGGTGCAGCTTGAACTGGCGCTGCTGCCGGCGGCGGGGACGGCGGAGCCATGATGGCGTCGGCTGCAAAGGCGCCAGCCGTAAGCGGAAGAACCATTGCCGTGGCCAGACCAGCCAATTTAAGTGCACGCATTTTACTTCTCCTAATACAATTTCCGATCGCATGGCGAACGGGTGGACGTTTATCGTTCTTGCCCCGCCCTAGCAGGGCCTGAATGACCCTCGAATGCGGCGGCGTCTAAGCCGGAATGTGGAGATTCAGTGGCCAACCTCCAATCACCTTGCGGTGCTGCAATTATGCAACAGAAGCGGTCGTCTCGAATTCCACACTCATGCGACTGCCGATAAAAAGCCTTCGCGGCCCCTTTGTTCCTGGCCCCGATTTTCTATATCCGCACTGTTGCAACATAATCACACAATTTGCCGGAACCCCCTGGAAATCGGGGCTCCGCGCGGGGTCGCCGAGAACTTCATGACAGTCATCCCCCCCAAGGCCGTGCTGGTCACGGGCGCTGCACGACGAATAGGACGAGCGATCGCCAGCGATCTGGCCGAAGCCGGCTTCGCCGTAGCGATACACGCCAACAGAAACGCAGAGGAAGCCGAAGCACTGGCTGCCACATTAAGGCAGAATGGGGCAGTGGCTGCCGCAGTCACGGCCAACCTGGAAGTACCTCTCGAGGCGGGTGAACTGCTTGCCAACGCGCAAGCTGCCATCGGGCCGATCGGCGTCGTCGTCAACAATGCCTCGGTTTTCGTCGCCGACGAGGCGGATCGTTTCGACGAAACCCTCTTCGACCGCCACTTTGCGGTACATGTCAAAGCGCCCCTGGCCATCTCGGCCGCTTTTGCGAGCATTGGGGAAAGCAATGGCGGTCTCATCGTCAACATCATCGACCAGCGCGTGTGGGCGCTCACGCCGCGCTTCTTTTCCTACACGCTGTCCAAATCGGCGCTTTGGACAGCCACGCAGACGATGGCACAAGCCTTTGCGCCGCGCGGAATCCGCGTCAATGCCATCGGTCCCGGCCCGACGCTTGCCAATGAGCGGCAGGACACGGCGGACTTTGCCGCCCAGACGAAGAGCGTTCCCTTGGGATACGGCCCGGATCTGCCTGATTTCGGTCGCACAATCCGCTATCTGTTCGACACGCCGTCCATTACGGGCCAGATGATCGCGCTCGACGGTGGCCAGCATCTCGCATGGGAAACGCCGGACGTCGTGAACGCCAGGGAATAACAGACAGAGTGCCATTGTGACCGAGGAGCCAGCCAAGAAGTCCGCGCCGCGCAACCTGTTCAAACGCAGGGCTGCGCGTGGGTTGTCGCCGCGCATGCCCGCGGAAGACATCGGGATCGACGTGGATGCGCTCGATTTTTCGACGATCGCGGATGCGGATATCTCGCCTGATTCCCTTCCCGACGAGGACAGCGACACGGAGACGGATGAGGTCGAAGCGGTTGCGCAGGAAAGTGGCCCCGCGATCGACTGGGAGGCGTTGACCAAGCCGGAGCCGGGGCTGCAGGGGCCTGATGTCATCCAGGCATTCGTCAAGCGGCTGCCGAACGGGCCTGGCGTGTACCGGATGTTCAACGCCAAGGGCGACGTTCTCTATGTCGGCAAGGCGCGCAGCCTGAAGAAGCGTGTCGCGAACTATGCCCAGGGCCGCGTCCATTCCAACCGCATCGCCCGCATGGTGCGCGAAACCGCGCATATGGAATTCGTCACCACCCGAACCGAAACAGAAGCGCTTCTGCTGGAAGCGAATCTGATCAAGCGCTTGCGGCCGCGTTTCAATGTGTTGCTGCGGGACGACAAGTCGTTTCCCTATATTCTGGTGACCGGGGATCACCCGGCACCGGCCATCTTCAAGCACCGCGGCGCGCGTGCGCGCAAAGGCGAGTATTTCGGGCCGTTCGCATCGGCGGGCGCGGTCGGCCGTACGATCAACGCACTGCAGCGCGCATTCCTGCTCAGAACCTGCACGGATTCGGTTTATGAAGGCCGGACACGGCCGTGCCTGCTCTACCAGATCAAGCGATGCTCGGGCCCTTGCACGGGCGAGATCAGCCTGCCGGACTACGCCGAGCTCGTGCAGGAAGCGGAGGATTTTCTTTCCGGCAAGAGCCAGAAGGTGAAGTCGCACATCTCGCAGGCCATGCAGCAGGCGTCGGAAGATCTCGATTTCGAGCGCGCGGCCGTGTTCCGCGACCGTCTGTCGGCGCTCAGCCATGTGCAGAGCCACCAGGGCATCAACCCCCGCTCCGTCGACGAGGCGGATGTCTTTGCCATCCATCTCGCGGGTGGGCTTGCCTGCATCCAGGTGTTCTTCTTTCGCACCGGCCAGAACTGGGGCAACCGGGCCTATTTCCCCAAGGCCGACCCGCAGCTTTCCGCCGGTGAGATCCTCGGGGCATTCATGTCCCAGTTCTATGACGACAAGCCGATCCCGAAGCAGATCCTGCTGTCCGAAGAGGTCGAGGAACAATCTCTGATCGCCGAGGCGCTGTCGCTGAAGGGCGAGCGCAAGATCGCGATCTCGGTGCCGCAGCGCGGGGAGAAGAAGGAGCTCGTGGACCACGCGCTCAGCAACGCCCGCGAAGCCCATGGACGGCAGATTGCGGAAACGGCCTCGCAAGCCCGGTTGCTGCAGGGCATTCAGGAGACATTCGGACTTGAGCGCAAGCCGCGCCGGGTCGAGGTCTACGACAACTCCCACATCATGGGCACCAACGCCGTAGGCGCGATGATCGTCGCCGGCCCCGAGGGTTTTGCGAAGAACCACTACCGCAAGTTCAACATCCGCTCGACCGACATCACGCCGGGCGACGACTTTGGCATGATGCGAGAGGTGATGGAGCGGCGCTTCTCACGGTTGATCAAGGAGCATCCGCTGGAAAGCGCCACGGACCAGTCGTCGGGTGACGACGACACTGATGCGCCGCTACCCGCGTGGCCTGATCTCATCCTCATCGATGGTGGCCAGGGACAGATGACGGCCGTGCGGGAAATTCTGGACTCGCTCGGCATCAGGGACAAGGTGACGGCGATCGGCGTTGCCAAGGGGATGGATCGTGAGGCCGGGCGCGAGCGATTCTTCATGGAGGGCAAGCAGCCCTTCACCCTGCCGCCGCGTGACCCGGTGCTTTATTTTCTGCAGCGACTGCGCGACGAGGCGCATCGCTTCGCCATCGGCTCGCACCGCCAGCGGCGCAAGAAGGAGATGGTGAAGAACCCGCTGGACGAGATCGGCGGCATCGGCCCGGCGCGCAAGCGCGCGCTGCTTCATCATTTCGGGACGGCCAAGGCTGTTTCGCGCGCGGCGCTGACGGATCTGCGCGCAGTCGACGGGATCTCCGAAGCGATGGCGATCTCGATCTACAACCACTTTCACCCGGATGCTTCCGGCGCCCGGTAGCGCCGGAAGCTTTTTCAGCATCAGAACTCGGCGTAGCGGCGCGCGATCTCGCTCTGCTTGGCAACCAGTGCCTGGAAACCGTCGTCTTTCGCTCCGGCATCAGCGTCGCCTGCCTGGCCGAGGCCGCCGATCATGCTGTCAAGCCGCATGGCTTCAAGCACGGCAAGAGCTGCAGCACGGGGATCCCGCACGGTTTGTTCGGTAGGTAGCGGCTCAAGCCTGGTGAGGCTGCGTTCTACGACCGTGCTCGATGCGCCGGACGCACCCTGCCCACTGCCCCTTGATGACGCGGCGGAGGTGCTCTCCAGCGGCCTTCCAGCCGGCGCCGATGACGAGGTGGCCGCCGCTCTCGTCGAAGATGTGGACGACGGCGTCGTGGATGCACCGGCAGTCGTCGAGGATGCAGCCGGCGCCGAGCCTCCGCTGCTCACCGTCGAGGGGGCGGAGGAGCCAGAAGTCTGCGTCGATGCGTTGGCGGACTGTGAAGGTGGGGACGATTGCTGCGACGATGAAGCCTGTGGCTGCCTGTAGCCGATAAGAGCTCCGATCATTACTATTCTCCATGTCAGATCGATCGGGCGGGTGTTTAGCGAGTTCTTCTTTAGAAACAGGCGAAACAATCGTTTGAAATGCGGCCAGTCCGGTTACCTATGATTCATCAGTCCGTTGCGCAGCTCTGCGATGGTTGGACGGACGCGGCCCGGTTCGGACAAAATGGAGGTTGACGCCATGGCTATCGACCGTTCATCTGGCACCACTTTGAAATTGAAGGTGACCATGGCCTCGCCGGTCTACAACATCCCAAATCTTCTGACCTACGGTCGCATCCTGGCGGTGCCGCTGATCGTCTTGTGCTTCTTCGTCGAAGGCCGGCTGCACGGGTCGGATTTCGCCCGCTGGTCGGCGCTCGTGATCTTCGTGATTGCGTCGCTCACGGACTGGCTCGATGGCTATCTCGCGCGCCTTTGGGATCAGTCGTCCAATATCGGCCGCATGTTGGATCCCATTGCCGACAAGCTGCTCGTAGCGTCCGTATTGTTGCTGATGGCAGCGGACGGCACGATCGCCGGATGGACGATCTGGGCCGCGATCACCATTCTTTGCCGCGAAATTCTCGTGTCTGGCCTTCGCGAATATCTGGCAGCCCTGAAGGTGTCCGTGCCCGTCACGCGCATCGCCAAGTGGAAGACGACAATCCAGATGGTCGCGCTTGCCTTCCTTCTCGCCGGCCCTGCGGGCGACAAGATCCTGCCTTACACCACCGAACTTGGTATCGCGCTGCTGTGGGCAGCGGCGCTGATCACGATCTACACCGGCTACGATTATTTCCGGGCCGGGTTGAAGCATGTGGTGACCGAATGAAGCGCAAGCTCATCTATTTCGCCTGGGTGCGCGAGCGCATCGGCAAGTCCGAAGAAGAGCGCGAACTGCCCGAAAGTGTCGTCAGCGTCAGCGATCTTCTCGCCTATCTGCAGACGCAGGGCGACGAGTACGAGGCAGCGCTGCAGCACGCCCATGTGATCCGAGTGGCGCTCGACCAGGAGCATGCCGACCATCGCGAGCCGATCGGCAATGCGCGTGAAATCGCGCTGTTCCCGCCGATGACCGGCGGATGAAGAGCCATGGCCGTCACACCGACCATCCGCGTTCAGGCTGACGATTTCGACGTCGCTGCAGAGATCGAAGCAGTGGCATCGGGGCGCACCGATATCGGCGCGGTGGTGACGTTCACGGGCCTTTGCCGCGATGAAAACGGTCGGCTCTCGGCGCTCGAGCTCGAACATTATCCTGGCATGGCCGAGGCGGAAATCAGTCGCATCGCCAACGAAGCCATTGCCCGGTTCGGATTGAGCGGCCTCACCGCCATCCACCGCTGTGGCAAGATCGCGCCCGGCGGCAACATCGTGCTTGTGGTCGCCGCCTCGTCGCACCGGCAGGCGGCATTCGATGGTGCGAATTTCCTGATGGACTATCTGAAGACCTCGGCGCCCTTCTGGAAGAAGGAGCACGCCGCAAGCGGCCAGGCCGGCGACTGGGTGGCTGCGCGTGATGCCGACGATGAGGCACGGCTTCGATGGCAAAAGGCTCGCGGCGAAAGCTGACCCGTCTGCCGGCCTTCAAGCGTAGGCTTTTTCTCAAAGAGCGTTCCTCGAAGGATGGGTTGCCTCGTCTTTACGCCGTCGATCGCCGATAAATGGTGAAAATCGGCGCGAAGAAGCACTGGAGTGAACATGCGACGCGACGAAGCAAATGTCCTGATCGGCGACATCTCCTGCCTGTTCGGCACCCTGTTGCTGGAAGACCGGCTGGCGTGGCTGCAAAGCGCTGGCCACTCGATCGTCTTCACGACCAGCCTCGGCATCGAGGATCAGGTGGTGACCGATGCGCTAGTGAGCGCCCTGCCCTCGGCGCGGATCGTCACGCTCGACACGTTGCGCCTTTTCGACGAGACGGTGGATCTGATCGAGGAGACCGAGGCGCGTTACGGCATTTCGATCGAGCGTTTCCTTCCGGAACCGAGCGCGGTCGACCAGTTCGTGGCGACCTACGGGATGAACGGGTTCTATGAAAGCGTCGAAGCACGCCACGCCTGTTGCGGCATCCGCAAGGTGGAGCCGCTCGGTCGGGCGCTGGCGGGTGCCGATATCTGGATCACCGGACTGAGGCGTGGCCAGTCGGCGGCGCGCGGCAGTGTGCCCTTTGCCGAATGGGACGCCGATCGGGAACTGTTGAAGATCAATCCGCTCGCGGACATGACTCTCGAAGATATCCGTATTCGCGTTGCGGAACGCAGCATTCCGGTCAATCCGCTGCACCTGCGCGGCTATCCGTCGATCGGCTGTGCGCCCTGCACCCGCGCGATCAAGCCCGGCGAAGACGAACGCGCCGGCCGCTGGTGGTGGGAACGCGACGAGCAGCGCGAATGCGGCCTGCATGTCGCCGGTGCCGCCTCGGCCCTGCCAGCCGCCTGACCCAGCGATCCGGCATCCGACATTAAAAAACCCCGGGACCTGAGTTCCGGGGTTTTTGTATCTGTATCAGCCGTTTAGGGCCTGCTGTCGAGAAACCGATTCAGCCGACGATTTCGGTGCCGGAGAACCAGTAGGCGATTTCTTCCGCTGCGGTCTCTGGAGCATCGGAGCCGTGCACCGAGTTCTCGCCGATGGAGAGCGCGTGCACCTTGCGGATGGTGCCTTCTGCAGCGTCCTTCGGGTTGGTTGCGCCCATGACTTCGCGGTTCTTGGCGATGGCGTTCTCGCCTTCCAGCACCTGAACGATCGTCGGGCCCGACGACATGAATTCGGTCAGTTCGCCGAAGAACGGACGATCCTTGTGAACCGCGTAGAAGCCTTCGGCTTCGCGCAGGCTCATCCATACGCGCTTGGAAGCGACGACTCGCAGGCCGGCGTCTTCCAGCATCTTGGTGATGGCGCCGGTGAGGTTGCGCTTCGTTGCGTCGGGCTTGATCATCGAAAAGGTGCGTTCGATCGCCATGAGGTTTTCCCTGTTCTTTTGCTTGACGGAATGTCGGGAGAATTTGGCGGCCTCCATAGCCGCCAAGTGTTGCGAACACAAGACACGACGACGAGACGGCGGCTTGGCTCAGGCGGCGGCCGGCACCGCGCGACCGATCCCGCCGTGCAGATCGAGGCAGGTTTCGAACCAGTCCAACACCGGATCATCATGGCCGATCAACGGCTCGCGCATGATGATCCTGGCCCATTGGAAAGCGCCGAACAGGATGTAGTCGGAAAAAAGAGGACCTGCGCCACCGATGAAGGGCTGGTGGCGCAGCATGGCGCGCACGGGCTCCAGCCTCGCATTCAGTTTGCCGAGTTCCGACAGCCCAAGCTCGCGCGTTTCCTCCAGCGGCATGCCGAAACGGGCTTCGCGGCTCTTGCGAAAGAACGCTTGGTCATCGGGCGCCAGCGCGTCATGCACGTCCATGATCGCCGCCTTGCCGATGATCGCGTGAATCTGCGTCTGGCACCAAGCTTCGACAAAGCGGGCCATCGCCTCGCCGCCCGGTCCGCCGAACAGCGACGGGCTATCGGTTCGTGTTCTTTCCAGATGCAGCGCGATCGCGAATGAGTCGGACACGGTCGCACCTCCGTCGCGGATAACCGGCACGATGCCGCTGCCATCTTCGATCTTCGGAATTTCGGTGAAGGGAACGTACCGGCTTTCCCACTCGAGCCCCTTATGGGCGAGCGCCATCACGACTTTCCAGCAATGCGGGCTGAAGGGGCGTGCGGAGTCACTGCCGACGAGTTCGTAGAGTTGAATGGTCATGGAGCGATCTCCCTCTGCGCTTGCCCACGGATCGGCAACATCAGTGCCTATGCCATGGCGCTCTCACCGCATCCATAACATGCGATGCGCCGCATGCCCCCTCTTCCTGCCGAACGCCCGGCGTTTGCCGGAACGCTCCTTGCCAAGAACGCCTCCATCAGCCAAGAAGCCGCCATGCTTCAGATCAGCGACCTCTCGCTCCGCATCGCCGGGCGCCTTCTCATCGACCATGCCTCGGTCACACTGCCTTCGGGCACGAAGGCGGGCCTCGTCGGGCGTAACGGAACCGGCAAATCAACCCTTTTCCGAGCGATCACCGGCGACCTGGCCTCTGAAAGCGGCTTCGTGCATGTGCCGAAAGGTGCACGCATCGGCGGCGTTGCGCAGGAAGCACCCGCGACCGAGGACGCGCTGCTCGACATCGTGCTTTCGGCCGACAAGGAGCGCGCCGCGCTGATGGCGGAAGCAGAGACGGCGACGGATCCCAACCGCATTGCCGACATCCAGACGCGTCTCGTCGATATCGACGCGCATTCGGCCGAAGCGCGGGCGGCCAGCATTCTCTCCGGTCTCGGTTTCGACGAGGCTGCGCAGAAGCGACCCGCATCGAGCTTTTCCGGAGGCTGGCGCATGCGCGTTGCGCTCGCTTCCGTGCTTTTCGCCGAGCCCGACCTGCTGCTCCTCGACGAGCCGACGAACTATCTCGACCTCGAAGGCACGTTGTGGCTCGAGGAGTATGTGCGGCGCTACCCGCATACGGTCATCATCATCAGCCACGACCGCGACCTCCTGAACAAGGCAGTCAATTCGATCGTGCATCTGGAGCACAAGAAGCTCACCTTCTATCGCGGCGGCTACGACCAGTTCGCCCGCCAGAAAGCGGAAGCGGAGGAACTTCAGACCAAAGCGCGCACGAAGCAGATGGCCAAGCGCAAGCACATGGAATCCTTCGTCGAGCGCTTCCGGGCCAAGGCGTCCAAGGCGCGCCAGGCACAGTCGCGCCTCAAGGCGCTGGAGCGCATGGGCGAGATCGCGGCCGTATCACAGGAACATGTCGCCGGTTTCACCTTCCCGGCGCCGGAGAAGGTGGTGGCATCGCCCATCATCGCGATCGAGAGCGGATCGGTTGGATATACGCCCGGGCAGCCGATCCTGCGGCACCTCAATCTGCGCATTGATGCCGACGACCGTATCGCGCTGCTCGGCTCGAACGGCAACGGCAAATCCACCTTCGCAAAGCTGATTTCCAGCCGACTTGACCTCGCCGATGGTCAAATGACCGTCGCACCGGGGCTGAAGATCGGTTTCTTTGCTCAGCACCAGCTGGATGACCTCATCCCTGGCGATTCCGCAGTCGCGCATATCCGCCGCCTGATGCCGGACGCGCCGGAAGCCAAGGTGCGTGCGCGCGTCGCACAGATGGGGCTCGTGACCGAGAAGATGGATACGCCGGCCAAGGATCTCTCGGGCGGCGAGAAGGCGCGGCTCCTGATGGGGCTTGCGACCTTCGAGGGGCCCAACCTGCTTATCCTCGACGAACCGACGAACCACCTCGACATCGACAGCCGCCAGGCGCTTGTCGAGGCGCTCAACGATTTCGACGGCGCCGTGCTTCTGATCGCACACGATCGCCATCTCATCGAAGCGACGGTCGAACGGCTGTGGATCGTCGGCGGCGGCTCGGTCAAGGCCTATGATGGCGATCTGGAAGACTACCGCAACCTGATCGTCGGCGGCTCGCCCAAGAATTCCGACAAGCGTCGTCTTGCCGAAGAGGCCGCTGCCGAAGTACAGCGCTCGAAGTCCGACCAGCGCAAGGCTGCCGCCGATCGCCGCAAGGAAATGGCGCCACTGAAGAAGAAGATCGGTGAACTGGAAGCGGCGACCGCCAAGCTGCAGAAGCGGATACTGGCCATCGATACCGAACTTGCCGATCCGGCAGTCTACGACAACAAGGCCAGGATCGTCGCGCTTGGCAAGGAACGGACCGACTGCGAAAGACGGCTTGTCGACGCCGAAGAGCAGTGGCTGACGCTGTCAGCGGAATATGAAGAAGCGGTCGCCATCGACTGACGACGACCGCTTCCGGCCCGCTCGCATTCTTTATCGAATTTGGACTTCAGACCGGCTGGTCGAAATGCACGTTCAGGCCGCGGCCGACGGCGAATTTCGCCACGCGCGTCCTGATCTCCTGATCGGTCATTGCAAGGTTCGGCCGCCACCGGCGAACGGTCGCCACGCCCTCCGACAGGGACACAGGCCAACCACCGGCATGATTTCCTGCGCAGTAATCCGCGATCAATTCCATGACGGGATCCGGCTCAAGCTTCACAGCAATCATGGCGCATCTCCTCGGGGAAAGATGCATAGTGCCTGTGATGGCACCGACCGCGCAAATCACGTTCTGCATATGTGAAAAGACATACATAACAGAGCGTAAAAGCTCAGAGCCAGCCCCGCCGCTTGAAGAAGAGATAGGGTACGACAGCCGAAAACACCATCAGCCCCAAGGCATAAGGGTAGCCATAGGCCCAGTTCAATTCGGGCATGAACTCGAAGTTCATCCCATAGACAGAGGCGACCAGCGTCGGCGGCAGAAATATCACGGCTGCGACCGAGAATATCTTGATGATGGCATTCTGCTCGATCGAGATCAGACCCAGCGTCGCGTCGAGCAGGAAGACGATCTTTTGCGACAGATAGGATGCGTGGTCCGACAGGGACGTTGCGTCGCGAGAAAGCGTCTTGATCGCAGCCTTGGTGTCGCGATCGCAGTGACGCTGGTTGGCGACATTGGCAAAGAAGGAAAACAGCCGGTCATGCGTCGCAAGGCTGTCGCGCAACATCGAAAGCAGATCGCCCTGCCGGCCGATGGCCTTCAGGATGGACTGGAAGTCCCTGCCTTTGGTGGGGCCGGTCGAGGCGTTGGCAAAAATGTCCTTCGAGATCGCATCGATGTCCTTGCCCACGACCTCGAGAATATCGGCGATCCGATCGATCACGGCATCGAGAAGGCCCGCCAGAACGGCGATGGCATCGCGTCCGTCCATCGGCAGTTTCTGAGCGCGTAATGCGAAGTTCAAGAATGCGCGCGGCTCGTGATGGCGTACGGTGACAAGGAGCCGGGGCGCGAGGATGAAGGTGACAGGCAGGGTGACCGGATTTTGCGTATCGGTCGCGGAGGGCAACATCGCCGTCATATAGGCGGCGTTGCCATCGCTATAGAGCCGGCTCGACGTCTCGATTTCATCCATTTCAGCGCGGGTCGGAATATCGATCCCGGTCGCGTCGCGCAGGATCATGTCTTCGGCAAGCGTCGGAGACTGGCAATCGATCCAGACGGCCGCCTCGAAAGTTTCCCTGGAGATGTTTGCGCCGGCTTCGTGCGGCGTGGCTTCGAGCTTGCCTTCGACGAGCCGATACGTGGTGATCATGTCGACTTCCAACCCATCCTGGCGCCGTCGCTCAGGCTTTCTTCTGCCAGCGGCCACCTGGGCCCTGTTGCCAATAGGTCAGGGCATGGCCCTCGGACTTCAGGCGTCGCCACTGATCGCGAGCCGTCGCCAACTGACGATCATCGTGTCCGTCGAACATGAAGACCACACGTTCATAACCCGACAAGTCCGGTGGCGCCGCGCCATCGACCATGAAGCGGACGGTGGCGTCATTCACAGCCTCCGCCTGCCCTGCCGTCAGCAAGATCGGCTGCCTGTCCGCATGGGCTTCGGTATCGAGCCCATGCGGCAGGAAGCTGTCGTCGCTGTAGGTCCACAAGACGGTGTCCAGCGCATCGCGACGGGCATCGTCCAGGGCCTGCACCACCACCCTCCAACCCCGCTCGAGGCTCTTTTCCAGCAGCGGCGGCAAAGCCTGCTCGAGGCGGGATTCCGTCAGGTGGTAGAACAGGATTTCAGTCATCGCCCAATCAGTTTTCGTAGTGGGCGCGCACCAGTTCGTTGAGCAGGCGGACGCCGTAGCCTGACCCCCAGGACCGGTTGATCTCCGTCTGCGGCGAACTCATCGCCGTGCCTGCGATGTCGAGATGCGCCCAAGGCGTCTTACCGACGAAACGCTGCAGGAACTGCGCGGCCGTGATGGAGCCCGCATAGCGGCCGCCGGTGTTCTTCATATCGGCAAAGCGCGAGTCGATCATCTTGTCGTAGTCCTTGCCAAGCGGCATGCGCCAGACCTTCTCGCGCGTCGTTTCGCCGGCTTCCGAGAGGCGTTCCGCCAGGACGTCGTCATTGGAGAACAGGCCGGCGTGATGATTGCCGAGCGCCACCAGGATTGCGCCGGTCAGCGTCGCGAGGTTGATCATGAAGCCCGGCTTGAAGCGATCGTTGCAGTACCAGAGCATGTCGCACAGGATGAGCCGGCCTTCGGCATCGGTGTTGATCACCTCGATCGTCTGGCCTGACATGGACTTGACGATATCGCCGGGGCGCTGGGCGTTGGCATCCGGCATGTTCTCGACAAGCCCGATCATGCCGACGACATTCGCCTTGGCCTTGCGCGATGCCAGGGCATGCATCAGGCCGGTGACGGCCGCAGCGCCGCCCATGTCGCCCTTCATGTCTTCCATGCCGGCTGCGGGTTTGATCGAGATGCCGCCCGTGTCGAACACGACACCCTTGCCGATAAAGGCGATCGGTGCGGCGTTCTTCTCACCGCCGTTCCAGCGCATGATGACGATGCGCGGCGGGCGCGACGATCCCTGGCTGACGCCGAGAAAAGCACCCATCCCGAGCTTCTTCATCTCTTTCTCGGTGAGGATTTCGATGTCGACGCCGAGTGCTTCCAGCTCCGATGCGCGCTTAGCGAATTCGACGGGTCCGAGCACGTTTGCCGGTTCGTTGACGAGATCTCGTGCAAGAAGCACGCCCTCGCCCGTGCCGGAGAACTCGGCATAGGCCTTCTTGGCGGCGGACGCATCCGGCGTCACGATCGTGACCGACACATCGCCTTCTTCCGACTTGCCGTTGTCGTCGTCCTTCTTCTTCGTCTTGTAACCGTCGAAGCTGTAATTGCGCAGCATCATGCCCAATGCGAAATTGGCGGCGGCAGACGCACCGGTCTCCACGCCATCCACATCGAGATAGACGGTAACGTTGCGGATCGATTTCAGGCGACCGACGAGCGCACCGCCGAGATCGGTCCAGTCGTTGTGGGTCGGGGTTTCGCCCGTTCCGAGCACCATGATGCGGTTTGTCGTGGCACCGGCAGGCGCTAGCACGTCCACCGCGCTCAGCGATTTTCCGCTGAACTCGGCGATCTCGGCAGCCTTGGCCACGACGCCGCCCGGATCTACCGCAGCCAGAGATGCCGGAAGCCGATCCTTCGCTGCAGCGAGAAAAACCGCGACGCCCTCGTTGGACTTTGCGGATTTAGCGAAGGCGATGCTGAGTTTCCTGGTCATGGCGCGACGGTATTCCCTTCAATGAGACTGTGAAGCGAGGTGTCGGATTTTTCAGGCTCGAAGGCAAGGGCGCAGCACCTGCAACTGCGCGCCGAGACCTCCCCGATGGCATGGACGAAACGCCGTTCAACGAAACGTGAAAAGCAATGCCGCCCATGGTGCATGCGTGCCACGGATCGACGATTACGCTTCGTTTACCGTGTTTCTTCGCCAAGTTTTAGCCATTCGGCGCGACTATCGGCAGCGCTTGGCGGGGCACGATGCAGAGTTACAGCCTGACGGATGCTCATGCCTTCCGATCGGCTGGCTTGCATCACGACCAGAGTGATGAAAAACAGGCCCGATGAAGCTGATCGAGTGGTACATCTTCCGGCGGATCGCCACCACGTTCCTCGGAACTCTGACAGCGATTACCGCCATTGTCTGGATCGTCCAGGGCCTCAACAGGCTGAACGTTGCGACGGATAGCGGCTCCACGATCGTCAGCTTCCTTTATGTCGCGACGCTGCTGATTCCCTCGGTCATCCCGCTCATCATGCCGTTCGCGCTGCTGCTCGCGACGGTGCAGATCTTCAAGGCGATGAACGCCGATTCGGAGATGGCGGTCATCAAGGCGTCCGGTGGGCCCAAGCGCCTGATCGTGGTGCCGGTCCTCATCCTTGGCATGCTTGCAGGCGCCGCATCCTTCATTCTCGAAAACGGCGTCACGCCCTATTCGCGACAGGAGTTCCGCACCTTCATCGAGGAAGTGCGTGCGAACCTTCTGACGTCGCTCTTGCAGGAAGGCACGTTCCAGACGATCGACAACGGGCTGACGGTGCATATCGCCGAACGCGTGCCCAACGGCGGCTTCGGGGGCCTGTTCATCGCCGATCGGCGTGATCCGGACCAGGAGCTCACCTATTTCGCCCGCGAGGCGGCAATCGCTGAAGACAATGAAGGCCGCCAACTGCTGCTGATGCGCGATGGCGAGTTGCACCAGCGCGACACGGACAGCGACGCCGTCTCCATCGTGCGCTTCGCGTCCTACGCATTCGACCTGTCTGCCTTCGCGCCGGCCGCGGGCGCCTACATCGTTTTTCCCAAGGACCAGACGACGCCGTATCTCTTCAATCCCGACCCGGAAAACCCGCGGTTCCAGGAAAATCCGCGCGAGTTCTCCGCCGAGTTGCACAAGCGCATGACGAACTGGACGCTTCCCGTCATCATGGGCCTCATCGGGGTGCTGGTCGCCGGAGAAGCGCGCACGTCGCGCGAAGTGAACGGCACGATGACCGCCACCGCGCTTACCCTCGGCGTCACCTATTTCCTGGCGTCCTATCTGCTCGAAGACATCGCCGCCCAATCGGCATTCGGCATCGCGCTGCTTTACATTCTGCCGCTGACCGTGGGCGGGCTGTTGCTCTCCCTGCTTGCCAAAGACATCAGACCTGCATTGCCGCGGCCGGTTGCGCGCCTGGTCGAGCAGGTCAGCGACCGAGTCGTTGCCATCAGCCGGCGTGCCACCGCCGCTTCCGTGAAGAGCGGAGCGCAGAACTGACATGGGACGCACGCTCAATCTCTATTTCTACGTTCGGTACCTCGTCACCCTGACGGCGATCATGTTCGGCATCTTCTCGCTGATCCTGATCATCGACCTGACGGTGCTGCTCGAGCGGGTACCGGATGTCGAAGGCATTTCCGTTTTCGACGTCGCGCTTCTGTCGGTCTATCGCGCACCGGGCTTTGCCGAGCAGGCACTGCCCTTCGCGGCACTGTTTGCCGCGATCACGGTGCTGGTTCAGCTGAACCGGCGCTATGAACTGGTGATCGCCCGTTCGGTCGGCGTTTCGGTCTGGCAATTCATGCTGCCGATCTGTGCCGCGGCGCTGACAGCAGGCGTGTTCGCCGTCGCTGTCTTCAATCCGCTGGCGTCGGCCGGCTTCACGCAGGCACAATTCCTCGAAAGCGTGATCTTCAACCGCAATCAGGCGCCCTCCTCCGACAACATCGTTCCCTGGCTGCGCCAGAAGAGCGGCGATCAGGAGATGATCATCGGCGCCCGCGGCGCGATCGATGGCGGGCTGGTGATGTTCGGCGTCACCATGGTGTTCTTCGACCAGGATGGCGCCGTCGATTCGCGCATCGAGGCGGAAAGCGCTGCGCTCGAAGATGGCTATTGGGCCGTGGACGGCGCACGGCGCTTCCGGGCGGGGGCGGAGCCGGAAGAGATCGGCATGATCGACGTCCCCACGAGCCTGCGGCCTGCCTATGTGCAGGAGCGGCTGACAGACCCGGAATCGGTTTCGGTCTGGGCGTTGCCGCAAAAGATCGAGGTGGCCCGTTCGCTCGGCTTTTCGGCCGCGCAGTTTTCCACACAATTTCAGATACTTCTGGCAAGACCCTTTCTGATCGCGGCAATGGCTGTGATCGCCGCGACAGTCTCGCTGACTTTCGCACGGTTCGGGCAGGCACGCAGCGTCATTTTGGGTGGTATCGTTGCAGGCTTCGTGCTTTATGTCGTCTCTGTTTTGGTCAGGACCTTCGGGGAGTCAGGGGCAATTCCAGCGTTTGTTGCAGCATGGCTGCCGGTCTTCGTGGCGCTTGCCCTCGGAGTGACCGTGCTCCTGCACAAGGAGGACGGTTAGTGGTTCGCGTCGCGTTCGGCAGAATTGATGTGTCAGTGCGTTTCGGCTTGAAGGCCGGCGCGGCTGCGTTGCTGCTTGGCGTTTCCTCGCTGACACTGACCCATGTGCTGCATGCCCAGGAACAGTCGGTGCTCGCCAGCGCCGATCCGGATGCCCGGTTTCTCCTCAGCTCCGACGAACTGCTCTACAACCTCGACTCCGAGCGCGTGATTGCCCAGGGCGCGGTGCAGATCGATTATGACGGCTACCAGATGGTGGCAGACCGCGTGGAATACGACCAGCGCACGGGCCGCCTGATGGCGGTCGGCGGCATCGAACTGGTGGAGCCGGGCGGCAACCGCATCTATGCCGATGAGCTTGACCTGACGGACGACTTTGCCGATGGCTTCGTCAACGCGCTGCGCATCGAGACGCCGGACAACACCCGTCTCGTTGCCGAAAGTGCGGAGCGCACCGGCGGCACGCAGACGACGCTGAACAACGGCACCTACACGGCCTGCAACATCTGCGAAGAAGACCCGAGCAAGGCACCGCTCTGGCAGATAAAGGCGCGGCGCGTCATCCAGAACGGCGAAAACCAGACGATTCGTCTGGAGCAGGCGAGCTTCGAGCTGTTCGGTCGCCCGATCGCCTACCTGCCCTATCTGGTCGTGCCGGATTATCAGAATCGCCGCGTCTCCGGCTTCCTGTCACCGTCGGTCTCGTTTTCGAGCACGCTCGATCTCGGTGTGACGGTGCCCTACTACTTCGCCCTGACACCGCATATGGATGCGACCGTTGCCGTGACCGGCTACAGTTCGCAGGGGTTCCTCACCGAAGCCGAGTTTCGCCGCCGGTTCGCAACAGGCGACGTCACGGTCCGCGCAGCCGGTATCTATCAGCTGAGCCCGGAAGATTTCGACGCGCGCACTGTCGACCGTCTGGAGGATGCACGCGGCCTCTTCAACACGACCGGCCAGTTCAACATCAACGAAAGCTGGTCCTATGGCTGGGACCTGACGGTCCAATCCGACAGCAATTTCGGCCAGACCTACGGCATCGACTATTTCAACAATGAACGCGAAACGTCGGAGGTCTATCTGACCGGCCTTCGCGACCGGAATTACTTCGACGTGCGCGGCATGTATTTCGACGTGCAGTCGCCGCGCCTGACGGATATCGAGGATGCGCAACAGCCCTTCGTGCACCCGTCGCTCGACTACAACTATACGGCTGGCGACCCTGTCTTCGGCGGTGAACTGACGGCAGACGTGAACCTGGCGAGCCTGACCCGCACCCGAGCGGATTTCGAGAATTTTCCAGGGACTGGCCGTGACCGTATCCGCGGCATCGACGGCACGACGTCGCGGCTGACGGGTGAGACCGAGTGGAAGCGCAGCGTCGTGACCGGTTCCGGTCTCGTGATCACACCGATCCTTGCGCTTCGCGGTGATCTTCACTCAAGCGAGCTCGACGAGACGAGCGCGATCTCCGCCTTCACTCCGGCGGTCAACGATTTCGACGCACGCTCGATGACGACGGCCGGCTTGGAAGCGCGCTATCCGGTGCTGCTGACCTCACCCGGTTCCGGCTCATCCCACATCATCGAGCCGATCGGTCAGCTCTTCGTGCGTCCGAACGAACAGATGGCAGGCAGGCTTCCCAACGAAGACGCCCAGAGTTTCGTGTTCGACGCAACCACGCTTTTCGAACGCGACAAGTTTTCGGGCTACGACCGGATCGAAGGCGGCACGCGCGCCAATCTCGGCCTGCGCTACACGGGCAGCTTTGCTAACGGCTACTCGCTCAATGCCGTCGTCGGCCAGTCCTACCATCTCGGCGGCGTCAACTCCTTCGCAAGCGACGACTTCGTCAATGCAGGGGCCAATTCCGGCCTAGAAACGGATGTCTCCGATTTTGTCGGCGAAGTGGCGCTGATGACGCCGGCCGATCTCGGCTTCCGCGCGGGATCCCGTTTCAGCAAGGAGACGATGGACATCAACCGGTTCGATGCCGGCGCCACCTACGCCAACGAGACGGTGTCGCTCGAAGGTGGCGTGACGTACCAGCGCGAACAGCCCGAATACAATTTCGACGTCGACCGTTATGAAGTGCGCGGCAGCGGCGCGCTGCGCTTTGCCGAGAACTGGAGCGTTTTCGGTGCGGCATCCTACGATGCGCGCGAGGGCGTCCTCACCACTTCGGCGATCGGCTTCGGCTATGACGACGAGTGCTTCACGTTCCGCATCGCCTATATCGAAGAACGCGATGAGCGCGAGCTTTCCGGTTCGGATTGGAGCGTCGGTGCGCAATTGACCTTCCGGACGCTCGGCGACATCAGTTCGGGCGGCGCTTTGGATCGGTTTGGCGCATTCTGAGTGCTTTAAAGCCTTGAAATCGCCCCATCGGTCGACCAAGACACCGCCTGCGCCTTCCATCTCGGACCGCGCGGCGTCATAGTACAAAGATCGAATGCAGCGACATTTCATGATTTCTGGAGCACGACCCATGATCGACAGGCACAAGCGGTTTGCGCGCACGTCCTTGGCGGCGGCTGCCCTGGCGCTTCTGACTGCAACCGCGACGGTTCTTCCGCATGCCCCTGCGGTGGCAGCGAGTTCGATCGCGGTCGTCGTGAACAACCAGGCGATCACCACGGGCGACGTCGAGCGCCGGGTCGGACTTCTCAGGCTGCAGCGTGACACCGGCAATCTGAATGAAAAAGCCCGCGAGCAGCTCGTCAACGAAGCGATCCAGATGCAGGAAGCAGCGAGGATCGGCGGTGTGGTGAGCGACGACCAGGTCACACAGTCGGTCAATAGCTTTGCCAGCGGCAACAATCTGAGCATCGAGCAATTGACGCAGGTGCTGAACCAGGCCGGCGTCGGCATGGATCATTTCCGCGGCTTCGTGCGCGCGCAGATGACCTGGCCGCGCGTCGTCAATGCACGCTACGCCGGACAGGGCGGCAGTGGTGGCCGGATGAGCCAGCAGGATCTCGTGGCGCGCATGCTGGAGCGCGGCGACAACAAGCCGACCACCACCGAATACATCCTTCAGCAGGTGATCTTCGTCGTGCCTGCCGCGCAGCGCAACGCGATCTTGAGCCAGCGCCAGCGCGAGGCCGAGCAGGCACGCGCACGCTTCCCCGGTTGCGCCGCCAGCACGCAATTCGCAGCTTCGCTGCGTGACGTTTCCATTCGCGAACTCGGCCGGTTCATGCAGCCGGAGCTGCCGGCAGACTGGAAATCGCAGATCGAAAGCACCTCCGAAGGCGGCACCACGGCGGTGCGGTCGACGGAGCGCGGCGTCGAATTCATCGCTGTGTGCCAGGCTCGCCAGGTATCGGACGACCGTGCAGCCGAAATGGTCTTCCGCGCCGAAGACCAGGAAAACCAGGCCAGCCAGGAAAATTCGCAGCGGTTCCTTGAGGAGCTGAAGGCGAAAGCTGCCGTCAGCTATCGCTAGAAGACGATCCCTTGTGAGCAATTCCGCGCATCCCATCGTCCTGACGATGGGCGATCCTTCAGGCATCGGACCGGACATCACGCTGGACGCTTATCTGAAGCGGCGCGAACTCGCGCTGCCGAAATTTGCTGTCCTCGCCGACCCTCAGGTCCTGCGCGATCGGGCGACCCTGCTTGGCCTGGATGTTCCGATCAAGGAGATCGGCAACGAGGACGTCGCCAGCGTTTTCGACGAAGCTCTCCCCGTCATCCCTCTCCGCAATTCAGCTCCTGCTTCAGCGGGTGAGCCCAACGCACTGGCCGCTGCTGCGATCGTGGAAGCGATCGACCGCGCGGCCTGCATGACGTTTTGTGGCGTCGCGCGCGCCATGGTGACCAACCCGATCGCCAAGTCGGTGCTCTATGGCGAAGGCTTCGCCTTTCCGGGGCACACGGAATTCCTTGCAGCTCGCGCCTCCGACATGAGCGGCCGTCCGATCACGCCGGTGATGATGCTGGCGGGACCGAAGCTCAAGGCCGTTCCGGTCACCATCCACATCGCGCTCCTCCATATTCCGAAGACTTTGACGCGGGCATTGATCGTCGAGACCGTGAAGATCACCGCCGACGACATGAAGACGCGCTTCGGACTAACCGAGCCGCGCATTGCGATCTCGGGCTTGAACCCGCATGCGGGCGAGAGCGGAACAATGGGTCGCGAGGAAATCGAGATCATCGGCCCGGCTATTGTCGATCTTCAAGCGCTTGGCATCGATGCAGTGGGCCCCCTGCCCGCCGACACCATGTTCCACGATGCCGCGCGCGCGCGTTATGACGTCGCCGTGTGCATGTATCATGATCAGGCGCTGATCCCCGCGAAGGCGCTCGGCTTCGACGATACCGTCAATGTCACGCTTGGCCTGCCCTTCGTGCGTACCTCGCCCGACCACGGCACGGCGTTCGATATTGCTGGCAAGGGTGTCGCCCGTGCCGATAGCTTGATTGCGGCGATCCGTATGGCGGATGACATGTCGTCGAGGCACGCGTGAGCTCGCTCGATGGCCTGCCGCCGCTTCGCGACGTCATCGCCCGCCACGAGCTTGCGGCAAAGAAGGCGCTCGGCCAGAACTTCCTGCTCGACCTGAACCTGACCCAGAAGGTCGCGCGCGCTTCCGGTCCGCTCGAAGGCGTGACGGTGATCGAGATCGGCCCTGGCCCCGGCGGCCTGACACGCGCGCTCCTGGCGCTTGGCGCTTCAAAGGTCGTTGCGATCGAGCGCGATCCGCGCTGTCTGCCGGCGCTTGCCGAAATCGCCGATCACTATCCGGGCAAGCTCGCAGTCATCGAAGGAGACGCGCTTGCCTTCGATTATCATTCGGTTCAGGCCGCCGGCGCCGGTCCGCTGCGCATCGTGGCGAACCTGCCCTATAATGTCGGCACGCAATTGCTCGTCAACTGGCTGACCGGCCCTATTTGGCCACCCTTCTACGAATCGCTGACGCTGATGTTCCAGCGGGAAGTGGCGCTCCGGATCGTCGCGGAACCGGATGGCGATGCTTATGGACGCCTTGGTGTGCTGGCTGGCTGGCGAACAGATGCGCGCATCGCCTTCGACATCCCGCCGCAGGCCTTCACGCCGCCGCCAAAGGTCACCTCATCGGTCGTTCATCTCGTGCCGCGCCCTCAGCCGATCCCATGCGACGGCGACGCTTTGGCAGGCGTTACCCAGGCAGCCTTCGGCCAGCGCCGCAAGATGCTGCGTCAGAGCCTGAAGCCGCTTGGTGGAGAAGCGCTGCTCGCCAAGGCGGAGATCGAACCCACACGCCGCGCTGAGACGCTGAGTGTCGAGGAATTCTGCCGGCTCGCCCGATTGCTCTGACACGAAAAACGGCGTCTAGAGCAGTTTTTGATTTGTCGCGTTTGCGGACGGTGAACCGGTGTCCACTGCACCTGGAAACGCTCTACTGGGCGTCCTGGCCCAGCAGCTCCTGCACGAAATCGAAGAGGCCCGGGCGCCGGTCGCGGCGCAGGCGTTCCGCCTTCACGATCGCCTGCACGGCCGGGAAAGCGCGGTCCAGATCGTCATTGATGACGACGTAGTCATATTCACGCCAATGGCCGATCTCGTCGCGCGCATTGGTCAGGCGCGTCGCGATCACATCCTCGGCGTCCTCTGCCCGGCGATGCAGCCGGGAACGGAGTTCTGCCATGGTGGGCGGGAGGATGAAGACCGACACGACGTCGGCGCGCATGTTTTCCTGCAATTGCTGCGCGCCCTGCCAGTCGATGTCGAACAGCATGTCGCGGCCTTCGGCCATCGCCTCTTCGACGGGCTCGCGCGGCGTGCCGTAGAAATTGCCATGCACCTGCGCCCACTCGAGCAGCGCGCCGGAATCACGCAGCCGCTCGAATTCACGCTGGGAGATGAAGTGGTAGTGCACGCCTTCGATCTCGTTACCGCGCCGCTTTCGCGTCGTCACGCTGACGGAGATGGAGAGCCCGGGATCCGTTTCGAGCAGGTTGCGCGCGATCGTCGATTTGCCGGCGCCAGAGGGCGATGAGAGCACAAGCATGAGCCCTCGTCTCGTGATCGCCGCCGATGGTAGCTGATACTCCGCCATGCCCTGCCCCGTTCTATTCAATATTTTGAACCTGCTCGCGCAGCTGGTCGATCACCACTTTCAATTCCATGCCATTGGCCGTCACGGAGGCGGCATTGGACTTGGAGCAGATCGTATTCGCTTCGCGGTTAAATTCTTGCGCAAGAAAATCGAGCCGGCGGCCGATCGGCCCGCCTTTCGACAACAGCTCCCGTCCCGCGGCCACATGCGCCTGCAACCGGTCGAGTTCTTCGCGCAGATCCGCCTTGGCGGCGAGAAGCACCGCTTCCATGTGCAGGCGCTCCGGATCGAGGCTGCCGGCTGATGTCAGCTGCGCGACCTGGGCTTCCAGCCTTTGGCGAATGTTGGTAGGGCTACGGGAGGGATCGACATCGATCCTGCTGGCAAGCGTCTCGATCGTCGTGAGATGACCTTCCAGAACGCTGCGGAGAGCTGCGCCTTCGGATGCCCGTGCCTCGACAAGATCGGCAACGCCGCGATCGAGCGCGTCCAGCGCGGCGTGCGCGAAGGCGGCCTGATCTTCCTCGCTGTCCTCGGGTTCCTTGAGGTCCACCACGCCCTTAATGGCGAGAAGCCCGTCGATCGAGGGCGGTGTCGCATCGATCTTCGTCTTGAGCACTTCGGCGAAACTCAGAACGATCGCCAGCGCTTCCGCGTTGACGACCGGTACTGCTGCGGCCCGTTCGCCGCTGACATTCAAGCTCACCTGGATATTGCCGCGATTGAAGCGCGCCGCCAGCCGCGCGCGAACCTCGGTCTCTACGCGATCAAAGCCCGGCGGCAGACGCAGCCGCAGATCCAGGCCCTTGCCATTGACCGAGCGCATTTCCCAGACAAAGCGCAGGCGACCCGAAACGGCCTCGCTGCGCGCGAAGCCGGTCATCGATTGAAGTGACATCGCCTGGAGTCCCGTTCGTCATGATCTGGGAGAGTAGCGGACGGCCTGATCTTAGCCCTCACTCGATGATTTCGCCTTCGTAATCGCCCTGGCCGTCATCCATCGGCGCAATCTCGTCGGCCGGGTCCTCCGGGTTGGCGGCTGCAGCAGCCTCCTGCTCGGCACGGATGCGGCGCCAGCGGGCGACATTCTGATTGTGCTCGTCGAGCGTGCGCGCGAAAGCGTGTCCGCCTGTCCCATCGGCGACGAAGTAGAGATCTTCGGTGGTCGACGGGTTGGCCACAGCCTCCAGCGACGCGCGGCCCGGATTGGCGATCGGCCCAGGCGGCAGACCGTTGATCGTGTAGGTGTTGTAGGGTGTCGGCGTATCGATGTCGGACCGGTAGATCGGCCGGTCGGCCGGACGGCCCTCGCCACCGAAAATGCCGTAGAGGATCGTCGGATCCGACTGCAGGCGCATGCCTTCGCGCAGGCGGTTGATGAAGACGCCCGCAACGCGCGACCGCTCGTCGGCCCGGCCGGTTTCCTTCTCCACGATCGATGCCAGCGTGACGAACTCTTCCTTGGTCTCGATCGGAAGATCCGGATCGCGCCGCTCCCAGATCTGGTCGACCAGCGCCGTTTGCGCAGCCGTCATCTGATCGATGATGCTCTGGCGGGTGGTACCGCGACGGAAATTGTATGTGTCCGGCATCAGCGAACCTTCCGCCGGCAACGCTTCTGGCAGGTCGCCTTCGAGCATCTCATGAGCGGCAAGGCGCTGGAATACCTGGTAGACGGTCAGGCCTTCGGGGACGGCGACGGCATACTGGATGCCTTCGCCCGAGCGCAGCAGTTCCATGATCTCCCGCATGGAAGCATTGGCTTCGATTTCGTATTCGCCGTGTTTCAGCGTGTCGTTGCCGATTGTCGCTTCGGTGCCGTAGCGGAAGACGCGCGCGTCGGAAATGATGTTGCGGCGCTCCAGCCCGTTGGCGATTTCGATGATGCCGGCGCCTTCGCGCACCTCGAATGTGGTCGCTTGGGCGAGAGGGCCAGGCGATTCGAACTCGACCTTGCCGAAATAGAGAACGGCGCCGGCACCGAGCACCATGACGACGATGAGCGACAGCACGAAGTTCATGAAGATGACAGGCTGGCTGCGGGCGCGGCGTGAGCGCTTCGGCGGCGGAGGCGCGGCCTTCTCCGGCTTCAGTGCCTCATTGGCCGATTTGGGGATGATCGGCCCCTTCTCGCCCGGCGTCGCGTCTTGGCTTGTCATGACGTCGTGGTCCTGGTCGCTTGTGTTCATGCCCGGTCGCTGATCTCCCTTCTGGAGGAGAAAGGCGGCGACACCAGCAGAAGCTTCGATCTCAAAGAATGGCGATGGCTTCCCATGGCCCTGAGGGTGCCACTTCTAGCCGATTCCACGCCTGCTCTAAACGAAAGCATTGTGTCAAAAGCGGGATATCGACAGGGAACCGCGGTGCCGGATCAGGCCTGATAGCGGCGCATCACCAGCGATGCATTCGTTCCGCCGAAGCCGAACGAATTGGAGAGCGCGACATCCACCTGCTTGGCCTTGGCCTTGTGCGGCACGAGATCAATCGCGCTCTCGCGACTCGGATTGTCGAGATTGAGCGTCGGCGGCACCATGTTGTCGCGGATGGCGAGCACACAGAAGATGGCTTCCACCGCGCCGGCTGCACCCAACAGATGGCCGATCGCCGACTTGGTCGACGACATGGCGACCTTGCCGGCCGCATCGCCGAGCAGGCGCTCGACAGCGCCGAGCTCGATCGTGTCGGCCATGGTGGAGGTGCCGTGGGCGTTGATGTATTCGATGTCGGATGCATCGAGACCGGCGCGCTTCAGCGCAGCCATCATGCAGCGATAGGCGCCATCACCGTTCTCGGCGGGAGCCGTGATGTGATAGGCGTCGCCCGAAAGGCCGTAGCCGACCACTTCGGCAAGGATGTTGGCGCCGCGCGCCTTGGCGTGCTCAAGCTCTTCCAGCACCACGATGCCGGCACCTTCGCCCATGACGAAACCGTCGCGGTCCTTGTCGTAGGGGCGCGATGCGCGTTCAGGCTCATCGTTGAACTGTGTGGACAGCGCCTTGCAGGCGGCAAAGCCCGCGATCGAGATGCGGCTGACGGGCGATTCCGCGCCACCTGCCACCATGACATCCGCATCGCCGAGCGCGATGAGGCGCGCCGCGTCGCCGATGGCGTGGGCGCCGGTCGAGCAGGCAGTGACGACGGAGTGATTCGGACCGCGCAGCTTGTGGCGGATCGAAACCTGGCCGGAGGCGAGGTTGATCAGGCGGCCGGGAATGAAGAATGGGGAAATACGACGGGGACCGCGATCGCGCAGCGTGTAGCCGGCCTCCACGATGCCTTCGATGCCGCCGATTCCCGAGCCGATCAAAACGCCGGTGGCAATCTGATCTTCATCTGATTCAGGATGCCAATTGGCATCGTTCAGCGCCTGTTCGGCTGCTGCAACGGCATAGATGATGAAGGGATCGACCTTGCGCTGTTCCTTGGGGTCCATCCAGTCATCCGGATTGAACGTCCCGTTCGAACCGTCGCCCAGCGGAATGCGGCAGGCGATCTTTGCTGCGAGGTCATCGACCTCGAATTCCTCGATGCGACGAGCGGCACTCTTGCCGTCCAGAATACGCTTCCAGGTGGTCTCGGTATCCGCGCCGTGGGGCGACACAATACCGGTTCCAGTGACAACCACGCGTCTCATCGCCTGTCGATCCGTCATGTCCAGCGTTTATCGTTGGGCACGACGGCAAGAACGCGCCGCCGTGATGTCCGGATCCGCCGCGACATGCGCGCGACGGAGTCCGCGAGAGCCAGGATCAGGCCTGCTGCTTCTCGATGTACTTGATGGCGTCGCCAACCGTCAGGATCGTGTCGGCTGCATCGTCCGGGATTTCGACGCTGAATTCTTCTTCGAACGCCATGACGAGTTCGACGGTGTCGAGGCTGTCTGCGCCAAGATCGTCGATGAAGCTGGCACCTTCGGTGACCTTATCGGCTTCAACACCAAGATGCTCGACAACAATCTTCTTCACGCGATCTGCGATATCACTCATGTCGGTTTCCTCGACCTTCTTTATGTTCGGTGCTGCCTCGTTAAAGCCAGCAACAGTGCTAATCAAGTTGTACTTGGCAATGAATTGCCACGGATGCGCCTGGTGAACCACATTCGATCGGCATGAACGGCTACCGCCGGTCACTTCGGGCCGCGCTGGCCAAGGTGCCTTTCACGTCCCCAGTTGGATGCGGCCCTTAACACGCTTTCCATCCACTCGGAAGACCCATAGCGCCTGTGGAAGGCGTTGGTTCCGGTGGATGCAAGGCTTTTTCAGATCATGGCCATGCCGCCATTGACGTGGACCGTCTGCCCGGTGACGTAGGCTGCCTCGCTCGATGCGAGATAGGCCACGGCAGAGGCCACTTCGGCGCCGGTGCCCATGCGGCGCGATGGGATCGCCGACAGGATGGCGTCCTTCTGCTTGTCGTTGAGCTTGTCGGTCATCGCCGATTCGATGAAGCCGGGCGCCACGCAGTTTACCGTCACGTTGCGCGTCGCGATTTCCTGGGCCAGCGACTTGGAAAAGCCGATCATGCCGGCCTTGGAGGCGCAGTAGTTCGCCTGCCCCGGATTGCCGGTCACGCCGACCACAGAGGTGATGTTGATGATGCGGCCATAGCGGCGGCGCATCATCGGGTGCGTCAGTTCACGCGTCAGGCGGAAAACGGAGGTCAGGTTCACCTCGAGTACGCTGTCCCAGTCGGCGTCCGACATGCGCACGAACAGGCCATCCTTGGTGATGCCTGCATTGTTGACGAGGATGTCGACGCCTTCGAGATCCTTTTCCGCCTTTTCGCCAAGCGCCTTCACGGCGTCACGGTCGGACAGATTGGCCGGAAAGATCATCGTGCGTTCGCCAAGCTCGTTCGCGAGCGTCTCAAGCTTCTCCTGGCGGGTCCCATGCAGGCCGACGGTCGCGCCCTGCGCATGGAGAATGCGGGCGATCGCCTCACCGATCCCACCGGACGCGCCGGTCACAAGAGCTTTTCTTCCCGTAAGGTCGAACATCTTCAGGTCCTTCGATTCTCAAATGGTCAAATTGGGAGGCCGCGTCAGTCGAGCGGCTCAAGCGGCGGCGCCGAGCTCGGTGCCGTCGGCAAAGCTGGTGGATCGGCCAGGAACGCGTCGATCTCTGCCGGCGTGCCGAGGGTGCGCGTCTCCACGCTCTTGTCGATCCGGCGCGCGAGACCCGACAGCACCTTACCGGCGCCGATCTCGTAAAGCGTCGTGACATTGTTCTTGGCGAACCATTGAACCGTTTCGCGCCAGCGCACCTGTCCGGTGACCTGCTCGACCAGGAGATCGGCGATGATGGTCGGGTCGCTCACGGGCGCTGCGCGCACATTCGCGATCAACGGCACCACGGGTTCCTTCATCTCGACCTTTGACAGCGCTTCACGCATCCGCTCGGCGGCCGGCTCCATCAGCGCCGAATGGAAAGGTGCGGAGACCGGCAGAGGCAACGCGCGCTTCGCACCGCGATCGGTTGCAAACTTCATCGCAGTCCGCACGGCCGCGGCCGCGCCCGAGATGACGATCTGGCCGCCGCCATTGTCGTTGGCGATCTGGCAGACGCCGTCGACTGACGCGTCACGGCAGGCATTTTCCACGTCGTCATGCTCGAGACCGATGATGGCGGCCATGGCGCCCTCGCCGACCGGCACGGCGGCCTGCATGGCATCGCCGCGGATACGCAGAAGCCGCGCCGTGTCGCCGAGCGAAAACGTACCGGCAGCGCAAAGAGCCGAATATTCGCCAAGCGAATGGCCTGCCACATAGGCAATGCGGTCGTGGATCGAGAACCCGCTCTTATCCAGAACGCGGATGACGGCCATGGACACCGCCATCAGAGCCGGCTGGGCATTGGATGTGAGGGTCAGTTCATCTTCCGGGCCATTGAACATCACGGCAGAAAGTTTCTGTCCGAGAGCCTGATCGACTTCCTCGAAGACGGCGCGTGCTTCGGGATAGGCATCGGCCAGTTCCTTGCCCATGCCGACGACCTGGCTGCCCTGGCCGGGAAATGTGAAGGCTGTGCTCATGGCGCTTCCATCCTTGTATTTTTTTGTCGCCGTGCAGGCTTTTCGGGGCCTTAGTCATCCTCCAGGCGCCCCAGTGTCAAGCGCGCGATCCTTTGAAACGGCGATTTTGCACGGCCTTGCGCTTGCTTTGGCGCTGGAAATCCGTATAAGCGCGACGTTCCACATGCCCGGTCATTTGGCTGGTGGCTGAACGGAGGGACAGGCCACGCCCTGAAAAGCGAGGACTGTCTGGAAGGTAAAACACTTCCCGCCTCCCGTGTCTCCGCTCTCGACCGTTCTGACGCCTTTCCCGGATCGCCTGCCGATCCAGACAAAGTCGTTGAGGCTTAGCCGCCGATACCGGGCCATGACAATGAAGAAAGGCAAGCCACTCATGGCGCTCTACGAACATGTATTTCTGGCCCGACAGGATGTGTCGGCCCAGCAGGTCGAAGGTCTCGTTGAACAGTACAAGGGGATCATCGAGGAACACGGCGGCAAGGTTGGCCGTGTCGAAAACTGGGGCCTGAAGTCCCTCACCTACCGCATCAACAAGAACCGCAAGGCGCACTACGCGCTGATGGACATCGAAGCTCCGGCAGCGGCCATCAACGAGATGGAACGCCAGATGCGCATCAGCGAAGACATCCTTCGTTACATGACCGTTCGCGTCGAAGCGCATGAAGAAGGCCCGTCGGCCATGATGCAGAAGCGCGACCGCGACGACCGTCCGCGCCGCGATGGCGACCGTGACCGCGGCCCGCGCCGTGATGGCGACCGTGGCCCGCGCCGCGACGATGACCGCCCGCGCCGTGACGACCGCGACGACCGTCCGCGTCGCGACGACCGATAAGGAGACATAACAATGGTCGATATCAACCAGATCCCGACGCGCCGCCCGTTCCATCGCCGCCGCAAGACCTGCCCGTTCTCGGGCGCCAATGCGCCGAAGATCGACTACAAGGACGTCCGCCTGCTGCAGCGCTACATTTCCGAGCGCGGCAAGATCGTTCCTTCGCGCATCACCGCCGTTTCGCAGAAGAAGCAGCGTGAGCTCGCCAAGGCCATCAAGCGCGCCCGTTTCCTGGGCCTGCTGCCCTACGTCCTCAAGTAGGACCTGACATCTGGCCGGACGGCGCCCGTCGTCGTCCGGCTGCTTCGCCGCGATGGGCGCGGGGAAGCGATAGTCGCCTTATCGCGTTTCCGGACTTTGAAACGCTTCTAAAAACCCAAGTTGGGAACGAGTGCCTGCTCTGTTGGCGACCTTCCCTAACTGCTCCACGAAGCAGGACAGCGAGACCTGATGAACTTCACATCATCATCCCTGATGATCGGCGTCCTCGCCGGTGCCGCCGCCGCCCTGCTGTCGATCAGCGCGGGCGAGCCTACGGCGCTGTCCATCGTGCTTTTCGCTGCCGCCACGCTTCCCATCCTGATCGCAAGCCTCGGCTGGACGAACACTGCAGGATTCGTCGCCGCCGCCGTCGCCGGCGGCATCGTATCCGTCATGCTGTCGCCGTCTGCCGGCCTCGTCTTCACCGCAACGACGCTCGCGCCTGCCGCCTGGATCGGGCATCTGGCCAATCTGTCCCGCCCGGCCGAGGAAATCGGCGGCCCTAAGAATGCGCTCGCCTGGTATCCGCTCTCCGATATCCTGCTCCAGCTTTGCCTGCTCGTCATCGCGGGTCTCGTCGTGGTCGGCTATTCGATGGGCTACGGGCCGGCGATGATCGGCGAGATCGTCAACCAGTTTCTCGACATCATGGCCCAGCAGAGCCCGGACTTTCAGCCGGACGCTGCCGAGCGCCAGGCCTACGCATCGTTCTTCTTGACCGCGCTGCCGATCGTTCAGGGTGCGCTTTGGGTCATGATCCTTTTCGGATCATTCTACCTCGCCCATGCGATCGTGCGCATGTCCGGCCGCCAGCGCCGCCCCAAGGACGACGTGCCGGCAAGTCTGCGCATGTCCCGCACGAGCCTCTACCTCTTCGCCGTCGGGCTCATAATGAGCTTTTTCGGCGGCGGGATCGCGCTGATCGGCGCGGTCATCGCAGGAGCGTTCGCCGCCGGCTTCACGCTTGCCGGCTTTGCCGTGATGCATCATCGCACGCGCGGCAAGACCTTCCGGCCCTTCGTGCTCTGGGGCGCCTATCTCGCGGTCGTGCTCTTCACGCTGCCGCTCGTCTTCTTCCTGCTTACCGGCATGATCGAAACCGCGCGCGCGGTGCCGGTCAGCCGGACCGGACCGCCAAACGGTCCGGACAATGCCAATGACAACGACTGAACACACATTCCGATAGAAGGAACTTCAAAATGGACGTCATTCTGCTCGAACGCATCGGCCGCCTCGGCCAGATGGGCGACACCGTCAAGGTCAAGGACGGTTATGCCCGCAACTTCCTCCTGCCTCAGGGCAAGGCGCTGCGCGCCAACGAAGCCAACAAGAAGCGCTTCGAAGCTGAGCGTTCCACGCTGGTCGCGCGCAACGAAGAGCGCAAGTCCGAAGCCCAGAAGATCGCCGACCAGCTCCACGGCAAGACGTTCATCGTCGTGCGCTCGGCTGGCGAGACCGGCCAGCTCTATGGTTCGGTCGCCGCCCGCGACATCTCCGCTCTCCTCAACGAGGAAGGCTTCTCGGTCGGTCGCAACCAGGTCGATCTCAACCTGCCGATCAAGACCATCGGCCTGCACAAGGTCACGCTCGTCCTTCACGGCGAAGTCGATGCCGAAATCGAGCTGAACGTTGCCCGTTCGGCCGAAGAAGCTGAGCGCCAGGCAGCCGGCGAAACCCTCACCTCGGCAGACGCCATCTACGGTGTGGACGACTCGCTGCCGGCAGACGGCTTCTTCGATCCGGACGCAGAGTTCAGCGATGAAGACGACGATCGTCGCGCACCGGCAGATGCCGAAGACGACGAAGAAGAAGCCAAGGACTGATCTCCAATCTCCTTGGAGCTATGAGATAAAGAGACCAACGGCGCCGCGTTCGACGTGGCGCCGTTTTTCATTGATCAAAAGGCGACAATCTACGATCATTCTCTCCACAACGGTGCGTTGAGGAGGGACGGATGAACCCCTTGATCAACTCTCTTGCCGGCCGGATCGTCTCCCGGGGACATCTGGCTGTGACCGACCATGCCGGACAGGTTCGCCATTACGGCGACGGCTCTGGCAATCCTGTCCATCTGCGCTTCAACACCGCCCGTGCGGAACGGGCCGTCGCGCTCGACCCGGCGCTGAAGCTCGGTGAATGCTACATGCAGGGCGAGATTGACATGGTCGAGGGCGATGTCTTCGCGCTGCTCGAATTGCTTTTCACAAACTCCGGACCCTACGCCACGGCGACGGCACCTTGGATGCGGGCACTGAACCGGGTTCGGCTGGCCCTGAGCCAACGCAGCCTGCGCATCGGCATCGGTCGTGCGCGGCGCAATGTGCAGCACCACTACGATCTATCGGGCAAGCTCTACGACCTGTTTCTCGACGAAGACCGGCAGTATTCCTGCGCCTATTACCGCGAACCCGGCATGAGCCTGGAGGCAGCGCAGCGTGCCAAGAAGGAGCATATCGCGGCCAAGCTGCTTCTCGATCGGCCAAGCCTCTCGGTTCTGGATATCGGATCGGGATGGGGCGGGCTCGGCCTTTACCTCTCGCGCAGGTTCGATGCCGATGTCACCGGCATCACGCTCTCCGACGAGCAACTGGCCTACGCCAACCGGCGGATCCTGCCACGCGAGGAGCATCGCGTTCGTTTTCTCCTCAAGGACTTCCGCAAGCTCGATGACCGGTTCGATCGCATCGTCTCGGTCGGGATGTTCGAGCATGTGGGCAAGGCTGCCTTCGACACCTATTTCGCTCAGTGCGCCAAACTGCTGAAGAGAGACGGCGTCATGGTGCTCCACGCGATCGGGCGCCTGGATGTCCCTTCCTGGACCAATCCGTTCATCACCAAGTACATCTTTCCCGGCGGCTACATCCCCTCGCTGTCGGAAGTCGTTCCGCCGATCGAGCGTTCCGGCCTCAAGATCACGGATGTCGAAATTCTCCGCCTGCACTATGCGGACACGCTGCGGGACTGGCGCCAGCGCTTCATGGCACGCCGCGACGAGGCAAAGGCGCTCTACGACGAGGCGTTCTGCCGGATGTGGGAATTCTATCTCGCGGCATCCGAATCGGCTTTCCGCTGGCAGAACCTCATGGTTTTCCAGATCCAGCTCGCCCATGACATCGGGGCGGTGCCGCTGACACGCGACTACATCGCCGACGCGGAACGCCAGCTCACAGCGCACATCCAGCCGAGACGCACGGGGTGAAAACAGCCGAATCGTGCTAGGTTTCCCACGGTCAAATGTTTCCCGCTTGCGGCTAACAGATTGACGTGGGCGGGCTGTGGACGAGTGTGGAAATGACTCACAGTTCCAGGCTGGGCACGGATTGCTGGAACATGCCCCTCGCCCCGGTGGCCCCTTAGGTCTAGTCAGTCCGTGCGGGAATTAAGGACAGGGATCGTCGGGAAAAATCATGAATGAAGCCGTGCGCAAGCTCGCAGAGGTCGGAGCAGCCAACCAGCATTATCGCGAAGCGCCGAGCAACATCGAAGCCGAGCAGGCTCTGCTGGGCGCGATTCTCGTCAACAACGACGCCTTCTATCGCGTTTCGGACTTCCTGAAGCCCGTCCACCTGCACGAGCCCCTGCACCGCAAGATCTACGAGGTCGCGGGCGACATCATCCGCATGGGCAAGACGGCAAACCCCGTCACCATCAAGACCTTCCTGCCGTCTGATGAGAAGATCGGCGACATGACGATGGCGCAGTATCTGGCGCGCCTCGCCGCGGAAGCCGTCACGATCATCAATGCCGAGGATTATGGCCGCGCGATCTACGATCTGGCGCTGCGCCGCGCGCTGATCACGATCGGCGAGGACATGGTCAACATCGCCTATGATGCGCCGGTCGACATGCCGCCGCAGGGCCAGATCGAAGACGCCGAACGCCGTCTGTTCGAACTGGCTGAAACCGGCCGCTACGATGGTGGTTTCCAGTCTTTCAACGACGCTGTCGCGGCCGCGATCGACATGGCGGGTGCTGCCTACCAGCGCGATGGCGGGCTTTCCGGCATTTCTACCGGCATCCAGACGCTCGACCAGAAGATGGGTGGCCTGCAGCATTCGGACTTGATCATCCTCGCCGGACGTCCGGGCATGGGCAAGACGTCGCTTGCCACCAACATCGCCTTCAACATCGCACAGGCTTACCAGCCGGGCGAAGTGATGCCGGACGGCTCGCAGAAAACGGCCAATGGCGGTGTCGTCGGCTTCTATTCGCTCGAAATGTCCGGCGAGCAGCTCGCCACGCGTATCATTTCGGAGCAGACGGAGATCTCGTCCTCCAAGATCCGCCGCGGTTCGATCACTGAGGCCGATTTCGAGAAGCTCGTCGCCTGCTCGCAGATGATGCAGAAGATACCGCTCTATATCGACCAGACCGGCGGTATCTCCATCGCCCAGATGTCGGCGCGTGCGAGGCGCCTGAAGCGTCAGCGCGGTCTCGATGTGCTCGTCGTCGACTACGTGCAGCTGATGACCGGCTCCAAGAAAGCGGGCGAAAACCGCGTTCAGGAAATCACCGAGATCACGACGGGCCTCAAGGCCCTGGCTAAGGAGCTGCAGGTTCCGATCATCGCGCTGTCGCAGCTCTCTCGTCAGGTGGAAAACCGCGAAGACAAGCGCCCGCAGCTCTCCGACCTTCGTGAATCCGGTTCGATCGAGCAGGACGCCGACGTGGTGATCTTCGTTTATCGCGACGAGTACTACGTGCAGAACTCCGAGCCACGCCGCTCGCCCGACCAGATCGCAAGCGACTACAAGGACGAAGCCTATCTCGCCTGGGAAGAGAAGATGAACCGGGCCCGCGGTATGGCCGACGTGATCATCGCCAAGCAGCGTCACGGCCCCACGGGCACGGTGACGCTGGCATTCCAGGCGGAATTCACGCGCTTCTCCGACCTCGCCGACACATCCTATCTGCAGTATTCGCACGATAGCCACGAGTGACGGCTCAAGACGACACGCTGCCGCCGGCGCTCACGCTCGACATCGATCTGGCCGCGCTGGCGGTCAACTGGCGCGCCATGGAGGCGCGTTCGGGGCCCGCGCGCACCAGCGCGGTCGTCAAGGCGAACGGCTACGGCCTTGGCATCGAACCGGTTGTCCGCACGCTGAGCGAAGCCGGCTGTCGTGATTTCTTCACGGCGACGATCGACGAGGCCATCACCGCCCGGCGCCTTGCACCGCATGCCCGTATCCTCGTGCTGAACGGAATATATCCCGGCGCCGAACAGTGTTTCCGCAAGTATCGCCTCACACCGATCCTGTGCTCGATGGAGCAGGTCCAGTTGTGGAACAAGGCATGCACGCGCGATGGCCGGCTCCCCCATGCGCTGCATGTGGACACGGGCATGAACCGGCTCGGCGTGACGATGCCGGAAGCCCTCGCCCTTGCCGAACGGGAAGCCGATGACCGGCCCACGCTGATCATGAGCCACCTCGCCTGTGCGGACGATCCGGATCGTCCGGAAAACGCGCGACAACTGGAATCCTTTCAGGCGGTTAGACGTGCCTTCCAAGGCATCGAATCCAGTCTCAGCAATTCCGCGGGGATCTTTCTGGGCGGCGCCTATCTCTGCGACCTGACCCGGCCTGGGATCGCCCTTTATGGCGGCGAGGCCGTGAACCGGGCTGAAAACCCGATGCAGGTTGTCGCGACGGCCAAGGCGCGCATTCTGCAGATTCGACGCGCTCCGGCCGGAAGCACGGTCAGCTATGGCGCGACCGTTCGGCTGCCCCGCGACACTACGATTGCGGTCTGCGCCGTCGGCTATGCGGACGGCTATCTGCGCAGCATCTCCGGTTCCGGCGTTCCGCTGCGCGACACCGATGCTCCGGCGCCCGTCGCATCACTGCACGGCCAAGCGATTCCCGTTCTGGGACGGGTGACCATGGATCTGACGATGTTCGATGTCACGGATGTCGTGGGACAGGAGGTGCGGTGCGGCGACTTCGTAGAACTCTTCGGGAAGTCCCACCGGCTCGACGATCTGGCCCGTTCAGCGGGTACGATCGGATATGAAATCCTGACGTCGCTGGGGTCTCGTTACGCCCGGCACTATCAATCTTCCTCACTATAAATTACGTACAATTTTAGTCAGTTTGTCGCATTTACCATTTATTGTCTTTCCGTTTGTTGGATTGATCCTGCCGGTCTATTTCCATCGCATGCATTCGATGAGCGGATGCTTGGAATGGGAAGTTGGCATTCATGCATTCCGTGGTCGACTTCGAACCGATCGCCGATCTGAAGCTTGATGGCAAAAGCCGCGCGCGCGGGACGACCATGCGGCCGGCGGAGGTCGATCCTGAAAGCTGGCAGGCGCTGGCCGAGACGGCGCTGGAAGCCAATGGCTTCCTCTCGCCCGGCCATTTTCTGTCCTTGACGCTCAACACACGACAGGCACGCCTGAGCCGGATGCTGGTCTCGCGCGGGCCTCTGGGCATTAATGGATTGCTGCCACTCACCCACGCCTGGCATGTGCTCCGCCTGCCGGTCCCGGCGCTGGTGCTTGCACAACCCTATCTTCCGCTCGGCACGCCGCTGCTCGGAACAAGTGATCCCGTGCGCGCAGCCGGAAACCTCATCGATGCCGCCAACGAAACGGGTGCGGCTCTGATCGGTCTTGGCGCCATGACGCAGGATGGCCTTGTCGCGCAGGCTTTCACCGCCGCGCTCTCCGAACGCGGATTGAAGCCGTTCATCCGGAATGCTCATGAGCGTGCCGGACTATCCGCCGAAGGTGACGCAGAAACCTATCTGCGCGGCGGTATGGGCGCCAAGAAGCTCAAGGAACTGCGCCGTCTGCGGCATCGCCTGGAAGACATGGGGCCGGTTGAATTCCGCATTGCCCGTTCGTCCGATGCAGTCCAGGCTGCGATCACCCGGTTCCTGGCTCTGGAAGCCAGCGGCTGGAAAGGACGGCGCGGAACGGCATTTGCCAACGACGCGAATGACGCTGCCTATATCAGCGGTGCAAGCCGGGCACTGGCCAGCCGCGGCCAGATCGAAATCTGCGAATTGCTTGTCAATGATGCCGTCATCGCTTCGGGCCTCGTGCTGCGCAGCGGTCGCTCCGCATTCTTCTTCAAGACCGCCTATGACGAAACGTTCGAACGTTACTCGCCAGGCGTTCAACTGACCGTCGACCTGACGCGGCACCTCTTCGACGACCCGGCCATCGATCGTGCAGACTCAGTGGCCATCGCCGATCATCCGATGATCGACCATGTCTGGCGCGAGCGGATTGCCGTGTGCGACTTCTTTATCCCGACCCGCAAGGGACCGGCCGTCAATCTCTGCATCGCTGCCTTCGATGCGCGCTACCGAGCCCGCACGCTCGCCAAATCCCTCATCACCACCATGCGGACCAGAAGGAAACCAAACTGATGTCTTCCCTTCTTCACGTTCAGAATCAGGAATTCCAGAGCCATTTCCCGCTGCGGCCCTTCCGCATTTCGCACGATCTCGCCGGCGATCCGCGCCTGACGCTTCCCGCCATTCTGGAACTCGTCGGCAAGCTCCCGGGTGACCGGATCGAGTACAATTCCGGCAAGGTCGGCATCTCGCAGGATCCCTCGACCACCCCGCTGGTCGACCTGACACCTGACGAAGTCATCGCCCGCATCGAGACGGCCGGGGCCTGGATGGTGCTGAAGCGGATCGAAGTCGAGCCTGCCTACCGGGACCTGCTCGAAGACGCGTTGACGTCGGTCGCCAAGGCCCGCGGCCACAAAAGCGTTTCCGATGCCGGCTTCTCCGACATCCAGGGCTTTCTCTTCGTTTCCTCGCCCAATTCGACGACGCCGTTTCACTTGGACGGCGAAGACAATTTCTTCGTGCAGATTCATGGAGACAAGCAGTTCAACGTCTATGACAACGAAGACCGCGCCATCCTGTCGGAAGATCTGATCGAACATTCGCTGACGCGTCACCGCAACATGACCTTCGATCCCGCCTTCGAAAACCGCGGCATGCACAATTCGCTCAAGCCTGGCGAAGGCCTCTTCGTGCCCTATCTCTGGCCGCACTATGTGCAGACCAAGGAGAGCTATTCGATCTCGCTGGCGATCACCTGGAAAAGCCGCGCTGTGAAGCGCCGCAACAGCCTCTACCTCGCCAACTCCCTGCTGCGCCGACGTGGTTTCCCGCAGGCGGCGCCGGGTATGCATCGCGTTTGGGACGAGACGAAGATCCTCGCCGTTCAAATGGGCGCGCTCGCCGTCGAGCCGCTCCGCAAATCCGAATGGTTGCGCAAGTCGATCCGCGCCCTCGTGCTCGGCAAGCGCGCGAATTATTATTACCGCAACGGTAAGGCGGCTGGGACTGCGAAGGCGGAAGCCTCCTGAGATATCGTCCGCCGGCGTCTCGCTGGTGCAGCGAGTAGCAACTATTCCTCCCCTGTGATAGGCTCAACCACTTCACAGGGGAGTTCACGCATGTCGACCCACAAGCGCTCCATCGTCATCGGCGAGTATTTCGATGGCTTCATCGAATCCCAGATCGCATCCGGGCGGTTCAACAATGCAAGCGAAGTCGTGCGCGCGGCGCTCCGCTTGCTGGAGACAGAGGAAGCGAAGCTTGCGGAGCTGAGGGCTCTGATAGCCGAAGGGGACGCGGATATCGCGGCTGGTCGGTATTTCACCTATGAAAGTGCGGATGATCTTGTTCGTGATATCCGCGAAAGCGCCAAGGCGCCCTTGTGAGACGACCCCGACGCTTTAGTCTTGCGCAGACGGCGCGTGGGGACTTATCGGATATTCACGCGTTCATATCGAGCAGCGATCTCGGGGCAGCCGACAAGTTTCTCCGCTTAATCGCAACGAAGATCGAATGGCTGGCGCAGACCCGATTTCCGGATGTACCTCGTGACAACTTCAGCGCTGGTTGAAGGCCCTGCCGTTCGGCAATTACGGAATATACTTTCGCATCACACAAGATGATGAAGTCATCATAGTACGGATTATCCATAGCGCCCGCGACATCGGCCCCGACGACTTCACCGCGTCCGATACCTAGGCAAGTACGAAGTCGAATCTGCCGAGCAAGCCGTCGCTTGCTTCGCTCATCTCCATCAGCAGTCTTGGATCATAGATGCCATCGCGGTCATTGTCGGGCTCGCCGGGGAAATAGAGCTGCGTTGTCAGGTCCACGCCGGCCCCAGACGCGATCTTCACGTGATAATGTCGCGTGCGGCCGGGATAGCGGCCGGGCATGATGGTGTCGAAGATGAAGCGGCCATTGGCGTCGGTCACCTGATAGCCGCGAAAGGCATAGCCCGAGTTGTCGTAGCTGCCCGCATCATCGGCATGCCAGAGATCGACGATCATGTTCGCGCGTGGACGGCATGCCGGGTCGACGACGAAGCCGAAGACGGTGACCGGCGTCCCTGCCCCGTCGCTACGAAAATCTCGCTTTTCGGGCGTCTGCGGCGTGTAGAACGGGCCTTCGGTTTGTGCTTGCGTTATCCTATCCTCGGGGCCGCAGGCCGGTGTCAGCGGTAGCTGCGCTCCCTGCGCCGACGCAGGACCGACAAGCGCCAGCGACATCGGCGCGGCGGCCCAGGCGTTCAAAAATGCGCGACGAGAAAATGCTGTGACCAAGGCGGGCCTCCTGCGCTTCAAAGGGTCGCGCGGGGTTCGCGCCTTCCCCCGTCCATGCTAGTGCATCGGGCCGTTCCGCGCACCAGCCGAAAGTGTCGACGTCCGCATGGCCAAAGCCCGCACGCAATTCGTCTGCCAGAACTGTGCCACCGTGCACGCGCGCTGGGTCGGCAAATGCGAAGGCTGCGGCGAGTGGAACACGATCGTCGAGGACGACCCGACCGCGGGCATCGGCGGCGGGCCGGGGCGCACGCCCAAGAAAGGCCGACCAGTCGCGCTGACGGCGCTCTCCGGCGAAATCGAGGAAGCACCGCGCATCCCAACCGGCATTGCCGAGCTCGACCGCGCCACGGGCGGCGGGTTCGTACGCGGATCGGCCCTTTTGATCGGCGGTGATCCCGGCATCGGCAAATCCACCCTGCTCATGCAGGCGGCGGCCGCCCTGTCGCGGCTGGGCAGCCGTGTCATCTATGTGTCCGGCGAAGAAGCGGTTGCGCAGGTTCGCCTGCGCGCACAGCGCCTGCACGCGGCCGACACGAACGTGCTGCTGGCCGCGGAAACGAACGTCGAGGACATTCTCGCGACGCTGTCTGAAGGCAAGCGGCCCGATCTCGTCATCATCGATTCCATCCAGACGCTGTGGAGCGATCTCGCCGAAAGCGCACCCGGTACGGTGACGCAGGTGCGAGTCGGTGTCCAAGCCATGATCCGCTTTGCCAAGCAGACCGGCGCGACCGTGGTGCTCGTCGGCCACGTGACCAAGGACGGCCAGATCGCCGGTCCGCGCGTCGTCGAGCACATGGTCGATGCCGTGCTCTATTTCGAAGGCGATCGCGGCCATCACTATCGCATCCTGCGCACGGTGAAGAACCGGTTCGGGCCGACCGACGAGATCGGCGTCTTCGAAATGTCGGACAAGGGGCTGCGCGAAGTCTCCAACCCCTCCGAGCTCTTTCTGGGGGAGCGCAACGCCAAGGCGCCGGGTGCTGCCGTCTTCGCCGGGATGGAGGGCACGCGGCCCATCCTCGTCGAGATCCAGGCGCTTGTCGCGCCCTCGCCGCTCGGCACGCCGCGGCGCGCCGTCGTCGGCTGGGATTCGGCGCGATTGTCCATGATCCTCGCGGTTCTGGAAGCCCATTGCGGCGTTCGGCTGGCCCAGCATGACGTCTATCTGAACGTCGCCGGCGGCTACCGGGTCAGCGAGCCGGCGGCCGATATGGCGGTCGCCGCGGCGCTCGTTTCCTCACTTGCCGGCCTTGCTCTCCCGGCCGATTGCGTCTATTTCGGCGAGATCAGCCTGTCGGGAGCCGTGAGGCCTGTGGCGCATACGGCGCAACGCCTCAAGGAGGCCGAAAAACTGGGATTCCAACGGGCGGTACTGCCCAGCGCATCGGCCGAAATACCCGCCTCTCGCCAGGCCGGATTGACCGAGATCGAGGCGCTTGCGGATCTGGTGGTCAAAATTGCCGGCTCGAAGAAGCGGCCAAACGACGATAGCGGAGACGCAACGCTCTGAGCGTATCTCTCAAGGGACCAAATAGCGGCGATCGTCACGAGGCCCGTGGCGCGCTTCCTGGAGTTTAAGACCGACAATGCCCATCACAATCCTGGACGGTATCCTGATCGGGATCACGCTCTTCTCGGCGGTGCTTGCCATGGTACGTGGCTTCTCGCGCGAGGTGCTGTCCGTCGCATCCTGGATCGCGGCTGCATTCGCAGCCTTCTACTTCTACCCGCTGCTTCTACCCTATGCGGCCGACTACACGACAAGCAATACGGTCGCGACGATCGGTTCGGCCGCGATCATCTTTCTGATCGCGCTGATCATCGTGTCCTTCATCACCATGCGGATCGCGGATTTCATCATCGACAGCCGCATCGGCGCGCTCGATCGCACGCTCGGCTTTGTCTTCGGCGCTGCGCGTGGTGTGCTGCTGGTCGTCGTTGGCATGCTGTTCCTCAACTGGCTGATCGACGAGCCGCGCCAGCCGCCATGGGTCACGGAGGCGAAATCCAAGCCGCTTCTCGATCAGTTGGGCGAGCGTCTCGTCAACATTCTGCCGGAAGATGCCGATGCGACGATTCTGGATCGTCTGCGCGGCGGCGAGGTGGAAGTCGACGCAACGGGTGCGGCACCACCTGCACCCGACACTGGCGCGAACTGACAAAGTGCTTATCTGAAGCAGGCAGCGATGCCTGCATGACGGCTGATTTTGGCATCCCCGCCGATCGTCGGCCGATCGGCCAGGAGCAAAGGTCCGAACCATGACGCTTCAAACGAGTGAGACCACAAACACGCTCGAAGACGAAGGCGATGCCTTCCGTGACGAGTGCGGGGTTTTCGGGATCTATGGCAGGCAGGATGCTGCAGCCGTCGTCACGCTCGGGCTTCATGCCTTGCAGCATCGCGGCCAGGAAGCGGCCGGCATCGTCTCCTACGACGGCAAGCAGTTTTTCGTGGAACGGCACATCGGCCTGATCGGCGATACGTTCACCAAGCAATCGGTTATCGACCGGCTGCAGGGAAGCCGCGCGATCGGCCATACGCGCTATTCCACGACCGGTGGGGAGGGCCTGCGCAACGTGCAGCCCTTCTTCGCGGAGTTCGCCGGCGGCGGGTTCGCCGTTGCCCATAACGGCAACATCACCAATGCGATGACGCTGCAAAAGCAGCTTCAGAAGCGGGGCGCGATCTTCTCGTCGACCTCCGACACCGAGACGATCCTGCATCTGATCGCCGTCTCGAGCGGCACGCAACTGGTCGACAAATTCATCGACGCGATCACGCAGCTCGAAGGCGCGTTCTCGCTGGTGGGCCTTTCGGAAAAGAAGATGATCGGCGCGCGCGATCCGCTCGGCATCCGCCCGCTGGTTCTGGGCGATCTCGACGGCGCCTATATCCTCGCTTCCGAGACCTGTGCGCTCGACATCATCGGCGCGCGCTTTGTGCGTGACATCAAGCCGGGCGAAATGGTGATCGTCACCGACAAGGGTGTCGAGAGCCGGTTCCCGTTCGAGAAGACCAAGCCGCGCTTCTGCATCTTCGAATATGTCTATTTCGCACGGCCCGATTCCATCATCGAAGGCCGCAACGTCTATGAAGCGCGCAAGAAGATCGGCACCGAGCTGGCCGTCGAGAGCCCGGTCGAGGCCGATCTCGTCGTGCCGGTGCCGGATTCGGGCGTGCCCGCGGCGATCGGCTTCGCGCAAGGGTCTGGCATTCCGTTCGAGCTCGGCATCATCCGCAATCACTATGTTGGGCGCACCTTCATTCAGCCGACAGCGGCCATCCGGCATATGGGCGTAAAGCTCAAGCACAATGCCAACAAGCGCATGCTGGAAGGCAAGCGCGTGGTGCTGGTCGACGATTCGATCGTGCGCGGCACCACCTCGCAGAAGATCGTGCAGATGGTGCGCGAAGCGGGCGCGCGCGAGGTGCATATGCGCATCGCCTCGCCGCCGACCATGTCCTCCTGCTTCTACGGTGTCGATACGCCGGAAAAGGCGAAGCTTCTCGCCTCACGCATGTCGATCGAGGAGATGGCCGATTTCATTCGCGTCGATAGCCTGGCCTTCCTCTCGATCGACGGGCTCTACCGGGCCGTCAACGAACCATCGCGCAACAACGAGCAGCCGCAGTTCTGCGATGCCTGCTTCACCGGCGATTACCCGACGCAGCTCACCGATCACGAGGGCGTCGATAATGTGCGCACGCTCTCGCTTCTTGCAAACAACGGATAAGTGACCCTCATGCTCGACCTTAAGGGGCGCATCGCGCTCGTCACCGGCGCGTCGCGCGGTATCGGCTATTTCACCGCGCTCGAGCTGGCGAAATCCGGCGCGCATGTGATTGCCGTTGCCCGAACAGTCGGTGGCCTGGAAGAGCTCGACGACGAGATCCAGGCCGTCGGTGGAACAGCGACGCTGGTGCCGCTCGACCTTGCGGACATGAAGGCCATCGATGCGCTCGGCGGCTCGATCCACGAGCGCTGGGGCAAGCTTGACGTTCTCGTTGCCAATGCCGGCATGCTCGGCACGATCGCGCCGCTCGGGCACACCAAGGCGAAGGACTTCGAGAAGGTGATGACCATCAACGTCAACGCTACGTGGCGGTTGATGCGCACTGTCGAGCCGCTGATCAAGGCGTCGGACGCCGGGCGCGGCATCTTCCTGTCATCGGGCGTTGCCCATTCGTGCAAGCCCTTTTGGGGCGCCTATGCCGCTTCCAAGGCTGCGATCGAAGCCATGGCGCGGGTCTGGGCGAACGAGCTGGTCAATTTCGGCGTGCGGATCAACAATGTGAACCCGGGCGCCACCCGCACCGCCATGCGGGCGCAGGCGGTTCCGGGTGAGAACCCGTCGACCTTGCCCGATCCACGCGACGTCGCCGCCAAGATCGTCAAGCTCGCCGATCCGGCACTGACGGAAAACGGCATGCTTTTCGACGTGCGGCAGGACCGCTTCCTCGCCTATCGCGATCCGGAATAGTCCGGATCACAAGCGACCCTGTTCTTCCGCGGATACGGTCGGCACGACCTTCGGACGGCCATAGGTGCGCCGCCAGGCGCGGTAGCCCATCGGCAGCGTCGCCAGATAGATCAGGGCCGTGACCGCCAGCGTCGCCCAGATATAGCTCATCAAGAGCGCAACATAGATCGCGATGGCGATCAGCACCGGTAGAACCAGATCGCGACGGATGCGGCCGACGGCCTTTCCGGAATAGACCGGCAGACGGCTGACCAGAAGAAACGCGATGAGGATCGTGTAAAGGATCGCGGCGCCGGCAAAGACCCGTCCGGGCTCGAAGCCCAGATGCCCGAGATAGACCGGCAGCAGCACCAGCATTGCGCCAAAGGGCGCAGGCACGCCGACGAAGTAGTTCGACTGCCATTTCGCCTTCGGGCGCTCGTCCATGACGTTGAAACGAGCCAGCCGCAGCGCCGCGGCGAGCACATAGATGAGGGCCGCGATCCAGCCGAGCGACTCCGCCTGGTTCAAGATATAGGCGTAGAGGACCAGTGCCGGGGCGACGCCGAAATTGACGATGTCGGCCAGCGAATCCATCTGCGCGCCAAAGCGTGACGATGACTTCATCAGCCGCGCGACGCGGCCATCGACGCCATCCAGAAACGCAGCGACGAGCACCATGATGACCGCCAACTCGACCCGGCCTTCGAAAGCGAGCCGGATGCCGGTCAAACCGGCGCAGATCGCAAGCACCGTGATGATCGTCGGGATCATCATGCGGAAGGAGATCTCGCGCAGGCGCGGCCCCATCGCATTGTCAGTATCGCCCTCGTCGTGGTCAGGATCGAACGAGCTGAACGGCTGATCGAGAAAATCGTCGGTTTCGGCGTCGTCGCGGGGTCGCTCTGTCATCCGTCGTCCTCGATGTTGCTCAAGCTTTCATTGATGGCGCAGATCAATCGCGGCGGGTGACCACAGGGCCCTTGGGCGAATTGAATTCCGCGATCACCGTTTCCCCTGCAATCGCCGTCTGCCCTACAGCCACGCGCGGGCGCGCGCCTTCCGGCAGGAAGACATCGAGCCGCGAGCCGAAACGGATCAGGCCGAATCGCCCGCCTGTCTCCAGGCGATCGCCTTCCTCGACGAAGCAAAGGATGCGGCGGGCAACCAGGCCCGCGATCTGCACAACGCCGATCTCGCCCCGGCTTGTCGTGATCACCATGCCGTTGCGCTCGTTCTCCGTGCTCGCCTTGTCCAGTTCGGCGTTCAGAAACGATCCTTTGGAATAGACGATCCGGTCGATCGAACCGGCGAGCGGCGCGCGGTTCACGTGGCAGTCGAAAACGTTCATGAACACGGAGATCCGCAGCATCGGTGCGGCGCCAAGGTCAAGTTCCGCCGGCGGGACGACGCGGGTGACCGCCGAAACCCTGCCATCGGCCGGGCTGATCACCAAATCCTCGTCGATCGGCGTCACGCGCTCCGGATCGCGGAAGAAATAGACGCACCAGACCGTCAGGATCAGCCCGATCCAGAACAGCCAATCGGCGACGAAGCCAAGCAGGATCGCTGCCAACAGAAATACCGCGATGAAGGGATAGCCCTCTCGCCGCACGGGGACGAGCACGTTTTTGATGCTGTGCCAGACGTCCATGTCTTCTCACTCCGCTATCGATTGCTTCGAGGCGCCGGCCCCGATTGCGATGGGACGGCTCTAGCGCGTCAGCATCTCAGCGGCAACGGTCGGGCGGCAATTGGGGTTCCTCCTATGCGCCTCGAGGGGGTCAGGCAGGGCCGCGCTCGGGGGTTCTGCGACGAACGACTACGCCCAACTCGTCTTCCTCCTGCACCTTCTTGAGCTTCTCTTCCGCCTCGATCGCCTCGCGCTGGCGGTCCCACATGGCGGTGTAGAGCCCGCCCTCGGCGATCAGGCGCGCATGCGGGCCGCGCTCGGCGATCTTCCCATCCTGCAGCACGATGATCTCGTCGGCGCCGATGACGGTCGACAGGCGGTGGGCGATCACGAGCGTGGTACGGCCCTTCGAGACGAAATCGAGGGACGTCTGGATTTCCTGCTCGGTGGCGGTATCGAGCGCCGATGTCGCCTCGTCCAGGATCAGGATCGGAGGGGCTTTCAGGATCGTGCGCGCGATGGCGACACGCTGCTTTTCGCCGCCGGAAAGCTTGAGACCGCGTTCGCCGACCATCGTTTTATACCCTTCGGGAAGGGACGAGATGAAGCGCCCGACCTGCGCTAGATCGGCCGCTTGGCGAACCTCGGCTTCACTCGCATCTACGCGGCCGTAGCGGATATTGTATTCCAGCGTGTCGTTGAAGAGCACCGTATCCTGCGGCACCATGCCGATGACGGCGCGCAGGGATTTCTGGGTTACATCGCGCACATCCTGGCCGTCTATCGTCACGCTGCCCTGCTGCACATCATAGAACCGATAGAGCAGCCGCGAGATGGTCGACTTGCCTGCGCCCGACGGCCCGACGATCGCGACGGTGTGTCCGGCCGGTACCTCGAAGGAGATGCCTTTCAGGATGGGCCGCGCCGGGTCGTAGGCAAAATGGACATTATCGAAACGGATCGCGCCGGTGCTCACCATAAGAGCAGCGGCGCCCGGCCTGTCCGTGATTTCGGGATCGACCTCCAAGAGATCAAACATCTGCTCGATGTCGGTCAGGCCCTGCCGGATTTCGCGGTAGACGAAGCCGATGAAGTTCAGCGGCACCGAAAGCTGCATCAGCATCGCGTTGACGAAGACGAAATCGCCGATCGTCTGCTCGCCGCGCTGCACCGCCATGGCCGAAAGCACCATCATCAGTGTCATTCCGATACCGAAGATGACGCCCTGCCCCATATTGAGCCAGCCGAGCGAGGTCCAAACCTGGGTCGCCGACTTCTCGTATCGCTCCATGGACTGATCGAAGCGCTTCGCTTCCATCGTCTCGTTGCCGAAATATTTGACCGTCTCGAAATTGAGGAGCGAGTCGATCGCCTTGGTATTGGCTTCGGTATCGGAATTGTTCATCGCGCGGCGAATGCCGATGCGCCAATCGGAGGCGCGGATCGTGAACCAGCTGTAGAAGAACACCGTCAGCGCCGTGATCGCGAAATAGGAAAACCCGAAGGCGAAGGCGAAGATCGCCGCGACCATCGCGAATTCCAGGAGCGTCGGCACGGTGTTCAGTATCGTGAAGCGGACGATCGTCTCGATGCCTTTGGTGCCACGCTCGATGATGCGCGACAGGCCGCCGGTGCGCCGCTCCAGGTGGAAGCGCAACGACAATTGGTGCATATGCACGAAGGTCTGGTAGGCGAGACGCCGCACCGCATACTGCCCAACACTGGCAAAAAGCGCGTCCCGCAGCTGGTTCAAGCCCCACTGAACGATGCGCGCGACATTATAGGCGATGACCAGCATGACGCCGCCGAGCAACAGCTGCGGCACGAAATCCGGCATCGCCAACTCGCCATTCAACGAATCCGTCGCCCATTTGAAGAAATAGGGCACGACGATCAGCACGATCTTCGACAGGACGAGGAACAGCGTCGCCCAGACGACACGACGCTTCAGGTCCGGGCGAGCGGACGGCCACATGTAGGGCCAGAGGTTGCGCAACGTTTGCAGCGGATTGCCGGAATCCGCCGACACAGTCTTCGAAGCCATCAATCTTTACCTTCCGCCGGCACCGACCAGCTCATCGCATCGCGCCGCCGTCGGCACGCTGCAGCAACTTTCAAGCAATCCGCCAAGGTCCTTGGCCAATTGCGACACCGCCTCCTCGTCGAGACTGTAACGCGAGGCCTGGCGGTCTGGCCGGTAGTGGACGAGCCCCGCCTGCACGAGCGTGCGCAGATGCTGGGACACCGTCGATTGGGCGAGACCAATTTCCAAGACCACATCCTTGCAGCAACACGCGTCACGGTGAGCCAGCAGGCGCAAGATCTTCAGCCGAGCGGGATGGGCCAACGCCTGCAGGCGCTCGGCCATCACGGCATCGCGTTTCGCGGCGTCCGAGGATGAGGGGTAGCAGCTATGCATCGTTCATCGGCGATATACGATGAACTGTTCCATGTCTAGACCGCGGGCAAGCCTATCGACGTCCCCCGGACAGTCGGAAGACGCTTCATTCCGGCATGCTGGCCAGCTTCAGTCTGCCCGAAGCCGATCGCGATGAAGCTGTTCGGCGTTCTCCAGCGCTTCGTCGGGAACACTGAAGATTTGTCCGGGCAGGATGCGGTCCGGATTGGCGATCTGCTGCTGGTTGGCAAGATAGATCGTCGTGTACCGCACGCCTTGGCCGTAGACCCGACGAGAGATCTGCCACAACGTATCGCCGCGACGGATGATGACCGAAGCGGGAGATGGCGTCAGCGCCTCCTGCGTCACCGTCACGGGCTCGTCTGCCGGTTGGGCAGCGGCCGTCTCGGTTTCAGCCGGTACCGGCGCTTCGCTCGATGCGGTATCGGCTTCACCCGCCGGGCTGAAGGCTGGTGACGTGTCGCCAGATATAGCTGGATCCTCGCTCGAGGGTGCCTCGACCGCTGCCTGGGGCGCGGACGTGCCGGGCGCCGACGCAGCGGGTCCGGTCGCGGGAACACGATCGGTCCGTCCAGGCGCCGTCGTCTCACCGCCGGTCGCAGCCTCATCGGGCGCGGCTGCCGCCAGCCGGTCTTCGGAGGTTTCGACGGCAGGCGGCGACGGATCGGTGACGACCGCGATGTCATCGTTGACCGAGGGGGCCTCCGCTGCGGCAATTGCTGCGGCCATGCCGCCTTCCGGCCGATCGAACGGGACGAGCGCGCGGGCAACTACCGTTCCCGAAGGATCGACGAGATCGGCGCGAATGGTGTGCTCGCCAACGCTCAACGCCATCCGGCCTTCGACGAGGAAGCGGCCCTCGCTGTTTGCCCTGTCGTCTCCAATCAACTGATCATCGGCATAGACACGCACTTCGGTGCCGCGCGGTGACGAACCGGCCACGAAAAGCCGCTCGTCTTCGACTTCGACGGCATCGATGCGCACCTGTGCGGTCGTGGCCGCGGGCGCTTGCGCTGCTTCCTGCTCCGGCTCGGGGGCAAGTGCCGCCACATCCGCCTGCGCATCGGACGCAGCGGGAGCAGATTCAGCGCTATCGGCCGGCACCTCCGCCGCGGAAGCTGCATCCTCTTCCTGCTGCGCCATTTCGCCCGCGGCATCGGCTGTCGGTGTCGCCGTTTCCTGACTTTCCGCAGCATTCGTCTCTGCGGCCGGAGCCAGGGAAACATCGTTCGACGCCTGCGGCATCGCCTCGCCGCCTGAGTTGGGCGCGTTGACGATACGGCTGGCCTCACCGGGCCGCGTGACCATGGCGAGCAGCTCGATTCCGCCATCGCGAGGAATGCTTATCGTCGCGACCTCTTCGGAAAACACCTCTGGCTGGTCGTCGCCGGTCACGCGCAGCGTCAACTGGTAATCGCCCGGTTCCAGTGGCTCGTCGAACACCGCCGCGAAGTCGCCGCTCGGGCCAACATCGGCGGAAGCGACGACATCCTCGCCATTCATGACGTCCACGTGCGTCCCCGGCTCGGCGCGGCCGGCGATCACCGTCGAGCCGTCCGGCTCGACGCGCAGCAGGTCGAAGCCCGGCTCCGAAGGGTCGGTGCTCACATCGGCTGCCGTTTCCGATGCCTCATCCGAAGCCTGAGCATCAGCTTCGACGGCAGGCTCTGCTGGAGTTGGTGCTTGCGTCATCTCATCGATGGCTGCTGGGGTGCCAGCGGCCTCATCGGTCGGCGGAGTTTGCTGGTCGGCGACGGCTGGCGCTTGCGATGCAGCGTCCTCATCTGCAGCTGTGCGATCCTGCCGACCCTCGGCCGTCTGATCACCGCCGCTCGGCTCGGATGCGGTCACGGCGGGTGCCGTTGCAGGCAGCCCAGCCGCTTCTTCGACTGCCGTTTCTTCTACTGCCGCTTGGTCTGTCGCCGGCTCCAAGAAGCGCGGAGCCACGAAGAGCACGCCTAAAGCGATCACCCCCAGCAATCCACACAGCGCCAGAAGCCCGCCATTCCCCTGATTCATCGAATTTCTCCAAACGGGGCCCGAACCCGTTCAATTTTAATACACGCTAGCGATTTTGGAGACACGTAACAAGTATCGTGCCAATTGCTTCAAATGCGCGTCGAATTCAACTGATCGTCGGGCCCGACGGTGCTTGACGCACGCAGCTAAGGAAGGCTTCCTCCCAGCATGACCCAATCGATTAAAGAGATTCGTGCCATCTGCGTTTACTGCGGTTCCCAGCCCGGTCGTAACGGCGTCTACACCGAAACCGGACGCGCGCTTGGCCGCTCGATCGCCGCGCACGGACTTCGCCTCGTCTATGGCGGTGGAACACGCGGCGTCATGGGCGCGGTCGCCGATGGCGTCATCAATGGCGGCGGCGCGGTGACGGGCATCATCCCCGAATTCCTCATGGAAAAAGAGGCCACGAAACAGGCGCTCGGCCAACTGGACGAATTGATCGTCACCGAGGACATGCACAAGCGCAAGCACACCATGTTCGAACGGGCCGACGCATTCGTCACCCTGCCCGGCGGGATCGGCACGCTCGAGGAAATCATCGAGATCATGACCTGGGCGCAGCTCGGCCGGCACAAGAAGCCGATGGTGCTTGCCAATATCGACGGGTTCTGGGACCCGCTGATCGCCCTGATGGACCACATGGCCGCCGAAGGTTTTCTGCATACTGCGCATCTCGTGCAGCCCCTCGTCATCGACAAAATCGAGGACATCGTTCCAGCCATCATCGCGGCCGGCAGCCAGCCCAACGGCAAATCGGGTGAAGCCGACATTATCGACCGGATGTAGAGCCGGCTCGACATCAAAAGCTTTTCGTCTTGGCGCGAGTGACTATGTTGTGGGTTGCCGCACCATCGTCCTCCCGCTGAGAGTATCCCCCCATCCATGGCCACATTGTCCGATAAGCCACGTCTTGAAGTTCGCAACGCCGTTGCGGGCGACGTCAAGGCGATCATCGCACTGACCTCGCGCGTCTATCCGGAAGAAACGCCCTATCAGCCGGGCATCATCCGGGGACAGATCAATGCGTTTCCGGAAGGCCAGTTCGTCGCCGTCTTCGATGGCGAGATCGTCGGATATGCCGCCACGCTGCAGCTGGCGGAGCGCCAGATCTTCCGCCAGCACACCTGGGACGACATCACCGGCGGCGGCTATGCCAGCCGGCACAATGGCAAGGGCGACTGGCTCTACGGCGTGGAAATCTGCGTCGACCCCGGCCGGCGCCGGGCCAAGATCGGCAAGCGGCTCTACGAGGTCCGCCAGCGGCTCTGTGAACAGCTGGAACTCAAGGGCATCGCCTTCGGCGGAAGGCTCGCCGGCTACAAGCGGTCTAAGAAGGCCTATCCGAAACCAGACGATTATCTCGAAGCGGTGAAAGCACGCGACGTCGAAGATCCGGTGATCTCGTTCCAGATGCGGCTCGGTTTCGAGCCGGCCCGTGTCCTGCGCCGCTATCATCCGGAAGACAAGCCGGCGGGCGGCCACGCGGCGCTGATGGTCTGGAACAACCCCTATTTCGATCCGAACGCCGCAACGCAGCCGCTTTCGCATCGGGGCCGCGACACGGTGCGCGTCACGACGGTGCAGATCACGGCGCGCAAGGTCACGACGCATGACGAGTTCTTCGATCATGTGCGCTATTTCGTCGAAGTCGCGGCCGATTACGGCTCGGATTTCGTCGTCTTTCCGGAGCTCTTCACGCTGATCCTTCTCTCCAGCGAGCCCGAGCGACCACCATCGGAGGCGATCAAGCGGCTCAGCGCCTACACGCCGGAGTTCGTCGAACGCATGCAGGCGATGGCGCTCGGCTGCAACATCAACATCATCGGCGGATCGCACCCGACGATCGCCGAGGACGGCGATATCCAGAACGTGTCCTACGTGTTCCTGCGCGACGGCACGATCCATGCGCAGGAGAAGCTTCATCCGACCCCGGACGAGCGCGAATACTGGGGAATCGTCGGCGGTGACGTGACCGACGTGATCGACACCGACTGCGGACCGATCGGCGTGATGATCTGCTACGATTCGGAATTCCCGGAAGTCGCGCGGCGCCTCGCAGACCAGGGCGCGCGCATCCTGTTCGTGCCCTACTGCACCGATACGCGGCACGGCCATTTGCGCGTGCGCTATTGTGCGGCCGCGCGTGCGATCGAAAACCAGTGCTATGTCGTGACCTCGGGCATCACGGGCAATCTCTCCAATGTCGACAATCTCGACATCAACTACGCGCAGTCGGCGATCCTGACGCCCTGCGACATGCCGTTCGCCCGCGACGGCATTGCGGCGGAAGCGAGCGTCAATGTCGAAATGGTCACGGTGGCCGACCTCAATATCGGCACCATCCAGTGGGCGCGCGCCCAAGGAGCAGTGCGCAATCTGCGTGATCGCCGCTTCGATCTCTATCGCGTGCGCTGGAGTGACGGCGGCTGATCAAGACCGTCACATGACTGTCAGCGGAACCTGATTTGGTCCCACGTTCAACGCAGCGTGAGACCTTGTCGATGTCGATTCGAATTCTTCTTCTGACCGTTGTTTGGCAGGTGCCGATCGCTTTTGCGGCCACCGCCGGATTTGCCCAGGAGCAGGTTCCGGCCGATCTTGGTCCACGCCCCTTCTATCTCATCGACGATCTGAAAGACGGTGAGCTCAAAGCGACGCTCAAGGCTTGCGAGGCGGGTCCGTTCTACCGCAGCGAATTTTCAATAGGGCACCGCGGCGCTCCGCTGCAGTTTCCGGAGCACACGCGCGAATCCTATGTCGCCGCTGCTCGCATGGGCGCGGGCGTTCTGGAGTGCGACGTGGCCTTCACCAAGGATCGCGAACTCGTCTGCCGGCACAGCCAGTGCGATCTGCACACCACGACGAACATTCTGGCGACCGACCTCGCCAGCCAGTGCAGCGTGCCCTTCACGCCGGCCGACGCGCAGACCGGCCGCCAAGCTTCGGCGCAGTGCTGCACGTCGGATGTCACACTTGCTGAGTTCCGGTCGCTTCGCGGCAAGATGGACAGTTCCGATCCAAATGCCACCAGCGTCGACGCCTATCTGGGCGGCACGGCAGCGTGGCGGACGGATCTCTACGCGCAGAACGGCACGCTGATGACGCATGCCGAATCCATCGCGCTTTTTGCCGAGCTCGGTGTGAAGATGACGCCGGAACTCAAATCGCCGGAGGTGGCGATGCCCTATGAGGGCAGCTACACGCAGGAAGACTACGCCGCGCAGATGCTCGAGGAATATCGGGGGGCCGGTATCGATCCCGTGAACGTCTACCCTCAGTCCTTCGATCTGAACGATGTCTGGTACTGGATCGAAACACAACCGGAGTTTGCCGATCGGGTCGTCTATCTCGATGGCCGCGACAGCGAGGATAGCTTCGACCCGATGGATCTTGCGACGCTCGATCCGTCGATGGAAGAGCTTGCCGAGCGCGGTTTGAAGATCATCGCGCCGCCGATCTGGATGCTGGTGACGACCGACGAGAATGGCACCATCGTGCCGTCGGCCTATGCGACCGCAGCCAAGGACGCGGGCCTCGAGATCATCACCTGGTCGCTGGAACGCTCCGGCCCGCTCGCCGGCGGTGGCGGCTATTACTTCCAGTCGGTCTCGGATGCAATCGAACGCGATGGCGACGTTCTGACGGTCCTCGATGTGCTCGCCAAAGACGTCGGCGTCATGGGCGTCTTTTCCGACTGGCCGGCGACGACGACCTTCTACGCCAACTGCATGGGCCTCGACTGAGCACCTTTCCGGTGCTCAAGCCGCTTTCGGCCGCCTCAGAAGCGTCGATGTATAGATTGCCAGCGCGACCCAGATCAGGGCGAAAGCCGCGATCTGCGGTCCGGCGAACGGCTCACCGAAGAAGAACACCGCGATTAGCAGCACGAGCGTCGGCACGCTGTACTGCATCAGGCCGATGGTCGCGAGGCGGAGCCCCTTGGCGCCGTAGGCGAACAGGACGAGCGGGATCGCCGTGACGGGCCCTGCCGCAATCAGCATCCATGTGTCGAAGGTGCTGCCTGCGAAGAAATGGCTCTCGCCCTGCGCGATGAACCAGCCGATCAGGACGAGTGCGATCGGCGTCAGGATGATCACTTCCAGCAGAAAGCCTTGGCTCGGGCCGATCGGCAGCGTCTTGCGCAGATAGCCGTAGGTCGCGAATGAGAAAGCCAGCACCAGCGAAATCCAGGGCAGCTTTCCGGCGAAGACCGTGAGGATGATGACGGCGAGACCGGCGAGCGCGATCGCCACCCACTGCAGCCGGCTTGGCTTTTCTCCGAGCAGGAAGACGCCCATCAACACGCTGATCAGCGGGTTGATGTAATAGCCGAGCGAGGCTTCAAGCGCCTGGTTCGAGGCGATCGCATAGACATAGACGCCCCAGTTGATCGAGATGATCGTGGCGGTCACCGCTGCCATGGCGACGACCTTCGGCGATTTGAATGCCGTCATCAGGTCGGCGGTGCGGCCGAGCCAAATGAGGATCACGGCGCCTGCCGGCACTGCCCAGAGAATGCGGTGGGCGACGATCTCGACCGGGTTGATGTGGTCGAGCGCCTTCATGAAAAACGGCAGGACGAGGCCCCACAAGAGATAGGCGGCGCCGGCCGTGATGAAGCCCTGCGCGGTGTCTCCGGTTGCGACCGGCGTGTTTGCGCCGGCTGCTGCCGGGCCCGGCGCGCCGCAATCTTCAGAGCGTTTCATGGTTCGTACTGCCTACTCGGCGGCGACGCGGCCGGCCTGTTCGCGATTCTTGAGAAGCTTGTAGATGACACTGTCCATCAGCGCCTGGAAGGAGGCATCGATGATGTTGTCGGATACGCCCACGGTCCACCAACGATCCGTCGTCGCGTCACTGGATTCGATCAGAACGCGGGTGATGGCCTCGGTGCCGCCATTGAGGATGCGGACCTTGTAGTCCACCAGTTCCAGATCGGCGATGTCGGCCTGGAACTTGCCGAGATCCTTCCTGAGGGCGATGTCGAGCGCGTTGACCGGGCCCTGCCCCTCGGCCACCGACAGGATCTCCTCGCCATCGACGATCACCCGTACCACGGCTTCCGACACGGTCTTTAGATTGCCGAGCGCATCGAAACGGCGCTCCACCATGACCCGGAAGCTCTGCACCTCGAAGAAATCCGGAACGCGGCCCAACGTGCGGCGCGCCAGAAGCTCAAAGCTCGCATCGGCTGCCTCATAGGCATAGCCGGATGCTTCCCGTTCCTTGACCAGCGAGATCAGCCTGTCGAGCTTCGGATCGTCCTTGGCGACCTCGATGCCGCGCCGCTTCAGCGCGTTCAGGAAGTTGGACTTGCCGCCCTGGTCGGACACCATGACGCGGCGCTGGTTGCCGACGCTTTCCGGGTCGACATGCTCGTAAGTCTTCGGGTCCTTCAACAGGGCCGATGCGTGGATGCCGGCTTTGGTCGCGAAGGCCGACTGGCCCACATAGGGCGCCTGGTGCTCCGGGTTGCGGTTCAAAAGCTCATCGAAGGTCCGCGATAGCCGCGTCAGATCGGTCAGCTTGTCGCCGTCGATGCCGAGTTCGAAGCGCTCGGCATAATGCGGCTTGAGCATCAGCGTCGGGATCAGCGTCACGAGATTGGCATTGCCGCAGCGCTCGCCGATGCCGTTCAGCGTGCCCTGGATCTGTCGCACGCCCGCTTCGACCGCCGCCAGCGAATTGGCAACCGCCTGGCCCGTATCGTTGTGGGCATGGATGCCGAGATTGCGGCCCGGGATGCCCGCCTCGATCAATTCGCCGACGATGCGCGTGACCTCGCCGGGCAGCGTGCCACCATTGGTGTCGCAGAGCACCACCCAGCGCGCGCCCGCCTCATAGGCGGTCTTGGCGCATGCCGTGGCGTAGGCCGGATTGGCCTTGTAGCCATCGAAGAAGTGCTCGCAATCGACCAACGCTTCCTTGCCGGCGGCAATGGTCGCCTCGACCGAAGCCTTGATGCAGTCGAGGTTTTCGTCGTTGGAGATGCCGAGCGCGACGTCGACATGGTAGTCCCAGCTCTTCGCCACGAAGCACACCGCGTCACCGGCCGCGTGGATGAGCGCCGCAAGGCCCGGATCATTGGACGCCGAGACCCCTGCCCGCTTCGTCATGCCGAAGGCGACGAAGGCCGCCTTCTTCGTGCGCTTTTTCTCGAAAAAAGCCGTGTCGGTCGGGTTTGCGCCGGGGTAGCCGCCCTCGACGTAGTCCAGACCGAACGCATCGAGCATCGACGCGATCAGCGTCTTGTCCTCGACCGAAAAATCGATGCCGGGCGTCTGCTGCCCGTCCCGCAGGGTCGTGTCGAAAAGGTAGAGGCGTTCGCGTGTCATCGCCGGCGCTCCAGCAAGCGGGCCGACGCCCGATATGCGTTTGCACGTCCTCGTGCGCTTCGCTTCTGCGGGCGTGCGGCCGTCTGCTGCCCGTCCCGCAGGGTCGTGTCGAAAAGGTAGAGGCGTTCGCGTGTCATGATGCGCACTCTGCAAATTTGTCCGTCGCGCGGATCAGCTGGTCGAGGATTCCCGGCTCGGTGAAGGCGTGGCCTGCACCCTCGACGATGTGGAACTCGGCTTCCGGCCAGGCCTTGTGCAGCGCCCACGCGAAACGCAGCGGGCATGGCATATCATAGCGGCCGTGAACGATGACACCCGGAATATGCCGGATCTTGTGCGCATCGCGAATGAGCTGACCATCCTCGAGCCAACCGGCATGCACGAAGAAATGGTTTTCGATCCGCGCGAAGGCGAGCGCGAATTCATCCTGACCGAAGACTGTGCTGGTTTCGGGCTCCGGCAGAAGCGTGATCGTCTCGCCTTCCCACACGCTCCAGGCCTTGGCGGCGGCAAGGCGCGTTGCGGCATCCTCGCTTGTCAGGCGCTTGCGGTAGGCGGTGAGCATGTCGCCACGCTCGGCTTGCGGGATGGGGGCCACAAAGCGCTCCCATTTGTCGGGAAACATCTCCGAGACGCCGAAGCGGTAGTACCAGTCCATCTCCGCCTTAGTCAGCGTGTAGATGCCGCGCAGCACCAGTTCCGACACGCGTTTCGGGTGCGTCTCGGCATAGGCGAGCGCCAGCGTCGATCCCCACGACCCGCCGAAGACGAGCCATGTGTCGGCGCCAACCATTTCGCGCAGCCGCTCGATATCGGCCACCAGGTGCCAGGTCGTATTGGCTTCGAGCTCCGCAAAGGGCGTCGAGCGGCCGCAGCCGCGTTGGTCGAACAGCAGCACGTCGTAGCGCGTCGGATCGAACACGCGGCGCTGCTTCGGCGAGATGCCGCCACCCGGTCCGCCATGCAGGAAGACGGCAGGCTTTGCGCCTTTCGTGCCGACGCGCTCGTAATAGATCACATGGCCATCGCCCACATCGAGCGTGCCGGTCTCGTAAGGTTCGATCTCGGGATAGAACCCGCGCAGCGCGCTCATCGGTCATCGCCTTCCAGAGGCCAGCGATCGGTATCGTGATCCGGATGCTGATAGGATTGGATCGATTTCAGGAAAGGGTTTTCGGCCTCATCGTCGGCGGTTGCGCGCACCGGGAGTGCTGCGAGCGCGTCCACATAGGGCAGCTTTCCTTCCACGCCGAAAACGATGACCGGTGCAATCGCACTCGGATCGTCGAAAGCGGCGATGGAGAGCGCCATGCCGTCCGGCGCCTCATAGGTCAGCGGCGTGCCGCAATTGGCGCAAAAACCACGCGCCACATGGTTGGAGGAACGGTAACGTGCCGGCTCGCCCCGGCTCCAGACAAGGTGTTCGGCTTTGACAGAAACCAGCGGCGCAAAGAAGTTGCCATAGGCCTTCTGGCACATGCGGCAATGGCAGATCGACGCCTTACCAAGCGCCGCCCGCACATGAAACCGCACCGCCCCACACTGGCACCCGCCGGAAAACTCCGGCGTGGAGGAAAGGGTCATCGCTTGACCTCCCATGTGGTCACGCGTTCGCCGGTGGCGGGATCCTTGCCGTCTTTGAGCTGGATACCCTGCGAAAGAAGATCGTCACGGATGCGGTCGGCTTCGGACCAGTTCTTGTTCGCGATGTGCTGGAGGCGGTCTTCGACGAATTGGGCGACGTCGATTTCTGCCTGTAAGGGCGAGAGATCTATGCCAATCAATGCGGCTGCCGCGAAAAGTGCCGACGCTGAAAGCCCAGGCGCATTCAACAGCTTCAGATAGTGAGAGAGATCCAGATCGTCGGCCAATGCCTCGACGAACGATGTCTGAAGATCGCCATGCATTTCACCATCCACGCGGCGACGCCATTTCACAAGCAGCGCTTCCGCCTCCTCCAACCTCCTCACGCTGAAATCGATCGGCTCGCGGTAATGCGTCATCAGCATGGCGAGGCGCAGCACCTCGCCGGGCCACTTTCGTCCGCCGAACTTTTCCGTTTCCAGCAGTTCGTTGATCGTGACGAAATTGCCCTCGCTCTTCGACATCTTGCGGCCCTCCACCTGGAGGAAGCCGTTGTGCATCCAGATGTTGGCCATCCTGTCCGTGCCGTGAGCGCAGCAGGACTGGGCGATTTCGTTTTCGTGGTGGGGGAAGATGAGGTCGAGCCCGCCGCCGTGGATGTCGAAGGTCTGGCCAAGATAGGCGGCCGACATAGCGGAGCATTCGATGTGCCAGCCGGGGCGGCCGCGGATGGCGAGACTGCGGGAATCGGACATGTGGAAATGCGCGTCCCAGCCGGGCTCATCGGCGGAGGATTCCTTCCACAGCACGAAGTCGCCGGGGTTCTTCTTGTGGCGCTCGACCGCAACACGGGCGCCGGCCTGCTGGTCTTCGAGCCTGCGGTTGGAGAGCTTTCCGTAGTCGCCCATCGACGAGACGTCGAACAGGATTTCGCCTGCCGCGTCATAGGCATGGCCACGACTGATCAGAGACTGAATCAGGCTGACCATGTCCGTCTTGCCGTCCGGTCGTGGCAGTACGAAATCGGTCGCGCGGGGCTGGACCGTCGGCGCCAGGCAACCGAGCGCCTTCGCGTCGGCCTGAAACTGCGCCTCGGTTTTTTCGGTGACGGCGCGGATCGCTTCGTTCAGCGGCAGGTTCGGGTAATCGCGCAATGCCCGCGCGTTGATCTTGTCGTCCACGTCGGTGATGTTGCGGACGTAGGTGACGTGATCCTCGCCATAGAGATGGCGCAGAAGCCGGAAGAGCACGTCGAAGACGATGACGGGGCGGGCATTGCCGATATGGGCGTAGTCGTAGACCGTCGGCCCGCAGACATACATGCGCACATTGTCGGGATCGATGGGGCTGAAGACCTCCTTCGTCCGCGTGAGCGTGTTGTAGAGCTTGAGTTCAGGCCTCTCGCCCATGGATGACAATCTCCCGTGCCTGCTGGCCGGGGCGTTTGTCGTCATCGGACTTGTCGGGACAAAACGGGCCGGGCCAGCGGTGTCGCTAGCGAATAATGATCCGGCAAATGCAGTTGGCGAAGGCGCCATGACGCTGTTGCATGGAAAAAGCTTATCGCGCCTTGCCATCAAGCGGTCAAGTCCCGCGCAGCTCACCAGAAAATGCAACCGCCTCACCCGTTCGGGGGATGGACGACCGGTCCGGCACGGCATTCAGTCGTGCCGATCATCGTTCCGGTCCGCCAGGTGCCCCAATCACCGGGCCGGTCACTGGGCCCGGTCGCGTGTTGCAAAAGCGCACCGGGCCCTTTCTTTTTCTGGTTACCCCATTTCCCGCAAAAAGCCGTGATTGAATAGGATCAGGCAGAGGTAAGCAGAGGCCTACGGAGGAAAATTTGATGGACGGCAAGACCAAGCGCCAAGCGGACAACGGCAACGAGAAGCAGGAGCGCGAGATCGTGGCGCTCGAAAAGCGCTATGGCACGATCGGCAGCGGCGCGGTTCGCGCAGCGGCTCCACTGACGGCCAAACTTGGCCACAAGCAGGATCGGTTTCGGTCAAAATCGGTCCGCGACCACGATTGATCCTGTCGCGCGACCGACCGAGACCGGTCAGAGACGCGCGATCAGTCCGGCTGCGATCAGCCACATGACGCAGCCTATGATGACATCGAGTACCCGCCAGGCTGCGGGTCTCGCAAAGAGTGGCGCCAGAAGCCGCGCGCCATAGCCGAGCCCGAAGAACCACACGAAGGATGCCATCATGGCGCCGGCGCCAAAGGCGAGCCGCGCTCCATCCTGATATCGCGCGGAAAGCGAGCCGATGAGGAGCACCGTGTCCAGATAGACGTGTGGGTTCAGGAAGGTGAAGGCGAGACATGTCGCCAGCGCCTGTTTCAAGCTTGCTCCGCCCTCGGCGCTCAAGCGCATGGCCTCCGGCCGAAGGGCTCGCCGGAACGCGAGAAACCCGTAGGTGATCAGAAACAGCGCGCCACCGATGGTGACGGCGAAGATCAGGCTCGGCGCATTGCTGATCAGCGTGCCGAGACCTGCAACGCCTGCCGCGATCAGCAGTGCGTCCGACAGCGCGCAGACCAGGCAGAGGATGAAGACATGCTGGCGCAAGAGGCCCTGGCGCAGGATGAACGCGTTTTGTGCGCCGATGGCGACGATGAGGCTGCCGCCAAGCAGGAAGCCGGACAGCGCCGGCAGAAGAATGGGGTTCATGGGAAGACCAGTCAGAAGAGGCTGAGTTGCGCGCCGGCCGGCTTTTCCGCCGCCGGCCCGTCCGCTGCAGGTGCCGGCGTTTCGGCGAGCGGGTCGATCCTCTCCTGTAGCGCGGCGTTGTCGTTGGCAACGGCATTGACCGCTTCGGACACGGGGATCGCTTCAAAGAAATCGTCGGATACCGGCCGCAGCAGATTCGCCACATCGCACGGCTCCTGGGTCCGACAATCAAGCCAGCGCGCAAAGTCTCCCGGCTCGATCACCACCGGCATCCGATCGTGGATGGAGGACAGCGCGGAATTGGCGGTGGTGGTCAGGATCGCGGCGGTGTCGATCTCGCCGCCTGCTGCATCCGCGTAGGTTTCCATCAACCCGGCAAAAGCGATCACGCCGCCGCCGCGAGGGCGGATCCAAAAGGGCTGCGAGCGCGCCTTGCGGCCTTCGCCGCGCCGCCATTCGTAAAAGCCCGATGCAGGCACGAGTACGCGGCGATGGCGCATGGCGGCCTTGAACGCCGCTTTTTCCGCCGCCGTTTCCGAGCGCGCATTGATCAGCAGCGGAAAGGCCTTGGTGTCCTTCACCCAGCGCGGCAGAAGCCCCCAGCGCACCAAAAGCGCCTGCCGGTCCGGCCGGTTGGAGCCTTCATTGGCCGGCTCCGTCGCCCGCACGATCACGATCGGCTGGGTCGGCGCAATGTTGTAGCGGGGCGGAAAGTCCTCCAGCTCCATGAGGCTGAAGAATTCCCGAACCTCTTCCGGCATCGCTGAAAGTGCAAAACGACCACACATGCCAGAAGCGATGCCACTGGGGCATCACCCGGTCAAGCGGCCTTTTCTGCGGTCAGTAGGCGACGGGACGCGGTGAATAGGCCGGGATCAGGGGCGGCTGGATGACGGGCATCGCATTCGGCGCGCCGCCATAGGTCGGTTGGGCGACATAGCCCGCGGCGCCCGGAAAGCCACCACGATAACCGCCGAAGCGATAGTCGTCGTAGCGCTCGCGCGCGCGGCTCAGCCGGCGTTCCGCTTCGGGGACCTGTGCCTGCAGCGTCACGAGCCGCGTCTGGATCACCGCACGTTCTTCGGTCGTTGCCGCACTGACGATGCTTTGCGTCGCCGCATTCAGATCGTTCGTCAGGCGGTCGCGTTCTGTCTGGGCATCATAGACGGCCCGGCCGACCTGATAGGCATTGGAGAAGCCGGCAGACAGATCGGCCGGGCAATTGTTCTCGCCCGACTGGCCGTTGCGGCCACGGTTCAGCGCGTTGTCCGGCGTGCAATATTGGCGAATGCCCTGCTCCCAGCCCGATTGCCACGCAACCGTGTCGATCGGCAGCCCATGTTTCGAGCAGGCCTCCTGATGTCGGCCAATATAGGTCGTTGCCCTGCCCTGCGCGCCGTCCTGCTGGCCCAGCGTCTGCCAGCTCACGGTTTGACATTCAGCCTCGTTCAATGTCTGGCAGGATGCCAGTGCCAGTCCAAGGCCAGCCAGCATTGCCAGCGTTGCAGCCGTCTTCAGAATCATGAATGCCCCCAAGCATTTTCTAATGGAAGCTTACGCCGAATACCGAGAGCTTTGAAAAGGCAAAATGTCGTCTGATCTTGAGTTTCAACAGCCACGTGCAGCCGTCTCGACGATCCTCGTCAATGGTGCTCGCGTGCTTCTGGTCAAGCGCGCCAATCCGCCCGCGCAGGACCTCTACGCATTTCCCGGCGGGCGCGTCGACGACGGGGAGGCCCTGGAAGATGCGGCGCTTCGAGAATTGCGCGAGGAGACCGGGCTGATCGGCAAGGCGCCTCTGCCATTCAAGAGTTATGACCTGAAGGAAGTCGATGCGGATGGGCGTGTCACGAGCTGGTTCAGCCTCACGGTCTTCAAGGCGACTCTCGATCCAGCGGGCCCGTCGCGGCCGATCGCGAGCGACGACGCGCTGGAGGCGGGCTGGTTCGGGGCGCAGGACGTGGAAGAATTGCCGATGCCACCGAGCGTGCGCGAATGTCTCGTGGAACTTGGACTGATCCGCCTTAGCCTCGACACGGAAAGCTGATAGCCCTCAACCCATGACGCTGACAGGGACAGGAAAGACGATTCGCTTGCCGCACTCTCCGCTCGTTGCCCCTGTTGCTGTCCTCCTGCTCGGAGCTTTGCTTTCGTTGCCGATCGTTCTGCCCTGCGCAGCGCAAGAGCCCGCCGCCGCGCAGGAGCCTGCCGCTCCGGGGGCGACGGAAAGTCCCGGCGACGAGACGACCGCACCAGCACCGACGGCCCCACCGCCCCCGGAAGTGCCCTATGACGACCGCCTGATCCGGCTTTCGGAAATCGTCGGGTCGGTGCACTACCTGCAGGCGCTGTGCCGGCCCGAGCCGGCGAGCGACGCCGACGAGGGCCAGGAGGATGTTTCGTCGAGCGACGGGTCCGACTGGCGCGCCCTCATGGAACAGCTGATCGCCGCGGAGGCTCCGGAAGCAGCCAGAAGCGCGCGGCTGACGGCAGCGTTCAATCGCGGCTACCGCAGTTTCGCGTCGGTCTACACCCGCTGCACGCCATCGGCGGAAGCAGCACGGGCCAGATACCGTAGCGAAGGCGCAACACTGGCGTCTGAAATCATCGCAAGGTTCGGGAATTAGGGCCTTGTTAACCTCTTTTGGCAGCGAGGCGTCCCGTTTTGGGAAGCGGCGTGCTAGAGCTTAACGAAACGGAAATATGGATTCTCGCCCATGGCCATCGCCACCGAACATCGCCTGAACGAGATTGACGAGATGATCGTGCACGAAAAGATGCAGGTCGCGCTCGAACACCAGAACGATGCCTGGGCCGATGGCGTGGCCGATGGCATCGAGCCTGAAATTCTCGTCGATGCGGCTTTGGCGACCGCGATGCGCGAGACTGTCCGCCTTTATGGCGAAGAAGGTGCCGACGAACTTCTTGCAGACCTCAAGGAGCGACTGCTGGCGGGCGAATTTTCCCCCGATCGCGCGCTGCAGTAGGACTCGGCCTTCTTCGACCACCACTCTGTCACCCTTGCGGGGCCGCTGACCGAACGCTACCTGTGCCGAGCGCCAAGAGATTTTGATGGGAGCTCCGCCCTCATGCCGATCGTCACCCTGGAAGATCGCGCCGTTCTTCGCTTCACCGGACCGGATGCCCAGCGGCTTCTTCAGGACGTCCTGACGCCTGATCTCGATGGGCTCTCCGCCGGCGATGTTGTGGCGGGCGCGCTCTTGACGCCGCAAGGCAAGATCATGTTCGATTTCGTGGTCGCCCGCGACTCCGATACCGGCTTCCTGATCGATATCGATGCCGCCTACGCCGACGATTTCGTGCGCCGCATGACGCTTTATCGGCTGCGCGCCAAGCTCGAGATGGCGCGCGCGGACGACCTGCATGTCACGGCGATCTGGCAGGAAGAGCGGCCGGAAGGTGCGCTGCGCGATACACGCTTTCGAAGCACAGAGACTGTCTATCGCCTTTACGCGCCACGGCACGAGCGGGTGACCGGATCGGCGGGAGACTACGTGAAGCTTCGCATCGCCAATTCCGTCGCGGAACTCGGCGCCGACTATCCGCCTTCCGATGCTTTCCCGCACGACGTGCTGATGGACCGTAATGGCGGGGTTTCGTTCAAGAAGGGTTGCTTTGTCGGCCAGGAAGTCGTGTCGCGCATGCAGCACCGGGCGACTGCACGTCGGCGGCTGGTGCAGGTTTTCGCGTCGCAGGATCTGCCGGCAGGCGATATCGACATCACCGTCGACGACCGTTCGATCGGCACGCTCGGCAGCCGTTCCGGCAGCGAGGGTCTTGCGATCGTGCGCATCGACAAGGCCGGGGCTGCGATCGCCGCCGGCAAGGCGATCCACGCAGGCGACCAGCCGGTCGACATCCGCCTGGCAGACTGGACCGGCCTCAGCTTTCCGACCGACCTGCAGGCGAGCGAGGCATAACGCCCGTGAACGCGCGCCGCGACGGCCGGGCCTGGCAACGCATGCTCTCCGGCCGCCGGCTTGATCTGATCGACCCCTCTCCGCTCGATATCGAGATCTCCGACATCGCCCATGGATTGGCGCGCGTGGCGCGCTGGAACGGACAGACGATCGGGCGGCATGCGTTTTCCGTGGCGCAGCACGCGGTGCTGGTCGAGGAGATCGCCACACGCATCAATCTCACGCTCGATCCGGCCACGCGGATGCTGGTGCTTCTCCACGATGCACCAGAATATGTGATCGGCGACATGATCTCTCCATTCAAGGCGGTTCTGGGCGGCCATTACAAGGAGATAGAAGCGCGTCTTCAGAGCGCGATTCACCTCAGATTCTCTCTGCCGTCGGTTCCGTCGGCGGCGACGAAGGCCATAATCAAGCGGGCCGATACCATTGCGGCCTATTTCGAGGCGACGCGGCTTGCCGGCTTCAGTGAAAGCGAGGCGCGTCTCTATTTCGGCACGCCGCGCGGTGTTTCGCCAGATATGCTGTCGATCGAGCCGCTGGCGACGGAAGACGCGCAGACGCTCTTTCTCGAACGGTTCGCGGCGGCTGAAGCCGCGCGTCGGGCGGAGGCCGGTTGAGATGCCGTTTCTGGTGGTCTGTCCGCTGAACCGGGTTGCCGAGACGGCCGTTCGGCACCGTGCCGGCGCACTGGTCAGCCTTCTTGCGGAGCATCAGGCGCTGCACCGCCCCGGCTTGATTGCGGCGGACAATCATCTGCAGCTTGGGCTGAACGACATTGCAGTTGCCGTCGATGGACTGGTGCTTGCGCAGGAAAGCCATGTGCGCCAGCTCGTCGATTTCGTGCGTGCTTGGGATCAAACGCAGCCTCTTCTCATCCATTGCTGGATGGGCGTGTCGCGTTCACCCGCCGCCGCGCTGATTGCGGCGCTATCACTCGACCCGGATCTCGATGACGCGGAACTGGCGCAGGCGCTGCGCCGGGCGGCACCGTTCGCGACTCCGAACCCGCGGCTGATCGAGATCGGCGATGCACTTCTTGGCCGCAACGGCGCGTTGATCCGGGCCGTGAAGTCGATCGGCCGTGGCGCCGACACGGCGCAAGGCATTCCCTTCGTCTTTCCGCTTCAACCCGAAGGCAGTGCGCCCGCATGAGCGGCGAGGATGCCGGGTTGACGGCCATTGAGATCGGATTGACGGCGGCCATCATCACCGTCGCCGGATCCGAGCCACGCGTGCTTACCGTCTCCGACCGAGCGGCCCTCGCCTCCCTGCCGCTTGGTCCTTTCGACCCGCGCCAGCACCGGACGCTGGAAATGGGGTTGCGTGCTTATGTGAGTGCGCAGACGGGCCTGTCGCTCGGCTATGTCGAGCAGCTCTACACGTTCGGCGATCGTGGCCGGCACAAGCAGGAGGCGGATACCGGCCCGCACATCGTCTCCGTTGGCTATCTGGCGCTGACCCGTTCCACCGAGGATGACCCGGCCGATGACGGCGAAGGCTGGCACGGCATCTATCGCTTCCTGCCCTTGGAGGACTGGCGCCAGGGCCGACCAAAGATACTGGACGCGCTGATCCTGCCGCGGCTTATCGCCTGGGCGGGTGCTCCGCAGGCCGAGAGCCGATCGGCGCGCCTGCCGGGCAAGCACTCCCGCCTGCGCCTCGCTTTCGGCCTCGACGATTTTCCCTGGGACGAGGAGCGCGTGCTGGAGCGCTACGAGCTGCTTTATGAAGCCGGCCTTCTCGAAGAAGCGGTGACGGACGGCCGCGTCGCAACGACGGGTCTCGATCAGCCACTCGGCGTCCAGATGCGGTTCGACCACCGCCGCGTGCTGGCGACGGCCGCGTCGCGGCTGCGCAGCAAGATCAAGTATCGGCCCGTCGTGTTCGAACTGATGCCGGAGCGATTCACGCTGACGGAGCTGCAGGCAACGGTGGAAGCCATTGCCGGGCGGCATCTGCACAAGCAGAATTTCCGCCGGCTGGTTGAAGGCGCGGAACTGGTGGAACCGACAGGTGAAACCAGTGCCCGCACCGGAGGCCGGCCAGCCGCGCTCTACCGTTTCCGCCGCAAGATCCTGGACGAACGGCCAGCGCCCGGCCTCAAGCTCGGCGGCCGGGGCTGATCATGCATTTGGAAACGCTTTATAGCGGCCGCTTGGCAAAGCCTTTGCCGACGATCGGTCCGGTTGGCCGTCCCGTCGGCGAGCCGCCCTCCTGCTCGATCGTGATCTCGTAGAGCTGTTCCGGCTGCGGCAGCGGCAATGCCGGACCGTTATCCAGCAAAGTCGTTTCCGACTGGTCGATAAGGCCCAGCGACACAGGGCCGAGATCTTCGTTCGGCAATGTCCAGACCTGCATCGTACGGTCTGCCGGAACGGCGATTTCGGCAAGCGGCGTGACCCGGCTTGTGCGATCGCCGTAATCCTCGACGATTGCAAGCGGTTCGCCCGCATCGTCGATCAGCACCGCGACCACCTGCGCCTGCGGCTGCTGCGATGGTGTCACGAGAAGCGCCGCGGCAAGGATGCCGGCCGCCGCCATGCCTGAGAGTGCAGCAATGCGCCAGCGTCGCACCGCATTGTCGTTTGCGGCCCGTGCCGGGGCGGCCGTGATGGTCGGCGCGCTCGATCCGGTTGTCGGCAGCGCGCTCTCGATGCGCTGCCACAGGCCTGGTGTGACCGCGACGGGTTGAGCGGCAAGATCGAGTTCGTGGAAGCGGTCGCGCGCCCTCGCAACGGCGGCGCGCAAATCTGGATCGCGCTCGATCTCATCCTCGACCGCGGCTTCTTCGCGCGCATCGAGCAGACCGAGCACATAGTCTTCGGCCCGGTCGACTGCGCTGGGGCTGAGAGGCGTGCTGGTCATTCCATGCACCCCCGCAGTGTGGTGAGGCCACGGCGCACCCACGCCTTGGCGGTTCCAAGCGGGACCCCGAGCCGGCCGGCGATCTCTCCATGGGTGTATCCTGAGATATACGCCATCAGGATGCTACGGCGTTTCTGCTCATCCAGTGCCTCAAGACATTGGCGCAGGCGGCTTTCCTGGTCGAGCCGCGAGAGCACGTCGTCGGCCGCATGAACGGTCGCCGTTTCGCGCAGTGCGTCCAGATCGGTTTCTTCCGCCAGTTCCTCCCGGCCGCCGTCACGCAGGACATTGAGCGCGCGATTGCGCACCACCGCATAGATCCAACCCCGAGCGGAGCCGCGATCGGGCGAATATTGGTGCGCCTTGCGCCAGATCTGGATGAAGGCCTCCTGCACGATCTCCTCGGCAAGATCACGTCGACGGACGATGCGCTGCGCGATGGCCACAAGCCGCCCTGCTTCGGTGTCGAACAGGCTCTTCAGAGCCTGGCGATCTCCGCGCGCACAGCCTGCCAAGGCGTCGGCATGGTTCAATGTCACGATGCTACCTGCACGGTCTCTTCCCAATCCGACCCCATTCGCGCTGTCCGGCGCAACCATCAAGTGCCACATCGAAATGCCTCTCGTAAAGCAGTGTGCCCTGCCGATACCCGTGGGTGCGACAAACGGATGCAAAAAATAATTCGTCTCAAGGTGCATCCAAACGGTCCGACCCCGTGTCTTGACCATGAACGGGGCGTCCCCGCCTCTTCGCAACCAACAACGGGAGTTTACGATCATGCAGGGTTTCAAGACAGCACTTGCAGCTTCGACAGTCCTTCTTCTGACCGGCGCAACCGGCTTCGCAGCCCCTGTGCTCGGCCTGACCGGCGACAAGACTCTGGTCCTCTTCGATAGCGAAACGCTGGAAGTCTCCGAGACGATGGACGTCACCGGTGTCGATTCGCTGGTCGGCATCGACTACCGCCCGGCCAACAGCACGATCGTCGGCGTTACGCCTGAAAGCGTTGTCGTGACGATCGATCTGGAAACAGGTGAAGCGACCGAGCTTTCCACGATGAACACGCCGCTCGAAATCGGTGACGCACCGGTCGTCGTCGACTTCAACCCGATGGCCGACCGTCTGCGCTACATGACAGGTACCACCAACTACCGCGTCAACATCGACACGGGCGAAGTGACGGTCGACGGCGAACTGGCCTTCGAAGACAGCGACATGCATGCCGGCGAAGCGCCGAACATCGTGGCTGCTGCCTATATCAACTCGTTCGGCTCGCCCGAAGCGACCGCGATGTACGACATCGACGCCACGATTGGTGCGCTGATCCAGCAGACATCGCCGAATGACGGCACGCTCGCAGCCATCGGCAAGCTCGGCATCGAAAGCGCAGGCGACACCTTCGCCTTCGACGTCCAGACCACCGAAGACGGCACGAACACCGCCTGGCTCGCCACCGGTGGCACGCTCTACACGGTCGATCTCGAAACCGGTGCCGCCACTGAAGCCGGTGCGATCACCGGCGTCGATGGCGATCTGCGTGACCTGACGGTTCTGCCGGAAGGCATGTAATACCCGAAGTCTCCCCGTGGACGGGTCAACTTGCCGCCGGCTTTACCGCCGGCGGCTTTTTCATGCATAGGGCGGCTTCATAGCCGTCGGCTTTTTTTGCTTTTTGGATCAAGCGCCGATCTGGATATCGAGTCCGATGTCGAGCGGAGCCGCGGCCATCGTGATCTTCGATGTCGAGATGAGATCGACGCCCGTCGCAGCGATGGCGGCGATTGTCTTGATGCTGATACCGCCTGAAGCTTCGAGACGGGTGGACGGACGCATCTCGTTCTTCAGCCGCACAGCTTTTTCAAGCGTTTGCGGGCCCATGTTGTCGAGCAGAATCACATCCGCCCCGGCCTTCAGCGCTTCCGCCAGCTGGTCGAGCGTATCCACCTCGATCTCGATGCACACCAGGTGCCCCACATAGGCGCGGGCACGCACGATCGCAGCCGTCAGACCGCCGGCGACGGCGATGTGGTTGTCCTTGATGAGAACGGCATCATCGAGCCCGAAGCGGTGGTTGGCGCCACCGCCGCAGCGCACGGCGTATTTCTGGAAAGCCCGGAGGCCTGGAACGGTCTTGCGCGTGCAGCAGACCCGAGCAGCAGAGCCCTCGACAGCATCGACATAGATCGATGTCGCCGTCGCGATGCCCGAGAGGTGCATAAGATAGTTGAGAGCCGTACGTTCGGCCGACAGAATGGCGCGCGCCTTGCCCGATACGCGGGCGATTGCCGTGCCCGGCTCGACCCGATCACCATCATAGGCGAGCTGCTCGAACGAGATGTCCGGGTCCATCAGCCGAAATGCCGCTTTCGCCATGGGCAGGCCACAGATCACTCCGCCATCCCGGGCGTTGAAAGTAGCCTTCGCTTCCATGTCAGGCGCGATGGTCGCCGCCGTCGTCAGATCGCCGGCTCGGCCAAGGTCTTCCTGAAGAGCAGCGCGAACCGCATCCTCGATCAGGAGACCGGGCAAATCGGGCCTGTAGGGTCTGTCGGTCATGGCTCTCGTCCTTCAGATGATATCCGCGATCATTGTTTCGGCGTCGGCCAACTTCAACGCGCTTCGCCGTTCGAACGCCTGCTGCTCGGCTGGAAAGTCGCTCCGAAAATGTCCGCCGCGACTTTCCTCGCGCAACAGCGCGCCGAGCGTGACCAAACGTGCAACGGCCAGGCTGTTCTCGATGCTGTCACCGCCGCGCATCGTCGACATGGCTCTCAGCGCTTCCGTCAAGCCGGCGGACTCGCGCAGCACGCCGACATTGCGGTTCATGATATTGCGGAGATCGGCCATGATCCGCCGGTCGGCTTCGTGATTGTCCGCCGACGCCCCTTCTTCCACGATCGGTTCGGTCGGGGCACTCCCCACGTTGCTCGAGGGAATGGCCTGGGCAATCCGCGCTGCAAAGACCACCGCTTCCAGGAGCGAGTTCGAGGCCAGCCGGTTTGCGCCATGCACACCGGTGCAGGCGGCTTCGCCTGCCGCGTAGAGACCTTTCAGAGACGTCCGACCATCCGCATCGGTCCAGATGCCGCCCATGTGGTAGTGGGCGGCGGGCGCGACCGGAATGGGCGCCGTCACCGGATCGATGCCGGCCTCCATGCAGTGCCGATAGACCGTCGGAAACATCTGAGGAAAATGATCGCCGATGGCCTGCCGACAATCGAGAAAGGCGCCCCTGCCCGCCTCGATCTCGGCGAAGATGCCGCGGGCGACGATATCGCGCGGGGCGAGTTCCGCATCCGGGTGGATTGCCTGCATGAACCGGTCGCCGTCACGGTTGATGAGCGTCGCGCCGTCGCCTCGCAGGGCCTCCGTTGCAAGCGGTGCGGGATCGCGGCCGACATCGAGGGCGGTCGGGTGAAACTGCACGAATTCCGCATCCGCAATCACCGCGCCGGCGCGCGCCGCCATGCCGGTGCCGGTTCCCGAAGCCTCGGAGGGATTGGTCGTGAGCCGATAGAGATGGCCGATGCCACCGGTGCAGATGGCAACGGCTCTCGCAGGAAATCTCAGCCGCGCACCCTGCCCGCGATCGGCCCGGGCGACGACCCCGCAGACGGCGCCGTCTTCCACGAGAAGCCGCTCGGCCTGAAGGTTTTCGATCACGGTGATCGACGGCGTGCGCCTGACGGCGGCGACGAGCGCTTCCATGATAGCGCGGCCCGCCATATCCCCGCCGACTCGCACGATCCTGCGCTGGGAATGGGCCGCTTCGCGGGAAAGTGCGAGCCGGCCCTCGAGATCGCGATCGAACGGCACGCCGTAGGCAAGCAGGTCGTGCACGCGCTCCGGGCCCTCCTGCACCATCAGACGCGCCATGTCGACATCGACGATCCCGGCACCGGCGGCAATCGTATCGGCCAGATGCTCTTCGGCGCTGTCCTCGTCGCTGACCGCAGCCGCGATGCCGCCCTGCGCCCAGGCGGACGATGCCCCCTCGCCGATCGGTGCTGCTGCCAGCACCGTCACGGGACGCGGGCTCAGCTTCAGAGCGCAAAAAAGCCCGGCGAGGCCGCCGCCGATGATGACGATGCCGCCCTTTTCCACTCCGTTGGTGCTCATGCGGTGATACCGGGCACAGCAAGGGTATCGCCAAGCCGTGATTGGACGATGGGCAGGTGAGGACCTATCTTCATGGGATGAGCATTCTGAACAAACCGATGATGCGGCCGGTCAACAGGAGAATCGGCGGGGCTTTCGTCGCCGCCGCGATGGTTGTCAGCGCCGCGCCGCTTCCAGGCTTCAGCACCGATGCACTCGCCCAATGCACGGCGCGAACCCAGACGGGCGTCGGCACCAACGCAGTCGCGCTTGCGCAGCGCTGCGGCACGACGGTCGGCGATCTGCGCCGCGCCAATCCGGGCCGTGATCTCAATCGCCCGGGTCTGCTGCGCATCCCCGGCGGTCGCACGAGCGCCGTTCCGGACTCGCTGAACAACGACATCGCGCCGCGCCCCAGCGTCAACGCCACGCGCCAGGCCCCCATCGTGCAGCCGGCTCCGACGTTCCGTCAGCCCGGCGAGCCGCCCATGCGCCGAAGCAGTCTCGATACGGGCAACGCCGGTGGCAGCTATGCGATCCGGCGCGGCGATACGCTGAGCGGCATCGCCGCGTCCGCAGGCGTTCCGTTGAGCGCCTTGGTGCGGGTCAATCCCGGCATTCAGCCGAACCGGCTGTCGGTCGGCCAGACAATCGTTATCCCGGCCAGCTAGCCTCCCCGCGCGCCGGGTCGATCGATGCAGCCCAGGCATCGGCACTATCCATGTCATCGGGTTGATATCAGCTGACGAGATCGATCATGCGCTCGACGGCAAGGCGTGCGCGAGCGGCGATGATAGGATCCACGGTCACTTCCTCGCGCATGTCGACGAGGCAATCGAGGATCTTCGGCAGCGTGATACGCTTCATGTGCGGGCACAGATTGCACGGCTTGACGAATTCGACCCCCGGCACCTCGGCCTCGACATTGGATGCCATCGAGCATTCGGTCACAAGCAGTACGCGGCCGGGCCGATTGGTCTTGACGTAGTCGATCATGCCCGAAGTCGAGCCGGCGAAGTCGGAGACCGCGATGACGTCTGGATGGCATTCAGGGTGCGCGATGATCTGGATCGACGGATCGGCCTCGCGATAGGCGATCAGTTCTTCCGCCGAGAAGCGCTCATGCACCTCGCAGCGCCCCTTCCAGGTGATGATCTTCTTCTTGGTCTGCTTGGCGACGTTCATCGCCAGGTACTCGTCGGGAATGCAGAGAACCGTATCCGATTCCAGGCTCTCCACGACCGCAAGGACGTTCGATGAAGTGCAGCAGATATCGGTTTCGGCCTTCACGTCGGCAGAAGTGTTTACGTAGGTGACGACCGGCACGCCAGGGTATCGCTCCTTCAGCAGGCGCACATCGGCGCCCGTGATGGATTCCGACAGAGAGCATCCAGCACGCATGTCCGGGATGAGCACTGTCTTTTCCGGATTCAGCAGCTTCGACGTCTCGGCCATGAAATGCACGCCGCACTGGACGATGATCTCGGCATCCACCTTCGCCGCCTCGCGGGCCAGTTGCAGGCTGTCGCCGACGATATCGGCCACGCAGTGGAAGATCTCCGGTGTCTGATAGTTATGGGCCAGAATCACGGCGCCGCGCTCTGCCTTCAGGCGATTGATCGCGAAGATATAGGGCGCGTGGATCGGCCACTCGATCACCGGAATGTGGTGCTTCACCCGTTCGTAGAGATGTTCCGTCACCTGCGCGACTTCCGGCGTAAAGGCGAGCGACGGGCGCTCGGCAACGCCGAACCGCTCGGCTGCGGTTTTTGGAAATCCTTCGGCCTTGATGGCGAGTGCTGCGGGTGACATGGGCACATCCTCCGGTCCCCAGCCGCATAATGCTCAGTTTGAGCATAAGGGCGACAAAAAGAAAATCGGCAGAGCCGACAACATGCGATTTAGGCGCTCGCTGATCCGAATGCAAGCAGGTGACCCTCCTCGAGCCCTTGCGAAATCATCAATTCGCTTGAAGGTGGCATGTGAAAAAGTCGCTTCCAGCGGTCAGGGCACTGGCCTAGAAGAATTCAATTGCGATGGCGCTTATGTGGCCATTACCGCACGACCAGCCGTGCGAAACGAGCGGAGCCTTCAATGAGCGACCAAGCCAAGAGCGCGTTGCACAAACCAGCCGCATTCCCTTGGCTGATCATCGCCTCCGGCTGCATGATTGCCATGATCGGGTTCGGGCCCCGCTCCGTCATGGGCTTCTTCCAGTTGCCGATGTTGCAGGATACCGGCTGGGATCGAACCACTTTCGGTCTCGCCATGGCGCTGCAGAACCTTTTCTGGGGACTGGGACAGCCCTTCTTCGGGGCTATCGCCGACAAATACGGCACGTGGCGCGTGCTGCTTCTTTCCGCGATTCTCTACGCGCTGGGGCTCGTCACCATGGCGACGGCCGACGCGCCCCTCTGGCTGCATATCGGCGGCGGCGTGCTCGTCGGCCTTGCGGTAGCGGCCGGCTCGTTCGGCGTCATCCTCGCCGCGTTTGCCCGCAATGTGGAACCGCAGCAGCGCTCCTTCGCGTTCGGTCTCGGCACTGCGGCCGGTTCGGCCGGAATGTTCGTTTTCGCACCGATCAGCCAGGGCCTGATCGATTCGCTTGGATGGTCCGATGCGCTGGTGGTGCTGGCGATCATCATGCTCGCCATTCCCGTGCTTGCGGTGCCGCTGCGCGGAAACTCGTCATCCGGCTCGCAGAAGCAGACTGATGTCGATCAGTCGATCGCTGCCGCGCTCCGCGAGGCATTCGGCCATCAAAGCTATCTCCTGCTCACCGCCGGGTTCTTCGTGTGCGGCTTTCAGGTCGCGTTCATCACCGCGCATTTCCCGGCCTATATCGGTGATATCGGCGTCGATGCGTCCTACGCCGTGACTGCCATCGCCCTCATCGGCTTCTTCAACATCATAGGCTCGATCGCCTCCGGCATCATCGGCCAGCGCTATTCCAAGCCGATCTTCCTGGCGCTGATCTACATCGGCCGGTCGATCGCGGTCACCGCGTTCCTGTTGCTGCCCCAGACGGGCTTTTCAGTGATTGTCTTCTCGATCGTGATGGGGCTGTTGTGGCTTTCCACCGTGCCCCCGACGAATTCGCTGGTCGCGATCATGTTCGGCACGCGCTATCTCGGCATGCTCGGCGGCATCGTATTCTTTTCGCACCAGATCGGCTCGTTCCTCGGCGTCTGGCTGGGCGGTTATCTCTATGACCGCTTCGGCACCTACGATCCGGTTTGGTGGCTCGGCGTCGCGCTCGGCCTTTTCGCAGCCGTGGTCCATCTGCCGATTGCCGAAAAGCCTGTGGCACGGCCGGTGCTCGCGCCGGCCGAATAGGCGTCGTCACGCACTGACGGCAAGCGGCGGCTCCAGAACGGCGAGATCGGCTTCGAGAAACCTATCGACGGCTGCGGCGAGATCTGCGCGCAGTTGCGCCTCTGGCGTATCAGGGAACGCTTTCTGGAAGATATCGACGATCGTCTCGACATCGAGCGGTTTGGCAATGAGGTTCCAGAGCGCCAAGCCGACCTGGTTGAGGTGGTGGATGTCGTTACTGTCGAGGTCGACTAAAAAAGCCGCTTGGCCCACGACCCGTGCCACCACATGGGGCGCGCGCGCGATTAGCGCCTGACCCGGCTTTGGCGCAAAACCAAAATCGTCATCGTCTGCGTCCCCATCCAGCTCCGCCGTGCGCGCGATCGGCAAAGCGCGGTGCTCTTCTGGCCAGGAGGCGAATGCTGCCTGCAGGCAGGCCACCGCGTCGTCGACACGGCTGTAGACCAAACGATAGATGCCGATTGTGCCGACGAGCGCGAGGTAGCGATCGAGCGTCCAGGTGCCGAGGCCAGTTTTCGTGTCCTGCAGCAGCACACGCAACAGGGCCTCATCGGGTTCGATTGCCTCGATAAATGGCGTGATGTCGCCTTCGCGGCGGTCGAGCAGCACGAGTGCGCCGAGTTTCGAGCGGTCGCCATGGGCAACCGCGAGCTGCGCATCGGCCGCCGGGAAATAGGTGTAGTAGCCGTCGTTCAGCAGGGCATTGGCGGCGACGTGGTTCTTCAGCGTGTCGGGCGCGCTTTCCGGCAGCGGCAGGCGTAGGCGCGGTAGGCAGCCCGATGCGATCGCTTCGAGACGCACGAGGTCGATCGGCAGAAGATCGTCGGCGAAAACACGATGCCCTTGAGCGGAAAGAGCCCCAACGAGGGTCGACTTTCCCGCGCGGTTCGTGGCGGGGAAGACCACCAGCTTGCCAGCGAACTCGACGGCTCCCGCATGCAGATTGCCGAGCCCGTCGTCGCTTTCCACAAAGTCGGCCATCAATTCAACGATCAGCGAACAGATGGCGCTTGTGGGTGACGGTTCGATCCGCGGTGCATCCATATAGCGATGGTTGAGACGAACCGCGTCGGGCGTGCCGGAAACAGTCATCAACGGCTCGCGCGACGAAAGCTCATCGCACGCGACTTCCGGCCACCCAACCAGCACGCGCTTCACATCGTCGGCGACGAATTCAAGAGGCGAAGCGAACTCGATCGGTCCCGGCAGACCCTTCAGACAGAGTGAGCGCACCGCGACCTCCAAAATTGCATGTCCATTAGCATAAGCGAAAAAGGCGTCGCCCGAACAGGCGACGCCTCCTTCATTCTGGAAAACTTACCAGCGCATATCGTCGCGCATGCCGCGGAAGAAGCCACCGAGATTCTGCGGACCACGACGGCCCGACCCGCTGCGGCCACCCCAGTTGCCACGGCCGCCAGAGCCACGCGATCCGCGGGAACCGCGCGAACCACCAGAACCGCCACGTCCCCCCGAACCGCCGCGGCCACCAGAGCCACCGCCCGAACCACCGCCCGAGCCACCGCCTGAACCGCCAGAGGCGCGTGCTTCACGGATGCTCAGAAGTGTTGGTGCGACGTAAGCGGCAGCAGCGGTGAGGCCGAGCATTGCGAGCATTTTCCGGCGGCCGACATTGGGCTGATCGTCTTCGACCGCTGCAGCAACCTTGCCATTCGTGTTTTGATCCGACATTGTCATCTCCTATCGTTTTTCGCAGTGTTGCCCGGTGTCGTTGGGGTCGCCCTGAGAAGCCTGTCCCCCGCGTCGCCGCGGCATACTGGGAAAACGGAAGATCAGGCCGGCTATTCCCGGCGAGCGCAAAAAAGCGCCGATTTTCTCATAAGCCCTTGTTCTCGTTTCAGATTTATTTCGACGCTCGGTTCAGTCCGACGGGTTTGCCGCGCGCGCTGCCTTCAATGCGGCCTGGACGAACCCCTCGCGCGCCTCGGGCGGCTTCAGCCCGCGCGGCCCGTAAATGTCGCGATCGAGGAAATACCCCGTCATTCGAAATGCTTCGGCGAGCGTGACCTCATCGGCTGCCGCAGCGCCCTGCCGTGCGAGAAAATCCGGGTAGGAAAACAGGCGGTCCGCCCAGCCCTGCCCGACCGTGCGCGACACGGCGCGGCCGGTCTTCGGCGATACGAATGCGAGGTCGGCAGTCGTTCCGGTGACCGCGCAAGCCGAGAGATCGAGGCCAAAGCCCAGCTCGTCCAGCATGGCCAGCTCGAACCGGGCAAAGAGCCCACCTGCTTCGTGCGGCGCATGCAGGCTGTCGAGAATGATGTCGAGCGCGTTGTAAAGCCGCAGATGCGGGTCACGCTCGGGAAGTAGGCGCAACAGCGCAGCCATCGCCTGGACGCCGTATACGGATGTCGCCGATTCCATCAGCCGCGCCGCCCTCAGCGACACGGGCTCTACCTGAAACTGGCCGAGATGCTCGTCGAGGCGCGCGCGCCAGGTCACTTCGACGCGGTTGCCTGGCTGCAGCACGGGCTGCATGCGCCTGGACCGACCGCCGCGCACCATGCCGAGATGACGGCCACGCGTCTGCGTCATCACCTCGGCAATGACACTCGTCTCACCGTGCCGGCGCACGCCCAGAACGATGGCCTGATCCTGCCACTCCATGGCGTGAGCGGTTCCTCACTCGGAAAGATGCCGGGCAACACCGGCGATGGTAGAAGAGGTCGGGAGGTCAGCTTGGGAATTCAAGACCGATCTCGCGGTAGCGCTCGGGATCGTCGCCCCAGTTTTCGCGCACCTTCACGAACAGGAACAGGTGCACCTTCTGATCGAGGATGCCGCCGATTTCCTTGCGGGCGGACTGGCCGATCGACTTGACCGTCTCGCCGCCCTTGCCGAGCACGATCTTCTTCTGGCTGTCGCGCTCGACATAGATCACCTGCTCGATGCGCACGCTGCCATCGGGTTTCTCTTCCCAGCCTTCCGTCTCCACGTGGGAGGAATAGGGAAGCTCCTGGTGCAGCCTCAGGTACAGCTTCTCGCGGGTTATCTCGGCTGCCAGCTGGCGCATCGGGAGATCGGAAATCTGGTCCTCCGGATAATACCAGGGCCCCTCGGGCAGCGCGTCTGCCAGAAACTTCAGCACGTCCTTGCAGCCGGAACCGCCAAGCGCGGAAATCATGAAGGTCTCGTCGAACTGCACCACCGCGTTGGCGGCAGCCGCCAGCTCCAGCAGCTTTTCGCGCTTCACCTGATCGATCTTGTTCAGGATCAGGATCTTGCGATGATGAATATCCTTCATGCCCTCGAGGATAGTGGCCGCATCGCCGACGATGCCTCTCTCGGCATCGATCATGAACAGGACGATGTCGGCATCCTTGGCATTGCCCCATGCGGTCGTGACCATGGCACGGTCGAGCCGGCGCCGTGGCTTGAAGATGCCCGGCGTGTCCACGAACACAATTTGAGTGACGCCCTCGATGACGATGCCGCGCACGATGGCGCGCGTCGTCTGGACCTTGTGGCTGACGATCGACACCTTGGCGCCGACCAGCTGATTCAGCAAAGTCGACTTGCCAGCATTGGGCGCACCGATGAGCGCCACGAAGCCGGAACGCGTCGCTGCCGGGGGCGTCCCGCTTTCGGCAACCCGCTCGTCGATCTCTTCGCTCATGGATAGTTCTTCCTTATGATTTTTGTGGCCAGACGCCTTCGCGTTCCAGCATGCGCGTGGCCGCTTCCTGTTCAGCCGTGCGTTTCGATCTGCTTACACCCGTTTCGGGCTCAAGTCCCTCAATCTCGACACGGACCGTGAATTGCGGATCGTGATCCGGCCCCGATCGATCCAAAATGCGGTAGAGCGGGGTCGAGCCCGAGCGCGCGTGGGACCATTCCTGCAGTTCCGTCTTCGCGTCGCGACGCGCGGCGTTCTCGCGCCGTGCACGCTCGCCCCACAGCCTCTCGATGAAGGCGCGCGCCGGCTCAAGTCCGCCATCGAGATAGATCGCCGCAATCAGGGACTCGATGACGTCGGCGCGCACGCTTGCCATGCGCTTGCCCTTCACCGACTTGATGTCGCTGCCGGTACGGATGAACTCGTGCAGTTCCAGATCGTCGGCGACGGCTGCGCAGGTCTGCGCGCTCACCAGCTGATTGAGACGCACGGAAAGCTCGCCCTCCGCCGCCGAGCGGAAAGCCGTGAACAGCATCTCGGCCACGCAAAGCCCGAGCACGCGGTCGCCCAGAAATTCCAGCCGCTCGTAATTGGCGGGCTTGCCCGATTTTCCGGCCATTGAGCTGGAATGGGTCAATGCCCGCTCCAGCCGTTCGGGCTCGGCGAACCTGTAGCCGATCCGGTCTTCGAGACGTTCGATCTCGCCTTTGGACAGCGCCTTCGATTTCATGGCGCGGGCCTGAGGATCATTGCTGCGCGGACTGGAAGAGGCGGTCGAACCTCAGATCGCTCGGCCAGTTCCAGAGCTCCAGAGGCGACGTGCCGGCATCCATGGAGAAGAAGATGATGTTGGCGCGGCCGACGAAATTCTCGAACGGCACGAATCCGACTTCAAAGCGGCTGTCGGCGGAATTGTCCCGATTGTCGCCCATCATGAAGTAATGGCCGGGCGGCACGAGGAACTCGCGCGTGTTGTCTCCGGGCGAATTCGGCGTGAGATCGAGCGTGTTGTAGGTGACGCCGTTTGGCAGTGTCTCGCGATAAAGCGGCACTTCCTCGCCGCGGTCATAGCGCCCTTCCGGCCGATAGGTGCCCACCTGCTCGCGTTCGACAGCCTCGTCATTGATGAAGAGGACGCCGTTGCGCATCTGAACCGTGTCACCTGGCAGGCCGATCACGCGCTTGATGTAGTCGAGATCGGGATTGGGCGGATAGCGGAACACCGCGACATCGCCACGCTCGGGCTCGGCACCCCAGATGCGGCCTTCGAAGAGGTCCGGGGACAGCGGGAGCGAGTATTTCGAATAGCCATAGGCGTATTTGGAAACGAAAAGATAATCGCCGACGAGCAACGTCGGCATCATGGAACCGGACGGAATCGAAAAGGGCTGAAACAGCAGCGTGCGGATGACGAGCGCCAGAGCCAGCGCTTGGAGGATGACCTTGATGTTCTCGCCAAGGGCGCCGGATTTTTGTTTCTTGCCAGTGTCGGACACGCTCATCGGTTCCCCTGGACCGCACCTCCAGCAACGTGGAACCGGTCAATATCTTTCAATTCCCGACAAGTGCCCGCGTAAAGCTCATGGCTTGTCGCGCACAGGCGGCGTGGCGGCTGCTCAAGTGCCTCCGGGCGACTTCTTTAACCTCTTCGCTTGAGACCGGCAACAAAGCGATGCAGGCTTCGCGGCAGCATGTCGCGGGCCTAACTGCCGGAAGGGCGGGCTTCGATAACCACGAAGGCCTGTGCGAGAGGGTAGTCGTCGGTGATGGTCAGGTGAACGACGGGTTCGTGACCTTCCGGCAGAAGATCGGCAAGACGTTTGGCAGCGCCGCCCGATAACTCTATCGTCGGCTTGCCACCCGGCAAGTTCACCACGCCCATTTCCCGCCAGTTGACGCCCATCGAAAGCCCGGTGCCAAGTGCCTTCGAGCAGGCCTCTTTGGCGGCGAAGCGCTTGGCGTAGGAGGCTGCACGCTCCTTCCTGCGTTCGGAACGGGCTTGCTCCACCTCGGTGAAGCAACGCTGGATGAACCTGTCGCCGAAGCGTTCGAGCGTCTTCTCGATCCGACGGATGTCGATCAGGTCGCTGCCGATGCCGACAATCACAAGGGCGCTCCTGCCGTGGAACGCGCACTCGCCCGCGCTTCAGCCTTTTCGGCGAGCACGCGCTTGCGGCGCCTTTGAAAGGCGCGAACGCTGTAGAAGGTCAGCCCATAGAAGAAGACGCCCGATACGAAAGCCGGTGGGATGCTGCCGATGAGCATGGGTTTAAGAATCGGCTGCCAGAGATGGGTCCAGTCGATACGGCTCAGCAGATCGCCGAGATTGATCGAGACATGCTCGACCTCCTGCTTGCCGCGATCGAGGATGATGTGACCGAGCTTGAATGTGGACGCCCAGATGAAGGGAAAGGTCAGCGGATTGCCGAACGCCGTGCCGATGCCAGCGGCGATCATGTTGCCGGCGAAAACATAGGCGAGCGCGAAGGACAGCACGAAGTGGAAGCCGATCAGCGGTGTCCAGGACGCGATAACGCCTGCTGCGACACCGGCTGCAATGGCGTGCGGCGTCGCGTTCAGCCGAAGCACGCGCTTGCCGAGATAGCGCATGGAGCGGGCGAAGGACTTCTGCGGCCATACGAACAGGCGCAACCGTTCCAAAAGGCTGAGCTTCTTGCGTCTACGAAAGAGCATGTGGCGTCTTGAAGTCCCTATGCATGGCTTCTTGCACCAATGCCATGCCGCTGTCCGACCTCGCGGCAGCTGCTTCCTGAAAGGAAGCGCGCACCGCTACTCATACACGCGCGCAGCAGTCGAAACGCACGCGGTGTCCTTAAGCTGCATCAAAAGCTGATTCAACTGCTTGAGATCCCAGACCTCGATATCCATGAGAAGCTCGGTGATGTCGGACGCGACCCTGACGGTGGACAATGTCCGAATGTTGGCATCGCGGCCGGCGATTACCTCGGCCATCTCCGCCAGCGAACCTGGCTCGTTCAGTGCATTGACGAGAATGCGGACCGGAAACCGGACTTTTCGCACCTCGTCGATGTCCCAGCGGATATCGATCCAGCGCTCTGGCTGGTCGTCGAACCGGGTCAGCATGGGCGACTGGATCGGGAAGATCGTGATTTCCTTGTCGTCGTTCATGATGCCGACGATTCGATCGCCCGGGACGGCCCCGGCCGGTGCGAACACCACGCGGGCATTCTGGTCGACGCCGCGGATCGGGAGCGGCTCGTTGGTCCCCTCGCCTTCCCCACCCGATGCCGACGGGCCGTTGGCCGAGGCACCGTTGAGGCGGCGCGCACCGGGGACACGGAAGATGACGCCTGCGGCGCTGCGCAGGTTGAACCAGCCTTCATCCGCTGCCGCCTTGGTGATGGCGGTACGATCTTCGATGTGTTCCGGATAAATGGCCTTCAGGACGTCCTGCGACGACAATTCTCCACGACCGACGGCGGCAATCGCGTCCTCGACATCCTTGTGGCCGACGCGGTGGACCACAGGTTTGAAGAGCTCGCGGGTGAACTGCTTGTTGGCCCGAGCGAAATTGCGCTCGATGATGCGGAAGCCGAGGCCGGCATATTGCTTGCGCACGGCAGCACGGGTCGCCCGGCGGATGGCCGCGCGGGCCTTGCCCGTGACCACGATCTCTTCCCAGGCCGGCGGTGGCACCTGAACGCCGGACCGGATGATCTCGACCTCGTCGCCGTTGTTCAGGCGGGTGACGAGCGGCATGATACGCCCGTTGATCTTGCAGCCGACGCAGGTATCGCCGACATCGGTGTGGACGGCATAGGCGAAATCGATCGGCGTCGCGCCGCGCGGCAGCGCGATCAGGCGCCCCTTCGGCGTGAAGCAGAAGACCTGGTCCTGGAAAAGCTCGAGCTTGGTGTGTTCGAGGAATTCTTCCGGATTGTCGCCTTCGGACAGTTGCTCGATCGTGTGGCGGAGCCAGGAATAGGCGCGGCTGTCGCGTGTCAGAAGATCGCCACCGCCCTTCAGATTGTCCTTGTAGAGTGCGTGCGCCGCAACGCCGTATTCGGCGATCTCATGCATGCGGTAGGTGCGGATCTGCAGTTCGATGCGCTGGCGCGATGGCCCGACGATCGTCGTGTGAATGGAGCGATAGTCGTTCTGCTTCGGCGTGGAGATATAATCCTTGAACCGTCCGGGCACGACCGACCAGCGGGTATGGACGACGCCGAGCGCCTGGTAACAGGAGGCAATGTCGTCGACCAGGATGCGGAAGCCATAGATGTCCGACAGCTGCTCGAAAGAGAGCGACTTCGACTGCATCTTTCGGAACACCGAATAGGGCTTCTTCTGCCGGCCGGTGACCGTCGCCTTCAACTGGTTGTTCGTGAACAGCGCGGTGAAGTCCTGCTCGATGGTGCGGATCAGGTCGCGGTTCTTCGCAGAAAGCTCCGACAGGCGCTTGGTGACGGTGTCGTGGGCTTCCGGATTGATGTGGCGGAACGCAAGCTCCTCCAGCTCGTCGCGCATGTCCTGCATACCCATGCGGCCGGCAAGCGGCGCATAGATATCCATCGTTTCCTCGGCGATGCGTGCGCGCTTTTCAGGCGGCACATGGTCGAGGGTGCGCATGTTGTGGAGGCGGTCTGCCAGCTTGACGAGAAGAACGCGGACGTCGTCGGAAATGGCCAGCAGCAGCTTGCGCAGGTTTTCGGCCTGCTTGGCGCGCTTGGAGACGAGATCGAGTTTCTTGATCTTCGTCAGGCCTTCGACCAGCGCGCCGATATCCTCGCCGAAAAGGCCATCGATTTCGTCACGCGTGGCAGTCGTATCCTCGATCGTGTCGTGAAGCAGCGCCACGGCGATGGTCGATTCGTCGAGCCGCATATCGGTAAGGATCGCGGCGACTTCGAGAGGATGGGAGATGTAGGGATCGCCGCTTGCCCGCTTCTGCTTGCCATGCTTCTGCATCGCGTAAACATAAGCCTTGTTGAGCAAGGCCTCGTTGACGTCAGGCTTGTAGCGTTGCACGCGCTCGACGAGCTCGTACTGGCGCATCATCTTGGGTGCGTGCTCCGGTTAAACGATAGACGCCGGCGTAAAGAGAGATTTCCCCTCTTCCACCGGCGCCAATCCATCATGAAGAAATGGGGACGGCAAACCGTCCGCGCAAATCAATAGTCGTCGTTTTTCTCCGGCGGCACAAGGCCTTCGATGCCGGCGAGCAGTTCTTCTTCCGACATCTGGTCGAAGTTGATCTTGTCTTCCTCGTCTTCGGCGGAAGCGGCATCGACGGTCTCGCCAAGGCCGGCCTCCGGCGCGACGGTCGACTGTGCGGAATGATCGGGTTCCGGCTCGTCGACTTCGACGTGCTTCTGCAGCGAGTGGATGAGATCTTCCTTCAGGTCCCCGGGCGACAGGGTCTCGTCGGCGATTTCACGGAGCGCAACGACGGGATTCTTATCGTTGTCACGATCGATCGTGATGGGAGCGCCTTGCGAGATCAGCCGAGCGCGATGGCTGGCGAGAAGAACGAGTTCGAAGCGATTGTCGACCTTGTCGATGCAATCCTCGACTGTGACACGGGCCATTGCCTGTCCTTTGCGAACATGAAATTTGCGGGATTGGGCTTTCCATACCTTCTGGGCTGTATTAATTCAAGGGAGTTATGGCTCCTGGCGTAGCGCCGGGGTCGGTCGCGTCGTTTTCAGTGCCGATCTCGTTTATTTTGCCGCTGCGCTGATCATTCGTTCATTCGTTTCGAAAGCGCATGCCCATGTTCGACCCCCGCGAGAAGATCGCCCTCTTCATCGACGGCGCCAATCTCTACGCAGCGTCACGCAGTCTCGGCTTCGACATCGACTACAAGAAGCTTCTCGTCGCTTTCCAGAAGCGTGGATATCTGCTGCGCGCCTATTACTACACGGCGCTGGTGGAAGATCAGGAATATTCGTCGATCCGTCCCTTGATCGACTGGCTCGACTACAATGGCTACAAGGTGGTGACCAAGCCGGCCAAGGAATTTACCGACGCGTCCGGGCGCCGCAAGATCAAGGGCAACATGGACATCGAGCTTGCCATCGATGCCATGGAGCAGGCCGATACGGTCGATCATTTCGTCATCTTCTCGGGCGACGGCGACTTCACGTCGCTGGTCGATGCGCTCCAGCGGCGCGGCCGCAAGGTGTCGGTCGTTTCCACGCTCGCAAGCCAGCCGCCGATGATCGCCGACGATCTGCGCCGCCATGCCGATCATTTCATCGACCTCGTCTCGCTGAAAGCCGAGATTGGCCGTGCGCCGTCGGAGCGGCCCGTCCGTCTAGTCGAACCCGTCCATGACGAGGACGACGACCATTGAGTGCTGCCGAAGGCGGCCTCGCCTTTCCGATCGACCCACCGCGCGATTGCCCACGTTGCCCTCGCCTGCGCTCCTTTATTCTTGAGCAGAGAACGGTTCATTCCGACTGGTTCAACGCACCGGTGCCGACATTCTATCCGCCGGAGGGACCATCCGCCGTCGAGCTTCTGATCGTTGGCCTTGCACCGGGGCTTCGAGGGGCCAACAGGACCGGGCGCCCCTTCACCGGCGACTATGCCGGCGATCTTCTCTATGCGACGCTGAATGAATTCGGCTTCTCGACCGGAGAATTCCAGGCGCGGCCCGATGATGGGCTCACTCTGGTGCGGACCGCGATCACCAACTCCGTCCGCTGCGTTCCGCCGGAAAACAAGCCGGTGGGCGCGGAGATCGCCACGTGCCGACCGTTCCTCGCCGCAAGCCTCGCCGACATGCCGGCGCTACGCGTGATCGTGACGCTCGGCAAAATCGCGCATGATTCAACTGTGCGGACCCTCGGCGCGCGTGTTGCCGATCATCCCTTCGGCCATGGTGCTTGCAGCCAGATCGGCAAGGTCGACCTGCTCGCGAGCTACCACTGCTCGCGATACAACACCAATACCGGGCGTTTGACGGAGTCGATGTTCAAGGACGTCTTTCGTTCCGCCCATGATCGCTTGCGGCAGCAAGACAGGGCAATTTCAACGATCATTGCCGGCTGCACCGTTTGCCCCTGAAATTCCAGGGGCGATTTTCGTTATGAGACGGAATCTGGCGGCAGGATTAAGAGGCGATTAATCAGCACAAGCTGTGCGTGCATGCATTCTGCAACTAATGCGCGCCGCATCGCGTCCCCTTAGCAGCGTGAATGTCCACGCGGCAAGCGGAGGTATTCTGATGATCAAACCATCACGAACTGCATTCTTCGTTCCCGCCATGACGGCGGTTCTTCTGGCTTCTTCCGGTCCTCTCTCAGCACAGGGCCTCGGCGTCGGGGTCGGCGCTTCCATCGGCGGTGACAATGGTATTGGCGCTGGTGTCGGCGCTTCCATCGGCGGCGACAACGGCATTGGAGCCGGCGTCGGTGCATCGGTCGGCGACGACAACGGTGTGGACGCCGGTGCTGGCGCATCCGTTGGCGGCGAAGGTGGTGTCGGCGCGGGCGCCGGAGCTTCGGTTGGCGGCGGTGACGGGATCGGCGCAGGTGCCGGAGCTTCCGTTGGCGGAAGTGACGGTATCGGCGCAGGTGCCGGCGCCTCGATCGGCGGCGGCGACGGTATCGGCGCAGGCGCCGGTGCCTCGATCGGCGGCGGCGACGGTATCGGCGCCGGCGCCGGTGCCTCGATCGGTGGCGGCAACGGCGTCGACGCTGGCGTGGGCGCCTCGATTGGCGGCGGCGGCGGGATCAATGCCGGCGGCGGCGTTTCCATTGGCGGCAATGACGGCATCGACGCCGGCGTGGATGTCGGCATCGGTGGGCCGGGTGCGCCCGGAACTCCTGGAACGCCAGGTACACCCGGCACCCCTGGCACGCCAGGCACCCCTGGAACACCCGGTACGCCGGGCAGCCCTGGCGTTCCGGGCACGCCGGAAATGCAGGGCATGATCGACCGCTGGAACAACATGTCCGCGAGCGACCGGCAGAAGGTGCTCCTGACCTGCCGGCAAGTGCTTTCGCCGCGGGAAGCATATTCCCCGGACCTGGACGCGCTGTGCAACCTGGTGCAACAGGCTGGCCTGCAGTGATCGCACGATAAGTGCCTGGGTGTCGCGGATCGAGCCGCGGCACCCCCAGATTTCGCAAGCTACGGCACAGCAAATGGTGTAACGATATGCTTGTTACATTCCCTCGAGATTTTCCCGTCATGGAAACTGCGCTCGTGGAGATAGGTCCGCGGGACCATGGGCTGCACGACAGCTACGTAGCGTTCATCACGCAGGTTTCCGGCGAGCAACAGTTCAGGCCCTGGGCCGATCGCGGCGGGTGGGGCGACGACTACACGGCCTTCGCGCTCATGGAAAACGACGAGATCATCGCCACCGTCGGGCGCATGTCGATGCGCTTTGTGGTCGATGGCGCGATTTCCGCGGGTTACCAGCTTGGTGCCATCGCAACCCGGCCGGATCGGCGCAACCAAGGTCATATGCGCCGGCTTATAGAGCATATTCTGGCGCTCCCGCCGCTCGACAACCGCACGACGCTGATCTTCGCCGTCTCCGACACCGCCGCCATCTACCCGAGATTTGGTTTCGAGAGGATCACCGAGTGGCAGTTCCAGCTGCCGGTATCGGCCTTTCCCTCGCTTGTCTCAGCAGTCGATCTCGACATAGGCTCGGCCGATGACCGGGCGCTGCTCAGAAGCGCATGCCGCGAGGCGATCGAACTCAGCGAAGACTTCAGCGCGGTCGACTACTACCCGATCCTGCTTTGGCATCTCAGCCACCGCGCGCTCACGGCAAAACGTCTGATCGACGCCGAAGCCATCGTGATCGTGCAGCAGACAGGAGCAAACCTGCACATTTGCGACATCGTCACGCCCCGCAAAATCACCATCATGGACCACATTCCGATGCTGGCGAGCGGGCCGATCAAAACGGTGAGCTTCGGCTTCAACCCGCAGGGCTGGCTGACCATCGAGGATTCAGAAAAGCTTGAACGGTCGGAGACGGACGAAGCAGCCGGAATACTGTTTTCGCTCGGCCGACCATCGCCCAAGGGCAGGATCGGCCGGCTACCGGAACTGGCCCGGATCTAGATTACGGCTTAGCCGTGGTCGCGCAGCAGCCTGGATTTCTGGCGCTGCCAGTCGCGCTGCTTCTGGGTTTCTCGCTTGTCGTGCAGCTTCTTGCCGCGGGCGAGCGCCAGTTCCAGCTTCGCGCGGCCCTGCTCATTGAAATAGACCTTCAGCGGCACAAGCGTCATGCCTTCCCGGTTCACCGAGGCGAACAGGCGATCGACTTCCTTCTTGTGCAGTAGCAGTTTTCGACGCCGCCTGGTCTCATGGTTGAAGCGGTTGGCCTGCAGATATTCCGGCAGGTAGGAGTTGATGAGCCACAGCTCACCGCCCTCCTCCGTGGCGTAGGATTCAGCGATGTTCGCCTTGCCTTCGCGCAGCGACTTCACCTCAGTGCCCGTCAGCACGAGCCCCGCTTCGAACGTATCGACGATTTCGTAGTTGAAACGCGCCTTGCGATTCTCCGCAACGATCTTGCGCGCCGGCGTACCCGGCTTAGCCATGTTCAGTCCCGATCAGTTTGTAAGCCCGGCGTGACGCAGAGCTTCATCCAGACGCTCCGCCGTCGAGGCCTCGACCGGCACGAGCGGCTTGCGCTGGATATTCTTCATGCGGCCGAGCTTCGACAACGCATATTTGGCACCCGCCGGGTTCGGTTCAATGAACAGAGCCCGATGGAGCGGCATCAGCCGATCCTGCAACCCAAGCGCCTTGCGGAAATCGCCCTGAAGCATTGCCGACTGGAAATCCGCGCAAAGGCGCGGCGCGACATTGGCCGTTACCGAAATGCAGCCGACGCCACCATGGGCATTGAAGCCGAGCGCCGTCGCATCTTCACCGGACAGCTGGATGAATTCCGATCCGCAGGCGGCGCGCTGCTCGGAGACGCGATCCACCTTCGCCGTCGCGTCCTTGACGCCGGCGATATGCGGAAACTCCGCGTGAAGCCGCGCCATCGTCTCCGGCAGCATGTCGATGATGGAGCGGCCCGGAATGTTGTAGATGAAGATCGGCAGCGTCACGGCGCGCGCGATCGCGGCATAGTGTTCGTAAAGACCGCGCTGGTTCGGCTTATTGTAATAGGGAGTGACGACGAGGATCCCATCGGCACCGGCCTGTTCGGCGTGTTTGGCGAAATCGACGGCCTCGTGGGTGGAGTTGGACCCTGCCCCCGCCATGACCGGCACGCGCCCGGCAGCCACTTCGATGCAGAGTTCGATGACCCGCTTGTGCTCCTCATGCGACAGCGTCGGCGACTCACCCGTGGTGCCGACCGGGACCAGGCCTGTCGAGCCCTCCTCGATCTGCCATTCGACATGAGCGCGAAAAGCCTTCTCGTCGATGGCCCCATCGTCGTCGAACGGCGTCACAAGCGCTGGAATGGATCCCTTGAACATTACGGCTCCCGGAGGCGGGCCGAAAGCATCCCATGCTTTGGCCATATTGTGCTATGCATTCTCACGAAGCGGTTGGTGCCGCCGGATCGAAGCGGCGCACCATAGTCGCGTGCGGAATGCGCCGCAAGCACGGCAAAGCCCGATTTCAGCTCCGAGGCGCCCTGTTCTCAGAGGGTTTTCGATACAATTTAAGCGTGAGACCTAACCATTGATTAACCGTTGCTTCACCGATGCCATGGCACGATCATTCAAACCCGGAAAAATGTGGTCCTGTGTGGCCACATGACGGGCAATCAGTTCCGAGTTCATCGTTAGAGACGCACCTGATCATGCCGAACAAGACGCCTATTCTCCTGGTCGCAACGCTCGTGGCTCTATCCTCGACGGCAGCGCAAGCGCAGTTCGTGCCGCCGAGCACGGTTCCAATGCCCGTGTTCCGACCTGACATGGCCACCGTCGCCACCGGGTATCAGGCAGTTCCGGCTCCTTCGGCAGGCGATATTACCGGTGCGATCCTGCGGCCGACGAGCCCGGCAGAAACATCAGGCACTGCGAGCGCAGCCTTGAAGCGCGGCCTCGACGCGATCGGCCGCGACGTGACGGTGTCCCGCTCGGTGCGCGACAGCATGCCGGCAGGCAGCCTCGACCGGCAGATCCTCACCTGGGCCATCGCGCTTTCCGGCGCCAAGGGCGTTCCCTCGCGCGAGATCGCGGCGGCTGCCAGCGAGCTTCAGGGCTGGCCGGGTCTCGACGCGCTGCGTGGCCATTCCGAGCGCGCCCTTCACGAAGAGAACCCGCATCCGGACCAGGTCATCGCCGCCTTTGCCAATAGCGATCCGACGACGCCGGAGGGCGTGATCGTGCTTGCCCGCGCGCTGAAGCAGAAGGGTGATCTTGGCCGTGCCAAAGCGCTCGTTTCTCGGGCGTGGCAAAACGACACGATGAACACCAACCAGGAAAACCTCTTCCTGCGCGAGTTCGACAGCATCCTCACCGTCGCCGATCACAAGCGCCGCATGGACATGCTGCTTTATCGCGACCGCGTTTCCCAGGCCGAGCGCTTCGCGTCGAAGGGCGAAGCGAACTCGCTCTTCCGCGCACGGGCTGCCATCGCCCAGCGTGCACCGAACGCAGGTGCATTGCTTAACGCGGTCGACAGATCCTGGCACCGCGATCCGAGCTATCTACATGCGCGCATCCGCTATCTGCGCCAGCAGGACAAATATACAGAAGCCGCTGAACTGCTGCTGAGCGCCCCGCGCGATAAGGCCGCAATCATCGAACCCGATGCCTGGTGGAATGAGCAGCGCATCGTCGCACGCGGCGTCATGGATGCCGGCAATTCAAGCCTCGCCTACCGCATCGTCAGCAACCATCTGGCCGAAGGCGCGGTCGACCGCGTCGATGCGGAGTTCCATGCGGGCTGGTACGCGCTGCGGGCGCTGAATAACCCGTCTGCCGCGCACACGCACTTCCAGCGGATCCGCGAGATCTCCAACCGTCCGCTATCCACGTCGCGTGCCTATTACTGGCTTGGTCGCACGGCTGAGGCAGGCGGACCCGGCAACGCGCGCGAATATTACGCCGCGGCCGCACAACACCAGACAACGTTTTATGGCCAGCTTGCCGCCGCAAAGATCGGCCGCAACGCGCTGAGCGTCGCGTACCCCTCTCCCACCCAGGCTGAACGTGACCGCTTCGCCAGCCGGCAGGCAGCGACTGCCATTCGCCGTTTGCAGAATGCGGGCCATGAGAGCCGTGCGAACCTTCTCTATCGAGCCCTTGCCGACCAGATCGACAGCCCCGGCGAACTGGCACTGCTCGCTCATATGGCCGAATCGCGTGGCGACCACACGACCGCGCTGCGCGTCGGCAAGGCCGCGTTCTATCGCGGCGTCGATGTGGCCGCACTCGCCTTCCCGATCGGCGTGATTCCGCCGAGCGCGAACATTTCGAGCTCAGGCAAGGCGCTCGCCTATTCGATCGCGCGCCAGGAGAGCGAGTTCAACAAGGCCGCCGTCTCGCCCGCGGATGCCCGCGGATTGCTCCAGCTTCTGCCCGGAACGGCAAAAGGCGTGGCGGCCCGCCATGGCCTGTCCTACGCACCGGCGCGTCTCACCGAAGACGCCGGCTACAACGCAACGCTCGGCGCCCACTATCTCGGCGAACAGATCGCCGACTTCGGCGGCTCCTACATCCTCACTTTCATCGGCTACAATGCCGGTCCGAGCCGCGTGCCCCAGTGGATCGCGCGTTACGGCGATCCGCGTGGCAAGTCGATCGAAGAGGTCGTCGACTGGATCGAGCGCATCCCGTTCCCGGAAACGCGCAACTACGTGCAGCGCGTCATGGAGAACTACCAGGTCTACAAGACGCGGCTCGGTGCACAAACCGACATCGTCCATGATCTGCGCTTCGGGCGCACGTGAGCCAAACGATCAAAGGCAACGCAACCTCGGCTGCCGTCCCAGACGGCTTCAAGTCCGTCGCGATCACCGCGGCGGATGGGTTGCGCCTGCACGCGCGCGATTACGGTGGGCCAGCCGGCAGCGGACACTTGCCGATCGTCTGCCTTCCGGGTCTCACCCGTAACGCCCGCGATTTCCATCAATTTGCGACGTTGTTCAGCAATGGCTCGATGGCGCCTGCGATCGAGCCTCGCCGCGTCATCTGCCTCGACTATCGCGGGCGTGGCGAGTCGGATCGCGATAGGAATGCCGACAATTATTCGCTCACAGTCGAGACAGACGACGTTCAGGCCGCGCTGGCCGCACTCGACGTCCCACGGGCCATCTTCTTCGGCACGTCACGCGGTGCGCTGATCATCCACCTGCTGGCCGCAACACGGCCCACGATGATTGCGGCCTCCATTCTCAATGATGCCGGGCCTGTGATCGAAGGCGCGGGGCTTGCGCAAATCCGCGGCTACCTGACCCGCCTTCCCCAACCGAAAGATTGGGAGCAGGCGGTCGATATCCTGAAGCAAGCGCACGAAAAGGCTTTTCCGGCGCTTGGACCAGGCGACTGGCGGGAGATGGCCGAAGCCATCTATGTCGAACGCAAAGGCAAGATCGTTTCCGACTTCGATCAGGCGATCGTCAAGCAGCTCAATGCGATCGACTTCAACACGCAGCTTCCGACGCTGTGGCCGCAATTCGATGCGCTGGCGCATGTGCCGGTCATGACGATCCGCGGCGAGAACTCTCAGCTTTTGTCGCAGACGACCGTGACGGAGATGGAGAAGCGGCACCCGGGGATGGAAACCCTGGTCGTCGCCGGGCAAGGCCATGCCCCCCTGCCCCATAGTGCAGGCATTCCCGCCGCAATTGCGCAATTCCTGGCGCGCGCCTCCCTCTAAGCCCGCATAGCGTCTTTCAAGCGTTCGCGCCCTCGCGGCCTGACGTCCGATTCAGCTGAACCAAAGCGTGAGCGTTACGATCAGTGCCGCGATGACCAGTACTGGCCAGAACCACTTTCTCAACGATGCTCTCCCCCCAACTGCCTGAGATCATCAAATTAAAAAGGCCCGGCATTGCTGCCGGGCCTTTCCATCAAACCGGTAGGAACCGATTAGAACGTGCGCTGGAAGCGGATCGTGCCGCCGATTTCGTCGGCATCGCCTACGACAGCGAAGTCGTCAGCGTAGTAAACTTCGGTCGTGACGTCGAAGCCGCGAGCAACGTTGAATACGAGGTTACCAACAGCACCGAAGGTTTCCTGCTCATCGTAGGAAAGCTGCGTGTTGAAGGTGATGCGCTCGGTGACCGGAGCGGACAGACCGCCCCAAACAGCCCAGTCGCCGTTCCAGTTGGCGAAGCGGTTGCCAGCTTCGTTCGTGGAGTAGCCACCCATTACGAAGGCCGAGAAGCCGCCGAACGAACCGTCGAGGCGAGCCTTGATTGCGCCTTCGTCTTCGTTCTCGTCGTAGCCGCCGACAACCGACAGAGCGAATGCGCCAGCTTCGTACTTAGCACCAGCGACGACGTCCGGGATGTAGCCCAGGCCCGTGGAGATGTCGTCTTCGATCGAGACCATTGCCGAGAAGCCGTTGCCGGCGTCATAGGTGTAGCTGATCAGCTGAGCGTCGAACGGGCCGAAACCAACGATACCATCGTTGATGACCGAGCCAGCGTAATCCGTCCACTGCGTGAACATGGATTCGCTCTTGCCCATGGTCAGACCGCCGAGCGAGATCGTTGCGAACGGAAGGCGTGCAACAGCCGTTGCGCCGAGGTTGCCATCGAAAGCAGCAGCGTTGTTACGGTACGTGCTGTTGTCGATCTGGAACTGCATTTCCGTGTAGGTCGTCAGCGGGCCCCACTCGGTGTCCGTTGCCGAACGGAGGTAGAGGTAAGCGCGCGAGCGCTTTGCCCAGCCTTCTTCGTCCGTGACAGCGTTCGTCAGGCCGTTGTCGCCGAAGCCGTAGTCGAGGCGGATACGACCGCCGACCGAAAGGCAGGTCTCGGTGCCGGGGATGTAGAAGTAACCAGTGCCGAAAGCGTCGCAGACGCGGACGTATTCCAGGGGCTCAGGCTCAGCAGCGATGATCGCGTCAGCAGCCTGGGCGCCAGAAACTGCGAACAGAGCCGCAGCGGAGCCGAGAAGAAGGCTCTTAATGTTCATTTTCTGACCTCCAGTCAAAAGTTTCAAACGGGTCTGGGTATTTTGCTGAAGGACAGCTTTCCCTGCCCCATCCCCAACAAGAGAAGTTGGACTTGCTGTCCGCGCTTCCGAGATTGAAAATACGCGGCGGCGCATTTGAAGCAATCGGCATTTCCGCTTTTGGGCATGAATGTGGCCCCTATGGAATGGCCTTGTTGCACAAAAGCCACGATTTCGCCGCGGGCCCATCGACCCCTTAAAAGATGATTAATGAAAAAAGGGAAATTGGAACGGTCTGCAACCGCGTGAGGGGCCGACAAGGGCCCTGAACGGCCGAGAATCGCGGGGCGTTGCGCCCCACGATTCGTATGCGAGTCGATTATTCGACGGTGACCGACTTGGCCAAATTGCGCGGCTGGTCGACATCCGTGCCCATGAATACGGCGGTGTGATAGGCGAGCAGCTGGATCGGTGCGGAGTAGACGATCGGAGCTGCGATCTCCGGAACCTTCGGCACGATAAGCGTCGCCATCGTCTCCATGTCTGCCGCGGCCGCACCTTCGGCGTCGGTGATCAGAATGATACGCCCGCCGCGCGCCGCGACTTCCTGCATGTTGGAAACGGTCTTGGCGAACACGGCATCATAGGGAGCGATGACGATAACAGGCATCTTCTCGTCGATCAGCGCGATTGGTCCGTGCTTCAGCTCGCCGGCTGCATAACCCTCGGCATGAATATAGGAGATTTCCTTGAGCTTCAGGGCTCCTTCCATGGCGAGCGGAAAGGAGGTGCCGCGGCCGAGATAGAGCACATGCTTATAATGGGACAGTTCCTGCGCCAGCTTCTCGATCTGGGGCTGAATTTCATTCAACGCTTTGGTCATGAGCCCGGGAATCTCGACCAAAGCCTGACAGAGCTCGGCTTCGCGCGCGTCATCAATCGTGCCGCGTTGCCGGCCGGCGATGATGGAGAGCGAGGCGAGAACGGTAAGCTGCGCCGTGAACGCCTTGGTTGATGCGACGCCGACCTCGATGCCCGCAAGCGTCGGAAAGATTGCATTGGCTTCGCGGGCGATTGTGGATTCTTGCACATTGACCACGGCGCCGATCGGCAGCCCATTATCCTTGCAGTAGCGCAGTGAGGCGAGCGTGTCGGCGGTTTCGCCGGACTGGGAAATGAACATCGCCGCGTCGCGCGGGCCGAGCGGCATTTCGCGGTACCGGAATTCCGACGCAATATCGATTTCCACCGGCAGGCGAGCATAACGCTCAAACCAGTATTTGCCGACTACGCCGGCATAATACGCGGTGCCGCAGGCCGACATGGTAAGGCGATCGATGGCCGAAAAGTCGATCGAGCCATCGATCGGCTTGCTCTTCAGCTCGGCAAAATCGATGTAGCGGCTCATCGTCCGGCTGATCGCTTCCGGCTGCTCGTAGATTTCCTTTTCCATGAAGTGGCGGTGATTGCCGCGATCGACCGCACTCGCCATGACCTGCGACCGGGTTTCCATACGCGTGACAGTCGCGCCGCTCCGATCGTAGATGGTGGCGGTATCAGCGGTCACGACCGCCCAGTCGCCGTCCTCCAGATAGGTGATGCGGTCGGTGAAAGGCGCCAGCGCTACGGAATCGGAGCCCAGGAACATCTCGCCATTGCCGTGACCGATGGCGAGCGGTGGTCCATGGCGGGCCGCCAACAGCATGCCGCCCTCGCCTTCGACCATCACGGCAATCGCATAAGCGCCTTCGAAGCGCTTCACCGCCTCGCGCATGGCCGAGACAGCGTCAGCGCCCTCCACGATCAGCGTCGAAATAAGCGCGGCGACCGTTTCGGTGTCGGTCTCGGAGTGAAAGGTGATGCCCTTGGCACGCAACTCGCTGCGAAGCGCTGCGAAATTCTCGATGATGCCATTGTGCACGACGGCGACGCCGCCCACGAAATGCGGGTGCGCGTTATTTTCGGTCGGCGCGCCATGGGTCGCCCAGCGCGTATGGCCGATGCCGATCGTACCGCCGAGCGGATTGCCGGCCAGCACCTTTTCCAGATTGACGAGCTTGCCTTCGGCACGGCGGCGATCGAGCTTGCCGTCTTCGAGCGTCGCAACCCCGGCGGAATCATAGCCGCGATATTCAAGCCGCTTCAGCGCATCGACCATGCGCGGCGCCACGCTCTCGGTGCCGATGATTCCAATGATTCCGCACATGCTGGCTGTCCCCGCTATCTCAATCTTCAAAGGTGCGACCGGAGCCGCTCTTCACTTGCCGGCGGATCGTCCCGCCTTCACTGCTTCGTTGCGGGCACGGATATCGGCTGCCCGGCCCGGCTTTTCGGTCTGGCGTGCGCGCCCTAGAGCCAGCGCATCGGCCGATACGTTTTCGGTGATGACGCTGCCCGATGCGATATAGGCACCGTCTCCGATCGCGACCGGAGCAACCAGCGACGTATTGGAACCAACGAAGACACCGGCGCCGATCGACGTCAGGTGCTTGTTGATGCCGTCGTAATTGCAGGTGATCGTACCGGCGCCGATGTTGGATTTCGCGCCGATCTCGGCGTCGCCGATATAGGTCAGGTGATTGATCTTGGCGCCCTTGCCGACCTTGGCCTTCTTCACTTCGCAGAAATTGCCGACCTTGGCCTTTTCGGAAAGGTCCGCGCCCGGCCGCAACCGCGCAAATGGACCGATTTCGCAATCGGCGGCAACCGTCGCGCCTTCCAGGTGGGAGAATGCGCGGATGACGCTGCCCGCCCCGATCGTGACACCGGGCCCGAAGACGACGTTCGGCTCCAGGAATGCATCGGGTTCGATCGCGGTATCATAGGCGAGGAACACCGTTTCGGGCGCCTGCATCGTCACGCCGGACAGCATCAGTTCGCGGCGTCGGCGGCGCTGCCAGGCAGCTTCAAGCTCGGCCAGTTCGACACGGGTGTTGGCACCCATGAGGTCTTCGGCGGGTGCCTCGACAACATTCACGCGCGCGCCATCGGCAACGGCGATCGCAACGATGTCGGTCAGATAATATTCGCGCTTGGCATTGTCGTTGCCGATCCGGTCAAGCCATCCGAGTATCCGGTGGCCCGAGATCGCCATGACGCCGCCATTGCAGAGCGTGATCTTTCGCTCTTCGGGGCTTGCGTCCTTGTGCTCGCGGATGGCGGACACCGTCTCGCCTTCGACGATCAGCCGCCCATAACCGGTCGGATCCGCGGCATGGAAGCCGACGACCGCGATATCGGCGCCTGATGCCAACGCACTCCGGGCACGTTCGATCGTCTCGGTCGAAAGCAGCGGCGTATCGCCGAAGAGCACCAGCACATCATCGAAGCCAAGCGCGATCGTATCGCGGGCGGCAAGCACCGCATGGCCCGTTCCGAGCCGCTCCGTCTGAAGATGTGTCGCCACGTCATGGGTGCTCAGTGCCGCCGAGACCGCTTCGGCGCCCCGGCCGACCACCACCGCGAGGCGATCGACGCCGGCCTGCCTTGCGGCCTCGGCCACATGGCCGACCATCGGAAGACCGGCCACCTCGTGCAGCACCTTCGGCAGGTCGGAGCGCATCCGCGTGCCTTCGCCCGCTGCCAGAACCACCGCCAAGCATGATCTGCCGCTCATAGTCGATCCTTGTCCCTGAAAGCCCCTCGAAAAAGCCGATCGACTGCCTGCCTAGCGTGCCGGGCTTGCCAAAAAGCAAACACCGGCATCTGTCGGCCTCTCTCGACGCAGCATGACCAATTCCCGATTAACGGGCGGCTGCACTCTTTACAATTGTGGGAACTACGGTTCGCACCGCATCGATGATGCGATCCTGCGTCGCCTCGTCGAGATAGGCGTGCATGGGAAGGCTGAAGACCTCGGCTGCAAGCCTGTCGCAGACCGGCAGCGCACCACCCGCCTTGGGGTAATGCTGGTACGCAGTCTGCACGTGCATCGGCTTCGGATAATAGATTGCCGTGGGAATGCCTTTCGCCTTGAGCGCGTCAAGAATGCTGGAGCGATCCCGACCGGGCGCCCTGATCGTGTACTGCGCCCAGGTGGACCGCGTGTCTTCCATGACGACAGGCGTGACGACGACGTCTGAAAGTCCATCGCTGTAGCGCTTCGCGACCCTGTCTCGCGCCTCGATTTCGCCGGGGAATAGCGCGAGCTTCTCGATCAGGATGGCGGCCTGGATCGAATCCAGCCGGCCATTCATGCCGATGCGGACATTGTCATAGCGCTCGCTGCCATAGCCGTGGTTGACCAGCGACCGGATGATCTTGGCCAGTTCGTCGTCGCCGACGAAGATGGCGCCGCCATCGCCGTAGCCGCCGAGCGGCTTGGCGGGAAAGAAACTGGTCGTGGCGATATGGCCGATCGAACCGGTGACGCGGCCCTTGTAGGTCGCACCAAACCCTTGAGCGGTGTCGCACATGATCCAGAGGGCATTTTCCTCGGCAATCGGCTCGATCCGATCGTAGTCGGCAGCTTGGCCGAACAGGTCGACCGGGATGATGCCGACGGGGCGATGGCCGGCAGCCTTGGCGTCCAGGATCGCCTGGCTCAGGCTTTCCGGATCCATGTTGTAGGTGTCTTCGAGGATATCGACGAAATAAGGGGTCGCGCCGAGCCAGGCGACGACTTCGCCGGTGGCGGCGAAGGTGAAGCTTGGGCAGAAGATCGCGTCGCCGGGACGCACGTCTTTCGCCATCAGACCGAGAGCCAAAGCATCGGTGCCGTTGGAGCAGGCGATGGCATGGGTCGCGCCGCAGAATTCGGCCAATTGTTTTTCCAATTCGGCGACTTCGGGGCCCATGATGTACTGGCCGTGATCGAGGACACGCGCAATTGCAGCGTCGATCTTCGGACGAATCACGGCCTGCTGGGCTGCGAGATCGATGAATGGAATGGGTTGTTCCGACATGACTGGCCTTTCATGCAATTGAGGCGACCGGCATCGCAATACCGGATACGCGCTAATGCTGTCCAATCGCGGACAGGCGATGATGTGCGGGGGAACCCGGCGCGGTACGCAGCCGATCGGGTCGATGACTGCCACAGAATCACCCGTGCAACAACCCGCCCCCACCTGCGCGCCATGCACGAGAGATTGGGTCAGTTCATGGCGCGTGATCGCGACCCGACGCCAAACATCTGTGGGTTTTGCGCCACGAGGGGCGAATGACCGGGCTTCGAGATGCTAGGTAGACGGCTTGGCTGACATCCGGGAGACCAAATGCGCGTCGACATCGACATGGGAGAGACAGGCGAGAACAAGCCGGCCTTGCTCGATCTCGAAGAGTTGCTCGCGACGCGTCTTCTCGTTCAGGGCAATTCCGGCTCCGGCAAGTCGCACCTTCTGCGGCGGCTCTTGGAGCAGAGTGCGCCTTGGGTGCAGCAGTGCATCATCGATCCTGAAGGTGACTTCGTCACGCTGGCCGACCGGTTCGGCCATGTGGTGGTGGATGCGGCCCGCTCGGAACAGGAATTGCTGCGCATCGCCGCGCGCATCCGTCAGCACCGTGTTTCCTGCGTCCTCAATCTCGAAGGGATCGAGGCGGACCAGCAGATGCGGTCGGCTGCGACGTTCCTGAACGGCCTGTTCGATGCCGAGCGCGACTACTGGTACCCTGTCCTCGTGGTGGTCGACGAGGCCCAGCTCTTTGCACCGGCGGCAGCGGGCGACGTGGCCGAAGATGCGCGACGCGCTTCGCTCGGCGCCATGACTAATCTCATGTGCCGTGGCCGAAAGCGTGGGCTTGCCGGTGTGATCGCGACGCAGCGTCTCGCTAAGCTTGCCAAGAACGTCGCCGCCGAAGCATCCAACTTCCTGATGGGCCGCACCTTTCTCGACATCGACATGGCACGCGCTGCCGACCTGCTCGGCATGGACAGGCGCCAGGCGGAAATGTTCAGAGACCTGAAGCGCGGAAAATTCGTGGCGCTTGGCCCGGCGCTTTCACGTCGTCCGCTGCCGATCGCGATCGGACGGGTCGAGACCGAGGCCCGCTCGACCAGCCCGAAATTGACGCCCCTGCCCGACGCGCCAGCACCGGAGGAAGCGCGCGATTTGATCTTTACGCCGGGTCCAGCCGAGCCGGTCGTGATGACGCGCCGAACCGCGCCGCCGCCGCGACCCACGACTGATATCCTGGCCGAACTCGCCAAGGCCGCTCCGGCCGGCGCGCAGGAGGAGGACGAGGAGGAGCTGAGCGAAGCCGAGACGGAAACGGCGGCTTTCGAGCGCGACCGGATGATCGACGGGCTGCTGACGGCCATCGTCGCCGATCCCGACGCCGCTTTCCGGAGCGACGGCGAGCTGTACCAGGATTTTCTCGTGCGGGCCCGTATCGCAAGGCTTCCCGGGCCGGCAGTCACTCTCGCTGTCTTCCGGCGGCGCTTTGCACTCGCCCGCGTCGGCATCGATGCGGAAATGGCGGCGAGCGACGACTGGAGGCAGGTCATCAATCTCGCGGAATCCCTGCCGGACGATGTTCAGGCGGTTTTCATTCTGGTCGCCAAGGCAGCGCTCACGGGTGCCGCCTGCCCGTCGGATGCGACGCTGGCACGGGCCTACGGCACCCATTCCACGCGCCGAGCGCGCCGGCTGCTGGACTATTTCGAAGAGCGCGGGCTGACGGTGGTGCGGACGGATTTCGCCGGCAAGCGGATCGTGGCCTTCCCGGATCTCGGCTGCGAAACCGGTCCCGGCGCGGCCGATGGCCCGGAAGCGAACCCGGTTTCACTATCCGCAGCCTAAGCTCTTACTCCAACCAACATGGCGTGTAGAAACGAAAAGGGCGGGCCGATGTGGCCCGCCAAGGTGGTTTCCTCTCTGATGTCGCCTCAGAGCCGGCTATGTTCGAAGATCAGATGTATGGCGGAACGCCGTAATAGTCGTTGATGCGGCGGGTGCTTTCGGTATCGCCCCAGTCGAACTCGCGTTCACGCGCGTAGCGCGGTGCGCCTTCAAGCTGATCCTTGGAAAGATCAACTACATAGCTTCCCTGGCGCTCATCATAGGTGAGCTTCTCCCATGGCAGCGGGTGATATTCCTCACCGATCCCGAGGAAGCCACCGAACGACATGATGGCATACTTCACTTTGCCGTCCCGCTTTCCGATGACGAGATCGTTGACGCTGCCAAGGTGCTCGCCCGCACTGTTACGGACTTCGGTGCCTTCAACGCGTGTCGCGCGGATATTTTCAGAAGAGACGTTCATCGTTCTGCACTCCCTTTTTTGGATGCAGGGGAAACGCGACGGCGAATCCGAGGTTCCTCAATTTGGCTTCACGCAACATTTGCCGCCGACTTTTCGCGTGAACCTACTTAAAGGTGAGTTTTTTAGTAGACTATTATGTCTGGGTGCTGCTAAGCGGTCGGAAACTTCCGGACCCACCGAACTCGAGATCTTCATGAATAGCGCAGCTCCTTTCCTTCTATCCGTCTTTTGCGCCCTTCTCGCCGTGCCCGCGCAAGCGCAGACGGCTCCGGAGCCCCAAGGCTTATCCATGGAATTGAACGCCACCGCCGAGACGGAGAACGGCTGCATGATGACGTTCGTCGTCGAAAGCGGGCTCGGCAGCGATATCTCGAAGGCTTCGTATCAAATGGTGTTCTTCAACGGTGGAGGCCTGGTGGAGCGCATGACAGTGCTCGACTTTCAGGACGTTCCCGCAGGTCGCACGCGCGTTCGTCAGTTCAACATTGGAGGAGCGGCCTGTTCCTCGCTGTCGCGCGTGCTCGTGAACGATGTGGCGACCTGCGAGAGCGATGACCTCAGCGAAGACGCCTGCATCGTCTCACTCGCGGCCTCGAGCCGGTCCGACATCGAATTGTCCAACTGACGCCGGAGGGCACAGCGTGATCAACCAGATCATCGACATCATCGCCAATTTTCTCGAACTCGGCGGCTGGGTCGTCGGCGTCCTGCTCGTCCTTTCGGTGTTTGCGCTTGCGCTGATCCTGATGAAGTTCGTGCAGTTCGCCCGCGAGCGGGTCGGGGCACACGGACGGGCCCGCAAGGCGATCGAGCTTTGGAGCCAGAGAGACTATCGCGGCGCGGAAGCTGCCGTAGCAAACGACCGTTCGCTCGTCTCCGAAACCATGGTCACCGCCATGCGGCTATCCGTGCGGCGCTCGGTGTCCAAAGCGGCGGTCGAGGAAGAAGTCAGCCGCATCGCGGTCGACCGCCTGCACAAGCTGCAGCGGGGCTTTCGTGCGATGGATGCCATTGCGCAGATTGCCCCGCTGCTCGGCCTTTTTGGGACGGTTCTCGGCATGATCGAGGCTTTCCAGAGCCTGCAGGGCGCCGGCAATGCCGTCGATCCGTCCATTCTCGCTGGCGGCATCTGGGTCGCGCTTCTGACGACGGCTGTCGGTCTTGCGGTCGCAATGCCGGTCTCGCTGCTTCTCACCTGGTTCGAATCCCGGGTCGAAAACGAGCGCGTTGCTGTCGAGACGCTCACCGGTGCGTTTCTGTCGTCACGCGCGCTCGGACTGCGCGATGGGCATGAGAGCGAGCAGCATCGTGATTTCGCCGCCACCGTAGACGCGCGGAGCGCTGCCTACTGATGCGCGTCCAGGCCTCAGTCCGAAGAGCAAGACGGCTGTCGCTTACGTCGCTGATCGACGTGATCTTCCTGCTGCTGTTGTTCTTCATGCTGTCCTCGACCTTCACCCGGTTCGCCGAGGTGGAGTTGACGGGCGCGCAGGCAACGACCGGCTCGTCCGGCACGCCGGACGTGCTGGTGCGGTTGGCGGATGACGGGTGGAGCGTCAATGGCCTTGCCCATGCCGATATTGCGAGCGTCGCCGCAGAGGTCGCGCGGCTCGAAGAAAGCGGTGCGGAATCAGCCGTGCTCCTGGTGCGCGGCGAGGCGCAGTCGCAGGAATTGATAAGCGCCATCGAGGCGATCCGCGGCGCAAGCGCCATCCCCTTGAGCGTCGCGCAATGACGATGGCGATCGGAACGAAGCAATGAAACTGCCCGCCCCCAAGAAGAAGACAGCGCCCGAGAACACCATCACGCTCATCAACGTGGTGTTTCTCATGCTCATCTTCTTTCTGGTCGCCGGATCGCTGACGCCGCCCATCGACCAGGAAGTCTCGATGATCAGCACGAGCGAAGCAGAACGGACGGCACCGGCCGACACGCTCGCGATCCGCGCCGATGGATCGCTCTGGTATCGCGGCCAACCGGTAACGCTCGAGACCTGGGCTGCCGAATACACCGACGGCGAGAATGCTGCGGATAGGCCGAAGCTGCTCGTCGATCGGGCGTTGCCCGCATCTGACCTGATCGAGATCGCCAGCGGCTTGCGCGCGCTCGGCGTCGAAACCGTGACCGTCATGACGGAGCGCGCCGCGCCATGAGCCGCACCCAGCCCCTTATCGACCTGATGGCGTATGATGCCGAGCCTCCCGCCGGCGGCAGCGACTTCGAGCCGATCGATTTTGTCCCTTCCAGCGAAAGGGCGACATTGATCGAGGGGCTTGCCGATGCCCATGGATCGCTGCCTTCGACATCGACCGCCGAGGCGGATGCTATCGACCCAGCGGACATTCCACTCATTGCACGAGGACGCCAGAGCGCCGGCCTGACGCTTCAGACGATTGCCCTTCTCGCCTCCGTCGCCATCCATCTGGGGGCAACGGTTGCCTTCATGAACCGGACGCCGGATATTCAGATCGCTGGGGGTGGCCCCATTTCGGTTTCGATGATCGGCAATGCGTTCGAAGACGCGGAATTGGTGGGCGAAGTTACGCCCGAGCCTGTGGAGACCGCTCCCGTCGAGCCGGTGGAAACGGCAGAACAGCCCATCACGCCGCAGCAAGCGCCTGTGGAAACGCCAGAGGCCGAGGCAGAGACTCTGCCGGAAGCACCGGTCGAGGAGATTGTTCCTTCGACTGATGGCATCGTCGTTGCCGAAGAGCCGGCACCGATCGAGCCCGAGCCTTCCGAAACGGTCGAGCAGGAAACGGTGCCGGTGGAGCCGGAGCCGCTGGAAGCCGAAAGCGCGCCCGAAGAGGCGCCGATCGAAAGTGCAGAGACGATCGAGCCGCTGCCGGACCCCATTGCAAATGCGCCGATCCCGACGCCCCGTCCCGCCTATACGCCCCCGCCACCGCCGCGCCAGGTCGCGGAGCCGGCTCGCCCGGCGCCACAACCGCAGGGCAATCAGGGCCAGCAACAGGCACAGCAGCGCCAGGGCACCAGCGATGGCCAGGCGCAATCGGGCGCGGCCACGCAAGGGTCACAGGCCAGTGCCCAGGCGCAAGCCGCCGGCAATGCTGCAGTCTCCAACTATCCAGGCCAGGTGGTGACAAGGCTCAGGCGCGCGCTGCGCTACCCGGCAGCTGCCCGGCGGGACCGCCTCACCGGCGAAGTGCATGTGAGCTTCACCATTGCGGCAGGCGGCGGTGTCAGCGGCATTTCCGTCGTGCGCAGTTCGGGCTCGCCAGTGCTCGATCAGGCAGCCATCGAAACAGTGCAGCGGGCCGCGCCCTTCCCGCAGATTCCTCAGGCGGCAGGCCGCTCCTCATGGCCTTTCACGGTGCCGCTGGCATTCACGCGCTGAGCCGCCTATAGCTCGACGCTCCATTTTCCCGCATGCCCCATCCGACATAATTCTGGCGAAGATCCCTGACCATGGCCGACCGTCCGCCTCGCATCCACCTCGACAATGCCGATCTGACGCGCGGCCATCCGCTTGTGGTGCTCTTTCGCCTGATCCGCGACGAACGCCGCCGCGTGGTCATGGCGACCGCCTCCTCGATCATCAACAAGATTTTCGACGTGATGCCAGAGATCCTCATCGGCATCGCGCTCGACGTCGTGGTGCGTGGCGAGGCGTCCTTCGTGGCGCAACTCGGCTTGAGCGACCCGACCGATCAGCTGATCGCGCTCGGCATAGCAACGTTCCTCATCTGGTTCGGCGAGTCGCTGTTCGAATATATCTACCAGGTTCTCTGGCGCGGGCTGGCGCAGGACGTGCAGCACCGCTTGCGCATCCTTTGCTACAACCACGCACAGTATCTGCCGACGCGCTTCTTCGAGGAGCAGCGCTCCGGCAACCTCGTCACCATCCTCAACGACGACATCAACCAGCTCGAGCGGTTTCTCGACGGTGGCGCCAACACGCTGATTCAGACCTTTGCCGCCGTCATCCTCGTCGGCACGGTCTTCTTCATCGTCTCGCCGCTCATCGCGGTCGTTGCCTTTCTGCCGGTCCCGGCGATCATCTTCGGCGCGTTCTGGTTTCAGAAGCGTGCCCAGACCCGCTACGACACGGTGCGCGCGCGGGCCGGCCAGCTCGGCGCGAAGCTGACGACCAATCTACAGGGCCTCGCCACCATCCGCGCCTTCGGTGCCGAAGAGCGCGAAACGGAGGCGCTGTCGCAGGAAAGCGTCGGCTATCTGACCGCCAACCGTGCCGCGATCCGTATCTCGTCCGCCTTCATCCCGATCATCCGCATGGCAATCCTGTCAGGCTTCCTGGCGACGTTTCTCATCGGCGGCTGGATGACGCTGAACGGCACGATGGAAGTCGGCGCTTACGGCCTTCTCGTCTTCCTCACGCAGCGGCTGCTGTGGCCAATGACCGGCCTGGCCGAAGTCGTCGATCTCTACGAGCGCGCGATGGCATCGACGCGGCGCATTCTGAGCCTGCTCAACGAGCCGATCGCCAAGGACGAGGGCACCCATGACGTTGCCGTCGACGGCCGCTTCGCCCTGAAGGACGTCGCGTTCCGCTATGAGACGAGCAATGGCGGCGTCAATGGGATTGACCTCGACATTCCAGCAGGCCACACGGTTGCGCTCGTCGGTCCGACCGGCGGCGGGAAGTCCACACTGATCAAGCTGATCGGTCGGTTCCTTGATCCTCAGTCGGGCTCCATCGCGCTCGACGACGTCACGCTCGATCGCTGGACAATCAAGGCGCTACGGCGCTCGATGGCTTGGGTGCCGCAGGAAGTGACGCTGTTTGCCGGCTCGGTGGCAGACAACATCGCCTATGGACGCCCTGACGCAAGCCGTGACGAGGTGATTGCGGCGGCCCGGCTTGCGGAGGCAGACAGCTTCATCAGCGCCCTGCCCGATGGCTACGACACCTCGATCGGCGAATACGGCCAGAAGCTTTCCGGCGGCCAGCGTCAGCGTATCGCGCTGGCGCGCGCCCTTCTGCTCGACCCGCGCATTCTCATCCTTGATGAGGCAACCAGCGCCGTCGACAACGAGACGGAAGCCGCGATCCAGCGCTCGCTCGCTAAAATGCGTGGTCAGCGCACCGTCATTCTCGTCGCCCATCGTCTGTCTACCGTCGTCCATGCGGACACGATCCACGTGATGGAACAGGGCCGCCTCACCCAATCCGGCACCCATGCCGAGCTGATCCGCCAGCCGGGCCTCTACCGCACGCTGTGGAGCATCCAGACCGGCGAGGCGCCGCGTGAAAGCGCGACCGTCGAGGACATATCGAAGGTGGCACGGTCCTGACGGCGCAGCCCAAGGGACTGATCTGCCGCGTGGATTTGTTGTGCGAGCCCCGCGCTTGGGTATAGTGCCGCTGGGGTCGACACATGACAGCGGCCCGATCAGGATGGGCCAAGCAGTGAAAGTCGTGTCACCGTTGCAGCGCTGGCTGTTGCTTGGGGCGTCGTTTGCCATCCTCGCCGCGCTGATCGTGGCGCTTGGCTCACCTCTCGCCCAGCGCGCCTATCTGGACGAAGCCGAGACCCGGGCCCAGACCACCTTGCGGCTCGCGGTTGCGGCGCTTCGCGGTCATCTCAGACGCTATGAGGCGCTGCCCTCGGTCGTGGCTGACTATCCGATCATTCAGGCGATGGTGATCGATGCCGACAATCAAGCGCTTCGAGACCGCGGCAACGCCTATCTCAAGCGCATCAACGCGCTGCTGAACTCCTCAGACATCTATGTCATGCTGCCGAATGGCGAGACGATCGCGGCAAGCAATTTCGATGGAGACGTCTCCTTCGTCGGAGAGAATTTCTCCTATCGCCCCTATTTCACCGAGGCTGTCGAGGGCCGGCAGGGTCGGTTCTTCGCGCTCGGCACAACTTCGCTGAAACGGGGCTATTACTTTTCCGCGCCGATCCGGATCGGTGCCGTGGTGCGCGGCGTCGTCGTCTTCAAGGTCGATGTCGACATGATCGAGGCGACCTGGGCCGGCGGCGACAGCGAGATCATCGTCACCGATCCCGAAGAGATCGTCTTCATGACGAGCCGCCCGGAATGGCTTTATTCCGCGTTGGAGCCTCTGACGCCGGATCGCATCGAGCGCACCCAGATTTCGCGTCGCTATGCCGATGCGGACCTTGCCGATCTACCGATACGCCGCGCACGCTCGGTTGAAGAACACCAGTTGATCGCGATCGGCGGATCACGCGCTTCCCAAGAATTTCTCATGCTCGGTGAGCCGATGGACGAAGCCGGCTGGACCGTGCGGGTTCTTCTCGACACGACATCAGCGCGCACCCAAGCCCTCACGCTCATCGCCGCTGCGCTGATGGTGCTGGGGCTCGCAACACTTGTGGCAGCCTTCATCCTGCAGCGCAGCGCACGGCTTGAAGAGCGCACGAGACTGCAGAGTGCCGCACGCGAACAGCTGGAGCAGAGGGTCGCCGAACGCACCGCCGATCTTGCAGCCGTCAACCGGCAGCTCGAAACGGAAGTCAGCGAGCGCCGGGCGACGGAGCAGCAATTGCGCCAGACGCAGACCGATCTCGTGCAGGCCGGCAAGCTTGCGGCTCTCGGCCAGATGTCGGCAGCCCTTTCGCACGAGTTCAACCAGCCACTTGCCGCGGTCAGGAACTATGCCGACAACGCCGCCGTGCTGATCGAGCGCGGCCGGGTCGTCGAGGCGAGCGACAACATCGCCCGGATTTCCAAGCTCACCGAGCGTATGGCTTCGATCAGCAAGCATCTACGCAATTTCGCGCGCATGCCGAACCGGCAACTGCGCGCCGTTCCGCTCGAGCAGGTGGTCGCCGACACGATGGAAGTCATCGCATGGCGGCTGAAGGCTGCAGACGCGGAGATCCACATCGACCTCGGCCCGGTACCGCCCATCGTCCGCGCCGGTCCGGTCAGGCTGCAGCAGGTGCTGGTCAACATCATCTCCAACGCGGCCGATGCCGTCGAAGGGCTGGACGACCGTCGCATAGATCTGACGGCTCGCAGCTCCGGTTCGCGGGTGCTGATCACTGTCCGCGACCGCGGTCCCGGCGTACCGGAGGGCATTGTCGGGCGCGTGTTCGACCCCTTCTTCTCGACCAAGGGCGTAGGCAAGGGCCTCGGTCTTGGGCTCTCGATTTCCTATAACATCGTCAAGGACTTCGGCGGGAACTTGAGTGTGGAGCGTCATCAGGAAGGCGGCGCGGTCTTCACCATCGCGCTCGATGCCGCCGAGCTCACTTTGAACGAGGCGGCCGAATGAAGGCGCCGCTCGTTCTTTTCATCGACGACGAGGAGGAAGTCCGGCGCTCCGCCGCCCAGTCGCTCGATCTTGCCGGCTTCCAGGTTCGCAGCCTCGGCCATGCGGAGGCGGCGCTGGAACTCGCGACGCAAGGCTTCAATGGCATCGTCATCACCGACATCCGCATGCCTGCCATGGACGGAATGACGCTGATGGGTCGCATCCACGAGATCGATCCGGATATTCCGGTCATCCTGGCAACCGGCCATGGCGACGTGCAGCTTGCGGTGCGGGCGATGCGCGAAGGCGCCTATGACTTCATCGAGAAGCCGTTCACGTCCCAGCATCTCGCCGATGTGGCAGCGCGCGCGATCGACCGGCGTCGGCTGGTGCTCGAGAACCGGCTGCTGCGCGCCGTCGCCGGCAAAAGCGACGACGTGGAAGCCCGCATGCCCGGCCGAACCCAGGTGATGATCGATCTGCGTTATCGGCTGCGCGCCGTTGCCGCTACCGATGCCGACGTGCTGATCATCGGCGAGACCGGCAGCGGCAAGGAGGTGGTGGCTCGCGCGCTGCATGATTTCTCGTCCCGTGCCGGCAAGCCCTTCATCGCGATCAATTGCGCCGCGCTGCCCGAAGCGCTGATCGAAAGCGAGCTCTTCGGCCACGAGGCCGGTGCGTTTCCAGGTGCCATGCGGGCGCGATACGGCAAGTTCGAGCACGCGCGTGGCGGTACGGTGCTGCTGGATGAGATTGGCTCCATGCCGATCGGCCTGCAGGCAAAACTTCTGCGCGTCATTCAGGACCGTGTGATCAGCCGTCTCGGCTCCAACGAGACCCTGCCGCTCGATGTGCGCTTCGTGGCAACCAGCAAGACGGAACTCGACGAGGACGTCGCCGCCGGACGCTTCCGGGCCGACCTGCTCTATCGGCTGAATGTCGTGACGCTGCGGGTGCCATCGCTGCAATCGCGGCGGGAGGACGTGCCCCTGCTCTTTCTCCAGCTCGTTCGCGAGGCGGCGGCACGGCATCGGCGCGAAGACATCGATGTGCCGCCCTCCGTCATGAGCGAGGTATCGAACAGGCTCTGGCCCGGCAATGTGCGGGAGTTGCGCAATGCGGCCGAACGCTACGTCATCGGGCTTGGCCTCGCTACGGAAGCCGAGCCAGTTGCCGTTTCCAACCGGCTGTCGGAGCGCGTATCGGAATTCGAGCGTGGCGTGATCGCCAGCCTGCTCACTGCCCATGGCGGCACCCTCAAACCGGTCTATGAAGAACTCGGGATCTCCCGCAAAACGCTTTACGAAAAGATGCAGCGCTACGGCCTCGATCGACGCGATCACAACCAGAACTGATCCTGATGGGTCGCCGACGACCCATGGCACTGCCCCTATGTTACGATTTCCACCCATTCGGACCGCCCGCCGCTTCCAATCATGCGGGATGCCCCATTGATATGTTGCCACGGGGTTAAGAGCCGCTCTTAATGACCCACGATCTCCACTGGCGGTCTGTCAGTGGCTCTATCGTTTGGGAGGAAATCATGAAAAAACTCACGACCGCTCTTCTGGCGGCGGCTGCAATGACGTCTGTCAGTGCCGGCATCGCTTTCGCGCAGGCTGACTATCCGACCAGCCCGGTCACCATCGTCGTGCCCTTCGCGGCCGGCGGCCCCACCGACACCGTTACCCGTCTGATCGCCGAGCCCATGTCGGCTGAACTCGGTCAGCAGGTCATCGTCCAGAACGTCGCCGGAGCCGGCGGTACGCTGGCCGGCACTCAGGTGGCCAATGCGCCAGCCGATGGCTATCAGATCCTGATGCACCACATCGGCATGTCGACCGCGCCGACGCTCTACCCGGATCTCGCTTACAACCCGCTCGAAGATTTCGAGATGATCGGCCTCGTCACGAACGTCCCGATGACCGTCATCGCCCGCAAGGATTTCGAGCCGAATACGTTCGAAGAGCTCGTCACCTACGTTCAGGAAAATGCCGATAGCGTCACCTACGCCAATGCCGGCATCGGTGCTGCGTCGCACCTCTGCGGCCTGCTCTTCATGAGCGCCATCGACACGCAGGTCACGACCGTTCCCTACCAGGGCACGGGTCCTGCCATGACCGATCTTCTCGGCGGCCAGGTCGACTTCATGTGCGACCAGACCACCAACACGACCGGCCAGATCACCAGCGGCGAAGTCAAGGGCTATGCCGTCACGACGCCGGATCGCCTCGATGCACTGCCGGACCTGCCGACAACAGCTGAAGCTGGCCTCGATGAGTTCCAGGTCGGTGTCTGGCATGGCCTCTACGCTCCGGCCGGTACGCCGCCGGAAGTCATCGAGAAGCTGACTGCTGCTCTTCAGACGGCGCTTCAGGACGAGAACGTCATCACGCGCTTTGCCGAGCTCGGCACCGTGCCGGTCTCGCTGGAAGAGGCAACGCCGGAAGCACACGAAGCTTATCTCGCAGAGCAGATCGACCTTTGGGCTCCGATCATCGAAGCTGCCGGCGAAATGGCGCAGTAATCGGCCTCAAGCGGCAGACACAACTGACCCGGGGTGCGCCAAGCGCGCCCCGGACATCTTCTTGATCGAGGACCGCCGCTTCGCGCGGCTCAGGCTGCGGACATGAACGTTCCGCGCCACAGGGAGCGACGACTCTCCATGGGCAACCAGAAATCCTTCAATGACATCGCGTCCGGCCTGATCTTCATCGGGATCGGCATCGCGTTCGGTTATGCCGCCTCCGGCTACCAGATCGGGACAGCGCTTCGCATGGGACCGGGATATTTCCCGCTCGTGCTCGCCGGCCTCATGTGCATCCTCGGCATCGCCATCGTCGTCAAAGGCATGGCGCGTGACGCGCAGCCTTCCGAATTCGGCATCGTGCCATGGCGCGGGATGGTGCTGCTGCTTGGTGCCATCGCCTTTTTCGGCTTCACCATTCGCGGCCTTGGCCTGGTCCCGAGCCTCTTCGTCGCGCTCCTGATGGCGAGCCTCGCCAGCCGCCGAAACACGCTTTTGAGCGCGCTTGTTCTCGCGACGAGCATCACCGCTCTCTGCGTTGTAATCTTCATCTACGGGCTCAGCGTGCCGATCGCGCTCTTTGGCCCGTGGCTACCACTCTGAGGATCAGCCGATGGAACTTCTCGCCAATCTCGGTATCGGCTTTTCCGCTGCCCTCGACCCGACGAACCTGCTCTACTGTTTCGTCGGCGTGTTGCTCGGTACGCTCGTCGGCGTTCTGCCGGGCATCGGACCCACAGCGACGATCGCCATGCTGTTGCCCATCACCTTTTCGTTCGAGCCGGTCACGGCGCTCATCATGCTCGCCGGCATCTATTACGGTGCTCAGTATGGCGGATCGACCACGGCGATCCTGATCAACCTGCCGGGCGAATCCTCTTCCGCCGTCACCGCGATCGACGGCTACGAGATGGCCAAGCAAGGGCGAGCCGGTCCGGCGCTTGCCACCGCAGCGCTTGGCTCGTTCTTCGCCGGCACGGTGGCCACGCTGATCCTAGCGGTTGCTGCTCCACCCCTCGCCCGCGCGGCGTTGAATTTCGGGGCGCCGGAGTATTTCTCTCTGATCGTGCTCGGGCTTCTCGCCTCGATCGCTCTGGCCCATGGCTCCGTGCTCAAGGCGCTCGCCATGATCGTGCTGGGGCTGCTGCTTGGCATGGTTGGCCAGGACATCTACACCGGCACGCCGCGCTTCACCTTCGGCTTCTTCGAGCTTTATTCGGGCATCAACTTCGTCTCGGTCGCAGTCGGGGTGTTCGGCGTCGCCGAGATCCTTCGCAATCTCGAGAACGAGACCACGCGCGAAGTTCTGGTCAAGAAGGTCGAGAACCTCTGGCTGACCAAGGACGATTTCAAACGCATCATCGCGCCGGTGCTGCGCGGCACCGCGCTCGGATCGGTTCTCGGCATTCTGCCGGGCGGCGGCCACGTCCTGTCGTCCTTTGCCTCCTACTCGCTCGAAAAGCGCGTATCCAAGCACCCCGAAACCTTCGGCAAAGGCGCGATCGAGGGTGTTGCGGGCCCGGAATCGGCCAATAATGCCGGCGCGCAGACCTCGTTCATCCCCATGCTGACGCTCGGCATTCCGGCGCATCCGGTCATGGCGCTGATGATCGGCGCGTTCATCATCCAGGGCATCACACCCGGTCCGAACGTGATCAACGACGAGCCGATCCTGTTCTGGGGCATCATCGTGTCGATGTGGGTCGGCAATCTGATGCTGGTTCTGCTGAACCTGCCGCTGATCGGCCTTTGGGTGAAGCTCCTGACAATCCCCTACAAGGTGCTCTTCCCGGCCATCATCGCGTTTGCCTGCATCGGCTGCTACTCGATCAACCTCAACGTCTTCGACGTCTATGCAATCGTCGTCTTCGGCTTCATCGGCTACCTGCTCGTCAAACTGGGGTGCGAGCCCGCGCCGCTGCTGTTGGGCTTCGTGCTCGGCCCGCTTCTGGAGGAGCATCTGCGTCGCGCCATGATCATCTCGCGCGGCGATCCGATGATCTTCGTCGAACGTCCGATTTCTGCCGTCCTTCTCGCCTGCGCGGTTGCCGCCGTCATCGTCGCGGTCCTGCCGTCGGTCCGCAAAAAGCGCGAAGAAGTGTTTGTCGAAGACGATTGACGGTTTTTATCGGCGCGCGCTTGTTTCAGGCGCGCGTCGGCGTATAGGTGCGGCACCATGCCGCCCGGCGGCAACCCCTACCTCCAAGGCTTCCTCATGGAAAAATCCAGTTACAGCTACTTCACCTGGGCATTCATCGTCACCGTCGTGGGTCTCGCACTTGGCGCGTGGGTGGGGTGGAACTTCACCGGGACGATCTCCGGCACGCTCTCCATCTTCTTCATCTGCGTCGTTCTGGCCGTTCTGGAAATCTCGCTGTCCTTCGACAACGCGATCGTCAACGCCAACAAGCTGAAGGAAATGACGCCCGTCTGGCAGCAGCGCTTCCTCACCTGGGGCATCCTGATCGCCGTTTTCGGCATGCGCATCGTCTTCCCGCTGCTGATCGTCGTCATAGCGGCGAATGTCGGTCCCTGGGCCGCAATCCAGCTGGCGATTGCCGAGCCAGAAGAATACTCCCGCATCATGGGCGAGGCCCATCTCTCGATCGCAGCCTTCGGCGGCACCTTCCTCATGATGGTCGCGCTCACCTACTTCTTCGATGAGCACAAGGACATTCACTGGGTGCACGCGATCGAGTCGCGGGTTTCCAAGTTCGCAGCGATCAAGGGCGTCGAAATCGCCTTCGTCCTGATCCTGATGCTGACCTTCGCTTCGTTCCTGGATGAAGCGGATTCGGCCACGTTCGTTCTGTCGGCGATCTACGGTCTCGTCACGTTCCTCGCGGTCGACGTGCTCGGTAACGTGCTCGACCAGCAGCAGGCGGCGCTGGAAGGCGCAGCAAAGGGCGGCTTCGGCGCGTTTCTGTACCTCGAAGTGCTCGATGCATCCTTCTCGTTCGATGGCGTCATCGGTGCATTCGCCCTGACAAACAACCTCTTCATCATCGCCATCGGCCTTGGCATCGGCGCCATGTATGTACGTTCGATGACCATCATGCTGGTAGAAAAGGGAACGCTTGCCCAGTACCGGTATCTCGAGCACGGTGCCTTCTACGCGATCCTGATCCTCTCGGTGATCATGTATGCGCAGTCGCTGACCCACATTCCGGAAGTGATCACCGGCCTCGGCGGCGCAGCCCTCATCGGCCTCTCACTCTGGTCGTCGATCCGCTACAATCGCAAGCACGGCGTGGAGGGCAGCGACGTCGAACCGGCGACGCACGCGCACTGACGCTCGAAAGAAATATCTGAACAGCAAAGCCCGAGGCTGCCAACCGCAGCCTCGGGCTTTTCATTGCGTCAGCTAAAATTTTAAATGAACTTGGAAAGAGCGGCGAAGTCGACGGAGGAGACGCCAAAATTGGCTGCTTCCAGCTCGCGCAGGCGCTTCTCGGTCACGGCGATCGAATGGTCGAGCTGCTCGAACGTATGGTCGCTGGTGATGAAGAAGCGTAGACGCGCCTGCCCTTCCGGAACGGCAGGGTGAATGATCGGAAGCACGTTCACGCCATCGGCGATCAGATCGTTGGATAGCCGTGCGGCGCGCACACTGTCGCCCACCATGATCGGCACGACCGAATAGCCGACGCTCAGGCCCGTATCGAGGCCTATACGGGTCGCCTGTTCCACGAAGTATTGTCCATTCCGCTTGAGCTTTCCGACACGCTCCGGCTCGTCGCAAAGCGCCTCCAGGCTCGCGCTGGCTGCGGCGGCGAGCACCGGCGCCAGGCCGACGCTATAGACGAAGCCGCCGGCCGACGCCTTGAGGACATCGATGAGGGCGCTCGTTCCGGCCACGTAGCCGCCGCAGGACGACGTCGTCTTGGACAGCGTTCCCATGCGAATGTCTACGTCTTCCGGCGCAATGCCGAAATGCTCCATCGTGCCGAAGCCGCGCTGGCCGAGGACGCCCAGCGAATGCGCTTCGTCGACCATCAGCCAGAAGCCGTAATCGTGCTTCAGCTTCACCAGACCCGGAAGGTCGGCAATATCGCCGTCCATCGAATAGACGCCTTCGACGATGACCATCGTGCGGCGATATTCGCCGGCGGTCGCCATCAGAAGCTCTTCGAGGTTTTTCAGATCGTTGTGCTTGAAGAACCGCCGCGTGGCGCCCGAGAGGCGGATGCCGGAGACGGCGCTGTTGTGGATCAGCTCGTCATGGATGACGAGATCGTTCGGACCAAGCAGAGCGCTGATCACGGCAACGTTCGTGAGATAGCCGCTGACGAAGGTAACGGCCGCCTCCACGTCGTAAATGCCGGCGATCTGCTGCTCCAGCTGCGTGTGGATCGGGCGCTCGCCCCCGACGAGACGGCTTGCAGAAGCAGAAATCGCATAGCGATCGATGGCAGCCTTGGCAGCTTCCATGACCTTCGGATGACGGTTGAGCCCCAGATAATCGTAGGACGCGAAGTTGATCAGGTTCTGGCCGTCGATGCGCGTCGTGGCGCCGGCCGATCCTTCATGCGCCCGGTAGAACGGATTGCCCATGCCGAGCTGCTCGCCTGCCGAGCGCTGGGCGACGACCTGCTTGTACTCCGGAAGATCCTCGAAGGCCGGCGTCGCCCGCAGGCTGCGGCTGACGGCCGCCCGCCTCGTCGATCTGTCGAAGCGGTCGGGTGCAGCCGCACTGCTGCTCTTGCGCATGTAATCGAGCACACTGGAGCGAACGGCACGACCGGTGGAGTTTCCGGTGCCGTTCGCCGACTTGGAGTCTTCACTCATTCCTAGGGCGTCCCTGCCTGACGATTCTCGATGTGCTTCTGGGCCAGCGAACCGACAAGCCCCGCACCTTCCGGTGCCGGCTGCTCCTCGGCATCATCCGCGCCAGCGGCCTTTTGCACCCGATCATAGAGTTTGACCGCGATATCGCCGACCGTCGTCGTGTCCGACACGCCGCTCAGCGGCATCTCGAAACCCGTGCGCTTCTGGAAGCCCAATCCCACCTCGATCGCCATCAGACTATCGAGACCGATTTCCTTCAAGACACGGTTGCGTGAGATGCTGTCGATCGGAATGCGCAGGATGCCCGCGATCTCGCCAGCGATCAGATCGTAAAGGATCTGCTGGGCGTCATCGGAGGACTTGCCGGCGATCATCGCCACGAGATCGATCTCGCCACCATCGGCCGCCAGCGCCGACTGATCGACGGAACGCAGCACCGTTTCGAAGAGCGGCGTTTTCGACAGGGCAAGGTTGTGCGCGGTTGCCCAGTCGATCTGCGAGATCATCACGGCAGCCGCATCGACCGTCCCCGGGTCCTGCGCGACGTAGTTGGCAACGAGTTCCAGGGCTTCGTGCGACGCAAGCGCGCTGTCACCGATGCGCTTGGCGAGCAATTCGCCGACCGCCTCGTTCTTCGACAGGAAGCCCACATCGCCGATCGCGCCGAAGCCGATCGCCAGCGCCGGCAAGCTTTCCGCGCGTCGGGCGCGAGCGAGCCCTTCGAGGAAGCCGTTGGCTGCCACGTAGTTCGCCTGGCCGGGATTGCCGATCAGCGTCGTTGCCGACGAGAAGAGGATGAAATGATCGAGATCGTCGACCCGCGTCAGCCGGTCGAGGTTGGAGGCACCCAGTGCCTTAACCTCGATCACCGGGCGGTTGCGGCTGGGCGTCAGGTTCGAAATCAACGCGTCGTCCAGAACCATGGCGGCATGGACAACCGTTTTCAAAGGTGCGTCGCGACGCAGGCGCTGCAACAGATGATCGACCTGCGCCTCATCGGTGACGTCGCATGCATGGACGCTCGCCGTGACGCCCTTTTCGGCCCAGGTGGCGATGGCCGCTTCCGTTTCCTGATCCGCACGGCCGCCACGCGAGCAAAGCGCGATCTTTTTGGCGCCCATGTCGACGAGCCACGAGGCTGCCGCGAGTCCGAAACCGCCGATGCCGCCGACGACCAGATGGATACCGCGCGGATCGACCGACATCTTGGCACCGGATGCCCGACGCACTTCGTCGACGCCCGATACGGGCGGCGTGATGACGATCTTGCCGATGTGGCCGGACCCCTGCATGAGGCGGAACGCACCGCGGATCTCATCGAAAGCGAACTGCCGGTAGGGCAGCGCGGTGAAATCGCCGCGTGCGAAGAACACCGAAAGATCCTTGAACAGGCGCCGCGTCAGCTCGGGCTTCGCCACCAGCAGCTGGTCGGCATCGATCCCGAAATAGCTGACATTGCGACGGAACGGGCGCAGGCCGATCTTGCTGTCGGCGTAGTAGTCGCGCTTGCCGAGCTCCAGGAACCGGCCAAACGGCTTCACGAGGCCAATGGAGAGTTCCATCGCGTCGCCGAAGAGCGAGTTGAGGACGACGTCGACGCCTTCACCACCGGTCGCCTCAAGCACTTCGTCGACAAAGTTCAGCGACCGGGAGTCGAATACGGCATCGACGCCCAGCATTTCCAGATAGCGGCGCTTTTCGACCGTGCCGGCGGTTGCGAACACGCGCGCGCCCTGCTGTTTGGCGACCTGCAGGGCAGCAAGGCCCACGCCGCCGGCTCCGCCATGGATCAGAACGGTTTCGCCTGGCTGCAGACGGCCAAGCTCGACAAGGCTGTAATAGGCCGTCAGGAACGCCACCGGCAGCGTCGCTCCCGAGACGATGTCGATCTCGGGTGGCAGGGGTGCAACGCCGGCGGCATCGACCACCATCTGCGTCGAGAACGCAGCCGGGCCGATGGCCATCACCGCATCTCCAGGCGCGAAACCTTCAACTTCAGCCCCTACGGCAGCAATGCGGCCGGAGCACTCCATGCCGATCGTGGCGCCGGCAAAGCCGTCTTCGAGCGCCTCTTCCGGCAAGAGACCCATGCCCCACATGACGTCTCGGAAATTGAGGCCGGTTGCGGCGACGTCGACGACGACTTCACGCGGTCCGGGGATCTTCTCGTGCGCGACCTCTTCCCAGACGATGCTGCCGAGCTGCGAAGCAACCAGCTGACGGATCGTTGCACCAGCGAAAGAGCGGGTGCGGGAGACGTCGGACGTCACCGGGCCCTGTACGGCGCGCAGGCGGCTGAAGGCACCCGTAGTCGCGTCCAGAACAAACTCGCGATCCTGGCCTTTGCCATCAAGCTTCGATGTGATCGACGCTGCCAGCGCGTCGTCGATTTTGGCGCCATCGGTATCGAAACTGGTCACGTCGATGAAGCTGTATTCGTTCTTCAGAACGCGCAGGAAGGTCCAGATGCCGCCGTTGGATGCGGAGAACGCGTCCTGGCCAGCCTTACCACCGGGCGCACCGCCCGGCATGACGACAGCGAGACGCGGCGCGGGCGTGATCCCCTCGCCGCCCAGCCGTGCAAAAGCTTCGGCCACAGCGCTCAGATAAGTGGTGTGACGAAGAAGCGTCTCGGATCCCGCCTCGGTGATTTCTTTCGAGCAGAGATAGAGAAGCGCCCTGCCCTGTTCGACGGCAGCGGTCACGGCTTGATCAACCAGCGCGATGTCATCGTCCAGCTCGCCCGTCAGCACATGGAGCGAGCCCGAGCCGAAAGACCGCGCTGCCTCTTTTGCTTCTGCGCCCGCCACGATGATCGGGGCGCCTGCATCAGCAGCCGGTACCGAGGCCATGGCGTCTGCGGCATCGGAGACTTGACCCTGAACCGCCAGAACGGGCCCTGAACCAGGCTGCAGCGTTTCGACTTGCGCACTGGGCAGGCCCGCAAGCTTGAACAGCCGCTGCCAGTCTTCGCTTCCACCGTAGCGGCCGACCGGGAACAGCGGGTCCTGGCTGCCGGCGAACCAATCGTCGCTCAGACCGAAGACGAAATCGACCAGCGCGTGCGGTGCGTCGCTCATGAACAGCAGACGCGCGTCTTGGCGCAGCGCGGATTTCAGCCGCTGTCGGTACTCGGCGCTGTTTTCCAGCAGGCCGTACAGCGCGTTCGACGCGCTGACCACGATGTCGAAGCCGGCATCGAACGCGAGCGCCTGCGGCTCGATCACGTCGACGCGCGGCTCCTTCTCGAACTCGATTTCCAGGCGGCGACGGGCGCCATCGCGGCCTTCGGCTACCACCAGGCTGCCACCATGGCGACGAACGAGATCGGCCATGCGGCGGCTAAGCGCGGTGGAAACACTTTCCAGTTCCAGCACGCGCAACTGACCGGAGGGACGCGTCGTTGCGGCTTCGAGCGATGCCGCCAGGGCGTCGATCAACGCAGCTGAGCGGAACTGGGCGCCGGCACCATGCATGTCGTAGTGCGACCGGGTGGCTTCTGCGATGAAGCTGCCGTTGAGTTCGGCGATGTCGGCGCCGGCAGCGAGGCTGTCCAGCCGGTGGATGGTCTCGCAATAGGCGTCGTTGACCAGAACGGCTTCGACCGCGCGGGCCGGATCGCCTCTGACGACATCGGCCAGGATCTGGTCGAGCGGCGGCAATTCGCAATCGGGCTCGATCACCCAGCCGCGCTCGGAATTGCGGGCGAGATCGGCCTGCTCGAGAATGAACAGGCAATAGGCCATATGGCTGCGCAGCCCGGCGTTTTCGGGCAGGCTATGCGGCATGACCAGATGGCGCGGATCGGCAAGCCGAACGGCAATATCATGGCAGGCACGATAGATCGCTGCCTTCAGCATGATGGTCGTGTCGTTCTCGCCGATTGTGACGGCTGCCGGTGCGAGCTTGCCGACACGATCGTTGGCGAGTGTACCCGCAGCGACAGCGGGCAGCGCCTGGTAGTGGAACGAGGTGTCGTAAAGGGTGCGGTGCTGGCGCAGATAGGTGCGGCGGAACCGGCAGTCGGTTGCATCCGCTATGGCGTTGCCGGCTTTATCGAAGAATGTGAAGGAAGCGCGGATCGAGTGTTCCGATACGCGGTCGATGTCGATGCGCGCACCAGCTAGCTCGGCATCGGGCTTCAGCAGACGGATACGGCCGAAACGGACCGGGATGTAGGGTGCGCCGCCGAGAGCGCCGGTATATTCGCCGAACAGCGCCACGAGACCGTGGAAAGCCGCATCGACGGAAACCGGGTTAAGCCCGTAGCTGACATAGCGATGGGCAGGCTTCGCCGCAGCCACCAGGGTCGCAACGATGACGTTGCCCTCGAAGAGCTCGGCTCGCTTCATGAGCTGGAAGCTCGGACCGTAATCGAGGCCAAAGCGTTTTGCGGTCTTGTAGGCGTCAGCCGCCGTAAAGGTGCGCAGCGGACTGCCTTTCGGCCTTTGCGTTGCCGTCTTGATCGCACCGTCGCGCAGCGCCCGGCCGCGGGCAACCGCATGCAGCGTCCAGTCGTCATCGCTCAGACGTTCGCGCGAGCGTATTTCGATGTCACCGGTTTCCGGCGAGATCACGGTGGAAAGCTCGGTCAGCGTCGTCGCCTGCAGTTCCAGGGGGCGCATGATTTCGAGATTGGTAACCTCGACCGTATCGATCGCGTGGTACTGGCGCAGCGCGCTGAGCGCGATCTCGATGAAGCCGCTGCCCGGCAGGATCGGCTTGCCGTCGACCACGTGCTCGGCGAGGTCTGGGAAGAGATGCCGGTCGACATGGTTCTTCCAATGCCCGCTCAGCGGATCGACGCGCCAGCCGGCAAGCGTGTAGGGCTCATCGACATCGCGGCCGTACAGGGCAACCGCATCGCTTGTCCGGGCCGGTTTGACGATCGCCTTCTCGAACGGCAAGGACGGCAGCCGCACGAATGCGTTGCGCTCGCTGAGACATGATTTCGCGTCGAAGGCAGCGCCATGGGCGATGGCGCGCGACAGCGAGCGTCCGACCGGATCTCCATTCTGGCCGATCGGCTCCTTGGCGAGCGTCGCGATGGCAACACCGGGGATGCCGCGCGCCTTGACGGCATCGCGCAGATAGGCCGCAAGAACCGGGCGCGGGCCGATCTCGATGAAGACCGTGCAACCCTGCTCGATGGCGGCTTCCACGCCCGACTGGAACAGCACCGGCTCGCGCACATTGCGCCACCAATAGGAGCTGTCGAGCGCCTTGCCATCGAGCTTGGCGCCGGTGACGGTCGAGATGAAATCCACCTCCGTCGGCCGAAGCGAAATCTGCGTCAGATCGGCGAGGAACGCCTCCTGCGCCATGTCGATCATTGGGTGGTGGAAGGGATAATTGATGTCGAGAACCGATGCCGGGATCTTGCGCGCACGCGCAGCGTCGCGGAACGCTTCGATCTCGTCTGCCGGGCCGGTCATGGTGACCGAGTTCTGGGCATTGAAAGCACCGACGCACAGGGCATCCAGGCCTTCGGCCTTGGCAAGATCCATCGCGTCATTCGCCGACAGCATGACGGCCGCCATCTTCCCGAAACCGGCAAGGCGATCCTGATGAAACGAGCGCTTGGCGACGATCGAAACGGCATCGACGAGCTGAATGGCGCCGGAGGCATAGGCAGCCGCAACTTCGCCGACCGAGTGGCCAAGAACTGCGGACGGCTTGACGCCAAGCTTGACCAGCGTATCGGCAAGCGCCGCCTGAACGGCAAACAGCAGGGGCTGTGCAATCTTGGTATCAGCAAGCCTTGCGCCAAGATCTTCGGCGAAGAGCAGGTCTGAGAGAACAACATCTGCATGCAACTGGAAAAGCGCGCTGATTGCCGTGAAGCGTTGCCGGAAATGGATGTTCTGCTTGAAGGCGTCGATCCCCATGCCGGCCCATTGCGAGCCGTTGCCGGAGAACACGAATGCGACCTTGCCCTCGGCCAGCGGCGCATCCGCCACTTCGGCGGCACCAGGCCGATCGTTCAGATATTCGTCGATGGCATGGACGATAGCGTCGGGCTCGCTCGTGTTGACGACGAAACGGCTCTTCAGCATCGTGCGGTTCGCGCCGGCGGCAGCGGCGACGTTCTGCCGCTGTGTCTTGCTGCCCTTGGACAGCATGTCCCGGTAGGAGCTCAGGAGGTTGTCGAGGCTGGATGTCGTCTGTGCAGATGCCACGAAGACGCCCCTGCCCGGTACAGCGTCCGGCCGCGGCTGGTCGTTCGCCGGATCGGAGATGACGATGTGGGCATTGGCGCCACCAAAGCCAAAGGAATTGACCCCGGCATAACGCCGGCGTGTGCTTTTCAAAAGCTCGATCGGTTCGGACGCGACGCGGACATTCAACGCATCGAAATCGATATTTTCATTCGGCACTTCGAAATGCAGTGATGCCGGCACGTAGTTGTGCTCGAGCGCGAGCACCGCCTTCATGAGGCCGAGCACACCCGATGCCGGCTCCGTATGGCCGATATTCGACTTGATCGAACCGACGGGAAGCGGAGCACTGCGCTTCTGGCCGATTTCCGTGCCGATGGACCACAGCTCAGCCGGATCGCCGACCTTGGTGCCGGTCCCGTGCCCCTCGACGAAGGCCAGCTGGCCGACATCGACGCCGTTCTCGCCATAGATCGAGCGCAGCAGCGCCGCCTGCGAGTTACGCGACGGCAGAGAGATGCCGTTGGTGCGACCGGCGGAATTCGTAGCGGATGCAACGATCGTCGCGTAGCTGCGGTCACGCTCCTTGATCGCCCGATCGGTGCGACGCAGCACGAAGACCGCTCCACCCTCGGAGCGAACATAACCGATACCGCGGTCGTCATAGGCGCGGCACAGCCCATCGGGCGAGAGCATGCGCGCCTGGGCAAAGCCGACGAAGGGCAAAGGATGGGCAAGAATGCTGACGCCGCCAACGATGGCGGTATCGATCACACCGGCTTCCAGCGACTTCACCGCCTGATCGAGCGCAATCAGAGAGGACGAGCAAGCGGTATCAACGGTGAGGCTCGGCCCGCGCAGGCCGAAGATATGAGAGACGCGGTTGGAGACGACCGAGAGCGTGTTGCCGCTCATGAAATACGGACCGCCGGCGGCCGGATCTTCGGACAGAAGATTGGCGTGGTCGAGGCTGGATGCCCCGACATAGACGCCGATGTTCTCTCCGCGGATCGATGCGTGGTCGATGCTCGCATCTTCCAGAGCGCGCCATGCCAGTTCCAGAACAAGCCGCTGCTGCGGGTCGAGATGCATTGCCTCGCGCTGCGACATGCCGAAGACGTTGGCGTCGAACGCATAGAGGTCGCCGATCACGCCGGCCGCAAAAGTATAGGTCTTTCCAGCCGTTCCGATCTGCGGATGCCAGTAGCGCGCATGATCCCAACGGTCGTGCGGAATCTCCGTCACCGTGCAGCGCCGGTTCTTCAGAAGATCGAACAGCTCTTCCGGGTTGCCCGCTCCAGGAACGACACAAGCGCGGCCAATTATTTCTACTGTCATGTACCCGCACGCAGCATTGTGGAAGATAAGACTCCGTCAATGCCGTGAAGTCCCGGCCAATGCAACCCTTGCAGCCGGCTCCGTCCACCACTGTGGCCGCTTGGCGCAGGAGGCGCCTGGGACAATTGAGAATGTGAGCACAAATCGAAAATGGCGCGATTGCGGCGAAAGGATGCGACAAAATCCAGCATTCTGGTCATCCGCAGGTATCTCACCAGCCCGGTTGCATTGAGTATGCTCTGCGGAGGCACGCGTGTGGCGGGTAAGAGCCTCATGCCGCTCAACGGTCAGAGCGAACACGTCAGGTACACGTCATGCGTGTAGCGTCATATTTCTTAATTTTTGGCGGTCGTTCCACGGGCTGCGACATCACGCAACATGTGATGCATTCTTATGTATTGATCGGCTTCACTGAGGCCGAGCCGAGGCTTTTACAGTCAGCATTGGCTAACGATTCCGGTTGACTTTGCCGTGCCAGGCCGTTTTTTCGCGACATCCGATAGCGGATCGCTTTACTGGAGTGCGTTAGCGCTTCGTAGGACCTTGAACGCCACACATCTCCAAGGATCGGACGGCTTCATGAAAGGCATCATCTTAGCAGGCGGCAGCGGGACGCGGCTGTATCCGGTGACCAGTGCGGTCTCGAAGCAACTGCTGCCGGTCTACGACAAGCCGATGATCTATTATCCGATCTCGACGCTGATGCATGCCGGCATCCGGGATATCCTGATCATCTCGACGCCGGAGGACACGCCGCGCTTTAAGCAGATGCTGGGCGACGGGTCGCGCTGGGGGATCAGCTTTTCCTATGCGGTGCAGCCTTCGCCCGACGGGCTGGCGCAGGCGTTTTTGATCGGAGCGGACTTCCTCGATGGCTCGCCGTGCGCGCTGGTGCTCGGCGACAACATCTTCCATGGCGAAGATTTGCGCCGGCTGCTCGACAATGCGGCCTCGCGTGAGGCTGGAGCCAGCGTCTTCGCCTATCACGTCCAGGATCCGGAGCGGTATGGCGTCGTCGAGTTCGACCAGGACGGCAAGGTGCTGAGCCTGGAGGAGAAGCCGAAGCAGCCAAAGTCGAATTACGCTGTCACCGGGCTTTATTTCTACGATTCCACAGTGGTGGAAAAGGCCAAGCGACTGACACCATCGCACCGTGGTGAACTGGAGATCACCGATCTCAACCGGCTCTATCTGGACGAGGGGCTGCTCAACGTCGAGATCATGGGCCGCGGCTACGCCTGGCTCGATACCGGCACCCATGACAGCCTGCTCGATGCCGGCAACTTCATCGCCACGCTGGAGCATCGCCAGGGCTTGAAGATTGCCTGCCCCGAAGAGATCGCGTTCCGCTCGGGCTGGATCGATGCGGATGAGCTGAAGGCGCTTGCCGCTCCGCTCGCCAAGAACAATTACGGCCGCTACCTCATCCAGCTCCTCAGCGATCGGGTGCTTGCATGAAGTTCGAGGAACTTGCGCTTTCCGGCGTCTTCCTGATCGAGCCGAAGGTGTTCGGCGACGAACGCGGCTTCTTCATGGAAAGCTTCAACGCGGCCAGGTTCCGCGAGGGCACCGGTGCCGACGTCGCTTTCGTCCAGGACAACCATTCCCGTTCGTCCCGTGGCGTCTTGCGCGGCCTGCACTACCAGCTGCCACCGCATGCGCAGGGCAAGCTCGTGCGCGTCGTCTCGGGCGAGGTCTATGACGTCGCCGTCGATATCCGCCGCTCCTCTCCGACCTTCGGCCAGCATGTGGGCGCGGTGTTGTCGGCCGAGAACAAGCGGCAGCTGTGGATCCCGGCCGGTTTTGCCCATGGTTTCGTCACACTTTCCGACCATGCCGAGTTTCTCTACAAGACGACCGACACCTATGCGCCGGAATGCGAGGGTGCGATTGCCTGGAACGATCCGGAGCTTGGCATCGACTGGCACATCGAAGCGGATGTCATCCAAGTGTCGGAGAAGGATGGCAAGGCTCCGCCTCTGAAGGATGCGAAGCACTTCGACTGATTGACGGCAGGCGGCCCTTCTTCATTGGTTGGGTTCGAGAGACGACAGGACAGCTTTTTCCATGACCATTCTCGTCACCGGCGGTGCCGGTTTCATCGGCAGCAATTTCGTCCTCGACTGGCTCCAGGCGAACGATGAGCCTGTCATCAATCTCGACAAGCTCACCTATGCCGGCAACATGGACAATCTGGCGTCGCTCAAGGGCAATCCGGCCCACCGCTTCGTCCAGGCCGACATCTGCGACGCCGACGCGCTGAAGAGGGTCTTCGCCGCCGACGATATCCGCGCCGTCGTTCATTTTGCCGCCGAAAGCCATGTGGATCGCTCGATCCATGGCCCGGAAGCCTTTCTCGACACCAACGTCACCGGCACCTTCCGCCTGCTCGAAGCCGCCCGCCATGCCTGGGGACCGAACGCTGCCTCAGACGGCCGCCGCTTCATCCATGTCTCGACCGACGAGGTCTACGGCTCGCTCGACCCCGATGCGCCGGCGTTTTCCGAGACCAACACCTACGAGCCGAACAGCCCCTATTCGGCCTCCAAGGCGGCGGCGGATCATTTTGCCCGCGCCTATCACCACACCTATGGGCTGCCGGTGATCATCACCAACTGCTCCAACAATTACGGCCCCTATCACTTCCCCGAGAAGCTGATCCCGCTCGTCATCCACCGGGCACTCAAGGGCGAGCCCCTGCCCGTCTATGGCGACGGCACGCAGATCCGCGACTGGCTCTATGTCGGCGACCACTGCTCGGCGATCCGCCGGGTGCTCGAAGCCGGTCGGCTCGGCGAGAAATACAATATCGGCGGCTTCAACGAGAAGACCAATATCGAGGTGGTGCGCGCCATCTGCGCGCTTCTCGATGAGCGCCGCCCACGCGCTGACGGAAAGGGCTATGCCACGCAGATCACCCATGTCCGCGACCGGCCAGGCCACGACAAGCGCTACGCCATCGACGCCGCCAAGATCGCCACCGAACTGAACTGGCAGCCCGCCGAGACCTTCGACACCGGCATCGCCCGCACCGTCGACTGGTACCTCGAAAACCAGGGCTGGGTCGACCGCGTCACGTCCGGCGCCTACAAGAACTGGCTGGAGAAGCAATACGCATGAGTGTGGTGCTGATTGGGGGAAACGGACAGGTCGGCTACGAACTGAAACGGGCGCTCGCTCCCCTCGGCCTGACCGACGTGCTCGATCGCAGCCGGCTCGATCTGAACGATCCCGATGCGGTTCGCCCGGCGCTCGGACAGCTTTCGTCGCGCCCTAAGGTGATCGTCAATGCCACTGCCTATACCGCCGTCGATAAAGCGGAGGACGATCAGGCTTCAGCGGATCGAGTCAATCATCTCAGCGTCGCCGCGCTTGCGGAAACCGCACGCGACCTTGGCGCCTGCCTCGTTCACTATTCGACCGACTATGTCTTCGACGGATCGAAGGACGGCCTTTACGAGGAGGACGATCCGACCGGCCCGCTCGGTGTATACGGCAAAACGAAGCTCGCCGGCGAGGAGGCCATCCTCCGATCAGGCGCCGCGCACCTGATCTTCCGGACATCATGGGTCTATGCCCGGCGCGGCAAGAACTTTGCCGCCACGATGCTCAGGCTTGCCGCCGATCGCGATGAACTCTCCGTCGTCGCCGATCAAGTCGGTGCGCCGACTTCGGCCGAACTGATTGCCGACGTGACGGCGATCACGCTCGGTTCGACGGGCCTCGATCAGGAACGGTTGCGCACGATCTCAGGCATCTACCATCTGGTGGCTGCCGGGGAGACGAGCTGGCATGGGTTTGCGCGCCACGTGATCGAACGCGCCAGCGCCAATGGCCGCCCTCTCAAGGCAAGCCCCGACCGGATCAAGCCGATCGCCACGGCAGATTACCCGACCCCGGCCAAGCGTCCTGCCAATTCGCGACTGAACATCGGCAAGATCGAGCGCACCTTCGGCCTGCAGATGCCGCACTGGACCACCCATGTGGATCGGACGGTGGATCAATGGTGCGAGGCTTGAGGCGTCGCGCCTTTGTCGTTCTCGGCATGCACCGTTCCGGCACGAGCGCGCTCACGCGCGTGCTCGCCCTGCTTGGCGCAGAACTTCCCCGCACGCTGATTGGTGCGGGTGCGGGAAATCCGCTTGGGCATTGGGAGTCGCAGCCGATCTGCGATCTCAACGACCGCATTCTGAAGGCCGCCGGCAGCACGTGGTATGATTGGCGCGCCATAGACGAGAGCTTCTTGTCCTCTTCCGAGCTGACCGCTTTTGAGCCCGAGGCCCGCGCGATCCTTTCCGAGGAATTCGGCGATGCCAGGACCATCGTCCTCAAGGATCCGCGTATCTGCCGCCTCTATCCATTCTGGCGACAAGTGCTCGATTCGCTTGATATCCAGCCGATGCCGATCCTGCCGCTGCGGCATCCCGCCGAAGTTGCCGCTTCTCTCGAAGCGCGCGACGGGATGCATCCGGCGCTTGGGCAGATCATCTGGCTTCGCCATGTATTGGATGCCGAGCGATTTACGCGGCATTCCCCTCGGGTCGTGACAACATTCGACAGTCTGCTGGGTGCTTGGGAAGGCGTTGCGCATCGGATTGCCGAGTGTTTCGAGGTCAGCATGGATGGGTCTGCTACCGCCGACAGCATTGGCTCATTCCTATCCGCTGATCAGCGCCATCACTCTGAGAGCGCGGCGACATCGGTGCTGCCCGAATGGGTCGACGCGAGCTATCAAGGGCTTCTGGCATTGGAGAAGGGCGTCGAGAAAGCAGACATCCTCGGGACGCTCACCGATATCGAAGCCAAGCTCCGCGCTTCAGAAGGTTGCTTCGCACCCATCACCACCGCTGCCATCGCCGTTGGGCTGCAAGCCAGACGCATCGCAGCGAGGTTACAGGAGGCGGAAGCAGAACTCGCGCGGCTTCGCACCGAATCAGGAGGCTTATCCACGAGCCATTCGACCAGCGGTTCACCCTGAAGCAGTTTCGATGTCTCCGCCGAGCGAGCCGCAACACGGAGCGTTGATCCCGCAATGCCTGCTTTTCAGCGTGACATCTTGTGGGACCCGGATATGCGATCCAACATCTTCTGGAGCACGCAGGTCTTTGTGATAAGAGAAGTCGCCCAGCGCACGAACCGACGGCGCCGGTGAAGAATTCGGAGTTACTGTGGTTCACCTGACCAAATCCGGCCTGAAATTTTCACGCCGCACCGACAAGGACGTCGCCTTCGACCAGTACGAAGCGGGAGTTCCGTCCTACCAAAACGCCATTGATCTCCTGCCCGGCTGGACCGGCAGCTTTCCCGATGCGCTGAAACTGAAGGCCGGCACGCTCGCGCTCTACAACGATCATCGCATCGCGTGGATGATCAAGCAGATGGGCTCGCTCGAGGGCAAGAAAGTACTCGAGATCGGCCCGCTCGAGGGCATGCACACCTACATGATCGATCAGCAGAAGCCGGATCGGGTCGATGCTGTGGAAGCGAACCGGCTCTGCTATCTGCGCTGCCTGATCACCCGCGAAATCCTCGGCATGAACCACGCCCATTTCCATCTTGGCGATGCGATGGCATGGCTGAAGGAAAAGCCGGAACGCTACGATCTCATCGTCGCATCCGGCGTTCTATACCACATGGCCGAGCCGGTCGAGCTTCTCCGGCTGATGGCGGAAAGAAGCGACGCCGTCTTCATTTGGACGCATTATTTTCCGGATGTCTCTGAAAAGACCGAGCCGTGGCGACAGGCATTTTCGGGCAAGACCGAGACGCGAGAGCTGAACGGGATACCGGTGCGTCTCTATGAGCGTGGCTACTTCAACGCTTCGTCCAACGCGTCGTTCTGTGGGGGCCCGAAGGACCGTCATTATTGGGTCCATCGAGAAGACATCCTCTCGTTGCTGACATCCTTTGGCTACGGCAGCATCGAAATCATGGGTGAGGACCGCAACCACAGCGGTGGCCCCTGCTTTTCGCTTCTGGCAAAGCGCAACTGACGCACCAAGAGCAGGTATCGGCACGTTGCTCTTCAATCTGGAACACGACACCAGAAACGCGATCATCGGCTACCTCGTGCCCGACGGCTTCGCCGACCGGCCAAGGATCATCGTTCGCGATGGCCAGGAGACGCTGTTCGAGATGGAATGCAACGAAATGCGCGAGGCTGTGCTTCGCGCAGGTCGGCACGAGACAGGCATGATAGGGTTTCGTATCGACGATACGATCCTTCCGGACATCGAGCAGCGGCCTGAACTAACGCTCTGGGACCACAAGTCGGGAGTCCTGATCTATCGCCGCGCTCCTCCTGCAAGCGTCGTCAAGAAAAAGCTGGTCCGCGTCGAAACGCAGATGATTCCCTTCCTCGCGATGGACAAGGCGATCAAGCCGCACTTCCAGTATGGCGCAGATGGGGTCGACCGGTTTGGTCTCGAAACGGTGCAGCAGATGTTTCACCTGAACGCTGTTCCGTCGATCTATCTCGCCGGCCGCTTGCAGATAAGGACATTCACCGAGTTTCTCGATCGCGACTTTCAAGCGATTGCCGTCATCAACGACCCTTACATGGAGATGGCGGAGCGCCTGTTCCTGCTGCAGCGGTTCAAGTCTGTGCCGCAAGGAATTTTCGGGGATCGTGACCGCATGACCTTCGGGCCTGCGGTCGAGCATTTTGCCGAAGTCGACATCTCGTCGTCAGCTTCGCTGAAGGACGCGCTCAAAGTCATGCCAGATCCGGTGTCGCGCATCTTGAACGCGCCGCTGACACGACAGATCGCGCTGTCGAGCGGTGACGAGTCGCTCGGTCCCAATGCCGTGCCGGCGGCGGTCGACATGTTGTCACGTTTCGCGGTGGTCGGATTGCGCGAGGCGCCGGAGACCTATATCGAACCGATTGCCGAACTGATCGGCGTCGAGCCCTCGACCCTGCCGGAGGCGAGCAATTTTTCGCAGATCGCATCCATTGCCGATCGGCTGCGTGACCTGCCGATTGCCGAGAAATTGCTCGAAAAGGACATAATCGTCTACCATTTCGCACGCCAGGCGATCCTTGATAGCTACAAGCGAACCGCGGACCTTTGATCAGGGCTTGAGCGCCCTGCTGGAGAACTGCCCATGGCGGCCACCAAAACCGCGCAGAAGGACAAGTCCGGGACCTTTCAGGTCGACGCGGAGGCGCTCGACGGCCGCAGCCTGCGCACCGGCGATGGCACCATGCCGAGCACGACCAGCGGGACAGCCGTCGGTGTCAAGGAAATCGATGCAGAGACAACCGCAGCAGCTCCGCAAACGGCGAGCGGCGGCGGTTTCTGGCGTCTCAGCACGATCAGCCTGCTCGTGTGCGTCGCCCTGCCCTTCATCCTCGCCTGCTTCTATTATTTTGCGCTCGCCACTGACCAGTATGTGGCCGAGACGCGCTTCGCGGTGCGCTCCCTTGCATCCGGTTCCAGCAGCGATGCCAGCGGCCAGCTTTTGACGACAAGCCCGCTGGCGCAGGATGGGTATGTCGTCACGAGCTTCATACATTCCACCGAGATCCTTCGTCGCATTGAAGAGCGCGTCGATCTGCGCAGTTACTTTCAGCGCGACGAGATCGACTACTTCTCACGCCTTGCCGACGATGCCACGCGCGAAGATCTGCTGGATTATTGGTCGAACCAGGTCACGACCTACATCGATGGACCATCCGGCATCATCACGCTGCGCGTGCGCGCCCATTCGCCCGAAGATGCCCGTGAACTCGCCCAGATCATCATCGAAGAGAGCGAAATCCTCGTCAACCAGCTCTCCGAGCGGGCGCGCGCCGATTATATCAGGCGTGCCAAACAGGAGGTCGCGTCCACTGCCGGGCGCTACGAGCAGGCGCTGGCGCAGCTCAACGAATTCCAGAACGACCGCAGCATCCTCAGCGTCGAAGCACAGGCGACGGAGACCGGTCAGCTTCTGACCGGGCTTCTCCAGGAGAAGTTGACCGTCGACAGCCGGCTGTTCGTCCTCGCGCAGAATTCCATCAGCGACGCTCCCCAGGTGAGACAGCTGCAGCGCACGCAGGAAGCGCTCGACACGCAGATCGCCGAACTGCGTGGGCAACTGGCCTCAGGCGACACTGCAGACGGCAACCTGTCGCGCTACCTGCGTGAGTTCGCGGAGTATGAGACGGAGCGTCTGCTGGCCTCAGGCCTTTACGAAGCTGCACGGCGCAATCTCGCGCAGGCTGAGTTGGAAGCCGATCGACAGGCGGTCTACGTTACCGTCTTCGTCGAGCCGAGTGTTCCGGAAGATGCGCGCTACCCCCAGCGCTTCATCATGCCGCTGTTGATCCTGCTCGGTTGTGCGATCGCTTGGGGCATCGTTGCCCTCATCATCGCCTCCGTCGAAGACCATCGGACCTGAGGGCTGACGGATGGAAACGACGGTCGAGCTGCGCAACGTCACCAAGTACTACAAGACCGAAGGTCGCAAGAAGATGATCCTGGACAAGGTCTCGCTTGCGTTCGAGCGAGGCTATTCATACGCGATCCTTGGCGTTAACGGCGCGGGGAAATCGACGACTTTGCGGCTGATCTCCGGCTCCGAATTGCCGAATTCTGGCAAGATCAAGCGGAATGTCCGGGTGTCCTGGCCGCTTGGTTTCGCCGGCGGCTTCCACCCGATGATGTCGGGGCGCGACAACCTCAAATTCGTCGCACGCGCCTATGGCGCGGATGTCGGCGAAGTGACGGAGTTCGTGGAGGATTTCGCCGAGCTCGGCGACTACATCAAGGCTCCGATCAAGACCTATTCGTCGGGCATGTCGGCCCGCCTCGCCTTCGGTCTTTCAATGGCCATAGAATTCGACTGTTATCTGATCGACGAGATCACGGCGGTCGGCGATGCACGTTTCCAAGCCAAATGCCGAAAGGCGTTTCTGCGGCGACAGGAGACCGCCGATCTCATCGTCGTGTCGCATTCGATGAGCACCGTCAAATCCTATTGCCAGCGCGGGATCGTGCTGGTCGATGGTCATCCGATCTATTTCGACGACGTCGAAAATGCGATCGAGACGTATTACAGGCTGAACCGATGATGCTGGGCGCAGACCGATGAGCAACAGGCCCGACGAGATCACCGGCGATCGCCAGCCGATGTCGGCGCTCGATCGCAACAAGCAGGCGACGACGGCGCTGGCGGTCGTGGCGCGCAAATTGCGTTTGACGACATCGCAGCGCGGCAAGCTTTATGCTTCGGTCGGCTTGCGCCCGCGCGGCATCGACAAGCTCATGAAGGCGCTGTTCATCGCGGCCTTCGCCATCTTCTTTGCAATCCCCAACATCGCGAGCGGGCTCTATTACGGGCTGATCGCGTCCGACCAATTCATGTCGGAGACGCGCTTCACGGTGCGCACGTCGGAGCCGATGCAGGCGGCGGATCAGTTCGGAGATATGAGCGGCATTCCCTCCGCCAAGATCGTGCAGGACACGCAGATCGTCGCCAACTACATCATCAGCCGCACCATGCTGGAGCGGCTGGAGCGCGAGGCCGACTTCATCGGGCGCTACAGTTCCGACCAGGCAGACTGGCTGGCTCGGCTGCCGGAAGGCGAGACGATCGAGGAGCGGCTCGAATATTGGGAATCCATGGTCGATGTCGGCATCAGCCCTTCGAGCGGCATCATCACCGTCCAGGTCCGCGCCTTCAGTGCCGAGGATGCAAGGGCGATCGTGCAGGAGGTCGTCGCAGCCTCGGAAGCGCTGATCAACGACCTCAACGACCGGATCTGGAACGATGCGACCGCATCCGCGCGTGCTCAGGTCGAACGTGCGACGGCAAGCCTCAGCCAGGCGCGGCAGGCTTTTGAGACGGCGCGAAACGAGTCCGGCATCCTGGCCGTGGAAGAAACATCCACGTCGCTGTCCGCCCTCCTCACACAGCTGATGGGCGAAAAGATCGAGCTCGAAGGCCGCATGAACGCGGTGAGCGACAATGTCTCGCGCGATGCGCCGCAAATGCGGGTGCTTGCGCGCGAAATCGAAGCAAAGGACCAGCAGATCGCGCAATTGCGTTCGCAGATTGCGAGCACCAGCGGGGGCGGGACGACGCTCGCCGACACGTCCACCGTATTCTCGCAGCTGACCTTGGAGCAGACGATTGCTGAGCAGCAGCTGACTGCAAGCATCACAGCGCTGGAGCAGCTGCAATATCTCAGCCAGCAGCAGTTGATGTATCTCGACCCGTTCCTAGCGCCAACGCTGCCGGACGGTGCGGAATATCCGCGCCGCGCTTTCTGGAGCATGATCATCTTCGTCGTGAGCCTGCTGACATTCGGCATCGTGGCCGGCATTCTGTCGATCGTGAGAACCCGCCTTGGCTGATGCCGTCATCGGCATGCATCGGTCGCTTTTCGACCGGTGGTCCGATCGTGCCTACCGGGCTGTTCCCCGCCCGCACGCGCTCGCTTCACGGAACGGCCGACCACCGGTGCGCAGCGTTCTCGTGCTTCGAAAAGGCAACAACCCGACTTACAGCTATTATTTCGAAGCTCGCCTCAAGGCCTTAGCGCCGCTTCCCTATCAGTCGCGCTGCATCGACAGCGAGAGCCCCGAGGGCATCGATCCCGCCGGGCTCTTCGTCATCATCTGCCGCTATATCAAGCCGGCACAGCTGCGCTGGCTGGAACGGCATCGATCAGAGCTCGCCGGTGTCGCACTCTTCATCGATGACGACATTGCCGCCTTGCTGACGGGAACCGAAGCGGTCTGGCATTACCGCCTTTATCTGGCGTCGATGACGCTGCTGCCGCTCCGTCGTCTGAACCGGTTGCTCACGCATGTCTGGGCTTCCACGCCGGCGCTGAAGGAAGCACTCGCAGCCGGTGGTCGCCCGGTATCATTGCTCCCGCCTGCCCCGGATACTGCCGAGCATCTGCCGCTCAGCGCCAGATCATCCAAAGAACCGGTGAGCGTGGCGTTCCACGCAACCGGCGTGCATGGCCGGGAACACCGCTTTCTGGTGCCGATCGCGCAGCGGGTGGTGGCGCGGCACCCAAATGTCCGGTTCGACATTCTCGCTCAGGGCGACGATCGGAAGCTTTGGCTTTCCGCCGGGCTGCCGGAGCACCAGTTGCGGATCGTTCCACTGATGCGCTGGCCGGAGTACCACCGCCATTCGCGCGAGACGGGGGCCGACATCTTTGCCGTGCCGCTGATGGACAACCGTGAAAACGCCGCGCGGGCCGATACCAAGCGCATCGACTGCGCCCGCCTCGGGGCGGCAGCGATCTTTTCCGACAGCCCCGCCTATTCCTCGCGGCGGCATCAGGACGAGATCCATATCGGAAACGATCCCGACATCTGGGTGGAAACTCTTCTCGATCTCGCCGACAATCCGCAGCGGCGCGAGAAGGCCGCGCAGGCGACGCGCGATGTCGTGGCCGCCATGGCGGATGATCTTCGATTTCCCGACCTCGATCTTTCGCCATCGTCGCCGCGTTGACTATGAGCGGCAAGTCTTCCAGAAAGCAGCCGATTTATGCGCCGTGGAGCGCATCACGCACCGATTTTCCGATCCTTCTAAAAACAGGCCGTCATGCTTGAGCCGATCAACGATCTCGCCGAAATCGAGCCGCCCGTGGTCTGGCGCAGTCTTGGCGACGACCCCCGTTTCGTGGTGCGGCTGCCTTTCATCCGCGAGAAGCGCTATCTCGTTTTCCGGCTGTCGGTCGAGGAAGGCACGATGGAGCCGCAGCTCTATGTGAACTTCGGTCTGGGCTTCAAGGAACGCCAGTCCTTCAATCCGCGCAGTTCGCGCCGCCATGCCATTCTGATCGATGTCGGTGGCATCGGCACTGTCCGTTCGATCCGGCTCGATCCGAACAACCGGCCGGGCGACTTCACCTGCCACGCCGACGCGTTCCGCAGCCGCGCCGAGGCCGAAGCCGTCGCGGAGGCCTGGTGCCAGGGAACGCCCGGCGCGGTTCGCAGCAAGTTCGGCAGGCTGAGCCGGCTGATCTTCTCCGGGCTTCCTTTCGGCTTCGGCAAAACCAACAAGCTCGCCCAGCATCTGGAAGAAATCTATCAGCTGGCGGCCATCGAGACGGCGGAGCTGTCGTTCGAACCGTCGCAGACACCGTTTCTCAGCCTTGTGGTACCGGTCTACAATGCGCCGGATCGTTACCTCGATGAGCTGCTGCGGTCCTTCCGGCGGCAGATGGCCGGCACGGTCGAACTGATCCTCTCCGACGACGCCTCTCCCTCGTCCACGACGCAGGCCTGGCTGGACAAGACGGCGGCGTTCGAGGACGTGATCGTGGTGCGCAACCCGGTCAATCGCGGCATCGCCGAGACGACCAATTCCGGCATCGCGGCTGCCTCCGGCGAATGGATCGCGCTGCTCGACCATGACGATGCGATCGCGCCGTCGGCTCTGGCGTTGATCCGCGCCACGATCGAACGCAATCCGGGCGTTGAATTCCTTTATACGGATGAGGTGGTGACCGACGGGCGCCTTACGCCCACCAGCCTGATGGCGAAGCCCGCATACGACCCGGTGCTGCTCTCCGGCGTCAACTACATCAACCATTTCTCGGTCTATCGCGCCGAGCGCCTGCGCGCCATTGGCGGACTGCGCCCCGGTTTCGAGGGCTCTCAGGATTACGATCTGCTCTTGCGGTATCTGGCGGACCTCACCGACAACCAGGTGATCCACCTGCCCTATCCCGCCTATTGGTGGCGCCGGGACGGGCGGACCTATTCGCGCCAGAACATGGGGCCATCGACCGACAGCGCGCGGCGCGCCATGAAGGAAGCCTATGGACGGCGCGGCGACGACGTGGAGATCGTGCCGGCGCTGACTGACACGCTGCACAAGGTCGAGTTTCTGCGCCTGCGCGATGCTCTGCCGAAACTCTCGGTCATCATCCCCAACAAGAATGGACTGCCGCTCATCCAGCGCTGCCTTTCCGACCTGATGGAGAAGACTGACTATCCGGACTTCGAAGTCCTCATCATCGACAACGGTACGACCGACCCTGCGGTGCTTTCGCTCTACGACCAGATGACGAAGCGTCACGACAACATTTCCGTCGATATCGAGCCGGCCAAGTTCAACTTCTCTCGCGCGGTCAACCAGGGCATCGCCAAGGCCAAGGGCGAGCATTTCCTGCTTTTGAACAACGACATCTCCGTCATCGATCCGAGCTGGATGAAGGAAATGGTTGCGTGTCTGGCCTATGAAAAAGCCGGCATTGTCGGGGCCAAGCTTCTCTATCCCAACGACAAGATCCAGCACGCCGGCGTGATCGCTGGTTTCGGTGGGCTTGCCGGCCACTGGTATCTCAATCGCTCGGCAAATTTTCCTGGTCCGATGAACCGGCTGCATGTGCGTTCGTCGATGAGCTGCGTCACCGGGGCAGCGATGCTGATTTCAGGCGACTGCCACGCCCAGATCGGCGCGTTCGACGAGGAAAATTTTCCCGTCGCCTACAATGATGTCGATTACTGCCTGCGCGCCTATCGTGCCGGCTGGCGGGTGATCTGGACGCCGTTTGCCTGCCTGCACCACCACGAGTCCGCAACGCGCGGCTCAGAAAAAAGCCCGGAGAACAAGGTGCGCTTCGAGCGCGAAAAGGACAATCTGCGCCGCCTGCACCGCACCACGCACTTCGTCGACCCGGCGTCGAGCCCGCTGCATTCGCGCGATCGCTCAAACCCGGAACTGCAGAAGCTCGACCATTTGCCGCAGGCGCGGCACTGGCTGCCGAAGCACTGACCTAGTCCGCAACGCCCATGCGCTCTTCCAGCGAAGCGGGTTCAGGGGAAACCGTCTCCGGGGCTGCCTCCTCAGGTTCAGGCTGGGGTTCGGGCTCGCCGACGAATTCCAGAAGAATGTTCAGCCGGCGTGCATCGCCCATTTCGGGCGTGATGCGCAGCCGGAGGCCTGTCTCCACACGATCGACGCGCTCCATGTCTTGGAGGGCCGCGACATGTCCAGCTGGCAATTCCATGCCGTAATTGCGCACGGCACTGCGCAGGGCGCTCAGCACGGTGTTGCGGGCGCTATCGGCCGTTGCGGGATCGAGTTCGTTCAGCTTGATGCGGATCGTCGGCGGATCAAGGCTACCGCGGCCGCGCACCAGCGTGAACAGGGACGTGGCGGGGCCTTCCTCGGGCACCGGTTCGACATTGGCCAGCACCGGAGAGCACTCCCACGCGCCGTTGCGCAAAAGTACCGATTGCAGGCCCGGCTCGACCAAACCGAACACGGACAAAGCGCCACACAGAACCTCTGGCCGCGCGGTCACGCGCTCGACGCGCTTCGAGAGGAGGCGCGACGGGCGATCCGTGGGCTTGCGCAGCGACTTTATGCGACCGCCCTTGTCGATCGGCTCAACTGTCTGTCTCGCCTCGACCCCTGGCTCCGACACTTGGGCGAATGTGAGCGACGGCATAGCGATCGCCACGAGGGCAAGCGTTGCGACGAGACCGAAAGCCGTGTTGCGCAATCGCAGTGGGCGCACTGTCTTCATCTTTGAAACCAATTCAGTCCATCGTCCTCTTTGCGTGCAACCTAGCATGCAAGGGATGGAGGCCACATCAACCAAGCTAACGATCGGCACGCTCGGCCGTTCGATCCAGCCAGTGGTTGATCGCGGGACGGGCAAGGCTGGAAAATCGGCCGAGAAGCGACACGCGCAACCCGGGATAGATGGCGAATTTGCCCCGCTCGAACTCGCGAACGACGCTTGTCGCCAATTGCTCGGCCGTCATGATGCCGCCGGTCTTCGTAATTTTTGCGGTCTCCGGCGGCTTCAGCCGGTTCTCCGCTTCCAGCTGCGGCGTTTCTGTGTCTGGCGGAAAACAGACGGCGACCTTGATGCCATGGCGGCGCGCTTCCGCCCGCAACGATTCCGCAAAGCCAGCAACTGCGAATTTCGATGCGCCATAGGCCGTATAGCCGAACAGACCCACAAAGGCTGCGGCAGACGAGACCAGCAGGATCTCGCCGCTGCGTCTCTGCGTCATGCCCCGATAGACGGCGCGCACGGCATGGACCGTCCCGTGGAAATTGATGTCCATCTGCTGGCGAAAGCTGTCGGCATCCAGCGCCTCGAAATAGCCTGGGACGGCAACGCCGGCCGAGGTGATCAGACGCGCCGTCGGGCCGAACTCCGATTCGGCAGCGGCGATTGCTGCCTCCAGCGCCGCTGCGTCACGCACATCGGCGGAATGGGCGGACAGGGTGCCGCCTGACGCCGCGAGCCTTTCCTTGCAGGCGGCAAGACGTTCGGCATCCCGCGCGATCAGGGACACACGGTCGCCGCGGGCAAGATGCAGGCGGGCGAAGGCCTCGCCGATGCCGCTCGATCCTCCAGTGATGACGACATGCTGCATCGCTTTTCCTGTTTAACGCTCAGTTCCCTATCTGTCGCGTTTCCGGACGGTGAATCGTGGCCACTTCACCTGAAAACGCTCAGTGCGCGAGCGGCAGCGGCGGCAGGCCGTATCCGGTTTCGCCGCTCTCCGCCAAGGCATCCATGCGCCGGACGATCTCGGCGATGGCGGCTTCCCTGCCCTCTTCGCCATAGAATGTGCCGCGCACCTGAATATCCATCAATGCCCGCAGGAAGAGCTCGAGGAAAGGCCCATCCACGGGCTCCGGATCGCGCCAGAAGCTATCGATGCCGCCCTGGTGGGTCAGCCCATCGATGTCGAATACGGCCGAGCCCATTGCGATCGACGGCTTGCGGTTCATGATGCAGTGCAGGCCGACGGTCGAATTCACATAGATGACGCCCTGCGACGAGCGGATGAGATTGCCGAGATCGCCGCCACGGATGAGATCGGTGCGTCCGACGATGCCATAGCGCTTTTCCAGCCGCTTCAGCCGGCGCGGCCAGTTCTCGAGCCCGTTGTCGAGCGGGTGCATCTTGAAGAGCAACCGCCGGTCCGCCGGCGCGTGTTTGGCAAACGACGAGACGATCTCTTCGAGAAACTCTTCCAGGTGATCATAGGGTGACGACGCGCGGATCTGGTAGTCCTGCTGCAATTGCATCGCGACCATGTTGTAGGGCGCGTTCTCGCGCATGAGCCGCGCTTCGACTTCACCCGCGCGACGCTTGGCGCGCAATTCGCCGGCCAGGACGACGAGCCAGGCAAGATAATCGAAGCCCGGCCAGTAGTAGCGATCGGAGCGATAGAAGGGATAGGCCGGCCGCCCCACTTCCGAGAGCAGCGCGAAGGTGACCTCGCCGAAGGCCTCCTCGGAGAAGGTATGGTGATAGCGCGGCCGCAGATCCGGTAGGACATGGCGCTCGGCACGCGCAGCAATGCCTTCACGCGTCTTCGGAAAGAGCGAGCGCGCGCCCATCGCCTCCGGCTCGAAGGTCAGCCAGTCCGGACGCAGATAACCGAATTCGATCGCCCAGCAGCGCACGCCAAGCGACCGCGAAATTTCCAGCGCTTCGGCGTGATAGGGCAGACGGTCGGCGTAGTAATAGATGTCAGTGACGCCGTTGGTCCGGATGAAATCGGCCAGCCAGGCAGCCCACTTGCCCATGCGCCCGCGGTAGTCGACGGCACCCTTGCGGCGCCAGAAGACGCGATCGCCGAGCGAAAAATTGATCTTCAGCACGCGGTGGCCGGCCGCATCCAGGCCATCGCCAAGCGCGCTCCAAAAGCGCGATGGGTGGCCCTGGAGAAAAAGGATCGTCAGGCGTTTGGTGTCAGACATTGCGCAAGCTGCGGTGGATCGGCCGCCGTCGATTGCACAGGCCGACCGCGCGTGCAATGTTAAATGCCATGTGCGCGCCTGGCGCGTTTACCCATCCCTAAATGACAGATCGCCTGCCAGTGCGCCGTTTCCTTTTCCTGCAAGGCCCCTCCTCTCCCTTTTTCGCCCGTGTTGCGCGTGAGTTGAGGCGCTCAGGTGCCGAGACGTTGAGGGTCGGCACCTGTCCCGGCGACCGGCTCTTCTGGTTGCAGGGCGCGGGCGACTACATCGCATTTCGAAAGCCACCTGAAGACTGGCCGGAGACCGCGCGTGCGATCATGAAAGACGGGGCGATCACCGATCTCGTCTGCCTCGGCGACGGACGGCCGTTTCACCGGGATGCGATCGGCGTTGCCCGGGATCTCGGCGTTCGCATATCCATCGTCGAACAAGGCTATCTCCGGCCCGGGCTGCTGACGATCGAGCCGAATGGCATGGGCGGAAATTCCGGCATACCGGCTGCGTTCGAGGCTGATCGGCAGTCCCAATTTCCCGTTGCAGAGCCGCGGTCGTTCAAGTCGAGCTTCCTTCTCTATGCGGCCTACGACGTGGCCTTTCATTTCGCCAATCTCGTCGGCGCGCCATTTGCCTACCCGCATTACCGCAACCACGCCCTTCACGGCACGCTGGACGAATGGCGCGGCTGGATCGGCAAGGCGTTGAAGCGTCCGGCACGACGCAAAGCTCGAGACGAGGCCCTGGCCGAGATCGAGCATCATGACGGACGCGTCTTCCTCTTTCCGTTGCAGCTGGAGACCGACTACCAGATCCGCCAGCACGGCTATCGCGACGGGCTTCGGACGGCTCTCGCCGATGTGGTCTCTTCCTTTGCGGCGCACGCGCCGAAAGACGCGCTGCTGGTGGTCAAGGTCCACCCGATCGACAATGGGCTGACGCCCTGGGCCGCGATCATCGAGGATTTGAAAAGGCAGCATGGCTGCGAGCGCGTGGTTTTTCTCGACGGCGGTGATCTCGAGCGGCTGATGCAGCGCTCGGCCGGCATCGTCACCGTGAATTCGACGGTCGGATTGTCGGCGCTTTCCCACGGTCGGCCGGTGAAGGTGTTGGGAAGCGCGATCTACGATCTCGAGGGGCTCACCGACGACCAGGCGCTGGAGCGATTTTGGCAGGCGCCTCTGGCACCGTCGCCGGCGAGGGTGTCGGACTTTCTGACATTCCTGAAGACGACCGTGCTCGTTCCCGGCGCCTTCGAAGGAGAAGGCGCGATCCCCGGCGCATGCGCAGTTGCCGATCGCCTCCTTGCTCCACCGCCTTTCTGAATGGCATTTCAATCGGTGGCCAAGTGGTCTATTGGGACGTGACGGGCCCGCCGCGTCATCTTGGCACGCAAGACATTGTTTACCGATCAGGCTCTATCGTTTCTTCTGGCGGAGTGGCCGCGCTTGCATTCTTGGTGCCAAAAGGACACACCGGCCGCCTCTCCCGAACGCCAATCGCGGCTTTGGTTTACTTTTGGGCACCACGTTCTAATGATGCGGCCGGGCGGGGCTCGAGTACCGAATGCGAGTGAGGACATACCATTTTGATTAGTCGACAGTCTGGGACCGCCCTGCGCGTCAAGCTCATCTGTGCGACCGCAAGCCTCGGCGTTCTGGCCGGTTGCCAGGCGCTGCCGGGCGAAGGCCCAAGCGCGCTCTCCATTGCATCCACGGCCGGTCAATCCGCCGCCGAACAGAACCGCCCCACCGCTACGGTTTTCGATGTCGTCCAGGTGGACGCTTATTCCGCACGTCTGGTCGCAGACTACACGGCACGCATGCTGAACCGTCGCTTCGGTATCGGCAGCGCCGGCAACACGGCCCTCATCGGTGTCGGCGATCAGGTTCAGGTCACGATCTTCGAGGCGGGCGAAAGCGGCCTGTTCTCCACCGCCGAATCGAAGCAGACGTCGCTGCAGCTCATCGTCCAGCCGGACGGCCGGGTGCCGATCCCCTACGTCGGCTCGGTCCAGTTCGCCGGGCGGACGGCCGAACAGGTGCGCCAGGCGATTCTATCCTCGCTGCGTGACAAGGCCGTCGAGCCCGACGTCATCATCACGACGACGTCTACCGATTCGCGCGCCGTCACGGTGGCGGGCGCGGTCAACGCTTCCCAGCAGGTCTCGCTGTCACTCAGCGGCGACCGAATCATGGATGTGATCGCCAAGGCCGGTGGCCCGCGCCAGGAGCCCTACGAGACCTATGTGACGCTGACCCGCGGCCAGAGCACCGGCACCGTGCTCTTGAAGTCGATCATCGAGGATCCGTCCGAAAACATCTTCGTACAGCCGAACGACCAGGTCTTCGTAACGCATGATCCGCGCACGTTCACCATCCTCGGCCAGACGTCGTCCAATTCGCGCATTCCGTTCGGTTCGAACGACCTGAACCTCCTGGAGGCGATTGCGCTTGCAGGCGGCGGCGAGGATTCATCGGTCGACGCGCGCGGCTACTTCGTGTTCCGCTACGAGGAGCCGGAGATCGTGAAGCTTCTCATCGGTGACGCGCGCTTCAAGGCGCTGATGGACAAGGGTTACGCGACCGACAAGAACGGCCGCTTCCCGATCGTCTACCAGTTCGACATGCGCAATCCCGACAGCTTCATCACGGGCCAAACCTTCCCGGTCAAGAATCGCGACGTGATCTACGCATCGCGCCATCCGACCGTGGACATCCAGCGCTTCCTGTCGCTCGTGTCGCAGCCCGTCGGCGTCGCAAGCGGTGTCGTTAGGCTCAGCGAATAAACTGCAGCGCAGGCAACCGCCTGCACGCGAATTTCCTGCCGGGCGCATTGATTAGTCCGGCAGTTTTCTTTAGGACGCACAGGCGTTACGGAGAGGTGGCCGAGTGGTCGAAGGCGCTCCCCTGCTAAGGGAGTATACCGGGAACGGTATCGAGGGTTCGAATCCCTTCCTCTCCGCCATGCCTTTCAACCGCTCCCCCAATTTTCGTTAACAAGCCGATCTCCTTCCGGCGAGGCGCTTCGCCCGGTCGTGGTCGTGCCGGCGCCGTACCGCAGCGAGATACGTGCAGCTCCCTGATCTTCTGAACGTCGGCGCTCTCAAACGTTCGCGGCAGGACGACCCTACCGGGTCCTGCGCCTCACTTGGCCGTCACGCCTGGAAAGTTTGCTCCCCCATTGTCACCGTTTGTCGGTAACGAATTGAAACTGCCGAACCATCCGCAATCCAACGCCAACGCCGCCTTGGCAACTTCTGGAATTAGAATTCCATAAAGTCTATTAGTTTAGTAGATTTTTGGTTCGCTCCTGCGACGCCTGCCCTTACGATCTGTCTCATCGTCAATGACACACATGACGCAGATTGAAGGAGCCACCGCATGTCCTCACCCAGCCGGCAGATCCATCTGAATGCCTTTCTCAGGAATGTCGGCCAGCACGAGGCTGCGTGGCGGCTGCCGGAGACCAATGTCGGGGGCGTGACCGACATCGAGCATTACCGGCATCTTGCCCGGACGGCCGAACGCGGCAAGCTCGACGCCATCTTCTTCGCCGACCACCCGGTGTTGAAAGACCGCTCGCAAGACCGGCCGTGGGATTCGCTCGATCCATTCACGCTCGTCACCGCGCTTTCAGGGGTCACCAGCCACATCGGTCTCGTCGCGACGGCATCGACCACCTACAACGACCCCTATGGCATCGCCCGGCGCTTCGGAACGCTCGACCATGTGAGCAAAGGCCGCGCCGGCTGGAATGTCGTAACGACGGCGAATGCTGCGGCGGCGGCCAATTTCGGTTTCGAGGTCCATCCCGATCCGAACCAGCGCTACGAGCGCGCAGCCGAATTCCTCGAAGTCACCTTCGGCCTTTGGGACAGCTGGGACGACGATGCAATCCTCGGCGACAAGGAAGCCGGCGTTTTCGTCAATCCGGACGCGATCCACAGCATCGACCATGTGGGAGAGAACTTCCGTGTGGCGGGACCACTTGAAATTCCCCGCTCGCCGCAAGGCCGGCCCGTCATCTTCCAAGCCGGATCTTCCGAGCCCGGCAAGGACCTCGCGGCGCGCTACGCGGAAGCGATCTTTACGGCGCAGCCGATCATCGAAGACGCACAGGCCTTCTATGCGGACGTGAAGGGCCGTGTGAAAGCCTGTGGGCGCGACCCCGCCAAGGTGCTCATCCTGCCCGGCCTGTCCTTCTTCATCGGTGGCACCGAGGAGGAAGCCCATCACCTGCAGGAGACGTTCGAGAACCTCACCCTGCCAACCTATGGACTTGCCCAGCTGAAGCGGATCACCGGCGTCGACTACGATGACCACGATCTCGATGCGCCCGTCTCGATCCCGCCGCGCGCCGCTCTGGCCGGCGATCAGAAGAGCCGCCACGATCTGGTGCATCGCCTGACGTCCAGCGAGAACCTGACCCTGCGCCAGCTGTTGCGCCGGCTCAGCGCCGGCCGCGGTCACCGCATCACGGCGGGCACGCCGGAGCAGGTCGCCGGAACGATCGTCGAGTGGTTCGAGAATGGTGCGGCCGACGGCTTCAACCTGATCCCGCCTGCCCTGCCGACTTCGCTCTCCACCTTCGTCGATCAGGTCGTGCCTATTCTGCAAGACAAGGGACTTTTCCGCCGGGAATACGAAGGCACGACGCTGCGCCATCATCTCGGCCTCGAGCGGCCGAGCGTCGGCGAGCGCGGATTCCAGGCGGCGGCCGAATGAGCAGGCTTCCTCTCTCTCGCTCTTCTGACACAGGAAATCCCTCATGACGCTCGTCCACCCCTCGCGCGCGCCCCTGCTGCGCGAAGCACCCACCCGCTCCAGCGCGCCGCCGACTTCGCCGAAGCTGCTGGCCAAGGCCGGCTTTCCGCTCCAGCGGCTTCTCGGACCCTTGCTCGTTCTGGCACTCTGGTACGTCGCTTCCGGTGCAGGCTGGATCTCTCCTGCCAAGATGCCCGGGCCGGAAGCGGTGGTCAGTTCGCTCGCTACGATGATTGCCAACGGCACGCTGGTGACGGACGTTGCCGCCTCCCTGCAGCGCGCGGCCACCGGCCTCGCAATCGGCATCATCGCCGGCTTCTCGCTGGCGGTGGTTGCGGGATTGACCCGCGTTGGCGATGCGCTGATCGACGGTAATGTGCAGGTGAAGCGTTCGATCCCGAACCTCGCGCTCATTCCGCTCTTCATCATCTGGCTCGGCATCGGCGAGACGATGAAGATCACGATCATCGCGCTCGGTACGATGATCCCGATCTACATCAACACACACGCCGCATTGCGCGGCATCGATCGTCGCTTCGTGGAGCTTGGGCAGACCGTGTCGCTCTCACGCGGGCGTTTCCTGCGCCACATCGTGTTTCCCGCCTCGCTTCCAGGCTTCTTTACGGGGCTGCGCATGGCGGTGACGCATTCATGGACGGCGCTTGTCGTCGTCGAGACGATCAATGCGACGAGCGGCATCGGCTTCATGATCACTCAGGCACGCATCTACGGACAGACCGACGTCGTCCTGGTCGGCCTCGTTCTCTACGGCGTTCTCGGCTTCAGCTCCGATGCGCTCGTGCGCGCACTCGAACGGAGGACCTTGGCATGGCGCCAGTCGCTCGATCAGTAAGGTGGCAGGACAATGCCGTCGTCCGCATCGCCGGCCTGAGGCGGTCCTTTGACGGACGCGTCGTTCTCGATGGTGTCGACCTCACAATCGAGAAGGGCGAGTTCGTCGCGCTCCTCGGCCGCAGCGGGTCGGGCAAGAGCACCATTCTCCGCGCCGTTGCCGGGCTGGACACGGATGTCGAGGGGACGATCGACGTGCCCGAACGCCGCTCCGTGTTGTTCCAGGACTCGCGGCTCCTGCCCTGGGCACGCGTGATCGACAATGTCACGCTCGGCTCTTACGGACCCGGCACCTTGGAACGGGCGCGCGCGGCGCTTGCGGAAGTCGAACTTGCCGACAAGGCCGGAAGCTGGCCGAAGACCCTGTCCGGCGGTGAGCAACAGCGCGTCGCGCTCGCCCGATCGCTCGTCCGCGATCCGGAACTGCTGCTTGCCGACGAACCGTTCAGCGCGCTCGATGCGCTGACCCGCATCCGAATGCAGCACCTGCTCATCGATCTCTGCAGGCGCCATCAGCCGGCCGTGCTGTTCGTCACCCACGATGTCGACGAGGCGCTGCGCCTGGCGGACCGGGTGATCATCACCGCCGACGGCCACCTCGTCTACGACCGCCACATCAGCGATGCGCGCAAATCACCGGTCCGCACCGAAGAACTCCGCAAGGAGATCCTCGCGCGGCTCGGCGTCCAGCCAGACTGAAAATGTTTCAACCCAACAGGCCAACCCGAAAGAAAGACAGCACCATGAAACCGAGAACCATTCTGCCCGCCTTCGCCTTCCTCGTCGTTTCGACCTTCGGCCTCGGCACAGCTTCAGCAGCGGACGAGCCGCTGGCGATCGAAGTGCCCGAAGGCGTTTCCATTGTACTCGCCGACGACGCGAACAACGTTGCAAACCTTTTGAAGCTGTCCGGCCAGGACCAGAAGCTTGCGGCGGACGTGAGCTTTGCCAATTTCTCCAGTGGCCCGCTGCGGCTCGAAGCGATCCGCGCGGGCGCCGCGCAGGTCGGTGCCGTCGGCGACGTGCCGCCGATTCTCGCGCATTTCTCCGACGCTGACGTCGTGATCGTGGGTGCCGTCATCACCTCGGGTGAAGGCAACACGCTCGCCACTGCACCCGATTCCGGCATCGAGACGCTGGAGGACCTGGCTGGAAAGCGGGTTGGCATCACTGTCGGAACCGCCCAGCAGGCAACGGTCCTGCGCAACCTTCGCGCCGTCGGCCTTACGCTGGACGATATCGAGCCCATCCATCTCGGACTGTCCGAGTTTGCCGACGCGCTGCGTGCCGGCCAGATCGACGCTGCCGTGTTGAAGCAGCCCGACCGGGCGCGCTATCTCGCATCGGTCGAAGGCACCGGTGCACGCGAGATCGATAACGCACCCGGCGGCAACACCAACCTCAAATATCTCTACGCCAGCAAGAGCGCTCTTGCCGATCCTGCTCAGGCGGCGGCGATCCGCGATCTCGTTGTTCACTGGTACCGTGCCCACCTCTGGAAGAACGACAACCAGGAGCTCTGGATTTCCGAGTATCTTGTCAAGGATCAGCGGCTGAGCCGCGAAGATGCTGAGATTGCGGCGGCCAGCGAAGGCGACGCAACCCGCATTCCCGGCTGGGACGAACTGCTGGTCACCCAGCAGGACACGATCGACATCCTGCAATCGGCCGGTGAATTTGCCGGAAAAGAGCTCGATGCCGCAGACGAATTCGATACGCGGTTCGACGGTCTCACCGAGGCGTCCCCGACAGTGAGCGACGGGAAGTCTGCCGCGCTCGTCCAGTAACGGCGACGTGCAGCAGCGACCCGGGGGACAAGCGGCTGTCTCCCGGGTCTTGACCGCCAGACCCGGCCCATTTTGCTGCACCGCAAACTTATTCCCGTCTGATCCGCTTTTAAGGGACAGCATGCCGCAGATCGCGATATGGACGCCACCGGTTCACTCGACTTAGTGGATGGCAAAAGCCGATAGTCAGCGTCCTCTCAACAGCAAAGCCTCAAGCGTGACATTTCCTTTTTCCCCAACTGCCGCCCATGGCGCACCGATCGAAGGCCTGCCGCAGGCAGCCCGGCCGATGATTTCCATCCAGAAGGTCGAGAAGACCTACCCGGCACGCGCAGGCCACGCGCCCGTCACTGCGCTTTCCGATGTCGACCTCGAAGTCGCTGCCGGCGAGATCGTCGGTGTGATCGGACGCTCCGGCGCCGGCAAATCGACGCTGATCCGCCTGGTGAACGGGCTGGAGCGCGCAACCAGGGGCACCGTTACCGTCGACGGCACCGATCTGACGACATTGCGCGAGAGCGAGCTTCGCCAGGCGCGCCGCTCGATCGGCATGATCTTCCAGCACTTCAACCTGCTTGCCCGCCGCACCGCCTTCGACAATGTCGCGATGCCCCTGGAAATCGCCGGCTTCGCCCGCCGCGACATCGAAGCGCGGGTCAAGCCGCTTCTCGATCTCGTCGGCCTCGCCGACAAGACCGATCGCTACCCGGCAGAGCTTTCCGGCGGCCAGAAGCAGCGCGTCGGTATCGCACGCGCGCTGGCGACGAACCCGAAAGTCCTGTTGTCGGACGAGGCGACATCGGCACTCGATCCCGATACGACCAAGCAGATCCTGGCGCTTTTGAAAAAGGTCAATGCCGAGCTCGGCATCACGATTCTTCTGATCACCCATGAGATGAGCGTGATCAGCGCCATCACCGACCGCGTCGCCGTCATCGACGGTGGCACGATCGTGGAACAGGGACCAACCTTCGACGTCTTCACCGCTCCACGTCATGCCACCACGCAATCCTTCGTATCGAGTGTGACGGGTACGGCACTGCCGGAGGCGATTGCACAGCGCCTGCAGCCGGCTGCCGTGCAGGGCGCCCAGGCGCTGGTGCGGATCGTTTTTCGCGGCACCGGCAGCGAAGCAGCGTTCCTCAGCCGCATTTCGCGGGAAGAGGCAATCGATCTCTCCATCGTCCAGGGTCGCATCGACGAAGTTGCCGGCCAGACCTATGGCCAGCTGATCGTCAGCGTTGCGGGCGGCGACGGCCTTGCCGCACTGGAGCGCGGCGTCGCCAAGGCTGGTCTCACAAGCGAGGTTCTCGGCTATGTCCGCTGATTTTCTTCCCCCGCACATCCTGCGGCTCATCGTCGACGCCTTCCTGCAGACGCTTCAGATGGTGGCCATCTCGGGCCTGATCGCGACCCTTATCGGATTGCCACTCGGCGTGTTTCTCGCGACCAGCCGCAAGGGTGAGCTGTTTGCCGCGCCGGTGCTCAACAGCACGCTCGGGCTGATCGTCAACGCCACGCGTTCGACACCCTTCATCATCCTCGTCGTCGCCATCGTCCCCTTGACGCGCCTGATTGCAGGCACCTCGATCGGCACGACGGCAGCCATCGTTCCGCTGACGATCGCCGCCGCCCCCTTTATTGCCCGCGTCATCGAAGGCGCGATCCGCGGCGTCGACCAGGGGTTGATCGAAGCCGCGCGCGCCATGGGAGCAACGCCGCTCCAGATCGTGCGTAAGGTGCTGCTGCCGGAAGCCCTGCCCGCGATCACCCACGCCATGACGCTGACGGCCGTCAGCCTGATCGGCTACTCCGCGATGGTCGGTGCGGTCGGTGGCGGGGGGCTCGGCGATCTCGGCATCCGTTTTGGATACCAGCGCTTCATGCCCGACGTCATGCTGGCCGTCGTTCTCGTGCTCATTCTGCTCGTCCAAGGCGTGCAGAGCCTCGGCGATGCGCTGGCGCGTCGCTTCGACAAGCGTTCCATCTCGTGATCCTCCCCTCAACCTGATTGTTCAACGAAGGAAAAAGACCATGAAACTCAAAACCCTTGCCTTGGCGGCAACCGTCGCCGTTATCGGGGCTGTCGCTCCCGCCGCAGCCGAGTCGATCAAGATCGGCGTAACGCCCGGACCGCACGCCCAGATCCTCGAAGCCGTCAAGGAACTCGCTGCGCCAAAAGGCCTCGAAATCGAGATCCTCGAATTTTCCGACTATGTGGTTCCGAACGAAGCGCTGAATGCCGGCGACCTCGACGCCAACTCCTTCCAGCACAAGCCCTATCTCGACAACCAGATCGCCGATCGCGGCTACGACATCGTCGATGTCGGCTTCACGGTGAACTTCCCGATCGGCATCTATTCCGAAAAGGTCGACAGCTTCGACGAGGTTCCGGACGGCGGGACGATCGCCATTCCGAACGACCCGACCAATGGCGGCCGCGTGCTTCTGCTGCTGCAGGACAACGGCTATCTCACCCTTGCAGACGATGTCGGCACCACGCCGTCCATCGCCGACATCGTGGAGAACCCGAAGAACCTCAACATCGTGGAAATCGATGCGGCGCAGCTGCCGCGTTCGCTGCCTGACGTGGACGCCGCCGGGATCAACACCAACTACGCGGAAGAAGCCGGCCTCGACCCGGTCAACGATCCGATCCTGCGCGAAAGCCCGAAGGGTCCTTACGTGAACCTGATCGCCGTGAAGACCGAAGATCAGGATGAGGCCTGGGTCCAGACGCTGGTTGAGACCTATCAGTCGGACGAAATCCGCGATTTCATCGAAGAAACCTTCAACGGTTCGGTTCTCGCCAGCTGGTAAGACCGCCTGACCGCGACTTTGGAAGGCGCGCAGCGATGCGCGCCTTCTTTCGTTTGGAGAGGGCTAGCTGGGGAGACGTTATCTTGACCGTTTGACGACTCCGTTAATGTCTACTAGGTTGATAGACATTAAGCAGGAGGATACCCCACATGGCATACCGACTGATTGGATTTTCTGCGGCAACGGACGGCTCGTCCAAGATCACGGATCTTCTCACCGACTTCAGTGGACGCCTGGTTCAGGATGCCGCTTTCCAGCCTGCAGACATCACCGTCCACACGCTATCGGACATCGAGAACGACCTCCGTTCGGCACGGTTCCGGTCCGAACTCGAGGGGCAGGCACGCGGCGCGTTGCTCGATTGCGAGGCAGCAGACGCGCTGGTAATCGCCGCATCCGTCAAGGCATATCGGGGATATCCCGGCCTATTGAAACACCTCATCGACATGGCCGATCTCGAGCTCCTGCGGCGCAAGCCGATCGTGGTTCTCGCCGTCGGGCCGGTGTCGTCGGCAACCCGTCATGCACGGCTGGAGCTGCGGCTTCTGTTCCGCAGCGTCGGCGCGACGAATGTGCGGTTGATCGGCGCGCCGCACACTCAATTCAAGCAGTTGATGTCGGAAGACCCTGGGTTCTTCCGGGCCTTCAACGAGCTTCAAACAGATCTTGCCGTCAGCGCGTCCGCAGCGAAGCAGACGCAACTGAGACCTGTTCGCGTCGCCTAAGTCGCCTCAGGCGCGCGCTTCGAAGCGATCGGTCCAGACGGCTGTGTGGGACGCTGCGAGACCGCGGCGTTCCAGGCCGGAGGCAAGAGCGTAGCCTTCGGTCCAGCGGCCGTAGCCGCTCGCAATGTTGATGTGGCCGGCATCGCCGAGATCGACGAGGCCGGAGCCCCAGGCCTCCGCGAATGACCGCGCTGCGGCGAAGCTCATATACGGATCGTTCTGGCTTGCCACGACGATGCTGGCGAAGGGCAGACGCTCCCGCGGCATCGCCTGGAAATCCAGCCGATCGGGATGAAGCTTCTCGGTACGGTCGATGTCGCAGGGCGCGACGAGAAGCGCGCCGGCAACATGTTCGGCGACGGGCGAATTCGCCAATCCGGCCGTCAACACGCAGCCGAGGCTGTGGGCGACGATGATCGATCCGGGATGGGCAACGATCGCTTCTTCCAAGGTCGCCAGCCAGTCGTGCTCGCTCGGCCGGCTCCAGATCGCTTGCTCGACCAGATACGAGTTTGAGATGTCGGACAGCCAATGGCGCTGCCAGTGGCCTTCACCCGAACCGTTCAGGCCAGGGACGATGAGATAGCTTGCCATCTGGGGTGGCTCCTTCCTCGTTGGCAGTGACCGCGGAGAAAGTCGGCGGGCAGATCTGGGAGGCAATCCACCCGCCGAACCGGCGCGACAGGGAAGCAAATTGCTTCGATGGCCGGCATACAAGGTCTCCAGGGCACCAGTGACGCCAACATACGCCGGGCCCACCGCAAACCTAAGAAAGTAAATTCTATAAATTCAATAGATATTAGCCGCGTTTGGCGCGACATCGTCTGCGGTCTCGTTCAGGTTTCCGGGAAGATCGAACTGCAGGAGACCAACGATGACGTCGAAGCGCCAGATGAAGCTCGGAGCGTTTCTCTATCCGACCGGCCACCACGTCGCCGCATGGCGCCACCCGCAAGCCAATGCGCGGGCGGGTATTGATATTGAGCACTACAAGCTGCTGGCCCAGACGGCCGAGCGCGGACTATTCGATCTGCTGTTTCTCGCTGACGGCGTCGGCATGCGTGGCGACGATATCGACGTCCTGTCGCGCACGGCCATTCGATATACGGCGCAGTTCGAACCGCTGACGCTTCTCTCGGCCCTATCGGCCGTCACTAAGCATGTCGGCCTCGTCGCAACCGCATCGACGACCTACAACGAGCCCTATCATGTCGCGCGCAAATTCGCTTCGCTGGACTTTTTGAGCGGCGGACGCGCCGGCTGGAACACGGTGACATCGGCCGATGATCACGAGGCTCTGAATTTCGGCTTCGACCAGCAGATCGCGCACCCGAACCGCTACAAGCGCGCCGAAGAGTTCCTCGATGTCGTGCGAGGACTCTGGGACAGCTGGGAAGACGATGCCTTCGTCCGCGACAAGGACAGCGGCCTCTATTTCGAGCCGGAGAAGCTGCACATCCTCGATCATCGCGGCCCGCATTTCCAGGTTCGCGGTCCGCTCAACATCCCGCGTCCGCCGCAGGGCTATCCGGTGCTCGTGCAGGCGGGATCCTCCGATGCCGGCAAGACGCTCGCCGCCCGCACGGCGGAAGTCGTCTTCACCGCGCAGCAGACGGTGGAGGACGCCCGATCCTTCTACGCGGACCTGAAGGGACGCCTCGCCGCCTTCGGTCGGCAGCCGAATGCACTGCTCATCATGCCCGGCGTTTTTCCGGTCGTTGCCGAAACCCGCAGCGAAGCCGAGGACAAGTTCGCGGCATTGCAGGACCTCATCCATCCCGAGGTTTCGATCTCGGCACTCTCCCGGCTCTTTGGCCACGACCTCTCGCAGTTCCCGGCGGATGGTCCGCTACCCGAGGGGCTGGCCGAAACGGAAGGCCACCGCAGCCGGCAGCAGGTCTTCATCGACAAGGCCAAGCGCGAGAACCTCTCGATTCTTCAGCTCGCCAATTCCGTGGCCGGCGCGCGCGGGCACTGGCAGCTCGTCGGGTCGCCGGCGGACATCGCCGACGCTCTGGAAGAACGCTTCTCCGGCGGCGGCGCGGACGGCTTCAACGTCATGCCACCCTACTTCCCAGGCGGGCTTACCGACTTCGTCGATCTCGTCATCCCCGAACTGCAGCGCCGCGGTCTCTTCCGTCAGCGCTACGAGGGCCAGACGCTGCGCGAAAATCTCGGCCTTGCACGTCCGGCCCACCCCGCCTCGCAACCATCGACAAACCATCGCCGGACAGCCTGACAGCGTCGGCCCAACCACAAGGAGACCCATTCCATGCGTCGTAGAGAATTCACCCATTCCGTCGCCGCCCTGGCGATCGCCACCACACTCGGCCTCGGCTTCTCGACCGGCGCCGCGCTGGCAGAAGGCCAGATCCGCATTGCCGAGCAGTACGGCATTTCATACCTGCCGCTGCACGTCATCCGCGACCAGAAGCTGCTCGAAAAGCATGGCGAGGCAGCCGGCATCGAGATTACGCCGGAATGGGCACAGCTGGGCGGTGGCGCCGCTTCAAACGATGCGCTGCTGTCCGGCTCGGTCGACATCGTCAGCGCCGGCATCGGCCCGCTTCTTACGATCTGGGACCGCACGCATGGCAATGCGGACGTCAAGGCGATCGCGTCGCTCGTCCAGGCGCCGTTCTACCTCGTGACCAACAATCCGAACGTGAAGACGCTGGCCGACTTCACCGAGAACGACAAGATCGCGCTGCCGTCGGTCGGCGTTTCCGTTCAGGCGCGCACGTTGCAGATCGCTGCGGCCAAGGAGTTCGGACAGGAGAATTTCGACCGGCTCGACAATCTGACTGTCACCCTGCCCCACCCGGATGCGACACAGGCGCTGATCTCCAATTCCGGCGCGATCACGGCGCACTTCTCGAGCATTCCCTTCCAGAACCGCGCGCTCGAAACCGAAGGCGTGCACAAGGTGCTCGACTCCTACGAGGTGCTCGGCGGTCCGGCGACATCGGTCGCCATCTACACGACGACCGCGTTCCGCGAGGACAACCCGCTCACCTACCAGGCGTTCGTGGATGCGCTGGATGAGGCTGCGACATTCATCGAGAACAACAAGGAAGAAGCGGCCGACATCTATCTGCGGGTCAACAACTCCCAGGAAGATCGCGACTTCATCCTCTCCATCCTCAACGATCCGCAGATCTCCTTCGACCCGACGCCGCAGCGCACGGAAGTCTATGCGGATTTCCTGCATGAAGTGGGCGCGCTGACGAACCAGGCCGAGAGCTGGCGCGACTACTTCTTCGACGACCTCCATGCGCGCGAAGGCAGCTGACATGAACGCTCACGTTCAGTTCACGGCAGCGCACCAGAAGCGACAGCAGACGGCACCGGACGTGGTCACCGTTCAGGACGTGACGCTGCGCTACGCAACGGAACGCGGGACGCTGACTGCGGCGGAGGACATCTCCTTCACCATCCGCGAGGGCGAGCGGTTCGTGCTGCTCGGCCCTTCGGGCTGCGGCAAGTCCTCGCTCCTGAAATCGGTGGCAGGGTTCCTGCCACCGGCTTCGGGCTCGATCTCCATCCGCGGGCGGGCGATCGAGCGTCCCGGCCCGGACCGCATGGTCGTCTTCCAGGAATTCGACCAGCTGCTGCCCTGGAAGAGCGTGATCGACAACGTCGCCTTTCCACTGCGGGTCGCCAAGAAGCTCGATCGTGCAACGGCGCGCGAGCGGGCGCGGTCAGCGCTCGACAAGGTCGGCCTGTCGCGCGCCCTCGACGTCTACCCGCACACGCTGTCTGGCGGCATGAAACAACGCGCGGCGATTGCCCGGGCGCTGGCGATGGAATCGGACATCCTGCTGATGGACGAGCCTTTCGCGGCACTCGACGCCTTGACCCGCCGAACGCTGCAGGAAGATCTTCTGGCACTCGTGGAAGAACTGCGGCTGACGCTGCTATTCGTAACGCACTCCATTGAGGAGGCCGTTCTGATCGGCACGGATCTGCATCTCCTGTCTGCGCATCCGGGTCGCACGATCAAGACGGTGCACACGTCACATCTGACGCTTGCGGATGAAGGCACCGCCGCCTTCGACGATCTCGTCGGCGACGTACGCCGGACGCTTTTTGCCAAGCCGGAGGGCGGTGACCATGGCTGAGCTGCAGCTTTCCGACAAATCCGCCGCGATATCGCCCGTTGGGCCATCGCTCTGGCAGAATGTCTGGGTCCGCCGCGTCGTCATCCTGTTGCTCATCGGTGCCGTCTGGCAGGCGACAGCGCTCTGGCAGAACAACCCGATCATGCTGCCGAGCCTGACCGACACGTTCGCAGCACTGATCAACGGGCTGGCTCGCGAGGGGCTGGTGAGTGCGATAGCCGCGTCACTGACGACGCTGATCAAGGGCTACGTGCTGTCGGTTCTCATCGCGCTCGTCCTGGTCGCACTGGCCACAACGAACGACTTCCTGCGCGAGACGCTGCAGACGCTGACAGCGATGTTCAACCCGTTGCCGGCGATCGCGCTTCTGCCGCTCGCGCTGCTCTGGTTCGGGCTCGGCGAAGCGAGCCTGCTTTTCGTGATCGCGCACTCGGTCGTGTGGCCCTTTGCGCTCGCGGCACTGACGGGCTTTCAGTCGGTGCCGGAAACGCAGCGCATGGTCGGCCGCAATATCGGCCTCACGGGCTTTGCCTATGTCTGGCAGATCCTGATCCCGTCCGCCCTGCCCTCGCTGATCTCGGGCCTCAAGATCGCCTGGGCCTTCGCGTGGCGCACGCTCATTGCCGCCGAGCTGATCTTCGGCGTGACGGCCACATCCGGCGGGCTTGGCTGGTACATCTTCCGCAACCGCAACGAACTCTACACCGACAAGGTCTTTGCCGGTCTCGCCGTGGTCATTCTCATCGGCCTGGTCGTCGAACTTGTCATCTTCAAAACGCTGGAACAGCGCACCATCAGACGCTGGGGAATGCAACGATGAATGCAGTGACCAATTCCATTCGTGCCAACGACATCGAACCGATCGCCGTGCCGTCCGGCCTGCGCGGCGGCAAGCCGAAGCTCGTCGTCTTCAGCGGCAACACGCGCCGCCCGTCCAAATCGCGGCTTCTGGCAGGTGCGATCGCCGAGGAGGTGCTTCGCCGCGTCGAGGTCGAGATCAAGACCATCGATCTCAGCGAACTCGGTGACACGAGCCTCGCCGGCTGGGACAGCGGCAAGGTCGGCGAGCCTTTGAAGGCCATCGTTCGCGCGATCGAGGAGGCCGATGCGCTGATCGCCGTCACCCCCGTCTACAAGGGCAGCTACACGGGCCTCTTCAAGCACGTCATCGACGGCGTGAACCCCGAAGCGCTCAACGGCAAGCCCGTCATCATCGGCGCAACGGGCGGCGGTTTCCGGCACGCGCTCGTCGTCGAGCACCAGTTGCGGCCGCTGTTCGGCTTCTTCAACGCCCAGATCGCCGGCGCTGCCGTTTATGCCAGCGATGGTGAACTCGTCGATCCCGATATCACCGATGTCGCGCTTGTCAGCCGGATCCGGCTTGCTGCCGAGCAGATCGTGCCCCTTCTGGAGCATCAATTCACGAAATCAGCAGCTTTTCAGGCTTAACCACGCAGAGAAAGCCGTAAAAATGACGATGAGAGACACGGCAGAGCTATTGTTTAGCAATTCTCTAGACTATATATCGCAAAGCAGCCCAGTTTGGGCTGCGCGTACTCACTCCGTTGAGTGCGATGAAAGTCAGCCACGCCTTCGGAAGTCTCCTCGTCATGCTCACCCGCAAGGGAAAATACGGTCTGAAAGCGCTGATCCATCTGGCCAACAATCCGGATCGACAGTTCATCGTGAACGACATCGCCAAGCACAACGCGATCCCGAAGAAGTTTCTGGACACGATTCTGAACGAACTTCGCAACGCCGGCTTCGTGCACAGCCGCAAGGGCAAGGACGGCGGCTATCGTTTGGCACGGCCAGCCGAAGAAATCATGGTCGGCCACGTGGTGCGTGTTCTGGACGGGCCGCTGGCGCCTATCCCCTGCGCCAGCCGGACGCGTTACCAGCCCTGCGACGATTGCGACGTGGAGACCTGTCAGGTGCGCCACATCATGCTGGAAGTGCGCGAGGCGATCGCCGGCGTGCTCGACAAGTCGAGCCTTGCCGCCATGCGCGACATCGATGTGGACGATCCGGCCGAGGCGCTCCGCTACACCGTCTAAGGCTGCCTCGATGAGCGCGGCGGAACTGGCCGTGTCGGCCAGGCCGCAACAGATATCCGTCATCATCATCGGCGGCGGCGCCAGCGGCGTCCTCATGGCAGCACATCTCCTGCGGTCTCTGTCCGCATCCTTCCGCGTGACGCTCGTGGAACGCAGCGAGGCGATCGCCGAGGGCGTCGCCTATTCCACCGACCTCCCCGAGCATGTCCTGAATGTGAGCGTGAAGGGGATGAGCGCGCTTGCCGACGATCGCTCCCATTTCGAGCGCTGGCTCGGCGCCTTCAGCAACAACAAGATCAATCCGGCAAGCTATGTCGCTCGAAGCCTCTACGGGCTGTATCTGGCGGATCTTCTCAGCCATCTCAGAGCGATCGACGACGGCAAGCGGTTTCATACGGTGACGGACGAAGCTCTCGATGTCACCGAAACGCCAACAGGCGTCGAAGTGCATCTCGGCAATGGGACGAGCCTCATCGGCCATATCGCCATTCTTGCGACGGGACATGAAGCGCGTGCGACACAGACCAGCGCTGAATCCAGCGCGGCCGGCGATGCCCAATTGCCGATCCTTATCGTCGGGACCGGTCTTTCGATGGTCGATACCTTTCTGGCCGCAGCACGGCGCAAGAACCATCCGCCGGTGATCGCGATTTCCCGGCATGGTCTCCTTCCCCATGCCCACACCACTGCGCCGCCGATTGCCATCGATGCAGCGGACATTCCCTTCGGAACGAAGCTCTCTTTCCTGATGCGCTGGCTTCGGGTCCTCATCGCCGAGCTGGCCGACCAGGGCATCGACTGGCGCAGCGTCATCGATGGCATGCGTCCCCATTGCCAGGACATCTGGCGCAGCTGGACGCCGGAGACGAAGCGCCGCTTTCTCCGCCACGCGCGTCCTTGGTGGTCGATCCATCGACACCGGCTGGCACCGCCCATTCATGAACGGCTGACGAAGGCCGTTTCAAATGGGCATCTGGCGGTTCAGGCCGCAACGATCGTCGATGTCGCCGACGCAGACGGTGCGCTCGCCGTGACGCTGCGCGGCCGGAAGACAGGCGAGGAGACGCTTCTCAAGGTTGCCCGGATCGAGGACTGCACCGGACTTCATTTCGACGTGACGCAAAGCCGACAGGCGCTGCTGCAAAACCTCGTGTCCCGCGGTGCCGTGCGCGGAGATCCTTTGGCGATCGGCCTCGACGTCACGGAAAGATGTGCCGCGATCGATCTTGATGGGAAGCCGAGCAAACGGCTCTTCGCCATCGGGCCCATCACGCGCGGAACGTTTCTTGAGATCGAGGGCATCCCGAACATCCGCGATCAATGCGCAGCCGTCGCCGCAACGCTTTCGGCGCGTTTCGCGAAGGTCGAGCACTCGACGACCGCAGAGTCTTGAGCAAATGGCGGTCTGAACTGAACCCACGCCTGGCTCGTCCTCTCGCCCCGTCAGTGCGGGAGGACGAGCTTGCCGCCGTTCAGCGCTTTGCCGATCACGGAAGGAAGGCGCATCAGGACCCTCACGCCGATCCATGCGGCGGCGATGGCGATCACCGGCTGTAGAAAGAACGAGACCGAGAACAATGGATCGCCATAGTTTCCGAACACACGCCGCAGTGGGATGCCGGCGAATTCGAACACGATCGCGTGGCTGCAGAAGAGCACGAAGACATAGGGTTCGAAGCGTTTGATCCGCGACCATTTGGACGACCCGGCGATGAGAAGCGTCACTTGCCAGATTGCTGCGGCCATGGTGATCCGCAACAGCGTGTCGAGCCCTGCCAGAACTTGCGGATTGAGGCTGTGCAGCGGGATACCATCAATCCGGATGAAGAAGAAGACAGCCGCCATGGGAGCAAGGCCGAGAGCAAGACACTTCGTCGCGCGGTCGACTTGACCGTCCTGAAACGCGCCAATCCGCAGCCAGAGGCCGATCGCGAAGAACAGCAGGAGTTGCGGCCGCTGCAGCAGCCATGTGTCCTGCCCGAAAAGCATGTAGCCGATCAACACAGCAAAAGCTGCTGTCGGCGCCCGGTAAAGAGCGAAGACGAGGAGTGGTGACAACAGGCAACAGACGAACAAGTCGCGCAAAAACCACAACGGCACGACGAGCGGCCATTCCTGCAAGGCGAGAAAAGCATTGGCGATGCCAAGCGGGCTTGCTTCGGGCAATTTGTCCCAGTTTCCGGAAAGCTGCGCGTAGATGATGATAAGAACGAACATCACCGCGTTCCACGCGATCAACGGAACGATCAATGAGCGCACCTTGCCGGTGACTGTGGAAAGGTGGCCCTTGGCGAGGCTGCCTGCGATAAGGAAACCGGAGACGATGCCGAGGAGCGAAACCGAGCTCAGGCCGATCACTCTCGTCAGCAGGAAATAGACGAGCCCGAAAGCATCCACCGGCAGGGTATAAACGTTTTCCGCGATGCCTGGCTGAACGTGCACGAAAGTGACGAGAATGATGCAGAGCACACGCGCAATCGAAATGCGGAACGACGTCGACCGAGACACCGGCGTCGTATCGGGAAAGGTCATGGCGAATGGCAGGGTTTTGTCCACGGTGAGACGACTCCTATCGGGTCAGCGGCTGATTGGGCTGGCGCTTCAAAGCCAGAGGCGCCAACCCTTCGATCCGATGTCCGCAAAGCGGGTCTCGATCAGATGATGAAATTGGGATTGTCGATATTCGGCCGTGGCAGTTCGAGTGTCATGCCACCGCCTCGGGCGCGCCTGACGCTTGGGGACGACGATCGCCCGATCTATGCGATCGGCGACGTGCATGGCTGTCTCGACGCGCTTCGGCGGCTTGAAGCCAAGATCGTTGCGGATGCTGCTACGATCGAGGGACGCAAGCTGATCGTGATGCTTGGCGACTATGTCGATCGTGGTCCCGAATCGGCCGGTGTGATCGACCATCTGCTCGAAGAGGCGCCTGCGGGGTTCGACCGCATCTGCCTTGCCGGCAATCACGAACAGCTCATGCTCGACGTTCTCGAAGGACGCGCGGGCCTCGATCGCTGGCGCGCACTCGGCAGCGACGCGACCCTCGCCTCTTACGGCATCGACAGCGAGCGACTTCTGCATCTGGGCAGCTCGAGCGCGGAAGTCGGCGCGATGATCGGCGAGACGGTGCCTGCTGCGCATCTGGCATTCCTGCGCGACCTGCCGGTGCTGCTCAGCACCCGCCTTCACGTTTTCGTCCATGCGGGCCTCAGGCCAGACGTGACGGTTGCCGAGCAGAGCGATCGATCGCTGATGTCGCTGCGCCTTGCGCCGAGTGACGCCACGCAGCTTCCGGATCGCTACATCGTGCATGGCCACACACCGGTCGCGCGTGTTGCCATGGAAAACCGGCGCATCAACGTCGATACCGGCGCCTGCTTCACCGGGCGCCTTTCGGCCCTGCGCATCTGGCGCGGCGGCGGGCGCGTGTTGTCCACATAGCCCCTCACCGGCCCTTCGATCAGCCAGAAGCAGCATGACGGCCCGCCGCTCCGTCCAGATAGTAGTCGGCATAGTCGCCCATATATCGCTCTGCGCCACCGAAGGAGCCATATCGCGATAGCTTTGCCATGTCGGTCTTGTTCAAGATCGCGCCGAGTGTCTTGCCGGAGACCTGCGGCTCGTTTTCGAGCGTTGCCCGCAGCAAGGCGCGCGGTGTCGTGCCCCAAGCGGTCACCATGAGAAACGCGTCCGCGAGCGGCGCGAAGGCACGCGCATCGACCACCGGCCCAAGGGGCGGAAGATCGACGATGATGTAGCGATAGCTGCCGCGGGCATCTTCGATCAGCGCGCGCATGGCCTTGCCGGAAATGAGATCGGCCGTATGCGAAAGCCTCTGGCGCGTGGTTGCCGGCAGGATGGCGAGCCCCGACTGGCGGCTGACAAGAAGCGCCTCGCGCCAGTCATGCCCGTTTAAGAGCACGTCGACCAAGGAGCTTTGCGGTTCGATCGCCAGACGCCGGGTCAGCCCCGGATTGCGCATGTCTGCATCGATCAGCAGCGTCGACTGACCCGATGCCGCAAGCATGGCAGCAAAGTTCGCAGCGACGGTCGTCTTGCCCTCGCGCGGAAGTACGGAAGCAAAGGCGATGACGCGGCTTGGTTTTTCCTGCAGCACCACATCGGCGACCAGGCGCGCATTGCGCAGCGTCTCGGCAAAGAGCGACGACGGCGCGTTGACGGCGAGCTTGAGCAGCGCCGGACCGGGATCTTCATCCGCGGCAGCGGCATCGCCTTCGCTTCCATCCTTCGCAACCAGGGGCAGATAGCCCAGGAAGTCGATGCCCAGCGCCCGGCGAACATCATCGCCCGTGCGGAAGAAGCGCTCGCGGAATTCCTGAACCGCGCCGATCCCCGTACCTGCGAACATGCCGAGGACGAGCGCCAGCCCCAGCGTCAATGTCTTGCTCGGAGCCGATGGCCGCGTCGGGTTGGAGGCTTCCGAGATGACGCGCGCCTTGGCGATGGGGAACGTCTGCTGCTGCGAGGCTTCCTCGTAGCGGGCGAGAAAAGTCTGGTAGAGGGTGCCGAGCGCCGATGATTGCTGCTCCAACTCACGCAGTTCGACCAGGGCCTCCCCCGCGACCGAGTTTTCACCCGTGCGCGCGCCGACATTGTCACGAAGCGATTGTTCGCGCGCCTGCGCAACCTCGTATTCGTTGCGGTAGCTCGCCGTAACCTGCTGAAGCTCCTGGTATATCTGCCGGCTGAGATCGGCCGACTGCCGCCGGAGGGTGACGGCCTGCGGATGGTCCTCGCCGAAGCGCTCCGAAATTTCGCTCTCGCGCTCGACCATGTTGAGGTAGCGGCTCTTCAGTTCGTTGAGCGATGCGCTGTTGGCAATATCGGTGGGGATGACGGCACTGAGCACCGCCTGCTCCGGACCTTCCTCGATGATCGCCTGAAAACGCTGATACCGCGCTCGCGCATTGGCGGTTTCGGCCTGCGCCAGGATCAGCTGCTCGTTGACTTCGGAGAGCTGCTGATCGGAGACGAGCTCGCCGCTCACAGCCGTGAGGTTGTTCTCGGCCCGGAACCGCTCTGCGCGCAACGATGCGGCGAGCCATTCGGTGCGCAGGTTCTCCAGCCGACTTTGCAGCCAGACAGTGGCCTGCTGGGTCGCATCGAAATTGGCGTTCAACTGATCGGCGAGATACTGGTTGGCATAGGCGCGCGCGATCGCCCCGGCAAGCGCGGCATCCTTGGCGCTGTAGCGCACCTCGATGGCGAAGCTTCGCCCGACACGCTCTGCCACGAGATTAGCCTGCAGGATTGCCGCCGCCCGACCGATCTGTGCCGCTTCCGACAGTCCTGCGCCCTTCTCACCGCTCGATGCGAGCGACGCGATGGTCGAGCGGATCTGCGAACGCAGCCAGGCCACCGGAGACATCGGTGGATCGAGGAACAGTTCGTTGCGATGGAGGTCCAGCTCTGCAACGACCGAATGGGCGAGACGGGAGGAGCGGAGAATTTCGACTTCGCTCGACATCATCGTGTCGATCTGCATCGGTCCGGACCCGTTGCGCTCTTCCTGCGCATAACGCGTGAGATTTTCATCGAGCAGAATACGCGTTGCGGCCGTATATGTCGAAGGCGTCATGAGGAGGTAGGCGATGCCGAGCGCCAGGCCGATCGCAGCCGCCACCGCCACGATCCGTGCGCGCCGCCACGCAATGTTGAGCAACCGGTCCAGATCGATGAACTGGTCCTTGTCCTCGGGCTGTTCGGGCGTCACGGCAAGGCGACGGTCCAGTGCGAAATTTCTCTGATGCATCTGTCGAGACGCTTGGCAGCGCCACCTCTTCGGAGGGGTTGGCCCTGCTCGGTCGATGGACCGGACAGGGTGATGGCCGAGAACCGATCAAGCAGACAGCTTGACCGCCCCGCTCGATCGCGCTTGCGCCACGAGATCGGAGATCGGGCCGAGCACGCGGTCGCGGATGTCTGGACGCATCAGCGCGAAGGCGACATTGGCCTCGATGAAGCCCTCCTTCGACCCGGTGTCGAACATGCGCCCGGCGAATGGTGCGGCGTAGAAGCTCTGGTGTTCGGACAGGCGCAGCATGGCGTCAGTGAGCTGGATTTCGTTGCCTGCTCCACGCGCCTGCGTTTCCAGAATGCCAAAGATTTCCGGCTGCAGGATGTAGCGACCGTTGATGTAGTGGTTGGAAGGCGCATCATTCGGTTCGGGCTTCTCCACCATCTGCGTGATGGCGAAGCCTTCGCCGACCGGCTCTCCCTTGCCGACGATGCCGTAGCTCTTGGTCTGGGTCGGGTCGCACTGCTCGACGGTCACGACATTGCCACCCGACTGCTCGTAGAGGTCCAACGCAACCGACAGGCAGCCACGCTCGCCAAAGGACACCATGTCGGGCAGAAGCAGCGCGAAGGGTTCGTTGCCGATGATGTCGCGGGCGCACCAGACAGCGTGGCCGAGCCCGTGCGGTGCCTGCTGGCGGGTGAAGCTCACCGTGCCGGCCTTGGGCTGGATGCTGCGAATGGCTTCGAGCTGCGCCGTCTTGCCGGCGCGCTCGAGCGTTTCGATCAGCTCCGGCTGGATATCGAAATGGTCCTCGATGATGTGCTTGTTGCGCCCGGTGACGAACACGATGTGCTCGATACCCGCAGCGTGCGCCTCATCGACGGCATATTGCACCACCGGTCGATCGACGACGGTGAGCATTTCCTTCGGCATCGCCTTGGTGGCGGGCAGGAACCGGGTTCCGAGCCCGGCGACGGGGATTACGGCTTTTCTGACTTTGGTCATCGGCTGTCCATTTCCGTTTGGTCTTGAGCGCCCCCAGCCCTCCAAAATCTGCAGGTTGTCAGCGGCTCTCCAAAAGCCGCCCTTTTGGTAGGAGGCGCCGTACACGCGCCATGATCGGCATTTTGAGATGCAGTACGGCGCGCGGGTCATGGAGCGCGGTGCGCAGCGCCCGCATCGGTGCCTTGGCCTTGATGTCGTCGACGAGGCGCAGAAAGGATGCAGCCTCCTCAAGGCTGCGCTTGCGCCGCGCCTGGGCTTGCCTCGCCCGGTCGTCCAGGTGGTGGTTTGCCACGAAGACCTCGTCGGCGCGGAGCATGGCTGCCACGTGCCGCTGTTCCAGAACGCGCGAAATCGAGCCATCACGGATGTGGTAGACATAGCCTGGCTGCGGCTCGACGACGCAAAGGGCGCCTGCTGCGAGCGCGGAAGCGATCAGGATGTAATCCTCGCCGATGCGCAGGCTGATGTCGTAGCGAAGCCCGTGCGTCTCAACGAAATCACGGCGCAGCATCGGCTTCATGTAACCCAGCGAATAGCCCCGATCGAACATCCGGTTGCCGGCAATGAAGGCCGCCAGATCAAGCTTGCCGAGTTTGCCAAGCGAGTCCGGCGGGAACATCAGCGTGCCCCTCGGCGCCGCATCACCCGCAATCTCGATATTGTCGACGACGATGTCGGCCTGCTCGCGGTCGGCGCGGGCAACGAGCCGCGCCATGCGCTCGGGGTGCATCGTGTCGTCGGAATCCAGTACGGCGACGTAGCGACCGGTCGCGGCATCGAGACCGGCATTTCTGGCTGCCCCTGGCCCGCCATTCTCGGCAAGCCGGATGAGATGCACCCGCTCATCGTCGATCCGCGACACGCTATCGGGCGTGTCATCGACGGAGGCGTCGTCCACCACGATGACTTCGACCTTTACGCCGTCCTGCTTGAGCGCCGTGCGAACAGCGCGCGCGACCGTGTCTTCTGCGTTATAGGCGGCGATGATGATGCTGACATCAGGCTGCATGGCTTTGCCCGCCTTCGCCGTAGAGCACGATTTCGCGAACGCCGATGAGGCCGCTGACGACCCCGGCATGCATCACTCCGCGCAGGGCCTGCCTGTTTCGCCTGACGGGCGAAAGGACGAACAGGGCTGCTGCAGCCACACAGAACGCGACTTTTGCGCCGGCTATCGCGACCTGCTTGATCTTTAGCGACTGCTGCGATGTTGCGAGAAGCCGGCCATGGGTCTGGCCCGTGCGGAACTTCCGCTTCGCCAGCCAGGACAACCTTGCCCGTTCGGCCGGTACCGGTTCGCTGGCTTGGGCATTAGGCGCGAAGGCAAGCGTTCCGCCGGATTGCCGCATCTGGGTGAAGAATTGCGTGTCCTCGCCGCCTGTGCGCCCGAGTGCGAGATCGAAGCGGCGGCCGGCAAGCGGCGGCGCCGTTCGGCGCATCAGCACGTTGCAGGTATAGCCGGTGCGCAATTCCCCACGCACGAAGACCGGCAGTGTGGAATGGAAATCCCCACGCCGCATCCAACCGGGCGCCCCGTCGGCATACATAGCCTCGACCGGGCCGAGGACCGCATCCGCGCCACTGTTCTGCATCTCCTGCAGGAGCGCTGTCAGCCATTGCGGCGATGCCGTGCAATCGTCGTCGATAAAGGCGATCAAGTCGGCTACCGCAGCATCGAGGCAGGCATTGCGGGCGGTCGAGATATTGGATGCCGGGCAATGCAGGTAGCGGATCGGGAAGGGATGAGCTTCACCGATACGCTTGACCAGCGGCGCAGCGCTCGGCGTTACGTCATTGTCCGCAACGATAATCCTGAGTGTCGTGCCGGCCGGCACGCTCAACGCCGCGAGCGACGACAGCGTGTCGGCCAGCTGCGGCCGGCGATAGGTACAGACGCAGATATCGACGCTGGTCATCGTGCCAATCCCTCCGTTGCCGGATGGATAGAGGCTTTTCGCCTGCGACCGATCCCCGCCAGTTGGAGCCAGAAGCCGATGGACCAGGCCAGGTGCATGACCATGGCCGAGAGGGCTGCGAGGGGACCGAGCGACGTGCGCTCGCGCACGGCGATCAAGATCCCATAGGCGAGGCAGGCACCGATCCAGGCCAATGCGGGCAGGACGGCAAGCGCGTGAATGACGGCGAGAGCCGTGCCGGCAACGGCGGGCAGCACCATCATCGGGATCATCTGGCGCAGCTTCGGCACAGCGCGGTGTTTCAGGAGGTTCTTTGCCCGTCCGCGGCCATAACCGAGATACTGCCTGAAGAGCGGCAAAACGCTGGCGCGTGGATAGTAGGTCATGATCGTCCGGTCGGTCATCCAGATGCGGTAGCCCGCCTGCCGCAGGCGATAGTCGAGTTCGGCGTCCTCGTTGTGGCTGAAGCTCTCGTCATAGCCGCCGACGGCGCGAAAGGCGGAGATCCGCATCAGCGCATGGTGGCCATGGTCGGTCCAGTGACCGGCTACCCCTTCGCGATGCTTGGAACCGCCATTGCCGAGCGGCGAATTCTGAGCGATCGCGGTCGCCTTCTGAAAAGGCCCCTCGCCCTTGGTCATCATCGAAACCGTGACCGCATCGGCACCGGTCGCGACGAAGTCCTCTATGAGGCGGTCGCAATAGTCCTGCGGATAATCGCCATGGGCATCGATGCGGATAACGCAATCGAATGCATCGCCGACCTCGGCGACCGCGAGGTTGACGGCTGCAGCCTGCAGCTTGCGCGGATTGGCGAGCAGCCTGACGCGCGGCTCGGCTGCCGCGAAAGCGCGGACGATCTCGCAGGTGGCATCGTCGCTCCCGCCGTCTGCGACCACGACCGTCAGGTCCAGCCGCTCGGCCGAGGGCATCAACCGCTCAAGGAGAGCGCCGATATGCGCCTCTTCGTTCAGCGTCGGGATCACGACGAAGCATCTTGGCATGGCAAGCATCGTATCGCTCATGCGGCGGCCTCCATAGGCTGGCTTGGTGCAAGCGCTGCGAGCCGCTGTACGAGCGCCCGGCAGTCTTCGACGCCATAGGTCCAGGTCGATGCATCGAGCGCCTGCTGGCGCGCGCTGAGACGCTGGAGCTCTTCCTTTGTCAGATCCGAAAGCCTCGCGACGAGATCATCGGCCGAGCCTTCGTCGAGCACGATGCCGATATTTCGCGCCTGCAGGAAACGCGCAGTCTCCGTGTTGGCGCGCGCGATCGGCACGACGCCATGAGCACCGCTTTCGTAGAGCCGGTTCGGCAGCAGCCATTCGGAGTTCTGGCCTGCCTCGAAGAAGTCGATCGCCCAGCAGAAATCAACCGCCACATAATGGCTCGGCAGGTCTTCCGGCTCGTAAGCACCCTCGAAGCGCAGATGGGGCGCATCACGGACCTGCGCATCGAAATCCGGAATTTCGCGGTAGGCCGGGCGGCCGCGCATGACCACCTCGATCGCGCCGTCCATGTTTTCGGCAACCTGTTTCAGGATAGCGAGCGAACGACGGCACCGAAGCGCGCCGAACCAGCCAATGACCCAGGGACGCCCGCCCTGTGGACGGGACGGCGGCGCTTGATGCTCCCCCCCGAGCGCCAGCACCTTGTTCTCCACGAGTTCGACGGGCCCGCTCACCTGGCCGTAGGGCTCGAAATACTCCCGCAGGAATGCCGGCGAACTCGTCATCAGCAGCGCGGCATCGGCGGCAAGCCTGCGCTCGATAGTGCGGAGCGTTGCGGACACGGCGCCGTTGCCGAACAGCAGACGGTGAATGTCGAGCGATTCATAGACAATCGCCGGCGTCGACCGGTAAAGGCCGGCGACGCGGCCGGCGAGCGCCAGCATTTCGAGATTGCGCGCGATGATGATGTCCGGAGCTGCCAAGCCCACAAGGGCTTGCCGCAGGCCGAGTGCGGCTCGGGCCACCGCGGCAATCCTCTGGGCAAATCGGCCGTCTCGCGTCATGCCGAGGTCGATCGGCGTGCCGGCACCGAGCCTTGCCGGAGCCAGCCGCCCTTCCCGCCTGAATCCCGCAACGCGCACCGATGCACCACCGGCCGTCAGCATCGTCACGCGCCTGGCGACGGCGGGGTCTGTCACATCATGAACGAGATAGAGAATGGCCGGCATGGCGCACCTCAATCCATCATGCAGACGAGAGATTCGGGATACTGGCACTCTTCGCCGAGCGCGGTGAACGACACGCGGTCGATCTCGGCGATCCGGGGTGTATCGCTGTCTTCGAATGGGCCCATCCACGATGTGAGCGTGTCGGTTCCCCATACGCTCATGTAGATCTTGGCAGGATGGCTCGGCAGCTTCGCGGGATCGGTTTCCTCGTGCACGAGGTCGCCGTTCACATACCAAGTGATGCGGTCTTCTTCCCAGACAAAGGCATAGTCGTTGAAGTCGCTTGCTGCGCCGCCCTCGACCGGCACGAGCTTCTCGGCGCCGACATTCTGGCCATCGACATATTGATTGACCTGAACGCGCGACGGATCTTTGCCGAGGATCTCGAAGTCGATCTCGTCATGCGGCTGATTGTGGACCGGGCCGATATAGGTGAAGAAGCCCGTGTTGAGGCCGGAGCCTTCCACCGCCTTCATGCGCACTTCGTAGGTGCCGTGATGAAAGCGGGCATGGGTCTGGGCTTCCGCACAGACATGGTCCCGCTCGCCGAGCGTGCGTCGCTCGAACGCCAGCTTCAGACGCCCGTCCGCTACGCTGACCTGATCCCTCGACCACGTGCAGTTCTGGTGAGCACCATTGTTCCAGCCATCGGAAATGTACCAGCGGGCAGGATGAAGACGATCGGCGAAATTCTCGACGAAGGATTGATTGCGTTGGATTTCCTGCGCCTCGGCCGGCACCACGGCGAAGACCAGCAAGGTAGGCAAAATGAGCTTGCAGCCATTGGCTGCCGACAGGGACGAACGCATGTTACACCACTCCAACTTTGGCCCGCCTCGCCCCGGACCGCACCACGACCTCCCTTCGGCAATTCTTATTCGAGTTTGCGGTGCACAATGTGACTTGGCGAGCGAAACGCGTCTGTTGGCGATAACGATTTGTGAGCAGGCGTTATCCGGTCCGGCCGTGACAGGGTCACGCTTTTGCGAGACGAGACCTGCGAATGCTTTGAACAAGGTCTTTGAGGAGCGTCCACTCCAGAGGCACGATCATCACGGCGTAGAGCACGGCGCCGAATAGCCCCGCCACTGCGAGTTGCATGATTGGTGCGCCAATCGCGTCGCCGCTCATTTCAAGCATCACCTTTGTCGCCGAGGCCATGGCGAAGGCAATGATCATGGGGCGGCAGAGAACCAGGAAGCTGCGCCAGAACGGGCGGCCATCGGCCCTGAACACCGCATAGCTGTAGAAGAACAGCGTCAGCCCGTTGGCGATGCAGAGCCAGACCATGGCCGAGACGAGCCCGCCGCTGATCGCGCCATAGGCAACCGCAGCGGTGACGATGCCAGCACGCGCAACCGCCACCCACCACAGGACACCACTGCGGCCGATGCCCTTGAGATAGGGAATGAACGTGCTGCACGGCGCGAGGATTCCTTTGGAAAGCGCAAGCAGGCCGAGCACCGGCCAGGCCCAGGCCCATTGCTCGCCGAAGATCACCAGCATGGCCGGTTCCGCCACGGCCCACAGGCCGAACATCATCGGTGCCAGAATGAGCGAGCAGACCTGCGTCGATAGAAACAGCGCCCGCCAGCGCCGCTCGCGGTCTTCGGCCATATGACTGAAGGTCGGGAACAGCACCCCCATCAGGGCCGCGAGCACCACCTGGTTCGGGATGCTGGAGAACCGGTTGGCGGCCGAATAGGCGCCGGCGTCGGCAATGCCGAGGATCCGGGATATGACGATCAACGGCGATTGGAAGGTGATGAAGTTGAAGACCTCCGATCCCATCAGCCCGGCGCTGAAGCGGCCGAGCGACAGGACGCGGGCGAACGAGAAAGCCAAGCGCGGCCGGTAGCCGGTGGCCATGAACAATCCGAGAAGACGCAGCGTCGCGGAGATGAAGAGCTGCGCGACGAGCGCCCAGAGCCCGAACCCGACCAGCGCGAGCACGACGGCACCGATCGCACCGGCCGACTCCGAGAGCACGCTCCAGAAGGCGTCCCGGTCGAAGGCCATGCGCCGGGCGAGCAGCGCGTAGGCGACATCCCCGCAAAGCTGGATCGGGATGAGGAAGGCGAGAACCTGCAGCACCATACCGCCGCCGGGTGCACCCATCAGCGCCGAAAGCTCCTCGGCGAACACATAGAGACCCGCCGCCATGACGATTGCGATGGCGAGATTGGTCCAGAAGACCGAATGGATGGTCTCCTCGTCCTCGGTCCGTTCGACGATGAGCGCGGCGGCAAGCCCCGCCCCACCGACCATCGTCAGGAACAGGACGATGGTCTGGGCAACGGCAACGATGCCGAACTCCTCGGGCGACAGCAGCCGAGCCAGGATCGGAACCGTGACAAATTTCAGCCCGAATGTGCTCGTCTTTGACAGGACGCTCCAACCGACATTGTTCGTGACAGTCTTCAACGAGATGGCGGGAGGCATCGAGGGGCTCTTTCGTCTTGTCGGATTTCGCCGGTCAGATATCGGCGGAAAGCCACGTTTCGTTTCCATCTCCCGGTTCAAGCCGCGGAGCCAAGAGGCTGAAAGACATGACGAAATGCAGCGTTGTCATTCCCTATTACCAGCGCGAGCCCGGCATTCTGCGCCGTGCGCTGGCCTCTGTCTTTGCCCAGACGCACGCGAATTTTGACGTCATCGTGGTGGATGACGAATCCCCTTACCCTATCGAAATGGAGCTTGATGGGATCAATCCGGGGCAGTTGGATCGGCTGATCATCGTCAAACAGCCAAATGGTGGGCCGGGAGCGGCCAGAAATGCCGGATTGGACCGTGTTCCAGCGGATTCCGACTATGTGGCCTTCCTCGATTCCGATGATGAATGGACGCCCGACCATTTGAAAATTGCGCTCTCTGCGCTGTCACTTTTTGATGCCCAGTGTTATTTCGCCGCGATCGGGGGCGGTGATGCCTTCCATTACCATTTCGATATGACGGCGCTCAGCCAACGGACAGAGCTGTCCCGGCTCTCGGACGACCCGCCGATCTTCGAAGCGGTAGATCTTCCTGGCGTGATGCTCGAAAACTGGAGCTTCATGCACCTGTCCTGCATGGTGATTGCCGCCCCGCTCTTTCGAACCATCCGGTTCGAGGCAAGCCTCAGGCTGGCCGCGGAGGACGTGCTCTTTTTCTATGAATGCGTGCGCAAGGCCAGCAGGTCGATCCTCAGCGACACGCCCGGTGCGGTGCGTGGCGAAGGGCTCAACATCTTCCACGGTGTCGACAACACCTCGCCGCAGTTCCTGAAGCAACAATTCAACACCTGGGCTGCGCTCGACCGGCTGGAGCGGCAGTTCGACCACGCGCCGAAGGACCTTGCCTCGATTGAAGGCTACAAGCAGACCGCCCGTCGCCAGGCGCTGTGGGGGCAGGCAAAGCTCATCAAGCACCGCCGACCGCCTCAGCTCGGCGAGCTGGCCAGATGGGCCTGGCGCGATCCGAAGCTCATGGCGAGCGCGCTTGGCCTTGCCCTATCGAAATTCAGGAAGCAGGCGGAGCGGCCATGACACCTTTCTATTGGGAATCCGACCACGGCAATTTCGGTGACGATCTCAATCTCTGGCTCTGGGACTTCCTGCTGCCGGGCTTTCGCGATGTGGCACCCGATGTGCTGCTCGTCGGCGTCGGGACGGTTCTGAATGCGGATCTCTTGCAAAGCGGCGGGCGCAAGCTCGTCGTCGGATCCGGATTCGGCTACGGCGCGCTGCCTGACATGAGCGACACGTCGCTCTGGGACATCCGCTGCGTGCGTGGCCCGTTGACGGCTGAGAAAGTCGGCTTGCTGGAAGCGCTCGGCATCATCGATCCCGCGGTGATGGTCGCCAATATGCCAGAGTTCCAATCGATCGAGCGCAATGGCGGCACGATCTTCGTGCCGCACTGGGAATCGACGATCGGCAGCCTTTGGCCCGAACTCTGCCGCCTGGCGGGGATGGGGTATGTCGATCCCTGCGGGGAAGCGAAGTCGGTGATCCGTGCCATCGCGAGCGCGGAACTGGTCGTCGCAGAATCGATGCATGCGGCCATCCTCGCCGACGCATTCCGGGTGCCGTGGGTCGCGGTAACGACCTCGAACAGCATCAACAGTTTCAAATGGACCGATTGGGCTCGCTCGGTCGGCGTGGAATATGCACCGCGGCGGCTGCCGATCTCGTCGCGCGCCGAGGCTATCGCAAAGGGTGCATCCTTCTGGGGTGTGGATTTCGCCAACCGGAAAATGACTGCCACCGCCCCCTCTCCGGACGGAACGACAGTGCTCGAGCGGCAGGCTCCTGCCGATCAGGCCGGCAGCTCCGGTTTGCGGCAGTTGACGAAGCAAATCCTTTCGGGTCCGGCGACGCTTGCACTTTGGCGAGCAGCGCGAGCACCCGCGCGGCTCAGCGACGAAGCGCGCCTGAATGAGCGCAAAGCGCGCTTCTCCGCCGTGCTCGACGATATCCGCAGAGATTATTTCTAAGGCGTTGACTAGAAGCGACTATTCTTCGTCGGCGTTCCGCCCGGGAAGCAGATAGCGCGGCAGGATCGCCGGCGTTTTCGCGTTGCTTCGGGAGAGCCGAGCCCGCCTCTTGTCGCGCAGGACGTCTGTCATCACGTGCCAAAGGGAGCGTGGACGTCCGAGAAGCTGTGCAATGGAGGCGCCGAGGCCGATCTCCTTCTTCCTGTCGAGGAACGATCGAAGGTCGTAGCGCCTTCGGATCTGCGCCTCGTGCCGGGAAAGCGCTCCTCGTTCCTCGGCAGTCAGCTCGAACTCTGCACCAATGCGCTGATCGGCCTCGTAAAGCATTTTCAGGTCGACCGTGCGGTGGCGACCGCTCAGCGAATTCGCCCGTACGGTCGCGCCATAGCCACATGTATGGACCACGCGGTATCGGGCGCCGCTCGCTAGCGCACGCAGATAGAGATCATAGTCCTCCCCCAGCCGCATCGTCTCGTCATAGCGCAGCCCGTGGCGGTCGAGAAAAGCACGCTTCATCACCGGTTTGAGAAAACCTATCTCCGCGCGCTCGACGCCGGGCTGCGAGATATTGCCCATTATGAATTGCAGCGTCGTGAGCGTGTAGGCATCTTCGGCGATGTCGGCCACGTCGAGAGGCGCATCGGCTTGCGCGGCATCGATGAGCAGGATGTTGTCTGCGATGAAATCCCAGTCGGCGGATTGACGAAGGAGCCGCTGAAATCGACCCGGCAGGATAAAATCGTCAGCATCCAGAATGGCGACGAACGCGGCGCTTGACGCTTCGAGCGCCCGATTACGGGCATAGGAAGGGCCGGCATTTTCAGGCAGTGAAATGACCTTCAAGCGACCGCTGCCATCGTCAGCTGACGTGGCCACCGCGGCTGTCGCATCGCTCGAGCCGTCGTCGACCACGATCACTTCGCCGACTTCTGGTTCGTCGAGTGCTGAGCGAACAGCCCGGGCGATTGTTGCCGAGGCGTTCATTGCTGCGATGATGACGCAGACCGGGGCCTCCGGCTTGCTGCCCGCGGGAATTGCCATCTCGGGCCTCTCTCGTCATGGAGCGATCCGCCATTGGCGGCGGTGTCCTGCCGTGATTTCCGAAAACTATGGCGAAATGGTGCTGTGCAGCAACCGTGCAGGTGCCGCTAATGCCGGGGGCGGGTCACGGTACCGATGGGGCGAGAGGACGAGCTGTCAGTATTGTCTGCAGCGCTGGGGTGTTGGGTGCGACCTTCACGTTCGGCGCGTTGCGCGGCTTCGTTTTCCTTCCCGCTATCGCGCCAGACCATGAACAAGATTGCCGCAAAATAGCCGACCTGGATCGTCACGGCGCAAATGGCGGTGCTGACGACGGTTGTCCAGGCGGATTGCGTCAACGCAAAGGTTGCAATCGCAAAAACGACGAGCGTTGCGATCATACCGCGAAAGAAAAGCAGAAAGGACATTACCCGCCTCGCCCAGACATCAAAGATGGTCGCAGCGGCCCGCCAAGCCCTGAACCTACCCACTCACAGAAAGTCGGACTGATCGGCTGCATCCTCCAATGACAAGCCGTCCGCTCTGCGAGCCCGACCTTCAACATATCCCACATAGCCGCGCTACCGCAATGTTCCATATGGATTGTTTGGTTGCGCTGCATCATTATCGGCGAGGACATTTAAGCAAAATCAGAAATATTTGGTAAACTGGACACCATCAATTCGCAGGTTCAATTCTGTATATCTCGCTGAACTCTGCCTAATCCACGCTCAATGGAATTATATGAAACAATATATCTCTATAATCACGTTCATTAGCCGCGACGATTAATTTTATTTTTGATTTTTATCAAGGAGGATATTCGTGCTTTGTATCGCAACGTCACAAAATATGATCGATAAGAGCTCAGCGGTCTGAATAACGGCACACATCTGACTTAACCACCACACTCAGGGGTGTTTATGATGCACCGCAGCAGAAGCGCGGTGTTGAAGTTGGAGAGTGTCATGAAGCCAGTCGCCAGATGGTCCGCTCGCGCGGACCACCTCAGTACTTTGTCGTCTATGCCGCCCGCGATTGGAGGCGCGGGAAAGCGCGGGTTCGACATCGTCTGTGCCTTGTCAGCCATCATTGTTCTTGCGCCGCTGCTCTGCATGCTCGCGCTGCTCGTCAAAGCTTCAGACGGCGGCAGCGTCTTCTACGCGCATAAGAGAATTGGCCGGCATGGGCTGCTATTCGGCTGCCTGAAGTTCCGCACGATGGCCGAAAACGGCGATGAATTGCTTGCACAGCATCTTGCTACGTGCCCGGACAGCCGTATCGAGTGGCAGAAGACCCGCAAGCTGAAGGATGATCCGCGCGTTACGCGCGTTGGGCGCGTATTGCGCAAGCTCAGCCTCGACGAACTGCCGCAGCTCTTCAATATTCTGCTCGGCGATATGAGCGTTGTCGGGCCGCGTCCCGTGGTGCAATCCGAACTCGACCTCTACGGCAATGCCGCAGCGCACTATCTACAGTCGCGACCGGGGCTTACCGGCCTCTGGCAGGTTTCGGGCCGCAATGACGTGTCCTACCAGCAGCGCATCGAGTTCGACCGGCATTATGTCGAGAACTGGTCATTTTACACCGACATCAAGATCATCGCGATGACGATACCCGCCGTTTGCGCGTCGCGCGGCAGCTACTGACGCTTCGACGAGACGGGTGCAGCTGAAATCCAAGGACAGAGACGATGCATTTCTTCGCAGGCATGCACAAACGCTTCCTGGGCTATCTGGTCGGTATGCTGGTCGCCTCCGCGGCGCCACTGACCGCAGCAGCTCAGGACTACATGCTCGACACCATGGACAAGGTCACCGTCCGCGTCGTCGAATGGCAGACGACGGAAGGCGCGGTGCGCGACTGGTCGTCCGTGTCCGGAGACTACACGGTGGGACCATCCGGCCGCATTTCGGTGCCGTTCGTCGGAGACATCGAGGCAGCCGGCAAGACCACCCAGGAACTTGCCGCAACGATCGGTGACGCGCTTCAGCAGACGCTTGGCCTCATGGATCGTCCCGAGGCAGCGGTCGAGCTTGCCGAGTTCCGCCCGATCTTCATGGCCGGCGACGTCGAAACACCCGGTCGCTACCCGTTCGATCCGAATTTGACCGTCCTCAAGGCGGTGAGCATCGCCGGCGGGATCCGCCGATCGACCGACACGGGCATGCGACTGGAACGCGATTTCATCAATGCCAGCGGCCAGCGGGACGTTCTGGCTGTCGAGCGTTCCAGACTGATCGCCAAACGCGCGCGGCTTCTCGCCGAGAGCTCGGGCCGTGACGAGATCGAGTTTCCTGCCGAGCTGAGCTCGAGCGAGGAAGGCCAGCGCTTGATGGAAAGCGAGCGGGCCTTCATGACCTCGCGCGCGCAACGCCTTGCCGTTCAACTGGCCGAGATCGACGATCTGAAGTCTCTGCTCGAGAGCGAGATAGCCGCGCTTGAGCGAAAGATCGAAACCCAGCAGCGCCAGACCGACCTTGCGCGGGACGAGCTTACGGGCATCGGCGATCTTGCGACGCGGGGGCTGGTCGTCAATGAGCGTGTGCTGTCGCTGGAACGTCAGATTGCCGATCTGGAGGGCCGTGTGCTCGATATGGAGACGGCTGCGCTGCGTGCGCGCCAGTCGATCGCCGAGGCGACCCAGGACGCTAATGCCCTGCGCGATGACTACGAGACGGGCATCTCTCAGGATCTGCAACAGACGGAAGCCGAGCTAAACGCGACGGAGCTGAAGATCACGACGCAGGGCAATCTGATCCTCGAAGCATTGGCACGTGCCCCGGAAGCGGCCGCCGGTGCATCTTCCGGTGATCAACTCCAGATCGGCTATGTCATCGTGCGCGACACCAATGGTGAAGTGGCCGAGCTTCCGGCAGACGAGAGCACCCCGGTGCTGCCTGGCGATGTCGTGAAGGTCGATATACAGCCCGTGGCAAGCCAGTAGATGGACCGCTAGATGCGCATCGCCAAAGCGCACTTTCTCGATCCAAGCTCGAATGGTCCCTACTGCGTCGCGGCGCTGGCACTATCGATCGTGGTCTTCGCCTATTCGACGATCTTCGGCCAGATAGCGGTGCTCGCCTTCTATGGCGTGTGGCTGCTTCTCGTCGCCGTGGATTATCGCCGCGCGCTCGGCAATCCCTGGAACTACGCGTGGATCCTGGCTTTCTGCATTTTTTGCGGATTTTCTGTCTTCTGGTCGCTCGCGCCAAGCGTCAGCGCCCGCGGGGCGGTGCAATATGCCTCGCACATTTTCTGCGCGATCATCGCGGCACGGGTCTGCTCTGACCGGACTTTGACAATCGGCGTACTCGTTGGCGTGCTGGTCGTGCTGCTCTATTCGTTTGCGTTCGGCGGTTACCACTACGACGCCATCGACGGGACCTACAGCTTCGTTGGCGCCTTCGCTTCCAAGAACCAGTTGGGTTTCTACGCCTCTCTCGGCGTCTTCTTCGCCGGGATCTGCATCTTCGCCCTTCCATTCGGCATCATGACGAAAGCATTTGCCGCAGCCACCGGGCTGCTGTCGGCCTATGCACTGGTCGCTTCGCAGTCGGCGACCTCCATCATCGGCGTGGCACTGACCATGGTCGTGCTCGTCCTGCTGAGGCTGATATTGACGTTTCGTCCGGCCATGCGGCGCGCCGGTTTCATTGCAGCACTCATGCTCGGTGCCGGCGTCGCGGTCGTCGCTGTGAATGCCGGCGCGATCGACGGCGTGCTCGGTCTTTTCGGCAAGGATGCGACGCTGACGGGCCGAACCTATCTCTGGTCGGAGGGAATGGCTGCGTTTCGCGAGGCGCCGCTTCTCGGCACCGGCTATCAAGCCTATTGGGTCCAGGGATTTGCGGAGGCGGAACGCCTGTGGGCCGAATTCTACATCGGTTCGCGCAGCGGCTTCCACTTCCATAACACCTATATTGAGGCCCTCGTGGAACTGGGCGCAATCGGCTTCGTGCTGCTTGTCGCGACCTTGCTGACCATCGTGGTCGGCCACCTCTTGCGCGTGCTCAATCGCGACCATGACCGCTCGTCCTACATTCTTCTGGGATTGATGGTGCTGATGGTGATCCGCTCCTTCGCCGAGGTCGATAGCCTGTATCCGTATTCGGTCGGCTCCTTCCTGGTGTATTTCGCCGGCAGTCGCTTGGCCCGCAAGGAAAGCCCGCAAAGCGCCAAGGCGGCAGGGTCACGCCTTGATGCACGTTCGCCCGGGCCGGGCATGGAAGCCGCCCGTCTGAGCTAGCCGAAGAGCCGCATGGGTGCGGCGACGCATCACAGGCTTCGGCTGCACTCGAATTTCGAACTGGACCAGAAGGACAACAAAAATGAACGCCTGGAACTTTCGGATCCGGTCCAGAGATCGGGACAAAGAGACCGACAGGCGGCGCCTCGACCGCCTTGCGGAACTATCGACGACCCTGTTCCACGAAGTGCGGCGCGAGAGCGACGGCATTCGTCGGCGATACGAAGCAGCCGTGGGAGACGCCGCCTTCGCGATGGAAGCGCAGGCCGCCGAAAGCGATCAGCGCAAACTGGAAGGTCGTATCGATGATCTGACTGGCACGGTTCTGTCCTGTGAAGCGCGCCTGCGGGATCTCGATGTTCAGGCCGAATTCTATCAGGATATTCTGCAGCGGATTGCCACTTACCGATCTTCGAGCGACGTTTGACGAAAGCCGTCTTGCGGCACGCTGCGCAACGCCTTCTGGCTCGTGATCACGAGGTAGGCGGTGAGGAACATGATGCCGAGAAGCTTGAAGCTTTCTTCGATGAACACCTGCCCCGCGAACTCGACCGGCACGACATCGACGACCATCGAACAGCCGAATGCCGCGACGCAGGCGACCAGCAGCAGCCATGGCGTTCTTCCCTGCAGAAGCCAGGCTCGATAGCACGTCGCAGCCAGCAGAATGGCATGGGGACCGAGCACCAGGATTTCCGGGATACCGGTCGCTGCAATCGATTCATGCAGCATTAGAAGATCGTCCAGGCCCATGACCGCGGCAAAGCAGCCTCCGGCCAGGAGCAGACCGCTGAACGCCTTTTCCTGGGTATGTCTTAGGGCAGCGAAGGCCTGAAGCGCGCCAACTGCTCCGGCAATCCACAGGACGATCCCGAGATTTGAGACGAGGCCGAAATAGTTCGGATTGTTAGCGATCGCGTTGGGATCGCGCACCAGCTGATAATGGTTCACGCCCCACCATTGGTCGGCGACCAGCACGAGCGCGCAGATTGCAGCGGCGACGATGACGATGCCTACCCCAACCTTGATATCGTCGGATGCGATCGGCAGTCGCGAAGAGGCAATGCGAACCGCAGGTACAGCCATGGCCGACAATCTCCATCGCAACGCTACACGCCACGTCGAGGACGATCATCATGCAGTTCATGACAGTTTTGTGACGTTCATTGCGACAGTTGCATGATGGATCTGTCGGCTCCTGGAAACGCAGGTGTCGTGGTAGGCCTGCAGCTCTGCTAGAGTGGAACGATGAGCAGCCCAACGCACCAGCATTGCAGCCTCGTCGTTCCGGCGCTTCGCGAGCGTAATGGGCAATTGACCGACGTACTGCTTTCGGGCGGGCGAACTGTCAGCGTTTACAACATAGCCTGGGGCCAGGATCTCGGTGACGATTTCGAACATGTCACGACAAATATCTCACCCGGCATAGGCGGCGCGACCGTCGACATGTTCTTTACCGACGAGATCGAAAAGGTCGTTGCCCCCGAAACCGGCGCGGTGATCTGGCGATCGGACGGCACGCCCACCGTCCGATAGCTGCGCTGATCAGGGCCACTCTGAATGGGACTTGACGGACCCCGCAATGACCTCTGACATGACTGCTGCTAACGGCTGAGAAAAATCCTCAGCCTGCATCGTCCGGGCAGGCTTCGTCGGCAGCTGCGGCAGACGTTTCCTCGCCCTGCTGCTGCGCCGCTACGTCATCGGAGGACATTGCCTGGTCTTCGTTTGCTTCCAGCGGCATCGTCGATCCATCCTTGGCGACGCTTCCCGTTTCCGCATTGGCGTTCGCATCCGCCGCACCTTCCAGAGGCGCGATCGATCCGTCCTTGGATATAGCTCCTGCGGCATTTGCTTCAGTGTCGGCGCATTGTGCGTAGGCCGCTCCATTAAAAACGGCGAGTGCGGCAATCATTGCTGCGACTGTCATGATCTTGGACATCGGACATCTCCTTCTCCGTGAAGAGACGGAACAGGCGTGGATGCGCGATGTTCCGGGGCAGTACCAAAGGGCTGTATGCCTGCTGTCGACGGACGGACCTTCGGCCGTGGAGCTTGTGTCGTCCTAAGAGGCGATCAGCATTCGGCCCGCGTTTAATCGGGCCGAATGCGCCGACAGTCTCGGCCGTCATGCCGTCGGCACGGTACCGCCATCGATGATGAATTCGGCACCGTTGATGCTCGCTGCCCGGTCGGATGCGAGGAAGGCAATCAGGTTGGCGATCTCGTCCGGAGTGGATGGTCGGCCGATCGGGATGCCGCCGAGCGAGGCCATGATCAGCCGCTTGCCTTCTTCCACGCCGCCGCCGTGCTCGGCGCCAAGCCGCTCGGCGAGGCTCACGGAAGCCTCCGTCTCGATCCAGCCGGGTGACACCCGGACGACGCGCACGCCGCGCGGTGCAACCTCTTTCGACAGGCTCTTGCTATAGGTCGAGAGAGCGGCCTTGGCGGCGGCGTAGCCGGTGGTTGCTTCGGGCAATGGCAGTGTCGCCTGGATCGAGGTGACGTGGATGACGATGCCACTGTTGCGATCGAGCATCCCGGGCAGCAACGCGCGATCGAGACGGACGGCCGGCATCAGATTGAGATCCAGTTCCTTCTTCCACTCACCGTCGTCGAGTGCCGCGAACCCGCCTGCCGGTGCGGATGATCCGCCCAGCATGTGGACGACGACGTCGACACCGCCCATCTCGTCAAGCACAGCGGCAGCGAGCGTCGCGCAACCTTCAACGGTCGTCAGGTCCGCTTCGACGAACGCAATGTCGTCATCGAAAGGCTGAGGCTTGGTGCGTGCGCTCGTCATGACGCGGGCACCAAGCGAGCGGAAGAGCGCCACTGTCGCGGCCCCTGCCCCCTTCGTGCCGGAGGTCACGAGCGCGCGCTTACCCGCAAGACTGATGAACGGCGTCATGGCACGATCTCTAGGTCCGCAATCCTGTCGCCATCAAGGACGAAGAAATAGCGCAAATCGACGGGGCTTCCCGGAAAGTCACCGACGAGGCGGCTCGTGACGACCTTCCGGCCAGCACTGTCCGCGATCGCAAAAGGCTCTGTCGTGTAGTTGTATTCGCTCGACGCGTTCGCCTTCCACTCTCGGATCGCATCGCGCCCGACATGCGTTCTTTTCTCATCGCGCACGACGGCGTCTTCCGTGAAGAACGCGGCCACTTCTTCCGCGCTTCCGGTTCTGTCTGTTTCGAAATAATCGGCGATGACCTTGGGCAGATGCGGACCCATGACTGTTCTCCTTTGATGGCATCGGCTGACATCAAGGTAAGGCTGGACGACCCTCGCGATAACTGGGACAAAGGCGGACGAGGAATTTCGAAAAGCGGGACAATGCGGGACGGTCTGGTGGAACTCGAGGCGGTCATCGTGATCGCCAACAAGGGCTCGTTTCGCGCAGCGGCGCTTGATCTCGGTCTGTCGACCACCGCGCTGAGCAACCTCATCGGCAAGCTGGAGAAGCGGCTGGGCGTGCGCCTCTTCAACCGGACCACGCGCAGCGTTTCGCTCACGGACGCCGGCCGCCAATTCGTCGAGCAGGTCAATCCGGCGCTGCGGGAAATCCAGCAGGCCATGGCGGTCGCGCGCTCGCAGCAGGACATTCCGTCCGGCACCTTGCGCATCAATGCGTTCCCGACGGCTGCGCGGGAAATTCTCGCCCCGCTCGTCCTTGCGTTCATTCGACGCTATCCCGAGGTTCACGTCGACCTCGTCACGGAGGGGCGGATCGTCGACATCGTCGCCGAAGGGTTCGATCTCGGTCTGCGCAGCGCCGACCTCGTTCCGACCGACATGATCGCGCTTCCGGTGGCGAAGCCTCAAAGCTTTGCCGTCGTTGCGGCGCCCGCCTATCTCGAGGCGCGGGGATCACCGATGGTCCCGCCGGATCTCTTCACCCATTCCTGCATCCGCATCCGCTTGCCCAACGGCGCGCTCTATCGCTGGCACTTCGAGAAGGATGGGGATGCAGTTCAGATCGATGTTCAAGGGCCGATCACGCTCGATGAGGCGAGCCTTGCCCGCATTGCCGTGCTGAAGGGAACCGGCATCGGCTTTTTCATGGAAGCCGATGTGCGCGATGACATCGCCGCCGGGCGCCTGGTGCGCCTGCTTCAGGACTGGACGCCGCAGCGCGCGCCGCTCTGCCTCTACTATCCGGGGCGCCGCAACCCATCTGCTGCATTTCGCGCTTTCATCGACATGGCACGTACGACCTGGTCGGTGGGCAAAAGCTAATCAATTGCCTCAATAAAAACCCATTACGCAATGCGATCCAACAGCTGTGCCAGAATGCATCAGTGCCGCCTTGGATGCGTCTCCGAAGCAATCGAGCAATTGCGTTCGCGAATTCTGTCGACCACTGTAGGCTCAATTGATTCGACCCTGAAACGATCGACATGCGGCACGAAAAAGCGAATGGGAAGGCGCGCCTCGTCAGCGCAACTTCTATTGCCTTACTTGGCTTTATTCTCGCCGGGTGCGGAACGCCGACGGATCTGCAGCGTGCCTCCACCAATGAGCGCATCGGCGCCGTCAAAGCGCTGGTCTTGCCGCCGCCCGGTGGCCCTTCGGTCGTCGATGTCGTGGAACGACGCTATTCCAACGCGATTCAGCAGGATGTTGCGCTGTCGGCGGCCTCCAACGTTCCTGGACAGAACCTGCTGCGCGTCCAGCTTTTCGGGCCGATGGGCACGGAGGCAGGACAGACGTCTCTGTCCAACCTGCCCATCACCGAAACGACGATCCAGCGCGAGATGCGTGCCGCATTTCCCGGCGTTCCGATGCAGCGCTCGCCGCTTTATGCGCAAAACAGCTTCGGGCCGTTTGGCTATGCGGTGGGGCGCAGCGGGCGCGATCTGTGCCTTTACGCCTGGCAGCGGGTGACCGGGCCGACCAGAGCCGCACCCTTCTCGCCGCGGGGAACGATGCAGACACGGCTGCGCCTGTGTCAGACGGGAGCAAGCGAAGAAGCCCTGCTTTCCGTGATGTACGGCTATACCGTGACCGGCGGTTTCCCGGCAGCGGGCTGGAACCCTTTTGGCCCACCGCCGCCGCCCGACCCAAGATTGGGCGTGACAGGCAAGCCGGTGTTTCCAGCAGTTCCGCAGCGTCTCGAAACGGTTCTCGAGCCGGAGCCCGAGCCCGTTCGACGCCCCGCCAGCCGCCGCGCTGCAGCACCCGCCCCGGCGGCGCCCGCGCCTGCACAGGTGCCGGTCACTGCGCCCGTCGTGCGTGGCCCGATCGTGCCACCGCCGCCGAGTGCTGCGACGGCTGTCCCCGTCGTTCCAGCACCTCCGACAGTCGCCCCGGCGCCTTCCAACGAGGCGCCGCCGCGGCCAACACAACCTTAAGTAATCGCAATCTATTATTGATGCACCACTGGATTGCGCTGTCGCTTGAGGATTGATTAAGCATGACGACGGTTTTCGGGAAACCCGCACATGCGCCGTGGCGTATATCCGCCGAGACTCGTCAGCCAATTTGAAGATTGGAGCGACATGAGATGATCACTATCGTGCCGGGACCCTTCTGATGGCCAAGCCCCTGTTTGCGTTCGTCTGGCTCATCGCGGCCGCCTGCATCGTCTTCATCGTCTCATTACCGATCAACCTGCAGACGCACTTGATTGCCGGCACGATCGTGCTCCTGATCATGATCCTTCTGAAGCTTTTCAAATCGGAAGGCACCTGGCGGCTGGTGGCGCTGGCGTTCGGCACCGCCATCGTGCTGCGCTATGTCTATTGGCGCACGACCAGCACGCTGCCGCCGGTCAACCAGCTGGAAAGCTTCATTCCCGGCCTGCTGCTCTATCTGGCCGAAATGTACAGCGTCTTCATGCTGTTCCTCAGCCTCTTCATCGTTGCGCGGCCCCTGCCATCGCGCCCATCTCAGCCGGTCGACGAGGACGACCTGCCGAGCGTCGATGTTTTCATCCCATCCTACAATGAAGACCCGGTGCTTCTGGCGGACACGATCGCGGCTGCAATGGCGCTCGATTATCCGGCCGATCGGCTGACCGTATGGCTGCTTGACGACGGTGGCACGGACCAGAAGCGCAATTCCGACAACGTCATCGAAGGCCAGATTGCAGAAGCGCGGCGCGCCAATCTGCAGAAGCTCTGCGCAGAGCTCGGCGCTCGCTATTTGACCCGCGCCCGCAACGAGCACGCCAAGGCCGGCAACCTCAACAACGGGCTCGACCATTCGACGGGTGATCTCGTCGCGGTGTTCGATGCCGACCACGCACCTGCGAGGTCGTTCCTGCGCGAGACGGTGGGTTATTTCAACGAGGACAAGCGACTGTTCCTCGTCCAGACGCCCCACTTCTTCCTCAATCCCGATCCGCTCGAGCGCAATCTGAAGACGTTCGAAAAGATGCCGTCCGAGAACGAAATGTTCTACGGCGTCATCCAGCGCGGTCTCGACAAATGGAACGCGGCGTTCTTCTGCGGATCGGCGGCGGTGCTGCGGCGCGAAGCGCTTCAGGAAAGCAATGGCTTCAGCGGCATTTCCATCACCGAAGACTGTGAGACGGCCATCGAGCTGCACTCGCGCGGCTGGAACAGCGTCTATGTGGACAAGCCGCTGATTGCCGGCCTGCAGCCTGCGACCTTCTCGAGCTTCATCGGGCAGCGCTCGCGCTGGGCGCAGGGCATGATGCAGATCCTGCGGTTCCGGTTTCCTCTGCTCAAGCGCGGGCTCTCCTTTCCGCAGCGCCTTTGCTACATGTCGTCGACGCTGTTCTGGCTGTTTCCGTTCCCGCGCACGATCTTCCTCTTCGCGCCGCTGTTCTACCTCTTTCTCGATCTTCAGATCTTCACGGCTTCGGGAGGCGAGTTTCTCGCCTACACGCTCAGCTACATGGCCGTGAACCTGATGATGCAGAACTACCTCTACGGGTCGTTCCGTTGGCCCTGGATCTCCGAGCTCTACGAATACATCCAGACGGTCCACCTTCTGCCAGCGGTGATTTCGGTCGCGCTCAATCCGCGCAAACCGACCTTCAAGGTGACCGCGAAGGATGAAACGATCACGACGAGCCGCCTGTCGGAGCTGTCGCGGCCATTCTTCGTCATCTTCGGCGTGCTGCTGATCGGCGTCTTCGTGACGGTGTGGCGCATCTATGCGGAGCCCTACAAGGCAGATGTCACGCTGGTCGTGGGCGCCTGGAACCTTCTCAACCTGGTCATGGCAGGAGCGGCGCTGGGTGTCGTTGCCGAACGGCGCGAGCGGGCGGCGACCCGGCGCGTCCAGATCAACCGACGGTGTGAATTCGGCGTGGGCGACATCTGGGTGCCTGCCACGATCGAAGACGTCTCCGTCAACGGCGCCCGCCTCCGCGTCAGTGGCCACAGCGCGCTTGCAGCCGTCGACACCGGCCAAGCCAGCATCCGCTTCACGCCGCATTGGAGCACGGAGCCGGAAATCCTGCCGGTCACGATCCGCAACAAGGACCGTGAAGGCGACGCGGTGGCCATTGGCTGTTCCTTTGTGCGCATGAAGACCGTGCATCACCGCATGGTCGCCGATCTGATCTTCGCCAACGCAAGTCAGTGGACCCATTTCCAGGCCTCGCGCCGGCGCAATCCCGGTGTTCTGCTCGGAACAGCATGGTTTTTGCGCCTTGCGCTTTATCAGACCATCCGCGGCATCACCTATCTGTTCCGCACCGGAGATTCCGCCGTGGGCGCCCCTGCGCAAGCGAAGAGGGCACGCGCATGACGCGCACTGCAATCGCCCTTGCAGCACTGCTCCTCGCCGCCGATGCGCATGCGCAAGGCACGCCGTTCGACATGTCGCCCGAACGACCGATTATCGAGGAAGATGTCGCCCCCGAAGCACCTGCATCGCCGGAAGTCTCGACACCGGAGCGCGAAACGTCGGAGCCGGCGACGCCCCAACCCGTCGAGCCGCCTTCGCTCTCTGATCCAGACGGTCGTTCCGATGCGGATACGGAGCCGTCGGCCTCGCCTGCCCCAGAGCCGTCCGAGCCCGCAACATCCGCCGAAGCAGACACGCTTCGCTATCTCCTGCCGGAGCCGTTGCTGAGGCTGAATGGTGAAGGCAGTCGGCGCAACTGGGCGATTTATTTGACGGAGGAACAGGCAGCTTCAGCTGTGCGGCTGAACGTCGGCTACCGCAACGCCGTGGTCGTCGCGCCTGAGGCGTCGCGCCTGTCAGTTTCCATCAATGGCGTGTCCGTTCTTCACGAAAGCATCCAGGCTCCGGGCAACCCGGGCGAACTCACCGTCGATCTGGCGGACGGCGTGCTGCAGCCGGGACGCAACGAGATCTCCGTCCAGGCGGTTCAGCGGCACCGGACGGATTGCAGCATCGAATCGACCTACGAGCTTTGGACCGAGCTCGACGGAGCACGCACGTTCCTCGCCTTTCCGACATCCGACGCAATCGGCCTCACAAGCGTGGAGGATTTGCGTGCGCTCAGCGGCGACATGAACGGCAGCGCGGATATCGCGATCATCGCACCCGTTCTGGCCCGCAGCGACATCGGCGCCGAACTGCTGCGACTGACCCAGGCGATCGCACTTTCGTCCAGCTTTCCGGATCCGCAGTTTTCCATAGCGCCGAACGAGGACGGGCTGATCGACGGCCCGGACCTGCGCGTGTTTGCAGGAACAGCGGAGGACATCGCGGATCTCGCCGGGATCGAGCCCGCGCAGATCAACGGCCCGACGCTCATGCTTGTCGATGGCGAAGGCGGCACTTCGCCCAAATTGATCGTGACCGGCCAGACCCAGCAGGAATGGCTGACAGCCATCACGCAGATTGCGCAGCAGGTGGATCGGCCGGCCGGCGCACCGCGAGAATTTCTGACAACCGAGACGAATTGGACTCCGAATGCGCCGATGATCTACGAAGGGCGCTCCCTCAGCTTCGCGGAACTCGGCATCGGTTCGGAACAGTTCTCGGGACGGCGCTACGCCCGCGCCTTTCAATTCGCCGTGCCCTCGGACTTCTATGCCGGCTCCTACGGACAAGCGCGGATACTGCTCGACGCCGCATACACGGCTGCCGTTCTGCCGGGCGGGCTCATCAACGTCTATGTCAACGGCAATATCGCGACATCCGTGCCCATGACGGCGCGGCGCGGCGCGGTCCTGCGTCAGTTTCCCATCAAGGTCACGATGGAGCACTTCAAGCCTGGCGTGAACACGGTGCTGTTCGAGGTCGACCTGATCACCCGTGCCGACGAAGTCTGTGCGCCGGGCGCCACCACCGACACCACGCCGCGTTTTGCGATCTTCGACACGTCGCAGTTCGTTCTTCCGGACTTTGCACGCATCGGCCAGATACCCAATCTCGCCGCCGTGGCCGGCACCGGCTACCCGTACAATCTGTCCCAAGACCCTGTGCCGTTGATGATCGGCCGGGGATCCACGGCGAGCCTTTCGGCAGCTGCGAATTTCCTGGCGCGGATGTCGGTCGCGAGTGGGCGCATCGTGCCGACACAACTGGTCATGTCGGCGGAAATCGCGCGCGACCGGAGCGCGATCTTCTTCGGCACGCCGGCAAGCATAGCCGGTAATGTTCTGACGCAGGTCGGGATCGACGCGCAAGCTGCCACGAATTGGGCGCCGGCGCGTACGACGGGCCAGATCGGCAGCCCTGTTGCCGGCGAAAGCGTTCCGGTGACGATGGAGGCCTGGCGGGGTCAGATGCAGGCAGGCTGGATCGCCCGCACCACGGAGTCCTTGCGCAACTGGGCTTCGGAAACCTTCAACATCACGAGCGACATGCTGCGCTTCGCGCCTGAGCAGGACGCCCCCTTCGTGCCTGCCGAAGGGGACACGTTGGTCGTTGCGCAAAGCATCAATCCATCGGGGACCGGCACCTGGACGGTCGTGACGGCACCGGATGAAGCGGGCATGCAACAGGGTGCACGCGAACTCGTGCGCAACGCAAACTGGAGCCAGCTGGCCGGCCATCTGACCGCCTTTTCCGCCGACGGTCTGCCGGGGCGGGTGCTTGAATCCGGGACAATTTCACTGATCGAGTCGCAGCCGCCATCCTTTGCAAATTATCGCCTTATCGCCGCGAACTGGCTTTCGTCGAACATCCTGTCCTATGCGCTTGCACTGGTTTTCGTGTGCATCGTCGTGGGGGCTGCGACGTCGGGCCTGCTTTCGCGGCTCGGGAGACGCCGTTGAAGCGCCATGCCGTTGCCGCCGCATTTCTCGCACTTTCCATCGGGCCAGCGATGAGCCAGAGCCTTCCCCCCATCAGCGAAGCGGAATGGTCGCTCTACAGCAGCCGCTTCGTCACACAGGAAGGCCGCGTGCTCGACGATGCCAATGACGGCATCAGCCACAGTGAGGGACAGGGTTACGGGCTGCTGCTCGCACAGATTGCGGGGGCTCGGGCCGATTTCGAGCGTATCTGGACGTTCACGCGCAACGAGCTTTTGCTGCGCGACGACGGATTGGCGGCGTGGAAATGGCAGGCCGACGCGACGCCCAATGTCACCGACATCAACAATGCCACCGATGGCGACATTCTGATTGCCTATGCCCTTGCAAGGGCCGGCGCGGGATGGGAGGATCCACGCTTCACCGAAGCCGCAACGCGCATGGCGGAGGCGATCGCCACGCAGCTGACTTTCGAGCACGAAGGGCAGCTTCTACTTTCGGCCGGGGCTACCGGTTTCTCGGCCGAGGAGCGCGAGGACGGGCCGGTCGTCAATCTCTCCTATTGGGTGTTCGAGGCGTTTCCGGTGCTTGCCGAACTGGCGCCTGACACAGATTGGGATGCGATCGGGCAAAGCGGCGTCGCTCTTGCGGCACGTGCGCGCTTCTCCGATCGCCAGATGCCGCCGGACTGGTTGTCACTTGCGGGCGAGCCCAGACCAGCCGACGGATTTCCAGCGGAATTCAGCTATAATGCCGTGCGAATCCCGCTCTACCTGATGCGAGGCGGGATGGGCGACGCGGCTTATCTCACCGGATTGCGCGACGGCATGGTGGGTGACGACGGGGAATTGAACTTGATCGACCTGACGACGGGAGACGTAACGGAAACGCTGAGCGATGCCGGCTATCGGATCATTCCCGCGATGATCTCCTGCGTCGTCGACGATGTTGCGATCCCATCCGATCTGCGTACCTTTGCGCCAACCGTCTACTATCCCTCCACGCTTCATCTTCTGGCACTCTCGCATCTGCGCGAGAACCATTCGGGATGCATCGAATGAGGGCGCGCGCGGCAGCTCTCGCCTTCACGGTCAGCCTGGCGCTGGCCTCATCGGCGCTGGCACAGAACTGGCAAATTCTAGAAGGCGCGCGTCCCGGCGAACCGACCGGTGCGGTCTCGCCGGCGCAACCGTTCGCGGCGCAGGAGCAGCCCGCTCCCACACAGGAGCCTCCGGTTGTCGCACAAGTTCCGGCTCAGGCACCGGCACCGGCATCGGCACCTGCGGCGGATCAGCCGATGCCCGTCATCGACGAGACGGCGCTTCGCTATTTCGCGAGCCAGGGCGATACCCGACGGCTGGAGATCGAAATCGCGCGCCTGCGGGCTCTTTATCCGCAATGGACCCCGCCGGCCGACCCTCTCGCGGTGCCGGAGAACGTCGACTCCCTGCTCGAAGCGATCTGGATGTTGTATTCGCAAGGGCGGTTTGCCGAGGCACGACAGGCGATCGCCACGCGCCAGATGAACGATCCCAACTGGGAGCCGCCGGTCGATCTTCTCGACCGTTTGACCCTGGCCGAAGCGCGCGAGCGTCTCGTCAACGCCTCCAATCTCGATCAATACGAAACGGTCATTCGCATCGGCTCATCCAATCCGGGACTTCTGACCTGCAGCGAAGTCGACGTGCTGTGGCGGGTGGCCGAGTCTTTTGCGATGACGGAGCGTCAGGGGCGGGCCCGCGACGCCTATCGCTACGTGTTGACCAATTGCGACAACACGGCGGAACGGCTTGCCACGATGCAGAACGCCGCGCAGCTGCTGAGCGCCGAGATGCGGGACGAATTGCTGGCGCTCGAGCGTTTCGACGATGCCGGTGCCGGCGAATTCGCGCCGGTGCGCGACACCATTGCACGCGATGCTCTGGCTGCGGCCGGCGAGAACGATACGATCGTGGTCGATGCGGAAACGCTTGCCCGCGTCGAGCGGCTCGCACGCCAAGGCGACGGGGGGAGCGATGCGCGTCTGCTTGGCTGGTACTATCTCGGCCAAGACGATGCGCAAACGGCTGAAGAATGGTTCCGCATGGCCTTCGAGCGCGAGGCGGAAGGGGATGCGGCCGAGGGCCTGGCCCTGGCGCTGATCGCCCTCGACCGCTTCGCCGATGCGGAGGACATCGTATATCCCTACCGCGACGAAAACGAAGAGCGGCGCGGCGTCTATCTCGCCGCCTCTGCCAATCTGCTCGCCATCGAACCGCGCGTCGTGCTCAACGGCGATGTTCTGGCCCGCATCGTCGGCGAAGTGGCCGAAGCACGCAACGCCCCGGCGGCTCAGCAGCTTGGCTGGTATGCGCGCGCCTATGGCCAGCACGAGACGGCCGGGCAATGGTTTGCAAGCGCCCTGCAGTTCGACCCCGAGGACGAGGCTTCCGCCTACGGCCTCGCTCTCACTCGGTTTCAGTTGGCTGATGCAGCTGGGCTCGCGGAACTAAAGCGGCTGTGGGCCGGGCGATCGGAGCGGATCATGCTGGTCGGCACGCCGCAGGCCGAAGCTGCCCCTGCACCGCCCTCTCTCGCACCTGCCGTCTCGCCTTCACCGGCTTCGGCTCCCGCCCCTGCGCCCGCACAGGCCGCTCCCCTTGCCACCACCGAACCCATGACAACGCCGCTCGCCTATACGGCCGAGGAGTCGGTACAGCAGGCTCCGCCGCAGGCTGCACCCGTCATGGCTGCCGCTCCCCGTCCGCGGGCAATCCAGCAGGCTCCTGCGCGCGCGACCGGCGGCTGCACCCAAACGCTCAATCCCGAATCTCTTTCGCCCGCCTCAGCGCTCGCGCGCGGCTGGTGCCTGATGGACATCAACCGCCCGCTCGAAGCTGCGAAGGCTTTCGAAGTCGCGCTGCGGGGCCAAGGCGACACGGCCAGGGATGCTGCCTATGGCCAAAGCCTTGCCTATCTGCGCGCGGGTCTCGTCGACGAAGCGGCGGTTGCGGCGGCGAGCGCGCCGATGACGGCCGAGCGCGCCGGCGAACTTCAAGCCAATATTCTTTCAGAGCGTGCTTCAGGCGCCTTCGAGCAGCGCCGCTACGTCGAGGCGTTGATGGCGCTCGACCAGCGCGCGCAGATCGCGCCGGAGCGCAACGACCTGATGGTTCTGCGCGGCTACGCCTATCTGAACCTCCGGCGCTACGGCGATGCGGAGCGCGTGTTCCAGGCCGTCGCGGGCACCGGAAATCGGGATGGGCTTCGAGGCCTGGCCGCCGTTCGCGAACAGACGGGCCGCCAGCGCTAGGTTTTTGGATGCCACGCGCAGCAGATAAAGCAGGCGAACTCTTACCCGGGGTCTGTCAGTCCGACGCGAAGCTTGGATGCGATCTTCAGGAACCGAGAGCATGATCTGTCGGAACACCACCGCTTGGCGCTGGTTTGCCCTATAGACGGCTTCTGGCATCGCGCCGGTGACAGCGATGCGGAGGACTTCATCCTTCTCAAAAGACGAACGGCCGGAAGGCGATATCATGCACCATCAGGATGACCACCAGTATCCGCCACTCGAACCGTGGCGCGTCGGCATCAAAGGCCGTTGCCCGCGCTGTGGCGAGGGTCATCTGTTCGATGGTTTCCTGAAGCTCGCGCCGCGGTGCGAGGTGTGCGGACTTGATTATTCCTTTGCTGACCCCGCCGACGGGCCTGCTTTCTTCGTGATCATCTTCGGCTGCGTGCCCTCGATCCTGTTCGCCGTTTGGGCCGAAGTGTCTTTTCAGCCGCCCTTCTGGTTCCACCTCGTCGTTTCGCTGCCGCTGATCCTTGCGACGTGCATTCCGCCGCTTAGGCCGCTCAAGGGCTGGCTCGTCGCGAGCCAGTTCCACCACAAGGCCGAAGAGGGCAAGCTGGTTCGGCGGAACGACTAGCCGGGCGCCACCTTCGACACCACCGATCCAGCACGATCAGCCGGCCAATCGGCCTTCGAAGGAAATGCCGGCTGCGCTTCCCGGCGCCACCCGGAAATCGCTGTAACTCGAAACCTGAACGTGGTGCGTCGACAGAGGATGAGCGTGCGTTGCCGTGATGATGACGACCGTGCAACCGGCCGTCTCCGCGGCGGTGATGCCTGCTGGAGCATCCTCGAACGCCAAGCAGCGCACAGGGTCAACGCCGAGACGCCGCGCCGCCTTCAGAAAGCAGTCGGGAGCGGGCTTGCCCTTTGTGACATCTTCGGCGGTGATCATCTGTGGCGGCATCGGAAGCCCCGCTGCCGAAATCCTGCGCTCGGCCAGTGCGCGGGGCGCCGATGTCGCGACAGCCCAGCGATCAGCCGGCAGGGACGCCAGGAAATGTGCCGCGCCAGCGATCGGCTCTACGCCTTCCGTATCGTCGATTTCGGCGCGCATGATCTTGGCTGCTTCCACCTCGGCGTCGATGCCCGGCAGGTTCAGCCTGCGAATGGTGTCGATGGCACGCACCCCATGGATCGTCGGCAAGAAAGCGTCGAGATCGAGACCGTACTGCAGTGCCCAGGCACCCCACACACGTTCCGAGGCCTTGATCGACGTCAGGATCGTGCCGTCCATATCGAAGAGGACTGCATCAAAGGTTCTGCTGAGGAAATGGTCGTGAAAGTTCATATTTCGGCGTCCTATCGATGTCGCGACGACGATAAGCTGATCAATCGTCGACGCTTGAATACTTGGATATGCGCGGGAACAAAATGGATACAATTGGGTTACAGCTAATGGATGAAGCCAAACGGGATGCTTCATGCCGAATTGCCTGCCCGTAAATAACGGGGTCAGGCCAAACAAGCTCCTGTCGGAACATCGATGACAAAATTGAAAGCACTCGCTGCTGCTGCGATCACACTCGCGCTCGGCAGCGGACCGGTCATGGCCGCATGCAACATTTCAGACACCCAGCTCGAGCAGGCCATTCTCGAAAAGCCTGAACTGCGCGATCCGGAGAACCGCTATCTCGTGCTTGACCTGCGTGCGCTACGCGACGCTGCATATCTGCTCTGGGTGTATGGCATGGAACGAGACTGCGAACGACTTGTCGGCAACATACGCGAACTGATCGCTGCTCCGGCCATGGGCCGCATGGGCAACAACGATGAGGACGCGGCCGATCAGCAGCTGGCCGCAAGTCAACCCGAATGGCACCGGCTGGGCCAAATTCAGGGAACAAGGGGAGCACCAAATGAGGGGGCACTGGTGAGCCTCGCCGATCTCGACCCTGGGCTTCTTGCCAGCGAGATCGTTGGCGCAGAAGTGCGCACGTCGGACGACATGATCGTCGGTGAAGTGCGCAACGTAATCATTGGGACACGCGATCGCTGGGACTATGCCGTGGTCGCTTCTGGCGGCTTCTTCGTGCCGGGCGAGGACAGCCTGGTTGTGCCGCTTCGATATCTCGTGATCGATCAGCAGCGGCGAAGCTTCTTCTTGCGCATCTCGAACGAGCAAGTGCAAGCGGTGCCGCTCATGCCCGATCAAGACTACAAATGGCTGGACGACGAAAGCTGGCGCGCGACGAACGATGCGATCTTCCAAAGTCTCGTTCCGGAAGCTACTTTGCTCGAAGATGCGACCCCGTTGAAACGTATTCAGCAGTAATCAGCTGCTAGGTCGCTCAGAATGCCGGGCCGCCGATGGCGGCTCAGTCCATCCGTCATCTCACGACGACGCCTCGGACAATTGAATCTGCGCGGCCTTGGAGACCCGCTCCTGCATCTCGCCGCCGTCGTGGCGGTTGAGCGTCAGGGTGCACTTTTCTAGGGTATTCCAGTCGGGGCCGCGCTCCATGAGCATGTGCAGTTCGATCAATTCCTCCAGGTAGTGGGTCGTTTCGATCAGTCCATTGGCCGAGTTGTACTCCACCACCGCCTTCCAGCGCTTGTCACCGTGAAGCGTATGCACGTTGCTCATTGGCGGAACTCCATCTGGCTGCCGACATGGTGAAGAGACAGATCGAACCCCTAGGGCCGAACCCACCATGCATGCGCTTATAGTTCGGATAACGGCTTTGATCTTCTATCTTTTCGATCGCAACGGCAAGCGCACCTGCATGGCTTTGCCGCGTTAAGATCGCATTGGGGAACAGGCTCTATCATTCGCGCCGGGGCATCGGCGCAGCTGACGGGGCAAGCGGTTGGATACGGACAATTTCACATTCCTGCCGCCGCTGGTGATGCTGATCTTTGCGTGCGCCTATCTGCTCGTGTGGTTCTATGGATCGCGCGTCGCGATCTGGTGGGCGCTCGGCTTCTTCGGGCATGCGGTCGCGTTCGCCGGTGAAGTTGCGTTCCAGCCGCTCGGCGACGCGATGCGCACGCTGCTCGTCGATGCGGTGTTCATCCTCTCTTACCTCGCGCTTTCGCTCGGGCTATCGGCGCATTTCGCGCAGCGGCTTCAGGTCGGCCGTCGGATTCTGCTTTCCCTGGTCGGATTCGGTCTCGTCGTCTATGCAATCTTCGCAGCGGAAAGCCTGCGTTTCGAGCTTCTCGCCGTCGATTTCACATGCGGGCTGCTGTTGCTTCTCCCGATCGCACGCCTTGGCGGCTGGCCCCGGCAGATGGTGGACAGGGTTCTGGTCGTTCTCGCCGTCATGGCGACCCTCGACTTCGTCGGCCGCGCCCTGGTCTTCGCCGCGATCGCTCCCGCCGATTCAAGCTTTGCGACATACGCAACGTCTTTCTATGCCTATGCGGCACAGGTGAGCGGAACGCTGATCGGGCTCAGTTTCGCGCTGGTCGGGCTTGGCGCGGTCGCGCTGGACGTGCTGGACCGCTACCGCGACGCGGCCGAGACCGACTATCTCACCGGCTTGCTCAACCGGCGCGGCTTCGAAAACATGACGCTCGCCCATATCGACAGAATGAGCGAAGGTGCCGTCATTTTGTGCGACATCGATCGCTTCAAGCGGATCAACGATCTCTACGGTCACGCTGCCGGCGACGGCGTAATCGCCGGTTTCGCCGCGCTCTTGAAGCATGCCCTGCCCGCGACAGCGCACGCCGCACGGTTCGGCGGCGAAGAATTCGTGATCTTCCTGCCGACGCATTCCAATCTTGAAGCCACAAGCGTCGCCGAAACCATCCGGGAAGCTTTCGGCGAAACCGACTTCTCGATGATCGGCATCAAGGAGCCGATCACGGCAAGCTTCGGTATCGCGAGCATCCGCGCGGTCGATCGCAGCATCCACGCTGCCATCAGCCGGGCCGATGCGCGCATGTATGTTGCCAAGAGCATGGGGCGAAACCGTGTCGTGGCCGACGACATGCCGGCACCTGCAGTCAGTGGTCACTCAGCTTCGGTGTCGGCAGCCGCCTGAGCGCAGGCGGCGTCGCCACCTGTGACAGGCCTATCGCCGGAACAGGAAGACCGCAACGGTCGAAGCGCCGATGAAGACCGCGAGAATGCCCGCCGGCAGCTCGGTGGGCGCGAAGATGATTCGGCCGACCCAATCCGAAAAGGCCACAAGCGCCGAGCCGATGAGCGCTGCCGCGATTACCTGATGGCGTCCGCGCCGCAGGCCAGCGAGGTTCGCGACATGGGGTGCGAGCAGGCCGACAAAGCTCATCGGCCCGATGACGAGCGCGGCGGCACCCGTCACGATCGCCGCAACAATCAGGATGGTGAAGCGAACGGCGCGGATAGGCAGACCGAGACCGCGCGCCGCCTCGTCGCCGAGCGGCAGGATGTCGAGCCAGCGCGAGAACGGCAGCACCGCGGCGAGGCTCGCAATCGAGATCAAGGCAACGGTGAGAGCCAGCTCCATCGTCGCGCGATAGGTCGAGCCACCCCTCCAGGCCAGCACCTGTGACGAACGCGGGTCACCGAGCGCCAGGAAGAGGAGCACGACGCCGTCGAGCAGAGCGGTCACCGCGATGCCGATCAGCAGCAGGCGTTCTGCCTGGAAGCCGCGTCGGCCTCCCAGCACCATCAGAAGCGCCATGACGGTCAACGCTCCACCGATCGCTCCAAGCAGCTGCAGACCGACGCCGGCGGTCGACGACAGAAGCAGCGAAACGATGAGGCCGACGGCTACACCGCCGCCAACGCCCAGAATTTCGGGGCTCGCCATCTGGTTGGCGAACAATCGCTGCACAAGCGTTCCGGCAACGCCGATGCCGAGACCGGCAGCCGCCGCAGCGACGACGCGCGGCAGGCGCCATTCCATGGCCCCTGCCCCGACATCGAAGCCGAAGGTGAGCCCTTCCGGACCGCGGCCAACCAGCAAGGCAGCGCCGAGCACCACTACGAGGACCAGCGCCGCCACCATCAGGGCCTGTATGGGCCGCGCCGATACGGCGGAGGTCACGAAGGCGACGCGGCCGCTGCCCTCAAGCGCTATGGCCGGCAGCCGGCTCAGGAGCCAGATCATGATCGGGGCACCGATCAACGCCGTCACGGCGCCGGTCGGCAGCAAGGCCGATTGTCCGGGCGTTGCAAGCTGGATAGCCTGATCGATCACGAGCACGAGCAGAGCGCCGGCAATCGGCGCGCCGATCAGCCGCGACGACAGGCGTTCGGCACCGGCAAGGCGCGCCAGATGGGGAGCTGCGAGGCTGATGAAGGCAATCACGCCGACGCTTGCCACGACGCTGGCCGAGAGAAATACCGCCACGCCGAGCAGCAGCGGGCGGGCGAATTTCAACGACACGCCGAGGCCACGCGCTGCATCGTCGCCGAAGCCGAGCAGCAGCAAGGCGCGCGACAGCAGCGCAACGATCAGGACGCAGGCGGCGAGCCTTGGCACGAGAAAGCCGACCGAGCTCCAGCCATCCTGCGCCAGCGATCCGGCCCCCCAGATGAAAAGCGAGGTCAGATATTCCTGATTGAGAAGCATCAGGAGGCTCGAGACCGCGCCGAGCGCGAAGCTGACAACGAAGCCGGTGAGAATAAGCGTCAGCGGATCGCCACGATGGCGTCTTGCGATCAGCGCGATCAGGCCCCAGGCCGAGAATGCACCGGCGACCGCGAAGAGTTCCGGATGCACCGATTGCAGCGTTGGCGCGAGCAGAAGCCCGAGCGTCAGCGCCAGATGCGCGCCGGCGCTGACGCCCAATGTTTCAGAAGCTGCCAGCGGATTTTGCAGGACCTGCTGGAAGATGACGCCGGCCAGTCCCAGTGCCGCACCGGCCAGGAGTGCCGTCAGCAGACGCGGCCAGTAGGCGTAATTGAGGATCAGGCCGTCGGTCGGCGGCAGCGCCTCTCCACCAAACAGACCGGATAGGCCAGTCGTGGGCAGCAGCCGGTCGAGATTGAGCAGGACAAGGGCTGCGACCAGCACTGTGCCTGCGCCGAGCAGGACGAAGCCGGTCCGCGAGATGAAGGGATCAGAGCGCATTGGCGCGCTCCAGGAAGTCGGCTTCGTTGAGAAGCAGATCGGCGAAGCGGCCTGCCGATGGCAATGCGCCGAACTGCCAGACGGGCGGGATCAGGCGATAATTGCCGGGAGCGAAGGCGGGGAGCTTGCCGAGCAGGCTACGCCTTTCAGGATCTTCGAGCTTCAGCCGCACCGATTCCGGGATCGGCTCGACGATCAGCATCGCCGTGTCGTCCATGCGGGCCAAGTTCTCGATGGAGGCCATCGCGAAGCCCCAGAAGTTGCCAGCCTCGGTCCATGCGTTGGAAAGCCCAGCACGCGCCATCACATCGTCGAAAAGGCTGCCCCTGGTGAAGACGCGCACGTGGCGGTCGTCCATGAAGCTCACCATCAGCACGGACTTCGTTGCCCGACCGGCAATGCGCTCCTCAAGCCCTGCAATCCGGCGATCGGTGTCGGCGATCAATTCTGCCGCGGCCTCCTCGCGGCCCGTCATCTCGCCCAGCTCACGGGCGGCCGCCACTGCATGGTCGAACGGCGTCAACTCACTCGTGTAGATATCGAGCGAGCGGGTCGGCGCAATGCGGCTGAGGATAGGATTGATCGCTGCGAACTGGCTGGTGACTGCGATGACATCCGGCTTTGCGGCTGCCAGGAACTCCAGGCTTGGCGTGACGCGCAGGCCGAGCTCGGCAGTCTCCGGCGGCATGGGTGGGGTCTTCACCCATGCATCGTAGCCGGCCATTTCGGGCAGGCCGCTTGGCGGCGCGCCGATGGCGGCGAGGGTTTCGGCAAGGCCCCAGTCGACTGCGATCACACGTGGCGCGGCCGTCTGGGCAGCTGCCGCCACGATCGGCGAGGCGAGCAGAAGCGCCAGCAGCCAAGCCGCTCGTCTCATCGGATGAACCCGATGGGTCGCCCGGTTGTCGGATGCGGCATCGTCGACATGTCGATGTCGTAGACAGCGCTCAGAATTTCCGGTGTGATGATTTCGGCCGGCGTGCCGCTGGCGATGAGCTTGCCGTTCTTCATGGCAAGCACCTCGTCGCAGAAGGTGGCGGCGATGTTGATGTCGTGGAAGGCCATGACGATGCCCAACCGGCGCGCGCGGGCAACGCCGCGCAGAAGCTCGAGCAGGTGCGCCTGATGGGCGATATCGAGCGCGGCTGTCGGTTCGTCGAGCAGCAAGAACCGGCCGGCCTGCGCCACCATCATCGCCACCCAGACGCGCTGGCGCTCGCCGCCCGACAGCGTATCGACGAGCCTGTCGGCAAAATCCGCCACGTCGGCAACGCGCATCGCCTCCTCGATGGCGGATTGATCTGCCGAGGATTTGCGGCGGAAGGGTCCGTGCCACGGGTAACGCCCGAGCGCGACCAGATCCTTCACGCACAATTGCTGGCTGGAGGGCAGCTGCTGCGGCATGTGGGCGACGCTGCAGGCGAAGGCACGCGCCGCCCAATCGGCGAGCGGGCGCCCTTCATAGTGGACCCTGCCCTCGCTCGGCTCATGATGGCGGGCCAGAATGCGCACGAGGGAAGTCTTGCCCGCGCCGTTCGGGCCAATCAGGCCATAGATGCGGTTGGCTTCGAACCGCTTCGTTATGCCGGACAGAATCCGCGCCGAGTCGATCGTGAGGCCGACATTGTCCAACGTGAAGCTCGCAGCGTCGAGCGCTACGGGCTCCCCTGTCAACGGCGAGGCGGAAAGGACCGTCATCGCGCGATCACCAGCGGTAGCTCAACGTCAGGCCGACCTCGCGGCCTTCGCCGTAGAAACATGCCGTTGGGCTGCTGCAGCCAGCGACATAGGTTTCATCGAAGAGGTTGGAAACGTTAAGCGCTGCCGCGAACGCATCCTTCTCGTAGCGCAAAGCGGCATCGACGAGCACGGTGTCGCCGACCTCGAGCGTGTTGGCCGTATCGGCATAGGAGCGTCCGACATAGCGCACGCCACCGCCGACACTGACGCCTTCGAGCGCGCCCTGCGGAACCGTATAATCCAGCCAGAGCGATGCGAACTGCTCGGGAGCGGCTGTCGGCGCATTGCCGATTTCGACGGGATTGCCATCCTCGATCGTGAGATCATACCAGGTGTAGGAACTGACGAATTTCAGGTCCGGCGTGATCTGGCCAACGGCCTCGAGCTCGAACCCTTGAGAATTTACGGCACCGATCTGACGATTGAAGTTGATGCCGTCCGACGTCACGACATTTTCGCGCGTCAGGTCGAAGACGGACAGGCCGATATAACCGCCGCCCAGGAAGGCGGGCTGGTACTTGACGCCGGCTTCGTACTGGATGCCGGTTTCGGGATCGAACGCGTCGCCCGAGATGCTGTCGGTACCGATGACGGGCAGGAACGAGCGCGACACGCTGACATAGGGCGAGATGCCGTTGTCGAAGCCGTACATCAGCCCCGCACGGCCTGAGAGCGCTTCGGAGGATTGGGAACTGTCGGCACCGATATTGTTGTCGATATCGGTATCGACGAAATCGGACCGGCCGGACAGGACGAGGTCCCAGTTTCCGTATTCGATCTGATCCTGCACGTAGAGGCCGAGCTGCTGCTGGACCGTGCTCTGGTCGCTGTAGCGTGTCGTCGGTGCCGTGATTCCCGCATAGACCGGGTTGAGGAGATCGAGCGACGGGGCGAAGTCGAAACCGGCCTCGTCGTCGAGATCGAAATGGGCGTAATCCACCCCGAACAGCAGCGTGTGCGAAAGCGGACCCGTGTCGGCTAGGAATTCCGCCTGGTTGTCGACCGAGAACAGGCCGAGTTGCGGCGTCGTGATGAAGTTGAAGCGCGCCAGATCGGCGTTCGTGGCGGTGGGCGACCCGGCCGCGTAACCAACGCCATAGACATTGTTGAAGTCGATGTCGAGATGCGCGTAGCGCAGGTTCTGACGCACCGTCACCCGGTCGTTGAAGCGATGCTCGAATTCGTACCCCGCCATGGCCTGGGTCCGCTTGAACGCATCGTATCCGGGCTCCGAGGTGAAGGTTTCCGGGTCGATCCGGCCGAAGGGCGCGTCGACCTCGGTGCCGACATAGGGCAGGAAGTTCTGGCCATTGGTGCTGAAGGCCTGAACATTGGCGTAGAGTTCGAGCGTCGTATCCTCGCTCGGCGTCCAGGTGAGCGACGGCATGATGGCGAAGCCATCGTCGTCGATGAAATCATATTCGGTGTCGCCGGCATTGCCCGAAGCCACAAAGCGCCAGGCCCAGTCACCGGAGCGCCCGGCAACGCCTTGCGCGTCGATGCCGAAGATCCCGCGGCCATGCTCGTTGATGCCGGTCGTGATCTCTCCGCCGGTCTCGCCCGTCGGGCGCTTGGTGACCATGTTGATGAGGCCGCCAGGGTTGGACGAGCCGTAGAGCGAAGAGGACGGGCCGCGCAGCACGTCGATACGCTCGAGCAGATAGGGGTTCATCTTCCAAGTGGCGAAACTGTCGCTGGATTTCAGCGCGAGGCCGTCGACGAAATAGCTGCTCACCTGGGAGGTAAAGCCGCGCAGCAGGAACCAGTCGTTACGGGCATCATTCCCGAATGTTTCGGAACGAATGCCCGGTGAATAGCGCGTCGCTTCGGTGACCGTGCGGGCCGCCGTGTCGGAGATGAAGTCGGCGCCCACGACGCTGACGGCCTGCGGCGTTTCGATGATCGGGCGACCGCCCTTGGTGGCGCTGACGCTCGCCTCGGCGGCATAACCTTCGAACGGCCCCTGCCCGTCGTCGAAGACGCCCTGCACTTCGATCGATTCCAATTCAGTCGGCGTTTGCGCAAGCGCTGACACCGGGAGGCAGACGCCGGCAAGAAGCGCCACTCGAAGCAATGTTTGGAAGGACGTTGCGGCCATCATTTTCCCCTGGCGATTTGGCCGCCACCGCCAAGGGCATGTGAAATGATGCCCCCGATGGCCTAGCCAAGGGGCGCGATATTAAAGTTGATGATCAGAGTCAACTTAAAACTTGAACTCTCTACTCCAGAATGGGTTCAGCCGCCGAAGACATGGGCTGCGACGAAAACCCAGAAGAGCGTCGACAAAACCGCCAGCGGCGTCGACATGGTCATGGCCGTCGAGGCGAGGCGCTGGCCGGTGTTGAACTTGTTGGCGATCAGCCAGGAATTGACGCCTGCGGGCATCGAGGCCGAAACGACGGCGACCTGTGCGGTCAGCGGTGGCAAATTCAGGATGAGCGCCATGACGAGGACAACCGTTGGCATGACCATCAGCTTGAGGAAGGTCAGCGCTGCGGCGGGCATCAGATGTCCGGCAAGTCCGAAATTGCGCAGGCTCATGCCCATGGCGAAAAGCGCCAGGGGGGCTGCGATATCGGCGAGGCTGTTGACGAGACGGCTGCCGAGCGAAGGCAGTTCGAGGCCGATCAGGCGCCCGATCAGCCCGCAGAGAATGCCGACGATCAGCGGGTTTCGGATGAGTTGCAGGCCGAAGCTGCGCACGAAAGCGACGATCCCGATCGAGCCCTTCGACACTCCATCCTTGTGCTGCGCCCATTCGAACAACAACATCGACACAGCCATCAGGATCACCAGATGGATGGAGATGATCAGGCTCAGCAACAAGAGGCCGTCGGGCCCGTAGATGCCGGCGATCAGCGGGAGGCCAAGAAGGACCAGATTGGCAAAGGCGGATGTCACGCCGGCCACGACGCCTGCCCGTGCGTCTCGCCCGAACACCTGACGGATGGTGATGTGCCCAAGCGTCCAGGTGACGGCAATTCCTGAGAAATAGGCGATCCACAGCCCCCAGGGCAGACCGGAACCGAAGTCGGCTGCGAGCAGCGTTCTGAAGAGAAGCATCGGCAGAGCGACGGAGACGACGAAGGTGCTGAGCCCCTCGCCCGTCTGAGCTTTCAAAAGGCCGAGGGCGGCCGCACCATATCCGATGACGATCAGGGCGAAGATGAAAAGGATCGTCTCGACGAAGGGCGGCATGACAAACTTTTGGGAGGTGGGGCGGCAAAGGCGATTGTGCCAGCGATAGGGGGCAAAGCTTGCTTACGCCCGCAATTTGCGCCTGTACACCCTTGCTGCCAGGCAATCACGCGACTGACCCCGACGAAGATTGCAGCAGCCTCGAAGGCATGGCAAACGCTAACCCGACGCAGCTGCCTTCCTGGACGCCTCTCGGCTCCAGCAATCCCAGGACCATCTCCTTTGACCGAACTTATAGGCCTGTTCTTTTCCGCCATGGTTTCGGCAAGCATCTTGCCCGGAACTTCCGAGGCTGTGCTCATCTATCTCATCAGCACCGGGACGACCGCGATCTGGGTGCTCGTGGCAGTGGCGACGGTCGGCAACGTGGCGGGATCGATCATCAACTGGATCCTCGGTCTCTATGTGGAGCGCTTTGGCGATCGGAAGTGGTTCCCGGTTTCGCCCGACAAGCTCGACAAGGCGCAACGCTGGTTCAGCCGATACGGGGTCTATGCACTCCTGTTTTCATGGGTGCCGCTGTTCGGCGACGCGCTGACGCTTTTTGCCGGCGTGATGAAAACCAAGCTGCTCACATTCATCATTCTCGTGGCGATCGGCAAAGGTGCACGCTACATCGTCATCGCCTACACGACCTCGGCCATTGCGCGCTGAGCCACCGGAGAAGGAGCGCTTCATGGGATTTTCGCGGTTCACGCCACTCGTCGCCGGTCTTCCGGCAACGATCCCCTTCGTCGGGCCGGAGACCCAGGAGCGTCAACGCGGACGGCCGTTCGATGCGCGCATCGGCGCTAATGAAAGCGCCTTCGGCCCCTCTCCCAAGGTCGTCGAGGCCATGGCTGAAGCGGGCAAGGAAGCCTGGAAATATTGCGATGCGGAGAACTACCAGTTGAAGACCGCGCTGTCGGCGCATCTCGGCGTTCCCTATGACGCAGTCGCAGTCGGCGAAGGGATCGATGGCCTGCTCGGCTTGATCGTGCGGATGATCGTCGAGCCCGGCACGCCGGTGGTGACGTCGCTCGGCGCCTATCCAACCTTCAACTACCATGTTGCCGGGTTTGGCGGGCGGCTCGTTACCGTGCCCTATCGGGACGATCATGAGGACTGGCAAGCACTCGCCGAAACCTGCCGCAGGGAAGACGCACCGCTCGTCTATTTCGCCAACCCGGACAACCCGATGGGCAGCTTCGTCGATGCCGGCCAGGTGGCAGCGTTCGTCGATGCCGTTCCGGAGACGACGATGGTGGTGCTGGACGAAGCCTATGGCGAAACCGCGCCTGTTGGTACGCTACCCGCGGCAGATGCCTTTCTCGACCGGCCGAACGTGATCCGCACGCGCACCTTCTCGAAAGCCTATGGACTGGCAGGAATGCGGGTCGGCTACGCGATCGGAGCGCCGGATACGATCCGCACCTTCGACAAGATCCGCAATCATTTCGGCGTCAACCGCCAGGGGCAGATCGCGGCGCAGGCAGCACTCGCCGACCAGACGCATCTTAAGAGCGTCGTCGATGCTGTCGCCGAAGCGCGTGAACGGATCGCGGAGATCGCTCGCGACAATGGTTTGACGCCACTGCCCTCGGCGACGAACTTCGTCACCATCGACTGCGGCCAGGACGGCGTGTTCGCGAAGAACGTGCTGACCGCGCTGGTCGAAAGCGGTGTGTTCGTCCGCATGCCCGGCGTCGCACCGCTGAACCGGTGCATACGCGTCAGCGCGGCGCCAAAGGCCGAGCTCGATGTCTTTGCAGAACGGCTGCCAGCGGCGTTGAAGGCCGCCCGCGGCTGAGGGACATCTCCGGCCGCGCCCTTCTTGCGGAGCGTCTTGCCGGTCCCTCAGCGATCGATCAGTGCATCGTCATCCATTCGCGGGCAGCGCGCAGCGCTGCAGCAAGTTCGCTCTTCGACATCGTCGCGGCAACGTCGGCGCGCAATTCGGCGGCGCGGTCGGAGCCCTTGATGGCGGCGATGTTCAGCCATTTGTGGGCCGCGACCAGATCCTGACCGCATTCGCGGCCGGTCGCATACATCAGGCCCATTTCGCAGAAGACGTCTGCATTGGTCTTGCCGCCCTGGGCGGAAACTTCGTGATCCAGAATGTCAAAGCGAGCCATATCTCATATCCCCGTTCGAATTCGTTTTCTTCGTTGTCCCTGTCGCACTCTTTCCGAGAGCGTCTTTTGCTTTTCTTTTTGTTGCCCGGTGCCGGTTTTCCGGTCTTTCCGGGGTGTCAGCGCCGTCTTGCCGCGGCGTCTCCCTGATGTGACCTACTATGCCCGGAAGGCTTGAAACCGCCGTTAAAAGGCGTGCTTAACTGGAGACAAACAAAGTTCAAATGCTTGGTAAATTTGGGTTTTTGTTAAACATCGCACCCGCTGCGGCGCGGCGCTTTTGAGATAAATTTTAGAGGATGTTTACCGAGCGATTTTCACCGGCTGCTAACCACGAAAAACGGCGGCGATTCTTATCGGCACGCGGACTCGCTCTGCCGGACAGGAATTTCCACGGCGAGATGCGCACGCAGAGCGCCAATTCTGTTTACGCTTACGTGCGCGTCATCTATAAGAGGGCACGGTCGCCCGGGAGGCTTCGGCGATCGCTCTCGAGGAGGAGACAATCGATGATGATGCGCGCAGTCATTCTGGCAGGCGTGATGAGTTTTGGCCTTGCGGCTCAGGCGAATGCCGCCGAGCCGATCGAAGGCACGTGGCTGCGTCCGTCCACGGGCACGCTCGTGACTTTCGCGCCGTGCAGCGACGGCTTCTGCGGAACCGTCCAGAACGGCGAGTTCCAGGGCCAGCAGATCGGTGCGATGGCCGGTTCGGGCACCAACTATTCCGGCTCGATCACGGATCTAGCCGAAGACAAGACTTACAGGGGCAAGGCGGCTGTCGACGGCAACAATATGCGCCTCGAAGGCTGTGTACTCGCGGTTCTGTGCCGCGGCGAGACCTGGCAGCGCCAGTAGATCGTACCAAGTTCTGACATTAGCCGCCGTGGCATCCGCTCCGGCGGCTTTTTTGCGTGCGCAGAAAAGCCGACCGAAGCCGGCATGGGTGACCCTAAAGGGTGGGCGCTCGATCTCTCTGGTCGGAATTTGAGAGGCAGTATAGAGCGAATGGATCGCCTCGCGATTCGCGCTGCCACCCTTCCTTCCGGGGATCCTCGATGACCTACGCCGCCATCATGCCGATCGTGCTTCTCGCGCTGTCGAACGTCTTCATGACGTTCGCCTGGTACGGACATCTGAAATTCGAGAACAAGGCCCTCTGGATCGTGATCCTGGCCAGTTGGGGGATCGCCTTCTTCGAATACTGTCTTGCCGTGCCGGCAAACCGCATCGGACATCAGGTGTATTCGGCAGCCGAGCTGAAGACGATGCAGGAAGTGATCACGCTCGTGATCTTTGCCTTCTTCTCGGTCTATTTCCTCGGCGAGAAGCTGACCATCAACCACCTCGTCGGCTTTGCGATGATCGCCGGCGGCGCCTTCTTCGTGTTCAAGGCGCCGCTCGGCTAGATCACTCAGCGCGCGCGCTGGCCGAAGAGCACCTTCTTCGCCTCATCGTCATTGGCGATGTTGCGGCGGTGCTCCTCTCCCACCTTGAGGCCACGCTCAACTGCGGGACGGGCCAGCAGCGTTTCGAACCAGCGCTTCAGATGGGGGAAGTCGTTCAGATCCTGGCCCTGATTGGCGTGGGGCTTGACCCACCCGACGCAGGCCATGTCGGCGATCGAATACGCGCCCGCTAGAAACTCACGGTCCGCCAGGCGCCTGTTCATGACGCCGTAGAGGCGGTTCACCTCGTTGGTATAGCGATCGATGGCGTAGGGCACCTTCTCCGGCGCGTACTGGCGGAAATGATGGGCCTGGCCGGCCATCGGCCCCAGACCGCCCATCTGCCAGAACAGCCATTGGTCAACCTCGACACGTGCGCGCTCGTCTCTTGGGTAGAACTGCCCCGTCTTGCGGCCCAGATACTGAAGGATCGCGCCAGATTCGAACACTGAAATGGGCTGCCCACCGGGACCATCCGGATCGACGATCGCGGGCATACGGTTGTTCGGCGCGATCTTCAGGAACTCGGGCTCAAACTGCTCGCCCTTGCCGATATTGACGTATTTGACGTCGTAGGGAAGACCCACCTCCTCAAGGAAAATCGTGACTTTCCAGCCATTTGGTGTCGGCCAGTAATGCAGTTCGATAGGCCTGTCGTTCATCTTGGGAGCCTCCTGTTGCGTTGGCATCAAGGTAGGTTCGGTATTCGGCCATGCAAGCGGACGAAGCCGATTGTCTGAACGCTGGATGAACGCGAGCCTCAGACCGCATTCAGAAGCTCTTTCTTATAAAGGCGACACGATCAGCGGATGGGCCGCTGGCTTGAGAGGAGAGACAGTCATGATCGCCAGGTCCAAGCGAGGCATCGCGACTGCTCTGCGCATCTGCCTCCTCACAGCCACCTTCGTCGGGCCGATGGGCGCCTTTGCGATGGCCAATGCCGGTGCTGAAAACAACATCAGCGGCGCCGGTCTCGTGCTCTATGTCAGCCTGCAGCGGGCCGGCTGACACGCAAGATCGGCGTCAAACGGCAGGCTGCGGTTCCGACAGAAGCCCAACAGATGCGTGATCTTCTTCCGCGCCTTCGACAGCCGCTCTCGCCTCAGCTTTCTTCGACACCTCGGCAAGCGGTTTCAGCGCTGCCACAACCTCCACGATCGTCGTGCAGACAGCGTCGGGACGGATCGCGTCCTCGATCTTCGCCAACGCGTCCCGGCCGCCTGTCGCACCCCAAAATGCGATGATGATTGTCAGTTTGGGGCTCTGGCGGCGCAGGCGACGCACCAGATAGCGGGCGTGTGCGATGGATTCGCTGTTCAGATACCCCACCACGATCGTACCGATATCGTCGAAATCGAAACTGCGAAGCTGGGTCGGCTGGAGCATCTCGTGCGGCACGTCCAGGGCGTGGATCGAAGCATGTTCCAGCGCATCGCGCAGCATTAAGGCTGCCGCATCGTCGAGATTGCCGCGAGCACCCGCGCAGACGATGCGTCCCGGTTTCAGCTTCAAATCCGCGCCTGCGCGGTGCTGCAAATATGTCTCGTCCGCGCTCTCGGCAGCGTCCACGTCCTCATGTTCCGACAGGTTGTCGACCAGTTCCACGGCGCTTGTTGCGACCATTTCGCGATGAGCATCGTCCAGAACACCGCGCGAGCGGTCATGCTCGACCAGAACGAGCGCCGGGATGGCAACATCGTCGTAAAATGAGCGGATCGGACGCTCGCGCAGATAAATCTCCGCCTGTTCCGTCGCTTCGTCCGGATCGCCGGCCAGCAAGCGCTGATAGAGCCGCTCGTGCGGGGCGAGGACCGGCTCGTTGCCGAGGAGAATGTCGAGAAATTCGAATTGCTGAACGTGGCGCCCAAGCACGACGAAGCAAACCGTCAGGGGTGTGGAAAGAAGCAGGCCGATGGGCCCCCAGAGCCACGTCCAGAAGATCGCTGCAAGAATGATGGCGACCGGTGAGAGGCCTGTGCGCGACCCGTAAAGCCACGGCTCGATCAGGTTGTTGGATATCAGTTCCAGCGTGATGAGCAATGCCGCGGTATAAAACAGCATCGTCCAGCCCGGATCGACCGCGATCGCCAGTGCCAGCGGGAAGAACGCGGCAATGATCGGACCGACATAAGGAACGAAGCGGAGCACGAGGGCGAGCAAGCCCCACAGGAGCGCGTTCGGCACGCCGATGAACCAGAGACCTGCGGCAACCGGGATGGCGTAGGTGACGTTCACGACCAGTTGCATCAACAGGTACTGGCCGACGCGTCGCCCGGCATCCTGCAAGGCGCTGGTGGTCTTATGGATATCGGTCGATCCCGCGAGGCGGATGAACCTATCCCGCAAATCTTCCCGTCGCAGAAGCATGAAGATCACGAACACGATCACGATGCCGCCTGTGGCCAGCGGCTCGATCAGCGGGACGACGAATGTCTGCAGCATCTCCAGCGGGGTAAGAGGCGCTTCCTCGATCCGCACCGTCATCGGCGACGGTTCGCCGGACGCTTGCGCATTCTCCGCATCGTTCTGCTCAGTCTCCCGGATTTCCGCCTCGATTGCTTCCAGCATGGCTGCGGCGCGGTCGAAGGAGCCACTAGCCAACTGCGTTTCGCGCAGGTCGCGGATCTTGTTCTGGATGTTGAACTGATAGGAAGGCAGGTTCGACGAAAGCACGCTCACCTGATTGGCGACGACGACGCCGAAGCAGAAGATCGTGAACATCGCCATGATGACGACCGTGACGACCGAAATGGATCTCGGGATCCGCCAGCGCCGCAGCAGCGAAACGATGGGCGAAAGAAGAAAGGTCAGAAGGACGGCCAAGGCGATCGGCACGAATACATCCCGACCGAAATAGAGCGCCGTGACGGCTGCGATCGCGGCGATCAGCGACTGCGGGCCGAAGGGGGCGGCCTGGCGAACAGCCGTTCCTGCTGGTGTGACTTTAGGAGTTAAAGCGCCGCCGGCGATGGCTGCGCTTCGCTTGCTGTCCTGCTGCGGCATGAATTCCACCACGCTCGCACCCAATTCGATGCCTCACCGCGAGCGACGGTCAGACAGGACCAGAACGGGGCCTGCCTCGATTGGTTCCTTAGGGCGATCTCATGAAAAGAAAAGGCGGCCATCAGGCCGCCTTTTCCCTCCCCCGATCCACGCTTTTAAAGCGGGGCTCTCGAACGATGCGATCAGAACTCTTCCCAGTCCGAGGCTTTCAGCGCCGCATTGCCTTCACTGCGCGGAGAGAATGCACCGGCAAGCCTGCGGCCAAGCGCGCGGGCCGGCGATTCGGGCCGCTTCGTCGCGCTGTGCTCGGCCGCCGCAACAACGGGCCGCTGCCTTGGCGTCGTCGATCGGCCCTCATGGCCATCCATGCCGCCGATCTTGAACTGCGCGAGCAGCTCGTTGAGCGCCGTCGCCTCACGCGCCAGACTGTGGCTTGCCGCCGTGGACTGTTCCACCATGGCGGCGTTCTGCTGGGTGTTCTGGTCGATCTGGTTCACTGCAGTGTTGATTTCGCCGAGACCGAGCGACTGCTCGCGCGAGGCTTCCACGACCGCAACGACGTGGCGGTTGATCTCCTGCACCTCGACCACGATGGCTTCCAGCGCCTTGCCGGTTTCGCTGACGAGAGATGCCCCTTCCTTGACCTGTGCACCGGAGCTGGTGATCAGGGTCTTGATCTCCTTGGCTGCCTGAGCGGAGCGCTGCGCCAACTCCCGGACCTCCTGGGCGACGACCGCAAAGCCCCTGCCCGCATCGCCTGCCCGTGCGGCTTCGACACCTGCGTTGAGCGCCAGAAGGTTGGTCTGGAAGGCGATGTCGTCGATAACGCCGATGATGCTTCCGATCTTGTCGGACGAAGCTTCGATCGCGCCCATGGCGCCGACGGCCCTGGCGACGATCTCACCGGAACGCTCAGCACCTTCGCGGGTCTTGGCGACGAGATGACCAGCCTCTTCCGCGCGGTGTGTGGCGTCCTTCACCGTCGTCGTCAGCTGCTCGAGCGCTGCTGCGGTTTCCTCGACGGAGGCCGCCTGCTGTTCGGTGCGCTTGGAGAGATCGTCGGCAGCGGCGCGAATTTCTTCCGACCCTGCATAGATGCCGCTTGCATTGCCGCCGACAGCCCGCAGCGCTTCCTCAAGCTTCGCCACGGCCTCGTTGAAATCGAGACGCAAACGATCGAGCTTGCCGGAGAATTCGGTGTCGATGCGATAGGCAACGTCGCCATCCGCCAAGCGGCCGAGCGCTTCGCCGATGGCTGTGATCGCCATTTCGATCTGTGCTGCTTCCCGTGCCTTTTCGGCTTCGCGGGCGATCCGCTCCTTCTCGGTCAGCGAACGGCCGTCCTCTGCCTCCTGCTCCAGACGGATCTTGTCGCGGCCGGCATCGCGGAAGATCGCCACCGATGCCGCCATGTCACCGATCTCGTCCCTGCGGTCGGAGAACGGAATTTCGCTCTGCAGGTCACCTGCAGCGAGCGCGTTCATGGACGCGGTGATGCGGGTGATGGGCTTGGAAATCCGGTTGAGTGCAAGCACGCCCGCCCCGATCGCCAGCAAAATCGACAGGAGGACGGCACCGATTGTGACGATGCGCGCCTGCTCGTAGGCTGCTTCAGCCTCTGCCACGGCGTTCGCGTTCATCTGGTCGTTGAAATCGAGCATGGCGGCGATCCGGCTGTCGATCTCGTTATAGGCGACACGCAGAGAACCCATGAACATGCTCTGGGCGGCGCCTTTCCGGTTCAGGCGCGAACGCTCCAGCATCTCGTTCGCCGAGTCCATGTAGGCGCCCCAAGCCTGTGTGAACTCAGCATGAAGTCCGCGCGAGGTATCCGTCGTCAGATAGGTCAAGTACAGAGCATTCAGCTCATCCAGCCGCTCCATGCGGCGCACGATCCGATCTTCGACTTCAGCCGTCTCTTCCGGGGTGATGGCCATGGTGTGATTTGCGTGCGCCAATCGAATGTCGGCCGTCGCAGCATCGATCTGGTTGATCAGCTGACCGATCTGGACACGACGCTCACTGAATTCCTGTACCTGCTCCCGCAGTGTCGCCACCGCCGAATAGCCCAGTGCGCCCTGAGCGAGCGCGATCAGCGCCATCAGCGCGAAAAGGGCCGGCAGCAGCTGCTTTATCTTTATCTTCGACATTCGTTGTTCCCATGGACATAGCGTCGGTCCCGCGCGAAAGCGGGCCGTTAAACGGTTGTTTGACGATCGTTGATGAGAGTGACGCGCCGAGAGATCATCTCGTCGCAACGCCATGCCGCCGATGGGAGGCGTCCCGGAGAACTGCATCATGCAATCTGGTGGCGAAGTACCAGTCTCCAAGCCATATCATTGGTGGCAGTCGTCTATGAAGAAGGCATTAATTGCGTATCATCAATTCCAGTAGGTGCCCCTTGCGTGGAAAATTAGCGTTGGCGATTTCCCTGTCACGAAGCGATGCCTATAGTAGAGCATGGACAAGAAGACTTTCGACCACACCGACGCCCGCATTTTGTCACCTGACGCTTACGAACCGCGATCATTCTCTGATCCGGATGAAGCGCTGGCAGCCATTTCGGAGCTTTATGCCCGCAACACCGCGTTCCTGACCGACGCGTTCAGAGGCCTGAGTGAAGGCGTTCCGCCCGCTACGCGGTATCGCGCCTACTACCCGCAGGTCAGCCTCTACACGACCTCCTACGGCCATGTTGATTCGCGCCTCTCCTATGGGCATGTGACCCAGCCCGGGCATTACACGACCTCGATCACGCGGCCGGAACTGTTCGCACCCTATCTGAAGGACCAGATCGGGCTCCTCTTGAAGAACCATGGCGTACCGATCGTCGTGTCGGAATCGGATACGCCGATCCCGCTGCATTTCGCTTTCGGCGAAGGCGCCTATGTGGAAGCATCCTTTGCGGAAAACTTCACGGTGCCGCTTCGGGATCTCTTCGATACCCCGGACCTGACGAATACCGATGACGAGATCGCCAATGGCGCCTACGAGCCCGGACCCGGCGAGCCCTCGCCGCTCGCGCCCTTCACCGCGCAGCGCATCGACTACTCGCTAGCGCGGCTGTCACACTACACAGCGACCAATGCCGACCATTTCCAGAATTTCGTCCTGTTCACGAACTACCAGTTCTACGTGGATGAGTTCTGCGCCTTTGCCCGCCGCCTGATGGCGGAAGGCGGCGGTGGCTATGAAGCCTTCGTCGAACCGGGCAACCTGATGACGCCCGCAGGCTCGGACGAGCCGACGGAAGGCGTGGCCGGCGTGCGGCTGCCACAGATGCCGGCCTATCACCTGAAGAAGAAATCCCATGGCGGGATCACCATGGTGAATATCGGTGTCGGGCCATCTAACGCGAAGACCATTACCGATCACATCGCGGTGCTCAGGCCGCATGCGTGGCTGATGCTCGGCCACTGCGCGGGCCTGCGCAACAGCCAGACATTGGGCGACTATGTGCTGGCCCACGCCTATGTGCGCGAAGACCACGTGCTCGACGACGATCTTCCGGTGTGGGTGCCCATTCCGGCGCTTGCCGAAATCCAGGTCGCGCTGCAGGAATCGGTTGCCGAAGTCACAGGGCTGGAAGGGTACGATCTGAAGCGCATCATGCGCACGGGCACGGTTGCCACGATCGACAATCGTAACTGGGAACTGCGCGACCAGCGCGGACCGGTGAAGCGGCTCTCCCAGTCACGCGCGATCGCGCTCGACATGGAATCGGCGACGATCGCGGCAAACGGCTTCCGCTTTCGCGTGCCCTACGGAACGCTGCTTTGTGTCTCGGACAAGCCGCTTCATGGCGAGCTGAAGCTTCCCGGCATGGCAACGGCGTTCTACCGGACGCAGGTGAGCCAGCATCTGGAAATCGGCATCCGCGCGATGGAGAAGCTTGCCGCCATGCCACCCGAGCGTCTGCATTCGCGCAAGCTCAGGAGCTTTTACGAGACTGCTTTCCAGTAGATGCGCCCTTCGCGTCCAAAGCTGTCTGGCTGGGCGCGAGGATCTTCAGCTCGCCCGGGTGGAGCAGGATGGTCACGTCTCGCTCCAGCTCCACCAACTCGCCGTCGATGACAGCACGCGCCTTGGAATAGAGCTTGGGGAAATAGAGGTGCACCTTCATGGCGCCGATCTCGTCGATATTCTCATTGTCGCGGAAGCGACGGCGCAGAATGTCGGCCGCAAGACGCGTCATGCCGGCCGTCGATAGCGGCTTGGCGATGTAAATGCCCAACTGGCCGCCTGTCAGCGTGTCCGCATAAAGCAGGGAATCGTTGCCATAGTGATTGTTGGAGACGGCGATCGCGGACACCTTGCGGGTCTCGGACTTGCCATCGATATCGATGGACACCTTGAAGACCGGCGGATCGAGGATGACGCCCATGGCAGCACGGCTCGTCGCGATGATCTTCTGGAAGCGGGACTTGAACGAGTAGCTGTTGCGCAGCCGGACCATGCGGGCCTGCATGCCGATCGAGAACTGGTGCACGAAGGCGCGGCCGTTGGCGCTCGCAATGTCGGCATCCATAATCTCACCGGCCGCCAGGGATTCAAGTGCCTCTTCCAGATCGAGCGGCACCTTCAAGGTTCGCGCAACAAGGTTCATGGTGCCCGCCGGCACCACGCCAAGCGGCATGCCAGCTTTCCAGGCGATACCGGCCGCCGTGGAAATCGTGCCATCACCACCGCCGGCCAAGAGAACATCGACGTCACCCTTGGCCGCGACTGCCTCGAGCTTCCGTTTGATCTGCTTGCCGGTCACGTTTTCGCACGTGAGCGTATGGCCATGCGCTTCGAAGATGCGTGTGGCGGTCTGGCAGAACGCATCCATATCCATCGTGCGGAACGTTCCGCCGTCGCGGTTGAAGACTGCATGCACATTCATGGTCGAGGATCCAATCAGCGGTCGGGACGCGCCTGCCTCATCCATCTGAAAAAAAAGATGGGAGCCAGCTTTGGCCGGCGGGCGCGACACCATATTGGTGCCGCCGCCTAAACGGTCAAGCGAACGAAAAGTTACAGCCTGTTGCTCGAATTCTGATTGAGTGTCAGCGGGCCGCGACCCACGCTGCGGCGCCGACCATGGCCGTGGCGGAAAAGCGGTTGACGATTCGCATCGAGCGAGCGCTCGTCAGAAGCTGCCGCGCCCGGGCCGCGAGCACGATATAGAAGCCGAAGACGATGGCGAGAACGGCAAGCGTGATCGCTGACAGCTCCACATAGCCGAGCATCGTGACCGCTTCCAGGTCGATCAGATTGGGCAGGAGCGCCATGTAGAAAACCATGGTCTTCGGATTGCCCAGCGTCACCGCGAGCCCCGCCGAAAACAGCACCAGCGGATGCTCACCGCCCTCTGCGGCGCGCACATTCGTGGGCTTTGGCGCGGACGTCCACATCTTGTAGGCCAGATAGACGAGATAGAGCACGCCCGCCCATTTCACCGCCTGGAAGACCAGCGCGAAGTTTTGGGCCAGCAGCGCCAAACCGCCGATCGCAGCGGAAAGCCACAGCACGTCACCGAAGGCGACCCCCACCGTAAAGATCACCGCACCGCCCGCGCCGGTGCCCAGCACCCGCGCGACGATGGCGGCGATACCGGGGCCCGGCGAAGCAGCGGCCACGAAAAGCGCACCGGCAAAAACGGACAGGGCAGCGAGGTCCATGAAAGGCAATCCACGATCAAATTAGAGGCGTGGACAATACGCCTTAAGCCGCGCCCGGGAAAGCGCATCTACCAACCTCAGTGCAAGATGAAGTCCTGAACGACGGGATGATGGTCCGAGGGCAGTTGGCCATCATAATTGCGCCGGAACACGACACCGCGGCCAACGGGCTCGAAGCGATCGGAATAAAGAAGATGATCGATCGCCGGAAAAGCGCCGATGCCGGTTCCGAAGTGGAAAGTCGGGCCGGTCATCTGTGAGAACGCCAAGCCCGCTCGGCGCAGGATTGCGGCCGTGGGCGAATGGCGCAGCGCGTTGAGGTCCCCGATGACGAGCACCGGCTCGCCGCGGGCGACGGCTGGGGCTATTTCCGTGGCGATCCGGGAAGCGGCTTCCTGTCGCCGGGTGCCGCTTTGATGGTCGAAGTGGAAGTTATGGACGTGGATCGGCGAACCACCCTCCAGCGGCTGGAGGAGCGCCCAGCTTGCATAGCGGTTCTGTCGCCTATCCGCGCGGCGGGGAAATACGGGATCGCCCTGGCCAGGATAGAAATAGAACCCCTCGTCGACCAGCCTGAACCGGTCTTTTCGGTAAAGGATAGGCTGGGTCGACGGCACTCTTTCCGGCGGCCCGATTGCCGCGAAACCATAGGACGGCAAGCGCTCCATCAGGAAGTCTAGCTGCAGATTGTCCTCGTTCAGCGGCCTGCCGTCGAACGTCTCGACTTCCTGCAATGCGAAGATGTCAGCGTCGATCTCGGCGATGGCGGAGACCATGGCCTCACGCCGATCGAGCCACGCTTCAAAACGCGGACCCGACGGGCGGATATAGAGGGCGTTGAGGCTGGCGACGCGCAGGCGGGCGCCATCCACCCGGTCGTTCGATGGCAAGGACATGCAGCCGACGATGATCGCCATTGCAGCAAGAAGTGCCGACAGGCGGACCAGCATCCGCCCGGCGCCTCACATGTTCTGGTACACCGGCCCTTCCCCACCCTGCGGCGGGACCCAGTTGATGTTCTGGTTGGGATCCTTGATGTCGCAGGTCTTGCAGTGCACGCAGTTCTGCGCGTTGATCACATAGGTCGGCTCGCCGCCGCCTTCCGTGTGCCACTCATAGACAGCGGCCGGGCAGTAGCGCGCAGATGGGCCGGCGAAGACGCCCCATTCGGACTTCTTCTGCAGCTCCATGTCCTTCACCTGGAGATGGACCGGCTGGTCCTCCTCGTGATTGGTGTTGGAGAGGTAGACCGACGAGAGCCGATCGAAGGTGAGCACGCCATCTGGCTTCGGATAATCGATCTTCTTGTGCTTGGAGGCTGGCTCGAGCGCTTCATGGTCTGCCACGCCGTGCTTCTGGGTTCCAAAAGGCGACCAGCCGCGAAACAGCGTCGTCAGCCACATGTCGATGCCGCCGAGCGCAATGCCGGCCATGCCGAAGCGCGACCAGAACGGCTTGACGTTGCGTACTCGGCTCAGGTCCTCGCCGACCGGCGATGTCCGCCAGGCCTGATCGTATCCCTCGACCGCATCATGCGAGCGTCCCGCCTTGATCGCATCCGCCACATGTTCGGCAGCCAGCATCCCAGACAGCACCGCGTTGTGAGAACCCTTGATGCGCGGCACGTTGACGAAGCCGGCCGAACAGCCGATCAGCGCCCCGCCCGGGAAGACGAGCTTCGGTACCGACTGGAAGCCGCCTTCGGAGATCGCCCGGGCGCCATAGGAAACGCGCTTGGCACCTTCGAACACATCAGCGATCTTCGGATGCGTCTTGAACCGCTGGAATTCGTCGAAGGGCGACAGGTGTGGGTTCTTGTAGTTCAGGTGGACGACGAAGCCGACGGCGACGAGATTGTCTTCGAGATGGTAGAGGAACGAGCCGCCGCCGGTCTTGTAATCGAGAGGCCAACCAAAGGAATGCTGCACGAGGCCCGGGCGGTGGTTCTCAGGCTTCACCTCCCACAGCTCTTTCAGGCCAATGCCGTATTTCTGCGGCTCGCTGTCCTTGGCAAGCGCATATTTGGCGATCAGCTTCTTGGCGAGCGAGCCGCGCACGCCTTCGCCGATGAGCACGTATTTGCCGAGCAGTTCCATGCCTGGCTGGAAGCTCGGACCCCGCGTGCCATCGCGCTCCATGCCCATGTCTCCCGTCACCACGCCGATGACGGCGCCGGCATCGTCATAGATCAGGTCGGCAGCTGCAAAGCCCGGATAGATTTCGACGCCCAACTCTTCCGCCTTGCCGGCAAGCCAGCGGCAGACATTGCCGAGCGACACGATGTAGTTGCCGTGATTGTTCATCAGCGGCGGCATCAGGAAATTCGGAAGGCGCATGCCGCCTGCCGGGCCGAGCACGAGGAATTGATCTTCGGTGACGGGGGTTTTGAAGGGGTGATCGGCTTCGCTCCGCCAATCGGGAAGGAGCTGGTCGATGCCGGATGGATCGACGACGGCACCGGACAGGATGTGGGCACCGACCTCGCCACCCTTTTCGAGCACGACGACGTTGATTTCAGGATCGCGCTGCTTCAGCCGGATCGCGGCTGCCAGACCAGCAGGGCCAGCGCCGACGATCACGACGTCGAATTCCATGCTTTCGCGTTCGATTGCAGCCTCGGTCGTGTCGTTCATCCGGTGTTTCCTCATTCGTCTGGAGCAGAGATGCCGGCACGCACCGCCGCTGAAAGCCTACTCTCCATGGCAAAACGTCAACACATTGTCGACCCGTCCCGTTCCCGAGACGGCCGGGAAATCCCTGCGCGTTTGCCAGCGCCGCGGAAGGACGATAATTGAGGGGCATGCATTCCAACGATCTCGCCCAGCTCTCAGATCGCGATCTGGCTGCCCTGCTCGCCTTCTACGCCGATGCCGGTGTCGACTGCATGCTGGAGGATGCCGCGATCGATCGCTTCGCGGAAAGCGCGACCCTACGCTCCGAGCGATCCGGTCCGATCGCCGGGCGTGCCGATGTGTCGGTTCGGCCAGGCGAGCGGGATCCCCGCCCTCTGCCGGCGACGCCGCGCGAGGGTCCCGGCGAAGGTCGCGTCGTACAATCCTCGCAGCAGTCGAACGGTATGCCGGTCGGGATCATTCCCGACGAGGTCGCGCTTGCCGATGCGCGGCAGAAGGCACGGCAAGCCACGACGCTTGCCGAACTGCGCGAGGCCGTGAGCGACTATGCCGGCTGCAGCCTCAAATTCAGCGCCAAGACCACAGTCTTTGCCGATGGCAATCCGCAGGCGCGGGTGATGATCGTCGGCGGCGCACCCGGCCGCGAGGAAGATCTGCAAGGCCTCCCCTTCGTCGGCCGCGAGGGCCAGATGCTCGACCGGATGCTGGGCGCAATCGGGCTCAACCGTGAGACCATCTATCTCACCAATCTGATCTTCTGGCGGCCGCCCGGCAATCGAACGCCGACGCCGCATGAGGTGGCGCTTTGCCGGCCCTTTGCCGAGCGCCATATCGAGCTCGTCGATCCGGAAATCCTGGTTGTCCTTGGCAATGTCGTGACCAAGGGCCTCATGGACATGACCGGCAACATCACCGCGCAGTGCGGCACCTGGACGGACTATCGGCTCGGCGATCGCACCTGGCCGGCACTGCCGATGCTCGACCCACAGGCTCTGCTCGCAAGTCCGGCCCACAAGAAAGTCGCCTGGCGCGATCTTTTGGCGCTCAAAGCACGGCTGGACGCGTAGTTCCCAGCCGTTTGACGCCGGATGACACCCTGCGTGTCGTCATTGGGCCGGTGTCTGCCATGATTTCGTGCAATTCGAGGTTCAGGGCGGGCGTTGCGGTCAGACTGCTTCGCGACCCGTCCTCACATCCTTGCCCAAAACGACAACAACAAAATCGGCGGCGTTTGCCCATGGTCACCAATCTTTTGCCAATCGGCAGTCTGCTTTTTTCAGCGTTCCTGATGCTGATGGCAGGCGGTCTTGCCGGATATCTGCTGCCGCTTCGCGCCGTAGCCGAGGGCTGGTCGACGCTGTCGGTTTCACTGATGGCCACGAGTTATGCGATAGGCTTCACGACCGGGTGTGTGCTGACCCCGCGGCTTGTGCTGCGCGTCGGGCATGTTCGCGTCTTCGCCGTGCTCGCGACGCTGATGTCGGTATCGGTGCTCATGCATGCGCTGATCGTCCATCCGCTGGCTTGGATTCTCATTCGTGCGGTGGCGGGATTTTCGATCGCCGGTGGCTACATGGTCATCGAAAGCTGGCTCAACGAGCGTGTGACCAACGAGACGCGCGGCAGCGTGTTCTCGGTCTACATGACCATTTCGATGCTTGGCCTCATGATGGGCCAGTTTGCCGTACCGCTTGGCGATGCGGCCGGACCCACGCTCTTCATCGTCGGCGCGCTGCTCTACAGTTTGGCGGTGATCCCGACCGGGATATCGAGCGCGCAGTCGCCGCAGCCGCTGAGCCAGGTGACGCTCGACATCCGCAAGCTCTTCCGCAACTCGCCAGCCTCCGTCGTCGGCGCCGTGCTGGCCGGAGCGATCGCGAGTGCGTGGAGCAATCTGGGGCCCGTCTATTCGCAGCAGAGCGGGCTCTCCACCGCGGAAGGCGCGACGATGCTCGCTGCCGCCATGATTGGCGGAGCGGTGTTCCAGATCCCGCTCGGCCGGTTTTCGGACCGCACCGACCGCCGCTATGTCATGATCTTCGCAGGGCTGGTCGGTCTGGTGCTGTCGCTTGCCGCCGTCCTGGTCGGCGTCGACAGCCGCTGGGCGTTCTTCCTGACGATGTTCCTGCTGGGCTCGGTGCTCTTCCCGATCTATTCGCTGAATGTCGCTCATGCGAACGACCATGCCGAGCCGAACGCGTTCGTGGAGGTCTCGAGCGGCCTTTTGATCATTTACGGCTTCGGCACGATGATCGGACCGCTCGTCACGGGTGCCGCCATGGATGCGTTTGGGCCGTGGGCGCTCTTTGCGACAATCGCCACGGCATTCGGGCTCTATTCGGCTTACGCCTTCTACCGCACCACCAAGCGCGCCAAGCCGGCCGAAGAGGCGCGGTCCGATTTCCGGGCGATCCCGATCGGCAAGGGGCAGACGCCGCAGACGGTGGAACTGGATCCGCGCGTCGACGTGACCCCCGACGACGTGATCCAGGAGCGGCCTGCGGCTTGAGGCGTGAGCTTCAACCGCCTAGTGCGCGACTGAGGCGCTGCGCGCGAAGCTGACCGTAAAGCGGCAGCCGGGATTGGCGCGGGGCTCGATCTTGAGTTCCGCTTCCAACTGGCGTGCGAAAGAGTTCACGATCTTGAGGCCGAGGCTCTCCCGTGCAGCTTCGAAATCGAAGTCCGGCGGAAAGCCGTTGCCCTGATCACTCACGCTGACCGTGACGCGCTCGTCATCGGCTTCGACCTTGACGGCGATGGGGCCGTGCTGGCCTTCTGGATAAGCGTATTTCATCGCGTTGGTGATCGTCTCGTTGACAAACAGCCCCAGCGGGATGGCGCGGTCGGCCGACATTTTGAGCGGCGACGGGCCTTCGCATGAGATGGGATGGCCGGGGCCGGCGCCTTCGAGGTTGCGACAGAGATCGCGCAGGAACCCGACGAGGTCGACCTCGCCCACCATCTCGCCGCGCCAGAGATGATCGTGCACCTGCGCAACGGTCGCGACTCGCGATCCTGCATCGTCCAGCGCCTTGCGCACCTCGTCGGATACGCCGCCGCGGGCCTGGATGCGCAGCAGGCTGGACACGACAGCGAGCGAGTTCTTGACCCGGTGGCTCATTTCACGCGTCAAAAGCGACTGGTGCTCCAGCGCCTGCGCCAGAAGCCGGTCCTTATGCTGGCGCTCGATGGCGATGCCGAGCAGTGCCGCAAAACCCGCCAGGAAATGCGCGTCGGAGGTGTCGAACATGCCTGCATCCGGGCTGTCGACCTCCATGACGCCGAAGCGTTCCGGCCCGTCGCCATACTCGATCAGCACATTGATCGCGCGACGGATGTTGTGCCTGCGCAAAAGTTCGGGTGTGCGGAACCGCTCCTCGTGCTCCAGATGGTTCGAGAGGACCGATTGGCGCGTATGGTAGGCAAAGCCCGCCGGCGAGGCCAGATCGGCACCAAGCGCCGCATTGCCCACCGAGCCTTCTTCCCAGCCGACGCCGGCGACCATCAGGAGGTCGTTCTGCTCCGGCCGGTAACACAGGATCTTCGCATAGGGCGTGCGCAGGCCAGCGGCGCACAGTTCCGTCGCTCGCTGCAGCACCGCATCGAGATCACGCGACTGCAAGGCGAAGCTCGCGAATTCGGCGAGCAGCGATTGCTGGGACAGGCGGTAGGTGAGTTCGTCGGTCGTCAACGTTTCGACCGCCAGGGTGCCTTGAAGCGATTCATTCATGGATGATGCGTGTCCCCCGCCCTCAAGGCGGCCCGTCGTGTGCCCGGTTGATGGTCGGTCCGAGCATTGTTTCGTTCGGCGCATCAGATGGGATCTGCCATTGCGCTTTCCAAGCTTTGGCTCACCTTCCCGCCATTTGCAAAGTGCGCCAGCCCCCACCGTGTTGAAGACGGCGCTCCATAATTTCTGCTGCGACGCTATGCCTCACCGCATGATACTCTACCTGTCGGCATGGGGGCTTTGCATCCGGGAGCATCACGATGCGCATACGCGAACGCAAGGAGTTCATGAACAAGCCTAAACCACTCGCATTCCCGCCCGATACGCCGGTGAGCGAAGCGGTGAAGCAGATGTCGGAGATGAATTACGGCTCAGTGGTGGTGGTCGATCCGCAGAACAAGCTTCTGGGGATCGTCACGGAGCGCGATCTGATGAAGCGGCTCATCAACCAGGGTCGGGATGCGCACCAGACGATGCTCGGCGACATCATGAGCCGCAACGTCAAGGTCGCCCATGCCGACGACAATGTCGTCGAATGGCTGCAGATCATGTCGAACGAGCGTTTCCGGCGCTTGCCCGTTGTGGACAACCAAGGTCGCGTGACGGCAATCATGACGCAGGGCGATTTCGTGTCCTACACCTGGCCGGACATGATCGACCATGCGCGGGACGTCACCCGGGCGACGATCTCGTCCAACCTGCAATTCGTGCTGATCGCGGCCGGCATCCTGATCTACACGGTGATCCTGATCGCCTTCCTGACGAGCTGACGATCAGCCTTGCGGCGTGACGAGCCTGCGCGCGGCGCGCCGTTCGAGGCCGAGCTGATGCTCGCGTACGATGATGTAGATGCCGGCACCGATGACGATGGCGGTGCCAAGCAGCATCGACCAGGTCGGGACGTCGCCGAACATCAGATAGCCGATCGCGATGCCCAGGATGATGGAGGTGTATTCGAACGGCGCGATCGTCGAAGCATCGGCATAACGGTAGCACTGGGTCAGCAGGATCTGGCCGACACCACCGAAGAAGCCGGCAGCCATGAGCAGAGCGAACCGCTCCGCGTCGAGCGCTGCCCAGCCGAATGGCAGTGTCAAAAGCGCAAGCAGCGTCGCTGAGAGCGAGAAATAGAGCACGATCGTCGGCGTCCGCTCGGTGGCGACGAGCCGCCGCACGAGGATCATTGCGCAGGCGCCGAGTGCAGCGGAGGCGAGAATGGCCAGCACGCCGAACGCTTCCTCGGACGAACCGACACCGCTGTTGAACAGCGTGAGGCGCGGCCAGGATATGATCATGACACCGACGAGACCGACGAGCACCGCGCTCCAGCGGTAGATGCGCACCTGCTCCTTCAGGAAAATCGCCGCGAAAACGACGGTCAGCAGCGGCATCGCGTAACCGAGCGCGATCGTGTCCGGCAGGGGAAGCTTGGTGAGGCCATAAAAGCCGAGGCCCATCGAGCAGACGCCGACAAAGCCACGCAGAAAGTGCGACAGGGGTGCTGTCGTGGCGAAAGCGGTGCGCAGCTGCCGGCGCAGAGCCAGGTAGGTAAGGATCGGCACCATCGCAAAGAGCGACCGATAGAAAACGATCTGACCTGCAGGAATCCCCTCACCCGCCGCCTTGATGCAGGTGGACATGCCGATGAAGACCGTGACGGAAGCAATCTTGAGCAGGATGCCGCGGATCGTCTCCGGGTCGGGAGCGAGAGCAGACACGTCACCCGGCGCGGCTGATGCGGCTTCCGGGGATGACGAATTGGCCTGCCTGGCAGGAGAAGGAGGGGTCACGGCACGACTCAAGGGGTTTGGTAAGCAACCCTGATTAGCCGGGAACGCGGCCGATGTCTGAAAAAACACCGGCCGCAGAGACGAAACCGGCCTCAAGAACCGGAAGACCGTCCCTCGCCCAGGGTTATTTCGGCGCTTAGTGGCCCTTCGCGTCTTGGATCAGTGCCCACATCCGATCCGGCGTTGCGGGCATTTCTACGTGGCGGATGCCGAGCGGGCCATCGAGCGCGTCAACAAGGGCGTTCATGATCGACGGACACGCCCCGATCGTGCCGGCCTCGCCCGCGCCCTTGATGCCGAGCGCGTTGGTCGTAGACGGCACATTGCGCGTCTCGAACTGGATGAACGGCACGTTGTCTGCCCGCGGCACCGCGTAATCCATGAAGGACGCGGTGATCAGCTGGCCGTCATCGCTATAGACCGCCCGTTCGCCAAGCGCCTGGCCGATGCCTTGCACGACCCCGCCATGGACCTGGCCCATCAGGAGAATGGGGTTCACGGTCACGCCGAAATCGTCGACGATCGTATAGGCGACGACATCCACATGGCCCGTGTCCGGGTCGATCTCGACTTCGGCGATATGGGTGCCGTTCGGATAGGTCGCCTCGTCCTGCTTGATGTCGGAGATGGCTTTCAGGTCTTCCGGATCGGTCGCGCCTTTTGCGAGATCGCCGTAGTTCACCGCGCGGTCCGTGCCGACGATGCGCGCCTGGCCGTCGACCAGTTCGATATCTTCCGGCCCGGCTTCCAGTTCCTTGCCGGCGAGCTTGCGGATCTTCTCGGCGAGAATCTCGGAGGCGTTGGAGACCGAGACGCCGCCGAGCGGAATCGACCGCGAACCGCCAGTGCCGCCGCCGCGATCGAGCTCCTTGGTGTCGCCCTGGCGCACGATGATCTTGTCGAAGTCGATGCCGATCTTTTCCGCGATGAACTGGCTGTAGGCCGTGGCATGGCCCTGCCCGTTCGTCTGCGTTCCGATGAAGAGCGTGATCGTTCCGTCACCGTTTAGTTCGAGATGGGCAGGCTCCGAGCCGGCAAAAGCGCAGGCTTCGATGTAGGTCGCCATTCCGATGCCGCGCAGCTTGCCGCGACTTGCCGCTTCCGCGCGCCGGACTTCGAAATCAGCCCAGCCGGCACGGTCCATCGCCTGGGTCATGTGCCCGTCGAATTCGCCCACGTCGTATTTTCGGCCGGTGGGCGTCTTGTAGGGAAACTGCTCGGGCCGGATGAAATTGATACGGCGAAGCTCTTCCGGCTTGCGGCCGGTTTCGCGCGCGCAGGCATCGACCAGGCGCTCGATCAGATAGGCAGCTTCGGGCCGGCCAGCGCCGCGATACGCATCGACCGGCGCGGTGTGGGTCATGACCGCTTTAATGGTGAGATCGAGGTTCTGAATGTCGTAGACGCCAGTCGACATGGTTGAGCCGATCACCGGAATGTTCGGACCGAATGTGTGGCAATAGGCGCCCATATTGGCGATCGTCTCGATCCGGAGGCCCGTGAAGCGGCCATCCGCATCCATGGCCATCGACGCGGTGACAAGATTGTCACGGCCATGCGCATCGGTGAGAAAATGCTCGGTGCGATCGGACGTCCATTTGACGGGACGCTTCAGGAGCCGTGCAGCCTCCATGGCGAGCGGATATTCGCGATAGGCAAACATCTTGGTGCCGAAGCCGCCGCCGACGTCATGGCTGATGACGCGGACCTTATCGAGATCCATCTTGAAGACGTGTTGCGCCAGCGCCCGGCGCATGGAGTGAACGCCCTGGCTGCCGACCACGATGGTGAAGCCTGCTTCATCATCCCACTCGGCGACGCAGGCACGCGGCTCCAGATAGTTCGACACAAGGCGGTTATTGACGAACTGGATCGTGGTGACATGCGCGGCGGCATCGAAGGCTTTGGCCGTCGCTTCGCGGTTGCCGTTCTCGTGGAGATAGAGCTGATTGCTGCCGAGTTCCGGCCAGACGAGCGGCGCCCCCTCATCGAGCGCGGTCGCAAGATCGGTCTGGGCGTCTTCGGCATCGTAGTCGACCTCAATCAGTTCGGCCGCATCCTGTGCCTGATCGAGGCTGTCGGCAACGATGAAGGCGATCGCGTCGCCGACATAGTTCACCCGGTCCGCAGCCAGCAGCGGAATGTCGCGCACCGGGTGCTCCTCGCCGCTCGGCTGCTTGGCCTTAGCCATGCATTTGATCGGGCCGAGATGAGCGATGTCCTTGGCAATGAGGATAAGCTTCACGCCGGGCGCCGCCTTTGCTTCGTCGAGCGACCCGATCTTGAAGGTGCCGGCTGCCTGGGGCGAGCGCAGCACATAGGAATGCAGCGCGCCTTCGCGCTTGACGTCGTCGGTATAGCGGCCCTCGCCCTTGATCAGCGCATCGTCTTCCTTGCGCAAGGCGGAAGCACCCACTCCGAATTTCGGTGTAGCGATCGTCATGAAATTGTCCTGTATCTCGTCGATGAAGGCGGCTTGGGAGACGGAGCCGAATGACGCGAAAGCGAAACGGGTGCTGAGATCGCACCGGCCGCTTTCTGACCGTCCGATAGTTAAATCCAAGCGCGCGAATGTCGAGCCCGAATAGGCAAAAACATCGTTTGCCCATCGGCGCCAGCATTGCCCCTGCGCTTTCCATGGCAACGCTGTTCCGATAGGACAGCACGATCCCTCACAGTCAGCAAGGCGTGCCATTCATGCGTACCGAGACCGGCCAGGTTTTTCATCTGAGCGATTACCGTCCGACCGATTTTGCCATCGAGACGGTGTCGATGACCTTCCGCCTGGCCGGCGCGGATACGGAAGTCGTGAGCCAGATGACGCTCCGCCGCCGCGATGGCGTTCCGGCCAATGCGCCACTGGTGCTCGACGGCGACGCCCTGGAACTGGTTTCGCTTTCCATCGACAACGAAACCGCGGAGAGCCAGAGATACGACGTCACGCCGGATCGGTTGACGATCCACGATCTGCCGGCGAACGGCACTTTTTCCGTGACGGTCACGACAAGGCTCGACCCGGCCGCCAACACGCAGCTGATGGGGCTCTATCGCTCCAATGGCGTCTATTGCACCCAGTGCGAGGCTGAGGGCTTCCGGAGGATCACCTACTTCCTTGATCGGCCGGATGTTCTCGCCGTCTACACCGTTCGGATCGAGGGCGACCGGAGCGAGACCCCGCTCCTGCTTTCGAATGGCAATCCCGTGGAAGCCGGCGAGCTCGATGGAAACCGGCACTATGCGGTCTGGCACGATCCGCACCCCAAGCCGTCCTACCTCTTTGCCCTCGTCGCTGGTGATCTCGGCGTCGTCGACGATGTCTTCACCACCGCGTCGGGCAGATCGGTCGACCTCAAGATCTATGTGGAGCACGGCAAGGAGGCGCGCGCGGCCTATGCCATGGACGCGCTGAAGCGCTCGATGAAATGGGACGAAGACGTCTTCGGGCTCGAATACGATCTCGACATCTTCCAGATCGTCGCGGTGTCCGATTTCAACATGGGGGCGATGGAGAACAAGGGTCTCAACGTCTTCAACGACAAATATGTGCTGGCTGACCCTGAGACTGCGACCGATGCCGACTACGCCAATATCGAGGCGATCATCGCGCATGAGTACTTCCACAATTGGACCGGCAACAGAATCACTTGCCGCGACTGGTTCCAGCTCTGCCTCAAGGAAGGGCTGACCGTTTACCGCGACCACGAATTCTCCGCCGACATGCGCTCGCGTCCGGTCAAGCGCATTGCCGAGGTGCGGCTTTTGAAGGCGCATCAGTTTCCGGAAGATGCCGGCCCGCTCGCCCACCCGCCCAGGCCGGTGACCTACAGCGAGATCAACAATTTCTATACGGCGACGGTCTACGAGAAAGGCTCGGAGGTCGTGCGCATGATCGCGACGATCCTCGGTGCCGAAGGCTTCCGCAAGGGCATGGATCTCTATTTCGAGCGCCATGACGGTGAAGCCGCGACGATCGAGGATTTCGTCAAATCCTTCGAGGATGCGACCGGCACCGACCTTGCCCAGTTCGCCATCTGGTACCATCAGGCCGGCACGCCGACCGTCAGCGTGTCCGTCAACTACGACCAGCGTTCAGACAGCCTGACCGTCGATCTGGAACAGTCGGTGGCCGCAACGCCCGGTGAAAGCTCCAAGAAGATCATGCACATCCCCTTGCGCTTTGGGCTGCTGCTCGAAGACGGAAGAGAACCCGAACCAGCGGAGGTTTCGGGTGCGCGCATCGATGGCGACGTGATCCATCTGACCGAACGCCGCCAGAGTGTCGTCTTCAAGGGCTTGGGCAGCCGGCCGGTGCTGTCGCTCAACCGCGGATTTTCTGCGCCGATCAATTTGTCCTTCGAACAGGCATCGGCCGATCTCGCCCATATCGCCAAGCACGAAAGCGATGCCTTTGCCCGGTGGCAGGCGCTGAACGAATTTGCGTTGCGGATACTGCTGGATGCGGCGAAGCTTTCGGGTGACGGTCGGGCGGTGTCGGTCCACCCCGACCTAATCGCGGCGCTGATCGCCAGTGCCAGCGACGAGACGCTGGAGCCGGCCTTCCGCGCCCAGGCGCTAAGCCTGCCGAGCGAGGCCGACATTGCGCGCGAACTCGGCAGCAACATCGATCCGGATGCGATCAAGCGCGGCCGCGATGCCGTGCTTGCCGCGGTCGCCCAGGTGCTCAAACCGGTTGCGGAAAAACTGTTCGACGAGATGGCGACGCCCGGGCTCTTCTCGCCGGATGCGATCAGTGCGGGCAAGCGCGCGCTGCGGGCCGTTGCGCTCAGCTACCTCTCGATTGCCGATGCGGACCCAAAACGCGCGCTCGGCGTTTTCGACGAGGCCGACAACATGACGGATATGGCATCGGCGCTTCAGGTTCTGGCGCATCTCTTCCCGGGATCGGCCGAGGCCACACAAGCTCTCGCGGCCTTCGAGGCACGCTTTGGCGGCGACCCGCTGGTGATCGACAAGTGGCTGTCGATCCAGGCCATGGCGCCGGGCGCCGATACGCTCGATCATGTGAAGGGGCTGATGGAAACACGCCATTTCGCGCTCTCCAACCCGAACCGCGTGCGGGCGCTCATCGGCGCCTTTGCATCGGGCAACCCCACGGGGTTCAACCGCGAAGACGGCGCGGGATACGGGTTCCTCGCCGATCAGGTGCTTGCGATCGACGCCCGCAACCCGCAGCTCGCCGCCCGCCTTTTGACTTCCATGCGCTCCTGGCGCTCGCTCGAAGCCGGCCGGCGCGAACACGCACGTGCTGCGCTTTCGCGAATTGCCGCGGTCGAGGGGCTCTCCACCGACGTCAGCGACATCGTGAAACGAACGCTGGCGTAAGGCGCCGTTAACGCAGGGGCCGAGAAGGTTAAAGAAAGATTGCCGACGGCTCTGGACAACACGATTCGCCCATGATTCCTTAGGGCAGATTCGGAGATGGGATAGCCGAATCGCTCCAGAAGGAAGTTGGGAACAATGGCGGAAGCGCAGCCTTTGGGCGCGGCCGATGGCCTTGCCATGTCCACCGACAAGGGTGGGGTGAAAGCGTGGGATGGAAACCTCGCCGGACACGCCAAGCTCTTCGCCCGGCCAACTTATGCGCAGCTGGTCAAGGCTGAGCCCTATCTCAAGCGCTCCATCCCGATCCTCATCGTCGTCTTCCTGCTGGTGGTGGGAGCCGCGCGCTTCGTCGACCTGACGGGCCAGCGCGAAGCCGCCATCGATCAGGGCCGCGACGCCGTCGTCATGGCCGTCACCGCTGCGAGCGCCATCCTGTCAGATGCCGATCTCTCGGGCGACACCGCCCGCTGGGATACCGAAGCACGCCTCAACCGGCTGCTGCCGACGGAGCGGCTGAGCGAAGGCCAGATCATGCTGGTAGCGGACACCACGGCGCGGGTCTTCGCCGCAACGGCCAACGGCTCTTCGCTCATCGGGCTTTCCGCCCATGTGCTGGCGCCTGAAAGCTCCGCCATGTGGCGGTTCGGCCAGCGCGCTGGCGTCGGCGAGATCGAGCATGGCGACGTGTCCTATCTCGTCAGTGTATCGCATCTGCCATCGGGCGAAGGTTCGGTGCTGACGCTTGCACCGCTGACGCCGATCATGGAGGACTGGCGCCGTTCCGTGTCGCTGAACGTCACGCTGTTCACGGCCACGTCGGCAGTGCTGCTCGTCATCCTCTACGCCTATTTCAGCCAGGCCACCCGGGCACGGGAAGCCGACGATATCTACATGGAATCGCATCTGCGCGTGGATACGGCGCTCTCGCGCGGCCGCTGCGGTCTGTGGGACTGGGACATGGCGCGAGGGCGTATGTACTGGTCGAGCTCGATGTACGAAATGCTCGGCATGCCGCCGCGCGACTGCGTGCTGTCGTTCGGCGATGCGATGCGGCTCATGCATCCCGACGACAGCGATCTCTATTCGATTGCCCGATCCATCGCACGCGGCGAGACCAAGCAGGTCGACCAGATTTTCCGCATGCGCCATGCCGATGGCCATTATGTGTGGATGCGCGCCCGTGCGCAGGTGATCGACCGCTCGTCGACCCAGACACATCTCATCGGTATCGCCATGGATGTGACCGAGCAGCACAAGCTCGTGCAGAAGACGGCCGAGGCCGATCAGCGCCTGTTCGAGGCGATCGAAAGCACGTCCGAAGCCTTCGTGCTTTGGGACAAGAACGAAGAGCTCGTGCTCTGCAACTCAAACTACCGCACCATGTACGGCCTGCCGGACGAGGTGCTGCGCCCCGGTACGCCGCGCGCCGTGGTCTATGCGGCCTCGACACGGCCGGTTGTGGAGCGCCGCATGGCGGATGGCGGCACGATCCAGCAGTCGCAGACCAGCGAAGTGCAGCTTGCCGACGGACGCTGGCTGCAGATCAACGAACGCCGCACGCGCGACGGCGGCCTCGTCTCGGTCGGCACGGACATCACGCAGCTGAAGCGCCAGCAGGAGCGGCTGGCCGATTCCGAGAAGCGCCTGATGGCGACCATCGGCGACCTGTCGAACTCGCGCATGAAGCTGCAGCGCCAGACGGTCGAGCTCTCGGAGCTCAACGCCAACTACATGGCCGAGAAGGAACGCGCCCAGGCGGCCAACCAGGCGAAGTCGGCCTTCCTCGCCAACATGTCGCACGAGTTGCGCACACCGCTGAATGCCATCATCGGATTCTCGGAAATCCTGCACGCGGGCATGTTCGGGCCGCTCGGCTCGGACAAGTACGTGGAATATGCCCGCGACATCCACGGGTCCGGCACGCATCTGCTCAACGTCATCAACGACATTCTTGACATGTCGAAGATCGAGGCCGGCCAGATGAAGCTGGAGCGCGAGGCGATCGACCTTGCGCCGCTCGTCGAGGAAGCCATGCGCCTGACCGCCATCCCGGCGGAAAAGAAGCACCTTCACGTGGTGCAGCGCATCGAGCCGGGCCTGGCGTTGCCGGCGGACCGCCGTGCGATGAAGCAGATCCTGCTCAACCTTCTGTCGAACGCCGTAAAATTCACCGACGAAGGTGGACGCGTGGCCGTGACCGCGCGAAAAGTGTCCGGTGCGGTCATCCTATCAATCGCCGACAGCGGCATCGGCATTCCGAAATCCTCGCTCGGCAAGATCGGTCAGCCCTTCGAGCAAGTGCAGAACCAGTTTTCGCGCACCAATGGCGGCTCGGGGCTCGGCCTCGCGATTTCCCGGTCGTTGACCGAACTGCACGGTGGAACGATGCGCATCAAGTCGATCGAAGGCGTCGGAACCATCGTCTCGATCCGCATCCCCAACCGCGAGCAGCGCCGCCTATCGAACGTCATCGCGTTCGCCAATGAGCAGGGACGGTACGAAGCGCGGGTGGCTTGAGCCGGCTGGCCTGGTGATACCGTCGATCGGCTGACATTTGTCGAATGGATGGTGCGGTAGATCCTCGGCGCGAGGCCGAGGATGACAGGTGTTCAGAGCCCGTAGCGCAACCTAAGCGTCGGCATGGTGCGGTCTTTCGGTCATCACGGTCGGGCTTTTCCCGACGATCCGCTGAGCTGAGACTCAGTCGGTCCTGGATGCGTCTCATCCCCGAGCACCGCCCGGGGATAAGGTTTTCCTGCTTCTGCGGCTGGCCTATCGGCCGTAGCGCTCCATCATGCCGTGGTGACCACCTCCAGGACCCTTGCCATGGTGGCCCATGCGGCCGTGCGGGCCGCGCATGCCCTCGCCGCGACTGGGCATTTCGTCTGCGGTCAGCACGCCATCATCGTTGCGGTCCATGAGAGCAAAGCGCTTTTCCTGGTGGCGCTCCAGTTCCTCGATGGTGATCTCACCGTCGCCATTGATGTCGAAGCGGTCCAGCAAGCGGGCTTCGCGGCGTTCCTGACGGCGCTGGTCGATGGCGCTCGTCAATTCTTCCATGGAGACCACACCGTCGCCATCGGCATCAGCTTCGCTCAACCAGCCAAGACGGCGCTGGCCGAATTCCTCGACGCTGATATCGCCCGAACCGTCCTGATCGAGCCGCTGCAGCATGCGATCCGCACGGCGGCCGGGACCGCGCATGGCCGGGCCGGCATCGGCGTCTTCTTCCATGATTTCCGCGTCGCCGCCTTCCATCGAGCCGGCATCATCGTCCATCGGCTCTTCGATCGCGGGCACCGTCTGGTCGTCGGCGTTGTCGGATTGCTGGGCGATCGCGAAGCTCGACGTGGCGAGAAGGGCCGCGATCAGTGTCGCCAAAGTGGCCTTGCGTGCGATTGTCATCCTCATACTCCTTCGTGGGCGCAGTCCGCTTCCAAGCGGCTTCGGGCCATTGAGATCGACCGGATCCGGTCCGGCAAAGCCGCGGCGTTCAACCGAAGCTCTGGGAAGGAAGGTGCCATTCGGCCGATGAATGGCGGATGACCATGGCATTACAATTCAGTAATCTTTGCAGAGGCTTGCCGCTTAAAGCTGGAGTGGATCAACCCTTGCTGTGCACAGCGGTGGCCTGTGCGATGTCGGCGTTCAACAGGCCGAGCATGATCGTGCGCACCTGCTTTGCCTGCCGTTTCAGGTCCGCCTCGAGCGTCTTCAGGTCCGGTAATTCGGCCGTTCGGCAGAGCTGGTCGATCAGGCCGGCGGGGGCCTCGGCGGGGTCGAAATCGCTGTCGAGGCAGAGCCGCATCATCTGCGAAAGCTCCGTCTCGAGCGACAAGGCGGCCAGCACCGTCTCCAGATCGTCGTCTTTAAGCTTCCTCGGCCCCAAAGCCGCCAACACATCGGCGGTGGTCGTCGGCCGTTCGGCGCCGTCCGGAAACGCCTCCACGAGCGCCAGATGCTGCGCCATGAACTCGATGTCCACCAGACCGCCGGGAATGAGCTTCAGGTCCCAGTTGCTCTTCGGTGGTTTTTCCTGATCCATCAGCTGGCGCATCTCCAAGACGTCGGACGCGATCTTCGCCCGATCCGGTCGACCGGCGATGATCTCGGCCACGATCGTGTCGACATCTGCTCTGAGGCTTTCGTCGCCAGCGACGGTACGCGCCCGGGTCAACGCCATGTGCTCCCAGGTCCAGGCTTCTTCGCGCTGATACTTGGCGAATGCGTTGATGCGGGTCGCGACCGGGCCCTTGTTGCCGGAAGGGCGCAGGCGCAGATCGACCTCATAAAGCACACCCTCCGATGTCGGCGCCGACAGGGCGGCGATGAGGCGCTGCGTCAGCCGGGCAAAATAGCGCGGCGGGTCGATGGGCTTCTTGCCGTCCGATTCATCGGCGTCGGCGTCGTGGTCGTAGATCAGGAGCAGATCGATATCGGAGCCGGCCGTCATTTCGTGGCTGCCGAGCTTGCCCATGCCAAGCAGGGCCACGCGCTGTCCGGGCACCTTGCCGTGGACCGAGGCGACTTCCGCTTCCACTGCCCGCAGCGTCGTCTCGAGAATGAGGTCGGCCAGATCGGTGAGCGCCCGACCAGCGCGCGCGCCGGTGATCGCGCCGGTCAGCAAGCGCACGCCGATGAGGAAGCGCTGTTCGGAAGCGACGATGCGCAGCCGATCGAGAATCTCCTCATAGGCAAAATTGCCGAGCAGAAACGCATCGAGACGTTGCTTGAGATAGTCGCGCGTCGGCAGTTCGGCGAGCAGCGACGGATCGAGCATGCCGTCGAAGACATGCGGCTTGCGCGCGATGATGTCGGCCAGACGCGGCGCCGACGACATGATCGTGACGATGAGCGAAAGCAGCCCCGGGTTCTGGCCGAGCAGCGAGAAAAGCTGGATGCCCGATGGCAGGCCGGAGAGGAAGCTGTCGAAGCGCAGCAATGCCTCGTCGGCGCGCCGCGTGCGGCCAAACGCGGTCAGAAGCTTCGGCGTCAGTTCCGTCAGGCGCTCCCGCGCTTCGGCGGACTGGGTCGCACGGTAGCGGCCATAGTGCCAGGTGCGGATGATCTTGGCGATCTCCGAGGGTTTGTCGAAGCCCAGCCGCTTCAGCGTCGCCATCGTGTCGGGGTCGTCGTCCTCGCCGGTGAAAACGAGGTTCCCGGCCTCGCCGGACAGGTGGCTCTCGTGCTCGAAGAGTTCGGCGTAGTGGTGCTCGACCGTCTTCAGACGGCGCGTGAAGTCGGCGGCGAAAACCTTGGTGTCTTTGTGCCCGGCGAGGTAAGCGATGCGCTTCAGCTCCGCTTCGGTCTCCGGCAAAGTGTGGCTCTGCTCGTCGCCGACAATCTGAATGCGGTGCTCGATATCGCGCAGGTACCAGTAGGCTTCGGTCAGCGTATCGGCGGTTTCGGCATCGATCCACCGGGCCTGCACCAGCGCCTGGAGCATCTCGTCGGTGCGCCGCCCGCGCAGGGCCGGCATGCGGCCACCGGCGATCAGCTGCTGCGTCTGGACGAAGAACTCGATCTCGCGGATGCCGCCGCGGCCGAGCTTGACGTTGTGCCCCTTGACCGCGATATCGCCGAAACCACGATGGGCGTGGATCTGGCGCTTGATGGAATGGATGTCGGCGATCGCCGCATAATCGAGATATTTGCGGAAGACGAAGGGCACGAGCTCGCGGCAGAACTGCTGGCCGGCCTCCAGATCGCCCGCAACGGGCCTCGCCTTGATGAAGGCGGCGCGCTCCCAGTTCTGGCCCCTGCCCTCGTAATAATTCAGCGCGGCTTCGACCGGGATCGCGAGCGGCGTCGAGCCGGGATCCGGACGCAGCCGGAGATCGGTGCGGAAGACATATCCGTCGCCGGTGCGCTCCTGCATGATGCGGATCAGCCGGCGCGCCATCTTGGAGAAGAGATCGGCCCCATCGCCCGGATCCTTCAGCACACGGGCATCCGGCTCGAAAAACAGAACGATGTCGATATCGGAAGAATAGTTCAGTTCGCGCGCGCCGAGCTTGCCCATGCCCAGCACGATGAGGCCCGAGCCCTGGGAGGGATTGGCGCGATCGGGCAGCGTGATCTTGCCGGCATCATCCAGACCAAGCAGCAGGAAATCGATTGCAGCGGCGAGGCTCGCTTCGGCCACATCGCTCAGCCAAGCGGTCGTTTCCGCGGCAGATGCGACGCCCGCAAGATCGGCCAGCCCGAGCGTCAGCGCCGCCTCGCGCTTCAGCCGCCGCAGCGAGGCTATCAGGGCCTGCTCGGTCACGGGGCCTTCAGCGCCTTCGGCAGGCTTCCACGCTTGGCGTGCCCGCCGGCACAGGGCGTCAAGATTGTGATCGAGCGGTTCGGTGACCGCACGCGCCAGCATCGCCGGATCTGCGAAAGCGGTATCGCGCAGAAAGGGTGACAAGGAGAAGGTCGCCGCGAGGAAATCGGCGAGCGCGCTGTTCTTCGCCAACGCTTCCCCCAATCCGGGAGCCCGCGCAGCGAAATCTTTCAGTGCCGCGCGTGCCGATTTCTCGTCGGCCTTGGACAGCGGCCGAAGCGGCGAAGCCAGAAGGTCGGCAAGGGCGGCGGCGGTGGTCAATTCAGTCTTCGTCACGTCGCCCTCCCAGGCGCCGGAATTCTTAGCCGTCGAACAGCATGCGGACGGCGAGTCCCGGCCGTAAATCATCGGCTTCTTCATGCGGGAGGCCGTCCAGCAGTTCAAGCCGGCCGCGATGAAGATGCATCACCGCCTCCACAAGGCTCAGCCCCAGTCCAGTGCCCGGGCGCGAGCGGCTGTCATCGAGCCGCACGAAGCGCTGAACGGCAGCCGCGCGCTTGTCGGCCGGAATACCGTGCCCGTTGTCGGCCACGGTGATCGTCGGGCCTTCCGGCACGCGTTCCAGCCGAACGTCGATCCGCGCCGAAGGCAGGCCGGCCGTATATTTGATCGCGTTGTCGATGAGATTGGCCAGCGCCTGCCCGACCAGTTCCCGATTGCCTTTGACCGAGATGCCGGGCGCGACCGCGGTGGTCAGGGTAACGCCTGCATCCTCGGCCAGCGGCTCGTAGAGCTCCACCGTGTCGGTGACGATCTCCGAAAGATCGATGTCCTGGAGTTCGGCGGCCGCCGATCCCGCCTCGACACGGGCAATCATCAAAAGCGCGTTGAAGGTGCGGATGAGCTGGTCGCTCTCGCCGATCACATCCTCCATGGCGCCGCGATAGTCATCGACCGTATCGCTTGCGGCGAGCGCCATCTCGGCGCGGTTGCGCAACCGCGTCAGCGGCGTCTTCAAATCGTGGGCGATGTTGTCGGAGACCTGGCGCAGGCCTTCGTTGAGCTTCTCGATCCGGCCGATCATCGCGTTCAGCGATTCCGAGAGCCGGTCGAATTCGTCGCCTGAACTGCCCACTGGCAGGCGCTGCCCCAGATCACCTGCGATGATCTTGCGGCTTGCCTGATCCATGCGGTCGATGCGCTGAAGGGCGCGGCGACCGACGAAGAACCAGATGGCCAGCGCGCCGAACCCCATGATGGCCAGCGCGATGACGAGCGCGCGCCGGACCAGGTTGCGGAAAAGCTCCGGCTCGCCGAGATCGCGACCCACCAGCAGGCGCATGCCGTTCGGCAAGAACACGATTTGGGCGAGCGCCGTGTGCTGGCGCGCCGTATCGTCGTTCTCGGTATAGCGATCGTAGCGGAAGGGAAGCGCCGTCCAGCCTTCGCGGTCCAGCGTGCCCGGCTGGAGAGAGGCGACATTGCCAGCGACGATCTCGCCGTTCGGAGCGGTGATCGTGTAGAGCCCGGCGCCCGGCTGGCGGGACCGACGCTCGACGACGCGCACGAGGCGGGTAATGCCGCCGGTCTGGTAAGCCCGCGAAAGGAACCTCATCTCCGCATCGATGGCTTCCTGGGTCTGTGCACGCAGGAGATTGCCGGAGATGGCGGTGACGTAGAAGACAAGCGCCACGGCGCAGAGCGCAAAGAGGCCCAGATAAAGGGCCGACAGGCGGACAGCCGTTGTGCCGAAAAGGGCGCGCAGCCGCTTCATCGGCTCAACTATCCGCCTTGATCATGTAGCCGGCACCGCGCACCGTGCGCAGCAAGGGCTGGTCGAAATCCTTCTCGATCTTCGATCGCAGGCGCGAAATGTGGACGTCGATGACGTTGGTCTGCGGATCGAAGTGGTAGTCCCAGACATGCTCGAGCAGCATGGTCCGCGTCACCACCTGACCGGCATTGCGCATGAGATATTCCAGAAGCCGAAACTCGCGCGGCTGCAGCGTGATGTCGCGCCCTCCCCGCCGCACTTCGTGGGATAGTCGGTCGAGTTCGAGATCGCCGACCCGGTAGCTGGTCTCGCTCTCACGCGTGCCAACCTTGCGGCGCGCGAGAACCTCGACGCGGGCATGGAGTTCGGAGAACGCATAGGGCTTGGGGAGATAGTCGTCGCCGCCTGCGCGCAGACCCGTCACGCGATCGTCGACCTGGCCGAGCGCCGACAGGATGAGGACTGGCGTTTCATTGCCGAGCCGCCGCAGTTCCGAGACGATCGACAGGCCGTCGCGCTTCGGCAGCATGCGATCGATGACCAGAACGTCATAGGTGTTTTCGCTGGCCATATGAAAGCCGGTGTCGCCATCGGCTGCATGATCGGCCGCGATACCGGACTCGCGAAACGCCTTGACCAGATAGGTCGAAGCATCTCGGTCGTCTTCGATCAGCAGGATTTTCATGAATTCTTTCATAGGCACAAATTCGATGCTTGGACAGGGTTGGGAATGGGATCGGTCGCACCCGAATGCGAAACGGCGAGCCGTGGGGGCCGGCTCGCCGTCTCTTCAAGTCTCCGTCCGGGGATCAACGTCGCCTTGTGGCGTCGCGAGCAGGTTTGCGGATCCTCGGGCGAAGACGGCGGACCGGAAACCCACGTCACGGTCCGCCTCGATTCGCTCCGCTCAGCCTTGATCGATCGGCAGTGCGACGAAGCGGTTCTGCTCATCGCTGCGCAGCTGGAAAAGCGCTGCGCCTCGACCATCTTCAGCGGCGGCCGCAACGGCTGCCGTAATGTCTTCGGCACTCGCGACATCCCGATCCTGTACGCGCACGATCACGTCACCGACCTGGAAACCACGCTCCGCGGCCGTGCCGTCTGGATCGAGTTCAGCGATGACCACGCCATTGCCATCGTCCGAGGGGGCAACGGTCATGCCGAATTCGGTCAGTTCGCCACCGCTCGAAGGCGCGGGTACTGCTTCTTCCGTCGCGGATGCCTGCTGCTCATCTGCTGGGAACGTGCCTAGCGTGACGGCAACCGTTTCCGAAGCGCCATTGCGCCAGACCGAAAGCTCGACCTCGGTGCCCGGCTCGATAGAAGCGATGCGGCGGGCAAGATCACCCGGATTTTCAACGGCTTCTCCGTTCACGGCCGTCACCACGTCACCCGATTCGATACCGGCGGCAGCTGCAGGCGCATCGGGCTGGGGCGCGGTGACGAGAGCACCGGAAGCTTCGGCCAATCCGAGGGACTCAGCGATATCCTCGCTGACTGGCTGGATTTGCACACCGATCCAACCACGGCTGACGCTGCCGCTCTCAATCAGATCCTGCACGACGTCCTGTGCAAGAGTGGCCGGGATCGCGAACGCGATGCCAACATTGCCGCCGGAAGGAGAGAAGATCGCGGTGTTCACGCCGATGACTTCACCGGAGAGGTTGAACGTCGGACCGCCCGAGTTGCCGCGGTTCACGGCTGCGTCGATCTGCAGGAAGTCGTCGTAGGGTCCTGCACCGATTTCACGACCGCGAGCTGAGATGATGCCGGCAGTGACGGAGCCGCCCAGACCGAACGGGTTGCCGACTGCAACGACCCAATCGCCGACCCGCGCGCCCTGATCGTCACCGAATTCGACATAAGTGAATTCTCGGTCCGCATCGACCTTAAGCACTGCAAGGTCCGTCCGGCTATCAGTGCCGATCAGCTCGGCCGACAATTCGGTGCCATCATCAAGGATAATGCTGTAGCTCGAGCCGCCTTCGACGACGTGGTTGTTGGTGACGAGATAGCCGTCATCGGAGATGAAGAAGCCGGATCCCTGAGAAACGGGCATCGGACCGCGGGGACGGTTCGGTCGGTCGGGTCGGCCTGGCTGGCCAAAGTTCGGGCCACCAAATTCGTCGAAGAACCGGCGCATCGGATGGTCTTCAGGCAGATTTTCCAGGCCGGGAGGTCCGAACTGGAAACCGAAGCCCTCGTTTTGCGCGACCTCTTCGGCTTCTCCCTGGACGCGGACGGAAACGACAGCCGGCGAAACGGCCTCAACCACATCCGCGAAGCTTGGCGCGGTTGTCGGAGCCTCGATCCGGACTGGATCGGCCATCGCGCTGATGGTTGCCGGCACGCCGGTGACGAGCATCACACCGGCGACGCCAGCAATGGTGGATGTGGCCAGGATGCTTTTCAGCTTTGTCTGGAAGGACTGGTTCGATTTCATGGACGTCTAACCCTCGTTCTTGCCGATTTCGTGCTGCTTTGGCAGCGTCGACATAGAGATAGGGCACGTCACATTACGGCGCTCTGTCCTCGACATGAAATTTTGGTAATGTTGACCAGCTTGACGACGTCAGCTGCGTTTCGAGCGCTCTTTCAGCAGATCGGCGATTGCCTTTTCCTCGCCCTCTGTCAGCGTCGGACCGGCCTGAAGCGGATCACGGTTGCGCAGGAACGTTGCGATGGCGGCGATGCCAGCGCCCATGACCAGAATGGGTGCGGCCCAGAGCGCAAGCGTCTGGATCGACAGGCGAGGACGCAGGAGCACAAACTCGCCGTAGCGGGAAACCACGTAGTCGTAGACTTGCTCATCGGTGTCACCCGACACCAGCCGTTCCCGCACAAGCACGCGAAGATCCCGCGCCAGTTCCGCATCGGAGTCATCGATGGACTGGTTCTGACAGACCATGCAGCGCAGTTCGGCGGAGATGGAGCGTGCCCGCTGCTCCAAAGCCGGATCGTCCAGAATTTCGTTGGGTTGCACCGCGAACGCGGGCGACGCCAGCCCCATGACGACGATCAGGAGGGCAAGAATGCGCGCGCTCCCGATCATTCCGCCGGCTCCATCACAGGACCGGCAGCCGTGCGCTGACGGTGCGGCTTCGGCGCGCCGACGCGCAGGCGACGATCCGACAGCGATATCAATCCGCCGAAAGCCATGATGACCGAGCCGATCCAGATCAACGTGACTTGCGGCTTCCACCAGACGCGCACGACGATGGCGGTTGGCGCCTCGGCGCCCTCCGGCGTGACAAAGTCACCGAGCGACACGTAAAGCTGGCTGAAGCCTCGGGTGAGGATGCCGGCTTCGGTCGTCGGCATCTGCCGCGCGGTGTAGACGCGCTTTGCAGAATCCATGCGCGAGATTTCCGCGCCATTCCGCAGCACGGTGAAGTGGCCGACATCCTCGACGTAGTTCGGGCCCTGGTTCGGGTCCATGCTATCAAAGCGAAGCGTGTATCCGCCGGCATCGATCGTCTGGCCCGGCGCCATTTCGGCAACCGCCTCGGTTTCGAATGCTGTGACAGCGACGATGCCGATCACCATGACGCCGAGACCGAAATGCGCCATCGCGCCACCGAAGGCCGATCGCGGGAGGCCGGCGAGTCGACGTATCGCGATGCCTGCCGACACTTTGCCGACGCCTGCCCGCAACGCGAGATCGGTGACCGCGCCGAACATGACGAAGAAGCCGATGGCGAGAGCGAGCGCCGCCAGCACCGGCGCCCCAGTCGTGAAATAGACAACGATGAGACCGGCAAGCAGAGCGAGACCGGCCGCAACATAGAGCCTTTGAGCAGCGCCGAGCAGATCGCCGCGCTTCCAGGCCAGCAGCGGGCCGAACGGTACCGCCAAGAGCAGCGGGACCATCAACGGACCGAATGTCAGATTGAAGAAGGGCGGGCCGACGGAAATCTTTTCGCCCGTCACCGTCTCCAACAGGAGCGGATAGAGCGTGCCGATCAACACCGTCGCGGTGGCGGTGGTCAGGAACAGGTTGTTCAGCACCAACCCGCCTTCACGCGAGATGGGCTGGAATAGTCCACCGGATTTCAGCGAGGTTGCCCGCAGCGCGAAAAGCCCGAAAGCGCCGCCGATGAAGATTACCAGAATGGCGAGAATGAAGACGCCGCGGCTCGGATCGGACGCAAAGGTATGAACCGACGTGAGCACGCCCGATCGCACCAGGAACGTGCCGAGCAGCGACAGGGAAAAGGTGATGATCGCGAGCAGGATCGTCCAGATCTTCAGCGCCTCGCGTTTTTCCATCACAAGTGCGGAATGCAGAAGCGCGGTGCCAGCGAGCCAGGGCATGAAGGACGCGTTTTCGACCGGATCCCAAAACCACCAGCCGCCCCAGCCAAGCTCGTAATAGGCCCAGTAGGAACCCATGGCGATGCCGCCGGTCAGGAATATCCAGGCCGTCAGCGTCCAGGGCCGCACCCAGCGCGCCCAAGCCGCATCGATCCGACCTTCGATCAGCGCCGCGACGGCGAAGGAGAAGCAGATGGAAAAGCCGACATAGCCGAGATAGAGCAGCGGTGGATGGATCGCGAGCCCGATGTCCTGGAGGATCGGATTGAGATCGCGGCCCTCCATCGGAGTGGGCACGATCCGCGCGAAAGGGTTCGAGGTCTGCAACACGAAGAGCAGGAAAGCCGTTGTGATCCAGCCCTGAACCGCGAGCACATTGGCGCGCAGAGACTTCGGCAGATTTCGACCGAAGAAGGCGACCAACGCACTGAAGAAGACGAGGATGAGGATCCACAAGAGCATGGATCCCTCGTGGTTTCCCCAGACGCCGGAGATCTTGTAGATCATCGGCTTCAGGGAATGGGAGTTTTCGTAGACGTTCTGGACCGAGAAATCGGAAACCACATAGGCGTAGGTCAGCGCGCAGAAGGACAACAGCACGAGCAGGAAGGAAACGATGGCAGAGGTATCCCCGATCGCCATCAAGGACTGATCGCCGCGCCGTGCGCCAATGACCGGCAGAACCGACTGCACCAGCGCCGTCGCAAAGGCGATGATCAACGCATAATGTCCGAGTTCGACGATCATGCGCTTACCTCTCCCTTATCCGTGGCCAATCGACAATCGATCAATTGGCCTCCCCCTCACCCTGCCAGACGCCCTGCTTGCGCAGGCTGTCGGCAACTTCGCGCGGCATATAATTCTCATCGTGCTTGGCAAGCACCGTGTCCGCAACAAAAACCGGACTTCCTGGCTGAAACGCGCCTTCGGTAATGACGCCCTGCCCTTCGCGGAAAAGATCCGGGAGGATGCCGTTATACTCCACTTCCACCTCGCTGCCGCCGTCCTCGATGGCAAACCGCACGAGCGTGCCGGACGAGCGATTGAGCGAGTCGTTGGCAACCAGGCCACCCAACCGGATGCGCGTGCCGGGCTCGACGGCGTTGGTCAAAAGGTCGCTCGGCGAATGGAAGAAGACGATCTCGTCACGCAGCGCGACCAGAACGAGGGCTGCGGCAACCGCGACCACGCCCATGCCTCCGGCGATGACCGCCAGGCGTTTCTGCTTGCGCGTCATTGCGCACCCTCCTCTTCCAGCCGGTCAACTCCAACCTGGCGCGCGACGGCAAGCAGTGCCCGGCCATCTTCGCTCTCCTCAGGGAACACGGCAAGCCCCCGGGCCAACGCCTCGCCGGCCTGTTCGGGCTGACCAAGCACGCCATAGGAGCGCACCAACCGGATCCACCCTTCGATATCCTGCGGGTTTTCCCGCAGGCGACGATCAAGGTTGCCGACCATCGTTTCGATCATGGCTTGGCGCTCGTCGTCACTCATGTCACGCGCCGCAGCCAGATCGTCCTGCGATGGGCCGGGCTGAAGCGGCGGCTGAACCGACGCGACATCGCCGGAAACGGCATCTGAATCTGCTTCGGCACCCGGCAACAGGCTCAAAGGCGGCAGACCGGAAGGACTGATATCGGCAACTTGCCCGCCCAGCGCCGCAATTTTCTCGTTCACCACCGTCATCCAGGGAGCGTCAGGCGGTGACTGTTCTGCAAGCCGGCGGAACGCTTCAAGGGCACGGTCGTCGCGCCCTTCCTGCTCCAGCGCCAAGGCCAGATAGAACGCTGCCTTCGGCTCGTCCGGCTGCAATTCACGCGCGGACTGAAAAGCCACAGCGGCCTCTTCGGTGACGACGCCGCTGGCGAGCGCGACAAGCGCTTCGCCGTAGCCGCTTTGGCGGGCCGAGGTGGGGCCCAAAAGGCGGATGGCGTTCAGGTAGGCCGTGCGCGCTTCCTGCAGTTGCCCTGCCCGAAGATAGATCGGCGCCAGCACGTCCCATCCGCGCCCGTCATCCGGGTTTTCCTCAAGGTGCTGCTCGGCCTGAGCGATCATCGTCGCGATTGGCGAAGCTTGCTCAGGCGTCGTGGCACGCGATGCGAGCGGCTGATCCGGGAGACCGGGAGCGCCGGTCGCGAGATAGACGCTCATTCCCAACAGCGGAACGCCGACGAGAACGCACAGGCGGGCAGCGGTCGTCAGGCGGCCTCCGCTGCGGCGGTCTGTTGCGGCAGTCTGCGCTTTTTTGGCCCGCAAAAGACGACGGCCTATCTCGGCGCGGGCGTGTGCTGCCTCGTCCGTGCCGATCAGGCCGCCTGCTCGATCACGTTCGACTTCGGCCAACTGGTCGGAATAGACCTCGACATCGTATTCCGCGTCGCTGCCGGCGCGCTTGCCGCGCGCAAGGGGCAGCAACAACGTAATCGTCACGAGGGCAGTCAGAACGGCGGCGAGTACCCAGAACATCATGTCAATCGAATATCCGACGGGCTCTCATCTTCCAAGAGCAAACGAAAGGTTACCATGGTCTCGGGGCGTTTGGTCGCAAGCTGGCACGGCTGTTTTCGACTGAAAATCAGCCTAAGCCGGCGCAATCACGTCAGCGGCGTCCAGGTGCCTTCCGCCGAGCGGCATGCCGTGCCTCTCGCGACAATCGGCTGGCCATTGCCACGCACGGTGTGCGTATACTGGCGGCAATTCTGGGAACCCACCTGATAGGCCTGGGCTGCCGCAACTTCGCCGGATAAACCGGAGCGTTCGTTGGCCCAGGCCACCGATTGGCCTACGGGGGCTGCCTCGAGCGCGTTGTATTCCGCTTCCAAGGCCTTGCGCAGATCGCGTTCCGAGAGCGTGTTGCCGGCAACCGGGGCGATGATCCCGCCATTCAACGCGGTCAGGAAGGCATTATCGGCCGTCTGGCCGCGCTCACTGCCGAGCGAAGCCGGCAACATGGCGAGTGTCGAGCTGCCGGTTTGCGAAGACGCGCATCCGGCCAAGGCGCCTAGCGCAATGACAACCAAGAATTTCGTTGTGTGCTGCAGGGAGTGAAGCATCGCTAAAAGTATAATTTCCGGCGCAGGAGCCATTGTCGGCACGCAAATTGGGTGCCCGATGCTTATGGCCGCATTGTGGCCGATAAGGCAACAGAACAAATGACGAATTCGCGACCTACGAGCGCAGTCGCAGCCGAGGCGCCGCTTCCTTGATGGCAGGCAACGTGACTTCCGCGCGAAGTCCACCGAGCGGGCTCTGCGTCAGCCGCAGAACGCCTTGATATTCCCGCGCGATCTCGTCGACGATGGAAAGCCCAAGCCCCGTGCCGGGCTTGCTTTCGTCGAGCCGGCGACCGCGCTTGACGGCCTCCGCCATCTGGTCTGCCGTCAGTCCGGGCCCGTCATCCTCCACGACCAGCGTCAACCAGCCATCGCTGGGTCCATCGTCGGGACGGGCCGGAGCGACAGCGCCGACCGCGAGGCTCACCTTGATCCGGCTGCGGGCGAATTTGGCGGCGTTGTCGAGCAGGTTGCCGCCGATCTCCTCGAGATCGTGCTGCTCGAGCGCGATCCACACGCCCTTGGGTTTCACGCTCAACTCGAAAGCCAGTTTGGGATTCAACCTGCGCATCACCCGTATCAGACGCTCGAAAGCTGGCTCTGCCTCGGTTCGCGCGAGAATGGATCCTGATTGCGCAACGATACGCGCCCGATCGAGATAGGTCTGTACCTGCCGCTGCATGGTCTCCGCCTGATTGCGGACGAGGTCGCCATGCTCGGAGGTCATGCTCTTCGACTCGTTGAGCAGCACGGCCAGCGGCGTCTTCAGCGAGTGGGCGAGGTTGCCCACCTGCATGCGGGCGCGTTCCACGACCCTTCGGTTCGTGTCGATCAGGGCGTTCACTTCCCCGGCCAAGGGGGCGATTTCGCGGGGGAACTCATCGTTCAGCGATGAGCTCTTGCCGGTTCGGATGCTTTCGAGTGCGCGACGCACGCTGTCCAGTGGCCGCAGCCCGATCAGGATCGCGCCGGCATTCACGAAAAGCGACGCTACACCGAAGATGACAAGGGCAATCGTCAGTTGGTTTGTGAATTCGGCCACGTCGGCCTCGACCGCATCGCGATTGCCGGTCACGCGAAAGCGCGCGACGCGCCCTTCGTCGTTGAGTTCAACTTCGGTTTCCATGACCACGACGTCGTTGCCGAACGGATCGACGACGTCATAGGCGCGCTCGTAAAGGGCATTGAAGGAGATTTCGTCCGGACTGGGCCGGTCGAGCGATCGTCCACCGAGCGAGATCGAGGATTTCGGCGGCGAATTCGACCCTTCGATTGGCTCCACGACCCAGTACCAGCCCGTTGCAGGCTGGGAGTAGCGCAGATCACCGAATTCGGGTTCTCCGCGCAACTCGCCCTCGCCGTTGATCCAGACGGAATTCACGACATTGTAGAGATGCGCGCGCAGCAATTCGCGAAAGCCACGTTCCGTGCCTTGGCGATAGAGCGTGTTGATGATGAGACCGACGGCGATGAGCGCGATCACCGCCCAAAGCGTCGACACAGCCAACACGCGTAAGGTGAGAGAACTAACCCTTTTCGGCCGTGCCGCCGCCATTGCCGGGCTCCTGCATGCGGTAGCCGAGACCGCGCACCGTCTCGATGTAGTCTCCGCCGATCTTCTTGCGCAGGCGGCCGACAAACACTTCGATCGTGTTGGAATCGCGGTCGAAATCCTGGTCGTACATGTGCTCGACGAGCTCGGTGCGCGACACCACCTCGCCCATGTGATGCATCAGATAAGAGAGAAGCCGATATTCGTGCGACGTGAGCTTGAGCGGCTGGCCGTCGACGCTGGCCTTCGACGCCTTGGTGTCGAGCAGCACTGGGCCGCATCTCAGTTCAGACGAGGCATGGCCGGCTGCCCGACGAATGAGCGCGCGGATGCGCGCCAGCACTTCTTCGAGATGATAGGGCTTCGCCACGTAGTCATCGGCACCGGCGTCGATACCGGCAACCTTGTCGCTCCAGCGATCGCGGGCCGTGAGAATGAGCACGGGCATCAGTCGCCCGCCCGAGCGCCACCGCTCCAGGACGCTGATGCCATCCATTTCCGGCAGACCGATATCCAATACGACTGCGTCGTACGGCTCGGTATCTCCGAGGAAATGGCCTTCCTCGCCGTCATAGGCCTGATCGACGACGTAGCCGGCATCGACGAGCGCATCGCTGAGTTGGCGATTGAGATCGCGATCGTCCTCGACAACCAATATCCGCATAAAGCTGGCCCGCGCTTTGGAAAGATTATGGTTCAGTGCCTGTTGAAGGCGCTTGCGTCAACCGGCGGGAACGGTCCGCGTCTCGCGACGTGGCCTGTCGTCGCTGCCATTGCCGGGGATCAGCACCGTCACGCTGCACGTTCCATTCGGACCTGGCGATACGGACAGCAGGGTGCCACCGGTCTCGGCCACGACGCGCTGTGCCGCGCCGCCGCAGTCAAGTTGCACCATCCGAGTGAGCGGCCGCTCGTGGTCGACCTGAACGGTCGGCATTGCAGTCGCGGCCACGGCCGAAAAAAGAAGTGACGCTAGCATTGCGGTTCCGATTGATGCTGTCCGTTTCATAGGCGCACTTTTACCGGAGGCACACTGAACGGCAAATGAATGCCAGCAATCTTCTTTGAGGGACGCCGCCGGGCCCGGCTGCGGCGTCCTTCGGCTCTAGAACAGGCGGCTTGTGGCTGCAAACCGACCATAGACCGCGGCAGCCGCACCCAAAGCACCTATGGCCTGGAGCAATGCCTCCGTCAAAATGAGCTGGTCACCCGTTTCGAGCGTCAAGCCGAAAAGGCTTCCGAGAGAGGCTGCAGCGGCGACCAGGCCGCCCCAGATGCTGCGCGACATATACCAGGGCTTGATGGGATCCATGCTTGTTCTCCTGTCAGGTTGAAGGAAGTCAAAGGGTGATCACGGCGCGCGCCGGAAGCCCGAGAGCCATGCGCGATCCGATCTGGCGCACCGTGATCTCGATGGTCGAAAGCGGCGCGCCGAAGATCGCGCGTTGCTCCGCGTCCGAAAGATGAAACCGGGGCTCGAAGACGTCCGCGACGTGCTGGGTCGCAGATGCGTCTATGATCTGAAGGCGGTATCGCTCGCTGTCAGCATCAAGCGGGATGTCGCTGCCGAGCCAACTATCGGGATCGATGCGACCGCGCCTGATCCAGCGAATGTCGATGCTTCCCTCCTGATCCCGAAAGGCTTCGAGATGCACCGGCGCAAGCGGCGTCAGCGCTCGAGTTCCGCCTGCCATTGCAGTCTCGAGTGGCTGGACTTCTCCGCCGGTCGCCGTAATTCGCCAGTTGAAGGGGATGCCCACCTCGCTCGGCCGCAACTGGATCGGCGCCAACGCCTCATCCAGCACAACTACGCGCGCGCCGATGTCTGCACCCGCACGCATCGCGTCTTCCGTACCGCCCTGCCCCCGCAGCAGGCCGCTCAGGCGCCAGTGACCGATTTCGGTCTCCTCGGCGTGCGTGAACTGAACGACCTCCCAGGCACCGGAATTGCTGCGCACTGCCAACGCGTCGGCGCCGTTCAACACAGCAAGCTCGGTTGCAGATTCCAGGCTGCCGAAGGCCAGCCGACAAAACAATATACCAGAACGGTCGAACCGGCTCGCGACACCAGGCTGCAACGCCGCGGTCAGCACTCCCATGCGAGCGGGTCGTTCGATTTCCGCTCTCTCGCGAAAGCCTTCCTCCCCTTCCGACATGGAAAGGAGAGCGCGCTTGAACGGCCTGCTCCAGAGAGCCGCCTTGAACCACCCTGTTTCTTCGAAGCCGTCGAGCACGGGGAGATCGATCAACTCGATCATTGGCAGCCAGGGCGCCAGCCTGTCAGGAAGTGACGGCGGCCTCGTCCCACCGGTACCCGGCAATTTCGGCTGAGCCTCGGCGATGCTGCGCGCTTCGATCCGCCTTGAGCCGCCATCTTCGATGCGGGTCACTGCCCAGCGTGTCGTGCCCTGCCCTTCCAGAAGCAACATGTCACCCGGTTCGACCTCGATCCGAGATGGCGGCAGAGCGAAAGTCGCGCGCTCACCTCCGGTCCAATGGTCGCGCAACCAGGCTTCCGCCTGCGCCCCGGCCGTTTCCTCGGTCATCACAGCAGGCAGCGAGAGCCGCTGCAGCCGCGTCTCCGACATTTCCAGCCTGCGGGACCTGCCGATTGCCGCCGAATAATCTTTGTCGGGATCGATGTGGTCGATGATGCATTGAACGGCGAGTTCGTCGGGCTGCGATCGCACAAACGTAATCGTCGCATCCTCGTCAGGCTCGACAAGCACATCCGCTGCCAGGGGCGCCACAACGCTGTTGGACCTTGAGCGGATGCGGATGACGCCTGCACTTTCATGGGCATCCGCCTGAGCAAGTTCGAGAAGCGGTTCGATCAGAGCGCGTGCCGTCATCGGCTCGCTCTGGACATAGCCGCTGAGATCGACGTTCAGATCGTCGCACCGGATGGACGAAACGCCGTGGTCGATTCCGATCGCTTCGATGATGTCTGCCATGGCCGCGGTCCCCAGCCGGCCGTTCAGCCAATGGCCCGTGCGCCAGTTCGCCCCATCGGACCAGACAGCGCTGTCAGCCGGAAAAGCGGGATAGGGGCGCGCATCCCAGGTCCACCCGAAGATGTGATCCAGGTCGACCATGCCAGCTGGCACTTCACTGCTCGACCAATGGTCGAGATGAGCCTCCATGAAGCGTCGTTGAATGAGATCGGACCGCGCACCGGTCGAGAAATACGGGATTTGCCCTTCCGACGATTTTGGATCCGGAAAGACGTTTGGCTGGTTGGCTCCCGTGTCGACCGCCGGACAGCCAAGCTCGGTGAACCAGATGGGCTTTGCGCCCGGCAGCCAGGCGGTCGGCAGCGCGCGTTCCACACCGCCACGTCGCTCGAAGTGAGGATTGCTCCACCAGCCTTCCAGATCCTTCGTCCGGAAGACCCAGGGCTTGTCGTGCGCACCATCGGTGATGGGCGTGCGACGCCTCTCGGCGCGGTCGCTGGCCGTCGCATAATACCAGTCGAACCCTTCGCCGCCCGCTATCTGTGCCCGCATCCCCTCCCGATCGGTCAGGTTGGCGAACCCATCGGGACTGCCATCGATGACATCACCGTCCCGCCAATCGGCAAGTGGCATGTAGTTGTCGATACCGATCGCATCGATCGCGTCGCTCATCCAAAGCGGATCGAGATTGAAAAACACGTCGCCGCTGCCGTCATCCGGTCGATAGCCGAAATATTCAGTCCAGTCGGCGGCGTAGGTCAGGCGAGTGGCAGGACCCGTGATAGAGCGCACGTCGTCGGCGAGGCGGATGAACGCATCGACGAATGGGAATGCGTCGTTCTCGTCCCGCAGACGCGTCAGGCCGCGCATCTCCGAACCCAGGATGAACCCATCGACGCCGCCGGTCTGCGCTGCAAGATGCGCGTAGTGAAGGATGAACCGTCGATAACCGGAATCGCTGCCGGAATAGGCGATGCCTCCTGCCTCGACCGCAAAGTCCGTCGGCAGTGCGGGTCCGCAAAAGGCCTCCACCTGAGCCCGCACCGCCGCCGTGCGATCGGCGCTGCCCGTGCGGCCGGGCGCCGGGTAACTCGTAATCCGACCTCGCCACGGATAGGCCGGCTGCTCGGCTCCGCCTTCCGGATCCGGCAGAGCGGCAGGCGCTCGAACACCACATAGGCGAGCCCACGGTAGGCCGGCGCCTCGCCGTCGCGCTGCTTGGCGTCGATCAATGGGTCGGGAAGCTGTTCTTCCGTGCCGCTATGGACCCGCATCTCGATTGCGGTCAAGTCGAGCTCCTGTCCGTCGGCCCAGACGCGCCGCACGCCGGCAATCACGCCCTCGCACAGACCGATCGCGAAATTGCCGAAATAGCTGTAGGTCTCGACCCGCTGACCGCCGCCCTTCGCACCTTGTCGCTCCCGCGTCACGGCCTCTTCGAAGCGCGTCGCCCAGATCAGCGTGCCTGCAATCCGCGCCGTGCCATACAGGCGATTGATCCCCGCGCCTTCCTCGGCAGACGGAATGCGCCCGCCTTCAAGGCGCGGCCCACGCCGCGTTTCGCCGCCGATCAGCGCCCGGTCGACAGCTGCTCCGGCCAAGGCGCCTGCCGCACGACCGACGATCGCGCCGAATGGACCGAACAGGCTGCCGAATGCAGCGCCTGCCGTCTGCAGAAGAATGGTTGCCATCAGTCGGTGATCCCTGGAAAGCAATAGGCTGCGGCGACACGGCGCCGCCACGAAGGCACCAGGGCCGATTGGACGACGCTCGCCTGCTCGTAGGCGTGGATGAAGTGGTCGGGGCCGCTCAAGATGCCAATGTGCCTTGCCGGCTGATCAGGCCTCCAGCGCAGCACGATCAGGTCACCCGGCTGCGCGGCGGCGAGGCCGAAGGCCGCGCCGCAATGGCGTTCCGCCGCTTCCAGCAGCCTCTCGCTTTGGTTGCCATCTGCCCAGTCCGCAGCGTAGGGACCAGGCGCCTCCGGTTCGCAGCCGTAGACGGCGCGCCAGACACCGCAGACAAGGCCGAGACAGTCGCAGCCGATGCCCAGGCTCGATCCCTGATGCCGATAAGGCGTGCCCAACCACCGCCTCGCTTCGTCGAGTATGCGCTGTCGCGTGATAACCGGCGTCGTCATGGCACCACCGGCGCACCGTCGTGCAGACCATTTTCGCCGGCATAGCCATAGGCGAAGTCGGAACCCGGCAGATGCGGAAATCCTCTGAAATTCAGGACGTTGGCAAATTTCTCTCGGCACGTCTTGAACGTCTTGTCACAGCCCGACGTGAGCTGGAGCGTGTCGCCTTCCTGCGGCGCACCGGCCATCGGCGACCACAGCTCGATCTCCGTGCCATCGTCGTGACGGGTGTGATTGAGCACCGCAACCGACACTCCCGTGTTCACACCGCTCTGCCAGGTGGCAAGGCCGTAGCGAAACCAGCCATCGTCAAAGCTCTCGATCCCGATGACCCGCAGCTTTGCTCCGTTTGCAACAGCAGTGACGGTCCCCACTCCAGTCAGCTCTGGCGCATCGAGGGTTACGCGACATCGGTGATCGCCGAGATTGGCATCGCAGCGGCGGCCATAGACACGCCCCCGGACGGCGTCGAGCCGTTGCGCCATGCTGCGCAGCTCAGCACGAAAGGCCTGTCCAGCACGCGAAACCTCGCCCAGATCAAAAACCTGCATCAGCAGATGGCCCTCCGCCGGCGCCATCCAGTTGACTGCAAAAAGCTCCACGCGCGCGCCATCGTAGCGCCCAGCTTTCAGGTCCTGCTCGGTGATCGCGTCTGAGGAAAACGCGCCTGCGACCTCGCTTGTATCGACAGCAAGGCCCAGCCCACTTTCGACCTAGGTCCCGACGAAACCGCTTACGGGCGAAAATGCCGTTCCGGCAAAGCTCAGCGTCGCATCATGGTCGGTGAAGCCCAGCACGACACGATCGGCCCGTGTCAGCCTCCAGGCATTGCACATCGTCGTTGCGTCCTGGCGAAGATGCGTCGCCAGCGGCTCAGGCAGAACCCTCATGGCGCGATCTCCACCATCGGCACCGAAGGGATTTGGCCGGCCTTAAAGGCGGTCAGGCTGATCTCGAGCCGATCCATGTCGAAGCGGACCGGGACATCGAACTCGAAGCCGGCCGAAACGGCGGCTCCGACAGCCGGCTCGAAGCCGGTTGAGAAAACGACGTCGCCAGTCATTGCGTCGACCATGTACCGATCGACCGGCACCACTTCGCCGTCGACCGCCAACAGCACAGAAGCTTGCACGGGCTTGCTGATCGACCGGGAGACGGATGCAGCAGCATCGCCGTAGCGCTTCACAAGCGAGAACCGCGTGCGTGCTCCGTCACCGACGCCGATCTGCTGGTCCGTCGCAGCAATGGCCATGGAGGGAGCGCAGGATTTGAAGTCGATAGGGTCGCAGAAGCGAAAGCCGTGCAATTGTCCGCGCCGCGCCTCGAAGAACGCCAGCAGCGTATGCAGATCGTCGAGCGTGCGGACGCTGGTCCCGGCGTCGTAACGGCGCCTCGCGTTTGCCCAGCGCGCATTACGCTGCTCGCGACCGTTGTTCAGTTGCACGATGTCGGTCCGCCGCGCCGGGCCGCCGCTCGTCGCGATTGCCAGCCGCAGCGGGAACCGCACGTCGTGAAAATCCGTCATGTCAGAGCCCCCTTGTGCCGCGACCGACAGCGCGTGCCAGCATGGCGCTCACCTGCGCTTCCGACTTCAGGAAGCTTTGCGCATCGGGCGTGGTCACGTTGAAGACGATCGGCGCACCTGCGCCCTGGCCTGCGCCTGCGGCAACGCCCAGCCTGCCGTCGGCCCCGCGAGCGAGCGGCAGGATCGCCTCAGCGCCCGCCTCGCCGGCCAGGCCGATTTCGCCACCCATCGGAAAATAGCTCGGCGTCGAGACGACCCCGCCCTTGGCGAAGGGCACGACGCGCCCGACCACGCCCTCGGCAAAGTTGGAGACAGCATCCGAAAGGGCATTCTGCAGCGGCCTCAGGCCAGCATCGAGCGCGATGTCGCTCATCCGCAACGCCAGTCCTCGTAACACCTGGTCGAGATCGCGGCCCTCGACCGCGGCGCGGCGCATCGCACCGGTCAGCGCACTTCCCAGGCGCTCGGCCCGCAATTCAAGATTCCCCAGCGCGCGCTCGAAAGGACGACCGTCCAGTTCGACGCGATAGGAAAGGTCTTCGTTCATGGAAACTGTTCCCTGTCTGGAAAACTGCGCATCAGGTCGTCAAGCGCCGCACGGTCGGGCGCCTGCGTAGTTCGTCTGGTCGCCAAAATCATCGCCAGTTCGCGGGGCGTCATGCGCCAGAACTGATCGGGCGACAGCCGCAGATGCAGGAGCGAGATGCGCATCACCGCATCCCAGGGGAACGGTGAGGCGTCCGCTACTCGCTCGACTGCATCTGCGGCATTCAAGGGTTTGCGGTGGCAGCGCTCCCGCCGCCGAATGTCGCTTCCAGCAATTGAGCGACCAGTTCGGCAAAGCCGCGCGCACCACCATCGATGGTCATCTGCGCCACCTCGTCATCGGTGAAGAGATTGCCCGCACCACGCAGGCCCGCTCCGACCACGCGCATGATGTCCCGCGCGGAGAGACCACCCGTGGCAAATCGGTCGACGAGCTTGGAGAGATCATCGGCGCCGAACGCCGCTTCCAGTTCCGCCAGGGCGCCGAGCGTCAGGCACAACACCCGCCGTTCGCCGTCGATCGATGCGGCGATCTCGCCGCGCCTCGGGTTCGCGGTGATCTTGCGCAACGTCATGCTTCACTCCCGAAAACCAGCGCGCCTGCCGATTCCATGGCGATCTCGAAGGTGATCTCGCCGTCGTGCCGCCCGGCATATTCGAGTGCCGTGATCTGGAAAGGGCCAGACAGCGTGCCGAAAGCCGGAACGACGATCTGCCAGTCCACAATCTGGCCTGCGAAGAAGACCGTACGCGTCAGCGCATCGCTTTCTGCATTCTTGAAAAGCCCCGATCCCGAGACCGAGGCCCGCTGCACGCCGGCGCCCGCCAGAAGCTCGCGCCACCGGCCGGCGGATTCTGAGTCCGTCGCGTCCACCGTCTGCGCATTGAATGCGAGGCGTTTTGCCCGCAGCCCCGCGACGGTCACGAACTGCCCGCCGCTGTCGATCTTCAGCAGCAGGTCCTTGCCCCTCTGCGCACCCATGGCCATCTCCAAACATGAAAAAGGCCCCCGCGTGGGAGCCAGAACATTATCCTGCCGATCGATTGACCGACGTTCGCAATCTGAATCAGGCGCTTTCGGTAAACGCCCGTAAAACCATCGTTCCCTGGTGTAGCCGGCTCTTTGCCACGCGCCTCACCTCCGTCGAGACGACCCTGAGGCCAACCAGCCGGGCGTCGACAGGCGAAAGCGCCGCGTCGTGCAGAACCAGCCGCAGCCGCTTCATGATCGATTGCACCTCACGCCTGCCGTTCTCGCCGGAATAGACGGCGAGCGTGACGCGGTGCTCTTCGTTGCAATCCTCGTCCGTGCTCCACTCCATCGTCTCGAGATTGTCGAGCACGATGTATGGCAGGCGGGCACCCTGAACCTGCCGATCGAAGATGTCCGCCACCTTCAGGCTCGACATCAGCTCAGTGTCGGCTCGCAGTGCTGCAACGATCGCCTGCTGTAAATTCGACGCGGCGCTCATGACCGTTCCTCGCACGCGCAGACGAGATAGCGCTCGGTCTCATCGGGATCGGTCACCGTCTGGATGTGGAACACCCGCTCGAACCGGGTGAACCGCATGCCGATGACAACATCCGACCGGTGGCGCAGCGTCACCCTGTATCTTGCCGCTTGCTGGATCTGTGATGCCTGCTCCAGGTGCGAAGCGCCAACGGGTTCGAGCTTCGCCCAGAGGCCGGCGACGTGCCGCCACTCCCCGCTCGAGCCGCCTTGGCCATCGTCATCAACAGCGGGCTCTTCCAGATTAAGCCGCATGCGCAGATGCCCCGGGTCAATTACCGCACCCGGCCTCATAACGACCGCCGCCGCCACGGCGCGATCAGCCGGTCATAGCCGTCCGGCACGAGCGCCGGCTGCTGGCCGATCGGAACGCCGGAGCGCAGTTCGTACATCGCGGCCACATGAGTAAACATCGCCCGCTTCAGCACGTCGGGCACATCGGCGCCGCTCTCACCGAAGCCGGCTCGAAATTCCACCTCGATGCCGTTGACGATCCGCGCCGGCGCCTTGATCGCCGCAACGATCAGGCGGGCCGGACGTCGCGTCCGATCAAGCCGAACGCTTGCCAGATCAACCTCCTCCGGCAGCCCGTCCGCGTCATAGACAATGACGGCATCGAGCCTTGTCACCGGATGCCGGCGCAACAGGATCGCATGGGCCTTCGGCCAATCGTCCAGGAAAAGCCGAAAGCCCTGGTCCAGCAGAACCAGGCCGGTCGCGCTTTCCAGATGCTCTCGCGCCACGCGGATCAGGCTTTCGATCAGTCCGTCTTCGAGATCGGTCTCCACGCGCAGATGCGTCCTCGCCTCGGCAAGCGTCAGCGCTTCGCCGACGGCCGGGTCCGTCACGACAATCGTCATGTCCCATGTCCTTTGAAATCGGCCCCGTCCCGGTCGTTCCGGAACGGGGCATGCCGTCGTCGCGGCGTCGCTTAGGCGGAGAACTTCACCAGCTTGATCGCGTCGAAATCCTGCACGCCGCCACCCACGCGCTTGGTCGTGTAAAAGAGCACGTAGGGTTTCGCCGAATAGGGATCGCGCAGGATGCGCACGCCCGTGCGGTCGACGATCATGTAGCCACGCCGGAAATCACCGAACGCGATCGGCGTCGCATCCGCTTCAATGTCCGGCATGTCCTCGGCCTCCACGACGGGGAAGCCCATCAAGGCAGCGCGCGCACCGGCCGTCGCCGGCGGCTGCCAGATATAGTTGCCGTCCGCGTCCTTGATCTTGCGGATGGCCGCCTGCGTCTTGCGGTTCATCACGAAGGAGGCGTTCTGCCGATAGCCGGCCTTCAGCGCATAGATCGTGTCGATCAGCACATCGGAAGGCGCGTCGGCATCCAGTGCGCCAGCGCTGCCGGTCGCCACCGTCCCGATCGAGTCCCAGGTCCAGGCCGTCTCCGCGACCGTGTCGTAGTCGAGGAGACCGCGCGGCTTGTTCACCCCGTCGCCCGCAATGAAGGCGGCGCTTTCCTGTTCGGCGAAGGCGATCTCGACTTCCGACGCGATCCAGGCCTCGATATCGACTGCACTATCTTCCAGAAGCGAAGCGGTCGCCGCTGGCATCGCATAGAGTTCCATCGTCGGGAACGACAGCTCGGCAAGCTGCGCCGTGTTCGTCTGCGGCCGCGCCGCCGTCTCGCCGACCCAGCCGACAGCCATGCCCGAAACCGCAAACGGCTTCTTCAGTACCGCGCCGGAGACTTGCCTGACCGTCGCGATCGACCGGATCGGCGACAGCGAGCTCAAACGCCGGCCGATCTCGGTGTCGATTTCATCCGGCACCAGAAAGCCGCCATCGGGATCGGAGCCATAGGACATCGCCTTGGCTTCGATCGTCCGCAGGTCGTTCTCGTCACCGCGGCGCACATAGCGCTCGAACGCCTCTTTGCGCTCCAGCATCTGCGCGCTTGTCGCTCCACCGATCGCCGGGCGGGCGCGCTTCAGCACCAGCTCATCGATCAATCGCTGCTGGGCGTCCATCGACTTGGAGATGCGGTCGAGCTTTTCGCGCGTCACCACATCTTCCGCGCCGCGATTTTTCAGTTCGTCCAGTCGTTGCTCGTTCTCATCCTTGAACGCCTCGAACTGGTTCATGAAGGCGCCGAAAGCTGCCCCGACATCCTCATCGGCTGCCTTCACTTCCGGTGCGCACACGCCTGCCTGCTCATCCGTGATATCGTCCTTTTTTCTGCTGCATGATCTCAGTCGCTTGGCGAATGATCGACGCCAGCGACAATTGCTCCCGGCCGGCCGCTTTCACCGCGGCCACCCGCGCCTCGGGCAACATCGGAAATGTCACCACCGAGATTTCCCAAAGGTCGGCCTGAAGAATGCGGCGCACGTTGCGCCTGCGGTCGGCCTCCGCCCGAACTGTCTTGAAGCCGATCGACAGCCCGTCGATCGCGCCGGCCCGCATCAATTCATGGATCTCCCGCGCCCGCGCGACACCCATCGCCAATTGGCCTGTCACCTTGAGGCCGCGCCGGTCCTCTACGATCGACACCCACCGGCCGATCGGAATATTGGGATCGTGCTGGAACAGCATCTTCACGCCGCTGGAGCCGCGTGCCTTCAGCGAAGTCGCAAAGGCGCCGGGAGCGATCGCATCACGACCGAGGTCGACGGCGTCGAAGACGCTGGCATAACCGGAGAACCGCCCCGCCTCCGTCACTGTCTCCAGTGCCAGATCGGCATATTTCTTCTGTCTGCAGGCGATGATCGCGTCTGCACTCATGGTCGTTCCTCATGTCTCGAATGACGCCCGCTTCAGCCGCCCCGGCCGGGCTTTGCTATTTCCAGCGTTCGGCCAGCCGGGCCAGAACGCCGAGCGCCCACCAGGCGCAAAGGCTCGCTGCGGCAGAGCCCATCAGCGTGATTTCGATCGGTGTCAGCCGCGATCCGATCGCCAGCCAGTCGGACAGCGCAACGCCCACCGCACCGCCGAAGATCATCCCGCTCGCGACCCCGATGAAGAAGCGCCCCGCCGCTTCGCGCCTGCTTTTCGGGAGGAGGTAGATCAGCGAGATGATCGCACCGGCCATAGCGCCGAGACCCTTCGCAAGCAAAAGGCCGATGTCCTGAATCAGGTCCGTCATCGTCGCTTCTCCATTCACCCCCTGCCCGTTCCCTTGAGAGATCGATTCAACCCGCTGCCGGTCTGAATCCAATTCACCGCTCAAGCGGTTCATATCCCACGGCTTTTCGCTTCTCGTCCTCGGTCAGGAAGTCCGCAGCCTGCAGGCGTTTCCAGTCGGCTTCCCGCTCGATGGCGAGCCCCGCGATCTGGTCGGTGTCGAAATCAATGCGGATGTCGTCACCGAACGCCGGGCAAAGCCAGTGCGTCAGGCGCGCACAGATGCGCGTCATCAGCGGCAGGATCGTCAGCCGGTAAAACGCGCGGTTCGCCTCCTGGTAATTTGCATAGGTGTTGTCACCGGGTATCCCCAGCAGCATCGGCGGCACCCCGAGTGCGAGTGCGATATCGCGCGCAGCACCGTTCTTTGCCTCGACGAAATCCATCTCGCGCGGCGTCAGCGCCATCGCTTTCCAGTCGAGCCCACCTTCCAGAAGAAGCGGCCGCCCCGCGCGCCTTGCGCCGGAATAGCCCTCCTCCAGCTCTTCTTTCAGGCGCTCATATTGCTCCTCGGTGAGGTTGCCGCCCTCTTTCGGCTGGTAGACCAGCGCGCCGGACGGCCGTGCCGAATTGTCGAGCAGGGCCTTGTTCCAGATCGCGGCCTGATTGTGCAGGTCGAGCGCCATCGCGGCAGCGGCAAGCGGCGGAAAGCCCATATGCGCATCGAGCGGATTGAACAGCCGCAAGTGCATTAGCCCGCCTTCGCCAGCATGGCCAAGCCCGATGCGTCGCTTCTGCCCACGGCAGCTATAGTCATAGCCGGTGAGCCAGCCGCTCCGATCCTCCACCGGCGTCACGAGGTCAGGCCTCAGGAGATGTAACTCCCGCAGCCGCTCGCCGATCCCCACCGCCTCCACATAGGCATTACCGGAAAGCACCAGTTGCCCGATCAGCGCTTCGCGAAATTCCACGCCCGCCTGGCTGCCGTTGGGCGCCGCCATCAGCTCCAGGACCGGGTGGCGATCGAGCTCCCGGTCCCCCTCATAGGCGATCAGCGGCACCGAGGCGCCCGCTTCGGCAATCAGCCGCACGCAACGGTGCCCGATCGGGTTTCGCATGTAGCCTGCATGAGCAAGCGCCCCGAAGGATCGGCCCGACCATTGCGCACCCACCGTCTGGTGCAAGGCGACGAAGCCCGCGCCGAACTGGCTGGCCTTGGTTTCCACAGCCGGCCGCGCCCCGGCCTCGGCTTTGCGCCAAGGCAGGCTGAAAGAGAATTTCATCTGTCGTCCTCGCTTGGTTCTAAATTCCGCGAACGCGCGGCGCACCATCATGGCCGAGCAGCAGGGCCGTGATGGCCCAGACGAGCGCGTCCAAGCGGTCCGGCGAACGTCCGCCTGAAAGCCCGTCCGGCCCGAAATCGCACATCTGATCCTCAAGGTCGGGAAAGGCGCCCGCGTGGCGCACCCGGCCCTGCTCGTAAAGCGCTGCGACCGGCTCGGCGCGCAGCCACTTTCCGCGCGTTGCCCGCACCGTCGCGATCGGCAATTTCGCATCCACCGAACGCAGCATGGCCGCAACCATGTCGCCGCCCTGGTTGATCTCCGCGACAACCCGATCGGCCCCGAAGCGGCGATAAAGCGCCACCACCTGCTGTGCCCAGCCGGCAGGCGTCGCACCAGCGACCGACCCGTCGGCAATCACCACCGCGTGGTCCGCGTCGTCCAGTCCCGCGACGACGATCCCGCAGCAGGACCCAGGCGCGGCCGCCGCCGCCGGCGGATCGACCGCAACGACGATGCGATGCAGCTTTCCCGCAAGTCGCTGGCGTGCCCGTTCGACGAGAGCGCGCGACCAGAGCGCGTCCTCCCTGTCTTCGATCAGCTCGCCGCCCAGTTCTTGTCGTCCAAGACGGGTTCCGCCATAGCGACCCTCGATCGCCTCCAGAAATCCCGGCGCGAGATTGGCGCTGTTGTCCTGTGTGGCGATCCGTACGCATGCCGTCATCGGGTCGGCCATGATCCGCTTCAAAAGCGGCACGGCGCGCGGCGTCGTCGTCACCAATTGCCTTGGCCGTTGACCGAGCCGCAGTCCGAATTGCAGCATGTCGAACGTTTCGTCCGGGTGCCGCCATTTGGCAAGTTCGTCGCACCAGGCCAGCTCGAATTGCGGCCCGCGCAGGCTTTCCGGATCCTCAGACGAGAAAATCTGCGCCACCGCGCCGCTTGCCCAGACCAGCCTGCGCCGCGAGGCTTCAAACCTTGGCCGATCATGCCGCGCGATCCGCGCAATGCCCGATACGCCGTCGATCATCACCTCTCGCGCATCGCCAAGCGTCTCCCCGACAAGCGCGATCCGCATTTCCGGGCGGGTGGCGCCCGTCCCGTTTGCCTGGCGCCCGGTGCTGGATGCCATGCCCTGCACCCACTCCGATCCCGCGCGGGTCTTTCCAGATCCCCGCCCGCCCATCAAAAGCCAGGTGCGCCAATCCCCGTCCGGCGGATGCTGGGCCGTCCTCCCCTGATACGCCCAGTCCGTATCGATGAATGTCTGCTCGTCCTGCGACAATCCCTTTGCCAGTCTCGCTTCATTCGTCGCCATCAGCGCCGCCCGGCTCCCTCTCCAGTTTGATCCGCTCCTCAAAAAGCGCTTCGATCCGGGCCGAAACGCGCGCCGCGAGCCGCTCTCGATCAATTTTCACATCTGCGTCCCTGCTGAAGACATCGGCCAGGATCAGTTCCAGAAGTTTCTCGTGGGTCTTCGCGAAGCTCACGATAAGATCGAGGATCGACTTGATGTCGCGCAGTGCGTCTGCGTCACTGCGCTCCGCCCGCTCTTTCTCCGATCGCGCTCTGATCACTTCGAACGCGCCGTATTCACTCTCCAGGCGCCGCCACAGCCGATCCAGGAGCTTCAGGCCCCGCCGCTCCGCTGCCGTCTTCGCCATCATCCACCCACCGCGCATAAAAAAGCGCTGCAAAAGCAGCGCTCCGCTTCGATCTATCCGTTTCAAATCCAGGGCGTCCCACCCGCGCTGCCCCACCAGCCGCACTTTTCCGACTGTAGATGAACCCTATCAAACCACCGTCACGGTGTCAAGGAATTTTTTCCTATATCGCCAAGCAAGCAGCTGAATGCAAAAAGCCACCGCGGCGGTGGCCGGCGGTGGCTTTGGAGTGTCGGTCTGTCGACCGGATCAGCAGTCGCTCTTAGCGCCAGTTGATGCCGTCGAAGGACTTCGGGTCCAGACCGATCGAGTTGAGCGCACGGGCGCTCGGCTTGCGGCCAGCTTCAACTGCGGCGGCGCATTCACGCAGGCCGCTCATGTAGGTAGCGAAGCCGGAAACGCGGTCACGGAAGCTGCGGGGGGTGCTCATTATCTTCTCCAAAAGGTGTCATTCACTGTGCATCAGCAATATGGGTTTATTGCACCGCAATATGAATGGCCGATTGCGTGAAGGAGCCGTGCGTTCAGCGCATGGGTTTCGGTAACCCGTGATTCATCTTCACATGCATCTGCCGCCCGCGGCTGCAGTGAAGGCTGCAAGCCGGTATTCACCGCGCCGTGTCCGGCACTTCGAAAGGCCATTCGACAAGATGGTCCTCGTAGTCTTCCAGTTCCATCCCCTCCTCCGGCACCGTGCGACCACGCACTGATACGCCAGCCTCGTGCACCGTGTCGCGGCTGCCCGAAATCAGATGGTGCCACCAGTAGAGATCTTCGCCATCGCGCACGAGGCGATAGCCGCATGTGGGCGGCAGCCAGCTCAGGCTGCGCACCTCCTTCGGTGTCAGTCCGATGCAGTCCGGTACCTGCGCCTGCCGGTTTTCGTAATCGGAGCAGCGGCACGTCGCGTCATCCAGCAGGCGGCACCGCACGCTCGTCCAGATGATCTCGCCGGTATCCCAGTCTTCCAGCTTGTTGAGGCAGCAGCGCCCGCACCCGTCGCACAGGCTTTCCCACTCGGCCGCATTCATCTGCTCCAGAGTCTTCGTTTGCCAAAAGGGTGTGTCATTCATGCCGCGCAACTTTTCTTTGAGCCCGGCGCAATGCCGGATTGCTTGTTCTTTTCCGCAAACTGCGACAAAATTTAAACCTCAAGGGGCGATCATCGGCTGCGGCATTTTCGGCCGCAGGTCTGCCGGCTGCCATGCGCCGGTGGTTCGTGTACAGCGGGGCGTAATCGATCGTGCAGGATCCCTTCAGTCAGGGCAACAGGCCACGCCGGCGTCGCAATCTCTTGTTGCGGCTTGATTCGTGGCTTGATTCCACGCTTTGGGGCGCTGGCTCCGGCCTCGGCGAGACCTGGGAAGAAATCACCATCTTCTTTCGCCGTTTCCGCGTGCGCGGGACCAAGCGGGTCGTCGTGGAAATCATGGGCGAAGGCCTGACGCTCGGCACCGCCGGCTTCGTGCTTCTCCTCGCACTTGCGCTGCCAGCGTTCGATGCGACCTACGGCAACTGGCGCGCGCAGGACGATTTCGCCGTCACGTTTCTCGATCGCTACGGCAATGAAATCGGCCATCGCGGCATCATCCATGAGGATTCCGTTCCGGTCGATGCCCTGCCCGACCATCTGGTTAAGGCCGTTCTCGGCACCGAGGACAGGCGCTTCTTCGAGCATTACGGCATCGATTTCGTCGGCCTCGCCCGTGCGATGGGCGAGAACGCCCGCGCAGGCTCGGTCGTTCAGGGCGGATCGACGCTCACGCAGCAGCTCGCAAAGAACATCTTTCTCAGCAATGAGCGCACGATCGAGCGCAAGATCAAGGAAGCCTTCCTTGCGATCTGGCTGGAGGCCAATCTCTCCAAGAAGGAGATCCTCGGGCTTTATCTCGACCGCGCCTATATGGGCGGCGGCACGTTCGGCATCGCTGCCGCCTCGCAGTTTTATTTCGGCAAGCCCGTTACCGATGTGACGCTGGCCGAATCGGCACTTCTCGCCGGCCTGTTCAAGGCGCCGGCCCGCTATGCCCCCCACAACAACCTGCCCGCCGCACGCGCCCGCGCGAACCAGGTTCTCACCAACATCGTCCAAGGCGGCCTGATGACAGAAGGCCAGGTCATCGGCGCCCGGCGCAACCCCGCGAGCGTCATCGATCGCGGCACCAAGGATGCACCCGACTATTTCCTCGACTGGGCTTTCGAGGAAGTTCAGCGCATAGCCGGCAACTTTCCCGAGCACTCGCTGATCGTGCGCACGACGATCGACCTCGACCTGCAGAAAGCTGCTGAAGACGCGCTGGAGTTCGACCTGCGCCAGAGCGGCGCGAGCTTCGACGTCACCCAGGGAGCGGTCGTGCTGATCGAGAACGGGGGCGCCGTACGCGCCATGGTCGGCGGCCGCGACTATGGCGAAAGCCAGTTCAACAGAGCAACCAAAGCACTCCGTCAGCCGGGCTCGTCCTTCAAGGGCTTCGTCTACGCCACGGCAATGGAAAACGGGTTCACACCCGATTCGGTCATCTCCGACGCTCCGATCACCTGGAACGGCTGGTCGCCCCGCAATTACACACGAGGCTACTCGGGTTCCGTCAATCTGACGACCGCGCTCGCAAAATCGTTGAACACGGTACCCGTGCGTCTTGCCCGCGATCATCTCGGCACGGACCGCATTGCGGAAACGGCGCAGCGCATGGGCGTGCAAACACCCGTCCGCACCGACAAGACCATGCCGCTCGGCACGTCGGAGATCACCGTGATGGACATGGCCACAGGCTATGCGACCTTCCCGGCCGGCGGCATGCAGGCCAATCGGCACGGCATCACGCAAATCCTGAATTATCGCGGCGAAGTCTTGTTCGACCACGGCCGGGATGCCTCGAAGCCCGAACGGGCGATCTCGGAAGAAGCAGCCGTTTCCATGAACACGATGATGGCGCAGATCCCGGAATGGGGTACCGCCCGGCGCGCCAAGCTCGACGGCATCCGCACCGCCGGCAAGACGGGCACGTCGCAGTCCTACCGCGATGCGTGGTTCATCGGCTACACGGGCAACTTCACCGCTGCAGTCTGGTACGGCAACGACAACTTCACCGCGACCAACAACATGACGGGCGGCTCGCTCCCGGCGATGACATTCAAGCGGCTGATGGATTTTGCCCATCACGGCATCGACCTGCGCCCCATCCCCGGCGTCGAGCCTGAAGCACCCGCCGCCGTCGACGCGAACAGCCCGCAGACCGCCGAGGCAGGCGAAGCGCGTCCTGTGCGTCAGCGCGCCTTGTCGCGAGAAGGCACTCGTATCCTGCGGCAGATGGTCGAAAGTTTCGGCATCGATGAGGCCGAGCGTCCGGAAGGCGAACTGGCCGAACTGCGCGATCGCATCGACGGCGGCGATCTCTGATCGATGCCTGCTTTGATCCTTGAGGTACCACCCATCACCGGGCGTGATCCTGTCGGCGTTGTCGTGCCATCGGACGGCCATGCTCCTTACGCAGGAAAGCGGCCATGATCGGTGCGCTGCGTATTCCCTTTTTCATTGGCCTTGCTCTCGCCATCGCGTTCAGTGGAGGCATTGCCGCCACCAAGATCGCACTCGATGCCGAAGATCCCTTCGATGTCTTGGAGATCGGCCCTTGGGTCGCCAACCCCTTGGCGCAGACCGCGGGCGCCAATCCCTATGACAAGGCAAGACGGGCGCTCGGCGATGGCTCCGGCCTTGGGCAGGCGGAAGGCCTCGTCTTTCGGGCGACGACCGATACCTCCGGCGCGCCACTTCTCGCATCCTGCGCCTATTTGGTTGCGGGCCAGGTTCCTGCAAGCCGCGTCTGGATCATGCGCCTGACTGGGTTGTCCGGTGAGATCAGCCACGCCGAACCGCCATTTTCGCGTGCCCTGCATTCCGCAAGCGTGCTGCGCGCGCCTGACGGTGCGTTCGAAATTCGTCTCGGCGCGGAGGCCCGCTCCGGCAACTGGCTGTTTCTGTCTGGAGACGGTCCTTTCGGCATCGAATTCCTCCTCTTCGACACCCCGGCCGCAGGCAACTTCGGGCTGATCGATCTGGAGATGCCTGAGATCGAGCGTCAGGATTGCGCCGATGCGTAATCTCGTCTTCGCCATTCTCGCGGGTCTCGTCGGCGCGCTCGTGCTGCATATCGTGATCATCCTCACTCTGCCCTTCTTTGCGAGTGACGACGTCTATTCACGCATTTCATCTCTGCCGGCGAATGATCGCTTCCTGCCGGCTTCCGCGGTTAGCGCTGAGGTGACGTCGACGGAGCTTGTCTCTGACACCCCCTATTCCACGACCTATCTCTGCCGCTTCGTTCTTGCCGACGCGCCGATCCATCTTCAGGCCGAAGGCGCGGTGCCCTTCTGGTCGCTCGCGGTGTTCGACCGGCGTTCCAACGAGCTCTTCAGCATGAATGACCGGACCTCCGAGGGGGGCGGCATGAACGTGACGCTCGCCAATCCTCTGCAAATGATCCGGCTGCGCGAGGGCCTGCCGCCGAACCTTGCAGGCAGCGTCCTCGTCGAAACGGATGTCACAGATGGTTATGTGCTGATGCGCACCGTCGTGCCGGACCAGACGATGCAGGCTCAGGCAAACGACTTCCTGTCGTCGGCCACCTGCCGCGAAGAGCCGCTGGCTGATTGAACCTCAGCGCTCGTCGTGCGGAAGTTCTGCCTCGTCACGCCGCACCTGCACGACCGGCAGGCCTTTGCCGGACCGGTCGATCCGCACGCCCGTAAACATCAGGATCGTCGCACCTTCCGAGGGCTCCGGATGCTTCGCGCTCCGCGGCCGCCGATCGAGGTCTCTCAATGAAATTATCGCTGCCATGCCATTCTCCGTCAGTTGCCCAAACGGATGAACGCTGAACGTTTTCACCCAGGATCTGCGGCCCGCAACGGCTTGCGAATCATCGTCAAAGGCCCCGCGCCCACAGTCCATTGCGCTATTCAGCCAGCAGATGGTTAACACCTTGCTAAGCCTTTCTGTTTAGTCTCGGTTCATCACTTTTAGTATTGCGTAGGTGCTGGTTCACGTGTCCGATCGTTTTCGTGATCTCGAACTCTCAGGGCGAGCCGGCCGCAAGGATGCGGTGCTCTTGGCGACGGTTGCCAGCTTCGAGGCCATGCCTGATCCCAGCAAGCGCGATCTCAAGCAATTCGCCGACCTGTTCGTCCCACTCTTTGAGGCCGCTTCGGAAGAAGCGAAGCGGACGGCAGCAGCAGCACTATCGCGCGCGCCGATCATGCCCGAGGCCGCCAGCCGTCTCATTCTGGATCAACCGGTCGGTATCGCCGCTCCCTTCATCGTGCACTCCAGCGCAATCGACGAGTCCCTGCTCATCGAAGCGGTGCAAAAGCACGGCGTTGCCCATGCCCGCGCCGCCGCGCGTCGGCGATCGGTGTCACCCCAATTGCTTGCCGCGCTGTCCGCCATTGCCCATCCGGCAGTGAAGCGGACGCTCTCGCTTCGCGGCACATCGGCTGCAGCGGCCGAGCCTGACTCCCGCACGCCGTCCGCCGTCGAACGGCAGGCTCGCGAAGAAGACATCCGCAACAAGCTTCGGTCGATCGTCATGCGCAACACGCCAGACTACGCAGACCCGCCAACCTTGCCGGCGCGCATTGCACCGGATGTGGAAAGCCGCCTCATCCGTCACGTCGAGGAAGGCGACACGATCTATTTCGCCACGGCGCTCGCCGATGCGCTCGCATCGCGTTTCGATCTTGCCGAGCGCATCATGATGGACGTGTCGGGCGCCCAGCTTGCACAAACGCTCGTGGCATTGGGCCTGCGCTACACGATGATCATCGCAGCGCTTGAGCGCTTCTTCCCGCATCTTGCAGAAGGACAGGACGGCGAACGCCGTTCGCTCCAGCTGCTGCGCTCCTGTTCATTCGTCGAATGCGTCGAGAAGGTCATGGCCTGGCAGCGGGCCGATTGGATTTCGAGGCGCGCCACGCATCAGCCCGTCGTTGCCGACAGCGCTCGCCGCGACGTGCGGGCGGATCAATCGCCCAAGCGCAACGCCGTCCAACGCGGTGTGCCGCTCAGGCGGGCCTGACGCCAAGATAGCGCAGCGGATCGTCCGCCTCGATCTCCACGATCCAGAGATCGCTGTCGAAGTTGCGTTCCTTGGCCAGCAGGGTCTGGACCTTCTCGTGCTCTGCCCGCTCCAACCGCAGCTCGAAAAGCCGGTCACCGGCTGCCTCTCCATCCTCGAAAATCGATTGTGGTGCCGGACCAAACAGGCTTTCCGTGCCGTCGCGGTAGCGGCATCGCACGAAGATCGCGCCCGCTTCCGGCGCCCCACTCGCTTCCACAGCGGCAAAGCCACCATCCGCGAACACGCGCCGGATCAGCGCCGATACGAAGATATCGCTCTTGAGACGCATCATGGGGCTTCAGAAAGCCCCGATTTCCTGAAGCTTGTCGAGAACTGCCTGGTCGGGCTCACCCGTAGTCGGCAGACGGTAGTCGCCTTGGAACTCGCGGATGGCCTGTCGCGTCTGGTTGCCCAGCATGCCGTCTACAGCAACATCGGCATAGGCGATGTTGACGAGCCCCTGCTGGATTCTGCGCACCGTCTCGACGTCGATCGAGCCCGATCCACCGGCGGTCGGAATGTCGGCCGGCGGGGTATAATAGTCACCGCTATCGCGGGCACCGAGTGCTGCCGGCGGCGTCAGCGCCGCTGTTTCGTTTGGCGAGACGCTGGCCCGCTGAACAATCGCCGGCTCGGGCCGTGCTTCAGGCCGGGTCTCGGTGCGCGCCTGCGGCTGCGCAACGGGCGGGGCAGCACGCTCGGCTGCTTTCAGGCGCTGCAGCGTGCTTGCGGTCAGGCCAAGCCCTTCCGAGCCCGAAGCCGCTCCGAATGCTGCAAGCGCTGCGCGCGTCTGTGGCCCGGTCAGCCCGTCCACGGCACCGGTGTAGTGGCCGAGCCGCGCAAGTTCTGCCTGAATTTCACTCACAAGCGCTCGGTCCGTCGCCGCTTGCGAGGCGGCAGGTCGCACGATGTCGTCAACCGTCGTCTCCGCCTCGGGCGGAATGCTGGCAGTTGCCATGTCCCGGTCCTCCGGCCGTTCGATGACGACGCTCTGCACGCGTCGTGCAGGCACCGGCGTCAGAATGTCCTCGATCGTCTCCACGCCGTCGTCGGACCCAAGAGTGTTGCGCCCTGCCTGTTCGATCTGCCGAGGCTCGACCCCGTCGGCCGTCATCAGCGGCGCCGGGGTGGGCGCGATGCCGGTCCGCGTCGACAGGAGCGGCGAAGGATGCCCGCCCGGCTGATACCAGATGGCATTGGCGGTGACGAAGCTGAAGACAACGGCAAAAACCACACCGCCCGCGGCAAGCGACGGATGGCGCGCAATGAGCCGCCCGGCTGCGTCGAAAGTCCGCGACGCAAAACCAGGAGAGCGCCGCGCCTTGCGGCGGGGTTCAGGCTGTTTTCGCGGTCGTTTCGTGGACTTTGCCGGCATTGATTGTCTTCTTCTCCCTCGTGTTCAGTCGCGGTGGAAACTCCACCATGCGCGCGCTGTTGTCTGCCTGTCGCTCGGTGCTGTCCACCCCTTCGGCAGGAAGTTCCACGGTCACGGCCGTGCCCCGGCCGATCACGCTGTCGATCACGACCCGCCCACCATGGAGGCTTGCGAGCCCCTTCACAAGGCACAGGCCGAGCCCCGTTCCCTGGTGGCGTCGGGCATAGCCCTCGTCACCCTGAACGAAAGGTTCGCCGACGCGGCTCAGAATTTCTGGAGGCATGCCGATGCCGGTGTCGGACACCGTCAGGCGGATCATCGCGCCGCTGCGGGTCGCATCGACGGTGATGACGCCACCGGGCTCGGTGAACTTGATCGCATTGCCGATCAGGTTGATCAGGATCTGCTGCACAGCGCGCTGGTCGGCGTTCAGCAGGCCCGCGCGGCGCGCACGCGCCGTCAGCGTCAGGCCTTTGTCTTCCGCTTCCAGGCCGAGCATCTTCACGCAGTCGTCGACGGCAGCGGCGACATCGAAATCCTCATGGATCAGCCGATAGCGCCCGTTCTCGATCTTGCTCATGTCGAGCATGGTGTTGACCAGCGACAGGAGGTGCTCGCCCGACCGCTTGATCAGGCCAACATATTCGCGCTGCCGCTCATCGGCGAGCGGCGCGAAATATTCCCGTGCCAGGATCTCGGAGAACCCGATGACGGCGTTGAGGGGCGTGCGCATCTCGTGGCTGACGGCAGCAAGGAAGCGGGTCTTCTCGCCCTCGGCCTGCTCGGCAAGATCCACGAGCCGCGTGCATTCGGCACGCAGTTCGATCTCCTCGTCGACGATCCGCATGTGAGCGATGATGTCACCCACCTCGCCCGTCGCCAGAAGGCGGGGCGAGAGATCGATCGAGACATGGACGAACTGCCGGTCCATCGCGGCCCGGTGCAGCCGCACCATGAGCTTTTCGCGCGATCCGCCGAGACGTATCCGGTCCAGCGCCTGCATGAAGGGCAGCCGATCCGAAACGTGAATGCGCTCGATCAGGCCGCGCGGACGGCTGATGTCGATCCATTCCGCAAAATCGCCAAGCTCGTGACCTCCGGCGCGGAGAAGAGCGCCCTGTTCGTCGAGCAGCGCCACGAAGCCGGACATGTGCGCCGCCAGCGCAAAGTCGTCGACTGGCGCAATCTCGGGTTCCTGCGACGAGCCATCGATGTTCCGGAAGCCGAGCACCAGAACGGGAAGCATCGCGCCGAAAAGCGCGCAGACGACGACACTCAGCTCCGTTCCAGTGGTGTCGACCATAACGCCAGCGAGCGCAGCACCCGCAACCAGCGCGCCGAGCGTCACTGCGCCGAGACGCCGCGAGCCGGTCACGCCCAGCATGGCTGCAGCGCTCAGAAGAATTGCGGATGCGATGATGGCCGCTGGCAAGGCCACAGCAGGTGCGGCCAGAAATGCGACGAGTGGCAGCAGCAAGAGCGGCGCGGCAAGCGCGCTGGTCAACAGCACGCGCATCATCCTCACCTGCGCATCCATCTCCGGCCCCTCGTTGAGGGCTTCGTTGATGCAGGCGCTGGCGGCACGACCGATCATGGTCGCGACCCTGCTATGCATAGCGTTCCAGAATGTCACCGACGGGTCCGAACTCGTTACAAAAATCTCATCGTCTTGAAGCCGAGGTTGCACCCCCGCCCTTAAGGAATGGATAAGCCGAAAGGCAGTGGTTTGACCGAACGCGGCCTATTCAGCGGAAATGGCAGGATGCGCCCGGTGGAACCGTCGGTATGGTTAACGCTTGGTCTCGCACTGACCCCCGAAATTTTGACCCAGCCCTGCTGCCGGTCCTAGTTTCGTGGCATCGAAAGCCAGCCAATTCGGGCATTTGATACAATTGCCCCCGAAGCGTTTCACCAAGTTGGCGCTGCCTTCGATCGATAAAATTTGAATCAAATTCTGCGGCTCGGCTCAAACGGGCATTTGAACCTTTGCGTTATGGTCCTTCTCAACAAGCGATACCGGGACGGTTCAGAAGCCCGGATCGAACACTGCGGGAAGGCTTGAACGATGGGATTTCTGCTGAAAGGTGCATTCTGGTTTTCGGTTGTCTTGCTCAGCCTTCCTCTTCTGGAAAGCAGAGAGACCAGTGAAAACGAGCAGCCGCTAGCGGTCGGGGAAACGATCTTCGCACTCGGCGTGGCGATCGAGGACATCCGCTCCATGTGCGAGCGCCACCCCGATGTCTGCGTCACCGGCGGCGAAACTTTGAACGCACTTGGTCTTCGGGCCCGCGACGGGGCGCGCATTGCCTATCAATATCTCGACTCGGCGCTGGGCGATGGCAGCGGCAGCGCAGATCCGCTCGCGACCGGCACCGTTCTTGGTGCAACCGCCGAAGCCGCTCCCGCGGTGGCTCGCTCCACGCCCGAAGAGGCCGCGGTCATGCTGCCCCCGACCGTCAGGCCTTACACCGCGCCGCAGCCGCTCGATTGAAATTGCTCACCCTTTTCCCCGTGATTTTCGGGTGTCCGTCGCCTATATGCGGCTAGACACTTGAGAGAGACGGGACCGATCATGACGCCGCTGCAGCAGATCAAGGACGATTTTGCCTTTCTCGACGATTGGGAAGATCGCTATCGCTACGTGATCGAACTCGGCCGTACACTCGATCCGCTGACCGATGACGAGCGGGTCGATCAGAACAAGGTTCAGGGCTGCGCCAGCCAGGTCTGGCTCGTCTCCCGGCGCGATGGGTCCGAGGGCGATCCGGTGCTGCATTTCCGCGGCGATTCCGATGCCCATATCGTCAAGGGCCTCGTCGCCATCGCTCTCAGTGCTTTTTCCGGCCGCAAAGCTTCCGAAATCGAGGCTTTCGACGCTTCCAACCTTTTCGATGAGCTGGGGCTCGTCGAGCACCTGTCGCAGCAGCGCGCCAACGGTTTGCGCTCGATGGTCGCGCGCATCAAGGGCGAAGCCGAACGCGCCGCCGCCTGAGATCATTCATCGGGTAAAGCCATAGTGACGGCTCAGCGCCGACAGACCGGAACGGAGCATGATCTTCGCTGACCGCGCCGGCCATTGCCGCTCGCGTTCCACCAGTTCTAACCCCTTCTCGAAGCAGCAGATATCCAGCACGACGCCGGAAAGCTCCGGACCGATGGCTTGCACGGCCCGGTCTATCCGCTGGCGGGCGGCCATCGCCGAATCCGATATGTCAGCCGTACCGTTTGCCGAGCGTACCGATGAGCTGGCAACGCTCGCTTCCCAGTTCGCGGAAATGCGCGGCTGCATGTGCCCTCGCACGAAGTCGCGGGAAAGCCGCTCGCCGGCTTCGCGCTGATGCCCGCTCAAGAACGCCTGCCCGTCTCTGCCCTTCATGCGCGCGATCACTGCCAGCGGCGATTCTGCCATGTTGCGCGCAACGACGGCTTGCCCTCCGTCGATCGAAACCGTGTCCCGCTCGATCTGTCCGTGCTGGCTTTGAAAGCACACATCGCCGCCATCAAGTCCGGCGCCGGCCAAGGTCCGTCGCGCAAAGCTCAAGCCCGCGTCGGTGGCGCGCAATCCATCCTTCGTCTCCGCAAGCAGCCCTGCCCGCAGCGCAGCGGAAAGCAGCGATGATGCCACCCGCAACGTCTTGCCATCGTGCGCCATGAGAACGATCGCGTTCGCTGTCTTTTCCTTCGCGACACTGGCTGTGCAAAAGCGCACGAGCTTTAAGGTCTGCCGCGCGAGATTGTCTTGGTCGGAAACACTAGAACCCACGCACGCCCCCATCTCGCTGGAAGACCGCGGCCGCAACGCGCTCGATGGAGGCGATGAAGCGATCGAATGCCGGATCATCGCGGCGGTCCTCCACGACATGGCACGCATGGCTCACCGTCGTTCGATCTCTGCCGAATGCCAGGCCCAGATCCGTGAGGGAGTGGCACAGCACCACATGCGAAACATACATCGCGATCTGCCGTCGCTGAACCATCGCGCGGCGCGATGCCGCTCCTTCTCGCCTGTGGCTTCTCTTGGGTACCGGCTCGCCGGCAACCAGCGCGTCCATCTCGTCGACCACCGCCTGGATCGCCCGGCACTGGTCCACGAGATGCACGTTCACAGCTGAGGCAAAGTCCGGCAGCGATCCGCCTGGCCGGATGCGTTCACTTGTGGGTGCGGTCGAAATCTGGGGTGGCATGCTCGTCTCCTGCATATAGGATTATATTCTTAATCCAACACGCGGTGCGGGGACAAGCGACTCCACGAAAATGTGAAAGCGAGGCGCGTAACCGCAACAGATACTGATACGCTTCCTATAAGAAGTGGATTGTTATCCCCGTTCCGGAAACGAAAAAGCCCAGCCGGCGATCCGGCTGGGCTCTCTCAACAGGCCTGGAAGACTGGGATTACTTTCCGCGGCGCTTGCGCTTCTGGCCGAGGCCCATCTCCTTGGCGAGGCGCGAGCGGGCTTCCGCATAGGCCGGGGCGACCATCGGGTAGTCGGCGGTCAGGTCCCACTTCTCGCGATACTCTTCCGGGCTCAGCGTGTGGTGCGTCATCAGGTGGCGCTTCAGCGATTTGAACTTGAGGCCGCATTCGAGGCAGGTGATCTGGTCATCCTGGACGGAGCGCTTGATCGGCACGGCCGGCTTCGGCTTTTCGACAACAACAGCTTCCTGTCGCACTGTCATGTTGCCTAGGGCATGATGCACATCAGCAATCAGAGCAGACAATTCACCGACGGGCACGACATTGTTGCTGACATAGGCAGCTACGACCTCGGCCGTAAGTTCCACGATCAGTTCTTTATTGTCCATCTCACTCGTCTCTTCCATCGACTGCCCCGAAACCTCTATCCAAAACTCATTCAACACGGCGATTCATCGCTGTTTTTCATATTATAACAGAAAGATAAAGTGGAAAATTGGATATTTTTCGATGCCAATGAATAATCTATCCATTGTCCAAGATTCAAATCGTTACAAAAGACGTGCCGAGCGCGTCTGAGTTGTATTCGTTGACAACACTCTACATCCGCTTAACATCGAAGAATGAGAACGGACACAGAACAGAGACCGTCTGGCAGGGTGCATAGCGCCGGCTGCTGAAGGCATGCTCCCAGGATGGGCGACTGCCTGTTGGCCGGTTACTCTGACCTGGATCCCGACGCTGTAGCCGAACCCGGCTCGACCGGCATTTCGTTCAGCACGGTCAGCGGCGACAAGGTATACCCAGCAGCATAAGCGGCACGGGCAAGAAGATGCGCCGAGATCGGTGCAGTCAAAAGCAGGAAGATGACGCCGGCGATGGCGCGCATGAAGGTGCCGCCATCCAGCGCATGAAGACCAAGCGCGATCAGCAGAAGGCCCGAGCCCACGGTTCCAGCCTTGGATGCCGCGTGCATACGAGAATACACGTCCGGCAGGCGCACAATGCCGACGGCCGCCAGGAGCGAAAAGATGGCACCCACGACCACGAGCGCGGCGGTGACAAGTTCGATCACGAGGGTCATGACGCCTTCTCTTCGACTTCGATTTGCTCGCGGCTGGCAGTGCCATTTGGCTGGGACGCACCGCGCTCGGCGTTGACGAGGATGAAACGTGCAAACGCGACAGTGGCCAGGAAGCCGACAAGTGCCAGAGCGATTGCGATGTCGACGTAGAGCGTGAAGCCCGTATAGATGCCGATGGCCGCTATCAGCCCTATTGCGACGGCAACCAGCATGTCGAGTGCAACGACCCGGTCGGGCAGCGTCGGTCCCTTGATGACGCGATAAACGCACAGGAGCAACGCAAGGCTCAAGATCACGAAGGCAAAAGTCAAAGACGCTTCAAGGATGGGGCCAAGCTCTGTCACCGGAAAGCCTCCATGATGCGCCGCTCGAACCCGCCCTTGATGTCGCGCCTGATACCCTCAGGATCGGAGCAGTCGATCGCATGAATGAAGAGCGTCTTCTTGTCGTCCGACACATCGAGCGACAGCGTGCCCGGCGTCAACGTGATCAGGTTGGCAAGCAGCGTGATCTCGCCGTCGCGATCCACATCGAGCGGCAGCGCCAGAATGCCGGGCTTCACGTCCATCTTCGGCGAGGCGACCAGCACGGCCACTTTCCAAGCCGACAGGGCCAGCTCTTTCAGGAACAGAACGACCAGGGCAAGGATCCGTTTCACCCGCGTCAAATAGCCTGCCGAGCCGACCTGCTCGCGGATGAGCATCAGCGCCAGAAAGCCGAGTACAAAGCCGAAAGCGATGTTCAGCTCGGAGAAAGAGCCCGATACTGCACCCCAGGCAAATGCCAGAAGAATATTGGCCAGAAACAGCTTCAATTGACGGCTCCTTCCGCGGGAAAGACCGATTGGATGTAGGCTGACGGATCGAGCAGACCGGCTGCCGCACTGTCGCTCAATTGCAGCAACGTTTCGGGAAACACGCCAAAGCCGACCGTCAGGGCGACGAGAGCGAGAAGCGGCAACAGCGAAGTCATCTTCATCTGCGCCGCTGCCGGTGCGCCCATAGCCTCCGGCGCCGGCTTCCAATAGGCGTGAGCCCAGACGCGGCCAACAGCAATGGTTGTCAGGAAGCCGGTCAGGAGAATGATCGTCGCGAGCCCGGTCGCGCCGTTATCCAGTGATGCACGGACCAGCATGGCCTTCGGCCAGAAACCGCTGAAAGGCGGCAAGCCGGAGACCGAAAAGAACAACACCAGCGACATTGCCGCAAAGAGTACGTTGCTCCGGTAAAGTCCGCCCAGATCATTCATAGAGAAAGACTTGCCGATCCGGGCAGCAATGCCCGACGCCACGTAAAGCGCCGTCATCACGACCATCGAATGCACTGCGTAGAAGATCGCCGCTGAGACCGCTTCAGCTGTCGCAAGCGCAATCCCTGCGAGCATGATGCCGATCCCGGAGACGACAAGGTAGCCGAGCAGGCGCCGATAGTCGGTCTGGGCCAGCGCCCCGAATGCGCCGAGCAGCATGGTCAGCATCGCGGCCCAGGCGATCACGTCCGCAAAGGCGTCGCGTTGGTCCGGAAACAGCATCAGCAGCGTGCGCGCCAGCGCATAAATGCCGACCTTCGTCAGCAGGCCGGCAAAGAGCGCGGATACGACGACTTTCGGCGTGTGATAGGAGGCGGGAAGCCAGAAGCTCACCGGAAACGCAGCTGCCTTCATGCCGAAGGCGAAGAGATAGAGCGCCGCCAGCGTATAAAGCGGCCGAGCATCGTCTATGGTGCGCGTCTGCGCCGCAATATCGGCCATGTTGAGCGTGCCGAAGACGCCATAGAGATAGCCCGTCGCGACGAGGAACATCGTCGTCGCAATCAAATTCAGGAAAGCATATTTCGTCGCGCCGTCGATCTGGCGATCTTCAGAGCCAAGCACCTGCAGACCGAAAGAGGCGATCAGCAGAACTTCGAACCAGACATACAGGTTGAAGATGTCGCCGGTGACGAAGGCGCCGATCACGCCTGCCATCATCAGGAACAGGAACGAGAAGAAGCCGTAGCGGCGGCCGGTCGTGTCGACATCCTCGGCAGCGTAGATCGCGCAGGCTACAGCCACGATCGAAGCCGTAACAGCAAGGATCGCTCCCAGTACATCCACCGTGAACGAAATGCCGAAAGGCGGCAGCCACCGCCCCATGGTCATGGTCACTGGACCATTTTCGACCACATGCGCCAGCAGCGCGCCACACAACACGAACAAGCCGATCAGCCCGATGATCGCAGCCTTGGCCTGCAATTCTGCGTTCTTGCGCAGCATCATCAGCAGTGCGCCAGCAATCAGGCAGTACGGCACAGGCGCAATCACCAGCCAGTCGGCCAGTGCCAGCGGCTCCATCACGAATGCGCGGGAATAATCGATTGCTGCCTCGGAAGGTCCGGCCATCTTGATCAGTGGTCCTTGCTAGTAGCCCAGCGGCGGCAATGGGTCGTCCGCGGGCTCGGCCAGACGCATGTCGCGGGAATCGTCAGTGCCCAGCTCCTGGTATGCGCGAAAGCCCAGCACCAGCAGAAAGGCGAAGAACGAGAATGAGATGACGATGGCCGTGAGGATCAGCGCTTGTGGGAGCGGATTGGCGATCGGGATCAGCGGCGCGTCGAGCCCGGCCGGAATGATCGGTGGCACGTCCCGCGTGAGCCTGCCCGACGTGAAGATTAGGAGATTCACGCCATTGCCAAGCACTGCAACACCCATAAGGATGCGGATCGTGTGGCGCGACGTCATCAGATAGATGGCGGTGGTAAAAAGCAGTCCGACGAAAATCGCGAGAACCGGCTCCATCAGATCTCGTCCCTTTCTTCCAGCGCAAGAGCGATCGAACCGATCGTACCGACAACCGCGAAATAGACGCCGATGTCGAAGAACAACACGGTCGAAAGCGGAACCTCGACCCCGAAGATCACGGGATAAATCCACAGGCCGGTCATGAACGGCACGCCGACGAAAATCGAGACGACACCCGCGACGGCACCCAGCACCACGCCGAAGGCTGCAATGTTCATCGGGTGAAAATAGATCGCGCGGCGAACGGGTGCCACGCCGGAGGCGATGCCGTAGATCGCGAGAGCCGACGCCGCGATCAACCCGCCGATGAAGCCACCGCCCGGTTCGTTGTGGCCTCGCAGCAGAACGAAGATCGAGAAAACGATCATCAAGGTGGAGAGATAAGGTGCGACGGTTCTGAAAATCAGTGTGCGCATGTCACGCCTCGCCCTCGGCTGTTCGCGGTGCGATCGGCGCATCCACCATCGGCCGCGACCGATGACGCGTGCGCACGCGCAACAGTGCCAGGATGGCCAGACCGGCAACCGTCACCACCGCGATCTCGCCCAGCGTATCTGTGCCGCGGAAGTCGACCAGAATGACGTTCACGATATTGGCGCCGTGGGCGATCGGACGGGAGAATTCGTTGAAGAACTCCGTCAGCCGCATGTCGAGCGTGCCCTGCGTGACCTTCAACAGATAGAGCGTGAAGGCCAGTCCACCTGCGATCGCGATGGCGCCGCTGACGATCCGCTCGCCCGTCGGCCGGTAGTCGGAGGCATTCAGCCGAAGCCGCGTCATCACCAAAGCGAGGATGACGACCGACAGGGTCTCGACCATGAACTGGGTAAATGACAGATCCGGCGCGCCGAAGAGCATGAAGATCAACGCGACGGCGAAACCCTGAATCCCGAGCGACACGATGGCCGTCACCCTGTCCTTGGCGACGATCACCGCGAAGAGACCAAGAATGCCGATGCCGATGATCGCGAGTTCGTGGAAACGGATATCGCTCGGCCAGGCCGGCCATTGTGGCAGTTCGTCGAACAACACCATCGGCAGGAGAAGGGCGAGCGCGATGAAGGCAAATGTCACCTTCACGTAGAAGTCCAGCCGCCCGGGCTGAAGAAGTACCGTGACGCGGAACGAGAAGCGGACGAGACCGCGCATGAACTGGTCGAAACCGCGGTCCGGCCCCCACCCGATCGCCGCAAGGACGTTTGCGATCGTTCCCCGCAACTGGTCCACCGCCAGATAGGCGCCGATCCCGGCGGCGACGGTGAGGATCGAGAGGAAAAGCGGCATGCCGATCGAGGGGATCAGCGAAATGGAAACCGGGGTCGCCTCTCCTGCGACGGCGGAGGCCATCGGCGTCGATATCCCGGCATGGAAGAAGCCTGAAAGGAGCGCGGCCAGAAGACCGGCGGAGGCAAGCACCACGGGGCCGAGCCACAGCATCACAGGCCCTTCATGCGCGTGCTTGGGCGTCTGAACCGGCGAACCGAGGAACGGCTTCAAGGCAACGGCAAAGCCGATCACCAGCATCAGCGCGTTGCCGACGATGGCCACCAGGGTGAAGGTCAGGGCCCAGGGGCTCGTCGCCCAAAGTGCGTAATAGATCTCTTCCTTGGCAAGAAATCCGAAGAATGGCGGCAGGCCCGCCATCGAAATCGCCGCTGCGAGCGCGGCCGCGAAGGTGATGGGCATCGCGGCGCGCAGGCCGCCGAGCTTGGTCACGTCGCGCGTGCCCGCCTCGTGGTCGATCGTGCCCGCCACCATGAAGAGGCAGCCTTTGAACAGCGAGTGCGCCACAAGATAGAGCACGGCCGCTTCGATCGCATGCTCGCTGCCAAAGCCGGTGAGCATCACCAGCAGACCCAACGAAGACACCGTCGTATAGGCGAGCATCAGCTTCAGATCGGTCTGGCGAACGGCAAGCAGCGTGCCGACGATGAGCGTCGTGCCACCGAAGACAGGCAGGATCGTTTCCCATGCCACTGTGTCGCCGAATGCCGGATTGAGCCGCATCAGCAGGTAGACCCCGGCCTTCACCATTGTCGCCGAATGCAGGTAGGCCGAGACCGGCGTCGGCGCCTCCATGGCGTTCGGCAGCCAGAAGTGCAGCGGAAACTGCGCCGATTTCGTGAACGCGCCGCCAAGCACAAGGATAAGAGCTGCCAGATAGTAAGGGCTGTCGCGCATCACGTCGCCGGACGCGAGCAGTTCCGACATCGAACCGATGCCGGTGACGTTCCAGACGAGAAGCAAGCCGGCCAAAAGCAGAAGCCCGCCCCCGCCGGTCACGATCAGCGCCTGCAGGGCCGCGCGGCGTGAGGCCTCACGGGTGTGATCGAAGCCGATCAGCAGGAACGACGTGATCGACGTCAGCTCCCAATAGACGAATAGCGTGAGGAAGTTGTCTGCAAGCACAAGGCCAAGCATCGCGCCCATGAAAAGCAGGATGAAGGACAGGAAGCGCCCAAGCTGCGGATGCCCTTTGAGGTACCCGCCCGCATAGATGACGATGAGCGTGCCGATGCCGGAGATCAATAGCGCGAAGGTGAGCGACAGGCCGTCGATGTACCAGGAGAAGTCGACGCCAATGCTCGGTATCCAGGCGAAGCCGCCCGTGATCGTCTCACCTGCGCTGACCGCACCGAGATGAGCCAGCATGTAGATGAAGATCGCGGCAGGTGCGGCCGCCAACACCCAGGCGGCATTCTGCTTCAACTGACGAACGAGAAAAGGTGCGAACAGCGCCGCGATAAACGGCAGCAGCATCATCGCCAGCGTCGTGCCTGCCGCTTCGGCACCCATGGTCTCTCCCGAACCTTCTTATCGCAGGATTGCCGCCGCACGGATTGCGGCGAAAACGTGCCGGCCTACTTAATTTGAGGCGCGTTCCCATGCAAGTGGATCGTCTACGTTATTGACAACAGTCGACAATAATCATCGGCCCATCGACGACATCCATCATTGTCTTGCGGTGTAGAATAACTACCTGTCACCACACGAGCATCGACGCAAGCGAATGGTCATCACATGAGCGACACCAAGACACTGAAAGTCGAAAAGTCCGAAGCGGAATGGCGCGAGCAGCTGACGCCGGAGCAGTTCCATGTCACCCGCAAGCACGGAACCGAGCGAGCATTCACCGGTCCGAATTGGGACCAGAAGGCACCGGGGCTCTATCGTTGCATCTGCTGCGATAAGCCGCTGTTTCGGTCGGAGACGAAATTCGAGTCGGGCACCGGCTGGCCGAGCTTTTACGAGCCTGTCGAGCCTGAAGCCGTGAGCGAGCACAAGGATCGGTCATGGTTCATGACCCGAACCGAGATCCGCTGTGCCGATTGCGACGCGCATCTCGGCCACGTTTTTCCGGATGGCCCCCGCCCGACGGGCCTGCGCTACTGCATGAACGGCGTGGCGATGGCGTTTGATCCCGACAACCGATGATGCGCGACGGCCGGCGTCAGAACCGCTCGGCCTCGCGTTCGAGCCGGGTGTGGTCGACGGCGTTTGGCGACAGCTGCTGGATGTTGACGATGCCGGAGGCGTTGCGCTCCGGCACTGCAGCTACGGCCAGCACTGCGGACACAAGGCCACCAATCCAGACCGCAACGAAGATCCAACGCATCATCTTTTCCCTCTTCGCCCGGCGACCGCCACACGAGCATGACGCAAATGTGGCAGCAGTTCGCTGAACCGAGGCTGATGATGCCATTCATCAGCCATTCATCAAGGACGGATGTGGCTTATCCGTTCACATACCGACACGAACTATTACACTTGGAGACAGCGCATTGACCGCCTTCAACGATCTTCCAGATGCCCCTCGCGCGGAGCGTCGTCCGACCACGGATACTCGCCATGGCGTCACCCGGACCGACGACTATGCGTGGCTGAGGACGGCGAACTGGCAGGAGATGTTCAAGCGCCCGGAGACGCTGGAGCCGGAGATCCGGCAGCATCTGGAGGCAGAAAACTCCTATCAGCGCGCAGCTTTGGCCGACACGACGGTGCTTCGCGATCAGCTATTCAAGGAGATGAAGGCGCGGATCAAGGAGGATGATTCCTCCGTCCCCTCGCCGGATGGGCCGTTTGCCTACGGCACCGAGTTTGTGACCGGCGGCGAGCAGCCCCGCTATTTTCGTGAAGCCCGCGACGGAAGCGGCCGCGAGATCATTCTGGACGGCGATGCAGAGGCCGCAGGCAGAGATTACTTCCGTCTCGCCGGCTCAAGCCACAGCCCCGACCATTCCCGCACCATCTGGGGTTACGACGACAAGGGCTCGGAGTTCTACACCGTCAAGGTGCGCGATCTCGCTTCGGGGCAGGATCTGGAAGACATCGTCGAGAATACGGGCGGCGGCGGCACCTGGTGCGCCGATGGTTCCGGCTTCTTCTATACGCGGCTCGACGAGAACCATCGTCCATCGAAGATATTCTTCCATCGGCTCGGGACATCGGTCACCGAGGATCGCCTGATCTATGAAGAAACCGACACCGGCTTCTTCATGGGCGTCGGCGGCTCACGCCTTGATGACTTCATCTTCATCGACATCCACGATCATGAAACGTCGGAATTCCGCCTTCTGCCGGCCAATGATCCGTTTGCCGAGCCAAAGCTCGTCGCGCCGCGCGAAACCGGCATCGAATACGACCTGACCGAAGGCGGCGATGTCTTCTTCATCCTCACAAACGCCGGTGGGGCTGAGGATTTCAAGATCGTCGAGGCACCGGTCGATCAGCCGGAACGCGCAAACTGGCGCGACGTGGTCGCGCACAAGCCGGGCCGACTCATTCTGGCGCACATGGCGTTTTCCCGCTTCCTCGTCTGGCTGGAACGGGAAAACTCCCTGCCACGCATCATCGTGCGCGACCGTGAGACCGGCGAAGAGCACGCGATCGCCTTCGACGAGGAGGCCTATTCGCTCGGTCTGCAAGGCTCGCTCGAATACGACACCGACATCATCCGCTTCAGCTACTCGTCGATGACGACGCCATCGCAGCTTTACGATTACGACATGCGCACACGCGAGCGGACGCTGCTGAAGACACAGGAAGTGCCATCGGGCCACAACCCGGACGACTATGTAACACGCCGCGTCATGGCGCCCGCAGCCGACGGGGAAACCGTACCGGTCAGCCTGATCTATCACAAGGACACCAAGCTCGATGGCAGCGCGCCCTGCCTGCTCTATGGCTATGGTTCCTACGGCATCACCATTCCGGCGTCCTTCAACACCAACTGCCTGTCGCTGGTCGACCGCGGCTTTGTCTACGCGATCGCCCATATCCGGGGCGGCAAGGACAAGGGGTTTGGCTGGTACGACAAGGGCCGCCGCGAGCATAAGCTCAACACCTTCACCGATTTCATCGCCTCGGCAGATCATCTCGTCGCCGAAGGTTTCACCAGCCACTCGAAAATCGTCGCACAGGGCGGATCGGCGGGCGGCATGCTGATGGGCGCCGTCGTCAACATGGCGCCTGAAAAGTTCGGCGGCATCATCGCGGCCGTTCCGTTCGTCGACGTGCTGAACACGATGCTCGACGACACCCTGCCGCTCACCCCGCCGGAATGGCCCGAATGGGGTAACCCGATCGCATCCAAGGATGCCTATGATCTCATCGCCTCCTATGCTCCCTATGAGAACGTGACGGCGACGACCTATCCGCCGATCTTTGCGATCGCCGGCCTGACGGACCCGCGCGTCACCTATTGGGAACCGGCAAAATGGGTCGCCCGCATCCGCGAGACGATGACCGGCGGCGGACCTATTCTCTTCAAGACGAACATGGATGCGGGCCATGCCGGCGCATCCGGTCGCTTCCAGCGCTTGGAAGAGATCGCGCATGAATACGCGTTCGCACTGAAGGTCGTCGGCAAGGCCGCATGAATGAGAGTTCAGCGGTCACATCGCCGTGAAAACCCGTTTCCGGTAACAACTGCGTGTCCATATCAACGGGTGGAGTGCTCGATACCAGGAGGATGGATCCGATGACTGATCGTAGCATGAAGGGCACAAAACGCGTGGCTCTTGCCAGCCTTGGCGTCGCGGCCGCCAGTATCTTGACTGTGCCCGTTCCAGAGGCCGCCGCTCAAGGTCTTTTCGGCGGCCCATCCGGCGCGAATTGCAACGTCCTGCAACAACAGGGTGGCAGCTACTGGCAAGGCTTCCTGCGCGGTGCTCAGGAAAGCGCGTTCACGGGCGACGATGGCATCAACCAGTACACCGATGCCCATTGCTTCCGCACGGAAGCCGAATGCGAGGCTTGGCTTTATGCGGCTCAGAGTGCAGCGCACATCGTGTTCAACCGGTGGTGCCGTTCTTACGCGGCTTGAAAGTCTGGCCTGCGGCCATGACTAGTTTCAGTGTTCCGGTATGACCTTGAGGTAAGCGGCAATCGCTTCCCGGTCTGACGCCGGCAGAGTGGCGAGCCCGCGCTGCACCGCGACCATCGAGCCGCCGACACTGTCGAAGTCGGGCGTAAAGCCCGATTCGAAGAAGTATGCGAGATCGTCAGCGGTCCAGTCGGCGACGCTTCCAGCTGGCGTGATGTTTGGGATTGTGCCCTGCCCGCTCGGGTTGGGTGCGCCAGCCAGCCATTCGTCGGCCTCGAGCCCGCCCAGAATGTCGCGTGGCGTGTGGCATTCCCCGCAATGACCCACAGCCTCCACCAGATACTGGCCACGCCGCAGCACCGTGTCGTTCGGATCGATCGACACATAGGCGCCATCGGGCATGTAGAGATACTTCCAGATGCCGATCGCGCGATTGACGTTGAACGGAAAGCTTACCTCATGGGCCGGCGCTTCATTGTCGCTGGCAGGCAGGGACCTGAGATAGCCCCACAGGTCATTGACGTCGCTGATGTCCATCATCGAATAGGACGCATACGGGAACGCCGGATAGTAATTGCTGCCATCCGGTGCGACGCCGCGCAGCATGGCGTTTGCGAAATCCTCGAAGCTCCAGTCACCAATACCCGCCGGCCCATTGGAGATGTTCGGAACGTGGAACGTGCCGAAATCGCTGTCGATGGCATGCCCGCCGGCAAGCACGATTGCGCCATCCGAGGCGTCGCTTGTCTCCGAAGCACCATGGCATGAAGCGCAGTTACCGGCGTTGAAGATGAGCTCTCCATTGGCGAGGTCCGGCGCGCCCAAGCCGTCGAACGCCGTCTCAGGAAGCCTGTCCGGTGCGGCAACTGCCCAAAGCGTGGTGCCGAGGGCTGCGGCCAGGATGAACATCGCGACCAAGATGCGTATCAGCATGCTTTTCCACTTTCCTGTTCGTCGAGCCGGCGTGATCTCCGGCGCGACGATGATGGTGCCGACGGGCGCGGTGCTAGTCGTCAGATTGGCGGTAATCTTCGTGACACGCGCCGCATCCGCGCGTGAAGTCCTGGAAGACCGGCTGGAAGGAGGCAAGATCAGCCGGAACCGCGGCGGCAAGTTCAGCTGCCTTGGTGGACATTTCCTGGGAGAGCCGCTCGAAATCCGCCTTGTTTTCCCAGATAGCCGGAAGCGCTTCGGTCTCGTAGCCCGTCTCGGACCCTTCGGGGAAATAGTCGGCGAAGACCGCCGTGTTTTCCGAAATCGTTTGCAGCGCAGCGGCAACCGCTGCCGGGTCATAATCCGTCCGGCCTCGAACCATGTTGCCCATCACGCCCGTCGCATCGCCGACTTCATCCATCAGATCCTGACGAACTTCCTGCGGCACGCCGTCCTGTGACGATGCGGGATGGATCAGGGCCGCCGAGATGGAAAGCAGTGCTGCTGCGATGGCTAGTCTGGACTTCATCGTCGATCTCCGTTGCTTTTGCGGGAACTGGCACGTGCGGCGCGGTCTGCGACACAACCGCATCTTGGTCATCGGCCTGTGACGGCACAACAAAAACCCCGGCCTGTGAGACCGGGGTTTGGATCACATAAACGTGTGGACGTCGTGACCTCAGCCACGAGCGCCCTGATAAAGCTCGTCGACATATTCCCAGTTCACGAGATTATCGACGAATGCTTCCAGGTATTTCGGCCGCGCGTTACGGTAGTCGATGTAATAGGAATGCTCCCAGACATCGACGCCGAGGATCGGCGTTGCACCGTGAACAAGCGGGCTTTCGCCGTTCGGCGTCTTCATGATTTCGAGCTTGCCGTTCTTCACGGCAATCCAGGCCCAGCCCGAGCCGAACTGGCCGGTGCCGGCAGCGATGAAGTCTTCGCGGAACTTGTCGTAGCCGCCGAGGTCGCTGTCGATCGCCTTCTGCAGATCGCCGGGCAGGCTCTTGCCGCCGCCATTCGGCTTCATCCAGTTCCAGAAGTGCTTGTGGTTGTAGTGCTGGCCAGCATTGTTGAAGAGCGCCTGGTTCTTGCCGTAGGAGCCCTTCACAATGTCTTCGAGGCTCTGACCTTCGAGGCCCGAACCTTCAAGAAGCTTGTTGCCCGTCGTCACGTAAGCATTGTGGTGCTTGTCGTGGTGATACTCGAGCGTCTCCTTCGACATGTAGGGCTGCAGCGCGTCATAGGCATACGGCAGGTCCGGAAGTTCGAAAGCCATATCGCTCTCCTTTCGAATATAGAGATTTCTAAAATTCAGTCCCAGCGCTACATAGGCGCCGGGGCTCGGACCGGCAACGGTGCCGCTCACCTATTTGTTCCTTGCGAAGGGCCTCGCTTGCTCGGAGTCAGACCGGAAAACCGCGGGCCCAATCGAGATAGAGCGAGCGGAGCTTAGCTGCGATCGGTCCGGCCTGCATTTCGCGATCTTCGACTCTGGTCACAGGCACCACCTTGGAGTGGTTGCCGGTCGAAAAGACCTCGTCCGCATCCAGAAAATCGGCAACGCGGAGGCTCTTTTCGACAACCTCCATCCCCGCGTCGCGCAGCAGCTTGATCGCACGGGCGCGCGTGATGCCGCTGAGAAAGGTGCCATTGGGAGCGGGCGTGAAGACGACGCCGTCTTTCGCCATGAAGATGTTGGAGGTCCCTGTTTCAGCGACGTTGCCGAGCATGTCCAGGACGAGCGCGTTGTCGAAGCCGCGCCGCTGCGCATCGAGGATCGCACGCGCATTGTTTGGATAAAGGCAGCCAGCCTTCGCATTGGTCGGCATCGTCTCGATGGTCGGGCGGCGGAAGGGCGAAACGCCCACAGAAAAGCCGCTCGGCGCGATCATCGGCGATTCGTAGAGGCAAAGCGCGAAGCGCGTCGATTCCGCTTGGGCCGGCACACCCATGTAGCCGCCATGCTCGGCCCAATACATCGGCCGGATATAGACCGCCGTCTTGCCGTCGAACTTCTTCAGGCCGTCCTTGGCCAGACCCTCTATCGAACCAGCTTCTTCCGTCGGGATCATGCCGAGTGCGCTTGCCGACGCGTTGACGCGCTGGCAGTGCAGATCGAGATCCGGCGCCACGCCGTCGAACCAGCGCGCCCCGTCGAACACGGTGGATCCGAGCCACATGGCATGCGACCGCGGACCGATCAGAGGCGGGTTGCCCTCATGCCAGTCACCGTCGACATAGGTCCAGGTGGCGGATTGCGCTCTTGTGTCTACGGTCATGTCGATATCTCCTCGATTTACTGCCTGCTTAGCGCCGGGCCGGCGCGAAGGTCAACGCGAGGGCAACCGGTGGCGCGCCTGCCGGTCTTGCATTCCATCGCTCGTCACTGCGTGATACCGCGGTGCGATGATCGTTTCGCATTTCAAGAAGCGATCGCAGGAGCTTGTCGATGACCCATGCCGCTTACGTTTTCGATGCCTATGGCACGCTGTTCGACGTCCACGCCGCAGTCCGCCGGCACGCCTCCGAAATCGGACCTCAAGGGCCGGCACTCTCGCAATTGTGGCGCGCCAAACAGCTGGAATATTCCTGGGTCCGAAGCCTGATGGGCGCATACCGCGACTTCTGGCAGCTGACGGAAGAAGCGCTCGATTTCGCCTTGGCCTCGATGCCGGACGTCGATCGCTCGGTGCGGGCTACCCTGCTCGATGCCTATTTCAAGCTCGACTGCTACCCTGAAGTTCCCGGTGTGCTCAAAGCACTCAAGGCACGCGGCGCCAAAGTGGCCATCCTTTCCAACGGATCGCCCGCAATGCTGGAATCAGCCGTACGCAATGCCGCGTTGAATGAGATCATCGACGACATCTTCTCCGTCGATGCCCTGCGCGTCTTCAAGACGGCACCGGAGGTCTACGACCTCGTAACCACGAGCTATCGGGCCTATCCGGAAGCGATCTCGTTCCAATCGTCCAATCGCTGGGACATTGCAGGTGCAGCGAAATTCGGATTTAGGCCCGTGTGGATCAATCGCAACCAGATGCCAGACGAATATCCGGATCTCGCACCGTCCCTGATCCTGCCCAGCCTTTCGGGCCTTTGAACCGCTGCAGACTGTGTAAGAACGCAAGGTCGATCACGAGTGTTACATTTGCGCAACATACTGCCCGCACTCCGACACAATGCGGGAACAAATCGGTGCCCACGTCATTTCGATAACGTTTCCTAACAGCGGGACACATGATGAGTATTTCCAACACAGTCCGGGAGCGGCGGGATCACTCCGCACTCGGCCGCCGTGCCTTTCTCGGCGGCGGCGCAGCATCGCTCCTCGCTTTGGCGGGCTGCACCACCGGCATGTCCACGGCAGAGTTCAACGCCGAAACCAATCCGCTCTACCGGTCGCCGCTTGATCGTGGCGCCGGCATCCCGCCGAGCGTGAGCCCGTTCGCATCCATGTACGCACCGATGCCGCAGGAGCAGTTCCCGCTTCCCGCCATCCCGGTCGAGCGCATGGACCCCGTCTATCTGCGCCAGCTCGTTCAGGATCCGACGGGCGAACGCCCGGGTACGATCGTGGTCGATACAAACAACCACTTCCTGTACCTGACGCGGGAAGATGGCCAGGCAATGCGCTACGGCGTCGGCTTGGGCCGTGAAGGCTTCGCGTGGCAGGGCCGCGCCGTCGTCCAGTACAAGCGCGCCTGGCCGCGCTGGACTCCGCCGGATGAGATGGTCGCCCGCCAGCCTGAGCTCGAGCCCTACTCCATCGCCAATGGCGGCATGGATCCAGGCCTCGACAACCCGCTCGGTGCGCGTGCGCTCTACATTTTCCAGAACGGCGTCGACACGATCTACCGTATTCACGGCTCGCCGGAATGGTGGACGATCGGCAAGTCGGTTTCTTCCGGCTGCGTGCGCATGCTGAACCAGGACGTGATCGATCTGCACGACCGTGTACCGAACGGAACGCCCATCCTCGTCACGGGCAACCTGCCGCGCATGGTGGCACCGACCGTCGCCTGATTTTGATCGCGCTTTGATAGAGAGGCCGGGTTGAGCTTAGCTCCGCCCGGCCTTTTTTGTTTCAGAGCCCGCGCTTCAGGCTGCCGAGAATACCGCGCACCAGAGCGCGGCCGATCTGGTTCGCCGCCGTTCGCGCAACGGTCTTGACGACGGTTTCCGTCACCGTCTGCCGCTGATAGCCGGAGCGAGTCGCGGCCCGCCGTCCCGACGTCTTTCGGCCGCGGGCATCATAGTCATCCGCTTCGTTGTCGCCGAAGCCCGGCAGGGTCCAACGCCGCGTTTCCTGAACTTCCGTCTCCGCTTCGACTTCCTTGCGCCGCCGCTCTTCTTCCGCTGCGGCCACCTGAGCCGCGCGCGCCGTCAAGATCTCGTGGGCCGATTCATTGTCCACGTCGCGATCATAAAGCCCCGCAACCGGCGACGTTGCCATGATCGCGCGCCGCTCGGCATCGTCGATCGGTCCGAGCCGAGACGATGGCGGACGGATGAGCGTGCGTTCCACCATGGATGGCGCGCCTTTCGCTTCCAGTGTGGACACCAGCGCCTCGCCCGTGCCGAGCTGCGTGATCGCCTCGAAGCAATCGAATTCGGGGTTCTGCCTGAACGTTTCGGCTGCAACCTTCACGGCCTTCTGCTCGCGCGGTGTATAGGCGCGCAGGGCGTGCTGGATGCGGTTGCCAAGCTGCGCCAGCACAGTCTCTGGCACATCGAGCGGGTTCTGCGTGACGAAATAGACGCCGACCCCTTTCGAGCGGATCAGCCGAACGACCTGCTCCACCCGCTCCAGAAGCACCCTTGGCGCTTCGGAAAACAGAAGATGTGCCTCATCGAAGAAGAAGACGAGCTTCGGTTTTTCCGGATCGCCCACTTCGGGCAGTTCCTCGAACAGTTCCGAAAGCAGCCAAAGCAGGAACGTCGCGTAAAGCCGCGGGTTCATCATCAACCGTTCGGCGGCGAGCACATTGACGATGCCGCGACCGTCGACCGTCGTGCGCATCAAATCTTCGATCCGAAGCGCGGGCTCGCCGAAGAACTGCTCGGCCCCCTGCTGCTCAAGAACCAGAAGGCTGCGCTGGATCGCGCCCACCGACTGCGGCGAGATGTTGCCATAGATCGCCGAGAGAGCACTCGCCTGCTCGCTCATATAGATGAGGAGGCTGCGCAGATCCTTCAGATCCAGGATCGGCAAGCCATGCTCGTCCGCGATCTTGAAGGCGATGTTCAACACGCCTTCCTGCGCTTCCGAGGCGTCCATCATGCGGGCCAGCAAAAGTGGGCCCATCTCGGTCATGGTCGTGCGGACGCGGTGACCCTTCTCTCCGAAAAGATCCCAAAAGACGGTAGGCGTTGCCCGGTGTCCATAGGGATCGAGGCCGATCTTCTGCGCGCGCTCCTCCAGGAACCCCTTGCTCTCCCCCGCCATGGCGAGACCGGCCAGATCGCCTTTCACATCGGAGCAGAACACGGGAACGCCCGCTGCGGAAAACGCTTCCGCCAAAATTTGCAAGGTGACGGTCTTGCCCGTTCCCGTCGCGCCGGTGATCAGGCCGTGGCGATTGGCATATTTGAGATCGAGATATTCGCCCTTCTTGTTGGCATCGCCGGGATCACGGCTGGTTCCGATATACAGCTTTCCGTCCTGCAGCATGTGGCCTCGTCATCCCTTCGAAGAACGCCTGTGATCGTATGTTGCGCAAAGCTGATCCATTTGCAAAAGCTCATTCAGACGGCGTCGCGCGAGAGCTTGCGATTGCGAGGGAACGCCCATATGACGTTGACGTACACGTCATCCAAGGGAGAAGGAGCCAGAAGATGGACGAACTGATTTCCCGCATCACGGCCAATGTCGGCATCGATGATGCAACTGCCCGCAAGGCCGTCGGCCTCATTCTCGGTTTCCTGCAGCGCGAAGGCGCCGATGGACCGGCAGCCAAGATGGTCGAAGGTATCCCCGGCGGTCCGGAAGCCGTCGCTGAACATGGCGGCGAAGCCACCGGCGGTGGCGTCATGGGTCTCGGCCAGCAGCTGATGTCGGCCGGCCTCGGCATGGGCGAAATCTCCGGCGTCGCCCGCGAGACGGTTGCCTTCGCCAAGCAGCATGTGGGCGAAGAGACGGTCGACCAGGTCGTCGCGTCCATCCCAGGTCTCAGCCAGTTCGTTTGAGCTGAGCATCACGATCAAGGCAGGCTCAGATACGGACATCGTCCACGATCTGAGCCTGCTTTTTTGTCGGATGGGCTGCCTGAGGCGCCCGCCTTGGTCTTCCGTCGCGTTGCACGGCCGTCGCCGGCCCCATATTGTCCGCCTCGCACCGCAAATCGGTGGGAGACGCTCGATGACGCCCGATCTTTTCGAAACCACTGCCTTCGCCCCCTCCTCAGCCGAGGATTGGCGTACTCTCGTCATGCGCGCTTTAAGGGGTGCAACATTTGATGAAGCACTCGTCAGCCGCACCGACGATGGCATCGCATTCGGTCCAATCGCAGATCGCGTTCCCGACGCTTCTTTAAGAGCCCGCTCGCATCCGGCGCAGCCTTGGACGATCTCCCAGCGGCTCGATGACCCCGACCTGCCGCGGGCCGAACTGCAGATCGAAGCGGATATCGGCGGTGGTGCCACGGGATTGTCGATATCCCTGACCGGCGCTGCCTCTGCCTATGGTTTCGGCGTCGATATCGATCATCTCCCCAAGCATCTGGCGACGATCCGTGGCGTACAGGAAATTCGTTTCGATGCACTGGCCAAGGATTTGAGCGCGCTTCTGGATGGGCTAGAAGCGCGGCCCGAAGACGACACCGCCCATGTGGATCTCGGCATTTCTCCGCTTGTCCAGCATGGGCCAGATGTGATCGCACGGGCCTTCGATCTCGACCTCGATGGGACCGTCATGCGTGCCGACGGGACTCTCGCGCATAACGCTGGTGCGAGCGAGGCTCAGGAACTCGGTTTCACGCTTGCCGCTGCCGTCGAGGCACTGCGCATGGCGGAGCGGACCGGGATCGATGTGGATTCGGCGCTCGCCGCGACTGAATTCGTGCTTTCGGCCGACCAGGACCAGTTCCTGACGATCGCCAAGTTCCGGGCGCTTCGCATCCTCCATGCGCGTTTGATGGAACTGCTCGGCATCGAGGAACCCTTCGGCGCACATCTCCATGCCGAGACCTCCTACCGCATTCTTGCGCAGCGCGACCCGGAAACCAACATCCTGCGCAACACCATCGCGGTGTTCTCCGCGGGCATCGGTGGCGCGGATTCTGTGTCCGTTCTTCCCCACACGCTTCCGCTCGGCCTTCCCGACCGTTTCGCCCGCCGCATCGCCCGCAACACCCAGGCTGTCCTGATCGATGAGGGCCACCTTGCCCATGTTCTCGATCCCGGCGCTGGCTCCGGCGGCATCGAGCATCTCACCACAGAGCTTGCCGAATTGGGCTGGCAGGTCTTCCAGCAGATCGAGGGCGAAGGTGGCCTCACGCAGAGCATCCAGCATGGGCTTTTCACCGCACGCATCGCGGAGAAGCGACGTGCGCGTCATGAAGCAATAGCCGCCGGGCAACGCACGATCATCGGCACGACACGCTTTCAACCGACGCGTGATCGGCCGATGACGGTATCGATGGAGCGCGATCCTTCCACTATGGAACGCGGTGCCCTGTCACCGGTTCGGCTCGACGAGATGCGCGAGGCGGGAGAAGCCGCATGAGCAAGCTTCCCGATTTCACCACGATCGGCTGGCAGTCGCCCGCCATCGAGATTCCTACCGCTAAAAGCGGCGAATGGCAGACGCCGGAAGGGATCGCAGTGCGGCAGAGCTATGGTGCGGCCGATATCGATGGCCTGCCCTATCTCGACAGCCATCCCGGCATTGCCCCCTTCATCCGCGGTCCCTATCCGACAATGTATGTCCAGAAGCCCTGGACGATCCGCCAATATGCCGGGTTCTCGACCGCCGAAGAATCAAACGCCTTCTACCGCCGCAACCTCGCTGCCGGCCAAAAAGGCCTGTCGATCGCCTTCGATCTCGCCACGCACCGCGGCTATGACAGCGACCATCCTCGTGTCGCGGGCGATGTCGGCATGGCCGGAGTCGCCATCGATTCCATCCTCGACATGCAGCAGCTCTTCGATGGCATCCCGCTCGACGAGATGACCGTATCGATGACCATGAACGGCGCGGTGCTGCCGATCATGGCGCTCTATATCGTTGCCGGCGAGGAACAGGGCGTGCCGCCCGAGAAGCTTGCCGGGACCATTCAGAACGACATCCTGAAGGAGTTCATGGTCCGCAACACCTACATTTACCCGCCACAACCATCGATGCGGATCGTCTCGGACATCTTTGCCTACACGGCGGAAAAGATGCCGAAATTCAATTCGATCTCGATCTCCGGCTACCATATGCAGGAAGCCGGCGCGACGGCCGACCTGGAGCTCGCCTACACGATCGCGGACGGCATCGAATATGCCCGCGCCGGCGTGGCGAGCGGCCAGGACATCGACGCTTTTGCGCCCCGCCTCTCCTTCTTCTGGGCGATCGGCATGAACTTCTTCATGGAAGTCGCGAAACTGCGCGCTGCCCGGCTCATATGGGCCACTTTGATGAAGAAGAACTTTGATCCCAAGGATCAGCGCTCGCTGGCCTTGCGCACCCACAGCCAGACCTCCGGCTGGTCTCTGACTGCGCAGGATCCCATGAACAACGTGATGCGCACCATGCTCGAGGCCATGGCGGCGACGCAGGGCCATACCCAGTCCCTTCACACCAATTCCTTTGACGAGGCGCTGGCGCTACCGACCGATCATTCCGCGCGGATCGCCCGCAACACGCAGCTCATTCTCCAGGCGGAGTCAGGCACGACGAAACTGATCGATCCATGGGGCGGCTCCTTCTATGTCGAGCGGCTGACGCACGACCTCGCCGCCCGCGCGCTCACGCATATCGAAGAGGTGGAAAGCCTCGGCGGCATGGCCAAAGCGATCGAACAGGGCATCCCGAAGCTCAGGATCGAGGAAGCCGCTGCCCGCACCCAGGCCCGGATTGACAGCGGCCAGCAGACGGTCGTCGGCGTCAATGCGTACCGGGCGTCGGAAGAAATCGAAGTCGACGTGCTTAAGGTCGACAATGCCGAAGTGCGCGCCCGCCAACTGTCCAAGCTGCAGCAATTGAAGGGCACGCGCGATGTCGCCGCCGTTGAGACCGCGCTCGATCGGCTGACCGCAGCGGCTCGCTCGGGCCAGGGCAATCTGCTGGCATTCTCCGTGGAAGCAGCGCGCGCCCGGGCGACGGTGGGTGAGATCTCCCTCGCGCTCGAGAAGGCATTCGGCCGCCACGTGGCCGAGGTTCGCACCATCTCGGGAGTCTACCGAAAGGAAATCGGCGGCGAGAACCCGGCCTTCGAGGAAGCTGTGCGGGCAGTCGAGGCGTTTCAACGCGAAACGGGCGTGAAGCCGCGGATCCTGGTCGCGAAAATGGGACAAGACGGGCATGATCGTGGCCAGAAGGTCATCGCCACGGCTTTTGCCGATCTTGGCTTCGATGTCGTCGTCGGTGCGATGTTCCAGACGCCGGAAGAAGTCGCCGACCTCGCGCTTGCGGAAGGCGCGCACATCGTTGGCGCCTCCTCGCTGGCTGCCGGTCACCTCACGCTGGTCCCCGAACTGAAAGCCGCGCTCGACAGGCGCGGCGGCGACGGCGTGCTGATCGCGGTTGGAGGCGTCATCCCGCCAGACGATTTCGAGGCGCTGCGTCGCGCGGGTGCCGACGCGATTTTCCCGCCAGGCACGGTGATCGCCGAAGCGGCGCTCGAACTGATCGCAGCCATAAGAAGCAGGCCGCAAGCGGCTTGATCTTGACCGATCGCCCCTTAAGTTATAACTTCTGTTATTACATTGGAGGTCGCCATGAACGTTCAGGTTCGTCGCATTGGGAATTCCGAAGGCATCATCCTGCCGAAGGAGGTGCTTGAGCGCCATGGCTTGAAGTCCGGCGACACGCTCGAGCTGCGCGAAGAGAACGGCAACATCTTCCTGAAGCCTGCCGAAGATGATTTCGCGGAGAAAATGAAGCTCGCTCACCAGTTCATGGATCGATACAAGGTCGCTCTCAAAAAGCTTGCTGAATGAGCTGGGACTTCCTGTCGCGGCAACTTGTCGAGGCCATGCATCGTGAGCAGCTGAAGCGCCATGGCGGTGCGGAGGGCCTACGCGATCCGGGTGCCCTTGAATCCGCGCTGGCTCGGGCCGAAAATAAAGCGGCTTACGGATGCGAAGACATCTGCGAGCTCGCCGCAGCCTATCTTTTCGGGCTCGCTAAAAATCATGCTTTCGTTGATGGCAACAAACGTATCGCCATCGTTGCTGCCGGCGTCTTCCTGATGAGCAACGGCTTCATGCTGGAAACGGATGATGCGAAGCTCTACGCCTTCGTTCTCGGCGTCGCAGCTGGAGAAATCGACGAGGACGGCGCGACGCGGTTTTTCCGCGATCACGTCGTCCCCATTGCCGAATAGGATCGAGAACACGCCACCCTCAAGTGGAATGGCGGACCGCGATCACCTTGTCAGACTTCAGGCAGCCTTTTCCATGGCAGCCGGATTGGCGACCTTGTCGGCCAGCGTGGTCAGATCTTCGTCGGTCTTGCCTTCCTGCTGCAGCGTTTCGTCAAGCAGCTTAGCAGCGTCCTTCATGCCAAGCGTTTCCGCCCAGCGCTTCAGCGTGCCGTAGCGTGCGATCTCGTAGTGCTCGACAGCCTGTGCGGCCGAAATCAGGCCTGCATCGATCGCTGCCGTGCCCTTGAATTCGTCCATGATCTCTTCGCCTTCGGCGATGATCCCTTCGATCGCATCGCAAGTTTTGCCCTGTGGGCGCTTTCCGAGAAGCTCGAATACCTGCTGCAGGCGTTCGATCTGACCTTCGGTTTCTTCGCGATGCTTTTCGAATGCTGCCTTCAGCTCTTCCGACTGGGCCGCACGCTTCATCTTCGGCAGCGCCTTCAGGATTTTGCGCTCGGCGTAATAGATGTCCTTGAGCGTATCGTGGAAGAGATCCTGCAGAGTCTTTTCTTTGGCCATGTTGGGCGATCCTTCTAAAAGTTGCGTCGCCGATTATCGGCGGCAGGCCCATCCAAGCTTCAAGTGCGCCCGATGTTCCTCTCGCCCGGAAAATCTCTTTCCGTTCTCCTCGCGCCTCCTGTCCCATAACGGCACAGAAACAACTGGCACGCCGCTTGCTGTGCTGAGGGCAGCAAGAAAGGCGTAACCATGATGAGACGGCGAGCGGCAATCCAGGCGGTTTTGGCCTCGGCAGCCGCGTGCACGGTTTCCGTATCGGTGCCGGCGCGCGCCGGCCAGCTTTTCGCGCAGGTCGATCTTCGGGGGGCGATCGACGCGCAGTCTGGCGGCCTGCGTGCCGGCACCGATGTGGATCAGGGGGCGCTGTTGAACCGGCTGCTCGCCGAAGCTGCGCCCGAGGGAAAACCGGTGTTCCTGCCGCCCGGCGTCTACCGCGTCTCCAACATCACCCTGCCGGCCGGCGCGCGGCTGATGGGCGTGCCCGGCGCTTCACGTCTCGTCTACACGGGCGAAGGCTCGTTTCTTGCCGCCGAGAACGCCGAGACGGTTTCAATGAAAGGCATCGTTGTCGATGGCGCCAACCGTTGGCTCGACACCTGGGCAACCGGCAGTCTCGTGGCGCGCAACGTCTCGCGGCTCGATCTTGATGAGTGTGAATTTATCGGAAGCCAGCGCAATGCGCTCGCGCTCGAGGCCTGTGGCGGCGGCATCCGTCGCACACGCATCTCGGGTGCGGCCGGCGTCGGCATCTATGCTGTCCAGTCGACCGGGCTGACGGTCACCGACAACCACGTTTTCGACTGTGCCAATGGCGGCATCCTCATCCATCGCTGGGAGGATGGGCCGGACAACTCGATCGTGACGAACAACCGCGTCGAGCGCATCGGCGCCGCCGATGGCGGTACTGGCCAAAACGGCAATGGCATCAACGTCTTTCGCGCGGCGAATGTCATGATCGCCAACAACCACGTGTCCGATTGCGCGTTCTCGGCCATCCGATCCAACTCGGGATCGAACGTCCAGATCGTCGGCAATCAGTGCCTGCGCTCCGGCGAGACGGCGCTCTACTCGGAATTTTCCTTCGAAGGCGCAGTCATTGCATCGAACCTCATCGATGGCGGAGCCAACGGCATCTCCGTCGCCAACTTCAACGAAGGCGGCCGGTTGGCAACCGTTGCCAACAACATCGTGCGCAACATCGTGGCGCCCGATCCTTACGAACCGATCGGCCCCGGCTTCGGCTGGGGCATCGCCATCGAAGCCGACACGGCAGTGACCGGCAATTCGATCGAGAATGTCTCGAAATGGGGCATTCTCATGGGCTGGGGGCCCTTCCTCCGCAACGTATCCGTGACCGGCAACATTGTGCGTGCTGTACCGGTCGGCGTTGCGGTCACAGTCGTAGAAGAAGCGCAGCAGGCGCTCATTTCCGACAATGTAATCGAAGGAACTCCGGAGGGCGCGGTCGTCGGCTTCCGCTGGGGGGAGCCGGCGACCGCCGACCTCGCCTCGGGTGAAGAGACGCCTGCGCACCTGACGGTGGAACGCAATCGCGTCATCTAGCGCACATGGAAAGCGGCTGGCTTCACTGCGTCAAAGCGTCGGTCACTCTTATCTTGCCGACCTCGGTGCCGTTCCAGTTCCGCAGGGTTTTGTTGGCCAGAGCATCGAGCGCGGCGTAGGCTGGATCTTCGGATCCCATCAGCCGTGCGAGCAGACCGGCGATCATGGCTTCGGACGCCCGCGTGCCGCCATCGTCGCATTTCAGCGCTATGCCGAGCCCCTGCCCGGGCAGCACCGCGCAGAACACGCCCTCCGCGCCGGTCTTGGCAAATATCCGGCCGGGCGCCGCCTGCATCAGGTTCAGACAGGCCCGCTTCGATCCCGACATGTAGAATGGCTCGGCCATGCAGGCGTCGAACAGCCGGCGCGCCGCCTTGGCGCGCTCTGCCTCGAGCCCCCTGCCCGTGACCATTCTCGAAAACCCGTCCGCCAGCCGGTCCAGCGGCACGGCATAGGTCGGAATGGCACAGCCATCCGTGCCACACCTGTCCATTTCGAGCGCCGTTCCCGTCAGCGCTGCCACCACACCGCGAATCTCGCGCTGAATGGGGTGATCGTAGGTCACGTAGCCTTCGGTCGGAATTCCGGCGTGCACCGAAGTCGCCACGAAGCCTGCATGCTTGCCGGAGCAGTTGTTGTGCAGGACCGTCGGCGCCTTGCCGCTTTTTGCCAGATCGATCAGCACATGTTGATCGAACGGCCAGTGGCAGCCGCATTCGAGCACATCGGCATCGCGGCCAGCGCGGTTGAGCATGCTCGCCGCCAGCGCCACATGTTCCGCCTCGCCGGAATGGGACGCACAGGCGAGCGACAGCTCGGCGTTGCCAAACCCGAAAGCATCAGCCGCACCGCTCTCGATCAACGGCAGTGCCTGCATCGTCTTGACGGCGGATCGCGGAAACACCGGGCGCTCGACATCGCCGATCCCGAGCACCATCTTCCCGTCTGCGTCGACAACTGCGATGGCGCCCCGGTGTCGGCTCTCGACCAGCGCGCCGCGCGTCACTTCGACCAGAACGGGATTGGACATGAATTCGCCTCAAGCTCTTGTTGGATGGGCGAACTGATAGGGGTTGGCTTGAAGCGATGCAACATGGACCTGGAGATCGGCGAACCGGGAGCCGCGCGCGTTCCGTGATGGCCATCATCATTGCCGTTTTCGCCATTTTCATCGCACCGGCGCTCGCGTCAGCCGCTTGGTGGGCGAGCGTCGACCGGCCGTCCTCCTGGCGCCAGGCAGACTGGTCGGCAAGCGGCATGCTGCCCGACGCATCGTCTAATTCCGAAGCTGCGATCTACATCATGGCGGCGCGGACCGGCGGCATGAAGGGTGCCTTTGCCACCCACAGCTGGATCGTCACCAAGCGTGCGGGCGAACGCTATCACCGCTACGACAAGGTGGGCTGGGGTCGCCCGGTGCGCATGGACGGCTATCCCGCCGATGCGCGCTGGTATTCGAACCTGCCGGAAATCGTCGGCAGCGTTCACGGTACCGAGGCGGAACGGCTGATCCCAAAGGTGAAAGCAGCCATCGCTGCCTATCCGCATCAGGGCGCGAACGGTGATCGCGGATACCGCATTTATCCCGGTCCGAACTCCAATTCCTTCGTCGCCCATGTCCTGCGTGACGTGCCTGAACTCGGCCTCGTGCTCCCGCCCAACGCGGTGGGTCGGGATTACCTCTCAGGCGGGCGCTTCTTTGCCGTCTCGGATGACGGGCTCGATGTGCACGCGACACTCTTTGGCCTGGCGGGCTTTTCCGCCGGCTGGCACAGCGGCTTCGAAGTCCACCTGATGGGCCTCGTGGCCGGTATCGACATCAAACGCATCGGCATCAAAGTGCCGGCCTTCGGCCTCGTGTCGGTCTATTAACGCCCCACGGGTCGCATCAACCCTGCAACCGAGAAACCCCCATCGACAGCCAGAACCTGGCCGTTGATGTAGCTCGCCTGGTCCGACAGCAGGAACAGGATGGCGGCCGCCACTTCCTCCGGCAGACCATATCGGTGCTGCGGCACCCGTTCCGACCACCGTGCGCGATCTTCTGCCGAGTGGGTGTCGATCGTCGTTTCCTTGTTGATCGGTCCCGGCGCGACGCAGTTGACCCGGATGCCGCTTGCCGCCAGCTCCACTGCCATAGCCTGGCTCATGCTGATCAGCCCTGCCTTCGAAGCGCCATAGGCGGCGCGGCCGGCATTGGCTCTCATGCCGGACACAGCGCTCACATTCACGATCGAGAGCGCGTCCCCCATGCGATCGAGCGCCGCGGCGGAGGTGATGAACGCGCCCACGAGATTGACGTCGAGGATCTGGCGAAAAAGCTCCGCGCTCGTTGCTTCGAATGGTGCCACGCGAAGAATATTGGCGGCGTTGACCAGTCCCGTGATCGGCCCGAACTCTTCGGCGGCAGCTTCAAACGCCTCCGCGATTTCTTCCTCGTCGGTGACATCCGCTCTCGTGCAGAACACGTCTTCGCCTTCGAGGCTCTCTTCGGCTGCGGAAATGGCGGATCCGCCGGCATCGATGATCGTGACGGCGTAGCCGTCGTCGACAAGCGCATGCACGGTGGCGAGGCCGATGCCCGATGCCCCACCGGTGACGACCACGTGGCGCTCACTGGCCATCGCTTGCCACCCCGCATTCTTCGTCGACCGCGCCGCTCATGCCGATGCCTCCCCAAAGGTGGAACGGCACTATGGCACGATCCCTGCTGCAAATGCACGAACAGGGATCAAGCGATCCGTATTATTCGAAGACGATCGCTGGGCCGCCCCTGGCGCTTTCCTTGCGCGCCAGATGATTGTTCCAGACCTTTTCGGCAATCTCGCCGTAGATCTTGGCGTGGGGACCATCGGGGGCCGTCACCGTGACCGGGGTTCCCGCGTCCGACATCTCGCGAATGTCGATGTGAAGCGGCACGGCGCCGAGGAAGGGGATGCCGATCTTCTCGGCTTCCTTCTGCGCGCCACCATGGCCGAAAATATCGTGCGTCGAGCCGCAATCGGGGCAGACAAAATAGCTCATGTTCTCGACCAGCCCGAGCAGCGGCACGTCGACCTTCTTGAACATGTTCCAGCCCTTGCGGGCATCGATGAGCGACAGATCCTGCGGCGTCGAGACGATCACCGCGCCTGCCAGCGGCACCTGCTGCGCCATGGTCAGTTGTGCGTCGCCTGTGCCGGGCGGCATGTCGACGATCAGCACGTCGAGTTCGCCCCACGCAACCTCGCGCAGCATCTGCGTCAGCGCCGAAATCACCATCGGGCCGCGCCAGATCATCGGCGTCTCTTCGTCCACGAGGAAACCGATCGACATGACCTTGAGCCCATAGGCTTCCATCGGCACGAGCGTGCGGCCGTTCACCGTCTTGGGGCGGCCGCCGATATGCAGCAGGCGCGGCATCGAAGGGCCGTAAATGTCCGCATCGAGAACGCCCACCTTCAGGCCGAGGCCCTTGAGGCCAAGCGCGAGATTGACCGCGGTCGTCGACTTGCCGACGCCGCCTTTGCCGGAGGCGACCGCAATGATCGCGCCGATGCCTTCCACCTCGGATTTCGCACGGGGAGCAGGCTCGCGACGGGGCTCGCCGGAGCCGGCCGGCGCGCTCGGAGCCGGCGCGGTGGCGCTCGCCTTCTTTTCCGCGGTCAGCGCGACCATGGCGGAAGACACGCCGGGGATCGTCTTCACGGCATCTTCAGCTGCCGCGCGGAGTGGCTCCAGCTCCTTGGCACGGGCGGCCGGCACGCTGATCGAGAAGAAGACCTTGCCGTCGGCGATGAAGACGTCGGACACGAGTCCGAGTTCGACGACATTGCCCTGCCCGTCGGGGCCCGGCACCTGCTTCAATCGATCGAGGACGTCTTCTTTGCTCGGCGCTGCCATGGCTTCGGCCTTCCCATTGCGTTTGGGCCAGAGCTAATGACTTCCGTCCGCCGATCCAAGTGCAAAAGCCTTCTCTTTTGGTTTAAAGCTCAGGCCAAATTCGCCTTGCGACGGGCTTCACGCCGGCGCAGCACCTCGTAGGCGATCGCGCCGAGGATCGATGCAGTGATCATGATGAGCGCGAGCGCATTGACCGCAGGCGTCAGGCCCGTGCGCACCTTGGTGGCGATATAGACCGTCAGCGGCGTGTCGAAGCCGCGCACGAAGAGCGTCGTGTTGTAGTTTTCGATCGATTGCAGAACGGCGAGGAACGCAGCTGCGATCAGCGCCGGCTTCAGGAACGGCAGCAGCACGCGACGGAACACCATGAACTTGGATGCGCCGAGGCCAAGCGCCGCCTCCTCCTGCGTCCGATCGAAGCGCTGCAAGCGGGCCGCGATCATCAGCATCACGTAGCAGATGATGTAGCTCGACTGGGCAACGACGATCAGGAACACACCGCCGCCGACGCCGAGCTGGCGCCACAGGACGAGCGTCGCGATGCCGATCACGACGCCGGGCGTCAGAAGCGGCGACACCATCACCGCATAGAGCGGGCCGCGGGCTTTCTGGTGCAGGCTGGTCAGCACGAGCGCCGCTGCCGTGCCGATCGGCAGCGATACGAGAACGACGAAGAAGGCGATAACGACCGAGGTCCACAGCGACTGCCACATCGCGGCATCCGCCCACAATTCGTTGAACCATTGCAGGGTCGTGCCCTGCCACGGCGTGACGGTCGGGAACCGGCTCTCGTTGAACGTCGCCGCCCCCATGATGCCGAGCGGCAGGAACAGATAGGCGAAGAACGCCACGAAATAGAGCGCGAAGAGCGCGTTGCGGATCACGTCGCTCGCCCTCATTTCGCGACATCCGTCAGATTGACCCGCGCAAGCTTGAGCGTCACCAGAACGACGACGAGACACAGCACGAGCAGAACCAGCGCATAGGCCGCGCCGCGGTTCCAGTTCCCGCCTTCGAAGAACCAGTTGTAGATGATCTGCGTGAACCAGCGGCTGCCGGGCGCGCCGAGCAATGCCGGGGCGACGTAAGAGCCGGCCGCCAGCATGAAGGTGAAGACGCAACCCGTCGCGATGCCTGCCTTGGCATGCGGGATGACTACGCGCGCGTGAATGCGCCATGTCGAAGCGCCCAGATCCTTGGCCGCCTCAACCTGCGATTTTTCGAGGCTCTCGATGGCGTTGTAGATCGGGAACAGCATGAAGAGGATGTAGGCGTAGACCATGCCGGCGAGCACGCCGGTATCGCCGAACCAGCGCACCGGCGCGTCGATGATCCCGATCGCGAGCAGTGCTTCGTTGAGCGGTCCGCGAAACGCGAGCAGGATATACCACGCGAGCGTTCGCAGCACCTCGTTAATCCAGAAGGGGATGGTCAGCGCGAGCAGTACCAGCGCCGTCTGGTTCGGTGTCGCGTTCTGCGCGAGCCAATAGGCAATGGGGTAGCAGACGACGAAGGTGATGAACGCAACGAGCGCGCTTGCCCAGATCGTCTTGAAGAAGATCGCGCGGTGCACGTCTTCGCCGGCAAGGTACAGAATGTTGCTCAGCGAATAGACGTCCTGGTCGCCGCCGATCGCGGAAGGCGGCAGGTTCGGCCGCAGCGCATAGTCGATCATGGTGATGTTCGGCGCCAGCACCATTCCGGCCAGCCAGACCAGCACCAGCGCGGTGAAGACCGTGCCGAGCCCGCCCCCGAACCGCTTGAAGACGTCACCCATCGGCGAGCACCACGGCATGGTCGGGCGCAAAGCCGAAGCGGGCCGTCTCGCCCGGTTTCGGCGCATCGGCGAAATCCAGGCTGCCAACGGAGGCGACGAGCGGCGCGCCATCGGGCAGGCGCGCATGGATCAGCGCGAAGGCGCCTTCGAAATCGAAGCGATCGACGGTTGCCGCGACCGCATTGTCGACCGAAGCGGCTTTAAGCGCTTCCGGCCGCACATAGAGACTGGCCTTGCTGCCCACCGAAAGTGCCGGGCCCGCCCTGCCCCGCATCGTGCCATGAGCCGTCTCGATACTGGCTGTCTTCCCGTCGATGGCGCGGACGATGCCTGGATAGGTATTGGTCTCACCGACGAACTTCGCCACGAAAGGCGTCGCCGGGTTGTCATAGAGATCACGCGGCGCACCCACCTGCTGCAGCACGCCGGCGCTCATCACCGCCACGCGATCGGACATGGCGAGCGCTTCCGACTGGTCATGGGTGATGTAGATGAAGGTTACGCCCGTGCGCTTTTGCAGCGCCCGCAGTTCGGCGCGCATGTGCTGGCGCAGTTTCAGGTCGAGCGCGGAAAGCGGTTCATCGAGCAGCAGAACCTGCGGCTCGACCGCGAGCGCGCGGGCAATCGCGACACGCTGACGCTGGCCGCCTGAAAGCTCACCCGGCATCCGGTCGCCATAGCCTTCGAGCGCAATCAGCTTGAGCAGCTCGTCCGCCTTCCGGCGACGTTCAGCCTTCGCGACGCCACGAGCCTCCAGCCCGAAGGCGATGTTTTCCCAAACTGGCATCAACGGGAACAGTGCCAGGGACTGGAAGATCATCGCGGTCGGGCGTTGATCGGGGCCGAGCCCCGCCATGTCGTTGCCGCCGATGAGGATCTTGCCTTCGGTCGGCTGGAGGAAGCCTGCGACCATGCGCAGGATCGTCGTCTTGCCGCAGCCCGAGGGGCCGAGAATAGAGAAGAATTCGCCACCTTCCACCGTGAAGCTCACATCGCCGACGGCGCGGGTTTTGCCGAATGTCATGCCGACACCCTGCAGTTCGACCGAATGGGACATGAAGCCTCGAAAGTTGCGGAATTCCAGAGATGAAGAGTGAGGGGCCGGCGGTCGACCGACCCCTTAGGATCGTCAGATCAGGCCGACAGGAAGCGGTCCTGATATTCGTTGCGCTTTTCGACGAACCAGGTTTCCTGGATCGGCCACCACCACAGCTTCTCCAGTGCATCGCCCGGATAGGCGTTGGCGAAGAAGGCCTTGGCGTCGTCCGACGTCAGTTCGGCAGCACCGACAGCGGTCGAGTTGATCGACGTTGCGTTGGTGTACATCGCGCCTGCTTCCGGCGTCAGGAACCAGTTGATGAAGGCATAAGCCTGATCGAGGTTCTCGGCACCCGACGGGATCGAAACGCCTTCCATCCAAGTCAGCGCGCCTTCCTTCGGAGCGAGGAACCCGACATTCAGACCTTCCTTGGCAAGTGCCGCGGCCGTGGAATCCCACGTCTGGCCGACGGCGCAGCCGTTGACGCGGAATGCGCCCTGAGCTTCGTTTTCGTTGGTCCAGAACTGGGCAATGTTGGCCTTGCGGGCAATCGCTTCTGCCAGGATCACGTCATAGATCGCGACCATGTTCTCTTCGGAAACGAAGGCTTCGCGCATCGGCATCGGCAGGCGGCCTTCGGCCTCGAGCCACAAACCGAGACCGACAAGACCGGAATGGCCGCGCACGGTGGCAAGCCCTTCGGCTTCCGGCTTCCAGATGTCGCCGTAGGATGCCGTGCCGTATTCGAGCGGCATCTGGTCACGATCGAACGCGATGCCCTCCGTGCCCCAATCGGTCGGAACCTGATAGCGCTCGCCGTCGATGACGGCACCGAGGTTCTCGGAGCTTGACCAGGCGCTCGGCAGGCAGCGATCGACTTCGATCTTGGAGATATCCAGCGGCTGCACGAGACCGAATTCCACATAGTTCGGGACGCGGTCGACGGTCGGCCAGATGATGTCGAAACCAGCACCGTCATTGGCGCGCAGCTGGTTCAGCAGTTCGTCATTGGTGCCATAAGGCGTGTAGTTGGCCTGGATGCCCGTGGCTTCCGTAAAGGCGGAAAGCATCTCGTCGTTCAGATAGCCAGCCCAGGCGAAGATATTGACGGAGCCGGAAGACCCTTGCGCATAGCTTCGGCGCGAAACGAAAGGCGAAGCGAGCGACAGGCCGGCGACCGATGCCGCACCGGTCAGGATGGTGCGGCGCTTGATGAAGTTCATGGACGTCTCCCCTTTTTGATCGTCGCGGGCAGGACTGACCGCGCGTTGCCGATATTCTTGATCCGTTACAATCAGATGACAAGCCCCGTGTCCTGTGACGGATCGATGAGACAGTGCTAAAGAACACACAGTCGAAAGAAAAGCCGATCCAAGCCTGCTCAGATTGACCCATGTTATTGCACGAGCGGCCCTGTGCTCGTGAATTGACTTCTTAAGCTGTCGCTTTAGGTGCTAAAGCGCGGACAAGCCGCCCGTTGGAAAATACAAAGAATGCATGGCCATCACGATCCCGCCCTCGTCGCGCTCTCGATCCTGATCGCCATTGCGGCCTCCTACACGGCGCTGGATCTGGCCGGACGGCTGAGGGCCGCCTCCGACAAACGGGCATCGATAGCCTGGCTCGGCACGGCAGCACTCGCCATGGGCGGCGGGATCTGGTCCATGCACTTCGTCGCCATGCTGGCTCTTTCCCTGCCAGGCGTCACCATCACGTACGACGCGGCGCTCACGCTCTTCTCGCTCGTGCTGGCAATCGGCGTCACCGGTCTCGGCTTCGCCGTGGCGCGCGATGCGGATGGTGGCCTTCGGCCGCTGCTCATTGCCGGTCTTCTGATGGGTGCTGGTATCCTGGCGATGCATTACACCGGCATGGCCGCCATGCGCATGCCCATGGAGATGCATTACAGCCCTTTCTGGGTCGGCGTATCGGTCGTGATCGCTATCGGAGCGTCGACTGCGGCGCTCTGGCTGGCGCTGGTCGAGACCCGGCCCGTTTTGCGTTTCGGTGCTGCGCTGGCCATGGGAGTTGCCGTTTCAGGCATGCACTATGCCGGCATGCATGCGGCACATTTCGTCCCGTCGCTTGAGGCAAGGCAGGCCATCACCGGCGTCGGCCTCAACCACGCCAATCTCGCCGTAGGGGTTGCCGTCATCACCTTTGGCATTCTGGCGCTGGCGCTCGCTGCAGCCGTCGTTGATCGGCGGCTGGCTCAAATGGCGGCGATGGAAGCACACCGTCTTCGCCGCAGCGAAGAGCAGTTCCGCGCGCTCTACCGCCATACGCCGCTGCCGCTGCATTCGCTCTCCGGCAAGGGCACCATTTTGGAGGCCAGCGATTCTTGGCTTCAGCTTCTTTGTCGAAACCGGGAAGACGTGCACGGCGAACGCCTCGCCTTCTTCATGGAGCCTGAGTCCGCGCAGAAGTTTCTCGATCACGATTGGCCGCTTCTCCTGCAAGGCCAGGCCATGGACGATGTGGAATACCGTTTCCACACGAAAGACGGCGTGCCGATCGACGTTCTCATGTCCTCGCGTCTCGAATGCGATGGCGAGACCCTGTCGATCTCCGGCGGCCTGATCGACGTGACGGCGCGCAAGCGTGCCGAAGAAGCGTTGCGCCAGACACAGAAAATGGAAGCGATCGGCAAGCTCTCCGGCGGCATCGCGCATGATTTCAACAATCTGCTGGCGGTGGTTCTCGGCAATCTCGAACTGCTCCAGCGCCGCTACGCGCACGACGATCGCGCTACCGTCTTGATCGATAATGCCATGCAGGGTGCGCGCCGCGGCTCGGTGCTGACCCAGCATATGCTATCCTTCGCCCGCCAGCAGATGCTGCAGGCCGAGCCGGTCTCCGTGCCGCACCTTTTCCAATCCATCCAGGACACTCTGCAGCGCTCGCTCGGTCCTCAAATCCAGCTCGATACGGATTTCGACCCGCAAGGAGCAACTGCTCATGTCGATGCGCATCAGCTCGAGATCAGCATCATCAATCTCGCCGTCAACGCCAAGGACGCCATGCCGGAGGGCGGCACGATCCGGGTCTGCGCCAAGCGCGGCAACCTGCAGAGCGGCGACGTCGACGGCCTGAAGCCAGGCGCTTACGTCCGCGTCGACATCGCGGATGACGGTATCGGCATGGACCCGCAGACGCTTGCACGGGCGCGCGATCCGTTCTTCACCACAAAGGGCCTCGAACGCGGCAGCGGCCTCGGTCTTTCCATGGTGCACGGCTTCGCAGAACAATCCGGCGGCGCGTTGGTGCTTGAAAGCGAATTTGGCTCCGGCACGCGCGCGACGCTCTGGCTACCCGCTGCCGATGTGGAGGTTGGCGCCGCTCTCTCTGCGCTGCCGATGCAGCAGGCGAGCGCCGGGCCACTCAAGATTTTGGCCGTCGACGACGATTTCCTCGTTTTGATGAACACGGTCGATCTTCTGCAGGAACTCGGCCACGACGTGATCGAAGCCTCTTCCGGCACCATGGCGCTGGACATGCTGGAGAAGGATGCCGGCATCGAGCTGCTCGTGACCGACCATGCGATGCCTGGCATGACCGGCACCGAACTTGCGCGCGCGATCCGCCAGCGCCGCCCCGAACTTCCGATCCTCGTTGTCACCGGCTATGCCGAAATTCCAGAAAACGAGCAGCTCAAACTGCCGATGCTCGGCAAGCCGTTCACGCACGACCAGCTGAAAGACGCTGTGGCAAGCGCGCTCACGAGCGCACCAAAGCCCGGTTCCGGGGCACAGGCGCTGTCCTCCATCCACTGAGCGGAGGTTGCACATCATGCAGCGGAATCGGTGCCCGTTGCACTGGGACACGGCATGCCGAACCTGACGCAGAAGACAATTGCTCAGCGCCGGCAGCAGGTATGCGCGTTGAGACAGGCCGAAAGACTATGTGTCTGGCCAAAACACCCCGATTTGATTTAGCCAATGAGCATATGGGATCGCTTGCCTGCGGAGGCTCCACTGATCTTTCAGCTCGTCACGCTCAAACGTCTGCTCGTTGCTCTATTGGTCGCAACGGCATCCACCACCGGCAGTGTGCAGTTGGTACACGCCAGCCCATCTTCCAACCACTTCTATGTCCGCGACGACCCGGGCGGACATGTCGCTCTCTACGTCATAAAGGTCAATCAACTGATCCGCTCGAACCGCCAGGTTCGATTTGTCGGTCGATGTGAATCAGCGTGCACTCTTTACCTTTCCGTTCCCGAATCACGCGCCTGCATCGTGGAGAATGCGGTGTTCGGCTTCCATCTTCCGTATGGAGGCGACCGGAAAGCCAACGAGGCAGCAGCTCACATGATGCTCAGCGCCTATCCCGATTGGGTGCGCGCCTGGATAGCAGATCAGGGCGGGCTGACCCAGCGTATCAAGTCGATGGGATACGACTACGCCCGGCAATTCTTGCCGGATTGCCAGGCGTAGCAACCCAGCGTCCGACGGGCATCACCGCCGCCGAACCAAAGTTCGTTCAGTCGCCATAGCTCCCGTCGTCGCCATCATGGCCATCGCCATCGCCATCGCCATGGGCACCGTCATGGCCATTGCCATGGTCATCGCCGTGACCGCCGTGGTGTTCGCCATCGTGGCCATGTCCATCACCGTCGTGATGATCCCCGTGAGCTCCGCCATTGTGTTCGCCACCATGGCCTCCGTCGTGGCCGCCGTGATGATCGCCATCGTCGCCACCCTCGTGGCCGCCATGATGACCGCCATGGTGGTCGCCGTCATGGCCACCATGGTGACCGCCATCATGCCCGCCGTGATGACCGCCATCGTCATCGCCGTGATGACCGCCATCGTCATCGCCGTGATGACCGCCGCCGTCATCGGGATTACCGCCGTCATCGCCACCATCGTCTGGGCCACCGTCGTCTGGGCCACCGTCGTTCGGGCCACCATCGTCTGGGCCACCGTCGTTCGGGCCACCATCACTGGGGCCGGCCTGGTTATCATCGGAGCTCGAATTTTCCCCGCCATTCGCGCTCTGCGCCCGTGCGGTCGACGCGACGACGTTGCATGGCGTGCGCGCTCTTCCATACTGGCGCAGAAAGTCCTCGAGCATCTGCGGGGAGCCGCTGTCGAGGGCGTCCTGGCAAGCCTGATCTGCTGCTCGCCGCCACTCCGCGGTCGTGAATAGCTGGCTGTGAGCCGAGATGCTGCTGCCCGTCAGAACAACGCCGGCAAGCGCCGCAGCTCGTGCGAATTTCAGTCTGAAGTTGGCCATTTGCTTGGTCCTCGTAATCCAAAAGCGTGGTCTGCTTGATCGAACCGAATGCAGGGATGATCGTCACTCGCCGAACCGATATTCGCGACGACGGACGCTTTCCGCTGCATGGAGAATCATAGTTTCAGACTGACGCGGGCAGGAGCACACAAGGTCTCGCTGCGTGCGACCACTTAGGAATCAATAGAATGGCGACCTTCGAAGCTGGAAAATTGGCGACCTAGGTCGCTAGGCTGCCACGGGAATGTCGCGATTGAACTATGTGTTAAAAGGCGTCGGCACCGCGACCAATAGGACGAAGACGGTGCGGAAGACGATCCGTAATCGGACCGCAGCTGTTTGCGAGTGAAGGAAAGAGGACCCGGGAAGCCCTGAAAACGATGGTCGGAGTGGCAGGATTTGAACCTGCGACCCCCTCGTCCCGAACGAGGTGCGCTACCAGGCTGCGCTACACTCCGACATGGCCCGAAGGCCCGGTTTCACTAGCGATTTGGTCTGGTCGATGCAAGCCGGAAAATCATCATCGGTGGAATTTCCAAGCCCCCGCCCGCTCATTCCATCGGTTTGCGCAGCATGAGTGCCGAGCGCTTGCACGTGGCGATCGATTCATCTTTCTGATTGAACCCTTCATGCAGGAAGATGACGATCCCGCATTCCGGCCGGGAGCGGCTTTCGCGCATCTCGTGCACCGTCGAACGCACATGGACCGTGTCGCCGTGGAAGAGCGGACGCGGAAAACGCACCTCGTCCCAGCCCAGATTGGCAACTGTGGTGCCGAGCGTCGTGTCGCCCACCGAAATGCCAACGATCAGTCCCAGCGTGAAGGCGCTGTTGACGATCCGCTGGCCGAATTCCGTCTGCGTCTGGCAGTAGTGCTCGTCGAGATGCAGCGCCGCCGGATTGTGGGTCATCGCCGAAAACAGGACATTGTCCATCTCGGTTACCGTGCGCCGGATCGCATGGTCGAACGTCAGGCCGACGCTGAATTGTTCGTAGTAAAGACCCGCCATCACGCTCTCCATCGTCCAATCAAGGCAACAGCCTTAAGCCGTCTGCGCGAAACCGGAAAGTATGGCACGAAGGGAAATGGCTGGGGCGCCTGGATTCGAACCAGGGAATGGCGGTACCAAAAACCGCTGCCTTACCGCTTGGCTACGCCCCAATGGCGGCTTGCCCGTCGGGCAATGCGACCGTGGCCGGTTTACCTTGATCCCGGCAGGAATCAAGAGCGGATCACAAATTTCACAGGATCGATCGTTGGCCGAACCGCTGCCTCGATAATCTCGCAGGAAGCGCCTGGTCAGGCTTGGATCACCACGACTCGGCTGCCGGTCGGGACGCGGTCGTAAAGATCGATCACGTCGTGGTTCAGCATGCGCACGCAGCCGCTCGACATGGCTTGCCCGATCGAGCGCGGCTGGTTGGTGCCGTGGATGCGGAACATGGTGTCGCGGCCGTTGCGGTAGAGATAGAGCGCGCGGGCGCCAAGCGGGTTGGTCGGCCCACCGGGGACGCCGGATGCGAATTGCAGATTGCGTGGATCGCGCCGAATCATGTTCGCCGTCGGGGTCCAATTCGGCCATTCGGCCTTGCGACCGACCGTTGCGTTGCCGCGCAGTGCCAGTCCTTCGCGACCGACGCCGATGCCGTAGCGCAGCGCCCTGCCCCCGCCGAGCACGTAATAGAGCCGACGCTCAGGCGTGTTCACCACAACGGTGCCGGCTTCATAATCGCCATCGAACGCGACTTCTTGGCGGCGGAGTTCGGGATCGATCTCCTGCAGCGGCACGGCGTCCAACGGGAAACGCTCCTCCGGCAGCGCCGCATAGTTCAGCCGGGCCGTCTGATATTCCGACGACGCCGTGCAGGCGCCCAAGAAGAGTGGCATCCCGAAAAGAATGCCTCTGCGTGTGATCGACATGACGCCCCCGAAAAACCTGGTCCCCGTAATCGTTAACTGAATACGGGGTCGTGGTTAACGCTTGGTTTCGATGGAAGCAGTCACTTATCGTTGCCGCTTCCATCACGCCGGTCCACCCGCCGGGTTTATTAAAGCAGACCCTTTGCCTTCAAGGCGGCTTCGATCTCGGCTGCCAGTTCTTCCGGCGTGCGGCCCTTGACGCGCAGATGCACATCGGCCGAATCCGGGGCCTCGTAGGGCTCGTCCACGCCGGTGAAGTGCTTCAGTTCACCTTCGAGTGCGAGCTTGTAGAACCCCTTCGGATCGCGCTGCATGCAATCCTGCAAATCGGCATCGACAAAGATTTCGAGGAACGCGTTGTCCCCGGCGATGTCGCGGGCGATCTGGCGCTCTTCGCGCAGCGGCGAGATGAAGGAGGCCATCACGACCAGGCCTGCATCCGCCATCAGCTTCGCCACATGGGCGATGCGCTGAACCTCCTCGCGACGGCTGGCGGCGTCGAAGCCAAGCCCACGATTGAGACCCTGGCGCGTATTGGCGCCATCCAGCACGTAGGTGTGCAACCCAAGACCATGCAGGCGCCGCTCGAGCGTGTTGGCGATCGTGCTCTTGCCCGCTCCCGAAAGTCCGGTGAACCAGAGGATCGCCGGCTTCTGGTGCTTGATGGCGGCGCGGTCCTTCTGCGTCACGTCGAAGAGGCGGTGCTGGCCAGCGGAGCCACTCGCCTGCGCCGTGATCATGCCGGCAGCAACCGTCTGATTGGAAATGCGGTCGATCAGGATGAAGGCGCCGGTTGCCCGGTTGGCGCGGTAGGGATCGAAAGCGATCGGCCGCTGTGCAGCAATCGTCACGGTCCCTACGTCGTTCAAGGCGAGCGTGTCGGCCTTCACCTCTTCGAGCTTCGAGATGTCGATGCGGTTCTGCAGCACGGCCACGGCGGCGGCTGTCTGGTCGGTCTCGGTGCGCAGAATGTACTGGCGACCAGCAACAAGCGCCCGCTCGGCAAACCAGACGAGGCGCGCATCGAACCGGTCTGCAATCACCGGCGCCGCTTGCGGATCGACCAGCATGTCGCCGCGTGAGCAGTCGACTTCGTCTGCCAGCACGAAGGTCACGCTCTGCCCATCGCGCGCTTGGTCAAGATCGAGATCGGTGCCGTCGGGCGCCATGGTGACGATGCGCTTGATACGGGTCGTCACGCCCGATTTCGCCACGGCGACGGTGTCCCCGACCGCAACGCGGCCGGACGCGACCTGGCCCTGGAATCCACGGAAATTCAGATGCGGCCGGCTGACGAACTGCACCGGAAAACGAAACGGCTTGCCAGCGAGATCGTCGTCGACATTCACCGTTTCGAGGTGCCCGAGCAGAGACGGACCGTCGTACCAGGGCATGTTCTCCGATGGCTGGGTGACGTTGTCGCCGTAGCGCGCCGACAGCGGGATCGCGGTGATCGAGCGGAAGCCGAGCGACGCGGCGAAAATCTCGTAATCGCGCCGGATCGCCTCGAAGCGCTCCTGCGAGAAGTCGACCAGGTCGATCTTGTTGACCGCCAGCACGATGTGGCGAATGCCGAGCAGCGACGCGATGAAGGAATGGCGCCGCGTCTGGGTGAGGATCCCTTGGCGCGCATCGATCAGCACGATGGCGAGATCAGCCGTGGAAGCGCCGGTCGCCATGTTGCGGGTATATTGCTCGTGACCGGGCGTGTCGGCGACGATGAATTTGCGCTTGTCGGTCGCAAAGAACCGGTAGGCCACGTCGATCGTGATGCCCTGTTCGCGCTCGGCCTCCAGGCCGTCGACGAGCAGCGCGAAGTCGATGTCTTCGCCCGTGGTGCCGTGCTTCCTCGAATCGCGCTCGAGCGCGGCGAGCTGGTCTTCAAAGATCAGCTTGGTGTCGTAGAGCAGACGCCCGATCAGCGTCGACTTTCCGTCATCCACCGAGCCGCAGGTGAGGAAGCGCAGGAAGGACTTGCTTTCCTGCTTGGCAAGGTAATCGGCAACGGTTGCGGCGGCATCGCCGGTCGCATCGTTCGTCGTTGCCTCTGAAATCGCTGTGGCGCGCATCAGAAATATCCCTCGCGCTTCTTCTTTTCCATGGAGCCCGATTCGTCGCGGTCGATCAGGCGACCCTGCCGCTCGGAGGTGCGCGCAATCAGCATTTCACGCACGATGCCTGGCAGGTCGTCGGCTTCCGACTCGATTGCACCGGTCAGCGGATAGCAGCCGAGCGTGCGGAACCGCACCATCTTCTCTTCGATCTTCTCGCCCGGCTGCAGCTTCATGCGATCGTCGTCTACCATGATCAGCATGCCGTCGCGCTCGACGACCGGACGCTTCTTGGCAAAATAAAGCGGCACGATCGGGATCGCTTCGGCGAGAATGTACTGCCAGATATCGAGCTCGGTCCAATTGGAGAGCGGGAAGACGCGGATCGATTCGCCCTGGCCGACGCGCGTGTTGTAGATCTTCCACATCTCAGGCCGCTGGCCCTTCGGGTCCCAGGCGTGGCTGGAATTGCGGAAGGAGAAGATACGCTCCTTCGCCCGGCTCTTTTCTTCGTCGCGGCGCGCACCGCCAAAGGCGGCGTCATAGCGCCCGGCGTCGAGCGCCTGGCGCAGCGCAACGGTCTTCATGATGTGGGTGTGGGTGTTGGAGCCGTGATCGAACGGATTGATGCCCTGCTCCACGCCATCCTGGTTGATGTGCACATCGAGATCGAAGCCGCGCTCGCGCGCCATGCGGTCGCGAAACTCGATCATTTCCCGGAACTTCCAGGTCGTGTCGACGTGCAGGAAGGGAAATGGCGGCTTGGCGGGGTAGAACGCCTTCATCGCCAGGTGCAGCATGACGGAGGAGTCCTTGCCCACCGAATAGAGCATGACCGGGCGCTGAAAGGTCGCCGCGACCTCGCGGAAGATATGGATCGACTCCGCTTCGAGCCGTTCGAGATGGGAAAGAGGTTTGTTCATAAGGCCTGACCGGTCGAAATGCAGAAGGACCGGGGCCCGTTTTTCACCGGCCCCGGCTCCTCCAATTGGCTGCACGCTATCGAAAGCCGCAGCGTGATCCGAGAGATTTTATTGCGAGTTTGCCGATGGGCTCGGAAAGTTATTCTTGCAGCCTGTCACGAAAAAGGAGGCCACGCACCGCGCGGCCTCCCCCAAATCTGTGTCGTTTGGCCTGGATCAGCGGCTGAACTTGGCGATCAGGCCCCAGATTGCCGGCACGATGGACGCTGCGAGCGCAGCCTTGATCAGGTCCGGCACGATGAACGGAACGACGCCGAACTGCCAGGACTGCTCGGCACCGATCAGCAGTGCCAGCCAGGCAAAGCCCATGGCGAGCATGACGACATCGGCCACAACGATCGCACCGAAGAACTTGAAGGGGTTGCGGTCCCAGCCGCGATCCGCTGCCCAGCCAACGATTGCCGCCATGACGACGAAACCGGCGAGGTAGCCGCCGGTCGTGCCGAGCATGTAGGCGATGCCGATGCCCTTCTCTGGCGTGCTCTGGAAGACGGGCAGGCCCATGGCGCCTTGGGCGAGATAGAGAACGAGCGTCGCAACCGCGAGGCGCATGCCGAAGGCTGCGGCAATCAGGAAGATGGCAAGCGTCTGCAGCGACAGGTCGACCGGTCCGAACACGACCTTGGCCTTGGCGGAAACCGTCAGGAGCAACGTGCCGGCGACAGCTAGCATGATCTGCGCAACGATGCGGCCGGTGCCGGACTGCGGCAACGCGGTTGAAACGAGAGAACGGGAGGTCAGTGCGGTTGCCATGAATGGTTCCTCATGCAAATGGGCTTGAGCGTCGATCGCCGAATACCGTGACTCCTCCTATATTGTGAAGGGCGAGGAGCGGCAACCATCCTCCCCGAAGGCTCCCCGAAAGAACGCTGATGGCCCTCACCTTCGATACCAAATTCGAGCCCGCCCATGGGACGCCCGTGCCGGTGGCGGATGGTGTCGTCAGGATCACCGCACCGAATTCGGGGCCCCTCACCTTCCACGGCACGAACAGCTACATCGTCGGAACGGAGACGCTGTGCGTTATCGATCCGGGTCCCGAGATCGAATCGCACTACCAGGCCCTCATCGCCGCAATCGCCGGCCGGCCGGTCAGCCACATCGCCGTCAGCCACACCCACCGGGATCATTCGCCGCTGTCGCGGCGCCTTGCGAGCGACACCGGCGCGATGGTGGTTGCCGAAGGACCGCACCGGGCCGCACGCCCGCTCTATCTCGGCGAGATCAATCCGCTCGAAGAGGCCTCTGACATGGAGTTCATGCCCGATCTCTCGCTCGAAGATGGTGCGGTGATGGATGGCGACGGATGGCGCCTGACGACGATCCACACGCCTGGCCACACGGCCAATCATGCCGCTTTTGCGCTGGAGGATGGCGTGGTGTTTTCGGCCGACCACGTGATGGCGTGGGCAACGACCATCGTCGCCCCGCCCGACGGGGCAATGTCCGATTTCATGGCCTCTCTCGATCGCATGCTGGAACGCGACGACCGCCTCTATTTGCCGGGCCATGGCGGCCCGGTGTACAAGCCTCGCGCGTTTCTCAGAGGGCTGAAGACCCATCGGCGGATGCGCGAAACGGCGATCCTCGAGCGGGTCCGACAAGGCGACCGCACGGTCGCCGATATCGTGGCGGTGATTTACCGGGACACAGACAAACGGCTTCACGGCGCGGCCGCTCTCTCCGTGCTCGCCCATTTGGAAGACCTCGTGGAGCGCGGCGCCGTCACCACCGACGGCCCCCCGGCCATCGATGCGATCTATCTGCCGGCCTGATGCGTTACCGTGTACCGCGCGGCATAAAGCAACCCTGATGCGCATCGCCGGCATGCAGATCGTGATGATCGAGACCGGAGATGACCCCGGACATGCGGTTTCGAGAGCGATATTCGATCACGCGAGGTGGGCTGCGGAAATCCCCGAAATACTCCGATCCTACTCTTCGCGACCCGTTCCATCACGATCGCCTTCATATCGTTTGGCAAGCTGAAACGGCGGCAGCCACGACTCACGACGGATGGTCCAGAGTTCGTAGGTCGGGATCAGTTGGTCGGTATCGTCGAGAACTCCGAGGCTCACTTCAATCTCGTCCGCGCTGCGAGCGAAAACGGACGACCCGCAGCGAGGACAGAAGAACCGCCCAGCATAGCTTTGTGTTTCGCCCTCGACAGACACTGCATCTTGAGGGAAAATTGCAGATGCATGGAACAGAGCGCCATGATGCTTGCGGCAGTCGCGGCAGTGACAAAGACCAATTCGGTAGGGTTCTCCCGAAGCCACGATCCGGACATTGCCGCACAAGCACCCACCTGTGAACCGATTCATGCATGCGTCTCCTGATGAAATCGGATCACCAACATTCCTTTACATCGCCTAGCGACGCGATGCTAATCGACCGCGACGCCCAGCAGTTCGGCATCCAACGCCGTCAGGAAGCGCTCGATCGTGCGTGCGTTCAACCCCAGATCATGCCCGGCGTAGCGCGTGGAGGACCGCATGTCGACGCGCGTCGTTTCCGCTTCCTCGATCAACCGGATGACGACGTCGGACTTGATCGCGAGCACCGGCGTGGAGGCCTCGCCCTGGATCACCACCCGCGAAGGACGGAGCAAGGGCGCGGCAGAAACGGGGTCGCGCGGCGCGGGCATGGGCAGCGGCGGGTTCAGGATTTCGGGCGGCGGCGCACTGCCAACGGCGCTCTCCTCGATCTCTTCTTCGTCGAGAGGTTCGAGCAATTCAGGGGTAACGACCGGATTGAAGCCGTCTGTCTCGACGATCGCGATACCTCGCTGGTCGAGCACGGTCGCAACAGCCGTCGACACACGGTCGATCGCGCCTTCATAGCGGCGACCGGTCAGCTCCGGATAGGCGGCGGCCCGTACCGCCAGGGTCGGCTCCTGCCGAGGCGGCACCATCCGGGACAGCCAGCTTCGCACGAACACCGGCTCGCGCAGAAACTGTGGCTCGTCGACGCTGTCGGTCGAAATGTCGTGCAGATAGGGCTTTTCGATGAACTGGGCCGCTCCGATCGCCGATGGGATGACCACCGCCAGCGCCAGCATGATGCCCCAGAAGGACGATCTGCCCCCCTTGGCGCCGACGGACCATAACCGCCATAAGCCGATAAGCCCGAGCAGCAACGCGACCGCGGCGAACACCAGGGACAAGCCGGCAATGGCGACGAAATTGTCGGTCTGCAGCATGCCGAAGCGCTGGCCCGTCGCGGCGAAACCGAAGAGCAGAATCGCGAACACGCCCATGCGGCCAGCCCACGCCCCGCTTCGCGACCGTGGCCGTTCATATCGCACCGCCGTCCGGATCAACTGCTTCTCCTTGCCTGCCCCTGTCTGCTCTTATCCGACTCCCGCCCATCGTGTCAGCCACATGCAAGCTCTTGCTGCCACAGTTAAGCCAAGCTTTGCAGAAATGTTTGAAGGCGTAGGCGAAAGCTTGCGGGGCGGGCTGGTTTGTTTAGGTACGGAGAGACCTATGGGGACCGTTATCCCGTCGGCTGCGGCCGGCGTTGCCGCTAGTTCAGCACCCTTGTTGCCGCGACCGCGGCGCGACTACGCCCTCGATCTTCTCGAACTTGAAATGGCGCTCGACAGTGCACAGCCAGGTGCTAACGGGTTCGCCGACAGTGTCCGCGAAGTCACGCGGGCGCTTGGCGGCACCTACCTGTTCGATCTGCCGGCTTCCGGTATTCTGGACGGCAAGCAGCGTATCGCGGCCCTCAGCATGCCGATCGGAGCGGGCGGCACGATCGTCTTCGTCGTTCTCAGCGAAGACGGCTCGTCGGTCAGCGTCGACATGGTCACGGAGGAAACGGCAGATCTTGCCCGCTTCGCCGAAGCTTTCTTGACGCTTCACCAGCATTTTTAAGCCCGACACACACTTTTACACGGCAATAGCGGTCTCCAAGCGGTCGCAACGGCATATTTCCGTTCATTTTGCGGGGCGCTGGTGCTATGTGCCGCATCACTGACTCCCCGACGCCTCCACAGCGCCGCTGAGCCCATCTCTGTGGCTTGCCGAACACCGACCGGCCGGCCCGCTCTGCTCTATTCGGGTGCGCTCCATTGAACGTTACGTCCATCACTGCCGATCCCACGATCCTCGCGCTGAAATGGGGCGATCGATACGGGGCCGACTATGTCAACACGCTCTACCGGGCCGCTGAGAGCCAGATGGGCGGGCGAAAATTCCGCTTCCTGTGTTTCACGGACCAGACCGGCGGCCTTTTGAACACGATCGAAACGCGCCCAATCCCTGATATGCCTATCGACCGATCAGTCTGGACGCACGGCATGTTTCCCAAGCTTTTGATGTTCATTCCCGACATCCTGGCCAAGGGAACGCCGGTCCTCTTCCTCGATCTCGATGTCATGATCACCGGCAATCTCGCGCGCATGTTCGATCGCATCACCTCTGTCGGTGGGCTTCACGTCATCCGCGAATGGAATCCGACGATCTGGCGTGCGCTGCCCGTCAACTGGCGGCCGAACCGGGGCTCGAATTCATCTGTGGTAGGCTTTCGCGCGGGCGAGCAGACGCATCTCTGGTCGATGTTCAAGCAGGATCCGGACGGCGTGATGAGACAATATCACAACGACCAGATCTTCATCGATGCGCATGCCAAGGGTCGGCACTATTGGCCGAACTCCTGGTGCGGCAGCTTCAAGCGGCATTGTGCCTGGCACTGGCCGCTGAACTATGTCTTCACCACCCCTGCCCGCCCGCGAAACTTCAGCGTGCTGACCTTCCACGGGCGCCCGGACTACCACTCGCTGCTTCTCGAAGACGGCGCAAAGCGGTGGGGCACGGAATGGCGCTTCGGCACCAAGCCTGTGTCCTGGGTGAAGGACTATTGCGACCGCTTCCGGTCGCTCTGATACGCTCTGCCGTTCTAGGATGTCGCCGGGGCACCTAGTGCGACACCCCCGGCTGGATCGAAGCGTGGCGACTATTCGGCCTGTGCGCCGCGGATCGAGGCTTGCGCTGCTGCAAGCCGTGCGATCGGAACGCGGAACGGTGAACACGACACATAGTCGAGCCCCGTTTCCTCGCAGAACGTGATCGACGACGGATCGCCGCCATGTTCGCCGCAGATGCCGAGCTTGATGTCCGGCCGACGGTCCCGTCCCGCTTTCGAGGCGATTTCAACGAGCGCGCCAACACCGTCGATGTCGATGGACACGAACGGGTCCTGCTCGATGATGCCCTTCTGCTGATAGGTCTGCAGGAAGGTGGCGGCATCGTCGCGCGAAATGCCGAAGGTCGTTTGCGTCAGATCATTAGTGCCGAAGGAGAAGAACTCCGCGGTCTCGGCAATCGAGCCGGCGCGGATCGCTGCGCGCGGCAACTCGATCATGGTGCCGACCAGATAGTCGAAGCGGGCACCGGTTTCCGCCATCACCTCTTCGGCGACGGCATCGATGCGCGCCTTCACGAAGTCCAGTTCGCTCTTCAGGCCGACGAGCGGCACCATGACTTCCGGCACGACCATCTCGCCCGCCTTGCCGGCAGCTTCGACGGCCGCCTCGAAGATCGCACGCGCCTGCATCTCGGCAATCTCGGGATAGGAGATTGCCAGGCGGCAGCCGCGATGGCCGAGCATCGGGTTGAATTCGTGCAGCGCCTCGACGCGTTCACGCAACAGGTCCTCGGCAACGCCCATCGCCTCGCAGACTTCCGCGATTTCTTCGTCCGTCTTCGGCAGAAACTCGTGCAGCGGAGGATCGAGAAGCCGGATCGTCACCGGCAGGCCCGCCATGATGTCGAACAGCTCGACGAAATCGGAACGCTGCATCGGCAAGAGCTTGGCGAGCGCCTCGCGGCGACCTGCTTCGTTGTCGGCGAGGATCATCTCGCGCATCGCGACGATCCGCTTGCCTTCGAAGAACATGTGCTCGGTGCGGCAAAGCCCGATGCCTTCGGCACCGAATGAACGCGCGGCTTTCGCGTCTGCAGGCGTTTCGGCGTTGGTGCGCACTTTCATGCGCCGCGCCGCATCCGCCCATTCCATCAGCTTACCGAAATCGCCGGAAAGTTCCGGCTGCAGCATCGTTACCTTGCCGCGGATGACCTGGCCGGTCGAACCGTCGAGCGTGATGACGTCGCCCTTTTTCAGCAAGCCTGATGGCGTCTGGATCGTTTCGGCCTTCATGTCTACGCGGATGCCGCCTGCACCCGATACGCAAGGCGTTCCCATGCCGCGGGCAACGACAGCCGCGTGGCTCGTCATGCCGCCGCGTGTCGTCAGAATGCCTTCCGAGGCATGCATGCCGTGGATATCCTCGGGGCTCGTCTCGATGCGCACGAGGATCACCGGACGGCCTTCCTTGGCTTTGGCGACGGCATCTTCGGAGGTGAACACGATCTCGCCCGTCGCCGCACCCGGCGATGCCGGCAGGCCTTTGGCGATCACATCGCGGGTCGAGCCCGGATCGATCGTCGGGTGCAGCAACTGGTCGAGCGAAGCCGGATCGACGCGGCAGACCGCCTCGTTCGGCGTAATCACGCCTTCCGCCGCCATATCGACGGCGATTTTCAGCGCAGCTTTCGCGGTGCGCTTACCGGATCGGGTCTGCAGCATCCAGAGCTTGCCGCTCTCGACGGTGAACTCGACATCCTGCATGTCGCGGTAATGCGCTTCCAGCCGATCGCAGATCGAGGTGAACTCGCGGAACGTGTCGGGCATCAGCTTCTCGAGCGATGGCTTGTCGGAGCCCGATTCGATGCGCGCCTGCTCGGTTAGGTCTTGCGGCGTGCGAATGCCGGCCACGACGTCCTCGCCCTGCGCATTGACGAGGAACTCGCCGTAAAGTCGCTTCTCGCCGGTCGATGGATTGCGCGTGAATGCGACGCCCGTGGCCGAAGTGTTGCCGAGATTGCCGAACACCATCGCCTGCACGTTGACGGCCGTGCCCCAGGCTGCGGGGATATTGTGGAGCTGGCGATAGGTGATCGCGCGCGCGTTCATCCAGCTCGAAAAAACCGCGCCGATCGCGCCCCAAAGCTGGGCGGATGGTTCCTGCGGGAACGGTGCGCCCGTTTCCTGCTCGACCAGTGCCTTGAAGCGGGTGATCACGCCTTGCCAGTCGGCGGCGGTCATATCCGTGTCCAGCTCGTAGCCAAGCGTTGCCTTGGCGTCTTCAAGGATTTCCTCGAAGTGCTCGTGATCCACGTCGAGAACGACGCTCGAATACATCTGGATGAAGCGGCGGTAGCTGTCATAGGCAAACCGCTCGTCACCGGAATTCTTGGCGAGAGCGATGACCGTCTCGTCGTTGAGGCCAAGATTGAGGACGGTGTCCATCATGCCCGGCATGGATGCGCGCGCGCCGGACCGCACGGAGAGGAGGAGCGGCTTTTCCAGGCCACCGAACTCACGGCCAACCGAGCGGCCAACGGATGCCAGAGCGGCATCGACATCGGCCTCAAGTGTTTCCGGATAGGCTTTGCCGTGGTCGTAGAACCACTTGCAGACCTCGGTCGTGATGGTGAAACCGGGGGGCACGGGAAGGCCAAGACCGCACATCTCGGCGAGATTGGCGCCCTTGCCTCCCAAGAGATTGCGGTCGGACGCGCTGCCCTCAGCCTTGCCGTCGCCGAAACCATAGACCCACTTTGCCATCCAGCTTCTCCCGTTGGACGTCGAACCGTCTGCAGTGCGCTTATAGAATATCGGCGCCGGAATAAACGGTGTCTTTGGTGGTGTGCACCATCGTCTGAAGAGAAGACCTGGATGACACTGGCCGCTCAGGCGCGGGCAAGCGCCCTTGACCGGAAGAACGACTCGACCTTGGCGGTCGTGTTGGTCGACCGCTTGAAGATCACGCCGATGCGCTGCGGCGATCGCCAGACGATGCGGCCCTGCAGCCAGCCAAGCTCCGGCGCGTGAATATCGATCTCATCGCCCTTGTTGAGCGAAGCATAGGCGCTTATCCGAATGGATATTCCCGTGCGCGACAGATCGAAGGCACGGCCGCGATGAGCGCGCTCGCCATGCCTGATTTGGACATCAAAATCGCATCGCCGTCGCGGCTCGCGCCGCTGGTCTGGAAGCATCATGCTCTCCGACAACCACCGCTGACCAGGGTGTATCGTGCCGGAGCAGGTGTTGCGCTTCAGGAAATGCGAAGGCTCAAATTGAAGCGATCAGCTCGCTTCGCGGATTTGCTCGGCTGTTTCGAGGTCTACGGACACGAGCTGGGACACGCCCTGCTCGGCCATGGTTACGCCGAACAGCCTGTTCATGCGCGCCATGGTGATCGGATTGTGGGTGATGAGGATGAAGCGGGTCTCGGTCGATGCCGCCATCTCGTCCATCAGATTGCAGAAGCGCTCCACATTGTGGTCGTCAAGCGGTGCATCGACCTCGTCGAGCACGCAGATCGGCGCCGGGTTGGTCAGGAACACCGCAAAGATCAGCGCCATTGCCGTCAGCGCTTGCTCGCCGCCGGACAGCAGGGTCATGGTCTGCGGTTTCTTGCCGGGCGGCCGGGCGAGAATTTCGAGCCCAGCCTCCAGCGGATCGTCAGATTCGACGAGCTGGAGCTCCGCCGTCCCACCGCCGAAGAGATGGGTGAACAAGCGGCGAAACTGCTGGTCCACCACCTCGAATGCGGCCAGCAAACGCTCGCGGCCTTCGCGGTTGAGGCTCTGGATGGCGCCCCGCAGCTTGCGGATCGCCTCGATCACGTCCTCCCGCTCGCCGACGATCTGATCCAGCCGCTCAGAAAGTTCCTGGCTTTCCGCCTCCGCCCGAAGATTGACGGCGCCGAGCCTTTCGCGATCCACCTTCAGCTGCTCCAGCCTTCGGTCGGTCACCAGCGCGTCGGGCAATGGCTGGTCATGACCAAGCCCGGTATGCCGGATGGCCTCGTGCGGATGGCAGCCGAGCGCATCGCGGATGCGCGCCTCGATCTCCTCGCGTCGTTCCCGCGCGGCGTGCAGGCGCTCTTCCGCTCGCCCGCGCTCCTCGCGCGAGGAAGCCAGCGCGGAAAGCGCATCATTGGCAGCCTGATCGAGCTTCTTCTGCCTTGCGTCGGCCTCGTTCAACCGGTCGCGCGCCTCGCGCCGCAGCCTCTCGGCTTCCTTTAATTGCCCAAGAAGTGCCACCCGCTTTTCGTCCAGATCGTCGGGTGATGCATCAAGCGTCGCGGCCTCGGCGCTTGCTTCTTCCTGCCGCTTCTTGAGCTCCGCGATATGGGCTTCGGCGCCCGCCGCGCGTTCCATCCACGCCTTGCGGTCGCCGTCGATCGCCTCGATGCGGCGTCCGCGGGCTTCTTTTTCCCGCAACCCCGCATCGTGCCGCGACCGCGCCTCGGCCGCGGCCGTACGGCCTTGTGCCAGCACGAGCGTTGCGGCGGACAAGCGTTGATCGAGGGCCGACAGATCCGGCGCCTCGGCAAGCTGCGCCCTGGCTGCCGCCAGCGCTTCGCTCAGTTCGGCGAGCGTGGCGGATGTCTGCGCATGGGTTTCATCGAGCACCGCCTTGCGGCTCGCGAACTGGCCGGCGGCACGCTCGGCGTCCCGCGATGCGTCGCGGGCACGATCGACCTGCCGTGCCATCTCGTCGCGCTTGCCGCGCAGGAGTTTCATCGCTTCCGTGGCCAGCTGGACAGCAGTCTTGGCGGCATCGAACGCAGCCTCCGCCTTCTTGACCTCCTCGGAGGCGGCAACCGCCTCGGCATCAAGCTCGGCCAGCCGATTTTTTTGCTCGAGCCTGAGTGCCGCGGCCGTCGGCGCGTCCGCGCCGGCCACAAAACCATCCCACCGCCACAGAGCGCCGTTGCGGGTCACGATCCGCTGCCCGGGCTTCAACAGTGCCTGAATACGCGGCCCGTCCGAGGCTTCGACGAGCCCCACCTGCCGCAGCCGTCGCGCCAGCGCCTGAGGTGCATCGACATGGTTTGCGAGTGACCGAACGCCTTCCGGCAGATCTCCGTCAGCCTCCCCCTCGCCCGTGAAACGCCAATGGGCGGGCGCGCGCTCGTCGAGCGGCTGGTCGAGATCGTCACCAAGCGCCGCTCCAAGGGCTTTCTCGAAGCCCCGGTCCACCCGCATGCTTTCGACGGCGGCTGGATAGGCGCCACTGCCCGCTCCGCCTGCCAGCATCTTGCGGATCGTGCGCGCCTCGGTTTCGATGGCATTCAGCGCAGCGCGGGCCTTGTCGAGAGGGCCGCGCATCTGCGGCTCGCGCTCGCGTGCCTGCTCCAGCGCGGTTTCCGCGTCGACCAGTTGCAGCCGCAGGGTCTCCGCCTCTGCCAGCACGGCCTCCAGCGCCTGCCGTTTCGCTTCCGGATCGGGCAAGCCTGCGATCTTCGCGTTGATCTCGTCGCGTTCCTTCTCGATGGAACGCAGTTGCCCGGCCGTACGGGCTTCCCGATCGGTCAGGTCGCGCAGGCTGCGCTCCTGCTGGTTGCGCGCCGCTGCAGCCTCTGCCCGCTCGGCGGTGATTCCCGCGACGACCGATTCAGCTTCCGTCAAGGCAGTCGCAGTCCGTTCGACCGCCGCTCTCGCCTGTGTTTCGAGATCGAAGGATGCGGCAAGCGACGATTTCAGTTCGGCCTGCTCGGCGTCGAGCTTTGCGATTGCGCCCTTGTTGTCGCTGATGAGCGCTTCTTCACGGGCGATGTCGCGAACGAGTTGTGCCAACCGCTGCTGCAGCTCTTCGCGGCGCCGCTTGATGCGATCGACTTCGGCGTCGAGCTGCGTCCTAGCAATTTCGAGCCGCTGCAGCGCAGCGCCTGCCTTTCCAGCCGCATCGCGCAATTCGGGGATCCGGTGCGCGCCGATCGCCTGCGCCTTCACCGCTTCCATCTGCGCCTGCGCCCGCTCGGCCACCGTGCTCGTCGCCTGCGCAAGAACGGACTGGGCTTCGCCCTCGGCCTTCTTGTCGCCTACCCACCGGATATGCAGCAGCGTCGCCTCGGCGGCGCGGATGTCGGCGGACAGTTGCTTGAAGCGGTTTGCCTGCCGCGCCTGTCGTTTCAGGCTGTCGATCTGGCTGCGCAATTCACCGGTCACGTCGTCCAGACGTTCGAGGTTCGTCTCGGCTGCCCTCAAGCGCAGCTCGGCCTCGTGGCGGCGCGAATGCAGGCCGGAAATGCCGGCTGCCTCTTCCAGAAGCTGGCGGCGGGCCTGCGGTTTGGCCTGGATCAACTCGCCGATGCGGCCCTGCCCCACCATGGAAGGCGAGCGCGCGCCGGTCGAGGCGTCGGCGAAGAGCAGCTGCACGTCCTTGGCACGCGCTTCCTTGCCGTTGATACGATAGACGGACCCCGCCTCCCGCTCGATGCGCCGCGTCACCTGGATTTCGTCGTGGTCGTTGAAACCGGCCGGTGCCGTGCGGTCCGAATTGTCGAGGTGGAGGCCAACTTCAGCCGTGTTGCGTGCCGGGCGATTGCCGGATCCCGAGAAGATCACGTCGTCCATGCCGGACGCGCGCATGTTCTTGTAGGAGTTTTCGCCCATCACCCAGCGGATCGCTTCCACCAGATTGGACTTTCCGCAGCCATTCGGGCCGACGACACCCGTCAACCCGCGCTCGATGATGAATTCGGAAGGCTCCACGAAGGATTTGAAGCCGATCAGGCGAAGCTTGGTGAACTTCATCCGTCACGGTCCCGCAAGACGAGCGCTGCCATCAAAGAAAAAGGCGGACGCGCGAGCGCATCCGCCTTTTCCGGGAATGAAATTGTGCGGTCAGAGATTGGCGTCGATGATTGCGGACATCTGCTCAATCGACATGTTCCCGGCATAGCGCTCGCCGTTGATGATGAAGGTCGGCGTAGACTGAACTTGGAATTCCTCTGCGGCTTTCTGCCTGACGGCATTCACATCATCCAGAAGTTCCTGGTTCGTCAAGCAAGCCTCGAAGGACTCTTGTGTAAAACCGGCCATCCGCGAAATCTGAAGCAGGGCGCCGCGCGCATCCTGTGCAGCAGCCCAGCTCGACTGTTGTTCGAAAAGCATGTCGACCATCGGGAAATACTGTCCCTCTGGCGCGCAGCGAGCAAGCATCGCACCGGCGGCAGCGCGCGGATCGAAGGGGAAGTCGCGCACGATGAAGCGCACTTGGCCGCCGTCGATATACTTCGTCTTCAGCGCATCGAAGGTCTCGTTATGGAACGACGCGCAGTGCGGGCAGGTCAAAGACATGTATTCGACGATGGTTACCGGCGCATCGGCCTCGCCCAGAAACATCTCGGGCAGCGGGCCTTCCTCGAGCACGGCTTCCATATCGACGCTGCCCTGCGATGCAGGCGCTTCGACGGCAGCGGCCGAACCGGTGTCGGCCTGTGCGAGCTCGATCGGCGCTTCGTTCGTCGCCGTCTGCGAGTTGGCTTCATCGGCGCAGGCCGCGACGGCGAGCGCCATCAGGCTCACGGCGGCGAGGCGCGCGATTGTCTGGCGCTTGGCGGTTGGCGTCGCGATGCGGTTCGTCATGAGGCAATCAACCCTTTTTCACATGTCTGCGGTGGTACCGACCGATATAGTGACAATTGTGGCGGAACAAGAGAGCCTCAATCGCCGCGCTTCAACAAGGCGTGAGCCTATTGGCTCCTCAGCCGTGCTTCTTCTGGGTCATCACAGCCCGACCAAGCTTTTCCAGAGCAGCCTTCAGTCGATCGTCTTCGATGTCACCCAGCATTTTCGACAAATGCTGCGCCTTGTCCTGCGGCAGCGGCGGGGCCCGTCGCTTCGGCCGGTTCAACGGTGTCACCGGCTTTTGGACGATCTTGATGCGCTGCACTGCAGGAAAGCCGAAGAAGCCGTTGATCCTGTCGATGAATTCGCCCAACTGATGGCTAAGAAACAAGGCGCGCGCACCTTCGCAGGCGACAACCAGCGTGCCGGGCTCGAAGCCGCCATCCGCCTGTCCTTCGCTGGCGCGGCGCTGCCAGACGATCTTTTCCGGCTTCGTGCAGTCCGCAAACTCCGGTCCGGCAATATCTTCCCAAGAGCCGAGCAGCATCGTGTTGATGCCCGCCCGCTTGGCGAGGATCGGATCGACAAGGCCATTGGCGATCTCGGCGATCTGGAAGAGCGTTTTGCGTCGCATCGCGGCTTGTCGTTCCCGTGGAAAGCGGCTGAAGGCCGTGGTATCGAGCCGGTGATGAAGCTTCAATCCCCCCACCCTTACAGGATCGGCACCGCTGCCGAAAGGCTGGCCTGAATGGCCCGGTCCGCCGCGCAATCTGCTCCGTCCGAGAGAATCGCCGATGCCTTGCTGGCCTGGTACGACAGGCACCACCGCGAGCTGCCATGGCGGGTCACACCCGGCCGGCAGCAGGCGGGCGAGCGCGCCGATCCCTACCGGGTGTGGCTCTCTGAAATCATGCTGCAGCAGACGACCGTGCAGGCCGTCGGACCATTCTATGCGAAGTTTCTGGCGCTATGGCCAACGGTCGCCGATCTCGCCGCGGCCGATGAAGAAGACGTGCTGAAGGCCTGGGCCGGGCTCGGCTACTACTCGCGCGCCCGCAATCTGAAGCGCGCGGCTGAAGCGGTCGTAAACGATCATGGCGGCGCGTTTCCACCGGACGCTGCAGGGCTCCGCTCGCTGCCGGGCATCGGCGACTATACGGCCGGCGCCGTGGCTGCAATCGCCTTCAACCGCGCCGAGCCCGTCGTCGACGGTAATGTGGAGCGGGTTTTCACCCGCGTTTTCGCCATCGAGACGCCCCTGCCCGCCGCCAAGCCCGAGATCCGCAGGCTTGTCGCGACCGAGGTGCCCGCCGCCCGGCCGGGCGACTTTGCCCAGGCGACCATGGATCTCGGCGCGACGATCTGCACGCCGCGTCGGCCATCCTGCATCCTTTGCCCGCTGCGCGACCGCTGCATGGCGCTTCGCAACGGCGATCCGGAGCGTTTTCCGCTGAAAGCGGCCAAAAAGGAAAAGCCGGTCCGGCGCGCAGCCGCCTTCGTTGCGGTCGATCCCGGCGGCGCCGTTCTGCTGCGCAAACGCCCCGGCACGGGCCTGCTTGCCGGCATGAGCGAGGTGCCGACCTCCGAATTCACCGCGCGGCTCGATGGGGATACGTCGGTCGATGCCGCGCCGTTCCCGGCTGCCTGGACGCTTGCCGGCACGATCAAGCACGTCTTCACCCATTTCGAATTGCGGCTCGATGTCTACCGGGCCGAGCTCTCCCAGAGGCCGGCGACCAACATCGGCTGGTGGTCGACCCGTAACGACATTTCAGGCGAAGCTTTGCCGACTGTCATGAAGAAGGCGCTTGCCTGCGCTATCCCCGATATCTTCTGACCCTCTCACTATTCGGACTTGTTCATGACCACTGCCATCCGCCACATCGTGTTCGACATCGGCAAGGTGCTGATCCATTACGATCCCGACCTGCCCTACAAGCGCCTGATCCCCGATGAGGCGGAGCGGCAGCGCTTCTTTGCCGAAATCTGCACGCATGAATGGAACATCGAGCAGGATCGCGGCCGCACGTGGGAGGAAGCCGAGACGCTTCTGATCGCCACGCACCCGGACCACGCCGAACACATTCGCGCCTTCCGGCAGCACTGGCACGAGATGGTGCCGCACGCCTATGAAGAGAGCGTCGACATCATGCTGGGCCTGATCGATGCGGGCCATGACGTGACGATGCTGACGAATTTCGCCGCCGATACGTTCGCCGAGGCCAGGAAGCGCTTCGATTTCCTCAGCAGGCCGCGTGGGGTCACGGTTTCGGGCGAGATCAAAGTCATCAAGCCGGATCGGGCGATCTACGACATCCACGCCGAGACTTTCGGCCTCGATCCGGCGGCATCGCTCTTCATCGACGACACGCTGGCCAATGTTCAAGGCGCGATCGATGCCGGCTGGCAGGCCGTGCACTTCCAGAACGCCAAAACGCTCAAGGCGGACCTTGAGCGTTTCGGCCTCTCGACGTGACTGGAGGTACTCACACCGTCGAGGGGTTCTTGAGGGCGGCGTCTATCTCGACGCTGCCTATGAAGTCTTTCGATCAGCCGGCGATCGCCATCTGATCGCGCACGATGCGGCGCAGCGCATCGATCGGATCAAGGCGTCCTTCACGGCGTACGTGCCAGAAGGTCCAGCCATTGCAGGCTTCGAAACCCTGGACCTTGGCGCCGATCCGGTGGATCGAGCCCGCTTCGCCGCCGCTCGTTACCGTGCCGTCGGCGCGCACGATGGCGCTGAACTTGCCGCGCTGGTCCGTCAGCACGGTGCCCGGCAGGATCATTCCGGATTCCACCAGCGCACTGAAGGCCACGCGCGGCTCGGCGCGCTTGCTCGAAACGATCGTCAATTCGGCTTTTCCGAGCGGTTCGACAGCTGCAATGCGCCGCTCGGCAACGTCGATATAGGACTGCTCACGTTCGATCCCGACATAATTGCGACCCAGCCGCTTGGCGACGGCGCCGGTCGTCCCAGACCCGAAGAAGGGATCAAGCACGAGATCTCCCGGGCGGGATGTAGCCATCATGATGCGGGCCAGCAGTGCTTCGGGTTTCTGGGTCGGGTGTGCCTTGCGGCCGTCCTCATCCTTGATCCGCTCGCCGCCCGAGCAGATGGGAAACAGCCAGTCCGAGCGCATCTGCACATCGTCATTGGCCGCCTTCATCGCATCGTAGTTGAACGTGTAGCTTTTCGCGTCGGGATCCCGGCTCGCCCAGATCAGGGTTTCATGGGCATTCTGGAACCGGCGCCCACGGAAATTTGGCATCGGATTGGTCTTGCGCCAGACGACGTCGTTCAGGATCCAGAAGTTCAGATCCTGCAGCGTCGCGCCGACACGGAAGATGTTGTGGTAGGAGCCGATGACCCAGATCGACCCCGTCGGCTTCAGCACCCGGCGGCAGGCGAGCAACCAGGCGCGGGTAAAGGCATCATAGGCCTCGAAGGACGCGAACTGGTCCCAGTGATCGTCCACCGCATCGACCTTCGACTGGTCCGGGCGATGCAAGTCACCGCCAAGCTGCAGGTTGTAGGGCGGATCGGCGAAGATCAGATCGACGGACTGCGACGGCAGCTTCTCGAGCGCAGCGACACAGTCGCCTTTCAGAATCGTGTTGATCGGAAAACCCGTCGTGCTCGACGGCTTGGCACTTGTCGCCCTGGCGCGGGCGGCGGAGGCAGTCACGGAGGCCATGGGATACCCGGTTACGCATTACTCGGAACAACTTGTCCTCATGGTTGACGAATATGGTTACGAAAGCCTGAAGCCCGATCGATTTATGCGCCGATCGATAACGAGTCATGCGGGCGCTAAGGGTGTTCGAAGGCCACGGCGCATGATATGCGGGCCGCAAATTCCAAAGATTGTCGAGTGAGAAAGCCTGCGCGCCATGGACGGACTGGACCTCATCATATTCGATTGCGACGGCGTGCTCGTCGATTCCGAGATCATTGCGGCTGAAGTCGAGGCGCGTATCCTGACCGAGGCAGGCTATCCTATCGAGGCTGGCGAAATGGCCGAGCGCTTCGCGGGCCTGACCTGGAAAGACATTCTGCTGACGGTCGAGCGCGAAGCGTCGATACCGCTTCAGGCGACACTGCTTGAAAAGTCTGAAAAGCTTCTCGACGAGAAACTGGCCAAGAGCGTGAAAGCGATCGAGGGCGTTGCATCGGCACTGCGCCAGCTCGATGCACCCCGGTGCATCTGCTCGAACTCTTCGACGAAGCGGCTCGAGATCATGCTCAAGCGCACGCAGCTTTGGGAAAGTTTTGCGCCGAACATCTATTCGGCCAAGTCGCTCGGCGAAAACCGCACCAAGCCGAAGCCCGACATTTTCCTGCACGGCGCGGAGCAGATGAAGGCAGACCCTGCCCGCGTCATCGTGATTGAGGATTCCGTGCACGGCGTGACTGCGGCGCAAGCCGCCGGCATGCGGGTCATCGGCTTTACCGGCGCCTCGCACGCCTATCCGGCGCTTGCCGGGCGGCTGATGGACGCCGGTGCCCAGACGGTCGTGTCTCGGATGGCGGATTTGCCGGCAACCGTGAAGGCGCTTGCCGGCTGGTCGGAACTCATCTGAGTCCCGACGGTCGTCTAGTCGCGCTTACGGCGTGTCGTACGGGCCTTCGTCAAATCCCACGAAAACGCGGACGCCGCGCGCATTGGCGGCGGGAATACGGACATTGGTGTCCGAGAACAAAAACTGCCCGCTGCCCTGGTCGACCGTGGCCGAGAAATTGGTGAGCTGCGAATAGAGAACCTCTTCACCGCGCACCGCTGCCACGCGGATCGGCATCTGGACCGTGCCGGGCGCACCCGCCGGACCAACGACGATACGGCCGGCAGCGGTAACGTTCATGACGATCTCGCTGCCGCTCAGCGTGCACTGCCGTGTCGTTTCGGCAAGCGAGACCTGGTAGCGCACCTGCGCCGGGTCGCTCTGGTCGTTGCCGGCATAGGTGCGATAGAACGCAGTGCCGTCGCGCAGACCGACGGTGGGGCAAGTGCCCTGAACCACCGGCGTCGTTGCCGCAGCCGTATCCGGCCCGCCGCGCACTGCCGTGGCCAACGGACCGCTTCCCCCACCCGAGGGCGAACATGCCGCAAGCGCGACCAGCGACATCAGCGCAGCACCACGACGAAGATTGAGAACTGACACAGACAAGAGCCTCCGTTCTGACCGGTTGGTGGACGATATACACGAGGCGCGCTCCGCATCAAACGGCTTGCTAACCATATCCCAGCCCATCCGCGCCGCTTGGCGACGGTAGCCATCGGCCTTTCCTTGAACCATGGCGATGGTCTATAGGTCGCCGCGACCGTCTACGGCGGCCACTTCCTTCGCAGACATGGGAATCTTTTTCGTGGACTATGTTTCGACGCGGGGCAACGCTCCGGCTCTCGGCTTCAGCGATGCACTGCTTGCCGGCCTTGCCGGCGATGGCGGCCTCTACGTACCGCGCGAATGGCCGCAATTCTCCGTAGCCGACATCAAGGCCATGCGTGGCAAGACCTATCAGGACATCGCCTTCACCGTGATGCATCCGTTGGTCGGCAATGACATTTCATCCGAAAACCTGCGTCGGATGATCGACGAGGCCTATGCGACGTTCCGCCACGAAGCGATCGTGCCGCTCGTTCAGACCGGTGCGGACCGGTTCTTGATGGAGCTTTTCCACGGCCCGACGCTGGCGTTCAAGGACGTGGCGATGCAGTTGATCGCGCGCCTCATGGATCATGTGTTGATCGAGCGCGACCAGCGCGCCACGATCGTCGGCGCGACGTCGGGCGATACGGGTGCGGCGGCTGTCGGGGCCTTTGCCGGCCGCGACCGCACCGACATGTTCATCCTGTTTCCCAAGGGCCGCGTCTCACCGGTGCAGCAGCGCCAGATGACGACGACCACGGCGGCCAATGTCCGCACACTGGCTATCGAAGGCAATTTCGACGACTGCCAGGACCTCGTGAAAGCGATGTTCGCCGACGCGCCGTTCCGCGACCGGGTCAGGCTGTCGGGCATCAATTCGATCAACTGGGCACGGATCATGGCCCAGATCGTCTATTACTTTTCCTCCGCCGTTTCGCTCGGCGCACCCGATCGCGCCGTCTCCTTCACCGTTCCGACCGGCAATTTCGGCGACATCTTCGCGGGCTATGCGGCGAGGCGCATGGGTCTCCCCGTCGAGCGGCTGGTGGTCGCGACCAACGAAAACGACATTCTCGCCCGCGCCATCCAGACCGGGCGTTACGAGATGCACTCGGTCGTCCCCACCACCTCGCCGTCCATGGACATCCAGATCTCGTCCAATTTCGAACGGCTTCTGTTCGAAGCTCTGGACCGGGACGCCGAGCGGGTTCGACAGGCGATGGCCCGGCTTAAGCAGTCTCGCGCCTTCGACATCGATGCCGATGCGCTTGCGGAAATCCGCGCGGGCTTTGGCGCCGGACGCGCCTCCATGGATGAAGTCGCGGCGGCGATCGGCTCCGTTTTCAAGACGACCGGCATGGTGATCGATCCGCATACGGCGACCGGCATGCATGTCGCTGCGCGCGAATCGGTGGTGCAGGCACCGATGGTCACGCTTGCCACCGCACACCCGGCGAAATTCCCGGACGCCGTAAAATCTGCGTGCGGTATTGACCCGGCCCTGCCGGCGTGGCTCTCTGATCTCATGGACAGGGAGGAGCGCTTCGATACGCTGCCGGGCGACCTTTCCGCGGTCGAGGCTTTTATCCTCGCCAACGCCCGTGCCGCCGATGGCCGGGCGCAGAAAGACTGAGAGTTCATGAGCGTACAATGTACCCGGCTTGCAAGCGGCCTGACAGTCGTGACCGAGATGATGCCTCATCTGGAGAGCGTCGCGCTCGGCGTCTGGATCAAGGCAGGCTCACGCAACGAAACTGAAAACCAGCACGGCATCGCCCATCTGCTCGAACACATGGCCTTCAAGGGCACGGCGCGACGCACCGCCCGCCAGATCGCCGAAGAAATCGAGAATGTCGGTGGCGAGGTCAACGCCTCCACATCGGTAGAGACGACCGCCTATTACGCCCGTATCCTGAAGAACGACGTGCCGCTGGCCGTCGACATTCTCGCCGATATCCTCACCGAATCGAGCTTCGACGAAGAAGAGCTCGAGCGCGAACAACACGTGATCCTTCAGGAAATCGGCGCTGCCAACGATACGCCGGACGATGTCGTGTTCGACCGTTTCTCGGAGGTCGCCTTCCGCGACCAGCCTCTCGGCCGCGCCATTCTCGGCACGCCGGAGACAGTGAAATCCTTCGCGCCCAAGGACCTGCGTCACTATCTCGACCGCCATTACACGAGCGATCGGATGATCATCGTTGCCGCCGGCGCGATCGATCACGACAGCTTCGTGCGCCAAGTCGAACAGCGTTTCGCTTCGATCCCCACGGGCGGCACCGACAACAGCTTTGTCACACCGGCGAAGTATATCGGCGGCGATTATCGCGAATCCCGCAACCTGATGGATGCTCAATTCCTGCTCGGCTTCGAGGGCCGCGCCTATCACGTGCGGGACTTCTACTGCTCGCAGTTGCTCGCCAATGTGCTTGGCGGCGGAATGTCGTCGCGGCTCTTCCAGAAGGTGCGTGAGGAGCGCGGCCTCTGCTATTCGGTCTATGCCTTCCATTGGGGCTTTTCCGACAGCGGCGTCTTCGGAATTCATGCGGCAACCGGCGGCGATGACCTGCCGGAACTGGTGCCGGTTCTGATCGAGGAACTTCGCCATGTCGCAGAGAGTGTCGACGTGCAGGAGATCGACCGTGCGCGGGCGCAGACACGCGCGCAATTGCTGATGGCGCAGGAAAGTCCCGCCGCCCGTGCAAGCCAGATCGCGCGTCAGATGCTGCTTTACGGGCGCCCCATCCCCAACGAGGAGTTGATGGATCGGCTCGCCAATTTGACCCCGGCGCGCCTGACGGACCTTGCCGGACGGCTGTTCTTCGACACCGTGCCGACCATTTCCGCGATCGGACCGCTGGAAAGCCTGCCGTCCTTCGAGGAAATCCGAAGCAGCCTATCGACGGGTGGTGGAGGCGCCGCATCCGCGCGCGCCGCCAACGCCTGACCGCGTCCGGTTAAGGCCCGGTCGTGTTCGGTTTCCTGTCTCGACGCAGCGATCCGCTTCCGGTCGAGACGCCCGACAGCTACATGCGCTTTCCTGCCCGCTCGGACTTTGCCGCATGGCGCGCGCTGCGGATGGAAAGCCGCGCCTTCCTTCAGCCTTGGGAGCCGAGCTGGGCACCCGACGAGCTGTCACGGGTTTCGTTTCTCGGCCGCATCGGTCGATACGAGCGCGATTTCGCCGAGGGACACGCGATCCCGATGTTTCTCTTCCGCAAGTCGAACGACGAACTGATGGGCGGCCTGACGATCGGTTACATCCGCCGTGGCGCTGCCCAGAGCTGCATGGTCGGCTACTGGATGGGCGAGCGCTATGCCGGCCAGGGGCACATGTCGCGGGCGCTTCAGGCGCTCATTCCCCACATCTTTACGCAGCTGAAGTTGCACCGCATCGAGGCAGCCTGTATCCCCGACAATGAGCGAAGCATCAGGCTCCTTGAAAAGGCCGGATTTCGCCGGGAAGGCTACATGCGGGGCTACCTCAAGATCGACGGCGTATGGCGCGACCACCTGCTCTACGCACGTCTGACGAACGATGCGGCTGCCGGCCGCTTCGAGACCGATCCGCACTCCGCGGATATCGGTTCGACTATGATGAAGATCGAGGCTCGATGATTAGGACGGACAGCAACCGCCGGCCCGCTATCGCCCTGATTTCGATAGTCCTCATGCTCGCAGGCCTATTGGCAGCCTTGCTGCCGGGGCTGGCCCGAGCGGCCGATCCCGTCGCCATATCCCGTGACGAAACCGCGCTCGATCTGACCGCCGTCACCGACATCTATGCCCATCGCGGCGAGGCGTTTCAGGTGTCGACGGCCCCCGGCACCGACGGCATCGTGCGCCGCATCGAAGTGCGCGCTTCGTCGCCACAGCACTCCGGCGATTGGGCCGTCTTTTCGCTTGCGAACGTCTCCGACGAGCAGCTGGATCGATTGATCGTCGCGCCGCATTTCCGGCTCGTCGGCTCGCGCATGATCTGGCCCGATCTCGGCTCGCAGCGCATCATTTCGGTCACGCCGAGCGAAGGCTTCGCGCTCGATCGCCAGGCAAGCCCTGATGCCGACGTGTTCCAGATCACCCTCAATCCGGGATCGATCGTCACCTTCGTTGCCGAATTGTCGTCGCCCGAGCTGCCGCAGATCTATCTGTGGGAGCCGGATGCCTACAAGGACACGGTCAACGCCTTCACGCTGTATCAGGGCATCGTGCTCGGCATTGCGGGCCTTCTCGCGGTGTTTCTCACCATTCTGTTCGTCGTGAAGGGCACGTCGATGCTGCCGGCGACGGCCGCTCTCGCATGGGCGGTGCTCGCCTATATCTGCGTCGATTTCGGTTTCCTGTCGAAACTGATCAGCGTCACGCCGGCCGATGAACGCATCTGGCGCGCGGGCACGGAAGTGTTCCTGGCGACCGGGCTCGTCATCTTCCTGTTCACCTATCTCAATCTCAATCGCTGGCACACCAATCTCAGCTACGCGACGCTCGCCTGGATCATCGCGCTCGGCCTGATATTCGGCGTCGCGATCTACGATCCGGCCATCGCGGCCGGCCTCGCGCGCATTTCCTTCGCCACCACCGGCGTCGTCGGCCTGCTGCTCATCGCCTATCTCGGGTTCAACCGCTACGACCGGGCGATCATGCTGGTGCCCACCTGGGTGCTGATCCTCGTCTGGCTCTTCGGCGCCTGGATGACGGTGACGGGCCAGCTCGACAACGACATCATCCAGCCTGCGCTTGGCGGCGGCCTGGTGCTCATCGTGCTCCTGATCGGCTTTACGGTCATGCAGCACGCCTTTGCCGGCGGTGTCCTGCAGCAGGGCCTCTTCAGCGATCTGGAACGGCAGTCGCTCGCCCTCAGCGGCGCCGGCGATACCGTCTGGGATTGGGACGTTGCCCGAGACCGTGTCGTCACCATTCCCGATATTTCAGGGCAGCTCGGCCTGCCGGATGGTTCCCTGAACGGCGCTGCCCGCAACTGGCTGCCGCAGATCCACCCGGACGATCGTGACCGTTTCCGCAGTGCGCTCGACGTGATGATCGAGCACCGCAAGGGCCGGCTCAACCATCAGTTCCGCCTGCGGGCCGAAGACGCGCATTATCACTGGATGTCGCTGCGGGCGCGCCCGGTCGTCGGCTCCAACGGCGAAGTCATCCGCTGCGTCGGTACCATGATCGACGTGACCGAGCAGAAGAGCTCCGAGGAGCGCCTGCTCCACGATGCGGTGCACGACAATCTGACCGGTTTGCCGAACCGCGAACTGTTTCTCGACCGGCTGGACGCCCTCACCCGCATGTCGGCCTCGCAGGAAGCCATGCGGCCAACGGTTTTCATGATCGACATCGACCGGTTCAAGCAGGTCAACGACAATCTGGGCATGTCGGCCGGCGACACGATCCTTCTGACGATCACCCGCCGTCTCAAGCGCCTTTTGAAGCCGCAGGACACGCTTGCCCGCATCACCGGCGATCAGTTCGGGCTCATCCTGCTGTCCGAGCAGGCACCGGCGAAAGTCGCGGCGCTCGCCGAGGCGATCAACAAGGCAATCATGGTGCCGATCGTCTTCGCCAAGCGCGAGATCATCCTGACGGCCTCGATCGGCCTCGTCTCGTTCGTCGACGACAGCACGTCCGCTTACGACCTCATGAAGGATGCCGAACTCGGGATGTACCACGCCAAGCGTCAGGGCGGGAACCGGATCGAGCCCTTCCGCCCAGCCTTCAAAACGGTCGGCACGGACAAGCTGCATCTGGAATCGGATCTCCGCCGGGCGCTGGAGCGCAAGGAAATGGGGCTTGCCTATCAGCCGATAGTGCGCCTGGAAGACGGCGAGATCGTCGGTTTCGAGGCGCTCATGCGCTGGGAGCATCCCCGACGTGGCGCCATCCCGCCTGCGGAATTCATTCCGATCGCCGAAAGCTCAGATCTCATCTTCGCGCTCGGCCTCTTCGCCATCGAGCAGGCTGCGTCGGACTTGAAAGACTGGCAGGGCGATGTCGGAGAAGTACCGGTTTCGGTGTCGGTCAACATCTCCAGCGCGCAGCTTCTGCGCAACGATCTTTGCAACGATGTTCGCGCGGCGCTGACCAAGACCGGCTGCAAGCCGCATCATTTGAAGCTGGAACTCACCGAGTCCGTCGTGATGGAGAATCCTGAGCAGGCGGCACTTGTGCTTGCCCGCATGGGAGAGATCGGCATCGGCTTGGCGCTCGACGATTTCGGCACCGGGCATTCCTCGCTCGCCTATCTCACGCGCTTCCCCTTCGACACGCTGAAGATCGATCAGTCGCTCGTGCGTGACACCAGCGACAAGCGCGCTGTCCTCCTGCGCTCAATCATCACCATGGCCAAGGACCTGGACATGAAGGTCGTCGCTGAGGGTATCGAGCACGACGAGGATGCGGGCGAGCTGTTCGAAATGGGCTGCGATTTCGGCCAGAGCTTCCTGTTCGGCCCGGCCATGCGTGCGCCGGCCATCAAGCAGCTGCTGCGCGAACGCTTCCCGCTTTCCAAGGCAAGCTGATCAGCGTCTCAGGCGTGACCGCTTTCGCGTGACAGTCTCGCGGGATCGATGCCCATGGACGCCAGAACGCGCTCGTACTTGTCGGAAATCACCCGGTCGAACACGACATCGTCGGTTGCCGGGCAGGTCAGCCAGCCGTTTTCGCTGATTTCCATTTCCAGCTGGCCTGGGCCCCAGCCGGCATAGCCGAGCATCATCATGGCGCGATGCGGGCCACGGCCTTGCGAAATGGCGCGCAGGATATCGACCGTTGCGGTCATGCACATCTCGTCCGAAACGGGCATGGTGGAATCGCCGATATAATCGTCGCTGTGGAGCACGAAACCGCGCCCGGTTTCCACCGGACCACCCGCCTGCACCGAGATAGATTGCGCTCGGCGCGGCAACCGGATCGCCTCGTTGCTCTTGATCACGTTCAGCTGAACCAGAAGATCCGAGAAGGTGATCGGCTGCGGGCGGTTGAGGACGAAACCCATGGCGCCGTCGCTGGAATGGGCGCAGAGATAGATCACCGTACGATCGAAATTGGTATCCAGCATATGCGGCATGGCAATCAGCAGCTGCCCGTCGAGGTAGCTGCGTTCCTTGCTGCCATGCTTGAGCGCGCCGATGACCATGCGCAGAGGGTAACAAGCCACGGCGAAATGGAAAGCAATTTCGGCGTGATTCGACGTATCAATATTTCGCGACGGCAAGACCGTCGCGATCTCACTCGTTTATGATCATCGCGCCTCAAGCTGTGAGTTGCTGCGGTGAAACTGAGCCGCTAAGCCAGATGTCATGACGCAAAATGCTGCCAGCCGCCGGAAAATCCAGCAATTCGCCCTCGTTGGGCGTTCTGTCGCAACTTTCGCCCTGGTTGCAGCGCTGGCTCATGGGCCAGCCTTCGCTGCGTCGTCGGATTGGGTCGACCATGAAGGCGGCCGCCTGCGGATCGTCACCAGCACGCCCGATGCAGACGGAGTCGTTCGCGGCATGCTGGACATCGAACTGACACCGGGCTGGAAGACCTATTGGGTCGACCCGGGCGACAGCGGCCTGCCGCCTCAGATGACCATCTCCGGCAGCACCAATCTGTCTGCCGTCGAGCTCTTCTTTCCAGCACCTGAGCGGGTCGACGATGGGTACGCGATCTGGGCTGGCTACACTTCGTCCGTCCGCCTGCCGTTTCGTCTCCAGCAGGAGACTGCAGACGATACCGCGAACCTCGCTGCGGATATCCTGATCGGCGTGTGCAAGAGCGTCTGCATCCCCGTCGATGCGCAACTGGATGTGGCTCTGTCGCAAGATGCTTCTCCCATCGAAATTGCGCTGGTCGATGAGGCGTTTTCATCCTTGCCGGGCGATCAGACCTCCGAAATGCGCATCGACGCCGTCGCGCTCGAGCCCGGCGACCCCAATCGGCTCCTGGTCGATGTCCACCTCCCCTCTGCCGAAGCGGCCGCGGCGGCTGAGCTCTTCATCGCCACGCCACCGGGGTGGCGGCTCGGCACGCCAAGAAAGATGGCGACGCAGGGCCAGACGAGCCGCTTCGCGGTGAAGGTCAAACGTCAGCCGATCGGCGATGGAGCGGATGCAGCGCCGCTGACCTTCGTGCTTAAAACCCACACGCACAGCATCCAGCAAGTCCTGCACGCCGAATAAGTCAGGCTTCCGGCCGACCCCATGCGCAGCGGGAAACGACATCCGAAGCGCTGCGCCTTCTTCCATGCCACGCCTAAATTCTCTAGCGTGCGATCCGCGCCATTCGGCTCACTCATCAAGCCACACAGGAGAATTGCCTTGACCGTATCAGTCGGTGACAAGCTGCCGGAAGCAAAATTCAAGGAGAAGACGTCTGACGGGATGGAAGAGGTCTCCACCGCTGACGTCTTCGCTGGCAAGAAAGTCGTCCTGTTCGCCGTTCCCGGCGCCTTCACGCCGACCTGCGACATGAACCATCTGCCCGGCTATATCGAACACCGCGACACCATCCTCGGCAAGGGCGTCGACGACATCGCCGTCGTTGCCGTCAACGATGCTTTCGTGATGTCGGCCTGGAGCAAGTCCTCCGGCGGCGAAGGCAAGATCCGCTTCCTGTCCGATTGGGACGCCTCGTTCACGAAGGCCATCGGCATGGAGACCGATCTCTCCGCCGGCACACTCGGCATGCGCTCCAAGCGCTATTCGATGGTCGTCGAAGATGGCGTCGTCAAAGCGTTGAACGTCGAAGACGCGCCGGGGCAGGCCACCAAGTCGGGTGCCGCCGCCATTCTCGAGCAGCTCTGATCCTCAATCAGCCGGCACGCCTTGCCGCCTTGAACGGCGCCATGGCAAGGCGTGCCAATTCGTCGGCCCGTTCGTTCTCCGGGTGGCCTGCATGGCCCTTTACCCAGTGCAGGCGAACTTGGTGGCGGTTGCGCGCCGCATCCAGCGCTTGCCACAGCTCGGCATTCTTGACCGGTTTCTTGTCGGCGGTTTTCCAGCCGTTCTTTTTCCAGCCATGGATCCATTTGGTTAGGCCGTCGCGCACATAGACGCTGTCGGTATAGAGATCGACCGTGCAGGGTGTCTTCAAGGCCTCAAGCGACGCGATCGCCGCCATCAGTTCCATGCGATTGTTCGTCGTCTCGGCCTCGCCGCCCGACAGTTCCTTTTCGACGCCGTTGAAACGCAGGATCGCGCCCCAGCCGCCCGGCCCCGGATTTCCCGAGCAGGCGCCGTCGGTGTAAATCTCAACTGTCTTCATGCTGTCTCGCGAAGCCCGTATTCGGCCGCGTCCTTGATCTGTCTGTGGAAGCGCAAGCGCCTCAGATATTCCTTAGGGTCTTTCTTCACGACAAGTGCACCTTCCGGCGTCGTCAGCCAGTCATAGAGACGCGTCAGGAAAAAGCGAAGCGCCGAGCCTCGTGCCAGAAGCGGCAACGCGGCGCGCTCCGCATCCGTCAGCTTGCGCACGGAATCATAACCATCCAGAAGCGCCATGCCCTTCGTCATGTTGAAGGACCCATCTTTCTCGAAGCACCAGGCGTTGAGGCAGATCGAGACGTCATAGGCGAGCAGGTCGTTGCAGGCGAAATAGAAGTCGATCAGCCCGGAAACTTCGTCTCCGAGGAAGAAGACGTTGTCTGGAAAGAGATCGGCGTGGATGACCCCACTCGGAAGATTGGACGGCCAGGAGGCCTTCAGGCTGTCCAGTTCCCTCTCGATCTCGGCCACCAGCCCCGGCTCGACCGTTTCCGCCCTGTCCCGCGACATGTCCCACAGCGGGCGCCAGCCCGAGACCGAAAGCGCATTGGCCCGACCGAGTTCGAAGCCATCGCCCGCCACATGCATGCGCGCAAGTGCTGCCCCCACCTCGCGGCAATGCTCGGCGCGTGGACGCCTCAGCCACATGCCCTCCAAGAAGGAGATCATCGCGGCCGGACGGCCGGCAAGCTCGCTCAACACACCTTCATCGCGCTTGCGGATCGGCAGCGGGCAATTGAGCCCCTCCCCGGCAAGGTGCTCCATCAGGCCGAGAAAAAACGGCAGGTCCCGCCGGTCGACCCGCTTCTCATAGAGCGTCAGAATGAAGGCGCCGGCCGTGGTGTGGAGCAGGAAGTTCGAATTCTCGACCCCCTCGGCGATGCCCTTGTAGCTCAGCAGCGTGCCGACGTCGTAGTCGGCCAGGAAGACGGCAAGTTCATCCTCGGTGATATCGGTGTAGACGGCCAAGGTCAGCGTGCTCCGACGGCGAGAGCTTCGCCATTGACGAAGGCCATGTCGGCCACCGTCAGTTCCGTATCGCGCAATTCGCGATTGACGAGGAATGTCTCGTCTTCCTGCACGGTTTCGGCCAGTTCGACTGTGACGTCAAACCGCTGCCGAAAGGCCTCGATAATTTCACTGACGATCGTTTCCGGCGCGGAGGCGCCGGCCGACAGGGCAACGGTCTTCAAGGGGCCGAGATGATCCCAATTGATCTCGTCCGCACGCTGGACCAGCAGCGCGTGCCGGGCGCCCGCCCGCACGGCCACTTCGACCAGGCGCTTGGAATTCGACGAGTTGGGTGCACCCACCACGAGGAAAAGATCGGTTCCGGGTGCTGCCGCCTTCACCGCATCCTGCCGGTTGGTCGTTGCGTAGCAGATCGATTCGGCCGCCGGCGCCTTCAGATTGGGGAAACGCTCCGTCAGCGCCGCGATGACGCCGGCCGTATCGTCCACCGACAGCGTCGTCTGGGTGACGAAACCGAGATTGTCGGGGTCGACGGCCACATAGGCGCGGGCATCCTCGACCGTTTCGATGAGGGACACGGCACCTTCCGGCAATTGCCCCATGGTGCCGATCACTTCCGGGTGGCCCGCATGGCCGATGAGGAGCACATGCCGGCCCTGCCGCTCATGGCGCATGGCCTGCTTGTGGACCTTGGAGACCAGCGGACAGGTCGCATCGAGATAGAAGAGATTGCGGGCTTGCGCATCGGCCGGCACCGATTTCGGCACGCCGTGGGCCGAGAAGATCACCGGCTGCCCACGATGCTCCTCGGGAATCTCGTGAAGTTCTTCCACGAAGACCGCGCCCTTGGCCTCAAGGCCCTCCACCACATAGCGGTTGTGGACGATCTCATGGCGGACATAGACCGGTGCGCCGTATTTCTTCAGCGCGAGAACGACGATCTGGATTGCCCGATCGACGCCTGCGCAGAACCCTCTCGGGCCGCACAGCCGGATCGTCAATGGAACCCTCGCCTCGTTCGTCACCTCTGTCATCATGCCTCGCGGTCGCTGTCCTGCGGCCTGCGTAGAAACATGAAACCGACCACACCTGCAAGGGCTGCAGCAAGGCCATACCAGGTGACGGCGTATTGCAGATGGTTGTTTGGCAGAGCGACCTGGGTCACGCCGGGGATGGGATAGCTGTTTACAAGCGCATCATAGGTGCGGATATCTGCGAAGAACGGCACGAGGCTCTCCGTTTGAAGGCCCATCGCTTCGCGCATGGCCTCGAAATCCTTCCAGTACCAGAGATTATCGGCCGGCGCGTTGTCCGGCACGACGAAGCCAGGCTTTTCGAACAGCGGATTGCGGGCCAAAGCGTCAAAACCGACGATCCCCGTCGGCTCCTGCCAGGGACGGTCTGCGATGTTCTTCATGTCGTAAGGCACGAAGCCGCGGTTGACGATGATCGAGCGGCCGTCTTCCAGCGTGAGGGGTGTGTAGACATACCAGCCGGACTGGCCCTGGTGCGTGGCGAGAAAATGCTGCTCGGAGGCGTGGTCGAACGTCCCGCTCAGGCGGATCGGCACGTACTCCACGTCCTGCTCGGCCGCGAAAAGCGCTTCCGCTTCGGGGAGCGCCATCGGCTCGGCGACGATGCGCTGCTCGATCGTTGCCAGCAGGGCTTCCTTCCATTGCAGGCGCTCCACCTGCCACGTTCCGAGCGCGATCAACGCGCCGAAGGCGGCGAGGATCACCACGAGGAAGATCGGCCCCGGCCTGCGCCGCTCGCGCACGACGATTGGCGTATCAGCGTTTGCCGTCATCGATGGCTCCCTCGCGTGCATTGTGCTTGTATTGCAGCGTGATCAATACGCCCTTGAGTGCCCGCAGAAGCGCCAGGCACAGAACCAGCGTCACCGGCGCCCAGAGCAGCAGGTGCACCCACAGCGGCGGCTGAAAGGTCAGTTCGGCCCAAAGGGCCATCCCCACGACCAGGAAGCCGATGATCATGATGACGAAGACCGCTGGCCCGTCGCCGGCATCGGCAAATCCATAGTCGAGCCCGCACGCCTGGCATTCGCGCTTCAGGCTCAGGAAGCCATCGAAAAGACGCCCCTCGCCACAGCGCGGGCAGACCCCCTTCAAGCCTGCACGAACCGGATCAACTGCGGGGAAATGGGCGCGGTCCTCGTACATGTTCGGCCTCACGCAATGAAAATGGGCGGCCCGATGGTCTCGGACCGCCCCAGATATATGCATTCCGGACCGTCCGGGCCATGGCCCGGACAGCGATGCGACATCAATGCGCAGCGATCGGTGCGCCCCAGGATGCCCAGACGTAGATCGAGAAGAAGAGGAAGAGCCACACCACGTCGACGAAGTGCCAGTACCAGGCGGCCGCTTCGAACCCGAAGTGCTTCTGCGGCGTGAAGTGCCCCTTCAGCGCACGGATGAGGCAGACGACGAGGAAGATCGTGCCGACCAGAACATGGAAGCCATGGAAGCCCGTGGCCATGAAGAAGGTTGCGCCATAGATCGAATTGGCGAAGTCGAACGGGGCAACCGTGTACTCATAGAACTGAACGTAGGAGAACAGCGCGCCGAGCAGCACGGTGAGCGTCAGGCCATAGATGAGGCCCTTGCGGTCGTTGTGCAGCAGCGCGTGGTGCGCCCAGGTGACCGTCGTGCCGGAAAGCAGCAGGATGACGGTGTTGTAGAGCGGAAGGTGCAGCGGATCGAGCACTTCGATACCGGCCGGCGGCCACTGACCGCCCGTGAAGGCGACACGGGCCTCCTGGATCGATTCGTCGGCGAAGAGGCTCGCGTCGAAGAAGGCCCAGAACCAAGCGACGAAGAACATCACTTCGGAAGCGATGAACATGATCATGCCGTAGCGCAGGTGCAGCGACACGACGCGCGTGTGATGGCCTTCGCGCGATTCCTTTACCGTGTCCGACCACCAGCCATACATGGTGTAGAGCACGATCGCGAGGCCGATGTAGAAGAGCCACGGGCTCGCCCAGTTGACCCCGAACATGTTGAAGGAGCCACCGGAAAGATAGCGCATGTAGCCGACGCCACCGAAGGCCATGACCAGAGCGCCGATCGAAGCGACCAGGGGCCAGGGTGACGGGTCGATGATGTGATAGTCGTGATTTTTCGTATGTGCATCGGCCATGAACTGATCCCCGATTGACCTTTCCTTGCAGGCGGAACCCGACGGACCGCCTTATTCCATTAGAGACTGTCCGAATTCTTCTCGTCGCCGACCGGCGCTGCAGCAACGGGTGCAGCTTCCGTGGCGTGCGGGAAGAACGTGTACGACAACGTAATCGTTTCGATGTTCTGCGTCTCGCGCTGATCGACGATCGCCGGATCCACGAAGAACACGACCGGCATGTCGATCGATTCACCGGGTTCGAGGCTCATCTCGGTGAAGCAGAAGCACTCGACCTTGTTGAAGAAAGCGCCGGCGGTCTGTGGCGTGACATTGTAGGTCGCCTGACCGGACGTCGTGCGCTCGCTGTTGTTGGTCGCGATGTATTCGACCTGGATCGTCTCGCCGATCCGAACTTCGACCTCGCGCTGCTTCGGACGGAATGTCCAGGGCAGACCGTTCACGTTCGAATCGAAGCGAACCTTGACCGTGCGGTCGAGGATCGTGTCGGAATACTGTTCGGCGCGCTGCGTCGTGCCGCCATAGCCTGTCACCTGACAGAACAGCTCGTAAAGCGGCACCGCCGCATAAGCCATGCCGCCCATGGTCGAGGCGAATACCAGACACGCGATCACGATGCCGCGGTTGTTGGCGGGCTTCTTCGTTTCTGCTGCAGTGTCGTTACGATCGGCCACGTGCGTCTCCCTCAGATCATCGGCTTGTTCATGATCTCCGGCCCGATCTTGATGACCGTTGCCGCGTAGAACAGGATGACAAGCAGCGCCAGAACGATGCCGATCGCGATGGACCGGTTGCGGCGTGCGCGCTTCTGCTTTTCAGTCAGTTCGACAGTTTCCATTGCTGCCTCCATCATGCCGCAAACGCTGTGAAGGCCCGCATCGCCCAATCGTCGATCAGGAACAATGCGAAGATCGCGAAGAGATAGATCAGCGAATAACCGAACAGCTTCTTGGCCGGCACCATGACGCGATCGTCTTCCGGCATCTTCCAGACCTTGTAGGCATGGCGGACAAACTCGGCGCCGAGCAGCAGCGAGACGGCGGCATAGACCGGACCGGCAAAGCCGAGGAAGTACGGTGATACGCCGACAACGGCCGTTGCGACCGCATACCAGAACATCTGCGTCTTGGTGGACGCCTCGCCCTTGACGTTCGGCATCATCGGAACACCGGCATCGCCATAGTCACGCAGCTTGAACAGCGCGAGAGCCCAGAAGTGCGGCGGCGTCCACAGGAAGATGATCAGGAAAAGCACGACGCTTTCGATCGAGATGGAGCCGGTGACGGCGACCCAGCCGATCATGGGCGGAAAAGCGCCGGCAGCACCGCCGATGACGATGTTTTGCGGCGTCATGCGCTTCAGCCACATCGTGTAGACGACGGCGTAGAAGAAGATGGTGAAAGCCAGAAGCGCGGAAGCGGCCCAGTTTACGAGCAGTCCGAGCGTAATCACCGAGAAAACGGAAAGGATCAGGCCGAAGCCCAGCGCTTCGCTACCGGTCACCCGGCCATCGGGAATGGGACGCTTTGCCGTTCGCGTCATCACCGCGTCGATATCGGCGTCGTACCACATGTTGAGCGCGCCGGAGGCGCCTGCGCCGACGGCGATGCAGAGCACGGCAACGCCGGCGATGAACGGGTGGATGTCGCCGGGCGCGAGATAAAGGCCGACGAAGGCCGTGAAGATCACGAGCGACATGACCCGCGGCTTCAGGAGATCGAAGAAGTCGCGTGCGCTGGCCTCGGACATGCGGACATCGGATCCGCCAACGATTTCAGGCACGGCGACATCATGATCGCTGGTGTAGGCCATTCAACTCAACCTTTCGCGCGGGACGCGCAGATTTTAGTCTTCTCTCAAGTCGGAGACCGCCAAACGATGCTGGCGGTCTCTTGTTCATCAACCCTGGTCGGCTGCCGCTTACTTGATGCGCGGCAGCTGCTCCCACTGGTGGAACGGCGGTGGCGAAGACAGCTGCCATTCGAGTGTCGTTGCACCCTCACCCCAAGGATTGTCGCCCGCGATCCGCTTCTTGGCGAAGGCTTCCCAGACGCCATAGAGGAAGATCAGGACACCGATGGCGGCGATGTACGAACCGTAGGACGAGATCGCGTTCCAGCCTGCAAAGGCATCAGGGTAGTCGATGTAACGGCGCGGCATGCCGGCCAGACCCAGGAAGTGCTGCGGGAAGAACACGAGGTTCACGCCGATGAAGGTGACCCAGAAGTGGGTCTTGGCGACCATGGAATTGTACATGTAGCCGGTCATCTTCGGGAACCAGTAGTACCAGGCTGCGAAGATCGCGAACACGGCGCCGAGCGACAGCACGTAGTGGAAGTGCGCAACGACGTAATAGGTGTCATGGAAGGAGCGATCGAGACCCGCATTGGCGAGCTGCACGCCCGTGACGCCACCAACCGTGAAGAGGAAGATGAAGCCGATCGCCCACAGCATCGGCGTGCGGAACGAGATGGAACCGCCCCACATCGTCGCGATCCACGAGAAGATCTTCACGCCCGTCGGAACCGCGATGACCATCGTGGCGAAGACGAAGTAGCGCTGCGTGTCGAGCGACAGGCCGACCGTATACATGTGGTGCGCCCACACGATGAAGCCGACGGCGCCGATCGCGACCATGGCATAGGCCATGCCGAGATAGCCGAACACGGGCTTGCGCGAGAAGGTCGAGATGATGTGGCTGACGATGCCGAAGGCCGGCAGGATCAGGATGTACACTTCCGGGTGACCGAAAAACCAGAACAGGTGCTGGAAGAGGATCGGATCACCACCGCCCGACGGATCGAAGAACGCCGTGCCGAAGTTGCGGTCCGTCAGAAGCATGGTGATGGCACCAGCCAGGACGGGCAGAGACAGGAGAAGCAGGAAGGCGGTGATCAGAACCGACCAGGCGAAGAGCGGCATCTTGTGCAGCGTCATGCCCGGAGCGCGCATGTTGAAGATCGTCGTGATGAAGTTGATCGCACCAAGGATCGACGAGGCACCGGCAATGTGCAGCGACAGGATCGCGAGATCCATGGCTGGCCCGGGCTGGCCGGATGTCGAGAACGGCGGGTAGATCGTCCAACCACCACCGACACCGTAGGCACCGGCCGGACCTTCGACGAACATCGAAAGCAGCAGCAGGATGAATGCGGGCGGCAGAAGCCAGAACGAGATGTTGTTCATGCGCGGGAACGCCATGTCCGGCGCACCGATCATGATCGGCACCATCCAGTTGGCGAAGCCGCCGATGAGCGCCGGCATGACCATGAAGAAGATCATGATGAGGCCGTGAGCGGTCGTGAACACATTGTACATGTGCTTGCCGCCGTCGAGGGCCGCATCACCTTCGAAGCCGTAGACCATGGCTGCGAGGCCGTGGAAAATCTGGATGCCCGGCTCCTGCAGCTCCATGCGCATGAAGATGGACAGGGCGCCACCGATGATGCCCGCCATGATCGCGAAGATCAGGTAGAGCGTACCGATGTCTTTGTGGTTGGTGGAGAACATCCACCGCTTCACGAAGCCTTGCGGCACGTGATCGTGATGGGCGTCGTGAGCAGCGGTCGAACCGGCCATGAGCCTCGCTCCTAGTTCTTACTGTGCATCGTTTTCGGCAACGTCGACGGACTTTTCAGCCTCGATCGCAGCCATGAGAGCGCGGTTCGCATCGCCGACATTGGCAGCAGCGGCCGTAGCCCAGGAATTGTACTGCTCTTCGCTCACAACGCGGATCGCGATCGGCATGAAGGCGTGATCCTTACCGCACAGTTCTGAGCACTGGCCGTAATAGAGGCCTTCACGCTCCGCCTTGAACCACGTCTCGTTCAAACGGCCCGGCACGGCGTCCATCTTCACACCGAAAGCCGGCATGGCGAAGGAGTGGAGAACGTCACCGGCCGTGATGAGCAGGCGTACGGTCTGGTTCACCGGTACTACGACTTCGTTGTCGACGGCCAGCAGACGCGGATAAGCGGCAACATCGGTCTTGCCGGCAGCTTCGCGGTCGGCGTCCTGCAGCATGAAGGAATCGAAGACGACTTCCGTCGGCTCGCCACCCTCTTCCGCTTCAGCCTGGTATTCATAGCCCCAGTACCACTGGTAGCCGGTCGCCTTGATCGTCAGCGCAGCTTCTTCCGGCGGATCGTACTGGGCGGAGAGCAGTTGGAAGGACGGAACGGCGATCGCCAGGAGAATCACGACCGGCGCGACAGTCCAGACAACTTCGATCAGCGTGTTGTGGCTGGTGCGCGACGGAACCGGGTTTGCCGATTTACGGAACTTGATGGCGCAATAGGCGAGAAGGCCGAGAACGAGCAGCGTGATCGGCACGATGAACCACAGCGTGTAGATCTCGAACCACGTGATTTCCTGCATGATTCCAGTCGCTGCGGGCTGAAAACGCACCTGCCAGTCGACTGGCTGATCCGCGTTGGCTCCGGTGGCAGAAAGCAGCGAAACCATGGCGGTCGTCGCTGCAAATGAGATGTATCTCACACCCAATCTCCTTGAAGCATGGCCCATTCCAGGCACAATCTTGTACCGAGCCGGACTTTCTTGCCCGCTTAGAACCATAATTTACAGGCTATCGCAACATGCGGAAGGCGCTTCTCATGCGGCATTTTGCACCCGACGCGCCATAGTCTTAAGGTGGGGCGTCCACGCCTGCCTCCCAGGTCTCCACTCTTTGTTTATTTGCGTCTAGCTGCACGATTCTGGCCGTTATTGATGGATATGCGGGAAGGCTCCGCCGGTCGGGCTTTCAATTTCGGCCGCGCGCCGTCAAATTCCTGCCTGTGATTCGCCATTTCGAGGTCGCCGATGCTGCCGAGCCCACTGTCTGTCTTCATCCGGAGCGCCACCGCCGGCGCTGCATTCCTGGCCCTGGCCGCACTCCCTCTTTCAGCCCAGGCACAGGATGCCGAGGCTCCGGCCGAAGCGCCGGCGGCAGAAACGCCAGCTGAAGGCGAGCCTGCGCCGGAAGCCCAGACATTGCCGGAGACTCAGCCTTCGCCATCACAGAGCGGCGCCGTTCGCTCCACACATGGTGCCTGGTCGATCGTCTGCGACGAACAGGCTGGCGCGCCCGACGAGCAATGTGCGCTCATGCAGAACGTGATTGCCGAGGACCGCCCGGAAGTCGGTCTTTCGGTCGTCGTTCTGAAGACGGCCGACGATCAGGCCCGCATCCTGCGCGTCCTTGCGCCACTCGGCGTTCTTCTGCCCAACGGCCTTGGCCTCAATGTGGACGGCGAAGATATCGGCCGGGCCTATTTCGTGCGCTGCTTCACCGACGGCTGCTATGCCGAGGTGATTTTGGAGGACGAGTTGCTCGAAACTTTGGGCGACGGCACCACCGCAACCTTCATCGTGTTCCAGACGCCGGAAGAAGGCATCGGCATCCCGGTCGATCTCGATGGGTTCGAGGCGGGCTTCGCCGCCTTGCCGTGAGACAGCCTTTAGCGCCGAACGTTTTCCAAAGCCGCCTCATGGGCGGCTTTGCCGTTTCTGAGGGTGTGATTCCGTCCGGCCAAGGCCTATATGAGCCGGACCACTTCAAGCGTCCGGGAGCCTCTTCGTGACCGATCAATTGCTCGACAAGTTCGATATCTCCGCAGCCTCGATCGAGCGGATCGTGTCCGACACGCTGCACGGCGCAGACGATGGCGAACTCTTCCTCGAATACCGCCAGTCCGAAGGGCTCCTCTTCGACAATGGCCGGTTGAAGAGCGGTACATTCAACACCGATCAAGGCTTCGGATTGCGGGCCGTGGCGGGTGAGGCCATTGGTTATGCCCATGCAGGCGAATTGTCCGAGGCTGCGCTCAAGCGTGCAGCCGATGCGGTTTCGGCCGTGACCGTCGGGCATTCTGGCAGCTATGCGGCGGCTCCGCAGCGCACCAATCGCAGCCTTTATGGCGAGGAGAACCCGATCGGCCAGCCCGATTTCGAGCAGAAGGTGAAGCTCCTGCAGGAAATCGATGCCTATGTGCGCGCCAGGGATCCCAAGGTTCGGCAGGTAACCGTGTCACTCGGCGCGAGCTGGCAGGTGGTGGAAATCATCCGCGCCGATGGCGAGCGGCGGCGTGACGTGCGACCGCTGACCCGAGTGAACGTCTCAGTCGTCGTTGGCGATGGCGACCGCCAGGAGAGCGGCAGCTTCGGAATGGGCGGCCGGCACGGCTTTGGCGATTTCGTCGTAGCCGAGAACTGGCGCAGCGGCGCCGACGAGGCTCTTCGCCAGGCTCTCGTCAATCTCGAAGCGCGCCCTGCTCCGGCCGGGACGATGGACGTCGTGCTCGGCAATGGCTGGCCGGGCGTGATGCTGCATGAAGCCGTCGGCCACGGGCTCGAAGGCGACTTCAACCGCAAGAAGACCTCGGCGTTTGCCGGGCTTCTCGGCGAACGGGTCGCCGCCAAAGGCGTCACGGTGGTGGATGACGGGACGATCGGCGAACGCCGCGGCTCGATCACCATCGACGACGAAGGCACGCCGTCCGCCTACAATGTCCTCATCGAGGACGGGAAGCTCGTCGGCTACATGCAGGATCGCCAGAACGCCCGGCTGATGGGCATGAAGCCGACCGGCAACGGCCGCCGCGAAAGCCACAGCCACGCACCGATGCCCCGCATGACCAACACCTACATGCTCGGCGGCCAGCACACGCCGGAAGAAATGATCGCCTCGATCAAGAAAGGCATCTACGCTGTATCCTTCGGCGGCGGTCAGGTGGACATCACGTCCGGCAAGTTCGTCTTCGGCTGCACCGAAGCCTATATGATCGAGAACGGAAAGATCGGTCATCCGATCAAGGGCGCCATGCTGATCGGCAACGGACCCGACGCGATGAAGCGCATTTCCATGATCGGCAACGATCCCAAGCTCGACACCGGTGTCGGCAATTGCGGCAAGGCGGGCCAGTGGGTGCCCGTCGGCGTCGGCCAGCCACACCTGAAGATGGAGCAGACCACGGTCGGCGGCACCGAAGCCTGACTGGACAACGTCGGCAATGGCGTTTCGCCCCTCCTCCATCGTCATCCTTACCGGCGCCGGCATTTCGGCCGAATCGGGCGTGGCGACTTTCCGCGACAAGGGCGGCATCTGGTCGAGGGTACGCATCGAGGATGTGGCAACACCGCAGGCCTTTGCCCGCGACCCGGATCGGGTTCACGATTTTTACAACGAGCGGCGTGCCGGGCTGGACAGCGTCGCGCCCAATGCCGCGCATCTCGCGCTCGCGCGGCTTGAGCAGGAATTCTCGGGCGACTTCCTGCTTGTCACCCAGAACATCGACGATCTGCATGAGCGCGCGGGCAGCCGCAAGCTGGTCCACATGCATGGCGAACTCGCAAAGGCGCTCTGCGTCCACTGCGGGCAGCGCCACCCGTGGCGTGAAGAGATGGACACGCTGACGCCCTGCCCCTCCTGCAGCATGGGTGGTGGAATGCGCCCCGACGTTGTCTGGTTTGGCGAAATGCCTTATGAGATGGACAGGATATCCGACCGCCTTCAGGCAGCCGACCTCTTCGTCTCGATCGGCACCAGCGGCACGGTCTACCCCGCCGCCGGGTTCGTGGAGGAGGCTCGCAGCGCGGGCGCATTGACCGTCGAGCTCAACCTCGAGCCCTCCGCCGGGCATTCCCTTTTTCATCGCTCCGAAACCGGAACGGCGTCGGTGCTCGTGCCCGCCTTTGTCGACAGTCTGCTTGCGGGAACGATCTTCAACAAAGATTAATGTCCATCCCCTAACACTCGAAGCTGAATGCAGCACGATCGGCGTTGGGGGATCGAGGGCGGCGTGGGGACGACACTCGCCAGACATAGCCTGGGAAAAGCTGCGGTCGCCGCAGCGCTGGAGACGTTTCACCTCGCCTCCCGCGCAGGCATCGGCCGCGCCAGGCGCCCCCGTGCGCTGATTTTCACGCTTCATCATGTGCGCCCGGCTGTACGCGCACCGTTTGCGCCAAACGCGCATCTGGAAGTGACGCCTGAATTTCTCGACGTCGCCTTGTCTTCCCTGATCGCGGACGGCTTCAAGCCGGTGCGGCTGGAAGATCTTCCCGATCACGTGCGGGACGGCAATGCGAGCGACAGTTATTTCGCCTTCACGCTCGACGACGGGTATCGCAACAATCGAGATCATGCGCTCCCTGTCTTCAAACGGCACAACGTGCCCCACACGATCTTCGTCACACGTGGATTCGTGGAGCGGACGCACACTGCGTGGTGGGAAACGGCGGCGACGCTGCTTCGAGACCGCAATGCGCTGACCTATGATTTCGGTCGCGGGTTAGAGACGCTGCCCACCACCACGATTGCATTGAAGTCTCTGGCATTCGCGCGCCTCGCCGCAGCGATCCGGTCCTGCCATCAGGATGAGCGCATCGAGGCGTTGAACGTCGAGGCCCGGCAGGCGGCGTTAGAGCCGCTCGATTTCATCGACGGCGAGATCATGGACAGTGCCGAACTGGCAGTCCTCGTCGCCTCGGAACCGCTGGTTTCGCTGGGCGCCCACAGTCTCACCCATCCGAGCCTGGCCCATGTCACGCCGGAGCGCCTTCACGCAGAGCTGAACGGCTCTGCCGATTATATCGGCGAGATCACCGGCAAGCGCCCGGCGACGTTTGCTTACCCCTATGGCAGCGTCTGCGCAGCGGGACCACGGGAATTCGCAGCATCCGGAGAGGCAGGCTTCAAGCTCGCGGTGACGACCCAGCCCGGCGTGATCGACCCCGCCGGACTGACTCTCTCACCGTTCAGCCTGCCGCGCATTTCGCTCAACGGCCACTTTCAGCGAGCGCGCTATGTCCGTGCGCTCGCTTCCGGATTGCCTTTCCGCATTATGAAACGCCGCTCAGGGATAGAGGCGTAGGCGATCCCAGGCCGCGCCCTCGTCCTGGCGCGTGAACTTGATGCGGTCGTGCAGGCGAAACGCGCCGTCCTTCCAGAACTCGATCGCGACCGGCTTGATGCGGAAGCCCGACCAGTGGGGTGGGCGCGGGATCGTGTCGTCGCCATAGCGCTCGGTCAGGTCGGCAACCGCCTTTTCCAGGGTTGCCCGGTCGTCCAGCGGTCGCGACTGCGCGGAAGCCCAGGCGCCGATCTGGCTGCCTCGCGGACGCGATGTGTAATAGGCGTCCGCCTCCGCCTCCGTCACGATTTCGACCGGTCCGCGAACGCGAACCTGCCGGCGCAACGACTTCCAGTGGAAGCACATGGCGGCCTTCATGGTCGCCTGGATCTGGGAACCCTTGGCGCTTTCGAAATTGGTGTAGAAGACGAAGCCGCGATCATCGAAGCCCTTGAGCAGCACCATTCGCACGTCCGGAAGGCCGTCCGTGTCGACCGTCGCCAATGCTGTCGCGGTCGGATCGTTGACTTCGCTCGCCACGGCTTCTTCCAGCCAGCCTGCGAACAGAGCGATGGGATCTGTCGCCTCGGTGAAGTTACCTTGAATTAAGGATGTATCGCTCATTGTGGGTTCAGATGCGCCTTCCGTTTTCAATTGCGTCGACCATATGGTGCCCATCCTGCACAAGTCCATGACATTGCGCGACCGTTTCACCCTTGCATGCAGAGCCATGTGTGTCGGCATCCCGACCCTCGCACTCAGTGGATGTATCGGGACGGACGTGGACATGGCGCTCGGCGTCGATCGCACCGTGACCGGCTCCATCAACAGGCCCGCCGGTCCAATCCCCGGCAGCGACGACGCGGCCCTCATTGCGGCTGTCGCCGATATCGACCTTGCCCGCACGCCGGACGGACCTTTCGCCTGGGCCAATCCTTCTACGGGAACGACAGGCGTCATCGGCTATGTCGCTGAAGAACAGCGAGACGATGCCACCTGCCGCCGGTTCTCCACGACACGTCGCGATGTGTTCGGACGCCGGCAGTTCCAGGGTCTCGGCTGCAGCAATGACGGCGAACGCTGGCAGATCATCAATCTCTCGCCTGGAACATGAAAAAATCGGCATAAACCCTCAATTAGCAATCTCTTCCTAGACTGCATCTCGGTCCATGGAAGAATCGGTCATGCGTAATCCGTATTTTATACTCGGCGTTCAGCCCGATGCCGGCAAAGACGAGATCAAGAGCGCCTTCCGGCGGCTTGCCATGGCGTTTCATCCGGACCAGAATCCCGGTGATTTCGGCGCTCAAGAGCGCTTCTCGGAAATCAACGCGGCCTACCAGATCCTCGGCAACCCCGATCGGCGTCGCGAATTCGATGAGGGGCTCATCGATGCGCGCGGACGCAAGCGGCCAGCCAGCGCGGCTGGGAAGCGAACAGCCGACCCCTTTGCCGCATCCGATATCAACCGCCGCCGTCCGGAGCCGCAGGAGCGGCCGGAGGATGTTGCGGAACGCATTTTCGGCGAGGCCTTTCAGCAGGCCAAGCCCGCCGCAGACGCTGCACGGGCAGCAGGGCGCGCGACCATCAACGATGCGCCCGGGATCGACGACGTGCCGGTGGATGGTGCGCCTATCGAACAGCGCGCTGAAAAGACCAATCCCGTCAAACCGCAGCGCAGCTGGTCGCTCTTCGATCGCGCCTTGAAGCCGCTTTTCGGCCTGATGACGCCACGCGACGAAACGGGCGCCAGCGACACCCACACGCGGATCGAGGTACCGCTCGCGACGATCATGAATGGTGGCGAGCACGAAGTGCGGCGTGGCGATGGCTCGACGGTAGTGGTCAAGGTGCCGCGCGGCGCGCTTCAAGGTGACATCGTCCGCATTTCCGGCCAGGGCGATGGATCCGACGCCGGCGGGCGCGGCGACCTCTGCGTCGCAATCGCCTACGACAAGGATGGGCGATTCCGCAGCGAGGGCCGTGACCTCGTTCTTCCAGTGCCGGTCACCCTCGATCAGGCCGTCTTCGGAGCAACGCTGACGGTCGAAAGCCTCGATGGACCGGCGACGATCAAGATCGATCCTTGGTCGGATTCGGCCGCCAGCATTCGCGTCGCCGGGCGTGGGCTGCCGACCAGCGGCGGTGCGCGCGGCGATCTCGTGTGCGAATTGCGGCTGATGCTGCCGTCCGAAACGGACGAAAAGCTCACCGATCTTCTGCGCATGCAACGGGGCGCCTGGTTCGTCTGAAGGATGAAAACCGCCCCGGGATAGCGTTCAGCTCTCCCTTGAACCATCGGAAGGCCTGTGCAATAGGCTCTCGCACTTGGAAGCCGAGGAGAGAGACATGGATCAGGCAACGGGGCTGATGCGCGGCAAGCGCGGCATCATCATGGGCCTCGCCAACAACCGCTCGATTGCCTGGGGCATTGCGAAGACCTTGGCAGAAAACGGTGCGGAAATCGCACTCACCTACCAGGGCGACGCGCTGCGCAAGCGGGTCGAGCCCCTGGCGGCAGAGCTTGGCGCGATTGTCGCCGGCCATTGCGATGTTGCCGATGAAGAGACGATCGACGCCGTCTTCGCCGAAGTCGAGCGCCAGTGGGGCAAGATCGATTTCGTCGTTCACGCGATCGCTTTTTCCGACAAGGATGAGTTGACCGGCCGCTACCTGGAAACGTCGCGTTCGAACTTTGCGCGCACGATGGATATCTCGGTCTATTCGCTGACTGCAGTGACCAAGCGTGCCGAGAAGATCATGAACGACGGCGGCTCGGTGGTGACACTCACCTATTACGGCGCCGAGAAGGTCATGCCGCACTACAACGTCATGGGTGTCGCCAAGGCCGCGCTCGAGGCGAGCGTGCGCTATCTGGCCGTCGATCTCGGCAATCGCGGCATCCGCGTCAACGCGATTTCGGCTGGCCCGATCAAGACGCTCGCAGCTTCCGGCATTGGCGATTTCCGCTACATTCTCAAGTGGAACGAGTACAATGCGCCACTGAAGCGGACGGTCACGATCGAAGAAGTCGGGCGCTCGGCGCTTTACCTCCTTTCGGACCTTTCGACGGCCGTCACGGGCGAGATCCACCATGTCGACATGGGCTATCACACCGTCGGCATGAAGGCGGTCGATGCGCCGGACATATCCGTCGTCAAGGACTGAGCATCCCCTTCCAAGAGGCCGTGACGTGCTGATTTATGCCATCCGCCACGGCCAGACGGACTGGAATGCCGAAGATCGCTTCCAGGGCGCGCGCGACATTCCGCTAAACGATATCGGGCGCGGTCAGGCCCGCGCGAACGGCCGCCTGCTTGCCCAGGAACTGGGAAGCACGATCACCGAGTTCGATTTCGTGGCAAGCCCGCTTGGGCGGACCCGCGAGACGATGGAGCTGATCCGCGCCGAACTCGGCCTGCCGGTCGCGGACTACCGAACGGACGATCGCATCATCGAGGTCTGTTTCGGCGACTGGGAAACGCGCACGCTCGAGGAACTCTCGCTCGATCAGGCCGACGCCGTCGCACAGCGCGATGCCGACAAATGGCATTTCATTCCGCCCGGAAGTGACGCCGAGAGCTATGAAATCCTCTCCTGGCGCGTAGCATCCTGGCTTGAGACCGTGGACCGGCCGACGATCTGTGTCTGCCATGGCGGGGTCATTCGCTCGCTGTTCAAGCTGGTTGGCCAGTTGCCTGCCGAGGATGCCGTGGTCATGCCGGTGCACCAGGATCGCATCGTGCTCATCAAGGACGGTTCCGCGTCCTGGCTACCCGTGGCCGGTGGTTGACGCTGCGGCACCCGCCCTGCCCCCGTTTGCCATGCGTCCGACGTTTGCGCATGGGCAAGGCTTGCGTTAGATCAGGCTCCGCTTTCACTTGAGATGCACCCAGGCACCCCATGTCGCACAATACTTTCGGCCATCTTTTCCGCGTGACGACCTTCGGCGAAAGCCATGGCGTGGCGCTTGGGTGCGTGGTCGATGGCTGCCCGCCCGGCATCGCCTTCACACTGGCCGAGCTTCAACGCTGGCTCGACAAGCGTAAGCCGGGACAATCGCGTTTCGTAACGCAGCGTCGTGAAGACGACGTGGTGAAGGTTCTCTCCGGGGTGATGCCGCAGGAAGACGGGTTCACCTATGTGACCACCGGCACGCCGATCGCGCTCGTCATCGAGAACACCGACCAGCGGTCCAAGGACTACTCCGAGATTTCGCGGCAGTATCGGCCCGGCCATGCCGATTACACCTATGACGTCAAATACGGCGTGCGCGACTATCGCGGCGGCGGGCGCTCGTCGGCGCGCGAAACCGCGGCGCGCGTGGCGGCCGGCGGCATCGCCCGCAAGGTGCTTCCCGGTGTGAAATTCCGCGGCGCGCTCGTGCAGATCGGCGATCGCCCGATCAACCGGCGCAACTGGGACTGGGATAGCGTCGACACCAACCCGTTCTTCGCGCCCGATCCGGAGATCGTGCCGGTGTGGGAAGACTATCTCGACGAGGTGCGCAAGGCCGGTTCTTCGGTGGGTGCCATCATCGAAGTGGTGGCGGAAGGCGTGCCTGCAGGTCTTGGGGCACCGATCTACGCCAAGCTCGACCAGGACATTTGCGCCGGGCTGATGTCGATCAACGCCGTCAAGGGCGTGGAAATCGGCAACGGTTTTCTGGCAGCGACGATCCGCGGCGAAGACAATGCCGACGAAATGCGCATCGGCCCCGATGGCAAGCCGATCTTCCTCTCCAATCATGCCGGCGGCATTCTGGGAGGCATTTCCACAGGCCAGCCGATCGTTGCGCGCTTCGCCGTGAAGCCGACGTCGTCGATTTTGAACGAGCGCCGCAGCATCGATGCCGACGGCAATGAAGTCGATATCCGCACCAAGGGTCGCCATGACCCGTGCGTCGGCATCCGCGCCGTTCCGATCGGAGAGGCCATGCTCGCCTGCACGATCGCCGATCACTATCTCAGGGACCGAGGGCAGACCGGCCGGTCGAGACTTGCCGACGACGACTGAAGCCCCTCCGCCACACGAGTTGCGTCCATACGCTTGCTAGGAACACGTCATGCCATACGACCAGAAACGCGTTGTCGAAGCTCTGCGGGCCTTCGAAGCCGGTGAAATCGTCGTCGTCACCGACGATGACGGGCGCGAAAACGAAGGCGACCTGATCGTCGCTGCCGTTCATTGCACGCCCGAGAAAATGGCTTTCATCGTGCGCCACACGTCCGGCATCGTCTGCACGCCGATGACACGCGAAGACGCCAAGCGCTTCAATCTCGGCCCGATGGTTGCCGAAAACGATGCGCCGCACACGACGGCCTTCACCGTCTCGGTGGACTACAAGCACGGCACGACGACGGGGATCTCGGCTGACGACCGGACGCTGACGGCACGCAACCTTGCCAATCCCAATGCCGGTGCGGTCGATTTCGTGCGGCCGGGCCACATTTTCCCGCTCGTTGCACGCGAGGGCGGCGTTCTGATGCGCTCCGGCCACACGGAAGCGGCGGTCGACCTCTGCAAGCTCGCCAATCTGCCGCCCGTCGGCGTCATCTGCGAACTCGTCAATGACGACGGCACGGTGATGCGCGGACCGCAGGTTGCAGCCTTTGCCGACGCCAACGGCCTCAAGCAGGTTTCCGTCGCCGACCTGATCGCCTATCGGCAGCGCAAGGAAACGCTGGTCAAGCAGAACGCCACCTTCCCGATCGAGACGCCGCACGGGCGCGCTGTCGCGCATTCCTATTCCCTCCCCTGGGACCCGATGCATCATCTTGCCATCGTATTCGGCGACATTCGTGACGGCGAGGACGTGCCAGTGCGGCTCCAGGTCGGATCGGTGCAGGATGTGTTCGGCACGCCTCGCCCGATCGATGCCTATATGCAGCGTATCGCGGCCCACGGGCGCGGCGTGATCGTCTATCTTCGTGAGGGCTCCGTCGGCGTCGGCCACCAGAATTCGGGACGCGCAGCGCTCGGCACCGAAGAACATGACGAGGCTAAAGCCCGCGAGAACGAATGGCTGGAAATCGGCCTTGGCGCTCAGATCCTGAAGGACCTCGGCATCACGTCGATCCGCCTGCTCGCCTCGCGCGAACGGCATTATGTCGGGCTGGAAGGCTTTGGCATCGCCATCACCGAAACCGAAATCTGCTCTTGATCACACTCCGGGGAAGCGCGTCATGACGACCAAGCTTTATACGAGCCCGATCTTTCTGGAGCATCTGGTGCCCGCCGGGCATCCCGAGCGCCCGGATCGCCTGCGGGCCGTGGCCGCTGCTCTGGAGCATGAGAACTTCGATGCGCTCGTCCGGGTCGAAGCTCCGCTGGCGCCGGAAGAAGCGGTGTTGCTTGCTCATCCCGAGACCTATCTGAACCGCGTTCGCGGCAGCATCCCCGAAGAAGGCATGACGCAGATCGACGCCGACACGCATGCCAGCCCGCGCAGCCTGGAGGCCGCGCTGACGGCAGTCGGCGCCGCTATGGCCGCTGTCGACGACGTTTTCACCAACAAGGCCGACAACGTCTTCGTCGCGTCTCGCCCGCCCGGCCACCACGCCGAAGCGGACAAGGCAATGGGCTTCTGCCTGTTCAACAATGCCGCTATCGCCGCCCGTCACGCCCAGCGCAAATATGGCTGCGACCGCGTCGCGATCATCGACTGGGACGTCCACCACGGCAACGGCACTCAGGACATCTTCTGGAGCGACCCGTCGGTGCTCTATCTCTCGACGCACCAGATGCCGCTTTATCCCGGCACCGGCGCAGTCGGGGAGACGGGCACAAAGGGCAACATCGTCAACGCGCCACTGTCGCCCAACACGGGTGGCGATCATTTCCGCGAGGCGTTCAAGTCGCGCATCCTGCCGGCGATCGAGGATGCAATGCCCGATCTGATCATCATCTCGGCCGGATTCGACGCGCATCACCGCGATCCGCTGGCGCAGATCAATCTGGTCGCCGACGATTTCGACTGGGCCACTGCAAAACTCATGGAGATTGCCGAACGCCACACCGGCCACCGCATCGTCAGCCTGCTCGAGGGTGGCTATGATCTGGTGGGGCTGGCCGAGTCGGCCGCAACCCATGTCCAGAGACTGATGAGAGGATGACCATGAACGCGCAACCGGATGCCATCGCCGAGATCGCGGGATTGAGCTTCGAGCAGGCTCTGGCCGAACTGGAGCGCATCGTATCGGATCTGGAACGGGGCGATGTGCCGCTTGACCGCTCGATCGCCATCTATGAGCGCGGCGAAGCGCTCAAGAAGCATTGTGAAACGCTTCTGAAAGCGGCAGAGGATCGTGTCGAAAAGATCAGGCTCGACCGCAACGGCAAGCCGACGGGCGTCGAGCCGCTGGACGACGCCTGACCTTCGCCTAAAGCAGCGCTTCAGGAGGCTTCGGCCAGCATTCCGCCAATTCTTGAAAGATCAATCTGTTCAAGTGGCTGCGGGCGAGCGATCGCGTAGCCCTGGAAGCGATCACAGCCAGCAGCCTTGGCCAGCTGGAAGTCCTCGTCCGTCTCGACACCTTCGGCCACGACCGAGACGCCTTGGATGCGGCCCACTTCCGTCAGTGCCGAGACCAGCACCTGCGCGAGCCTGTCCTTCCCAAGATTGCTGATATAGCTGCGATCGATCTTGATGACGTCGATCGGCAGCGTCTTTAGATAGTTGAAGCCACAATGGCCGGTGCCGAAATCGTCCAGCGCCAAGCGGATGCCCATTTCGCGCAACTTGTTCAGCCGGCGCAGGACGTCCGGGCTTGCCTCTGTCGCCGCAGTTTCGGTGATCTCGAAAACGATGCGATCGGGCGAACACCCCGTCTGCTGCAGCACCTGTTCCGCCATCGTGACGAGATTGTCGCGCTTCAGTTGCTCGCCCGACACGTTGATGCTGACGTTCAGATGGCCGAGGCGAACGAAATCTTGGCAGGCACGGGTAAAGACCCACTCTCCCAGAAGATCGATAAGGGTCGATGATTCCGCGACCGGGATGAATTCGACCGGCGGAATCAGGCCTCGTACCGGATGACGCCAGCGCACCAGCGCCTCAAAGCCTTTGACCTGCGTCTGCGCATCGACCACAGGCTGGTAATGCAGTTCCAGATGATCGAGATAAATCGCAGCCCGAAGTTCACGCTGGAGATAACGGATCCGGCGCCGATCCTGCAGCATGGATTCCTCAAACGTCGTTGCCCGTCCACGCCCAGCCGATTTGCTCGCGTAAAGCGCCAGATCCGCATTCTGGAACAGCCCGCTTGCGTCGTGAGCGCGATCGATCGACGTGGCAGTGCCGATCGAGACGCTGAGCGCGATGTCATGGCCTGCGTGGCGGAAGGGCTTGGCGACCAGCCGCAGCAGCGCTGCGGTCTGGCGCGCGATTTCGGTCTCGGACGTGCCGGTGAAAAGCACCGCGAATTCGTCGCCGCCGAGCCGCCCCACCTGCCCCGTCTTGAATTGATAGCGAAGGCAATTGCTGAGGTGAACGAGTGCGGCATCGCCCGCCGGGTGTCCCAGCGTGTCGTTCAGTTGCTTGAAATGATCGATGTCGATCAGCATCAGCGTGACGGGCACATCGGTCCTGCGAACGGCCTGATCGAGACATTCCATGAAATGTCGGCGCGCCAAAGCACCGGTCATGACGTCGCTTTCCATCATGCGCTGCCGCTCGCCATCGGCGATGTGGGCGTGCTCAAGCTTTCGGTAGACACCGCGCCTGGCATGATGGAGCGTGAACATGGAAAACCCGACTGCCGCCATCGCAGCTGCGGATGTCGCGACGATGGAACCTGTGGCATCCGCTGACAGGGCGATGGCGGATGTGGCCGTCAGCGCCCCCACAAGCGAACATTGCGACACCAGATAGGATCGACGGCTCTGGCGTTGGATCGTTGCTATCAGTCCCATTGCGTCGGTCAGGCCCCGTTTAACTCAGCCTGTTCCTGCCTATCGCCCAGATGTTAAGGCGCGGTTGAAATTCAGTATTTTCGCAAAGGCCAACCGATGGAGCCTGGCGGCGAGCGTCTGTCAGATCGGCTGCTTGCCCGTCCGTTCGACCTCTTTCGACGTGGCTTCCCGCACATTTCATGCCGGCCGGGGTGCAAGTTTCGCCTTGCCTCGCCATATCTGGTGATACATCCCCCGGGCGTCCAAAGGACACATCGATAGGGCGCAGGCGGAATTCATCCCTTTGCCACAGCGGCGACATTGGATAGGAACAACCTTTACCCGATCGGTCGCGGCGAGACGGACCGAAACGACAACACCGGACACGGCCCAAAAGAAGCCGTGCGGAACGAGGCCAGCGTGACGCAACTTCCCCACACCGCGAAACCGGAAACTCCGCTGCTTGACCGCGTGACGTGGCCAGCGGACCTCAAGGCGATCGACGATCGGCAGATGCCGCAGCTTGCCAAGGAGCTGCGCGCCGAAATGGTCGATGCCGTTTCGGTCACGGGGGGACATCTCGGTGCCGGCTTGGGCGTGGTGGAGCTGACCCTTGCCATCCACAAGGTGTTCGACACGCCGGAAGACCGGCTGATCTTCGATGTCGGCCACCAGTGCTATCCGCACAAGATCATCACAGGCCGGCGTGACCGCATCCGCACGCTGCGCCAGGAAGACGGACTGTCCGGATTCACCAAGCGGGACGAAAGCGTCTACGACCCCTTTGGGGCCGCACACTCCTCGACGTCCATTTCCGCCGGCCTCGGCATGGCGGTCGCCAGCGACCTGACGGGCAAGAAGCGGCACGTCATCGCTGTCATCGGCGACGGCGCGCTGTCAGCCGGCATGGCCTATGAGGCGCTGAACAATGCCGGCGCACTCGATGCGCGGCTCATCGTCATCCTCAACGACAACGACATGTCGATCGCACCGCCGACCGGCGCCATGAGCGCCTATTTGGCGCGTCTGGCGTCGGGTCGGACCTATATGGGCATCCGCGAATTCGGCAAGAAGCTGACGGCCTATCTCGGCCGATCTGTCGACCGCGCCATCACGCGCGCCGTCGAGCACGCCCGCGGCTACGTGACCGGTGGGACGCTGTTCGAGGAGATGGGCTTTTATCACATCGGGCCGATCGACGGGCATTCCTTCGACCACCTGCTGCCTGTCCTGCGCAATGTGCGCGACAACGGGCGCGGGCCGGTGCTCATTCACGTCGTCACCCAGAAGGGCAAGGGCTACCCGCCGGCCGAAGCGGCTGCCGACAAATATCACGGCGTTTCCAAATTCGATGTGATCACCGGCACCCAGGCAAAAGCCAAACCGAATGCACCGAGCTACACGAACGTTTTTGCCGATGCTCTGATCGGCGAAGCGCGACAGGACGATCGGATCGTCGCGGTGACCGCCGCCATGCCGGATGGCACCGGGCTCGGCAAATTCGCCAAGGAATTTGCGGCACGCACCTTCGATGTCGGGATTGCGGAGCAGCATGCCGTCACCTTCGCCGCCGGTATGGCGACCGAGGGGCTGAAGCCGTTCGTGGCGATTTACTCGACCTTCCTGCAGCGCGGCTACGACCAGGTCGTGCACGACGTGGCGATCCAGAACCTGCCCGTCCGCTTCGCCATCGATCGCGCCGGCTTTGTCGGTGCCGATGGCGCAACACATGCGGGTTCGTTCGACACCACCTATCTGGCCACCCTGCCGGGCTTCGTCGTCATGGCGCCAGCGGATGAAGCCGAGCTCAAGCACATGGTGCGCACTGCTGCCGCCTATGACGATGGCCCGATCGCGTTCCGCTATCCACGCGGCGAAGGTGTGGGCATCGAGATGCCGGAGCGCGGCGAGATTCTGCCGATCGGCAAGGGTCGCATCGTCAAGCAGGGCACGAAGGTCGCGCTTCTCTCATTCGGCACACGGCTTGCCGATGCGCTGCTTGCGGCGGAAGACCTCGATGCGGCAGGCTTGTCGACAACGGTTGCCGATGCCCGTTTCTGCAAGCCGCTGGACGAGGCGATGATCGCGGAGCTCGCAGCCACGCACGAGGTGCTGATCACGATCGAGGAGGGAGCAGTCGGCGGCTTCGGCTCGCATGTGCTGCACTATCTTTCGAACGAAGGCCTGCTCGACAATGGGCTCAAGGTGCGCTCGCTCGTGATGCCCGATATCTTCATGGACCAGGCGAAGCCCGAAATCATGGTCGCCAAGGCAGGCCTCGACCGCAAGGGCATCGTGGACACGGTCTTCCGGGCGCTCGAACAGCACGGCGTCGAGCTTCCGGCAAAGGCCTGAACGACCTCACCAATCAGTCTGATCAGGCTTTGCGGCCATCGATGCGAAAGGCGAGGCTGGAAACGGCGCCGCCATCATTGTGATAGCTGAACTGGCCGCCGATCTGCTGAGCCAGCGATACCACGATGCGCATGCCGAGATTGCGCGACTTGTCCGGCTTGAACGCCTCCGGCCAGCCGGGGCCGTCGTCGCTGACCCGCAGCAGGTACGAGCCCGACGCGGCATCGACTTCCGACAATTCAACGTCGATGCGGCCTTGGCGCTTGTCTGCGAATGCGTGCTCGATGGAGTTCGAGATCAGCTCCGTCGCGATGAGGCCGAGCGGAACCGCCATGTCTGATGAAACGTCGATCGCAGCCACGTCGGCATGATAGGTGACATGGCGTGCATCCATCGCTTCGAGGATGTCCGGGCCCAGCGCCTTGAGATAGGCTGCAAAATCGAGGGTCTGATGGGCGGGATCATAGAGATCGCGCTGCATGCGAGCGACGAGATTGACCCGCGTCGCGGCCTGGGCAAGCGCGGTTGCAGCTTCACCTTCGGGCAACCCACGCTTCTGCGCATTCAGCAGCGCACTGACAACCGCAAGGTTGTTGGAAACGCGGTGCTGCATTTCCTTGAATAGAACATCGCGCTCTTCCGCATGGCGGTGCGACACCATTTGCTCGCGCTTCAATCGATCGAGCGCCACATGCATCCAGTGGATCAAGAGCACATCAACGGTGACGATGGCCACGAAGAAGGCGAGTGCGACGATCGCCGGTCCGTTGAGCTCGAAGGACCCTGCAGGAGCGATGAAGAAGTACCAGGCCGCAAAAAACGATGCGATGCCGACAGCAATGCCGGGTGCAAGCCCCACGAAGAACGTCGTGAGAATCACCGCAGGAAAAAACGTCAGATACGGAAAACCCGGGGGAAGCCGCGCGTCGAGCCAAAGCCGTGCGGCCAATGCGAGGGCGAATGCGACGATGGCGAACAACCAACGCTTTGCCGGGCTCGCACGAAGAGTCTGGGTGCGATCGAGCATGCGTTGGACGGAACTGATAGAAGCCTGCTGCACGAATCCCACGCCGAACTACGCGCGGAGGCGCGACCTTCTTTGGCCGCACCAAACCAGAATTCGCGCGAAAAGCAATGGCACTGTCACAAGACGTAGACATATTTTCGATCACTAAAAAAGAACATACTGAGCTGACGGCCTGTTCTCATTTCAGCGACAGTGCTTGTCTTGCGCACGACCAACGCGCATAGCCACCGCATGACACGACACAACCTCCAGAATGCCGACAGTGCTACGCCAGGCGAGGCCTTCGCCACCGAACGGCTGGATCGCGTACTGGTCGATCGCGGGCTGTATGATACGCGCTCGCGCGCCCGCGATGCGATTTTGCGCGGCACGGTCGCGGTGAATGGCGCGGTCGTGCGCAAGCCCGGTTACCCGACCGCTGCCGCAGATGCGCTATCGATTGCAGACGATGCGAGCACCTATGTCTCGCGCGCGGCACTCAAGCTCGTCGCCGGGCTCGATGCCTTCAACCTCGATCCCACCGGTCGCACCGCCCTCGACATCGGTGCGTCGACGGGCGGCTTCACGCAGGTGCTTCTCGAACGCGGTGCTGCCCATGTCGTTGCCGTCGATGTGGGACGCGGCCAGTTGCACCCTTTGCTTGAAGCGCACCCCGCCATCACGTCTTTTGAAGGCCTGAATGCGCGCAACCTCACGGCCGAGCAGATCGGGCATCCAAAGATCGACTGTATCGTAAGCGATGTGAGCTTCATCTCGCTCAAGCTCGCCCTGCCGCCGGCGCTGGCGCTCGCCTCGCCCGGTTCATTTTGCGTGCTTCTCGTCAAACCGCAGTTCGAGGCCGGCCGCGATGCGATCGGAAAAGGTGGGCTGTTGAGGGATCCGGCGCAGGGGATCGAGATCGCGCGGGATCTGGAGCGGTGGCTCGGTACGCAAGCGGGTTGGCGTGCTATCGGCTTCGTGCCGTCGCCGATCGCAGGCGGCGACGGCAATCAGGAATATCTGCTGACTGGAGAAAAGACATGAGCGCCGAAACCGTCGATATTCGCGAACTCGGTGCTCAAGGCGATGGCGTGGCGTACACCGAAACCGGCTCCGTCTTCGTGCCGTTCACCCTGCCGGGCGAGACCGTCTCGATCGCGCGCGAGAAAGCCAAGGCGACATTGATGGCGGTGAAGAGCGCCTCGCCTCTGCGGGTGGAGCCGCCCTGCCCGCATTTCGGGCCGGATGGTGAAGGCGGAGCCTGCGGTGGGTGCTCCCTGCAGCATTACGACATGGCCGCCTATCGCGACTGGAAGGCCGATCTGGTCCGCCAGGCGCTTGCCGAGCAGAAGATCGACATTCCTCTCGAGCCGTTGATTGCGGCGCAGCCGGGCGAGCGCAGGCGCCTTGTTCTGACGGGCCTGCGCACTGACCGATCAGTCATCCTCGGCTTCGCGGCCGCCCGCTCCCACCAGATCGTGCCGATCCGCGTCTGCCCCATTGCCGTGCCCGCCATATCGCAGAGACTGGATACGATCCGGCGTGTCGCGACGGCGGTTGCAACCGGTACCGCTGCCTTTCGGGTGAGCGTGCTCGCCACCGTCTCCGGGCTCGACATCGCCATTACCGGTCCCATGAAGCTTCAGGATCGACGCCGGCTACTGGCCATCGAGACGATATTGGGCCTGAGCGAAATCGCCCGGGTCACCGTCGACGGCGAGGTTCTCGTGGAGCCGCGTCGGCCGATCATCCAATTCGGCAAGGCATCCGTCACACCGGTGCCCGGCGGGTTCGTGCAGGCAAGCGCGATCGCGGAAGGCCACATGGCGCAGATCGTTTCGGCGCATCTGAAGCCTTCGAAGCGGATCGCCGATCTCTTCGCCGGCAGCGGCACGTTTGCGCTCAGATTGGCAGAATCCGCGCCCGTCCACGCGGTGGAGAACGACAAGCTCGCTTTGGCGGCACTGGATGCGGCTGCGCGTGCGACGCAGGGGCTTCGTCCCGTGACGCACCAGAAGCAGGATCTCTTCCGCAGCCCGCTGATGGGTATGGACCTGAAGCCCTTCGACGGCCTCGTCTTCGATCCGCCGCGTGCCGGTGCCGAAGCTCAGTCGCGCGAACTCGCGCGTTCGTCGATCCGTCGGATCGCAGCGGTGTCCTGCAATCCCACGACGCTGGCGCGGGATCTCCGATTCCTCATCGATGGCGGTTACAAGCTGCTCTCCGTGCAGCCGATCGACCAGTTTCTCTGGTCGCCCCATGTGGAAGCCGTCGCCCTGCTGGAGCGCAAGGGCTGAACCGGCCGGGCTGGGGCGCTACTTCTTTCGGCTCATGAACGCCTCGAAAGCGGCGCGCGCTTCGGCGGACTTCAACTGAGCCTTGAAATGCTCGGCCTCGGCATCGATTCGCTCCAGCACCTGCTGCTCGGACCCACGGATCAGATCACGCGCGATGGCGAGTGCCTGGGGAGGCTTTGCGGCGATGTCGCGGGCCAGCGACAATGCCTCGGCTTCCAGAGCGTCCGGCGGTACGACGCGCCATACGAAACCCGCCTCGCGCGCCTCCTCCGCCGAGAACGGAAGTCCGGCGGCGAGCATGGCGAAAGCGCGCTGATGGCCTGCGATGTTGGGCAGAAGCAGCGTGCTTGCTGCTTCCGGAACGATGGCGAGATCGGTGAAGGGCGTGCGGAATAGTGACCGATCGGAGGCGATCGTCATGTCGCAGTGGAAGGTCAGCGTCGTGCCGACACCGATCGCCAGCCCATCGACGCCGGCAAGCAGCGGCTTGCGGGTGGTCGCAAGCGTCTTCAGGAAATCGATGACTTCAGCGCCAAGCGATCCTCCCATAGCGAAGGCAAGGAAGTCCTGCATGTCGTTGCCAGCCGAGAAGGCGCCGGGCGCGCCGAGAAAGAGATGCGCCCGCACATCCGGATCGGCATCGCCTTGCCGCAGCGCATCGGTCATGGCCGCATACATGGTGCGGGTCAGCGCGTTCTTCTTCTCCGGGCGGTTCATGCGGATGATCTGCACGCCGGGCGCATTCTCCGGCCGCTCGATCAGGATCGTGTCGTCGCTCATACTGTCTGTCCTCATGCCGCCGTCAGGGCGCCGCGCGCCGCGATCAGGCTTCCGGCGCCTTCGATGACGCTGATCTTCAAGGCTGCCGTTTCGTTCAACAGATTTTCTGCAGCAAATCGGCAGAGCGCGACGCGCGCATCCTCGTCCGATGCCAGAGCACCCTTGGCGAGATAGACACCGCCGGCGGCAAGCCCGAAGAGCCGCAGATAGGGTTGTGCGCTTGCCAAGGCCTCCTGCTGGCGGCCGGCCTGAACGGCTTGGCCAAGCCAGGTCGTTGCGGCTTCAAGATCGTCGATCGCGCGGGACAGCCGTTCGCCGGTGGTGCCGAAACCCTCGCGGTTGGACGCCGTCACGGCGTTCGCAATGTCGCGCAGTTCCGCGATGTAGCCGGCGACCTGCTGGCCACCCGAAAGCGGCAGCTTGCGCATGACGAGGTCGATCGCCTGGATACCGTTGGTGCCTTCGTAGATCGGCGCAATACGCGCATCGCGCATGTAACGGGCAGCACCGGTTTCTTCCACGAATCCCATGCCGCCGTGCACCTGCACGCCGATCGAAGCGACCTGGCAGCCGACATCGGTCGAAAAGGCCTTGGCCACGGGCGTCAACAAATTGGCGCGTTCCTGCCAGTGGCGCGCGTCGTCGCCGTCCGCAGCATGCGCATGGTCGATCGCATGGGCGCAGGCGTGACAGATGGCGCGGGCGGCCTGCGTCAGCGCCTTCATGGTCAGAAGGTCGCGCTGAACATCCGGGTGCTCGATGATCGGGCTCATGCCTTCGCCCGTGTCCCCGGGCGCCTTGCCCTGGCGGCGGTCCATCGCGTAGGCCAGTGCCTTCTGATAGGCGGCGTCCGCCACGGCTACGCCCTGCACGCCCACATTGAGGCGAGCGTTGTTCATCATCGTGAACATGCAGGCAAGGCCTCGATTTTCCTCGCCGATCAGCCAGCCGATCGCACCGGCTTCGTCGCCATGCTTGCCGTCGCCATAGATCATCGTGCAGGTGGGCGAGCCGTGGATGCCAAGCTTGTGCTCGATGCCGTTGCAGAACACATCATTGCGCACGCAGGGAGCGCCGTTTTCATCCAGCAGGAACTTCGGCACCAGGAAGAGCGAAATGCCGCGCGTACCGGCTGGCGCATCGGGAAGGCGCGCCAGCACCAGATGGATGATGTTGTCGGTGAGATCGTGCTCGCCGAAGGTGATGTAGATCTTCTGGCCGTAGATGCGGTAGCTGCCATCGTCGCGGCGTTCCGCGCGTGCTTTGAGCGCATTGAGGTCGGAGCCGGCCTGCGGCTCGGTCAAATTCATCGTGCCCATCCACTCGCCGGAGACGAGCTTGGCGAGATAGCGGTCCTTGAGCTCCTGCGACCCATGCTTGTCCAGCGCCTCGACCGCGCCGACCGTCAGAAGCGGGCCGAGCCCGAAGGCCATGTTTGCAGCAGCCCACATTTCGGATGCCGCGACGGACAGCATGGTCGGCAGCTGCTGGCCGCCATAGGCTTCGGGACCGGAGAGTGCGTTCCAGCCGCCCTCGATCCAGCGGTGATAAACGTCTTTCCAGCCGGGCGGCATGGTGACGACGCCGTCCTTCAAGGGCGTGCCGTGCTTGTCGCCGATTTCGGCGGTCGGTGCGAGTTGGTCGGTCGCGAAGCGGCCCGCCTCTTCCAGGATCGCATCGACGAGATCTTCAGAGAGATCGCCGAGACGTTCGCCGTCCAGCGCCTCTTTCAGACCTGCCACATGCTTCAGCGAAAATGCGATTTCGGAAACGGGTGCGCGGTACATGACACTCTCCCTTGTCATAGCCGGCCCCTGTCATAGCCGGGAACATCGATCGATTGCGACCCTGCTCGTAATCTAGTTTCAGATAAACGGGACGCACTTTCTGCTTTTTACGTAAAGGTAAGAGATACGGCAAGGGATGTTGTCTTTGCGCAATGATGCTGTATGGCCATCGAATGAACGATCTCAGCTTCGGAAACGGTGGTTTCCCGAGCCTTCATGCGGACCGGCGGACGCGCGGAGCTTCAATTGGCCGACATTCTCTCCATTGCAGATGCACCGGAACGCGCCATCGACGCGGCCTGCTCGGTGCTTGCGCGCGGCGATCTGCTCGGCCTGCCGACAGAAACCGTCTACGGGCTTGCCGCCGATGCCACCAATGGCGAGGCGGTTGCTCACATCTACGCCGCCAAGGGTCGGCCGCGGTTCAATCCGCTGATCTGCCATATGAGCGACCGCGGCATGGCCGAGATGCATGTGCGCTTCGAGCCGCTTGCGGAGAAACTCGCCGATGCCTTCTGGCCGGGACCGCTGACCCTTGTCCTGCCGCGTCTTAAACAATCGCCGGTGGCCTCGCTGGTCACCGCAGGGCTCGACACATTGGCGGTGCGGGTCCCGCGTGGGATCGCCGGCGACATCATCCGGAGATTCGGCAGGCCGATCGCAGCGCCAAGCGCCAACCGCTCGGGCCGCATCAGCCCGACACGCGCCGAGCATGTCGCCCACGATCTCGGTGAGGCAGTGTCACTCGTGCTCGATGCGGGCCCCTGCGCCGTCGGGCTGGAGTCGACAATCGTGAAGGTCGAAAGCGGCCGCGCGATCCTGTTGCGCCCCGGCGGTCTGTCGCGTGACGAGATCGAGGCGGTCACCGGACATTGCTTGCTTCGCCATGAGACCCCGGGCGCGCTGGAGGCCCCGGGCATGATGGCCTCGCATTACGCTCCGGACGCACCGGTGCGATTGAACGTGACTTCGGTCGCGCCTTCGGAAGTGCTGATCGATTTTGCCGACCAGCCCATCGTCGGCAAGGAACAGGCCCGCGCTGTCATCGAACTTAGCGCGTCCGGGCGCCTTACGGAAGCGGCGGCGAAGCTATTCGACGCTATGCAGCGTGCGGACCGGCTCGGCGGATCGGCGATCGTCTTCGCGCCGATCCCGACCACCGGTCTTGGGGAAGCCATCAATGATCGGCTGCAGCGCGCCGCCGCACCGCGTGGTGTCGAGCCTGACGCCGGTACCCAATTCGGTTGATTTGCCCTAGATCGTCTCAAATGAGCTTCTCCCCTTCCCTCACAGCATCCCTCATCGAGCGCTTTGCTGCCATCGTCGGGCCCGGCAATGCGTTGACCGAGCCCTCGGACACGCAAGGCTTCACCCAGGAGCATCGCGAGCTCTATCACGCCTCGACCCCGCTCGTGCTGCGACCCGGCACGACGCAGGAGGTCGCCGAGATCCTGAAGGTTGCCACCGAAACCGGGATCGCGATCATCCCCCAGGGCGGCAACACGGGGTTGACTGGCGGCCAGGTGCCGCTTGCGGATGGACCACCGGCAATCATCCTGTCGCTCACCCGCATGAACCGGATCCTCGACATCGACGCTGTCGGTGGCACGATGACGGTGGAAGCGGGCGTCGTTTTGCAGACGATCCAGGAAGCGGCGGCGGATGTGGGCAAGCTCTTTCCGCTTTCGCTCGGAGCAGAAGGCTCCTGCCAGATCGGCGGCAACCTCTCCACCAATGCCGGCGGCACGGCGGTGCTTGCCTATGGCAATACGCGCCAGCTTTGCCTGGGGCTCGAGGTCGTGTTGCCTACCGGCGAGGTCTGGACGGCGCTGCGCAAGCTGAAGAAGGACAACACCGGCTACGATCTGCGCGATCTCTTCATCGGCGCGGAGGGGACGCTCGGCGTGATCACCGCGGCTGTTTTGAAGCTCTTTCCCATGCCTGCCGGCCGGCAGGTCGCGATCGCCGGGCTGAAATCACCGGAAGCGACGCTCGAGCTCTTCCGCCGGGCCGAGACGCTTGCCGGGGGCGCTTTGACAGCCTTCGAGCTCATGGCGCGCATCGGCGTCGAATTTACAGCCCGGCACATCGATGGCGTTCGCGATCCTTTTGCTGAGCCTCATGGCTGGTACGCGCTGATCGAGATCTCGTCGAACCTCTCCGAGGAGGCCGCGCGGGATCAGATGGAGCATCTCTTAAGTGCGGCGCTTGAAGACGGCATCGCCGAAGACGCGGTCCTGGCGCAAAACGAGACACAGGCGCGCGACTTCTGGCACATGCGCGAAGCGCTCTCTTGGGCGCAGAAGCCCGAGGGCGGATCGATCAAGCACGACATCTCCGTGCCTGTCGCCGCCATTCCCACGTTCCTCGCGCAGGCCGAGCCGCTCGTGCAGGAAGTGGTGCCCGGCGCGCGGATCGTCGCCTTCGGCCATCTCGGCGACGGCAACATTCACTACAATATCTCCCAGCCGGTCGGCGCCGACCGTGAGGCCTTTCTGGCCCACTGGGACGCGGTCAGCGCGAAGGTTCACGCTCTGGCGCTTTCCTTCGGCGGGTCGATCTCCGCCGAGCACGGCATCGGCCAGATGAAGCGGGACGAACTCGCCGCCATCCGCGCGCCCATCGAGATCGACCTCATGCAGCGCATCAAGGCGGCCTTCGATCCGGCCGGCATCATGAATCCCGGAAAGGTACTGCGGACGAGCTGAGCTTCCGATTTGGTAACCATCGGAAAGGTCAAGGTTTTTTAACTGCGATTTTTAAGTGGGCCGGAACCCCGGCACCCTAAAGTCAGACACAACAGAGGGCGCGACCAAGCGCTCCGGCGGGAAGACCGGAAAACCGGCTCTCGAGAGTGTCAACAAGGGTGTGGTCAATGTCGAACACGGTTCTGAAGTCGCTAAGCAAGCCCGTCTGGGCAGGTCACGAACTCCGGCTGGATCCCGGCCATCTGCCGCAGCACGTCACTTACTGCGCGCGCAGCCAGGCCGAAGCTGTCACGATCACGATAGACAAACGCGGCGCGGTGATGCGTCGCAAGCTGCCGGGAAGCGGCCTGCCGCTGTCCGTCGCACTCCCCTCGCGCATCTTCGCAGGCGTCGCTGCCCGGGCCATCGATCATGGCGATGGCCAGATCACTGTCACGCTGGAATTGCACCACACCGATCCCGAGCTGTGCGTTCCGCTGCTCGTCTCACACGATCTCGGCGATATCGCAGCCGACTGGCGCAGTTGGGCCAGCGTCTTCAACCTGCCCATGCTCATGGTCGAGGCAGACGGCGTGGCACGCCCGCTCGAAAATGCCATCGGTCCGTTGACCGTGGGTCGTACGCGCCCGCGGCGCCATCATTCTTTCTTTGCCGATCGCCGGCCGCGCTTTCTGGTGCGCCGCAAGACCGGCTCGCTCGGAATATCCTGCCTCGTCATCGACGGTGAAGAGATCATAGCGCGTCGCTGATATCCAAAGCTCTCTAATATAGCGATATCTTAAATACAAATATCTGATATCTCGTGGAACGATAAAGTTCAGTCATCGTTCTTACAGCATCGGCACTGCACGACGCGCCCTTCGATAGTCTTATGACTGTTCAAACAAGGCTAGGCGTCGTGATTCCGAAGCTGAACGATCAATAAGACAGAAATAAATCTGTTACCGAGATTCTCAGGAGAACGACTTTGACCAAGGTTATCGCACTTCTTACCGCTACGCTGATGTCTTCCGCAGCGATTGCCGCCCCGATGGTCGGCGATCACAGCGCAACCGATCGCGCAGAAGCGCCGATCATCCTTGCACAGGCCGCCAGCAACAACGCCGACGCCGGCGAATCGCCGGATGGCCCGATCATCGAAGAAGAAGACACTGAAGTCATGGGCACTACGACGGGCCCCGACGAAGAGCAGGCCGACAATGACGGCGATGATGGTGAATCGCCTTCGGCAGCAGTCGTCGATGAAGAAGAACTGATCGATGAAAACGCTTCGGGCGTAACGACTGGCCCCGACGCATCGCAGGCCGCTGAGGACATGGACTCCGGCGCTACCCCGCGCGGTCCGGCTGCAGAACAGCCTGTACAGTAATCGATCGAACTGATCGCATTTCTACGACGAAGGCCGAGCAGCAATGCTCGGCCTTTTTCGGTTTTGGACTAGGCGCTGAGCCGGATGATGGCGCCCGCCAGCAGGCCGGCGAAGAGCAGCGCGCCGACGACGGTGTTCGATTTGAACAGTTTCAGGCACTCGTCGGGATTGTCGATGTCGAGCTTTCGCGTTTGGAAGACGAAATGCGCTGCTGCTGCTGCGAGGCCGAGATAGGCCACCACATGCACACCGGTCAGCACGAAAGACGCCAGCATGCAGAGCACGGCAGCCCCATAGAGACGATCGAGCCACACCTTCGTTCGATCCCCGAAGAGCAAAGCGGTGGAACGCACACCAACCAGCGCGTCATCTTCCTTGTCCTGATGCGCATAGATCGTGTCGTAGCCGATCGTCCAAAGGATCGCCCCTACATAGAGGATGACGGGCGCCACTGACAGTGTGCCGAAAGCCGTCGCCCATCCCATGAGCGCGCCCCAGGAAAAGGCGAGGCCAAGAAAGAATTGCGGCCAGTCGGTGAAGCGCTTTGCAAATGGATAGATGGCGACAAAGGCGAGCGAGGCGAAGCCGAGGACGATCGCGAAGCCGTTGAATGACAGAAGGACGAGAAGCCCGACAAGCGACTGCAGCAGGATGAAGATCTGCGCCTGGCCGCGGCTCACCCGACCGGACGGCAGCGGACGCGATCGTGTTCGCGCCACTTTGGCATCGATCTTGTGATCGACGAGATCGTTATAGGTGCACCCGGCACCCCGCATGGCGATCGCACCGATGGTAAAGAGCACGCAGTGGCGCACCAGATCGCCAAGCGTGTACCCCGCTTCGAGCACACCGGGCATGTTGCCGGCGAGCGCCGCCGACCAGAGGCATGGCCACAGGAGCAGCTGCCAGCCGATCGGCCGGTCCCAGCGGGCAAGCTGCGCATAGGGCCACAGGGTGCGCGGCAGCACCTTGTAGACGAAGTTTCCGGATGGTGCGTCGGCGACGCGGTCGCCTATATGGGATGTGTCGTTCATGCCGGATCAGTGGCAGCGGGACCTTGCGCGGTCAAGGCTCACGCGCCCGGCTGTCGAGCGTCCTCCTGACCCGCTCTGTTGGCCCACCCTCTTGACCCAGTTGCCCTCGCAGGCTTTACCCACCCGCAACACTGACCTGCCGGGGACTTGAGCTTCATGAACGTTCTTCTCATCGGATCGGGTGGCCGCGAACATGCGCTTGCCTGGAAGATCGCCGCCTCCCCGTTGCTCGGTCGCCTTTATGCTGCGCCCGGCAATCCGGGCATCGCGGAAGAAGCCGAGATCGTCGCGCTGACCACCGCCGACAACGATGCCGTGGTGGCGTTCAGCCGCGAAAACAGCGTCGACCTCGTCGTGGTCGGGCCGGAAGCCCCCTTGGTCGCCGGCCTCGTTGATGCGCTCGATGCAGCCGGCATCGCCGCTTTCGGTCCGACGGCCGCTGCCGCGCAGCTCGAAGGCTCCAAGGGCTTCACCAAGGATCTGTGCGCGGACTATTCCATTCCGACCGGCGCCTATCAGCGCTTCAACAATGCGCCCAAGGCCAAGGCCTATGTCCGCGCGCAGGGCGCGCCGATCGTCATCAAGGCCGATGGGCTGGCCGCCGGTAAAGGCGTGACCGTCGCCATGACGCTCGACGAGGCGCTGGCCGCCATCGACGATTGTTTCGAGGGTGCCTTTGGCGATGCCGGAGCCGAAGTGGTGGTCGAAGCCTTTCTCGATGGCGAGGAAGCGAGCTTCTTCTGTCTCTGCGACGGCGAGACCGCTCTGCCGCTCACCAGCGCTCAGGACCACAAGCGCGTCGGCGATGGCGACACGGGCCCCAACACCGGCGGCATGGGCGCCTATTCGCCCGCTCCCGTGATGACGCCCGAGCTGGTTGAGCGCACCATGCGCGAGATCATCGAACCGACGCTGCGTGGGATGAAGGCGCGCGGCATGCCCTTCAAGGGGGTGCTCTATGCCGGCCTGATGATCACCGAGAAAGGCCCCGAGCTCATCGAATACAATGTGCGGTTCGGCGATCCGGAGTGCCAGGTGATGATGATGCGGCTGAAGGACGACATCCTGCTTCTGATGAAGGCAACTGCCGACGGAACGCTTGCGACCATGAGCGCGCGCTGGCACGACGATGTGGCGCTGACCGTGGTGATGGCCGCCAATGGCTATCCCGGCGCTTACACGAAGGGCACGCCGATTAAGGGCATTGCCGAAGCTGACGCGGTTGAAGGCGCGAAGGTGTTCCATGCCGGAACGGCGCTGAGTGACGGACAGCTGACGGCCAATGGCGGACGCGTGCTCAACGTGTCGGCGACGGCAAAGGATGTCGCTGGCGCCCGAGACCGCGCTTACCAGGCCGTCGACCGCATCGTCTGGCCCGACGGGTTCTGTCGGCGTGACATCGGCTGGCGGGCGCTCGATCGCTGAGCCGCTAAGGTATCATTAAGCACTTTCCGACACCGGATCGAAAGGTGAAGCAGCTACCATCGCGGTCAACTCCGCCTCTAATTTGAGGCGGCCAGGCTTATCGAGGGTCGATCATGTTGCGCGTTCTTTTCGCAGTCTCCTTGGTTTCTGTGGCAAGCTTGCCGGCGGCAGCGCAGTCTGTCGAAACCTGGCAGCCGCGCGAGCCGGGCTTTTCCAGTGTGGATGTGATCACCTGCACCACCTGCCCTGAGAAGCGGCAGACCCAGGCCGAGATCGACCTGATGGCGCTTCAAGCGCAAGGCGCACGCACATTCCAGGAGAATGGCGTAGAAAAGGTGGCGCGCAGCGACAACATGCTGGGTGGCACACCCGTCGTCACGATCACGAGCGCAGACCTGCTTTATGGTAAACAACGTCCCGTGGCTGCAGCGGCTTCGACCGAGCCGGCGGGCGACGAAGCAGTCGAGATCATCGCTCCCGCCATGCCGGCATCGAGCGCCACGCTCGATATCCCGGCACAGGGCATCGACATGGAGGCGCAGACGTCATCGCTTTCCGGATCGATGAGCGCGACCAGCTTCGAGCTTCGCCTGAACTGATCCGAGCATCCGCCGACGTTTAACGGCAGACGCCCTTCGCCAGCGCGCTCTGGATACCGGCGACGTTCGACTTGCGGTCGAGCGTCTTCGCGATCGGCGCGCCTTGGCCTGAAATCCAGACCTTCATCTCGGCGTCCATGTCAAACGAACCGTTGTTCTCGACCGAGAACATCGTGATCGACTTATACGGGATCGACAGATACTCGCGCTTGCGCCCGGTCATGCCCTGCTTGTCGATCAGGATGATGCGACGGTCGGTGAAGATCATCTGGTCGCGGATGATCTGGAAACCGAGTTCGACTTCCTCGCCATCTGCCAGGATCGGCCGCAATTCCTCCGTCACGCCTGCAATGTCGAGGTCGGACGCGTGGCCGAGCAGGCCGCTGAACAGTCCCATGCGCTTGTCTCCAGATTGCCCCTGCGAAATTTCGCAGGAGAAACGTCAGGGACTGTTATTGGTTTCAGCCCACGATGCGTGAGAAATCGGCAACCTGCGCGGTGGCGGAACGAATACGCGCCAAAAGCGCCAGGCGGTTGGCACGAACGCTGTCATCCTCGTCGTTTACGAGGACATGTTCGAAGAATGAATCAATCGGCTCACGCAATGCCGCAAGCGCGCGCATGGCGGCCGAATAGTCTTCATTCTGAATCGCTTGGCCGGCTTCGCTCTCGGTTTGAATCACCGCGTTGAAGAGATGCTTCTCTTCCTCCGTGCGAAGAAGCGCGGGATCGACTTCATCGGCAACCGCAGTGCCCTTCTTCTCCTCCGCCGCCAGAATATTCGCCGCCCGCTTGGTGCCGGCGAGAAGGTTCTTTCCCTCTTCCGTCTCAAGCAGTTGACCAAGCGCCTGAACACGCTGGGAGACGGCCAGGAGGTCGTCGGCCTCAGGCGTGATAACAGCGTCGATCAGATCGTGCCGGGCACCCTGGTCGCGCAGGTAGACCTTGAGGCGATCGTGGAAGAAAGAGAGGAGGTTTTCGAACGTTGACTGACCGTCATCGATCTCGCTGGCTTTAACTTGTACAGCCTCGTCCAATTGCGCACGCATGAGCGCACGCTCAGCTCGAGACATTCCGTCGATATTCCGCTTGAACTGATCCCACATACGCTCCTCAACGAGACGAAGGGGGAGCCTCACGCCATTCTCCAGCACCAGCCGGATAACCCCGAGCGCTGCACGCCGCAGCGCGTATGGGTCTTTGCTGCCCGTTGGCTTCTCGTCGATCGCCCAGAAACCAACGAGCAGATCGAGCTTGTCGGCAAGCGCCACGGCGATGGTGACCGGGTCGCGAGGCACCGTATCCGTGGGACCGAGCGGCTTGTAGTGATCTTCGATGGCGGCGGCGACGGCGGGATTTTCGCCCTGCAGCTCGGCATAGCGGCGGCCCATGAGGCCTTGCAGTTCGGGGAACTCGCCGACGGCATCGGTGGTCAGATCCGCCTTGGCGAGCACGGCGGCGCGGTCGGCAAGATCGGGATCGGCGCCGACGATCGGAGCCATTTCACGCGCCAGGCGCCGAATCCGGTCGACGCGCTCCCCTTGCGTGCCGAGCTTGGCATGGAACGTCACGCCCAAATGGTCGAGCTTCGCCATGCGCTGGTCGAGCGGCTTTTTCAGGTCTAGACCGAACTTCTCGGCAGACGCCGTCAGCGTGTCGAGGTCGGGCAGATCGCCCTGGTCGGACTGCCAGAAATAGAGCGCGTCGGAGAGGCGCGCGCGCACGACCTTGCCGTTGCCGTGAATGATTTCCTTGCCGCCATCGCTCGCCTCGATGTTGGCCACGAGGATGAAGCGGTTGGACAGCCCCTCGCCCGACTGCGGACGGAGCACGAAGCACTTCTGGTTGGCCTTGATCGTCAGCCGGATGACTTCCGGCGGGATCGACAGGAAGGCCTCGTCGAAACTGCCCATGAGAACGACCGGCCATTCGACGAGACCGGAGACCTCTTCGAGCAGCGCCTCGTCCTCGACCAGTTCGAGACCAGACGCAAAAGCGAGGTTCTTGGCGTCGGTGGCAATGATTTCCTTGCGGCGCGCGGGGTCGAGCACGACATGCGCCTTCATCAGCTTGTCGGCGTAGTCATCAAAGCGGCGCACGGTAATCGCGTCGGGCGCATGAAAGCGATGGCCGTAGGTGACGTTGCCGGCGCGGATGCCGTCGATCTCGAAATCGACCACGACTGGCTCTTCCGTTTCCGGCCCGAAGGTGCAGAGAATGGACTGAAGAGGGCGCACCCAGCGCAGCGATCCGGGCTTTGCCGATGCCTTGCCCCAGCGCATGGATTTCGGCCACGGGAAATCGCGGATGATGCCGGGCATCACATCGGCAATGATCGCCTCGGCAGCGCGGCCCGGCTTTTCAATCACAGCAACGTAGAACTCACCCTTCTTCGGATCGGCGACGATCTTCGCCTGGTCGATGGAGGCGAGCCCTGCGCCGCGCAAAAACCCCTCGATCGCCTTTTCCGGCGCGTCGGTGCGCGGGCCTTTGCGCTCTTCCTTGAGATCGGCCGACTTCGCCGTCAGGCCGCGAATGTCGAGCGTCAGCCGGCGCGGCGTCCAGTATTCCTGCGCGCCTTCATAGGTGAGCCCTGCGTCGACCAGCGCATCGGTCACGAGCTTGCGCAGATCGCCTGCGGCCTTGCGCTGCATGCGAGCGGGGATTTCCTCGGAACGAAGTTCAAGCAGAAGATCGGGCATGGGTGTATCCGAAATGAATGGCAGGCGAGCCAGCCGTCAGGCTGCGGCGGCGATCGATGCTCCGCCGGCATCGGTCAGGAGGAACGCTTCGCCGCACGCCTTCGACAGGTTGCGGACCCGCAGGATGTAGCTCTGGCGCTCCGTGACGGAGATCACGCCGCGCGCGTCCAGCAGATTGAAGACGTGGCTTGCCTTGATGCACTGGTCGTAGGCGGGCAACACGCATTTGTGCAGGCGCTGATTGGCATTGTCGCCAGGCGCGCCCGCTTGCAGCAAAGCCTGGCATTCCGCTTCGGCGTCCTCGAAGTGCTTGAGCAGCATCTTCGTGTTGGCGAATTCGAAATTGTGCCTCGAATATTCCTGCTCTGCCTGCAGGAAGATGTCGCCATAGGTGACCTTCTCGTCGCCCTCGCGGCCGTTGAAATTTAGGTCGTAGACGCTGTCGACGCCCTGCACATACATGGCCAGGCGTTCCAGGCCGTAGGTCAGCTCGCCGGCGACGGGCGCGCATTCGATGCCGCAGACCTGCTGGAAATAGGTGAACTGCGACACTTCCATGCCGTCGCACCAGCATTCCCAGCCGAGCCCCCAGGCACCGAGCGTCGGGCTTTCCCAATCGTCTTCCACGAAGCGGATGTCATGCAGCATCGGGTCGAGTCCGATCGCCTTCAGCGAGCCGAGATAGAGCTCCTGCAGGTTCGGCGGCGATGGCTTCAGGATGACCTGGTACTGGTAATAGTGCTGCAACCGGTTCGGGTTTTCGCCGTAGCGACCGTCGGTTGGGCGGCGCGAGGGCTGCACATAGGCAGCGTTCCAGGGCTTCGGCCCGAGCGCCCGCAGCGTCGTTGCCGGATGGAATGTACCGGCGCCAACTTCCATGTCGTAGGGCTGCAGCACGACGCAGCCATAGCTTGCCCAATAATTGTGAAGCGTCAGGATCAGGCCCTGAAACGAGCGCGTGGGGTTCATGTGGTCGGTGGTCATGACATGTCCCGGTCCGGTCAAGCTTGGTGTGGCGGCATCCGCCTCAAAGGTCGCGGGACAGGTGCCACGCAGGCTATCGCCGGTCAAGCGGCGGCGGCAGCCGAAGCAACGCCGGTTAGTCCGTCTTGTCGCGTTTTTCCAGCCGGTACTCGCCCGTCACCGGATCCTTGACCAGCGTTCCGGTCGAGCGGTTTTCCGCTTCCTTTTCGGCCTGGCGGACACGGGCATTCACGCGCTCGGCCTCCTTCAGCAGGCGGCGATAGCCATACCAGGCAATCGCCCCCACCGCTGCCAAAAGCAGGATCTGCGGCATTCTTGTCTCCGGGAGATCAGTCTTCACAAGCCGTAACGGCCCCAGATTGCCTTGTTTTTCAATGCATCCGCAACACCCTGCGTCGCACTTGCGGCAATAGTTTGAGCGAAATCGTCGCCGCCGATGGAAGCCGGGATCCGGCCGCCAAAGAGGCCGCGCCGAGGCGCGATCAGGCGTGTGCGCATCTTTTCGCCATAGCGGGCCTTGAGAAAACCGTGCATGTCGCCGAGCTCATCGACGAGCCCAAGCTCGCGGCCCTTTACGCCGGACCAGAACAATCCGTTGAAAAGCGTGTCATCGTCCGCCGCAAGCTTGCCCTGACGGCGCGCTTTGACGAGATCGATGAACGTGGCATGCACATCGCGCTGCAGCGACTTCAGGTGCTCCACGTCGGTTTCCTTCTCCGGCTGGAACGGGTCGAGCGACACTTTGCTCTGGCCGGCGGTGTAGACGCGGCGCTCCACGCCGATCTTTTTCAGCAGTTCGGGGAAACCGAACGAGGCCGAGACAACGCCGATCGATCCAACGATGGAGGACGGGTCGGCGATGATCTCGTCGCCGGCAAGCGCGATCATATAGCCGCCGGACGCAGCGACGTCCTCCACGAAGATGTGGACGCGCTTCTGCTTCTCCTCGGCCAGATCGCGAATGCGCTTGAAGATAAGCCGCGACTGCACGGGTGACCCGCCTGGCGAATTGACGATGATCGCGACGGCAGGCGAGCGCTTCATCGAAAAGGCCTTGTCCAGGCTACCGGCGACGCTTGCCAGGTTCAGGGCCGGACGAAACTGGCTTCCGCCGGTCATGATCGTTCCCTGCAGGCGGACGACTGGGATGATCGTGAGGTCCTTCTTCATCCGCCGGGGGAGAAGTGCGTCATAGAAAGCCATTGCGCCGCCTTGCCTGTTTGAAGGTTCTTGTCTTGGGAGATGTATGTGCCGTCCTGCCAAACGCAATGGCGCTCAGTCAGTTGCAGCGATCGTGCATGAACGTGGCGCAAGTTCAGCGGGGATAGTCGCAAAGGCCGTTATTCAGGGCGTCCACGGCCGGCGAAAAAGCATGGCTTTCCCCCTCGTGCATCACCAGCGGGGAGCGCAGGATCAGGGATGCCCTGCTGCCTTTGATCGCGGTGACGAGAATACGGATCGCCGGTTCGCCCACGCGCGGATGGACGGGCGTGATCTGAAGGCCACCGAAGCGGCGCCCACATGCGGCGATGATGTCGCCGATCGAGACGGGCCTCGCGATGAGGGATAACTGCCCGCCGGGCTTTGCGATCGCGCATGCCGTGCGGATCCAGTTCTCGAACAGGCCCGTCGGCATGGCATGAGCTTCGGCCTTGATCCGGTCCGGCGTCTGGCGGTCGGCTTCCGGATTGAACGGCGGATTCATGATCACATGCTCGAAGGCATCGTCCTTGAGGCCCACAGCGACACGCGCCCGCCCCGTCAGCGTCACGTCCGCCTCGACGATATCGATGCGATCCTGCAAATGCCGGTTCTGCTCGAGAATAAGCGATCGGCGGGCAAAGTCCGCCATCATTGCCGAGCGTTCGAATAGGGTGACTCTCAGTGTGCCAACGCGCGAGGCAGCGGCCAAGCCGGCTGCGCCAGCACCTGCGCCGAGATCGGCGAGATGGCCTTTGGCCGATCCGGGCACCATCGCGGCAAGAAGCATGGCGTCCATGCCGGCACGGTGGCCCCTGCCCTTGGGCTGCACGAGCGCGAAGCCGCCGCGATGGAAGGCGTCGATCGTCTCGACAAATTGATCGTCTTCGCGGGCAGAAGATCCGGTCACCGAACCCTCACCGCTGTTCGCGCAGTTCCTGGCCGATACCGGCATCGATCATCAGCCGGCGCGCCTCGATGGCCCGATCGGAATCGACGAGAATGCGCTTGGCAAGCACGCCGATCGACCCCTCCGCGATGCTCATGTTCTGGTCGGCGATGAAATAGCCGATCTCCGCTTCCTTCAGAAGACTTTCGGCAAAGGAGATGATCACCGGATCGTTCGTCCTGATCAATTCCTCCATGGCCGTTCCTTTCATCCTGCGCGTCGCTGTGAGCGCGCCAATTCGCCACTTGCCGGGCAACCCGCCCCTTTCTATGCTTTCAACCAGAATTTGAACAGGAGTGTGAGCGCGTGGGCGTCGTCATCCCGCTGGACGAGAAAAAGAATCAGGCAGCGTCTGTCAAACCTTTGCAGGATTTGACGAAAGCCGACATGGAGCGCGTCAATCAACTGATCCTGGCTAAGGCCGGCTCCCATGTGGAGATGATCCCGGAAATCGCGCGGCATCTGATCGCATCCGGCGGCAAGCGACTGCGCCCCATGCTGACGCTCGCGGCCGCGCAGATGTGCGGCTATTCCGGCGATCATCACATCAAGCTCGCGACCTCTGTCGAGTTCATGCATACGGCGACGCTCCTGCATGACGACGTGGTGGATGAAAGCGACATGCGTCGCGGATCCTCCACCGCGCGCATCATCTGGGGCAACCAGGCAAGCGTGCTCGTCGGCGACTTTCTGCTCGGCCAAGCGTTCAAGATGATGGTCGAGGTCGGTTCGCTGGATGCGCTCGACGTGCTGTCAAGCGCGGCAGCCGTAATTGCCGAAGGCGAAGTGCTGCAATTGTCCGTCGCCAAGAACATGGAAACGACGGAAGACGACTATCTCGCCGTCATCCGCGCCAAGACGGCCGCGCTCTTTGCCGCGGCTGCCGAAGTGGGGCCGATCGTCGCCGGGTCCGACAAGGCGACCCGCAAGGCGCTTTCGTCCTACGGCACCAATCTCGGTCTCGCCTTCCAGCTCGTCGACGACGTTCTCGACTATGGCGGCAAGGCTGCCGATCTCGGCAAGAATGTCGGCGACGATTTCCGCGAAGGCAAGGTCACGCTGCCGATCGTGCTGTCCTACCGTCGTGGCACGGAAGACGAGCGCGCCTTCTGGCGCTCGGCGATCGAAACAGGCGAAAACGACGATGTCGCGCTAGAAAAGGCGCTCGGCCTGATGACCAAATACAACGCCTTGTCGGACACGATCGCACGCGCCAACCATTATGGCGACATGGCGCGCGACGCGCTCGCCCCGATGCCCGAATCAGAACACAAGGCAGCGTTGCTCGAAGTGATCGATTTCTGCATCAGCCGCGTGACCTGAGGGCGCAACATCGGCCAAGGCGCGCTTTGCCGCGCACACAAAGGCGTGACCTGGCGCTTATTGCCAAGCCACCAAAAAAAGCCATGCTGTGCTGTCAGACGGTGGCCCAACGGGCGCTACCGTGCCTAAGACTGGAAGGGCTTGCGAATGCTGAAGGGATGGATCGAGCGGCTGGCTGGATCGGCGGCGATCGGCTTGATTGCCGCGCTTGTCGGCGTTTCCGCTCCGATGTCGGCAAATGCACAGGAGGCTTCACCGCCTTCCGCGGAAGCAGCGGAAGACGTCCCCGCCATCCCATTGGATGCCGAATCGATCGGTAGCTTCGCCGGCGCATTCCTGGCAGCGCGCACCGCGGATGTGGATCGGGATACGGCATCGGCCATCGGTTTCTATGCCCGTGCGCTCGCCTTCGATCCGGGCAACAACGAGATCAAGCAGCGGCTGATGCTTGCCCACATCGCCGAGGGTCAGTTCGATGAAGGGCTGATTCTTGCCGAAGAACTGAAGGACGATGCCTCGATCGAGCGGGCAACGGATCTGATCCGCGCCGTCGAAGCACTCCGCAACCGGGAATTCAACACGGTCGAAACCTTGCTCGACTATGATGGCGTGAACGAGCTCGACCGGCTGCTTTCCGGTTTGCTGCGCTCCTGGGCACGGCTTGGCCAGGGCGAGACCGACGAAGCGTTGACGATGATCGACGAGCTTCAAGGGCCGGAGTGGTACGGCATCTTCCTCAACTTCCATGGCGGATCGATCGCGGCTGCCGGCGGCAACGTCGCCGAGGCGCGCAGCCGGCTGAATGCTGCGATCACCGACCAGGCTGGCGGCGGTGCGGCACCTGACACTTATATGCGCGCCGTCATGGCGCTTGCGGCGCTGGAAGCGCGTGAGGGCAACCAGCAGGCCGCCCTCGACGTGATTTCCACGGGCGAGACCTTCTCGCCCGACTACGCGCCTCTGACCGCATTGCGCCAGTCGATCGAAGGCGGCGAGAATCCGCCTTCGGACATCGACACCGCGCAGGATGGTGCCGCCTCGGTGCTTCATACCGTGGCCGCAGCGTTGAACCGCGAAGGCGCCGAAGAGATCGTGACGCTCTATCTTCAGCTGGCGCGCGTTCTGGATCCGGAAAATGCCGCGACACTCATTCTTCTCGGCGGGCTTGCCGAAAACATGGAGCGGTCTGAACAGGCAATCGCGATCTACGAGAGCATTCCGGAAGATTCGCCGATGCGCCGCATCGCAGAACTGCAACTTGGGCTTAACCTCGCCGATCTTGGCCGGACGGATGAAGCGAAGGCCTATCTGCAGTCGCTGATCGAAGCCGATCCGAACGACATGCGCTCCTACCTCGCCTATGGCAGCGTGCTTTCCTCGGCCGAGCAATATGACGAGATGGCCGCCAATTACGACCGCGCCGCCGAGGTGATTGGTGACGGTGCGGAGCGCCGGCATTGGAACATCTTCTTCCAGCGCGGTATCGCTTACGAGCGCCTGAAAGAATGGGAGCAGGCCGAGCCGAACTTCCTGAAGTCGCTGGAGCTCTTCCCTAACCAGCCGCAGGTGCTGAACTATCTCGGTTATTCCTGGGTCGACATGAACATGAACCTCGACGAGGGCATGGAGATGATCGAGCAGGCGGTCGCGCTGCGCCCGAACGATGGTTACATCGTCGATTCGCTGGGCTGGGCCCATTACCGCCTCGGCGACTACGAAGCCGCGGTTCAGGAGCTGGAGCGCGCTGTGGAACTGCGCCCGGCAGATCCGACGATCAACGATCATCTTGGCGATGCCTATTGGCGGGTGGGCCGCAGGCTCGAAGCTGTGTTCCAATGGAACCGCGCTTTGACGCTCGAGCCAGAAGACGATCAGATCCCGTTGATCCAGGCGAAGATCGAGGACGGTTTGGACGACACGCCGCCGCCCGCAACGGCCAATGGTGGACCTGAAGAGGGCCGGACGCCCCCGGCTGTCGCCGATCCCGACGAGCGCTCCGATCTGCCTGAGTTGCACCGCACCTTCACACGGGATGTCGTTGCCTGCTAAGCCATGGCAGCCACAATCGATCGGGATGCCACCCCTTCGGCCGGTTCGGCTGCAGGTGACCTTCGTGCGATGACGCGGGATGGTGCTGTCACCTCGCTCGTCACGCAGCATGCGGCCGCCAAGATCAATCTCGCGCTTCATGTGACCGGTCGGCGTTCAGACGGGTATCATCTGCTCGAAACGCTGGTCGTGTTCACCGAAGCCGGCGACACCCTGACGATCGAACCAGCGGCATCGCACAGTCTGGTGCTTTCGGGGCCGTTCAGCGACAAGCTCTCACAACATGAAGACAACCTCGTCAGCCGCGCCCGCGACCGCTTGCGGTCGGCGCTTGCGGCAGATGGCCGGAGTGCACCGCCGGTAGCGATCCATCTCGACAAGCATCTTCCGATCGCTTCCGGCATAGGCGGAGGTTCCGCAGATGCGGCGGCTGCGCTGCGCGCGCTTCAGGCGATGTGGCATGCAGAAGATATCGATCTCAGAGCGTTGGCGCGCGATCTCGGGGCCGATGTCCCGATGTGCCTGTCCCGCCAGCCTCAACTGGCCAGCGGCATCGGCGAGCAGACGAAGGCGATCGAAGGGTTTCCGGCCCTCGATCTCGTGCTCGTCAATCCGGGCGTGCATGTGTCGACGCCGGCGGTGTTCGCCGCGCTTAGCCGCAAGGACAATCCGCCGCTGCCCTCTGTGTCAGGTCTCTCGACGCCGAGCAGCGTGATCCACTATCTGCGCGAGACGCGCAACGACCTGCAGCCTGCCGCGATCGAATTAGCGCCGGAAATCGAACAGGCGCTCGACGCCCTGGAGGCGAGCGGCGGCCTCTTCGCTCGCATGTCGGGATCGGGCGCGACATGTTTCGGCCTCTATGCCGATCCACATCAGGCGGCACGCGCGGCCGCCCAAATCGCAGAACACGCGCCGCACTGGTATGTGAAAGCAACCCGCAGCTTCGCCACGGAGAAGAGCCGATGAGCCGTATCGACGAAACCCGTTCCTTCGTTCCCGTCGGTATCGCGGTGCTGACGGTCTCCGACACGCGTTCGATCGCAGAGGACCGTTCCGGCGACACGCTGGTCGCACGCATCGAGGAGGCCGGGCATGTGCTGAAAGAGCGGGCGATCGTCACCGACGATATTCCGGCCATTCGCGAACAGGTGCTCAAATGGAGCAAGCGGGCGGACATCGACGTGATCATCTCGACCGGCGGGACGGGATTTACCGGTCGCGACGTCACGCCCGATGCTCTCGAGCCGATCTTCGAGAAGCGGATGGACGGATTTTCCGAAGTCTTCCACCGAATTTCCTATGACAAGATCGGCACCTCCACCATCCAGTCGCGGGCGACCGGCGGCGTGGTGAACGCGACCTTCGTCTTCGTGCTGCCCGGCTCCCCCGGAGCCTGCAAGGATGCCTGGGACGGCATCCTGAAGCTGCAGCTCGACTACCGGCACATGCCGTGCAATTTCGTGGAAATCATGCCGCGGCTCGACGAGCACCTCAAGCGCGGCGCGGCGACCGCCCGGCCGGCACAATAGCGCAATCCAGCGTCACCGGCTTGACCAGCTTCGCCACGTCGCGAAGGCCAACGGTCCCTTCGAGCCTCGGCGCGATGGCGCTTTTCTTGACGACAAGCCCGAAAGCGAGCGCCGAGCGCTGCTGGCGGAAGCGTTCCAGTACCGACGCCCGCACCTGTTGCGCGCGCTTGAAACGCGCCGGGCGACCATCATAGGCAAGATGCGATGCCAGACGGTCGATCCAGCCAGGCAGCATCCGCGCCCCCGGCTCGATCATCATCAACCAGTCCGAGCGCGCCCTCAGCAGCGCCTCATGGACCTCCGAAGACGGGCGTATCCGGCAACCGGCGGCATCCGCGACGGTGCGGGACGCTTCGTTCATGCCACGATCGATGATGGTGACATCGCTGATGACGCCTTCGACCGCACCGGGCACGAGCATGGCGAGCGTCATCGCCAGCGCTTCGTCATCCTGGCCTGCTTCTATCAAAACGGAGATCATCCTCTCGATTTAGACTATTGCAGCGCACAATGCCAATGCCGCTAAATGTTCTTGTTTTGTTTCACTTGGTCGTATAGGAATAAAGTCATCAACACGCGATTCCCGATGGAGGCGCAGATGACGGCCCTGACCAACCTGAAGAACACAGCGTTTTCGGAACTGCATCGGCCGGATATTGCGGACTTCCTGGTCCGGCAATCGGAACTGCGGGTCAGCGACGAGCGTCGGCGCGGCCGTGGTGCGGGTCTCAATCCTGCAGGCAGGTTCGAGACCGAGAGCCGTCATGTGTTCGACGATGGCTGGGAAAGTCTGGAAGACTTGCCGCCGTTCCAGACCAAGGTGCAGGTCGAGAAGCCGCGGACGATCATCACGCGCAACCAGTCACCCGACATTTCCTTCGATCGGTCGATCAATCCCTATCGTGGGTGCGAGCATGGTTGCATCTATTGTTTCGCCCGGCCGACCCACAGCTATATGGGCCTCTCCGCCGGTCTGGATTTCGAATCACAGCTCTTCGCCAAACCCGATGCGGCAAAGCTTCTGGAGCGCGAGTTGGCGAAGCCGGGCTACGTGCCGCGCTCCATCGCGATCGGCACCAACACCGACCCCTACCAGCCGATCGAGCGCGAATGGCGCATCATGCGGCAGGTCCTGGAAGTGCTGTCTGCCGCCAACCATCCTGTCGGCATTGTCACCAAGTCGGCATTGGTGACACGCGACATCGATATCCTCGGCCCGATGGCGGAGAAGGGTCTTGCCAAGGTGGCTCTGTCGATCACCACGCTCGACCGCAAGCTCGCCCGCAGCATGGAGCCGCGTGCATCGACACCAGCGAAACGCCTGGAAGCCGTGCGCACACTGAGCGAAGCCGGCATACCGGTTTCGGTAATGACGGCGCCGATCATTCCGGGGCTCAACGATCACGAGATCGAGCGGCTTCTCGACTCTGCGGCGGCGGCAGGCGCCAAGGAAGCAGGCTACGTGCTTTTGCGGTTGCCGCATGAGGTGAGCCCTCTCTTTCGCGACTGGCTGCTGCGCAACTATCCGGACCGCTACCGGCATGTGATGTCGCTCATCCGGTCGATGCGGGATGGGAAGGATTACGATGCGGAGTTCGGCAAGCGGATGCGTGGGGCCGGTCCCTATGCCTGGCAGCTTGGGCGCCGCTTCACGCTTGCCGCCAAGCGGGTTGGCCTGAACACGAGCCGGAGGCAGCTGCGCACCGACCTCTTCGTCCCGCCGCTCGGCAATGGGGTTCAATTGGCGCTGCTTTGAGCTTGACGCGCATTTCGCTTTGACAGACGCCGTCCGCCGCAAACGCGGCGCCTGTCATGGTCTCGAGCAAAACGGCCGGCCCTGCCCCATCCGTCGCCCGTTTCGAGACCCCGATGGACGGGCCGTCGCATCCGATGGATGTGGCGGCCCGCCCTCGCTTTTGTTGAGCACGCCACCCGCTTCCATATGACTTGTTCAAGCGCAAGTCACAGCTTTGGCCTCGCGCCAGTCTTGCCGGTGCCGCGGCACGGTGCGAAAACCGGTGGCATGAGTCGCACCAAGAAAAAGCCCGAACCCGAGCTTCTGTTCGAGTTTCCGCAAGGTCCCGATTTTTCGCTGGAGCTGGCGGCGATCAGCCGGGGGCTCCGTCTCATCGCCGGGCTCGACGAGGCCGGGCGCGGCCCGCTGGCTGGGCCGGTCGTCGCAGCAGCGGTGGTGTTCCGCGCCGGTGCCGTGCCGGAAGGGCTCGATGATTCCAAGAAGCTGACGGCGAAACGCCGCGAAGAGCTCTTCGATCAGATCCTTGCGAGCGGTGATGTGTCGATCGCCTCGTCATGCCCGAGGCGAATCGACGCGATCGACATTCGCAAGGCGAGCCTTGACGCCATGCGCCGCGCGCTTGCAGGTCTCCCGGAGATGCCCTGCCATGCGCTGATCGACGGTCGCGACGTTCCGCCAGGTCTTGCCTGCGGGGGTGATGCCATCGTCAAGGGTGATGCGCGCTCGCTGTCCATCGCAGCCGCCTCGATCGTCGCCAAGGTGGTGCGCGATCGCATGATGGCCAGGCTCCATCACAGCTATCCCGATTACGGCTTCCAGCTCCATGCCGGCTATCCGACAGAGATGCACCGCAAAGCCTTGGCGCTCGTCGGACCCTGCCCGCTGCACCGCCTGAGCTTCCGCCCGATCAAGGTTGACGGACAGATCGGTTGATCTGAAACGGAAAAAGGCCGGACGTTTTCGCCCGGCCTCAAATTCAGTCCGATATCAATCGAAGCTTAGTTCAGACGCTGCTTCACTTCGCCGATCGACTTGTCGAACAGCGCCTTCTGCACGCTGGCATCGCTGCGCTCCACAATGATGCGCTCTGCGGCGGCGATTGCGAGGTTGACGGCCGAGGCCTTCACTTCGCTGACCGCATCGGCTTCCGCCTGAGCGATCTTTTCTTCGGCCATGGCCGTGCGACGCGTCACATATTCCTCGGTCTTCGCCTTGGCTTCACGCACGATGGCCTGAGCCTCGCGCTCTGCAGACTGGACGATCTCGGAGGCTTCCTGCTCAGCATCCTTACGGCGGCGCTGATACTCGGCCAGCAGCTGCTGGGCTTCTTCACGCATGCGCCGCGCTTCGTCGAGTTCGTTGCGGATGGCATCGGCGCGCTTGTCGAGCGCCTTTGCCATCATGCCCGGAACCTTCAGATAGGCGATCAGGCCGAGGAAGAGGATCAGGGATACAAATGCCCAAAATGTCGAGTCCATCGGGCGCTCCCTATTCTTCGTTGGCGGCAGCCTTGACGGCTGCGCTTGCGGTTGCCGGAGTAACCGTAGAACCGGTCAATTGTTCGACGATGGCGACGGTCGCATCTTCGGCGATGACATCGACTTCGCCAAGTGCGCGCGCCTTGATCTCGGTGATGCGCTTTTCGGCATCGGCCATCTTGGCGGCGAGATCGGATTCGATCTGCGTGCGTTCGATGTCGGCCTCGGCCTTGGCATCGTCGCGTGCCCGCTGACCGATCAGGCTTGCCTTGGACTTTGCTTCGGCAAGTTCCTGCTCATAGGCAGCGATGGCCTCATCGGCTTCGCTTTTCAGCCGCTCGGCCTCATCGAAGTCCGACGCAATGCGGTCGCGGCGGTTTTCGAGAATGCCGCCGATGCGCGGGACGATGACCCGCTGCATGAAGAGATAGAACAGCCCGAAAGTGATCGCGAGCCAAAGAAGCTGCGACGCAAAGGTCGAGGAGTCGAAAGGCGGGAACAGGCCAGACCCTTCGGCACCATGATCTTCCACACCGGTCTCGGTGTTGAGGTTCTCGGTCGGGACCGGTTCCGCATCCTGGGCGAATGACGGGGTAACGAGCATTATCCTCTCCGCATATGGGGATCGGCCACGCCTGCCGCTTCAGGCGGAAGGGCGTGGCCGAAAGGCATGCACTGCGTTCGTATCAGACTGCGAAGAGGAGCAGCAGAGCGACGAGCAGCGAGAAGATGCCGAGAGCTTCCGTAACGGCGAAGCCGAATACGAGGCGGCCGAACTGGCCGTCTGCAGCCGACGGGTTGCGCAGAGCGCCCGAGAGGTAGCTGCCGAAGATGTTGCCGAGGCCGAGGGCGGTGCCCGCCATGCCGAGACAAGCCAGACCGGCGCCGATGTAACGTGCTGCTTCCGCTTCCATAGTGAACTCCTTCATCAAGATTGGTGCGGTTTAAGGATACCGGCGGACGGATGCCGGCGATGTCGTGCGAACCCTGCGTCTAGTGTCCAGGATGCAGGGCGTCGTTGAGGTACATGCAGGTCAGAACGGCAAAGACGTAGGCCTGCAGGAAGGACACAAGAAACTCGAGACCCGTCAGCGCGATCGTCATCAGGAGCGGCAGGATCGAGCCGACGACACCGAGCGCACCGAGCGCGCTCATGGAGGTGACGAAGCCGGCGAAGACCTTGAGCGTGATGTGACCGGCCAGCATGTTCGCGAAAAGACGGACGGAAAGGCTGATCGGACGCGACAGGAACGAAATGACTTCGATGGCCGAAACGAGCGGCACGATCAAAGGCGGCACCCCATGGGGCACGAACAATTTGAGGAAGCCGATACCGTGCTTCATGAAACCGTAAACGATGACGGTTCCGATCACGAGCATGGCAAGCGCGAATGTCACGATGATGTGGCTGGTCACCGTGAAGAAATACGGCACCATGCCCATCAGGTTCGCCACGAGAACGAACATGAACAGCGAGAAGACGAGCGGGAAGAACCGCATCCCCTGCGTCCCAGCCCCTTCGCGCAACATGTTCGCGATGAACTCGTAGGACATTTCGGAGATCGACTGCATCCGGCCCGGGACCAGACCACGATTGGCCGTCGTCAGGAACAGGAACCCGCCGGCAGCGGCAACCGTCGCAACCATGAACAGCGAGGAGTTGGTGAAGGAGAAGTCCAGATTCCCGATCTCGATTGGGACCAGTCGTGAAATCTGAAACTGTGAGATTGGATCGTCTGCCAATTTCCTGCCCCGTCCATCGCTCGATTGTGAGCGGAATTTCTACTTGCCGTCGACGCGACGACCGATTGTCATAGTTTTGGCCGGTCGGCAACCTTGCCGACGGACCTAAGCACATTCAAAACGCCGGCGGCGAAGCCAAGCATCAATAAAACGATCAATCCCCAGGGCGATGTTTCGAAATAACTGTCGAAACCGTACCCAAGGATGGCGCCGACAGCGATACCGGCGATGAACTCGCTCGACACCTTGACGGCGACACCCCAGCCCGTATCCGAACCATCCCGGTCCTTCTCCGCCTGGAGCGCGGACTTCTCACGCTGCTTGCCGATCGATGCGGCCAAGGCATCGCGGCGTCTGGCCAACTCGGCATCGTCGAACGGCTGCGACCGGTTGTTCGCGTCGTCCTTGCCGTTTTCTGGCAATGTCTCGCGCATACCGAACTCTTTCGAGAATGTTCGACCTGTAAGGCCTTGCCGAGCGGCCGAAAGGCTGCCCTGAAGTCGGGCGCACCATAGTTTTAGGGTGTTTTATAGTCAAGGCGACGACATGCCTATTCAGCTTCGCCGTTTGATATTTTAGATCAATGACTTAGCTTGATTCCGGCGCTACATCTCGGGATGCGCCAATATGTCCGGGTCCGCGCAACGCCGGCATCAGCCGATCGTTGGCGCCTCCACGCTCGATAGGCCGGAGCGGTCAGCTCCAGCCGCCGCCGTGGGTGCGGTAGAAGATGTGAAGACCGATCTTGCCCATCCTGGACATGGAACGGGCCCAGCGCGGATTGACGTAGGTGGCGTGGTAGTGCGTCGAAGACCCGACTTCAGACAGCCAGATCTTGCCGGCCGTCGTCGCCATGGCGATCTCCTCGGCAATGTCCCAGTGACGCGGCGAGCGCACGACATCGGGGATGCGATCGCAGGCGAACGAGAACTGGCAGCGATTGCGCCAATTCTTGTTCTGGTAGACGACGCCGCAGATCGTGTTCGGATAAGCAGGATTGCGCACCCTGTTGAGAATCACCTGGGCGACGGCCGCCTGCCCCTTCACGCTTTCGCCACGCGCTTCGAAATAGATGCCTTCCGCGAGGCACTTCTGCTCTGCTGCGGTAAAAACGCGCGGCGGCAGCGGCGTGGATGCCCAATAATGGTCGTTGTCGAGCACCGGCGGAATGAAACGGCCGGTTTCTTCCTTCTCCCGAAGGACGGACGCAAAGGGTGATTCTGTCGCATAATTCGGGCCGGTCGGCGCATAGGCCGTAGCGAGCACATCCGGCCGGTCGTTCGTCACCAGATCGGCAAGCATCGAGGATACGCCGTTCACCGATGGCTGTTCATGCGGGTAGAAGGTCTGCGCGATCTGGATTTCCTTGCCGTCGAATTCCGGGGCGACGAAGGCCATCAGGCTGCTGTCGTCCAGCGCTTCGGGACGAAAGAGACTGGATGTGCGCTCCAGAATGGAGCCGGCCGAAAAGGCCTTGGGCGGCTGGATCGGGGCGATGGACAGGATGCGCCCGCGCTTGGACGAGCGGTTCACGCGATCCTCGTCCGCCGTCACGCCGTTCTTGTCGTCGGCGCCGCGAAAGGCGATGCGCTCGCCGTCCTGAAGCTCGACGCCCGCACCAACTGTGCCGGTCGTCATCGCGTCGGCGAACCTGAATTCGGCTGTGTGGAGCGAGCCCGCCGGTGTGGCGATCATGTGAGCCCGCCACCGGGCCGACGTGTCCGTCTGGCCGACCATGCTCGCCATGTCGGAAAACGCCGTCATGGATGGGCTCGCAAGGAGGCCTACCCAGGCAAAAAGAAGCGGCGCCGCCCATGCAGCGCGTCCGGTCTTCAGTTTGCGTGTCTGTCGCTTCGATCCACGATTACGCCCCGCCACTTGCACACTCCAACACCCGAACTCGTCCTGATCCCTATGCGCTGAGAATGATTGATTAACCTTGATGGGAGGTTAACCGCGGCGGGACAGGCGTGCGGATGCGGCACCTAGGGGCGATTCGAGGTCAGAATGGGACGATCCGTCGTTCAGAACGCGGCAAGACAGATCGCCACACGCAACTCGGCGATTCGCCGAGACGATCAATCGCTTTAGTAGATCTTGCGCGTCTTCTTCGGTGCGAACGGATTGTCGGACTTCCGGAAGCTCAAGCGAATCGGAACGCCAGGCAGGTTGAAGTCGACCCGCAACTGGTTCGTCAAATAGCGCGTGTAGGACGCCGGCAGCGCATCGGGCCGCGTGCAGGACACGATGAAGCCCGGCGGACGCGCCTTGATCTGCGTCATGTATTTGAGCTTGAGGCGTCGGCCGGCCACTGCCGGTGGCGGATGCTGCGCCGTCACCTGTTCCAGCCAGCGGTTCAGCTTGGCGGTCGAGATGCGGACGTTCCACACCTTGTGGGTGTCAACCACGGCCTGCATGAGCTTGTCGAGGCCTTCGCCGGTCTTGCCGGCAACGGGCACGGCACGGATGCCACGGGCCTGCGGCAGGAGCCGCTCGGTCATTTCGCGCAGTTTCGCCAAGGTTTCCTGGCGATCCTCGATGGCATCCCACTTGTTGAAGGCAAGCACCAGCGCCCGGCCTTCACGAAGCACGAGATCGGCGATCTGCAGATCCTGCTTTTCGAAGGGGATGGCCGCATCGAGGACGACGATGACGACTTCGGCGAATCGGATGGCACGCAGCGCATCCGCAACGGAGAGCTTTTCGAGCTTTTCCTGAACGCGGGCCTTTCGACGCATGCCTGCCGTATCGAACATCTTGATGCGACGGCCGCGCCAGTCCCATTCGACGGAGATCGAATCACGCGTGATGCCGGCTTCGGGGCCGGTAAGCAGCCGCTCATAGCCCACGAAGCGGTTGATCATGGTCGACTTGCCGGCGTTGGGACGGCCGACAACGGCGACGCGCAGCGACTTCGTCTCGTCATAGGCGGGCTCGGGCGCGTCCTCGTCGTCGTCCGTGTCGAGCGGTACGTCGACATTGGCGATCGCCTGGTCGTCCTCGTCCTCGACGTCCTCCGGAAAAGCGCGGTCCTCGCCGATCTTCTCGACGATCGCGTCGCGCAGATCGAGCATGCCCTCGCCGTGCTCCGCCGAAATGGGGCACGGATCGCCGAGGCCGAGATTGTAGGCATCGAGGAAACCAGCGTCCGAGCCACGCGCTTCGGACTTGTTGGCCACCAGAACGACAGGCTTGGCCTTGCGGCGCAGAATTTCGCCGAAGGCAGCATCGACTGGGGTGACGCCGACCTTGGCGTCGATCAGGAACAGCGTCAGGTCGGCCTCGTCGATGGCGGCCTCGGTCATGCCGCGCATGCGCCCTTCGAGCGTTTCGGCGCCGCTTTCTTCCAGACCAGCCGTGTCGATGATGGTGAATTCGAGGTCGATCAGCCGCGCATCGCCCGGCCGGCGGTCGCGCGTGACGCCGGGCGTATCGTCGACGAGCGCCAGCTTCTTACCCACAAGGCGATTGAAGAGCGTCGATTTGCCGACATTCGGCCGTCCAACGATGGCGACGGTGAAACTCATGTTGTTATCCTGCCGTGGGCGCGCCCATGACCTGTTAAAGACGCGCTTCGGGCCCGTAGCGGGCCCGAGAAAGAGGTGTTGCCGTCATCGCTGCCCTTGGCGGGCGTCAGGACGGGTCTTCGGCTTCCAACGATTCCAGAGGAACCGTTTCCGGTGCCGTATTCAATTCGCCATTGCCTTCGGCCGGAGCAATAGCATCGTTTGCAGGCTCATCGGAAGCGGCATCTGGTGCATTGCCCGGCATGAGGCCGGGCGCCAGGTCCTCGAGCGACAGCGGCGCAGCGGGAGGGGCAGCAGGCGGCTGGCTCGGCGGCGCCGTCGAAGCGTCGGGATCATAGGCGGCGATCACTTCGAGCATGATCTCCGCGCGCTCGGCCGAGGCCGGCGTCGCCTGACCATCGGACGCGATCCGGTCGAACCAGCCTTGCGCAGTTTCGATGTCTTCGGCACGCCAGGCCGCAAGACCAAGCGCTTCGCGCGCCGAATGGCGCATGGCGTGATCATCGTTTTCGGCGATATCATTCACGACAGCCACGACGTCATCGTAGGAGCCATGGTCGACAAGGAGATAGGCGGCCCTGATGCGGGCAGCTTCGCGGATGGCGATGGGAACCGACGTGTCATCACCGATCGCCCGGAAATCGGCTACGGCCGCGTCGACGTCGCCGGCCTCGGCCTTCAGCGTCGCGGCACGCATGCGCGCCAGCACGGGATAGGAGCCGAAGCCGTCCGCTTCCAGCGCGTTCAACGCGGCCAGTGCTTCCTCGGTGCGGCCTTCGCGGGCGTGGGTCAACGCTTCGAGAAAAGCATCGCCGGCCTGCGAGGCCTGCTGCGCGCGCCAATAGGTGTACCCACCCCAGGCAGCGGTCGCAGCGATGATGACGATGACGGCCGTGATGATCATCCAGCCGAAACGGCTCCAGAAGGAGCGCAGCCGCTCGGAGCGCACATCCTCGTTTACTTCACGGAAGAAACTGTCGTCGGCCATTCCAAATCCCGTCATGCAGCCGCGCAGCGCTCAACCGGCAACTGCCCTTGGCATTCACTTTCGCCGCCTGCCGATTTGCAGGCTTCGTTCGAAAGCACTCAAATTCGCACAAGCCGGCCTTCTAGACGATTTTGCGCGTCGTGTAAGGGGGCGGTGCCTGTTTTAGCGCCGGAAGAGATCGACTGGCTTCTCAGCCTATCGGTGAAACGCCGATCAGCCAGAGGTGCAAGCGCCACACGAACAGGAGATAGAGCACGATCCCCGCGACCAGCGCGATGATGTCGCCACGCGAGGAAACGGCAACCGGCAGCCGGGTCTCACCGGCACGCAGCCGTCGCTTCTCCGAGATGCGATCGGCCACGGCCCATGCCAGAAAGCTCGCGAACAGGATGAAGGACGCGAGATCGCCATTGGCAAGCAGATGCGCGAGCGCCCAGATCTTCACCGCAAGCAGCATGGGATGCTTCACCGCCGCCTTGATGCGACCGGTCGGCCCCTGAGATGCGACAAGCAGGATCATCGCCGGCAGCATCAAGAGCAATGCGATATGCCGGGTCCAGACGGGCGGATCGTAAAAGATCGGCGCGGTCATCCGGGCCTGGCCGTAACCCCAGACGAGGATCACGAACCCGATGAGGGCCACAATCGTGTAGAGGCCTTTCCAGGCCCCCTCCCCCCGGCGCGCTATGAAATTGCGCCGGAAATCCGGCGCGACGATGCGCGTCGAGTGAATGCCGAGGAAGATGACGATTCCGAGGATCAACAGCAACACGATGGATCAGTCCTCTTCGATCTAAGCCGACGGTGTCAGCGGAGCCGGCGGCTCCGCTGCGGGGTTCGGGCCATGTTCAGCGAGATATTTCTCGTCGATCGAAGGCAGTTTACCACCGAAGATAGCAGCTTCGAATGCGGCCAGACGTTTGTGGATCGACAACAGCTCGACGATCGTCGTCCAGGAGTTGATCAGGAACTGGAACGAGGACGAAACCTGGCCGAACGCCGTCAGGATCTGCTGCCAGATGCCAAGCGTGATGGCGCCGGCGACGACCGTCGGGACGAGGATGATGTTCAGATAGATCGCATCCGCCTGGATGTAGAATCCACGGGCGATGTTGAAATACATGTAGTGGAAATAGAGCCGGAAATAGTTGCGGCGCACATTGTTGAAGAGTTCGCGCACTGTCGGCGGCTGCGCGCGCTCGGCGTGGTCTTCGCCATAGACAAGTTCCTTGCGGTAAGCCGCCTCGACGCGCTGGTTGCGAAATTCGAGACCCGGCAGCTTGATGCCGACTGCCGCGAGGAGCACGGTCCCGAAGATCGACCAGAACAGAAGCGCGGTGAAGAGTGGCTTCGGGATCTGCCCGAGCAGCGGCACTTCGGTGATGTAGTCGGAAAGCACCCACAACACTGGCAAGAACGCGAACAGGGTCATGATGGCGTCGATCAGGGCGACGCCGAGACCCTCCATGATCGCGGCGAAGCGCATCGTGTCTTCCTGAACACGCTGCGAGGCACCTTCGATGTGGCGCACGCGGGTCCAGAACGACATGTAGAAATCGTTCATCGCCTGGCGCCAGCGGAAGATGTAGTGGCTAACGAAGAAGCGGACAGCCACGAAGATCGCCATGGACAGGAAGGCGATCTGCGCGAATTGCAGGATGAGGATGTAGAAATCCGCCTCCTGGACATCTCCTTCACCGCTGAGCGCGGTCTGGAACAGGTCGAAGAACGGTCGGCGCCAATTGTTGAGCGCGACGCTGATCTGCACCGAGAAATAAGTGGTGAAGATGATGAGGGCGGAGCCCAGCACCGACCATGTCTGCCACGGATGCGGCGCGTACCATGCCCAGAAGCCGGCGAACATGGCCGTCGCCACCGCGAAGACCAGATAAAACCACATGAATTCGGGGGTGACGAAATATCCGAGCCCGATGATCGGAGCGCTGCCAGGCGGCGAGAACTGGAAGCCGATTGCCTGAGCGACGCTGTCGCCGATCGTGTACCAGAAGGCTACGACGCAGGCGGTCCAGAGAAGTGCTGACAGGAAGAAGGGTTTCGGCTTCGGGAAGAAGGATTCGAACACGTGACCTCGAACTGTCTCAGATTGTACGGGGGCTTCAGTGGCCGGTGGCGACGCTAGGACACTTGCCTGCCCACCGCAACGGACAACCCCAACCATGACAAAGGTTTAATCTTGTCTTCCCCCGCGAAGATGGCAGGAAAATGCGGGGTGTCTCTCAAGCGCGAGCGGAGCGAACGACCAGGGCAGCCGACAGGATGAGAGCGAAGGCGGCGAGAAGGCTGGCAATGAGATAACTGCCCGACCGTTCCGCGAGATAGCCTGCGACCACCGGCCCGACGATCTGCCCGATGCCGAAGGCCGCGGTCATGAAGGAGAGGCTACGCCGCTGACTGTCGGGCGCAAGCGATCGCGCAAACTGCAGCCCGTAGGCGGTGATCACCACGAATGTCGCGCCAAGAAGAAAGCCGCCAACGAGCGGTCCAAAGGGGGATGGCAAGAGGACGCTCGCTGCCACGCCGAGTGCCTCGACAAGGCAACCCGCCGCCATCACCTTCGCTACGCCGAACCGTTTGACCAGGGGCTGGGCGGCCGCCACCGACACGGCCGCCGCAAGCCCTGTCAAAAGCCACACGAGCGCTTCAAAGCCGACACTGCCGCCATCCGAACGGATGATCGCGATCAGGAACGTCGCGGTGACGATGTAGCCGAAGCCGAAGATGCCGTAGCCCGCTGTCAGCGCGACAAGACGCGGCGACCATGTCAGGGGCTGTTCCCATCCGCTTGCGCCGCTCACGGCCGGAACAGGCGCAGGCAGGAAGGCGATGGCGAACAGCAGGCCGCAAGCTGACAAAGCAGCCATCGCGAGCCAGGACTGCACGGAGCCCTGCCCCGCGAAACCGAGCGCTCCCACCAGCACCGCCGACAGCGCCATGCCGATGCCGACCCCGCCGAAATGCACCGACTGCACGATGGGCCTGCCGGCGCGCGCGCCATAGCCAAGCACGATGCCGGCGGAAAAGATCATCAGAAACGCGCTGGCCACGCCGGCGGCAAAGCGCAGCAGCGCAAAGGCGGCAACGTCGTCTGCGACGGCCATTGCAGCAAGCAGCACCGTGTTTGCGGCAATCGCACCGATTGCGATGCGCCGCTCATGCCCCGAGGCCCAGCCAAAGGCGGCGAGGACCGCGCCGACCAGATAGCCGGCGTAATTGGCGGATGCGATGAGACCGGCCTGGGCTGCATCGATGCCCAGTTCCGCCATCATCTGCGGCAGGATCGGTGTGAAGGCAAAGCGGCCGATCCCCATGCCGACGGCCATCGTCACCATGCCGGCAAGCGCAACCGTCCAGAGTGGCTTTGCGGTGGCGCTTGTCATCACCGTACCCGTCTATGCGGCTTCCAGCTGCCGGAAATAATCGATCGTGCGCTGCATGCCCTCCTCCAGCGTCACCTTCGGTTCCCAGCCGAGCGTCGTGCGCGCGCGGGTGATGTCCGGCTGGCGCTGCTTCGGATCGTCTGTCGGAAGCGGCTTGTAAACGATGCTGGACGAGGAGCCCGACATGGCGACTGCCCGCTCGGCGAGATCGCGGATCGTCATCTCGCGGGGATTGCCGATATTGATCGGGCCCGTCACCGTGTCGTCGGTGTTCATCAAGCGGACGAGGCCGTCGATGAGGTCGTCGACATAACAGAACGAGCGGGTCTGCGAGCCATCGCCATAGAGCGTGATCGGCTTGCCCCGAAGCGCCTGGATGATGAAATTGGACACGACGCGGCCGTCGGCGGGATGCATGCGCGGACCATAGGTGTTGAAGATGCGCGCGACCTTGATGGCGAGGCCCATCTGGCGGTGATAGTCGAAAAACAGCGTTTCGGCGCAGCGCTTGCCCTCGTCATAGCAGGAGCGCGGGCCGATCGGGTTGACGTTGCCCCAGTAATCCTCCGTCTGCGGATGGACGCTCGGATCGCCATAGACTTCGCTGGTCGATGCCTGAAGGATCTTGCACTTCAGCCGCTTGGCGAGCCCGAGCATGTTGATCGCGCCATGCACCGAGGTCTTCGTCGTCTGGACGGGATCGTGCTGATAGTGGATCGGCGACGCGGGACAGGCAAGATTATAAATCTCGTCGACCTCGACATAGAGCGGGAACGTCACGTCGTGGCGCAGGAACTCGAACCGCGGATTGGCGTGCAGATGGTCTATGTTGCGCTTCGAGCCGGTGAAGAGATTGTCCAGGCACAGGACTTCATGACCCTCGGCAAGCAGCCGGTCCGTCAGGTGCGAGCCGAGGAAGCCGGCGCCACCGGTGATGAGAATACGCTTGCGGCTGTCCATCAGTCTCGGCATGTCATTGCTCTTTCTTCTTCAATTCATCAGGTGGCCCGCCCGCCCATTCGGCAAGCAATGCTTCGGTGATCGCTCGTTCCGTCAGGTTCGACAAGGCATGCGCGCGGGCGGCATGCGCCATGTCCCGCAGCCGCGGTTTGTCCGCAAGCGCAGCCACGACGCTCTCGACCGCGCGCGCTTCCTCGTCCGGGTAATAGACGAGACAATGGCGATCGACCTCCAGCGGTCGGTATCGATCGATGGTCGGCGCGTTGACGAGCGGAACGGAGCCTGCAATTGCCGCCTCCATGTGGCGGTAGCAATCCCAGCCGAGCCCTTCCGGCGACAGCGTGATCCAGGCCTTGGCGCAACGCGCCATGAAGGCATCGAGCGGCAAGCGACCTTCAGGAACATCGACCGTCACACCGGCGGCGCGCAGCGCCGCGATCAAGGCAGGCATGCGCGAGCGGACATGGCTGTTGCCGTCGATCCCGCCGGCGAAGAACACATCCGCCGTCTTGTCAGCGCCGAACGCTCGATCCGCCGCTTGGGTCTGCTGCCTGTTGAGGCCGAGGCCGATCGGCTTCAGCTTTGCGAGCCGCTTCAGCCAGCGCGGTTTGCGGCGAAAGCTTGCGCCGGGAAGTCGCCGATGGCCGGAGCCGTAGAACACCTGCCAATGATCCACCGGCAGTTCGCGCTTGTAATAGGCATCTGCCTTGTCGATCCAGGCGAAGTGGTGGGCCGGGATGCCGAAACTGTCGGATCGCTCGATCGCGATGAGCGGCTTCAGCGCAACGAAGCGCAGGAGTTCGAAAAAGAGCGGGCTGGTCAGTGCCCCCCAAGTCTCGCGGATATTGCCGCGAAACAGCGAGAATTTAAGCGCCGCCAAAAACGATCGCGGCTGCCAGCCGGAATAAAAGGGCGGGTGGACGACGACCAGACGATACCGGTTGCTCCGCATCGCCCGGCGGATCGCCAGAACATCGCGCAGTCCGAGATAAGGGCGACCCTGGCGCAGATCGGCGCGGTAGCTCGCGTAAAACGCCTCCGTCCTCTCCGGCATGGCCCAATGAAAAAGGCCGGTCTCGCCGATCTCGAGGATATCCCGCTTTGAAGGGGCACCCCCCCCTTTGTCGACGTCCAATTCCGGCACCTGGCCTCTCCGATCGCAGCGGCGCTCTTCTATCGGATCGAAGGCGTCAAGGCGATGGTGAAATCGCTCCCCGTCGTCACCACTGCTTGTCGCGCAACGGTTGCGCAACCATTCACGAAAAATTTGGCCAAGGCCTCTTGATCGTCGGAAGGCCTGGCTTTATCTGCGGCCCCGTAACGCAGCTCCGGGCCCCTCTGGCGAAAGCTTCCGACCCACTTCGTGATGTCGGGCTGCAAACACCAACCTTTGGGTCGGCGGCGTTATATTCATGGACTTTCTCTTCTACGGCTTTCTCGGCCAGCCACTCTGGATGTGGCTTGGCTTCATCGCGCTCGTTATCGTCCTTCTCGTTTTCGACCTCGGCGTTCTCCACAAGGACACGCGTGAGATCGAAATGAAGGAAAGCCTGCTTCTTTCGGGCTTCTACATCACCCTCGGCCTGCTCTTCGGCGGTTTCGTCTGGTACCAGCTCGGGCCACAGTCGGGCATGGAGTATCTCACGGGCTTCGTGGTCGAAAAGAGCCTCGCGATGGACAATATCTTCGTCATCGCGATGATCTTCTCCTATTTCGCGATCCCCCGTCAGTACCAGCACCGGGTGCTTCTCTATGGTATTCTCGGCGTGATCATCCTGCGCGGCATCATGATTGCTGCGGGTGCCGCTATCGTCGAAAACTTCGAGTGGGTGCTTTACCTCTTCGCCGCGTTCCTGGTCTTCACCGGCGTTAAGATGCTCTTTGCGTCCGATCACGGCTATGATGTCGCGAACAATCCCGTGCTCAAGTTCATGCGCAAGCGCTTCCGCGTCACGGATCAGCTGCACGGCCACAACTTCGTCGTGAAGCAAGAAGATCCGAAGACCGGCAAGCTGAAGACCTTTGCCACGCCACTCCTTTTGGCGCTGGTTCTGGTCGAAATCGCCGACGTGATCTTCGCCGTCGACTCGATCCCGGCCATCTTCGCGATCACGACCGACCCATATATCGTTTACACGTCAAACATCTTCGCGATCCTTGGCCTGCGAGCGCTTTATTTTGCGCTTTCGGCGATGATCCACCGCTTCGTGTACCTGAAATATGCGCTCTCGATCGTGCTGATCTTCATTGGCTCGAAGGTCTTCCTGGCTGACATGCTGGGTCTTGCAAAAATCCCGCCGGCCGTATCGCTCTCGATTACGCTCGGCATCCTGCTGACGGGTATCTTCGCATCGCTCTGGGTGACCCGCAAGGAAGAGCGCGAAGCGGCACCTGCAGCGGATTCGCCTGAAGCCAATCCGGCCGAGAATTTCGGCCGCTAAGCGGATACGCGATCATTGAACAGAAAGGGCGCGGCCTTGCGGCTGCGCCCTTTTTTTCGTTGCCGGTCAGGCGCTGATGCTGAAGCGACGAAGCCGAAGCGCGTTGGCAAGCACGAAGACGCTCGAAAGCGCCATGGCGCCGGCTGCCAGGATCGGCGAAAGCAATATCCCGAAGGCCGGGTAGAGCACGCCCGCGGCAACGGGGATCAGCGCTGCATTGTAGGCAAACGCCCAGAACAGGTTCTCGCGGATGTTGCGCATCGTCGCCCGCGACAGGGCGATCGCGGTCGGAACACCGGTCAGCTTCCCCGAGACCAGAACGACATCAGCTGCCTCGATCGCGATGTCCGTGCCCGTGCCGATCGCGATGCCCACATCCGCCTCGGCAAGCGCCGGCGCGTCGTTGATGCCGTCGCCGACATAGGCGACCCCTGAGCCATCGGCTTTTAGCCTGCGGATCGTTTCCACCTTGCCATCCGGCAGGACTTCGGCAACCACCTCGTCGATGCCAAGCTGACGCGCGATCGCCTCGGCGGTTTGGCGGTTGTCGCCGGTGATCATGACGACCTTGAGCCCCAGAGCGTGCATGGCGTGGATCGCACCGGGCGTGGACGGCTTGATCGGATCGGCCACCGCCACGATGGCCGCAAGCCGCCCATCAACTGCGGCATAAAGAGGGCTCTTTCCTTCGCCGGCAAGCCGCATCGCGATCTCGGCATACTGGCTCGTTTCGAGCCCAAGGCTCGCCATGAACCGATCGGCGCCGATCTCGACTCGGCGCCCTTCTGCTACACCGCGAATGCCGAAACCGGTAACGCTTTCGAATGACGTGACCGCCGGCAGCTGGAGCCCGTCTTCTTCGGCGGCCTCGACGATGGCACGCCCGATCGGGTGCTCCGACCGCTCCTCGACGGCGGCGATGAGGGACAGGATTTCGCTGCGCGCGAAGCCATCGGCAGCGTGAAGATCGGTGAGTGCAGGCTTGCCCTCGGTCAGCGTGCCGGTCTTGTCGAGCGCGACCACTCGGGCATCCTTCAGGCTCTGCAGTGCCTCGCCCTGCCTGAACAGCACACCGAGTTCCGCTCCCCTGCCCGTGCCGACCATGATCGATGTCGGCGTCGCCAGGCCCATGGCACAGGGACATGCGATGATGAGCACCGCAACCGCATTGACCAGCGCGAAGCTCATGGCCGGCTGCGGCCCGAAGATCAGCCAGATAAGGAAGGTCAGCGCGGCAGCCAGCATCACCGCCGGCACGAACCAGAGCGTGACCCGGTCGACCAGCGCCTGGATCGGCAGCTTGGAGCCTTGCGCCTCCTCTACCATGCGGATGATCTGCGCCAGCATCGTGTCGCGACCGATCGCCGTGGCGCGCACCGTGAGAGCGCCTTTCTGGTTGATGGTCCCGCCAACCACGGCGCTTCCCGGTCGCTTCTCGACCGGCACGGGCTCGCCGGTCAGCATCGCTTCGTCGACGAAGGAGCTGCCTTCGACCACCTCGCCATCGGCTGCGAGCCTTTCGCCGGGCCGCACATCCACGATGTCACCCAGGCGAATTTCGGAGGCATTTAATTCGAGCGTCTTGCCGTCGCGACGGATCCGCGCTGTCTTCGGCTGGAGGCCGACGAGCCGCTTGATGGCATCCGACGTCCGGCCCTTTGCCCGCGCTTCCAGATAGCGGCCTGAAAGGACCAGCGCGACGATGACGGCAGCAGCCTCGAAATAAACGTTGACGGTGCCGGCCGGTAAGAGCTGCGGCGCGAGCGTCGCCACCAGTGAATAGGAGAAGGCGGCAAGCGTGCCGACGGCGACCAGCGAGTTCATGTCCGGCGCTCCCTTAAGAAGCGCAGGCAGGCCGATGCGATAGAAGCGCAGGCCGGGCCAGAAGAGCACGATGGCGGTCAGAACAAGCTGGATCAGCCAGCTGGTCTGCATGCCGATCGTCCCCATGACCCAATCATGGATCGCGGGCACCGTGTGGGACCCCATCTCAAGAGCGAAGACGGGAAGTGTCAGCCCTCCTGCGATCATCAAGTCGCGCCTCAGAAGGAGCCGCTCGGCATCGCGCCGTGCCGCGTGGTCTTCCGCGTTCCGATCGCCCTGCAGCATGTGCGCCTCGTAACCGGCGCCGTTAATGGCGGCGATCAAATCCGCGTTGCTTATGGTCGGATCGGCCGTCACCGCCGCCCGTTCGCTGGCGAGGTTGACGGACGCAGTTCGTACGCCGGGCACGGCGGCAAGAGCCCGTTCGACCCGCCCCACGCAGGAGGCGCAGGTCATGCCGTCGACTGCGAGTTCGTGCCGTGCGGCCGGCACCTCGTAGCCTGCATCCTCGATGGCTGCGACCAAAGCCCTGCGATCGACCGGGCCCTGCAGCGCTATATCGGCCCGCTCCGTCGCCAAGTTCACATGGGCTGCGGTCACGCCTTCGACCCGCGTCAGCGCTTTTTCAACGCGGCCCACACAGGAGGCACAGGTCATGCCGACAACAGGGATCGTCAATTTCCGCGCCAACGCCGCAGGTGTGACGCCAATTTCGCGTGAGTTCTGCATCGCGGTCATGATGACTGCTCCTTTCGGAAACTCGAATGCCTCCTATGTGGGGTTTCCAGTCGATGGAAGGTCAATAAGCCCAAGCCGAAATACTCGACCGATGAACGGGCTTGACCTTCCACCTGCTGGAAGCTGCATCGTGCAAACTCGTCTGATCGCTGACGGAGGCAGATCATGAAATTCGAAATCGAGGCCATGCATTGCGGCGGTTGCGCCAGGGGCGTCACAAAGGCGATCCAATCGATCGATCCGGAAGCTGCCGTCGCTGTCGATCTCCCCAATCGGCAGGTCACGGTCGGTTCCGACGCCTCGCCCGAAGCTATCATGGCCAAGCTCGATGCAGCTGGCTTTCCGCCTAGACAACTGGACTGAGGAATAGACATGCGCTTCACATCCACATTTACCGCGACCCTGTTACTGACGCTTGCCGGATCCGTGCCTGCGCTGGCGCAGGACAGCGAGTTCCAGCTGCCATCACAGTGCGTGGCCGCGCAGGATCATTCCCAGATGGGCCACGGCGGGAACCACGGCGCGGGCCATGACATGGATATGGGCGCCATGGACATGGGCGGCATGGATGCTCAGTCACTCGAAGGCATGCCGGACCATGTGCAGGAAAACATGCGGCGCATGGCGATCACGATGCCGGCCATGCACCAGGGCATGATGAACGAGGACGCGGATGTTGCCTTTGCCTGCGGGATGATCGCCCATCACCAGGGCGCGATCGACATGGCCGAGGTGCTGCTCGAGAACGGCGAAGACGCCGAGATGCGCGCGCTTGCCGAAACCATCATCGCCGCGCAGGAAGCCGAGATCGCCGAGATGACCGCGTGGCTGGCCGAAAACGCCGATTGAACGCAATCTGCGGGAGACACATCCATGAACATCGGTGCCGCTGCCAGGCAATCCAAACTGCCAACGAAGACGATCCGCTACTATGAAGAGATCGGTCTTCTCAAGGCCGACCGCGCCGCAAACGGCTACCGGGACTATTCCGAGGATGACATCCACCGGCTGCGCTTCGTCCAGCGCGCGCGCAGCCTCGGCTTTTCCGTCGACGAATGCCGCCAGTTGCTGTCGCTCTATTCCGATCGAGAGCGGGCCAGCGCCGACGTCAAGGCCATCGCGCTGGAGAAGCTCGGCGAAATCGACCGCAAGATCGCTGAGCTGACTGCACTACGGCAAACGCTCGGCCACCTCGTGGAGACGTGCCACGGCGACAGCCGTCCCGAATGCCCGATCATCGACGGCTTGTCCGGCAAACCCGCCAGTCATTGAACTGGCGGGATCGGCGGCCGCGCGGGATCAGTGCAGCGCGGCAACCTTGCACATGCGGCAGATCTCCTTGATGGCGATCTGCGTTGGCCGCGGCGCCTCGATCATGCCCTCCCGCTTCAATTGCGAAATGGCTCGGCTGACGGTTTCAAGCGTCAGACCGAGGTAATCGGCGATCTCCCGGCGCGACATGTAAACGTCGTGCCTGACCCTTCCATAGTCCGCAGGCGGCGCCCCGTTGCAAAGGCGTCCGCTGCACTCCGGCACGAAGCGCATCAGAAAGCTCGCAACGCGTTCAAGCGCGGTTTTCTTGCCAAGCAGCGTCACGTGATCATGCATGGCGCCGAGCTTTCGTTGCATCGCGGCGGTAAAGGCATGACACCATTCCACCGTGGAAAACGCATCGTCGCGGCGCCAGGCGATCACGTCACAGGCCATCAAGGTTTCGGCAAAGCAATCCTGGATGGTGCCGTCGCCGAAGCCGAAATAGTCGCCGGGATAGAGCACGTCGACGATCTGTCGGCGCCCATCGCGCAGGATCTGGTAGAGCATCACCGCGCCTGTCTCGACCCGGTAGATATCGGTGACGGGATCATCCTGATGGCAGACGATCTCGCGCGACATGAAGCTGCGTCATTTGCCCCGTGCCTGCGGTCTTTCGGTCGTGGTGAAACTGCGTTCCGCAATGGTCATGGTCCTGCTCCGGAATTTTGATCCAAAGCAGTTTAATCGACCCTGCTCATCAGAAAAATTCGGCCCATCGCTCAGGGAAATCCCCTAAGGCAAGCGCGCTAGAGCAGTTTCGCGTTTCTTCGAACCGCTCAACGGCTATAAGTTTCTGATTTAACGCGTTTCCGAACGGTAAACCTGTGTCCACTTCACCTGGAAACGCTCTAATGCAGCGGCGTCCCGAGCAGGGCGAGAAGGTCGGATGCGGCGAAGGGCTTCGTCAGCACAGCCATGGGACCTGCGGTTCCCAGCCGCGCCCGTGCCGCACGGCTCGTCACGCCAGCCAGCACGATCAAACGACAGGGCGTCTGCTCGCGCTCCATCCTGTCGACCAATCCCGCGGCCTGCCCGTTCGGAAGATCGAGGTCGAGGATGACCGTATCCTCGGGCGACAATGCCTCCTGCCGACAAAGACTGGCCGTTTCGACGTGAAGGCGGGCAGCAAAGCCCTGCTGCTTCAACACGAGCATGAGAGAATCTCCCAGCCCGGTATCCCGAACGACGACATGCAGGCTCATGAAGCGAGATCTTTCGCGGTGATGCTGACGTTGATCGTCCCACATCCCGCGCGCCAAATATTGAGGTGGCTCAAACGATCAGCGCTCACTGCGGTCTGACAACACGATCCGCAACAGATCGGCAAGCGTTCTGGCACCAAGTTTGGCCATGATCGCTTTGCGGTGCGCCTCCACCGTGCGGGGGCTGATCCCCAGTGCCAGCGCCGCCTCCTTGTCGCGGGCGCCCGCGACGACCTGGTCAAGAACTTCGATTTCCCTGCCGGTCAGTTTGTCACGGCCATTGAACCCCTCGCCGCCCCTCGCCGGCGGAGCCGGAGTTTCCATCGCCTGCTTCACCCGCTCCAGCAGAACATCGACATCGAAGGGTTTCTCGAGAAAGTCGACCGCGCCCGATTTGACCGCCTGGACCGCCATTGGGATATCACCCTGGCCGGTGATGACGATGACCGGTGCCGGATAGCGGCTCTTGTCGAGGATGCGGAGAATATCGAGGCCCGATCGGCCGGGCATGTGCACGTCAAGAATCACGCAATCGGGTGCACGCGATGCGATCGAGCGTACGAAGGCGTCGCCGGAGGCAAACCCTTCGACCTCGTAGCCTTCCATGCGCAGAATGACGCCGAGCGCATCGAGAACGGCTGCGTCGTCATCCACCACGTGAATGCGCTTGGCGCCCTTGCCATCAGTCATCGGCGCCATCTCCCGCAATGCCTTCGCCAAGCGGCAATGTCAGCTGGAAGCGCGCGCCCCGCCCCTGGCCTCCCGGGTCGACGCTCAAATCCCCGCCGTGGCTCTGGGCAATCGATCGAGAGATGGCGAGGCCGAGCCCCATGCCCTTGCGCTTGCTCGAGGAGAACACCTTGAACAAATCATCCATGGCGGCAGCCGGGATGCCCTTGCCATTGTCGCCGATAACCACCTGGACCCAGGACCCGTCACGGCGAGTTTCAATGTCGATCGTTGCCTTGTCGACACCCTGGACCGCTTCGAACGCGTTGCGCAGCAGGTTGACAAAAATCTGCTGCATCTGGATCGGATCGGCCTCGACCTGTGGCAGGTCGGGATCGTCATGGCGTTTGATCGCGACGCGGGCCGACCGGCGTCCCATCCGGGTCAAATCCAGCGCCTCGTCCAGTAGTTTGCGCAGGTCGACGAGGCGACGGCGCTGATCGCCTCGGTCGAGAAAGCCACGCATGCGCTGCACGATACCGGCTGCACGCTGCGCCTCGCGCACGGCATTCGACAGAGCCTGCGCGCGCATGTCGCCAGCCTTCCATTCTTTCGCTGCGGCGCGCTGGACAGCATCGAGATAGAGCATCAGCGCCGTCAGAGGCTGGTTCAGTTCGTGGGCAAGCGCCGAGCCCATCTCGTCGATCGCGGAGGCGCGCGCCATGTGGATCAACTGGCTTTGGAGATCGCGCATGCGGTCCTCCGTCTCGCGCCGAGCGCGCAGATCGCGAAGGATGCCGATGAACTGCCGCCCGTCCGGGGTCTTTGCTTCTCCAACCGACAGCTCGACCGGCATGATGGTGCCATCGCTGTGCATGCCTTCGACCTCGCGGCCGATGCCGATGATGCGCCGCTCGCCGGTGTCGCGGTAGTGGGTCAGATAGCCGTCATGCTCGTCGGCGTAGCGGCGTGGCATCAGGGATTTGACGTTGCGGCCAACCATCTCGGCAGCCGAATAGCCGAAAAGCTTTTCGCAGGCCTTGTTGAAGGCAAGAATGGTCCCGCGCTCGTCAATGACGACGATGCCGTCGACAGCCGTATCGAGCATGCTGGCCAGCCGCGCTTCGGATACGGATCCGAGGCCTGGCGATGGCTGCGCCAAGTGGCCGGCCTTCTGCTCAAACTCCTTCAACGCCTCTCTTGCTCCGTCTCCGTCGTCAAAGGAAGCAATAGCGCGTTATGAGGAAGCGCGTAAACGCCGTTCAATGCAACCCTGGAGCGCCCGCGCCCTCTCTTAGGCGCGCAACCTACCAATCATTCCCACTCGATCGTGCCGGGGGGCTTCGAGGTGATGTCGTAGACGACGCGGTTGATGCCCTTGACCTCGTTGATGATGCGAGTCGCGGCGCGGCCGAGGAAGTCCATGTCGTAGGGGTAGAAATCGGCGGTCATGCCGTCGACCGAGGTGACGGCGCGCAGCGCGCAGACGAATTCGTAGGTGCGACCATCGCCCATGACGCCGACCGTCTGGACTGGAAGGAGCACGGCAAAGGCCTGCCAGATGGCGTCGTAGAGGCCGGCCTTGCGGATTTCGTCGAGATAGATCGCGTCGGCTTCGCGCAGGATCTCCAGCTTTTCGCGCGTGATGCCACCCGGGCAACGGATCGCAAGGCCTGGTCCCGGGAAAGGATGGCGGCCGATGAAGCTGTCCGGCAGGCCCAGTTCCTTGCCGAGAACGCGGACCTCGTCCTTGAAGAGCTCGCGCAGCGGCTCGACGAGCTTCATGTTCATGCGCTCGGGCAATCCGCCCACATTGTGGTGCGATTTGATGGTGACCGACGGCCCGCCCGTGAACGAGACGCTTTCGATGACGTCCGGATAGAGCGTTCCCTGCGCGAGGAAATCGGCGCCGCCGAGCTTGCCGGCTTCTTCCTCGAAGATCTCGATGAAGAGGCGCCCGATGGTCTTGCGCTTCTTCTCCGGGTCGCTCTCGCCTTCCAGCGCGCCAATGAACCGGTCCGATGCGTCGACGAGCATCAGCGACAGATTGTAGTGCTCGCGGAACATTGCGACCACTTCCGCGGCTTCGTTCTTCCGCATCAGGCCGTGATCGACGAGAATGCAGGTGAGCTGGTCACCGACCGCCTCGTGGATGAGCAATGCGGCAACGGAACTGTCGACGCCGCCGGAAAGCGCGCAGATGACCTTGCCGTCACCAACCTGGTCGCGAATTGTCTGGACAGCCTGCTCGCGATAGGCCGCCATGGTCCAGTCGCCGGAAAGACCTGCAATTTTGTGCACGAAATTGGAAAGCAGCTTGGCGCCGTCGGGCGTGTGCACAACTTCCGGGTGGAACTGCACGGCATAGAAGCGGCGCTTCTCGTCGGCAATCGCCGCAAAGGGCGCTCCGGTGGACGTGCCGATCACCTCGAAGCCTTCCGGCAGCGCCGTCACGCGGTCGCCGTGGCTCATCCAGACCTGGTGGCGGCTGCCGACTTCCCAGATCCCGTCGAACAGTGCGCTGTCCTTGCGGATATCCAGGAAGGCCCGGCCGAATTCCCGGTGATGGCCACCTTCGACGGCGCCGCCGAGCTGGGCGCACATCAGTTGCTCGCCGTAGCAGATGCCGAGCACGGGCAGCCCGCTTTCGAAGATCACCTGAGGCGCGCGCGGGCTGCCGAGATCGGTGGTCGATGCGGGGCCGCCGGACAGGATGACCGCCTTCGGCGACAGCCTGTGAAACGCATCTTCGGCGAGCTGAAACGGCACGATTTCCGAGTAGACCCCGGCCTCGCGGACGCGCCTTGCGATGAGCTGCGTGACCTGACTGCCGAAATCGACAATGAGGACGGTATCGGGGTGAGCGGCGATGGATTGTGTCATGGCGAGGCTCTAGTCAAAACGCGACGGCGTTGCAACGGCGTTCAGAGGTTTGCCGTTGCTTTTGAACGGATGCCGGTCAGCGCCTGCGCCTCGAGCGCCTCCGCGAGCATGTCGACCGAGGCAGCCATCTTTTCATCGATGACGTGCAGATACTCGGTCCAGTTGTCGACATGGGTCAGTTCGGCCGCGCCATCGGAAATTCCGCGCAACACGATCAGCGGGATAGCAAACAAACGGCAGGCACGCGCAATGGCATAACTTTCCATATCCACCATGTCGGCGTCGATCGCGTCATAGGCCGCGCCCGAAACGATGTTCGCGCCGGTGGACAGGCGCGCAGTCTGAATACCCGGGATGAGGTGCGGCAATGCGATATCCGCTGGCTCACCGAGAAAAGGCGTGACGCCTTTGGCGAAACCGAGCGGCGACGCATCCATGTCGCGATAGGAAACGGTTGTCGCCTGGTAGATGCCGGTCTGCTCCAACGTGCGGGAGCCTGCGGAGCCCAAAGAAACAACGAGATCAGGCAGACTTCCGGCAGCTGCGCAGATCGAGAGTGTGGCACCCATCACCACGCCGGCTTCGACCGGCCCGACGCCTGTCATCAGAGGTTCGAAGCGCAGTTGCAGATGGCGACCATATTCCGCAGACGCGGCCATCACGAACAGCACAGAATGACCGGCGACGTCAGTCAGCGGCGCGGGATCACGCAAATGCCTGCCCAGGTGCCCGCTGCTCTTCATCCGGTCAAACCGTCCCTGCCCTGCACCACCATCATCGTGCCGGTCATGGAGGCAATCAGCTTCGGCGGCTCGGCGCCACCGATGGCGTAGGCGCGACCGTCGGACACGATGATGGTCGAACCGGGCTTGGTGACTTCGCCACGAAAAATGAAGCGCTCGCCACGGCCGGGCGACAGGAGATTGATCTTGAACTCGATGGTCAGCACGGCGGCATCGGCCGGCATGATCGAATAGGCAGCATAGCCACACGCGGAATCCAGCGCTGTCGATATGATGCCGGCATGCAGAAAGCCGTGCTGCTGCGTCAGCTTCTCGTCAAACGGCACTTCGATCTCGATCGTGCCGTGCTCGACGGTGATAAGCTCGGCGCCGATCGTCGTCATCGCCTTCTGGCGGGCGAAGCTGTCGCGCACGCGGGTTTTGAAATCAGGATTGATCTGTTCGGCGTTCATGGCCGAAACCTCTCTTTTCGCATCTGCGAAATAAGCATGCGGTCATGGCCGCGGCAAGAGGCCGCGCCGCAACGTGGTTATCAGGCTCAGGCGTTCAGCCGCCAGATCTCGAAATTCAGCGCAGTCGCGAAACCGACCCATGCAGCGTAGGGAACGAAGAGGAGGCTCGACAGTCGATCCCGCCGGAAGGTGAGCGCGATGAACGCAAGGATCGAAAGCAGCAGGGGAACGATCACCACCAGCGCAAGATCAGGCCGCTGCGCCGTGAAAAACGCCGGCGTCCAGGCGAAGTTGAGCGCCATTTGAACGAACCAGACGATCATCGCAGCAGACCGCGCACCGCGTGCGAAGGTGCGCGCGCCGGCGATGCCGATCATGACGTAAAGCACGCTCCAGACCGGTCCGAAGACCCAGTTCGGTGGATTGAACGGCGGCTTTGCCAGGCTTTCGTACCACGGCCCTGGCGCGTTGGAGAGGCCGATGAGAATTCCGCCCCCAAGCGAAAGCGCGACGAACAGAATGAGCAGGCGAAGGTTGCGCATGGGAAGCCTTGTCGTGGATGGGATCAGACATGACGCAACGCGCCAGGCTTTCCAGGGTTGCGAACCGATCAGGACAATCGGCGCATGACGGCGATGAAAAAGCCGTCCGTTGCCGTGGTGGCCGGGGTGAGTGTCACCATTCCGTTATCAGGATCCGCATGGGCAGGCAGCGCTGTTCCGAAGGTGCTTTCCCAGCGCGCCGCAATCTCGACCGGCTTGAACTGCGGATGGCGCTCGCGGAAGCGGGCAACCTGTCCGGCATTCTCCGACGGCAGCAGAGAGCACGTCACGTAGACAAGTTCGCCGCCAGGTTTCACGAAGCGATGGGCCGCTTCGAGCACGGATTCCTGCTCAGCCATACGCTGCGCCAGCGTTTCGGGCGTGAGGCGCCATTTGGTATCGGGCCGGCGGCGCCATGTTCCTGTTCCCGTGCATGGCGCATCGATAAGAACGTGGTCGCACCGCCCCTGGAACGGCTCCAATTGGGCTGCCTGATCGTGCACCTGGACGTTGCGCGTGCCCGCGCGCTTCAGGCGCTCCACGATGGGTGCAAGCCGGTGGCGATCGGCGTCATAAGCGTGGATCTGGCCCTTGTTGCCCATGCTTGCGGCGAGCGCCAAGGTCTTGCCACCTCCGCCCGCGCAATAATCGAGAACCTGACCACCGGATGCTCCGGTCAGCAACGCGGCGATCTGGCTGCCTTCGTCCTGCACTTCGAACCAGCCTTTAGCAAAGGAAAGCTCGGCCGTGACGTTCGGGTGGCGCCCGGCTCCCTCGACCGGTGCAACGCGGATGCCGTCCGGAGCGACTTCGGTTGGTACGGCACCGGTGCGGGCGAGCGCCTTCAGGACCTTTTCGCGGTTCGCCTTCAGCCGGTTGACGCGCAGATCAAGCGGCGGACGGCCATTCAGCCCTTGCGCCTCGGGAATCCAGCGCGCGCCGAAGGCCTTTTCGAATTCGCTCTGCAGCCATTCCGGCAGATCGGCCTGCACATGCGGCGGCGCCTCGCTGAGATTGCGCGCTGCGAACGTCTCGAACACATCGGAACCCGGTGCGGCGGGTGCGAAAGTGTCGCCCTCGAGTTCCGCCGTCAGGCCTTCCACCGTGTAACCCCATTGGCGCAAAAGCACGGCAAATCCCAGCGCCGCCGGCTCCTCGCTTTGCATCAGCCACTGATGGCTGAGCTTCAGCCTGAGCGCGTCATAGACGATGTTGCCGATGGCAGCGCGATCACCCGAGCCCGCAAACCGGTGGGACAGACCCCAATCCTTCAACGCCTCGGCGACGGGGCGATGGCGCGTTTCGATGTCTGAGAGAATGTCGATGGCTGCCGAGAGCCTTCCACCAAGTCTCATGGCGGGGTCCTTCGCGGGAACGACGAAATTGAGCAAGCTTCAGCGGATCGTCAGGCGATCGCCAGCCGATAGGCGAAATAGAGCCAGAGCAGACCGTTGATGAAGAAGCCGACGATGAACGCCGCACGGCGCTGCATCAGGGCGTTTGTCGTCACGTGGATGGCCGCATGCACGATGCGGCTGATGACGAAGGCCCATGCGAGCACCAGCACAACGATGTTGACAGCCGAGATGAGGTAGAACGCGATGCAGACGAAGATGAACAGCATCGGCAGTTCGAACTGGTTCACCAGGCTCCGGATTGCCGTTGCGCTCTGTGCCGGCTCGTTGATTGGAACCAGGAATTCACGCGATTTCACCTCGCCACGCTTCACCGCGCCGACGCGGCGGTTCGATGCGATGAGGTAGATCACATAGATCAGCGCGACCTGAACGATGACGGGCCAGAAGATGGAGATCGAATTCATCGCTCAGTTCCCGCCGCCCGGGTAATTCGGGCTCTCGCGTGTGATCGTCACGTCATGCGCATGGCTTTCGCGCAGGCCCGCATTCGAGATGCGCACGAAGGTTGCCCGATCGTGGAACTGCTTGAGATCGGCCGCACCGACATAGCCCATGGCGGCGCGCAGACCGCCAGCCAGCTGGTGCAGGACGCCGGAGACCGGTCCCTTGTACGGCACCTGCCCCTCGATGCCTTCGGGCACGAGCTTCAGCGTATCGCGCACTTCGGCCTGGAAATAGCGGTCGGCCGAGCCGCGCGCCATGGCACCGACCGAGCCCATGCCACGATAGGCTTTGAAAGAGCGGCCCTGGTGCAGATAGACTTCGCCGGGGCTCTCGTCCGTGCCGGCCAGCAGCGAACCGATCATCACCGCATCGGCACCGGCCGCCATCGCCTTGGCGAGGTCGCCGGAAAACTTGATGCCGCCATCGGCGATGACCGGGATGCCGGCGCCACGCGCCACTTCCACGGCGTTCATGATTGCCGAAAGCTGCGGCACGCCAACACCGGCTACGATGCGCGTGGTGCAGATCGAGCCGGGCCCGATGCCCACTTTGATCGCATCGGCGCCCGCATCCATCAGCGCCTTGGTGCCGTCGCCCGTCGCCACATTGCCGGCCATGACGCGGACCGAGTTCGACAGGCGCTTGACCCGCGCGACCGCATCCAGAACGCGCTGCGAATGACCGTGTGCCGTATCGACGACGATCAGGTCGACGCCGGCATCGATCAGGCGCTCGGCACGCTCGAAGCCGTCGTCGCCGACGCTGGTCGCGGCCGCAACGCGCAGGCGCCCTTGCGCATCCTTCGAGGCGTTCGGGTTGAGCTGCGACTTCTCGATATCCTTCACGGTGATGAGGCCGACGCAATTGCGATCGGCATCGACCACCAGGAGCTTCTCGATGCGGTGATGATGCAAGAGCCGCTTAGCTTCGTCCTGGCTGACGCTTTCCTGAACCGTGATCAGGTTGTCCTTCGTCATCAGCTCGTGGATCTTCTGCGCCGGATCTGATGCAAAGCGCACGTCGCGGTTGGTGAGGATACCCACCAGCTTGCCCGTGGTCTGGCCGCCATTGCCGCCGTTTTCGACCACCGGAATACCTGAGATGCCGTGCGCCTTCATCAGGGCCTGGGCGTCACCAAGCGTTGCGTCCGGCCCGATCGTCACCGGATTCACGACCATGCCGCTTTCGAACTTCTTGACCTGGCGAACCTGTTCGGCCTGCTCGATCGGCGAGAGATTGCGGTGGATAACGCCGATGCCGCCGGACTGCGCCATCGCAATCGCTAGACGCCATTCGGTCACCGTGTCCATGGCGGAGGAGAGGATCGGCAGGTTGAGATCGATGCCGTCGGCAATGCGCGTGGCGATCATCGTTTGCCCCGGCATGACCTCCGAATGTCCGGGCTGCAACAGCACGTCGTCGAATGTCAGCGCCATGGCGCCGGTTGAGGAATCAATGATCTTCGCCATGGCCAACCTTCGTCTCTGATATGAACCATCCCGCTTCGCCGGGCGAAGCGGGATGTGATCGTTCAATCCTCAGGATGATTTCGCTTTTCGCGTGAACGCCCAATCACCCTGAAATTTGCTGTGTCGCGTTTCCGGACGGCAAACCGGCATCCACTTCACCGGGAAACGCTTTATGATTGGCGAGGGCTGGTACCATGGCCCGCCGCCAATGAAAAGCCATGGACCGCCCCTGTGCGACGATCAGGCGTCGACGTCGAACTGGTAGCTCTTCGGCACGAAGCGATAGCCGGTATCGAGCTTCTCGACGAACCCTACGCCCGGGAACGGCATGTGATAGCCGATGAAGGCCGTGCGATCGGTTGCCAGCATGTCGAACACACGCTTGCGCGTTTCGGCGGCGGCCGCCTTATCCATGTCGTAGACGACCTCCCAATCCGGGCGCTGCAGCGACAGGACGAAATGATTGGCCGTGTCGGCGGTGAGCACGACGCGCTGGTCGTCCGATTCGACCATGTAGATCATGTGGCCGGGGGTATGGCCGAACGCAGCCAGGCCGGTCACGCCGGAAACGACCTCGTCACCATCGCCGATGAACGTCATCTGTTCGGCCAGCGGTGCGACGCGGCTCATCACGGCGCCATGATTGCCCTCGGCCGGCGTTCCGACACGGGCATCATCCGTCCAGAAATCGAATTCCTGCTGGCCCGTGACGTAGCGGGCATTGGCGAAGGTCGGCGCTCCGCCCTCCATCAGGCCGTTGATGTGATCGCCGTGAAGATGGGTCAGGACGACAACCGTCACGTCTTCCGGCTGGTAGCCCGATGCGCGCAATGAGGCCAGCATCTGGCCGGCACCGGCTTCCCGCGCGGCCTCGCCATTGCCGGTATCGAAGAGCACAAGGTCGGACCCGGCCTTGACCAGGGTGGGCGTGAAGCTGTTGCGCATCCGCGCGGTCGGCAGGAAATTTTCCTCCAACAGTGCTGCAACGTCTTCCTGCGGCTGGTTAGCGCCGAAGATCGTGTGCGGATCGTCCGTGATCCGGCCACCATCGCTCAGCGTCGTGATCTCGAAGCTGCCGAGTTGAAAACGGTTGAACTGCCCCATGGGTGGCTCCGGTGTCGATGTATCTTGCGCGAACGCCGCGCGCGTCATGATCTGAGGCGCTGCGAGGCCGGCCGCAACCAGTCCTGCAGCTTTGAACATATCGCGGCGCGAAGCACCGATCACCGATTTCTGGCGAAGTGTCATGCAAAATCTCCCGGGATTTTGGTGGGCCGGACTTCAACCGCCCGGCACGTTTCATGGCAAGTGTCGACAGCGCCTGAAGTGGGACCAAACGCCGTGAAGGCAATCATGAACTGTGGCAAAGCCCCCGGTTTCACAGGATCGTGAAGATCAGCCTTCAGCCGGGGCGTCGTCCGTCGCTTCCTCCGCGCGGCCCTTGAAGCCCTTGGCCAGCACGAACATCTCGACCGATTCCTGCCTGGACGATGGCGGCTTGATGTGGATGACGCTGCGAAAATTCTTCTTCAGCATAGTCAGCAGATCGTGGCCGGTGCCGCCCTGGAAGGTCTTGGCCAGGAAATGCCCGCCGGGGCGCAGGACATCCACCGCGAAATGGGCGGCAGCCTCACTCAGATGCATGGTGCGCAGATGGTCCGTCCGCTTGTGGCCGGTTGTCGGCGCCGCCATGTCGGAAATAACGACATCCGGCTGGCCGCCGCAGGCCTCGACCAGTTTGGCAGGTGCGTCGTCATCCAGAAAATCCATCAGCAGGATGTGAACGCCGGGGATCGTGTCCATTTCCAGGAAGTCGATGGCAGCGACGCGGGGCGCCTCATCTGCCGAACCGGTGACCTTGGCCGCGATCTGCGACCAGCCACCCGGCGCAGCCCCGAGATCGATGATGCGATGGGCGCCCTTCAGGATCTTGTGCTTCTCGTCGATCTCCAGAAGCTTGTAGGCCGCGCGCGAGCGATAGCCTTCGAGCTGCGCCCGCTGCACATAGGGATCGTTGATGTGTCGCTCGATCCATCGCCTGGACGATGCCTTGAGCTTGCCCTTCTTGACTTTCTGACCGAGCTTGCGCCCGCTCTTGATCGGCCCCGTCAACTCGTGCCCTCCCCGCCCTTGCGGCCTTGTTCGTTGCGCCCATCGAAGCGCGATCGGTTGCGATCGGTGGCCGGAAAGCGCGACCGGCGCCGTCGCCAGACGCCATCGGCCGCCATCATGTCGGTCAAAAGCCCTTCCCGCAGGCCGCGATCGGCCACGCGCAGGCGCTCAGCCGGCCAGCGACGGCGAATGCCCTGCAGGATCGCGCAACCCGCCAGCACCAGATCGGCGCGGTCGGCGCCGATGCACGGATTTGCCGAGCGCTGGTCGAAATCCCAGGAGAGGATCCGGTCGAGCATGCGATCGACCTCTTCGCTGGTCAGCCAAAGTCCGTCGACGCGCCGCCGATCATAACGCGGCAGGCCGAGATGGACACCGGCCAGCGTCGTTACGGTTCCTGACGTGCCGATCAGATGGAAATTTCCGCCCGTGTCACCGCCCATGCCGGGCAGATCCGGGGCCAGGAACGACGACAGCATCACCTCGACATCGGCAACCATCGCCTGGAACGTATCCGGCGTCACGTCGCGGCCGCCGAAGCGTTCCGACAAGGTGACCACGCCGACCGGCAGCGACGTCCAGGCACGAATGTGGTTGGCGAGACGGCCCGAGCGCTCGCGCGGCAGATCGATCACCGCGATTTCGGAGGAGCCGCCGCCGATATCGAACAGCACGACGGAGTCCGTCCCCTGCTCGACCAGCGACGAGCAGCCGGAGACGGCAAGCCGCGCTTCGGTCTCGCGGTCGACGATTTCCAGTTCGAGGCCCGTCTCGCGCTGGACCCGCTCGAGAAACTCAGCGCCGTTCTCGGCAGCCCGACAGGCTTCCGTTGCGATCAGGCGCGCCTTGCGGATGGGCTTGTCCGCCAGTTTCGATGCGCAGACTTTCAGGGCATCCACCGCCCGGTCCATCGCCCGGTCCGACAGGCGGCCCGACGCGGCAAGACCTTCGCCGAGCCGCACGATACGCGAGAAGGCATCAACCACGCGGAACTGGCCCGGCCGGGTCGGCGAAGCGACCAGAAGCCGGCAATTGTTCGTGCCGAGATCGAGCGCAGCATAAAGCGGCGCGGCGGCACTGTTGCGCCGATCGTCGGCATCGGCTTTCGCAGGGGCTGCGCTGGCGCCGTTTCCACCAGCCTGCGCCGACGCAGAGGAAGGCTGGGCTGCCTCTGCGCGGGCGGAAGCCGTGGCAGTGTTGCCGGCGGCACCGGCCGGGGCGTTGCCCTCGGCCACAACAGCACCGGCAGGCCCGCCGATCATGCCTCCCGGGCGCATCGTCTTGGCGCGCTTTGCGCGTTGACGGCGCTTGCGCGATTTCGAGCGTGTCGCACCGGGGTGATGGTCTCCCGGCCGATGGTCTCCCCGGCGCTCTTCGCCCGCACGCTGGTTACCTGCACGCAGGTTTCCCGACTTCTGGTCCTCGGAATGCTGGCGTCCCTGGTCACGGCCACCGTCCGCAAGACCTTCGGTGCCGCGCAATGCAGCGCCCGCTTTGCCGGCGCCGCCTCCATGGGTGTCGTTGTTGGTCAGCGCATCTGTGACCGGATGTCGGCCCACCGCGCGATGTCCAGCGTCGCCCTTCGACCGCTCAGCCGCAATCGACGCGGCGTCGCCGCCGCTGCCAGCTGCAACATGCGCCGCCTGGGACGTTGCGGTCGTGTTTCCGCCCCTGCGGCGCCGCCTGCGCCGCCTCTTCCCATCCTTGGCGCGAGCGGCGTCGCCGAGTGGGTCGGCAACCATCGTATGCGGGCGCGCTTCGCCGTCCAGGCGCGGGGCCTGGCCGGACGCTAGAGCATCACCTGTCGACGCCGGGCCTGCCGATGCCGCACCTGTCCTGCCGCGATCGGAACGGGCGCTTCTTGAGCGGTTCTTTCCGTTGCGGTTGGAGGGTTGGCCGGTTGGCGCATGACGTTGTCCGTGATCCTCATCTGGCGCCCCTCTTGTCGGCACGTCAGTGCCGCTTTCGGGGTTCTTCACGTCAGTTCCTGTCGGCGCGTCGCGGGCGGCAGCAAGAATGCGCACCGCGAAAAGCGCTCGTCTATCATCGTTGGGCAAAGCCTATCAGCCGGAACGCATTTGACAAAATGCTTTTTGGGACCCGCCCACGCCCGCCTCTTCCGTGCGCGCGAGTTCTCCCGTCTCGCCATGCCATCGCGGTCGATGGCCAAGACGGTGCCACTCCACCACGCTGCCCGCCAATTTATGCCCGTAGCCGTGCAACGGGGTCTTGATCGACAGGTCGAATATGCTACAAGGCGGCCTCGAAACAGCGGCGAACGGCCTTACCGGACCGATCTTCGCAAGTATGCACCCGCCGTTTCGAAGGCGCTTGCGCCCCCTCGGCTATGGGGAATAGGTTAACGGTAGACCCACGGACTCTGACTCCGTTAGTCCTGGTTCGAATCCAGGTTCCCCAGCCATTTGCTCCCTCCAGTCCCTTTGAAACCGCAGGATTCCGGCCTTTCGGCCTTAACGCGCTTGTGCGTCCAAATGGCCCGCCACGACTGGTGCCCACAACTGATGCCCACAGGTGTTGTCCAGCCGCCTTGGGCCGACGGAGCAGGGGCGGATGGGACTGCGCAGACACCAGGTCGAGAATCTTGTTCTCAGAGGACCGATTTTTTATTGGCGGGCACGCATTCCCGTCGGCTTTCGGGCCTCGGGAAGAAATGCCCGGCTTCATTGAGCCTTAGGCTCTCGGACCGTAAGAAGGCGTCGGCCGTCGCACGGTGGCTGAACGCGCTCCTGCTTGAAATGGAACTGGTACCGAAGACGCGCATGGCGACACGAGAACAGCTCGCGTAAATCTTCGCCCTCGAGGCGGACGCCATGCGGGCCGAGATCGAGGCGCTCGACCGCGCCGCCAAGCGTACCGGGACGATCCGTGAGCCCGAGCAGCGGGCAGCGGATCGTCAGGTCGGCCTCGCCTACCGACTGCTCCATGCTTGTGGGACAGGCGAGACGCTCTCTTTCGAGGAGGCGGGCGACGTCCGTGAGGCGCTGTACGGGGCTGGCGCGGAGCCTGAAGACATCCCCTTCATCAAAGCCACCTACCGCGCCGAGCGCAAAGCGATCCTCTCCGACCGCGAAGGCAGGACGCGCAGCCCATTCCTGCGCGACGTGCTCTTCCGCATGGGGCAGGTTGAACTGGAGGACACGCCGCTCAACCGGGACGCAGCTACCGAGGAGGTTTTCCGAGCACGGGCCGATGCGCTGCTCGCATCAGCGGCTGACCCCAGAAAGCCGACGCTTGTCGCTAAGCCTCGTGAAGACCGTCCGATCATTGACGTGGCCAAATTGCCACCGCCGCAGAAACCAGCGACTCAATGGGCGGATGAACCGCGTGCCCTTCCGACGGATCCGGCTATGCCCGACCTTCCTGCTTTGCCCATTGTCGCCAAGCAGACGACCGTCGCTGAGCAGCAGCCACTGCCTGCCAGCACCAAGCCCCCGAAGAAGGCGCCGAAAGAACTGCTCCTGTCAGAGTTCGACCGGGAAACGGACAACCTCATCGCAAATCATCAGGATCAATGGGAAGATGACACCGCGTCGGATGTTCGTGTCCTGGTTCGCATTTTCCGTGGCATCCTTGAGGAGCACGGGGTCACCCACTCCGGAGAAATTACGCAAGAGCACATTGCCGCGCTCCGCCAGCACTTCAACCACATTCTCCCCAGCTATGGCAGAAGCTCAAGGCTTCGTGCTCTGTCGCCGGAAGAATTGCGCGCCGAGAGCCTGAGGCGGGCCGATGCAACCCGCGAGAAAGGTGAAAAAGCCGTGCGGCTGGGCTTGAAGCCCGCCACGATCCGAAGACATCTCGGAAATTTGACCCACTTCCTAAAACACCTTCGCTCGCACCATTATTCGGTTCCCGAATGGACTTTCGAAGGCCTGCGGCCCAAGAAACCAAAGAGGGGCGAGGTCAGATCGCAGCAGGCAAAGCCCGGCCCTGATGAGGTCCGGCCGATTTTCGACTTGCCATTTTTCACAGGCCAAGCGAGCGCGGAACAACCCGAGCTTCCAGGCAGCTTGGTGTTCCATTCGGCCAATTATTTCCTGCCGATGCTTTACACCTATCTGGGTCCGCGGCGAAACGAGTTCGCGGGTCTGCTGGTGGAGGACGTCGAGCAGCGGGAAGGCATCTGGGCGATCCGGATCAGGGCCAATGAAGTCAGACGCATCAAGAATGCGCAGTCAGACCGCCTGCTTCCGGTGCCCGACGAACTGCTTCGACTGAATTTCGCTGAATACGTGGAGCGCCTAAAAGACATCGGCCATGAACGTCTGTTCCCGGAATTGTTCTCTCCTCTGCTAAAGAAAAACGATCCAGGAGATCGCTTTTACAAAGACTTCATCCCGGTGGTGAAGCGATGCATGAAGACCGAGCTTTGGGCGAGACCAATCCACGCGCTGCGGCACGGTCTGTCCGACACGCTCAAGCAGGCCAACGTTTCTGAAGGCGTCATCGAGGACGTCGCCGGACGGCTAGGCAGCTCCGAGACAGCGTCACGTTATACAAACCCCGCAGGCCTCTCCCTGCTGAAGCTCATCATTTCCCGATACCCCATCATCACCGGCCACCTGGAACCCCAGCCCATCAGACTGCTTCCTTGGGTCGAGCAGAACGATCTGCCGCCATGTGCTGGCAAGAAGAGCGGTGACCGCTTCGGCGACAAGCGGGGACGGCGCCCGAAGAAAAAGGCATAGCTGGCGCGAGCGCGTCGCACAGGTTGCGAACAAATCAGAAACAGGGTTCTGTCAGCGACATGAACATTGCCCTTCGCGATTCGACCCTGCCAGCGCCCGCCGAGACCGAGGACTATCTCTCTTCGCTGAACGCCGAGCAGCGGGCGGCGGTGGAGCATGGTGAGGGCGCTGTGGCTGGACCCCTGCTGGTCATCGCAGGGGCCGGGTCGGGCAAGACCAATACGCTTGCCCATCGCGTCGCGCATCTGATCGTTAAGGGCGCTGATCCGCGCCGCATCCTGCTGATGACTTTCTCGCGCCGGGCAGCGTCGGAAATGAGAAGCCGGGTGGAGCGGATCGCCGCGCGGGTGCTGGGGGACAAGGCCGCAGCGCTGACGGAGGGCCTCACCTGGGCAGGCACGTTCCATGCCGTAGGCGCACGGCTCCTGCGAGACTATGCGCTGGAGATCGGGCTCGACCCCGCGTTCACCATCCACGACCGCGAGGATTCCGCCGACCTCATGAACCTCGTGCGGCACGAGCTTGGCCTGTCGAAGACCGAAAGCCGCTTTCCGGCCAAGGGCACCTGCCTTGCGATTTACTCGCGCGTCGTCAATGCGCAGGATGAGTTGGAGCCGATCCTGGCGAAGAGCTTTCCCTGGTGCATGGGCTGGGCCGAGGAATTAAAGCAGCTCTTTGCCGCTTACGTCGACGCCAAGCAGGCGCAGAACGTGCTCGACTATGACGACCTGCTGCTCTGGTGGGCGCAGATGTGCGGCGAGGCAGCGATCGTGGAGCATCTTGGCGGGCGCTTCGACCATATCCTTGTTGATGAATACCAGGACACCAACCGCCTTCAGGCGTCGATCCTCTTGGCGCTGAAGCCGGATGGCGCCGGGCTGACCGTCGTGGGCGACGACGCCCAGTCGATCTATTCTTTCCGGGCGGCCGAGGTCCGCAACATCCTCGATTTTCCTGGCCACTTCGCCGAGCTGGCGCGCGTTGTCACGCTCGACCGCAACTACCGCTCGACCGACGTGATCCTCGCAGCCGCCAATGCGGTGATTGGCGAGGCGTCCGAGCGCTTCACCAAGAACCTGTGGACCGAGCGTAGCTCGCGCGATCTGCCTCGGCTCGTCACCGTGCGCGACGAGGCTGAGCAAGCAAATTATGTCGCCGATCAGGTTCTGGAGGCTCGCGAGGAAGGCGTCGCGCTGAAGACGCAGGCCGTCCTCTTCCGCGCCGCGCATCACTCCGGGCCGCTGGAGATCGAGCTGACCCGCCGCAACATCCCCTTCGTGAAGTTCGGCGGACTGAAGTTCCTGGATGCCGCCCATGTGAAGGATGTGCTGGCAGTCCTGCGTTTTGCCGAGAACCCGAAGGATCGCGTTGCCGCCTTCCGCGTCATGCAGCTCATCCCCGGCATCGGCCCGTCGGCCGCCGGTCACGCGCTGGAAGCGATGGAACGCGCGCTCGATCCGGCACTGGGGTTGCAGTTCTTCAAGGCGCCCGCTCGTGCCGAGGCTGACTGGCCCGGCTTTGTGGAGCTCTACTCCGGCTTGCGCACAAAGTCTTCCTGGCCTGCCGACCTCGAGCGCGTGCGGCTGTGGTACGAGCCACATCTGGAGCGCATACACGAGGATGCCGGTACGCGGCGCGCCGATCTCCTGCAGCTCGAACAGATCGCCGCCGGCTATTCCTCACGCGAGCGGTTTCTAACCGACCTCACGCTTGATCCGCCCGACGCCACCAGCGATGAAGCAGGGCCGCCGCATCTCGACGAGGACTATCTGATCCTCTCGACCATCCATTCCGCCAAGGGCCAGGAATGGACGAAGGTTTTCGTGCTCAACGCCGTCGACGGCTGCATCCCGAGCGACCTTGCGGTGGGAGAGCGCGACGAGATCGAGGAGGAGCGCCGCCTGCTTTACGTCGCGATGACGCGCGCAAAGGACAGTCTGCACCTTATCACGCCGCAGCGCTTCTTCGTGCACGGCCAAGCCGCGCGCGGCGACCGCCACGTTTACGCCTCGCGCACCCGCTTCATCACCGAGCCCATGCTGGAACGCTTCGCGCATACCGCATGGCCCCCGCCATCGCAAGGTGCGAGCGGGCGCTCGCCGCAACCCAATATCCGCGTCGACCTCAAGGCGAAGATGCGCGGCATGTGGCGATAGGTTTCAGGGCGAGGATAGTCGAGGCAGAGCAGGCCAGCGATGCTCCATCTCTGCATCATGCTCGTCCGCCCTATCGACGCCACGCGCCCCTCCATGGACTTACCGCCATTGAACATCGGGCAATCGCAAGCAATCGCCGCCACGGCCTCGGCGTAGCCTACCAGACGCCTCGTCTTGGGCGCTGGCGTGCGGACACCGCCTCGGCAGGCAACCATATCGGTTAACTCGAACCGCGCCGCCCTGAAGCCGACTTCTCGCAAGGCGTCGGCCACCGGGCTCATCGCCACTGGCTTCATTGGCACGCCCACGTCATGGACGAACAGGATCGTCGGAACGGCGTCTTCTCGGCCGTCGATCAGGAACGACATCTGCCTCTTCCCGCTCTTCAAAACAGCAAGGCTTCGGTTTTAGGAAATGGTTACCTAGCTACCGAAGCAGACCTTTCCCGCTCAGAACCTTGGATCGCTTCCCCCTATCTCTGAATCCGATGACCGCAAATCGAGATGACGTGCGGGCACTTCATCACGCGTTGGGTCACGTCGATCTGCCCCGCGTTGCCGACGCCAAGGGTCAATGCCGTTGCCGTGCCCCTGCCCTGGCCAGGGTCCGCGGTCAGGGCTTCAACAAGGCGATCCGTCGCCGACACCAGCCGGCCGTCTCTAGGGCTTCTGATGAGCTTTCTCGATCTCCGGATATTTGCGCAGCAGCGCATTGAGATCGCCAGGCCCGAATATGTGCCTAGCTCTGTCGACCACAGCTTATAGGCGTAGGCACCATCGCATTCATTTCCGCCTTTACCGCGCCATTGGGTTGATATGCTTGATCAGGCAGATGAAGGATGGTTGTGCTGGCAAGACTGCACGACCGCTACCGAAGCGTCCTATTCAGATGCGTACGAGACTTAGCGTTTGTGCGCGGAACGGTTCAGAATTTGAGGCTGAGGCGGTCGCTATTGTCGCAAGTGGCCGACTTTGCGTTGACGCTTTACCGATGCGATCGATGCAGGCACCATAATCTTACCAGTCGGACCTAAAAGTAGGCGCTACACAACAACTTGAACATTCGAGTGCAATATTTCGATGCGCAGCAGTCCGGTTAGCGACTGCTTTTGGGTTGGCCCGATATCCTGTGAGCGACTGGAATGGGGCGCAAAGCTGACGTTTCAGAAACTGTTGGGAAATCATTTCCCAGCCTCGTGCAAGGCGACACTCGAATGTCGACTTCGCGCCCGCCATTCGGTGGTTGAGACGCAGTTCGCCGTGACTAAAAGCCGACGCTAGGCATATTGTGACAAGCGGAAGTAATATTCCTAATATACGCGTCGTTCAGCTAGACTGATTCCCCCGCGCTCGCTATCGAACTGCGCTAGATACGATCCAGCCTGCGGTCAATTGTTCCTCCTACTAGAACCTTGTCTAATTACCCACGCTTAACACTTTTGGCCTACTCTTGCTCGCGTGGAGGAGCTGCCATGTTAGGTGCGCGCGCAGATATGTCGATGCGGAACTGGGGGAAGCTAGCTCAATGGACTGTCTTCGGTACGTTGGGTTGCGTCACAATCTGCATTAGCATCAACTATGTTATGTTCCGAAGTGATCCTGCTGTAATATTAAGTAAAGCACTGATAAGCTCCACTTTACTGCCGATTATGCTTGCCGGGTCCTTGTTCTTTTTCTTGTCCTTGAAACTAAGGGAACTGGCGATAGCCAACCATCGCTTGGCTTATCTCGCTGCGACAGACAGCCTTACGGGATGTTTGAATCGACGTGCCTTCACCAAGTCAGTTGAGAACTGCCTGAACTTCCATAGCGTCACTCACAATCCGATCGGTGCACTGCTCGTAATTGACGCTGACCACTTCAAGGCGATTAACGATCGCTTCGGACATCATCGTGGAGATGAAGCTCTCACGCTTCTTGCAAAAGCAATCACTGGGTCCTTACGCAAGAACGATGAGCTGGGCAGGCTTGGGGGCGAAGAGTTTGCTGTTTTTCTTCAGCACGCCAACATGGCCGAGGCCTCGCTTGTGGCCGAACGCATACGCAAGGCAGTTAATGACATCGACTTCAAGGTAAATGGCGAGCAATACAAATTGTCGGTGAGTATCGGTGGTGCCGCCTGCGCGCACAGCGCGACGTTTGCCAACCTATTCCGACTTGCCGATGAGCAACTGTACATCGCCAAAAACGGCGGACGTAACCGGATCGAAATGATCTGCAATTCATCGCAGGCTGCCTTGACCGCGGCGTCTGCAAGTCTGCACTGAACACTCTTAAAACTGGCTCTTGCTGTCGCGGCGCGCTTGGCTGGCTTACTGTGCAAACTTTCACTTGATCGAATCATACCAGTACGGCGAGTTACAACGAACCGCTATTTCGTAGAGGACCTCCCGCTTCGCGCCGCCATTTCTGCCGTCGCTATAAACTCTGCTTTCGCTTGAAAGCGGACAATGTCTTCGATTAGTTCGAAAGCCGATTTGAGCCCTCAGGTTGCAATCTTCGTTCTGCCTCTGTGCCCCACTACCTCGCCTCCTTATGAAACTGGAACGACGTCTGAAGCGACATGCACACCTGCATGGAGCGCTGGCGACGATCTTGATAAATCGTGAGAAGCCCGGCAAACCAGAAAATGGATTCTAACCGAATTGGGTCCACAATTAAAGTTTGGTTCGGCGAGAGGACGCAGGTTCGCCATGCGATTAGGCGGACTATCGGCGACAAGAACAGGTCCGTTCTGCGCGAAAATGGCAGGTTGGTGCGTCTTGTCAGGCGGCTCCGTATTTTCGATGAAGGCGGGGAGATCAAGAGGCTTTGGTGCCAGCAAGTGATACGACCATGATGGGAAACCAGAGTTTCGCGCGTCTATTTCAGGCCTCGCCGGCGCCATTTCTTGTTCTTAAACCCGACGCGCCGCGGTTCACCATCATCGAGGTAAACGAGGCGTATCTGGCGGCCACGATGCGGACGCGCGAAGATGTGGTCGGACTGGGCATCTTCGAGGCATATCCTGACAACCCCGACGACCCGGCCATCGCGGGCGTGCGCACCCTGCGTGCGTCAATCGAGCATGTGCTCGCCTCCAAGCAGCCGGACACGCTACCGGGTCTCAAATACGACGTCGCTCGGCCGGACGGTACGTTTGAGGAACGGTGGTGGAGTCCGGTCAACTCGCCGGTGCTCGACGAAAACGGCGAGGTGGAGGCGATCATCCACAACGCCAACGACGTGACTGAGCAATACCGCGCCGAAAAGGCGCTGCGCGAGAACGAGGCGCGCCTGCGCTTCATGAACGAGCTCGATGAGGCGCTGCGCAGTTCGGGGGACGCGGTCGCCGCGATGTCCGCGGCTGCGCAGTTGCTGGGGCGGCGCCTCGGCGCCTCCCGAACCGCCTACGCCGCCGTTGACGTCGACAGCGATGCCTTCATCATCCACCGCGACTATACAGCGCCGGGGATCGCGAGTTCGGCCGGGACCTACAGTCTCGATCTCTTCGGTCCGCGCGCCGCCGTCGACATGCGCGGCGGACAGACGCTCGTTATTCGCGACGTCGCGGGCGAGCTCGCCCTCGGCGAAGGACGCGAGACCTTCCAATCGATCGGTATCGACGCAATCGTCTGTTGCCCACTCGTCAGCGGCGGCAGGCTCGCGGCGATGATGGCCGTTCACCAGGATACCCCGCGGGACTGGCGCGCCGACGAGATTTCGCTGGTCGAGGCGGTGGTCGAGCGCTGCTGGGCACATGTCGAGCGCGTCAGCGCCGAAAGCCGGCTGCGAGAGTCGGAGGCGAAATATCATGCCGTCGCCAATTCAGTCGACCAGATGATCTGGTTGACGCGTCCTGACGGCTTTCATGACTACTATAACGACCGCTGGTACGAATTTACCGGCGCGCCCTATGGCTCGACGGACGGCGAGGCGTGGAACGGCCTATTCCACCCCGATGATCAGGAGCGATCCTGGGCCTTATGGCAGCACTGCCTCAAGACCGGGGAGCCTTATCATATCGAGTACCGCTTGCGGCATCGTTCAGGCCAATACCGCTGGGTTATCGGCCGCGCGCAGTGCGTACGTGACCAAAATGGACAGATCGCTCGCTGGTATGGCTCCTGCACCGATATACACGATCTGAAAATGGCTGAAGAGCAGCTGCGCGAACTTAACGAGACGCTTGAGCAACGCGTTTTCGAGCGCACCGCGGAGCTGGAGCAGGCGCACGAGGCGCTACGCCAAAGTCAGAAAATGGAAGCCGTCGGCCAACTCACTGGCGGCATCGCGCACGACTTCAACAACCTCCTGGCGGGCATCTCGGGCTCGCTCGACATGATGCAGACCCGTCTCCAGCAGGGGCGCGTCGGTGACCTCGACCGCTACATGGTTGGCGCGCAAGGCGCGGCCAAACGCGCCTCGGCGCTAACGCATCGCCTTCTCGCGTTCTCGCGACGTCAGACGTTGGACCCCAAGCCGACGGACGTGAACCGCCTCGTTGCCGGAATGGAAGACCTCATCCGGCGGACGGTCGGTCCGCAGATCGCTGTCGAGACAGTGGCGAAGGCGGGCTTGTGGTCGGCGCTGGTCGACCCCAACCAGCTCGAGAACGCGCTCTTGAACCTTTGCATCAACGCGCGGGACGCCATGCCCAACGGCGGCAGCATCACAATCGAGACCGCGAATCGCTGGCTCGACGATCGGGCCGCGCGCGAGCGCGACCTGCCGCCCGGCCAGTACCTTTCCATGTGTGTGTCGGACAATGGAACGGGCATGTCCCCGGACATCATCGAGCGCGCCTTCGATCCCTTCTTCACCACCAAGCCGATCGGCGTCGGCACAGGGCTCGGCCTCTCGATGATCTATGGGTTCGCCCGCCAGTCGGGCGGGCAAGTCCGCATCTACTCCGAGGTCGGCAACGGGACGATGGTCTGCGTCTACCTTCCCCGCCACCACGAGGAGGAGGTTTGCGAACCCGAGGTTGTTCCGACGCTCCCGCGGGTCGACTCAAGAGGCAAGACAGTCCTCGTGGTGGACGACGAGCCACTGGTGCGAATGCTCGTGGTGGACGCTGTCGAAGATCTTGGATTCAGCACGATCGAGGCGGGCGATGGCCCGCAGGCGCTGAAAGTCCTGCGCTCGGACGCATTCGTCGACCTCCTCATCACCGACGTGGGTCTGCCCAATGGCATGAACGGGCGGCAAGTGGCCGACGCCGCTCGGGAGCTACGTGCCAACCTAAAGGTGCTGTTCGTGACGGGTTATGCCGAGAACGCCGTTCTAAGCCATGGTCATCTCGATCCCGGCATGCAGGTGGTCACGAAGCCGTTCGACATGACCGTCCTATCTAACCGGATCCAGGGCATGTTCGACGACTGACGCTCACGCGGTTTCCGAACGGCCGCTTTCGGTGGTGGTTTGAAAGATGGGCTTGAACCTCTTGAAGGGGCCGTATGCCGTCGCACAGACTAGCTCAAGCCTAGTGGCAGCTATTTGGCCCACGGCGCCAAAGACTTCACCTCCGGAAACCACCCCGAAGGCGTCGGTAGGAAAACATTTCCCAGCGTCCCACCCCGCTGACGCCCTCCGGACCGGGGTGGGAAGCGGACCGGCAGGTTTCGGGCGGTTACTCGGTGAAACTGCTTTTCACCTAACACCGAGCTTTGGTAGCAGCGCGCCGCATATAGACGCTCAGGTTTATTTCGACCGTGCTAGGAAGCAGACCAGGAACGTTACTGCTCTTACCGGCTTGTGCAGGAAGTCAGTTATCGGAACACCGGCAAAGCGCCGCGCGGAGAAGTGCTGGTCACTGACCTCGAATGCCGTTCGCGATCGTTCAGCGCACCAAAGGTAACAAGAGAAACAGTATGATTAATCAGATTACCCGTGGCACGGGTCGGAAGCTGCTTCTAGTCCACGGGCTCGGGGGAAGCTGGCAATCATGGAGCACTATCCTGGATGCACTTAGCGCCAATCGAACGGTGATCGCGATTGACCTTCCTGGGCATGGCGCCACCCCGGCCGAACACGACAGCGGGACGTTCGATGGTCTTGTCGGCAGCGTCGAGCGCTATATAGCGGACAACGGACTGGCAGGGATTGACGTTGTCGGGAGCTCGATGGGGGCACGGATCGTGCTCGAACTCGCTCGACGCGGCAATATCGGCAACGTGGTGGCGCTTGATCCGGGTGGTTTCTGGCGGAGTTGGGAACGAACCTTCTTCAAGATCACCATAGGAGTTTCCGGGCGATTGCTCCGGGCAATCCGGCCCAGCCTGCCAATGCTGAGCGGGAATGCGGCGTCGCGCACTGCGCTGCTGGCACAATTATCCGCGCATCCTTGGGCGCTCGATCCGCAGGTCGTTGCGACGGAATTGGCAAGTCTCAGCACAACATCGACATTCGACGCACTGGTCCATGACCTTGCGAGTGGTCGTGAGCAGACCGGTCCTGCCGCCGATGCCACTGGTCGCATCGTGATTGGGTGGGGCCGGCATGATCGCTTATGTCTGCCAAGGCAGGCGGCGCGGGCAAAAGCGGCTTTTCCTTCCGCGGATCTACATTGGTTCGAGTCCAGCGGCCACTTTCCTATGTGGGACATGCCCGAGGAGACTATTGCCGTCATTCTTGCCGCGACTCGATGACGTCTTAACGCAATGCCGCCGGTCGGCGTGAGACGACTAGCACCCCGCCGCCATTGGTCCGCGCCATCGAAAACTTGCTTGATCACTCCATGATCGAGAGCACATTGCGCTATCTTGGCGTCGACGTGGAGGACGCGCTCCTCCTGGATGAGCGAACCGAGATCTGACATTGAGCGGCCGATGCAACGTGGACGGCCGCTTTTGACACGCGACACACTAGGTTGCTCCGACCATCGTGGGGTGGATTGCGGACGGGCAGCTTTTGGGCGGTCGTGGCACCCAAGCAGTCATAGCTCTGCTTGCGCGAGCACATTCTATGGTCGATGATCCAGCATGACCGAATTGCTCGACCATAATGCATACATAGCTGCGGCGCCGGAAGCCCTTCGGCCACAACTTGCCAACGTTCGTGACCTCCTCAAGCAAGCTCTTCCTGATGCGGAAGAGGTCATGCAGTACGGCATGCCAGGCTTCACTTCCGGAGGCGTGATGATCGCGGGTTACGGAGCGTTCAGCAAACAGTGCGGCCTCTATGTCAGCAAAGGTGCGATCAACGCGCATGCTGACGATATCGCTGCAGCCGAGCTTAAAGCATCCAAGACTGGTGTCACCTTTTCACCAACAAAACCGATACCTGACGAACTGATCACGGCGCTCGCCTTGGCATCGCGCAACGATGCGGCGGTCTGACCGCCAATGTGCGAGATGGGGTCGCAAGCAGTTGTAGAGATCAGCTGAATCTTAGCGGCAGCTATTCGGCCCGCGGCGCCCAAAACCGGATCGCCCGGAAACGGCCCAAACTGTGCCCAACAAACAATGTCCGCTTTCTCCGAAGTCCTCAGAAAAGCTGACAGGCGGCTTCCCACCCCAAAGTAGACATGACGCCAGCCCGACTATCGCACTCGGGAAATGATTTCCTACCGGCGCTTTTGGGGTGACCTGCTCCCCTGAATGTCCCCATTCATAGGCTAGCTCTGTTCACGTTGTGGTCCATTTGGGACCGGGTTGCAAACTCGTTCGGTGTGAGCCCGTCAAGGCTCGTATGGGGCCGGTGCAGGTTTTAGTCTATTCTCCATGTCTCGATGATCTCTCGTGCATGGGGGTAGCTTCGGAACAGGTGCTCGTTGAGGCATTCCTCCCTGAGCCTGCCATTGAATGACTCCACGAAGCCATTTTGCATGGGTTTGCCGGGTGCGATGTAGTGCCACTCGACGCCGCGATCCTGCTGCCAAGTCAGCATGGCGTTTAACGTCAGCTCCTTGCCGTTGTCGCTGACAATCATGCAGAGGTAGCCGTGCCGTTCGGCGATCGCATCCAGTTCACGAGCGACACGTTCGCCCGAGATCGAGTTGTCGACCACCGTCGCCAGGCACTCCCGGCTGAAGTCGTCGATCACGCAAAGGATGCGGAAGCGACGGCCGTCGACCAACGCGTCCGACACGAAGTCGAGTGACCATCTCTGGTTTGGATCCTGCGGAATGGCCATCGGCGCTCTCGTGCCCAGAGCCCGTTTGCGCCCGCTACGTTTTCGGACCGTCAGGCGCTCTTCCTTGTAAATCCGGTAGAGCTTCTTCCAGTTCACCGAGACACCCTCCCGCTTCAACAGCAGGTGCAGGCGGCGGTAGCCGAACCGCCGTCGCTGCGATGACAGTTCCCGCAAACGTGCTCGCAAAGCAGCATCGTCCGACCGGCTGGATATGTATCGGTAGACACGCGGCGCAATGCCGACCAGGGCACAGGCCCCGGCTGAGAGTAGCTCTTCTTTTCGACTGCCCAACTCACGGCATTTCTCCTTGAGCCGGGCGTCAGAAGTTTTTTGCCAGCATCTCGCGCAGCGTCGATGCATCCATCATCGACTCTGCCAGAAGCCTCTTCAGGCGGGCATTCTCCTTCTCCAAAGCCTTCAGCCGTTTGGCCTCCGACACCTCCAGGCCGCCAAACTTCTTTCGCCAAGCGTAGAAGGTCGCGTCCGAAATGCTATGCTTGCGGCAAAGCTCGCTGGCCGTCATGCCCGCCTGATGCTCATTGAGAATACAATGATCTGTTCGTCCGAGAACCGCGATCGCTTCATTGCCCGTCTCCTTCATCAAAGAACAGGCTAACCCAAAAGCGGGAACGTCTCAGGGGAGCAGGTCAACCCATTTCGGCTAGAATCCATATTCTGGTTTGCCGGGCTTTGAGCGGTTTATCAAGATCGTCGCCAGCGCTCCATGCAGGTATGCATGTCGCTTCAGACGTCGTTCCAGTGTCATCGGGAGGCGAGGTAGTGAGGCAAAGAGGCAGAATGAAGATCGCACTCTATACGATGAGCTCTGCAATCCCCGGGATCTGACCCACAACGAAAAAGCTAACTTTTTGCGAGCTTTCGGTACCACCGCGCCAGTAGAAATGGTGTGAGGTACATCGGGATCTGAAAGCAGCCGATGAATAGTAGAAGCTCGTCGGCCGTTGCCTCTGGCAACACCGAAAGAAACAAAGCTGCGTTGCGATTGCCGGCGGTGATCCCCATCGCCGGTGCCGCGGCCGGGTCCTTACGCGCGGCAAGCGCACTGGCGCAGAGCTGAATCGGAAAGTTAAGCAGGAAGACAGCGGCCAGTGCCGCGAAGAATGCACCACGCTCGTTGAGAACCGCCGGACCGATGGCCGACATAAGGCCGATGACCACCAGACCGAGCAGAAGTGCGGCAAGCCCATCCATGGCCAACACCGACCGATCGCTGCCCGACACGACGTCGAGCGCCCGTAAGGCGTAGGCGACGCCGCCGGCTAGTGTGATCAGCATCAGAAGCTCGAGTGCAGCCCGCGCAACCGCAAGCGGGCTGCCGAAGGCGGGCATGACGAGAAACACCGGCAAGACCGTCAACGGCAAGAGCGCGGTTCCGATGACGAGCTGGCGTAAGGCCGGCGCTGGATCGCCGCCGGCCATGAGGGTGATGTTCGGGCTGCCAGTGATGGGCGCTGCTGCCAGCACCAGCACGATGCCCATGGCGATGGTAGAGCCGAGGGCGCCCGTGAGCCAAAAGGCGAACGCCGCCGTGAGCGGCAGCACAACCTGGAGCACGAGCGCCAGTCCCGCCGCGCGGTGGACGCCCTTAAGCCCTGCTCTGATGCCATCTGGTCCCAAGCGGAGAACCGCAAGGAACAGCAGCGCCACGATCATCGGCGCGATGCCGGGCCTCAGCGCAACTGCGAGTTCCGGCAGGAATGCGCCGAGCAAGAGCCCCGCGACGAGCAGCATCCGCCCATGGCGGGCGAGGAAGGCGAAGACTGGCACCAGCCTAAAGGGAGGCGGCAGCACGCGCCGCCTGGTCGTAGGCACCAGAGACCGCACGTAAGAGGCTGGCGAGACGCGAGAGCTCAGCCGGGTCGTGACCGAATTGTAGAACCGACTGCACCACTAGCGCCTCTCGAACATCGCCATAACGCTTGCAGAGTTGGCGTCCTGCTTCTGTTACCGTAATCGTCTTCTCCTTGCCCTTGCGGCCCGGCTCCACCAAACCTTGCTCGACCAGCTTCTTGATCGCGTAGTTGACGAGATGCGTATCCTCAACATTGAGCACGAGACAGATATCCGCGAGCGTTTTCGGCCTTGCCCGATGGTTGACGAGGTGCACGATCAGCACTTCCATAGGCGAGAGCGACGGCCCACCGGCTGCCGCCGTGCAGCGCACGATCCACCGCTGGAAGGCATGATTTGCCATGGTCAAGGCAAACTCGACTTCCGAGAGCGCCGGCAGGCTCGAATTGGCGAGATGCGCCGATGAAACCACCGGCCCGATCGCTAGATCCTTCAGTTGTTCATCATAGTGCTCGGCAGCCATAGGGCGATCTCCGGAAAAGCGGCGAGAAGTGCAGTCGCTAGGACAAGGATCAAGAAGAAGGGCAGCGCATAGAGCGCGATCTCGAAAATCCCTCGTCCCGTGATCGACTGGATGACGAACAGGTTAAAGCCAACGGGCGGGGTAATCTGGCTCATCTCGACCACGAGAACGAGGAAGACGCCGAACCAGATCGGATCAATGCCGGCGGCAAGCACCATCGGCAGGATGACGGACGTTGTCAGCACGACCATTGATATGCCGTCGATGAAGCAGCCGAGAATGATAAAGAACACGAGGAGGACGGCCAGCAGCGCGAACTGCGAAAAGCCCTGCTCACCGATCCAGGCGGCAAGCGTGCGCGGGATGCCGGTATAGCCCATGGCGACGGTGAGGAACGACGCGCCTGCCAGAATCAGCGCGATCATGCAGCTCGTGATCGCCGATCCTTTGAGCGAGGTTACGAAGCTTTCCCGCGACAGCCCACCGGAAAAGAAGGAGATCGCAAGGGCTCCAAAGACGCCAACCACGGCCGCTTCGGTCGGCGATGCGAAGCCGCCATAGATCGAGCCGATGACCGTCACGATCAGGACAACTGTCGGCAGGAGCAGCGTCAGCGCCTCGAACCGTTCGCCCCAAGTGGGCTTCGGCTCGGGCTCCGGCATCCTGTCCTTGTTCATCCAGGCCCAGAGCATGACGTAGGACGAAAACATCACCGCCAGCATGACGCCTGGCAGGATGCCGGCGAGAAACAGGCGCGCGATCGATTGCTCGGTCGCCGCGCCATAAACGATCATGATAATCGAGGGCGGGATAAGGAAGCCGAATGTGCCCGAACCGGCGAGCGTGCCGATCGCCATGCGCGGGTCGTAGCCGCGCCGCTGCAGTTCCGGCAGCGACATCTTGCCGACCGTCGCAGTCGTTGCAGCCGACGAACCGGACACGGCTGCAAACAGCGCGCACCCGAACACGTTGACGTGCAGGAGACGCCCGGGCAGCCTTCGCGTGAAGGGAGCAAGGCCCGAAAACATGTCCGACGAAATGCGGGAGCGGAACAGAAGCTCGCCCATCCAGATGAACATGGGAAGCGCCGTCAGGTCCCAGCTGTTCATTGCCCCCCAGACCCGACGTGCGAAGACGAGTCCGGCCGGCGCCGATGACGCCAGTTCCATGGCGACAAAGCCGACAGCCATGAGGGCAAAGCCGACCCAAAGGCCGGAGAAAAGGAAGCCGAAGAGGACAGCAATCAGGATCAGGGACAGAATGCCGATATCCATCAGTGGCCTCCCTCGTCGACGCCGCGCGTGCGCTCGATCTCGCGAAACTTCGCTTCGCCACCGGAAAGCACGGCTGCGAGTTCGTCCAGGATCGCAACGGCGAGGATGGCGAGCCCGCTTGTCATGACCGCTTGCGGGATCCAGAGCGGGATCGCGATCAGGCCGTAGGATACGGATGCGCGCTCGAAGGACGCATAGGCCTGCCCTCCGACCACCCAGCTCGCATAGGCGGCAAGCGCCAGAGCGACGATGAGGACGAATGCGGTCATGGCGCGTTCCAGGCGGGGCCCGGCCCAGCCGACGAAGAGCGTCACGCGCACATGACCCGCTGCCCTCAAGGTCGCCGGCAGAGCGAGAAAGGCCGAGGCGATAAAGAGAAAGCCGCCGATCTCTGCCAGCGACGGGATGGCAAAGCCGAAGCGGCCGAAGCCAGCGAGCGTAGACAAGCGGTCGATCAGCCGTGCCACCACCTGGATGAAGACGAGGGTCGCGATCACGACCATCGCGGAGCAAGCGCCGAACAGAGCAGCGCCGTAGAGGGCATCGAGTGCCTTGCGCATGGGAGCAGTCCCTGTAAGTGGAACGGGCGGGTCGATGACCCGCCCGTTCTTGAAGGCTTACTGGTTGCGGTAGGCTTCGATGACCGCGGTGCCTGCCTCACCGGCCGAGGCCTGCCACTCCTCGGTCATCGTCGCGCCGATCTCCTGCAGCTTGGCGGAAAGCGCCTCGGACGGCTGCATGATGGTCATGCCGCCAGCCTCCAGCTCAGTGATCTTGGCGTCGGTCTCCTCGCGCGACATCTGCCAGCCGCGCTCTTCAGCGGCAGCAGCCGCTTCTAGGATCGCGTTGCGCTCGTCTTCCGAAAGCGCTTCGAAGGCTTCCGTGTTGACGACGATGATGTTCTTCGGGAGCCAGGCCTGTACGTCGATGTAGTGCGAGGTGAAATCCCAAGCCTTGGCGTTGGCGCCAGTCGATGGCGAGGTGATCATCGCCTCGACGCGGCCGGTCGAGAACGCGGTTGGAATATCGGTCTCTTCGACCTGCGTCGGCGTGGCGCCGAGCAGCGTCGCAAGGCGCTCCGTGGCGACGTTGTATGCCCGGAAGTTCAACCCTTCCATCTGTGCCGGATCGGTGACTTCCTGGTTGAGGTAGAGGCTCTGACCCGGCCAGGCGACCGCATAAAGCACCGTTAGGCCCTGCTCGGCGAGCTTTTCGGAGACCGCGTCTCGTGAGGCAGCCCAGAGCTGCTCGCCCTCTTCATAGGAAGAAGCCAGGAACGGGATAGAATCCAGCGCAAAGACCGGGTCTTCGTTCGCAAGACGCGAGAGCAGGAACTCGCCAATTGGCACGAGACCGTCACGCACCGCATCCTTGATCTCAGCATGGCCAAAAAGCGAGTTTGCGGAATGCACGGTGAGGTCGACGCTGCCGCCCGTTGCCTCCCGAACGTCGTCGGCGAACTGCATGATGTTCTGCGTGTGAAAGATGCCATCGCCATAGGGCGTCGGCATGTCCCAGGCGTTCTGCCCCATGGCGGGAGCGGAGAGAAGAGTGGCGAAGGCTGCGGCTAGAAGACCGGCGCGAAAATGCTGCGTCATGATCGTATTCCCCTTTTTTTGGCAGTGCGACCTGGTTCCGGCAGGACGCTTGCGGCGCCGTATCGGGCGTCGAAATGAGAGGTTGACGGCTCATTCGCAATTTGTCAACGATTTGTCAGCGTCCGGCGGAAGACCGGTCGAACTCGGGAACATTGACGGAGGACTGCATCATGGCGGACCGCATCGACGGCACGGGTCAGTGGGATTTCTGGATCGATCGCGGCGGCACGTTCACCGACGTCATCGGCCGCGCACCCGACGGATCGCTGCAGCCGATGAAACTTCTGTCGGAAAATCCGGAAGCCTATGAGGACGCGGCGATCGAAGGCATCCGACGCCTGGTCGGCGCTGCCACCCAAGCCGATCTGCCCTCCGCTGCCATCGGCACCATCCGTATGGGAACGACGGTCGCCACCAACGCGCTGCTCGAACGCAAGGGCGAACGCACGCTGCTCCTCATCACCGAAGGCTTCCGCGACCAGCTGCGCATCGCCTACCAAGCGCGGCCGGACATCTTCGCCAAAGAAATCATCCTCCCCGAACAGCTCTACGAGCGCGTCATCGAGGTGCCTGAACGCTTGATGGCCGACGGGTCGGTTGAGCGCGCGATCGAGCTCGACCCGATCCGTGCGGACCTCGAGGAGGCGAAGGCCGACGGCATCGGCGCCGTTGCGATTGTGCTGATGCATGCCTGGCAGAACCCGGTCCATGAGGCGGCGCTGGCCGAACTGGTCCGAGGTCTGGGCTTCGAGCAGGTTTCCGTCAGCCACGAAGTCTCGCCGCTGATCAAGCTCGTCGGTCGCGGCGATACGACCGTCGTCGACGCCTATCTCTCGCCCATCCTCGGCCGCTATGTCTCGCGCGTCGCTCGTATCCTCGGCGCTACGCCGCCCGGCGAGCCCGGCCCGACGCTTCAGTTCATGATGTCGTCCGGCGGCCTCACCGCTGCCGACCGTTTTCGGGGCAAGGATGCGATCCTGTCCGGCCCGGCAGGCGGCGTCGTCGGCATGGTCAAGACTGCCGAACAGGCAGGCTTTCCCCGCGTCATCGGCTTCGATATGGGCGGCACCTCCACGGACGTTGCACATGCGGCAGGCGAATATGAGCGTGCCTTCGACACGGAAGTCGCCGGCGTGCGCATCCGCGCGCCGATGATGCGCATCCACACCGTTGCCGCTGGCGGCGGGTCGATCCTACATGCCGATCCCGGTCGCTTCCGCGTCGGCCCGGATTCGGCCGGTGCCGATCCCGGCCCCGCCTGCTACCGCCGCGGCGGGCCGCTCACAGTGACGGATGCGAACGTCATGCTGGGCAAGCTCAACCCGGACTTCTTCCCAGCGATCTTCGGCCCCGACCAAGATAAGCCGCTCGACCGCGCCACGGTTGCGACGAAGTTCGCCGAGATCGCGGAGAGCGTCGGCGAAGGTCGCTCGCCGGAGGAGATTGCGGAAGGCTTCCTGAAGATCGCCGTCGAAAACATGGCGAATGCCATCAAGAAGATCTCCGTCCAACGCGGCTACGACGTAACGCGCTACGCGTTGAACTCGTTCGGCGGAGCCGGCGGCCAGCACGCCTGCCTCGTCGCCGATTCGCTCGGCATGGAATCGATCCTGATACACCCGCTGTCGGGCCTGCTCTCAGCATACGGAATGGGCCTCGCCACCGTCACGGCGAGCCGCCAACAGGGGCTGATGCAGCCGCTCGCCGAAGCCAGCCGCGCCGCAATCTCCGGCCTCGAGGCGGACCTTGCCGGCGCCGTCGCCACCGAACTTGCCGAACAGGGCATCGCAGTCGATACGGTCACCACGCGCACGAAACTACATCTACGCTACGCCGGCACCGACAACACGCTCGATGTTGCCTTCGACGGCGACCTTGCCAAGGCGCAAAGCAGTTTCGAGGCGATGCACCAGGCGCAATTCGGCTTCATCACGCCCGACAAGCCAATCACGGTCGAAGCCGTCGAGGTCGAAGGCTGGCAGGCCGGCGACGAGACGATCGAGGGCGTGAAGGATGACGGCACCGGCCGCGACGCTTCGTCAGACGTCACCGGCCGCACCTTCTCCGGCGGCGAGTGGCGTCAGGCAGGCGTGTTCCGCCGCGAGGGCATCCAGGCAGGCGACCGCATCAAGGGTCCCGCCCTTATCATCGAGGCCAACCAGACGATCGTTGTCGAGCCGGGCTGGACCGCCAGGCTGACGGCTGCCGACAACATCGTGCTGGCCCGCCACGAGAAGCTCGCCCGCAACCAGGCGATCGGCACGAAGCAGGCCGATCCGATCCTGCTAGAGGTGTTCAACAACCTCTTCATGAACATCGCCGAGCAGATGGGCGTCGCGCTCCAGAACACGGCGCATTCAGTTAACATCAAGGAGCGGCTCGACTTCTCCTGCGCCGTCTTCGACGCTTCCGGTGCGCTGGTCGCCAATGCGCCGCATATGCCGGTGCACCTAGGCTCCATGGATCGCTCGGTCAAGACCGTGATCCGCCTGAACGAGGGCAACATCCGCCCCGGCGACGTCTTTGCGCTTAACGCCCCTTATAATGGCGGCACGCACCTGCCCGACATCACGGTGGTAAGCCCGGTCTTCAGCGACGACCGCAAGGAGATCCTGTTCTGGGTCGCCTCTCGCGGTCACCATGCCGATGTCGGCGGCACCGCACCGGGTTCGATGACTCCGCTTGCGACGACTGTCGACGAAGAAGGCGTTCTCATCGACAATTTCCAATTGGTCGCTGAAGGACAGTTTCGGGAAAAGGAGCTCCACGAGCTCCTGACCAACCACCCCTATCCGGTTCGCAACCCGGTTCAGAACATCGCCGACCTCAAGGCGCAGATCGCCGCCAACGAGCGCGGCGCGGCCGAGCTTCGCAAGATGGTCGAGGAGTTCGGGCTGGAGGTCGTGCAGGCCTATATGGGCCACGTACAGGACAACGCGGCCGAGGAAGTAGCGCGGCTTATCGGGCGCCTGGAGGATTGCTCCTACGAGTATCCGACCGACACAGGCCAGATGATCAAGGTGAAGATCACGGTCGATCGCGACGCGCGCACCGTCACGGTCGACTTCACCGGCACCTCGGGCGCGATCGCCAACAACTTCAATGCGCCGGAGCCGGTCGCACGCGCAGCCGTTCTCTACTGCTTCCGCGTCATGGTAGAAGCGCCGATACCGATGAACGCCGGCTGTCTGCGGCCGATCCGCATCGTCATCCCCGAGGGCTGCATGCTGAAGCCGGCCTACCCTCGCGCCGTCGTCGCCGGTAACGTCGAGACTTCGCAGCATGTGACCAACGCTATTTTCGGCGCCCTAGGGGCGATCGCCAACAGCCAGGGCACGATGAACAACCTGACCTTCGGCAACAACGAGTACCAATATTACGAGACGATCTGCTCGGGCTCGCCGGCCGGCCGCATGAATGACGGCCGCGGCTTTGCCGGAACGTCGGGCGTGCACGTCCACATGACAAACTCACGCCTGACGGACCCGGAGATCCTGGAGATGCGTTTCCCCGTGATGCTGGAGAACTTCACGCTGCGAGACGGCTCGGGCGGTATTGGCGCATTCGCGGCCGGCAACGGCACGACACGTACGCTGCGCTTCCTCCAGACCATGGACTGCGCGATCCTGTCGTCGCACCGACACGTCCACCCGCAGGGCATTGCAGGCGGCGGCGAAGGCGAGCTCGGCCGCACCGAGGTTCGCCGCCTCGACGGAACGGTCGAGGTTCTGAAAGGCTGCGACCAGACGGTGCTTCAGGCTGGCGAAGCGGTCACCGTGATCACGCCGACACCCGGCGGCTACGGCCAAGTCTGATCTCGACCTCCTGCCGCCGTTCAGCCCTTCCCGTTCGGCGGCGCGACTGGAGCAGCAGTTCACCCTTCCCAGATCGCGCTCCCACTTCTTCTCAAAAGTGAAGGAAAAGTTACAAGAAACGCAGGTTTGTTCGGCAGCTTTAGTTGAGCGTGCATCGTCACCATCCTGCCACCAGCGGATCATATCGCTGCCTCAGCGGACATTGGCGGTCAGACCGCCGCGTCTTTGCGCGACGCCACAGCGAGCGCCGTGATGAGTTCGTGAGGTATCGGTTTTGTTGGTGAGAAGGCGACACCAGTCTTGGATGCTTTAAGCTGGCTGCAGCGATATCGTCAGCATGCGCCTTGATCGCGCCTTTGCTAACATAGAGACCGCACTGTTTGCTGAACGCTCCGTAGCCCGCGATCATCACGCCTCCGGAAGTGAAACCCGGCATGCCGTACTGCATGACCTCTTCCGCGTCGGGAGGCGCTTGCTTCAAACGGTCACGAACGACGGCAAGTTGTGGCCGAAGCGCTTCCGGCGCCGCAGCTATGTATGCAGCATGGTCAAGTAACTCGGTCATGCTAGATCATCGACCATTGAATGTGCTCGCGCAAGCAGAGCTATGACGGCTTCGGTGCAACGACCGCCCAAAAGCTGCCCGTCCGCAACCCTCCCCATCTCAGTCACTGGCGTCCCGTCCAGCAACTGCGCTTGGGAAATGATTTCCTAAGACGTATTCGGGGCCGATTCCGGACGGTCTGATTTTGGGCGCCGAGGCCGAATAGCTGCCATTAAGCTGAGGCTGTTCTTAACGACCGCTTGCGATCCTTTTTCGGTCATTGAAACTCGTTTGCCTGGTGCTCGCAACGTGCCACCCGCAACAGACAGATGAATGAGGCGGGCTGCTGCGGCCTGCATCGGAGGGCAAAGACCCGATCACCTCAAAGGTTTGATCCGGGGCCTCGCGCGTCACTTCCATCGATCAAGGACGCGCTGCACAAAGGCGCGAAATGACGTGGGTCGTTGCCCTGTTACCTGTTCAACGCCCGACGTGGTGCAATCTTCAGCGCCTGCTGCGATGTGTGCGTCCAAAGCCGTGAGCGTTTTAGCATAGTTGGCCGGCAGGCCCTGCGACACCAGGCGCGCTGTCAGAGAGGCTGGGTCAAGAGATACATGGTGAACTGGCCGACCAAGAGCCGCAGCGATGATTGCCGCGGCATCGTCGTAGCTCAATGCGTCCGGTCCCGTCAGTAGAACGTCAGAGTTGAGGGGCGCTGCGGCAGTCAAGCACGCGGCGGCCGTGGCGGCGATGTCTTCGGCGTCGATGAAGCCGACACGTCCGGCGCCGGTCGCTGTGTAAATGGCCCCTTCTTCCCGGATCGTCCCGGCGTGGGGCCCTTCCGAGAAGTTCTGCATGAACCAAGACGGGCGCAGGACCGCCCAATCCGGCGCGCTCTTTGCCAACCATTCATGAACCTCACCCATCATGGGACCGCCGGGTTCCAAAAGCGACGAGCTGAGCAGAACGAAGCGCCGGACGCCGCGTGCCATCGCCGCCTCCAGTAAAGGTTGCATGACCGCCAAGTGGTCCGTGCGATCGGTCGGCGCTACAAGGTATACCGCATCGCATCCCTCGACGGCGGATGCAGAAGTTGGATCTGACCAATCGAAACGCCTGTCTTGGCGACCGTCCGGCGTGCGTGTGCCGATTGCGACGTTGATGCCAGCGGCACTCAAGCGAGACGCCACGCGACGTCCAGTCTTGCCTTTGCCACCGATAATGAGGACCCGCTCGACCATCACTGGGCTGCCCCAGCATATGCCGCGGCGGCGGCTTCCGTGCCCCCCAAAGCCGTCAGCACGATGAGCGGGTTCCAATAGTCGCGATAGCGCGCGATGCGCCCTTCGCGCAAAGTGACGACCGAAATATACACTTGGTCGTATGGAGCGCCCGTTTTCACACCCTGACCGGTGCAGGAAAACTCGAAGATCACTGTTTCGCCGACGGCATGAACATTGCCCAGGTGCATCGGCCCAAAGGTGAGCAATGGACCGAGTTTCTCGAGATGAGCCGCAAGGGCCGGTGTCCCTTCCAGTCGGCCGGGCAGCCCATCGGGCGCATAGGGAAACTCGAAGAGAACATCATCGGTGAACATGTCGAGCAAGCTGTCCGCAGGGGCGAGCCGTTCACCCAGTGCTGCGCGAAGCAGGTCGGAGAAGCTATCGAACTTGTCAGACATCATGAAACCTCATATGGACGGAACGGTAACGTATCGACGATATAGGAGGCGCTTCGTTGGAACGCAACCGTTCCGTCCTAAAAACCAGAAGAAGGCCGTCTGGAGCGGCTGTGAAGAGCGCTGCATTGACCGATACTCTTTACCGCGCATTCTTCGAAGAATGGGCGCAACGTGGCTTTGCTGCCATAAGTCTTGAACGCGTGGCTGCCAGAGCCGGGGCAGGCAAAGCGGCAATCTATCGCCGTTTCTCGTCGCACCACGAATTCGCAGCGGCGGCCGTGTCATCACTCGGGCTGAAGCTAGCCATGCCAGAAGACCACGGAAGTCTCGAAGCTGACGTTTTGGCTTTCCTAATCCGCCTGCGAGTGGTCTTTCGCCACCCAATAATCCGGCGCATCCTGCCGGATCTTCATGCCGAAGCTGCGCGGTCTGCTCCGATGCGGGAATTAAACACTCAGGTAGCGCATGCTCGCCGAGAGCAAGCTCAGGTCATTCTGGACCGCGCGATCAAGCGGGGCGAGTTGGATGCTGGCGTCGATCGGGACCTAGCGCTCGACTTGCTTCCGGCCCCGTTGTACTGGCGCATGGTGGTCCTGGGGGTAACCCCCACGCGCGATCAACTCGCCAGCGAAGCCGTCGCAATTGTGGCTGCACTAAAGGGTTCCGCTCGCCGGCGTTGACCAAACTCATTGCGCGTCATCGCTGCGAATGCATCCGCCCTACAGGGAGCAACGGGCTGCAATGGAACTGCAGAAGCCGTCCGATCCGGCGGGCGGCAGCAGAGATTGTTGGAACGCCTTACTCCTTGGCGTGACTTTCGATGAACGCCCTAGGCGACATGCCCCAATGGCGAACGAACGCCATGCCGAACGCGCTGGCCGATCCATAGCCGACCCGATGCGCAATTTCAGCGTTGGTCAGTTCACCGCGCAGCAGGAGGTCGCGCGCAACCGCCATTCGCCAGCGTACTGCATACTCCATGGGCGTGCAGCCAAGCGTGGCCTTGAATCGTTCGAAGAAGGCCGAACGTGACATTCCGGCTTCCTGTGCCAGCCCCCTCACATTCAGGGAGCTGTCTCTCGTGTTGTGGATCCGATTCAGCGCGGCGCCAAGCCTGGGGTCTGACAAGCCACGCACGAGACCAGGCGGAAGATCATGACTGGCGCTCGACCGCAGGGCCTCGATCATCAGGACTTCCAGCAGTCGATCAAGAATCATGGCACGGGCGGGCCGTTCGGCGCTTGTCTCATCGTAAATCATCATCACAAGTGCCGTGAACCGGTCTTGCCCACGCACGTGGATCATCTGCGGCAGCACGGAGAGAAGAAGTGCCTTGTCGGGCGCGTCGAACCGGCAATGGCCGACAAGGGCTCGCATCTCGACGGGGCTATCGGGCGGCCCAAGGCGGAACATGCCCGGTCCGGTCTCGAGCGGAAGCCTGGCCACGCCAGGTGGCGGCGGGACTTCGCTGGTCATCGTGAAGCTGTTGAGCTCCGGTACAATCACGAAGTCCCCTGCCCTCAGCAGGATCGGCTTTTGCCGCTCAACGATTAGTCGTGCGCACCCATCGACAATGGCGGCATAGAACGGGCTCGCCATGTCGGTGCGTTCGACCTGCCAGCGCCCTCCGGCCACGACCATCTTGGAGATGTCCGGTCGAGGTTTGAGAAGGGCAACAACGCTGGCCAGCGGGTCTGGTGCGACTTCGGGCATGCATTCGGACTTTCGATGAATCATAACGGACTGCACAACATGGCAAGTCCAAGCATTGAGGTCTATCTCGCGGTTTCACAAACAAGGAGAGACCAATGCCCCGAATCCTCATCACAGGCTGTTCGTCAGGCTTCGGACGGGCCATCGCCACGCGGTTCCTCGACGAAGGCTGGGAGGTCATAGCGACGATGCGATCGCCATCAGCCGAGGGATTGCCTCTCTCTGACCGTCTCCGCATCGTCCCGCTCGACGTGACCAAGCCGCACAGCATCGAGGCAGCGCTGGCCGAAGCGGACCACATCGATGCGCTGGTCAACAATGCCGGCGTTGGTATGTTAAACGTGCTGGAAGGCGCGGACATCGACAGGGCACGCGAGCTTTTCGAGATCAACGTGCTCGGCACCATGGCGATGTCACGGGCAGTCATGCCGGGAATGCGCCAGCGCCGAAGCGGTGTCATCGTGAACATTAGCTCCAGCGTGACGTTGCGCCCGCTGCCGGCCCTGTCGATCTACTCGGCAAGCAAGGCGGCGGTGAACGCCTTCACAAGAAGCTTCGCCCTTGAAGCCGCCGAATTCGGCGTGCGCGCTCGCCTCGTGCTGCCTGGCAGCGCGCCAGAGACTTCATTCGGCCGGAACGCCGTGGCGCGGATGGGTATGGATGTGCCCGCGGCTTACGGCACCTTCGTGCAAGCCTATTTTCAGGTGATGCGGCATGCGACGGACAAGACGACGGCTCTTGATGTGTCGAATGCCGTCTGGCGCGCCGTTACCGATGTCGACTCCCCGATGATGCTGCCTGCCGGGCCCGACGCGCATGCATTGTTCCAGAATGCGGGTAGCGCAGCAGCTTAACGCCTGCTGCCCAAAGGTGGCCGTGGCGGAAGCCGTCGCCCGCCGTGGCTGCTCAAGGAGACGCAATGAACCGATTGATCGACCTCGCTTTGCATCTACCGACACCCGAACCAGCATTGACCGTCGCTTACACGCCGATCCGGTTGAGCCTGCCAAACCGTCCGGCCTTAGAGCTCCGGCTGACCGCGCCGGCTTCAGGCCGGGACCGTCCTCTCGTGCTATTTTCTCACGGATACGGGCCGTCGCAGTATATCCCCTCCAAGGACGGTTACGCACCGTTGATCCAGTTCTGGGCAGAACGAGGACTGGCAATCATCCAGCCGACCCATGCAAGCTCTCGGCTTGGCGGGCTCGGTCCCGGGCAGCCAGAAGCACCATTCTACTGGCGCGAACGGGTGGCTGAAATGCAAGCGGTCCTTGACCGCCTTGACGAGGTGGAGCGACAGGCACCGGCCGTGGCGGGACGCTTGGACCGTAGCCGGATCGCCGTGGCCGGGCACTCTTTTGGAGGCCATACCTCGGCTCTTTTGCTTGGCGCGCGACTCCAGGATGAGGATTTCTCGGACCCGCGCATCGGCGCAGGCGTCCTGCTGGCCGCACCGGGCCGGGGTGGAGACGACCTCACGGCCGAAAGCGCCGCTCGTTTTCCCTTCTTCGACGTGGATTTAGGCACGATTCGAAAGCCACTCATTGTGGTCTGCGGGGCAGACGACAACCCACACTTCACGCCGCGCGGTCCCGAATGGCATGCCGACGCTTTTACCGACGCCCCCGGGGCGGAAGCCCTATTAACCATCGCTGGGGTGGGCCACGGCCTCGGAGGTATTGCCGGCCTTGATGCCAAGGAGACCGAGGCTGAAGTACCCGATGCGCTCGAAACAGTGCGACGCCTCACATTCGCTTGGTTGTCCAAGCGCATGGGCATCAACACGGAGCTTTGGGAAAAGGGCCGAGCGGCTCTGGGTGGTGATGCTTCGAGACTGGCAGCTCTTATTGAAAAAGTAAGATAGTCGCAGCCCCAATCTCTCACGATTGCGGCCGACCTATCCATATCCATCGGCGGCTCTCGGAAATCGCGGATATTTGTCCAGTACTCCAACGGGCGCACGGCCCCCATTTGAATGTATTCGGCCAGATGAATCGGCGCTGGCTTGAATTCGCCACTCAGAATTGAACGGTTGGCCCTCCCGCCCCGATTGCCAGCAGCGGATTTCGATGGGGAATGGCCCCCCCTACTCCGATCTTCAAGTGACCGGCCGTAGATGAAGGTGGTGAGGCTCGGGCAACCAAGAAACGCTTGCGTGGTGACCGCGTTCGTTATGCGAGGTATGCTGTGCGTCTGGCGCTACAGCTGCGGCAACCTAGCTGTCCACAGCAGCCTCAAACCATCTCCACGAACAACGTCTCAATCATCGAGATCACGTGTCGCAATCCACGGTCGGCAGATTGCCGGCTATGCCAAGCGATCTGCAGAGGAAATCCCGTAATGGGGATTGGCGGCGTCACCGCAAGAAGAGCATCGTGTTGATGCCAGCGGAGGCTGTGCGCCGGCAGGAGCGCAAGAAGAGAGGTGCGCGCAAGTAAGCCGGGAACAAGTTGAAACGCTGGCACCACTAACCCGACCTGACGTTGACAACCTATGGCAGCCAGTTGCGCATCAAGCGGTGTGCGCATCTCGCCTTGGCCGGAAACGACCACATGAGGCCAGGCGAGCCAAGCATCGAGGTCGAAGCCTCTGGCTGCAGGATGATCTCGTCGCATCGCAACGACATAGGTTTCTTCCAGCAGTGTGCGTCGCTCGATTTCCTCCTCGACCCGACCGAAAACCGAAATCGCAATGTCCGTATCGCCGTTTCGCAACGCCGAAGCTGCTGCAGCCGCGCCGTGCCACGGCTGGAAAACGACAGAGACGTGCGGCGCCATCCGCTCAAGATTCTCCAGAAGCGGTTCTGCGATCATAGCGATCGGCAGGTCTGCCGCAGTGACCCTAAGGACGCGCTGCAGTTCAGCAAGTGGAACCTCCGCCGGATCGATCAGATCCTGAACCCCCGCAAGCAGCGATTTTAGTGGACCACGCAAGGCATCGGCACGCGGAGTGCGATGCATGGTGCCGCGTCCGCGGTCTAGGAGCTCGTCCCCCAGAAGGTGCCGGCAACGCTGCAACGCAGACGAAACCGCCGGCTGCGACAGGTTCAGCCTCCGCGCCGCGCGGCTGACATGCGCTTCGTCCAGCAGCACGTCGAGAATGACGAGAAGGTTGAGATCGACGGCCCGTAAATTCATGACGACGATAATAGAATAGAATGCATATCGATTGGAATGATTTTCCGTGACCTTCTAGCTTTTGTTCCACAGCCCGGATGCACAGGAGACCGCGATGCCCGGAACACTCATTCTTGTCTTTCACCGCGACCTTGCCGCTTCGAGGGCCAATTCCGCCCTCGCCGCTGCAGCCCGCACCCTGCCGCGTGTCGAGATCGTCGATATGCAGGCGCGATACCCCGAAGCTCGGATTGACCTCGAAACCGACGCGGCACGGGATGCTCAGATGCTGCTCGACGCCGACCGGATCGTGCTGCAGTTCCCGATCCAGTGGTATTCCACACCGTCCCTGCTAAAATCCTGGCAGGATGCGGTCCTGACCCGCATGTACTACCTCGAGCGCGAGGCCGAGGGTGACCGGCTGGCCGGAACGCCGATGATGATCGCAGCGACTGCCGGGAACATCCCGGCCGCCTACGCACGTAGCGGACAGAACCACTTCACGATCGACGAGATCCTCACCCCCCTCAAGGCAACCGCGTATCGCTGCGACCTGCCTTGGCACCCACCGCATCTTGTCTTCACCGCCGACCGGCTCTCGGATGAGGCGCTTTCCAGAGCCGCCGACGACTATCGCCGGGCACTTGCAGGCTTCATCGCCGCAACTTCATCCAAGAACCCCACACATGGGATTGTCTAAGAAATGGAAACGCTGAAACACGATACGCTTCATGACCTCGAGCACGGCACACCCGCCCTGTTCATCTGGTCCGCCCGTGCCTTACCTGCATTGCTCGGCGCACAATTTTTTCTTGCCGGACAAGCCCTCTTCGGTGAGATGTCCTGGGATCTCCACGGCCTTGTCGGCGCGATTGTCGGGCTGCCCGTCCTTGTCCTTGCCGGCGGTGCGATTGCACTGCCGCGACTGCGAGGTTTTGGCTGGTGGGCCGGGCTGACGCTGATCCTTTACGTCGCGCAGGTCGGGCTTGCCATGGCAGACACCGGAGCACTTGCCTTTCATCCCTTTAATGGTGCGCTTCTGCTGACCTCGGCGATCGTTATGCTCGCCAAGGTCGAGCGCCGCCGACGCATCACCGCTGACATCCCAAGAAACCCGAAATGACCCTATCGAGACGCCAGATCCTGCGCATGGCTAGCGGACTTGCAGCCGCGACCGTCGCCAGCTCGCTCACCACATTCCGCTCGCTTGCCGAGAGTGCGGGGGTGCCGGGCTTTCTCACCGGCCATTTCCGGCCGGTGAATGCCGCGGTGCTCATTCCTCAACGATCCCAATGGCGAACGTGGTCGATCAGCGCCCGGAGCTTCGGCGCCATGTTCTGTCGCTGCGGAAAATAGAGGTAGAAGCCTGCGAAAGGCGGCAGGTAGTCCTCGAGCAAAGGGACCAACCGGCCGCTGGCGAAATGATCCCTCATACAATCCCATGGCGCAAAGGTAATGCCGCCACCCGCCAGCGCCGTGCGCAACATCAAACGCAGGTCGTTGGTCGTCACCTGCGGATTCACCATCACATCGAAGGGTTTGCCATGCTCTTCGAACTCCCACCGCCATGGTGCGGTATTGGGGGCCGGCCGCCAGCCGATGCAGCGGTGAAGAAGCAGGTCGCGTGGATGCGAGGGGACGCCATGCCGAGCGAGGTAGGCGGGCGTGGCCGCCGCTACCTCGCGTTGCGGGCTGCTGACGGGCACGGCGATCATGTCCTGTTCGATGACTTCGCCAAGCCGAATGCCCGCGTCGTAGCCACGCGCCACGATGTCGAACTCGTCGTCCGTCACGGTCACGTCAAGTGTGACCTGTGGGTGCGCCTCCGCAAAGCGCGCGAGCAGCGGTCCCGCCAAGAAATCTTCCGCAATCGAGGTGACGGCCAACCGCAGCCGGCCACGCGGGATGTTCTCGCGGGTCTCCAGCGCAGTCTGCACTGCGGCCATCGGCGCACGCAGGTTCTCGACCAGCCGTTCCCCGGCTTCCGTCAGTCGGACCGAACGAGTCGTGCGCATTACCAGGTGGACGCCCAGAGCATCCTCCAGCCGCCGCACGCCTTGGCTGACGGCGGAACGCGTCAGGCCGAGCCGGTCGGCGGCAGCGCGAAAGTTGGGTTCCTCGGCCACGGCAAGGAGCAGCGGCAGAAGGTTCAGGTCCATCCAAGGGCCTCCATTGTCCAGCGTTGTTAACCGCTCAGTCCAGTAAATGCGCAATACCGTGGACAGAGCGTAGCGTCCATCTTCCTTCGTGAAACAGGCTGAACAGGAGAAAGCCATGGACAAGGTCATTCTCATCACCGGCGCTTCGAGCGGCATCGGCGAAGGGGTCGCGCGCGAGCTTGCAGCGTTTGGCGCGAAGGTTCTTATGGGTGCACGACGCAAGGAGCGTCTGGATCAGATCGCCGAAGACATAAGGGGCGGGGGCGGCGTAGTCGCGACATACGCGCTCGATGTCACCGACATTGCCTCCATGCAAGAGTTTGCACAGATAGCACTCGACCTATGGGGACGCATCGACGTGTTGGTGAACAATGCCGGCGTCATGCCGCTGTCCCCCATGTCCGCCGTCAAGTTCGACGAGTGGGAGCGAATGGTGGACGTGAACATCAAGGGTGTGCTGTGGGGGATCGGTGCCGTCCTGCCGGTAATGGAGCGTCAGGGCGAAGGCCAGATCATCAATATCGGCTCCATTGGCGCACTGCAGGCCGTACCCACAGCCGCCGTTTATTGCGGCACCAAATTCGCCGTTCGCGCGATTTCGGACGGGCTGCGCCAGGAAAGCAGCGCCATCCGTGTCACCTGCGTGAACCCGGGCGTCGTGGAAAGCGAACTCGCATCGACCATCACCCACAAGGAGACCCGGACGCTCATCGACGATTATCGCTCCATCGCGTTGAAGCCGGCTGACATCGCCCGCGCCGTGCGCCAGATCATCGAAGCCCCGTCGAGCGTCGACACGACCGAGATCACCATCCGTCCCACCGCATCAGCGAATTGAGGTCCCCAATGACGAGATCGACCATGCTCAGCGCTGCGCTGCTGACAATTGGCGCTGAGTTCGCACGAGCGGATACCTCCAATTCCTATGTCGGTATTTGGGTCACCGCCGACAATCGCATCCGACACGAACTGCTACCCAACGGCCGATACGTTGAGGCTCGCGGTGAGCGGGAACGCGCCTACGAAGGGCGCTACGAGGTAACAGGCACACATATCGAATACTGGGACGACACCGGCTTCACTGCCGACGGCGACTTTGTGGAGCCGGACGTGCTGCATCATGCCGGCATGGTGCTCTATCGCAAGTGATCACTATTGCAGCGATCGCTGATCGTCATGCCAGCGGCCGATGGCGTTCTAAAGGGGGTCCCTACCCTCTTGTGCAACGTGTCACTAAGTGACATATTCTCTCAGTCACTTAGTGACTCGACCGATCTTCCCGGTCGCCGTCATTCAACCAAATACGGAAAAATTGCCCATGAAAGTGCCCGGCTCTCTGAAGATGTAAGAAGAGCACTCTCCCAAGAAGAGCGCTGCGAATCGTCCAGTTCAGCGAAGCGACGAGCGAATGGAGCCTTAGATTGACGGATGGATCGAAACTGGAACAGGCCCGGCTTGAGGTATCCCGGCATGCAGCAAGGTTGTTCTGGGAGAAGGGCTTTGATGCGACGAGCGGCGATGAAATCGCTGCAGCAGCCGGCATTTCAAAGCGAACTGTTTGGCGATACTTCCGGTCTAAGGAAGCCTGTGTTGAGCCGGTGCTGAAAGTCGGCGAACTTCGCTTTGCGGCAATGCTCAAGCAGTGGCCAAAAGCTGAGAGCATTGACACGTTTCTAGCACGGTCAATGGATGCATTCATATCCGAGGATGCCTTCGTTCAGGACGCGATCGCTGCCATCCGGATTCTCTCGATCCTGCATCGTGAGCCAGCCCTCCGCTCGGCTTGGCTAATGGCATGTCACGAGTCTGAGATGGAGCTTGTCGGTATCGTCGCGGAGCGGGCGTCACTGAGCAAAGACAACTTCGAGGTCAAACTCTGTGCGGCGGCCATCACATCAGCCGTGCGTCTCGTGGACGAAGAAATCAGCTCGGCCGTCATCAACGGCGGAATTCGTGTGAGTTCAGAAGAAGCAACTGCCCGCATCGTCTCGGCAATCCGGGCGGCCGCGATACTACCCATCTGCGACCCCGTCGTCTGACGGGCTGCGTAGGCAGAGCCACACGGCGCTCCCACCGACGACAAGGATACGACATCATGACAGCAAGAGTGACCCGGATCGCCGGGCGCACGCCAACACGCGCATCGTGCCGAAAGATGCCTGAACGGATCAGCTGGCCTTCGATGACAAGGCCTCTCCGAGGCGCAGTGACCGCGCTGCTTTTTCCTATCGTCCAAGCCGCTGCAGAGGAGAATGTGCCGATGATCTATCCGGAAACCCGCCAGGCGGACACGGCAGAGGTGCATTTTGGCGTCACGATCGCGGACCCATTCCGCTGGCTGGAGAATGACCCACGTCAGGATGCAGAGGTGGCACGGTGGCTTGAGGCGCAAAATGCGCTCTCGAGGCCCTATCTCGAGGCTCTGCCTGGACAGCAGGTTTTCAAGCGCCGACTGACGGCGATGTTCGACCATGAAACCTTGCTTCCCCCTGTCGAGCGCGCGGGAAAGTATTTCCTTATCCGCAACGGCGGCCTCGATAACCAGCCGCAACTCTTGATGCGGCAAGGCGCGGACGGCGCGAACCGCATCCTGATCGACCCCAATATTTGGTCCAGAGACGGCACCCTAGCACTGGCCGAATGGGCGACCTCCAGCGATGGCGCGTTTGTGGCTTTTGCCTTGCAGGATGGTGGGTCAGACTGGCGGACCATTTACGTGATGGATACATCGACAGGAGAGATGCTGGACGACAAGGTCGAATGGGCGCGGTTCACCACCATCGCCTGGCATCCGGATGGTTCTGGGTTCTACTACTCCCGGTTTCCTGAGCCTGAGGAGGGTGCAGCCTTCAGCACCAGCATTGAAGGCCACGCCGTCTATTTCCATCGGCTTGGTTCGGACCAGTCGGAAGATCGGCTCATACATGCGCCAATACCGGGGCGCTCACTGTTGCACACGGCCGATGTCACACCGGATGGCCGGTATCTCATCGTTTACTCGTCGGCGCTTACGGGCGGGGTCGCGGTGACTGTAACGGACCTCACATCCGAAACCCAGCAACCAAGAATAATTGTTAAAAGCTACGATGATCGTTGGGTGCTGTTGGGGAACGTCGGCACAAAACTCTTCTTCGCGACCCAAGAGGATGCTCCTCGTGGTCGTATCGTGACGATGGACCTGTCAGAGGCGCGGCCCGAGTTTTCCGAACTGATCCGAGAACGGACCGATGCGGTTCTACGAGAGGGCGGATCTGCGCTTCTTGGCGACCGGATTGTCCTGTCGTATACGATCGACGTCCAGTCCCGCGTCGAGCGCTATCGGCTTGACGGGACATTCGATGGCAATGTGTCGTTACCTGGTCCTGGCAGCACCGGGATCGTCCAAGGTCGTCCCGGCGAGAACGAGGCATTCTTCGCCTTCACCAGCTATGATGCGCCGCTGACCGTGCTCCGCCTTGACGTAGAAGCTAACAGCACCACAGTCTGGTCAGAACCCAAGATTGCGGTGGATCTCGACGATATCGTCGTCGAACCACAATTCTACACTTCGAGGGACGGCACTCGGATACCCCTGTTTGTCGTCAGGCGCAAAGAGCTCAACGGTCCGGCACCGACTATGCTCAGCGCGTATGGTGGTTTCGGGATCAGCATGGTGCCACATTTCTCGCCCACCGCGCTGGCTTGGGTCGAGCAGGGCGGCGTCTATGCCGTAGCGAACATCCGTGGTGGTGGTGAATACGGTCAGGCGTGGCATCATGCCGGGCGACGCGCGAACAAACCGAACGCGTTCGACGACTTTATTGCCGCCGGTGAGCATCTGATCGATCAAGGCATCACGCCGACTGACGGGCTGGCGATACAGGGAGAATCCAATGGCGGATTGCTGATCGGAGCGGTCGTCAACCAACGTCCTGATCTGTTCGCGGCAGCCCTGCCCGGAGTGGGTGTCCTCGACATGCTGCGCTTTGACCGCTTCACGAGTGGCGCAGCCTGGGCCGAGGAATTCGGCAGCCCCCATGTGGAGCGCGAGTTCCACACCTTGCTCTCCTATTCGCCCTTGCACACCATTGGCGAGAGTGAGCCCTACCCGGCAATCCTCGTCACCACGGCAGACACCGATAACAGGGTGGTTCCAGCTCATTCGTTCAAGTACGCGGCCACTCTGCAGGCCGCAGACATTGGGGAACGACCGCACCTTTTGCGAGTAGAAACCCGAGCAGGCCACGGTGCCGGCAAACCGACAGATATGGTCATAGCAGAGTACGCTGACATGTGGACCTTTGCCGCCCACTGGACCGGGCTCGCGATTGTAGAAGGCGACTGAGGCATCAAACCTGCAACGGCTGTCTCAGGCTTCACATCATCCTGATCGGTGGGATGGACTGATCGAGGCTCGCTCGGAAAGATCTTCGCCTCTTCCATCTGCATAATGTGTCCGCGCCCGAGACGAACGGAGCTAGGCACCTCCGCAAAGGAGCACGTGCATCGACACAGGCGCGTAGTGCAGCGAGGACGTAAGCAATCTAGGACGTAAAATGAGAGTACTTCTCGTTGAAGACGAGGCCGAATTCGCCAAGGCCTTGCGCGGCGCGCTTGAACGCGACCAGTTCGTCGTCGACTGGGTGGCAGGATTGTCTCTCGCCAGCGAAGCATCACGGTCTGGCGTCCACGATCTCGTTCTGCTCGATCGCACGCTGCCCGACGGCGATGGCCTGAGCCTGATTCCACAACTGCGTATCGACACTCCGGGCGTCCCGATCATCGTGTTAAGCGCGCGCGGCGAACTGAGCGACCGGGTGGCCGGGCTAGACGATGGTGCCGACGATTACCTGGTGAAACCCTTCGACCTAGAGGAAATGCTCGCTCGCATTCGGGCCGTGCGGCGCCGCCCGAATGAACTTGCACCAGACGAGATTGTTGTCGGTGACCTCGTATTCGATATGGCTCATGGCGAAGCGATAGTGCGCGGAACGCGGTTGAATCTGCGGAGACGAGAAGTGAGGGTGCTTACAGCACTGCTTCGCCGCCGCGGGCGTGCTGTCCTCCGCGAGTCCATTGAGGAAGTGGTCTACGGCTTCGACGATACGATCCAGTCGAACATACTCGATTCTCACGTCTCCCGCCTGCGTCGAAAACTCAGCGATTCAGGCGCCGGCGTCGAGATCCACACAGTAAGAGGAGTGGGCTATCTGCTCAAAGAAATGGATTGAAGCACCGTCAGCCATCATTGAAGTTTCGCCTAATCAGCAGGCAACTGATCCTCCAGTTCCTGACGGTCGTGGCTGCCGCCCTCGGCTTCATTGTCTTCATCGTGAGTTCGGCTCCCGATGGGATGTATGTCGAGGAGGCCGTTGTAAAGGTCGCCGCAAACTCGATCGTTTGGGATGCGGCTGGAGCTCCGATGGTGAAAGTGACACCCGAGTTGGCGAAACTTCAAGAGGAGTCGCCCGACCTTTGGTTCGCTGCCAGGCTGAGCGACACCAATTTGGTTACCTTCGGGCAAGTACCTGCTGAGTACGCCCCCCTTATCCCCCATCTCGACAAACTGTCCTCGGCAGACATACGTGGGCAGTTCGAGCCCTTTACCCTTTCCGCCGTCGTCCGCCAGGTAGCTGGTCCCTTAGGCGACATGAAGATTATTGCGCATGGTCGGGTCACCCCCTTCACAGCGCTCATCACAATGGCATCCAATATGGTGGCAGCCGCGATTTTCCTCGCACTGGCTCTGGTCTCCATCGTCGCGACGCCAATGATCGTCAGACGAGCTTTGGCCGGCATCACCAAGACTGCGGAAGAAGCAGCGCGGATCGACGTCGGGCGTCGCGGCATCCGCCTTTCGGAGGACAGAGTTCCACGGGAGATTGGCCCGCTCGTCCGAGCTGTCAATGAAGCTTTTGATCGCCTCGATGCCGGATATGATCGTCAGAACCGCTTCATCGCGTCGGCCGCACATGAGCTGCGCACGCCAATCGCAATTTTGAGAATGAAGATCGATGCCACGAGCGACAAAAGTCTGCGGGCGCTCTCGCTCGACCTCTCCCGGCTTGGAACGCTGTCGGAGCAATTGCTCGATCTTCATCGGCTGGAGAATGACGCGCCAAGGGACCGGATCGACCTGGTTGCGCTTGCCCGCAGCGTCGCTGCGGATCAGGCACCTTTGCTGATCGCTGTGAACAAGGCAATCGGAGTGGTCGTAGAGCAGCCTGGGGTGATACTGGGCAATCCGAGCTCGATAGAGCGCGCGCTCGCAAATCTCATTCAGAATGCTGTCGAGCATGGCGGGGACGAGGTGATCGTGCGGGTCGACGGTTCCTCCGTGGAAGTGGAGGACAACGGACCCGGCATACCTGGAGAGGAACACGAACGGGTGCTTGAACCCTTCTATCGGCTAAGGCCGCGGGCCTCAGGTACTGGTCTTGGGCTCAATCTGGTGAAGCAGGTCTTGGACCACCATTGCGGCCGCGTCACCATCACAGCGGCGCCCGCCGGAGGCACGATCGTCCGGTTGGATTTCCCCTCGATCAAGGACTGGCCGCCCGGAAATTGTTGATGCAACTCCTGCGTCTATTCGAGCGAGATGGTACTCGGGCACGGGCATGACGTCCGCATGACCCTGCCCGTCTCGATCATGGTCAGCCTTCTCGTCGTGTTCTCTTTCCGCCAACAACAAGAAGGGTCGGTCTGACCCCCGCGCCGCCCTGCACTGCCTCCATACCGGGATGATCGTCATCGCGTCGGCGCTCGGCCTCGCAGCGATGCAGGAATGGCGCGCGTAGTGATGGCTGAAAAAGCATACTCGGCTGTTCAGCGCGCATTTTTCGATCTCAGACAATGTTGCCGCAATGTGTGCCTGCTTCTTGGCGCCGTGATGACGGATTTTCGGGGCACCGCTTCGCCCTCTTTGTGCCGCCGAGAAAACGTCCAACCTCAATTTACAAGGAGATTAACAGAATGCTTAGACACCCTTCCGCCAAACATCGTGGGTCTGCGATAACCATCTTCTCCATCGCCCTGATCGGCCTCGCTGTAACGGGCTGCGTGTCCGCGCAAGAAGGGCAGTACAGGGACGCGGGCACCTGCGAAAGCTTTGGGGCTCCCTTTGGGTCTCGCGCTTATACAAACTGCATGCTGGAACAACAGGCACGGCGGGACAACGCACAGCGGGATTCGCTTGAGCGGATGCGACTGACGCAGGAGGTTGCGAGGAACGCTCAGGAGATGACTGATCGTGCGCGCTTGGACCGTTGCAGGCGTGATCCTGATCGGCGCGAGTGCCGGCCATGAGGCAGACCGTCGACTGATATTGGCTAACAATGGCACTGTTTCGCCTTTCTCTGCGGCTAAACAGTCCGCACCGTTGATGGGGAAAGATTCGGGCCAGCTTCCCCGTTAGGAAGTGACACACCTCTCTTGCTCAGTTGGCCTGACACTCGTGCTCAAGGATCGCCACCTTGAGGACGGCAACGGCTAGCTGAGCGAGATCCGGTGTGGTGTCGACAGCAGCATCGCTACGCAAGTTTTTGGCAGCCTCAAGGTGCGCAAGAACCGACTTCGATATTGCGGTAGGCGAGAGTATGGCGAGGATAAACACAAGCGATCCACTGTCACGATGATCACACGGTTGTCCATTTTGTTGGTTTGCATCGCAGCGACCGCTCTTGCCATCTCTCAAGCAAATGACGGTATGAACGCGGGAATGAGAATGTCTGTACACGAAGAACTGACTGCGGCGGGTCCAACTGGGCCACTCGCTGGGACCTTGACTCTCCCGTCCGGCGAAGTGCCGCTTTCCATGGACCTGCCGGTGTTTTTGATCGTGCCAGGATCGGGTCCGACCGATCGTGACGGCAACTCGCCTCTCGGTATTACTGCGGCGCCCTACAGACTGCTTGCAGAGGAGCTAGCTGCTAAGGGGTATGCTTCAGTGCGCATCGACAAGCGTGGCATGTTCGGATCCATAGGTGCCGCCCAAGACCCAAACAATGTGACGATCGCAGCCTATGGCGACGACCTCCGAGCGTGGATTGAAGCCATTCAAGAGCGGCTGCCCGCAAATTCTGGTGCGCGCTGCGTCATCCCGATTGGGCACAGCGAAGGCGGACTCGTCGCCCTAGCTGCCATGACACGTCTCACAGACGCCTGTGGGCTGATTTTGATCGTAAGCATCGGCAGGCCATTGGATGCGGTGCTTCTTGAGCAGTTGCGCGCCAACGCCGCCAATGCACCTTTCCTGATGGAGGCGGAATTGGCACTCGCGGAACTGAAACGCGGCAGACGGATCGATCCGAGCGCGCTCAGTTCCGAACTTCAGCCACTTTTTCGGCTTGAGGTTCAGGGCTACCTGATCGATGCGATCTCGTACGACCCGCTGAAACTTGCAGCACAAGTCCAAGTTCCGATACTGGTTTTGCAAGGCACACGCGACCTGCAGGTTAGCTTACAGGATGCACGGATGCTGGCGCACGCGGCGACTGACGCAAAGCTCTCTCTGCTTCCGGACGTCAATCACGTGCTCAAGACTGTAGCGTCCGAAGACGTCGCAGCTAACGTTGCAACATATGCAGACCCTGACCTTCCCATCGCGCCCGATGTTGTTGATGTAGTTGCGCATTTCGCTGCCACGATCGCTGGTAAATAAAGCTGCGAATGGCGTTTAACAACGACGCTGAGCAAGGCTTACTTTCGAGCGAGTCTGACACTGACGCCGAGACCGGCGAGATGGCTCGCCTCCCGGTCAGCCGATCCGGCATTCAGACGAATCTGCCGAGTTGAAGAACCTGGCTCTTCGTTGAGTTCAGAATGGTAGGTCCGCTTTTGGGTGAAGGAGAGCTTCCTTTTAGCGTCCAAAAAGGGGCGCAAAGCTGACGTTGACGGGGTGGACGGGAAATCATTTCCCAAGCTGTTCGGTGCCAACGCCTAAGCGTTAGCTTTGCGCCCCATCCCGGTCGAGAGGCACTTCGAAGTATGAGCCCAAAAGCAGACGCTGGTGGACGGATGCTCAACTGGGCCAGCCGATGTCAAGGCAAAGCACTCCAGCCTTCGGTTTGGATTGGTTGAACAGTCGCCGCACTGCTCCGCCGTCCCAGCGAAGCGAGAACGTCGCTATTCACGCCGATTGCCGATAGCTACCGCTGACGTTAATAGGCGGCCAGAAGACGCCGGGGGCTGATAATCCTAGTTCTTCCGGGCGAAATGAATGCCGCAGATCTACTCTCGGTATCGGTCTCAAAACCGACTAAAGCGATTGTTCTTCGGCGCCGGTTTGATCCTAAAGTCGAACGGCCGCAGCGAGACCGAACGACCAGCCATGTTGGGGAATACCCTTCCGATTACAAACTGCTCTTCCCGGACGCCGGCGCAGGCGGGTATATGCTGGCAAGCTGGCGGAGATGGTTCAACATTTCACGCTCGGCCGCTTCGGGGTCACGCTCCTTGATCGCCCTGAAGATGCGCTCATGGGCCGCAAAGGCGGTGTCCATTTGCCCCTCAATCTTCAGACTCGTGTGTCGTACTTCATGGAGCCAGCGGTCGATCGCCGTGAAAAATGCGTTGATGATGGGGTTATCGACGATATCGGCGATCTTTTGATGGAACGCGATATCGGTTCGTCCGAACAAATCTGCGTCTCCGATAGCCTCTCGATTGGCGTATAGAGCCTCCTCGAGAGCTCTTATCTGGGCGTCGGTCGCTGTGGGCGCAGCCAGACGTGCGACGCCTGCTTCGACGATTTGACGGACCTCGCTGAAGGATCTGAGCCCGCCGGGTTGCTGGAGATAGAACGTCGCAGCCTGCGACAGCATGCCGAGCAAGAATTCCGGCTGCGGCGCGCAGACACGCGCGCGGGTACCCGGACGCGTTTCGATAAGTCCCATCGCCTCCAGAGCAGCAGTCGCCTCGCGAACGGTGAGACGCGATACGCCATACTCATCCATGAGCGCCCGCTCGGATGGCAGCGAGTCGCCAGGTGCATACACGCCTTCCTGAATATCCGCTGCAAGCATGTCCACGAGGTCTTCGTGCATTCGGCGGCGCTTGATCGTTCGATCCACGTCTTTGCGTCCCGTCTCCAACTGATCAGTTGCCACGGAATTCTCCTGAGACTTTTGATCGGCGTGACCGACCTCTGTTGACAACACCACCATTTCCGAAGAACAAATGCAACCGTTCAGATGGTCTGATGGTCAGACCAGTTTCGCGGGAGGTGGGGAGCCGCGATTGAGGCGCATTCAACAGCCTTGCACAGCACGGCAATGCGTCGTCCCCGACGCATGAACTTTGGGAGGAGTTGAACAATGACCCGTCACATCATGGCCGCACTGCTGGTCGGCACTGCTTTCACGACGCCTGCATTCGCGGAAGACATCGCGATCGCGCTTCACGTCGATCCTGGGCATGAAATGTTTCAAGTGGGAGAGCGGCTAAAGGAAACAATCGAAGAGCGTATGGAGGGTCGGTTCACGGTCACTCTTCTTGGAACGGAAGTTGGTGGTGAGCGCGATCATCTTGAGGGCGCGAGCATCGGCGAGTACCAAATCGCACTTGGCGGCTCGATGCCGATGTCTCTCTACGCAGCACCCTACGCAGCTTCCGATCTTCCTTTCGTGTTCAACTCGAGCGCGGACGCAAGACGCGTGTACGAAGGCGAGATCGGCGACGCCGTTCAGGAATCGCTCGTAACAAACGGCAATCTTCGCCTCGTCGGTTTGTCGATCCGCAATCCCCGCAACCTGACCTCCAAGGTTCCGGTGCTCAGCCCGGACGATGTTTCTGGTGCTCGCTTGCGCATCCCGGAGATCACCCCTTGGGTAGAAATCTGGAGCGAGATCGGCGCGCTGCCGAGCCCGATCGCCTGGCCGGAAGTTTACACGTCCTTGCAGACGGGCGTGATCGAAATGCAGGAAAACCCCGTCGACTTCATCTACAACGGCAAGCTCTTTGAAGTTCAGAGCCATGTGAACCAGACGGAACACGTCTATTCGTTCTTCCACTGGCTCATGAACAATGGCTTCTATGAGGGACTGTCAGAAGACGATCGGGTTCTGATTCAGGCAGCCATCGATGAAGCCATTGCTTGGGGCGATGAGCTTGTCCAGGGCAATGAAGCCAAGGTCTACGACCAACTCGTCGAAGCAGGCATGGAACTGACCGAGCCTGATGTCGATGCTTTCCGCGCGAAAGCCGAGCCGGCTATCCGTCGTGTTGCCGATACATTCGCACCGGAAGTGCGTGACTACGTTCTGTCTCAGATCGACTAACGGCTGTGCGCGCCGCTCTGACTGAGCGGCGCGCTCCCTTGCTCAATCAAAGGATGGGACCGATGTCTGACTTGGATGCGCTGTTGGATCCAGCGCCGCCTCCGAAAAGTGCATTCTGGACTGTCGTCGAGACGGCCATGATCTTGGCGTTCATCGGCATGCTGGCCGTGATGCTCATTCAAGTGGTCTCACGCTACGCTCTCGCGATTGGGGTGCCGTGGACGGACGAAGCGTCACGCTATCTCTATATCACCCAAATCTTTCTGGGTCTGGCCGTAGCAGAGCGCTATGGGATGAACATCCGCGTCACGCTGGTGCTCGATATGCTGTCCACCCGCATCAGAAGCGTAATTGAGGCAATCGGCTATCTGCTGACCATCGCCATTGCCATCGCAGTTCTTTTCGGTGCGATGCGCATGATCAGCCAAACCGGAAATGTCGCTGCCAGCACGCTTCCAGTGACAATGGCCTGGCTCTACGGCGTTCAGGCTCTCGGGCTGGCTCTCTATATCCTGCTGCTTGCGAAAGACGTCGTAGCAACCTTCCTTCGCACATCTTCGGAGGCGCACGCGTCATGATCATCCTTCTCGCATTGTTTGGCACACTGATCGTGCTGATGATCGTCGGTGTTCCCGTCGGCCTCGCCATGATCGGCGCCTCAGTCGCGGTGCTCTTGTCCAACCGCGGCTTCGACAACATCCCCTACGAGATGCTTGCGCAGCGCACGCTTTACGGTGTCAACAGCTTCACGCTTTTGGCTATTCCGGCCTTTCTTCTCATAGGCCGGTTGATGAATGCCTCGGGCATATCCGACCGTGTCTTCAACGTAGCCCGCTCACTCGTGGGTCATCTGCGCGGCGGGCTTGGGCACGTAAATGTTCTCTCCAGCATGATCTTTGCGGGCATGTCGGGGTCTGCCGTTGCCGATGCTGGCGGGCTCGGCCCGGTGCAGATGCGCGCCATGGAGAAAGACGGTTACGATCGCGGCTTCAGTGCTGCGGTGACTGCCAGCTCGGCAACAATCGGTCCGATCATCCCACCGTCGATACCGGCCGTCATCTATGGCGCGCTCGCCAACACATCGATCGCCGCCGTCTTCCTTGGATCGATCATTCCAGGGATCCTGATGGGACTGTCGTTGATGGCGCTCGTTTTCATCATGTCGCACCGTCGGGGTTATCCCGTGTCCAAGCGAGCCAGACTGTCAGAGATCATTGCCGCGATCGGCGCGGGCTTCCTGCCGATGATGACGCCGGTGATCATCATCGTGGGCATCCTCTCGGGCATTTTCACGCCGACAGAGGCGTCGGTGATCGCCGTCGGTTACTGCATGATCATCGCATTCCTGGTGTACCGCACGATCTCACTCCGGGAATTCTGGGTGATCTGCCGGGATACGGCTGTCGACACTGCGGCCCTTCTGGTCATCATCGCCGGCTCGGCGCTTTATGCCTGGGTTCTGGCGCGTTATCAGGTGACTAGCCAGATCATCGACTTCCTGTCCGGTGCGATCGAGAGCAAGTACCTTTTGCTCTTCCTGTTGATGATATTCGTGCTGGTCATCGGTTGCTTCATCGACTCTGTCCCCGCGCTGTTCCTGCTCACGCCGATTTTGGTCCCACTGGTCGTCAGTTACGGCATTGATCCGGTCCATTTCGGTGTCGCAATGATCTTCAATCTTATGATCGGATTGGTCACGCCACCCGTCGGAACGGTGTTGTTCACAGTGCAGAAAGTGGCGAACATCCCGTATGGCGAACTCGTGCGCGAGATCATGCCCTTCTATATCCCGCTGTTCGGGATGCTCCTCGCAATTACCTTCATTCCCGGGCTGGTCATGTTCCTGCCCAATCTCCTGCTGCGATAGCAGCGGGAGGACCTACTTCCGGAGACTTTAACAATGGCAATTTTGGTGTTTGGCGGTCTCGGCCATGTCGGATCGTGGGTTGCGCACGACCTCGCGCAGCGCGGCGAAGACGTGGTCATCTTTGACCTGGGTGCGCGGGGTCTGGATGGCCTCGGGCTTGATTATCTCGAAGCGGTATCCGAGCGCCTGACCTTCGAGAACGTGGATGTTCTCGATACGCACACCGTGTTCGAACGCATGCGGGCCTACGAGGGCCGCATCGATGCGGTCATCTTCGGTGTCGCGGTGATCGCCGGCCCCACGTTTCAGCTTCGCCCCTTCCGCAACATCCAGATCAACACCATGGGAATGCTGAATGTCCTGGATGCATGTCGCATCCTCGGCGTTCCAAAGTTCATCAATCTCAGCTCGGGGGCCGTTTACGGAACCCAAGCTGGCGGCCAGACTGAGCAACTGCCGTTCATGGCGAGCGATCTCTACGGCGCCACGAAGGTCGCCAATGAAGTGCTGGCAGATCAGTATGGCGAGACCTACGGCATCGACGTGCGCCAGGCGCGGCTCTATTTCGTCTACGGCCCCGGCAAACTCCCTTCTCGTATGCACACGCTTTACCAGGCGATGTTCGGCGGTCTGGAAGGGCTCTATGGGATCGAAGTGCCGACCGGTGGGGATCAGTCTCTGGACTGGACGCACGTGCGGGATACGGCCGCCGGCATCGTGGCGCTTCTCGATGCCAATCCTGAAGATGCGGACGGCGCATTCAACATTTCATCCGGGGTTGCCGTCAGCCATCGTGACATCGTCGCGCACGTCGCCGAGATCGTTGGCCGGCCGACCGACATGCGACTGGGCGACGGCCTCTTCTTCCAGCGCGGGGCACCGCTCGATATTTCGAAAGCCAAGCAGCAGCTTCAGTTCGAGCCGCGCTTTACAGACATTCGAGATGGTCTGAAAGATTACCACGCTTGGCTGGCCACAGCCGGTCGGGCAGCATGATCCCCGCTCAAAGCCGGGAGTGCATAAGGGCGAGCTATTGGCTGCGCACCATGGGCAACGTTCAGGCCGTCGCAGAAGCGATCGCAGGCGAGCAATCAAGTGGTACGTTCATCGCTCTGCCCAATGAGAGCGTTGCACTGCGCGAGCGTTCCGCAGCTCGCGTCGAAGAGATTGCCGAAGCTCCTGACGAGGGGAACCACCCCCTGCCCGGCTCGGCAGGAGAAGGCAGCCCCAAGGCGTACCGGCTGACTGTGTCCTGGCCGCTGGCCAATGTCGGCGCGTCGCTGCCCAATCTGCTGGCCACCGTCGCCGGAAACCTGTTCGAACTCAGGCAGGTTGCCGGCCTCAAGCTCCTCGACTTCTCGGTTCCACGCGCGTTTGCCGACGCCTATCCGGGACCCGGATTTGGCGTGGCTGGCACTCGCCGCCTATCCGGCGTCGCCGAGGGTCCACTGATCGGCACCATCATCAAACCTTCGGTTGGCCTAAGTGTCGAAGAGACTGCTGAACTCGTAGAAGAGCTCTGTGCGGGGGGCATCGATTTCATCAAAGACGATGAATTGCAGGCCGACGGACCGTCATGCCCATTTGACGAACGGGCGCGCGCGGTGCTTGAGGTCATCGACCGTCATGCCCAGCGCACGGGTCGGCAGGTGATGTATGCTGCCAATCTGACGGGTGAGTTGGATGAGATGCGTCGCCGGCACGATTTGGTCCAGGCTCTCGGCGGAAACTGCGTCATGCTGAGCCTGAACAGTGTAGGCCTCACCGGCTTCTCGGCATTTCGCAAGCACTGCAGCCTGCCCATCCACGCACATCGAAATGGCTGGGGCTATCTCGGTCGCTCATCCGACAATGGGTTCTCCTATCTCGCCTGGCAGAAGTTCTGGCGGATTGCCGGCGTTGATCACATGCACGTCAACGGCATTCGCAACAAATTCTGGGAGGATGACGACAGCGTCATTGCTTCTGCACGGGCTTGTTTGACGCCCATGTACCAAGATCGGCCTCTGACCGTGATGCCCGTATTCAGCTCTGGCCAAACGGTTCATCAGGCCCATGATACGTGGCGCCTTCTCGGATCGGCAGACCTCATCCACTGTGCGGGCGGAGGCATCGTTGCTCATCCAGGCGGCGTAAGTGCCGGCGTCGAAGCGCTGCGCTTCGCTTGGGATGCGGCCCGCTCGGGAATTTCGCTAGAAACTGCGGCGCGATCATCGCCCTCGCTTGCTCAGGCCCTGGAGACATTCCAATGACCCCAACATTTCCAAAGGGGACTTTGTTGGCATTTTACGGCGACGACTTCACCGGCTCCACGGATGCCATGGAAGTGACTGCCCTTGCAGGCCTGAAGACGGTGCTTTTCGCCGGGACGCCGAGCGCTGGTACGCTTGCCGAATTCGCAGATTATCCCGTCATTGGCATCGCCGGCGTTGCTCGCTCGAAAGATCCAGCCTGGATGGAAGCCAATCTGCGCCCTGCACTCGCCGCGTTGGCGGCACGCCACCCGCGTATCCTGCAATACAAAGTCTGCTCGACCTTCGATTCCTCAGCGCGCATCGGCTCGATCGGCAAGGCGATCGACATCGGCCGAGATGTTCTCGAGCCAGATTGGTCGCCCTGCATCGTGGGGGCACCGCAGCTCGGAAGGTGGCAGATCTTTTCCAACCTTTTTGCCGTCGCCGCCGGAACCGCCCATCGCATCGACCGTCATCCGACCATGTCGCGCCATCCGGTCACACCGATGCACGAAGCTGATCTGCGTTTGCATCTCTCCCAGCAGACGGACGCACCCGTTGGTTCGATCGACATTGGTGAAATGCAATCGAGCCTGGCTGCCTCAAAGGTCATGGCTGCGCGTGACGCCAACCAAGTGACGTTCATCGACGTCGCCGACGCGCAAACACAGGCAATCGCCGGTCGCCTCGTTTGGGAAAACAGCGAGCGGAGCTTGTTCTCGGCATCATCTTCCGGGTTGCAATACGCCTTGGTCGCGCATTGGCGCGAAGCAGGGTTGCTCGCTGCTCAGCCGCCTGAATTCGCCTCACCTCCACCAGTCGATCGGTTGCTTGTCCTCTCGGGCAGTTGTTCACCAGTCACTGCCGCACAGATTGCAGCGGCCGAGGCCGCTGGCTTCGCCTCTATCCGGCTCGATGTGATCGCGACCAGCGATCGCAAAACTGCCGTCGCCGAACTGACCCGTGTCGAAGAAGCGATTGCTGAAGGGTTCGCAAAATCTCGGGGCGTGATCGTATACGCCGCCCGGACGGTGGATGATCCCAACTTCAGCAGGCTCAAAGAGCGCGCTGCGCAAAGCGCGATGACGTTCGACGAGGCTCAGGACAGCATCGGTCGCGCTTTGGGATCGCTGGCCCACGCCTGCGTGTCCCGTTTTAATTTGACCCGACTCGTGGTCGCTGGTGGAGATACATCGGGACGCGTCCTCGAAGCATTGCCGATCCACGCGCTGGAATTGAAATATCCTTTGGGCCGGGGTGCACCGATATGCGCCTCGCACAGCCACGAAGAAGCCTTCAATGGGCTCGAGCTCGTGCTGAAAGGCGGACAGCTCGGACAGGAAACTTTGTTCATCGATGCTTTGGGCTAGCCACGTCGACTATGGCGATGGACACGGACGCCGGCGCAAGCCAGTGCAGCTCCGAATGTCCGCAAGACCTATCTTGTGCGATGCTAATCCATCAATGCGGCTCAGCGGCGTCGCGACAAGCCCCTGAGCCGCATCAGATCAACGCTTTCCAGCCGAGCCCACACCACTTGCGTAACGCTGCTCCATTGCATCGAATTCATCTTTCCGGACGAGACGCTGCCGTTCGGCGAACGACGCGACGGGGCCGCTTTCATCAAGGCGGTTGTCGCGTTTCAATGCGCCGAGTGCGGCTTGCATGCCGTGGACTGCGCCCTGAAGCGCGACATTAGCGTACAAGACCAGCGAGAACCCCATCGCATCTAGTTCGGCCAGATCCATGATTGGGGTCTTGCCGCCAACGACGAGGCTCATCGATTGCCGCCGATGGTCGGGGCTGCGACGACGGCGGTGGTCGCGAAGATCACGGAACATCGTTTCACTTGGTGGGTTCGCTTTCATCTCGTCAGATGGAGTGATCGCCTTGAATTATGACTTGAAGCCAATCGACAGGCAGGTGATCGTCATCACCGGCGCCAGTTCGGGATCGGGCTTGCCACTGCCAAGGCAGCGGCTGCCGCTGGTGCCAAGGTGATGTTGGCTGTTCGGAATGAACTTGCGCTGGAAAGGATCTGCAACGACCTCAAGTCGACGGGCGGGGATGTTGACTTCATGAAGACGGACGTCGGCGAAGAAGAGCAGGTCCAAGCCTTGGCTGACAGAGCTATCGAGAGCCGGCTTTGACACATGGGTCAACGATGCCGGGGTCGGGTTGATCGCAACCGTCGACAAAACGTCGACCGAGGACCATCAGCAGATTTTCCAGACGAACTATTTCGGGGTGGTCCATGGCTCGATCGCCGCTGTGAGGTATTTTCGACGCAAACGAGAACCCGCTGCCCTAATCAATTTCGGCTCGGTCGTTTCCGACATGCCGATTCCACTTTCGGTTGCCTATTCCGCCACCAAGCACGCGATCAAGGGTTTTACCGACGGTCTGCGCAATGAGTTGATGCAGGAAGAGCTGCCGATATCCGTTACGCTGATCAAGCCCAGCGCCATCGATACCCGGTTCTTCGATCACGCCAAGACCGAGATGGGCGGCATGGGCAAAGCACCGGGTCCTCACTATGCGCCGGAAGTCGTGGCAGCCGCGATAATAAACGCCGCGCAGCATCAGAAACGCGATTTCCCCGTCGGTGCGACCGCCGTTTTCACGGCAGCGGCGGAACAGGTGGCGCCGGAATTTGTCGACAAGCAGCAATCGTCATGAAGCTTTCCGATCTCGTCGACTTCGGCCATTTGCCAGATGCGGACTCCCTGCATGAGACGCCGGACGAAGGAGAAGAACGCTCCACATATGGTCACGGTCGGAGATACAGCATGACGACGACAGGCCAAATCCACCAGAAGACGACGCTTGGCCTATTGGCCGCAGCTGGTGCAGACGCCGCCCTGGCCCTTTTCGCGACCCGTTCAGCGCGAGGCGGCAATGGCCGTTAACGACTTCGCTCCAACGACTGCTCCCCGATGATACTCTGAAGATCATCTAGCGCGCGGAGAGCTGAGAGACGGTGAGGGATCTCACAGCGCTCTGTCGCGAATTTGATTTGGATCAATGCCTCGCCGCCGTTCACGCTTTAACTGCGAGAGCCAACATCAACAATCGTAGTCATCCATGTTCAACCGACGCAGGCAAATCGAGCCATCTCGTTTATCTGAGGAAGGTCTCTTTCACGTCACCGACGTCGTCGTCCTTGTTGCGGCCGTTGCCTTGATAGCAGGCGTTTCAATTTCGCTTCTCGGCGTCTTTTAGGCCTTGGCACCGGCTGCAGCGACTGCGGCTCGTGATCGGCATGATAGCCTCTTCCCTGCCCCGAATGGCACATGCGCTTCTACAATCGCTAGCAACTACGCTTCACGCCACGAGCGGGCCTTTTCACGGCTTAAATTGGATCTTCTGGCGTATCATCGATGAGGATGCGCTCGGCGGCGCCGTCGGGATCGTCGTACTGTCCGCTACGGAGCGCCCACTGGAAGGCGATGAGCCCGATGCCGCCGAGGAACAGCGCAACCGGGATAAGGTAGACGAGCATGGTCACGCGAGCGCCTCCCGTTGGATTGCCTGTCCAGCAGAAGCGCCTGGGCGCTTGGCGGTGAAGCCGAGCCGCAGCGCGTTGGCGATGACGACGAGCGATGAGGCTGACATGGCGATTGCTGCAATGAGCGGCGTGGCGTGGCCGAGGACGGCGATGGGCACGGCGACGGCATTGTAGGCGATTGCGAAGCCAATGTTCTGCCGCACCAGCCTGTTTGCCTGAAGCGCAATCGAGCGGGCAAAGGGTACCGCGTCAAGGCTGACCTTCATGAACACGAAATCGGCTGCGGCGCGGCCAATATCGGCCGCCTCTGAGGGTGCGATCGAGACATGGGCAGCGGCGAGCGCGGGAGCGTCGTTGATGCCGTCACCGACCATCAGGACCTTGCGGCCCTCTCGTTCCAGCGCCGCGATCCGCTGGAGCTTGTCGGAGGGCAGCATGCCCGCGTGCCAATCCAAGATGCCGGCGACTTCCGCCACCTTGCGACAGGCGTCTCCCGTGTCGCCCGACAGCATTTCGACGGGGCCGACGGAAGCGAGAGCTGCAACGGCTTGCGCCGCACCTGGGCGCAGGCGATCCTCGAAGCTGAAACGCGCTTTCTCCGTGCCATCAACCGTCAGAACGGTTCCTGATCCATTACCGTCGTGCCTGGCCCAGTCGGCGCGGCCAAGGCGCCAGACCCCGTCGGCGTCGTGGCCTTCGATGCCGTCTCCCGGCACCTCTCGAATATCGGTCAGAGTGCCGCCCCGGTCGTCACCTGCCGCCCCGGCGATGGCGCGCGAGGCCGGATGACGCGACTGACGCGCGAGCGCACCGGCCCGGGCGAGCATTGCCGGCTTGATTGCATCGGCATTCGTCAGCCGCATTTCGCCAAGCGTCAGCGTGCCTGTCTTATCGAAAATGACATGATCGGCCTCGGCGAGCCGCTCCATCGCCGAGCCATCCTTGACCATGATGCCCGCCTCGAAGAGCCGGCGCGCCGCGACGACCTGGACGATTGGAACCGCCAGTCCGAGCGCGCAGGGGCAGGTGATGATGAGAACGGCAATCGCGATCGTCATCGCACGATGCCAGTCGCCGCCAAACGCCATCCAGCCGAGGAAGGTGAGCAGCGCGCCCAAATGCACGACGGGCGCGTAGAGCGCCGACACGCGCTCGGCAATGCGGCGATAGCCGGCGCGGCCGCCTTCGGCCGTTTCCAGCATGCGCAGCATGTCGGCGAGGAAAGAGTCCGATGCCCTGCGCTCAGCCACCAGCGTCAGGGGTCCGGTGACGTTGAGTGCGCCAGCGCGAACGCTCGCACCGCTGTCTACGCGGATGGGCCGGCTTTCGCCCGTGACCAGCGCCATATCGACATCGGAAGCGGCGGTTTCGATCAGACCATCAACCGGAATGCGATCGCCGGCAGCGATCAAGAGCCGCATGCCCGGTTCGATCTCGCTGACGGGGCGGTAGCGACGCTCACCGTCCGGTTCAATCACCAGCGCGCCGCGCGGCGCGATGCGGGCGAGGTTGCGAACCGCGGTGCGCGCGCGGTTGCGCATGACGTGGTCGAGCGTGCGGCCGATCAGAAGGAAGAAGAGTAGGGACACGGAGGCGTCGAAATAGGCGTGCGGGCCGTTCGTGATCGTCTCGTAGAGGCTCATCGCATAGGCGAGGCTCACGCCGACAGCGATCGGCACATCCATGTTCATGCGCCCATGCGACAGTGCATTCCACGCGGAGCGGAAGTAGATGCCGCCCGCATAGATCAGCGCCGGCAAAGCGATGAGCGCGGAGACAAAGTGGAACAGGTCTCGGGTCGCGCCTTCAGCCCCCGACCATACGGATACCGACAAGAGCATGATGTTGCCGGCAGCGAAGCCTGAGATGCCGACGGCGCGCAACAGGCGCGACAGTTCCGGGTCGCCATCGTCTGCCGTGTCTTCGGCCAGATGCGCCGGATAGCCGACTGCCGCCAGCGTCGAGGTTACCGGTGGCACGGTTCCCTCATAGAAGCGGACCGAGACGCGTTTGGTCGAGAGGTTGACGCGGGCATCCTCCACGCCGGGCAGCGATGCAAGTGCCTTCTCGATCGTTCGGATACAGGCGGCGCAATGGACGCCGGGAACCGATAGGTCGACCTGGCGCAGGCCGTTGCCAAGCGGGCGACTGACGAGGAGAAGCTCTTCGTCGGATGGGAGCGATTGTGACGGCAGCGTTTCCGCCCCCGGCGCGCAGCAGCTCATTGCAGCCTCCCGTCGCTCAGGATGATGCGTCGCGTCTCCCGCCAGGCCCGGCCGTCAATGGTGACGGCGTCGATCTCGACGACCCAGAGGCCATCGCGCAGCCTTGCCGCGCCGACCATTCCGCGGGCGCCAGGAACGAGCGAGATCGTGGTGTCGTCCGCCTCGGAGGCCGGGTTGCGGAAGACGAGTTCGGCGGCCGATAGCGGAATCGGCGCCGCTCCGGCATCTGCGAGGCGCAGCGACATGGTGCCATCGTCAAGCGTCAGCGACGCCGTCCATCCGAGCGCGATCTGCTCGCGCGCCGCCTCGACCTTGCCGTTGAACTCCTGGCTCGCAATATAGGAATTGCGTACGACGAAACCCGTCCAGCTCGTCCCCGCCAATGTCGCCATGGTGACATTCACGCCAATGATGACGCCAAAGAAGGCGATCATGATGAGGAGCATATGGCGCCCGGTAAAGGCGCCGGTGTCTTGCCTGGTCGTCATGGCTGTGGTGCCTCGAAGCTGGCGGTGTAGGAATCTGTCTCGAAGCTCGACGGGTCTTCGACGACGAAGCGCAAGGTCTGGACGGAGCCGTTGATCGCTGCGGCTGGCTGCGCCACATAGATTTTCAGCGTGCGCAGGCGGTCCGGCTCCAACGTGACCGCCAGCTTTCGCGATGCCGGCTCGTTGATCCCGACCGCGCTCATCGCTGCATCCGGCAAGCCTTCCAGCGAGATCACGACGGCGCGCGGCTCAGGGATCTTGTTCAGGAGCTTGACGGTATAGCCGTTGCGGATCGAGCCGTCGGACAGCACGACATATTGCGGGTTGCGATCGTGCAGCACGTTCACTTGAAGACGGTCGCGCGTCATCAAGCCGTATAGAAGGGCAAGACCGACCAGCGACCAGGCCGCGAAGTAGACCATCGTCCTCGGCCGCACGATGCGGGTGAAGCGGACATTGGTGATCCCTGGAAGCAGTCGCCCATCCCTGCCGCGGACGCGCTCCGGATAGATCGCGCTGGTTCCGTTTGCCGTCGCCAGCGCCATGTTCTGGTTGTAGTCGGCAAGCGTCGCGTAGGAGATCAGGCCGCGGTCGCGGTTGAGCTTGTCCATGACGCCATCGCAGGCATCGATGCAAAGCGCGCAAGTGATGCATTCGAGCTGCTGCCCGTCGCGGATGTCGATGCCCATCGGACAGACGGCGACGCAGGCATTGCAGTCGACGCAGTCGCCGACTGCGTCCCCGGCGGCCAGCGCCTTCTTGGCGTGGCGCGAGCGCGGTTCGCCGCGCCAGTCATTGTAGGTGACGGTCAGCGAGTTTTCGTCGAGCATCGCGGCCTGAATGCGCGGCCAGGGGCACATATAGGTGCAGACCTGCTCGCGCATTAGCCCGCCGAAGACGTAGGTCGTGGCCGTCAGCACGGCGACGGTAATGTAAGCGATCGGCGCTGCCTGGGCGGTGAAGAGGCCGACGAACAAGCTCGGCGCATCGGCGAAGTAGAGGATCCAGGCGCCGCCGGTCGCGACTGCGATCAGGAGCCAGATGGCGTGCTTGGATACCCGCAAGGCAAGCTTGCGCGCATCATAAGGGGCGGCGTCGAGCTTGATGCGGGCATTGCGGTCGCCTTCGATGGCCCGCTCGACAACGAGGAACAGATCGACCCAGACCGTCTGCGGGCACGCGTAGCCGCACCAAGCGCGCCCGACGACAGACGTGACGAGGAACAGACCGAAGCCCGCCATGACCAGCAAGCCTGCGACGAGCCAAAATTCCTGCGGCCAGATCTCAACGAAGAAGAAGTAGAACCGTCGATTGGCCATGTCGACCAGCACGGCCTGGTCGGGCGCGTGCGGGCCGCGGTCCCAGCGCAGCCAGGGCGTCACGTAGTAGATCATGAGGGTGATCAGCATGACGAGCCACTTGAAGCGGCGGAACGTTCCTTCTGCGCGTCTTGGAAAAATCTTGCGCCGCGGCGCGTAAAGCGGCTGACGGATGCGCGGGGCGTTCACCGGCTCGGCCGTGTGCTGCTCGATGGCGTTCCGCTCGATCGACGTGTCGAATGCTGTCATGGGATGACGAGGCCCCTTGTTGCGATCATCCCTCGCACCGGTCCGGCTGTCCGGCCTTGACCAGGATCAAATCGCAAAAGAAAGAGGCCCGGCATTGCTGCCGAGCCTCTTATGGACGCAACGCGCCTCGTCATCGCGTCGCGCCCTGCTCTCTCATTGACCTCCGCCGAGAGAGTGTACGTAGACCGCGAGTTCCTTGACCGTGGTCTCACCGAGGCGATCCTGCCAGGCCGGCATCACGCCGTGACGCGGCGCGCGGATCTGGGCGGCGATCTCGTCCTTGCTCGCCCCATAGAGCCAGATCGCATCGGCGAGGTTCGGCACGCCCAGTTCGACCATGCCCTCGCCGGCATCGCCATGGCAGGCAGCGCAGTTGGCGGCGTAAAGATCGGCGCCGGCACCAGTCGACGGTGTCGCCGACATCGAAGCGATATGGCCCGCAAGCTCTCCGATTTCCGTCTCGCTTAGAATGTCCGCGAAAGGCGGCATTTCCGATAAGCGAGTCATGTCGTCGCCGACAAAGCGGATGCCGTGCGCAATCGTCAACCGGATGTCCTCCGGCTTGCCGCCCCAGAGCCAGGAATCGTCATTGAGGTTGGGGTAGCCTGCCGAGCCAGTCGCCCCGGAGCCGTGGCACTGGACGCAATTGACCTTGTAGGCAGCCGCACCTGCAGCGGTGGCAAAGGTGCGCAGCGCGTCGTCGATGAGGATGTCGTCGACCGAGGCGGCCGCGACGGCGGCCACATAATCAGCCTTCGAGGCTTCGGCGGCATCGAGCGCTGCACGCACCTCCTGCCGGCTCGAATAGCCGATCACGCCGCTGGTGGCGCTCGAGATGAGCGGCCAGGCCGGGTATGCGATCGTGTAAGCGAACGCCCAGACGATGGTGGCGTAGAAGGTCCACACCCACCAGCGCGGCAGCGGATTGTTCAGTTCCTTGATGCCGTCCCATTCATGACCGGTCGTGGCCACGCCTGTGACGTCGTCGATCTCTTTCTCGCTCATGGGCGTGGTTCCGGATGTTCGTCGTTCAGCGGGATCTGGGCAGCCAGGTCTGAAGCGTTGCGCCCGCCAGGCCGCAGCGCGAAGATGACGACGCCGAAGAAGAAGAGCGTCATCGCAAGCAGTGCCCAGCTGTCGGCGAAGGCGCGCATGGCCGTATAGATGTCCATCAGCGCCTCCTCATCGGTAGCCGGCCGTTTCGTCGTAAGTTTCGAAATCGACCAGCGTGCCCAGCATCTGCAGATAGGCAACGAGCGCATCCATCTCGGTCAGCGCTTGCGGATCGCCATCGAAATTGCCGATCTTGGCATTGGGATACCGGGCGAGCAGATCGGTGTGCGCAGCATTGGGGTCGGCCTGTGCTGTGAGGTCGACCTCGGCGACTGCCACCATATCGTCGGTGTACGGCACGCCGAGGCGCTGGTTGGCGACGAGATGCGTGGAAAAACCGCGCGGGTCGAGCGGCGTGTCCTTCAGGAAGGCGTAGCTCGGCATGATCGATTCCGGCACGACCGAACGCGGGTTCATGAGGTGCTGGACGTGCCATTCGTTGGAATAGCGATCACCGACGCGCGCAAGATCAGGCCCCGTGCGCTTGGACCCCCACTGGAACGGCCGGTCGTACATGGATTCGGCGGCCAGGCTGTAATGCCCGTAACGCTCCACCTCGTCGCGGAAGGGGCGGATCATCTGCGAGTGGCAGACATAACAGCCCTCGCGGATGTAGATGTTGCGGCCGGCAAGCTCCAGCGGCGAATAGGGCCGCATGCCTTCCACCTTCTCGATGGTGTTTTCGAGGTAGAAGAGCGGGGCGATCTCGACGATGCCGCCGACCGTGACCACGAGTAGAGAGCCGGCCAGAAGCAGCGTGGCGTTGCGCTCGAGGATTGCGTGCTTGTCCATCAGTGACATTGTGTGCCTCCTCATTCGGCCGGCTGCAGGGAGGAAGGAGCTTTGGCGACAGGCGCGCCGATCGGTTGCTCCTCGCGCTGGTGGCCGAGAATGGTCATGGTAATGTTGAAGGCCATGATCAGGGCACCGGCCAGATACATCGCACCGCCGATCGCCCGCATGACGTAGTAGGGGAACATGGCCTGGACGGTTTCGGCGAAGGAGTAGACCAGGAAGCCCTGGCCATCGTACTCGCGCCACATCAGGCCCTGCATGATGCCGGACACCCACATGACGGCCGCGTAGACGACGATGCCAAGCATCGCGAGCCAGAAGTGCCAGGTCACCATTCGCACCGAATAGAGCCGCTCGCGCGCCCAGAGCTTCGGTACCATGTGGTAAATCGCGGCAAAGGAAATGAGCCCGACCCAGCCCAATGCCCCGGAATGCACGTGGCCGATGGTCCAGTCGGTATAGTGCGACAGCGAGTTGACGGCCTTGATGGACATGACCGGCCCCTCGAAGGTGGACATGCCGTAGAAGGCGATGGCTGCCACCATCATGCGGATGATCGGGTCGGTACGGATCTTGTCCCAGGCGCCCGACAGCGTCATCAGGCCGTTGATCATGCCGCCCCAGGACGGCATCCACAGCATGATGGAGAACACCATGCCCAGGGTCTGCGCCCAGTCGGGCAAAGCCGTGTAGTGGAGGTGGTGCGGGCCGGCCCAGATGTAGAGAAAGATCAGCGCCCAGAAGTGGATGATCGAGAGCCGATAGGAGTAGATCGGGCGGTCGGCCTGCTTGGGCACGAAGTAATACATCATGCCGAGGAAGCCGGCGGTCAGGAAGAAACCGACGGCGTTATGGCCATACCACCATTGCGTCAGCGCATCCTGCACACCGGCAAAGGCCGAATAGCTCTTCACGCCAAGGAATGAGACGGGGATCGCGAGATTGTTGACCACGTGCAACATCGCGATGGTCACGATGAAGGCGAGGTAGAACCAGTTCGCGACATAGATATGGGGTTCCTTGCGCTTCAGGATCGTGCCGAGGAACACCACGAGATAGGCGACCCAGACCACCGTCAGCCATAGGTCGACATACCATTCGGGCTCGGCATATTCGCGGCTTTGCGTGATGCCGAGCAGGTAGCCCGTCGCGGCCATGACGATGAAAAGCTGGTAGCCCCAAAAGACGAACCAGGCGAGGTTGCCACCGAAGAGCCGCGCGCGGCTGGTGCGTTGCACGACGTAGAAGGACGTCGCGATCAGCGCGTTGCCGCCGAAGGCGAAGATGACGGCCGAGGTGTGCAGCGGCCGCATGCGCCCGAAGGTGAACCATGGCTCGATGTTGAAGGCCGGCCAGGCAAGCTGCAGCGCGACGACGACGCCGACGAGCAAACCGACGATGCCCCAGGCCATGGTGGCGATCGAGCCGTAACGCACGACATCGTCCATGTAGCCGGTGTCGACCTTGGTCTTGGCTGGCGCGAAGAACGGGCGGCGCAGCATCACCACCGTGGCGATTGCGAGCACGATAGTGAGTATCCCCATGTGCTGCGCAAAGAGAGGGTCGGCTGCAAAGGCCGCACCCAACAGCGCCAGAAAGGCGAACAGACCGACGCCTATGGTCTGTGGACCGTATGTCATGATGGTTCAGGCTCCCGATGACACTGCCTGGCCGATGATCCGGCCTTGCCTGCACTCATCATGGCTTTTCGCCTTGTCTGCCTTGATCCAAGTCAAGCCCGCGCGCCGCTTGTTCGATCAGTTTGACGCGTATCGAGCGGACGGGGAGGTTGACGGCCATGATTATCTCGAGGCGGGAAAGGATCAGGATTGCGCAGCGCGCTCGCAGTGCCCTGCAGCGTCGGCCTGCAGTCCCCTCCGCCTCGCACCCTGCGAAGGCATCCAGCACCGCCACGCGGCAAAGCTTGTGCTTTGCGACGCACTTGAGCGGATTGCAAATTCGCTGCCAGGGCCGGTCGACCGGCATCTCTGCCTGATGGTTGCGGCGGGTCTGGTGCCGCTGGTGCGCGATGCACAGCGCTATGTGGAGGAAGCGGTGTTTCCCGCCTGCAAGTTCTCGGTCGTCACGATCTCGTTTGGGGAACCACATCCGAGCACGTGACCATCTTTCATTGCAATGATCCGGTCAGCGTAGGCTGCGGCTTGATTGATGTCGTGAAGGACAATGGCGATGGTTCGGCCCCTCTCATCAACGAGCGCACGCAGCTGCTGCACGAGTTCGCGGGCATTGAAGATGTCGAGGTTGTTCAGCGGCTCGCAGCTTTGCCCTGAACCATCTGAGGCAAATGATTGTGGAAGGCACATTGGCGCCCGGCCGAAGCTCTTCGACACGTCCTGGATCGAGAGCGCCAAAGGCGGCGCTCCGCAATTTCAGCCGCTCTCGCGCGATGCGGTAAATGTTTAGCTGCCGCTTCGTCACCGGACATTCCAAGCGTGGCGGCCTGCCCACCGACATCGATTGGGCCGCCGTGGCCGATAAGTCGGCATCGACCATCTTCTACATGGGCTCACGCACGGCCGGCGCGATCACAAACCACTTCTTGGCGCAGGGCATGGCGGGCGATACGCCCGTCGTTTTTGCGGCGAATGTGGGTCGAGCGGACAGCTGGATCTATCGCACATCGATCGAAACCTTGAGCGAAAAAGCGCTCCCTTATGAGGGAGACGGGCCCGTCATTGTTGGTATAGGCTTGGCCTTTGGGGAATGTCCCACTGCTGCCGAAACTCCCTTTAGGATCGACTGCAGGCATCAAACCCCATATCATCAGGATTGCCGAGAGCGGACCAGTAACGCGTCTTAATGGTCTCGTCGATCGACGATCTCTGGGGCCTGTAGGAAGACCCATGATGAAGCGACCCTCAGAAGGCCGAATGTCGGCTTTCTAGCACTCAACCGGAATCTACGATCCGATCGGGTTTGCGTTCCGTCGTTCTAGAAGCAGTTGTTGATGTGTCTGGATCGACATTGCGACTGGTCGAGGTGGGCTTGCTGGCACCGTCGAGGCGGGGCGGTCAAACGGTCGGTTACTGCGAAATCTGAAGCTCCTCCGCGCTTCCCGGCGACACTCGATCCATGGCATCCCGGATCCAGTTCAAATTGTATCCGACGTGAACGTAGCTCATCCTTTCCCCGCAGGGAGGCACGGCCGACAGATCGCCCCAGATTTCCCGCAGCTCTATCAGATCGCCGGTCAATACACGGCCGAAGAACACGAAACCGATCCCGATCAGTTGAAGCTCGCGGTTACCGTCTTCGTCAGTGCCTTCGGCAGTCACGGGGCCGCCCGAGTCTCGCACGCACCAGCGGCCCTCTGGCAGCTTTGCCAGGATATTCCTTGAGCTTCCAATCCATTGAACGACCTCGGTACGTAGAACGTCAAAGGTCGGCAGCGAGCGATAGAATTCGTCCCGCTGCCGGCCGAAGACGTAGCTCGTCAGCGGGGTGACGAGCGGGTCGAGTTTTGGCGGCGAAAGCCTGACGGGTGTAGTTGCCAGCCGCCTGTCGAGCGCGACGACACCCAGGTCAATGTACAGATGGGCGCTCGTCTCACGAAAGTCGCTGAACGCGACGCGCGACGCGTCGCCCGTCGGTTCTTCGCCGAATGTCTGCGGATGGGCCTCCCAGGAGACTGCCGATGCGACGGTCGCAAACTCTGCGGTCTCGGAGGATGCTGCCATCACTTCGATCGAGCTGATTTCGTGAACGCAATGTCCCGCGGTGAGCGCCACGTTTGGTGTGACGAGGACGGCGGTACAATATGTGTTCTCCCCCGACACAGTCTTGGCCTTCAGGGCAAGAAGCCATTCGTGCGAACGAACATCCGCCACGGTGGAAAGGGTCTGTCCCTCCCAGAGGATCGCCGTCGGCTGACCTGAAGTCGCAAAGGTGGCGGCTATGAACACGGAGGCAGCGAACTTCATTGTAAGGCCGGTTTCGACGTTGAAGAATGATGGTTTGATCACTGCCGCAAGGTCTCAGGGCGAGCGGCAGAGATCGAACGCTTCGACCGCCTTGCCCGTCCCTCCGAGGGAAAAGGAGATGGGTCGAAATCCGTCCATCGCGACGGTCAGGCGCCTACCCGTCGCGAGTGTCTCCAGAAACTCCGTGGGGGTGTGCTCCCAAAACGCGCTCTCGATCGCGATATTGCCGTCGATGGTCCAGTAGAAATCGTCGATCGATATCCGTGCCGCAAACGGTTCAGGATCGAAGATCAGGTTCAGTTGCTCGAGCGCGAACTCGACCGTAAGCTCGGTTTCCCGGCTCGCGCCAGAAACATGAATGGCATTTTGTCCGATAGTTCCCATTATCGAGCATCCTTGATCGGACTGGTAGAACGACCACTTCATCTGTTCCAACGAGAATGCGTCGGCGCACCAAGGGCGACGACAGCCGGAAAAATCGAGAAGCAGAGGCGGCTCATGATCCCCACGCGTTATCGAGATTGAGCGAGGACGCTTCCAACTCGCTGCAGTTCAGCAAGGTCGACAATTTACTTAAGTGGACGGTCACGACTTTCGCGCATAGCGTCCACAACCGATGGCCGGGATGTCGAAGCTTCTGCCTATTATCTTTGGATAATGTCGGCGGGTGCTAAGACTCGGCTCGCCCTGTAGTAGCCACAATGTGGTAGACCCGTCTTCACCCGTTCGGGTGAGGAGGTCATTTGACATGTCTTGCTTGGACGGCGATCTGGTGGAGCAGCTGTACGAAGCCTCAGCCTTCTGACAGGCCAAAGACATCACGCAGACGCCGTCGGCGGTCTTACTGGCGGCCGCGGTGATCAGCTTGTCCGGCAGGGTTCTGTCGATGAACCAGCAAGAAACATTGCTTAGACCGAGCACCCGGGCCAATACCAACCGCCGGACGTAGGCGGAAGCAGTACGGATCATGCGTGTTTATGCGATGTTTATGCAGATGGCATTGATGACACATCGCGCGTTGATGCCCCTGGTTAATAGATAGGACGCTTCCGAAACAACGGAGCGTTCTATGCTCGACATTCTCTACATCGCTCTGGCTGCCGGCTTCTTTGTCGCGGCCGCTACCGCCGTTCGCCTGCTCGAACGGCTCTGAGGTCCTGCCATGGCCCTCGATCTCATCATTGGCGGCGCGGTTGCCGCTCTCCTCATTGTCTATCTCGGCTATGCGCTCGCCCGTCCGGAACGGTTCTGACCCGGCGCAAGGACAATTTTCATGGCACCCGATATTTTGCAGTTCATCCTCTACGCGGTGCTTGTCACCGTGCTCGCCTGGCCGCTCGGCCTATATCTCGCCCGCGTCTATGAGGGCGGGACGACATGGCTGTCGCCTGTCTTCGCGCCAGTCGAGCGGGCGTTCTTCAGGCTCGCCGGCGTGCGCCCCGATCAAGGACAGCACTGGACGCGCTATGCGCTGAGCGTGCTCGCCTTCAGCCTTGGTTCCTGGGCTCTGCTCTACGCGATCCTGCGGCTGCAGCATCTGCTGCCGTTCAATCCGCAGGCACTCGGCCCTCTTTCACCCGACCTTGCCTTTAACACGGCGGTCTCGTTCACGACCAACACCAACTGGCAAGCCTATGGCGGCGAGACGACCATGTCGTATTTCAGCCAGATGGCCGGGCTGACGGTGCAGAACTTCGTCTCGGCCGGCGTCGGCATGGCGGTTTGTGCAGCGATCATCCGCGGCTTCTTTGCCCGCGAACAGAAAACGCTTGGCAATTTCTGGGTCGATCTGACCCGCTCGGTTCTTTACGTGCTGCTTCCGCTATCCATAGTGCTGACACTGTTCCTCGTTTGGCAGGGCGTCCCGCAAAACCTGTTGGCCTATGTCTCGGCCACGACCGTCGAAGGTGCACAGCAGACGATCAGCCAGGGTCCGGCAGCCTCCCAGATCGCGATCAAGCAGCTCGGCACGAATGGCGGCGGCTTCTGGAACGCGAATTCGGCCGTGCCGTACGAGAACCCGACGCCGCTCTCGAACTTCATCGAGATGGTCGCCATCCTGCTCATCCCGGCCGCTTTCTGCTTCATGTTCGGGAAGATGGTGCGCGACATGCGCCAGGGGGCCGCGATCTTCGCCACCATGGGCATCCTGTTCCTCGGCGCACTGGCGCTGACATATTCGTCGGAAATTGCCGGCAACCCAGCTTTCGCGCAGCTCCCGGTCGAACAGTCGGCTGGCAACATGGAGGGCAAGGAAGTCCGCTTCGGCGTCGGCAACTCCGCGCTTTGGGCAACAGCGACGACGGCTGCATCCAACGGATCGGTCAATTCCATGCACGACTCGTTCATGCCGCTCGGCGCACTCGCTCCGATGCTTCTGATGCAGGTCGGCGAGGTTGTCTTCGGCGGGGTCGGCTCCGGTTTTTACGGCATGCTGTCTTTCGTCGTGCTGACCGTCTTTCTCGCAGGGCTGATGGTCGGCCGCACGCCGGAATATCTCGGCAAGAAGATCGAGGCGCGCGAGGTGAAGCTTTCGGTCATCGCCTTCCTGGTGATGCCGCTTGGCGTGCTCGGGCTCGGCGCGCTCGCGGCCATACTTCCGATCTCGCTGTCTTCGCTGCAAGAGGCGGGACCGCACGGTCTGTCTGAGATCATCTATGCCTATTCGTCGGCGACGGGCAACAACGGCTCGGCCTTCGCAGGCTTTAGTGCCAACGTGCCTTACCACAACACGATGCAGGGCATCGCCATGCTGCTCGGTCGGTTCGTCTACATCGTGCCGATGCTGGCGGTTGCAGGGTCGTTGGCTGCCAAGAAGTCGGCGCCCGCATCGAGCGGGACGTTTCCGACACATGGCCCGCTCTTCATCACACTACTCGTCGCCGTGATCCTGATCCTCGGCGGGCTGACCTTCTTCCCGGCGCTCGCGCTGGGGCCGATCGCCGAGCACGTCTCGATGCTTTCCGGCGAAACCTTCTGAGGCACTCCCATGCGCAAGAAACCCGACATTTCCCTACTCGACTGGCGTGTGACCGGTCCCGCCCTGAAAGTGGCGTTCTGGAAGCTGAACCCTCGTTCGATGGCGAGAAATCCCGTCATGTTCGTCACCCTGGTGGTGGCGGCACTCTCTACCCTGCTGTTCCTGCGCGATCTGATTGTCGGCGGCGAAAACGTTGCCGTCAGCGGGCAGATCGCCGCCTGGCTCTGGTTCACGGTCTATTTCGCCAATGTCGCCGAGGCCATGGCGGAAGGCCGAGGCAAGGCCCGGGCCGATTCGCTGCGTGCAACCCAGTCCGAGACACCGGCGCGGAAGCTCGCCTCCATAGATGCGCCCGAACCGGAAATGGTGTCCAGCCGTTCGCTCAAGCCAGGTGATCTGGTGCTGGTATCGGTCAATGATATCGTTCCCGCCGATGGCGAGATCGTCGAAGGCATCGCCTCGGTCGACGAGAGCGCGATCACGGGCGAGTCCGCACCGGTCATTCGTGAAGCAGGCGGCGATCGCTCGGCGGTGACCGGCGGCACGCGCGTGGTGTCGGACTGGATCAAGGTCCGGATCACCTCCAAGCCCGGCGAGAGCTTTCTCGATCGCATGATCGCCATGGTCGAAGGCGCGGAACGCCAGAAAACCCCAAACGAGATCGCACTCAACATCCTGCTGGCGGGCATGACGATCATCTTCCTGATCGTCGTCGTGACGCTGCAACCCTTTGTCATCTATTCGGGCGCATTCGTGCCGGTGGTCTTCCTGATCGCGCTTCTCGTCACACTCATCCCGACGACGATCGGCGGCCTTCTGTCCGCCATCGGCATTGCCGGCATGGATCGGCTGGTGAAGGCGAATGTCATCGCCAAGTCGGGCCGTGCTGTGGAGGCAGCCGGCGACGTCGATGTACTGCTTCTCGACAAGACGGGCACCATCACGTTCGGCGCTCGGCAGGCGGATGGTTTCGAGCCCTTGCCTGGCGTTACCGCAAAGGACATGATGGAAGCCGCGCTGCTCGCTTCCCTCTCCGATGAAACGCCCGAAGGCCGGTCGATCGTTGATTTTGCCAGAAAGCAACTCGGGCGCGCGCTGGACGGCACGGAGCAAGTCGCAGAAGCCATTCCCTTCTCGGCCAACACGCGCATTTCGGGCGCGGATCTCAAGGACGGCTCTCAGTTGCGGAAAGGTGCCTCCGATGCCGTTCTGAGATGGTGCGGCATCGATCCATCGCCACAGCTTCGTGCGGTTGTCGAGAGCATCGCAAAATCGGGTGGGACACCGCTTCTCGTTGCACGTGACAAGCAGGTGCTCGGCGTCATCCATCTGAAGGACATCGTCAAGCCGGGCATTCGCGAACGGTTCGCCGAGCTCCGCCGGATGGGCGTGCGCACGGTGATGGTGACGGGTGACAATCCGCTAACGGCCGCAGCCATTGCGGCGGAGGCAGGCGTCGACGATTTCCTCGCCGAGGCGACGCCCGAGCGCAAGCTGGAACTGATCCGCAAGGAGCAGGTCGAGGGCAAACTCGTTGCCATGTGCGGCGACGGATCGAACGACGCACCCGCGCTGGCCCAGGCCGATGTGGGCGTGGCGATGAACACCGGCACACCCGCCGCAAAGGAGGCGGGCAATTTGATCGATCTCGATTCCGACCCCACAAAGCTGATCGAGATCGTGCTCGTCGGCAAGCAGTTGCTGATCAGCCGCGGCTCGCTGACGACCTTTTCGATCGCCAACGACGTGGCGAAATACTTCGCCATCCTTCCGGCGCTGTTCGTGACGGCCTACCCTGCGCTTGATGCGCTCAACGTGATGGGGCTCGGCAGTCCGGCCAGCGCGATCCTGTCGGCCGTCATCTTCAACGCACTGATCATCATCGCGCTCATTCCGCTCGCACTGCGCGGTGTGAAATACCAGCCGGCGACGGCAGCCGTGCTGCTGCGCCGCAACCTGCTGATCTATGGCCTTGGCGGCCTGATCGTTCCCTTCATCGGCATCAAGGCGATCGATCTTATTGTCAACGCCGCCGGCATTCTGTGAGGTAAAACCATGATTTCCGAACTGAGACCCGCTTTGACACTGCTCGCACTGTTCACGCTCATCACCGGAGTAGCCTACCCATTGGCCATGACGGGAGCAGCGCAGGCGCTCTTCCCGATGCAGGCCAATGGCAGCCTGGTCGATCGCGATGGCCAGATCATCGGCTCGTCTCTCGTTGGCCAGGCGTTTACCGGCGAGACCTATTTCCATGGCCGCCCTTCAGCCGCCGGCGCCGATGGTTATGACGCTGCCTCCACCGGGGGCAGCAATCTCGGCCCGACATCGGCAGCTTTGATCGACCGTGTGACGGAAGATGCGCAAAGGTTGAGCGCCGAAAATGGTGGCGCTGCGGTCCCAATCGACCTCGTAACCGCGTCAGGCAGCGGTCTCGACCCGCATATCTCGCCGGCGGCCGCATATTTGCAGATCGAGCGCATTGCCGCCGCAAGAGGCACGGCCCCTGCGACCGTGCGCGTGCTGGTCAACGAGCAAATCGAGGGCAGGACGCTCGGCGTACTGGGCGAACCCCGCGTCAATGTCCTCCTGCTCAATCTCGCTCTTAATGAGCGCATTCCGGTCACAGACTGATCATGGAACAGGAACGCCGCCCGGAACCCGAAGCTCTCCTCGCGGAAGCCGCGAAGGAAGGTCGCGGGCGGCTGAAAATCTTTCTCGGCGCGGCACCTGGTGTCGGCAAGACCTACGCGATGCTGGAGGCAGCCCAGCGCCGCAGGGCGGACGGTCTCGACCTCGTCGTCGGCATTGTCGAGACGCATGGGCGGGCGGAGACCGAGCGCCTCGTTGCCGGACTTGAAATCGTGCCGCGCGCGCGCATTCACTATGGCGGGCGTCTGCTCGCCGAGATGGATCTCGACGGCATCATCGCGCGGCAACCGAGATTGGTCCTCGTCGATGAGTTGGCCCACACCAATGTGCCGGGCAGCCGGCATGCCAAGCGCTGGCAGGACGTGGAAGAACTTCTCGCGAAAGGGATCGACGTCTATTCCACGCTGAACATCCAGCACCTGGAAAGTCTCAACGATGTTGTTGCCCGCATCGCCCGAGTGAAGGTGCGTGAGACAGTCCCTGACAAGGTGCTGGAGCTCGCCGACGACATCGAACTGATCGACCTGCCGCCGGACGAGCTCATCGAGCGCCTTCGGGAAGGCAAGGTCTATGTGCAGGACCAGATTGCCCGCGCGATTCAGAATTTCTTTTCCAAGGGCAATCTGACCGCGTTGCGTGAGTTGGCGATGCGTGTTGCTGCCGACCGGGTGGACGCGCAAATGACCGCCCACATGAAGAGCCATGCCATTCCCGGGCCCTGGCCGGCGCAGGATCGGGTGCTCGTTTGCGTGAATGAAGCTCCGGTCTCCAAGGCGCTGGTAAGGGCCGCCAAGCGAATGGCGGAACGCTCACGCACCGACTGGATTGCGGCAAGCGTGACGACGCCCGCATCCGAGCATCTGCCGGATGCCGCCAAGGATGCGATCGCCGAAACCCTGCGGCTGGCCGAAACGCTCGGCGCCGAAATCGCCACGATCCATGCCGAAAGCCACGTCGCCGACGAGATCCTCGCCTTTGCCCGAAGCCGGAATGTTTCGCGCATCGTGCTCGGACGCCCCAGGCCTCGCTTTTTCACGGCCCGCTTCACGCGCGAAACGGTTGCCGAGGAGATCATCCGCAAGGCCGACGACTTCGAGGTGACCATCGTCTCCGCCGATCCCGGCGAAGCGCGCAAGGCCGCGATCCGAGGCGCCGTGATCGTTCCCGAGCGCAACCCGAAAGCCTATCTGTGGTCGGCAGCCGCCGTCATGCTCGCGACCGCCACGGCAATCGTCGTCAATCGCATTTTCCCGGTGGAGAGCCTGTCGCTTTTCTTTCTGGTGGCAGTCCTAGGAGTCGCCGCCCGCTTCGGCCTTTGGCCATCGATCTTTGCAAGCGGCCTGGCTTTCCTCAGCTATAATTTCTTCCTCACCGAGCCGTTCTTCACCTTCGAGATCGCCAATCAGGATCTGGTGCTGACGCTGTTCCTCTTTCTGGCGGTGGCGGTCGTCACCGGAAATCTCGCGGCACGGCTTCGCGACCAGGCGCAGGCTCAGCGCGCCATAGCAAGGCGCACGGCAAATCTCTTCGACTTTTCACGCAAGGTCGCAAGCGTTGCGTCTCTCGACGATGTGGTCTGGGCGGCCGTTACCCACGTCGCTTCGACGATGCAATGCTCATCGATGATCCTCATGCCGGACGCTGCAGGAAGGCTGTCGATCATAGGCGGCATGCCGCCGGAGGACCAGCTTGAGACGCGCGACCGCGCCGCCGCCGACTGGGCGTGGGACAAGCGCGAACCTGCTGGCTGGTCGTCAGAAACCCTGCCGTCCGCCAGCTGGCTCTTCCTGCCGATGAAAAGCGCGGGCAGGATCCATGGCCTGCTCGGCGTCCAGTTCGGTGCGCGCCAGTACATTACCGCCGATGAGCGGAGGCTGCTGGATTCACTCGTGGATCAGGTCGGTCTTGCCGTTGAGCGCACCAAACTCGCTTCCGACATGGAGCAGACGCGTCTGCTCTCCGAAACCGAGAGCCTGCGCGCTGCCCTGCTGTCCTCCGTCAGCCATGATCTCAGGACCCCATTGGTATCGATTATCGGCGCCGCGACCTCTCTCGTCGATGCGGACGAGGTGCTTGGCAAGTCGGGACGACGGACGATGGCTGAGACGATCCGCGACGAAGGCGAACGATTGAACCGCTATGTCCAGAACCTTCTCGACATGACCCGGCTTGGCTATGGTGCACTGAAGGTGGCTCAGCAGCCGATCGATCTGCGCGAAGTGGTGGGCCTTGCCTTGCGGCGTTTGGAACGCGATCTCGCCGGACATCGGATCGTGCGCAACCTGCCCAAGACATTGCCGGAGATTTGGGGCGATGCCGTTCTTCTGGAGCAAGTGGTGGCGAACATCCTCGACAACGCCGCGAAATATGCGCCTGCCGGTACGCAGGTGACCCTTGCGGCCGAAGCGATCGGCAACGAAGTGGTGTTTTCCATCGCGGACGAGGGCCCTGGCCTTGCCGAGAGCGATCGCACTCAGGTCTTCGACATGTTCTTTCGCGTCCGCGCGGGTGATGGCCAGCCTGGCGGAACCGGCCTTGGCCTTGCGATCGCCAAGGGGATTATTGATGCACATGGCGGCTCTATCCGTGCCGAGGCCGCGCAGAAAGATGGCAGCGGAACGCGCATCGTGATGACCCTTCCCGCCATCAGACAGTCAGCGGAGCCGGAATGAACACTGGCCGCATCCTTCTGATCGAAGACGATCCGGGCATTCGGAAGTTCCTGAGCGTGGCTCTGGAGGCGCAGGGCTTCACGCTGGACGAAGAGGCCTCGGGCAAAAGCGGGATCGCCAAGGCAGCGACTTTCCAGCCTGATCTCGTCGTGCTCGATCTCGGCCTGCCGGACATGGACGGCAAGGCTGTGATCGCGCGCATCCGTGAGTGGTCGAACGTGCCGATCCTGATCCTGTCGGTGCGCCAGTCCGAGGATGAGAAGGTCGCAGCCCTCGACGCCGGCGCCAACGACTACGTCGTCAAGCCTTTCGGCATTGCGGAGATGCTGGCCCGCGTGAGGGCGCTGCTGCGATCGGCGCCGGGCGGCGCGACACCCGAGACAGAAATTCTGCGACGCGACCTGCGCATCGACCTCGCCCGGCATGAAGTCGCGCTCGCAGGCGAAACCGTCAAGCTCACGCGCAAGGAATTCGAACTCCTCGCACTGCTTGCCCGCAACGCCGGCCGCATCATCACTCACCGGCAATTGCTTGCCGACATCTGGGGACCCGCTCACGAGCACGATCTCCAATATCTCCGCGTCTTCATCGGCCGCCTCCGCGCCAAGCTCGGCGACGACCCTGCGGCACCGAGGTTCATCCTCAATGAGCCGGGCGTTGGATACCGATTTCTGGACTAGGACGCCGCCCAGGAAGCCTCTCGGTCAAACGGCCGTTTCCCATTTGCGCCACCGTGAGCTGACTGTCTCCTCACGGCCCCAACTGTGCCCCAACTGACAATGTCTGCTGTCTCCAAAGTAGCGCCACGGAGATGCAAGGCTGGACGCTCTCAGGGAGCCGCAGCCGCAACTTTTTGATGTCGCAGCAGCATTCCGAAAAGGTCGCGTGGTTCGTCCGGATCGGCCAGTAGGTCGAGGTCCGTGCTGAAGGCCGTGTCAGTGAGGGAGTCCCTCACGTAGCGCAGTGCCGAGAAATCCTCGACGGCGAAACCCACGCTGTCGAACAGCGTGATCTGATGACTGTCCGCCCGCCCCGGCGCCTCGCCCCGCATGACCTTCCAGAGTTCCTGAACCGAATGCTCCGCGGGCAGTTGCTGAATTTCGCCTTCAATGCGCGTCTGGGGCTCGAATTCGACGAAGATACCCGCGCGCAGTAGAATATCCCGATGCAGCTCTGTCTTGCCCGGGCAGTCGCCGCCGACCGCGTTGATATGCACGCCGGAGCCGATCATGTTGTCGGTCAGGATCGTGGCGTTCTGCTTGTCGGCGGTGACGGTGGTGATGATGTCGACGCCCTGCACGGCTGCCTCTGCCGAACTGCAAGGCTCCAGCGTCAGGCCGGAGCCGGCAAGGTTCGTCAGGGCCTTCTTCGTGGCCTCCGGATCGATGTCGAACAGACGCACACTCTCGATGCCGAGCAGCGCCTTGAAGGCAAGCGCCTGGAACTCGCACTGCGCCCCGTTGCCGATGATCGCCATGGCACGCGGGTCTTTTGGTGCGAGATAGCGTGCTGCAAGCGCCGACATCGCAGCTGTTCGGAGTGCTGTCAGGATCGTCATTTCACTGAGCAGAACCGGATAGCCATTGCCCACGTCCGACAGAACGCCGAAAGCCGTGACTGTCTGGCGCCCTTCCCGCGTGTTCTTGGGATGACCATTGACGTATTTGAAGCCGTAATGGGCGCCATCCGAGGTCGGCATCAGTTCGATCACGCCCTCGGCCGAATGCGAGGCAACGCGTGGCGTCTTGTCGAACATGTCCCAGCGGCGGAAGTCCTCTTCGATGTAGCCCGCCAACTCGATCATGAAGCGCTCGACGCCCTTCGCCAGCACGAGCGACATCATATGATCGACGCTGACGAACGGAACGATATTGAGTTTGGGGATCATCGAAAGCTCCTTGTCGGTCGGTCGAGGATGCGGCGGCCCATTAGGCTGGCGACGAGATCGACGAGCAGGCTCGCGGTGCGCCCGCGCTCGTCGAGAAACGGGTTGAGTTCGACGAGGTCGAGGCTTTCGACCAGGCCGCTGTCGTGAAGCATCTCCATGACGAGATGCGCCTCGCGAAACGTGGCGCCGCCGGGCACCGTCGTGCCCACGGCCGGCGCGAATTCCGGATCGAGGAAATCGACGTCGAAGCTGACATGCAGCCGGCCATTCGCTGCGGCGACCTTCTCCAAAAACGCGCCGAGCAGAGGCGCGACGCCCCGCTCGTCCAGCGCCCGCATGTCGTGGACGGTGATCGGCAGGTCGGCCAATGCGCTGCGCTCGGCAGGATCGACGCTGCGGATACCGAGCATGCACACATTGGCTGGATCGACCTGAGCCTCAAGCGCCGGCAAGTACGTCCCAAAGCCCGGCTGGTTCGTGAAATAGGCGACCGGAATGCCGTGGAGGTTGCCGCTGCCGGTCGTTTCCAGCGTGTGGAAATCCGTATGGGCATCGAGCCAGAGCACGAAGAGCGGGCGCCCCTGCTCGCTCGCCCGGCGCGCAAGGCCGGCAACGGTGCCAGCGGACAGAACGTGGTCGCCACCGAGAAAGATCGGCATCGCGCCATCGCTGTGGGCATAGGCGGTCTCGGCCAGCCGCTCCACCCATAAGGCGACCTTGCCGAGGTCGTGGACGGCATCATTGGGGTGGCGGCGGTCCAGAGCGTCGTCGACGCGGATGTCGCCGAGGTCACTCACGTCATGACCGAGATCGCGAAGCGTCGGTCCGATCCCCGCAGTTCTGAGCGCGCTCGGCCCCATCTCACATCCAAGACGCGAGGCGCCATCCTGAACCGGTACGCCGATCAGCGTGCACTTCATTCGTCTGCCCCTGGCCCATCTTGCGATCAGTGAACCATTGACGCCTGGCAAGGTGAACAGGCCAATTTGTCGGATCGGAAATCTATTCAGCACAAAACGGCAGTGCTATTTACCGTTATGGACATAAGCGACCTCGACAACCGACTGATCACCCTGCTGCGGCACGACGCCCGACGAAGCCTCTCCGATCTCGCGGTCGACCTCGGCGTGTCGCGCGCCACGGTCCGCAACCGGATCGAGCGCCTCGAGCGCGCGCGGATCATTCTCGGCTACACCGTCATCCTGCAGTCCGACGTCGTCGAGGTGCCGGTTCGCGGCATCACGATGATCGAGATCGAAGGTCACGTGACCGAACGGGTGATCCGCGCTCTGGGAGGCTTTCCCGAAGTATCGGCGATCCACACCACCAACGGGCGGTGGGACCTGATCGTCGAGCTGGCCACCTCGAGCCTCGGCGAATTCGATTCCGTCCTGCGTCGTATCCGGCTCGTGCCCGGGATCACCGCGAGCGAAACAAGCCTGTTGCTTTCAACGCCACGCAGCGCCCGCGCGCGCCTCTGACGCGATGCGGCTTGATGGGCCGAACCGATCATGGCCGCAGATCGATCCAGCGCCGCGTCGGCTGCGACCTGTCGAAGGGCAGTGAAGGCTCGTTAGCGAGCCGTTTCACGACTGCAGCAGCTGCGCTTGCCGTATCCACCGCAATCTGAAAATCAATCCGATCAAGGCTGTCGCCACGCGTGTGGTAGTAGGGGTGGGTCGGCGGGTTGCGCCAGAAGAATGCTGCGGGCACGCCGGCGTCGATAAAGGGATTGTGGTCCGAACCGGGAAACAGGGAAGCATCGGCACGGTTTTCGATCATCCAGCCGGCAGCCTCAGCCGTTTCGGCGGCAAACGCCATGATAGAGGGATCGGCGTGCAGGGAACGCTGGGCAGGCGCCCAGGCCAGTGCATCGAGGTTGACCATCCCGACCGTTTCGGCCAGTCGCGCGCCATAGCGCTGAACATAGTCGGCCGACCCCCGAAAACCCGCCTCTTCGTCGGCGAAAGCCACGGCGACGACGCGTCGTCTCAGATCGTGCTCGCCGAGTTGGCGCATCATCTCCAGCAGGCACGCGATGCCGAGCGCGTTGTCCGACGCACCCACACCGTCGAGCTGAGTGTCGTAATGGGCGCCCACGACCACTTCGCCCGCACCGTTTCCAGGCAACTCGCCGATGACGTTTCCGGTTTCGACGATCGGATACTCAGCCTGATGCTCCAGGCGCAGCCTGCCGCCGGCCGCGATGTGCGCAAGCAGCATCGTGGACGACTGTTCCGAGAGGGTAACGCCGGCAATGCGATGATGTGCGCCGTTCGGCCGCTCGACGAGCGCCGGATACATCATGGCGTTGAGATTGCGGCAGTATCCGTCGGGAGCATCGCCGAGCATGACGATGCCCAGTGCGCCGCGCTCCGTCAGATCATCGACGAAGAGGTAGGGATAGCTGGTCTTGATCACAGCAATACGGCCTCGGACCGGCGGCAAATGCCGACAGATGGCATCGAGATCTGCCGTGTCGGACAGCTCGCCGATGAGCACTGCCTCGGCCTCGAAACGATCGCTGCCCATGAACTGGAGGCCCACGCAATCAAGTGACGGGGCTGCAGCGCCCACCAGCGTGCATTTGGCGTTGAGGGGCCGGTACGTCGCGACCTCGAACATGTCCCTGCGAACGGATTGGAGGTCGAGTTCGCGCATCCGCGCAAAGATGTAGTCGCGCGCTTGCCGTTCTCCATCGCTGCCGACGAAACGGTTGCCAATTTCGCAAAGCGCAGCCGTATCCCTGCGGATATTCACGATGTCCAGTCGCATGATGCCTCTCGTCGCGTGTCGAATGATGCTTGTGCTAGCCGAGCAGCAGGCCGGCTGTTTCGTCGTCGGACATCGCCCGCAGATCCATGATCGCGCGCGGCTCCGATCCGGATGTGACGATGTCGATGAAAGCCCGCGCTTCGAGCGTGGGATGGGCATTGGCGAAAAGCCCGATGGTGATTTCAACGGGGCACAGGGAGTCAGGAATCGGCTGGATGATCCGGCACCCGCGCGGAACGGTGCCGTTCATCATCGGCGCAGCACCGAGGCCGGCCCGCACGGCAGCCGACGTCGCCAAGAGAGTCGATGCCTCGGACACGATGCGCCAATCAACACCTGCCCGTGCAAGCGTCGCGATCGCAGCCGCACGCCATGGACAGGCATCGTCGAACATGACGATTGGCAACGGTCGATCGTAGTGAATGGTGAAGTCGTCGCGCACCGCCCAGTAAAGGCGCTCGGACCAGACGCCGAGCGGCTTCCGGTGGATGCCGCTGACATCGCAGATCACCGCGTCGAGCATCTTGCTGTCGAACATGGCGGCGAGGCGGGCATTTGGCTGGACGATGATGTCGATCTGGATCGCCGGATTTTCGGCGCGATACTGCGACAGGATAGCGATGAGACGGGTCGCGACGAAATCCTCCACCACACCCAGACGAAGCCGTCCCTTTTCCTGGTTGCCGCCAAGATGCGCGATGAAGGTGTCGTTCAAAGACAGGATCTCGCGCGCATAGGACATGAGCATGTGGCCGTTGGACGTCATTTTCAGGCCGCGTGGTCCCCGCTCGAACAGCATCGTGCCAACATGGTCCTCCAGCTTGCGGATCTGCATGCTGACGGCAGCCTGGGTGCGGTTGAGATGAGCAGCGGCACCGACCACCGTGCCGATGTCGGCCGTTGCCACGAAAGCTTGAAGCAGATGGGGATCCAGGTAACGCATCATCATCATTCTCCCGCTCGCATTCCGATCGCTGGATCGGCAATCCGACACGAAATACCTTCAGCTTTCTTCGGGCAATGCCGAACTCATCTGCCGTTGGACGAATGCCGCAGCGGCGACATCTGCAATGCCGAGACCGGTCGAGCGAAAGAAGCGCCGTCCCTCCCGTACTCCCTTCCGCTGTCCGGAAAGAAGTTCGCTCAGATCGGCAACGATCGTCTCGCTGCGCCAGGCGTGATCGCGTGCAGCGAGGATCATTTCCCCCGCCTGGTGAGGCGCGGTCGAACGCAGATCGCAGAAGACCTGAAACGCCGAAAGCGCTTGCGGAGGGATCTCATGGGCAAGGCTTGCATTCGTGCTGATCGACGTGACGACGACGTCCGGAGACAACCAGTCCAGCGCGATCACCGGCACGCCGGACGAGGTGCACAGCATGACGGCATCCGTATCGGCAACGGCGTCGCGCACGCTCGCGCAGACCTTCAGCCGACCCATCGCTTCAACATCGCTCCACGCTCGAATCCTTGCCGGCTCTGCCGCAAGTCCCGGCGAGAACACCCTGATCTCCTCCCATTTTCTGGATAGAAGCTCGTATCTGAGATGGAGGCGAGCCAAGGGCCCGGCGCCGATGACCGCGAGAATGCGCGCACGCGATCCGATCAGGTGATCGACGGCGAGCGATGTGGTGGCCGCCGTTCGATGAGCCGTGAGTGCCAGGGAATCGCACAGCGCGACGGGCTCGCCGTTTTCGAGCGAGATCAACAGAGTGTAAGCCGTGACGGGGTCGCCGTGGGTCTGCCCGCGTTTGACCAGATAAGGCGAAACCTTCACCCCGATCAGCCCGCAGTCATAGTCCGCTGCGCTGTAGATGATGAAGTCGCCGTTCGCATCGGGCAAAGGCACCAGTGTTTGCAGCGGTTGAACGGCGAGCCCACGCGCCAATGCCGCAAACCCGCGGGCGACCGCCGCCTTGATCCCGGCCGGATCGACATGCGCTGCCACCATCTCCGCATCGAGAATGGCAACATGGCTTTGAGCGGCGCTCGATCTTTGCGTTTCCAGCACGGATATTTCCTCCATCAGATCAGTTTTGGTTTTGGTGGACCATCAGCCATCGCGCGCTTCACAGACGCTCTCGACTGCGCGGGTCGAGCCACGCATTCACCAGGTCCACGATCAAGGCGACGGTGACGAGAAGAGCCGTGGAGACGACGGTCGCTCCCATGACCACGGGGTAATTTCGGTTGAGCACGGATGCGTAAATGAGCTTCCCGATGCCCGGCCGCGAAAAGATGATTTCCGCGAAGACGGCCCCGGACAGAAGCGTTCCGACGCCGATGCCGATCATCGCGACCACGGGCTGCACGGCGATCTTCAGCGCATAGCCGAAGATGATGCGGCTTTCGGAAACGCCGTAGGCGCGCAGCGTGCGGATGTGATCCTCGTTCAGAACCTCGAGCATGGATGCCCGAATGATGCGCGAGAAATAGCCCAACCATCCAAGCCCGACGGCCAGCGCCGGCAGGATGAGATGGCGCAGATAGCTTCCCAAATCTCCGGGCGAGCCGACACCGATTGCCGGCAGCCATTTCAGCTGCACCGCGAAAACGATGAGCAGAATAATGGCGACGACGAAGGACGGCAGCGCAATCACGCCCACGGACAGGATGCTGACCGTGATATCGGCGAACGAGCCGGGCCTCACCGCCGCAAGGCAGCCAAGCGGCAGCGCCAAGGCCAGCGGCCAGGCCAACCCGGCGGCAAGCAGCGCAAGCGTGTGTGGCAGGTCCTCCAACACGATGTCGAGAACGTCGCGGTTGCTCCAGACGTCCTTGCCCAGATCGCCGGTAAGCATGTTGCCGAAGAAATTGAGCAACTGGATGTGGATCGGCTGGTCGAGGCCGAGGCGTTGCACGAGAGCCGCCTGCATCTCCGGCGTGGCGCGCGGGCCAAGCGCGACGCTGACCGGATCGCCGGGGATCAGAAACACCGCGCAAAACAATGCCGTCGCGATGACGATGACGATACCGACCGAAAGAAGAGTGCGCCGCAGAATGTAGGCGAGCATCACGCGCTTCCTCCGACGGCGACCGGCTTGTCGACTTCCGCTAGTGGCCAATGGCATTCCACCATGCGCGCTGCACTCAGCACTCGTCGTTCCGGCGCCTGTATACGGCAATGCTCGGTCGCGCGGGGGCAGCGCGGATGAAGGACGCAGCCCTTCGGTCTGTCGAACAGGCTCGGCACATCGCCCCTGATGGGCATGGAGGGCCACGGCTCGTTCGGATCGCTCGACAGATTGGCCGCGCAAAGACCCGCAGTGTAGGGATGGGCAGGCTCGGCAAAAACCTGCGCCGACGGTCCCTCCTCCACGAGGCGACCGAGATAGATGACGCCAACCCGCGATGCCATGAGACGAACGACGTGCAGATTGTGCGAGATCACGAGCATCGCCAGGCCGAGTTCGCGCTGCAGGCGCATCAACAGATTGATGATCTCGCCCTGTACGGACACGTCGAGACCGGCGGTCGGCTCATCTGCCACGATCAGATCGGGCCGCAGCGCGAGCGCACGCGCCACGGCAACCCGTCGTGCCTGGCCGCCGGACAATTGATGCGGATAGGATGCCGGCAGATGCAGGGGCAGACCGACCAAGCCAAGCAGGCGGCTTGTTTCAGCGGGGAAATCTGCGCTCGACACGCCCGCGTGACGCAAAGCTTCGGCCATGCTGGTACCGACCGTCAACCGCGGGCTCAGTGAGCCAGCAGCGTCCTGGGACAGGATGGCAATCCGGCGCCGCGCTCCCTTTCCAGGCGGCAGCTGCGTCACATCCTCGCCGTTGACGAGAATGCGTCCGCCTTTGACCGGAACGAGGCCCGCAACGGCGTTGACGAGACTGCTCTTGCCGGAGCCACTTTCACCGATCAGCGCATAGGTCTCCCCCGCCGCCACCGAGAGACTGACGTCATCGAGCGCGGCTAGCTCCCGCCGTTGCGACAGGATGCCGGCCTGCGGATCGCGAGCTCGATAGGAGACACGAAGGTTGATGACTTCAAGCAAGCTGGCCACGGCGCTCGCCTTCAGCTGTGACATGACAGGCGACTGCATGTCCTTGCGAGCCGCGCAGGGCGGGATGTTCGCGGATGCACGCACTCACCGCCATGTCGCATCGTGGTTGGAACGCGCATCCGGCCCAATGCTGAGAAAGATCAGGCACCACGCCAGGGATGGTCGGCAAGAATGTGCCGGGCTGGTGGACGCGACTTGGATCGCAGTCGAGCAGGCGGCGCGAATAGGGATGGCCGGGCGCACCGAGCACCCGTTGGACGCTCCCCTGCTCCACCACCGAGCCGGCATACATGACCGCGACGCGATCGCACATCTGCGCGACCGTGCCCAGATGATGCGACACATAGAGGATCGAGCAGCCGATCTCCTCGCGCAGATCCCGAAGCAACTGAAGGATCTGAACCTCTAGCGTCGCGTCCAGAGCGGTCGTCGGCTCGTCGGCAATCAGCAGGTCGGGACGCGACATGAGAGCCATCCCGATCGATATGCGCTGAAGCATTCCGCCGGACATCTGGTGGGGATAGGATTGCAACCTTGCCAGTGGATCGGGGATCCCCACCTTGGACAGCATCACAGCCGCCCTAGCGAGTTTGTCGGCCCGGCTGCCCTTGTCCCGGTGCAGAATGTCCACCATCTGCTGGTCGATCCTCACCACGGGGCTTAGCGTCGTCATGGGGTTTTGAAACACCATGGAGATCCGCGCCCCGCGCAGCGTGCGGTAGTCGCGCTTCGTCATGGTCTGCAGCTCGCGACCGTCGAAACGAATGGACCCGGACGAGCGAGCACCGGGTCCGAGCAGGCCCATGATCGCTGTCAGCAGCGTAGACTTTCCGCTTCCGCTTTCGCCGACGATTCCAAAAACTTCACCCCTCCTCACATCGAGCGAGATGTTGCGCAATGCGTGCACCTCGCCGCGCGTCGCCGGAAAAGAGACTGAAAAATCGCGCAACTGAAGGAGGGCGTCGCGCATCACCGCCGCCTCGTCTTGGGGTCCAGCGCATCGCGCAGCGCCTCGCCGACGAAGGTGAAGCCGAGCGTGATGAGCACGAGCGGCAGGCATCCGGCGAGGATTGGCCACGGCGTTGCCTGGATGAACGAGAAACCGTCGTTCAAAATGGTGCCCCAGCTCGGTGTCGGCGGTCGAACTCCGAGACCCAGGAACGAGAGCCCTGCCTCGATCGTGATCACCACGGGGATATCCATCGAAGCCAGGATGAAGACCGGCCCAACGACATTGGGCGCCAGATGAACGAGCAGGATGCGCCAGAATGGCAGGCCCATCGCCTGCGAGGTTCGAATGAAGGTGGCGTTGCGCAGGCTCTGCGTCTGTGCCCGGACCACGCGGGCATAGTCCGGGATTTTGGCGACGACGACGACGATCAGGATGGTCGTGAGACTCGGGCCCGTCACAGTAATCATCACCAAGGCCAGAATGACGACTGGAAACGAGCGAACCGCGTCGAACACGAACAGAAGCCCATTGTCCAGCCACTGCGGCCCGAACCCCGCGAGCAGCCCGAGCGGCACGCCGATCAGGAACGAAAGAATGACGCAGGACAGTGCGATCTGCAGCGCCACGCGTCCGCCATAGAGCACGCGTGAAAACAGATCCCGACCCAGTTGATCGGTGCCGAGGAGATGGTCGAGCGACGGCGCGAGAAACCGCTGTGCGGGATTGATCGCTATCGGGTCATACGGTGCGATTAGGGGTGCAAAAAGCGCTGAAACGATCAGTACGGCGATAATCACGAGGCCGATGGCCGTCAGCGGTGCGCGTGAAAACGTTCCAATGGCGCTGAGAACGGCACGTGACTGCCTCCTCCGCAGACGCGTGTTCGGCACCGGTGTCATGCATCCGACCCGTCGAGAAGGCGCAGCGCATTGCGCCCGAGGATAAGCTCTCTCTCCTCATCGGACAGGAGCGGAAGCGCGTTCACGCGTTCGATCGTCCTGTCGAGATCGTACCAGGGATAGTCGGAGCCTAGCAGAACTCTGTGCACGCCCACCTGCCGGATCAGAGCCGCTAGCTCAAAATCGGATGGTGCCTCGGACGCTGCTGTCCATTCGATGATCTCGGCGCAGTCGAACCATGCATTCGGATAGCGTGCCGCGAGTTCTGCCGTCTGCTGCCAAGCGCCACCGCCCATATGGGCCACGATGAGCTGTAGCTCAGGGAACGCCTCCAGCACCGGCGCAAATGCCTTGGGCTCGGCAAAGCCGGCATTTGCGGGATCACGTCCGGCATGACCGAGCACCGGCAAACCGTATTCGCGGCAAAGATCGAACAATGGCCACAACCGCTCATCGTCCATGCTGTGGCGGTGGATCGCGCTGTGCAGCTTGAGACCGCGCGCGCCATGGTTCTCGACAAGGTCGCGCACCATGGCCGTGCTTTCGGCGGCGCCCGCGACGTTCAGGTCGACGGAAACGAAGGGCGTGATCGCGGGATAGCGTTTGGCGACCTCGCAGCCCCAGAGATTGAAGTCGCGCAGCGTCTGGGGAAGCTTCCTGCGAAAATCGGCGACCAGCTGCTTTCGCTCAGTCGGCGCCATGTCTGAGGGCAAGCTTTTCTCGAAGCGGCTGACTTCCCATTCGGCAATGAACAGATTGAGGACGACGACGCGGGAAACGCCGGATGCCTCCATCGAACGCGCAAGTTCTTCCGGAGAGCCGAGTGACTGCGAGTAGAGTGGCGTGCCGCCCTCGCCATATTCCCAGATGACATAGCTCTCCTTGTCCTCGGCAGCGGCTGCCGACGAACGATAGAGATGCACATGCGTGTCGATGAGGAGCGTTCTGGTCATGGGGTTCCCTGGATCCGTGTCATCGCGGCTCGAGCCGTCGCCAGGTCTGCGGATCGAGCAGCCGAGTCTTCAGCGCGGTGGCGGCAGCGTCGGCGAGCAATTCGCCCTTGGCCGCACTTGCGGCAGACGGATTGCCAAGAACGCCATTCACCGACAGCTCGTCCATGTCCAGCGAGCGGTAGAACGCCGATTCGAAAGGATCTTCGGATCCCTCGAAGCTCGGAGCCGTGAGGCCGACCATTTGCTCGTGACGGACCGTTTCAGGCGCAAGCGCCATCATCAGGGAGGTCTCCGCCTCGCAGGCGTGCATCACGCAGGGCTGCGTTTCGAGAATATCCCGGAACGCGGCCGCCGCCACGTCCCAATAGGTGCAGGTTACGATGGGCAGTCGCTCACTGCGGGCAAGTTCGTTGACCACGACACGAAGGGCCGTCGTGTTGCCACCATGACCGTTGACGAGCGCGATGCGGCGGAAGCCCGACGCAACGATGGACCGCACCCAGCAGCCGATGACGGCATGAAAGGTGGCGAAATCCAGCGTCAGCGCTCCGCCATAGCTCAGGTGATGCTGGGCAAGACCCACCGAGATCGTCGGGGCGACGATAATCGGCGTGTCCTCAGGCGCGAGGCGCGCCGCGCGCCTGGAGATTTCGGTCGCCAGCCGCGCATCCACCTCGACCGGCAGATGCGGACCGTGCTGCTCGATCGAGCCGACGGGAATGATGACGACTGCGTATTTCTGGGCGAGCGCCACAATCTGCGGCGCCGCCAGGCTTGCCCAGTCCACCGCGGCTACGCTTGCTTGAATTTTGAGAAGGACAGACGATTGCCGTCCGGGGTCACACCCGGGGTAATGCCCTCTCGATACAACAGAAGCTGAACGCCGTGGGTCAAAAGGATGTAAGCGCTGGATTCATCGAGCAGCGTCGCCATCCGCTCGTAGATCTCGCCGCGCTTTGCGTCGTCGGTCTCGGCCATCGCATCGCTGTTGAGCTTGGTGTATTCCTCGTTGCACCAGCGCTCCCAGTTGAACTGGCCGACACCGTCGCAGGTGTAGAACTTGGTAGCCCAGCTCGGATCCGGACCGTTGCCCCAACGATGGATGAACATCTGGAGGTCCTTCCAGGTGTCGCCCGATTCCTCCACGCCCAGCGTCCAGAACGTGCCCGATTCCAAAGGCTCGATCTCCACATTGATGCCGATCTCGGAGAGGTTTGCCTGGATGACCTGGGCCATCGTCAGGAGATCGGTGGCATTGATGATCGACAGGCGGGTATCGAAGCCCGACACGCCGGCTTCCTCGAGCAAGGCCTTGGCAGCCGCCACGTCGCGTGCCGGATAGGGCGAGCTTTCGCGATGACCGGGAAGACCGGCGGCAATGACACCCGTTGCACGTTCCGCGCCGCCGAAATAGGCGGCATCGACGACCGCATCGACATCGATCGCATGTGCGATCGCCTGCCGCACCTTCACATCCGCGAACAGGGGATGCTCGGTGTTGAGGCCGAGCCACTCCATGCCGACTTTCGGCCGCGTGCTGATGGTCACGCCTTGCGGCGGGTTGGACTGGTAGATGGGGAGCGAGCTCGGCGCGACGTTGATGAAGTCGAACTCGCCTGCAAGAAAGCCCTGCTCCGCCACTTGCCGGTCGTCGATCGGGAAGATGTGGACTTCGTCGAAATCGGGACTTGGCCCGTTCCAGTCCGGATTGCGCACCAGGACAGTGCGCTGCTTCGGACGCCATTCCTTGAGAAGATAAGGTCCGCATTGCGCTGGCGGTTCGGTGGTGAAGCGTCCGCCCGCCTGCTCGACCGCTGCCTTGCACACGATCAGCCCTGCGTTCCAAGGCAGCGTCGTGCGCCAGACAGGCGAGAAAGGCTGCTTGAGAACGATGACGCCCTCGCGTTCGTTCGTCACATCGACGCGATCGAGAAACTCCCAGTCGCCTTTCCAGGGTGACTCGTTTTCAGGATTAGCGACACGCTCGAAAGAGTATTTCACGTCTTCCGCACTCACTTCGCCGAAGCCGTTCGTCCAGGCGATGCCCGGCCGCAGCGCGAACCGAATATGGGTCGGATCGACCTGTTCGATCTCCGCCGCGCCATCGAGTTGCGTGTTCCAGCTGGTTCCATCGTAAGAGATCAAGCGAACGAACAGGCTGTCCTGGATGTCCGATTCCGCCACCGTGGACGAAAATGCCGGGTCGAGCGATTGAAAATCGTTCTGCGCGGCGATGCGGAGGATCCGCGTATCCTGTCCTTGAGCCTGTGCTAGCCTGGGCATAACCCAAGCTGCACCGATCGCTGCACCCATACCGTGCAGCAGCGTCCGTCTGTTGAAAATCATAGCTTTCTCACCCTCAGCCGCCACACGAGCAAGGCCCGTGGCACATAAGAAAGATGAAATGTTGGGCGGTCGCCTCACAAGCCCAATAATTATTCACACCCTATCACGAAACCTGATAGCGGCAGCCTAAGCCATGTTGCAGCAGCGTGAGACACCGACGTTCATGATTGAAGACGAAGTGACCTGCACCAATCACCATTTCGCAGCTGCGCAAATTACTGGCGGCTTACGCCCTCCGCCGATCTGGCGCTGAGCAGCAGCCACTGCCTGCCAGTGCCAGAAAGCTTTTTTTCATCCCGGCGCCTTCCGGGCAAAATTTTCGGGCAGTCCGGTTTTGAGCTTGGTGCGCCAAATGGCTGCCTCCGGGACATCCGATAGATCTCTCGGTGCTGTTCGGGATACGACTGACGTGCTGATGAGCGAGGAAAACCGTTCTGTCGATCATCAGAACCTCGGCGGCCCCTCGATGTGACATGGCAGGAGGACCCGATCCCGGACGCCTGCGCATCGCCAGCAAACGAACCGATTGCAGTAGGTCTTAGCATCAGCGCAGACCGCTCCAGGACGCACCTGAACGCTGGACGCAGAAGATGTCGTTCAGGACGCGTCCGTCGCCGGCCCGCAAGCTGGTACATCCGATTCCCTATCACCACCAGGCACCTGTGATGGCTTGCCCCCAGTCGGCTCAGAAGACTTCAGCGGCCTTTAACATATGTTGACTTTGGTCAAATCGAATGGTGCTTAAAGGCTTCGGTCGTCATTTCACAACTGGCCTATGACGCTGGTGAGACACCGCGTGCTCCCGCCAATCTCGGAGCACGAGCATGTTTCGTCATCACCGAAGCGCCATTGCGCTCCTAGAGCACAGACTGGGATGTTTTGAGACGCTATCGACGGCGCAGCGAGAGGCGTTGGCGGGGCTCCCCATTCGCATCGTCGAACTCGCAGCTCGTCACGACATCGTTCGCGAGTTAGATCCCAGTGTCCAATCCTGCCTGATCATCGAAGGAATGGCGCACTCTTCGAAAATGGACTTCGAAGGCAAGCGCCAAATCATAGCCTTGCATCTTCCTGGGGACCTGCCGGATCTACACAGCTTCTATCTGAGCAACATCGACAGCACCATCTCGACGATGACTGCGTGCCGGATCGGCATTATCCGGCACGAACACTTCGAGGAGCTGGCAGCCGACCCTTTTTTTGCCAAGGCTTTTGCCCGATCGGTTGCCCGGGACGCCTCTGTCGCACGCGAGTGGATACTGAACCTCGGGCAGCGAGACTGTGTCGTTCGGATGGCTCACCTTCTGAGTGAAATCAGAGTCCGCCTCGGTCAAGCCGGTTTGAGTGCCGGAGATCACGCAGAATGGCAGATGTCTCAGGTCGACCTTGCAGATGCACTAGGGATGTCGACGGTTCATGCAAACAGGTGTGTACGGCAACTTGCCCGTGACGGTATGATCGAGTGGGGAACTGGCACGATCCGCATCATCGAGCCAGTAGCGTTGGCAGAGATTGGCCGCTTCGATCATTCCTATCTGCAACTGCATCTGCCGGTGGATCACCCCGTCAGTCGAACGAACGCATAGACATTTCGACATTCATGAATGGCGGACCTCGATCGGAGTTTTGCAGCAGGCTCGAGGACACATCCAACCGTCGACATTGCACGTATCCAGAGGGGGATAAAAATTGAGCCAGACCATGCCTCGGTACTATTTTGATGTCGTCGATGCCCAGGGAACTGAACGCGACGATGTCGGTCAGATACTCCCCAATCTTCAGGCTGCCAGAACAGAGTCGCTACGAGCGCTTATAGACATCGCGCGCGAGCAGTTTGCCAGCGGGCGAACAGCAACTCTTCAGATCAACGTCCGGACCGACGATGACATCGCCGTGTCGAGCGACTGCCTCCAACTCACACGCACTGCGATCCAGTAGGATTCTGGTGACAAGACGTCATTTGCCGTCTCGCGCCTCACCAGCGTATCGAGCGCCGACAGAAGCTCAAGCCAAACGCTCCATTTCGGATCGAAGCTACCCAAGAGCGACGTCCATTGTCTCTCCCGTCTCAACGATTGACGGCAGGTCCCAACAATCGGGCCTCGGAATTGGTTTCTCAACGCGCGCTCTGGACCGAAAGTTGACTGTCAGCTCCTCGATCCGGTTTTCGCGAACAGCAGACGTTTCGCATCGACCACTCCATGCTGGCGCCAGGCGGATCGCGATCCATACGCTCGGTATACGTGGCGATGCTCAACCCTATGTCGCACTTGCTCGCAGCCTGAAGGCCCGTGGCCAACAGGTTCAGCTCGCAGCTCCCGTCCAGTTTTCCGAATTCGCCGCTGATCACGGTGTTAGCTTCAGGGCCCTCCCCGCGGAATTGCTGGCGCTGCTGAACACGGCCGAGGGGAAAGCAACTGTCGCTGGAGGGAAAGGGTTCAGCGCCGGCTTCAAGCTCTTGAAAGAAGTCCGACCGTCGACAAAGCGGCGGGAGCTGGTCGCGGCGTTCTGGCCGAACCGCTGGTCCAACTCACGCGGGCGCTCGAGCAGGCCAGGTCACGCCTTGCCGCCGGCCTCCGCGCACGCGCTTACGAGGCGTGAATGCTATCGTCGAACATGCCGCTCCGGTCCGGGCGGCGCCCGGCAGGACGAAGCAAAGCCAGCGGGCACTGCACGGCCTGCGCCGGCTGCTGCATCTTGCAGCCGGTCTCACCGGCCTTGCCGTCCTCGTGTTGCTTCGGTGGATTGGCACCGATGTGCTGGCCGCGGAGGCCAGCTTCGTCCGCCGGTTTTCGTCCACCAGCGCCTTGCTGGCGCTCGCTTATTTTCTTGGAAGCGGTCAGATCCGGGTTCATACGCTGGTCAGCCTGCAGCGTGTTCTCGTCGGGCTCGGGCTTGCTGATCATCGGTGTGCCGCTTTGGCTGCTGGTGGGCTCCTCACACCCTGCCGCTTCGCCTGGCGATCGGGATGACCTGGATCGTCCTGGTTCCCTGCGAAATGCTGGGCGTGCAGGCTCGCCTTGGATACGTCATCTTCGACACGCGCGACAGCCTCGCCTCTCCCGAACTCGTCCCTACCATGATCACTCTCGGGATCATCGGATACTTCATCGACCTTTGCGCACGCATGATCGTTCGACGCTTAGCGCCAAGCGCGACCTGAACGGGCTTCGAGCAAACGACGAGCAAGGGTGTGTTCGCACCCGCAGTCGCAATCCAAGCGAACACGACTGGGATCGCAGCAGTGGCGCAGAACGCCGATACCGCGCAGGTTACCCAATCAAGCCTGCAAGGTCGCCCAGCAAGCACAGACTGACCAACCCATCACACATTTCAACTCAGATGCTGGAATTGTCGACTAGCCGGCTGCAGGATGTCTGTCCGGGTCATGGCGGCTACTGACCGTTCCTGTCGATCCCGAGCGCCTTCAGTTTGGAGTAAAGCGTGGTCGGTTTCATTCCCAGGAGGGCGGCTGCGCCATCTTTCCCGGAAACGCGACCGTTGGTGCTTGAAAGTGCTCTTTGGACATTGGCCACCTCGAAGTCCTGCATTTCGCGGGCGGTGAGGACTGGCGCCAGAGCATCATCGATCGTATCGGCCACCTCGGTCGGGCGGCGCTCCTCAACAGGCCTTACGGTTTGCCCCTGAAGGTGAAATTCCATCCGTCCGTTGCGCGCGAGAATGGCGGCGCGCTCGATGATGTTCTGCAACTCGCGGGCATTGCCCGGCCAGGAATAGCTCTTGAGTTCGGCGATATTCGCGCGCGTCATCAGCGGCTCGTCAATGTTTAGGCGCGCGCATGCGATCTTGAGGAAATGCTGGGCGAGCAGCGGAATGTCCTCCCGCCGGGCGCGCAGAGGCAGGCATTCGATGGGGAAGACGTTCAGGCGGAAATAGAGATCTTCGCGGAATCGGCCTTTGGCAGCTTCCGACTTGAGATCGCGGTTGGTCGCGGCGATCAGCCGGATGTCCACCTCGCGTGTCTTTTCTTCGCCGATCCGCTCGAAGCGCCGATCCTGCAGCACCCGCAGGAGCTTCGATTGGAGGTCGAGCGGAATTTCTCCCACCTCGTCGAGGAAGATCGTTCCACCATCGGCCAACTCGAAGCGGCCAATGCGGTCGCGGACCGCGCCGGTGAAGGCGCCTTTGACGTGTCCGAAGAATTCGCTTTCGAAAAGTTCTCGCGGGATGGCTGCGCAATTGACGCGGATCAAAGGCCGGTCCCGCCGCTTTGAAGCCTGATGGATCGCGCGCGCGACGAGCTCTTTGCCCGTTCCGCTTTCGCCGGTGATGAGCACGTTGGCGTCGGTCGGCGCGACCAAATCGATCTGCCGCAGGATCTTGTGGATGGGACCGGTGTTGCCGATGATGTCGTAATGGTTCGCCTGCGTCAGGATCTCCTCCTGCAGATAGGCGTTTTCCATTTCGAGCCGCTCGCGCAGGCGAGCATTTTCTTCCAGAGCCGACCGCAGCTTCTCCTCGTTGCGCTTGCGCTCGGAAATATCGCGAAAGACGATCACTGCGCCCACATGCGCGCCGTTGTCGCTGATCGGCGTCGAGGTGTATTCGACGCGCACGGGATGACCGTCCTTGTGCCAGAAGACCTCGTCATCCACCGTATTGACTGTACCCTGGCGAAAGGCCTTGTAGATCGGGCAGTCGGACGAATGGTAGTGGCTGCCGTCCGGATGCTTGTAGTGCACCATGCTGTGCATGTCGTGACCGACGAGTTCAGCCGCGCTGTAACCGAGCATCGCCTCGGCGGCCGGATTGACGAACGTCGTCACGCCATCGGCGTTCACGCCGTATATGCCTTCTCCCGCTGCCGCCAGAATGAGCTGATTTTCCCGTTCGATCTCACGGAAGAAGCGCTCGGCGCGGCGCCATTCCTCCAATCCCTGGCGATGGTAGTTGTTGGCCTCTTCGTCGATTGAGCGCCGACGTCTCGCGTCCAGATCGCTGATGCGGATGAGGATATGGAATTCGCCGGCGGTCTTGAGTGCAAGAGCGCTGTGTTCCACTTCCAGCGGCTCACCCTTTGCCCGCGGAATGGCAATGTCGCGGCTATAGGCATGTCCGCGTTCCAGCGCCTCTTCTGTCAGGACATGCAGTGCGCCGATCGCATGCTCGTAGAGTGCCGTAACGGGCGTCTCGCGCAACACATCCAACGGCCGTTCGAATAGGCGTACCGCAGCCGCATTCGCTCGTACGATCCGATTGGCCTCGGGCCTGACCAGCAGCAGAGGCTCGACATCGGCATCGAACGCTTCGGCGAAGAGCACCGTGTCATCAGCTTGGTCTGATGAGGCGAATTCCTTCAGCAACAGATTCTCAGCCAATCCGCACTCCTTTTACGAAATCTCATAACGCCATTACGAGAATCTGTAAATTACGAATTTTCGTAAAAATCAGTGGTGTCCGCGCGCCCTTATGACGCCTGTTGGCGCGGGCTTTTCGTCGGTGGCGAGCATCTGGCACGGCCATTGCTCTACCTCAGACGTGGAGGCTGGCGCAGCTGCGGCAACCGGGTGCGCTGTCAAAAAAAGGGGTTCAGCAGATGACGATCAAGTCCTTGGGTAATCCATATGACGGCGATGTCGACCTTCGCCATGGTCTTGCCTGTACCTGCAGCGATTGCGTGGACGATGCAGGCCACCGAATGAAAGCGGTCTCGGCAAGAGACCAGCGCGTGCGGATGTCGACCGAAGACATGCTCGATAGGGCTGTGGAGAGCGCCGTCGTACGCTCCATGTTCGGTCACAACGAGCTGTCGCGCCGCTCATTCGCGAAGATGCTCGGCGGAACGACGCTCGCCGCAGCACTCGCATCGGTTCTGCCCATCGACAAGGTGAAGGCTGCGATCCTCGACGAAATCGGCACGCCGGAAAAAACCGACCTCTCCGTTGGCTTCGTGCCGATCACCTGCGCCACGCCGATCATCATGGCGGAGCCGCTCGGCTTCTATCAGCGCTATGGCCTGAACGTCGAAGTCGTGAAGACTGCCGGATGGGCCGTCGCCCGCGACAAGTCGCTGAACGGAGAATACGACGCCTCGCATATGCTGACGCCGATGCCGCTCGCGATCACGCTCGGCGCCGGTTCGACGGCAACGCCGTTCCTGATGCCCGCCGTTGAAAATATCAACGGCCAGGCCATCGTCCTGCACAATGATCACCGCGACAAGCACGAGGACGTCTCAAGCTGGCGTGGCCTTATCTTCGGTGTGCCGTTCGAATATTCCATGCACAACTTCCTGCTGCGCTACTACGTGGCCGAAGCCGGTCTCGATCCGGATCGCGACATCCAGATTCGCGTAGTCCCGCCGCCGGAAATGGTCGCAAATCTGCGCGCCGGAAACATCGACGGCTTCCTGTCGCCCGACCCATTCAACCAGCGCGCCGTCTGGGAAGAGATCGGCTTCATCCACATCCTCACCAAGGACATCTGGGAAGGCCACCCCTGCTGCGCCTTCGCCTGCTCGCAGGAATTCGCCGAAACCTATCCCAACACCTACGGCAATCTTCTCAAGGCGATCATCGACGCCACCCAGTACGCCAGCGACAGCGCCAACCGATCCGAGATCGCCGAGGCCATTGCGCCGACGAACTATCTCAATCAGCCGGTGCCGGTCATCGAGCAGGTGCTGACCGGTCGCTTCGCCGACGGTCTCGGCAATGTGCGCGACGAGCCGGACCGGATCGATTTCGACCCGTTCCCCTGGCACTCCATGGGTGTCTGGATCCTGACCCAGATGAAGCGCTGGGGCTACATCGAGGGCGATATCGACTACGCAGCCGTTGCCGAGCAGGTCTATCTCGCTGCCGATTGCGGGAAGGTCATGGCCGATCTTGGTCTCGAAGTGCCGACCGAGACCTACAAGTCGCACATGATCATGGGCAAGACCTTCGATCCGACCGAACCCGAAGCCTATGTCGAAAGCTTCGCGATCCGGAGGACGTGACATGACACACTCCTACGACTTCAGGGCACTCGCACTCACGATCGTCATCCTGATCGTCGCGCTCGGCGCCTGGGAATTGTCGACGAACACGGAAATCCTGCCGGGCGCCGGTGAGATGACCGAGTATGAGCGGCTGATGGGCGGCGGCAGCCAGAATGCCGGCGTTCCTGCGCCTTCTGCGGTGATGCAGAAGGCGTGGGAGGAGCTTTCCGATCCCTTCCACAACACCGGCGCCAACGACAAAGGCATCGGCATCCAGATTGCCTATTCGCTGATGCGGGTGCTGACGGGTTATGCGCTTGCAGCGATCATCGCGCTGCCGGTGGGCTTCCTGATCGGCATGTCGCCGCTGATGTTCCGGGCCCTCGATCCCTTCATCCAGGTGCTGCGGCCGATTTCGCCGCTGGCGTGGATGCCGCTTGCGCTCTTCATCATCCAGGACAGCGAGGCCTCGTCGATCTTCGTGATATTCATCTGCTCCATCTGGCCGATGCTGATCAACACGGCGTTCGGCGTCGCCTCGGTGCGCAAGGATTGGGTCAATGTCGCCCGTACCCACGAGCTGGGGCCGGTGAAGACGGCTTTTCAGGTGATCTTGCCGGCCGCTGCACCGACCATCGTGACGGGCATGCGCATCTCGATCGGCATCGCCTGGCTCGTGATCGTCGCCGCCGAGATGCTCGTCGGTGGCACGGGCATTGGCTACTACGTCTGGAACGAGTGGAACAATCTCGATCTCACCAGCGTGATTTTCTCGATCCTGATGATCGGCGTCGTCGGCATGGCGCTTGATGCCGCATTCGGCCGCCTGCAGCGCGCCGTCACCTACACCGAATAGGAGATCGTCATGACAAGACCATTCCTCGAGATCGACGGGCTGGCCAAGCGGTTTCCGGGCAGCAAGGACGAACAGCTCACCGTTTTCGAAAACGTCAACTTCGACATTCAGAAGGGCGAGTTCGTCTGCATCATCGGCCATTCCGGCTGCGGCAAGTCCACCATCATGAACGTTCTCGCCGGGCTGGACGAGCCCACCGAAGGCGTGGTGACCATGGATGGCCGGGAAGTATCGGGCCCGAGCCTCGATCGCGGCGTCGTCTTCCAGAACTATTCGCTGCTGCCCTGGCTGACGGCGCTGAAGAACGTGATGTTCGGCGTCAAGGCGCGCTTTCCCGCCTGGTCCAAGGAAAAGGTCGAGGAGCACAGCTACGAATATCTGCGCATGGTCGGCCTGACCAACGGGGCTGAGCATCGCAAGCCGTCGCAGCTTTCGGGCGGCATGCGCCAGCGCGTCTCCATCGCCCGCGCCTTCGCGACGCAGCCGAAGCTTTTGCTGCTCGACGAGCCTTTCGGGGCGCTCGATGCCCTGACGCGCGGCACCATCCAGGACGAGCTTTTGAAGATCTGGCAGGACAGCGGCCAGACGGTGTTCATGATCACCCATGACGTCGACGAGGCGATCCTTCTCGCCGACCGCATCCTGCTGATGAGCAACGGGCCGTTCGCCGAAGTTGCCGAAAGCGTGGTCATCGATATTCCCCGGCCGCGCAAGCGCGCCGAGATGATCCACCATCCGGCCTACTACAAGATCCGCAACCACCTCGTCGATTTCCTGTCCCGACGCTCCGGCGAGATCGCGGCGAGCCCACGCGAGCCCAGCGGTGGGCGGCGCCAGCCGCTGACCGTGCGCCCCGGCGCGGACGACGAAAAACCGACCCCGGACGCCGAACGCGTCCGTCCCCATCTCGTCTCGCTCGCCGGCTGAGCTGGACGTTTCAACGCCATAACCAACACGAGGAAACGCTGACCATGATGAAGAAAATCGACGTCACGGAAATGATCATCGAAAAGAAGCGCACCGCAGGTCTCACCTGGGAGAAGATCGCGGCGGATATCGGCATGTCGGAAGTGTTCACCACCTCCGCCTGTCTCGGCATGAATGCCTTCCCGCGCGACAAGGCCGATCTGCTGGTACGCAACCTCGGCCTTCCGCAGGAAGCGGCGCTGGTCCTTGCCGAATTCCCGACGAAGATCTTTTCGCAGGCGGTCCCCACCGACCCATGCGTCTACCGTCTCTACGAGATCGTCGCCGTCTACGGCGACACGATCAAGGAACTGATCAACGAGAAGTTCGGCAACGGCATCATGAGCGCGATCGATTTCGACATGGAGATCGACCGGATTCCGAGCCCGAAGGGCGATCGGGTCGAGCTCAAGATGCGGGGCAAATACCTGGCCTACAACGCCTGGTGATCTGAACCACGGCGCGGGCGGGGCGTGAAAAGCCCCTGCCTGCACCGCATCGATGCCCCCGACTGGAGATCTGAACGATGTCGCGACCGCCCTTGCCCCCTTTTACAGCAGAGACTGCCGCCCAGAAGGCGCGCATGGCGGAAGATGCCTGGAACACCCGCGACCCAGGCAAGGTCGTTTTGGCCTATACGCCCGACACGATCTGGCGAAACCGTGCCGAGTTTCTGCAAGGGCGTGATGCCGTCCAAGCTTTTCTTAAGCGCAAATGGGCGCGCGAGCTCGACTATCGCCTCATCAAGGAGGTCTGGGCGCATCATGACAATCGCATCGCGGTGCGCTTCGCCTATGAATGGCATGACGACAGCGGCAACTGGTTCCGCTCCTACGGCAACGAGAACTGGGAGTTCTCGCCCGAAGGCCTGATGCAGCGGCGCATCGCGTCCATCAACGATCATGCTATTTCGAGCGAAGAACGGAAATTCCACTGGCCGCAGGGCATTCGGCCCACTGACCATGCGGGATTGAGCGACCTCGGGCTTTGATGGCGTTTTGATCCGTCAACGGCAGCACGTCCGGAGGTAGCGCGAGTTCTTCTTCCGATGGCTGCAGCTGGCACCTCAACCGCTGGCTCTTCAGCCGGTACCTCTGGCGACACTGGAACGACAGCTGGAGACCTGGCCGCGGGCTCGGATAACGCCATCACAAGCGCAAACATGACGCAGATCCGTGCTTTCGTCGAAACTCAGCAATAATTAGAACAGAGCCGGCCGGAGCAGAAACGAACCTGTTCCGGCCGGTTCGCTCGTCGTGTGATTGTCGCATCCCGTGGCAGCCGACGAGCAACGAAACCAAGCGGGAATGTCTGGGAGATCTGCGGGTTCAAGAGGCAAGCATGCGATCTCCAGCATCGTCGCGAGCACCCCTGCAGCCCGCGAACGCACCGGAACATTCGCCAAGGCTTCCACTTCGTTACCTTCAATGAGGAGGTCGTGTTGTGATCGACCGATCCCCTGTTGTCCCCCCGCCCGGTCCAAAAGGCCTCGCACCCGCCTTATCTCGGAACATCGATGCGCTTGAGAAGCGTGAGACCGAACATCAAGCTCGTGCGACACTACAGGAACGGCTCGCTCAGAGTGTCACGAGCTTCACAGGCATTATGGCCTCCGTCTATCTGCACTTGGCGTTTTTGGCTCTTGGATCTTGATCGATCTAGGCCTCACGCCCATCGAGCCTTGGGATACCTCGCTCGTGGTGCTGGCCATGATCGCCTCAGTCGAAGCCATCTTTCTCTCGACATTCGTGCTGATCAGTCAAAACAGGATGGCGGAGCTGAGTGACCGCCGAGCCAAACTCGACCTCCAGACCAATCTGATTGCCGAACACGAGATCACGAAGCTCATTTCCATGACAGCCGCCATTGCGCAAAAGCTCAACGTGGAAACACCTGCAGAACAAGCTCCGTTTTCGACCGATAGGTATTCAGCAACTTGATGCGATGACTCTTGGTCATGGTCCCGAGCCTTGTTGGATCGAACTTCGGTGACTGGACCATGTTCCGGACAGGCGCCGAAAACGCATCAACAACAGGCAAGGATTCAAGCTCTTCACGAGCAGCCCGATCATGGACCGATGGGCGGCGGGTTTGGCTTTTTGCCGACGAGGCCGGCTGTATCACGATCGCTTAGAGCCAGGAGCGCGCCGCTCGACTGCACGACACACGCATTGCTTCTGAGTAGAAGCTGCACCAGGCGCGACGGCTTTGCGCCCGGTGCAATTGGCGAGACGTGCGGGACGAGCGGTTTAGCTGGCGCCGGCCGCTCCCTCGGCGCGTGACGTGGTCAATGCGTGCCGTTCGACAACCGCAGAGACGATCACGCCAGCAACAAGGGCCCAGAAGGGTGCGCTGATGCCAAGCAGCGTGATGTTGGAGAGTGACACGGCGAGTGCAACGAAGGCACCGGTCTGGTTGCCGAGTGACCGTCCGAACGCGTTCTGAAGGGCAGCGAGAAGCACGCCGATCATGGCGAGGCCGGCAACGGTTCCGATCAGCGCTCCGGGCAGAGACATGACGACGGGCACAGCGGCGCCCGCGACGATGCCGAATGCACCGAACAGAATGCCGTTGACCACTGTCGCGGCGTACCGGCCTTCCTTGTTGTCGCCGGCCTGCTCGGAGGAGCAGATCGCGGTCATCGGGCCGGCGATGTTGGCGTTGTGGCCGCCGAGCAGACCAGCCGCCACGCCGCCTACACCCGAGATCACGGTCATCATGTTGATCGGCGGCTTGTAGCCTTCGGCCATCAGCACACCGGTCGCCTGTGCATTTTCGGCACCGATGACGAGCAGTGCCAGCGGCACGGCAATCGCGAGGAAAGCGTCGAAGGTGAAGGTCGGCGCAGTGAACTCCGGGAACACGAAGGCGATGTCGGTCGCAGCGCCGCCGATGGAACCGGTCGCAAAGGCGGCAATGAGGCCGGCAACGAGTGCCGCAAGCACCGGCGGGATCGTCTTTGTCATGCGCATCGACACGAAGAAGGCGATGATGGCTGCGCCCGCGATCAGCGGCGCGGTGCCGAGCGAGCCGACGGCGCCGGTCGCAAAGCGCATCAGCGCACCAGCAATCATGGCCATGACGATCGGCATCGGAATCCAGCGCATCACCTTGCCGATGAGGCCGGAAATGCCGAGAACGAAGACGATCACGCCTGCCATGATGAAAGCACCCACGGCCTGATCGAAGGAGAAGGTGGCGAGCGAACCGGCAACCAGCGCGGCGCCGGGGATCGAATAGGCGCCGGTGACCGGCTGCTTGTAGCGCAATGCCAGGAACAGGCTGATCAGCCCGCCCAGAAAATAGATGGCAAACAGCCAGGCGACGGTCTGGCCGTTGGTCAGGCCGCCGTCATTGGCAGCTCCGATCACGATCAGGGCCGGGCCGGAGCAACCGAAGATCGCGGCGACGAGGCCGGCGCTGAACGACTTCACCGTCAGATGCTTGGGCAAGTCGCGCAATCCGGACGCGAAGCCAGGCGCTGGTTCGATGATATGTCTTGTTTCCGTATTCATTGAAATTCCTCCCAGAATGGGCCGCGTCCCCTGGTGCGGCCCGGTGAAAAAATGCCGGACCCGTTCGCCGGGCCCGGCCTGATGTCAGCGGCCGACGAAGACGGCCGCCCGCTTTTCGTGGAAGGCGTTGACCCCTTCGCGGAAATCGTCGGATTGGCGCAGGCGGCTGTAATTCAGCCCTTCCAGCTCGATCGCGGTGGTGAGCAGCGCGTCGTCGGTGTCGTTCAGGAGCTTCTTCGCCGTGCGCTGGGCAATCGGCGAGAAGGCGATCAGTTCTTCGACGAGCGCATCGACTGTGGTTTCGAGATCGGCGTCGGCGACGACTTCGGAGGCAATGCCCCAGTCGTAGGCCTGCTTGCCGGTGATGCGCATGGAGCGCATGACGATGTTCTTGGTGCGCGTGACGCCAACCATCTTCTGCAGGCGTGCGGAGCCTCCGGAGCCCGGGATCTGGCCGAGCTTCTGCTCCGGCAGCGCGTAGCGCGTCGTGTCGGTCGCGATGCGGAAGTCGCAGGCGAGCGACAGTTCGAAACCGACGCCGAAGCAATAGCCGCGATTGGCGGCGATCACAGGCTTGGAGCAGCGCGCAGGTGCCGCAATGTTCCAGGCGAGCTTGGAAACATGTTCCGGGGTCGCTTCGAGGAAGCCCTTGATGTTGCCGCCCGACGAGAAATGCTCGCCCGCGCCGGTGACGACGATGATGCGAACGCGGTCGTCCTCATCGAGCGCTTCGAAGACGAGGCGGAGCTGGTCGCGCGCCAGCATGGAGACGACGTTATAGGGCGGCCGATCCAAGGTGATGTCGGCACGTTGACGCTCCGCGTCGATGACGACCGTGAAGCCGTCGAGGTCGGCGAGGCGCTTGTCGTCGAAAGTGGCTTTATCTGCCATGTGGGAAATCCTTCTGGTCAGCAGGCTGTGTGCTTATTGATGTTCGGGAATGCGTTGTTCTTCGCGATATTCGCCTGCAACCAGCATGCGGCGCAGGATCTTGCCGACGGGCGATTTCGGGATGTCCTCGACGAAGACGATGCGGCGGGGCCGGCGGAAATTGGCAAGGCCTGAGGTCTTGCAGTGCTGGTCGAGTTCTTCGGCCGTCACGTTGCCGCGACGCTTGACGAAGGCGGTGACGACCTTGCCCCAGCGTTCATCCGGAAGGCCGACGACAGCCACTTCGGCGACGTCGTCATGCAGCGACAGGCAGCTCTCGACCTCGACCGGCGACACATTCTCGCCGCCGGTGATGATCATGTCGTCGGCGCGCCCCGTGACGAACAGATCGCCGTCTTCGTCGAAGAAGCCGGTATCGCCGGTGAAGTACCACCCCTTGCGCAAGGCCTTTGCGGTCGCGTCGGGCCGGTTCCAGTATCCTTCGAAGGCTTCGTCGCTCTTGGCGAGGGCAATGATCTCGCCTTCCTCGCCCGGTGCGGCAAGCTCATCGGGATCGGCGGCATTCAGCTTGGCGACACGGATCATCTGGTTGATGCCGGCACGCCCTGCAGAACCCGGCTTGGCTGCCGCCTTCTGCTCGATGCTGAACGTGTAAATCTCCGACGATCCGTAGTGGTTCACGAACAGTTCGGGCTTGAAGGCGTCGTTGAGCTTGCGCAAAAGCCCGTTCGTCATCGAGGCACCCGCATAGCCAAGCTTGGTGACCGACTTCACGCGCGCGGGAGAGAAGCCTTCGTGATGCACCACGTCGTGATAGAGCGTGGGAACGAGATAGAGATTGGTGATCGCCTCGGCCTCGATAAGGTCGATCGCGTTGCCGGCATCAAAGCGTGGCAGGCAGATGAAGGCGCCACCGGTGAGCGAAGACGCTATCAGCGAGCGCACGCCCATCGTGTGATAGAGCGGCATGACGCCGAGCGTGCGCTCGCCATGGCGATAGAGGTTCTGCGCCACATGGGCGAGCGCTCCGGCCCGTTCGGCACGATGGCGGCGCGGCACACCCTTGGGCTTCGATGTCGTGCCGGACGTGTAGAGCATCAGCGACCAGTCTTCCGCCGAAGCCTGGGGCACGGCGAGCGGCGCATTCCCCTGCATCAGTTCAGCCAGCTCGGCGGCGGACTTGCGGATGAGGCCGGCCGCTTTGGCAGACGTTGCGACGGCGTCTTCGGTGACTTCCTCGTAGAACACCGCCTTGGCGCCGGAATCGTCGACCCCGTGATCGACCTCGTCGGCTTTGACCCGCCAATTGAGCGGCGTGACGATGATGCCGGCGAACTGGCACGCCCAGTGCAGCGACGCATTCTCCCAGCGGTTCTGCATGGCCGTCAGCACACGGTCGCCACGTGTCAGGCCCATCTCCCCGAGGCCCACGACCAGCGCCGAAATGCGCGCATACCATTCGGCATAGGTCAGCCGGGTTGCGCCATCCACGATGGCAAGCGCGTGCGGATCGCGATCCACACTCGCCACGAAACTCGTTCCCAGATCAAACATTGCTCTTCGCCTCCCTCCGGATTTCATCGAGAGCCGACAGCGCGGCCTCCACGATCGTCACGTATCCGGTGCACCGGCAGAGGTGACCGGAAAGATGGTCGCGCACCTCGTCGCGGCCCGCGTCTGGCCGTGCGCTGATCAGCGCATCGAGCGACATCAGGATTCCCGGCGTGCAGAAGCCGCATTGGAGGCCGTGGTGCCGCTTGAATGCTGCCTGGAGCGCAGAGAGCCGGCCTTCTCCGGGCGACAGCGCCTCGACGGTGCGGATGTCGGCTCCTTCCGCCTGGACGGCGAGCATCAGGCAGGCACGTGCCGGTGCACCATCGACCTGGATCGTGCACGCGCCGCAGACACCGTGCTCGCACCCGACATGGGTGCCGGTCAGGCCGATCTCGTGGCGGATGAAGTCGCTCAGAAGCATCCGGCTTTCCGCATCGGCCCTGACGGGCAGACCGTTGAGCTTAAACGTGACGGTCTTTTTCTCGTGGGCATTCAGGCGAGACATGCGGCAGCCTCCTCAATGGTGCGGCGGCCCAAACGCCTGACGAGTTCGCGCCGATAGCGGGCCGAAGCATGGATGTCGTCGCGGGCGTTCAGGTCCCAGGCGATCTCGTTCAGTGCATCGTCCAGACCGGAATCGTCGGGCAGCGGCACGTCGAAACGTCGGGGGCGGTCGTCCACGCCGGCAATGGCGATCGATGCGGAGTGCTCGGTCACGATGGCGGCCACCGCCGTGATCGCAAAATCGCCGTGGCGCCGTCCGATCTCGTTGAAGCCGTAACCGGTGCCATCGGCCCGGGCCGGGAACGACACCGCCTCGATCATCTCGCCCTCGGCGAGGTCCGTCGCCATCATGCCCAGGAAGAAATCTTCGGCACTGATCGTGCGCTTCTTGCGTTTGGTGCGCAGATGCACGCTTCCCCGAAGCGCAATCAGCGACAGCGGCAGTTCCGCGCTCGGATCGGCATGGGCAAGCGAGCCGCAGACCGTTCCGCGCGCCCGGGTCTGCACATGGCCGAGCCACGGCAGGGCCATCGCCACCAGCGGCAAGCGGGCGGCAAGATCCGGCCACGCTTCGAGCTTGGCCTGGCGCACGCCGGCGCCGATCACGATGTCGCCGCCGCTTAGCTCGATCTTCTGCAGCGCCTCAATGCGCATGATGTCGACGAGGACTGCAGGACGGGCGAGGCGCATGTTCAGCATGGGCACCAGTGACTGGCCGCCTGCGATGACGCGCGCGTCGCCTCCCGCTTCGTGAAGTGCGTCGAGCGCCTCATCGAGCGTTGCGGCCTGCAGGTAGTCGAACGCTGCGGGCTTCATGCGCGCCTTCCCAGAAGAGACCTCAATCGGGCCAGCACGCCGGTCGATGGAGCTTCGGCGGGCTTGCCGCGCCCGGCATACCGGGCGAGCGACTGGAAGAACTGGCCGATGACCACGCGTGCCGCGCCGTCGAGCAGGCGTCCGCCGATGGACGCGACCTTGCCGCCGATGCCGGCTTCGTAGCTGTAGGAAACGCGGGTGCCGTTTTCCGTCGCGGTCAGCGTGATGCGCCCCTGCCCTCGCCCGGATCCGAGAGCGCCTTCCGTGCCGCCCGAAAGCGTCACCGCCTCAGGTTCGACCATGTCGGACAGTTCGATATCGGCCCGGTAACGCCCCTTGACCGGGCCCACCCCCAGGGTGACATCGGCGCGGAAATGCGTGTCGGAAATCTTCTCGACCTTGTGGGCGCCAGGAATGATCGCTTCCAGCGTCTTGGGATCGAGCAGCATCGCCCAGATCTCTTCGCGCGTGGCGGAAACCTCTGCCGATCCTTCGCCCGACAGTGCGCGTTCGCCCTCGCGCGCCTTCAGCGGCTTCGCGTCGTTCTTCGGCCGGGCCGAGGGCTTTTCGTCGCCGTGGATGAGCGCCGAGATCTTGCTCGGCGAGAGCGGCAGCGTCAGGTCCTCGACGCCCGTGGCATCGGCGATGGCGTTGGCTATGCAAGCCGGCGTCGACATGCAGTTGCCTTCACCGACCCCTTTTGCGCCAAGCGGCGTGAAGGGCGACGGGCTTTCGAAATGGAGGATCACCGGCTCCGGTGTCTCCATCACGGTCGGGATCAGATAATCGGCGAGCGTTCCGGTGAGGAAAGCCCCGTCGGCGCCATAGGCATATTCTTCGTAGAGCGCAGCACCCACTGCCTGGGCAAAGCCGCCGCGGACCTGGCCATCCACCATGCCGGGATGCAGGATCGTGCCGCAATCATGCATCGTTACATATCGATCGATACGGGCAACGCCGGTGTCGCGGTCGATTTCCACGCCGCAGAAATCAAAGATGAAGCCGTGGCAGAGCGATGAATTGATACCATCCTCGGCCGTTGGCGCGGTCAGTTCGTCGGGCGTCCAGAACACGGTTTCGCGAATGGTCTGCCCGGTGCCTTCCGGGACAGTTCCCGGCGCCCAATGGCTTGCTGCGGCGACGCGCGCGAACGAGACGGAGTTGTCGGGATTGCCACGGTCGAACACCTTGCCATCTGCGAAGTCGACGTTGTCGGCAGTGACATTCAGCTGTGCGGCAGCAATCGTCGCCAATCTGCCGCGCAGCCGGTCAGCGGCCAGCCGCGCAGTGCCGGCGACGGCTGGTGCGAAACGGCTGGCATAATTGCCGGATGCGATCGACCAGGCGTCCCGGTTGGTGTCGAGTTCCGTGTTGACCCGGACGGCGCTCAGAGGAAGGCCCAGCCGGTCGGCGACGACCTGGGCGAGCACCGTGCGATGGCCCTGCCCTTGCGGCACCGATGCGACCTTGACGGTGACCGAACCGAGCGGGTCGATGCCGACCGTCGCCACGGCCTGTGCGCCGTTTTTCGGCCCGGCCTTGGCGCGTGCCTCCGGCGTCAGCAACGTGGTGATATAGCCCATGTTGGAGACGCTCGGCTCCACCGCGGCGGTGAGGCCGATACCGTATAACCTGCCTTCCGCACGGGCCGCATCGCGTCGGGCAATCAGTTCGTCGAGGCCACCTTCGGTGACGGCGCGGTCGAGCGCGGCGGCGTAATCGCCCGAGTCCAGAAGCGCGCCGCTCGCGGTGCGGTAGGGAAAAGCGCCGCTCGGCACCAGGTTTTTCCGGATCACATCCAGTCGGTCGAGGCCGAGTTCGTCGGCGATCTTATGGACGAGCCGCTCCAGCGGGAAATAGATCTGCGGGCCGCCGAAACCCCGGTTGAGGCCAGTGGGCGTCTTGTTCGTCAGGACGACCCGGTTGCGGATGGCGACATTGTCGATCGCATAGGCGCCGGTCATGTTGCCATGCATGCGGTAGAGCGTCGCCGGTTCGGGCGCCCTGAGATGCGCGCCGCAATCTTCGATCTGGTCCCAGGAAAGTGCCGTGATCCGACCGTCCGGTCCCACCGCAGCTTCAAGCGTCGTTACCCGATTGGTTGCCGAAACCGACGCGGTCAGGTGCTCCAGGCGATCCTCGATCCACTTGACGGGCCTGTCGGCAACGCGTGCAGCAATGGCGATAAGCACGACATAGGGAAAGACGCCCTGCTTGACGCCGAAAGAGCCGCCGGAATCCGGCGGGGTGCGCAGACGCATGCGGTTGCCGGGCACTTTTAGTGCACGCGACAGAACCGCGTGGATGGAGAACGGACCCTGGAAGTTCGCCGTGACGTCATAGGCGTCTTCGCCAGGGTCGTATTCGGCGATGACGCCATAGGTCTCGATGGGCGTGCAGGAATTGCGCGGATAGGCCGTCGTGATGGAAATGCGGTGTGCGGCAGCCTCGAAGGCAGCCTCGGGATCGCCGTAGCGAAAGGAACGCTGGTTGATCAGGTTCGTGCCGAGCGACGGATGGAGGACGGGCGCTTCGTCGGCAAGCGCCGCGCGCGAATCCATCACCGGCGGCAGCGTCTCGTAAGTAATCTCGACGAGGTCCAGCGCGTCCTCGGCGATATAGCGGCTCTCCGCCACCACGAGCACGACGGGCTCGCCGACATAGCGGGCGCGGTCGCGGGCCATCGGCCAGCATTCCACATCGGCCTTCACGCCGACGACGAGGCTGTTGGTCAGGCTTGCGACGTCCTCGCCGGTCAGGACCGCGTAGACGCCTGGATGCGCCTTGGCTTTATCAATGTCGATAGCCCGGATTTCGGCATGCGCATGCGGGGAGCGCAGGAAAGCGGCGTAGGCGGTATCGCGGCGCGTCGGCAGATCGTCGATGTAGCGTCCGCGGCCTTTCAAAAGGCTCGCATCCTCGACACGTTCGACAGACTGTCCGACGAGGCTTTGCGGCCTCGTTAGCTCGTTCATGGCGTCTCCTCCCTGGCGCATGCGTTGGAAGCAGCACCATGGCGTGGAGGAAACAGCCGTTGAGACTAGTCGGCGATACCGGGACGTCTCACGACTTACCGAGAAGTCTCAAATTGCGACCCGGCGAGGCGTGTAACGGAGCGAAACACACTTGGCGAGGACCCGGCGTGATCGTGGAAGAAGCGCGAGAAATGCGCTGGAACCGAGAAGCCGAGCCGCTCGCCGATGGCGGCGAAGGTCTCTTCCCCGTCGGAGACCGCGCTGACTGCGCGTTCCAGCCGCTGGACGTTGAGATAGACCCGCGGGCTGACGCGCATGACGCTTTCGAACTGCCGGAAGAAGTGCGCCCGCGACATGCCGACATCGGTTGCCAACGTGTCCATGTCGGTGATCACGCCGGGGTTCGCCGTCATCAGCATCACCGCCTTGCGAATGCGAAAATCGGAAGGTTCACGCGCGGCCAGCGCGCTGATCGACTGGGGCACGCTGCGCCAGGCGGTGAACCGCTCGATGACGGTGATCATCAGCCGGCCGAGCATGTCTTCGTGCAGCGCAGCAGCATCCGGCGCATGCACCATCGCCTCTGCGAGCTCGCGGGCGAGCCGCCTGATATCGGGTGTGATCGAGCCGGCTGCGGCTTCGAAAAAGTCCGGCGCGTCGCTCGCACCCCAGTTCTTGCGGAAGTGCTGCAGCCACTGGGGCTCGATATAGAGCGCCAGGATCACCGTCTTCGGCCGCGCCAGATCATGGTCGTAGGCGTGCGGCTCCCAGGCGTTGATCAGCACCGCCGTTTCATCGGTCAAGGGAACAGCACGGTCACGTACGAAGAACTGAGTGTCGGCGCCCTCGACCTTCAGCAGCACATGGCAGTGCGGATGCGCATGACGCACCAACGGCCTGTCCATGTCGAGCAATGCTACTCGACCAAATCGACCTCTGGCGATACGCAGTGCACTGGACATCGTTGGCTTCGTTGTTGATCGACCAACGCGCAAACTGCGTTGATCGGCTTTCGCTGTCAAATGTGGCAGCACGCAGAAGGATCGCGCCGGGTACCATTGCTCCGCAAGCATCCCGACGGTTCCACATCTCGACGTTCGACGACCCTGCTCCAGATTTGAATATTCTTCAATTATTGCCGCGCTTTCTGCTGCGTATTCGACCAATATTGCCGTAAATTTGGGCTTGTCCGCGCAGATAAACTCTGTTTCATTGAAGCGGTTCAATAAAGGCTTTCGATGAAACGCGCTCGCCCCACCATTTCTGATGTTGCCCGTGAGGCCGGCGTTTCGGTCGGAACGGTGTCGAATTACCTGAATGGCACAGCCAATGTGCGGCCGGCGACTAAGCTCAGGATCGATGGCGCCATTCGCAGGCTTGCCTACCGCCCAAGCACGTTCGCCCGTGCGCTGTCGACTGGCTTTTCCGGCGGGCGCGCGGGTGATCGGTCAGCGATGCCGCGGCTCATCGTCGTCGGCTATACGAGCGTCGACTACATGTGCCGGGTCGACGTGCTGCCCCACCGCGACGACCGGGTGACCGCCCATCACATCGAAAAGGGCCTTGGCGGCCCCGCTGCAAACCTTGCCGTTGCAGCCGCCGGCATCGGTGCCAACGGCACGTTTGGCCTCGACGTCGAGCTGGCCACCGCGCTTGGTGACGATCCAGACAGCGAATGGGCGATCGTCGAGCTCGCCGCCAAGGGCGTCCATGCGGTTGCCATCCGCCGGCCGGCCAACAACCGCCTTTCACGCTGTATCGTCTTCATCGAACCGAACGGCAGCCGCACCATCGTCAACGAACCTTTCGAACTCTCCGAAATGGATCTGACGGATCATTTCGAGCTGGATCGCGAAGACCGCACATCCTGCCTACACATCGAGGGCTACCATCTCGACCGCATGCGCGGATCGATCGGCCGGTTTCATGAGGCGGGCTGGTTGGTGACCCTTCACAGCGCCGGACTGCCGAGCGCAGCCCGGACACAGTCGGGGTTCCAGGACCTGATCGGTGAGCTCGATGTCGTCTTCATCGGCGACGCGATGCTTCGCGAGATTTTCGACATCCGGGTGTCCGGGCAAGATCTCGTCGACGCCATCGATGTGCGGCTGGCACGGCTCGAAAAGCGAGGCACGCTTGTCCTCACGCTCGGACCGATGGGCGCCATCGTTTTTCCGGCAAGCGGCGAGCCGCCCTTCGCGGTGGCAGCCCTGCCAGTTCGGCCTGTCGATGCAACGGGGGCCGGAGATAGTTTCGCGGGCTCGTTCCTCGCCTACCACCTCAACGGCGCCAGCCTTCGGGAAGCAGCACAATACGCCGCCGCCAGCGCGAGCCTCACCGTCACGACGGAAGGTGCGCAAGGCCGCACGGCGACCCACGAGGATCTCGTCGAGGCCCTCAACGAACACCAATTGCAGCAGGCTTCATGACATGGCCATCCGCACTGAGAGGTCGACCCATGGTTTTTAGAATGTCCGGCATCGTGAAGCGCTTCGGCGGGCTCGTCGCTCTCGACCGCGTCGATTTCAGCGTGGCCACGGGCGAAGTCATGGCGCTCGTCGGCGACAATGGCGCGGGCAAATCCACGCTCATCAAGACGATGTCGGGCGCCCATGTGCCGGACGAAGGCACGATCGAGATGGAGGGCAAGCTCGTCCATTTCCGCTCCCCACAGGAGGCTTGGGCAAGCGGCATCGCGACGATCTATCAGGAACTCGCGCTCGCCGGAAAGATGACGGTCGTCGACAACATCTTCCTGGGCCGCGAAATCAAGAAGCCCGTGCTGGGCGTTCCCTTCCTCGACCGCCAGGCGATGCGCAAACGCACCAGCGAGCTCTTGAGCCAGCTCGATGTCCATGTGCCGAGCATCGATTCCTGGGTCGAATCCATGTCGGGCGGCCAGCGCCAGGGCGTGGCGATCGCACGCGCGCTCAATATGGATGCCCGCCTGATCATCATGGACGAGCCGACCGCTGCTCTTGCCGTCGCAGAAGTGCGCAAGGTTCTGGAGTTCATCAAAAACCTCCGGGCCCAAGGCAAATCGGTCGTCCTCATCTCCCACAACATTCAGGACGTCTTTGAAGTTTCCGACCGCATCTCGGTCATGCGCCACGGGCGCTGCATCGCGGTTCGGGAGACGGCGAAGACGACGCCGCAGGAAATCATAGGTCTCATCACCGGGGCCCATGAGGTGCGCGCCGCCGCTTCGTGACGGCGCGAAAAGGCCAGCGGACGGCCTCAAAAAGATCCGTGAAGGCATAACCAGAAACAAGGGAACATCGACATGAAGAGCATTCTGAAAAGTGCCGCACTCGGCCTGCTTGCCACCAGCGCGATCGTCGGCGCTGCCCTCTCGCAGGACACCGTGCGCGTGGCATTCGTACCGCAGATCCAGGGCATCCCTTACTACGTCGCCATGGAAGAAGGCGCGAACCGTGCCGCCGAGGCATTCGGCGTCGAGTACATCCAGCAGGGCCCGACCAGCACGAACGCCGCCGACCAGCTGCGGATCTTCGAAAGCTTCGTCAGCCAGGGCGTCGACGTGGTCGGCGTCTCTCCGGTCGATGTCGAAACCCTAAAGCCCGCGATCGCCAGCGCCCGCGCACAAGGCATTCACGTCATCACGTCGGATGCCGATGCTGCCGGCAGCGAGCGCGAATTCTACGTCGCGCAGGCCATGGACCAGGATCTCGGCTACACGATCCTCGACGAAATGGTCTCCCGCACCGGCCCGGATGCCAAGATCGCGATCATCTCCGATGCACCGACCATCGCCAGCCTGAACGCCTGGATCGCGGCGATCCAGGAACGCGCTGAGACCGAGTATCCGGATCTCGAGATCGTGTCGGTCGACCACACCGACGGCACCGCATCGCGCGCCTTCCAGTTCGCGACCGACGCGATGACGCGCAATCCCGATCTCGCCGGCATCATCGGCATCGCGTCCACCACCTGCCCCGGCATCGGCCAGGCCGTAGAGGCTGCCGGCCGCCAGGGTCAGATCGTCACTGCCGGCTTCTGCTCGCCGAACACGGTCAAGGACTATGTGCTCAGCGATGCGATGACCTATTCGGTGCTGTGGAACCCGGCAGACCTCGGCTACCTCACGGTCTGGGCGGGCAAACAGGTCGCCGACGGCGTCGCCTTCGAGGCCGAGCCTTCGGTCGATGGGCTTGAAGCCAATGTCCGCTGGCTGGAAGACGAAAAGATCCTGCTGCTTGGCGACCCGATGGTCTTCACCAAAGAGAACATCGAGCAGTTCGACTTCTAAGAACCGCCTGCAGCAGCACGCCCGCGCCGCCATCGCCACCGGATGGCGGCCGGGCGCTTCGAAGGATTGATCATGGCTTCCGTGGGTGACACCCGCCCTCAACTGCGCCTCGTATCGCCGACGGCATCCCGCGAGCTCGCGCTGCTCGCGGCGATCGTCGTCGTCAGCATCGTGTTCGCGACCGCATCGCCCTATTTCCTGACGGTCAACAACCTCGTGCAGACCATGCGCGCCGGGTTGGAGCTCTCCATCGTTTCGGCGGGCATGACGCTCGTCATCATCATGGGCGGCATCGATGTCAGCGTCGGGGGCATCGTCGCAGTCTCGGCGATCGTGATCGGCAAGGCCTATCAGGCCGGTCTGCCCGTCTATATCGTCACGCCGCTCGGGTTGATGGCGGGGACGGCGCTCGGCGCCTTCAACGGCTTCGTCACCGCCAAGCTGAAAGTGCCGCCGATCATCGCGACGCTCGGCTCGATGTACATTTTCTCGGCCATCATGTTCATCGTGATCGGCGGAGCGTGGATCTCGGGTCTGCCGGGCACACTGTCGCCGCTCGTCAACGGCTGGGTCGGCATCTTGCCGGCATCCGCGCTGGTCATCGCGGTCGTCTACCTCATCGCGTGGATCATCCTGCGCAAGCTGCCCTTCGGCAACCATATCTATGCGATCGGCTGCAACGAGCAGTCGGCCCGGCTCGTCGGCATCAATGTCGACCGCACCAAGATCATGACCTACGCGCTTCTCGGCTTTCTCGCCGGCGTCGCAGCGCTGCTCTATGTCGCCCGCCTGCGCAATGTCGAAATCAACATCGGCACGACCATCGCGCTGGAAGCGATCGCTGCAACCATCCTCGGCGGCACCAATATTCGTGGCGGCGTCGGCAGCCTGCTCGGCACGCTGCTTGGCGTCGCCTTCATCCGCATCATGCAGAACGGTCTCGTGCTGACGGGCGTCTCTTCGCTCTGGGAAACCGTGATCATCGGTTCGCTGCTCATCGTCGTGCTGACCGCCGATGCGCTGCGCAACCGCAACAATCCGAGGGCCCTATGACCGGACGCCCCACCGTTCTTGCCGTCAACGATCCTCTCAGGGCGCGCCTGATCCTCCTCCTCGCGCTCTGGCTCGTGGCGATCGCCGCGATGGCCGTGCTCTCCCCATATTTCTTCCGGGCGAGCACGGTGCCCTACCTGCTGCAATACGTGCCGATCCTTGGCCTTCTCGGGCTCGGCCAGACCCTCGTGATCCTGGCCGGCGGCCCGGGCATCGATCTTTCGGTCGGCTCCATCGTCTCGCTCGTCGGCGTCGCTGTCGGCGGCCTGTTCACGATGGGCGTCGACATCTGGATCGCTTCTGCCCTCGGCCTTCTTCTCGGCACCGCGCTCGGCTTCATAAACGGCTTCCTCGTCAACGTCCTGCGCATTCCGTCGTTGATGGCGACGCTTGCAACGATGTTCGCCTTCGGCGGGCTCGCGCTTGCCACGACCGCCGGCCGGCCGATCGGTGGCTTTCCGCCGGAATTCGCCTGGCTTGGCCAGGGTCGCACATTTGGCCTGCCCAACGCGTTTCTCTTCGTGCTTCTGCCGGTCGCCGTAATCCTGCACGTCATGCTGACACGCACCACGATCGGTCGGCACATCGTGGCCTGCGGCAATGATGATCGCGCAGCGCATCTTTCCGGCCTAAACGTCGTACGCCTGCGCATCGGTCTCTATGCGCTCTCCGGCACGCTGGCGGCACTCGGCAGCATCATCTCCATGTCGTGGTTTCTCGCGGCCAGACCCGACGCCGGCCGAGGCATGGAACTCCTTGCTGTCACCATCGCCGTGCTCGGCGGCACCCACATCTTCGGTGGAATGGGCGGCGTGCCCGGCACCATCGTCGCCATCCTCATTGTCACGACGCTGCAGATCGGGCTTCAGCTGGCCAATATCTCCGCGGCCTGGCAGCTCGGACTGATCGGCGTTCTCCTCATCGTATCCGTTTCCCGCCTCTCCGAGTGGCGCCGAGCGAAAGGCGCCAAATCCTGATGCAAGCCATCGATGTTCTCTGCATCGGCGATCTCGATGTGGACATGTTCATTTCCGTGCCTGCGATCCCCGGCTTCGACCAGAAGATCGCCGGCGAAAACCATGGTCAGATGCCGGGCGGCATGTCGGCCAATTGCGCTGTCGCCGTCGCGCGTCTCGGGCTTGCGTCACGGCTCGTCGCGGCGGTCGGCAGCGATGCGTCCGGCAGCTTCGCGGTCGAGAAAATCCGGGCCGATGGCGTGGATGTCGATCACCTGATCCATCGCGAAGATACCAACACTTTCATGTGCGTGGTGCTGATTTCGCCGTCCGGTGAGAAATCGCTCATCAAGCTCGAGACCGAAGCCTATCTGCCCTACGCCAATGAACTCACGGACGATGCCTTTGCGGGCGTGCGCCATGTCCACCTGACATTCGGTCGACCCGAGCTGGCACACAAGGCGCTGACCATGGCGCGCGTCAAGGGCATCACCACGTCGCTCGATCTCGAACCGCCGGACATCGCGCGCAATCCGAAACTGTTGCGATCGATCCTGCCTCTGATCGACACGCTGTTCCTCAATGCCGAAGCTTATGCGATGGCAGCCTCGGCTCTCGGCGAAACGCTTCTGCCTGCGCATCTTCACGAACATGGCGAAATTCTCGTGACGCTCGGCGCCCTGGGATGCAGGCGTCTCTCTGGAGAAGACCGGCTAGACCAGCCGGGGTTTGCCGTAGAAGCGCTCGATACCACCGGCGCCGGCGACTGCTTCGCTGGCGCGTACCTTGCGGCTCGGCTGGAAGGCCTTGAACCGCAAGACGCGATGATCCTCGCCAACGGCGCCGCAGCACTCGCCACGACCGGCATCGGAGCGCAAACTGCCATGCCGCTGAGGCGCGATGTCGATGCCTTCGTTGCGCGGCACACGGACAGACGACCGGACAAGGATATCCGTCCGGCTACGGGAGACTTGCATGCCTGAACGTCGCTTCGACCATGTGCGCGAACTGGAAGCCCTCGGCCTCGCCCCGCCCGACGACCAGACGATGCATTTCCTCTGGCAGATCGTCGATGAAGGCGTGTTGGGTGCTAGCCGTCACGTCGAACTCGGCAACCAGCTCATCCTGCATCTGATCGGATCAGGCTCCGATGGTGTGGATCGCGCCAGGCGCGCTGCCGCCTTCATCGCGCGCACACGGGGCCACGACACGCCCGTGATCGGCAACAGCCTCGACCTGCTGCTCGCCGGCATCGAGTCTCTCCCAGCTGACGAACAGGGCGCGACGTTGCGGGCCCGCATCGAGGACTGGAGCAAGGCGGCGGCGGTGCGCAAATCCGTGCTGGTCGACGCAGGCGTCCGCCATCTGTCTCAGGCGCGCGGCATCATGGCATTCGACTATTCCAGCACGGTGGCGGCCATTGTCCTCGAGCTTGCGAAAACGAGGCCCGATCTTCTCGTTGTCGTGCCCGAAAGCCGTGCGATCGCCGGCGGTGCGCGGCATCTGGAGGAATTCGTGCCCGCGCAGCTCAACCTCCGCTTCATCCCCGATGCCGCAATCGAGCACGGGCTTGCGATGTGCGATGCGGCGCTCTTCGGCGTGGAAACGCTGCGCGCCGATGGCAGCTTCCTCAACACGATCGGCAGCCGGATGATTGCGCGGCTGGCGGTGCCGATGGGCGTCGAGATCTACGGCGCGACGGATCTCATGAAGCTCGACCGCCGAAGCTATGGTGGCCACAGGCCTGAGCCAGCAATTCGCGGCTACGACAAGGTGCTGAAGGCGGGGCTGGAGATATCCGGCATCGAGCACGTCGACACATCGGCTCCCGAGCTGGAGGTCATTCCGCCGAACCTGACGACCGGGTTGATCACGGAATACGGCATCGTGCCGCCCGCGGCGATCTGGGCGCTCGGACGGGAGAAATTTGGCTTGGGAGAACGCCCATGAACGCGATGATGCAATGCGAGATCGAGGCGCAGGCGACCCTCCTGCCCGAACTTCAGCCTCAGCTCGCAGAGGCGGCTGACCGGTTGCCGCGCGCTGCGGGGCGTATTTTCGCAGGCGGCTGCGGCGATTCCGCATTTGCGCCCCAGGCGCTGCAGGATGTGTTTCGCGCGATCGGCGTGGACGTCGAAGCCAAGACATCGATGGAGATCGCCGCCTTCGCGACCTTGAAAGCGACGGATACCGTGCTTTTGTCGTCCATCTCCGGAGGCACGAAGCGCACGGTCGACGCCGCCAAGGCGGCACGCGCCGCCGGAGCCGATGTCATTGCCATTACGTGCAATGGCGAAAGCGCGCTTGCCGCAGCCGCCAGCCACACGATCGTGCTGCCGTTCACGCCGCTGTCGCGCAAGACGCCGCATACGCTGGATTATGCCGTCACCTTGCTGGCGCTTGGCGAAATTGCCCGTAGCTTTGCCGGGCTCGACCGAACTGTGCTTGCATGCGAGGCCGCCGATCTTCAAGAGCGTCTTGCCGCATCCGACGAACGTGCCCGCGGCCTTGCGGCAACATACAAGCCGGCCGGCAAGCTCGTTCTTCTCGGTGCCGGGTGCGACCTTGGCACGGCCAATTACGCAGCCGCGAAATTCCACGAAGCTGGCGGCCTGCTGGCGCTATCCGCCGAGACCGAGAACTTCATCCACGGCATGAACTTCATGCTCGAGCCCGATGACACGCTGGTCGCGCTCGCCTCCACGACGGCGGCAGAACCCCGTGCCCGGACAGTGACAGAAGCCTTCAGCGGCATCTGCCAGACCCATCTCGTCACCGAGATCGGCGGTGACCTGAACCCGGCAGGAGCCTTCCGCCGCCTGCTTGCCCAGACCTTCACGATGCAACTGCTCTGCCTTGGCATTGCCGAGCAACAAATGCTCAGCGTCGAAGAACCACGGGCCGGACGCGCCAACGCGGACGCGCACGCCAAGGCTCAGGGTCAAGCGATGGCGTTCAGTGCCGAGGGCTAGAGACGAGACCTGCGCATTCGCTAAAGCTGGTCATGGATTTTGTTGCGGAGTTTGACGAGGCCTGACCCGCCGAGAAGGTGCGCTTAGTTGCGCATGTCGGTCGATCTCGGTCATATTGCGTTGGTCGGATGAAGCGCGACCTCATCACCTGACTGAAGTCGATCACCTCGCCGGCCTCTTCGTTCATGCGAACGGGGGCAACATCGGCTGATTCCGCCCTGCCGTCCACAAACGGAAGACCTGCCAGCCGTCGCCGACGCGTAAGTGCGCGCTGATGGGCAGGAGTTGCGGGCGCAGGCGCCATCATCAGCATCTGCTCGAAGAACATGCGACATGCCAGTCTCGTTCCGAGCAAATTTGCTACCCTTTCGTGCGCGCTTCGCGCCTTCGCACGATTGCGTCAGCCAAGTACCGGCTGTCTTCGCCAATCGCGAGGAAACGACCCGATCCCCAGGTGTTCAGCCAGCCGAGGCCTATGAAATAGAAACCTGGCGCGTTCGTCACGCCGCGGTCGAACAGCGGTTTGCCGCGTTCGTCGAAGACATCGACGTCGATCCAGGAATAGTCCGGCCTGAAACCGATCGACCAGACGACCGAGGTGATGTTGAGCTCTTCGGCATCGATTTCAGTCACTTCCGTTTCCGGCCGCCAGACTTTCTGGAACGGAGGTTCCTCCGGAGCGTCGATGCCTTCACGCGCGATATAGGCATCGATCTGGTCGCGTATGCCGCAGTAGCTCCTGTCGGCATCATCGAGGTTCTTTTCGAGGTCCGGCAGGAAGGACAGGCGGTTTCCGTTCATGTCCGCCAGCGAGCCGTAGAGCGCAATGCCATCCTCGACCACGAAGCGGCGCAGATCGATCTCCTTCCCGCCGTCGCGGCCGGACATGTAGTGATTGGTCTGCGTCAGCGCTTTGATCGGATCAGGATGATTGGCGATCGTGATGGCGTAGTGCCCCATGTCATGGAGCCAGTCGGTTGCATCGCGGCCGCGATAGAGACGTGGGCTGCGCGGGGCGGGTCCGACGGCGAGATGCACCTTGCGTCCTGCCCTGACGAGATCCTCCATGATCTGAACGCCCGACTGGCCCGTCCCGACGACGAGCGTCGCTCCCTCGGGCAATTGCGACGGACGGCGGTAGTCGCGCGAATGAAGCTGCTCGATCGCCGGATTCAGGCGCTGCGCATAAGGCGGCACGATCGGCGCGTCGTAACCGCCGGTCGCAATCACCACCTGGTCGGCAAGCCATACGCCCTTCGAGGTCTCGACCTGATAGCTGCCTTCGAACGGTGCTATGCGGGTGACAGCGGTCTCCTCGATGATCGGTGGATCGAAGCTTTCCGCGAAGGCTTCGAGATAGTCGACGATCTCGTCCTTCAGCATGAAGCCGTGCGGATCATCGCCAGAGTAAGGGAAATTCGGCAGCCGGCATTGCCAGTTCGGCGTGACGAGGCAGAACGTGTCCCACCGGTTTACCCGCCAGGAATGGAAGCGGCGATGACGCTCGAACACCACGTGATCGATGCCACGATCGTACAACTGGCGGCTGACGGACAAGCCCGCCTGCCCGCCACCAACGATCGCCACCGACACCCTTCTGGATTGAGACGGCTCGGCGTCATGGGGCGCAAGGTCGTCCCGCACACGCATCGTCGACTGGTTGTTCGCCATCGCCCTATCCCTCAATTTTGATGCAGCGCACGCTGGCCGGCTTGGTGCCCGCGAGGGCGCTTGCGCGCGCTTCGATGCGGGCGAGCTCTGCCATGGCCGAGGAGCAGGCAAAACCGTATCTGGCGGCGACCCTGTCGGAGGCCTCGCCGAGACCGGTTCGTGCCTTGCCGACGAATTCGTCGAGCGAATAGCTCGCGCCCTCGGCGATGTGGTTCTTGATGACGGTCGAGGGCGAGTAGCAGCGCTCTTGCGCGCCATCCGGCCAGAGGACGGTGAAGTAGACCTCAGGCATGGGCAGGCTCCGCAACGGTTGGACGGATGTAGGGTTCGCGCTTCCAGTCCCAGAACAGCGCGGATTGCGATCCAGAGCGCAACGTGACGGTGCTGCCTCTCTGCACCCGTCCGATTTCTGCCACCGCGATGTCGCGGGCGGCGATGTGCGCGCGAACGGCGCCGGCGTCGTCGGGTTTTACGGACAGCAGATAGCCGAAGCTGGGAAACGTTCGAAGCCATCGCTCGAGCGCGACATCGGCCGGCAACGGGATGTTGTCGACATCAAGCGTAACCGCGACGCCGGAGCATTCGGCGAGCATCAGCGCGGTTCCGACGATGCCGCCCTGGCTGATGTCCTTACCAGCGCGCACCAGTCCGCTCTCCGCGAGTTCGGGCAGAAGCGCCAAATCGCCTCGCAGGCGGGCTGGTGGCACGTCCAGCGACGCGCAGTAATTGTCGAAGGGCGGCCTGTAGCTGCCCCGCATGTCGATAGCCGCCAGGAGCACGTCACCGGGCTCGGCATCGAAACTTGTGATCAGCGCGTTGGCGCTTCCGAAAACGGTCACGGCAAGGCCCAGCGCCGGGCTTCCGTAATTCGTATGACCACCGACAATCGGAACGCCATAGGCGTCAGCGGCATCGCGCAGCCCCTGCATGAGGGGGCGAGCAGCCTCCGGCGACGGCGCCCAGACCTGATCGATGAGCGCATGCGCGCGGCCGCCCATGGCAGCAATATCGGACAGATTGACCATGACGCCGCACCAGCCGGCAAACCATGGATCAGCAGCAACGAACTGCGGGATGAAGCCCTCGCCCGCCAGGAGATCATAGCCGCCGCCTTCGCGCGGCAGGATTGCAGCGTCGTCTCCCGGGCGCCCGATGCTCTCGTGATGAAGCCCGAGCGCGCCCGTGGCACCCGCGATGGCCAGCTTGCCGCGGATCGACGGATGGTGTCGCAGCGCACCCGCGAGAGCTTCAAGCGTCACGCGCGGCTCCCGTCGACATGCCAGTGTTGCGCAAGCAGTGCCGGCACGTCGTGGCAGACGGGACGCGGCACGGATGCGCGAGCGGCCTCCTCGCCTCCAACGAGGCTCAGCCAACCACTTTCTGGGTCGGCGATCGGCGGGTAGCGCGACAGGTCGGCCCGCATCAAGGCATGGGGAAACCCGTGGAGATCGACCTCGTCTTCCACCGACCAGGCGAGCTTCTGGAAAAGCGGCACGTTCTGCGCCTGAACATGGGCCAGGAAGGTGTGGCATCCACGTCCGTTGGCTGTGGAGACGGCAAGCTGGATAAGCTGCTGGCCAAGCCGCGCGACCGTGCGGAAGCGGCGATCGACGGCAAGCCGCGATCCCCACCACAGTCCGGGCTCGGGCTCGTGGATGCGCACGGTGCCGACGACTTCGTCGGGCTCATGGGCATAGGTGGAGAGCGCGACCAGCGTAGTTGCAACCGCGTCGATCGTATCGCTGTCGTGATCCTTGAAGATCTTTTGCTCGTCCACGAACACGCGTTTGCGAAGCGCGGCCGCTCCCGCCTTTTCGAACGGTGCGGCGGCTGCCTTGATGAAATAGCCTGGGCACCGAAACTGGTCGTGCTCGAAACGTATCATGCCGACACCTTCAGCTTTTCATAGGTCGACAGCGCCGAGCAGGCGCCGCAACGTCCGCATCCGGCCTTGATATCCTCCGAGCGCATGCCTGCCCGCACTATCATGGTGCCAAGCGGTTCGAGGATGGCGCGCATGAAGGCAGCGGCCGGCGCGGGATGGCTTTCGAGCGGGGTGCCGGAAATTGGCACGAAGGGAACGACAAAAGGATAGACGCCGAGAGCACAGAGCCGCTCGCTCATTGCCAGGATGTCTTCCACCGTGTCGCCGAGGCCGGCGAGAATATAGGTGGATACCTGCCCGCGCCCGAACACCCTGACCGCTGCTTCAAAGCTCGAATAATACTTCGACAGCGGGACGCTCGCCTTGCCCGGCATGATGCGCGCACGCACCTCGGGATTGACCGCCTCCAGATGCATGCCGAGCGCATCGACGCCCGCATCCTTCATGCGCTGGTGCCAGATATCGTCTTCCGGTGGCTCGCACTGGGCCTGGATCGGAAGGTCGACGGCGGCCTTGATCGCGCGGGCGCTTTCGGCGAGCACGGCCGCGCCGCGATCGGCTCCTCTCGGTGTTCCCGTCGTCATCACCATATGCTTGACGCCGTCGAGTTCGACAGCCGCCTTGGCGACTTCCGCCAGCTGCTCCGGCGTCTTTTGGGCGATGGTCCGCCCGGCGGCGAGCGACTGGCCGATGGCACAGAACTGGCAGGTCTTCTTGCGACTCTCATAACGGATGCAGGTCTGCAGTACCGTCGTCGCGAGCACGTCGCGGGAATGGAGGACCGCGATCTTGTTGTAGGGAATACCGTCGGCTGTGGTCAGGTCGTAGAAACGCGGCCGCGACGGAAAGCTGACTTTCGCGATCTCGGTTCCGTTCCGCATGATGCGCGAGCGACCGGAGCCGTCCGGCACATCGACGAGATACGGGCTCTCGAAGGCCGGGGCCGTGTGGACCGGGACCATTACCGTCGTGTCCCCGATCGTCACCGCCTTGTGGTCCGAAGGCCCTGCACCGCCGCGTCGGCTTTCGTGTCCGACGCGCGGATCGACGAGGCGCATGCCGCGGGTCTGGAGATCGTTGATCAGATCGGATTCACGCATTGGACGGCTCCTCGAGGCGTCTGGCGCCAAGCGGCGCATCCTGGTCGTCTTCTTCACCGTCGACGTCGTGAACTTGCCTGACCGGCCGCGCCTCGCGCATGTCGTGAACGAGGTGAAGCAATTCGGGCCGGGAATAGTGACCGACCGAATCCATCATGCGCTTGCGCTTGGCGATCAGCCGCATGTCGAGATCGGCGATCACCATGCCTTCACCCTCGGTCAAAGGATCTGCGAGATGGCGGCCTTCAGGCGAGATGATGCAGGTCATACACCCGTCTCGGAGGCCCTTCTGCAGTTTGGGGTCAGGATGAATGGCGGCGATCTGGACTTCGGTCAGCCAGCCGGTTGCGTTGACGACGAAGCAGCCGGATTCCAGCGCATGGTGACGCATCGTGACTTCGATCTGCTCGCCGAAGATTGGCCCGACAAGGCTGCCGGGGAAATGCGACGCATGGATTTCCTCGCTCTGGGTCATCAGGGCGTAGCGGGCGAGCGGGTTGTAATGCTCCCAGCAGGCCAGCGCACCGACGCGGCCGATCGCGGTGTCCACCACCTTGAGGCCTGCGCCGTCGCCCTGGCCCCAGATCATGCGCTCGTGGAAGGTCGGCGTGATCTTGCGGCGCTTGAGCTTGAGCGTGCCATCGGCATCGAAGATGAGCTGCGTGTTGTAGAGCGAGCCATGATCCCGCTCGTTGACGCCGAGCACAACGACCATCTTGCGCCGCTTGGCGGCTTCAGCGACTGCGCGGGTCTCGCCGGAAGGAACAGTCACCGCTTCTTCGTAGAGCCGCAGGTGCTCAGGGCCTTGCTGCACCGGCGGCAGCACGAAGGAAAAATAGGGGTAGTAGGGAACGAAGGTCTCGGGAAAAACGGCAAGGTCGGCGCCTTTATCGGCGGCCTCGGCGATCGCGTTGAGCACGCGCTCAACCGTTCCGGCGCGACCGGAAAGATCGGGCGCAATTTGAATTGCGGCTGCACGCACCGTATCGTTGCGCATCCTGGCTTCCTCTCCTCTATGGCCTGAAGCGTCCGCAGTCGAGGATGCGGTGCCGTGCGCTCACGCGCCCGGCACCGCGCGTAGCTAGAGCGTCCAGGTGTCGATCACCACCGCGTTCGCCTTCTTGTGGAGCAGGATGCAGTCGAGAACGTCCTGCGGGGCAATCGGCACGATGCCGGGCAGAAGCGCCGGCTCGCCATGACCGTAAAGCGCCTGAAGGGCGAAGCGACAGGCATAGACCTTGCCGCCTTCACCCATGAACTTCTTGAGGTTTGCCGCGAAGTTCTGATGCCCGGGGAAAGCCTCGTCGCCGAGCCGCGGAAAACCGCGCTGGATGCCGAGCGTCACGCCTGGTCCGTAAAGAAGGATCGAGGTCTCATAGCCTTTACGGTTGAGGCGGATGGCGTTCAGGATGTTGACCAGACCAATCGAGCCTTCGAAGGCGACGGTGTGGAACGCGACCAGCGCCTTTTCTCCTGGTTCGGCTTTGACGTCCTCAAAGACCTTCTCTTCGTAATCGACGAAGTAATCGCCATCCTTATGCGCTTCCACGGTGACTGCCGGCATCGAAACCTCCTGTTGGTCTTGGTTCGACACGCAGACTGCTGAGCGCGCAAAATCCAGTCAATATCCATTGCAATATGCATACAATAATAGTTGTCTCATGCATCACGCATGCTGCTATTATCCGCATCTGCCGATAATTATGCCGCCCATTTGATGTATTTTTCGTCATTTAGGAAAGCAGAAACTTACGATCAAGCTGTTTCAAACTCCCGATCATCTTCCATACAATTCGCTTTCAATATTTCGTGCCGATCCGTATGAAGAGCTGGGCGATTTTGGAGGCGTGACGTGGCCGATTGGATTCCGGACATCAAAAGAGGCGGCAAGCCGCTTTACGTCGAGATCGCGGAGACGCTTGAAAGCGATGTGCGGCTGGGGCGGCTGAAGGCCGGTACGCGCCTGCCTCCGCAGCGGCATCTCGCCAAGCGGCTCGGGATCGATTTCACGACGGTGTCCCGGGCCTATGCCGAGGCGCGCCAACGCGGTTTGATCGACAGCCATGTCGGCCGGGGGACCTTCGTCGCCCCACCGGCAAACCGGTCCGATCGCATCGATCCCGACCGCGTCGGCGCTGAAGACCCGACGATGAACATGCCGCCCGAGCCGACCGATCCGGCCTTGCTGGCGAAGATGCGGGAAGGGCTCGACTATGTCGGCGCCAATCTGATCTCGCTCCTGCGCTATCAATCGCCGACCGGCAGCGAGCGCGACAAGATCGCCGCGTCTTCCTGGCTGTCGATGCGAGGCATGGTTCCGAAACTCGAACGCATCGCGGTGACGCCCAGCGCCCATGCCACGATGACGGCGATCCTGTCCCTGACAGCCGAGCCCGGCGACACGGTCCTCTGCGAGGCGATTACCTATCCCGGCTTTCGCGGCATCGCAAAGTTGTTGCGGCTGAACGTCGTCGGCCTCGACATGGACGAGGCCGGGATCGTTCCCGAGGCGCTCGAAGCGGCGATCGCGCTTCATCGCCCGAAGATGCTCTATCTGAACCCGACCCTGCAGAACCCCACCACCATCACGATGCCCATCGCAAGGCGGCTTGCGGTCGCCGAGATCATCAACGAATACCGCCTCGCGACCATAGAAGACGATGCCTATGGCTTCATCCCGCCCAAGGCGCCTGCTCCCTTGGCCGTCAGCGCTCCCGACTATGTTTGGCACATTGGCGGGCTGGCGAAGTGCATCGGCGCGGGCCTTAGGCTCGCCTACACCGTCGCCCCGAGTGCCAGAGACGCCTTTGCGTTGTCCCAGGCGCTGCGCGCGGTCAGCGGCATGGCGTCTCCGATCTCGATCGCCATGGCGACGCACTGGATCGAGGATGGAACCGCGGATCAGATCCGTCGCTTCATCCGATCAGAAAGCGCTGCGCGGCAAACCATCGCTGCGGAAATCCTCCAGGGGTTCGATTTCGCCTCCGACCCGCATGCGTTCAATATCTGGCTGCGCATGCCCGAGCATTCGGAAGGTCGCGCGCAATTGATGGGCCGCCTCTCCCGCCGTCACCTCGGCGTCATACCCTCGGATGCGTTCACGGCAGCCGGCCCCGCACAGGAGGCCGTCCGCATCTGCCTCGGAGGATCGATCTCGCGCGAAGACCTCGGTTCAGAACTGAGGTTTCTGGCGAACGCGCTTGCCGCCGAAGACTGGTTCGCATGACAGCGCGGGCGCTCCTATGCCGCGGCCAATCGTTCTTCGACTATCGCAACGCCTTCAAGCCGAACGCTGCAATAGCGCCAGACAGCCGCGCCCGCAGTGCCGCGTTCGAAGTGATCAGTTGCTCGCCTTGAAGCGGCGCCAGGCTTTCAGCAGGCCCTGATCGTCATCGGCGAGAAGAGCAGCGTTGCGCCCAAGCACGAAACCGGCGGCGAGATGGGCCTTGGCAGAGGGCTCGGTTTCTAAGACGGTGTGGATCAAACGATTCATCACGACGCGATCATTGTGCTCACCAAGCGCCGTCTGCAGGTTTGCCAGCGCCTTCGCGAATTTCTTGCGCTTCGATGAACCCTTCAGCAGCGGCTGGAAGAACTGATAGGCATAGCGCAGCTTCTTGATAGCAATGCGTACCTGATGGCGGGCATCGGGAGAAAGCTTGCGAAAGCCGCGCCCCTTTTTCAAGGCCTTGTCGCGCAGAGCCTGCACCGTCCTGTTGCCGAAATCTTCAGCCGAACCGTTCAAGACGCCGATGGCATCGTGTCGTGCTTCAGAGAGCCATCCCCGCCTCTCGATCCACAGGCCGAGGTTAAGAATGAAGTGAGTGGTGCGCTTGTCGTCAAGCGCTGCCACGACATCGCGATGGGCTTTTCGTCTCAACTCTTCCGCCGCGTCTGAAACATCGGCGGCGCCGTCACTGTCTACACCCGCACCGCTCATCCTAGGCCAGGTTTCGGTCACGAAGACATCGAGATCGCGCGCCTTCCCCAACCGGGACATGAGCGCTTTCGCTTCCGCTCGCAGCATCTCGAAGGTGTGTCCATCGACGAGCCGGCGCATCAAGGAAAGCAGCGAGCGAAGCCGGCGCAGCGCGACCCGATATTGGTGAAGTCCTTCCGGATCTCGACCGTCGCGCGCAGCCGGCGCATTGCGGAGCATGTCGCCGAAGGCACTCTGCAGCATGATCGCAAACGCATTGTCGAGGCTGATAGAAACCGGGAACTCGACAGGCTGCCCCTTGCTGAAGGAGGGCGGCTGATGCATGGCGACCTCGAAGCCTCGCGCCGATTTCGCGTGAATGCTTACATGCGCGGCGTGTTCGGCAGCCAATTCAAGCGCGGCGAGATAGATCGCCTCGGGACTTCCGCTCTTCAGCTCAAGCTCGATTTCGGCAATCGGCAAACGTTTGCGGCCAACGACGATGGCGCCCTCATCCGCAGCCACCTCGACAGTTCCTGTCGCCGTCTCCAGTTCGAGCGTTCGCCGCCGTACGTCGGTACGAACCATCGGCTTCAGCTCTTTGGACCGCAGCCGCTCGGCGAGCTCGGCGGGAAGATTTGCGGGAAGAAGGTTGAGCAACTCTGTGGACCGGGCTCCATTTTCCCGTTTGGCGGGGGTCTCGGGCAGACTGACTTCCCACTCCCCGCGCATAAGGGCGTGACTGCCACCGTTTTTGTCAGACTTGACCGTCAGTATCCGCCCGCTCTCAGCCGTGCGTATCCGAAAGGTGATGCCGGATTTGATCAGAGAGAAGTCATCTTGATCGAAGTAAACGGAGGAGAGTTCTCGATCAGTTGTCGCACGCGCCGCCTTCTGCCAGATCGGCGAGGCGAGCATCGCATGAAGCGTTTGCTCGTCTGTCATGAGCTTGAGTTCAAGCTCCGCGTCGGCAGCCGCTCCGGGATGCAGTTTGTCCATGACCGGTCGCGAGCCTGCATCCCGCGCAACTGCCGCCTCGCCTTCGTGGGACGCAAAGGAGCCGGATGCACCCTGTCCAACAGCCTGCGACATGCAATGTCTCCTATCAACGACGCCCAAAGTCGTGCACCATGCAAGGCAGACGGTCTTCGAGGGACTTTTGCCAACCATACCCCAACCGAAAAGGTCTCGACATGCGCCGTTTGATGCTTTTGCGTCACGGAAAATCCGATTGGCCGGCCGGAGTTCCGGACGAAAGACGCCCGCTTGCCGAGCGCGGACGGAATGCGAGCAAAACCATGGCGCAGCATATGATCGATTGCGGGCTCCTGCCCGATCATGTGCTTGTGTCACCCGCCGCCCGCACCCTTCAGACGTGGGAGATCGTGAGCGCAGAGCTTGCGACCGCGACTGCGATTCCCGAAGCGGACATGCGACCGGCGATCTACGAGGCAGATGCCGCACAGGTGCTTGCAGAGGTACAAACTCTTCCCGAGGACAAGCACTCGGTGCTCTTGCTGGGCCATAATCCCGGCCTTGAAGACCTGACCCGTCTTCTATGCCATGGCGGGGACGTCCTTGCATTGAGCCGCATCAAGGTCAAATTTCCGACGGCCGCACTCGCCGTCATCGACCTTGGCTCGTCGCACTGGTCCGAAGTTGGGGAGGGTTCCGGTCAGTTGGCTCGTTTCGACACGCCGCGTTCCATCACAGACGCCGCGAAGAGCTAGCTGCCCTTCCGGCGGGATTTCAGGCCTGTTCGTTCCGTGGGCAGAGCTGGTCGCCAAGCAACAGTCCAACGAGATGGTCGCCGCCGATCATCATGGCAGCGACCGTCCATGTCTCACGGCCGCTGTTACGAGCCGAATACTTCGGCGCAGCGCGAGAAGCTGGCGCCGACACCCTGCGTATCGCGCTGGACGCTGATCGACGTGATCGTGTTGTTGGCATCTGCCGTGATCGACAGCTCGCAGAGGAGCTGGCGCGTCTGGCCCTGTGGGCGCGCCGCCGGCTGGGTGCCGAGAGCTGCACCGGCAAGACGGCTGGGGTCGAAGCCGACATTGACGCCGGAGGAGCGCGTCTGCGATTCCGTCACGCGGGTACCGTCGGCGCGGGTGTATTCCTGCGTCGAGGTACGGCTGCGGCTGTCGGCGAAGACCGTCTGCGACGTTGCCTGCTGGCCGAACGGCGCCGTGCCGAAGGGTTGGCCAACGGCCGGCTGAGCAAACGCAGGTTGGCCGAATGCAGGTTGGCCGAACGCGGGCTGTCCAAAGCCCGGCAGCGGCGGAGGTGGTGGCGGCGGTGCGACGGACACGGTGCGCTCGCCACCACGCCAGCTGTACATGCGTCCGCCATCCTGTCGCTGATAGGTGGAGAATGGTGCGCCGTGACGGGCGAAGAAATCGTCGGCCGGTGTGCCGACATAGGATGAACTGATCGAGTTCTGCGCATCCGCCGTGGTCTGGCAGCCGGCGATGGCGAGAAGCGCGGGGATCATCAGCGCCGCAAGAGCTTTCTTCATGGTCTTCATGTTCCTGGAGTTGCTGGATTTACCCCGGTCAGCCGCCGTCGCGACATGACCGGGAAGCAAGGTCGTTGGTCGTTTCGCCGCTACCAGCGCGCGATCAGGTTGACCCTCGCCCCATGGGAGGCGAAGTCGGAGCGCACTTCCGTTTCGTAGGCGGCCGAAAGCGACACCGTGTCCGAAAGGGCCGCTTCGACCCCGAACGAGCCGACAATGGCGTGGCGACCGATATCGGCACCAGCGGCTTCGAAGGATGCACCGAAGATGGAGGCAGTCCCGGAGGCATCGACCCGATCGAAGTCGAAGCGATAGGCAAGCCGCGCTTGCGGCTCGAGCGTCACCGAGCCGAGCTCGAAGCTGTGAGACAGCGCGATCCCGGCCGTGGCGAAGGTTTGGTCGTAGGTCTTGCCTGCGATGTCGAGGGCAAATGCGCCAGCCTCGCTGAAGCCACGGCGATCCAGTGCCCGGTAGCCGATGGCGGCAAAGGGCTCCACCGTGCCGATGTCGAACGTGTGGGGCTTCGATACCGCAAGATCTGCGAAGCCACCGAAGCCCCGGAAGGAACTTTCGGCGACGCCCAGAATGCCGGCGCGGCGCGTGTCGCCCGACGCATAGGAGAGACCGGCCGCGCCTGAAACGATGACGCCCGACCAATCGTAGGAGCCATAGACGCCGCCCTGCACGACATCGATGTCGGCGGTGCCCGTCCAATCGTCGAGGCTGCTGGTGGAATAGGCACCGGCAAAGCCGATCGACGCCTGATTGCCGAACAGTGCATCGGGCGAACCTTCGATGCCGAGGGCGAAGCCTCTGAAATCAGCATCAAAGCCTTCGCCGTTGCCGGAGACCTGCACGCCACCGAGGAACGGCGTCGCCCACACGGTGCCGGTGGCAGCGCCTTCTGCGGTCAAGCCGGTGTGGCGGGTGGCCAGTACATCCGAAAAACGTCCGATGGAACTCAGGCTTTCCTGTGCGACATCGACATGGATGGTTCCCGCGGCGCCGGACAAGGCGATGGGAACGGCATTGCCGCCGAGGCGGTAGAGCGGGTCGAAGATCGCAGCCGCTTCGGCGCTCGGACGCGTGCCGGCCGCCGGACGGATGGCTTGCAGCGCCGCCCCTACGGAACGCGCAGCAGCCTGGTTGCCTGCGGCACCGGCCGCAAGCGCAGTGCCGTAATCCGACGGCGTTGCTACGAGCGACAACGTTTGCTGGCCGTAGAGTACATCGAAGCGCGAGCCCGCGGGCAGTCCATCGGTCGGTTGGGTCAGGCTGGCGAAGGAGCCGGCGACGACGCCATTCGGTGTCTCCACGAACCTGAAGGTTTCGCCGAGCGCGGGGACGAAGCTGTTCGTCGCCGGGCCGGCGATGCCGCGCAATTGTGGTGCAAGCGTGCCGGCGGCCGTGAAGGCATCGAATGCGCCAAGCGCAATGATGCGATCGAAGTTCCCCGCACCATTGCCGGTGCCGGCTCCATCGATCTCGATCGCCGTCGTGGCGCTGTCGAGAAGGCCCACGGTGCCCGAAACGGTCAGCGTGCCTGGCGAACTGCCGGGCGCGAGCGTGCCCGCCACCCCGACATCGCCTTGAATAAAGCCTGAACCGCCAAGCAGTGCGCCGGGGCCGACAAAGAGACGCGGAGCCGCAAAGCGCCCATCGACCTGCAGGCCGCCTTCGATGATGGCCGCTTCCTGAGCGAACGCGATATTTGTGTCCGTGGCGGTCGTCAGCAGGCCCTGCCCCGTCTTGAGGAGGGCTCCACCGGAGGCAAAGCTGAAGCGCCAGAGATGGGTATCGTCGACATTCGCCTGATAGATCTCTGAGGAATCGCCAGTCAGGCCGATCGGTCCCTGCAGCGCCTGGTCGAGCCGCAGAAGGCCGTGGCCGAAGATCTCGTCGATGCCGGGAGCACCGAGATCTTCCGCGGTCTGGAACATGATCTCGACGATCCGTCCCGGCGTGAAGCCCGGATAGGCTTCCACCAGCACCGCGAGCGCACCAGCGACATGGGGAGCGGCCATCGATGTGCCTTCGAAGAAATTGTAGGCAGGGGCAGTGCCCGGAGCGAAGGCAGGATTGCGATCCGCGATATTCTGCGGAATGGCCGAATAAATCGACCGCTCCGTCGGATTGCCGTCTGCATCTTCAAGAAAATCGCCGCCGGGCGCAGCGATGCACCAACGCGCAGTCACGCCGCAGCGGTTCGAAAACATCGAGATCTGCTTTTGTGCGCCGACGGCGACGACGGTCACAATGCGTCCAAAGGCTTCACCGGTCTCGGCTTCCAGGGCAGCCAGCCGGTCAGGTTGCAGATGCGAGTAGTCGAAGCCCTGTCCGCCATCGGTAAACACCGGTGCGCCGGCTGAGTTGGTGACACCCGCATTTTCCGGCGAGATGAAGGGCGTGAGGCCGAGGCCGTCGGGGCTTTCAGACATGACCGGGGCGGTGTCGAAGCCATTTCCGGCCGCGGCCACCCAGATTTTCCCGGACATTACGAAGCGGTCGAGCGCGTCGAAATTCGTACGATCGAACTCAACATTGGTCGTCACGGCGCCCAGGTCGTGGCCGGGTCCGAAAGAGCCGTTAGCGATACGCACGTCCGCCTGAGAAGTCAGATAATCGAGTGCCGCTTCGATGTATTCTTCGCCCGGGACCTTCGGCGCGCAGTCGACGCCGTTTGAAGTGAAAAGCGTAGGACCGCACAATTGCAGTTCGAACAATTCCGCCGGTCCAAGACTGCCTCGGGTCGGGATCGTGGCGATCGAGAGGATGTTAGCGCCGGGTGCAACACCGACCATACCCTTGCCGTCGCGGGCCGCCGCGATGATGCCCGCGACATGGGTGCCATGACCTTCGACATCCTCAAAGCCGTTCGCACCCGCCTGATCGAACAGCCGCTCGAGCGCGCCCTGCGGATCGCGCTCGATATCTTCGATCGTTACCGTCGGATCGATCCAATAGAGGTAGCTGATCGAGCGCGGATCGATCCGGTCTTCGAATTCCGGGTGGGCAGAGCCGTCCAGGCGTCGCGCGATGCCGGAATCGACAACACCGACAGTCACACCTTTACCCGTGAGGCCCAGGCGGTCTGCCGCATCGGCACCCGACATCAGCCAGCCGAAATTGGCTTCCTCTTCGCTAAGCTCGGAGACTGGCACCGCCGGGTCCGCGCCGGGCGGGAGTGCCGTGCCAGCTGACGCCGCAGCCATCGCAAGACCAACGTCCTTTGCCTTGCCGATCGTTTCGCGCGCCAGCGTCGTATTTGCGACCGCAGCCGATTCGATGAGCGCAGCATGATCGGGCGCCAACCGCACATTTTCGATGATGGATGCGATGACGGAGCGCTGGCCATAGCGTGAGGCCAACGCCATGGCCTCTGCCAAACGCTTTGAAAGCTCGGCCTGCTCCGATGTCTGCGCCTCGACAGGCGTGTGCTCAGCTGCGCCGACATGTGCGGGAGCGAGCGTCAGAGCCGATACGCCGGCGAGAAACATGGCTGCGAGTGCGGTGGTCCGGGTGCCGGACCGGCTTATGGAAGATGCGAAGAAATGCATGCGCTTGAGTGCCAACCTGAAGAGAACTGCGATGATGGTGCGATGGACGCCACATCGACCGCGTTCCCACAGCGGTGCCGTCCGGAACCTTTGTCTTTCCGGATCGCCGCTCAGAAAGCCCCCAATGCTTCCGCCCGCAACTGTTCTAGCAACCGCGATCTTGAAACCGTTAGCGACGACGTATCAAAAATCGCCCTGTTTCTTATCCCTGCGTCTCACCCGTGCAGCCGACCGCGGCCCGAAGAAAACGCGACCCCGCGTAGCGCTTGTCTTAGATCCCGCCCTGCGGACGCACAGACCCGATGGTCCTGGAATGATTGTGGACGAGGTCGAGATAGGAGGAGAGGTGCGGCATCCGCTCATCTGGCAACGGCTCCGTCGCGGCCATCGTCAGCACCAGCGTGAAGAGGAGCCCTATGCAAGCGGTTGCGAGCGCGGACTGCGCGTTCGCCGATTCAATCTTTGACTGCGCCCGTTTTTGGCGAAGCGGCTCGACTTGCATGATGGCCCCCCAGACCCCTACTGCAAATCTACCGTCGGTGCCGGAGAAACTGTTAGTCGGCGCGTCTCAGGCTCTTCACCCGAAATTGACTGGCCGTTCCAATCTCAGTGTTTATGCCCTAACTCGACCGACATTCATCCATTCGCCAAAGAGGAGAGAACTTTGACGAACCTCGCACCGACACAGCGGCTTCACTCCAAGGATACCAATTTCTGGAGCTATCGTGTCGGGGTGATGTTCGAGACGGAGTTCGATCCTGAATCCCCCTTTTCGATCAACGTGCAGAGCACGCAGCTCGGCCGGATGATCATCAGTGAAATGCGCACGTCCACGTTTCATTTCGCCCGAAGCGCCCGCAAGATGCGCTCGGACATGCTCGACCATGTGATGATCCGGCTCGATGCGACGCCGCAGGGCCATCGGTTGAACGTGGTCGACTTCGGTCAGACGCTTGAGGATTTCGAGGAAATTTCGCCCCGCAACGTGTCGCTGATCATGCCGCGGGAAGTCATGAGTGAGGCCGTGCGCGATCCGGGTCGATTGCACGGCGTTCTGGTGCCGGATGCGGGGGTGCAGCTCCTGAGCGGCTTTCTCGACATGCTGCCGACCTACGCGCCGACCTTGCGTCTCGATCAGTCGACCGGCGTTGCAACCACCCTGACGGACCTGATTGCGGCGACGCTGTGCGAAGCACCATCGAGCAGGGACGTGGGCCGGGAAGCGATCGCGATTGCCACGCGCCAGCGCGCGCAGGATTACATTCGGCGCACCATTACCGATCCTGCCCTGGGACCTGCGAAGATCGCCCATCACTGCGGAGTTTCACGCTCGACGCTCTACCGGCTGTTCGAGCCGCTTGGCGGCGTCTCCCACTATGTGCAGGAGACCAGACTGCACCACACTTATCGGCTGCTGTGCAACCGCGAGGAGCGGCGCCGGATCGGCGACATAGCCGATGAGGCAGGCTTCAGCAGCGACGCACATTTCTCCCGCGCGTTCCGACGCAAGTTCGGCATGAGCCCGCGCGATGTTCGCGCCGCCGTGCACGAACAGGACGACCTGCCGCCGGCCTACCGCATCGATAAGCGAAGCCAGCCCTTCGGCGCCTGGCTGCATGCGCTGTAACAACGAGCCGGTGAGACTGGCACGCGTGGCTTGACCTGATCGCTTCCGTCAGCGGCGCTCGTTCTTCGCGATCATCACCGTCTCACTCTTACGGCCGGTGCGGGTCGACCAGGGCGGCATCCGGGCGGCTGACGGGAACACGGGTGCGGGAGGACATCTTCGACAGGCGGTCGGCACCGCGCTTTTCGAGGAGTGACCGAAAGGTCGGATGCATGCCGCCATCCGCATAGGCATGCACGGGCGCGAGGGTCTCGGCGCTGATCGCCTTCTCGTATGCCACGGCTTCCGTTGCGCGCAGAGCGGCGACGAGCGGATTTTCGGATTGCTCGGCGACCGGGCATGCTGCCAAAGGATCGAGCGAAGCAGCATCGGCAAACATCATGTCAAAGACATAGCGCCTTCCACAGGCAGAAACCTGGGGCTGTCGGCGTGTCGCTTCGAAGATGTCGTAGCCTTCCTTCAAATTGTTCCAGAACGGCATGTTCGCATTGCCCCGGTGTCGGGCCATGTTGCGCGCGTTCATCCGGAACGGCAGGGACTGCACCTGAACGCTCTGCTGCCCGGACCCGAGAGCGTCCCTCACCACGGCATAGATTTCCTCGACGCCCTCGTCGGTCATCGCAAAGCAGCCCGCAGACGAACATGCGCCATGCACCATCAGCGAAGCGCCCGTGTAGCCGAGCGCGCTTTCGAGCCGGTTGGGATAACCGAGATTGAACGAGAGATGGTATTGCGACTGCGGGTTCAGCATCGCCGCGGTCACATGATAGAACCCCTCGGGCGCCTGACGATCGCCGGAGGTCGTCTTCGGGCCGAGACTGCCGGACCAGCGGCACATGGGATAGGTTTTCAGATGAGCGAATTCGCCTGTCCGATCCTGTTTCCAGATCTCTAGTTCGCTCTCTTCCTTGAAAATCCGGATGAGAACCGGGGACGCAGGCGACATGCCTTTCTCGCTCATCTGGGCGACCAGCGTTGCGGGGATCGGCACGTTTCCGCGGTCGGCGAACTCGTCCATCACCGAAACGCAACCGGACAGACACATCGCCAGCACGGCAACGACTGCAGTGAGGCGAAGTGACATGCAGCATTCCTCGATTTGTTCGCGGCTTCCGTTCAAACGACGAGGCTAGCCACCGCGCATTAAGAGGCGATTAACGATAAGCCCCTCGACCCCGGGCAGACGGCATAACGTTCATATCCCAGACGCCGGGGCCGGCCAAATCACACCTCAAGACAGTAGATGTTTGAAGGCACCAAGCTGAGGAGAGGAGGCCGGCAAAAGGGCGGATAGGCCGGTCAAGCAAAAGCGAACTCCATTCCTTTGCGATATTGGTTGGACTTACCCGGTCGTGCCATTGTTTCGTCGGCGATCGGCAGCCATATCCTCAATCAAGCGTTCATAATTCTGCTGGTGGTCTTTCGAGGATCGCCGTTGATAGGAGACAGTTCCATGTTGCTCAAGGCAATGCTCGCCGCGGCCGCCGTGGCCACCTTTACAGTTCCCTCCTACGCGCAGGAGAGCGCGGAGCCGATCACTGTTGGTATGTCGGGCGGCTATTTTCCCTTCACCTTCGTTCGGCAGGATGAACTGCAGGGCTTCGAGGTGGACCTCATGAACGCGATCGGAGAAGAACTGGGACGCGAGATTCAGTTCGAGACCATGTCGTTTTCCGGTCTTATCGGCGCGCTGCAGGCCGGCCGCATCGACACGGTCGCCAACCAGATCACGATCACGCCGGAACGCGAGGCGACCTTCATCTTCAGCGAGCCTTATGTTTATGACGGCGCGCAGATCGTGACGCGCGAGGGCAACGAGGATACCATCTCGGGCCCGGATGATCTCAGCGGCAAGTCCGTGGCCGTCAATCTCGGCTCTAATTTCGAGGCCTTGCTGCGCGAATTGCCCAACGCCGACGAGATCGATATCCGTACCTATGAAAGCAACATCGAGCAGGACACGGCGCTCGGCCGCGTCGACGCCTTCGTGATGGACCGCGTTTCCTCGACCCAGGTGATCAAGGAGAGCCCGCTGCCGCTGGCGCTTGCCGGCACGCCCTTCAGCGAAATCCGCAATGCCTATCCCTTCCGCGACGACGAGGAGGGCCGAGCGCTCAGGGACGATGTCAACGCGGCTCTCGACACCCTGCGCGAAAATGGCACGCTGACGGAAATCTCGCAGAAGTGGTTCGACGCCGATATCACCAAGCCGGAGTAAGTGAGGCATGCGGGCGCTCGATCTGGAGTACATGCTTGGTCTTGTGCCCGTCATCCTCGGTTATGTGCCGCTGACGCTCGCCATGGCGAGCGTTTCCATGGTGCTGGCGCTGATCATCGCGTCGCTGCTGGCCGTCGAGCGGGTCGTGCGCATTCCTGTGCTCGACCGGCTGGTCGTCCTCTTTATCAGCTTCTTCCGCGGGACGCCGCTGTTGGTGCAGCTGTTTCTGTTTTATTACGGGCTCCCGCAGGTCTTTTCCGTCCTGACGCAGATCAACGGCGTGACCGCGGCGATCATGGGCCTGACGCTGCATTTCTCAGCCTACATGGCCGAAAGCATCCGTGCCGCGATCGTCGGCGTCGACCGAAGCCAGTGGGAAGCAAGCCAGGCCGTCGGCATGACGCAGACCCAGATGATGCGTCGCATCATCCTGCCGCAGGCGGCACGCGTCGCCGCGCCGACGCTCGTCAATTACTTCATAGACATGATCAAGGGGACGTCGCTCGCCTTCACGCTCGGCGTTACGGAGATGATGGGAGCGACCCAGAAGGAAGCGGCCGGAAGCTTCCTCTATTTCGAAGCGTTCGTCGTCGTCGCAATCCTGTACTGGATCATCGTCGAGGCACTGTCCTTCGTCCAGCGCCTGCTTGAGGAACGGCTGAACAGGGCCTATGCGCGATGATCCGACTTGAAGGACTGACCAAGCGTTTCGGCAACAATACCGTTCTTGACGGCATCGATCTGCAGATCGAGGCCGGCGAGCGGATCGTCGTCATCGGGCCCTCCGGCACGGGCAAGTCGACGCTGCTCCGGTGCATCAACTTCCTCGATCGTCCCGACGCTGGGGTCATCGGGATCGGCGACCTGACAGTCGACGCAGCGCGGGCGACCCGCAAAGACATCCTGGCGCTCAGGCGCCGTACCGCCTTTGTCTTCCAGAACTATTCGCTCTTTGCCAACAAGACTGCGCGGGAGAACATCACGGAGGCGCTCGTCACCGTCCACGGCCAGTCGCGCGCTCAAGCGGAAGCTCGCGCCGACACGATTCTCGGTGAAACCGGGCTATCGGACAAGGCCGGATCCTACCCGGCGGCACTTTCGGGCGGCCAGCAGCAGCGTGTCGGCATCGGACGAGCAATGGCGCTCGATGCGGATCTCATGCTGTTCGATGAACCCACCTCCGCGCTCGATCCCGAGTGGGTGGGCGAAGTGCTCGACCTGATGCGCCGCGTCGCGGAAAGCCGGCAGACGATGCTGATCGTCACCCACGAAATGCAGTTCGCCCGGGAAATCGCCCACCGCGTGATCTTCATGGAAGGCGGACGCATCGTCGAACAGGGACCGCCCGAAGCGATCTTCGACGATCCGCAGGATCAGCGCACCCGCGATTTTCTGCGCAGAGTGACGTGAGCCTGGATCGATGGTCAGCGCATCGACAGCTTTCGACGACGCCTCATTTCCAACGATCGCCGCTCGCTTGGGCAGCGGCGAGTGCCTGAGAAGCGTCATCCAATGCCCGCTCCTGATGCGGTATTCCGAGAAGCAGTGACACGAGCTTGGACTGTCGGTTGACGCCGGTCTTGCGGTAAATGCTCTTCAAATGAGTTCGCACGGTCTCTTGCCCGATACCGAGGGCCGCGGCGATGTCGCCCACCTTCTCCCCGCCAACCACGCGTTGCGCAATGCGCCCTTCCGCTGGGGTAAGATCGAACAGGCCGCAGATGACGCGCGCGTCCGGCGGCCCGACATGCCCCACAGCTGTCGCGATCAGAATGGCGGTGGCAGGCCCGAAGATGTCACGCGCATCGCGCCGAACGGGCAGAAGCTGCAGGACGAGGACCGGTTCTCCGAAATCGGCCGCGATCGGTATGGACTGCACGACCGGCGCGTCCTGAAGCTTCAGCCCAAGGAGCGCCGCCCGCAGCAGATCTCTTGCTGCGGGATCCTTGACCACCAGATTGTCACCCGCACCCACTCTGAGGCGCGGCGCAAACTTCTCCATGTCGGCGTTCATCGACAGGACCTTGCCTGACAAGGTGAGGACGGCAGCTGCCAGGCCGACGGTCGATAATGTCTTTGTGATGCTCTGTGCCTGGCTGAAGGCAAGGCGCGTGGCCAGGAAAGTTGCGCGGGCAAGGTCCGGCTTGAGCGCATTCATCCGATCGGCATCCGTGACCGTAAAGGGCCCGTCCGCTGTGCGTCGAAGCATGCTGGTCACGAACATTGCACCCGAGGGCTCGGCGATGGCGCAGCCCATTTCCCATCCCAGCCCGATCGGCTCCAGCAATTCGGTCCGCATCGGGTCTCGTGCCAGTTCTTCATCGGTCAGCAGGTCGATGTCTCGCATGAAGGCTCCCGGCGCTCTGGTCAGGGCGCGTGCGGGCCGAACATTGCGGTGTTGAAGATCACTTGCACCGTACTGCTCCATCTGTCTGGCGATCGCCGGGCTCGACACCCAACGCGCTGTCCCGTCCGGTGAAATGCAGATGATTGCCGTGGAGAAAGCACCGATGCCCGCGCTGATGCGTTCGCATACGCCTGGCCAGAGTTCAGGGATGACGGCGGCTTCATAGAGCCGATCTACCAGCGGGCCTTCCCACTTCGACATTGCGAACGATCTCCTCACCCGAACGGGTGAAGACGACATTACCACACCCATGCTTACTGCGGCGTAAGCGCAGGGCGCGCGGTAGACCAACGTTCCATCGTATTCCTGGGGGAAAAGATGTTTGTGAGACTATCCATTCTGGGAGCTTTCGCCTGTTTGACCGGGATGATCATCGCGAACGAACAAGCAGAGGCGCAGGAGTGCCAGGTTACCCTGGAGGAAAGCCGTCAGTTCTATAACGGATGCCCATACACCGTCTTCGTCACCTACGAGGCCATCTGTCAGGACCACACTTTCCGGGAATTGGGGAAAGGTCCGATCCAACCCGGCAACTACTCCGATGCTGTGGTCGGCGGGCGGTTCTGCTCCTACAACTGGGGTTGGCGCGCATACTGAGTTGGAGATATCGAAGCAGTCGTGCGGCAGCCTCAAGCCTCAGCAGGGTCGAATGCCGAGAGCGTCGCCAGGCAGCACAAAAACCGCATATCTCTCGCTGACCCAAACTGGAGCTGGATCGTGCGCTTCATCTCTTTCATCTGCACCTTGTTCTCCGTCCCACTGGCCCTTGCCTTCCCTGCCGTCGGCGACAAGGTCGTGTTCGACGGCACGTACACCAGCCCCGACGGTTTGGTGGTCGTTTTCACACAGACCATGGAAATTGTTGCCTTCGATGCCAGCACCGAGATCTTCACCTTCTCGAATACCTTCGTTTCATCCGGTAAGCCGATACAAAACACGGTAACAATCCCGGCCAGCGAAATGGTGAGCGACGTCAAAGTCCGTGAGGTGCTCGGTGGCTGTGAAGCGGCGGGCGGAACGATCGAGGACATTCGCGTGCCAGCCGGAACGTTCAGGACATGTCGCTCGTCGAAACAGGATGGAGGCACTGTATGGACGGCAAACGTTCCTTTTGGCTTCGTCAAAGAAATCTACTTCGATGGCAAGGACCGCGTTGAAGTCGAATTGCGCGGCCTGCACGCAGGCCAATAGGTATTGGCGGGACCCAAGAACCTCGTGAAAGGCGCTCCCAAAGCCTGGGAGAGGTCGCTGCGGGCTGCGCGCTCAGCACACTCCGCTGGGTTCGGCGAATACCCGCTTATGCTCGAAGAGACTGTCGATCCTTCCGACATTGGCGGCGCTAAAAGCGAGGCTGCCGCATGTCGATCTGCTTCAAGGCGGGGATAGCCTGATCCAGACGGGCGCGTGGTCGCTGGCGCCTTCAAGCCCCCTCACCGCGCGATCGACTCCCGCATCTTCCAGCCTTTCGCGCAGGTTGCGGCTCAGAAGCAAATGGTCGAGGCGCAGCCCGGCATCGCGCGGCCAGCGCATGCGCTTGTAGTGCCAGAAGGTGTAGATGCGCTCGTCGGGATGGCAATGGCGCAGAGCGTCGAGCCAGCTGCGGCCGATGAGGCTTCGATAGGCGGCACGGCTTTCGGGCTGGATCAGGGCGTCGTCATCCCAGGATTTCGTTGGATAGATGTCGAGATCGGTCGGCGCGACATTGTAGTCACCCGCAAGGACGACGGGCGCGCCGGATTTGCGGAGCTCTGTGGCATGTTTCTTCAGCCGGGCGAGCCAGGCAAGCTTGTAATCGAATTTGGGTCCGGGCTGCGGGTTGCCGTTCGGCGCATAGATTGAGGCGATGAGGATGCCGGAGACAGCCGCCTCGATGTAGCGGGCCTGCTGGTCGGCCGGATCACCCGGCAGGCTGCGGCGGGTCACCACCGGCGCGCCGACGCGCGAGAGCACGGCGACGCCGTTCCAGCTCTTCTGCCCGGACCAAACCGCATCATAACCCGCTTGTGCAATCGCCTCTTGCGGGAAGGCACCCTGCTCCGCCTTCAGCTCCTGCAGGCAGACGATGTCCGGTTCTGCGACCTCCAGCCACGCGATGAGATTTGGCAATCGCTTGTTGACGCCATTGATGTTGAAGGTGGCGATCTTCATGGACGCAGCATGCGCTCAGCCCAGTTTCGCGTCGTTTGGGCCAGCGTCGCGAGATGGTCGGACAGTGTGAAGCCGGAAAGCTTCTTGCGCGGCTTCAGATCGTGATCGCCATCTTCGAGCCACAGCACCTCGATCCGATCCGAGAGCGCATAGGTCGCGACCTCCGCCCGCGTGCCGAAGGGATCGCGCGTGCCCTGGCAGATCAGCGCCGGGGTTTCGAGCCGTTCGAGATGAGCCGTGCGCAATTGCTGAGGCTTCGTGGGCGAGTGGAAGGGGTAACCGAGACACACCAGGCCGGCGACGGTGCCTTCGTCGTGGAGCTCGTCGGCGATCATCGATGCGACCCGGCCTCCCATCGACTTGCCGCCGATGATCAGCGCCCGGTCGCAATTGAGTGCCGCCACAGCCTGGCGGTATTCGTCAAGCAGCCGCTCGGCTTTCGGCGGTGGGCTGCGCTTGCCCTGACGGCGGGCTGCCATATAGGCAAATTCGAACCGCGCGACGCGGAACCCGGCCCGCACCAGGGCCTCGGTGATGGCGTTCATCGCGTCGGAATCCATCGGCGCGCCCGCACCATGGGCGAGAAGGAGCGTCGCGAAGGCGTCGTGCGGGCCCTCGATGAGAAGTGACATGCGCGATCCCCTATTCGATGATCGCTAACGGTCAGCCAGCCGATGGGTTTCGTCCGGGCGACCGCAGCCAATCTCACACAAATTAGCGTTTGTTCTGCAAGCGAGGATGCAGCGCCGTCAACATGTCGGCGTCGCGATTGAGGCTACCATCTCTGCAGGTGATCCTCATCGCCGATTGAACAGTGCACGCGGCTGAGATTTCCTTTTACTCTTGGGTCTCGACCATCAGCGGCTCTTAAGCCCGCCAATATGGGGACTGTTCATGTCCGGCCACCGCATCTTCTCGATGAAGTTCTCGAAGGTCTATCCGCTTTATGTGCAGAAGGCGGAGCGCAAGCAGCGGACGAAGGGCGAGGTCGATCGGGTGATTTGCTGGCTTACCGGCTATGATCTGGCTGAGCTGGAACGGCATATCGAACTGGAAACCGACATCGAATCCTTTTTTGAGCAGGCGCCCGCGTTCAATCCGAAGAGTGCGCTCATCACCGGTCTCATCTGCGGCGTTCGCGTCGAAGCGGTCGAAGATCCGCTGATGCAGAAAATCCGCTATCTGGACAGGCTGGTCGAGGAGCTCGCGAAGGGCAAGGCGATGGAGAAGATCCTGCGAGAATGATCGCAAACGCAGGGCGCGTGGCTTATCCCGCTTGCCATTCGGCAATCTGCTTCTCATAGGCCTTGGCGATGAGTGTCGCCTCGGTGCGATTGCGCACCTTCAGTTTGCCGAAAATGCCGGTGAGATGTGACTTGACTGCCTTCTCCCCAACTTGAAGCGTCGTTGCCACTTCCCGGTTGCTTAGGCCCCTGGCGACGAGGCTCAACACCGAACGTTCGCGTGGCGTGAGGCTTTCCAGTGCTGTCCACTGGGGATCGACTTGGTCGCGCCGCCTTGCGCGCGCCAGAAGTGCCAGGGCAAGTTTCGGCGCCATATGCGTCTGGCCGGACGCGACATTCTGGACGGCGGAAATCATTTCGCGGGCGGAGGTGCCTTTCAGGATGTAGCCGATGGCGCCAGCCTCCACCGCATCGAAGACATCGTCGTCGTTCTCGGAGACGGTCAACATGACCACCTTGGTCTCCGGCACGGATTGCGTGATCGCCCGTGCGGCTTCGATCCCTCCTCCGGGCATGGAAACATCGATCAGCGCGATATCGGGGCGCAGCCTTTCGGCCAGCGCCTCGGCTTCATCGGCGGAACTGCCTTCCGCGATGACGCGGATCTGAGGATCCAGTGCCAGCGATTGAACGACGCCTGCGCGGAAGATGGAGTGATCGTCGACGACGATGACGGAAACCGATCGGGCCATTAAGCAGTCTCTTTCAGCAAGGTCATTTCAAGTCTCGTGGGCATTTGTCCGTCATGGGCGATCGTGAATGTTCCGCCCAGACTTTCGACGCGCTCCTTGAGGCCGGAGATACCGAGGCCGGGCCGACCGTCCCATGATGCGCTGTTCTCGTTCGGCAGGTTGGATACGCTGACACGCACCGTCTCCGCATCGATATCGCAGCAGGCCGTGGTCGCCGTTCCAGGTGCATGGCGGTGCACATTCCAGAGCGCCTCCTGCAGAAAGCGGTAGACGCAGATCTTGAACGATCGCGACAGCACCGGATCGTCGATGGTGATGAACCGGTCGACCTTGTTCCCCGTGCGTTCCTCATGGGCGCCGATGGCCGCGTCGATGAGTTTCGGGACAGGCATCCGATCGAGATCGGGCAGGACGAGGCCCTGCGACATGTTGCGGATTTCGCCGACGGCTTCGACAAGCGCCCGCTCGACGTCCTCGATCATCGCCGAGCGCTCCGCGATGGACCGCGCGCGTCTGATCTGCTCGAGTTTCAGCGTCGAATAGCTGATGAGTTGAGCCGGACCGTCATGCAGGTCTGCGCCGATGCGGCGATAGGCCTTCTCCTCGCGCTCGACGAGGCGGGCGGTCGCCGATTGCACGGCATCCTTCAGACGCCGAACCTCTTCGAGCGCACGCTCCGTTTCCTCGATGCGCTCGACCAAGCCGCGCTGTTGCGCCCGGATGATCGCGTTGCCGCGCATGACGACGGTCAGCAGCCCGGCCATGACCAGCAACGCAAGCGTGACGACGAGTGCCCAGTTGCGCCGCGTCGCGAAGTCCAGTTCCTGGCGCACCGCTTCGGCGCTTTCATGGATTTCGGCCACAGCGATGATCGTCCCGCCGCCAAGATCGCGGATCGGCGTGTAGATCTCGAGATATTCTTCGTCGAGCTGGCGCACCGTATGTTCCTGCGCCCTCAGATCCGTGAAGTCGGACGCGATCTCGCCTTCGAAAGCGACTGCGAGGCTGGGCGGCGGCGGGTAGCTTCGGCCGATCATCTCGCGGTGATTCGAATAGACGATCGTGCCGTCGGCTTTCCATATCTCGATGAAGGGGAATCGGTCGCGCAGCACAGGGTCGAGGAACGTGCGATCCAGAGCTTCAATCGCGGTATCCTGAAGAACGGCAGCAACAGTGAGGCCCTGCACGTGCGGCGTAACGATGCTGTCGACGAAGAGCGCGGTCGATGATGCGGCCGTGCCGAGCACGTTGCGGGTGATCAGCGTCGTGCTCATCCAGCCGACGAGCGCCGTGGTTGCGATGACGACGGCGCCGCCAAACAGCGCGAAACGCTTCGCTATATCGGCATCCAGTACCAGCATGGGCGATCCTAAGGCCTGCCAACGTTCTTCTCGGGGCGCGTTTTCCCGCGCCGCCAGTGATCCGAGAAGAAGAAAGACCTGAAGTCTCGGGTTCCGCAAGCGGTCCATGGTCGAACATAGACTAGGTCTATGGTCCATGGATGACCTCGGTCATGACCGCGACGGCACAAACGCCGGAGTTGTATTCCTACGAAGCGCTACCCGATCTGCCGGACGATCAGGCGTTACGCCGATTGATGGCCCATCCTATCCTTGACCTCACTTCGAGAACCGAGAAGCGGCGGGGCAAGCCAGCTCAAAAGGTACTCCGACGGGTCAGAATGAACGCCATTCTGCCGACGGCCCTGCTTTGTCTCCTCTCGACCCGAACAACCGAAGCGCAAGCGCTCGCGAGGAGGATACGATGGTCAAGCTGGTTCAACACGATCTGGAATTCATCCTGAAGCAGATCAAGATCGCCGAAGCGCACAGTGCGGCGATCGATGGCAACGACACGCCGGCCGAAATCGCCGCGAAGCTCGCGACGCTCGTCAATGGAGCGGGCGGCACGCCCGGCGGCGTGCTCGGCCAGACCCAGGCGGGCCTGATGCCGTTCGGCCTGCGCACGGTTGACGGCAGCTTCAACAATTTCATGCCGGGGAGCGAAATGCTTGGCTCCTCCACCCAGTTGATGGACCGGCTGCTCGATCCGGTGTTCAAGCCCGCGGAAGGTTCGCCGGCTGGCCTGCATGCACCCGGCACGCCGGCAGGAGCGCCGACATCTTATGCCCAGCCGAACGGGATCGTCTACGATTCCCAGCCGCGCGTGATTTCCAACCTGGTTGCGGATCAAACGCTCAAGAACCCCGCCGCCTTGATGGCTGCTCTGGCCGTCGAGGGTGTCCCCAGTGCGCAGGCGCTGGCGATCGTGCAGCAGGTTCAAAGCCTGCTCGCTGCCGCCGAAGCCGCGCACGCGGCAGTCGATACGGCTGATACGGCGGCCGACGCTGCAGTTGCTGCGGCACAGGCGATCGTCGACGCAGCGACAGCCACCGAAGCCTCGGCGCAGTCGTCCTATGATCTTGCGCTTACCGCCAAGCAGGCCGCCGATGGTCAGGTGACATCCGCCCAGCAGGCACTCCAGAGCGCTGTCACGGCGCGCGACACCCAGGCTGCCGAAGTCACCGCGGCTGATACTGCCGCTGCAGCCGCGCTGGCCGATCGCACCATTGCCCAGGCGAACGCGACGGCGACCGAAGACGCCAAGAATATCGCTTCCGCAAATCTTGCCCTCGCGACCAATGCCGCCCAAGCCGCACTGGCCGCCTTCCAGCAGGCTCAAACTCCGGCAAATGCTGCCGCCTTTGCCGCAGCCAACGAGGCGCGGGACGATGCCGCCCTTGCCTATGAACTGGCCCTTGATGCGGATCAGGCAGCCGACGAAGCTCTCGTTGCGGCGCAGGCAACGCATGCGACGGCGCTGTCCACCCTCCAGACCGCCATCGCCACCCAGTCGACGCTTGCTGCAGCCGTGGTCATCGCGCAGGCGGCCCTCTCCGCAGCTGAAGTGGCGCTTTCCCAGGCAACAGCGACACTGACCACTGCCACGAGCGCGCTTACCGCAGCCGAAGCTGCATTGGCCGACACGCTTTCCGACCTCGCGGCCATACCGACCGGCACGGCAGCCACTGCCGCCGCCCAGGCTGCCGCGGCTGCTGCGGACCAAGCCGTCATCGATCTCGTCACGTCGCATGGCGTGCAGATGGACGGGATCAACGTGCTCATCCCGAACGTCGCGGCCGATCTCGGCGATACGGCGCCCTATAACGGCTTCTTCACGATCTTCGGCCAGTTCTTCGATCACGGGCTGGATCTCACGACCAAGGGCGGCAGCGGCCAGGTACTCATCCCGCTTCATCCGGACGACCCGCTCTACGGCAAGGGTCCGACCAACTTCATGGTGCTGACGCGGGCTACCAATCAGCCGGGCCCCGATGGCAGGCTCGGCACGGCCGACGACATCCGTGAAAACGCCAACGAAACGACGCCGTGGATCGACCTCAACCAGGTCTATACCTCCAACGCCTCGCACCAGACCTTCCTGCGCGAATATGCTTTGGTCAACGGAAGAGCCGTGGCCACCGGCGACATGCTGGAAGGCGGAGCCGGAGGCCCGCCCACCTGGGCGGACGTCAAGGCACAGGCGAAAGCGATGCTCGGCATCGAGCTCAAGGATGCCGACGTCAACAGCGTGCCGCTTCTGGCAACCGATCTCTACGGCGAGTTCATGCGCGGCCCGAACGGCTTCGCCATGGCGACGATCGGCGTGACTTTTACGGTCAACGGCGCCGTTGTCGGCCGCACGGTCTTCGTCAAGGAAGGGCATGCCGACGGGCTGCATCCATCCGAACTCACTCTTGCCGACCTGACGGCCGCCGGGATCACCGTGCCGGCTGGTGCGAGCGTCGCCTTCTCGTTTGCTTCGGCCGGCCGAGCATTCCTGAACGACATCGCGCACAATGCAGTGCCGACAACCAGCACGGGTGCAGTGCTTCCAGCCGATGCAGATACCCTGACCGGAAACAGCGTTGCCGTAGGCACGCGTGCCAATAACCTGGAATACGACAACGAACTGCTCGATCGCCACTTCATCGTCGGCGACGGTCGTGGCAACGAGAACATCGCTCTCACGTCGATCCACACCGTGTTCCATGGCGAGCACAACCGGCAGGTCAGCGAAATCAAGGCAACGGTGCTCGCTTCGAACGACCTTGCCTTCATCAACGAATGGCTGCTCGACGGCCATAAGCTGACGGCGCTGCCGGCAGCCGGCGCCAATCTCGTCTGGGATGGCGAGCGGCTGTTCCAGGCGTCACGCTTCTCGACAGAGATGGTCTACCAGCATCTGGTCTTCGAGGAGTTTGCTCGCGCCGTCGCGCCGCAGGTCGACGCTTTCCTCTTCTCGAACTCCATCGACATCGATCCCTCGATCAGCCAGGAATTCGCACAGGTCGTCTATCGCTTCGGCCACTCGATGCTCAACGAGAAGGTGGATGTGTTCGGCATCGGCGGCGATGCCGCCAACCGTGACGATCCGGGCCTCATCGAAGCATTCCTCAACCCGGTTCTGTTCGACAGCTACGGCGCCAACGCCGAGGAGGCAGCCGGCGCGATCCTGCGCGGCATGGGTCGCCAGCGCGGCAACGAAATCGACGAGTTCATGACCGATGCGTTGCGCAACAACCTTGTCGGCCTGCCGCTCGATCTTGCCGCCCTCAACATGGCGCGTGCCCGTGAAACCGGCATCCCGTCGCTGAACGAGGCACGTGCGCAATTCTACGCACAGAGCAACGACACCTATCTGAAGCCTTACGAGAGCTGGACGGATTTCGCCCAGAACATCAAGAACCCGCTCTCTGTCGTCAACTTCATCGCGGCTTACGGCACCCACAGCACCATCACCAGTGCGACCACGGCCGAGGCGAAGCGCGACGCGGCCATGAAACTGGTGCTCGGCGGAAACGGCGCACCGGCCGACCGGCTCGACTTCCTGAACGCGACCGGCGCCTATGCCGGCGGCAAGCTCGGCGGCTTGAACGATGTCGACTTCTGGATCGGCGGCCTTGCGGAAGCCAAGATGGCGTTCGGCGGCATGCTGGGCTCCACCTTCACGCTGGTCTTCGAGAACCAGATGGAGCGCCTGCAGGAAGGCGATCGCTTCTACTATCTCAGCCGCGCCCAGGGCCTGAACCTGCTCAACGAACTGGAAGCGGACTCGTTTGCTGAACTGCTTCGCCGCAACACCGATACCGAACACAGCGGTCTGCACGTCAATGGCGCAGCCTTCCAGACTGCAGATTTCATCCTGGAAATGGATCAGTCCAAGCAGTGGAACGCCGGCCTCGGCTCAGCCGATCCGACATCGGAGGATCCGATCCTCGGTGGCATGCTGAGCGGCGGAAACTCGCTCGTTCAGCGCGGGCCGGGCTCCATCAAGTTCCTCGGCGACCAGCATGTGGTCATGGGCGGCACGAACGGGAACGACAAGATCACGGGCGGCTCAGGCGACGATACGCTCTGGGGCGAAGACGGTGACGACGATCTCGAAGGCGGCTTCGGTGTCGACCATCTCTTCGGTGGCGCCGGCGACGACCTCATCACCGATCGCGGTTCCGACATCGGCGAGTTCGACGTCATCCACGGCGACGAAGGCAACGACGTCATCAATCCCGGCATGGGCATCGACCTCGTCTTCGGTGGCGAGGGCCAGGACTTCATCTTCGGGGGCACCGAGGACAAGCACATTTCCGGCGGGCTCGGCAACGACTTCATCCGCGGCGGGGAAGGATTCGGCTTCCTGCTCGGCAACGAAGGCGACGACTGGCTCGAGGGGGGCGACAGCTTCGATACGCTCGCCGGGGAAAATTCAGAACTGTTCTTCAATTCCACGATCATCGGCCACGACGTCTTGAACGGGCGCGGCAACGACAACGACTACGATGCCGAATCCGGCGACGACATCATGTTCCAGGGCCCCGGCATCCAGCGCAACAACGGCATGGCCGGCTTCGACTGGGCCATCCACAAGGGCGATGCGACTGCCGCAAACAGCGACATGAACATCTCCATCTTCACCAACCAGCAGAACAACATCCTGCGCGACCGGTTCGACCTGGTGGAAGGCCTGTCGGGCTGGAACGGCAATGATACGCTGACGGGCCGCGATGTGGTCATCGGTGCCTATGACGCCAATGGCAACGGCACGCAGATCGATCCGACAGCACCGCTCGAAAGCTATTCCAATGCGCTGCTGGCCAAGAACCTCAGCCTGATTTCGGGGCTGGATGCACTGACGTCGCACCTCGTGCGCCAAACGGTGACGGTTGCAGGCAAGACAGAAACCATCGTCATGGACACGACCGAAGCCGGTGACATCCTGCTCGGCGGCGCCGGCTCAGACGTGATCCGCGGCATGGGCGGCAACGACATCATCGATGGCGACAAGTGGCTGAACGTCCGGATCGCCTTCACGCACAATGGCACTGCCTACACGACCGACGGCCTTGGCGAGAGGGTCTATCTCGCGTCCGACTATGTCTCTGGTGCACCGCTTGCCGGAGCCGTGGCGGCTTTCGGTGGCAAGACACTCGACCAGCTGATGTTCAGCCGCACCGTCAACCCCGGCACGCTCAACATCGTCCGTGAAATCGTCGATGGCGGTAAGCCGACGGATGTCGACGTCGCGGTCTACTGGGATGTTCGCGCGAACTACACGGTCACGCGGAACACCGACGGCAGCGTGACGATCGAGCACACCACAGTCAGCGATGCCGTGGTCGATCCGACCACAGGGCGGGCGCTGGAGTCCGACGGCACCGACCGACTGTTCAATATCGAGCGGGTGCGGTTTGCCGATGGCGAAGTCGCCATGAGCGTCATCGCGCCTCCGCCGAACATTGCCGCGACCGGAGCCCCGATCATCATCGACCCCACGCCGACCAACGGATTGGTGTCGCCGACCGAAGGCGTGCAGCTGACAGTCAATACCGCCGGCATTCAAGACGGCAACGGCCTCGGCACCTTCAGCTACCAGTGGCAGCAGTCCTCGAACGGTGGGCAGACCTGGACCAATATTCCCGCTCTCCAGGGCGGCACATCCGGCAGCTTCACGCCGAGCGACGGCCTGCTCGGCCTCGGCAGCCAGGTCGGCAACGTCCTGCGCGTCGCAGTCAGCTTCACCGATGGCAATGGCTACAGCGAGACGGTCTTCTCCGGACCGACGCAGGTCGTCGGTGACAACTGGACGGGCATCCCGCTGCTCAGCACAACCTTCAACGGCACTGCTGGCGATGACATCGCAAATGGCGCCGATGCCGGATTTTTGGCCAACGACACCATCAACGGCAATGGCGGCAACGACATCCTCAACGGACGTAACGGCAACGACACGATCAATGGTGGCGCCGGCGACGATGTCATCAATGGCGGGGCCGGCACCGATCGGATCAACCAGCTGAGCACCGACGGGCGCGATCGCATCGATGGCGGCGCCGGGACCGACACCTACGCACTGACCGGTGTGGCAGGAGCGGAAACCTTCCGGATCTACGCCATGACCGGCGGCCAGAACGCTGGTCTTGCTGGTTCGCTTGGAACGAGCTTCGCAGCGACGACGGAAATCGTGATCACCCGTACCGCGAACGGCGTGACCACTGTCGTCGCCGAACTCGACAACATCGAGGAAATCATCGTCAACACGCTCAACGTGACGGCAAACAACGGCGGCGGTTTGGACACAGGGGTCAATGGCGGCGATACGATCGCAGTCTTCGGCAACTTCAACACGACGAGCCTGAATTTCTCCACCATCACCATCGATGGCGGCACCGGCAACGACACGGTGGACATTTCAGCCCTCACTTCCGCGCACCGCATCGTGTTCCGCTCCAATGGCGGCAACGACACGATTGTCGGCGCACTCCGGCCGCAGGATGTGATCGAGCTGCCCGCAGGCACCACGATCGCCGACTTCGGTGTGGAGATCGACGAGAGCGGCGTCACGACCCTGACCGGTCCCGACGGGCGCTCGATCTCCTTCTCCGCTCCGAATGGCATGCCCGGCTTCACCGCCTTGCCATCGCACGACGATGAGGACGAAGACGAGGACGATGATGATCACGGCCAGGGCAGCGGCCATGACGACGACGACGATCAGGACGATGACAACGATCACGGCCATGACGATGATGATCATGACGACGAGGATTGCGACGACGACAGCGACGATGCCGGAGCCGGAACAGGCACGGGCACGGGCACGGGGAATGGTGCGGGCTCCGGATCGGGCAACGGCACAGGCAGCGGCGTAGGAGCTGGTACGGGCAACGGATCCGGAACTGGCACGGGATCCGGAACAGGCAATGGCACCATTACGCCTCCGCCTTCTCCGACCACGCCGAGCGTGCCGCCCGTCGTTGTCATCGGCGGGACCAATCCCGGCGAGATCATCGGCACGGAAGGCGCCGATATCCTGGTGGGACGTCCGCAGGCCGATACGATCATCGCGCTCGGCGGCAACGACACCATCACGGCCGGCGACGGCGAAGACGCGATCTTCGGTGGCGATGGCGACGACATCATCCATGCCCATGGCAACCAGGACGATGTCTTCGGCGGGGCCGGAAACGACCGGATCGATGCGGGCTGGGGTCACGACACGGTCTATGGCGAGGATGGCGACGACGTTCTCATCGGTGCCGAAGGCAACGACAAACTCTTCGGCGGCGCGGGCAAGGACCTGTTCGTCGCAACCGTTGGGGATGATGCCGACATCTATTGGGGTGGCGAAGGCATCGACACGATCGACTACGCCGCACTCACCGAAGCCCTGACGATCAATCTCGGCAACGGTCTGAACGAGCGGGGCAGCGTGACGACGGCATCGGGTGTCCGCGACGTGATCTACTCGATCGAAAACGCGATCGGCGGGGGCGGCAACGACACCATCATCGCCAGCGACGCGATCAACGTGCTCGACGGTGGGGACGGAAGCGACACGTTCCGCTTCCTTTCGGCGAAAAGCGCCAATGGCGACACGATCGTCAATTTCCAGCCGGGTGATCGGATCGACATCTCGGCGATCGACGCGAATGTGATCGCCGGCGGCAAGCAGAACTTTTCGCTTACCAGCGGCACGACCTTCACCGCCGCCGGTCAGATCACCTTCGAGCACGTGACCCGCGAAGACGGTGAATTCACGATCGTGCGTGGCAACGTCGATGCTGACAACGCGGCCGAATTCGAGTTCGGCCTGAAGGGTCGGATCAACCTGACGGAGGACGACTTCATCGGGCTCAATTGAGCCCGCCGAGACTGCCTGCCGGCAAGAAGCGCCGGCAGGTCGATAGGCGGTGTCACCGGCCTTGTGCGTGTGATTGGAGGAACTAGCCCTTCAGGCTGCGGCAGCGATAGGTCGCAGCGCTCCGGTCGCCACGCTTTCCCCCTGTCCGGTGATGCCGCCGCCCCTTTTCACATCGACTTGGCCGCAAGGCCAAGTTTGTGTTTCAGGGCAGCGCAACGCCCGAAGCCTCCCCGTAGACCAGACGTCCCGGAAGCTTAGATCTTGCCCAGATCGCGATAGCTGTCGTGCAGCGCCCAATCGGCGGGGCTGAACCGGTCGGCGGCGAAATTGTGCTGGTGCCAGTAGGGATAGATGTAGGGCGGGCGGCTGACCTGGTTCAGGCGTTCCAGTTCCTCCGGTGTCAGTTCCACCGAGGCAGCGGCGATGTTTTCCTGAAACTGCTCCGGTGTCAGTCCGCCGGTGACGAGCGTTGCGATACCGGGACGCGACAGCGTCCATGCCAGCGATATCTGGGCTGCCGTCAGCGAACGCTCGGCGGCAATCTCGCGCAGAACGTCGACGATGGCCCAAAGGCGCTCCTGGTCGCGGATCGGCGGCTCGGACCAGCCTGCGGCCTGACGCGAATCCTGCGGGAACGTATCGCGGGTGAACGCGCCCGACAGGAGACCGGCCGCAAGCGGCGACCAGATCATCACGCCCACACCCTGGTCCACCGCGATCGGCAGAAGCTCGTATTCGGCCTCGCGGGCTTCCAGCGTGTAGTGGATCTGCTGGGCCGCGAAACGCGGCAGGCGGTCTCGTTCAGCAATGCCGAGGGCCTTCATCAACTGCCAGCCGGTATAGTTCGAACAGCCAGCGTAACGGATCTTGCCCTGCGCCTGCAGAGTTTCGAACGCTGAAAGTGTCTCTTCGAGTGGCGTGAGACCATCCCATTCATGCATCAGATAAAGATCGATGCGATCGGTGCGCAGGCGCTTCAGGCTGCGTTCGCACTCGCGGATGATGTGATAGCGCGACGCACCCTCGTCATTCACGCCGTCACCGATCTTCATGCGCGCCTTGGAGCAGATCAGCACCTCGTCGCGCTTGCCTTCCAGCACCTCGCCCAGAATTTCCTCGGAGCGGCCGAGCGAATACATGTTGGCCGTATCGAAGAGGTTGATGCCACCGTCGATGCAGGTATCGACGAGACGACGCGCCTCGGTGACCCCCTGATTGGCCACCATCGCGAAGTCGCCCTTGCCGCCGAAGGAGAACGTTCCCATCGCGATAGCGGAAACCTTGAGGCCCGAGCGGCCGAGCGTGCGATACTGCATGTTCTCTTGTCCTATTCGGCCGTTGGAACGGCTGCCTCGACGATGCGCAGAAAGGCGAGTTGGCCGGGGTCGTCGAGTTCGGCGCTCTTTTCGGTGAACATGCGGGCGCGGCCGAGCTTGCATGGCCTGCCTTTAAAGTCTTGCAGCGTCTGGCGTGCGGCAGCGACTGCCTTGTCGCCCATCTCGGCGGCGTCGGCGCCTTCGATCGCCTTGGCACAGGCATCGAGGCTGTCGAGCACCGACTTGGCGCCGAGCTCGCCCTTGCCGCGCGCCATCATCGCGTCCCGCGCCGCGGCGACCAGCGCCGGGATCGCGGAGGCATCGAGTGTCTCGGAGCCCTTTGCGCTTTTCGCAGCCGCCATGAAGCCGGTCGCGACCAGCGTGCCGTAGGAGGAGGACGACACGCGCTGGAAGGCTTTCGAGCATTCCAGGAAGGCCATGCCGAGATCGTCGGGAAGGTCGGCTTCCGCGGCCGCGGCAAAGCCCTTGGAGACCGTGATGCCGAGATCGCCGTCGCCGAGCTGGCCGTCGGCTGCATTGAGTTCGGCCGCAGCGGCTGCCGCGCCTTCCGCCACCCGCTGCAGGGCAGCCTTGAGACGTGCGCTATCAAGTGTCGCCATGCTCTTCGCCCTCACCCGACGCGCCAATAGGCACAGGCAGCCGGCGCCTTCAGGTAGCGTTCGAGCTCTTCATCCAGAGCGATGGTGGTGATCGTAGCGCCGGTCATCTCCATGGACGTCGCGTAGCGCCCGACGAGCGGCATGACGATCTCGGCACCGATGTCGTCGAAGCGCTGCTTGACCTTGCGGTACATGATGTAGAGCTCTTCGAGCGGCGTGGCGCCGAGCGAATTGACGAGGACGGAGAGCCGGTCGCCCTTCGAGAAGGGATGATCGGCAAGGATCCGGTCGATCATCTCGTCGACGATCTGGTCGGCCGGGCGCAGCGCATCGCGCCAAATGCCCGGTTCGCCATGGATGCCCATGCCCATTTCCATCTCGTTCTCGCCGAGCTCGAAATTGGCCTTGCCGGCCTGCGGCACGATGCAAGGCGTCAGCGCCATGCCGATCGAGCGGCACGCATCGGCGGCCTTCTGCGCCACGCGCGTGACCTCGTCGAGATCGGCTTTCGTGTCGGCACAGGCGCCGGCGATCTTGAACGCGTAGATCATGCCGGCGACGCCGCGGCGCTTTTCGGCCTCGTCCTTGCCGGCCGAGACAATGTCGTCGGCCAGAAGCACGGTCGTGGTGCGAATGTCGTTTTCCATGTCGACCATTTCGCCGGCCATGTCGAAATTCATGACGTCGCCGCCATAGTTTCCGTAAAGCCGCAGCACGCCAGCCCCGCCATCGGCGTGGCGGATGGCGCTCGCCATCTGCTCGGCCGACGGGCTGGCGAACACGTCGCCGACGGCGCAGGCATCGAGGAAGCCCGGACCGACATAACCAGTGAAGACCGGCAAATGGCCCGATCCGCCGCCGCTCACGATGCCAACCTTGCCGCTCGTCGCGCCCTCCGGCCGGGCGATCACCCGCCGCTCGGGCTGGGCGTAGAACTCCGGATGCGCGGCAACGAAGCCCTCCAGCATCTCGTCCACGTAATCAGCCGGGTTGTTCAGAATCTTCTTCATGAGTGGGGCTCCTTCCCGAAATTCAAACCGCAGCCTGGGCCAGGCGCTCGCGGCGCTTGGCCAGCCGATCGATGACGATCGGCAAGCCGGTGCCGATGATGATGAGCGCGCCGACGACGACGCGCTGCCAATAGGACGGCACGCCCGCGCTGAGCAGCGACGTGTTGATCATGGTGATCAGAAGCGCGCCGAGCAGCGTGCCGGTGACCGTGCCATGACCGCCGGTGATGCGCGCGCCGCCGAGCACGACAGCGGCGATGACGTTCAGTTCCATGCCGACGAGATCGAAGGGGTTGGCCATGCGCGACAGCGTCATGTGGGTCATGCCGGCGAGGCCGGCGATGGCACCGACGATCACGTAGATGAGCACCTTGGTGCGGCCGACCTTGATGCCGATCCGTCGTGCGCCCTCCTCCGAGCCGCCGATCGCGTAGATCGCGCGGCCGAACTTCGTGAGGTTCATGATGATAGCGACGAAGGCGGTGACGCCGACCAGCACGACGAAGGACAGCGGCAGCGAAGCGAGCTGGCCGACCGCGTTCTCCATGCGCACGATCATCGTGCGAGCGAACGAGATGACGTTGCGCGGCACGTTGGTGATGTAGGTCGTGCCGACGAAAGTCAAAAGCGCGCCGCGAAACAGGCTGAGCGTGCCAAGCGTGACGATCAGCGTCGGCAGCCCGAGCCCGCCGATGAGGATGCCGTTGACCAAGCCCAGCGATGCGCCAATAGCGGCACTGACGACGAACAGCGCAATGATCGGCACGTCGAAATCGACTCCGAGCACCAGCGACATCGTCGTGTACATGGCAAAGGCGGCGATCGCCGGAAACGAGACGTCGATGCCGCCCGAAGCCAGCACCATCATGACGCCTAGCGCGAAGATCGCCGTCACCAGCGAATTGCGCAGCAGATCGATAACGGTCGCCAGGGACAGGAAATTGGGATTGATGAAACCGACGACGAGCGCGAACAGCAAGGCTGCGATCAGCACCACGCTTTGCGGCGACATGAACATGCGTGTAGCGGCATTCATCGTGCCGGTGCCTCCTCGGTCACGGCAAGCGACAGCCGTTCCTCGTCAATCTTGTCGGCCGTGAACTCACCCGTGATCCGTCCGCGTACCATGACCAGGATGCGGTCGGAAAGCGCGAGCGCTTCGCCGAGATCGTCGGTAACGACGAGCACCGCGGTGCCGCTCTTGCGCAGATCCAGCAGAATTTCGTGGATCTCGCGCTTTGAGCCAATGTCGACGCCGACCGTGGGGCCGTTGAGGATCATCAATTCGGGGTTGCGTTCCATCCAGCGTGCGAGAACGACGCGCTGCTGGTTGCCGCCGGACAGGGTCGCGACCGAAGGTTCGATGCCGGGCGTCTTGATACGCAAGCGCTTGACGGCTTCGCGCGCACGCTCGCGCAGCCCTGAGCGATCCACAATTCCCGACGGCTTCAGGGACGCAACGGAGATGTTGTCGCCGATCGGCTGATCGAGGAACAATCCCTCCGTCAGGCGATCTTCAGGCACATAGGCGATACCGGCGTCCATCGCTTCCAGCGGTTCGCGAAAGCGCCGAATAGTGCCTTTGAACTCGATCACGCCTTCGTCCGGCTCGATCTGGCCAAAGAGCGACAGAGCCAGTTCCGTTCGCCCGGACCCGAGCAGGCCGACAAGAGCCACGATCTCGCCCGGCGCGATCGAAAGATCGACATCGGAGTAGACGCCGTGCCGTGTCAGGCCGCGCGTCGCCATGATCGGCGCTGCGGTGGGCGCGAGTTCGCGCGGCAGGCGATGGGTCTCGATATCACGGCCGGTCATGTCGCGGCCGAGGCGATCGGCGTCGAATTCGTCCGCTCCCCCCTGCGAGACGACGCGGCCATCGCGCAGCACGGTTATGGTGTCGCAGAAGGCGAATATCTCTTCGGTCTTGTGGCTGACGAACAGGAACGCGACGCCGTCCTTCTTCAGCGCCTCGATGATGCCCTGCAGGCGCTTCACTTCGCTGCGCGTCAGAGCGGTCGTCGGCTCGTCCATGACGATGATGCGTGCGTCATTGGCAAGCGCACGCGCGATGGCGATCAGTTGTTTGGAGGCGACCGGCAGAAACTCGACCGGCTGCGACGGATCGATGTCGACACCCATGCGCCTCAGCGTGTTGAGAGCAAGCTGCCGATCGCTGCCACGTTTATGCCAGCGCTCCCCATGGGCGACATTGCGCAGGAACGCGATGTTCTCGGCAACGGTGAGATTGGGGAAAAGCGAGAAGTCCTGATAGATCACCGAAAGTCCGGCATTGATAGCCGCCGCCGGATCATTGGAAAGCTCCTGGCCGGCGATGCGGACCGTCCCCGCATCTTTCGGCACCACACCCGACATGATCTTGATCAGCGTGGACTTGCCGGATCCGTTTTCGCCCGCAAGGCAGCGCACTTCCCCCGCCTGCAAGGTCAGCGCCACATCGGCGAGCACGCGAACGGGACCATAGGCCTTGTGAATGCCGTCGATCTGCAGAACGGGGTCGGACATCGGGGCTCCGAGTCAGATTGGTGGTACGGGGCCGCCGCGGATGCGGCAGCCCCTTGTTGTCCGCTTAGAAGTCGTATTCGTCGAGATTGTCGGCGTTCACGTCGACCCATGCCTGGCCGTAGATGACCTTACCGTCGACGCGGACTTCGTTGTAGCCTTCCACGCCGAGATCAGCCCCGGTCTCGATCGTTTCGCCGTTCAGCGCCTTTTCGGCCAGCACGTTCATCGCGTAGCCGGCAAGAGCCGGATCCCAGAACGAGATGAGATCGATTTCGCCAGTTTCGACATACGGTCCCGCAACCGACGGCAAGCTGGTGCCGACGATCGAAACCTGGTCGGAGAGACCTGCTTCCTCGACTGCGAGTGCTGCGCCAACCACGTCTTCACCGGCCGAGCCCTGCATGCCCTTGAGGTTGGGGTAAGTGCGCAGCAGTTCGCGCATCTTCTGGTAGGCCGTCTGCTGCTGCTCGGCAGATTCCTGCTTGCCGCCGACGAGCGTCATGTTCGGGTAGTTTGCTTCCTGGTAGGTGATCGCGGCGTCGACCCACTCATTGTGCGTCACCGATGTCAGATAACCGACGAACACCGCATACTCGCCCTCGCCGCCCATCTTCTGCGCCAGCGCTTCCATCAGGTGCTCACCATAGGCGGCATTGTCGAAGGCTTCGAGATCGTAGGTCACGTTCTGAAGCGTCGCGCCTTCATGGCCGATGACGACGATGTCGTTTTCAAGCGCACGCGCCAGAACCGGCTCGAGCGCCTGGGGCGAGTTCGGCACCACGGTGATCGCGTCGACGCCGCGTGCGATCAGATCCTCGATGAGCTGGACCTGAAGAGCGGCGTCAGCCGTTGCCGCACCGACCTGGGTGGCGTTGTTGCCGGTCGCCTCGGCATATTGCTGCACACCCTCTTCCATACGATTGAACCATGCGATGCCCGACAGCTTCACGACGGTGACGATTTCGCGGGTGTCCTGCGCATTGGCAGTGATCGCAACGCCACCTGCCAGGACGGAAACGGCTGCCGCTCCCATCAGCAACTTCTTCAAACCAAACGCCATGTTCACTCTCCCTGTTGTGGCCTTTCGGGAAGGCCGTTCCCCATTCATGCGCTGCGCTCGGCGTGCATGAAGCTCCGCGTCGCCTCGTAGAGGCCACGATATGTCTTGAACCCGTCGTCATAGAGCGGCGCCAATGTGCGGTTCGCATCGATATGCCCGGCGGGTGGGTTCCATGTGTCGATGTCGCCCTCGCTGGCCGCGCCGGTGCCGATCGCTGCAAGGAAGGCGCTGCCGTAGCTCGCTCCGAAGCTTTCGCGGCGCAGCGTCTGCGCGCTGCCGGAAATGTCGGAGACAGCCTGCAGCCATACGGCGTTGCGCACACCGCCGCCGACAGCGGTGATCGCGGAAGGTGCGTTGCCGGTTTCGCCATAGGTTTCCAGCACGTGCCGGACGCCATAGGCGATCCCCTCGAGCACCGCGCGGTAGATGTCGCCGCGCTCATGCGTGAGATCGAGGCCGAAGATCATGCCCTTGGCGTGGGGATCGTGGATTGGCGTGCGTTCGCCCGAGAAATAGGGAAGCACGAAGAGCCCGTTGGCGCCTGCCGGCGTCGCGGCCGCCTCCTCGGCAAGCATTCGCATCGCGTCTTCAGCCGGCAGTTCCCGCGCAAAGCGATCGCGGAACCAGTGCGTCAGCGTTCCGCTCGTTGCCAGGCCGGACATGATGGCGTGGCGGCCCTCGAAAAGCCATGGTGCATACCACAGGCGTGCGTCCTGCGACGGCTTGTCGGTGACCATGATGATGAAAATGGTGGAACCATACATCAGCATCATCTCACCGGGGCGCGAGACACCGACGCTCAAAGCCTCGGCAGCTGCATCGATCGTGCCCGCGATGACGGGCGTGCCCTCGGCCAGACCGGTTTCCTCGGCAGCCCATTTGGTGACGTGGCCGGCGATATCGGACGACCAGAGAAGCCGCGGCAGGCGCTCGCGCTCGACGATGCCGTCCATGAGATCGTCGGCCCAGTCGTTGGTCTCCACGTCATAAAGCGGCGAGAAGCTTGCCGCCGAATAATGATCCAGCACACGTTCGCCGGTCAGCCGCTCGACGAGGAAGGTGGAGGAATTCACGAAGCCGGCGGCCTTTTCGTAGATCTCCGGCCGGTTGCGCTTCAGCCACAGGATCTTCGGCCCCACCGACTGCGACGTCAGACCGTTGCCGGTGCGCCGCAGCAGCGTCTCTTCGCCGATCTTTGCGGTGAGATCTTCGATTTCGGCATGGGCACGCGTGTCGACGCCGTAGAGCACCGCGTTCATCAGCGGCGCGCCCTTCTCGTCCACCGGAAGCATGCAAGGTCCGATGCCGCTTGCCCCGACGCCTGCGATTGCTGATGCGGGAAGCCCGGACGCCGCGATCACCTCGCGCGCGATATCGCGAAATTCCTGCCACCAATTCACCTCGGCATCGTGCTCGGCCCAGCCGGCGCGCGGCACGATCATACGGTGCGCGCGACGCGCCGACGCCAGGATCGCGCCCTCGTCCGATACGACGACGCCTTTGGTCTCGAAGGTCCCGATATCGATTCCGAGGAAGGCGCGGCTCATGTATAGCTGTCCCTGTCCAGATCGAAGCCGGTTCCCATGCGGGTGATGGCGCCCGTGACGAGCGCGGTCAGGCCCTCGAGATCGCGCATGTCGCAAACTTCGAGCGAGGTGTGCGTGTAGCGGCTGGGGAAGCAGAGATCGACGCAGGCGACGCCCTCGCCGACCAGCTGGACGTAGGAGGAATCGGTCAGCGCGCCGACATGGGCGGTGTGCTGCAGCGGGATGCCGTCTTCGCTGGCGGTGCGCTGCACCGCGTCGACAACCGCCGGATGCGGGATCGTGCCGTTGAGCGTGCCGCGTCCATGGAACGAGTAATGCGAAATCGCAGGGCCGGCGCCCATATGCACTTCGCCGCGATGGGCCATGTCCGGCGTATCCGACGTCAGAGCGAGATCCAGCTGGATCGCGATGTCGGGCCGCAGCGCCTGCGCTGCCACCATGGCGCCGCGCAGGTTGAATTCCTCAAGGACGGCGAAGACGAAATGAATAGTCGGGCGCGACGCTTCCTTCTTCAATCGGCGTGCGGCTTCAACGATGACGGCGCAGCCGGCCCGGTCGTCGACCGACGTTCCGGCAACGCGGTGCTCGCCGAGATCGAAGACGTTGGGCTCGTAAACAACCGCCGTGCCGATCTCGATGCCGAGCTTGCGCACGGCGTCGGCGCTTTCCGCGCCGATATCGATGAAGAGCTCGGCGTAGGGCGTGACCTTGTATTTCTCTTCCGGCGGGGTGGCGTGGTGGCTCTTGTTGGCGATGATCCCCTTCACGTCGCGGCCCTCACCGACGCAGAGAAGAACGCTCTGTGCCGGCAGCGCCTTTTCGGGGATGCCGCCAAGCCGCTCGACACGGATCAGGCCGCTCGCCTCGATCTTGCGCACCACAAAGCCCAGCTGATCGGTGTGAGCAAACAGCATCACGCTCGGCGCACCCTCGTCGCCATCGAGCGTCGCGATCAGGTTGCCGAGCGTATCGGTGCGGCAGTCGAAGCCTTCCTTTTCCATGAGGGCGCGCAGATGACGTCGCACCCGGTCCTCATGGCCGGAAAGGCCTGGGATGAGCATCAGGTCGTGGAGGTCTTTGCGCAGTTGCTGGGTCATGTCTGCCGTCTTGAGATGAGCATCCTGAAATCACCCAGCCGGCCTTCCGCTATGACGCGGATCGACATGATGGCGATGAGCAGGCCGCCGAAGAAAAGGTCACGGGTGAAGGCCGTGAAGGCGAGGAAGTTGAGGCCGGACGAAATGAGCTGCAGCGTGATCACCGCAAGCACGACGCCCATGGTGGACCCGACGCCGCCGAATGGGCTGACGCCGGCGAGAATGTTGATGAGGATGACCAGGAGCAGGTAGGACGCTCCGTAATCGGCGGTTGCCGAATTGGCGCGCGCCAGGATCACCAGACCGGCGATCGAAGCGATGACGCCGGCGGTCGCGTAGATCTTGATGACGAGCTTGCGCTCCTGAATGCCGACGAAGCGTGCCGCAAGCGGATTGGCGCCATAAAGCCTGGCGCGCATGCCGGTGGCGGAGAAGCGCAGGAAGAGGCCCATGCCGATTGCAACGATGGTGAAGACAATCAGGGGCACCGGCAAAAACCCGCCGATCGACCAGGTTCCCCAGGCGCTATACCAGGCAGGCAGGCCGGTGATCGATGGCCCGCCGGTGATGACGATCGCGATGCCGCCGAAGAGTTGCAGCGTACCGAGCGTCGCCAGGATCGGAGGCAATCGCAGATAGGCGATGAGGCAGCCGTTCAAGACCCCGCAAGCGAGGCCGGTGAGGAGTGCGGCGGGGATCGCCAGCAACGCGTATTCGGGCCCTGCCCTCAACAGGAGTGCGGCGACGATCGATGCCAGATTGGCGATCGCGACCACCGACAGATCGATGCCGCCGGTGATCATCGCCGGGAGCAGCCCGAGCGCCAGCAGGCCGAACTCCGGGAATTGCGAGCCCATCGAATTAAGATTGGCGCGCGATAGGAAGTTGGGGGCGTAGAAGGTCAGCGTCACGAAGATCGCCAGCGCGAGAACGCCCAGGCCGATCGTGTATTGGGTCGTCGTGTCGCGCCTGGCATTCATGCCATCAGTCTCCTCGAGCAGCCTTGGCAAGCCGCATGAACTCGGCAGCCCGTGCGGCATCGACGGCTTTCCACGTGTCGCCGTCGACCTTCAAAGATGACCCGACGATGCAGCCATCCGCAACCTTGAAGACATCGGCAATGGTGGAATGTTTGACCCCGGTGTTGGCAAGAACCGGTGTATCGGGAAGAACCTTCTTCACCGCGACGAGGTCGGCCATCTCGGCTGCTTCCCCGGTGATGGCGCCGGATACGAGGATCGCATCAGGGATCGACGAGAAGACTGCGGAACGGGCCCGATCGGCGAGGTCGCGCCGGTCGAGCGAATAGGCAAATTCCGCCGAAACATTGGCGAGCATCACGAGATCGGACCGGTTCAGCCGATCGCGATAGCGCATGGCCTTGCCGGCATTGGGCGTCCAGGGCCCCATGTCGGACGCATAGGTGCCCGTCAGAATTTCGCGCATGAAGGATGCGCCGGTCGCGGTCGCAAGCGCGACGGACGCCATCGGGTCCCACAGGACGTTGACGCCGAACGGCTTCTGGATCTCCTTCCGCAACTGGCCGATCACGAAGGCCATCGTGGCGGTGGAGGCCGTGTCGACCTCGAGTTCATAGGGGCGATCGTTTTCGTTACCGAACATCACCGCATCGACATCGGCATCCTGCAGTGCTTTGAGATCGCGGCGTGCGGCTTCGACGATCGCCTCGACACCGCCTTCGGCATCGTAAAGCGGCGTGCCCGGCATGGGGGCGAGATGTACCATGGCGATGACGGGTTTGGTGCCGCCGAACAGGGCGCTGAACTTTTTCATGCTTTTGTTTTTCCTTCTTTGCCCAGTCCAGGGCTGCACAATTCCACTCGGGTCGTTGCACCTGCATAGGCTTGAGTGACGGCGCCTGAGTGGCGGTCAGTGATAAACAGGTCGATGGCGCTCCAGGCGCACACCTCTGCCGGCTCGCGCCGGTCGAGTTTGGTATGGTCGGCGATCAGGACCGTGCGTTTCGCATTGGCGATGGCCGCACGCTTCACGCGCGCCTCTTCGATGGTGACGTTGGACACACCGTTGCCGTCCACCGCGTCGGCGGAAAGAAAGAAGATGTCGGCCTTTGGCTGAGCAGCGATCGCGGCTGCGGTCTCCTCGCCGACGATGCCGAAATAGCCGTTGCGCACCATGCCGCCAGCAATGATGACTTCGGTCTCACCGGTGGCGGCCGCTTCTGCAGCCTTGATATCGGTAGCAATCATCCTGATGGCTCTGCCCGCCAGAAGCCGCGCCAGCGCCAGAGCCGTCGTACCGGAATCGAGCATGACCCGCATGCCGTCTTCGACCTGGCGCGCGGCCGCTTGTGCGATGCAAATCTTGGCCGCTTGCTGCCGGCGCAGCTTTTCCATGAAAAGCGGTTCCTGCCCCGCCGCCCTGTCCGACGCGGTGACGCCGCCATGGGTGCGCACCGCGATTCCGGCTCGCGCAAGAAAGTCGAGATCCCGACGCACCGTCGGCCCCGACACCGCAAATGTCTCGATGAGTTCGTCCACACTGATGTGGCCGCGCAGCGCAATGAGATCCGCCATCTTGCGATGACGTTCCTGCGGAAATCGAACCTCCCGTCTGCGCTCTTCCTCCATGTCATGATCATTAGTGATTGTTTTGGCCGCGGTCAATCGGCCGCTCTGTGGATCGTTCGGCCGATCTCGAAAGCGAAACATTCGTTGACTTGACAGAAGGGCAGGAGTTGAGGAATCAGTGGTCAGACCACAGTAAGGCCACTGGGAGGGGCTTGCGGGCGATGTCGACCATGCTGGCCGAAAACAGCGACGTTTCGGGTGCCGAAAAGGTGTTCGGCTTCTTCCGCGATGCGTTGCTCGACGGCTCGCTGAAGCCCGGCGAGCGTCTGCTCGGCGAGCGTGAACTCGCCCTGTCGCTCGGCATTTCGCGGCCGCTACTGCGCGAAGCGTTGCGCTCGCTCGCCATGCTCGGCTTTCTCGATATTCGTCATGGCAAAGGTGCCTATGTCCGCCAGGCCGACATCACTGTGCTTTCGGACTTCTTCACCTTCAGCCTCGCCCAGCAGCCCGACATTCTCGACGATGTCATGCAGGCCCGCGTCGCGATCGAATGCCAGGCCATCCGGCTCGCCTGCTCGCGCGCGACCGAAACCGATCTCAAAGGCATCGGCTCCAAATTGAGCCGGCTGATGGACACGCTGCACGACCCGGTCGAGGGTGCTGCTGCCGACTTCGCGTTCCACCACGCGATCGTCGAGGCGAGCCACAGCGAGGCGTTGACCACGCTGTACGGCGCAATCGGCGAATTGCTGCGTCGCAGCCACGTGCAGCGGCGTGAGGTTACGATCTCGGAACCGGGCATCGTCGACTACCTGGTCGAGGCGCATCGGGAGGTATTTCTGTCCATCGTCGACAGGGATGCGGATGCGGCCGACCGCAAGCTCAGGGACCATTTCTCGATCGGCGACGAATTCCGGCGCCGCAGCCTCATCTCGGCCTTCACCAGAAGGCCGCAGACCTAAGCCACTACTCAACTGGCATGAACGAATGGGAGGATTTTCACCATGCTACACAAGTCCATCATCAACCTTCTAACCGGCGCAGCCTTTGCGCTGACCTTGACCGGCGCCGCTTCTGCTGCCGAACTGCGCTATGCGCATGTGGGCGCCGAAGGCGACATCCAGACGATCTTCGCGGCCCAGGCGGCCGAGGGCATCGATGCTGCCACCAACGGTGAAGTGACCGTCTCGGTTTATCCGGCGAGCCAGCTCGGTGGCGTGGCCGAAATGGTCGACGGCGTGCGCATGGGCTCCATCTCCATGGGGCACCACGATTTTGCGTCGCTCGCTCGCCTCGTTCCCGAAGTGGCCGTGTTCAACGCGCCCTTCATCTACCGCGACGGCGCCCATGCGCTTGCCGCAACCGACCCGGAAACCTCACCTGCGCTGCAGGCCATCAATGAGCAGCTCGTTGCCCAAGGCGTGCGCATCATCGGCCGCATCTATCGCGGCGACCGGCACATTTCGTCCAACTTCGAAGTGAAGACGCCCGAAGACCTGTCCGGCAAGCCGTTCCGCGCCGTCCCGCTCGAGCTCTGGGTGTCGATGGTCAAAGGCTTCGGCGCCATTCCGACGCCGGTAGAAGTCGCCGAACTGCCGACCGCTCTGATGACGGGCGTCGTCGTCGGCCAGGAAAACCCGCTGACCATGATCGCGTCGAACAACCTCAACGAGGTGCAGTCGCATGTCTCGATGACCGGCCACATGCGCGCCGTTCTGGCCGTCTTCGTCAACGAGGAAGTCTGGCAGGGCCTCACGGAAGAGCAGCGCACCGCCATCACCACGGTGCTCGATGAGGAAGCCGAAAAGTCATTGCAGATGGCGACCGAAGGCGAAGCCGAGCTCGTTGAGGAACTGAAGGGTCGCGGCATGACCATTCTCACGGAAGCCGATGGCCTCGACCTCGACGCGTTCCGTGAGGGCGTCAGCGCCCAGATCGCGCAGGACTTCCCGAACTTCACGCCGCTCATCGAGCAGATCCAGGCTGTCGAATAATCGGCTGATATCTGAAGGTCCCCGAAAATGCCTGGCGGCTACCCGTCGCCAGGCATCCGATGGAGCACGACCCATGCGTCTTCCCGAACGTATCCTCACCACCTTCGTGGTGATCATCATGGCCGGCCTCGTCCTGGTGCCCACGGCACAGGTGATCATGCGCGGCGTCTTCGTCCTGCCGTTCATCGGTGCGGAGGAATTCACACGCTTCCTGCTGATCTGCCTGATCTTCTGCGCCTATCCACTGGTCGTGGAGCATGGCGAGAACATCGTCATGGGCGAGTTCAAGGCAGCACTTCCGGATCGCGCGCGGCGGATGCTCAACCTCTTCATCTCGCTCTGCGCCATCGGCGCGACCGGGTTCATGGGCTACGTGACGGCGACGAACATCTCGCGCAACCTCACCAACGCGACGCCGACGCTCGGCATCCCGTTCTGGATATTCCTTGGGGCAGCGCTCTTCGGCTTCGCCGGAGCCGCCATCGTCCACCTTTTGCACCTGCGCAAGCCGCCGCAGGCTGACACCAACATCGCGGTCTGATCATCATGGGTTTCATCGTCGTCATCGCCTTCCTGGCGCTCTTCATGATGGGCTTCCCGGTGGTCTATGCCATCCTGCTGCCATCGATCGCCTACGTTCTGATCGAGGGTCTGCCGCTTGGTCTCCTGGCACAGCGCGTCACCTATGCGCTGGATTCATTCCCGCTGGTGGCCGTGCCGCTCTTCATTTTCGTCGGCAATTTGATGAATTTGTCGGGCATCACCGACCGCATCTTCCGCTTCGCCTATACGCTCGTCGGCCGCATCCCGGGCGGGCTCGCGCAGGTCAACGTCTTCGGCAGCCTTGTGTTTTCGGGCATGTCGGGCGCTGCACTTGCCGACATCGGCGGGCTTGGCCGCATCGAGATCGATGCCATGAAGAAGCGCGGCTTCGATCCCGCATTCGCCGGAGCGGTCACCGGCGCCTCGGCAACACTCGGCCCGATCTTCCCGCCCTCGATCCCGCTCATCGTCTACGGCTCAGTGACGAGCGTTTCGATCGTGCAACTGCTCGTCGCGGGCATCATGCCGGCAATCCTCTGCACCTTCCTCCTGATGCTGACCGTGTTCATCGTCGCGACGCGCCACAAACACCCGCGTGCGGAGCGCTGGCCAACCGCCGGCGAGGCGATCATGAGCTTCCTGCCGGCACTGCCCGCAATCGCTGCGCCGGCGCTGATGATCGCCGGCATGACCTACGGCGCCTTCACGCCCACCGAAGCGGCTGCGATGACGGCCGTCTACGTCATCCTGATCAGCGCGCTTCTCTATCGCGAACTGACGCTCCAGCACCTCTGGACGTCGGCCATCCTGACGGCGCGCAGTTCCTCGGCGATCCTGATCATCGTGGCTGCTGCAGCGCTCTTCGGCTGGATTCTCGCCGTCGAGCAGATCCTGCAGACCTTTGCGGCAGCGCTGCTGACGCTCTCGAGCGACCCGATCATGCTGCTGATCATCGCGAACCTGATCTTCTTCATCGCCGGCATGTTCCTCGATTCAACGACGGCGACGCTGCTTCTCGTTCCCATCATCGCGCCGCCGCTCGTCATGGCCGGCGTCGACCCCGTGCAGCTTGGCATCGTCACGATCTTCAACCTGATGCTCGGGCTTCTCACACCGCCGATGGGCCTGTCGCTCTTCCTCGTCGCCGACATCGCGAAGGTGTCGATTCGACAGCTGCTCAAGGCTCTTCTGCCCTTCTACATTCCGCTGCTGACCACGCTTGCAATCCTGACCTTTGCCAAGGATTTCACGCTGTGGCTGCCCCGCATGATCGCTCAGTAACTTCCGGAGATCTTCCCCACAATGCGCATCGTCATCGGTTCCGACCACGCCGGCTTCCCGCTCAAGGCAACCATCATCGAACACATCAAGTCGCTCGGGCATGAAGTTCACGACGCCGGCTCCTACGATCCGGAGCCGGTCGATTTTCCCGATATTGCCAAGACCGTCACCTCCTCCATCATCGACGGAACGGCCGACCGGGGCCTGATGGTCTGCGGCACCGGGGTCGGCGCCTCGATTGCGGCGAACAAGGTGAAGGGCATCCGCGCAGCCGTCTGCCACGACATCCATTCGGCGCACCAGTCTGTGGAACACGACGACGTCAACGTCATGTGCATCGGTGCCCAGATCGTCGGCGCCTGGCTCGCCAAGGATCTCGTAACGTCGTATCTCGAAGCCGAATTCTCGACTGACGAAGACTTTCGCCGCCGGGTGCGAAAGCTGGCCGAAATGGACGGCGAACGCTAATCAGACAAGCGCTGGAGAGGCCCGTCGCGTGCGGGCCTTTCCTGCACTGAGCGGAATTGAGCTCGTCTTCGGCAGCAGCTAGGATCGATGTCGTTCTTGGCGCTCGGGTGACGATGACCAACGCAATTCCGCCCTCGGCACCGATCTCCCCCAAACCGAAGCGCGTCATGGTGCTGGGTGCCACCGGCACGATCGGCCGGGCCACCGTGCCGGCACTGGTCGCTGCCGGCCACGACGTCGTCTGCTTCCTTCGCCGCCCTGCCCGCAACATCGACCTGCCTCAGCCGAAAAAGGTGCTGGCGGAATTGCGTGGCGCGAGCCTGCGCTACGGCGACATCACCGATGCCCTCTCCATCGAGCGGGATGGATTTGCCGGAGAGCGGTTCGACGCCGTCGTCTCCTGCCTGGCTTCGCGAACCGGGGTTCTCAGGGACGCATGGGCGATCGACCACAAGGCCAATGCCGACGCACTCGCCGCCGCGCAGATATCCGGCGTCTCGCATTTCGTGCTTCTATCGGCCATCTGTGTGCAGAAGCCGCTGCTCGCGTTCCAGCAGGCGAAGCTCGCCTTCGAAACACTGCTCATGCAATCCGGCATGACCTATTCGATCGTCCGGCCGACAGCGTTCTTCAAGTCGCTCTCCGGCCAAATCGATCGGCTGAAGAAGGGCAAGCCGTTCCTCCTCTTCGGCGATGGCACGCTGACCGCCTGCAAACCGATCAGCGACGGTGATCTCGGTGCCTACCTTGCGCAGTGCCTCGACGACGAAAGCCTGCATAACCGCGTGCTGCCGATCGGCGGGCCGGGCGAAGCCATCACGCCAAGGCAACAGGGCGAGCATCTCTTCATGCTGCTCGGCAAGGAACCGAAGTTCAGCCACGTGCCGGTGGCGCTGCTCGATGCGATCATCAAAACTTTGAGCGTGTCCGGGCGCATCGTGCCATCGCTCGCCGACAAGGCGGAGCTTGCCCGCATCGGTCGCTACTACGCGACGGAATCGATGCTTTTGCTCGATCCCGAAACCGGGCGCTACGATGCGGCCAAGACCCCATCGACCGGGTCCGAAACATTGTTCGATTTCTACGGGCGCATCCTCGCCGGCGAGGTCGCGGTCGAGCGCGGCGATCACGCGGTGTTCTGATCACCGCCTTGCGCGGGTGAGCAAGGTCCATGACCTGAGATCGAGAACCACTTTCAAGGTGGCAGCCAGCACGAGGGCGCACAGCAGCACTTTGGAGCCCGTGCCCATGGTGCCTTCGATCAACAAAGCGTGGACGACACTGCCAACCACGGTGACCACGGCAAGTCCCGTGTGCCCCAACCGCCAGATCCTGGGCGAGAGGCGCAGGCGCAGGCGCAAAGCGGCCAGAATGGCGGCCGAGAAGACTGCCCACATGGCGATGACGCCCCAGACGGAGAACGGCGTCGGCGAGCGAAAGAGAAGCGCATCGACCACATCCGGCGGGCTGGTGATCCAAAGCCCGACCAGATGAACGAGAACCGTTGCCACGAGCAACACGCCGACGAAGGAATGGACCCGCCTGCCCTTGCGGATCGACAGTCCTGGAAGATAGCCGCCTGCAAGCAAGGGCTGGGCAAACACCAGAGCCAGCGCGACAATCCCGGCAAAGCAGGCTGCGATATAGATTGGATCGCGCCATTGAAGCAGCGGGCTCGCTGCCGCAACGGCGATCGGAACGGTCACGGCAAGCGCACTGCCTAGCCAGATCAAAACGGCACGCACTGAACCCACACCGATCAAGCCGGCTGAAGAACGAAATCCGCGCTGAGGCTCGTATCGCTGGCGCTTGCCATCACGGGTCGCAGGAACACCGTCTCGAACGCCTCGTCGTCATAAGCCAGATGGCCGTGGGGCTGGCCGAACACCGGCACGATCTGCGGCATTTCCAGCCGGAACGTCCCGTCGGCGGCAGTCAGCGTGGCGCCATGGCTATGCGGATCGTTCTCGCGGCCCTCTGTCGTGTGGGCCCAGATCTGGATGCGGATGCCTTCCAGAGGCGCACCATCGCCGGCCCGGCGCACGGTGCCCGTCATCCAGAAGCCGCCGTCGCCAATGCGCTCGACGATCGGAGCGCCGGGCAAGTAATTGTTGGCGCCGCCGCGCATCGTCTGCGTCGGCGCAAGACCCTGCGCGCGTGCCGGGACCGTCAAACCGGGCAGACCGGGCATGGCCATTGCACCAGCGGCAGCGCCGGCAAGAACGAGAGTACGACGGGTGATGGGATACAGCGTCATCGAAGGTCTTCCTTCTCGGATCGTTGGGCTCCGTGAGCCAGGAAGCGCTTGGGCGTTGTCGGCAAAAGTAGTTTTTCACGCCGCCCGGAGCAATCACGGCGAAGGCAAGCGCAGCCACGATTTCGTGATGGCCGGCATTACTGCAGATGTGAGGTGCGGGGCTTTGTCAGCGGTTCTGCGCGGATCCTGACAATCGTTCCGCAACCGTGATCGTTTGAAAGCCCGGCCGCGCGGCGTCGCACGACACGCACGCCCTATTTCCTCGCTTATTGGCTCGGACTGCCGTAAGAGCGGCAATGCAAAAAGATCAATTCGACACCCCCATCATCGTCAAGGTGGATGCGGCGGGCACTTTGCTCACGCTCAAGTCCGCTCGCGATACCTCCGAATTTCTGCTCAACCAATGGCCAGGTAAGCGCACCGAGAAGCATCGCGCCGCCATCCAGGCCTGCTCCGATGTGGTGAATGCCGGCAAACCTCCGATGGGCGCGCGTCGAGCATTTGTCGCCGCGGCCCGCGAAGCAGGCGTTTTCGTCGATCCTAAGACGATGCCCGCTTCGAGCTGAAGTTGTCGCGGTCTATACCTCAGCGCTTCATCGTTCTCAGTTTTTGACAAGCTGTGTTCGTTCAAGAGCAGTGCAGCGGTATCCGCTTCACCTGGAACCGCTCTAGTCCTCGGATTGCTCGTCTGATCCGGTTGCGGTTCCATCCCCATCCCGCGTCTTGGCGGCTGCCTTTGCAGCGAGCTTTTCCGCCTTCTTGTTCGCCTTCGCGCGATCGCGTTCCTGGCGTTCGTGATTGTAGTTCGGCGCTCTGGGCATCTCGTCGTCTCCTTATAACGTCCTGCGCACGGTCATTCCGTAGGCAATGGAATGCGCGCGGGCATGTGAACTGCAGTGAGCATCGGGAAGCCCGCTGCAGCGCGGTGTCTGCTCGTTCTGGAGCAAAGCCTCATCGCCATTCCTCACCGCACACGACGACAACCCGCGGCATCAGCAGCGGGCTTGGCGTCGGCGAGGAAATGTTGGCGATCTAGCCCTTCGACTTCTTGGCGGTCGCACCAGCGCCGGAAGCGGTCTTCATCTGGCTGCCGAACGTGCTTTCTGTTTTCGGAGCAGCCGATTTGTCTTTCTTCGGCTTCCTGATTTCCTTGTTGCTCTTCATCTGTCCCTTAGCCATGTCCGAAGGTCCTTTCACTGAGCGTTGATGGGGTCTGCTGGTCGGCCGCCGCTTCGATGTCGTCCTGCGTCACAACACGCTCATGGCGCTCTTCGTCGTTGCGAATGCGGTACTGCAGGGAATCTCCGCGGGGCGGAAGCGTGGCGGTGACGTGATAGGTGGTGGCGGGCGTCTGCGAGCGAGCGAGGCCGCTCTTGATCTGAACGACTTGTCCGATCTCGAAGCGATGCGCCGCGACCTGTCTTCGCACCTGGCGGGCCTGTGGCCGCCCGATCGATGAAGTCGTCATGGTTGCTGATCCTTGTGTTGCATTGCTTCGAGGGCGGCCGGATCGACCGGGACCAATTGTTGTGTGGCCCCATTTGCCCCGATAGCAGGGAGATGAATGAATGCGCCGACACGGCGCCATGCAAGCCTGGAGCCCGCTTCGAGCAGTTCCTCGTCATAGTCGACACGGTACTGGCCGGCTGGCTGGACGGCATCGAAACCGGGCAGCCTGAAAGGCGCCTCGAAGCGGAAGACGGTCTGGCTGGTGCGCGTCGTCATGAAATCGTTTCTCCGCGATGGCACGCATTGGCTGCCAAGTTTTCGCGCCGTACCTGTCATTCGCCAATAAGAATGCACCGGCGTTTCACAAGGCTTCCGTAGCAACGGCGCACATGGCGACGTCGGACGGAGGGGCGCGCTTCAAGCTGTCGAAAATTCGGAGGAAATCGGCAGCCCAATGAGGTCGGCACTGCGGAAGCCAAAGTGGCCAAATCTGCGAAGCTTCACCATGCGCCTCTATTGCGTTTCAATCAAGGCGCATGGTCGATCTGTAAGGGCTATAACACGCGTTTACAGGCAATTTCCGAGGCTGAGGGACGCGGAGAAAGCGTCGCCGGTCAGCGAGACGCATGCAGGAAGAACCGGACCATTTCACGCGACGCATCAGGCCCCTTCGGATCGGCATAGGAACCCCTTGCATCGCCACCCGACCAGGCATGCCCGGCGCCATCGATCATCCAGCATTCCGCAACGGTCCGCCCTGCCCCGTCCTCCACCACCTTGCGCTCGAAGCTTCGACCGTCGCTGGAGCGACCGTGGGAAGCCTGAGCGTCTTGGCTTTCCATTCGAGATGTCGCCATGGCCATGATGCGCTCCGCATTGGACGCATGGACCGTGTGATCTGCCCGCCCTTGAAAGACGATGGTGCGAACGAACTGCGTGGTCGGGGCGGAGTTCCTGGCGACCGTCGGCGCCCGGCCGGCATCACCGCGCATCGCGGCGAAGGCTGAAACGATATCGTTTGCCGAACCATGGGCAAGGCCGGAATGAACGCCTATAGCCGCAAAAACATCGGGATAGGTCTCACCCATGATGGCGGCCATTGCGCCTCCGGCGGAAAGACCGGCGATGAAGGTGCGATCGCGATCCACCCCGAATTCCTCGGCGATCTCCTGCGTCAGGCCTGCGAGGATGGCAGGTTCGCCACGATCACGCATTTGGTCGCCCGGGCGGAACCAGTTCCAGCAGGACGAGGCGTTATGGCTGGATGTCTGGCCGGGATAGACCACGATCAGGCCTTCCTCTTCCGCCAAAGCATTCATACCAGTGCCGACAGCGAAATCATCGGGATCTTGCTTGCAGCCATGCAGCATCACGATCAGCCCGTTCGGCGCACCGGACAGCGAAGCGGGACGGTAGAGTTTGTAGGTCCGCGTGCCAGCCCGGCATGCAAACGACCGCGTTTCGAAAGCCGCACCAGCCGGAATATCCACCGAGACCTTCGCCTGACGTCCGAGCGGCGCGAATGCGCTGGAGAGGTCGGGAGCACCGAAGCCTGCTTTCCCGTCGCGCAACACGCGCAGCGTATCGGCAAGAGGCATTCTCATCCGCGGCGGCCTTGCGGCGGTCGGTGCTGCCGAGAGAGTATCTGCGGCGGCCGGTTGCGCAGGCTTGGGCGTCGATACCGCTTCAGGTTCGATGATTTCGGCGTTCGGATCGGCCTTGAATGGTGTGCGTGCGTTTTGAGTGGCGGCGGGGACGATGTCGGCTTTGGTCTCGTCACTGGTCGGACCGCTCGAGCGACCAGCAAGCGCCGCCTGGATGATGCGGGTCGCTTCAGTCAGATTGGCCGCCCGCGTGTGCTCTGTTGCCTGGCGCATGGCCGCGGCGAAATTCTCGTTCATGGTGCTGGCCTTTTTTCCACGGTGGCGACGCGCGCCTACCGGATACGGTCCGCCAAGGCGGCCTTGAGCTTGGCACTGGCTTGAAGAGCACCCAGCACCGTTATCGATCCGATCGTCGCCAAGGCGAGATCCGGGGTGACGTCATCGGCAATGCGAACCAGGCCGATGACCTTGATATGGAGCCGTTCCCCTTCGGCCTTCGCCGCTTCGAGCGCGGCCTTGTCGAAGACGCGCAGCCCGAGTTCCAGCGTGTGCCGCTCGATCGTCTGCGCCACGGTGCTGTGATGCACCTCGATCTGATTGCGGATCGCGGTGCGGATGAAATCGGCACGGTTGGAATAGAACCCTTCTCGCACGAGCAGATCGATCCGCCCCAGGTCGACATAGCCCAGATTGACGGTGATCTTCTCCATCTCGCCGGACTTTTCATTGGCAGTGCTGGCGCGCTTGGGCATGGCTCACATCCTTCTGGATGGTATATGGATGGTCTAAAGATGGTTTTCAAGGGTGGAAGCGTTGCGCTGCGTCTGATTTTGATCGCGCCGTATGCACACAGCTTGCGGTGATATCCGGACATAAAAAAACACCCCGAGGCCGACTGTTGGCCCCGGGGTGTTTCGAAAACTTGATGGAAAGTCCGTCTAGCGCTGGCGCGCCTTGCGGTTGGCATAGCGCCGGTCGCGTTCTGCCTTCCGTGCAGCCTCGTCTTCGAAAACGCGCGCGATGCGATCCTTCTCGGCCTTCTCGCGGGCTTCGGCCTCTGCATTGGCCAGTGCCTCGGCTTCTGCCTGACGGGCGGCCGCTTCGGCTTCGATGCGGTCTTTTTCTTCGCGCTTCAGGCGCTCGCGCTCAGCCTTGCGCTCTTCACGCGCGGCGGCGATTGCAAGCCGCTCGGCCTGCTTTTCCTGCAGGTTCGGCTCGGCGGCCGCCTTTATCGCACGGTGTGCTTCGAGAAGGGCCGCCTTTGCCTTGTTGGCAGCCTCGCGGCGGTCTGCGAGATCATTGCTTCTGCTGTTCTTCAAAATCTTTGTTCCGTCGAATGTGTCGTTGTCGGCCGGTCAGGCCTTTTCGCCGCTCTTCTTGGAGGTGTCACTCGTCTCTGCGGCGAGATCCTGCATCTCTTTTTCCAAGCGGGCCTTCTTCAGTCGTGCCGTTTTCTGCTCGCGCGCCTCAGCGACGGTATCGAGCTCTTCTACGACGCGGGTCTTACCAAGCGAATGCGAACGCGCCTTGTCAAAGGCGATCTCGGCCTGTTGGCGAGACTTGGAGAAGATCTGTGTCATGATCGTCGAATTCCCGTGTGGCGGTCAATCAGCGGCACAAAAAAAGGCCAGGCAAATTGCCTGACCTGGTCGGTATCATGCTTTCAACAATGCCAGTACATCCGTGGTCAAAGGAAAGCGGACCCCGAATTAAGCAGCCTGCAGGTTGCAAGCCGACATCTTGCCCGACTTCTTGTCGCGCTCCAACTCGTAAGCCAGCTTCTGGCCTTCGACGATTTCGCGCATGCCGGCGCGCTCGACAGCCGAAATGTGGACGAACGCGTCGGCGCCGCCATCGTCAGGCTGAATGAAGCCGAAGCCCTTGGTGGAATTGAACCATTTTACTGTGCCAGTGGTCATGATGAACCCTTTCATAGCGCATTGAGATACCGCAACGCAGATGCGCTGCGGAGGAGAACGATTTTTGAAAGGGAGATCCGTTGAGAACGCGGTGCCAATCGCGCGATAACCAAAGCTCGGCAAGCAAATATCGATGTCCGGAAGATAGACGGTAGATCGTCGCTTGTCAACTTTTGGTTTTCAAGACACCAGATCTGTGAATTCTGGTTGTACCATCGAAAGAATACCTACCAATGCGTTGTGCCGGGCGCGCCTTTGATCCGACCATCCAGATTGGACGTGACCCAGCCACCATAGAAGCTGCCGGGCTGCGGCACGACGCGTTCCGATCCGACCCAGGCTTCATCCATCAGACCGGCATAGAAAGCGGCAAAGCCGGCGATGGCTTTGAAGCGGTCCGTCGGACGATCATAGGCCCAGGCGGCCTTCAGGGCGATCTTGTCGCCGGCGATGACGTCGAAATACCGGGCAGCCCCCTTCCACTCGCAGAAGCTTTGACCGGCAGCCGGTCGCAGCGTCGCCGTCACGTCGTCGGGCGGAATGTAATAGGTGGGGGCGTGGTGCGTTTCCAGCACGCGCATTGCCCGGTTCGTATCCGCAACGACTGCGCCGCCGAGGCGGATCAGGATCCGCTGGCGCACAGGCTGGAGGGCCGGAGGACGAGGATAGGATTGAACGTTTTCGCGCGGGAGATCGGTCATTCCGCCTATATTGGGCGGCGCGGCTTGCCATCAATGCCAGCGAAAACTCTCTCGGCTAGGCAATCGCGATGATCTCGAGTTCATCCTTGCCCAGTTGCACCACGTCGCCGACGCCTTTGCCGAACAATGCCATCGCAACCGGCGACCCATGAGAGATTGTGCCTTTAGCAGGATCGGCCTCATCCTCGCCCACGATGCGGTAGGTTTGCGTGCGACCATCGTCGCGCTCGAAGGTTACGGTGTGACCGAAGGCCACCACATCAGCGTTCGCCGGTGGTGGTGTCAGCTGCGCGGTTCTCAGGCGTTCGGAGAAATACCGTAGATCGCGCGCAGGCACCGCCGTCTGCCTTCGGCGCTCATTGATGTCGTCGAGCGCGTTGGCCGCATCGAGAGCCTGTTGCGCTTCCGCATAGGCGTTCTGGAGCATCTTCAGACCTTCTTCGGTCACAAGATTGATGCGGTCCGAGATCGGCCGGGCGGGCAGCACGGTTTCCGATGCAGCCTCGGCACTTTCTTCCTTGACGAATGCGACGCTCATGACGGCACCTGAACCGGTTCGATCGAATAGAGCTCATAACAGAGTTGATCGGCATAACCGACAGGATCCTTCGAAGTTCACTGCCCTTTCTGCATCTGGATGACATTTTTTTGGCAATCCGGATCAAAAATGGCTGACACAGACGTGATGGCGGATCGCGGTATCGGCCCAAACCAGCCCGTTCAAAGGCTCGTAACGGTGGCCAGAGACGACCATGACGGTCGCTCTTAAACACAGACGAGGACCTCGCTATGCTGAAGACCCTTCTCATTGCCGGTGCAACCGCAATCACGATGACGACGTCGACCTTGGCCGCTGACATCGTCGACACTGCCGCCGAAGCAGGCACGTTCACGACGCTGATCGCCGCAGTCGAAGCAGCCGGCCTCGTCGATACCCTGAAAGGCGAAGGTCCGTTCACCGTGTTTGCCCCGACGGACGAAGCCTTCGCCGCCCTGCCCGAAGGCACGGTCGAGAACCTGCTGCTCGAGGAAAACCGCGACCAGCTGGTGTCGATCCTGACCTATCACGTGGTCCCGGGCGCGGTTGCCTCGTCAGACCTGACGGAAGGCATGACCGCTGCAACCGTCGAAGGCAGCGACGTTACCTTCACGCTGGAAGGCGGCGCGAAAGTCAACGAAGCCAACATCACGCAAGCGGACATCGCAGCCGACAATGGCGTCATTCACGTGATCGACGCCGTGATCATGCCCGGCATGTAATCGCTCAGAGCCCGCGCACATCAAGCGGCCGGACCCGATCTGCATCGGGTCCGGCCGTTGTCTTTCTGGCATTACCTAGCCCTGGTAAGGGCCGGCGATCGATTTGAGGATCGAGGCGCCCATCGTGTATTTCGGGTCCACCATATTACCTAGGCGCATCCGGCCGCACTGGGTCAGCAGCATGTATGCATCAAGTTCCTCGAAGCCGAAATCAGCTGCGAGCCAACGGGTGAGTTCACGGTAAGCCTGACGCGCGGCGTCCTCGAGCGGGCGCGACGACCCGATAGTCATGTAGAATTGCTCATTCTCGAGGCGCGGGGTCTTGATCGTCCAGCCCTTGATCAAATCCACCTGGATCGTCGTCACCGTCGGGTGCTCGACCGCGACGCCGCACAATTCGCCGTCGCCCTGGGCTGCGTGACAGTCACCGAGATAGAGATAGGCGCCCTTGGTGTTGACCGGCAGATAGACGACCGCACCGGGTGCGACGTCCGGCAAGTCCATGTTGCCCCCGTAATAGTCCGGCACGAGTGAAGAGATCGCCTCGATCTCGGGCGATGTGCCGATGGTTCCGATGAACGGCTCGTAAGGCAGCGTGATGCGGTCGTTCCACTTCACGCCCTTTTCCGCATCGATGTGGAGCTTCTTCACGCGCTCCGGCAGAGGCGGGTTGAGCATGGCCGTGTCGCCCGTCGCGACCAGGCCACCGAATTCGGGCAGCAGCACGGTCGTGCCGGAGGGCTGCTCGCCCCGCGGTTTGATCTCCTTGATGTAGACGGCGAGCGTATCGCCCTTTTCCGCGCCCTCGACGTAGATCGGTCCGTTCTGGGGGTTGAGATAGGGGAAGTTCAGAATTTCGGACGGCTTGTCGGTCTCGTGCTTGATCTTGCCTTCGAACGCGTCGTGCGTTTCGGCGGAGATGACGGCGCCCGGCTGGACGTGCAGCTTCGGCTCGACGAACGCGCCGTAGACATAGTGGTAGATGCCCTGCTCCGCCTCGGTGATGGTGTGGTGCTCGCCGGGCTTACCCTTCGCGACGGCCTTCCGTGCCATGATGGACTCGTCAAACCAGCTCATTGGCGTCCTCCTTCAGACTGCTCTTCTCGTTCAAATCGTTCAGACCGCTAGATAGCGCCGCACCGTTTCGCGGCTATCCAGCATCTGGGGCGTCAGTTCGGCCGTGATGCGGCCTTTGTCCATGACGTAGCAGCGCTGCGCCATGGCCCGGATCATGTCGATGTTCTGTTCAACAAAGGCGATGGCGACGCCGGTCGTTCGATTGAGTTCGACGGCGATGCGCGCAATATCCTGCACGATGGACGGCTGGATGCCTTCCGACGGCTCGTCGAGCAGGATCAGCGACGGGCGCCCGACCAGCACCCGGCCGATCGCCAATTGCTGCTGCTGCCCCCCGGAAAGCGTTCCCGCCCGCTGATTGCGGCGTTCCGCGAGGATCGGGAAGTACTGGTAGATCTCGTCGTAGATCGCCGGGTCCACTTTTGCGCCCGGCGCGATCGACGCGCCGACCTTCAAATTCTCCTCCACCGTCATGCGCGGGAAGACATCGCGGCCCTGCGGCACGTAGCCGATGCCGAGGCGCGCACGCTTGTGCGCCGGCAGCTTCCGGATATCCGTATCCCCAAAGGTGATGCCGCCCTTGAAGCTCGGCAGCAAGCCGATCAGGCTCTTCATCAGCGTCGACTTGCCGACGCCGTTGCGGCCGATGACGGCGACGATCTCGCCTTTGCCGATCGCAAAATCGACACCCTGCAGCACGGGCTTGCCGCCATATCCGGCCCAGAGGCTGTCGGTCTTCAGAAGAATGTCAGTCATGGTGGCCCTCGCCGAGATAGATCGCCGCGACGCGCTCATCGGCAACGATGTCGTCAATCGTGCCCTGGGCGAAGATCCGGCCGAAATGTAGGACCGTGACGCGCTGCGCGATCTGCCTAACGAACGCCATGTCGTGCTCTACGGCCAGAACCGTCACGCCATCGGCATTCAACCTTTGCACCATCTCGCCTGTCGCGAAGGTCTCGTCCGGCGTCATGCCGGCGGTCGGTTCGTCGAGCAGCAGAAGCTTCGGCTTGAGGCTGATCGCCATGCCGATTTCGAGCCACTGCTTCTGGCCATGGCTGAGATTGCCGGCAAGTTGATCCGCAGCGTCGGTCAGGTTGAGGAACTCGAGCAGACGATCGATTTCCTCACCGAGCGAATGGCCTTCGAGATGGTGTTGCAGCGCGATTTCCAGATTCTGGCGCACCTTCAGCGCCTTGAAGATGCCTGGCACCTGGAACTTGACGCTGATGCCCTTGCGGATGCGCTGAAACGGCTTGGCCGTCGTGATGTCGGTGCCGTCGTAATGGATCGTGCCGCTGGAGGGCAGATGCTCGCCGAGGATGAGGCGGAAGAGCGTGCTCTTGCCGGCCCCGTTCGGGCCGATAAGGCAATGGATCTCGCCCGCCTGCAGATCGAAGTTCACGTCGTTGGTGACATGCAGCCCGCCGAAATGCTTGTTGAGACCGCTGGTCCGGAGAAGCGCCATCAGACCGACTCCCCTTTCTGAGACCGCGCCCTCAGTCGCGCCGGCAGCTTTGCGATGGCGGCGATGATGCCTTCCGGCGCGACGAGCACCGTTGCGACCAGGAGCGCGCCCATGACGATCAACGCATACTGGCTGCCATAAATGGTCAGCGCCTGGAAGCCGCCGAGCACCACGAGTGTGCCGACGAGCGTCGCCGTCAGGTCGGAGCGACCACCGACGGCCACCCAGACGATGGGAAGTGCTGCCGCCGTGATGCTCATGCTGGAGGGCGTAATGTACTGCCCCCACGCCGTATAGAGCACGCCGGACAGGCCGGCGAGCATGGCGCCGATGACGAAGGCGCCGAGCTGGTATTTGCGGATGTCATAACCGAGCATCTCCGCCCTCTCGGGATTTTCGCGGATGGCCACGAGCACGTTGCCAAAGCGCGAATTCACCAGCATGCGCAGGCCGAGATAGACAAGAACGACTAGACCCAGCACCACGTAGTAAAGCGCGATGTCCGGATAGAGCACGATGTCGCCGGAGGGCCATGGAATGGTGAGCGGGGGCATGCCGCTCATGCCGTTATAGCCGTTGAGCCTCGCCGAGCCGATCGCCCATTGCGGGCCGGCCGTCTGGGCCATGAACCGCTCGAAGACAAGCGTGATGGAGAGCGTTACGATCCCCAGGAAAACGCCGGTGATGCGGCCGAAGAACAGGAAATAACCGATGAGCGCAGCCAGCGCACCGGCAACTAGCATCGCAAGCAGAAGGGCGACGAGCGTGAAGCCGTATTCAACGCCGATGTTGATGGTCAGTACGCCGTAGGTGTAGCCCGCCAGTCCGAAGAATGCCGTCTGCCCGAAGGAGAGAGCGCCGCCATAACCCCAGATCAGGCTAAGCCCCATTGCCATGAACGTCCAGGTGAAGAAGTAGACGGTGTTGCCGACGGTGTACCCGTCGGAGAAGAGCGGATAGGCGGATGCCAGGGCGACCACGACCAGGAAGCCTGCCCAGAAGCCCGGCCCTCGCCCCATCGTCTGGGGGCCTTCCAGCCGGCTGAATGCGGCGGCAAGGCGCGAGCGCCGCCGGGGTTGCACGTCATTGAGCGTCATCAGGCACGTTCCTTGAGAATGAAGCCGGAGATGCCGCGCGGCAGCAGCCGGATGACCAGGATGACTGCAACGAGAAGCGCGATCTGTCCGAAGAGTTGGCCTTGCCACGACGTCATGCCCGCCTTCACGACGGCAAGGACGACGGCGGCCGGGGCTGTACCGAGGAAGACATCCGCGCCACCGACGACTACCGTGACGAAGGCTTCGACGATGAAGGTCGCCCCCATGGTGGGCACCATCGTCATGGTCGGCGCGTAGAGCCCGCCGGTGAGGCCCGCGAGCGCCGCGCCGAGACCGAAGGTCAGCGCGTAGACATGACGGGTGTTGACACCGAGGCCTTCCGCCATGTGCGGCACCTGGATGGTCGCGCGGGCGAGGATGCCGAAGCGCGTCTTGTTAAACAGCAGATAAAGACCGCCGAGCACGGCAAGGGCCGCGAAAATGAGGACGATGCGGTAGGTCGAGAAGGACAGATTGCCGACGACGAACGAACCGAGCGGCGTTCCGACGCCCTGCATGGTGGATCCCAGCACGATGAGCGTGCCCTGCGTCGCGATCAGGCTGACGCCCCAGGTGGCCACGATCGTGTCGAGCGGACGGCCGTAGAGGTGGCGGATCACCAGGCGCTCCAGCGCCATGCCGATGATGCCTGCCACGAGCGACCCCAGAAGAATGGAAAGCGGCAAGGGTATGCCCGCGCGTGTCGCCATCACGGTCACATAGGCGCCGCACATGATGAACTCGCCATGGGCGAGATTGATGACGCCCATCATGCCGAAGATGATGGCGAGCCCGCAGGCCGACAGCACCAGAAAGGCGAAGGCGTCGCCGAACTGGTAGAAGGCGGCGAAGATTGAAGTGAAAAATTCCATGAACTGACACGTCCCAAACGGCCTGGAGGCAGGTCGCGGCCCGGCGATGGGATGCCGGGCCGCTTTTCAAGCGATCAGTTCGCGGCAGTCGGAGGGCTCGACGGCGTGTACTGCTCGCTCGGGTCGCTGACCGTCAGGTCGCAACCGGCATCGCCAAGCCAGTAGGGCTTGATGTCTTCCCACACGGTCGGGAAGGAGATCGAGTGATCCTCCTCGACCTTGGCCAGATAGATCGTGTGGGACATGTGCTGGCTCTTCGGGTCGATGCAGACATTGCCGGACGGACCGTCGAAGCAGACATCGCCTTCAGCGATCACAGAGCGCAGTTCTTCGCGATCGGTCGAGCCTTCGGCGCGTTCCACCATCTGCTTGTAGAGATTGAGCGCGATGTAGGAGTTGGCCGCTTCCTGGTTGATGTAGGGCTCATCCGGGAACTTGGCGCGGAAGCGCTCGAGGAAGTCCGCGCTTGCGGGTGTGTCGACTTCTTCGATGTAGTTCGTCGTCACGAACATGTTGGCGAGCGACGGCGGCGTGAAGCGCTTGTGCTCATAGCCCTGGCCCACGTTGACCGACGATGCCATCGGCAGGCCGAGATTGGCCGAAGCAGCCTGTTCGTAATAGGAGGCCTGCGCGGTGCCAACGAGCAGCGTCACGACGAAGTCCGGCTGAGCCGCCTGGATGTTCTGGATGGTCTGCGAGAACTGCGAGACGCCGAGCGGAATGAACTCTTCGCCTGCCATCGTGCCGCCGTTCTCGGCGACGATGTTGCGGACCCATTCGGCCGAGATCTGACCGAAATTGTAGTCGGCGGCGATCGTGTAGACGTTCGGGCCGAATTCTTCCATCATCCACGGAATGAGCGTCGAGAACTGCTGCTCGGGCACTGCGCCTGTGACCACCATGTTCGCGTCGCAGACACCGCCCTCATACTGGTTGTTGTAGAAGGCGAAGCCGTCGAACTGGTTGACGATCGGCCGGTAGGCCTCGCGCGAAGCGGACGAGAAGCCGGCGAAGACCACATCGACTTGGTCGCGCTGCAGCACGCGGCGCATGAATTCCTGGTAACGCGTGTTGTCGGACTGCGTGTCGTAGATGACCAGTTCGATCGGGCGGCCGGCAATGCCGCCGGCCTCGTTGATCCCTTCGGCGGCAAGTTCGATCGCGTGCACCTTGACCATCGTCGCGGCGGCAAAATCGCCCGACTGATCCTCGAGCACGCCGACCTTGATCGGCTCGCCTTCCTGGGCCAGCGCCGCGGTGGGCAAATGCCCTGAAATCAAGGCGAGCGAACCCGCCGCCGCGAATGCGACGTTTTTCATTCTTCCGTTCATTTACAGTCTCCTCTTGGGGTTTACGTCGCGATCTCGCGCCTTCTGTCGGGGCTTGAATCGCGCGGGTTCACCATCGCCCGCATCCGGACGAAGTGTTCGCAGAAGTCTTCCACGCTCACGCGGTTGCGCATGCTCATCCGGCGAAGCCGCGCGTAGGCTTCGTCGTCGTCCACATTGTCGGACCGCATGATTTCGATGACCGCCTTGATGACGTAACGGCGCTGGCGCCGCCGCGTTTCGTGCGTTTCCAGGCACTGTTCGAGCGTCTGCTTGCGGTTGAACGCGTTTACGCCGAGCACCAGTGCGGAATAGACCGTCGCGCCATGGACAGGCTTGCGAAGATAGGCGCTGGCGCCCATCTGCACGAGTTGCCGCAGGCGGCTGGGCGCCTCGACGCCGATGAGGCCAACCACCGGCACGATCGGGTTTTCGCCAACCGTGGTGACGGGAATATCGAGCGGGCTGTCGAGATCGCCGTCGACGAAGAGAATGTCTCGTCCTGCTTCGAGCGTCTCCGCGCCGAGGCTGGCCTTGTCGCCCTCCAGCACCGCATAGGAGACCGACAGGCCGAGCTTCATCAAAGTGCGTTCGAGCATGTCGAGCGCGCGGGCATCGCGCGATACGATGATCGCCCGGCATTGACTGAAATTCTGCACGAAGCGGGGAGCGGTCATGGCACAATCCTCAAATGCGGCCTCAGATTGGGCCTTTGGGTGGGCCTTGCGGATCGTCCTTGAGGTGAAACAGCGGGAGCTTGCTGCAGGGGCTGCGACGCGCGCACCATGTAGGGGTCAGGCCGAACGGCCGCGCGCGCTTCGGCAACGATGTCGAAGGCGCCGTCGGCTCGCGACCGGCCGAGGCGTGGCGTGAGGAAGGCGTGGTGGGTCTCGCGGTCGATCGCGACCCGGCCCTGTGGCGCCTGCATGGCGAGACCTGCGACGGCGGCATAGACATCGCCACACGCCTCCGATCCGGCAATCGCAAGCGCCTTGGCGAGCAAATGGGTTGCGATATAGGCCGCCTCGCCTTCAGCAGAGATCGCCGGCCCTTGTGGGAACCGAGCGCGATAATTTTCGACGAAGCGCGTGTTTTCCGCGCTTTCAAGCGTGGCGAAATAGACGCTGGAGCTTAGATGGCCGTCACGGCAGTCGACGGCGATTTCCGACAGGTCGGGTTCGGAGAGATTGCAGCTGGCGACCGGGTAGCGGGCGACCTGGTCGATGCCGCGCTCGACGCAGGCACGGCGGAATTTCTCGAAGAACGCGTAGGCCGAGCCGCCGATCAATGTGTTGAACACGAAGTCCGGCTCGCTTTCGAAGATCATGTCGATCACCTGGTCGACATCGCATTCGCCGACAGCCAGATAGCGCTCCGCAATCGTTACGCCGCCCTTGGCGTGGATGCAGTCGCGCAGGATGCGGTTGCTTTCCCAGGCCCAGATGTAGTTCGAACCGACGCAGAACGCCCGGGCGCCGTGATTGTCGATCAGATAGTCCACCAGCGGCGACATATGGTGATTGGGTGCAGCACCGGTGTAGACGACGTTGGTCGAGCTCTCGAAGCCTTCGTAATGGGTCGGATACCAGAGCAGCGCATCGTGCTTCTCGACGAGCGGTATGACCTCCTTGCGGCTCGACGAGGTGTAGCAGCCGACGATATGGCGCATCCCTTCATCGATCATCGCCTGGGCCGCGTCCGCATAGGCTGCCGGCTGCCCGGCTGGATCGCGGTGCACAGGCTCGAGCCTGATGGCGCCGTCGGCATTCACTTCGGCGCAGGCGAGCAATGCGCCGTTCAGCATGGAGCGTCCGACGGTGCCATAGGTACCGGTCGTCGAAACGAGTATGCCAATCGGGTATGTCGGAACCGTCATTCGCAATCCCAAAACAAAAATAGCCCGCCAGCACATGTGCTGCGGGCGGCATCGCCATTATCCTGATGTGAAAGCTTTGGCGCAAAATTGAGCATCCTTGCTCTGCGCCTAATATTCAGCTTCTCGCAACATCGTGATCTTGTCAAGCAACCCTTGGGTAAGATTTGCAGCGAAAATGCGCGCCAGGCGACACTTGCTTCCATGGGCGATTTCGCGGACATTACCCGGATTGCGGCTGCGACTTGCATCCGTCATCGGCCCAACGCTGTGCCGTCCGCACCAGAGCCCGCGCTTCGCGTCGGCGCTCTCGATGCAGGAACCGAACCATCAAAATCAGAACATTTTCAGAGGGAGATCATCATGGATCTGGGCTTGAAGGGACTGCGCGCCATCGTCACCGGCGGCACCAAGGGCATTGGCAGGGCAATCGCCGAAACACTGGCAGCCGAAGGTGCCGACGTCGCAATCTGCGCGCGCAGCGCCGGCGACATCGATCCGACGGTTCAGGCGTTGAAAGCAAAGGGCGTTCGCGCGACAGGGTCGGCTGTCGACGTGTCGGACGGCCCTGCGCTTCGGGATTTCGTCGCTTCCGTCGCCTCAGAGTTGGGCGGCATCGATATCGTCATCGCCAATGTGAGCGCGCTCTCCATCGGGCCGGATGAGGAAAGCTGGCGCAAGTCGTTCGAGACGGACATGCTCGGTACAGTCAATCTGGTCGATGCGGCAATGCCGTATCTCGAGCAGAGCGGCAAGGCATCGATCATCACGATTTCGAGTGTCTCGGGCCGCGAGATCGACTTTGCCGCTGGCCCCTACGGCACAATGAAAGCGGCGATCATCCACTATACGCAGGGGCTCGCCTATCAGCTCGCCGGCAAGATGATCCGCGCCAATTCGGTATCGCCCGGCAACACCTATTTCGAAGGCGGTATCTGGCAGCAGATCGAGACCGGCAATCCAGAGTTGTTCAAGACCGCGCTCGGCCTGAACCCGACAGGGCGGATGGCGACGGCGCAGGAAATCGCGAACGGCACCGTGTTCCTCGCCAGCCCCGCCGCGAGCTTCATCACCGGAACCAATCTGGTTATCGATGGGGCACTGACGCGCGGCGTCCAGTTCTAAGCCCACAGATCGCCGCGAATTGACTTCAACGAAATACGCCTTCTGAGGCCTACGAGACGGCGCGTTCGTGAAGAGCGCGCCGCTTCTCGTTGTTGAGGCTCCCTACCCCGCCCCGTGGCACCGCAGGCATTCGTGTACCCCGCATACGCGCAAAAGTGGTGGGCGAGCTTTGCTGGAACCGTTTGAAGCCCTTCGTGTTGCTCACCCACCCCGACACGAAGGACGGCCCGTCTGTGATTGCTTGCCGGCTGGTCGATACAATGGAGACTTCATGAACGACCGCACGATCAAAACCGTCAATCCGCTCACGGGCCAGGAAATCGACAGCTACACCTACATGACGGACCATGAGATGACTTCAGCGCTCGAAGCCTGTCATGCAGCATTCGACCAATGGCGCCTGCGGCCGCTGCCCGATCGCGCCAAGATCATCTCGGCCATTGCCGACCGGCTGGAGCAGTCGACCGACGCGCTCGCTCAGTTGATGACCGACGAGACCGGCAAGTTGCTGAAGGACAGCCGCGACGAGGTGGCGCTTTGCGCTGCGATCTGCCGCTGGACGGCAAAAAAGGGTCCGGAAGCGCTGGCCGACGAGGAACGCGCGCTCAACGACGGGCGTCGCGGTGTGGTCAACTACAGCCCGATCGGCGTCATCTACGGAATCCAGCCCTGGAACTTTCCGGCCTACCAGGTCGTGCGGTATGCGATCGCAAACCTCATGGCCGGCAATGGCGTGCTGCTCAAGCATGCCGAAATCTGCACCGGCTCAGGCCTGATGCTGCGCGACATTTTCGAAGAAGCCGGCCTGCCGAAGGGGCTCTTCACCGTCATGATCATCGACCATGACCAGTCCAACACCTTGATCGAACACAAGCTGGTTCGGGGCGTGACACTGACCGGCAGCGAGAAGGCCGGACGCGCGGTCGCCGAAAAGGCCGGCAGCGAACTAAAAAAAACCGTGCTCGAGCTGGGCTCGAACGATGCCTATGTGGTTCTTTCCGATGCCGATCTCGAACTCGCCGTAGAGACCTGCGTTCAGGGCCGCATCTACAACAACGGGCAGACCTGCGTGAACGCAAAGCGCTTCGTCGTCGTCGATGCAATCCACGATGCGTTCGTCGAACGTTACGTCGAGAAGATGAAGGGCATCGATCTCGGCGATCCGAACGAGAAAGCGACGGGTCTCGGGCCCATGTCGCGCGAAGATTTGCGCGATGAACTGCACGAACAGGTCAAGAAGAGCATCGACAATGGCGCGCGCTGTCTCACCGGCGGCGAAGTGCCCGAGCGTGACGGCTTCTTCTATCCCGCGACGGTTCTCGTCGATGTCGCGCCCGGCCAGCCCGCCTATGACGACGAGCTGTTCGGACCGGTGGCCTCGATCATCCGCGCCAAGGATGATGAGGACGCGATGCGCATCGCCAATGACAGCCGTTATGGCCTAGGCGGCGGCATCTTCTCCAAGGATGAGGCTCGTGCGCTCGACCTCGCCCGCGATCACTTCGACACGGGCATGGTGTTCATCAACAACTTCAACGTCGCGACGCCGGAGATGCCCTTCGGTGGCGTCAAGGCCTCCGGCTATGGCCGCGAGCACGGCGGCTTTGGCATGAAGGAATTCGTGAACATCAAGGCGATCACGCTGCCTGCGAAGGCAGCCTGATACGACGTTCCAACCCTGCGGGGCCGGCGACTGAGCCGGCCCTGCCTAATCTTCTGCGGAGCAAGTCCGTTTCGCGATCGATCAAACCGTCCGCGACGTCTTGATGCCCAGAAGGCTGTAGAGTGGGCATGTGCCGACCAGCGCCGTCACCGCAAAGATCGTCGCGATGGCGATCGTCACCCAGTACACTCCTCCGTCACCCAAAGACTGAGACACAAGGGCTGCATAGAAGAGCGCGGCTGCGACGATGAGGCGCAGCGTGCGGTCGATCATTCCCATATTGGTCGTCATGTCGGTCTCCCGTTTCAGCTGTTCGAAAGACAAGTCTGACACGACGCCTTTCTGCGAATGATGCGTCAAATCAATTCCGCTCATGGGAATCTAGGTCTGCTTCAGGCCTGCCTCTCCATCACGAAATCAAAAGTCGATCGCCAGTCGGTGTCGCCCGGCACCCCGTTCTCGATGGCTGCAATGAGTGATGCCTTGACGCCAAAGACGGCGTCTGAAGTCAGCCATTCGTCCCCATCGACAAAGGTGTGGGTCACGATCGTCTCGTATCCGGGTGCACTCACGATGAAGTGCATGTGGGCCGGGCGGTTGGGGTGGCGGCCAAGTGCCTTCAGCATCTGGCCGACTGGTCCGTCGTCGGGGATCGGATAGGAGACTGGGCGAATGCCGCGAAAGCTGTATGTGCCTTCCGCACCCGTCACGAAGATGCCACGGTTGTTCCACTTTGGCTGGATATCGGGCTGCTGGACGTCGTAATAGCCCTCGGCATTGTCAGACCAGACATCGATCGTTGCACCTTCGATGGGATTGCCATCGAGATCGACGACCCTGCCTTCGAACAGGCAGGTCTCGCCCTTGCCATCGAGACAGATATTGGCGCCCATGTCATGACGCGGCGCATCGGGAACATGGAACGGGCCAAGCACGGTGTTTTCCGTCGCGCCCGACGGGCGGCGATGGTTGATCGCGTCGACCAGCATGGAGACGCCCAGCACGTCGCTCAGCAGTATGAATTCCTGCCGGTTGCCGTCGCACATCTGGCCGGTCCGCGTCAGGAAGTCGATCGCTGCCGCCCATTCGCCCTGGCTCAATTCCACGTCCTTGGCAAAGGCGTGGAGGTGCTTGACGAGCGAGGTCATCACGGTCGCCAGGCGTGGATCGATGTCCGCTGCCATGCGCGTGTTGACGACCTCGACCGAACGGGCTTCGGTGAAATAGTCTATACCGGTTTCTTCGCTCATCGAAGTCACTCCGCTGCCTGGCGCACCGCGATGCTGTTTCGATCGAGGATGGTCGACAGCACCCGCGTCAGTTCGCCGGCCGGATCGGCGACCATCTCCTCGGCCCGCCAGGCGACGTGGTGGTCTGGCCGCACGAGCACGCAGCCACTGTCGCCCACTTCACGGGCACGCGCCCACTCGCCTTCATGGTCGACGAAAGCCCGGCGCGGGCCGATGACGACTGTTGCGATGTCGATGCCAAGCGCCTTGCCGGCCTTGGCCGCTGCATCGGCCCAACCTTCGCCGGAAATGCCGGTGAGGATCGTGAAGCGGCCCTTGCCGGTCAGATCGAGCGTCGAGTGCTTGCGGCCGGCCTGGTCGTAGATCCAGCAGTGTGGGATGCGGGCACCCGGCCAGGTGGTCGGCTGATAATGAAGTTCGGAATCGAGCTCGAAGGCCGGCTCCATCTGGCCTTCCGTCACCGCCGCGCTCGATTTGTACCGCTGGTTCATCTCCACGCCGTGCGCATCGAACTCGTACTTCTTGAAGGCGATCGCCTGGCGGATCGCTTCGCGCTGCCGCTCGGCCTGGGGTGTCGCGTCGCAGCGCGCATCCATCGAGGCCTGGATCTTCTCCACATCGGTGCCGCCGGTCATGCCGAGCGCCTCGAAGATCGGGCCGAACTCGCCGATCGACTGGTTGGCGCGCGTCACGATCTGCTTGGCAATCGGGGCCCGCTCGACGGAAAACGTCTCGAGCAGACCGGGGCCGGCCTGGCCTTTCACCACGGCGGCGAGCTTCCAGGCGAGGTTGAACCCGTCCTGGATCGAGGTGTTGGAGCCGAGCCCGTTCGATGGCGGATGGCGGTGGGCGGCATCGCCCATGATGAAGACGCGGCCCTTCTGCATAAGGGTTGCGTACATGTTGTTGACGGTCCAGGTGTTGGCCGAGAGAAGCTCGATCTCGAGCTCCGGGTCGCCGACCAGCTGGCGCGCCACGCCGGTTGCGAACGCGTCATCGACGACGGGCGCCGGCTGGCTGATGTCATAGCCCCAGACGATCAGCCATTCGTTCCACGGCCGCACCATGCGCACGAGGCCCATGCCGATGCCGCCGACGTCGGCGCCCGGCTGCATGACCCAGTAGAGCACCGACGGGCGATGCGCGACATACCGCGAAAGATCGGCGCGGAAGAGGATGTTCATCGATCCGCCGACGCCCATCTGGCCCTCGAAGGGCAGGCCGGCATGCTCGGCGACGCGCGAATTGCCGCCATCGGCGCCGACGAGATATTTAGAGCGGATGGTGATTTCCCTGCCCGTCAGCCGGTCGAGGCAGGTGGTCGTCACGCCGTCGGCATCCTGCTCGTGGCGCAGATATTCCGTCGACATGCGCGGCTGCGTGCCGCGCGAGCAGGCCGTCTTGAAGAGGATAGGCTCCATGTAGGTCTGCGGCAGGTCGTTCATCATGCAGGGCGAGGACAGCTGGTGCTCGGCGCGCGAGAGCGGGTGGTTGCCCCAGCTCTTCATGCGGCCGATCTCCTCGCCGGCAAGGCTTTCGCAGAAGATGTTCTCGCCCATCAGTTCCTGCTCGGTGCAGTGCAGATAGGCCTCCGCCTCGACCTCACGGCCCAGATCGCGCAGCACTTCCATCGTGCGCTGGTTGGTGATGTGGGCGCGCGGCGTGTTGGCGAGCCAGCGATAGCGGTTCACCACCATGTTCTCGACGCCGTAGGTCGAGAGCAGCGCCGCGGTCGCCGAGCCGGCCGGGCCGGTTCCGATGACGAGCACGTCGGTCTTGATGTCAGCCATGTCTATTCCTCCCTGGAGGCAGATGGTTGCTTGAATGCGTCGCCGACGACGAGGCGCCGGCGGATGGGAAAGAGCTGCAAGCCGGTGCGATCACTGATCAGGCCCCATAGGCCGCGGGGCGCAAACAGCATCACGACGATGCCGATGGTGCCGAGCGCGATCAGGTACCAGGTGCCGTACTGGGCAAGCATCGACTGGAGCAGGAAGAAGACGATGACGCCGATGATCGGGCCCTCGATCGTGCCGATGCCGCCGATAACGACGATGAAGATGACGTAGGCCGTCCAGTCATTGACCGAAAACGCGGCGTCCGGCGAAATACGCGCCTTCTGCAGGTAGATCAGCGCGCCGGTGAGGCCCGTGCCGAAGGCGGCTGCCAGGAACACGAACCACTTAATCGGCGCGGCATCGACACCGACGGAGCGCGCCGCTTCGGAATTGTCGCGGATGGCGGCGAGCGCGAGGCCGCGCTTGGTGCGGAGCAGCCAGTAGATGCCACCGATGGCGGCGATCGCGAGGGTGAGCGCCAGCCAATAGGCGAGGATGTCGCGCGCCGCCGGCTCGCGCACGTCGAAGAGCGTGGCGATCGCGCCGGTGAAGGGGATCGCCGAGGTTGCCTCGCGTGGCAAAGACGTACCGGTGCCACCGCCGACGGCACGCCATTGCGCGACCAGAAGCCGGACGACTTCGGCCAGCACCCAGGTGCCGATCGCGAAATAGGCTCCGTTCAGGCGGAAGGCGAAAAAGGCGAACGGCACGGCGAGCACGAGCGCCGCAATGCCGCCGATCAGGATGGCCGTCAGCGGATCGACCGCGCCGAGAATGACGGAGCCGAAAAGCGCATAGGCGCCGATGCCGACGAAGGCCTGCTGGCCGATCGAGACCAGCCCGCCATAGCCGGCGAGCAGGTTCCAGAACTGCGCGAGCGTCAGCATGGTCAGGATGAAGAACAGTTCCTGCACAAGACGGCGCGAGGCAAAGGCTGGAAGCACGATGGCGACGGCAACGATCAGCACCGCGACGACGAGAGCGATGGTGGAAGCGCGGGTGCGGGTTTCGACTGTATAGGCCCGGATTGCGTGCATGGTCATGGCGCGGCTCTCAGTCCACCGCCCGCGGGAAAAGCCCGCGCGGCTTGACGAGCAGCACCAGCAGGAAGGCGACGTGGCCTGCCAGGATCTGCCATTCCGGATTGATCGCCGCACCCATCGTCTGCGCGACGCCGATGATGACGCCGCCCGCCAGCGTACCCCAGAGCGAGCCGAGCCCCCCGATGATGACGGCCTCGAAGGCGTAGATGAGGCGCGCCGGCCCGATCGATGGATCGAAGTTCGCCCGCATGCCGAGATAGAGCGCGGCGATCGTGACGATGACCAGAGCGATGCCGGTCGCCTGCGCGAAGATGCGCGACGGGCGGATGCCCATGAGGCTTGCCGTCGTCGCATCGTCCGACGTCGCGCGGAAGGCGCGGCCGAGCGCGGTGCGGTAAAATATCTGGTTGAGGACGACGATCACCAGGACCGCCGAGGCGAAGGTTAGGAGCGGCATCACGCCGATGTTGAGGCCGGCGACCTGCAGCGAGGCGGTGCCGATGTCGCCCGGCGGCAGCCGGCGCGTGTCGGCCGAGAAAGCCTCCTGCATCGCGTTCTGGAGCACGACCGAGATGCCGAAGGTGACGAGCAGCGGCGGCAGGATGTCCTCGCCGAGCACGCGGTTCAGCACCACGCGCTGCAGCACGTAACCGATCGCGAACATCAGCGGCAGCGCGATGGCGACCGCAAGAAACGGAGAGATGCCGAGCACCGAGACGATGACGAGAATGAGATAAGCGGCCAGCACGATCAGATCGCCATGGGCGAGATTGACCAGTCGCATGATGCCGAAAACAAGGCTGAGGCCCGCAGCGAAGAGCGCATAAAGTCCGCCCAGCAGTACGCCTTGCACGATGGTGTCGAGCCAGTTCATGCGTGCTGCACCCCGAAATAGGCGGCGTGGATCGCCTCACGCGTCAGCTCCTCGGGGCGGCCGGACAACGTCACCCGGCCTTCCATCATGCAATAGACGCGGTCAGCAACTTTCAGCGCCTGGCCGATATCCTGCTCGACGACGATCATCGAGGCACCGGTTTCACGGATGAGCGGCACGGCCTTGTAGATGTCCTTGATCACGACCGGAGCCAGCCCAAGCGAAATCTCGTCGCAAAGAAGCACGTCCGGGTTGGCCATCAGCGCGCGCCCGATCGCGACCATCTGCTGCTGGCCACCAGACAGCGCCGTGCCGGGATTGCGACGGCGCTCGGCGAGGATCGGGAAGAGCGCGTAGATGCGTTCCAGCGTCCAGTAGCCGGAGCCCTTGCGAACCTGGCCGCCGATGAGGAGGTTTTCCTCAACGCTCAAGGAGGGGAATAGCCGCCTGCCCTCCGGCACCATGGAGATGCCGCGTTTCATCACTTCGTCGGCCGGCAGCGCGCCGATCTCCTCGCCGCGCAGGCGCACGGAGGCCGGTGCGTTGCGCAGGACGCCGGAGATGGAGCGCATAAGCGTCGTCTTGCCGGCGCCGTTCGCGCCGATGATGGCGACGCACTCGCCCTCCCCCAGTTCGATATCGACTCCGAAAAGCGCCTGGAACTGGCCGTAATGGGCGGTGAGACCGTGGGTGGAGAGAAGTGCCATCAGACCTCGATCCCCAGATAGATTTCGCGCACTTCGGCCGACGCCATGATCGCCTCCGGCTTGCCGATGCCGATGACCTTGCCGAAATGCAGCACCAGCAGGCGCTCCACGACCGAATTCAGCGCATGGAGCACGTGCTCGATCCAGATGATGGTGACGCCCTGCGCGTGGATCGCCTTGATCGTCTCCACGAGCTCACCGCATTCGCCTTCCGTCAGGCCGCCAGCGATCTCGTCGAGGAGAAGGAGCTTCGGATCGGTCGCGAGCGCGCGGGCGAGCTCAAGACGCTTGCGCTCCAGAAGCGAGAGCGAGCCCGCAACGGTGTTGGCCTTGGCGAGCAGGCCCGTCTTGCGCAGCACCTCGGCGCAATCCTGCGCTACGTCGGCCTCCGACCGGTTGCGCCCGAAGGCACCGGCGACCAGCAGGTTTTCGAACACCGTCAGCTTGGAAAAGGGCTGCGGAATCTGGAAGGAGCGGCCCATGCCGGCGATGCAGCGGCGCATGGCCGGCGTCTTCGTAACATCTTCGCCCAGGAAGCGGATCGTGCCGCTGTCGGGCGCGATGTTGCCGGCAATCAGGTTGAAGAGCGTGGACTTGCCCGCGCCATTCGGCCCGATAATGCCCAAGGCTTCGCCTTCCGCGACGTCGAAGGTGACGCCGTCGGCAACGGTGAGCGCGCCGAAGCTTCGATTGACCCTGTCGAGCGAGATGAGTGCCATGATGCCTTTCCGGCCTGATGCCCGGACGCACGATGCGTCCGGGCATCTGCAATTCAGCCGATCGCTTCCATCGTGCCGGCGGTCGGAATGTCGGTCTGGCCTGTGTTGTCGACGATGACGAGGTCGTAACCGCCACCATCGCGCAGGCGCCACTGACCACCGACGAGTGGCGTCTTCGATACGTTCGCCTGGGCAAAGGGCGGCAGGCCCGCGCCATCGAAAGCAATACGGCCAACGATCGTCTGCAGGTCGGATGCGGCGATGGCCTCGGCTACCGCATCGCGATCGGTGACATCGCTCGTCCGGCCCATCGCGTCGACGGCAAGTTCCAGGAGCGCATGGACGAAGCCGATCGGCTGGGTCCACTGGCGGCTGGTCGCTTCCGTATAGGCGGCCGCGACCTCACCTGCGGACAGGCCGTTCAGCGAGGACTTGAACGGATGGTTCGGCGACCACCAGACTTCCGAGGACAGATTGTGACCGGCATCGCCCAGCGCTTCTACGGCCTGCGGGAAGAGGATCGCCTTGCCGATCGAGGCCGCCTTCGGGTTGAAGCCCTGCTGGCGCGCCTGCGTCCAGAAGGTCGTGAAATCCGGTGGGATCGGCACGCCGGTGACGATCTCGACATTGCCCTGCCGGAACGCGTTGATCTGCGCGGAGAAATCGTCCGTCAAATTCTGGTAGCGGCCCGGATCGATGAGGGTGAAGCCTTGGCTTGCCAGCACCGGCGGGAATCCGTTCTGCGCATCGCCCCAGGCATTGCCGTCACCGTCGTTCGGGAACAGGCCGCCAACGGCCTTGTTGGTTTCAAGCTGGTTCCACATGGCGGTGAAGACGGAAATGACGTCTTCCAGACCCCAGAAAAAGTGGAAGCCGTAGTCGAAAGGTCGCCAGCTGTCCGGCGCGCCGGGATTGCCCTGCTGGCCGATGAACCAGGGCTGCCAGGGCGCGACGGTCGAGATGACCGGGATGCCTTCTGCTTCAGCCGTGGTCGTCACCGGGTTCGTCGTTTCCGGCGTGGAGGCAACCAGCATCAGGTCGACCTCATCGGAGATAATCAGTTCCTGGGCGACTTCCGCCGCGCGGTTCGGGTTCGACTGCGAGTCGCGTACGATGATCTCGAAATCAGCGGCGGCCGCGCTTTCTGCGAAGTTCGCGAGGATGAAATTGTCAGCCTCGGCAAAAGCGGCAAGCGGGCCGGTCTGCGGGCTCACATAGCCGAGCTTGATGCGCGCTCCCTGCGCGATTGCGGGCATGGGAAAGCTGCTTGCAGCGGCAAGAAGACCGGTCGTGGCCGAGGCCTTCAACAATGTGCGACGCGTAATCATGGTTTTGGTTCTCCTCCCAAAAATGACTTGCCAAAGATGTTCGGTCAGAAAGCAGGCGGGTCTCCTGCCCAGGCAGCCTCCAGCAATTTCAAGATCTCGTCGCGGCTCACGGGCTGCGGGTTCCAGTAGGGCTTGGCCGCAGCGAGATCAGCGGCGCGCGGGAGATCGACCTCCTTCATGCCAATCTCGCGCAGGCCAAGCGGTGCACCGAGCGACTTGGCAAAATCATAGAGCGCCTGCCCCGGTCTATCGCCGCCGAAGATGCGCGACACGGGTTCAAGCTCGCTACCCGCGGCGCGCGCGTTGAAGCCAATCGCGTGGGCCAGCACGACGGCGTGCGTTTCGGCGTGCGGGAGATCGAACGAACCGCCAAGCGTGTGGCAAAGCTTGTGATGCAGCGCCATGCCGACCTGGCCGAGCACGGTGCCGCAGAGCCAGGCGCCGTAAAGCGTCGCCCCGCGCGCTTCGAGATCGTGCGGGTTGCGCATGACGTCGGGCAGCGACGCCGCGAAGGCTTCGAGCCCTTCGATCGCCATCAGCGTCGAGACCGGGTTGCGGTTTTGCGCATAGAGACCTTCGACAGCATGGGCCATCGCATTGAGCGCGCTCGTCACCGTCATCGCAACGGGCAGGCTGCGCACCAGCTCGGCATCGTAAAGCACGACTTCAGGCCGCACCTTGGGATCGATGATGGTGGTCTTCTCGCCCTTTTCCGTCTGGCCCAAGATCGCCGTGACCTCGGAACCAGCATAGGTGGTGGGGATCACGATCTGCGGCAGGTCGGTGCGCAGTGCGATCGCTTTGCCGAGACCGGTCGTCGAGCCGCCGCCGATCGCCACGATGCAATCCGCGCGTACCTCACGTGCGTGCTGCACGGCTTCTTCGGTGATCGCGACCGGCGTGTGCATGGCCGCTTTGGTGAAGACGCCGACCGCCGCATCGCCGATTTCCTGCGCCATCTCCATGGCCGCATCCGCCTGCGGCGGAGTCGAGAGCACCAGTGCGCGCGAGCAGCCAAGACGAGCGATTTCCTCACCCGTGCACCGACGGACACCCGGCGCAAAGCGCACGCGCACCGGCTGGCCCTCGAAAGCGAATTCTGGCTGGAAATGCATTCTGATCCTCCTGCGCCGGTCCTCCAACCAGCACATGAGAAGACATTAGCGTAAACTACATACCAGCTTGATCAGTTTGCCGGTACATAACATAACTCCTTGCTATGAAACTTGACCCTCGTCATCTCGAAATCATCGCTGCCATTGTCGATCAGGGCGGCCTGACCGAGGGCGCAACAGCGCTTGGGCGCACCCAACCCAGCGTCTCGCGCACCGTCGCGATGCTGGAACAGCGCATCGGTGCGCCGCTCTTCGAAAAGGGACGCCGGCCGCTCGTACCAACCGAACTCTGCCAGGCACTTGCCGTCGAGGGCCGCAAGATCGGCGGGGCGGGCAAAACCGCATCCGCCATCGTCGGCACCTACAAGGCCGGGCACCGCGGCATCGTGCGCATTGGAGGAACGCCCGTCTTCATGGATGGGGTGGTGTCATCAATCATTGCAGAATTCCAGCGCGCATCGCCGCAGGTGCGGATCGAGCAATCCTATGCCTATGCAGCCGAGCTGATGTCTCAGCTCGATGCCGGCACGTTGGATCTCGCCGTCTGTCCACTGAACCCCGCCGCAATTCCTGCCGGATTTTCATTCCAGCCGGTCCTGCCGGGCCGCAATGTCATCGCCTGCGGCATCAACCATCCGCTGCTGATGAAGCGGCCGTTGCGCTTGACCGACATTGCTCCCTATGCGTGGATCGCCCCGCCCGCGTCGAGCCCGCTTTACCAAGACATGCGCCATGTGCTGGGCGAGATCGGCGTCACGGATTTCAAGATTTCATTTTCGGGTGGGTCGTTGGCATCGATCACCAACATCCTCTCGCAGTCGGACGTTCTAACCGTCCTGCCTTATTCCGTGGTGTTCATGGCACGTCGGCAAAAAATGTTGGCTGCACTGTCTGTGCGGATCGGACATCCGGAACGCAGCCTTGGGATACTGACGAACGGCGATATGGAGGTGCGGCCTCCAATTCGGCGCTTCACGCGTTTCGTCGAAAGCGAGTTTCGAAACCTTGCCCAGCTGATCATGCAGCAGGAGCAGAATTCGCTCTGGCGAAGTTGACGGTCCGAGCTTTACGGCCGGCCCGTCAACCTCTGCATCAGCACTGACGGCGCGGGCCGCCACCATAGGGCTGATAGGAATTGTCGGAGACGCGATAGGAACGGTAGCGGCTCTGGCAATCGCGGATGTGGCTTGCACTCAGACCACCGGCCATCCCTGAGACGCTTGCCGATTGAACAGCCGCGTCGCCGGATCGGTCGCCGACATGCTCCTCGGCATAGGGCGATACGCATGTCTGCTCACCACCGCTATACGGCCGGTAGGTGTTCGTTTCTTCGCGATAGGAGCGGTAGCGATTGGCGCACCAGGCAACGTGTGCAGCGGGCAGTGCGGTCGGCTCGGATTGCTCAAGCTCGACGTCGCCCGAAAGGCTCGCCACTTCCAAGTTTCCGTCGGAACTGCTGCTATCGAGCCCCGGTGCATTGGCATCCGTCATCGTGCCGGTGCTGGCCATTGCCATCATTATTTCGTCGGGAGCCGCAACCGGGTCGCCTATCCGCTCGTAATCCTGAGAAGCTGTGTCGACGCGACGCGGCTCTATGGCCCAGATTTCTGCAACGTCACCCGCACGGGCAGGTTCGGCAACTGGATCAACTGCGAGGAAATAGGTTGCGACGGCGAGACCACCAACAAACATGCCGAGCGAAACAGTAAATCCTCCGAGTATCGCGAGTAGATTTTTCATGGCGCATTCCCCATCAGTTTTCTGGTGAATGCACGCCAAGCGGGTCCGTTCCGAAATTTCTGCACCAATTTTCGATCAGGCAAAGTGCGCTGCTGTAGGGCGCAATCCGGCTCTTTGCACGGTGACGGTGGAAATTCGATCAACCGACTGATCGGCCTGGCACCTCGCAGCGTAATGCGGCCATGCAGACAGGTTCAGTCAACCCTCCTTTCCATGACTATCAAAGCCGCCTCGTCGCTGTCGGGCTGACGGCTGCCGGCGGGTTGCCTTTTGCGGGGGGACTCTTGGATGTGCTGATCGGCAACAGCGCATGGCTGATGACGGTGCAGATTTACGGTGCGGTCATCGCATCATTCGTTTCGGGCATCCACTGGGGCGCGGCGCTGTTCGCTACGCCGCGCATGGCACCGTCGCTGCTCGTGGCCAGCAATGTCACGGCGTTGCTGGCGTGGATCGGAGCCCTCGCCGCGCCCGGGCTGGGCTTCATTATCCTGTCAGCCGTCTTCATCACCCTGCTTCTGATCGACCGGCTGCTTTACCGCGACGGCATATTGCCTTCCTGGTTCTTCCGGCTTCGCGTCGCCATTACCGCTGCCGTCGCCACGGCCTGCATTCTGCTTGGAGTGACTGCATGAAACGCATCGCCATCGTTGGTGCCGGCATCGGCGGGCTGACGCTCGCCCATGCCCTCAAGGAGCATTTCGACATTACCGTCTTCGAAAAAGGACGCGGTGCCGGCGGTAGGATGTCGACGCGGCGGGAAGACAAATACGCATTCGACCATGGGGCGCAGTCCTTCACCGTTCGAACCCGGGCATTCGCCGACTGGCTCGAGCGGCTGCGTCACCGCAATCTGGTCGATGAGTGGCGAGGACCACTGGTGACGGTTTCCCACGGCAAGGTGCTCGGACCGCGCCAGTCGAACGAACCTCACTATGTTGCAGTGCCGGGCATGAATGCCATCGCCAAGGCGCTGGCCGATGGTGTCGACCTCAAAAGCGGCGTCGATGTCGCGCCGATCACCTCGAAGAGTGGTCCTCACACCCTTGTCGATATGGAGGGAACAGCGCTCGGCGACTTCGACCTCGTGGTCTCGGCTTCCGTTGCCCGCCACGCCCGCATGCTTTTCCCGGCAGCAGGCAAGGACGCGCCTTTCATGACGGACGTCGCCATGCGACCATGCCATGCCTTGATGGTGGCCTTCGACCAACCATGGACTGAGGACTGGATCGCAGCGCGCATCATCCATGGCCCGCTCGACTGGTTGTCCGTCGACAGCACCAAGCCCGGCCGAGACCGTTCGGTCACCACGCTCGTAGCCCAGACGAAAAGCGACTGGTCGCGGTACCACGTCGACATCGCCGCCCCCAATCTTGCGCCGCTGCTCTATGCGGCTCTCAAGGCTTCGCTGCCCTTCGATCTTTTGGAGCCGGCGCTTCTGAAGGCGCATCGTTGGGGTGCCGCCTTCACCGAAACGCGGCAGCGCAGCGGTCCATGGCTCAATACCACGCAAGGCTTGGCAGCCACCGGTGACTGGACGGCGACGAACCGGATCGAGGACATCTGCCTCTCGGCCTTGGCGCTCGCCGAGCGGATCAAGGCCGCCTGACCATCAACGATTGGCCCCCGCCAGGCCATCTGGTCACTCGGCGCCGCCGCGTCTATCTTCGCAGCCAATGGGTAGCCCATGCTGGGAGAAGACATGACTGCAGATCCGATCGTGATCGTTTCACTGGCACGCACGCCGATGGGTGGCTTCCAGGGTGAGCTTGCAAGAGTTGCCGCACCGGCGCTCGGCGCGACTGCCATCCGTGCGGCCGTCGAACGTGCAGGCCTGGAGCCTGCGGACATCGACGAGGTGCTGATGGGCAACGTTCTGTCAGCCGGCGTCGGCCAGGCGCCGGCGCGCCAGGCGGCGATCGGCGCTGGACTTCCGGAAAGCACGCCGGCAACCACGATCAGCAAGGTCTGTGGGTCCGGCATGAAAAGCGTGATGCTCGGGCACGATCTGGTTGTCGCCGGAAGCGCGAACATCGTGGTCGCGGGCGGCATGGAGAGCATGTCGAACGCGCCCTACCTGCTCGACAAGGCGCGCAGCGGCTACCGGCTCGGGCATGGCCGCATGGTCGACCACATGTTTCTGGACGGCCTGGAAGATGCCTATGACAAGGGCCGGCTGATGGGGACCTTCGCCGAGGATACGGCGGAGCACTATCAGTTCACCCGCAAGGCACAGGACGACTACGCGCTCGCGTCGCTGGAACGGGCGCAGGCTGCCATCCTGGCCGGGCGCTTCGACGGCGAGATCGTGCCGGTCGAGACGAAAGCGGGCAGCGTTGAGGTCGACGAGCAGCCCGGCAAGGCCCGACCCGACAAGATCCCGTCGCTCAAGCCGGCCTTCCGCAGCGATGGAACCGTAACCGCTGCCAATTCATCCTCGATTTCGGATGGTGGCGCGGCGCTCGTCTTGATGAGGCAGACCGAGGCAGAGAAGCGTGGCATCGCGCCGCTTGCGGTCATCGTCGGCCACGCGGGCCACGCACGCCAGCCTCAATGGTTCACGACAGCACCCGTCGGCGCCGTGCAATCGCTGCTCGACAAGATCGGCTGGCAGACCGGCGATGTCGATCTCTACGAGATCAACGAAGCCTTCGCCGTAGTCGCCTTAGCAGCGATTCACGAGCTCGACCTCCCACACGAGAAGGTCAACATCCATGGCGGCGCCTGCGCTCTTGGGCACCCGATCGGCGCGTCCGGTGCGCGCATTCTCGTCACCTTGCTGGCCGCCCTCCAGACCCACGATCTAAAAAAGGGCGTGGCGACGCTCTGCATCGGCGGCGGCGAGGCAACGGCAATCGCGGTAGAGCGCGTTTCCTGATCGATCATGGTTACTGCCAGCTAAACGGGCGCACGCCGCATGTTGCAGCTTTGCAGCTTTTGAAGCAAATCGCGTCCGCATGGGTTCAAACCCATTGCATTTGAGCCCGATCCAGCAACATTGTTGCTCATCAGCTTGGGGGCTGGGCAGAGAGGCTGGGGGCGTCTTTGCTGAGGGTCGAGCCGGCAGGAAACGTCAAGTGACGCGATCTGTCGGCTCCCTTCCCGCAAAAAATGCATCGAGATTATCCAGCGCACGATAGCCCATCGCATCACGCGTCTCGAATGTCGCCGAGCCGATATGAGGCAGCAGGAACACGTTGTCCAAGGCCGCAATCTCGGGGTTGCCGCCCGGTTCGTCCTTGAAAACGTCCAGTCCGGCCGCGAACAATTTACCTGATTTCAGCGCCTCGACGAGCGCGCGCTCATCGACCAGCGCGCCACGTGCCGTATTGACCAGGATCGCGCCGTCCGGCAGCAGTGCCAACCGTTCAGCGTTGATCAGATCGATGCTTTCAGGCGTCGTCGGGCAATGCAGCGAAAGCACGTCGGCCACGGCCAGCAACGATTCCACGCTGTCGTGGAAGATCGCTCCCTTTTCCAGCTCGGCTGGCAGCCGGCGGCGATTGTGGTAGTGGATCTCCATGCCGAAGCCACGGGCGCGCTCGGCAGCCACCTGCCCCACGCGCCCCATGCCGAGCACGGCAAAACGCTTGCCGGTGACCTGACGCCCCACCATGAAAGCCGGCGACCAGAAATTCCATTTGCCTTCACGCACCATGCGGTTGCCTTCCGCGCCACGCCGCGCGGCTCCCAGCATGCACAGCATCGCGATCTCCGCCGTTGCGTCTGACAACACGTCGGGCGTGTTCGTGACGACGATTCCGCGCGTCTTCGCTGCCTTCAGGTCGACGTGATCGGTCCCGACGGAATGGTTCGCGATGATCTTCAGGCGATCGGGCAGTTGCGCCAGCACATCGGCATCGAACCGTTCCGAATGGCAGGGCAGCACCGCGTCCACGCTCTGGCAATGCTCGAGCAGTTCCTCGCGCGAGAAGACGTGGTCGTCCGCGTTGAGCTTAACGTCGTAGTCACGCGCGGCACGTTCGAGCACGGCATCGGTCAACCGCCGCGTGATGATGAGCGATGGCTTGCTCACCGGGCGCGATTGGAAGGCTTGAAGAAATCGTAGACGGCCAAAATCAAGGTGAAGACGATGAGAATACCGAGATCCAGACGCGGCACTTCAAACAGCAAGATGCCCAGAAAGGCGCAAAGCGCGACGATCGCTATGAGTGCCACCAGCTTGCTCATGAACTTCTTTCCCTTTTCTTCGACATCAGGCAGCATCCGCCTGTTTGACGTGCTCGACAAGCCAGCGCGCGGTCCTGAGCAGCCTGCCGTCTCCATCGCGTGGTCCAACCAGTTGCAGGCCCATCGGTAGGCCGTTGCCGGCGGCAAAGATCGGTATGCTGACCGCAGGTGTGCCGCAAAGCGTCCACACGCTGTTGAAAATCGGACTTCCCGTCGTTTCAAAGCCCTTCGGCGCGGGGCCAGTGGCCGCCGGCATGATCATGGCGTCGCACCGTTCGAAGATTTCGCCGAGCGCACCGTTCAACAGCGCTGTCCAATCGAGCGCGGCGATGTAGTCGCGCGCTGGCAGCGATTTGCCCTCGCTCATCAGCGTCTTCACGGAAGCCGGAAGGTCATCCCCACCGCGCTTTTCATAGGGGTAATACCATTTGGCCATTTCGGCGGCGTAGATCGTGCGGTGTTGCTGGAGCGCTTCTTCGAATGCCCTCGGGAGCGCGACTTCAAAACACTGCTCGCCCAGGAACTCGACAAGCTCGAGCACCGCCTCCTGCATTTCCGGCTCAGCCTGATCCCAGCCAAACGGCCGGACGAAGGCGAAGACCGGCTTTAGTGGCGGCTTGGCACTGGCTGTCTCGTAAAGGCGCGGCGAAGGGATCGGGCTTGTCGCAGGATCGAGAGGATCGTGACCCGCCAGCACATCGGCGAGCAAGGCGGCATCTTCGACCGAATGGCCGTAAACTCCGATTGTATCGAGCGTTGGTGCAGACCGCAGGACGCCGGTACGCGGCACCATGCCGAAAGTCGGCTTGAACGCGGTGACGCCGCAATAGGAGCCGGGCCGGATGATCGAGCCACCGGTTTGCGTACCGACCGACAGCGGAATCATGTTGGCGGCAACGGCTGCGGCGGATCCGGATGACGAACCGCCGGGCGTGTGTTCCGAATTGTGCGGGTTGGTCGTCTTGGCAGAGTTCAGGAAGGCAAGTTCGGTCGTGACCGTCTTGCCCATGATGACGGCGCCCGCCTGCTTCAGGCGCGCGACGATGAAGGCATCCTCCCGCGGAACCCGCCCACGATCAAGCGCCGTGCCGTTTTCCGTAGGGATCTTGGCCGTGTCGATGATGTCCTTCAGGCCAACCGGCAAGCCGTGAAGCGGCCCGATGGGACGCCCTTGTTTTCGCTTCAGATCGAGAGCTTCGGCTTGCTTCAAGACGTAATCGGAGTCGAGCCAGGCCCAAGCCTGAACCTCCGGCTCACGCGCCGCAATTATTTCGAGGCAGGCAGAAGCCAGATCGACGGCCCGCAGAGCTCCGCTTGCCAGCCGATCTCGCAGGGCAACTGCTCCCAAAGCAATCAATGCTTCGGGAGCTGCTTTACGCTTAACCATAGACGAGACCCGGCAGCCAGAACACGATTTGCGGGAAGACGTAGACCAGCACCATCGCGATGATGACCATCACGAGATATGGCATGCATCCCTTGAAGATCTCCGTCAGCTTCACTTGAGCAGGCGCTATGCCTTTCAAGTAATAGGCGGACATGGCCATCGGTGGTGTCAAGAACGACGTCTGCAGGTTCAGAGCCACGAGAACGCCGAAGAAGAGTGGGTCCACGCCGAACTGATCCAGCAACGGCAGGAAGATCGGAACGAAGATGATGATGATCTCCGACCACTCCAGCGGCCAACCCAAAAGGAAGATGATGAGCTGCGCCAGGATGAGGAAGGTGACGGGGCTCAGGTCCAGACCTTCGACGAAGTGAGCGATCAGGTTTTCACCGCCGAGATAGGAGAACACCGACGAGAAGGTGTAGGAGCCGACGAATAGCCAGCAGACCATCGCCGTCGTACGGACGGTGAGGTAGACGGACTCCCGCAGTCTCTGCCATGTGAGCGCACGGTAGACGACGGCTAGGAATAGGCCACCCAGCGCACCGATGGACGCCGCTTCCGTTGGCGTTGCAAGGCCGAAAAGGATCGAGCCCAAGACCGAGAGGATGAGAAACGCCAGCGGCACGAACGACGTGAACACCATGACCAGAAGCTTGCCGAGCGGCACTTCCGGAATTTCACCGGGTGCAGGTTTCGGCGCGACATGCGGCTGGGCGATCGACCGGCTGACGACGTAGATCAGGTAAAGGCCCGTGAGCAGCAGACCAGGCAGAAGCGCGGCTGCATAAAGACGGACGATCGAGACACCAGATGCCGCCGCATAGACGATCAGCATGATCGATGGCGGAATAAGGATGCCGAGCGTTCCACCGGCGCAGATGATGCCCGATGCGAAGGAGTGGTCATAGCGGGCGCGCAACATGGCAGGCAGTGCGAGCAGGCCCATCAGCGTGACAACGGCGCCGACGATGCCCGTTGCAGTCGCGAAGAACATGCAGGTGATGAGCGCCGCGACGCCCAGCGACCCTGGAATATTCTTGGCTGCGATGTTCAGCGTGGTGAACAGCCGCTCGACGATATTCGCGCGCTCGACGATGTAGCCCATGAACAGGAACAGCGGGATCGCCGTGAGAACCTCGTTCGACATGACCGTATAAGTCTGGTTGACGAAGAGGTCGAAGATCCGGTTCGTGAAGAACCCGTCTATCCATAAGCGTATCTGCTCGAAGATGCTCGCATCTTCCGCAAGGCGATTATAGGTGCGCCACATGCGGGACGGATCGAAATAGGCGTAGTAGCCAAATCCGATGCCCATCGCCATAAGCGTGAAGGCGATTGGAAATCCAAGAAACACCAGGAAAATAAAAATTCCCAGCATCGCGATTGCAATTTGGGGGTCGGTCATCGAGCCGCTCCATCGGGGCCAACGCTTGGCGTTTTATCGACCGAAGTGAGATTCGGATTGGTTTCACGCGCGAGGAGTTGTTCGGTTTCCATCACGTCTTCTTCTGGCTCGCGCCAGTAGCCTTCCCGTCGGCACAGGATGCAACGGCAGACCTGAGCGATACCCTGAATGAACAGAAGGATGCCGGCTGCAACGATGATGGTCTTGAACCGATAGATCGGAATGCCGGCCGGGCTGTTGATGCTGACCTCACCATAGCTCCACGAGCGGGAGGCGTACTTCCAGCCTGCGAGAATGAGCGCCAGGATGCCCGGGAAAAAGAACAGGAAGTAGAGAACGAGCTCGACGGTCGCCTGAGTCTTGGGCGTCCATGTCCGGTAGACGAAGTCGCCTCGCACGTGACCGCCACGGGACAGGGTATAGGCCCCGCCCATCATGAACAACGCGCCATACATGATGAAAGACACGTCAAAGGCCCAGGGCGTCGGGCTGTTGAACATGTATCGAACGAGAACTTCGTAGCCCATGCCGAATGACATCATGATGATCAGCCAGCCGAATGCCTTGCCGAACCATGCAGATAACGCATCGGCGAAATTGATGAACCGAACCATGGGATTCCCCGGAAGGTGGGTTGAAGAAGCCCGGCAAGGTGCGAACACGATGCCGGGCTTCGATATCTTCAAGATTGCATTGAATTAGATGGCGAGCTTGCCTGGGAAGTAATGATCGTAGGCCAGACGATAGTCCGGCGCGTTCATCAGTTCGTAGTACGTGACGCGCTCGACCCAATCGCGCTGGCTCTGCAGAACGCGCGCGATGAACTCATCGGTCTCAAGCTGCTCTTCGATGACCCGATCCCAGCCATCGAGCTGCGCCTGAAGGATTTCGCTCGAGGTGCGGTGAACGGTGACGCCGCCGGTCTGCAGTTCGGCAAGGTCGCGCGAATAGTTGTCGAGCGCCTTGGCGGTGTTGGCGGTGGCCGATGCCTCGACCGCGTACTGAAGGATCGCCCGCAGATCCTCGTCGAGATCTTCGAAGAACGGACGGTTGATGATGAACTCGAACTGCTCTGCTGCCTGGTGGTAGGAGGCGAGATAGTAATTTTTAGCAACATCCTGAGCGCCGAAGCGACGGTCAGACGTCGGGTTGTTGAATTCGAACGCGTCGATAACGCCACGCTCCATGGCGGGAACGATTTCGCCGCCCGGAAGCTGGGCAACACTCATCCCCATTCCCTGAAGCAGGTCAGCAGCAAGACCGACGGTGCGGTACTTGAAGCCCTGGATATCGGCGACGGTGTTCACTTCTTCCTTGAACCAACCGAACGGCTGCGCCGGCATCGGCATTCCGAGGAAGCCAACCACGTCGAGACCAAGAATGTCCTGCGTCAGCTCACGATAGAGTTCGTCGCCACCGCCGGCGTAGAACCAGGACAGCAGCGTGGTCGGATTGCCGCCGAGAACCGGGCCCGTTCCGAACATGGAAGCACCCTTGTGCTTGCCGTACCAGTAGGCCGAAACCGAGTGTGCCATGTCGATGACACCGTCGGAAACGCCGTCCATCACCTGGAAGGCGCCGACCACCGCGCCGGCAGGCAGAAGGTCGATCGAGAGACGACCACCGGACATGGCCTCGACGCGATCGGCGTAGTCCTGGGCCATTTCCTGCCAGATGTCCGAGGATGGCCACGAGGTCTGCATGCGGACAACGAGCGGCGCCTGCGCGAGCACGGCCGGCGCAGCGAGCGTTGAACCGGCAGCTGCACCACCGATGACCGCAGTGCCCTTAAGGAACCGACGGCGCGATACCGTCTTTGAATCTGTTGAAGTCATTTCTCTCTCCCATTGAAGCAAGCAAGCTGTTCACGTTGTTCTTCTTGTTGGCGGCGATCATAGTCATCGCCCCTGATCAATCAACTATTTTCGCTGGCTTTTCCGCGACAAAGGCAGTGCAACCAAAGTCGTAGACACAAAGGCAGAGATCGCTGCACTGCACAAAATTCACGGCGAAGGCGATCATTTACTTCAACCGATTGAATCAACAATAAAGTCAGGAACGATTTTGTAGGAGAGAATATCGAAAGGAGCTTTGCTCGACTTTCGACGCGCACCACAGCATTGCGGGCGTGAGATTTACTGCAGCGCAAAAGGGCCGCGCCCGCACCGCCTGTTTGGCGGTGCGGGCTTGATGAAGAGAACTTAGCTGTCCTGTTCGGATTCGGCCGCAGCAGGCCAGTCGGCGCCGACCAGATTTCCACCCGGATCCCCAACGCGCGCGCCGGAGGTCGTATAAGCGGTGGCCGACGTTGCCTGCCAGTTGCTGTTCAAGATGAAATTGGCGCCATAGGCCAGAACGCCGGCCGTAATCGCAGCCAAAAGGAATGTTTTCATGGTCTGTGTCCTTTCGCGGTCAATGAGGCACCGAAGCCTGGACTGACCGAATCCCCAAGATCGGTGCTGCACCAGCGCAACCGATATCATCACTGAGGAGGACCATCGCGCGACGGTCCTCCATTCATCAATTGAACATCGCCGCGAGCGACTTATTCGGCCGGAGCGACGTGTCCGCGCGGCTCACCTTCGACTGCAGTGTCACGCTCAGCGACCCAGAGCGAATGGTGTTCGCGTGCCCAGTTTACATCCACTTGCCCACTGCCCATCGCATCGAAAGCGCCTTCCATGCCGAGCGTACCGATGTAGATGTGCGCCAGAATGACGGCCGTCATGACGGCTGCGATGATCGCGTGCGCCAGCTGTGCCAGCTGCCAGTTGCCGGGCTCGCCCGCCAGCTGCGGGAAGAGGAGGAGCACGCCCGTGAAGGACAGGGCCGCTCCGCCGAGCACGACCGACCAGAAGATGATCTTTTGTCCGGCATTGAAGCGCTTGGCAGGCGGATGACCGCCACCCTTCAGCATACCGCCGCCGGCCTTGATCCAGTCAAGATCGACACGACCGGGGATGTTGTCCTTGATCCAGACGACCAGCATGATCGCGATGCCGAGCATGAACGGCCAGGCGATGTAGTTGTGAACCACCTTGCCGAGTTGCGTCGCCGTGGCAAACGTGTCCGCGCCGAAAAGCGGGATCAGCACGTATCGGCCGAAGATCAGGTTGAGGCCGGTCAGAGCCAGCAGGATGAAGCACACGGCGGTCAGCCAGTGCGCAAACCGCTCGAACGAATTGAAGCGCTTGATCGTGCGACCGGCAAAGCCGTGCTCGAGCCGGATGCGTCCACGCACGAAATAGAACACGGTCAGAAGAGCGAGCATGCCGAGAACGACGGCGGTCGTCGTCCAGTAGACCGTGCTATTGTGCGTGCCCGACCAGTTGCGGCCTTCCGGCTTGATCAGGTCGGCGGCACGCTGGTCGGGGATCGACACGCGGCCCGAGATGGCGTTGCCACCCTGCAGCGCTTCCAGCAATTGCTGTTCCTGCACGGAGCGGGCCGTTGGATTGACGGGTTCCTGCGCGCCGGCCATCGGCGCTGCGAAGAAGAGAGCTGCCAGCATCGCAAGCGTGAGCGTGATGCGGGCGAAATAAGATTGAGCGACCATTTCCGGTCTCCTTACAGCCTTGCCTGGTGGCCGGTCGCGCGGATGGCGCGGCCGGCACGCACGCGCCTTAGACGTTGATGCTTTCCTGGTAGGCCGTCTGCCAGCCCCAGGCGCCCGAACCGTAACCACGGGTGGTCACGCGCTCACGATAGATTTCGGCGATGATGTCGCCGTCGCCAGCGAGAAGCGCCTTGGTGGAGCACATCTCGGCGCACAGCGGCAGCTTGCCTTCCGCCAGACGGTTGGCACCGTATTTTTCATACTCAGCCATCGTCATGTCGGCTTCCGGACCACCGGCACAGTAGGTGCACTTGTCCATCTTACCGCGCGAGCCGAAGTTGCCGACCTTGGGATATTGCGGTGCGCCGAACGGGCAGGCGTAGAAGCAATAGCCGCAGCCGATGCACAGATCCTTGGAGTGCAGCACGACGGCATCCGCGGTCGTGTAGAAGCAGTCCACCGGGCAGACCGAGGCGCAGGGTGCATCGGTGCAGTGCATGCAGGCCATCGATACCGAGCGCTCGCCCGGCAGGCCGTCATTGATCGTCACGACGCGGCGGCGGTTGATGCCCCACGGCACTTCGTGTTCGTTTTTGCATGCGGTGACGCAGGCGTTGCATTCGATGCAGCGGTCCGCGTCGCAGAGAAATTTCATTCGTGCCATTTGTTCATCCTCCCCTTACGCGGCTTCGATCTGGCAAAGCGTCGCCTTGCCTTCGTGCATGCCGGTGACCGGGTCGTAACCGTAAGTCGTTATGGTGTTCACGCTTTCGCCAAGCACGATCGGGTCGGCCCCTTGCGGGTAGTTGCCGCGCTGATCTTCGCCCTGGAACCAGCCGGCGAAGTGGAACGGCATGAAGGCGACGCCCCGGCCGACACGTTCCGTCACCAGCGCCTTCATGCGGGCCCGGCTGTCGTTTTCAGGTCCCCTCACCCAAACCCAGCCTCCGTCGGCAATGCCGCGGTCGGAAGCGTCGGCCGGATTGATCTCGACGAACATGTCCTGCTGCAATTCGGCCAGCCAACGGTTCGAACGGGTTTCTTCGCCTCCGCCTTCATATTCGACCAGACGGCCGGAGGTGAGGACGATCGGGAAGGCCTGCGCGATGTTGCGGTCGACTGCTGCCTGCTGAAGCGTGCGGCCAATATTCGGCACGCGGAACTCGCGGGCGTCGTCGCGGGTCGGGAACTCGGCGACGAGATCGGGGCGCGGCGTGTAAATCGGCTCGCGGTGTTGTGGGACCGGATCGGGCAGGTTCCACGCAACAGCGCGGGCCTTGCCATTGCCGAATGGCACGCAGCCGTGAAGCATTGCCACACGTTGGATACCACCGGAGAGATCGGTCGACCAGGAAACGGCATCGACATTGGCGCCGCCCTGACGCTCGATCTGTGCCAGTTCAGCGGCCGTCAGATCTGCATCCCAGCCCAATTCTTTCAGCACAGCCATCGTGAATTCAGGATAGCCGTCGTCCAACTCCGCGCCGACCGACGAGCTGCCTTCGGCGAGCAGTGTCTGGCCTTCATACTCAAGCCCGAAGCGGGGGCGGAAATTGCCGCCGCCGTCCATGACATGGAGGTTGGTGTTGTAGAGGATATGGGTGCCGGGATGGCGCACTTCCGGCGTGCCCCAGCAAGGCCAAGGCAGGCCGTAATAGTCACCGCCAACGTCCGGGTCGTCTGCGGGAGCGCGCAGCGTTACCAGGTCGAACTTGTCCTGGTTGGCCATATGGGCCTTGAGCCTTTCCGGCGACTGGCCGCAATAGCCGGTCGACCAGCCACCGCGGTTGATTTCCCGCATGACGGATTCCGGCTGCGGCTCGGGGCCGAACTTGCCTTCGACTAGTTCGATGTTCTTGAACATCTCGTCGGCGACGCCGAGTTCCTGAGCCAGGCGATAGAGAATCCAGTAGTCGTTTGCCGATTCGAAGACCGGCTCCACGACCTTTTCGTACCACTGGATCGAGCGGTTCGAGCAGGTGCGCGAGCCCGAGCATTCGAACTGCGTCGCCGCCGGCAACAGATAGGTGTTGTCTGGCCGCGCATGCAGCGAAGCAAACGATGTCGGATGCGGGTCAACGACCACGAGAAGATCAAGAGCCTCAAGACCGGCCTTGACTTCGGCCTGGCGCGGCACGGTGTTGCCGCCATGGCCGAGAACCATCATTGCGCGAATGTTATCGCGCTGGTCGACCTGGTCCGGATCGATGGTCGCGGCGTCGAACCAGCGGGTCGAGGGAATGCCCGGCGTCTGCATGTTCTGCTCGCGCGTGCGACCCTCGCGGCCGTCTTTCGCCGGCACTTCGTCGAAGCGCGAGACGAAATACTCGTAAGGCACATCCCAGACGCGGGACCAGTGGCGCCAGCCACCCTCAGCCAAGCCGTAATAGAGCGGCAGGTTGGTGATATCGAGGCCGAGATCCGTCGCGCCCTGCACGTTGCAGTGGCCACGGAAGATGTTGGCGCCCATGCCGTTGCCGCCGACATTGCCCGTTGCCAGAAGCAGGTTGCAATAGGCGCGCACATTGGCCGTTCCGACCGTGTGCTGCGTGCCGCCCATGCACCAGATGAAGGTGGAGGGCTTCTGGGTCGCGAAGGTTTCAGCGACCCGGCGCAGCTGCTCGCCCGGGATGCCGGTCACGCGCTCGACGACTTCCGGGGTCCACTTGTCGCATTCGGCGCGGATCTGGTCCATGCCGTGGACACGGGCATCGATGAAGTCCTGGTCTTCCCAGCCATTGGCGAAGATATGGTGCATGATGCCCCAGATCACCGCGATGTCGGTGCCGGAGCGCATGCGTACATATTCGGTTGCGTGAGCGGCGGTGCGCGTGAAGCGCGGATCGAGAACGATCACGTTCGCGCGCTGCTGTTCCTTGCCCGACAGAATGTGCTGCAACGAGACGGGGTGCGCCTCGGCGGCGTTGGAGCCCATGAAGATGATGGTCTTGGAATTGCGGATGTCGTTGTAGGAATTCGTCATCGCGCCGTAGCCCCAGGTGTTGGCAACACCTGCGACCGTGGTGGAGTGACAAATGCGCGCCTGGTGGTCGACCGAGTTGGTGCCCCAGAAGGCCGCCAGCTTGCGGCAGAGATAGGAGCCCTCGTTCGAGAACTTCGCCGAACCGAGCCAGTAGACGGAATCAGCACCGGACTCTTCGCGGATCTCGCCGAGCTTCGCGCCGATTTCGGAGAAGGCGTCATCCCAGGAGACCCGCACCCATTCGCCGTTCTGCTTCTTCATCGGATATTTAAGGCGACGGTCGCCATGGACCAACTCGCGCACCGATGCACCCTTGGCGCAGTGGGTGCCGCGGTTGATCGGGCTTGCCCAGGATGGCTCCTGGCCCGTCCACACGCCGTTCTGCACCTCTGCGGTGACCGTGCAGCCGACCGAGCAGTGCGTGCAGATGTTCTTGCGGACTTCGATTTCCACGCCTTCCATCGTCGGGCCGGCTTGCGCCTTGCGGATCCCGCCCGCGCCGAGCGATCCGATGGCTGCAAGGCCGCCGACGGCGATGCCCGAGCGCTTCAGGAACGACCGTCGGTCGAGTGCGGCGGATGCGAGCCCGGCCACGACGGATTGCAGTTTGCTGCGCGAAGCTGCGCCGGCTTTACGTTTGACGAGCATGACGCCCTCCCCTCAGTAGCGGTTGGTGCGGTAGAAAGCCTTGACGTGGTCGGTTTCCTGATAGCGCGCCTTGCGCTTCTCATCGTCCGTTTCCTGTGCAGCGGCTTCCTGAACGCCACCGGTGCCAACGGCAACCGCGGCGGCAGCGGCACCCACACCGGCAAATGCGCCGAGGAAACCGCGGCGCCCGAGACCCTTCTGGTCGTCCTGGATCGTCATCTCAATCTCCCATCGGGGCTCTTGCCCCACAGTTCAAGTTCAGTCTTTTGGGCCGCTTTCGCGACCGGTCGAGTTCAGTCTTTTAGGCCGCATTCGCGGCCGGCACTCAATCAGGCGGCGTCCATGGCGAAGGCTTCGCGCTCCACGGCCATGAAGACAGATCCGACTTCCGCCACGTGACGGTAAAAGAATGCTGAAGGCGCGGTCTTCAGATCGGCGAAAAACTGATCAACCCACGGCGCCAGATGCCAGCGAAAGAAATCGGCCTCGCTGACAGCATCCGCGGGGACGTCACCGGTCGCCAGCGCCGCCATCACGTCGCACAGCGTCGCGATGTGGTCTTCCGGGTCGAAGAGACCCTCAGCCCGCTCCAGTCCGAGCTTGGCCATGTCGTGGCGCACCGCGGCGAGCGGGCGCTCGTTCAGGAACCCGGTGAGATAGAACGACCCGTAGGGCAGAAGCTCGCCACGACCGACGCCGACGAAGAGCGAGAAGAACTCGCGGTCGACAGCAATAGGATCCGCCTCGTTCGCAGCCGAAGCCAGCGCGGTATGGGCCGAACCGAGCGGCGTCTCGTCGCCGCGCAATTGCGAAAGGTCCGACAACAGGTCGGCGCTGGGCGCACCACGCAAAAGCGCCGCGAGTAGCCGGTATTCCTGCGCGCGCAGAAAATCGACTTCGTCGGCTTTGACGTTACCCGCCCGTGTTCTTTCGACTGCGCTCAACGCGCCGCGCTCCTCTACCCTAGAAGATCGGGATTCGATCCCAACCATTTCTTGTTGTTACAAAACATGAGGGAACGCAACGCCGCGTGCAACCATTGCGGCAATGCGTCAAGTCCGTGAAATTCCTGATAAAAACGCACAGGATTTAGGTCTTATACGATTGCTTCAGCGGAAAGCGACATCGCATAATCCTGCAAACTCCTGCGATTCATCCGGTGTTTTCCTTAGAGCAGCGTTCGACGTAGAGCGTGCGTGACCAGACATATCGCGAGTGTTCACTGATCAGCGCGGAATGGCGCTTCCATGTCGTCTCCGGGGGGCAATATCGCCTCGAGCGCTGTCAGTGTCCGGCACGGTCACCTCGGCATCTGCGACGAAAGTCGTATCCTGTGGATTATTGGTGACAGTGTCCGTTTCCGCCTGATCCTGTGGAAATTCAATGGTCGTTTCTATCTCTTCGGCTGCATCTTCGGCGACCTGCGGTGCTTTTTCGCTCAGCGAAGGCTCATCCGCTGGTTCCGGCTTCTTCTGCAGGAACTTGTCGACCATTCGCAGTGCTTCGCCTGGCGACAGTGTTCCGGAGTTGCCCGGCACGCCGCCTGCGACATTCCAGTCATAGGCGTAGTCGCGAGCGACATCGAGATAGCCGGAAATCTTCGGATTGAGCATCCAGACCTTGCGCAAAGCGGCCTGCCGCAGAGCTTTGGGCACGCCCTTGCGCAGGAAGAGCTGCAATTCCTCACGCGATGTGACCGTGTCCAGCGGCGGAAGCGCCTCGATCTCTTCCTGGGTTAGGGTCTCTTCTGGAGCCACATCGCCGGCAAGTGGCGCATCAGCCTGCCCTTCAACCTGGCCCCGGATCACCGTACCATCCGTCTCGGCGCCGCCGGCGTCGTTCGGCCCGACCTCAAGATCGGTGGCAGGCTCTTCCTCGACCGCTGCACCACGCTTGCGGCGCGACCAGCGTGACAAGAAGCCGCCGTCCTCGTCCTTGCCGCTCATCGCCTCTTGGTCCCGGTCATGGCAGAAATTCGTCCTTGTCGAGCACGCGCTTGCCGCCGCGGGTCAGCGCATCGGGATCGGCGCGCTTGCGCTTGCGCTTCACGAAAACCTCTTCCTTGTAGTGGAGCGACATGAAGCCCTCCACCCACAGGGCGACGCTCGGCGGCATCGGCAATGCAGCAACGACGAGTGCTTCGTCACCAGCCCGGGCCTCGCCTTCGTAGGGATCGGCGGTCAGCATCACGACACCCTTCGGGTCGTCGGGGCGCATCGCCACCCACAAAGTCGGCTTGGCGAACAGATTGTCGCGATAATGCGCCGCTTCGCCCGAATAGAGCATCAGCTGAAAGTCGCCCGCATAATAGAGCTCGACGTCGCCGGGCGGGCTCAAGCGTTCGCCCGCTGGCGTCGCCGGCACGTCGGGAAGGACCGAGTGCGGGGCGAAGCCTCGCTTGCCCCATCGTGTCACCGGCTTCCTGGACACGGTGACGATGCCGAGACGACAGAAGAGCTTTGGCATGGGTCTCCTTTCCGACAGCGACGGTGTCGCTGTGTCATGTTCACGCGGCCGGCCGGTCCTCGGCGAGCGGCAGACCGGTGACGAGATTTTGAGGCTTCAGCCGCACGGTCTTGTCCGGGCTCATCGTCATCAGAAGATAGACCGGCCCTTCCGACTGCCTATGCTTCCCCTCGTCCTCGGCAAAATCCAGCCGGAACAGGCCGATCAGGCGCTCTGTCAGATCCGATGGTACCTCTTCGCCGCGCCAGAGCCGATTTCCAAATGTCGTGGCATCCTGATCGAGACCGACGAACCAGCGGAAGTCCACTTCCTTGACGTCGATCAAAGGCTCGATCGTCACCTTCGTCCCGAGCAGATGGTGGATGAAGACGGTGAGTGCGACGGCAAGACCCGTGCGGCTTTTCGGATCACCCCCGAAATTGAGCGCCATGGAGTGCGCGTCGGATCGGCTCCAATAGGTCCAGGCGTTGTCCTCGTCGAGCACGTCGAGTTCGCTTCCCGGCTCGCCGGCGAACATCGCGGCCAGGGGCTTGTCGTGCTGCTCGCGCTCGCGCTCTTCGACCAGTTCCTGATCGGCCAGCAACAGTGCATCCTCAAGCACGGACGCGCGCTGCGGCCTGAACATCAGTTCGGCGGCGCGCAGTACGTAGGGGTCGCTACAGCCTTCCAGCGCATTGCGCAAAATGAGATGGACCAGCTGGTTCAAGAAGAGCGGCGGCACCGGCATGCGCTCCCTGACGATTGCCAGATAGGCGCCCTCGATGGTCTCCTCGCGAATGAGGAGGTCGCGGTAGGCGATGAGGAACTGCCAGTTCTCGCGCGCATCGGCATCCGCGATGGAGGCGATCGTTGCAGCGTCGACTGCCGCGCGCGGCGATGCCTTCAGCTGCTGATAAAGCGCGCGCTCCACCACGCATGCATCTTCCGGCGGCACGATCTCCGGCCGCGCCAGATAGGTCAGCAGCAACTCGTCGGTCACCGAAAGCCGTCCATCGTCGCGACGCCGCACCATGTGATGGCCGCTGGATACCCAAAATTCCCGCACGTACTTCATTCCTTTCCAAGCGACAGAAGATCGACTTGTTCTTCCGGCTGGTCGTCGTCGTCATCCGTTTCGATCACCAGGAAGGCGCGATCAAGCCCCTTCAGCCCGGGTCCTGCCATCGTCGTTTCGGCGCGCGGACGCAAGGTGCGAAACCGCTCGCGGATCTGGCCGTCCTCTTCGGCGCGATGAAGCGCCAGCAATGTGCCGATCGCATGGTCGCGACAGAGATCGGCCGCAAATGCGATTTCCTCGCGCGCCGCCGGCAGCGCCACCTCCACGCTCGGCGCGCCGCAATGGTGCACAAGTTGTGCGGCGAGGCTGTGTGTCGCCTCTTCCATCTCATTGCCGACGACTTCGGAAGCGACGGCAAGCGTCGAATAGCCGAAGCTCTCGATCCCGAGAAAGCCCGCCCGAAAAGCGGTGCGCTGCTTGGGTCCAAGATCGGCGATCTTCGCGCCATGGAACAGAAACGTGCCCGCGACCGCCCACTCGCCAGGCTCGGCCGCTTTTGCGAACACGAAGGTATCGGACGGATCCATCCGGATCGTGCGGGGCAGCTTCATCGGTGCGCTCATAGAAGCGGCGCCTTGCGAACAGGGTTGTACCAGCGGCAGGCGGCGAGGCCGATCGACAGGCTTTGACGGGTCGGCGCAGCACCGGGCTCGCCACGCTGCAGGAGATCGCCGCGGCCGTCGATCATCCAATCGCGGTCGGTATTGGCCTGCAGGCGTTCCAGATAGGCCGTCGTCACGGCGGACATGCCCTCGGTCGCCATTGCGTCGAAAGCGCGCATCAGGTGGCGCGTGAAGCTCTCGATGATCGCTTCCGGCGGATCGAACTCTTCTTCGACGAGCGATGTCGAGCCAGGATAGGCCCCCGGATCGGCAAGGCTCGGCCGGGCATGGATCAGTTCGACGGAAAAGACCATCCACTCCGGCACATCGTCATCACCGGTGCCTTCAGGCACGGCGAGCCGCGCTCCACCCAAGCGGGCGAGGTCGAAGAGAAATTCATCCGGCCAGGCGAAAGCGACCTGCCGTTCGGGCACGCAATGGAAGGCAAGCGAATCACCCATCGCAGCCATGCCGGCGAAAAAGGCGAGGCGCGCAGCGACCATCGGCTTGTCCGGTTCGAGCACGATAGCGAGCGCCACCGTTTCCTCCGAGATCGCATAAACCAGCGTTCCGGCGCCCGATTGCGCGGCAATTCGGCACGCATGGGCATGGACGTCGCTTGGATCAGCGATCAAAACGGCTTCGAAAAGCGGCGGGAGGACCAATGCGCCCTCCCCGGCTGCACTCAGCATTCGTGACATTCCTCTGGGGCTAAGTTAGAACCGCTCAAAAGTAAGGGTGCCCGATGGGGCAATGCAAGGCCGGAACCGGCGTCATCGCACGCGGCCAAATGGCCTGGAGGTTTGACGGAATGACAGAGACGAGGCGCCGCACTTCAGAGCGCCGTGTATTCATCTGCTCGTGCGAAAAGACAATGGCGCTCGACGAGGGATCGATCGCGCGCGGCTGCACCGGCAGCTTCGAGCGCGCCGACCAGTTGTGCCGCCACGAAAGCACGCGGTTTGCTGCGGCTCTGCAAGATGGCGGTCCCATCACCGTCGCCTGCACACAGGAAGAGCCGCTCTTTGCCGAAATGGCCGAGGATGCCGGGTTCACCGGCGCATTGTCCTTCGTCAACATCCGCGAACAGGCGGGTTGGTCCGCCGAAGGACGCCAAGCAGGCCCCAAGATGGCAGCACTTCTCGCCGCTGCGGCGGTCGACATGCCGCCCATTTCGACGGTGTCGCTCGAATCGCAAGGGGTAACGCTCGTCCTTGGCCGCGACGAAACCGCGATCGAGGTGGCGGCACGGCTTGCCGATCATCTCGACATCACCGTGCTCCTCGTCGATCCGAAGGACGTGACGCCGCCGGCAAAAACGGTGTTTCCCGTGCTGAAGGGCCGGGTTCGCAATGCGTCGGGTCATCTCGGCGCGTTCGAGCTCACCATCGACGACTATGCGCTTCCGTCGCCCTCATCGCGCTCGAAGCTGATCTTTGGTGCCGCGCGCAATGGCGCGGAATCCAGCTGCGACCTCATCATCGATCTGACGGGCGACCAGCCTCTCCTTTCCGCCGACGACCTGCGTGACGGCTATCTCCGCGTCGATCCGCGCGACAATGCGGCCATCGAGCGGCTGATCCTCAAGGCATCGGGCCTTGTCGGCATCTTCGACAAGCCGCGTTACGTGACCTTCGATGCGTCGATTTGCGCCCATTCCCGCTCGACGATCACCGGATGCACCCGCTGCCTCGATCTTTGCCCGACCGGCGCGATTACCCCGGACGGCGATCATGTCGCGATCGACGCTGCCATCTGCGCCGGATGCGGCCAGTGCGCCGGCGCCTGCCCGACCGGGGCTGTTTCCTACGCGCTGCCGCCGGTCGATGCCGTCACCGAGAAACTGCGCGTCATGCTCTCGGGCTATTTCAAGGCGGGCGGCACGAGGCCCGCGATCCTGCTGCATGATGGCGACCACGGCGCCCCGCTCATCGATGCGCTTGCGCGCTTCGGCCAGGGCTTGCCGGCGCGGGTGATCCCGCTGCTTGTCAACGAGATCACGCAGACCGGTCCCGAGCTCCTAGCAGCGGCCGTCGCCTACGGCGCAGACCGCGTGTTCCTCGTATCCCGCGCCAAGCCGAAGCACGATCTGTCGGGCCTGACGGCCATCCTGGCGATGACCAACCGCATCTTCTCCGAACTTGGATACGGCGATGATCTCGTCCAGCTGATCGAGACGGATGATCCGGACCAGCTTGGCGAGGCGCTTGCAGCCCCTGGTGCGATGCCCGCCCGCACGGCGGTGCCGGCGAGTTTCCTTCCGCCGCCGGAGAAGCGCGGGCTGCTCGAACTCGCTTTCCGCGAACTGCATCGCGCAGCGCCCTCACCAGTCGACGTGATCGCACTCGAGCGCGGTGCGCCTTTCGGCGGCATCGAGGTGGATGTCGATGGCTGCACGCTGTGTCTCTCCTGTGTATCCGCCTGCCCCGCCAATGCGATCACCGACAATCCCGACCGTCCGACGCTGCGCTTTTCGGAAAGCCTCTGCGTCCAGTGCGGGCTTTGCGAAGCAACCTGCCCGGAAGATGTCATCACGCTTGCGCCGCGGCTCGATTTCACGGCCTGGGCAGAGCCCAAGCGGCTGCTGAAAGAGGAAGAACCGCATCACTGTATCGAATGCGGCAAGGCATTCGGCACGCGCTCGACGATCAATCGCGTGATCGAGAAGCTCGAAAGCCACTGGATGTTCTCAGGACCGGAGGGCGAACAGCGCCGTCGGGTTCTGGAAATGTGCGAGGACTGCCGCGTGGCAGTCGTCGTCAAGGAAAGCTTCGATCCGCACCAGGCCGAGACGCGTACGGTCCGCACCACGGACGACTATCTGCGCGAACGCGAAGAGCGGAACCAGAGCCGGCATTGAGAGGCTACCGGGTCCGCTCCTCCAGAAACTCCATGAGCGCTGCGCGATCGGCGGGATCGGTGATCCGCTGCTCGGGCATCTTGGTGCCGGGCGTGTAGTGGTTTGGGCCGACATCGAAGAGCTCGGACACCGTTTCTGGAGTCCAGACGATGTCCATGCCTTTGAGTGCTTCTGAATAGTTGTAGCCCTCGGCAGTGCCGATGCGGCGACCGAAAATGCCGTGCAACGTGGGCCCTGCGCGATTGCCGGCATCCTCCGACAATGTGTGGCAGGCCTGGCAGGCGGCAAAGACCTGTGCGCCTCGGCTGTCGCCGAAATCCTCGGTCATTTCGCCCGCGTCGGTCCGGTTCAGCCGCTCCCCGGTCGCCGCATCCCATTGGCGGATGACGCGGTCCCCGCCGCCGGCAAAAAGGCTGCCGTCGTCGGGATCGAACGCCAGCGACCACACCGGGCTGTCGGCGCCCTGCAGCGTAAGGCGCACCGAGCCGCTTGCCCGGTCCACCAGCCAAATCGAGCCGTCGATCGCGGCGGAGGCGATCGTTGCCTCGTCCGGCGAAATGGCAAGTGCCGTTACGGGAACAGGCGTTGTCTCGATCTCGCGGAGCGCGCCGTCCAAGGTTCGGATCCGAAGCCGACCATCGACACCGGCGGCGACGATCGTTCCGTCATTTGAGATCGCGAGCGCATTCAGCGGTGCATTGACCGAGATCACTTCCGCAGGCCCATCCTGCATCGGCCATATCCGCAGTGTTGCATCATATCCCGCCGTTACCGCCCGGCCGTCGGGCAGGAAAGCGACCGCGTTCACGTTGCCTTGGTGACCGGTCAGCGAGCGATAAGCACTGCCGTCGAGTGGCGTGAGCCGCGCCGTTCCGTCCCACGACGCCGAGGCGACGATCCTGGAGTCTGCCGACAGGGCGAGGCTCGCCACCGGGCCATCGTGCCGGCCAAGCTCACGCGGCTCGCCAGCGGCGCTCCATACGACGATACGGCCATCCTGGCCGCCGGTGACCATGCCGCCGCCGGGCAACAGCGCGACCGTGTTGACCGATTCGTCGTGGCTGCGGAGCACGGACACAGCGGCGCCTGTGTCGCGGTTCCATAAGATGGCGGTCGTATCGAACGAACCGGACAGTATCTGCGATCCATCGGCCGAGACGGCCAAAGCGCGTATCGGCCCGCCATGGCCGCGAAAATCGGCGGCCGCCGGCAAGGTCAGAAGCGGTGTTGCCAAAAAAACGGCCACAGCGGCCCCGACGATCCATCGCATTGCGCATATCTCTCCGAAAGACCGGCATGTTGGCCGGCTGGCCGTGCGCGTCAACCCTGGGGCTGCCGCTACCTTCGGTCAGTGTTCGCGCTGAAGAAGGCCGCGGTCGCGAGCGGCAAGGGCTGCCTCGGCCCGCGTCTTGATGTTGAGCTTGCGATAGATGGACTTCACGTGGGTGGATGCGGTGTTTTGCGAAATCGTCAAAGTCTTCGCCACCGCGTTCAGCTGAAACCCCCGGCCCAGAAGGGTGAGCACCTCCTCCTCACGCGCCGTCAGCGCAGCATCCGGCACCATGCGCGCGTTCAGCGATTGCAGCGCCGTCATGACGTGGCGCGCGACGGCGGGTGACAGCGGCGGCTCGTCGTCGATGATGCGCTTCATCAGCTGGATGAACCGGTCGGTGTCATGGTGCTTCAAAAGGTAGCCGCGCGCGCCGGCGGAAATCGCGTCGAATATCTGCTGCGCATCATCGAAAATCGTGGTGATGACAGGCGCGCAATGGCTGTCGCTCGCATTGATCTCCTCGATGAGATCGATACCCGACCCATCCGGCAGACCGATATCGATTAAGGCAAGATCGAACGCGCCGGGCAGACCGTGTGCTCGCGCCCAGACCGCGGCATTGCGCAGGCAGCGCCGCGCATCTTCCAGGCAGGACGCCTCGCTGACCTGCGCTCCCGGAAATCCGGCAGCGACACAGTCCACCATCCACTGCCTGGCGCGCGCGTTGTCCTCGATCACCAGAACGCGTTCCACCTTCATGCGGCGACGGCTCCCATGGCGACCGGTAGGCTGATCGTCGCGATGAACGCATTGGGCGTGACTTCATAATCGAACTGACCGCCGGTCTGGCGAGCCCGCGCGGCGATGTTTTCAAGTCCATTGCCTGAAAATGCCCGGCGGTTCGCCTGCGATGCCGCGCCCGGCAGCGCATTCTCCACCGTGTGGACAAGGCGATCGCCGACGAGTTGCGTCGTCACCGTGATATCCGCGCCCGGCGCGTGCTTGATGACGTTGGTCACCAGTTCGCGATGCGCCGAGGTGAAATTGCGGAACACCAGATATGGCAGCACGATCCCCGAGCGGTCGGCATCGGACAGCGGCCACTCGACCGTGCCATCGTCCAGCCGCTCCATCGTCTCGGCACGCAATTCGGCGATGATGTTCGCCAGCGTCTCGCGGCGGTCCGACAGGCCGCCGACAATCTCCCGAATGTCTCCGAGCGCATTGCGCACCATCTGCCGAGCATCCGTGTCGTCGGTGGCGCGCAAGCTCGACAGAAGCCGCGCGCCAACGCTGTCGTGCAGATCGCGGCCGATGCGCCCGCGCTCTTCCTTCACGCCCCGATCATAGGCATCACGCTGTTCTTCCGCCGCTGCGACCAGCCGTGCAAAGTCCTCGACGACCGCAAGATGCGGCGCTCCGAAGAGGGCGCGGCCGCGCTTAGGGTGACGCAGCCGCAAGGGTGGGGACCAGTCATAGGCTGGAAGCACGAGCGTCGCGCCGTCGTCCCGTAAGGCGGGGGCCTGGCCGGAACCCTCCGGCACATCCGCGTGCAGAGGTTCGAAATAGTCGACCAGCGCCTGGCGCCACCGCTCGGCACGCGCTTCGCCCGAGGTCTGCAGCGCGATTTCCGTCGAGGCACGATAGAGCGCCAGCGGATCCAGTTCCTTGCGGGCCAGGTACCGGGCCATAAGGAAATTGCGCACAGGCAGGTAAAGCAGTCCGACGAGCACCGCCGTGATGCCGAGCGATACCGCCGGCGTCAGCGCCAGCATGCCGATCAGGGTAAAGTCGATGGCGGCGAACAGAAACGCGGCGAGCACGTAGGTGAAGATCGAAAACGCCCAGCGATCGAGCTCGAAAAGCCGGTACCGCGTCAGCCCGAGCGCGACACCGAGATAGATCAGGACGAAAAACCCGAATGCGTAGCCTTGCGGCAGAACGACGTTCAGCCCCACGAGCAGCGGTACCGCGACGAGCAGAACGAAGGCACCAGCGCCCAGGATGACACTGACGCCCAGCCATGTGAGCGCACGGCGGGCCGGCAGATCGCGCCGCGTCGCGACATATTGCGCGCCGGTCAGAACGATGATCGCAATCATCTCGCACAGGATACCGAGGTAGCCGACCGTGCCGAGGCCGACGTCGTAGAAAATCCGCAGATGGGTCGCGAAGATCCACAGGACGAAGAGGCCGATCAGACCGTTGGTGAGACGCGCGATTTTCAGATCGACCGGATAGCGGGCGAAAAGCCCGATCATGCCGATGCCGAACGACATCGCGCCGATGTTGTTCAGGATGGTTAGGCTGCGAAAGACCGGTTCGGACAGCGCGATTTCACGGGTCGAATAGGCGGCCGCGCTGAAGACAGCCAGACCGACCCCATATCCGGCGAAGGCGAAGAAGCGGACTTTGCCGTCTCTCGGACTGAGGCACTGGACCCAGGCTCCGATGACGCAAATGATGACGGCGCAGGCGATCTGGTACCAGAAAGCGAACGGCAAAGCCGATATCGGTCGCCATGCGGTTGCCTGAACTGCGATCGATCGCTGTTCCTGACCCGGCTCGGCAACCGTTAGGGCAACCGGTCCGGCGGACAGCACGCCATGCAGTTCACCCTGCCGATCGACGAAGCGATCATAGGTCGCATAATCGAGGGTGTCGGGCTCATCGATCAGGTCAAGCGGCTCGAGCAGGATCGCGGCCGCCGGATCGTCGACGGGTGCGATCGAAATCAGCCGCAAACCGGGTGAGATGCCTGCAACTGCGGCTGGATTGCTGGAGCCTGCAACCAACACGGCGCCGGCGTCGTCTTCCAATTCGAGAAGCAACCCGAGATACGGATTGCGCATGGCGACAAGCATCGTCAGCGCCGTCACCAGCGCGATGATCGTCAAGGCCAGTGAAAAGCGCTGGACCAGCGTCACAGGCGAAATACGGCGCTGCGGCGCCGCCCCCAGTCAATCCCCAATTCGAAGTCTAGAGCCAAGACTTGCGACCACTCAACTGAATTCTCGCATTGTCTAAAATTCCTTGGTCAGTGTGATGTCGAAGCCGAGCTTGTCGTAGTCGTAGAAGACCACGTTGCTTGACTGGTCGTAGTAGCTGATGGCCAGTTGCGGCGTGAAACCCTGGAACTGCCAGTCCCGCTTCACGAAGCCGCTGCGAAGCTCGAGATAGTCGTCCTCTCGCGGCTCGGTCATGCCGGGAAAATCGGCTTCATAGTCACGGTTGCCGACCTTGGCCTGCAGGGACGCGGTGATGCCGTAGGCGAACTGCCGGGTCGTACCGATCTCGACGAAGGCGCCGTCAAAGGCGTTGTGGGGCCGCCCGTCCACCTGTTCCCACTCGCCGCCGGCACCCGCGAAGACCGAGAATGCGGCGCTTGGATAGTAGCTCAGCCTGCCGCTTGCCCGGACCGTCTCGGCTGCCGCAGAGGGGATATCGTCATAGTTTCGATCGATGAAGAGCAACTCGCCGGATGCGATCAGCTTGGGCATCAGAGCCTGGCTGCCGAAGATGCGGCCGCCGATGCCGTAATCCGACGGTGTGGTCGAAAACCAGCGCCGGTCGGCGATGAACTCCGCGCTCAACATGCGGCTTGCCGTGCGGTAGCGCATGCCGACGCGCAGATCGCCGACCAAAGTGTCGAAATCCTTGCCGGAATAATCCGAAAACACGGCCGATCCAGCGGTGTAGAGCGTAAACTGCTCGTTCAGCGCATGCGAGTAGCCGGCATTTAGACCGGCGCGAACGCCGATGCCTGACTGCGCCCGCCCGCCTTCATCGATCGTGAAGGGCAGGCCGCCGAGCATGACCTGCGTGCCGGAGCTGCCATTGTTGACGTTGGTACTGGGCGCAAAAGAGATGAACCCGCCCACCGTGAACGGCCGGTTTGCGTCCAGCGTGTCGATGAAGCTTTCGAACCGCTCGCGGGACGTGCGGTCGCTGCTGGATTCCGCAAGCAGGCGCAAATGATAGGTCGCACCGGTCGCATTGCCTTGCCGCGCGAGAATGCGTGCAAGATGCATCCGAACGAGATCGAACTCGGGCCGCTCCGCGAGGATCGTCCGCGACAGCTGTTCCGCTTCAGCAAGTTCACCCCGTCGCTCCAGCACGATCGTCTGAAGAAAGGCTGCCTGATAGCCGAGGTCGCCTTCATCGAAGCGGGAGTTGGCGAGCAGCAACTGGGCGGTATCCAGATCCCCCCGTTCGATGAAACCACGGATCGCCTGAATGCGCTCGGCCTGGGTGAGGTCGCCGTAGCGCGCGGCAGGCGAAGGCGAGGCGGTCGACCCGCCTTCGCCTGCCACTTCCCCCGGTGTCGCCAAAGCGAGCGGAACGGTGACGAACAGGACGATCAGCACCCAGATGCTGAGCATCCGGACGCTGCCGCGCGGCAGCGTCCTCGTTCTGCGCGGGCGCGGTTTGTGAAGGGTGGCGGCCACGGCTATGGGCCCCGCTAGCCGCTACTGCTTCACCGCCCCGATCACGCCTTGGAAGACGTAATTGCTCGCCGCACCCTCGAGCGTGGCGTTGCCTTCGATGGACACGGCGGCCACCGTTTCGCGGCCGGCGTTTCCGAAGAAGCTGCCGATGGCCTCGCCATTCGATACGGTGCCGACCGCCGCTCCTTGCGCGTCAACGAGCCGCGCGGTGCCCGCATAATCGGCGCCGGTAATCGTGGCGTCGATCGCCATGCCCGTGATCGCAGGCGCCACATCGACGACGTTCTGGCCAAGATTGGTGTATGCCTGGAGCCTTCCGCCGGTGATGCCGCCGGTCACCTTTCCGGCTGCAAAATCGGCGGCGAGCGCGACGGTGGCGTTGTTGTCGAAGCCGAAATTCTCGACCGACCCGTCCGGCCGCGTATAGACCGACTGGCCGCTTTCGAAGAAGCCCTTGTAGCTCGCCGTGCCGGAGGTCGGCATGTTGGTGGTGGCATTGCCGACATAGCCGACGCCGTAGTTTGCCGCCGTATCGCCGGCATTGCCGTCGCGATAGCGGATGGTGGTGGCGTCCGACAGAACGATCTGCTCGGTAGCGCTCACATTGTAGACGCTGACGCTGCTGATCGCCGCGTTGGCACTTTCCACCTGCGGATCGCCGAAATTGCCGTTCTCGAAGAACACGCGGCCCTTGGCATCCGTCAGGCCGATGATCGCTGCACCGCCGGCGAGGGTTCCGTCAGCCGATGCGGAAATGAGGGCCGGTGGCGCAATGCCGGCGGCTCCCTGGTTGTTGTTGGGGCTCGGATCTTCTTTCGCCGAGCCCGAAATGCCCACGCCGCCTGCTGCTGTTCGATCGAGCGCCACGGCCGAAGTGGCAGGCGTATCGAGCTGCGGCAGCTGATTGAACGAGCTGACGGTCGACGTGACGTTGGCCGGAAGGCGCACGGCGAGCATGCGGCCCTGCGCCGTGATCGGCAGCGACCCACCGGCGGATGCACCTCCGCCACCGCCTGCTCCCGCTCCCGCGCCGCCGCTGCTGCCGGAACTGCTGCATGCGGCCAATGCCGATGCCATCCCGAGAACCAAAAGACTTGCCACTGGCTTGTTCATCCACCTGCTCCTGTTGATTGTTTCAAGCAGGTGGATTCATGCAATTTCCCCAGCCCCCTGCCCGGCTACGCCTGCTCGACGAACGGTCGAGCGCGGCGCTGCCATTGGCGGGGATACAATCACGGCGAAAATCGCCCCGCCATCACCTGAACAGGTGAGGTCGGCGAGGAATGGAGAACCCGCTCAGTCGGAGTCGTACCCGGTCATTTCGAGGTAGCCCTTGCCTTCATGGGTGCCCGAGAACCGGATCGGACCTTCCCAATAGGCAAACGTTGTCGCCATCCAGCTTTGCGGGTTCAGCGCCTCGGTGGTGATCTCGAAATCGCGGGAGGGGATTTCGAGACGCCATTGCGTCGGCACGATGCGTCCGTCGATATCGGTCGTGCCGAGCGGCGTCATGGTGATCGCGTCATTGGCGAGCGGCGTCGCGACGCCATCCGGTGTGAACCAGGTGCCGGAATAATAGCTCGAGCCATCTTCGGACCGCACCTGGAACAGCATCAGCTTGTCATCGCCCGGCAGGTGCAGCGAGAACCAGTCCCAGCCCTCCTGGTCGTCCGCCAGCGGCTGGCTCGACCATTCGCGGTCCAACCATGCGGTGCCCGTGACGGGGATTTCTTCACCGTCTACTGTGATCGTCCCTTCCGCCCGATAGAATGGCTGGCTGTAGTAATAGGATGCCTGGCCGGCATCGGACTTGACGCTGTATCCCGCCTCGCCTTGCAAGACTGGCGCACGCTCGGTTTGGAGGGTCATTGCGTAGATGAAATCGTCTCCGGTCGCATTGACCGAGACATTCGCCATCGTGTCGCCGTTTGGTGCCTGTTCGGCAGCAACATCTCCGGCGAGCGCCCAATCATCGATGAACGCCTCGAATGGAGCGGCAACGACACCGGCCTGGCCGATGCCGCCACGGGCAAATTTTTCGGCGCTGAAATGGCGCTCTCCGGTCGTCAAGCCAGCATGGCCCATCCAGAGCGCGCTGCTTTCCCAGCCCTCGCCCTCTTCGCCGGGCGCCAAGGCCTGGCGGAACAGGGTCCATTGCAGGCCGTAATCGTTACCGTCCGCATCCTCCAGATTGGCGGTAACGTACCACCATTCGATGCGAAAACCCTCATGCGGGCCGTGATCGGCCGGGAACGAGAAGGTGCGGCCGGGTTCGACGGTCCGGTAACCTTCCGCATCGGTGCCAAGCCCCGCAAACCCTTGCGCGAAAGCCGGTGCGGCGAAGACCAGCAGGAGGAACAGCACGGCTCTAACGTTCATCGGCGAACACCTTGAGCAGTTTCGTTGGCGGCATGCGGCGCAGGCTGAGGGCTGGCCATGCGGCGGCAGCGATTGCCGTGATCAGCGCCAGAACGATGAGCCGCAGCCATTGTTCGGGGAAAGCGTAGACCGGCAACTGCCAGCCAAAGGCTTCCACATTGATGACATTGGTGAGGATCCAGGCCACCGCGAGACCGAGCGGAATGGTAAGCAGCGCTGTCAGAAGCGCGAGCGTCGCGGCCTTGATCAGTTCCATCGCGGCGAGCTTCCGCCTCGTAAGGCCCAGAGCCCAAAGCGGTGCAAGCTGCGGAAGCCGCGCATCTGCGAGCGTCAGCAGGCTGGCCAGAAGCGCGATGCCGGCAACAATCAGAGTGAGCGTGTTCAGCGCGAGCGTGACGGCGAAAGTGCGATCGAAAATGCGCTGCGAGATATCCTTGATGGTGCGCTGGTCGACCACTTCCACGGTGCCCGCACCGAACGCCGCCTTCAGATCGTTCATGACGGCATCGACAGCTTCCGGCGCAACGCGCACGGCAAAATTGCCGCGCTCGGCGTCAGGAAAGCGCGCGACAAGTTCATCCACCGCGATCATGACCTGACCGCGCGGATTGCCGTAGTCGGAATAGATCGCCGCAACCGTGCCGTCCCAGTCACCTCCGGGCGCGGCAATGTCGATCGGGTCGCCGGGGGCAAGCGCAAAGCGGCGTGCGAGCTGTTCGCTGATGAGCACCGCGCGCCCGGCCTCCACATCGCTCCAGGCATCGGGAAGGCTCGCCAGTAGCGGCCAATGGTCGGAATAAGTCGGGTGGTTGGAGAAGCCGAAGACCTCGACAGGAAAGCCCCGGTAGCGTGTTTCCGCATCCCAGACGGGCAACACCGCATCGATGTCATCCCGCGCCTCGAGCCAGTCGGCAATGTTTGCGGCGCGGGCAGGGTCTCGTGCGCCGACATAGAGTTCGGCGGCAAGGCGCTGGTCCAGCCAGCCGGTGAAGGTCTGGCGGAAGCTGTCGACCATCGTGCCGACGCCGATATTCACCGCCAATGCCAGCAGCAGCGCCATCAAGGCAAGCGACAGGCCCACCGACTGCTGGCGGGCATCGGCAAAGAACCATTGCGCCACCGGCCCGCGCACAAGGCGCTGCGCGATGGCAAGCAGCCCGACCAGAGCCGAAGGCAGCAACAATGCAGCAGCGAGCAGTAAGGCGCCCATCAGCACGAAGCCCGCGACCAGGCCCGAGCCCCGAAGCAGCACGCCGAGCGCGATCGCTCCCAACAGCACTGCCGCGACCAACTGCCAGCGGCGCGCACGCGCTTCGGCGCCGGCCCATGCTTCCGGCTGTGCCGTTGCGAACAATGGCAGGCGCCAGGCGCGATAGAGGCTGCTGCCAGCGGCGACCAGAGCACCGATGACGCTGATTGCAACGCCGGCGAGCCACCAACTCGGCTGCAGCGATAGTTCGCCTGCGACCCGCGCGCCATAGAGACCTCGCAGACTTGCCGCCACATCCGGCAACAGGGATGAAGCGATGATGTAACCCGCGACCGTGCCGATAATGCCCGCAAGCGCCGAGATGGTCGTCAGTTCCAGAAGCATAACCGCGGTCAGGGCGCGCGCCGACACGCCGCATGCACGCATCGTGCGCAGCATCGGCCGCCGTTGCTCAAAGGCGAGCCCGATGGCGCCGTGAACGATGAACAGGCCGACGAGGAAGGACAGGAAGCCGAAAGCTGTGAGGTTCAGGTGAAAGCTGTCGGTCAGCCGTTCCAAGTCGCCCTGGTCGTCCGGCTCGACCCGCTCCAACGCGCCGCCGGTCAATGCCGCCAGCGATTGGGAGCTCGTTTCAGGCGCAGCGGTCAGGATCAGGCGAGACAACCGCCCCGGTTGATCGAGGAGCGCCTGCGCCACGCCGACATCCGTCACCAGTGTCTCGGGAGGCAGCGAAGTGGCGACGACGAGGGGCGGCAGCTGTCCGCCATTTCCAAGCGTTGGACGCGTATCCACGCCACCGAGCGCGGCAACCGTCTCGGCATCCCCGAGCGCCAGAGACGGGGGCGTCAGCAGACGCACGGCGCGGCTCTCGCCGCTACCGTCGGCAGTCTCGGGACCATCATCCAGCGCATCGCGCGTGACCGGGCCGGCACCCTGCGGCAGCGTGACCGGATCGATGCCGACGATGCGAATGCTTCTGTCGGCGATGCGCACATCGCCTTCGATGACAGGCGAAACATCCCAGCCGGCGCGCCGAAGCACGACGTAAAGGGTTTCGCCGAAGTTCGTCCCGTTGGTGGGCCTGAGGCTCGCGAACGCGTCGCCGCCGATCAGTCGTGCGGCCTCATCATAGCTTTGCCGTGCCTGTACGTTCAGCGCCTGCACGCCGCTCCACAGCGCAGTTGCGACTGCAAGCCCGATCACCAGCGTCATCAGCTGAAACGGGCGCCGTCGCCAGTGCGACAGCAAGACCGCGAGCGTCCAGAGATGACGCTTCACGCCAGCCGGCCCGCGCTTAAATGAATGCGCCGTCCGAGCAGGCCTGCCAGCCGGGGACTGTGCGTCACCATCAGAAACGCACTTCCGGTCTGCTCGACGAGATCGAGGCAGAGTTTCAACACCGCATCGCTCGTCTCCTCATCGAGATTGCCGGTCGGCTCGTCTGCGAGAATGAGGTCCGGCCGACAGGCGAGCGTGCGGCCGATGGCGACGCGTTGTTGCTGGCCACCTGACAATTGCTCGGGATAACGGTCGACGAGTTTCGAAAGGCCGAGCTTCTGCGTCAGGCTCTCGACCCAGGCCGGGTCATGCCGACCGGCGATGCGCGCCTGGAACGCAAGGTTTTCGCGAACCTTCAGACTTGGCACCAGATTGAACTGCTGGAAGACGAGGCCGATCCGCTCGCGGCGCAACTGGGCACGCGCACTGTCGCCCATGCCGACCAGGCTCTGGCCCGCAACGACGATTTCACCGCCGTCAGCCGCGTCGAGTGCCGCGGCAAGGTGCAGAAGCGTACTCTTGCCGCTGCCGGATTCGCCGGTCAGCGCCAGCGTCTGCCCCGCTGGCAGATCAAGATCGATACCGCGCAGGACGTGAACGGGCCCCTGCGCCGATGGGTAGGTCTTTGAAACATTCCGGAGGGTCAGCATCTGGCTCTTTCGCATGCACATGTGAAAGATAGGGTGCGCCAGGCGCGAAGGCCATGGATTGCGGTGTCGCATGGCTCAGCCGACCGGCCGCGCCAAGCGCGGATCGGCAATGATCGTCACTTGCGTGTCACCGAACGACCTGCTATTTCACCAATAGTTCTAGAAAGCTGGATATATGGACAAGTCATCTGCACTCGTAGCACTTGCGGCACTCGGCCAGGAAACGCGGCTCGATGTGTTTCGCCTTCTGGTACGCGCCGGCGCCGAGGGGCTGCCGGCCGGTGAAATCGCTGCGCGGCTTGGTGCGGTTCAAAACACCTTGTCTGCCCATCTCAAGATTCTCGACCATGCCGGGCTGGTGACGGCGGAACGCCAGGGGCGTTCGATCCTCTATCGTGCGGATTTCACCGGCGTTCGCGATCTTCTGGCTTTCCTGATGGAGGACTGCTGTGCCGGATCGCCCGAACTCTGCCAGCCCGTCATCGAGGCCATCACCTGTCATTGCTGAGAGAGCGCCATGACCCACCGCAGCTTTAACGTTCTTTTCCTTTGCACCGCCAATTCCGCCCGCTCGATACTCGCCGAAGCGATCCTCAACAGGATCGGGAACGGGCGCTTCCGTGCCTTCTCAGCGGGATCGCAGCCGTGCGGAATGGTCCACCCCTACACCTTGTCGCTGCTGGAACACTCCGGCTTCGACACTGGCTTTGCCCGCTCCAAGAGCTGGGAGGAGTTTGCGGCCTCGGATGCTCCCGTAATGGATTTCGTATTCACGGTCTGCGACAACGCCGCGAACGAGCAGTGTCCCGTCTGGCCGGGCCAGCCGATGACCGCGCACTGGGGCGTGCCGGATCCGGCGGCCGCGACCGGAACGGATGCGGAAAGACACCTCGCCTTTGCAGACGCCTTCCGCATGCTGTCCAATCGCATTTCGGTGTTCACGGCCCTGCCCTTCGCGTCGCTCGACCGCCTGTCAATTCAGCGGCAGATCGAGGCCATCGGGCGCACTTCCGCCGACGACGCGCTGCGCGCATCCTGACCGCCTGAAGGCTTGCCCATGTCCATCGACACCTCCGCCGCGACGCCGGCTCCAGCCGGCATCGGCCCGTTCGAGAAATGGCTGTCGGTCTGGGTCGGCGCGGCAATCCTCGCCGGTCTGCTGCTCGGCAATCTCGTCCCTGGACTTTTCCAGCGCCTTGCGGCGTTCGAGTATGCCTCGGTCAACCTCGTGGTCGCCGTGCTGATCTGGGCGATGGTCTACCCGATGATGGTGGGCGTCGATTTCAAGAGTCTGCGCCAGGTCGGCGCCAAGCCAAAGGGCCTCGTGGTGACGATCGTCGTCAACTGGCTCGTGAAGCCATTCACGATGGCGGCGCTCGGCGTGCTTTTTTTTGAGTATGTCTTCGCAGACCTGATCGCGCCGGCCGATGCCGAGCAATATCTGGCCGGCCTGATCCTGCTCGGGGCAGCGCCGTGCACGGCCATGGTGTTCGTCTGGAGCCAGATGACCCGCGGCGACCCGAACTACACGCTCGTCCAGGTCTCGGTGAACGATGTCATCATGGTGTTCGCATTCGCCCCGATCGTCGCGATGCTGCTTGGTGTCACCGATCTCGTCGTGCCATGGATGACGCTGCTGCTCTCGGTTGGACTTTATATCGTCATCCCGCTGCTAGCCGGCGCGTTGACGCGCATGAAGCTTGGCCAGGGCACGCGAAGCAAGCTAGAGGAAGACGCAGCCGTTGCCCGCTTCAGTGCCCGCGTGAAACCGGCATCCGTCTTCGGGTTGCTGGTCACCGTCGTGCTGCTGTTCGGCTTCCAGGCAGAAGTCATTCTCGATCAGCCGCTGGTGATCCTTCTCATCGCCGTGCCGCTTCTCATCCAGTCCTACGGCATCTTCTTCGCCGCCTATTTCGCGGCACGGGCGTGGCGCCTGCCCTTCACCATCGCGGCTCCCTGCGCACTGATCGGCACCTCGAATTTCTTCGAACTCGCCGTTGCCGTCGCCATCAGCCTCTTCGGACTTGGCTCGGGCGCCGCGCTTGCGACCGTGGTCGGCGTGCTCGTTGAGGTACCGGTGATGCTTTCGCTGGTCGCTTTCGCAAACCGCACGAAGCACTGGTTCCCGGCCGACTGAACGGTCCTCTTCAGGGGAGCTTTAGCGAACCCCGCTCGCCCTGCCGCCGGTTGCCGGACCGACATTGGGATCGGCGCCTGCAACCATATCGCCAGCACCTCCTTCCGACGCGGAGATCAGCAACGGCGCCTCGTCTTCCGCCTGCGCCGCGGTGACGGCGCGACACAATGCGGGTGTGTTGAGCAGGCCCCAGCCAAAGACGGCGTCGCGTCCAGGATCACCGAGATCATCGGCGCTCGCTTCCAGATGATCCGCGATCGTCGCCGCATCCATAGTGGGATCGATGGCCTTGGCGAGCGCGATCGCGGCCGTCACGAAGGGCGCGGCGAAGGAGGTGCCTGTCTTCGGTCGGGCGCCTGAAATCGACGCAGCCGTCCATATCTCCACGCCAGGTGCGGCGATATCGATGTGGTCGCCCTGCCCCGCGCGTCGGTAGGGTCGCCGGCTGCGATCGACCGCTGTCACGGCGATTACATTCTCATAGGCTGCAGGATAGGCCGGTGGCGCACTCGGCCCATTGTTGCCCGCCGCCGCCACCAGGATGATTCCGTTTTCAGCAATGGCTGCAACGGTACGCTCGAGCAGTTCGTTCGCCGGACCGGCGAGACTGAGATTGAGGACGGCGATCTCTTCGCGTGCGACCCGATCGATGGCGCGTACGAGATCGTAGGCGGTCGCCCTCGTATCGGCGCCTGCCGTCTGAAACGCGTCGACCGCAACCAGATCGGCGCCGGGAAGAAGGCCGGACGTGCGCTCTTGCTTCGATCCGACGAGAAGCGCAGCGACGGCCGTGCCGTGTTTCAGGTCAGAGGTCTCCTCGTCCTGGCCGACACGATCGAGGACCGTGACAGAGCCGGCAGAGAATGCGTCATGGTCCGGGTTGATCCCGGTGTCGATCAGTCCGATCCGTGCCGGTACCACGCACGCGTCCTCGGTCGCCGCAAAGTGCCAGTCGATGAGCTCGGTCGCCGGGCAGTTCATGCCTTCGCAGTCTTCGAGCGGACGGGCCTCGGGCCGGTAATAATGGTTGAAATCCACCGCCGATGTGGCGTTGAGGCCGACGACGGTGGCACGCGCATCGTCCAGCGACACGCCGTCCGGCGCAACGAGACGCACGAGTTCCCCACCGAGCAGTTCGATCAGCACCCGCTCGTCAACGGCAAAGCCCTGGGCCTCGAGTGCCGCCACGTCATCATCGTCCAGGCCGAGTGCCGTCAGTTCGCGTTCGGCACGGTCCGGCAAGGGTGCCGGCTGCGGTGCTGCCCGGCGGGCCTGCCTCGGCGGCGGCGATCCCTGATCGAACAGAGAGCGCAGCGTGCGCAATGGTCGCCGAATGAACTCGGGTGCCTGGCCGCTGCCGCCGCGAAACTGCCGGCTTTCACCATCTCCGCCCGACCGTCCACCGCCGCTTGAGCCAGCACCACCGCCGCCACCGCCGTCATCGTCCCCGCCATCGTCACCGTCGTCGCCTTCCTGGGCGAAGGCCGGAGCGGATGTGTGAACGAGGGCTGCGCCGGCAACCAGCGCGCCCGTGCCGACAGAGGCATTTGGCATGGCGGCTGTAACGGCCAGACCGCAAGCGGCAATGAACCTGACGATGCTGATCACAATCGAAAATCTCCGTTCGATGCGCTAATTGGCGTGGTTCATTCGGGCGGCAAGTTGATCTGCTTTTTATGCTTGCGTGACGCGAATTTCAGTTGCTGCTTTCAAAACCATATGCTGCATAACGGCCGCGGCGCCCACTTATTCCAGCTCCGTCATGAACTTCTGAGGATCGATACGCGTGACGGATGCCAGAGATGAGATCGGGCGACAGCTCATCGTCTTCCTGCCCAATATGCGCCGGTTCGGCTATACGCTGACGCGCAATATGGACAGCGCCGACGATCTGGTGCAGGCGGCATGCGAGAAAGCGCTGGCCAACGCATCCGGATTCACGCCAGGCACACGGTTCGATTCATGGGTGTTCCGCATCATGCGCAATCTCTGGATCGACCAGATCCGGAAGGGCAAGTCGGCCGGACAGGCCGAAGACATCGACACGCAGATCGATCTCGTTGGCACGGACGGCGCGCGGGAAGCGCATGCCCGCATGGATCTCGGCGACGTGTCGCGCGCCATAGCGGCGCTGCCTGACGACCAGCGCGAAATTCTGCTGCTCGTCTGCGCCGAAGACATGTCCTACAAGGAAGTATCGGAGCTTCTCGGCATTCCGATCGGCACCGTGATGAGCCGGCTAGCAAGAGCCCGGAAGAAACTTGTCGAGGGCGGTGGAATAAACGCCGACGCCCGACGTTCTCAGCCTGAAGAGGACGGGCACGGATCATGACGACACACGATTTCAGCGACGAGACATTGATGGCCTTCGCCGATGGCGAACTTGACGACGCCGAAATGGAGCGCGTCGAAGCCGCCATGAACGACGATCCGGCGCTTGCCGAGCGCGTTGCGCTCTTCATGGAAGCGCGCGAACTGGCCGAGGGCGCGTTCGCACGCCAACTCGCTCAGCCCGTGCCGCCTTCGCTGCAGGCGGCAGTCGAGCGGATGATTGCCGCACCTGCTGCACCGGCGACCGTCCTGCCCTTCCGAGAGAAGGGTCGGGTCCCTGCAGCAGCCAACGAAAACCGGCGTGGCTTTGCGCGCTTTGCCATGGCTGCCGCCGCATCCGTCGCCATCGTCGCTGCCGGTCTTGCCGGCTACATGGCCGGCCAGGGTTCAGCGCCGGCCGGTTCCGCACAGGTCGCATTGATCGACGTTCCGGGGCTTGATGACGCGCTGCTGACGACGGCATCGGGCGACACGACCGAAATCGCGGGCGCCGGCACGCTGACGGCCGTCTCGACCTTCACAGATGGCGCAGACCGTGTCTGCCGCGAGTTCGAACTGGCTTCCGAGCAGGCATTCGTCGGCATCGCATGTCGCGCGACCGATAACTGGCAGCTCACCTTCGCCATGGGAACCGGCTCGGCCGACGGAACCGGCTATCAGCCGGCCTCCTCGCTCGACACGCTCGATGCATACCTGACGGGCATCGAGGCCGGTGCGCCGCTTTCGCTCGAAGACGAAGCGGCGGCGCTCGCGGCTTTGCGCTGAAGTTCAGCTCTTGCGCGCAATGACCAGATGGCCGGGCACGGGCGTGCCCTGCTCGTGGCGCACGACGATCGGCTCGGCCAGCAGCCGATCGAAGCCATTCGCGGTGAGCAGGCGATCGATGTAGCTGAGCGGATGAGCGAAACGCTGATGCGGACCGACGGTAAAATCGGCTCCGCCAAAGGCCTCATCCGGCAGTGTCTCGCTGGAAAATGCAAGCAGGCCGGCAGGGGTCGTATGCTTCGCGATGCCTGAGAAGAAGCTCTCGAGCTTGCCCATATAGGGCAGCACATCCGCAGCCACGACGAGATCGAACGGCAGCGCTTCGCTCTCCTCGAGAAAAAGGCCGATCTCGGCGACATAAAGCTCGTCATAGACTTCGCGCTCGTCGGCGATCTCGATCATGCGTTCCGAGAGATCGAGACCCACGGCATGGTCGACACTGTCGTAGAGCGCTTCGCCGACGAGGCCCGTGCCGCAGCCGAGATCGAGCAGGCGGGCCGCACCGTCGGGCAGGAACGCCGGAAGCGCGTCGCCCAGCATCATCGGGACGGAATAGCCTAGCTGGTCGACGAGCACGCTGTCGAACACTTCGGCATGCTGGTCGAACAGGGTCATGACGTAGGCATCCGGCGCCTTGTCCGGTGCAGGCGCAAGGCCCATGGAAGCAAGCCGTACGGCAGCGCCGCCGTGATCATCGGGATCGAGCTCCAGCGCGCGCCGATAGAAGACTGCGGCCTCCTCGCGACGACCGGCCTTTTCAAGGTCCAGCCCGCGATTATAGGCCTCGGCCAGTGCATCCTCGTCGAAATCGCTCATCGCTTCAAACATCCCATCGGCTGATGACGGCGCTGGCCGCCTTTTCTCGCGCGGTCCTATCGGCAGGAACGCCGTGCGGCAAGGGTGCTGGGACGGCGATCAGGCGTGACAGGGTTTTCGCCCGCCGGTAAATTCCGGCTTGATGTCGATCAGCGGCGTGCCATCGACACAGTCCAGCCCCCGCACCGTCAGTGTCGCGCCATCGATCCTGATCAGCCGAGCGATGGAAAGCGCGATCGGGTTCGGCCGGACCGGCGAACGCAGCGCGAAGGTGCCAACGAGCCCGCCATCGTGCTTGGGGTTCTGGACCAAAAGGTCGCGCCGCGCCTGGTCCATCCAGTAGAGCACGGCGATGTGTTCATAGGCATCCACGCCTCTCAGAGCGTCGACAAAGCGGGCGTCGAGCTCGATCGTACAGACGGGTCCCTGCTCCGGATCGCCCCTGCGCGGGCATTCCGCCCGCGTCTGGAACGGCGTGTGGATGCGACCGATGAAATAGACAGAGGCGTCAAACTGATCCGGCATCATCCCCTGGATCTCGCCTTCACGAATGCCGTCGTGTTTTTTGGAAGCCTCTGTCATGTCACTCATCACGCCAATATCAGAAAGATGAAAAATATCGGCCAGACGAAGACGAATATCAGCGGTATGTACGCTGCACGGACGGGAGATAGATCCCTTTTTCTGATCGGCTCGTTCAAGCCTTTCGGATGCGGATAGAAACTAATCTCCTTTGCATCCGCGAGATCGACACTCTTCATATCCCACAGCTTGCCGAGCGCGTCTAAATTATCTCTTGCTTGACCAAGCATCCTGTAACAAGCCAACCCCACGTAGACGCCGGTCAAAGGAATTAGAATAAAAGACACATAAAATATCGCGTCTCGCAGACCGGGACTTGTTGAGTACTTTGCCTGCAGTATCAATCCGAGTGTAGCGAATAGAAATGCTTGCATGGTGATAAGCCAGATAATTCGCTGATTATACAGCTCGTTCTCAGATCTGATCTGTTCTCGAACTTTGTCATAAAAAATCTCGATGGCGGCTTTCTTTTCAACCGATACAGACTCGACGATCGCCATTCACCACTCCCCAGCCAGTTGACACACTATTGTGCAGCTGGCTGAGCAATAAATCCACTCATTCCGCCGCGCCGAGACGTTCGATGGCATCGAAGAGTTCGGCGCCGAGACGTGTCGAGGCGCCGGCTGCCACCACCATCTGAGGCAAAATCATCCATTCCAGTGACCATGCGGCGCCGGAGCGTTCCTGTTCGTGGACGAGTGCGTGGTGGATGCCCGAGAGCTGGGTGGCGTTGAACCGGGCGAGCGCCACAAGTGTTTCGGCGCGCACCGGGTTCTGCTTGTGCGGCATGGCGGAGGAGCCGCCACCGCCCGTCATGGCGATTTCGCCGATTTCGTTCTGGGCCATCAGTGCGATGTCCTGGCCGATCTTGCCGAGTGCGCCGGAAATCAGCGACAGCCAGTTGGCGAAACGGGCGATGGAATCACGCTGCGTGTGCCAGTTCGTCTGCGGCACGTCGAGATCCAGCAGGAAACCGATGCGCGCCGCGACGCCGGCGGCGTCGTCGCCAAGCTTTTCCAGCGTGCCAGCGGCTCCACCGAACTGCAACTGCAGAAGTTCCGGACCGATGTCTTCCAGTTCGTCCAGCGCGCGCGACAGTGGCATCATCCAGGCGCGCAGCCGTGCGCCCACCGGGATGGGCATCGCCGCCTGCATGCGGGTGCGGCCGATCAGATGGTTGTGGCCGAAGCGCTCGTCGAGGTCCTGCAGGGCAGCGATCAGGTTTTCCAGTCGCGCCGCCAGCATGGGAAGCACCATCTTGAGCCTAAGGACGAGGCTCGTATCGATTACGTCCTGGCTGGTCGCGCCGAAATGCAGATGCGCCGCGTGGGGCTCCGGCACGGTCTTGCGTAATTCGCGGATGAGTTCGGGCACGATGAGCCCGTCGCGGGCGACGCCCTCGCGCAACGCATCGAAATCCGGCGCGAAGTCCTCGCAGGCTTTTGCAATGGCAGCGGCGGCTTCCGGAGCGATCAAGCCTTCATGGGCCTCCGCTTCCGCCAGCGCCATTTCGAAGGTCAGCATGGTGGAGATTTCAGCTTCCAGCCGAAAATGGGCGGCGAGCGCGTCGTCCCCGAAATGTGCGGCGAGCACGGGGTGCTCAAAAAGCGACAGCGACATCGATACCTCCCGGCAGTCAAGATGGCCGCCTTATAACGCCAAAGGGCCGGCGATGACACCGGCCCTTTGAGCTAAGTTCGATGGCTCAGACCCGCTCGAGCGCTATCGCGATGCCCTGGCCGACGCCGATACACATCATGGAGAGCGCGCGCCTTGCGTTGCGTTCGGCGAGTTCGAGCGCCGCCGTGCCGGTGATGCGCGCGCCCGACATGCCGAGCGGATGGCCAAGCGCGATGGCGCCGCCATTCGGGTTCACGCGCTCGTCGTCATCGGCGATGCCGAGATCGCGCAGCGTCGCCAAGCCCTGGCTCGCAAAGGCTTCGTTGAGCTCGATCACGTCGAAATCGCCGGCGCCAAGACCGAGGCGAGCGAAGAGCTTCTTTGCGGCCGGTGCAGGCCCAAAGCCCATGATGCGGGGCGCAACGCCCGCAGTCGCACCGCCGAGGATCCGGGCGATCGGGGTCAGCCCGTGTTTGCGGGCCGCTTCTTCCGATGCGACGATCAGCGCTGCCGCGCCATCGTTGACGCCGGAGGCATTGCCGGCCGTGACCGTGCCACCTTCGCGGAACGGGGTCGGCAGCTTGGCTAGCGCTTCCAGAGTGGTGTCGGGGCGCGGATGCTCGTCGCGATCGACGACGATCGGGTCCTTCTTGCGCTGCGGGATCGAGACCGGCGTGATTTCCTTTGCCAGCCTGCCGTTTTCCATGGCGCGGCCGGCTTTCTGCTGCGAGCGCACGGCGAACTTGTCCTGGTCCTCGCGGCTCACCTGCCAGTCGGCGGCGACGTTTTCGCCGGTCTCCGGCATGGAATCGACGCCGTATTGCTTCTTCATCAACGGATTGACGAAGCGCCAGCCGATCGTCGTGTCGTAAACCGCATTATCGCGCGAAAAGGCGCTCGTCGCCTTCGGCATCACGAAGGGCGCGCGCGACATGGATTCCACGCCACCGGCAATCGCAATGTCGATCTCGCCGGCCTTGATGGCGCGGGCGGCGGCGACGACGGCGTCCATGCCCGATCCGCAAAGCCGGTTCATGGTGGTGCCGGGCACTTCGACCGGCAGGCCGGCCAGAAGCGACGCCATGCGCGCGACGTTGCGGTTGTCCTCGCCGGCCTGGTTGGCGCAGCCATAGATGACTTCGTCGATCGCCGCCCAGTCGACAGACGCGTTGCGCTCCATCAGCGCCTTCAGCGGCACCGCGCCGAGGTCGTCTGCACGGACCGGCGAAAGCGCACCGGCGAAACGACCGATGGGCGTGCGGATATAGTCGCAGATATAGGCTTCAGCCATCGCGCTGGCTCCCGAATTTGTTCTGACCACGGCCGGTTCCCTCATGGGCGGCCTTCGTTCTTGCCTGAAGATCGCGCAGCGTCTTCAGTTCCGTTTCGTCCGGCGCCGGCGTGACCTCGACATGGTCGGCGAACTTGACCGGCCAGCCGCAGGTTTCCTGCACCTGTTCGCGTGTCACGCCCGGATGCATGGAGACGACCGTGAATTCCTTGGTCTCGGGATCGGGCTTCCAGATTGCCAGATCGGTGATCAGCAGCGTCGGGCCCTTGGTCTTGATGCCGAGATTTTCTCGGTCCTTGCCACCGGTTCCATGACCGAAGGACGTGAAGAAGTCGATCTTGTCGACCATGCCGCGTTTCGTCTGCTTCATGGTGATGTAAATCTCACCCGAAGACGACGCGATTTCCGGCGCACCGCCGCCGCCAGGCAGGCGTGTCTTCGGTGTCTCGTAGTCGCCGATGACGGTCGTGTTGATGTTGCCGAACTTGTCGAGCTGCGCGGCGCCAAGGAAACCGATCGTGACGCGACCGCCCTGCAGCCAGTAGCGGAACATCTCCGGCACCGACACCGTGGTGACGGCCGTGTCGCAGAGTTCGCCGTCGCCGATCGAGAGCGGCAGCACGTCCGGCGCCGTGCCGATCGTGCCGGATTCGTAGATCAAAGTGATGTCCGGGGCATGCGTCAGCCGCGCAACGTTGCAGGCAGCCGATGGCGCACCGATGCCGACGAAGCAGACGTCGTCGTTCTTCAGCGCGCGCGCCGCAGCAATCGTCATCATCTCATCGGGCGTAAAACCAAGATCACTCATTTGGCGCTCCTCAAATGCTCGACGCGTCCGGCAAAGTTTTGCGGACCGGCGTTCAACACATTGTCCTGCATCCATGCCTGGAAACTGTCGCGCTCGGCGGCGATCTTGTCCCAGTCGAGATAGCTCTTGTTGTCACGGTCGTAGTAGCCGTGCGCATAGGAAGGATGCGCGCCGCCCGGCACTTCGCAGATCGCGGTGACCGTCCATCGCGGCAGTATGCAGGCGTTCGGATGCACGTCGTCGAAATCCTCGACGATTTCCTCGACCGTCACCACCGCACGCTTGGCGGCAAGCACCGCTTCCTTCTGGATGCCGATGATGCCTTCGACGAGCACGTTGCCCTTCCGGTCGGCCTTCTGCGCGTGGATGAAGGTCACGTCCGGGCGCACCGACGGCACAGCCGCCAGCATTTCGCCGGTGAACGGGCATGCGACGCGCTTGATGTTCGGGTTCACCTGTTCGAGCCCGGCGCCGAGGTATCCGCGGAAGATCGCGCATGGCAGGCCGCTTGCGCCCGCCTCATAGGCATTGGCCATCGCCGCATGGCTGTGTTCTTCCACTTCCGGCCGGTTCGGCCAGCCGTTTTCGACCGCATCGCGCAGCCGGCGCAGAAGGCCAACGCCCGGGTTGCCGGCGTATGAGAAGACGAGCTTCTTCGCCATGCCCATGCCGATCATCTGGTCGTAGATGACGTCCGGCGTCATGCGCACGAGCGTCAGGTCTTTCCGGCCCTGGCGGATCGCTTCGTGGGCCGCCGCATGCGGTATCAGATGGGTGAAGCCCTCGAAGGCCACCACGTCGCCGTCATGGAGATTCTCCGCGACGGCGGTCTTCAAATCCTGGAACGTCGCCATGGATTTCCTGCCTGTTGGTTGTCGTCAGATATCGAGGAAGACGGTTTCGTCGTCGCCCTGCAGGTGAATGTCGAAGGTTACGACATCGCCGTCGCGCTGGCCGATGAGCGTTGCGACGCGGTGGCGGTGCTCGATCCGGTTGAGCAACGGATCGTCCGCATTGGCCTTCTCCTCGTCGGAAAAATACATGCGGGTGTGAAGGCCGATATTGATGCCGCGTGCGACGATCCAGAGCGTGACATGCGGCGCCTGCATACGGCCGTCAGGATAGGGAACCGGACCGGGCTTGATCGTCTCGAAGACGAACTCGCCGTTTGCCATATCGGTCGCGCAACGCCCGAACCCGGTGAAATGCGGATCGGCCGAACCGCGCATTTCGGAGGGCGAATTGAAAAGCCCTGCCGCATCCGGCTGCCAGATTTCGACCAGCGCATCCTTCAGCGGCGTGCCCGTTCCGTCGAAGATGCGTCCCTTGATGGTGATGCGCTCGCCCTTCGCATCGCCAGTCAGCATGCGGCTTCCGAGATCATCGGCGTAGACGCCACCAATCGCCGCGAAATTCGGCGTCAGCCCGATATGGACGTAAGGACCAGCCGTCTGCGACGCGGACTCCTTCAGGCGGTTCAGCGATTGCGGCATCAGTTCCCCTCCATCCGGTTCTCGAACATGGTCGAGCGGCGGCCGCGCAGGACGATGTCGAACTTGTAGGCGCTGGCATCCATGGGGATCGTGTTCGCCATGTCGAGCGGCGCGATCAGGTCCTCGATCGCTTTCGGATCGGCGATGGTCTTCACGATCGGGCAGAGCGGGATCAGCGGATCGCCCTCGAAATACATCTGGGTGATCAGCCGCTGGGCAAACCCGTGGCCGAAGACGGAGAAATGGATGTGCGCCGGGCGCCAGTCGTTCACGCCGTTCGGCCAGGGATATGGACCCGGCTTGATGGTGCGGAACGAGTAATGGCCGTCCTCATCGGTGATGGTGCGCCCGCAGCCGCCGAAATTCGGATCCAGCGCGGCGACGTAGCCTTCCTTCTTGTGGCGGTAGCGGCCACCGGCATTCGCCTGCCAGAATTCAAGCAGCGCGCCACCGACGCCCCTGCCCCGCTCGTCCATGACGCGGCCATGGACGATGATGCGCGGACCGATCGCGCTTTCGCCAGGCTTGGCGAAATTGTGGATGAGGTCATCGTCGAGTTCACCCAGCAAATCTTGACCGAAGACCGGGCCGGTCATCTCCGACAGGGTGTTGTTGATGGACAGAAGCGCCTTTTGCGGCGAGCGGAGCACGCTCGTCTTGTACCACGGCGTGTAAGCGTCCGGTTGCCAGGCGCGATCGCGCGGAAAGAAGGCACCGGTTTCGGGTTTCCTGTTCGACATCGTCGCTCCTCAAGCCGCCTTCTCGGCAGCCATCTCCTTCAACGTCTGCTTGGCGATCTTGAACGCGTGATTGGCGGCCGGAACGCCGGCATAGATCGCCACATGCATCAGCGCCTCGCGGATATCGTCCTCGCTCGCGCCGGTATTAGCGGTGGCGCGCACATGCATCGCCACCTCGTCGTCATGGCCGAGTGCTGCAAGCAGTGCGATCGTGACGATGGAGCGCTCGCGCTTCGTCCAGTTCGGCCGCGACCAGACGGTCCCCCAGGCTCCCTCGGTGATCATCTCCTGAAAGGGCGCATCGAATTCCGACTTCGCCGCCTCTGCCCTGTCGACATGTGCATCGCCGAGCACCGAGCGGCGCGTCGCCATGCCTTCGATGTGGCGGGGAGATTTCGTCGTGGCGCTCATTTGCCTTCCTTCGTGATCTTTTCGACGAACAGCTTGATGGCGTCCGTCAGAACCACCGGCTGCTCGATGCAGGGCAGATGGCCAGCCTGCGGGATTTCCTGGTAAAGCGCACCGGGGATCAGCCGGGACAGCTCGCCGACGAGTTCTGGCGGTGTCGAGCCGTCTTCGGTGCCGACAACGCACATGGTCGGCACGTCGATCAGCTTCGCAGCTTCGGTGAAATCGGCGTCCCGGATCGCGGCGCAGGTGGCGGTGTAGCCATCGCGCGGCGTGCGGATCAGCATATTGCGGTAACCGGTGAACTCGGCGTTGTCGGGCTTGCGGTAATCGACGGTGAACCAGCGCTCGAGGATCAGGTCGGCGATCGCCTCGATGCCTTCTTCGTAGATCGCGCGGATGCGGGCATCCCACATTTCCGCCGTTCCAATCTTGTGGGCGGTGTCGCAAAGAACGAGGGCGCGTACCAGATCCGGGCGCTTGTGGACGAGGCCCTGCGCGATCAGCCCGCCGACCGAAAGCCCGCAGATGACAGCCTTGCGCACGCGCAGATGGTCGAGCAGGCCGGACAAGTCGTCGACGTGATCGTCGATTGTGTAAGGCGTCTCGCCGACATCGGACAGTCCGTGGCCGCGCTTGTCGTAGAGCACGATCGCGAACTCGCCGACGAGCCGGACGATGACATCACGCCAGATGCGGAAATCGGTGCCGAGGGAATTCGCGAAGACCAGCACAGGGCGCCCTTCGGGCGCGCCGATCAACTGATAATGCAGTGTGACGCCGTTGACCTTGTGAAACTGCATCGAATTCTCCCTCAGGCTTTCAAAGCAAATTGTATCGGTATGGTAAAATGATATTCTCGGCTTGATCCATAATCTTTTCGGTATGCGATGGACCAGCAGATCAAGTTTCGGCATCTCCAGACCTTCATGGAGGTAGCCCGCCAGAAGAGCGTGAGCAAGGCAGCGGACGTGCTGGCGCTGACACAGCCGGCGGTCACGCGCACGATCCGCGAGCTCGAAGACGCGCTCGGCGTGCGACTGTTCGAGAAAGATGGCCGCGGCATTCGCATCTCGCGCTTCGGCGAGGTGTTCCTGCGTCATGCGGGCTCGAGCGTTGCTGCGCTCAGGCAGGGCGTCGATTCCATCCAGCAGGCCTTGCGCTCGGAAGGGCCGCCGGTCCGCATCGGTGCGCTGCCCACTGTTTCTGCACGGATCATGCCCGATGCGGTGGCGCAGTTCCTGAAGGAGAACACGGGAAGTCCGATCACGGTAGTGACAGGCGACAATTCCGTGCTTTTGGAACAGCTGCGCACTGGCGCGCTCGATCTCGTCGTCGGGCGCCTTGCGCCGCCGGAGATGATGATCGGCCTCTCCTTCGAGCCGCTCTACTCAGAGCACGTCATCTTCGCCGTTCGAAGCGGCCACCCGCTGATGAGCAAGCCCAATTTTTCGCTCGGCGAATTGCGCGACTATACGATCCTGATGCCGACGCCGAACGCCGTCATCCGCCCCTTCGTCGATCGCTTCCTCGTCACCAACGGGATCGCCGAGTTGCCGGTGCGCATCGAGACCGTGTCCGACGCATTCGGGCGCGCTTACATTCGGGCACATGATGCGATCTGGATCATCTCGGAGGGTGCCGTCGCCAACGACATTCGCGACGGGCGCGTCGCCCGCCTGCCGATCGATACGAGCGAGACCGTCGGCTCGGTCGGCCTGACGACGCGAGGGACCGGAGATCAGTCGCTGGCGCTCTCCATCTTCATGCAGTCTGTCCGCGCCGTGGCACGGCAGACGGCCGACGGCTAGCGAATAAGGCTGCGGCGGAGCGCCTTTGCCACCGCCTGGGTGCGGTTGACCGTATCGAGTTTCTTGGTCGCGCGGTTCAGGTAGTGATTGACCGTGTGTTCGGAGAGTTCGAGGATTTGCGCGATGTCCGCGCTCGTCTTGCCCGCCGCCGTCCATGTCAGGCATTCGAGTTCGCGTTCGGTCAGCGGCTGCTCGAGTTTCGCCGAGCGCTGAGAGACTTCGCCCAAGCGCTGGAAGAGGTGAAGCGTCAGCAGCATCAATTGCGCGATCGCGTCGTTGTCGAGCGGGTCCCGTTCGCCGGCGAAGACGACGGCACAGCGGTCGCCCTCCACGCTCTGGACCGGAAGACAGACACCGTCGACCAGGCCGAACTCTTCATAGAGCTTGGCAGCCAGCATCGCATCCTTTGCGCTTCTGCCGGCGACGAAGTCGGCATAGCGAAAGGAGAACGGCACGATGGACGTCCGCAAACGGGCGAACAAAGGGCTGCTGCGCATCAGCTTCTGGCGATCGAACGCGCCCAGAAATTCAGCCGGGAAATTGGTGATGATGGAGTTTTCGGCAAGGTCCAGTGAAGTAGGTGGCGGAAGGCGCAGCACCAGGAAGCACCGGTAGCCGTACAGTTCCACAGTCTTCTTGAACTGGCGAAAAACCTCGAACTGCGTTTGAAGAGTCGTGATTTCCTTCAACTGGTCGAGAGGCGCGTCGCCGGATAGGCCTGACTTCATGATGGAGGCGCCCGGGTGGCTGAAGTTGATCGATTCTTGGGTCTCGTTCGTGCCGTGAATCAATTCTTATAGGACGCATTATCAGCAAACAAGAAACTTCCCTTGATGCGGATCAATGCTAGCCGTCAGCACCTCGACGAAAGGCCCATCTTTCATAATGCGCCCCACCGCTCCATAGTCGGCCAAGAACGCAGCGAGGAGGCTGCGGGGAATGGAGGAACGTGCATGCTGGGACTGATGCAGGAATGGCCGCTTCTTTGTCACAAGGTCATCGATCATGCGGCACACTATCATGGTGGTCGACCTGTCATCTCCCGATCGGTGGAAGGCCCGATCCATCGCACGGACTACCGCACCGTCCGTAACCGCGCACTTAAGTTAGCGAAGCGGCTGGACATGGAAGGCGTCGCGCTCGGCGACCGGGTGGCGACGCTTGCCTGGAATACGTGGCGGCACCTGGAGGTCTGGTACGGCACGCTCGGCATCGGCGCCATCTACCACACGCTCAATCCGCGGCTCTTTCCCGACCAGATCGCCTGGATCATGAACGATGCGGAAGACCGGCTTCTCTTTGTCGACCTGACCTTTCTGCCCATCGTCAAGGCCATCGCACCCCAGGTGTCGAGCCTGAAGCGGATCGTCATTCTGACAGACGCAGCGCATATGCCCGCTGATCTTCCCTTCCCTGCCGTCGCCTATGAAGACTGGCTTGCCGAAGCCGACGACGACTTCCGATGGAAGGACTTCGATGAGCGCACGGCCGCAGGCATGTGCTACACGTCGGGCACGACCGGCGATCCGAAAGGCGTCGTCTATTCGCACCGCTCGAACGTGTTGCATGCCATGACAGCGCTCCAGGCGGACATGCTGGGCATCGCCTCGCGCGACGTGATGATGCCGGTCGTTCCGATGTTCCACGCCAATGCGTGGTCGACGGCGTTCTCGACACCGATGGCCGGCGCGACGCTGGTCTTTCCGGGACCGGGCATGGACGGCAAGTCAATCTACGAGATGCTCACGAACGAGAAGGTGACGATCACGGCCGCGGTCCCCACGGTCTGGCTGATGCTGCTGCAGCATCTGGAAAAGGAACAAGGGCAGTTGCCCGATCTCGAACGCGTCGTGATCGGCGGCTCGGCCTGCCCCCGTGCGATCACGCAGGCGTTCCAGGACCGCTACGGCGTTCACGTGATGCACGCCTGGGGCATGACTGAGATGAGCCCACTCGGGACGGTCTGCTCGATTAAGCCGGACTACGCGCATCTCACCGGGGAGGCCAGGCTCGACCTGCAGGTGAAGCAGGGCCATCCGCCCTTCGGCGTCGAAATGAAGATCGTCGACGACGAGGAACGCATCCTGCCCTGGGACGGCAAGACCTTCGGGCGCCTGAAGGTGCGCGGCCCCGCGGTGTCGTCCAGCTACTACAAGGGCCGCGGCGCCGAGCAGTTCGACGAGGAGCTCTGGTTCGATACGGGCGATGTCGGCCATATGGACGCGCACGGCTATCTGCAGATCACCGATCGGGCCAAGGACGTCATCAAATCGGGCGGCGAATGGATTTCGACGATCGATCTCGAAAACCTGGCCGTGGGTCATCCAGATGTTGCCGAAGCCGCCGTCATCGGCGTCGCTCATCCGAAATGGGACGAACGTCCCCTGCTCGTCGTCGTGCTCAAGGAGGGCCGTCAGCCGAACAAGCAGTCAATTCTTGATTTCATGTCGGGCAAGATCGCCAAGTGGTGGATGCCGGACGAGGTCGTCTTCACCGATGAAATTCCCCATACGGCCACGGGCAAGATCAAGAAGACCACGCTGCGCGAGCAGATGAAGGACTTCCGCTTCACGGACGGCTGACAGGGAAGCTCAGGTTTTTCGGCGGGCAGCGATCGCAAGGGCGAGGCCCGAGAGGATGAGCATGCCCGCGAGAACCACTTCAATGGTGAGAGGCTCGGCCAGAAACAGCACGCCGGCGGCCGCAGTGATGACCGGCACGGACAGCTGAACGATCGCTGCGGCTATCGCTGCCAGATGCGGCAGAACTCGGTACCAGACCACGTAGCCGGCGGCGGATGCGAGAACGCCCGAAGCGGCGGCAAGTCCGATGCCCCTGCCCGACAGTGTGCCCGCGGGATTGTCCCCGATCAGAATGGCGAAAGCCAGCAGAGCCAGGGCAAGTGGCATGGTGCGGATGAAGTTTCCTGCCGTATCGTCAATCGGATCGCGGCTGCCGCGACCTCGCAACGAATAAACGCCCCAGGCGATGCCGGCCGTGATCATGAGCGTCGTCGCAACCGGATCCGGCCGCGTCAAAGCCGGCGACACGAGATAAACGAAGCCTGCAAGCGCCATGACGATACCCGCCCACTGCATGACACGTGGTCGTTCGCCACGCACGATGCCCCAGCCGATCATGGTCAACTGCACGGAGACGAAGAGAACGAGCGCGCCGGTCGCAGCGCCAAGCTGCACATAGGCAAAGGAGAAAGCGATCGCGTAGACAAAAAGTGCCAGTGCGGACAGCCAGCTTCCTGGCACGATTTTTCCTCTGGCCGTCCGCCGCAGCGCCAGGACGAGCGCAAGCGCCACGGCGCCCGATGCGAGACGCAATCCGGTGAAAGCGGCAGCATCCATGCCGCCGTCTGCCAAAGCTTCACGCGCAAGGATCGAGTTCGCCGCAAAGGCAATCATGGCGATGGCGGTGAGAAACGCTGTCATTGGCATGAAGTCTGATCCAGCAACCGAATTTGGCCGACGGCGCAAGACTAGCCTCCGGGTGAGGCACTGCAACACCCGGAAACCCGACAATGGTCTTGATTCTGGATCAGGCGATAGCGATAGCTTCCAGCGGCCGGGCGTTGGCAGCGATCAGGCGCAGGGTGTCGGATGCCTTGATCGGCTTTCCGTAGAGATAGCCCTGTCCAAGCCGGCAGCCGAGTTGGATCAGCTTTGCAGCCTGCTCCACCTCTTCGATGCCTTCGGCGATGACGGCGAGATCCATGCCCTCGCACATGGCCAGAATGGCCTTGATGATATGTTCCGACGGACGGTCGCGGGTTATTTCTGACACGAAGGCGCGGTCGATCTTCACCTTGTCGAAGGTGAAGTCACGCAGGCGGCCGAGGCTCGATTGTCCCGTCCCGAAATCGTCGAGGGCAATCTTGATGCCGACAGCCCGGAGTTCGGTGACGATCTTCTGCGCCATGTCGGGATCCGACATCATCGCAGTTTCGGTGATTTCCAGCTCGAGCCGGCGCGGGTCAAGGCCGGCGCGATTGAGGATGGCAAGGATCGACAGGCTCGTCATGGGATCGACGAGCTGCGCCGAGGACAGATTGAATGACAGGTACATGTCCTCCGGCCAGCGCAAAGCGGTCGCGGCTGCCTTCTTCAGCAGCACTTCTGTCAGGAGGTCGATGAAGCCGCGTTCCTCGGCAAGCGTGATGAAGACGTTCGGCGGCACGAAGCCGAGCTCGGCGTCATGCCAGCGCGCGAGCGCCTCGAACCCCATGATCTGGCCATCGGCCAGGCGCACGATCGGCTGGAAATGCACGGCGACATCGTCTGCGATGATCGCGCGGCGCAGCGCCTGTTCCAGCTCGGTCGCGCGGCGGAATTCCTCGGCGATCTCCTGCGAATAGACCGTGATCTGGCTGCGCCCGCGCCTTTTGGAGCGATAGAGCGCCGTTTCGGCGCAGCTCATCAGACTGTCGAAATCGGTTCCGGCGAACGGATAGACCGAGAAGCCGAACGATGCGGTAAGGCGCACCGTGCGGGCACCGAGATCGAAGGGCGCCGACAGCACGTCCTTGATCAGCCGCGCCATCTTTTCGGCGCCGCGGGAGTCGAACACCAGCGGCAGCACGAAACCGAACTCGTCGTTTCCGAGCCGAACAACGGTCGCGCCATCGGGCATGCAGGCCTTCAGCCTGTGTGCGACCTGGGTGAGGATGACATCGCCGGCGCCATGGCCGAAGAGGTCGTTGATGGGCTTGAAGCCGTCGAGATTGGCAAGACCGATGGTGAAGGGTGCCGGATCCTCGGCGCGCTCGGCTGCGAGGCCTTCGACCTTTTCGCGCATGCGCCTGCGGTTGCCGAGACCGGTCAGGGCGTCGGTATGGGTCAACACGGCTTCGCGGGTGCTTTCCACCTCATCGGCGCCCAGCTGCGGCATCATCAGTCCAGTTCTGAAACATTCTGGCGAGTCATCAGATGCAAGATGGGCGCGCGGTCCTTAACAATTCATCTTCAACGGCCTCAAGATACCGTAATCGGCGGTTCTCTCAGCCCTTCGGCGCGATCAGGATCAGCCGCAGATCGTTGACATTGGTCCGCGTCGGCCCGGTCACGATCAGGTCGCCGGACGCTTCGAAGACGCTGTAGGCATCGTTGCGCTCCAGACATTGCGCCGGGTCGAGCCCGGAAGCGCCGGCCCGCGCGAGACTGTCCGGGTCGATCACCGCGCCGGCATTGTCCTCGCTGCCATCGATGCCGTCCGTGTCGGCCGCAAGCGCGTGGATGCGCGGATTTCCGTCGAGTTCCAGCGCAAGTGACAGGAGATATTCACCGTTGCGGCCGCCGCGCCCCGACCCGTCGCCGCGCACAGTCACCGTGGTCTCGCCGCCGGAAACGATCAGCAGCGGCGTGTCGCGGGGCTCTTCGGTCATCTGCAGTGCCAGGCGCGCATGCTCCCTGCCGATGTCTCGTGCCTCGCCTTCGATATCGGCGCCGAGCGACATCACCTCGATGCCATGGCGCTTCGCTTCGGCGACGACCGCTTCGACCATGTCGGCGGGCCGCGATGCCATTCGGAATTCTGTGTTGGCGAAGATAGCATCGCCGGGCTTCGGCGTCTCGGAGCTGCTCTTTTCGAGGTGCGCCAGAACATGCGCTGCCGCGGTAATGTTGTAGCGCTCGAGAACGGCCTTGGCGTCGGCAAGCGTCGTTGCGTCGGGAACCGTCGGCCCGGATGCGATGACCGACGGATCATCGCCCGGCACGTCCGAAATGCCGATCGTGACCACGCGCGCCGGATAGGCCGCTTCGGCAAGCCGGCCGCCCTTGATCGCGGAGAGGTGCTTGCGCACGGTGTTCATGGCGCCGATCGGCGCGCCGGATGCCAGCAAGCTCTTGTTGACGGCCTTCTTGTCGTCAAGCGTCAGCCCATCGGCGGCAAGTGCGAGCAGTGCTGAGCCACCGCCCGAAATCAAGCACAGCACGAGATCGTCAGGGCCCAGGCCGCGAACGGTGTCCATCAACCGCGCGGCTGCCTGCTCTCCTCGATCGTCCGGAACCGGATGGGCCGCCTCGATCACTTCGATCCTGCCCGGTTCGAGGCCATGCCCGTAGCGGGTCACGGCTATTCCCTCGAGCGGGCCCGACCAGTTTTCCTCGACCGCGCGCGCCATCGACGCAGCCGCCTTGCCGGCGGCAACGAGGATCGTACGCCCCTTGGGCGGTTCAGGCAGCAGAGGCGGCACGCATTCCGCAGGATCGGCACTTCGCACGCCGGCGTGGAACAGATCGATCAGAAAGCGTCTTTCGCCGAGCACGCGCATCATCCATCAAGGTCAATCGGTGGTTGGATGCGGACCCTAAAGGCTCAGATGCGGCATGGGAAGCACTTGGCTTCCCGCAATCGTTCAGGCGCGTGCACCGAGCCGCCGTGGCCCGAACAGCGCAGCAAGGGCGAGGATCAAACCGGACACCGTCGCGATCATTCCGGCAGCAGAGACCGCGACACCGGAGACGAAGAGCGACACGCCGGCACCGGCGGCAAGGTATCCGAGGATCGCAGCCATGGCAGCGAACAGGACGCTCAAGAGCAGCTGCCGCACCAGATTGTCCGTCATCAACCGTGCGGCGGCCGGCGGACAGATGAGCATGGCGATGGTGATGATGGCCCCGACCGCTTCGAAGGCGGTGACGGCGACGATGGCGACGAGTGCGATGAGTGCGCCATCCACAAGGCGGACAGGCACGCCGCTTGCCGCCGCAAAGACCGGATCGAAGGTCGCGATCACAAGCGGACGCCAGGCGACACAGAGAAAAACGATGACGGCCACCAGCGCGGCGGCGACGCGCGGTAGCTGCGGTGGCAATTCGGCCAGTGCCGCGGGATCGGTCAGCGCACTCCACTCGAGGCCCGCGAGCCAGACGAGGCTTTCCAGATTGCCGTAGAGCGCATGCTCAACGTCGAAGTGGATCGCGCCGGTGTCGGTCTGCTCGAGGAGCACGATGCCGAAGGCGAACAGAGAGGTGAAAACGACGCCCATCGCAGCGCCCGGTTCGACTTTGCCGAGCACGCGGATGATCTCGATCAGCACTGCGGCCACCAGCGCGGCGATGGCAGCGCCGATCAGCATCGGGCCGGCGTCCATCGAGCCGGTCGTGACAAAGGCGACGACGATGCCGGGAAGCACGACATGGCTGACGGCATCGCCCATCAGGCTCTGGCGCTTGAGCACGAGGAAGTTGCCGAGCAAGGCTGCCGCGACCGCTGCCAGCAGTCCAATCAGGATAGGGACGAGCGTCAGTCCGAGATAGACCGCCATCAAGCCATCGCCCCCATCGTCTGCCTGGTCGCAGCGTAATGCCTCAGCCGCAGTGCGTTGATCTCGCCTGCACCGAGGCGCTCCTCGATCGGGTCGAGCAGCATGCCGTGGGCGCGGTGCAGGGAATCAGGATTTTCACGCAGATAAAGCGACCAGAGCGCTTCTTCTTCTGCTGCCAGCTTCGCAGCGACGACACCCGTTGGGGTAATCGAGCCGTCGCGCCGCATGAAGCCCTCGGCGAGCAGCACGAAAATGGTCTTCTTGTCATAGATCGCTTCGCCGCGATCGAGGGCGAGTAGGCCCTGACGGCGATGGACCTTCCAAGAGAAGGCGCGGGCGCGGTAGAGCCCGGAGAAAACGCCGCGAACGGGTGCAAAAAGCAGCGATACTGCAAACAGTCCGGTGGCGACGAGGACGATGATCGGACCGGTCGGCAGATCGTCGATCGAAGCCGACAGTGCAGTCCCGACATAGCCGGAAACCGCGCCGATCCCGGCAGAGATCAGCAGCATATGGTCGACGCGTTCCGTCCAGAAGCGGGCGGCGACCGGCGGGATGATGACGAGTGCGATGATCAGCACCAGCCCGACGATCCGCAGCCCCGTGACCGTGACAGCCAGCACCAGCAGCATCAGGAGCAAGTCGCTTTTCCTGATCGAAATGCCCCGGGCGCGCGCGAAGGTTTCGTCGAAGGCAACAAGGGTGAGCGTCCGGCGCAGGAAGAAGACGGCGAGCGCAGTTCCGCCGGCCAAAACCGCAAGCGTGATGGCCTCGGAGCGCAGCATGCCGGAGGTTGAGCCAAGCAGAAAGCTGCCGATCCCGGCCTGCTGGCCGATCTGCACGGACTGGATGACGGTCAGAAGAACGATGCCGAAGCCGAAGAAAACCGAAAGCACCGCGCCGATCGCGGCATCGGCCTGGAGCCGCGTGCGCCGCGTGATCCATTCGACGGTCGCCAATCCAGCAAGCGCGCTTAAGGCAGCGCCTAGAAGAAGGCCCGGAAGAAAGCGCCCCGTGCCGCCGAGCGACGCCATGACGAGAAATGCGATGCCGACGCCGGGCAAGGTCGCATGGCTGAGGGCATCGGAGACGAGCGAGCGGCGGCGCAAGAGCAGGAACGTGCCGACCATGCCGCCTGCCCATCCGAGAAGGATCGCGCCGATCGTGACGATCGTGGTGTTGTAGCCGGCCTGGAACGTCAACGCGGAAAGAAATGCCTCGACGTCCATCGGTCTCACGCCTCGACCTTGGCGCCAGGTACCGGAGCCGGCAGGCCAGCTCCGACGAGGCGCCCGCCATAGGCATCGGCGAGCTTTTGCTCGGTGAAGGTGTCCGCCACCGTGCCGTTGGCAACGGTTCGCACATTCATGATCAGGACATCGTCGTAATAATCGCGCACCGTCGAAAGATCGTGGTGAACCGTGATGATTGCCGAGCCTTCGCCGGCCAGCTTCTTCAGAAGCGTCACGATGGTGCGCTCCGTCGCGGCATCGACGCCTGCCAGCGGCTCGTCGAGGATCAGGAGATCGGCCTTCTGGGCGAGCGCACGGGCGATGAACACGCGTTGCTGCTGGCCGCCCGACAGCTGTCCGATCTGGCGATCGGCCAAGGGCTCCAGATCAACCTCGCGCAGACAATCGCGCGCCTGGTCCCTGTGCTTTTTCGCGGCGAAGCGGAATGGGCCGAGTTCGCAGTAAAGACCCATCATCACCACATCGATGACCGAGGCCGGAAAATCCCAATCGACACTTGCGCGTTGGGGCACATAGGCGACGCGATTGCGGGCAGCCGCCAGCGGCAGGCCGAAAAACTCCACCTTTCCGGTGATCAGGGGCACCATACCCATGGCGGCCTTCAAAAGCGTGGACTTGCCGGCGCCGTTCGGGCCGATCACCGCACTCATCCGGCCCTGGTGGAACACGGCATCGACGGCGGAAAGAGCCGGCTTGTCGCCATAGGCGACCGAAAGACCGGAGATCGACAAAGCCGGCGGTTGATCGACGCGGTTCAGCATGGCGTTCGGTCCGGCCTCTTCTCAGCTTTCGCCCAGCTGGCCGGCCATTCCGCCAGCGGGAGCGTTGCCGCCCAGGCTGCGCGTAATGGTGGTCACATTGGCGTCGATCATTCCGATATAGGTGCCGGCATAGGTTCCGGCAGGACCCATGGCATCGGAATAGAGCCGACCTCCGATGGTGACTTCCTGGCCGCGGGCAGCCGCACCCTCTATCAGCGCGCGCACGTTGCGTTCCGACACGGATGTTTCGACGAAGATCGCGTTGATATCGTGCTCGACGATGAGGAAGACCAATTGATCGACCTGCCGCAGGCCCGCCTCGCTCTCGGTCGACAAACCCTGGATGCCCAGCACTTCGAAGCCATACGCGCGACCGAAATAGCTGAAGGCGTCATGCGCGGTGATCAGCATGCGCTTGTCTTCGGGCACGGTGGCAAGGCTGGCTTGGGCGTAAGCCTCCAGTTCGGCCAGATCGGCGAGGCTTTGCTCGGCATTGGCCTGGTAAATCTCCGCACCTTCGGGGTCGAGTTCAATGAGCGCATCACGGGCACCTTCGACCACATAGCGCCAGAGCGAAGGATCCATCCAGATATGGGGATCATAGCGGTCGGCGTAATCGGCGTTGGCGATGCGCTTTTCGACGGGCACGTTTTCGCCGAGCGCGAAGACCGGTCGATGCCGGGACAGTTGCTCAAGAAATTCCTCAAGCTGTGCCTCGAGATAGAGCCCGTTCCAGAAGACGGCGTCTGCGCGGGCCATGGCGGCCACATCCGCCTGGGTCTGGCGGTAGAGATGCGGATCGACCCCCTCACCCATCAGCGTCTGGACGTCGGCGCGATCGCCGGCGACGGAACGAACGGCATCTCCGATCATCGACACCGTGGCGACGACCTGGAGCTTCTCGCGATCAGCGCCCTGGGCATTGGCGCCTGGAGACAGCGCGAGGATCGCCACCGCGACCATCGCGCAGAATTGGAGCAGCCCTCTGGATACAAGTGTCACGCGGGAAGCACCCGACATGTCGCCACCTTCAATTGCAACTCATTCTCATTTTAAGGTAGGAGCTCAACCCGTCGCTGTCAATTGCGAATGATTTGCAATAGCGATGATCGGGCGGGATAGCTGCCTGTCTGATCTTCCGCCACGCAGGCGAATCCGCGAGAATATGCCATGGCCATCCACCAACTATCCGAAACGCTGATCAACCAGATCGCCGCCGGCGAAGTCGTCGAGCGTCCGGCCAGCGTGGTGAAAGAGCTGGTCGAGAATGCGGTCGATGCCGGCGCGACCCGTATCGAGATCGCGACGTCAGGCGGCGGCAAGACGCTGATCCGCGTGACCGACAATGGCTCCGGCATGACGCCGGACGATCTGGCGCTGGCCGTGCGCCGGCATTGCACCTCGAAGATCACGGACGATCTCCTGGACATCCGCACGCTCGGCTTTCGCGGCGAGGCCCTGCCCTCCATCGGCTCGGTCGCGAGGCTGAAGATCACGAGCCGGATGGCCGATTCCGACATGGGTCACGAGATCGTCGTCGAGGGCGGGCGCCACTGCGAAGCTCGGCCCGCCGCCGCAAACCGCGGGACCATCGTGGAAGTGCGCGACCTCTTCTTCGCGACACCGGCGCGGCTGAAGTTCATGAAGTCCGAGCGCGCCGAAGCGAGCGCTATCACCGAAATCGTTCGCCGCATGGCGCTCGCTTTCCCGCATGTGCGCTTCCTCTTGAGCGGCACTGACCGGACCACGCTCGATTTTCCCGCGACCGGCGAAGACCGGCTAGCGCGCATCGCGCAAATCCTGGGCAAGGATTTCACCGAAAACGCCATTGCGCTCGACGCCTGGCGCGAAGGCGTGGAACTGACCGGCCATGCCGGCGTGCCGACGTTCAACCGCGGCAACGCGCTGCACCAATATGCCTTCGTGAACGGACGCCCCGTGCAGGACCGGCTGCTCGCATCGGCGCTGCGCGGCGCCTATGCCGAAACCGTCCCGCGAGGCCGTCATCCGGTTGCGGTGCTGTCGATCGCGCTCGATCCGGCGCTCGTCGACGTCAATGTTCATCCGGCGAAGTCCGATGTGCGCTTCCGCGATCCGGGACTCGTGCGCGGACTGATCGTCGGCGCCATCCGCGAAGCGCTTGCCATGGAAGGCGACCGCGCCTCCACCGTCGCGGCACGCTCGATGGCAGCCTCTTTCTCAATGGGTGCGCGTTCGACAAACGGGCATTCCGGCGCCTACGCCTATCGACCGGCGGCGCCCGCAGTGGCCGGCTATGATGTCGCGAACTCGCCTTATCGGCCGCTCGACAGCGCGCCGTCCCAGGGGTTTTCCGAGGGCGAGCAAGCGCCTTTCGACACCATTTCCATGCCTTCCGCGCGGCCATCGGCACCCATGCCGGCTGCACTCAATGGGGCGGACCATCGGCTTGGCGCGGCGCGGGCGCAGGTGCATGCCAATTACATCGTATCGCAGACCGCCGATGGCCTTGTCATTGTCGACCAGCATGCCGCGCATGAACGGCTGGTCTTCGAGGCCTTCCGCAAGACGCTGCTTGCCGGCGACCAACCACTGGCTTCCCAGGGCCTGCTCATTCCCGAGATCGTCGACCTTCCCGAAGAGGATTGCGACCGGTTGATCCAGCATGCCGACGAACTGGCGAAGCTCGGCCTCGGCATCGAGCGCTTCGGGCCGGGGGCGATCGCCATTCGTGAAACGCCGGCGATGCTTGGCGAGATCGATGCCGTGGCGCTGGTCCGTGACCTCGCGGACGAGATGGCGGAGTGGGACGACGCCAGCGGTCTTGCCGCACGTCTCGATCATGTGGCGGCGACGATGGCCTGCTATGGCTCGGTCAGATCCGGCCGCGTCCTGCGGCCCGAGGAGATGAACGCGTTGCTCCGGCAGATGGAAGCGACGCCAGGATCTGGCCAGTGCAACCACGGCCGGCCGACCTATATCGAACTTAAGCTCGCCGACATCGAGCGGCTGTTCGGGCGAAGCTGAAGCGTTTCCAGGACCGCCGGAGCAAGGAGCCGACCATCGCAAGGGGCGCAAGACCGGGACGCGGGCAAAGGACGGTTGTGCGCCGCTCCTCGGGCTTGCTATATCCCGTCATCGACAGGTCGAAAGCAGGAAGCCAGAACGTGATGAACCGCTTCGAGGGCGCGGGCGCCAGGCCCGCAAAGCTGCGCTATCTCGATGGCGACTTTCAGGTCGTCGTGCCCGGCACCTATGTGCTGTGCGCCATCACGGGCCAGCAGATTCCGATCGACGAGCTGAAATACTGGAGCGTCGCGCGCCAGGAACCCTATGTGGACGTCATCGCGTCCGTCGAAGCCGAAAAGCGGGCCGGCACCCTGCCCGCCTGATCCGGCCATTGGCTTTTTAGCCGAACGGCGCCGACAGCCGCTTGTCCTTGAATGTCGCGATCGCCTTTTCCACGATGGATGTGGGGATGCTCGGCTGATCGAACACCATGTCGATCAGAAGCGCGTCGGTTTTGGCCAGAAGCTCTTCGGCGAGACCATGGTGGCCCTTGAGCCGCGTCACGTCCTTTTCCGTCGCCACCAGTTGCAGATCATCCTTGTCGGCGTCCGCGATCAGGTCGCGCATCTCTTCGTCGGTGAAAGGGTGGTGATCGCCGAAGGAGCGCTTGCGCACGATCTCGGCCCCAGCCTCTTCCAGCGAGCGGAAAAAGCGATGCGGATCGCCGATGCCGGCATAGGCAAAAACGCGCTGGCTGCTGAACCGGCCCGGATCGCGCGGAACGATGCGCGCCTGATGGATCGGCTTGCCCGCACGTGATGCACGCCGCACCATGTCGGAGGCGGCAGCACCGGAGCCGACCGTCAGGAGCGCGGTGGCATGGCGCAGCTGATCGATCACGGGCGCCCGCACGGGGCCGGCCGGGATGACATGGCCATTGCCGAGGCCGCGGCCTGCATCGATCACCAGCAGCGCATAGTCGTTTTCGATCTGCGCGCTTTGAAAGCCGTCATCCATGATGATCATGTCGACACCGCTTGCGATCAGCATCTCGGCGCCGCGGCGGCGGTCTCGCGAAATCACGGTCGGCGCGTGCGTTGCGAGAAGCATCGGCTCGTCACCGACATCCTTGGCGCGGTGATGGTGCGGATCGACCAGAACCGGGCCGTCCATCGAGCCGCCGTAGCCACGCGACAGGATGCCGGGCTTGCGCCCCTTGGCGACGGCCGCCTTCGCCAGCGCCATGGCCGTCGGCGTCTTGCCCGCACCGCCCACGGTGAAATTGCCGACGCAGATGACGGGGACGGGCAGCCGCAGACGCTGGCGGCGGTCCATGATGCGCCTCGCGATCGAGCCATAGGCCCAGGCGACCGGAGCGAGGCCCTTGGCGCGCCAATCCGCGTCATTCCACCAGAAGGGAGGTGCCTCGCTGACCATGGTCCGTCACTCCTCTTGTCGTTCCATCTCGTAGGTCTGCAGCCGCGCCTTGACCGCAAGCGGGCTGATATAGGGTTCCAGCGCGCGGATCGTGAGCGCCAGCGCACCGCGCATGTCATGGACCGTGCGCTGGCCGGCCTTGATCATGTCCTGGCGGACCTTGTCGTTGGTCAAAAGATAGTGCACGGCCTTGGACAGCATCTCACCATCGCGCACGATGCGCCCGCCACCGTTCTTCAGAAGCTTCTGATAGGTCTCGCGGAAATTCTGCACGTTGCGACCGGAAAGCACGGCCGCGCCGAGCATGGCGGGTTCGAGCGGGTTCTGCCCGCCTTCGCCGGTCAAGGAACGGCCGACGAACACGACCTCCGTCAGGCGGAGATAGAGCCCCATCTCGCCGATCGTGTCGCCGAGGAACACGTCCGTCGTCGCGTCGATAACATCGCCCCTCGACCGGCGCGCCACCTTGAGGCCGCGTTGAACCAGCATCGCCTCCACCGCGTCGCCGCGTTCCGGGTGCCGCGGGACGATGATCGTCAACGCGTTGACGTGAGGACGCACGAACTCATGGGCATCGGCGGCGAGCGCCTCCTCGCCGTCAAATGTCGAGATCGCCGCCCAGGTCGCCCGATCGCCGACCTGCGCCTGAACCTCGGCCAGTTCATCGGGATCATAGGGCGGGGCGTTCGTATCGACCTTCAGATTGCCCGAGATTGTGACAGGCCTGGCGCCGAGCTGGCGGAAGCGTTCGGCATCGATGTCGGTGCGCGCGATCACGTGGGAGAAGTGCTCGAACAGCGCTTCGGCGAGCGAACTGCGGCGCTTCCAGCGCTCAAAAGATTTGTCGGACAACCGACCATTGACCAGGATCTGCGGGATCCGGCGCGCGCCAAGCTCCAGGATCGTCATCGGCCAGATCTCGGACTCGGCGAAGATCGCCACGTCCGGTCGCCAGTGATCGAGGAACCGGCGGATGGCCGGGCGCAGGTCGAGCGGCACATATTGGTGATGAATCGCCGGATCGAGCCGGTCGCGCGCGATGGTCGCAGACGTGACCGTGCCTGTCGTCAAGACGATGGAGATGCCGCGTTCGGCGACCGCTTCGATGAGCGGAATGACCGCCATCGTTTCGCCGACGCTCGCCGCATGGAACCAGACGAGCGGACCTTCCGGCCGCGGCGCACTCGCGTAACCGTAACGCTCCCGGCGGCGCGAACGCTCTTCCTTGCCGCGCGCGGCACGCATGGAGATATAGCCGCCGATGAAGGGATAAACGGCTGCACCGGCAAGGCGATAGCCGGTCAGCACGACACGTGCCCAGCCTCCGCTCATCTGCCTGCCTCCGCCGCTTCGTACGCCGCCGCCGTCACCCGGTTCAATTCGGCCGTCACTTTCTGGCGCGCGGCCTCCAACTCGTCCGGACCTGCATCCGGCCCCACATGGATGGGCGCACCGATTCGCAGACAACGCCGTCCGAACGGCAGATTTATGGTCATCTTGTCCCAAGCCTTCTCGACCACATGATAGCGGCTCGTTGCCAGCGCCAGCGGAACGATCGGCCGGCCGCTGACCTTGGCGAGCCGCACGACGCCCTCGCCCGCTTGGCGCGGCGCGCCCTTCGAGATATCGGCGATCATCACCACGTGCCGCCCTCGCCGCAGCGCGTTGCGCAGCGCGATCAAGGCCTGTGCTCCGCCCTTGCGGCTTGCTGCTTCGCGCTCGCGTCCGCCTGAACCGCGCACCACTTCATTACCAGCCAGCAGGATCACACGCGCGTTGATTTCGGCATCGACGCTGCGGGAAACGAGGCTCGCGACCTTCTCGTTTTCAGGACGCGTGAACTGCACGAGCGATTGCTGTCCGTGCCAAAGTGCGATGATCAGCGGACCGTCGCTTTTTGCGATCGTCGCGAGATCTTCGGACGACGCCACGGGACGGTTGGTTTTGTAGATCAACCACAAGACGCCGTGCAGAACGCGCGCGGCGACCGCCTGGAAAACCGGCGAGGACAGGATCCGGCGACCGAGCCTTCGTTCAGGCGGCGTTACCCGCCTGCCGTTTCCGGAGGAGACGGCAGGGTCCACGCGCTGATTGTCGGGAACCGGCAAGGTAACGGCTTCAGATCGTCGATTTGACCGCGGTGACGATATCGGTCTCCGGATCGAGCAGCCTGTGCATGTGCACGATGAAATAGCGCATGTGGGCGTTGTCGACCGTCAGCTGTGCCTTCGACTTCCAGGCAGCCAGCGCCGACTGGTAGTCGGGGAAGATGCCGACGATGTCGAGCTTGTCGAGATCGCGGAACTTCACTTCCTTCAACGTGGCGAGTTCGCCGCCGAAAACCAGGTGGAGAAGCTGTTTCTGTCCTGCTTCAGACATTGGGCGGTTCCTTCGATAGATCGGAAATCCAAAGCGGTTTCGAACAATTCGCGGTAAAGGTCAATGCTCGGCGGCCGGGGCGTGGAGTGCAGCCACAGCATGCGCAAGGCCCGGCATCAGCGCTGCCTGACCTGCGACGAGGATGCCATGGTCGGTCTCGGCGCGGTTATAGGCGATCGTTTCGGCCGAAAGCGTCATCACCTGACCACCGACACGCGACAGAATGAGATCGGCCGCAGCGATATCCCAATCACGCGCCTTGGCGCTGACGAGCGTCGCGTCGAGCCGGCCATCTGCCACCATGGCCAGACGATAAGCGAGCGAGGGGATGTGCGGCATGCGCGATACGTTGCGCCCGAGGCGCTCGGACAGGCCCTCGACCAGCGGCTTGGGCGCAGCGAACCGCAAGGGTTGGGTTGCATCCACTGTAGTGCCGACCATCACCTGACCGTTCTTGCGCGCCTGGCCCGCCTGCGATGCGGAGTAGGTCTCCGCCAGCGCCGGTGCGACCAGAACGCCGGCCACCGGGGTGCCGTCGGACACGATCGCAATGGAGACGCACCAGGTGTCCATGCCTTCGATGAAAGCGCGTGTCCCATCGATCGGGTCGACGACGAAAACGTTGCGATGCGTCAGTCGATCGGCGGCATCCACCGTTTCTTCCGACAACCAGCCATAGTCGGGTCGTGCTCCAAGCAGCGCGTCCTTCAGGAAGCTGTCCACCGCCATGTCTGCGGCCGAGACCGGCGAGGTTCCGCCGTTCTTGTACCAGACGTCCGGCGCATTGCGGAAATGGCGCATGGCGATGCGTCCCGCCTCCTCGGCCGCACCGAAGATCAGGTCGAGATCAGCCGTCCAGGTGGCGGCGTTGCGGGCATCATCGGCCGGCAAGCGTCATTCCTTCGATTGCGATCGTGGGAGCTGCGGTTCCGAACTTGCGGTCTATGTCATTGGCGGGCGCCAACCGCATGAACATGTCCTTCAGGTTCGAGGCGATGGTGACCTCCGCGACCGGATAGGCGATCTCGCCATTCTCGATCCAGAAGCCGCTGGCGCCGCGGCTGTATTCGCCGGTCAGCATGTCGACGCCGTGGCCGATGAGTTCGGTGACGTAGAAGCCGGTGCCGATCTGGCGGATCATGTCTTCCGGCGACATGCCTCCTGGCTCCAGCGCAAGGTTTGTGGAGCCAGGGTTGACGATGCTGCCGCTGCGCACGCCGCGCCCGTTGGTCTTGAGGCCCAGTTCGCGTGCCGTCGAGCTGGAGAGAAACCAGTTTGCCAGCACGCCATCGTCGATCATCGTCATCCGTTGACCACGCACGCCCTCGCCGTCGAATGGCTGCGACGCAGGACCACGATGGATTAGTGGATCGTCCGTGATCACGGTACCGGCCTTCATGACCTGCTGGCCCATCTTGTCGCGCAGGAAGCTCGTCTTGCGCGCGACGGATGCGCCATTGATGGCGCTCGCCACATGACCAACGAAGCCTCGTGCCACACGCGGATCGAAGACGACGGTTATGTTGCGACCGGTCTCGGCCTGGCGCGGTCCCACGCGGCGAACAGTCCGCTCGCCCGCCCGCTTCCCGATGGTCGCGGGGCTATCGAGTTCTGCGGCGAAGAGCCGGCTGTCGAAATCGTAATCGCGCTCCATCTTCGTGCCTTCGCCGGCAATGACGCTGACGGAGCGGCCGAAGCGCGTCGCCATGAAGGACCCCGAGAACCCGTGCGAGGTGACGAGCACCATGCCGCCCATGCCGGCCGATGCGCCGGCGCCGGACGAGTTGCTGACGCCGTCAACGGCGAGTGCTGCCGCCTCTGCGGCCAAGGCCGCTTCGGTCAGTTCACTCGCAGAGATTTCCGTTGGATCGAAGCGGTCGAGATCGAGGATCTCATGGGCGAGGCTTTCAGGATCGGCGAGGCCCGCAAAGGCATCTTCGGGCGACACGCGGGCCATGGCAACCGCGCGCTCGGCAAGTTCTGCCAGATCCGCACCGGGGCCTGCCGAGACGCTCGCGACCTTCTTGCCGACGAAGACCCGGAGCGAGAAATCGTCGCTTTCGGCAGCGTTCGTGCCTTCAACCTTGCCCAGCCTCACCGACACCGACTTTGAACGTCCGCGCGCCACGACCGCGTCTGCCGCATCCGCACCGGCGCTCTTGGCCAGTTCGACCAGCCTTGCGGCTTCTCTTTCCAGCGCGCTGGTATCGATCATCGGAACTCCTGAAGCGTTGTACGATCCCGGCAGCTTGTGTGCGGCAGGACTTGGCGGGCGGAAATGGCGGTACGGCGAACCGCCTCTCTCATGTATTGCGCCTGCTGCAACGCATCAAGGCGCCAGCTCCCTGTTCAACGCGCCGCGAACCGCATAGACAGGCCGTCGGTTTTTCATCTCGAGGAGAGCATTCATGGCCGGGCCCTTTCATCTTGCCTTTCCGATCCGCGACATCGAAGAGACGCGCAGCTTCTATCGCGACGTGCTTGGCTGCGCGATCGGCCGCGAATCGGAAACCTGGATCGATTTCGATCTTTTCGGCCATCAAATGTCGGGCCATGTGCGTCCGTCGGCGCGCGACGCCGGCGCCGAAGGCAATGGCACGGTCGATGGCAAGGCCGTGCCGATCCCGCATTTCGGCGCCGTACTGGCGATGGACGAATGGCGGGCGCTGGCTGAAAGACTGAAGGGTGCGGATGGGATCGACTGGATCCTGGAGCCGCAGATCCGCTTCGAAGGCCAGCCGGGAGAACAGGCGACGCTCTTCATTCGTGACCCGTCGGGCAACGCGCTCGAATTCAAGGGCTTTGCCGACATGGACGCCGTGTTTGCCGCCTGAGGCGATCAGGCCTGCCGCAATCAATGGCCGCGGCGGGCCTTCGCATGGCTCTCGAAAGCCTCGTCGAGAGCAAATTTCAGCTGATCGCGCACCGGCGCCGAAGCGGCCAGGATCTCCGCGACCCGGGGGAAATCGAGCACACGGAACCGGCTGACATCAGGCCGCAGGAAGATATCCGGCGGGCAAGCCTTCAGTTTCATCGAGATGATCGACTGCATCATCAGCTGGTTTGCACCGAAAATCGCGTCGACACGCGACGGGATACGGGTTTCGTTGCCGCAAGGGCCACCCGTGACATCGATGGCAATGACGATGTCGGCAAGACCCAGCAGATGATCGTAGGGCACAGGATTGTAGATGCCGCCATCGATCAGCACGCGTCCGCCGCGTACGACCGGGCGAAAGACGGCGGGAATGGCAGCTGAGGCACCGATGGCATTGTAGAGATCACCGGTGTCGCAGATCCGCTCGCACTGGGCATAGTAGTCGGTAACAACGATCTTGGTCGGTATCTGCAGGTCGGCGAAATCCTGCGGGATCGCCTGCGGCAGGAAGCCATGGAGAATGCGCTCGATGTCGAACTGGCCGAACTGGCCACGCTTGCGGCGAAACATTTCGGCGATCGTCTGCGGGCGCATCTTCCACAGGCGGCTTGCCACTTCCGACCAGTTACCGACGGTGGCGAGCGCAAATTCGCTGATTTCGCGGCCACGCATACCGGCTGCCATGGCCGAACCAATGATCGCGCCGATCGATGCTCCGGAAATTGCGACCGGCTGAATGTCCAGGTCGTTCAGGGCCTGCACGACATGGATGTGCGCAATCCCACGCGCGCCACCACCGCCAAACGCGACGGCAACCGTCGGCTCGGAGGTCCGACGCCGCATGTCAAGCGTCATCGCTGATGGCTCGTTGACGATGCTCATGATCCGTTTCGTCCCGGCTCGTAACGATAGAAATGGATGCTCGTTTCTCCGAATACACGGGATTCAAGAGGAAAAAATGAACGAGCCAATTCGGGGCTCTGATCGGACCGTTCCTCGAGCAGCACGAGCGCACCGTCGGCGATCCATCCGTCCGCCGCCGCGCCGTTCAACGCGGCCTCCCCGAGCCCCTTGCCGTAGGGCGGATCGGCGAAGATGAAGCTGTAAGGCTCGAGGTTCCGGCAGGCGCCGAGCGCCGTGGCGTTGCGCCTGAAAATCTTGGTGCGGCCCATCAGGCCGAAGGCCTCGATGTTGGCCTGGATCAGGGCGCGGCCCTCGACCGATTGCTCCACGAAGATTGCTGATGACGCCCCGCGCGATAGGGCTTCGAGCCCGACGGCGCCGGTGCCTGCGAAGAGTTCCAGCACGCGCGCGCCTTCGACCGCGCCCGGATAGGCGTGGGCGAGAATGTTGAACAGGCTTTCACGGGTCCGGTCGCTGGTCGGGCGAATGGCGTCGGTACGGGGCGCCTTCAGTGCCCGGCCGCCGAATTCACCGCCGACGATCCGCATTGCCAGGTCCTTTCGATCCGCCCGCACCGCGTGGGCCACCACCCGGCTTGCCATCTCTCGGCTTGCCGCCCGGTCTCGTACCGCCCGGCTTGCCGTCTCTGGGCTTGCCATCTCGTGCTTTGTTGACGCTCGCAGGTCTGCCGCCCGAAGGACGGCCACCAGCACCCGGCTTCTCCCCGAAGCTGCGACCAGCCCCTGCCGGCTTGCCTGGACCACCTGCAGGACGCGGACCACGCCCGGCTGGTTTTTCCGATGCACTGCCCGGTGCGCTGCGCCCCTGACTTCTCGGCCGGCCTTCGCCGGTCGATGGCGATCGGCTGTCTTCCGTACGGGCGCCTGCGCCTCTCGCGCCAGGGCCTCTGGCAGCGCCCGATCCTTCCGGACGATCGGCACGGCGCGGGCGTTCGTCCCTGCGCGGACGTTCGCCATCGCGCGGCGCATCGCTTCGTGCGCGATCGGATCCGGCGAATGCGGGCTTTGCGCCTCGCGTGGGGCGCGCATTCGCATCGCCGCTTTCGCGACGGGGGCGAGCGCCTGCCCGATCTCCACGCGACTCCCGCTTGGCGTCGCGCTCGGCCTGGCGGCGATCGGCATCTTCCTTCTCTGCGGCGCGCTTCGGGCCCATCGGTCGCGCACCGGGCGCGATCCAGACATTGCTCGATCGACGCACCTGCGGCGTCACCGGCTTGCGCGGCCCATCCTTGCCGCCAGCGTCCTTGCCACGGGGACCATCCTTGCTGCGGGGCCCGTCTTTCCCACGGGGCCCATCTTTACTGCGGGAAGCGTCCCTGCTCCGCGATTCGTCCTTGCTCCAGGCGGGCGCCTCGCGCTTGGTGTCGAGACGGCCACGCAGTCGCTCGTTCCGTTCCACCGGCTTTTCGCCGAAGGGCTTCGGCTTCGCGCCTGCTTTCTGCCTGCTGTCGTCGGCTTCATCGGCACCATCGGTCTGGTGCACAATGGGTGCATCAAAATCCGCACCGGCTTCTTCGATGAGGCGCGGTCCAAGCTGATCGCGCAGCATGCGCCCGCGCACTTCCACGACCTGGCCTTCCGGCAGATCCTGCAACTGGAACGGGCCATAGGAGATGCGGATCAGGCGGTTGACATCGAGGCCGAGCGCGCCGAGCACGTTCTTGATCTCGCGATTTTTGCCCTCGCGCAGCCCCATCGTGATCCAGACATTGGCCCCCTGCTGGCGGTCGAGCGTCGCCTCGATCCCGCCGTAGAGCACGCCTTCCACGGCGATCCCGTCTTTCAGCGTGTCGAGCTTTTCCTGACTGATGTCGCCATGGGCGCGCACGCGGTAGCGGCGCAGCCAGCCGGTCGTCGGCAACTCCAGAACGCGGGCAAGACCGCCGTCATTGGTGAGCAGCAGCAGGCCTTCGGTGTTGATGTCGAGACGCCCGATGGACATGACCCGCGGCAGCGCCTTCGGGAGCCGTTCGAAAACGGTCGGACGGCCTTCCGGATCGCGATTGGTCGTCACGAGGCCGGCCGGCTTGTGGTAGAGCCAAAGCCGCGTGCGCTCGATGCCGTTGACGGCTTCGCCATCGACTTCGATCGCATCGGCGAAGGTGGCGTTGATCGCCGGCGTGTCGAGGACCTTGCCGTTCAGCCGAACGCGCCCCTCGGCAATCATGCGCTCCACATCACGCCGCGAGGCGATGCCGGCGCGGGCGAGAAGCTTGGAGATGCGCTCGGGTTCGGCAGGCGCAGTCGCTGCGCCCGTTTCGGCCACGCTTGCCGCTGCGGGCTTGGCTTTCCTGTCGCGAACCGGCGGCTTTGAACGGGGGGCCGCGCCGCCCTTGCCCTTGGGTTTGTCTTTGAAGCTCATTGTGAGATTTGCCTTTTGTCGGGCGCTTTCCTATCAGGTTGCCCGATCTGGATTAAGAGAAAAATGGCTGGACAAGAGCGCCCGACATTCATGGACCACGCGCTGGCCGCTGCGGAAGCGGCCGGTCAGCGTGGCGAAGTGCCGGTCGGTGCCGTTATCGTGCATGAAGGCACCATCGTCGCTCAGGAGGGCAATCGCACGCGAGAGTTGCGCGACGTGACGGCCCATGCCGAGATTGCCGCCATTCGCGCCGCTGCCCGTGTCCTCGACAGCGAACGGCTTTCAGACTGCGATCTCTACGTGACGCTCGAGCCTTGCGCCATGTGCGCAGCGGCGATTTCCTTCGCGCGCATCAGACGGCTCTATTTCGGCGCTTCAGATCCGAAAGGGGGCGCCGTGATCAGTGGCGGCCGCTTCTTCGACCAGCCGACCTGCCACCACGCTCCGGACGTTTATGCCGGGATCGGCGAAGCCAGCGCCGCACGCATTCTCAAGGAGTTCTTCGCGCTTAAGCGATAGCTTGCGGAACTCCGATCAGAACGGCAGCCACCGCTGCCGCAGGGACTGACCGCGCTGCGCTTCCTGCAGACGCCGGCGCTCCTTCGTCCGCTCCGATTCGCCCATGTCGCCCACGGGGGCGGTTGCGATCGGCTGGCGATATTCGAGTGGCGGCTCAGACAGGAAGTTGCGCGTTGTGGGATCGGCAGAGCGCGCGATCTCCTGGCGGGCGCGGTAATCAGCCTGCGCTTCTGCACCTGACAAGCCACTTGGAAGCCCAACGGGACCGCCCACGGGGCCACGGCGAGGATTGGGCGCCTCGCGCCCACGACCGCCGCCGACTTCGCGCTGGGCGAGCGGAGAACTGAAGCTGCCGGTACCGCCCGAAAGATCGGCTTCGGCCCGCAGACGCGCGCGGGTTTCCTCGGGCGATTCCGGCCAAGCCTGGGTCCGCGACAGGGCCGTCTGCGGTGCCGGCAGCGCCGACGTGTCGGTCGGCCGCACCAGATCAGGCCTCGGCTGATAGGCGATATCGCCGCCCTGCTGGGGACGAATGGACGCAACGTCGCCGATATCGTTGAGAAACTGCGTGGTCGCATCCGTGCCGGTGCCGTAGGTCGGGCTGCCGAGACAGCCCGAAAGCGCCATGGCCACACCGCCCAGCATCGCGGCCCTCATGGCCAATCGCACATGCATTCCCATTGTCATCAGGATCTTTCCCCGCCTTATCGGCCGTGAAACTCAAAGCTCGCCCATGCGTCAAGAATCCGACCATTTCCGGGCACGGTCATAGCGAATAGTTAATGCTTGAGCAATCCGACCGCCCCTAGAGGCGGCCGAGTTGTGCCAGTTCCTTCAGCGCCGCCGCATCGCGCGCCGACACATCCGGATAGGCAGGATCGGAACCGACATCGTCGGTGATGCGCCAGGAGCGCGCGCATTTGCGCCCGCTGGCCTCGCGCGGCACGACCGCGACGCTTGCCACATCATCCAGTCGGAATGCGCCGTCCGGTCCCTCACCTGCAACGAGTTCGATGCCTGACGTGATGCAGATCTCGGAGAAATCGAGGCCGTCGAGCGCGTTCAAGAGCGCGGGCTCGTCGACATAGACGACCGGTGCGGCTTCGAGCGACGAGCCGATGCGCTTTTCGCGGCGCTCCACTTCCAGCGCGCCGGTGACGACACGACGGACGGTGCGGATCTTCTTCCACTTGGCGGCAAGCACCTCGTTCTCCCAGTCGACGGCAAGCCGCGGGAACTGCTCCAGGTGAACCGATGTCTTGGACGGATCGCGCGACAGCCACGCCTCTTCCATCGTGAAGGGCAGCATCGGCGCCATCCAGGTCACCAGGCAATCGAAGATCTGCCGGATGACATGCAGCGATGCCTTGCGGCGAATGCTCGACGGCGCGTCGCAATAGAGCGCGTCCTTGCGGATGTCGAAATAGAAGGCCGACAGTTCCACATTGGCGAAATCGATCAGGGCGCGTGAGATGCGCTTGAAATCGAAATCGTCGTAGCCCTTGCGCACCACGCGATCGAGCTCCGTCAGCCGGTGCAGCATCAGCCGCTCCAGTTCGGGCATGTCGTGCAGCGCGACATCCTCGCCCTTATCATGGGCGAGCGTGCCGAGCATCCAGCGAATGGAATTGCGCAGCTTGCGGTAGGCATCGATGTTGGTCTGGATGATCGCCTTTCCGAGACGCTGGTCCTCGCCGTAATCCGTGGTCATCACCCAAAGCCGGAGAATATCGGCGCCCGACTGGCTCATCACCTCTTGCGGGGTGACGGTGTTGCCCTTCGACTTCGACATCTTCTCGCCCTTCTCGTCCATGGTGAAACCATGGGTGACGACGGTGTCGTAGGGGGCGCGACCACGCGTGGCGCAGCTTTCGAGCAGCGAGGAATGGAACCAGCCACGGTGCTGGTCGGAGCCTTCAAGATAGACGTCGGCCGGCCATTTCAGGTCCGGGCGATCCTCGAGCGTGAAGCTGTGGGTCGATCCGGAATCGAACCACACGTCGAGAATATCTTTCACGAGGTGCCAGCGGTCATGATCGTGATCGTTGCCGAGGAAGCGTTCCTTGGCGCCTTCGGCGAACCAGGCGTCGGCGCCTTCCGCCTCGAAGGCTTCGAGGATGCGGGCGTTGACCTCATCGTCGACGAGAATTTCGCCCTGGTCGTCGGCGAAGATCGCGATCGGTACGCCCCACGCGCGCTGACGGGACAGGACCCAGTCCGGACGATCCTCGATCATGGCGCGCAGGCGGTTCTGGCCGGCACCCGGTACGAAGCGGGTCTGGTCAATGGCGGTGACGGCGCGGGTGCGCAGCGTCGAACCATCCTCGAACGCCTTGTCCATATGCACGAACCATTGCGGCGTGTTGCGGAAGATCACCGGCTTCTTGGAGCGCCAGGAATGCGGATAGGTGTGCTTGAGCCGGCCGCGCGCAAAGAGGTTGTTGGCGGAAATCAGCGCCTCGATAACACGCTTGTTGGCATCGCCCTTCTTGCCCTTGTCGTCGATGACGCGGGCCGCGCCGCCTTCCGCTTCAGGCCCGAAGCCCGGTGCGTCAACCGTGTAGAAGCCGCCATCGTCGACGGTAAACGGGATCTTTGAGGAGATGCCGCGCGCTTCGAGTGCACGGGCGTGGTCCATCCACACGTCAAAGTCTTCGCGGCCATGGCCGGGCGCGGTGTGCACAAAGCCCGTACCCGCATCGTCGGTGACGTGATCGCCGGCAAGAAGCGGCACGGCGAATTCATAACCACCGCCGAAGCCCTTGAGCGGATGTGCACAGACCGTGCCCTCGAGCTCGGCGGCGGAGACCGGGCGCAGCTTGCTCAGGGTGATCTTCGCCTTGGCGGCGCAATCTTCGGCCAGCGTTTCGGCGAACACGACCTTGTCGCCAGGCTGCGGTCCGAAATCGTTCTCGGCTGCCGCCACTTCGTAAAGCGCATAGGCGACGCGCGACGAATAGGAGATCGCCCGGTTGCCGGGCATGGTCCAGGGCGTGGTGGTCCAGATGACGATTGCAGCGCCCGGAAGATCCGACGAATCCGACGCGCGGTCGGCAATCTCGGCCTCGGACGGACCCTTCAGATGACCGTCAGCGCCGACATCGACCGCGGTGCGGGCCGGTGCCGCGGCCTGCATGATCGGAAACTTCACCCAGACCGTGTCGCTTTCGTAATCCTGATACTCAACTTCCGCTTCCGCCAGTGCGGTGCGCTCGACGACCGACCACATGATCGGCTTGGAGCCTCGGTAGAGCTGGCCCGACTTCGCGATCTTCATCAGTTCGCCGGCGATGCGCGCCTCGGCGTGGAAGTTCATCGTCGTGTAGGGCTGATCGAAATCGCCCTCGATGCCGAGGCGCTTGAACTCTTCCGTCTGAACCGTGATCCAGTGGGCGGCGAAGTCGCGGCATTCCTGGCGGAACTCGTTGACCGGCACCTTTTCCTTGTCGAGGCCCTTGGCGCGGTACTGCTCCTCGATCTTCCATTCGATCGGCAGGCCGTGGCAGTCCCAGCCGGGCACGTAGTTGGCATCGCGGCCGCGCATCTGAAACGAACGCGTGATCACGTCCTTCAGGATCTTGTTCAGTGCATGGCCGATATGGATGTTGCCGTTGGCATAGGGCGGGCCGTCATGGAGTACGAATTTGTCCCGCCCTGCGCCCGCTTCGCGAAGCTTGCGGTAAAGCTGCATCTCCTGCCAGCGCTTTACGAGTTCAGGCTCCTTCTGGGGAAGGCCCGCACGCATGGGAAATTCGGTCTGCGGCAGATAGAGCGTCGTGGAATAGTCCATCGCTTCTGCGCTAGTCGTCGCCTGGTCGTTCATGATGTCCGCTTTTCGTGCGTTGCCGGTCGCCTGGATCCGGCTGTCCGTCTTTCGATCGAGACTGGGAAGATCGACGCCTGCCGCCATGGTGAAGGGTGCTTCCCTTCAGGCAGAGACGCATGCCGCGCTACCCGGCCCTTCGGCGCTTCGCTTTTCAAGCGTGCGCGCGAAAAGCCGGGCCCGTAATTCGCAGTAAACAGTGCGCATTATCGCTCGACATGGCGCCGCTTCTATCAAGCGACGCCCAGCGAATAAAGCGCTTTCTGAAAGAGGGTTACCGGCTCAGAAATTCAAAGCGTCGTCGATGATCCCGAGCGGCCGCACCGATGAAAGAAGCGCCCGCGCCTCTTCCTCGTCGCGGCGCATCTGCACGACCAGTTCGTCGAGACCGTCGAATTTCAATTCCGGACGGAGATAGCCGAACAGGGTCACCGAGCAGGTCTCGCCATAGAGATCGCCCGAGAAATCGAAAACGTAGGTTTCCAGCAGCGGCTCGCCCGTCGACGTGACCGTTGGCCGGTACCCGTAGCTTGCAACGCCATCGTAGAGCGTCCCGTCGGCTCGCCTGAACCGCACCGCATATATGCCGGGCGCAAGCGTCGCCTCTGGCGGCAAGGCCATGTTGGCGGTCGGATAGCCGAGCGTGCGGCCAAGCTGCTTCCCGCCGATGACCGTTCCCTGCACCTGGAACCGGTAGCCGAGCAGGCCTGCAGCCAATGTCACGTCGCCTTCGGCCAAAGCGGACCGGATGCGGCTTGATGAAACGACGTCGCCGTTTTCATCCGCGAAGGCCTCGACGAGCGTGACGCCAAAGCCAGCCTTGTCGCCGGCGCTCGCGAGAAAGGCTGGCCCGCCCTGGCGGCCCTTGCCGAAATGGAAGTCGTGACCGGTCACCACATGGCGAGCACCGAGTTGATCCACGAGGATTGTCTCGACGAATTCCTGCGCCGTTTGTGCTGCGAAGTCCTTGTCGAATGCGCATTCCACCACGCCGTCGCAGCCGGCGAGTTCCAGCAGCTTCGCGCGCAGCGGCGATGGCGTCAGCCGAAACACCGGCTCTGCCGGCTTGAAGAAACTGCGGGGATGCGGCTCGAAGGTCAGCACGATGGTCGCGCAACCCAGTTCGGCGCCCTTTTGGAGCGCTTCGCACAGCACCGCCTGATGACCCCGATGAACGCCATCGAAATTACCGATCGCAACCACCGCGCCATGCAGCGCGGATGCGCCGGGCTCGCCCGGCCGCAGCACCGCCGTGACGAAGGCTCGTTCGTGACCGCTCCGGTTCATCCGCCCCACCTCATCCGAGCGCGGGCATCCAGTAGTGCGGTCGTGCGGAATTGTCTTCCAGGAATGAAGCGAGCCGGACCGCATCGATACGCCCGGCCTCGGCGTAGTCGCGCGCATGGATGCCGTTGGCGATATAGAGCAGGTCGAGGCCGTAATCCTGGGCGCCCTTCACATCGGTCGGCAGGCCATCGCCGATGGCGATCGCGCGGGGCGCGGCCACATCGGGCTTCAGTTCCGAAACGAATGCCAGCGCGGCATCGTACATGGCGGGATAAGGCTTGCCGGTGATGCGCGTCTCGCCGCCCATCTCGGAGTAGACGGCTGCGAGCGCTCCCGCACAGAGAACGAGCCTGTCGCCGCGTTCCACGATGAGGTCCGGATTGGCGCAGATGAACGGAACGTCGCGCTCTACCCATGGCGCAAACATGTCGCGATAGTCGTCGGGCTTGTCATTCTCGTCGTCATAGGGGCCGGTGCAGACCACGGCCTGCGCCTCGTCCTTGTCGACGACTTCTACACCGAGGCCCTCGAGCAGCGTCAGGTCGCGATCGAGGCCGAGAAAAAAGACCTTCTTCGGACCGGCTTCGATGAGCTTTCGCGTGACATCGCCGGACGTTACGATGCGATCATAGGCGCCCCGCGGCACGCCGATGCCGTCCAGCTGCAGGATGACTTCCTTGTGCGGGCGCGGCGAGTTGGTGATCAGTACGACCGAAAGCCCGTCCGCGCGCGCCCGGCTGAGTGCCTCGCAGGCATCAGGCCATGCCACGACGCCATTGTGCAGCACGCCCCACACATCCGACAAAACCGCATCATAGCCCTGATGCAGGCTCGCGAGATTTTCGATTTGCTGAACCATAGGGGCGATGATGCTCCGCAATGTGAACTCTGAGAAACGATGGGCTCGCGGGTGACATCGCGCAGACTGCACGGGAAAACAAGGGGGATCGGGGACGTGAAGTTCATACGTCGTGCCTCGGCAAATGCCTTGACAGTCTGTCGAGCCACGCCTATCTCCGCCCCCAGTTAGCACTCCCCGAGTGTGAGTGCTAACTCCCCAGCGCGGCCTCGCATGGGCTGCGCAATCTCATGTCATTCGACCGAGGGTAAGACAATGGCAAGCACCAATTTCCGTCCGCTGCACGACCGCGTCGTCGTCAAGCGCGTCGAATCCGAACAGAAGACTGCAGGCGGAATCATCATTCCGGACACCGCCAAGGAAAAGCCGCAGGAAGGCGAAATCGTCGCCGTCGGCTCCGGCGCTCGTGACGAAAGCGGCAAGCTCGTCGAGCTCGACGTCAAGGTTGGCGATCGCGTGCTTTTCGGCAAATGGTCGGGCACGGAAGTCAAGATCGGCGGCGAAGACCTTCTGATCATGAAGGAAGCCGACATCATGGGCATCATCGGCTGAGCCGACGTCCATTCGACCCCATTCAATGCATCCAATCAGGGCATAGCCCGGGAGTTCTACAATGGCTGCTAAGGAAGTAAAATTTGGCCGCAGCGCGCGTGAGCGCATGCTGCGCGGCGTCGACATCCTCGCTGATGCCGTCAAGGTCACGCTGGGTCCCAAGGGCCGCAACGTCGTCATCGAAAAGTCCTTCGGCGCACCGCGCATCACGAAGGACGGCGTGTCGGTCGCCAAGGAAATCGAACTTGAAGACAAGTTCGAGAACATGGGCGCCCAGATGGTCCGCGAAGTTGCTTCGAAGACCAACGACGTCGCCGGCGACGGCACCACGACTGCAACCGTTCTCGCTGCCGCCATCGTCAAGGAAGGCAACAAGGCCGTTGCCGCCGGCATGAACCCGATGGACCTGAAGCGCGGCATCGATCTCGCCGTCAAGGAAGTCGTCGAGAAGCTGGCAGCTGCTGCCAAGCCGATCAACACTTCGGCTGAAGTCGCACAGGTCGGCACCATCTCCGCCAATGGCGACAAGCAGGTCGGCGAAGACATCGCTGAAGCCATGCAGCGCGTCGGCAACGAAGGCGTCATCACCGTCGAAGAAGCCAAGACCGCCGAAACCGAACTCGAAGTCGTCGAAGGCATGCAGTTCGACCGCGGCTACCTGTCGCCTTACTTCGTGACCAACCCGGAAAAGATGGTCGCCGAACTCGACGACGCCTACATCCTTCTCCACGAAAAGAAGCTGTCCAACCTGCAGGCGATGCTTCCGGTTCTCGAAGCCGTCGTCCAGTCGGGCAAGCCGCTTGTCATCATCGCTGAAGACGTCGAAGGCGAAGCTCTTGCAACGCTCGTCGTCAACAAGCTGCGTGGCGGCCTCAAGATCGCTGCCGTCAAGGCGCCTGGCTTCGGCGACCGCCGCAAGGCCATGCTCGAAGACATCGCGATCCTGACCGGTGGCCAGGTGATCTCCGAAGACATCGGCATCAAGCTCGAGAATGTTACCCTCGACATGCTCGGCCGTGCCAAGAAGGTCTCGATCACCAAGGAAAACACGACGATCGTCGACGGTGCCGGCCAGAAGGCTGAAATCGAAGGCCGTGTTGCCCAGATCAAGCAGCAGATCGAAGAAACCTCTTCGGACTACGACCGCGAAAAGCTCCAGGAGCGCCTGGCCAAGCTCGCCGGTGGTGTTGCTGTCATCCGCGTCGGCGGCTCGACGGAAGTCGAAGTCAAGGAGCGCAAGGACCGCATCGACGACGCGCTGAACGCAACGCGTGCAGCTGTCCAGGAAGGCATCGTGCCTGGCGGTGGCGTCGCTCTCCTGCGCGCTTCGTCCACGCTCACGGTCAAGGGTCAGAACTCTGACCAGGACGCTGGCGTCAACATCGTTCGTCGCGCTCTGCAGGCTCCGGCCCGCCAGATCGTCGAGAACGCTGGTGAAGAAGCTTCCATCGTCGTCGGCAAGATCCTCGACAAGAACGACGACAACTATGGCTACAACGCCCAGACCGGCGAATATGGCGACATGATCGCCATGGGTATCGTCGACCCGGTCAAGGTCGTTCGCACCGCACTTCAGGACGCAGCCTCGGTTGCCGGCCTGCTCGTCACGACAGAAGCCATGATCGCCGAAGCTCCGAAGAAGGACTCCCACGGTGGTGGCGGCGGCATGCCGGACATGGGCGGAATGGGCGGCATGGGCATGATGTAAGACACGCTTTAAAGCGTGTCGGCATCACCTGCCGATCAATGGACAAGGGCGGCCTTCGGGTCGCCCTTTTTCGTTTGGCCCCGTGTCAGCCGAAACGGATCCTGGAGGCTTCGACATTCTCGGCGTCGAAGCGCGCTTGCGCCGCCTCGACGCGCTCCCGGTTCGCAACCGCCCATTCGCCGAGCGCACGCAGCGGCACGAGCAGTTCGCGGCCGAGATCGGTGAGTGCGTAATCCACGCGCGGAGGGATCGTCGGCGTGACTGCTCGGGTCACGTAGCCATCGCGTTCGAGGCCACGAAGCGTCGTCGTCAGCATCTTCTGCGAGATCCCGTCGATTGCGCGCCTCAGTTCGGAAAACCGCATCGTCCCATTGCCGAGATAACTGACCACGAGCACGGACCACTTGTCGCCGATGCGGGAGAGGATCGCGTTCACCGGCCGGCAGGCATCCGATACTTCGAAAGGCGCCACGGCTTGCCCGCAGGTTACGTCCGGGTGAGCAGGTTTCATCAAAGTGCCTCCTTGAAGAATGGACCTCAGGTGACAGATATAGAGCTAGTCACCATTGGTTACCAGCGCACTTAAGGATACTGGAAATGAGCAAGCTCAAACTCGCCGTCGTCATCGGCAGCACACGCGAAGGCCGCTTCGCTGAAAAGCCGGCACACTGGATCGCGGACCTGGCGAAATCGGACGGCGCTTTCGAGGTGGAAGTGATCGACCTGAAGGATTATCCGATGGCCTTCTACGGCGATCCGGCAGCGACCAACGCGCAGAGCGAAGCGGCAGCCAAGTTTAAGGCGAAAGTCCAGGAATTCGACGCGTACATCTTCACCGCAGCCGAGTACAATCACGCTCCGACCGCCGTCCTGAAGAACGCGATCGACCACGGCGCATGGGTCCGCAAGCCAGTCGCATTCGTCGGCTATGGCGGTGTCGGCGGCGCGCGTGCAGTGGAGCAGCTTCGCCAGATTGCGGTCGAAATGGAAATGGCGTCGGTCAAGACCGGCACGCATATCCTGTTCCCGGAATATCTCGCCATCGTGAAAGGCGAGAAGCAGATCTCGGATTTTGCGCATCTCGTCGATGCGGCCAAGACCATGCTCGGTCAGCTCGCCTGGTGGGGCAAGGCGCTGAAATCCGCCCGTGACGAAGAGGCGAACGCCTCGCTCGCAAAGGCCTCCTAATCTACCCATAATTTCGTCCATCGCGGCACCGATAACGGTCGCCGCGATGGACCATATCATGGGCGTGCATGCGCTCCCATTTTGCCGCAGGGACCTTCCGGAACCAAAAGCGGCTCGGCCCATTGAGGGCGATACTTCCTCATTCTCCCGGGCACTCTTTCCATGGTCGAAGACACCCTGACGCGCCAACGCGATCTGCGCGAGGCCGAACCTTTGTGGGCGCAGACACCGCGCATCAAATTGCTCTCCCGCAAGGCCGTGCCGATGCGCCATTTCGATGTCGTCATCATTGGCGCAGGCATCAGCGGCGCGCTGATGGCCGACGCACTCTCAGATGGAAAGCGCTCGGTTCTAGTGGTCGATCGCAGGCGTGCCGTCCACGGCAGCACGATGGCGTCCACCGCGATGATCCAACACGAGATCGACGTTCCGCTGCACAAGTTGTCCGGCATGATCGGTGCGGCGAAAGCGAACCGTGTATGGCGTCGCTCGGCGTCATCAGTGGCTGCGCTGGCCGAACGGGTCGAGGAACGCGGCATATCCTGCAGCATGAAGCGTAAGAAGACGCTTTATCTGTCAGGTGACGAATTCGATGCCGATGCGCTCGCCAAGGAGTACGACGCGCGCAAGAAAGCAGGCCTCGACGCGCAACTGCTCGACCGCGACGAGGTCGCGGCACAATTCGGTCTGGATCGCGAGGCCGGCATCGTCAGCGATGCATCCGCATCGGGCAATCCCGCACAAATGGCTGCGGGCTTTTTGCGTGAATCCTTCAAGCGGGGTGCCGAGCTCGTCGAAGGCATCGAGATCACCGACCTGCGCGAAACGAGCGATGGCGTGGTGCTCGCCACCAGCGAGGGTAGCCTGATAGAAGCCGGACACGCCATCTTCTGCACAGGCTACGAATTCCTCGAGGCGCTCGCCAGCCAGAACCACGATGTCGTATCGACCTGGGCGCTCGCTTCCGCTCCCGGGCTGACGCTGCCGGACTGGCTGTCGGACCACCTCGTCTGGGAGGGCTCCGACCCCTACCTCTATTTTCGCTCCACCCGCGACCAGCGACTGATCGTGGGTGGGGAGGACGAAGACGACGGCGAAGCCTTCGCCGATCCCAAGAAACTCAAGACCAAGACCACCACGATCACCAAGAAGATCGAAGCCTTGCTCGGCATGAAGATCGGCGCACATGATGCCGCCTGGGCGGCGGCATTCGGCACGACGAAGGACGGCTTGCCACTCATCGGGCGCGTGCCGGAGATGAAGCACACATTCGCGGTCATGGGGTTCGGCGGCAACGGGATCACATTTTCCAAGATCGCCGCCGAAATCGTTTCCGCCGAGATCGCCGGTCAACCGGATCCCGACGCCAAGCTCTTCGCATTCAGCCGTTGATCGGGCGTCAGGCGGCGAGCGTCTCGGCCCGATTGCGACCGTTGCTCTTGGCCTTGTAAAGCAGTCGGTCCGCTTGAGCGACGACCGTGTCGAAGTCGGCGGCACCGTCGCAATGGAGCATGCCGGCCGAGACGGTGACCCGGATCGCGCGTCCGCCGTAGCCCATCGTGCATTGGGCGATCGCTTCGATCAGGCGTGAGAGGCGCCGCTCGGCGTCACTTGTGTTCGCCCCCTCGAAGAAAAGCGCGAACTCCTCGCCCCCGACACGGGCAACGAGATCGCTTTCGCGCGCGTGGTCCCGGAAGATACGAGCGCAGGTGCGCAGTACCGCATCACCGGCCGCATGTCCGTGCTGGTCGTTGATCGCCTTGAAGTGATCGATATCCAGAAGCGCAAGCGCAAAGGGCTTCGCGACCCCGGCAGCGCAACGGGCACGCAACTTCTGCTCGAAAGCGCCGCGGTTGAGAAGCCCGGTCAGGAAATCGTGGGAAGCCGCTTTCTTCAGTTCGGCGGCATTGCGTTCATAGGCCAGCGACAGAGCAAAGGTGCCGGATGCGGTGATGTAGACTGTAGAGACGATCAGGTGCGCGAGGAGCGTCAGATCTCGAGGCACAGTGTTGAGCATCGAACTGCCCTCGACGAGGCCTTGCACAACGCGCAAGCCGAAGGACAGGCTGATCAGGCAATAGGCGAATGCGAGACCATATCGAGACCACAGTCGGTCCTGATGATCGCGAAAGAATTCCCAGGCGGTGAGAACGGCAAGCGTCGTCAGCGCGATGTTCACCAGCGTGTAGACGATGCCGTAAGCATTGACGAAGGGCGGGAGAAGGCAAAGCAGGAGGAAACCTGCAGCCGGCCCGATCACGACGAGATTGGAAACGGCGCGGCCGGAGAATTCCCGCGCCGCCCGCCAGCGCAGACCGAACCCGAGAATGAGCATGAGGTTGGGAAGCAGAACCCCGATGCTTCGCGGCAGCAGATCCTGAACGATGAACGACCCAAGACCGACGCCGAGAATAAGGCTCGACAGCCACCAGGACGTCCAATAACGCTCCTGTTGCCTGAAGCCCGCTACGAAATAGACGGCGGCGAGCACCAACAGCATCGTCGCGTTGACACCGAAGATGACCTTGGCGATCAACTCAATCATAGGCTTTCGGCCCCCCAGAAGCCATGGGAGGGCAGCCCCACCTGCCCTCTCTCAGCTATCTGGCCTGCGCTTACCTACGATTGTGTTACCATGATTGTGTAAACCGGGCCGCAGACGCAAAACTCGGCGTCAGTCGGCAGCAGGGATCTTGAAGCCCGTTTGGCTGGCGGGGCGACTCATGCAGCGATCGAGCCACGCCATAACGGCCGGAAATTCCTCGAGTTTCAGATGATCCTTTGCCTCGTAGAAGAGGTCGAGGGTGCGGACCCAGGGAAAGAGTGCGATGTCAGCGATGGTGTAATCGTCGTCCATCATGAAGGTGCGGGACTGGAGCCGGGTTTCGAGCACCGACAACAGGCGTCGCGCTTCGTTGCCGTAGCGCTCGACGGGATAAGGATCCTTCACCTTGTCGGCGGCGAATTTGTAGAAATGCCCGAACTGGCCGAACATCGGCCCAACGCCGCCCATCTGGAAATAGACCCATTGCAGCGTCTCGATGCGCCTTGCCGGATCCTGCGGCAGGAGCTTCCCGGTCTTTTCGGCGAGATACTGAAGGATTGCGCCCGATTCAAAGAGCCCGATCGGCTCGCCGCCAGGGCCGTTCGGATCGATGATCGCGGGGATCTTGCCGTTTGGGTTGAGCGACAGGAATGCGTCCGTCTTCTGATCATCCTTTCCGATGCGAACCAGATGCGCCTCGTAAGGAAGCCCCAGTTCCTCCAATGCGATCGATACTTTGACGCCGTTGGGCGTGGCGAAGGAATAGAGTTGGATCGCATCGGGTTGCGTGGCCGGCCACCGCTCGGTGATCGGAAAATCTGAAAGCTGCCGCATCAGGTGAAGCTCCTTGCTTTTTTCATGGTCGATCTGTCAGGCCATAGGTGGTCTCTCCTTGAGCCATTGCCAGACCCGGCAACGACAACGCACCGTCCACGGCAAAGCGCCAGCCGCGATTGCGCAGGGAACGTCCATGGCGCAAAGCTGTTCGCCGCGATGCCGCGATGACGCAATTGTGGTGCTTTCGGGAAGCGGTCGGCAGCCCTAATGTCCGGCGACCTCAGGCTGGAGATACCAGGTGCTCGACTTTTTCACTTTCGCTCTCGTCGGCTTCCTCGCGCAGGCAGTCGATGGCGCGCTTGGTATGGCTTATGGTGTCATCTCCTCCACCGTGCTGCTCGGCGTTGGTCTACCGCCTGCCCAGGTGTCCGCATCGGTCCACGCTGCAGAACTCTTCACCACCGCTGCGTCTGGCAGCGCACACCTCTATCACCGCAACATCGACTGGAAACTTTTTGCCCGGCTCGCTCCGTTCGGCATCATCGGCGGCGTGACCGGAGCCTATGTGCTGACCTCGATCGACGGATCGGCGATCAAGCCCTTCATCACCACCTATCTGGCCGCGCTGGGCGTCTGGATCTTCGTTCGCTCCTTCCGCAAGCTTCCGAGCAAGCCGGTCAGCGGCAAGCTGGTGGCGCCGCTCGGCCTCACGGGCGGCTTTCTCGATGCCTCGGGCGGTGGCGGCTGGGGGCCGATCGTGACGACCGGCCTTCTGGGAGCCGGCGGCGCGCCGCGCTATGTGATCGGCACCGTGAATGCGAGCGAGTTCCTGATCACCCTTTCGGTGTCGCTGGCCTTCCTCATCGCGCTCATCACCGGCCATTGGGAGGATGCGGGCGATCTTTCCAACCATATTGCCTCCATCGCCGGACTGATCGTCGGTGGCCTGATGGCAGCGCCGCTCGCCGGCTGGATGGTCCGCCACATCCCGGAGAAGGTCCTTCTGCGCGCGGTCGGTGTCGTCATCTGCACACTCGCCATAACCCAGACGATCCAGCAGCTGTTCGGCAGTTGAAGCGGCGTGGCGGAGCCTCTCCGGTTGTCATGCCGGTCGCCTGCCCCCATCTCCAGACAAGCCCACGCCATGAGCAATAAGGAGACGGCATGACCGCCACCCGCACGGAAACCGACACGTTTGGCGCCATCGACGTTGCCAATGACCGTTACTGGGGCGCGCAGACCGAACGCTCGCTCATGAACTTCAAGATCGGCGGGGAGCGGATGCCTGCGCCTCTCGTACACGCGCTCGGCACCGTCAAGCAGGCCGCGGCGGAGACGAACATGGCGCTTGGCCGGCTTGATCCGGCGATTGGCAAGACGATCGTGCGCGCCGCCGCCGAAGTCGCCGCCGGCAAGTTCGACGACGAATTTCCCCTGGTGGTCTGGCAGACCGGTTCCGGCACGCAGTCCAACATGAACGCCAATGAGGTGATCTCGAACCGGGCGATCGAACTGCTTGGCGGGACGCTTGGCTCGAAGACGCCGGTTCACCCGAACGACCACGTCAATATGAGCCAGTCGTCGAACGACACGTTTCCGACAGCCATGCACATCGCCGCCGCTGTGGAAACGCGCAAGGCGCTCATCCCAGCTCTCGACCATCTGGCCGGGGCGATCGGTGCAAAGGCCGCCGAGTTCGACGATATCGTGAAGATCGGCCGCACCCACACGCAGGATGCGACGCCCCTGACGCTGGGCCAGGAATTTTCCGGCTACCATGCGGCACTCGTGCGTGCGCGCCACCAGATCGAGACATCGCTCGGCGACGTGATGCTTCTGGCGCAAGGCGGCACCGCCGTCGGCACCGGTCTCAACGCACCGGAAGGGTTCGACACCCGTTTTGCCGCCGAGGTCGAAAAACTGACCGGCCTTCCGTTCCGGACCGCGCCGAACAAGTTCGAGGCGCTCGCATCCCACGGCGCGCTTGCCCATTTCCACGGCGCTCTGGCCGCGCTTGCCGGCGATCTCTTCAAGATCGCGAACGATATCCGTTTTTTGGGATCCGGCCCTCGGTCCGGTCTTGGCGAGCTCTCTCTGCCGGAGAACGAGCCGGGCTCGTCGATCATGCCGGGCAAGGTCAACCCAACCCAGGCCGAAGCGCTGACCATGGTGGCGGTGGAGATCCACGGCAACAATGCGGCTGTTGGTTTTGCCGCAAGCCAGGGCCATTTCGAACTCAACGTGTTCAAGCCCGTCATCGCCTTCAACGTTCTGCGCTCGATCCGGCTTTTGACGGATGCGATGCGTTCCTTCGCCGACAATTGCGTTGCCGGCATCACCGCCAACCGCGATCATATCGCCGATCTCGTCGGGCGTTCGCTCATGCTGGTCACGGCGCTTGCTCCAACCGTCGGGTATGACGCTGCTGCCGCGATCGCCAAAGCTGCGCACAAGAACGGAACGACGCTGAAAGAAGAAGCCATCAAGAGCGGCAAGGTCACGGCGGAAGATTATGACCGCCTGGTTCAGCCCGCCGACATGGTGCGCCCCGGCTAGTCCGGACCATTGTTCACTTCAGGAATACGATCTGTCGCTGTTCGTTCATCTATGTTAGGATCTGAACTTCTGTCATTGGAGGCTGAACCGCATCTCAAGGACCTCCCATGCCCAACAGCACTCTCGTACTCGTCGCGCGCGTTTTCCTCGCGCTTCTTTTCATCGCCGGCGGCTATGGCAAGCTTGCTGGTGGCCCGGCCGGATTTGCCGGATATCTCGGTTCGCTCGGTTTCCCGGCACCGCTCTTCTTCGCCTGGGCAACGATCGCCGTTGAACTGATCGGCGGCATCTTCGTTCTCGTCGGTTTTCAGACGCGCCTTGCTGCCTACGCTTTGGCGGCATTCTGCGTCGCCTCGGCCGTCGTCGCACATTTCGACTTCGCCGATCAGAACCAGATGACCCAGTTCCTCAAAAACCTCGGTCTTGCTGGCGGCTTCCTGCTGCTCGCTGCAACCGGCCCCGGCACCCTTTCGGTCGACGGCCGTCGCCGCTGATTTTTTCGGGGCGGGTCAGTGATCCGCCCCGATCCGGCCGCGTATTGATTATCAGAACGGCAGCCATCCTCCCCCGATCTCCAGCCGTTCCCTCCTGCCAGGCGTTCCCCGACAACCCGGCACCCAAAAGGCCGCCTCCCCCTCCCGGGAGTGCGGCCTTTTCTATTTCCGACAAGATTGATGTCAGGCGCCGAACCGCGCGGCGAGCGCCTCGGCGGCTTCTCTGCGGGTTGGGTCGGTGGTCAGGGCGCGCACGAGGCAGGCTTCTGAACGCAGGATGACACCGTCTTCCAGCACCTTCAGATGGTTGGCCTTCAGCGTCGAGCCGGTCGAGGTGATGTCGACGATGATGTCGGCAGATCCCGCAGCCGGTGCCCCTTCCGTTGCGCCCAGGCTTTCGACGATCCGATAGAGCTGGATGCCGTGCTTGGCGGAGAAGAAATCGCGCGTGAGGCGCCAGTATTTCGTGGCGATCGCCAGCCTTCGGTTGTGGCGCTGGCGGAAATCGGCAGCGACGTCGCCGAGATCGGCCATGGTCTCCACATCGAGCCAGATATCGGGCACGGCGACGATGACATCCGCATGGCCGAAGCCGAGACGTAGCCCGATCGCGACGCGCCGCGCAACATCCGGAATCGTCTCGCGCACCAGATCCTCGCCGGTGATGCCGAGATCGACACCGCCATTGCCCAGTTCGCGCGCAATTTCCGATGCGGAGAGAAAGGCGACGTCGATGCTGTCGTCACCGACGACCCGGCCGCGATAGGAGCGCTCATTGCCCACCATCTCGATCGCAAGCCCGGCCTTGGCGCAGGCCGCCAGCGCATCGTCCTTCATCCGGCCCTTGGAGGGCAACGCAAGCGTGATCGTCATGCCGCACCCCCGGCTTTGCCATCGGCCTGGCGCACCGCGGTGATCCGATCGAGCCAAAGCGAGAAGCCGACGGCCGGAATGGGCTTCGCCGCGCCAAGAAGCGTCAGCATGCGGTCATAGCGCCCGCCGCCGGCAAGCACCTGGCCCGCAGCGCCGATTTCGAAGACGAGGCCCGTATAGTAATCGAGCGGCCGGCCAAAGGCGGCGCGATAGCGCATGGCCGAAACGTCGCCACTTCGGTTGCGGATCGCCGCCACGCGGTGGTCGAAGCGCGAGAGTGCGGCGCGCAGATCCAGCCCCGCGGCATCGGCGAAACTGGCAAGGGCTGCAGGCGCTTGCGCCAGTTCAACGTCGAGCGCCAAGAATTCCGTTAGAACGGAGAAGGCATGAGCTTCGAGCCGCGCTTCCGACAGCTCATGCTTTTCCAGAAGCCGGTCGGCGATTTCTTCCGGCGTGCGGCTGGCATTGGAGGAATAGCCGGTCGCGTCCATGAGGTCGGCGATATGGGCGACGAGCCCTGCCCGGTCGTTGGCTTCCACGAGACGGCTTGCCTCGCTCGATCCATTGCCCGCCTCTCCACGCGACAGGGACGACAGCATCGCGTCGAGAGCGGCACGATCGCCGAATGCGCGGACGAGACGCCGCTTCCAGCCCTCAGGCAGACCGAGCGCGGCGAGCACGGCCTCGAACACCGTCTGATCGCCGATCGTCACTGCAAGACCCGCATCGTTCGCGAGAAGTGCCCGCAGCACCTCCAGCGCATCCGACACGGCGCGCGCATCGGCGGCGGCCACGTCGTGATCGCCGAGATCCTCGATGCCCGCCTGGTAGAATTCGTTCGGACCTTCGCGGCGCTGCCGGAAGACCTCGCCGAGATAGGCATAGCGCTTCGGCGTGCCGGCATTGCCTTCGATATGGCCCATGCAGACGGGGATCGTGAATTCAGGCCGCAGGCACAGCGCTTCGCCCGTCTCGCTTTCCGTCGTGAAGATGCGCCGCCGCAGATCCTCCCCCGCCATGTCGAGAAAGGGCGCTGCCGGCTGGATCACCGGGATCGTCACCAGCTCGGTACGCCGCCCGGCAAGATCCTTGAGCAGCGCATCGGTAAAATCGGGCAGGTTCAGGAGCGGCATGAAACCCTCATGCGCCGCCCCTCGCGTCATGGGTCTGGTCTGAGGCCCGATCCTCGGCCTGCGTAGCGAGCATTTCGCGCACCTTGGCCACCAGTTCGCTTTCCGGCACAGTGACCTGCGCGACGCGGGCTTCGCGCCACGCGGCATTGTCCTCGATGCCTTCCGAGGCACGCTTGCCTTCGATCAGGTCCTTGATCTGGACGACGCCCTGCGCGCGCTCGTCGCCACCCTGGATGATCGCGATCGGACAATCCCGCCGGTCGGCATATTTCAGCTGGTTGCCGAAATTCTTCGGGTTGCCCTGAAACATCTCGGCCCGGATGCCTGCATTGCGCAGTTCCTGCGTAAAGCGCTGGTAGCGGCCGAGCGCCTCGATGTCGCGGTCCATGACGGTGACGAGCACGGGCGCGGCGACTTGGTCCTGGCCGAGCTTGCCGAGGTTTTTCAGCGCCGTCATCAGGCGCGAAACGCCGATGGAGAAGCCCGTGGCCGGAACCGGCTGGCCCATGAAGCGCGACACGAGCCCATCATAGCGACCACCGCCGCCAACCGAGCCGAAACGCACAATCTCACCCTTCTCGTTGGGGATTTCGGCCAGCAGTTCCGCTTCGAAGACGGGGCCGGTGTAATATTCCAGACCGCGGACGCAGGAGGGATCGATGCGGATACGGTCCCCGCCGTACTGAGCACTGTAGAACAATGTGCTCATGTCCTTTAACTCTGCCAAACCTTCTAGACCACGAGAACTTGAGCCTATTGTGGTCGCTTCGAGATCTGCGAAAAACGTCTCTGTTCCACCGTGCTGAGCCGCAACGATGAAGTCGACCAAACGCTGCTGCTGCTCCTCATCGAGCCCCGCACCGTTGGTGAAGTCCCCGCTCTCGTCCTTGCGGCCTGCGCCCAGCAATTGCCGCACACCCTCGACGCCGAACTTGTCCAACTTGTCGATCGCGCGCAGCACCGTCAGCCGGCTTTCGGCATTCTCGTCGCCGCCGAGACCGATGGCCTCCAGAACGCCATCCAGCACCTTGCGGTTGTTCACGCGGATCACGTAGTCGCCGCGCTTGATCCCCAGCGCTTCCATCACGTCGGCCATCATCATGCACATTTCGGCGTCGGCCTGGACGCCCGGAGCGCCCACCGTGTCGGCGTCGAACTGCATGAACTGGCGGAAACGGCCGGGGCCGGGCTTTTCGTTGCGGAACACCCAGCCGGCGCGGTAGGTGCGGTAGGGCAACTGGATGTCGTTGAAGTTTTCGGCCACGTGGCGGGCGAGCGGCGCGGTCAGGTCGTAGCGCAGGCTCATCCACTGCTCGTCGTCGTCCTGGAGCGAGAACACGCCCTCGTTCGGCCGGTCGCTGTCGGGCAGGAACTTGCCGAGCGCGTCGGTGTATTCGAACATCGGCGTCTCGACCGGATCGAAGCCGTAGCGCTCGTAGACGGCCTTGATCTTCGCCACCATCTCGTCGGTCGCGCGGATGTCGGCGGGAGAACGGTCGCCGAACCCGCGCGGCAAGCGGGCCTTCAGCTTCTGCGGCTTTTTCTTCTTATCGGACATGGGGAACCTGGCGACGAATGCGTCACGTTTGACTTCAGCTTTTCAGTCGCGGTTCCTAAAGGATCGGAATGGTTGCCGCAAGTTCGGCCGCCCGCATGGCAGCGCTACTTGAACATCCCGTCGCGCAGATTGATGCCGTGTTCGACATAGGCCTTCAGCGAGCACAGCATCTGCATCCAGCCGCCGCAATTGCTGTAGGAGTTCTTCACGCCTTCCGCCGTCTCGAGCCAGCCTTCCTCGGAAATGGTCACGAGCGTGCGGTCGCCATCGAGCGGTGCAAATGTCATCGTCACGGTCGTGTCATAGGGTCGGCCAGCCTCGTCCCTGTCGGCTGCCTCCCACCGCAGCACGATGCGTCGCGGCGCGTCCATTTCCTCCACCTTCACGGGGAACGCGCCGGGAAAATCCGCGAAATCCCAGGTTACCGTGGCGCCGGCCTCGAGGCGCCCCTTGGCGCCGCCTGTCGTGAAATAGCCCGACAGCTTGTCGGGGTTGGCGACGGCTTCGAACACGTCGTGGATCGGGCGCGCTATGCGGCCGGACACCTTGAATCTGAGATCCATCCTATCCTCCATCGGTCTTGGGATCCGCTTGTCGATCAATCCATTGTGTTATAAAAATATAACATGTCAAGCGAATCGAAATCCGACCTCGTTTTCAAGGCTCTGGCCGCCCCGGTTCGCCGTCAGATCTGCGACATGTTGAAGGACGACCCGAAGACCACGGGAGCGCTTTCCGAGCTTCTGCCGAAGCTCGACCGCTGCACGGTCATGCAGCACCTAAAAGTGCTCGAGGCGGCCGAGCTCATCGTCGTTGAACGCCGAGGCCGGGAACGGTGGAATCACCTCAATCCGCTGCCGATCAAGCACATTCACGACCGCTGGATCGGTCCGCATGCAGCAAGCGCGGTCGAGCGGCTGGCACGGCTGAAATCGACGCTGGAAGCATGAGCGCGGGCGGCCGCGTTTAAGCAGCTTCTCAACTATCACGGGAAGGCGTATGATCGAGGAAGTCATCGAACAGGAGTAATATCCATGCTTTTCGGAATGACTGCCTTCACACTCTTTCACGTGGTTCTGAGCCTGGTCGGCATCCTCGCCGGCTTCGTCGTGTTGCATGGCTGGCTGACCGCACGGCGCCGCGAGCACTGGACCGAGGTGTTCCTGATCTCGACCGCCGCGACCGTGATCACCGGCTTCCTGTTTCCGATCGCCACGATCACACCAGCTGTCGGCGTCGGCATCGCATCCACCGTGGTGCTCGTGGTGGCGATCTTCGCCCGTTACTGGAAGCATGCGGCGGGGCACTGGCGCGAGACCTACATCGTCTCGGCGCTTATCGCGCTCTACCTCAACAGCTTCGTGCTGGTGGTCCAGGCTTTCCAGAAGGTGCCGGCCTTGAACGCGCTGGCCCCGACGGGCACGGAACAGCCTTTCGCGCTGGCGCAGGGCCTGCTCCTGGTGTTCTTCATCTTCGCGGGCTTCCGGTCGCTGCAGCGCTACCCGATGCTGCCGGCCTAGATTTGGATTACGCCGGACGGGCGAACGCCGCCCGTTCTCGCTCCACCTCGTCGCGCATGCAGCAGCCTTCGATATGGTCGTTGACGAGGCCCATGGCCTGCATGAAGGCATAGACGGTGGTCGGGCCGACAAAGGTCCAGCCGCGCTTTTTCAAATCCTTCGACAGGCGCTTGGAGGTCTCCGTCGTCGGGTTGGCGATCAGCGTAGCGTGGTCTAGCCGTGCCGGGCGGCTTGCCGCATCGGGCTCATGCGACCAGAAATAGGCGGCGAGCGACCCGAACTCGTCGCGCATCTCGATCGCGCGGGCGGCGTTGTTGATGGTCGAGACGATCTTTCCGCGGTGGCGCACGATGCCGGCATCGCCTAAGAGGCGCGCAATATCCCCGTCATCGAACCGGGCGACTTTGTCGAAATCGAAACCGGCGAAGGCGTTGCGGAAGTTTTCGCGCTTGCGCAGGATTGTCAGCCAGGACAGGCCCGACTGGAACCCCTCCAGGCAGATTTTCTCGAACAGGCGCTGGTCGTTGGCGACCGGCCTTCCCCACTCGGTATCGTGGTAATGGGTGTAGTCCGGCAGATTGCCGTGCCAGAAGCAGCGCGGGCGGCCGTCCTCGCCCTCAAGCAGTCCATCTCGCGCCGTTTCCATTCGTCGTCCTCTCTTTAACGCACCGCTAACCGCATCGCTCAACCCGGCGCTAACCGTCTTGCGCGATGGATCGAGCAAAGCCCGCTCGAACGCCACCCGATTTACCATTGGTCATCACGCCGGTGCCAGGATCGTTCCAGTTTTAGGCACTTTTCCTCCGGCTGGAGATATCACCGATGAAAACGACCGTCTGCCTGTTCGCGCTGCTGGCCAGCGCTGCCGCCTGCCTGCCCGCCCAGGCGCAGGACCGCTACGCCACCCGGCCGCCCGTGGTTTTGAGCCCCGACCTTTCGGCACCCTGGGTCATGCAGTTGCACAGTGCGGGACCTGTCCACACCAATCGCGGCCTGTTCCAGCGCCGCCGCCTGCCCAATGCGGCAGCCGTCCAGATTCCGCGCGAACGCTCCGAGCCGCGCCGCTTGCGCGCCCAACCGCAGGTTCAGCAGGCGTCGGCAGCAGGCCAGGCCGTGCAGGCCCCGGTCGGCACGCTCGATCCGAAATTCCTGCCGCAGACGGTCGCCTATACCGGCGGCCATGCGCCCGGCACCATCGTCATCGATACGAGCCAGCGCTTTCTCTATCATGTGGAAGCAGGCGGCCAGGCGCGCCGCTACGGTGTGGGTGTCGGCAAGGAAGGTTTTTCCTGGCGCGGCAGCGAGAGGGTAACGCGCAAGGCCGAATGGCCGGGCTGGACGCCGCCGGCGCAGATGATCGCGCGCGAGCGTGCCAAGGGCCGCATCCTGCCGGCACACATGCCCGGCGGCCCGGAAAATCCGCTTGGAGCACGCGCACTCTATCTCGGCTCCACGCTCTATCGCATCCATGGCACGAACCAGCCCTACACGATCGGCCAGGCCGTTTCGTCCGGCTGCATCCGCATGCGCAACGAGGATGTCATGGAGCTTTACGAGCGCGTGTCGGTCGGTACCCGCGTGGTGGTTCTGTAGGCGAAAATAAACCATCACGCGGTATATTCGCGCGTCATGCAACTTGAACGCAGATCGTGCGTTCAAGTGCAGATGCTGCTCAAGAGGCTGGGGATACCGCCAATGTCGTTCACCATGAAGCTTACCCAATCGGTTGCCGTATTGGCGATCGGCGTGACGCTTGCTGCTCCGGCCGGCGCGTTCGTGCGCAGCCCCCATGCGGTTCCGGAACCGCAGCCCTATCAGGCGCGCGCAAGCCAGCCGAACATGCCCGCACCGCAGTTCCAGCGCACCCAGGTCGCGTTCCAGACCAGCGAGCGACCGGGCACGATCATCGTCGATACGTCGTCCAAATATCTCTACTTCGTCGAAGGCAACGGCATGGCGACGCGCTATGGCGTCGGCGTCGGCAAGGACGGCTTCGGCTGGTCCGGCACCGTCAGCATCGGCCGCAAGGCCGAGTGGCCGGGCTGGACGCCGCCGGCCGCCATGCGCGAACGCGAGCGCGCCAAGGGCAACATCCTTCCAGCCTACATGGAAGGTGGCCCGAACAATCCGCTCGGCGCACGCGCCATGTATCTCTACCGCGGCGGACAGGACACGATCTACCGTATCCACGGCACCAACCAGCCCTGGACAATCGGCCAGAACATGTCCTCCGGCTGCATCCGCATGATGAACGAAGACGTGACCGACCTCTACGCAAGAGCCGGTGTCGGCACCAAGGTCATCGTGACGGCAACCGGTGCCGGAAACCTCTATTCCGACCTCGGCACACCACAGACCAGCAGCAACACCGGCTTCGGCTTCTTCGGCGGCTGAGCCAGCCCGCTTGTTCCAACATGGTGGTCGGGCGTGTCTCGACCATTTGCCGAGGCGCACGGCCGCAGATCTCGGTACAGGCCGAGAATGCGCCGTGAATTTCCGTGGATCGACTGATCGGGCGGCGGCGCAGGCTCGCCGCCCTTTTTGCTTCAGGCGAGCGCCTGTTCGCCTGGCATCAGTGCCTTCAGCATTGCTTCGGCGGCGGGGGAGCGTTCGCTGCGCTCGATGAAGCCGCCGCCGTAAACGCGCGCGTCATTGCCCGGCGCCGAATAGAGCACGCAGGCTTGCCCAGGGGCGACGCCGGTTTCACCATCGAGCAGTTCCACTACTGCACCGCCATTTTCCAGCGTCAGCCGTGCAGGCGCAGGCGGGCGGGTCGAGCGCACCTTGGCAAAGCACTCGAGGCCTTCCGCCGGGATCTCGGCAAGCGCGCCGTCGCCGAGCCAGTTCATATCCCGCAGGATGAGGCGGCGCGTTTCGAGCGCTTCGCGCGGGCCGACCACGACGCGGCGCGAGCGGGCATCGAGGTGAACGACGAAGAGCGGCTCTCCCGTCGCCACGCCCAGGCCCCGGCGCTGTCCGATCGTGTAGTTGATGATCCCGTCATGGCTGCCGAGCACGCGCCCGTCCACGTGCACGATGTCGCCGGCAAGCGCTGCATTCGGGCGCAGCTTCGCGATCACATCCGTATACTTGCCCTGCGGCACGAAGCAGATGTCCTGGCTGTCGGGCTTGGCGGCGATTTCGAGCCCCATTTCGGCCGCGAGCGCCCGTGTTTCCTGCTTGGACAGGCCGCCCAACGGAAAGCGCAGGTAATCGACCTGCTCCCGCGTCGTCGCAAACAGGAAATAGCTCTGGTCACGCTCCGCATCGACCGGACGGTGCAGCGCGCGATGTGCGCCGTTCTGGCGCGAGCGTATATAGTGCCCGGTAGCCAGCGCATCGGCACCGAGGTCGCGCGCGGTTTCCAGCAGGTCGGCGAACTTGACCGTCTGGTTGCAGGCGACGCACGGGATCGGCGTTTCGCCCGCCACGTAGCTTTCCATGAACGGATTGATCACCGCGTCGCGGAAGCGCTTCTCATAGTCGAGCACGTAATAGGGAATGCCGAGCCGATCGGCGACGCGACGCGCATCGGCAATGTCCTGGCCGGCGCAGCAGGAACCGGCGCGCTTCACCGCGGCGCCATGATCATAGAGCTGCAAGGTGATGCCGATGACGTCGTAGCCTTCCCGCTTGAGAAGGCCGGCCACCACGGAGGAATCCACGCCACCGGACATGGCGACGACGACCCGCGTGTCGGCGGGCGCCTTTGGAAGGTCGAGGCTGTTCATTTCCACAATCTTTCGCGTTCAAGGGCGTTCAAGGCGCCGATCAATGCGGGCTGCCCGCAGAAGCGTTTAAACAGCCTTCAGCGGTCCTATAGGCACAAAACTGACCCAAAACAAGCAATGGCGGGCTGCCACGAATCACCCAGGTCGCCAATCGTTTACAATTCCTAACGAATTGTTTCGTTTCGCTTAGGTAATTTTTAAACGTCGCGGTCTAGATTTGAATTTCAGGTCACGTGTGTGTGTAGAGAGTCCGAATGACCGATATGGTACGGCCCCGCGTCAAGTATGTCATCGGCCCCGACGGGTCGCCGCTGACGGTTGCCGATCTTCCACCTGCCAATACGCGGCGGTGGGTGATACGGCGCAAGGCTGAAGTCGTCGCTGCCGTCCGCGGCGGCCTGCTCAGCCTGGAAGAAGCGTGCGAGCGCTATACCTTGACGGTCGAAGAATTCCTGTCCTGGCAAGCTTCTATCAACGATCATGGCCTTGCCGGCCTGCGCACGACCCGCATCCAGCAATATCGTCACTAAGCCCGCTCAGCCTTCATCCGCTCCTTGATCACGGCCGCCCAATCATGCGTGGCCGTGACGACCATTCGCAGCCAAAGCGAACCGATGCGGCATGACGCAACGTCTCTTCCTGACATCCTGAACCAAGCCTGAACCGCACCGTTCGCGGTCGATTCAGCGTGGCTTTGCTATCTCCCGATCATCGACACGATGAAACCAAGGAGATGGACATGACTGTTTCGAAGACGCGCAACCTGATCGCCATCGGCACCGCCCTCACCCTCGGTGCGAGCATTGCCGCCGCAACGCCGGCGCTGGCCCAGAGCGGCTGGTTCACAGGCGATCGCGATCAGATCACCCGGCAGATGAACGAGGTCGCGGCGCGCTACGACCTGCAGCCGGTCGCTTACATCGAAGCCGATGATGACGAGTTCGAGGCTTATACCCAGGACGCTCAGGGCAACCGTGCCAAGATCGAACTCGACCGCTACGGCAATGTCGACGAGGTCGAGATCAAGTTCGAGCGCCGCGCCAATTTCGTCGGCAATTATGCCAGCGAAAGCGAAGTGCGCCGGTCGATCGAGGATGCGGGCTACGAGTTCGTCGCGCTGGTCGATCGCAAGAAGCGCCACTACGAGATCATGGCACGCGGCGCCAATGACGAGATGGCCGAACTGCACGTCGATTTCGGCGGGGCGATCTCGAAGGTGAAGTATGAGCCTGCCAAATTCGGATCCGAACGGGGATGGGCCCCCGAGGGGCCGCGCGAACGCGCTGAGCGCCAAGGTGAACCTTCTGCTGGCTTTGCGCGAGGCAACTGATCAAGCTCAAACCTGATCGACACGACAATGGGCGCCCCGGCTCGGGGCGCCTTTTCCCATTTTCGACCGGCGACTTCGTGTCGCCGAACGGTCTATCCGTTACCCGGCCCGGCCGAGACGCTGCCCCGCGTCGCGCTCTTCCAGCGCAGCAGCCTTGGCATAATCGGCGTCGGCTTCCTCGACGGCCAGTTCAGCGGCATCCCGCTGGACCTTCAATTCCCGCAGCGATCCGAGAAGATTGTCCGCCCGCTTGCGCGCAGCCTTGGCGAAGGTCGGATAGGCGAAATGGTTGGTGTCGGTAATACCCGCCTTCTTCTCTTCAGCGACGATCTGCTGCTCCAATTCCGCGCACATGCGCTCCAGCTCCCCCATCATGGTGCCAATCTGGGCCAGTTGGCGGCGTTTCTCGTTCAATTGAAATGCCTTCAAACGAACAAGACTCTCACGTGATTTCATGACGCAATACTCTCCGAACACGAGGCCTCTGCGCCAATGGCGCCACCGGCCGAAAGTGCGCCGGTGCGGGTATTCCCCACCGCCCCCGATGCCACATCGCCCGCCGCCGAAAGAAATCTCCGAAATCTTAACAAAAACCTGACCTCGGTAACGTTTCGTTTACGGGCATCGTTAATCATAAGGACGACCATTTAAGGCTCGGTAAATGGCGGCGGCGAATGAGCGCCAGTTCGTCATTGACGAGTCGGTAGAGTCACTTAGCGCAATTTGCTCACATGAACGGTGAGCGGTCGCGGGAATATTTCCTATTAGAATTCAGTGCTCTGATGCTGAATTTTAACAGGCAGGAAACCGGTTGCCAGACTGAATCGGAATTTGTTAACCATTCGCTGGCAATCTTGGACACAGGCAACGACTGGATCCGTTCCGTCTCGGCTTGGCCAGGGCTGCGGGGCGGCGGAAAAGGGGATAAATATGCGGGTTCTACTCATCGAGGACGACAGCGCGACAGCGCAGAGTATCGAACTGATGCTGAAGTCCGAGAGCTTCAATGTTTACACGACCGATCTCGGCGAAGAGGGCGTCGACCTCGGCAAGCTTTATGATTACGACATCATCCTGCTTGACCTGAACCTGCCCGACATGTCCGGTTACGAGGTGCTGCGTACGCTGCGTCTGTCCAAGATCAAGACGCCGATCCTGATCCTTTCCGGCATGGCCGGCATCGAAGACAAGGTTCGCGGTCTCGGCTTCGGCGCTGACGACTACATGACCAAGCCGTTCCACAAGGACGAACTGGTTGCCCGTATCCACGCGATCGTGCGTCGCTCCAAGGGTCACGCGCAGTCGGTCATCACGACCGGCGACCTGATCGTCAATCTCGATGCCAAGACAGTCGAAGTTGCGACCCAGCGCGTTCACCTGACGGGCAAGGAATACCAGATGCTGGAGCTGCTTTCGCTCCGCAAGGGCACGACGCTCACCAAGGAAATGTTCCTCAACCACCTGTACGGCGGGATGGACGAGCCGGAACTGAAGATCATCGACGTCTTCATCTGCAAGCTTCGCAAGAAGCTCGCCACGGCCGCCGGCGGCAAGAACTATATCGAGACTGTCTGGGGCCGCGGCTATGTGCTGCGCGAGCCGGATGACGCGGAAGTCCGCGAAATCGCCTGATTTCTCCGCCGTCTCACGCATTGAAGCCGCCTTCGGGCGGCTTTTTGCGTCGAGGGACGGTGTTTTAAGCGACGGCCTTGCTCAGATGGCCAAAAACGGAAGTCAGGATGCGGCGATCGAACGGCTTGATCAGGAAGTCGTCGGCACCGGCGCGCTTGCCCTGCATCATCGACTTGAGATCGGCTTCGACGAGGCAATAGTAGATCCGAACGGCGGCGCCGCCGGGCAGCTGACGCACTGCGCCGATGATTTCCAGCGCATCGGGCATGGTTGCATCGACGATCAGGATATGGGGCAGCTGCGCCTGGCAGTGCATCAGGGCCTGGTGACCCGTATCAGCTTCGGACACGAGAAAATCGAGGCCGGAGAGAATGCGCTTGGCGACTTTCCGGATGACGGACGAATCATCGACGATCATGAGACGCTGCATGGCACGATCCCTTTCTGTCGGCTTTGGACCTGAACCGTCCAGCCGTTCTTGATGGATCGTACCTTAGCGCGCTCTTGCGAATATTCTCTCAACGTACAGGCTTAACGGTTGCTTGCCGTAGCGGGGCGAGCAACCGACCGGGTTCAGACCGGTTCGGCGATGAACGTGACCGCTTCGCCATCGGACGACGCACTGATTCGCATGCCGGCCTCGTCGGCGAGGAGAACAGTGTAATAGGGCTGGATCGAATGGGCATCGACCGGCTCGTCGAGTTCGCCGGAATGGATCTCCAGAAATTTCGGCGGCACGCGGACCATGCGGCCCTTCGAGATCAGACGGAAGCGCGGCATCGTCTCGAGATCTTCCAAATGGATGTCGATGTTGCCACCACGCGGGATCGCGCCATAGGCCACGAGGAACAGGTTCAAGAGCAGCTTGACCTTGTTCTTGGGGATGATGGCACGCGGGCCGTTCCATGTGATCGTGGTCTTTGCGTCGGCGCCGACATAGTCTTCGGTCGCCTTCTGCGCTTCGCCGGTGTCGATTGAGGCACCGACAGAACCGGACGCGCCGAAGGCCAGGCGGGCAAATTTCAGGCGAACCGATGCATTGAGCGCGCTTTGGCGAATGAGATCCATCGCCTCGACATCGGCACCGCCCTCGTCGAGAAGTTCCAGGCCATTGTTGATCGCACCCACCGGCGAGATGATATCGTGGCACACCCGGCTGCAGAGAAGCGCGGCGAGATCCGGCCCGGCAAGTGTGAGATTCGGATTTCTAGACATATCTTCTCCATGCGGCGTGGCGACGATCAGATCGGGGCGCGGCCGAAACCTAGTGCGCGAAGCTGGTGCCAAGGTGACGCGTCAGGCTCTTCCCCGTCACCCCCTTTGATCCGATTTTAGGTAAACCGTTTCTTAATCTGACGCGACGAAAATGCCGCTTCGTCCCTTTCCGGGTCCATCGAAGGAGAGTTTGATGTCGAGGATGCTTCTCGTCGCCCGCCGGGTTCTGTTCGCCATCGCGATGATCGCCGGCGCATTCGCTTATTCCTTGCCTGCCAACGCACAGCAGCAGCAAGATTCCGGTGAATACAGCATGCAGGAGATCGTCGATGCCGGTCACGATTTCTTCGGCTCGACCTCCGGCGGTCTCGCCAAAGTGATCGAGCAGGCATTCCAGTCCTATGGCCTGCCCAATGGCTACGTGCTTGGCGAGGAAGCCGGCGGCGCGTTCATCGGCGGCTTGACCTATGGCGAAGGCCAGCTGCACACCAAGAACGCCGGCAGCCACAATCTCTTCTGGCAGGGCCCGTCCCTCGGTCTCGATTACGGCGGCCAGGGCGCCCGCACGATGATGCTCGTCTACGACCTGCCAAGCATCAACGGTGTCTACGGCCGCTTTGCCGGCGTCGGTGGGTCGGCTTTCGTGGTTGCGGGCGTCGGCATGCAGGTGATGCGCCGCGACCAGGTTCTGCTGGTTCCGATCCGCACCGGCGTCGGTGCGCGCCTCGGGCTCAACATCGGCTACCTGAAACTGACATCGTCGCCGACCTGGAATCCGTTCTGAGGCTCGCTGTTTACCCGACGCTTACCATTGGGAGCGTTATGGCGGGACGGAGCGAGCCCACATGGGGCTCGCAGCAGCGCCAGTTGGCGTTGCAATTATTGCCTTAAAAACAGTGCGGTAGCGGTAGGCCGCTTGCCGGGCCTGGGATTAACCTAAACCGATCCTCACCTTTCTCGGTGATTTCTTTTGAAACCGTTTTGCGATAGACCAGTTTCGGGTAGGGACACCCTCTTATTGGTCTGACGCAACCATGGTCGAGTTCGTATTGCTCTTTGCATTGGGCTTCTTGTCAGCCCTGCTGCTCGGCCTCGTCCTGGCGCCGGCCGTATTCGGCCGAGTCGTGCGCTACACCGAAAAACGCGTTTACGCGACCGTCCCGATCAGCAGCCGCGAACTCAAGGCCGCCCGCGACATGGAGCGCGCCGCGTTCGCGGTCGAAAACAGCCGCGTCTCCATTTCTCTTCGCAACGAGCGCGATCGCCGCGTGGGCGAATCCAAACGAGCGGACGAGCTGGCGAACAAAGCCGGGGCCATGCGCGGCGAGATTTCCGAACTCACCCAGCAGATCAACGCCCTGAGCATCGACGCCGCCGATCTTCGATCTTCCAACCGCCAGGAGCGCGAGCGCGCGGATGCGCTTCGGCTCGCGCTTTCGGAAACGGAAGAGCGGCTTTTACGCGTTGAAGAAGAGCGACGCTCGCTCAGCAGCAGCACACGGCGCCTTTCAAGCGATCTGGAGGCAATGCGCATCGATCTTGCCACCCGTGAGACCGAAGTGGAGAGCCTCCGCTCCTCGCTCGATATGGCTGTCGAAGAGCGTCGGCGCCTGCGCGACGCTACGAATGCTGCCGAAAGCCGCAGCAAGGATCTGCAGTTCCGCCTTGAGCGCGAAGAAGGCCGCAGCGCTGCGCTCGAGGCTCGTCTCACCGAAAACCTCGCGAAGATCGTCGATCAGGAAAGCACGATCGAGCGGCGCACTGCCGAGATCGCGCGCCTGCGCGACCGGCTCAAGACTGCGACGGCCGATCTGCGTGCACTCGAAAAAGCCGGCCAGAAGCTCAATGAGGAAAGCCGCGTGGCGCTGAACGGCACCGAACAATCAAAGGGCCTGCCGATGGAGATCAACGGACAGTCGAACGACGCTTCCAGCGAAGACAGCGCCCAGGCTTCCAAGATCGCCATCAGCCAGCGCGTCGAACGCCTGCGTGCACGCCACACGGCTCTCGTCGACCGGCTCGTGGCTGCGAACGATAGCGACGGCGACCAGGAACTGAGAAGCGAAATCAAGGAAATCGCTGCAAGCATGATCAGCCTGACGGCCGCCCGTGAAGGCGCCTCCTCGCCGATCTACGCGATCCTCAGCAATGTCGAAGCAGAACAGGGCGCCAGTTTCGACGCTGCACGGCAAAGCCTCGCCACGCGGGCCGCGGCGCAGCTGCACGAATAGATATTCGAGCCGTTTGGCAGCAGGCTAACCCAGCCGTCCCATCTTCAAAGCGAGATCGTGGAGCGCCAGCGCGGCTGCCGTCGCCAGATTGAGGCTGTCGACGCCCGGCGCCTGGCGAATGCGAACGCTCGACGTGCGACTTAGGAGCGCAGCCGGCAACCCCTCTCCCTCGGTGCCGACGATGACCGCCATGCGCTGCGTCGGCACGACGGCCTCGATCGTCGCTTCCCCACGGGGAGACAGGGTGAGGATCGTGAAATCCTCCGCTGCCAGTTTTTCCAGCAAGGCCTCGGCCGTCGCCTCGCGCGCAAACGGCGCACGCAGCGCATGTCCGACCGATACGCGGATCGCCTTGCGGTAAAGCGGGTCGCAGCTTTGCCCATCCAGGAGCAGCGCGTCGGCGCCGAAGGCGGCAGCGTTGCGAAACAGTGCACCCATATTGTCGTGGTTCGAGATGCCGACCGCGACCAGCACCAACGCGCTTTCCGGCATTGCGGACAGGAGAGACGCGCTTGTGACCGGGTCAGGTACGCGTCCAAGTGCCAGGACGCCGCGATGCATGGGAAAGCCCGTGATTTCATCCATCACTGTGCGCGGAACGACCATCAGCGGCACGTCGTCTGGAAATCGGTCGAGCAGGCCCGCGATACCGGCGAGCCGGTTTTCAAGAACGAGCAGCATTTCAGCCGATGGCCGTCCGGGCTTGCCGTGGACATCGGCCAGCACGTTGAGCACCACGGTGCCCTCCGCCACGAAGCGCTGCTCACGCCCGACCAGATCCCGCTCGCGGATATTGCGGAACGGCGCGACACGGGGGTCGTCGGCGTCCTCGATGCGGATCAGACGCCGGCCGATCGACGCGTTCATTGACCGATCGAGATCTCTGCCACGATGCGATCTTCGACGATATCGAAGACATAGGCCATCGATGCGCCTTCCCCGCTCGTGCCGAAGAAGAGAATGCGGCTTCCGTCGAGCGAAACCGTGGAGACCGTGAAGCCATCCGGCAAGGTTGCTTCCGCTGTTGCGACCGCACCTTCGGCAGGGAAGATCGTGTCTCCGGACGACGGCATTGCCACCTCCGCCTCGTCCGTTTCGGAAATCCGATAGACAATGGCGACCAGCACGGCCATAACGCCGATGAACATGATGCCGATGGATACGGCAAGGAGGCGCACCATCTTGCGCCGAACCTTTTCAACCTCCGGATCGAGCGGCTGTTCTTCAAGCTCCGGCGGCGTTTCCATCTTCGACATCGTCAACCCTTCACGCGGCAAAGCCGCCTTTCATTCAGTGTCATGGCCGAACCCTTTAACGAAGCGACATCCGATAAGAAAGTGCTGACGGCGGGCGAAGAGGCCAGCGGCCGGCTGGATGTGTGGCTTGCCGCCGAGTTCGGCGATGAACTTTCGCGCAGCCGCCTGAAGGCGCTGATCAAGGAAGGCGCGGTAACGCTGAACGGCGCGCCCGCCACCGATCCGCACAAGAAGATCAAACCAGGCGACACCGTCGTGGTCGACATTCCGCCGGCGGCAGATCCCGAGCCGCAGGGCGAAGCGATCCCGCTCGACATTCTCTATGAAGACGACGATCTCATCGTCATCATGAAACCGGCGGGCCTCGTGGTGCACCCGGCGGCCGGTAATTGGACCGGAACGCTGGTCAACGCGCTGATCCATCATTGCGGTGACAGCCTTTCGGGCATCGGCGGCGTGCGCCGACCGGGCATCGTGCATCGGCTCGACAAGGACACCACCGGTGTGATGGTGGTCGCCAAGAACGACGCCGCCCACAAGGGTCTGGCCGCGCAGTTCGCGGATCATGGCCGCACAGGCAGTCTCGAGCGGGCGTATGTGGCGCTTGTCTGGGGTCAGCCGGACCGGATGGCGGGGACGATCGATGCCCCGCTCGGGCGCAGCAATGACCGGGTACGCCGCGCCGTGCGCAAGGATCTGAGTGGCGACGCCCAGGAAGCAATCACCCATTTCCGCGTCACCGATCGCTTCGGCGCTGCCAATGACGCAACGGCCTTGGCGAGTCTGGTCGAGTGCCGCCTGGAAACAGGGCGCACCCACCAGATCCGCGTCCACATGACCCATATCGGACATCCGCTGATCGGTGATCAGGATTACGGCGCTGCGATGCGGACGAAGTCGAACCGGCTGCCAGCCGATCTCAAGGCTAAGGTCGACAGCTTTCCCCGCCAGGCGCTCCACGCATTTCTCCTGGCGTTCGAACACCCTGTAACGGGGGAGGATCTGCGTTTCGAAGCGCCCGTGCCCGCGGATCTCGCTGGCCTGATCGAAGCGTTTCGGGAAATTCCCAGAGCAAGTTGAAACAAACGGCACGATCGTCGGTTAACGTCACAACCATTGACGGAGCGTTCACGCATTCGCGTATGCGGTAACACCGCTTGATCCGCGTTTCGGCCGTAATTATCTCTAAGCTCAAAGCATGTCGGTCGTCAGACGACATGACATGATTGGCCCGCCCGAGCGTATGTGGGGGCCGAAAAACATTTGGAAAGGGTGCTCATATGGCCCGCAGTACATTGCCATCCATTTCTTCTGGCGAAGGCGGTCTCAACCGCTACCTCGAAGAAATCCGTAAATTTCCGATGCTGCAGCCGCAGGAAGAGTACATGCTCGGCAAGCGGTATCAGGAGCACGGCGACCGCGAAGCTGCCCACCGGCTGGTGACCAGCCACCTCCGTCTCGTTGCCAAGATCGCGATGGGCTATCGCGGTTATGGTCTGCCAATCGGCGAGGTCGTTTCCGAAGGCAATGTCGGCCTCATGCAGGCCGTCAAAAAGTTCGATCCCGAGCGCGGCTTCCGCCTGGCAACATACGCCATGTGGTGGATCAAGGCGTCGATTCAAGAGTACATCCTGCGTTCGTGGTCGCTCGTGAAGATGGGCACGACCGCCAACCAGAAGCGGCTGTTCTTCAACCTGCGCAAGCTCAAGGGCAAGATGCAGGCGTTGGAAGAAGGCGATTTGCGGCCTGACCAGGTGTCGCACATCGCGACGACCCTTAACGTCTCCGAGGACGAAGTCGTGTCGATGAACCGCCGTCTCTCCGGCGATGCCTCGCTCAACGCGCCGATCCGCGCAACGGAAGGCGAGTCCGGCCAATGGCAGGACTGGCTCGTCGACGACAGCGAAAGCCAGGAAGACATGCTGATCGAGCAGGACGAGCTCGACGATCGTCGCTCCATGCTCGCCGGCGCGCTGAATGTGCTGAACGACCGCGAGCGCCGCATTTTCGAGGCCCGCCGGCTTTCAGAAAACCCGATCACGCTGGAAGACCTTTCCGGTGAGTTCGACATCAGCCGCGAGCGCGTGCGCCAGATCGAAGTCCGTGCTTTCGAGAAGGTGCAGGATGCGGTGAAGAAGACCGCCGCCGAGCGCGCCAAGGCTCTCCGCGTCGTCGAAGACGCCTAAACCTTCCAATCGACGATGCGCCGGTCAGCGGCGCATCGTCTCCAGTTGCATGTCGAAGCGGACGACGTTCGAATAGATCGGCGTGCCGACTTCCATGCCGAAAGGCGACCGCATGATGTCGCCCGTTACCCGAAACTGCAGCGACCCCGGCCCCTCGCCTGTGAGCGCCACGTCGAAATCGGCTTCGGCGCTCTTGCCGCGTGCCGTGACGATGCCGTGGACGACCGCCGTATCTGGCCCGGTCAGCCTGACGTCGATCGATCGGAAACTCACGACGTCATAATTTGCGGTATCGAACACCGCAGCCGAGCGCAGAAAGTCATCGATACGCTGCTGGCCGGTCGACACACTTTCCGGATAGAGATCGAAGATCACGACCGAGCGGGATGGATCGGCGGCATTCAGTTGCAACGTTCCGGTGAATGTCGCGAACTCGCCGGCAATTCCGCCGCCGCCAACCTGGCCGACCGAGAACCGGATCTGCGAATTGTCGGCCACCCGGTAGCTGCCCGCTGCCTCTTCCAAAGTGATCGCGAATGACGGTGAGACGGCGGTAGGGCCGTATAGCGTCGCACCGGCGACAGCCATTGCTCCGATTACCCACGCACGCATGGCAGCATCCTCCAGAGCTCAATCCCGTTCGTTCTACCGGTCGTTTCCGGCAGATTGGCGGCACCGCGGCAGCATTCGCGCCATCGTGCCATCCCGCCACCGGAAATGATGCATGAGGGCGGCAGCGATGTGGATGGCGACGACGATCGCCGTGCCATAGGCGAGCCAGCGATGCACGGCGATCGCCCGCGTTTCCGCCCCGTCGCCGGGAACGAGTGGCAGATGCGGCACGACGAAAAGGTTGAAGGCGAAGGTCGGGATGCCCAGCGGCGAAACCGACACGATGATCCATCCTGCAAACGCGATGAGGATCGGGGCAAAGAGCAGGGAGCGATGCACCACGCCTGCAGCTAGCGCTGAACCGTGACCGGCCAGATTCACTGGCCTTGTTTCAACCAGCATCCAAACCAGTCGTAGCGCGCTCAAGAGAAGAAGCAGAAGGCCGAAGCTCTTGTGCCACTGATAGGCCCAGAACGTCGCGACAGCCGTTTCCGGCAAAATTCGCGTCATGACAACGCCGAGCAGGATCTGCGCCAGGAAAACGAGTGCGATCAGCCAGTGAAGGCCGATCGACACGCTGCCGTAACCCGCTCGGTCGTTCCGCAACCGCATGATGCACAGCCTTCAAGCACTGAAGCTCGTTCAGCGACCGGCCATGTCCAGGCGGTACCGGTCTTAGCCGGCGGAGCTGCCGGACCGGCGCTGCCAGATCTGGATGGCGCGATTGAAGACGTCGGCGCCGGCCGTGCCCTTGTCGAGCGTCAGCAACGCACGGCGGCCATTGCCATAGACAACGGGAATGTCGATCCATTCCCGCTCACGCATGAGCTGCAGATTGGTCGCGACGGCCTCGGCATAGTCGTTCAGCGCCACCATGAAGAAGTCGTCGGTGATGCGTGCAGGAACGGCGATCAGCTCGTTGCCACGGTCTTGCTCGGATTCCTTGAAAGCGACGCGTTGAACCGACTCGATGCCACCGCCCTCAAACGTCGCAGGCAGCGAGAAGACGAGTTCGATCAGGTGGCTTGCTGGCAGCGAAGGATCGGCATTGCGGCGAATGGTGATGAGCGCGGTCAGCTCTTTTTCGGGAACCGAAATCTCGCCGCGTATGGCTTCTTCCGGCTGTGCGTCACCGCCAGGTGATTCCGTCACGATGCTCCAGACGACGTTGCCCTCGAGTGCTGTCGGTCCTCGTTGGCCGATGCGCTCCTCATAGAGGAACATGGACTGGCCGACGCTTGGCTGACCGTCGTTTTGCTGAGCCACTTCCTCTGCATCGCTCGGCTGCGTGGCGGCATCGGCAGCGGCATCGCTCTGGGCGACTTCCTCGGGTGAAATTTCGTCGGCAAGCGACTCCAGATTTTCCGGCGTGCTCGCTTCGGTCTGCAGCGCGACGGAGCGGCCTTCCGGCGTTTCCTCAGGCTCTCCGCCAGGGCCTTCCTGCCGCTCGCTGCCATCGGTCATCAGCCGCTGCGTGAACTTCTCCACGCCGACCGCCTGTGCCGGCTCTTCCTGGACTGGAGCAGGCGCGGTCGCGACTTCTTCCTCGGCGGGCGCCACTTCGGCCTCGGGATCCGTGGCGATTTCCGGCTCTGCGGGGGTCTCGGTCGTCTGGGTATCGCCGCCGTCGAAGAGCGCAACGAGAGCGTCGCGCTGGGTATATCCGGCAAAAGCCAGGCCGGCGACGATCAGAAGCGCGACCACGGCAATGATCAGCGGTCGCTTGCTGCCGCTTTTCGGAACGGCGCGATGGGCACGGCGCGGCTGGACGGGCGGCGTCGCCGACGGCCGCTCCTCGCCTGCCGCAACGGTCAATTCCTCATCGAGCCTGGCAGCAGGGCGCAGTTCGGGCTTTGCACCCGATCGCGCGGCGTCGCTGGCAGGCTCCTCGCCTTCGGCGCGCCCCTGCGCTTCCCATTCAGCAGCAAACAGATCTTCGGCGGGCTGATCGGTGTTGCGCGATGCGTTGTCCGGCCGGCCTGCCTCCGCTTCAAGCCACTGGTTCAGCACATCGTCCTGTGACTGGGCAGGCGTCCAGGCTGCGGCTGCCGCTGCGGCCACAACAGGAATGGCAGGAGCCGGGGATTCCGATTTTTCGTCTTCGATGCGTTCGTCAAGCCCCGTCTCGAAAACCGGCTCGGCAGGCGGCGGCGCAGCGATTTCGTCCGTCGACGCGGCTGTCACCTCGTCCACAGGCTCGATGGCGACGGGCTCGACGTGTTCCGGGATCGGCGGGGTCTCGTCGATCGGCTCAAGTGCAGCTTCGACGGCGATCGGCTCGACCGGTTGTTCCTCATCCTTGCGCGCCGTCGGGAAACCGGATTGATAGCGGCTAGGACGAAATCCACCGTCGTTGGCTGGCTTTTCGGCGACCGGCTCGGACCCCCGCGGCGGCATCGGGAATGTCGGCGCGCGCCCTATCGCGTAGCTGCCGAAGGGAACCGGCGTGGGCTGAACGGCTTTCGCCGTCTTCTCGCTCTCGACTGGAACCTGAGGAGCGGGCTGTGCAGGCTCTTCCGGAGCCGCATCGACTGGTGCGGCTGGCGCCTCGGAAACCGGTGTGTGCCATTTCTCCTCAGCCACCACGGCCGGCTCGTGCACCGGCTCCGGCTGATGCTCCTGCTCGACGACAACTGGTTCGGGTTCGACGGCAGCCACCGGCTCAGGCTCAGGCTCAGGCTCAGGCTCAGGCTCGGGCTCGGGCTCGGGCTCGGGCTCGGGCTCGGGCTCGGGCTCGGGCTCGGGCTCGGGCTCGGGCTCGGGCTCGGGCTCGGGCTCGGGCTCGGGAACCTCTTCCACTGCTGGCCCCGCCGCAAGCGGTTCCTGCGGCGCGTTCCAGTCCTCGTCGGTGAAGACCAGGTCTTCCTCGTTCAGGACCGGCTCGGCGTAGTCGGCTTCCACCTTTGCGACGGCATCTTCGAGCTTTGCAAGCTGGCTTTCAATCGCCTGATCGGAAGGCCGCGGCGACATGTTTTCGAGCTGCCGCCGAACAGCGGTTCTTGCCTTGTCATAGACACGCGCGCGCATGTCCGGCGACTTTTCCGCCAGACCGTCAACGGCACGTTTGATGACTGCTACGAAGTCCGCCATTCGGAAGCTCTGTCTTTCTTGTCGGCCGCCGGTAAATCCGTGCGACGCACTGCGTCCCTGGTCCGCAAACTAGTCTTCAAACGGATCGGTCACAAGTATCGTGTCATCGCGTTCCGGGCTGGTGGAAAGAAGAGCGACAGGTGCACCGATAAGTTCTTCGATGTGCCGCACGTATTTCACTGCCTGCGCAGGAAGATCGCTCCAGCGCCGTGCGCCGACCGTCGATTCTTTCCAGCCTTCGAGCGTCTCGTAGATCGGCTTGACCCGAGCCTGAAGGCCTTGGCTGGCCGGCAGGTAATCATAGGTTTCACCATCAAGCTCGTATCCGACGCAGATCTTCAGTTCATCGAGACCATCGAGAACGTCGAGCTTGGTGAGCGCGATGCCGGAGATGCCGTTGGTCGCAACGGACTGGCGCACGAGCACGGCATCGAACCAGCCGCAGCGGCGCTTGCGGCCAGTAACTGTCCCGAACTCATGGCCGCGTTCGCCGAGGAAGTTGCCGATCTCGTTTTGCTGTTCGGTCGGGAACGGGCCTTCACCGACACGGGTCGTGTAGGCCTTGGTGATGCCGAGCACATAGCCGACGGATCCCGGCCCCATGCCCGATCCGGCAGCAGCCTGGCCGGCCACCGTGTTGGACGAGGTGACGAACGGATAGGTGCCGTGGTCGATGTCGAGCAGCGTTCCCTGCGCGCCTTCGAAAAGGATACGCGCGCCGCGGCGGCGCTCGCGGTCGAGAAGCCGCCACACGGCTTCGCTATAGGGAAGCAAGCGCTCGGCGACAGTCTTCAGTTCGTCCAGGATGACATCCTGGCTCACTTCCGGCTGACCGAGGCCACGGCGCAGCGCATTGTGGTGCGTCAGCAGACGATCGACCTTGCCGGGCAGGCTTTCGAGATCTGCCAGATCCAGCACGCGGATTGCGCGGCGGCCAACCTTGTCTTCATAGGCCGGGCCAATGCCGCGGCGCGTCGTGCCGATCTTGGTACCGGTGTCGTTGGCCGCGTCCTCGCGCAGACCATCCAGTTCGCGGTGCAGCGACAGGATGAGCGTCGCGTTCTCGGCGATGCGCAGGTTCTCAGGCGTAATCGTCAGGCCCTGGCCGGCCAGCTTGTCCATCTCGCTCAGCAAAGCATGAGGATCGATGACGACGCCGTTGCCGATGACGGCAAGCTTGCCCTGGCGCACGACGCCGGAGGGCAGAAGCGACAGCTTGTAGACCTTTCCGTCGATGACGAGCGTATGGCCGGCATTGTGCCCGCCCTGAAACCGCACGACGATATCAGCTCTCTCGGAGAGCCAGTCCACGATCTTGCCTTTGCCCTCGTCGCCCCATTGCGAGCCGACCACAACCACATTCGCCATCGGAACCCTTTCAGCGGTACTGGCGGCTGAGAATCCTCGCCGCAGCCAAATCGCCGCATCTATAGTCACTCGGATACGGGAAAGCGACCCCATGCGGCAGGCTCTCCCGGATTGCAACCGTGTTGGACATCTGCCCTTCCCTCAGGGGCACTGAAGCGTCTAGAAGACGCCCACACAGTGCGGTTTCGATGACCGCGTCCAAGGACAGCCACCCGTGCAGCGTCGCGCTTATATCCTTTTGACATTGACCGCATTGATCTGGGGCGCAAATGCCGTCGCCGGCAAACTTGCCGTTGGCCATGTGAGCCCGCTGCTCCTCACGCTTTTCAGATGGCTGTTTGCGCTTCTGGCGGTTCTGCCCTTCGCCTGGCCGCACATCAGGCGCGATCTGCCAGTCATCCGCGCGAACCTAACCTATCTGATGCTGCTTGGCGGCGCAGGCTTCACGGGCTTCAATGCCACGCTCTACCTCGCGCTCAACTACACCAGCACCATCAACGCGGTGATCGAGCAGGCCGGTATGCCGCTCATCATCTTCGCCGCGAACTTCATCCTGCTGCGCATCGCGGTCAGCAGCCTGCAGATCATCGGTTTTGCCCTGACGCTCGTCGGTGTCGCCGTGACCGTGTCGGGTGGCGACTTCAACACTCTTCTTGCGCTGCAGCTCAACCGGGGTGACGCGTTGATGCTGGTCGCCATCGTCTTCTACGGCGGCTACACGGTTGCCCTTCGCTGGAAGCCGCCGATACACTGGCTGAGCCTGATGGCGGTTCTGTGCCTCGGAGCAGCTCTTGGTGCCCTGCCGCTCGCCATCGCGGAAGCGGCGACCGACAGCATGATCACACCGGATGCGACCGGTTGGGCGATCATTCTGTTCACGGCGATCCTGCCCTCACTCGTGGCTCAGGCGCTCTACATCCGCGGAAACGAGATCATCGGCGCCAACCGCGCCGGCCTGTTCGTCAACCTGGTGCCGATCTTCGGAACGGTGCTCGCGGTCGCCGTCGTCGGTGAACAGCTTTATCCGTTCCACCTGGTCGGGCTGGGGCTCGTTCTCGGCGGCATTGCCATCGCAGAAAAGGGCAAGCCCAAAGTCGTGTAAGGCCTGAAGATCAGGCTCGGCGTTCCATGTAGATCGCATCGTCGCCATAGCTTGCGATGCCGTCAGGCCCCGCTTGCGGCTCCAACGGCTCAAAGCCCTGGGCGCGCCAGAAACCGCCTGCGCCATTGACCGCCACCAGCGCCACGTCGTGCAGGCCTGCTGCCCGCGCCGCTTCTGCCGCAAGCCGCACGGCTTCGCGTGCCGCGCCAAAGCCGCGTGCCTCTTCCAGCAGACTGAGATCATGGAGGTACCAGCAATCCGGACGTTCCGGCAGCGTGCCGATCGTCTGGTTCAGCGCCGGCGGGCGGCCCTTCATCCATGGGTGCCCGACCAGATAACCGACGATCACTCCATCCATTTCCATCACAAAGCAACCATCGGGCGCCAGCGCGAGAAGCTCGTGGAAAATCGCCGGTTCCTCCGGATATCCTGCAAGCGCGATGGACGAAATTTCGGCGATGTGCGGGACGTCATCGGGCACGGCGCGGCGCCACTGATAGTTGGGCATTTCAGGTGGCTCCAAGTCTATATCAGTTGAGCTGCTTATCGCGCGAAGATGATCGCGGCAACCTTCAGGAATGCGAGCTAAGCTTTGCTTAACCCTTTGCATCGAAGGTGCATTAAGGGTGTGGGGCTCGCTATCTCGACTACAGGTTCGCAACTCGGCGACAGCTTCGGACGTGGTTTCCGCGGTCGCTCAGTGCCGAGGCATCAAGCCGATCCCGCGGAATCGATGACCGATTTCGGCGAATGCCAATGCTGCGTTTCGAATTCTCCAGGACCAATTTTCATGTCTATCAACCTATCCGGCAGGCTTTATATCCTGATCGGCCTCATGCTCGCGATCGTCGCGGGGGCGGCCGCCTTCGGTCTCTATCAACAGCACACCCGGACGGTCGAAGAGCGAACTGCCATGCTCGAGGCGATGACCGAGAGCGCAACTACAATGCTTGCGCACTATCATGCGCTAGAGCAGCAGGGTGTTCTGTCTCGCGCCGAAGCTCAAGCACAGGCCGCTGCCGCGATCGGATCTGCACGCTATCTCAACGGAGAATATTTCTTCGGGTTCGACATGGAGCATCGCATTGTCATGCATCCGACGCGCGCTGTCGGACAGGACATGACAGATTATCAGGATGCGAGTGGAAGTTATCTCTACCGGGATTTTGTGCGGCTTGCGCAAACCGAGGGGCAAGGGATTGTCGAGTACTATTCGCCGCGGGCGGGTAGTGAAGAGCAATATCTCAAATTCTCACACGTACGAAAGTTCGAGCCTTGGAACTGGGCGATCGGCACGGGTGTCTATGCTGACGATATTGCCGCCATGTTCTGGCAAAGCGCTGCGATTTTCGGGCTCGTCCTGGTGTTTGGCGCCGTCGTTGCACTGGTTGGTGGATATGTTTTCCACAAAAGCGTGGTCGCGCCGCTGGTCGCTTTGACCGGCGTTATGGGTCGCTTGGCATCTGGCGATGATGCAGTCACTGTGCCTTCGATCAATCGAAGAGATGAAGTCGGCGCTATTACCAAGTCAGTCGAAGCGTTTCGCATCGCCGCGATCGAGAAGGGTCAGTTGGAGGCCGATGCTGGCCGGCAGCGTGGCGCAATTGAACAGGAGCGCGCCGAACGAGAAGCGCAAATGCAACGGGAGGCGCTGGAACTCCAACTCGCCATCGACGGCATCGGTCAGGCGCTGAGCGAACTTGCCGATGGCAATCTGCTCTATCGCATCGACACCCGGTTCAGCGGCCAGCTCGATGTGCTGCGCGAGAACTTCAACCACTCGGTCGCCAAGCTCGATGACGCGATGCGGGCGGTTGGCGAGAATGCGCGCGGCATCGATGCCGGATCGCGCGAAATCCAGTCGGCGGCCGACGATCTGTCGCGCCGCACGGAGCAGCAGGCAGCCTCGGTCGAAGAAACGGCAGCGGCTCTGGAAGAGATCACCACGACCGTCAAGGACAGCGCGCGCCGCGCCGAAGAGGCACGCCAACTGGTGGCGCGCACCAAGGAAGGTGCTGAACGCTCGGGCGCCATCGTGCGCGATGCCGTGCACGCGATGGAAAAGATCGAGAACTCATCGGTCGAGATCGCCAACATCATCGGCCTGATCGACGACATCGCGTTCCAGACCAACCTGCTTGCACTGAATGCCGGTGTGGAAGCGGCCCGCGCCGGCGATGCCGGCAAGGGCTTTGCCGTCGTCGCCCAGGAGGTTCGTGAGCTCGCCCAGCGCTCCGCTTCGGCGGCCCGCGAGATCAAGACGCTGATCAGTTCGTCCGGCGATCAGGTCAAGCAGGGCGTCGATCTCGTCGGCCGTACCGGCGATGCGCTGCAGGCAATCGTGACCGAGGTTCAGGAGATCAACGCACATGTTGCCGCGATCGCGGAGAGCGCCAAGGAACAATCGATCGGGCTCGGCGAGATCAACAGCGCCGTGAACACGATGGATCAGGGCACGCAGCAGAACGCTGCGATGGTGGAGCAGTCGACGGCTGCAAGCCATAATCTCGCCCGGGAAGCGGCCGAGCTGAACGCGCTGCTTTCACAGTTCAGGATGGGGGACGACGCTGCATCCAAGCGTGCTCCGAGCCAATCCGCACCGTCGCGGGCCGCCAAAGCCAGTGGACCTGCGCAGGTGAGCGCCAGCACGCAATCGCGCCCTTCGCCGGCCCGTGCGCTTGGACGGCGCCTTGCCGGAGCGTTTGGCGGTGGCGCAGCGACGGCAGCTGCGGCTCGTCCGAGCGAGGAGAACTGGGAAGAGTTCTGAGAAGCGCTGCCTCGGCTAAACCGATCAACGAGTGAATATAGACGGCGCACTCCTCATGGGGCGCGCCGTTTTGCATCAGGAGGCCTTCTTTAGCTCGCTATGGCCTTTCAGCACGCGATCGCCGTCTTCCTGTTCGATAAGGTAAGCCGGATCGTCCTTGGACGCATCGCGGGTGATCTTCTCCCCCTTGATCGTGCGCGTGACTTTTTCGGTGAAGCTTTCGGCGACCTTGCCCGTGCCCTTGCCGTTGCCCCACTTCCACTCGACCTTGGTGCCCTTGCGGTATTTTTCCACGTCACTTGTCTCCATGACTTGATCGTGGCGATCAACGTGAGGTCATGGTCGTGGTTCCCATCCAACAAAAAAGGCCGGCAGAGCCGACCTTCTGAAAAGCGCGACGTCAGACCAGGTCACGCGGCCTTGACGATCTCCACCAGCTCGACCGCGAAGACGAGATCGCGGCCGGCGAGCGGATGGTTTCCATCCACCGTCACGCTGTCCTCGTCGACTTCGACCACCGTCAGCTGAACGGTCTGGCCGCTCTGCGTCTGAGCCTGAAGCTGCGCGCCGGGCTGAATGTTTACTTCGGCCGGGATCGCATCGCGCGGCACCTGCTGGATGCTCTGCGGATCGTGCGGGCCATAGGCTTGCTCGGCGGGGATCGTGACCGTCGCCTTTTCACCGACTGCCATGCCCTGCACTTCCTGATCGAGGCCGGGAATGATCTGGCCGGAACCCACCGTGAATTCCAGCGGATCGCGACCTTCAGAGCTGTCGAACTGGGTGCCGTCGGTCAGGGTACCCGTGTAGTGGATGCGGACGAGATCGCCGGTTTTTGCCTGTGCCATGCGCAGACCTTTCTCTTGCGGAACGCGGCTCGGGAGATCGCGCTTGAGAACGATCACCGCGTTGTTTCGTGTGAATTCGAACCCACAAGATAGGCATTCATGCGCAGATTGAAACATTTCGCGCGATAAAATCGGACAACGGGCCGTCACGAACCGCGCAGAAGGGGCATTTCGGTCGCCGGCAGCTGGACCGCCGGCGACCGTGGGTAAAGATCAATCGACGTTGAACTGCAGGGCCTTGGCGGACTGAACCTGCGGATGGCTGCGCAGCTCATCCAAAACGCTCTCGTCCACGGGTCCGTCGACATAGAGGAGCGCAATCGCGTTGCCGCCGGCGACATCGCGGCCCAGCTGGAAGTTTGCGATGTTGACGCCGGCCTTGCCGAAGATGGTGCCAAGAAGGCCGATGAAGCCCGGCTTGTCCTCGTTCGTGGTGTAGACCATGTGGCGCCCGATCTCCGCATCGAGATTGATGCCCTTGATCTGGATGAAACGCGGCTTGCCGTCGGAGAAGACAGTTCCGGCGATCGAGCGCGTCTGGTTCTCCGTCTTGACGGTGAGACGAATGTAGCCGTCGAAGATTCCCGACTTGTCGCGCTTCACCTCGGAGAAGAGAATGCCGCGTTCCTTGGCCATGATCGGCGCCGAAACCATGTTGACGTCGGCGACCTGCGCCCGGATCAGACCGGCGAGTACGGCGGACGACAGGGCCTTGGTGTTGAGTTCGGCCGTGACGCCGTCATAGAGAACCTCGACCTCCTGGATGGAAGTCTCGGTCGCCTGCCCCACAAAGGCACCGAGCATATCGGCGAGCTTGACGAACGGCTTGAGGCGCGGCGCTTCTTCCGCCGAGATCGACGGCATGTTGATGGCGTTGGTGACGGCGCCCTTCAGGAGATAATCGGCCATCTGCTCGGCCACCTGCAGCGCGACATTTTCCTGCGCTTCGGTCGTAGAGGCGCCGAGATGCGGCGTGCACACCACGTTTTCGAGGCCGAAGAGCGGGCTTTCCGTCGCTGGCTCGGTCTCGAACACGTCGAAGCCGGCTCCGGCCACCTTGCCGGATTTCAGCGCTTCGGCGAGATCGGCTTCAACGACGAGACCGCCACGGGCGCAGTTGATGATGCGCACGCCGTCCTTCATCTTGGCGATGGCCGCCGCATTGATGATGTTGCGGGTCTTGTCGGTCAGCGGCACGTGCATGGTGATGAAGTCGGCGCGGGCAAACAGCGTGTCCAGATCGACCTTCTCGACGCCCAGCTGGTCCGCACGCTCGGGCGACAGGAACGGATCGAAGGCGACGACGTGCATCTTGAGGCCGATGGCGCGGGTCGCGACGATCGAACCGATATTGCCGCAGCCGATGACGCCGAGCGTCTTGCCGGTGATTTCCACGCCCATGAAGCGGTTCTTTTCCCACTTGCCGGCCTGGGTGGAAACGTCGGCCGCGGGCAGCTGGCGGGCGACGGCGAACATGAGCGCGATGGCGTGCTCGGCCGTCGTGATCGAATTGCCGAAGGGCGTGTTCATCACGATGATGCCCTTGCGGCTTGCCGCCGGGATATCGACGTTGTCGACGCCGATGCCGGCGCGGCCGATGACCTTGAGGCTGCCGGCGGCTTCGATGATCTTTTCGGTCACCTTGGTGGCCGAACGGATGGCGAGGCCGTCATAGTTGCCGATGATCTCGAGCAGCGTTTCCTTGTCCTTGCCGAGCTTCGGCTGGAAATCGACGTCGATGCCCCGATCCTTGAAGATCTGGACGGCGGTTTCGGAGAGGGCGTCGGATACGAGTACGCGCGGTGCCATGTCTGGCCTCCTGAATTGAGAACGAATTTTTGGATGTGTGCGGATCGGCCAGCGCTTGGGGACGCTGGCCGTATCGATCAAGCGATCAGGCGGCAGCCTTGAGCGTCGCCTTCTGAGCCTGGAAAGCCCAGTCGAGCCACGGCATCAGCGCTTCGAGATCGGACGTCTCGACGGTCGCGCCGCACCAGATGCGAAGACCGGCCGGCGCATCGCGATACGCGCCGATGTCATAGGCAACGCCCTGCTTGTCGAGAGCGGTGACGATGCCCTTTGCGAAGGCAGCCTGGTCGTCGTCGGAGAGCGCGGTGACATCCGGGTCGGCGATCGTCAGGCAGACGGAGGTGTTCGACCGGGTCTCGTCGACCTTGGCCAGGTTTGCGATCCACGGGGTCTTGGCGACGAAATCGAAGATCACCTTGGCGTTGGCGTCGGCGCGCGCCACAAGCGAATCGAGACCATCGAGAGACTTCGCCCATTTCAGCGCATCGACATAATCCTCGACGCAGAGCATCGACGGGGTGTTGATCGTTTCACCCTTGAAGATGCCTTCGATGAGCTTGCCGCCCTTCGTCATGCGGAAGATCTTCGGCAGCGGCCAGGTGGGCTGGTAGCTCTCGAGCCGTGCGACAGCGCGGGGGCTGAGGATCAGGACACCATGACCGCCCTCGCCGCCCAGAACCTTCTGCCAGGAGAAGGTGACGACATCCAGCTTCGCGAAATCGAGCTTCTGGGCGAATGCCGCGGAGGTCGCGTCGCAGATCGTCAGGCCCTGGCGGTCGGCGGGGATGAAATCGGCGTTCGGCACGCGTACGCCGGAGGTCGTGCCGTTCCAGGTGAACACGACGTCGCGATCGAAATCGATGGACGCCAGATCCGGCAGCTCGCCATAGGCAGCTTCGATCTTGCGGGTGTCGGCGATCCTCAGCTGCTTGACGGCATCCGTCACCCAGCCGGCGCCGAAGCTTTCCCAGGCGACCATGTCGACACCGCGCTCGCCGAGCAACGACCACATGGCCATTTCGACAGCGCCCGTATCGGAGGCCGGAACGATGCCGATGCGGTAATCGGCCGGCACCTGCAGCACTTCGCGCGTCAGGTCGATCGCCTCGGCGAGGCGCGTCTTGCCGATCTTGGAACGGTGGGAGCGGCCGAGCGTGTCCGTGGACAACTGGTCCAGCGACCATCCGGGGCGCTTGGCGCAAGGGCCTGAGGAAAAATTGGGGTTTTGCGGACGCAACTCGGGCGTCGGAAAAGTGCTCATCGCGGTCTATCCTTCCAGATAGTAAGCCTCTCGGTGGGGAGAGGTGGCCCGCGACGGGAATTACTGCAGAGCGCATCACTCTGCAAGAGGCCGCTAAAAAGAAAAGCCGCCGCTCCAGGGAGAGCGACGGCCTTTGGAAGTCAGACGTATGCGGACGCCATTGATTACTGGCGGACGACCGGACCGGAGAAGTCGTTGAAACGGGCTTCATCCGTTGCATAGCTTGCCGGTGCGTTCATCGTCACGACGCCGGAAGAGGCATTGTAGTCGGGGGCAACCGGGCCGCGGAAATCGGAGATCGACGACTGCGCGGCGGCAACCGAAGCTGTGGTGGCGACGATGGCGGCTGCAAGTACGAGTGCTGAGTTCTTCATGGTCATATTCCTGCGATTGTTCTAGCGCGAAGCCGGCGACGGGGAGTTGCTCAACCCATCGCGGCCATGAGCGGGATTGGGCGATTACTGGCGAACGACAGGGCCGGAGAAATCGTTGAAACGACCTTCATCGGACATGATCGAGGCAGGAGCATCCATGCCGATGGCGCCCGAAGAGGTGGTGTAATCGTTGGCGAGCGGGCCGCGGAATTCAGAAATCGGGGTCTGAGCGGCAGCAACCGTTGCGGTCGTTGCGATGATGGCGGCGGCAAGTGCAAACACAGAATTTTTCATGATCGTTTTCCTTTTTTCTTACGTTGTTGTCGCTCGGCCGGAGGACGGTTCACCGCCCTCCGCCGAGGATGGTCGTCTGAGCGAGCGTCTTACTGACGGACGACAGGACCAGAGAAATCGTTGAAACGGTTTTCATCGCTGAAGGCGCTGTAGGAACCGTCGACGCTCGGGCCGGCCGAATAGCTCGTTGCATCAGCTGCAACAGGTCCGCGGAAATCCGAAATTGGAGTCTGAGCAACGGCGACCGATGCGGAAGCTGCGATAACGGCTGCGGCAAGTGCAAACACAGAGTTTTTCATTTCATTCGCCTTTCTATTCTTCTTCTTTGAACAGTGAGTGTGACAGAGCGCTTCAAGCTTCTGCCCTGCTCCATGACTGTAACTTGGTGCGCCTCGGGGAAGATTGTCAGTGCGCAAACTGTGAACGCTGTGTGACGACTTTCCTTTGAAACTTTTTTGAGAGCACGTTGTGCGCAGATCAGCGGCCGACCGCACCGGACGTCTGATAGAAGCGCGGCGCATCGTTAAAATTGCCGTAGTCGGCTTCCATTCGCGTCGGCGCGGCATAGCTCGCGTGATTGTCGGCAAATGTACCGCGAGGGGCGCAGAGAAGGCCTTGGGCCGATGCTGACTGATGCGACAGCGCGGCTGCCAGCAAGGCGGCGACAACCGCAAACACAGAGTTTTTCATAAGAATGGTCCTTGGAATTTTCTTGTTTTTGACAGCCGAGCACGCGCAGGCGCCTGTCGCTGTTGGGGTACATTTGGTTCGCTGAGGACCGATTCGTAAGAGCCGATTTTGTGAACGCTGTGTGACAGCGCCTGCGAAAACATTCCCGTGATCGCTCTGAGAGGAAACGCGCGGCGAGACACCTTGCCTTGCAGGCAACGAACGCGCAAAAAGCGCGGTGAGAAGCACAGGGAGCAGCCATATGCGGCCATCATTCTTACCCCGGCTCGCCGGGCTCATCGTTCTGACAGGTCTTGCAGCCGGCTGCAGCAGCGGTGGCGGCTATGCCGGCTACACCGAATATCGTGTTGCCCCCGTCAAGACGGAGCTCGAGATCCGCCAAGAGCAGGCAGAAGCGCGGCAGCGCAGCAGTACGAACCGTGGACGTATCGTCGACACGGGCGGCACTGGAATTCTTTTCGGCAAGTAAGCGTTACCTGGCCCACCAGGCCAATAAAAAAGGCGGCTGAGGTATCCTCGCCGCCTTTCTGTTTAATGCGTGGGTCCGGCTACCAGAGAGAGTAGCGCAGACCTGCGCGAACTTCGTGACGTGTGAACCCATCGTCGTCGAGGGTCCCCGCAAGCGTATCGACCACGGCGCCCCCATCGACATCCATATAGCGATAGCCGAAATCGACCTTCAGGCTTTTCGAGACGTCGTAGGACACGCCGGCCATCAGGGCGTAGGTGAAGCGCCAGTCGTCTCCGCCGCCGAAGCGGGCAAGGCCAACGTCCACGTCGTCGAAGCCAGCATAGGTGTAGCCGGCGCCGGCGCCGACGTAAGGCGTGAAGCCGGCGATTGTGCCGAGGTCAACATAGGCGTTGGCCAGCAGCGCAAAGGCATCGTAGCCGCAGGGCTGAGGGACGTTGCAGAAGCCACCGGCCACCACACCTTCGGCATCACCCTTCATGTAGTCCGCCGTCAGATCGGTGCGGATGAGATCGGTCCACTGATACCCGACGCCCAACCCGCCGGATACTTCTGACTTCATGCGGAAACTGTCGAAATCGCCATTGCCGGTCTCATCGTCAACCGCATAGCCGATGTCGCCACGCAAGTACCAGCCGTTGCCGATTTCGACAGGGCGGGTGCGATCGATTTCCGGGGAATAGATGATCCTGTCCAGATCGGCTGCCGCGCTCGTACCGGAAAAACCAGCGATCACCGCTGCGGATACGACCAGAGAAGAGATGATGTGCTTGACCATGGATTGCCTCTCAAAATAGCCGCTCACAGGAAAGCCGGTGGCCTTTGCCGGTCTCGGGCTTGATGGTGCAATCATGAGTGGAGAGTGGTTAAGTCCCGGTTAAGCATGTTCATTAAGCATGTTTTTTAACCGCCAGGGCTTGTGAGCGGACAGCAAAAACCCCGCCTCGGTGCGAGACGGGGTTTGATTGTGCCCTGCCCTGACAGCAGTGGATCGGATCAGTGGAATGCGTAACGGACGCCGACCTTGAAGTCATGCGAGCTGATGTCGCGGAATTCCATCGGGTTGACGATGTTGTTCGTGCCATCGAAGGTCGTGATGTCGCCGCTCTGGCCATCGCCCAGATGGACATAGGAATAGCCGAAATCGACCGTCAGTTGGTCGGTGACTTCATAGCCGACACCGGCGTGCAGCGCCCAGGCAAGGTCCCACTTGCTGTCGGAATCGGCGTAGGCGAGCGTGGGCGAACCTGTTGCCGGGTCGATGCCAGCGTCGCGGAAGGAGTGGATCGAGTTGCGCGAAGCACCGATACCCGCGCCGACGTAGGGCACGATGCCGTTGAAGTTGCCGAGATCGGCGTAGAGGTTGGCGAGGAACAGCCACTCCGACTTCTTGGCTGTGTAGTTGTTGAACCGGGCATTACCTCCAGCGTCGGTGAAGGTATCGAGGCCATGGAAGCCTGCCTCGCCGCGATATTCGGCCGTTGCGTCGAGACGCAGCCAGTTGTTGACGGCATACCCGACGCCGCCGCCACCCAGTACACCGGCTTCGAAGTTCTTGTCGCGGATGACGAGATCGGCGGTCGTATCGAAGAGCACGTTGTAGAGCGAGCCAACGCGCTGGTTGCTCATTCCCAGATAACCCTTGAGGTAGAACCCGCCGAGTTCGATCTTGGGAGCCGGTTCATAGACCGGCGGAACATAGATATCGGCCGCCTGCGCAGGCAGGCTGACGCCGGCAAACAAAGTTACGACCGCGGTCGCCGTTGCCCATCGCAGCATTTTATCCATCCTTCACAAATAAACCGGCGCGGCCGGTCGCTGTCTCGGAATGGATCATGAATTCGAATGGTTAAATTGGATTTAACCACGTCTGTTTACCAGGATTATTATCAGTTTTCTCACCATGACAAAGACAAGGCCCCCGACCTGGAATGGATCGAGGGCCTTGGGCAATTCGATGCTTGATTGATCGTTAAGAAGTTAGGCGGCCTGCCGCACACCTGCGATGACCCCGACGAGATCATCGACGATCTTTTCGATCTGAGCGCGGTCGTCGCCTTCCGCCATCACCCGGATCAGGGGTTCGGTGCCGGACGCACGGATGACGAGCCGGCCGGAATTGTCGAGCGCCGCCGTGGCATCGGCGATCGCCTCCTGGACGGACTTGTCCTCGAGCGGCTTCCCGCCGGTGACACGTACGTTCCGCAGCAATTGCGGGACGGGCTCGAAGCGACGGCAGACTTCGCTCACCGGCTTGTTCATGCGCTTGACGCAGGCCAGCACCTGCAGCGCGGCGACGAGGCCATCGCCGGTGGTTGCGAAATCGGACAGCACGATATGGCCGGACTGCTCGCCGCCGACATTGAAATTGTGGCTGCGCATATGCTCGACCACGTAGCGGTCCCCCACCTTGGTGCGCTGGAGCGACAGGCCCTTGTCACCGAGGAAGCGCTCCAGGCCGAGGTTCGACATGACGGTGGCAACGACGCCGCCGCCGACGAGTCGCTCATCGGCTGCCCAGGATTCGGCGATCACGGCCATCAGCTGGTCGCCATCCACCACCGTGCCGTTCTCGTCGACGATCAGCACGCGGTCTGCGTCACCATCGAGCGCAATGCCGATATCGGCACGAACTTCGTGAACTTTCTTGGCGAGCGCCACCGGGCTTGTCGACCCGCAATCGAGATTGATGTTGCGGCCATTGGGTTCGACGCCGAGCGGAACGACTTCGGCGCCCAGTTCCCAGAGTGCTGCCGGTGCCACCTTGTAGGCAGCGCCGTTGGCGCAGTCGATCGCAATGCGCAACCCGTTCAAGGTCACGTCGCGCGGCAATGTGCGCTTCACGAACTCGATGTAGCGATAGATGTCGCCATCGACGCGCTTGGCCCGTCCGATCTTGTCGGCTGGTGCCAGCAGCTTCGCCATGTCGTCGTCGATCAGGCTTTCGATCGTCGCCTCGACATCGTCGGACAGCTTGTACCCGTCCGGGCCGAAGAGCTTGATGCCGTTGTCCTGATAGGGATTATGCGAGGCGGAGATCATCACGCCGATGTCGCAGCGCATCGAGCGCGTGAGCATCGCAACGGCGGGCGTCGGGATCGGGCCCAGCAGGAAGACATCGAGCCCGGCGGCCGTGAAGCCCGCCACCAGTGCGTTTTCCAGCATGTAGCCCGACAGTCGCGTGTCTTTGCCGATAACGACACGATGGCGGTGGTCGCCACGGCGAAACAGCGTGCCGACAGCCAAACCGACGCGCATCGCGATGTCGGGTGTCATGTTGCCGGTGTTGGAGGTGCCCCTGATGCCATCGGTGCCAAAGTAACGACGCGTCATGAATGTCCCGCTTTTTCTAGACTACTGCTTTGCCATCCCCGAGAAGCCGGCTGAGCGGCGCTCTTCGCATCAGATTATGCGCAGTTGTGGTCATAATAGGTTGATTGAAGTCAAAAGGCCGCCCGTGAGGGCGGCCTTTCCACAGTTGTGGTAAAAGAAGTGCGGGCAGCGAGCGCCGTTATTGCGGCTGCGGCTCCAGGCCGCCCTCGGGCTCACCACCCGTCTTCGGCTCTTTTTTCGGGCCGGCCTTGGGAACCGACGAGCCGCGGGTGGGCGGTGTGTCGTCGCCGATATCGCGTGCCGGCTTTTCGCCGCGGATGATCGCCTTGATCTCTTCGCCCGTCAGCGTTTCGTATTCCAGCAGACCCTCGGCGATAGCGACGAACGCTTCGTGGCTGTTCGTCAGAATGTCCTTTGCCTCGGTGTAGGCCGCGTCGATCAGACGGCGGATCTCGCTGTCGATCGTCTGTGCGGTCGATTCCGACACGTTCTTCTGCTGCGAAACCGAGTGGCCGAGGAAGACTTCCTGCTGGTTTTCGCCATAGGCGACGTGGCCAAGCTTGTCGGAGAAGCCCCATTGCGTGACCATCGCGCGGGCAAGCTTGGTGGCCTGCTCGATGTCGGATGACGCGCCGGAGGTGATGTTCTCTTTGCCGAAGGTGATTTCCTCGGCAACACGTCCGCCCATCATGATGGCAAGGCGCGAGACCATCCACTTGTAGCTCATGGAGTAGCGGTCGCCTTCCGGCAGCTGCATCACCATGCCGAGCGCGCGGCCGCGAGGTACGATGGTGGCCTTGTGGACCGGATCGGCGACGGGCACCTGCATGGCAACGATCGCGTGGCCGGCCTCGTGGTAGGCGGTCAGCTTCTTTTCTTCCTGCGTCATGGCGTTGGAGCGGCGCTCCGCACCCATCATGACTTTGTCCTTGGCATCCTCGAACTCGGCCATGGTGACCAGCCGCTTGTTACGGCGGGCAGCCATCAAGGCAGCTTCGTTCACGAGGTTCATCAGGTCGGCACCGGAGAAGCCCGGTGTGCCACGTGCGAGGGTGCGCAGGTCGACGTTCGGTGCAAGCGGCACGTTGCGCACATGGACCTTCAGGATGCGCTCACGACCGGCAACATCGGGGTTCGGAACAACGACCTGGCGGTCGAAACGGCCCGGACGCATTAGGGCAGGATCGAGAACGTCGGGACGGTTCGTCGCCGCGATGAGAATGATGCCCTCATTCGCCTCGAAGCCGTCCATTTCGACGAGCAGCTGGTTGAGCGTCTGTTCGCGCTCGTCATTGCCGCCGCCAAGGCCTGCGCCACGGTGGCGGCCGACAGCGTCGATTTCGTCGATGAAGATGATGCAAGGCGCGTTCTTCTTGGCTTGCTCGAACATGTCCCGCACGCGGCTTGCGCCCACGCCGACGAACATTTCGACGAAGTCCGAACCGGAAATCGTGAAGAACGGCACATTCGCTTCCCCGGCGACCGAACGGGCGAGAAGCGTCTTGCCGGTTCCGGGCGGGCCGACAAGCAGCACGCCACGCGGAATGCGGCCGCCAAGGCGCTGGAACTTCTGCGGGTCGCGCAGGAATTCGACGATTTCCTCGAGATCTTCCTTGGCTTCGTCAACGCCGGCGACGTCTTCGAACGTCACGCGGCCATGCGCTTCGGTGAGAAGCTTGGCCTTGGACTTGCCGAAGCCCATCGCGCCGCGCGAGCCACCCTGCATCTGGCGCATGAAGAAAATCCAAACGCCGAGGATGAGCAGGATAGGCAGCCAGGAGATCAGATAACCGAAAAGGGTATTGGAGCTGTCGACTTCAGGGCGCGCCGTGATGGCAACATTTGCATTTTCGAGACGCTGGACCATCCCGGTATCGCCCGGAGAGTAGGTCTGGAAAGCGCTGCCATTCTCGGTATAGACGCCCGAAATGCGCTCGCCCATGATCGTCACTTCACGAATACGGCCGGAGTCCACATCCTGCAGAAACTGCGAGTAGCTGATGTCGCGCGCGTTCGCCCGTTCCGTCGGTTCCTGGAACATGTTGAAAAGCGCGATCAGCAAAAGCGCGATGATCGCCCATAGGGCGAAGTTGCGGAAATTTGGGTTCATTGAACTCCCCAGGGCGGCATTGGCTCGCCGGTCAATCGAACTGCTCGTCGAGAGCTAACATAGGTTTGGCGCAGCCCCTTGCCAAGGCGGCTATTGTCGCATCATTCGATCAAGCTTCACAGTGCCAAGCGGTGGCGCCGGATAAAGCTCCAACCCCAGCAATCGCGTCAGCGAACGACCAATTGTCCGCTCGAATACCGGCAGAAAGGTGTCGTAGCGCGCGATCACCGGAATTGGCTGGATGCCCGGCTCATTGCCCCGGCTCTCGCTAAGTTCGGGCGACGTAAAGAGCGCCCTTGGCAGGGCTGAACGGGCTGCTGCCGCGATGGAAGCCGTCGCGGCATCGGGAACGTCCAAATCCTCGCTGTCAGTCATGGGCGCCATCCGGGTGATCAGGACTGGGCGGTCTGTTGGATTTTCGACGCGAAACCTCCCGTCCCACAACCCGACGCTCCGCGGCTCAACGATCAGATCGGCAAAACCCCGATCCTCGCGCCAGATGAGAACATTGCCCGCGCGACGCATGACGATGCATCGGCCCAGCGCCAGTCGGCTGCCCGGTTTGGCCTCATCCAGAAATGTCCGAAGCTTCACTATCTTCGGGCCGGCAATAGGATAGACAAGCCCACCGGCGAGCGCGATTAGTTCAGCCACGACCTCGGCGAATAGGGATCGGCTCAATGTGCCGTCGTCACGCATGACGAACAAGGCGCAGCGCCACTGGCTGGCATGGGCCTCGATCGCAGCGGCAACCAGCTCGGCGCGATCGCCGCGCATGGTTGCGGCAGTCTCGGTCCGACGCAGAAACTCCCCCACATCGGTATTGTTGAGCGGTGCCTTGCTCCGTTGCCGCACGCGTTCATAGCGGTGGTCTGCATTGCTTGGATCGTCGATCCAGTCCACGCCCTGCGCCTTGAGATAATTCCGGAGGTCCGCGCGCCGACAGTTCAGGAACGGGCGGACGACCCAGGTTTTCTTCTCGAACAGCATCTGTGGTGCCATGCCGGCGGATCCGAATGCATGGGTATCGCCTTGTCGGGCGGCGCGCATCTGAATGGTCTCGAACTGGTCGTCGAGCGTGTGGGCCGTCAACACTGCGCCCGCACCGATGCGCCCTGATTCATCTGCAAGCAGATGGTAGCGGGCCAGGCGCGCCGCGGCTTGGATGCCGCTTGACGGTTTTTCGCCGATCCAGGGCAGGATGCGATGACCGATGCCCAGGCTTGCGCAAAATGCAGCGACCGTTGCAGCTTCATCTGCGGCTTCGGCACGCAGGCCGTGATCGACCGTGGCCGCTGAGATATAAACCTTGGGATGCGCGCGCGTCACCGTCCGGTGAAAGGCGAGGAGCATCGCCATGGAATCGCTGCCGCCGGAAACGGCCAAGAGCAGCGGGCGCGATGGTTCGATCAAATTTTCGAGGCAATGCGCAGCGGCAAGTTCAGGTGCGGGGCCGCGCTCCGCCATCAGCAACTGGCGTTGGACTGCTCGCGCGTCACTTTGTCTTTGACCGTCGCCGGAGCATCCGGATAGCGCGACAGCACTTCGCGATACGTCGCACAAGCCGTGTCCCGGTTGTCGAGCGCGGCCAGCGACATGCCGAGCTTCAGCAGCATTTCCGGAGCCTTGTCCGCCTGGGGAAAGGTCTGGTGCGCATTGAGAAACGTGCGCGCGGAATCGCTGAAGCTACCCTGCGAGAACTGGCTTTCGCCCAGCCAGAAATGCGCGTCGGCGATCTGTCCACCATCCGGAAAAATATCGATATAGTCGCGGAATGCCGCTTCGGCGTCCGCGTAATCGCCGGCGAGAACGAGGTTGTATGCATCGCGGTAGAGCGCATCGGGATCATCGAGCGACAGCGATGCCATCTGCCCGGTGCCGGCGGCATTGCTGCCGCTCGTGGCCGTGTCGAGCGTGCGGGACAGATTGCCCTGCTCGTCGAAGGTCAAGGAGCCCAGCTGCGTTTCACCAGGCGCGACCGGCGATGGCGGCTGTGTCGGCGGAGTCGGCGCCGCGGCGACATCCGGCTGGATGCCTGGAAGATCGGCAGAAGCACCGTCGTTGCTCGATGCGCCCGTTCCATTCGTGATGCTGTTGGTCCGGGTCGCGTCGCCCGACGGCGCCCCGCCCTCGAGCGCCTGGAACCGGAACTCGTTGTCTTCCTGCACCTGGCGCATCTGCTCCTGGATCTGCAGCATCTGGAAGCCAAGCTCTTCGATGCGGCCGTTCAGGCGGCGGATCTCTTCCTGGAGCTGACCGATCTGGTACTGAGCGTCAGCGCCCTGCACCTGGACGATCTGTGCGCCGTCCATGCCGGGTGCGGTTCCAACAGGTGCAGGTGGCGCGGGCCGCATCAGAAAATCGAGCGGTCCGGCCTGTGCTGCGGACGCCGCCATCACCGCCGTCAGCGCGACGACGGAAGCACGCAGAAATGAAATACGAGATACGACAGCCATTGTCAGTCAATCCGCTTTGTGGGCCGCGTTGGTCGAGAGAGACCAACACCTTGTATAACCGGCGCACAGCATTGCAAGCAGAGTTCGGCCAAAGTTTGAAACACAAATAAATCGGGCGGCCGAAATGGCCGCCCGACTGAAACGACTTGACTGGAGCGTCGCTTAGCTGCCGGCGCCGCCGAGCACCGTTACCGCACGGCGGTTCTGGGACCAGCAGGAAATGTCGTCGCAGACCGCGACCGGGCGTTCCTTGCCGTAGGAAATCGTCTGGATACGGTTCGCCGGTACGCCGCGGGAAGCGAGATAGTCGCGAGCGGCAGCGGCACGGCGGGCGCCGAGCGCAAGGTTGTACTCGCGCGTTCCGCGTTCGTCGGCGTGACCTTCGACCGTGATCGAATAGTTCGAATACTGTGCCAGCCACTGCGCCTGGCGATCGAGCGTCTGCCCGGCCTGCTGGGTGATGGATGACGAGTCGGTCTCGAAGAAGATGCGGTCGCCGACATTGACTGTGAAGTCCTGGGTCGAGCCTGGCGATGCGACGCCGCCCACGCCACCAATGCCACCTGCACCACCGGGGCCGCCAAGGCCGAGGTCAGCAGAGCTGTTGGGCATGTTGTTGCGGGATGCACAGCCGGAAAGGACCAGCATGGCGACGAGAGCGATTGCGCCGGGCGAGCGAGCGAACGATTCCAAACGGCGCATGGCCGATCTCCTTGAAGGTCTCCATGGTTTCCGAATTATGACCGAAAACCCTAAATGTGGTTACTATGGAGCTGGTTAACGGACCATTACCGGTCCGGTGATTCGCTGTTTGCCGCCCCAGTTTCCAGCTAGGGGCTCAATGCGGCGGGAAGGCGGCAAAATCATGCCGCCTCACCCGTTTTGCCTCAGCCTTCGAGCAGCGGCGACCAGGCCGGATCCGAGCCGTAGTTCGGCGTCTGGACAGGCTGTTCGTTGTACCCCGTCAGGTCGATCGAATAGAGTTGCGGGCCACCAGAACCGGCTGGCTGACGGAAGAACATGAGCACGCGGCCATTGGGGGCCCAGGTCGGACCTTCGTTATGGAAGCCTGATGTCAAGATCCGTTCGCCGGAGCCGTCTGGACGCATGACGCCGATCGAGAACCGGCCGCCCGACTGCTTGGTGAAGGCGATCAGATCACCGCGCGGCGACCAGACCGGGGTCGAATAGGAGCCATCACCGAACGAGATGCGCTGCTGGTTGGAGCCATCGGCGTTCATCACGTAAAGCTGCTGGCGACCGCCGCGATCGGACTCGAACACGACGCGGTTGCCGTCCGGAGAATAGGAGGGCGAGGTGTCGATTGCGGTCGTCGAGGTCAGCCGTGTCGTCTGGCGTGAGCGCAGGTCCATCGCATAGATGTTGGCGTTGCCGTCCTGCTGCAGGCTCATGATGACGCGCTGACCATCGGGCGAGAAGCGCGGCGAGAACGTCATGCCGGGGAAATTGCCGACGATCTCGCGCTGACCCGTTTCCAGTTGCAGCAGGTAGACGCGGGGCTGACCGCCCTCGAACGACATGTAGGTGATTTCCTGGCGGCTCGGCGAGAAGCGTGGCGTCAGCACAAGCTCGTTGCCCTGGGTTAGGAAGCGCACATTCGCCCCGTCCTGGTCCATGATGGCGAGGCGCTTCTGGCGGGAATCCTTCGGACCGCTTTCGGAGACGAAGACGACGCGGGTATCGAAATAGCCCTGCTCGCCCGTCAGGCGCTCATAGATCGCATCGGCGATGATGTGTGCAACACGGCGCCAGTTCTCCGGCTGCGTGAAGAATTGCTCGCCCACCAGTTGCTGACCGGCGACCGTATCCCACAGACGAAACTCTGCTTTCAGGCGACCATCCGGCTCGCGCGATACCGCGCCCGTGACCATCGCGTCCGCGCCGATTACGCGCCAATCCTCAAAACGCGGCGTCGCGTTCGGATCGGTGATCTGCTGAATGAAAGCCGACGGGTTGACCGGGTTGAACAGGCCCGAACGGCGCAGATCGGCCGTGACGACGTCAGCCACCTGCTGGCCGAGGTCGTCGGTCGACTGGAAACGCGTCACCGCGATCGGCAGCGGCTCGATGTTGCCCTGATTGATGTCGATCTCGACCTGCGCCCTTGCAGGGACGATCACCGCAACGAGTACGGCGAGCGTATAGAGGAACGATCGGAGAAACGTTGCACCTTGCGGCAATGAGATGGTGTTCATGCGCATTCAGCCTTTCAAAGCTCAGAACATCTGGCTCGGATCGAAATTCACGACCACTTCGGACCAGGTCTCGTATTTTTCCGCCGGAAGCGAATAGGGCGCGCAGCGGAGCACGGCGCGCAGTGCGCTGCCGGACAGCGTGCGCTGCGCCATGTCGGATCCACCGCTTGCCGACACGCTCGGCTGCCCCTGAATAGTGCCGTCCGGCGCAAGCCGCATGCCCACCCGGATGCGGACATCGGTCGCGTCGGCCATGCCCGGCACGACGTTCCAGCACCGCTGGATCTGGCCGCGCAAGGCATCGAGCTCGCTCTGCGACAGCGATTCGCCGCCGGTCGTCTGCTGGCCACCGAGGGCTGCCTGCTGATTTTCGGCCTGACGCTGGCCACCGCCGGATGGTGCCTGCTGGTTCAGCAGGGCAGCGATCTGGTCGGCGTCGAATTCGCTTTCGCGCTCGGTCGTTTCCTGCTGGGCCTGCTGCGGCTGCTGAGGCGGCGTTTCCTGAGGCCGTTCGGCGGGCTCGGGTTGTTGGGCGACCTGTGGCCGCGGCGGTTCGGGCCGCGACATGGGCGTCGGAATGTTTTCGGGCAGTGCCGCGACTTCAGGCTCGGCGGGGGCAGCAGCCTCCGGAGCTTCCGGCAGCGGCTCGGCTTCCGGGGCTTCGGCTTCGGCCGGCTCGGGCAGAGCGGCGATTTCAGGTTCGGGCTCCGGCGCTTCGGGTTCGGGCGGCGGCGGGGCTTCGGGGGATTCTACAGGTTCCGGCTCGGGCTCGGGTTCCGGTACTGGCTCCGGCTGAGGCACAGGCTCCGGTGTCGGCGCAGGCGCTGCCGCCTCTTCGACCGTCTCGGGCCGGGCCTGCGGCGTCGGGGCGCTGTCGAGATCGACAGTGTTGTTGCCGACGTTCTGCGCGTCCGGCTCGGGTGCGTCCGTCTCGACCGGCTCAGGCGCAGAGGTTTCCGCGATTGGCGCGGTGCGCTCGCCCTGCTGGATCTGGGTCAGCTCGGAGATCGGCACGATGTCGACCGGCAACGTCTCCATGATGCCCGCGTCCAAGCGCTCGGGGCCGCTCAAGGACAAGAGGCCCCAGCTCAGCAACACTACGTGGACTGTCGTCGATGTCGCGAGAGACTTTTTCATCGCGGTCCGGTCAGTTGACCTGCTCCTGGAGCGAAACGAGGCCCATATTGGTGAAGCCGGCGGCGGAAATGCGGCCCATGACCTGGATCACGGCGCCGTAATCGGCGCTTTGATCGCCGCGCACGTAGATGCGCTCTTCATAGCCAGTCTCGGCGATCGCCTCGAGGCGCGGCACGATCTCGTCCATCGTCACTTCGGTTTCCTGGATGAAAACCTGGCCCTCGGCGTTGATGGAAACCGTGATCGGCTGGCTTTCGCTGTTCAGTGCGTTGGCGCGGCTCTCCGGAAGATCGATCGGGACTCCAACCGTAAGCATCGGCGCGGCCACCATGAAGATGATCAGCAGCACAAGCATGACGTCGACGAACGGCGTCACGTTGATTTCGCTCATCGGGGCACGCTTGCCGCCGCGCCTTCTGCGCGAACCGCCACCACCGGAATTTCCGACCGACATGCCCATGGATCGAGGTCCTTAATCCAATGCCCTATTCGGCCGCCTGACGCGGCTGAAGCTTTTCGTCAATCTGACGCGAAAGAATGGCGGAAAACTCGTCGGCGAAGGCTTCCATGCGCGAGGTGATCTTATTGGCATCGCCGCTCAGCTTGTTGTAGCCGATAACGGCTGGAATGGCGGCGAGAAGGCCGATGGCCGTCGCGAGAAGCGCTTCCGCGATACCGGGAGCGACGACGGCGAGGTTGGTCGACTGCGAACCGGCAATGGCCTGAAACGATGTCATGATGCCGACGACGGTGCCGAACAGCCCGATGAAGGGCGCTGCCGAACCGATGGTCGCGAGCGAGCCCAGACGCGACTCAAGCTCTTCCGATTCGCGGGCGAGCGTCACATCCATGGCCTTTTCGATGCGCTGCTGCAGACCGATCGGCGTACGGGCGCCGCGCTCGAAAGACTTCTTCCATTCGCGCATGGCGGCCACGAAGATCGCGCCCATGCCGGTGGTCTTCTGTTCGGACAAGGTGCGATAAAGCTCTTCGAGAGACTGGCCGGACCAGAAGATTTCTTCGAAATTATCGAGGCGCCGGCGAACGCGGCCATAGCTCATGGTCTTGTCGACGATGATGGCCCAGGTCCAGATGGAGGCTGCAACCAGCCCCACCATCACAAGCTTGACGACCAAGCCTGCTTCCATGAACAGCGACCATAGCGTCACGTCGCTCGTTGCCGCCAAACCCACCTGTTCCATCAATACCGCCCTCGAATTGACCTAGCCCGCAAGCGATGTTCACGAACGATACGCTTGTACGGGCGGCGCCGACTTCAACATTTCATGCTCGAAAGAAGACCCGGCTGTATCACAAGGTCTTTCCGAAGAGCCCCGTGCGCCTGAACCTGCCTTCTTGCCAGTAAATTTGGTCAAAGGAAGGCGTTCCGCGCATGGTTTCATCCATTCGTGCGCCATTAAGCATTCGTTATGGTTAAGCCTTCGTTAGCGTGGGCCGCGCCTCACGGGATATCTTTGTGCAGCGCATTCCCGAGGGCGCCGTGCTGGTGTAGAACGTCGCGGTCTCCACAGCCGGTCAAGCCGCCTTGAACAACTCCCCTCTTGCCGCAACGGCCAACATCGCAGGCTATTTCTGCCTGTATCTCGCTCTTTTCATGCTGTTGCCGATGCTGACGGACCTGGTGGATGGCCATGAGGACTGGCAGGTCTTCGGCATATCGGCTGTGCTCGTGGGCGGCCTGTCGCTGACCGTCATTGCCATGACGCAGGGCGCAAGCGTTCGGTTCTCCCCGCGCTTCGGCTTTTTGCTTGTGAACACCTTGTGGCTCTCCACCTCCGTCGTGGCGGCGGTCCCGCTGTATTTTTCCTCGCTTGGACTGACGTTTGGAGAGGCATTCTTCGAGTCGGTTTCCGGTCTGACGACGACCGGCGCATCTGTTCTGGTCGGGCTCGATACGATGCCCCCCGGCATCCTGCTGTGGCGGTCCATCACGCATTTCGTCGGCGGCATTGGCGTCGTGGCCATGGGCCTGCTTCTGCTTCCGTTTCTGAATGTCGGCGGGATGCAGATCTTCAAACTGGAATCGTCAGGCGCGACCGACAGCCCTTTTCCGCGCGTCCGACAGTTTTCGATCGCGCTGATTGGCTTCTATGTTTCGATCACGCTCGCCTGCGCACTCGCCTATAACGCCACCGGCATGACGACCTTTGAGGCCATCAATCACGCCATGGCGACCGTTTCGACGGGCGGCTTCGCGACCACCGACGCTTCGTTTCGAAACTATGGCGAAGGCGCCCTCATCGTCGGCACGGTCTTCATGCTGATCGGCGCGATGCCTTTTGCCGCCTTCATCCGGGCAATCGTGCTGCAGAGCCCAAGGCAGGCCTTCGACCCGCAGATGCCGGTGCTGCTCGGCATCATCGGACTCGCCACCGCGATGATCACGATCCTCGCGCTCGAATATGTCGACGGGCCGCGCTGGGCCACCGTCATCCACGCCGCCTTCAATGTCGTGTCGATCATCACGACGACAGGTTTCGTCTCCGCCGATTACGATCTGTGGGGGCCGCTCGCGATCATGCTGATCTTCTTGCTGACCTTCCTCGGCGGCTGTTCCGGCTCCACATCCGGCGGCATCAAGACGTATCGCCTGATGGTCCTTTTCGATGCGCTTCGCGTGAACCTGGCGCAGATGATCCGACCCAATGCGGTTCGTCCCGTACGGTTCGGGCGCCAGCCCGTCACGCCGCGCGTGGTGCAGTCGGTCGCCGTCTTCGTCGGCGTTTATTTCGCGATCTTCGTCGCGTTCAGCGTCGCACTCGCTGCAACGGGCCTCGACTTCACCACCGCCGTCACCGGCTCGCTCACGGCTTTGTCCAATGTCGGGCCGGGATTCGGCTCCATCATCGGGCCTGCGGGCACGTTTCAGCCGGTTTCCGAAACCGCGAAATGGATCCTGTCGGTTGCCATGCTGCTTGGGCGTCTGGAGATTCTTGCCGTGCTGATCCTGTTCAGCTCGTCGTTCTGGAAGAACTTCTGAGACATCGCTGGAGAAGTCAGCGCGGAGCGAAAGCCTTCGCGACATCGACCGGCAGACGACGGGGCCTGCCCTGCCCGTCGATGACAGCCACATCGACCCTTGCCTCGATCAGCACGGTGCCGCCGCGATTGATCGTCTGAGCGAGCGTCAGCCGTGCACCACGCGCCTCGACGGTTGTCGTATCGATGGTCAGCACATCGTCCATACGGGCCGGCTTCTTGAAATCGATCTCCATGCGGCGAACGACGAAGGCGAGGCGTTCGGCCTCCGACATGGCGCGCTGTGCAATCCCAAGGAGGCGCAGATAGTCCGTGCGTCCGCGCTCCATGAAATGCAGGTAGCGCGCATGGTAGACGACACCGGAAAAATCAGTGTCCTCATAATAGACGCGCTGAAGAAGCCGATGCCCGAACGGGGTCAACTCCCCGGCCAAAACCATCGGCAGTCTCGTGTCATGCGCATCCATTCGGCAATATCCTCGTCTGTCTGGTGGAGACTTGTGGAGCAACGCGCTCAGCCTTACAAGCACGGCCACCTCCGTTATAGTGCTGACACAGACCTGGCCTAACGGACGACGCATTACAGCGATTACGGAGTTTTCTCGCATGAAGATTGCGGTACTTGGCGGCGATGGCTTCGTCGGCTGGCCCACTTGCCTTCACCTCTCGGCACAGGGCCATGAGGTTCACATCGTCGACAATCTGTCGCGCCGCTGGATCGACACGGAACTGGGCGTCCAGTCGCTGACGCCGATGGATTCGATCCAGGAGCGCACCCGCATCTGGCATCAGGAAACCGGTCATCGCATCCGTTTCCACCTGATCGACATCGCGCGCGATTACGACGTCTTCAAGCACTGGCTGATCGAGCATCGGCCCGAGGCGGTAATCCATTTCGCCGAACAGCGCGCTGCGCCCTATTCCATGAAGTCGGACCGGCACAAGAACTACACGGTCAACAACAACGTCAACGCCACGCACAACCTCCTGAACGCGCTGGTCGAGACCGATATCGACGCTCACCTCGTCCATCTCGGCACGATGGGCGTCTATGGCTATTCAACCATTGGCGCGGCGATCCCGGAAGGTTACCTGCCAGTCGGCATCGAAACGCTGTCCGGCGAAACGGTCAGCCAAGACATTCTCTATCCGGCCAATCCCGGCTCGATCTACCACATGACGAAATGCCTGGATCAGCTGCTGTTCCAGTTCTACGCCAAGAATGACGGCCTGCGGATCACCGACCTGCACCAGGGCATCGTTTGGGGCACGCACACGGACCAGACGCGCCGCCACGCCCAGTTGATCAACCGGTTCGACTATGACGGCGACTACGGCACGGTGCTTAACCGCTTCCTCATCCAGGCGGCGATCGGCTATCCGCTGACGGTCCATGGCACCGGTGGCCAGACCCGCGCCTTCATCCACATCCAGGATTCGGTGCGCTGCATCGAAATCGCGCTGAAGAACGGCCCGTCGCGCGGCGACAAGGTCAAGATCTTCAACCAGATGACCGAGACGCACCGGGTGCGGGATCTGGCCGAGATGATCGCCAAGATGACGGGCTCCGAGATTGCCTACCTGCCCAATCCGCGCAAGGAAGCCCCGGAAAACGAGCTGATCGTGAAGAACGAGCAGTTCCTCGCACTTGGCCTCAACCCGACCACCCTGACCGAGGGGCTGCTTTCGGAAGTCGTCGACGTCGCGAAGAAATTCGCCTACCGCGTCGACCGCAGCCGCGTGCCGGCCGTCTCCGCCTGGACGAAGGACATCGCCCCGACGCTCAACCGCGACCCGGAAGGCAAGAAGCTGAAAAGCGTTTCCTAGAGCAGAAAGCGCCGTCGCGAGTGGCGTCGCCCGCCCTAAGACGTCAGGGTCGGGCTTGTCCCGACCCTCTACGATGGCGCCGGTTCAGCAGACCCTCGGGACAAGCCCAGGGTGACGGCTGTTAAGTGTCGGTCGCAGCAGTAAGCCGTGTCACGAGAGAGCTGATGCCCCTTCCCTCCCCCTACGCCTACGTCACCCTGGTCACCAATCGGGACTACGCGATGGGTGCGACGGCGCTCGTTCGGTCGCTGAAGCTGACCGGCACGGCCGCCGACCTTGTGGTCATGCACACGGGTGGCGTCGATCAGCAAGCGCTCGGGCCGCTCGTCGAGCTTGGCGCGAAACTCTACCCAGCCGAGCTTCTCGATTGTTCGGACGCGTTCAACGAGCGGCACAGTCGAGCCCGAATCCATGCGGATGCGCCCTTTACCAAGGGGCGCAAACCGGCCTTTCATTCGCCGCTCGACAATTTCTGCAAGCTGCGGCTCTGGCAGATGACGCAGTATGAGCGTGTCGTGTTCATCGACGCCGATGCGATCGTCGTCCGCAACATCGAAAAGCTCTTCGCCTATCCGGAATTCTCCGCCGCGCCGAATGTCTATGAGAGTGTTGCCGACTTTCACCGGCTGAACTCCGGCGTGTTCGTGGCAAAACCTTCAAAGGCGACGTTCGATGCAATGATTGCGCGGTTGGATGAGCCCGACGCGCACTGGCCGCGCACGGACCAGACCTTCCTTCAAACCTTCTTTCCCGACTGGCACGGCCTGCCGGTCACGATGAACATGCTGCAATATGTGTGGTTCAGCATGCCTGCTCTGTGGAATTGGAGCTCGGTCAAGGTGATCCATTACCAGTATGAAAAGCCTTGGGAGACCGACCATCCGAAGGCGCATCGGTTGCGCCCGCTGATCGACCTCTGGCAGGCTTACTATACGGGGGAGAACATTCCGGATATTGCGTCGCTACCCAATCCTGCGGACGCCTGACATGCGCGTGCTGGTGACCGGCGGTACGGGATATGTCGGGCGCTTCATCGCCGAAGCGATGCTGCGAGAGAGCTTCGAAGTCATCGTTGCCGGCCGGCGACCGCCCAGGTCGGATCTATTCACCACGCCGGTCGCCTTCCGGCCGCTCGACCTCGATCCCGATACTGACCAGACCGCCCTCCTCGAGGGTGTCGACTGGCTGGTGCACGGGGCGTTCGATCATGTCGCGGGCAAGTATCGGGGCGGCGAGGGCGATGATCCGGCACGGTTCATCCGGCTCAATCGGGAGGGCAGCATCGCGCTTTTCGAGGCGGCGAAGGCCCATGGCTTGCCCCGCGCCCTCTTTCTTTCGAGCCGCGCCGTCTACGGGCCACAGGGCCGACCAACAGTCCTGACCGAAGAAACTCCCGCCAAGCCCGATACACTCTATGGCCAGGTGAAGCTCGACGTGGAGCGCGCGCTGTCCGATCTCGCTTCGGAAGACTTCGTCGCAGCAAGCCTCAGGGTAACAGGTGTCTATGGCGCCCACCGGGCTGGTGGGGACCACAAGTGGCAGAGGCTGTTTGCGGATTTCCTCGCTGGTCGCAACATTGCGCCGCGCATTGCCACCGAGGTGCACGGGGGTGATGTCGCTCAGGCGGCGCTGCTGCTTCTTCGGCACGAAACTGCCGGCAGCGTCGCGGGTCGGACCTTCAATGTGTCGGACATCCTTCTCGACCAACGCGATCTACTCGCTCGCGTGGCCTCGCTGCTCGATGTTCCAGTCCAATTGCCGCCGCCCGGCGATTCGGCAAGCGTGGATGTCATGGATTGCACGGCAATCCAGGGGCTTGGATGGCGGCCGGGGGGCTTCGAGAAACTCTATGCCGTTCTTCCAGACCTTGTGCGGACGCTCTGAACCGGCGGTCCCTTGTCAGGCGTCGAGCGCCTTCTTTTCCTTCTCCGCCCAGTCCTTGCCGGCCTCGCCACCCCAGAGAAGCCAGGCGACGTAGCCTGCCGAAGGGTTGTCGTCATCGCCGAAATTCTTCGCGCGCTTATCCACCTTGTGGCGGGCGAAATAGCTGGCCATGCGCTTCACGGTGTCGGCCGAAAGCGACTTGCGGTTCTTGAGGTCGCGGGCGCGGGCAACACCGACGTCGGTCCCGCCGCGCTTGAATTTTGCGCGAAGGTCGAGACCCTTTTCGGCTGCATCCGCCACCGCCTTCGGCGGTACATGATCGGTTGTCTTCGCCATATGATGCTCCTTCATCCTAATCGTGGAGCATCAACTCAAAGGTACGAAAAAGCGTTCCGTCAGTCCTCGTCGAACTGAATGCGGAACTGTGTCGCCTCCAGGTCTTTCGGCGCGTTGAGACCAAGGTGCTTCCAGGCGTTGGCGGTCAGGACACGGCCACGCGGCGTGCGCTGGATGAAGCCCTGCTGGATCAGATAAGGCTCAATGATGTCCTCGATCGCGTCGCGGGGCTCGGACAAGCCGGCGGCAATCGTCTCGATGCCCACCGGGCCGCCACCGAAGTTCTTGGCGATCATGAAGAGATAACGCCGGTCGAGCTGGTCGAGGCCGAGCGCGTCCACTTCCAGCCGCGTTAACGCCTCGTCGGCGACCTTGCGGTCTACGGCTTCGGCGCGCGCGACTTCGGCAAAATCGCGCACGCGGCGCAGCAGCCTGCCGGCGATACGCGGCGTGCCACGGGCGCGGCGGGCGACTTCCAGCGCGCCATCCTCGGTCATCGGCAAGCCCATGATGCGGGCGCCACGCCGGACGATGCTTTCGAGTTCCGGCACCGTATAGAAGTTGAGCCGTACCGGAATGCCGAAGCGGTCGCGCAGCGGCGTGGTCAAAAGCCCAAGCCGTGTCGTTGCCGCCACAAGCGTGAATTTCGCTAGATCGATCTTCACCGAGCGAGCGGCTGGACCTTCGCCGATGATGAGATCGAGCTGGAAGTCCTCCATCGCCGGATAGAGAATTTCTTCCACCGCCGGGCTCAAACGATGGATTTCGTCGATGAAGAGCACGTCGCGCTCTTCGAGATTGGTCAGAAGAGCAGCGAGATCGCCGGCCTTGGCGATGACGGGGCCAGACGTCGCGCGGAAATTGACGCCGAGTTCTTTCGCCATGATCTGCGCGAGCGTCGTCTTGCCGAGACCGGGCGGGCCGACGAAGAGCACATGATCCAGCGCCTCGCCACGTGCCTTGGCAGCCTCGATGAAGATCTTGAGGTTCGCGCGCGCTTCTGCCTGGCCGGTGAAATCATCAAGCGTCTGCGGCCGCAGCGACGCCTCGGTATCCTCGCCACGCTTTTCCGGGTCAATCAGACGGGCGGGATCACTCATGGGCGTTGGCCAAGGTCGGTAAATGGGTCATGCCGTCGGTGTAGTCCAGCCGCCCCGCGCCCGCAATCGCACCGCAGCTCACCGCGCCAGTTCCTTCAGCCCCAGCCGGATGAGCTTGGCGCTGTCGGCGTCTTCGCCTGCAGTCCTCACCGCGGCGGCGACGGCGCTGGCGGCCTGGTCGCGCGAATAGCCGAGATTGGTGAGCGCGGAGACTGCATCCGAGATGGGTGCGGAGGCGACGCCTTCGCCGAGCTCCTGCTTGAAGCCGATCGCGCCCGCGGCATCGCCGGCGAAGGCCGGCGCCTTGGCTTTCAGTTCCGTGACGATGCGCAAGGCGACCTTGGGGCCGATGCCGGGTGCGCGCGCCACGGTCGCTTTATCCTGCAGCGCAATGGCATTGGCGAGCTCGGATGCCGTCAGCGTGGTCAACACAGCAAGCGCCACCTTGGAGCCGACGCCCTGCACGCTTTGCAGCAGGCGGAACCATTCGCGCTCCAGCGTGCTCAGGAAACCATAGAGCCGGAACACATCCTCGCGCACATAGGTCTCGATATGGAGGATCACGGCTTCGCCGACGGCCAGTTTCGACAATGTGCGGCCGGAGCAGTAGGCGACGTAGCCGACGCCATGCACGTCGACGACGACATGGTCCTCGCCGATTTCGTCCACCGTGCCTTTCAGTTTTCCGATCATGGAACAGCTATCCGGTTCTCTAAGCGCTCGCGAGCCTCAACCGGCCGGCTGCGCTCTGGCGATGGTGGGCGTGGCAGATGGCGATGGCAATCGCGTCCGCGGCATCGTCGGTGTCGAATGTCGCCTTGGGCAGCAACACTTTCACCATCATGTGAATTTGCGCCTTGTCGCCGTGGCCGACGCCGATCACCGTTTTCTTGACCGCATTGGGCGCGTATTCGGCGACCGGCAGCCCGGCAAGCGCCGGCACCAGCATGACGACGCCCCGCGCCTGGCCGAGTTTGAGTGTCGCGACGGCATCCTTATTGACGAAGGTCTGTTCCACGGCTGCTTCATCGGGCTTCATGTCATGAAGAATGGCGGCGAGGCCTTGGTGGAGTTGCTTGAGACGGGTTGCCAGATCGCATTTCTCGTCAGACCTTATGGTGCCCGATCCCACGAAGCGCAGCGAGTTGCCGAGCGCATCGACCATCGCCCAGCCGGTACGGCGAAGGCCCGGATCGATACCCATGATGCGAATCGTCTGTTGCATGCGCGAAACCCTAGCTGCTGATGCCCTGTTCTGCCACGTATCTCGTGAACAAAAGAGAAACAAACTGGGGATCGAAACGCGGACGTCGATCGACGATGGTGGCGGTGGCGGATCGCAGCACCTAAATTCGCTTCAACACACACACGCTTCCGCTGCCAAAGGACCAGTCATGGTACCCCTTTCCATTCTCGATCTTTCGCCCATCGCCGAAAACCAGACGCCGGCCGATGCGCTGAAAGGCTCCCTGAAGCTTGCCCAGAAAGCCGAGGCGCTTGGCTACAATCGCTTCTGGCTTGCCGAGCATCACAACATGCACGGTATTGCGTCTGCCGCGACGGCCGTCGTGATCGGCCATGTCGCCGGTGGAACGAAGACGATCCGCGTCGGCTCGGGCGGCGTCATGCTGCCGAACCACGCCCCGCTCGTGATCGCCGAACAGTTCGGCACGCTGGAGGCCCTCTATCCCGGCCGCATCGATCTCGGGCTTGGCCGTGCGCCCGGCACCGACGGTCTGACCGCGCGGGCCTTGCGCCGCAACCTCGATGCCGGTGCGGAGAATTTTCCGAACGACGTGGTGGAATTGATGACGTTGCTCGGCCCTGCGCAGCCCGGCCAGCGCGTGCATGCGGTGCCTGGAGAGAACTCGAACGTGCCGATCTGGCTCTTGGGCTCCAGCCTCTATTCCGCGCAGCTCGCAGCCATGCTCGGTCTGCCATTCGCCTTCGCGTCGCATTTCGCGCCGGATTCGCTGATGCAGGCGCTTGCCATCTACCGCGAGAAGTTCCAGCCCTCCGCCGTGCTCGACAAGCCCTATGCCATGGCCGGCGTCATGGCCGCACCTGCCGAGACCGACGAGGAAGGCGCGTTTCTCTTCACCTCGGCGCAACAGCAATTCGTGAATCTGCGGCGCGGCACGCCGGGACGGACACCGAAGCCGGTGCACTCGATGGACGACGTCTGGACCGCGCACGAAAAGATCGGCATCGAGCACACTTTCCAGTATGCGCTCATCGGTTCGCCCGAGACAGTGCGCGAAAAGACCGATCGGTTCCTTGAATTGACCCAGGTGGACGAGCTGATCGTTTCCTTGCCGATCTACGATCTCGACAAGCGGCTGCGCGGCGTCGAAATCCTGGCCGGCATGCGCGACCAGATGGCGAAGCACGCCGCCTGAAATGCTGATGAACGGCGTATGAACCGGCGGTCCATCCTTGGTTCAGGATGGGCCCGTTAAATCTCTCTCCATGCTTCGCCCCTGAATGCATCGCAGAGCCGAAAAAGGCCGCAAGGAGAGTGAGATGAAAAAGTTCGTAATCGCCGCAGCAGCGTCGCTGGCCGCACTGGTCGCATTGCCGAGCATCGCGTCCGCAGCGCCAGGCTTTGTCACGACCAATCTGAATGTGCGGTCCGGTCCCGGCACGCAATATCCCGCCGTCACGGTCTTTCCGGCCGGCGCCCGCGTCGACGTCATCGGCTGCACGGCTGGGCCCGGCTGGTGCGATGTGCAGGGCGGTGGCGTGCGCGGCTGGGTTTCGGCCAGCTACCTCGATCTCGCTTATGACAATCGCCGCGTCCGCGCGCCGAGCTATGTCGCACGCATCGGCATCCCGACGGTCACCTTCTCCATCGGCAATTACTGGGACCGCCACTACCGCGGCCAAGGTTTCTACCGTGACCGCGGGCGTTACGAAGGCCGTCCGGTCGTTGTCCGTCCCGATCGGCCGGGCCGCCCAGTGATCGTGCAGCCTGATCGCCCGGGTCGTCCCGTCATCGTGCAGCCTGACCGCCCGGGTCGCCCCGGCGTTGGCAATCCAGGCCGCCCTGATCGGGTCGAGCGCCGCGAAGACCGTCGCGAGTTCCGTCAGGATGCCCGCGAGGATCGCCGCGAGTTCCGCCAGGAACGGCGCGAGGATCGCCGGGAATTCCGACAGGAGCGTCGTGAAGATCGCCAGGAGCGCCGCGAATTCCGGCAGTTTTGATGGGCATATGACAGAGATCAAATGAAAAAGCCCGCATCGGGGAACCGATGCGGGCTTTTGCAATCAAAATGCGACGGTTCAGGCAGAGAGCTTCGCCATGACCTCGTCGGAAATTTCAAAGTTAGCGTAGACGTTTTGAACGTCATCGTCATCGTCGAGCACATCGATGAGCTTCATCACCGATACGGCCTTTTCCTCGTCGACAGGCGTCGAGGTCTGTGGTTTCCAGATCGCCTTGACGGACTCGGCTTCACCCAGCTTTTCTTCGAGCGCCTTCGACACTTCGCCGATGTCCTCGAAGGCGCAGATCACCACGTGGCCGTTCTCGTCGGAGACGACGTCCTCGGCACCCGCTTCGATCGCGGCTTCCATCACCGCGTCGGCATCGCCGGCCGCCGGCTTGTAGACGATTTCGCCAACGCGGTTGAAGCTGAAGGCCACCGAGCCGGTCTCGCCGAGCGCGCCACCGGATTTGGTGAACGCCGCCCGTACATTCGACGCGGTGCGGTTGCGGTTGTCGGTCAGCGCTTCCACGATCAGCGCGACGCCGCCCGGGCCGTAGCCTTCGTAACGAATTTCTTCGTAGTTCTCGGCGTCGCCACCGGATGCCTTCTTGATGGCACGCTCAATGTTGTCCTTGGGCATGGACTGCGCCTTGGCGTTCTGGATCGCCAGCCGCAGGCGCGGGTTCATGGCCGGATCCGGCAAACCGCCCTTTGCCGCCACGGTGATTTCGCGCGCGAGCTTGGAGAACATCTTGGAGCGCACCGCGTCCTGGCGGCCCTTGCGGTGCATGATGTTCTTGAACTGTGAATGGCCTGCCATGTCGCCTCGCCTTGTTCTTTGTCTGTCGCCCCGCCGCTGGCATCGTGGATCGGGCTTTGCCGCGCTTATAGAAAAAGCGCTGCCCGTCGTCCAGAACCTCCAATCGCGTTGTCTCGTCTTCGATCGCATTCACGATGCCGTGACCGTTGCGATGGCCGGTGGACGTTCGTCCGTTTGACCGTAGTCTTGTCCTCCAGGCATTTCAGCTGAGGGCAGGTCATGATGACGAACGTGCTTTCGATGTCTGTCGTGGCGAGCCTTCTCGCCTCAGCGTTCCTCATCTCGCCCGCCATCGCACAGGAACAAATGGCGGTGAGCCAGTGCCAGGCGGTTGCGACGCGGCTTCCAGCAGCGCAGTTCACCAGCCTCGATGGTGCGGACAGTTTTCTCACCCTTGCCCAGTCGTCTGCCGAGGAGGTGCGGATCACCTTCGTTGCCCATTCCACTTATCTGATCGAAACGCCCGGCGGCGTGTCGATCGCCACGGATTTCAACGGTTATACGGGCGCGGCGGCAACCCCGACGGTGGTGACGATGAACAAGGCCCATTCCGGCCACTACACCGCCAGTCCCGACCCTGCCATCGAGCATGTCCTGCGGGGCTGGAACCCGGAAGGCGGGGCGGCCGACCACGATATCGTGGTGGGTGATACCTATATCCGCAATGTCACCACCGACATCCGCGCGGGCTATGAGGGGATGGAGGCGGATGGCAACTCGATCTTCATCTTTGAGGTCGCCGGCCTTTGCATCGGCCACCTCGGCCACCTGCATCACGCACTCACCGACGAGCATTACGGAGAAATTGGCCGGCTCGACATCGTGATGGTGCCGACCGATGGCGGACTGACCATGGGTGCGGAGGAGATGAGCCAGGTCGTGCGGCGACTGCGCTCATCTCTCGTCCTGCCCATGCACAGGATGGGACCGTCGCTCAGCGCCTTCATCGAACTGATGGGAGAAGACTGGGCACGAGACTATGTCGCCGAAACGGGCATCACAGTCTCGCTGCGTAGCCTGCCGGAACGGCCGACCGTGATGATCCTTCAAGGCATGTGATCGGAACCCGTTTTCGACCTCGGCGTTTGTTTGGGTAATTCCACCAACAGAAGCCGGAGCAATTAATGGCCGATCTCAAGAAAGCAGAAACCGATCCGAAGGCTCAGCTCTTCGACGAAATCGACGATCTTCACGCCGGAATGCTGGGCGTCGATGGGTCGGGCTTGCACATGCAGCCGATGGCTCCGCAGCTCGATCGCAACACCAACTCGATCTGGTTCTTCACGAAGAGCGATACGGACCTGGTGCAGGCGATCACGGCCGGAGCCCACGCGCATTTCTGCGTTGTCGGCAAGGACCACGACTATCACGCCTGCGTTTCCGGGCCGATCAGCGTCAATCTCGATCCGGCAAAGCGTGACGAATACTGGAACAGCGTCGTCGAAGCCTGGTTCGATGGCGGCAAGGATGATCCGAAGCTGACGATGCTGCAAATGAAGCTCGTCGACGGCAAGATCTGGGCTTCCACCGACAGCAAGATCAAGTTCGGCTGGGAAATCGCCAAGGCGAACCTCACCGACGACATGCCGCATGTGGGCGTGACGAAGGACGTTCGGTTCTGATCGCCTGAGGCTTCGATACGAAGCACACGATGCAAAAGGGGCTGGCCCACGGACCAGCCCCTTTTTTTGTGCTTGGAACTGGCAGCGCCCCGACCCGGGCGCTGCCGAGGCTTCAATGAGCGGCCGGTGCGCCGGCTGCGTTCTTGCGCTGGCGGGCGCGGCGGGCCAGCATGTTGAGCGCCTCGACGAGGCCCGAAAACGCCATGGCGGCGTAGATGTAGCCCTTGGGCACATGGAAGCCGAGGCCTTCGGCAATCAGCGTCATGCCGATCATCAGCAGGAACGACAGTGCCAGCATGACGATCGTGGGGTTGTTGCCGATGAAGCGCGACAGCGGGTTGGCCGCCAGCAACATGACGGTCACCGCGCCGACGACGGCGATCACCATGATCGGAACGTGATCGGTCATGCCAACTGCGGTGATGATCGAGTCGACCGAGAAAACGAGGTCGAGCAGCAGGATCTGCACGATCACGCCGGAGAAGGTCACGGTTGCGGCCTTGCCGATCATGTTGTCCTTGGAGTCCTCCACATCGACCGTGTGATGGATTTCCTTGGTCGCCTTCCAGACCAGGAAAAGCCCGCCGACGAGCAGGATGATGTCACGCCATGAGAAGTCCTGGCCGAAGGCGGAGAATACTGGTTCGGTCAACTGCACGATGAAGCTGACGAGCGACAAAAGGCCGAGACGAAGGACGAGCGCGAGGAGAATGCCGATGCGCCGTGCCCGCTCGCGCTGGCCCTCGGGCAGTTTGTTGGACAGGATGGAAATGAAAATGAGATTGTCGATGCCGAGAACGATTTCCATGACAAGGAGCGTCGCAAGCGCCACCCATGCCGCAGGATCGTTCATGAAAGAGAACCAGTCAGCCATTGGCATATCCGTTCTTGATGATGGCGTGAGAAACAGAAGTCGAAGTTAGTGCTTGAATCAACGCCCAAGAACGAGGGACCCGTTCATGCGTTCCAAAAGGATGGAATGGATTCCGCCAAGCGCGGCCCTAGGCGCAGCGGCGCCACTTTCTCGGCCAATCCGGTGCGATCGGAAATGTCCACGGCCACACCGCAAATCGTGGCCTCCCCTGCCGCAGCCTCGAAGCGACCCTTGGGCATCTTGGAGAGGAACCGGTTGAGCGGCTCTTCCTTGTCCATACCAAGCGAGGAATCGTAGTCCCCGCACATGCCGGCGTCCGACATATAGGCCGTGCCGCCATTGAGGATCTGGCAATCGGCCGTCGGCACATGGGTGTGCGTGCCGACGACGAGGCTTGCCCGTCCGTCGACGAAATGGCCGAAGCACTGCTTTTCGCTGGTCGCTTCCGCGTGGAAATCAAAAATGACCGCGTCGGCCTGCTCGCCGAGCGGACATGCCGACAGGATCGCCTCGGCTGCCTGGAACGGGTCGTCCAGGTCCGGATGCATGAAGACGCGGCCCATGATGTTGGAGACGAGGACCTGGGCTCCATTGCGGGCCCGGTAGAGATTGGCGCCGCGGCCCGGCGTTCCGGCGGGGAAATTGGCCGGCCGTAGAAACCGCTCCTGGCGCTCGCAAAATTCGATGGCTTCGCGCTGATCCCAGACGTGGTTGCCGGTCGTCATGACGTCCGCTCCGGCCTGCAGCGTCTGCAGAAGGATTTCCTCGGTCACGCCGAAGCCACCGGCCGCGTTCTCGCCGTTGACGATGACGAAATCGAGCCGGAAATCCGAAATCAGTGCGGGAAGTCGATCATAGACGGCCGTGCGCCCGCTGCGCCCGACCATGTCGCCAAGGAAGAGAAGCCTCATGGACCGCCTCTATACCTGAGGCTTCGCGGCGTGCAAGCCGGTCTCGGTGAGGATGGCATCGAGCGGAACATCATGCGGCTCGTCCGGCACCCGGTCGACGCGCTGGCTGTCGAAGGCGATACCGACGAGGCGAGGCTTGAGCCCCCTCTCCTGCAGTCTCGTAATCGCGCGGTCGTAATGACCGGCCCCATAGCCAAGTCGATGGCCCCTGTCGTCGAACGCCGCCAGCGGCACGAGCATGACGTTCGGATCGAGCACTTCGGCTTCCGGGCCGGGGCCGACGGTGCCAAACCCAGTATCGACCAGCGGCGCGTGGCGCAGCAATTCGCGAAACACTATCTCCTCGCGGCTGAGGATGGCCGGCACGCAAATGCGTGCGCCGCGATCGCGCAGATCCGCCATGAGTGGACGAATGTCGACTTCAGAGCGAATGGGCGAAAAACCCGACACGATTGCGCCGCTTGGCAGATCGATCAAAGTCCGACCGAGGTCGGCGATCGCGATGCTGGCTTCGATGCGTTCTTCGATCGACATGGCATCCCGGCGTGCCAGCGCCTGTCGTCGCAAATCAGCCTTGTCCGCAGCGCCCGCGTTCATGCCCATGTCGCCTGATCCTCACGTCTTATTTCCCGTCAATGCGGGGTCATCTTGCAACCATAGGGGGATGGCCGGCCAGACTTTCCGTTCTGATAAGTCGACATCGCTAAAACACAATGCAAATTGATCGCCGTCGGGCAGCACAATTTTCAGCCGACGCCGCTTTTTATGCGCGTCGGACGCTTCCGGCATCTTCACTTGCCGGGGCGTCGGGGGCAGCGGAGACTGGTGAGGGAATGCTTTCGGACATTGAAGCGGGCTATCTGAGCCGCATTGCGCGCGGCCAGACGGCAGAGGACATTGCCGCAGAAGACGGGATATCGGTGCAGGTCGTTCAGGATGCGCTGAGTGCAGCGGAAACGAAGCTGGGTGCGCTGAACCTGATGGACGCCGTGACCAAGGCGGCCCGACTGGGACTACTCAAGGATGACAGCAGCCTTCCTTGAAGCAACGTCAGTGCTGGAAAGAAAAGTGCGATCCACGGCGACCGATGGAGTTTTACGATCCCGGGTACCTACAAAGTAGGTGGGCGCCGTATAACCGAACCCACGGGTCCAGTCAGGGACAGCTCCCTTGGATCGCGTATGGCCCCGGGGAATGTTGTTCCTGTCGAGAAGCGCAGACCGCATTCTCAATATATGTCGAGCCGGTGCCTTTAGCCAGTGGCTCTCACCATCGCGAGCTCACATAAATATCCTGCCTCAGCGGGCCGTCAGGCGCTCCGAAAGCTTCTCGACATGATCGGTCACTTCGTTCAAGGCGAGCGCCAGCTGGTGGTCGGCGGTTTCCGACCGGGCGAGTGCCGCGTCGCGGGTCTTGCGCAGGGTTTCGAGCTCGCCGCGCAGGGATTGGATCGTGCGCTCGTTCTCGGACAGTTCGTCCATCACCATGATCGCCGACATGACGGTGAGCCGCAGGTCGCCGATTTCGCCGAACTGGTGCTTGAGGTGCGAAACGTAGCGATCGAACCGCGTCGCGAGGGTTGTCAGGTGTTCTTCCTGGCCCTCCTCGCACGCCATGCGATAGGCCTTGCCGTCGATATTGACCGTCACCTGTGACATTGCCGAGGCCCTTTCGTCCGGCTGTCGCCGCCACACAAGGGCAAGCGACTGGCCAATACCGCATTCATCGGTCGAGAACCGCCCGGATGGTTTCCATCGATGTGACCAAACGGCGGGAAACTTCGCGATTGGCTTCTTCCAACCGGTTCGCGCGGTCCTCGGCCTTGTCGAGGTCTTGCGCCAGACGGGACCGGTCGGCGTTCATGCGGGCAACTTCCGCCTCGGCGGCGCCGAAATCCTGTTCGTGTTCGAAACGATGCTCGATGGCATCATCCAAACCTGCCAGCGCCCGCCGCAGTCGTTCCAACGCCGCACCAACCTCGGACTCGCTCGTCATGGCTCCCCACACTCCGCAACGCCCGGACGCTTCGAATCATAGCGGCTCCCGACATTTAGGCCTTGGAGTTTAGGCGTCGTGCCAAGCGAGCGTCAATCAAGGGAAAAGACGTTCTCCCCCGCAAATCCAGTCCTCTAACCGCAATTCACGCCCATTGTCATTCCGGACTTTCCTTTCCGCCCTCAACCGACAAGCATCGTTGGATGGGCGCCGACCGCTGTCTGGCCGCAGTTTGATTGACTCAAGACCGCCAACTGCTATGTGTCACGCGCCTTCGGGGGAGCCCGCTTTTTCGTCAACGAAGCAGAGAACCAATGACCTCACGCGACAAGCACAACAGCATGGCCAATGCGATCCGCTTTCTTTCGATCGATGCGGTCGAGAAAGCCAATTCCGGTCACCCCGGATTGCCCATGGGCGCAGCCGATATCGCGACGGTTTTGTTTACCCGCTATCTCTCGTTCGATCCGAAGAACCCGAACTGGCCCGACCGTGACCGGTTCGTTCTTTCGGCCGGACACGGCTCGATGCTGCTTTATTCGCTGCTCTATCTGACCGGCTACGAAGACATCGACATCTCCGATATCGAGAATTTCCGTCAGATGGGCTCGCCGACTGCCGGCCACCCGGAATACGGCCATGCGGCTGGCATCGAGACGACGACCGGGCCGCTCGGCCAGGGTCTCGCCAATGCCGTGGGCATGGCAATCGCCGAGCGCAAGCTGGAAGCCGAATTCGGCTCCGATCTTCAGGATCACTACACCTATGCGCTGGTCGGCGATGGTTGCCTCATGGAAGGCATCAGCCAGGAAGCCATTTCGCTTGCCGGTCACCTCAAGCTGAACAAGCTGATCGTGCTTTGGGATGACAACGGCATCTCGATCGACGGCGCGATCAGCATTTCCGACTCCACCGATCAGATCAAACGCTTCGCTGCGTCCGGCTGGCACACGCTTGCCGTCGACGGTCATGATCCCGAAGCGATCGGCCGTGCCATCGAAGAGGCGCAGAAGAGCGAACGCCCGACCTTCATCGCCTGCAAGACGACGATCGGGTACGGCTCGCCCAACAAGGCCGGCAGTTCAAAGGCGCACGGTTCGCCGCTCGGCGCAGACGAGATCGCGCTGACCCGCACGCAGCTTGGCTGGAGTGACGAGCCCTTCGTCGTTCCCTCCGAAATCCTCGACGCCTGGCGCCTCGCCGGCCTGCGGTCCAACAAGGAGCGCAAGGCATGGGAAGATCGTCTTGCCGGAAAAGACGCCGAGATCCGCTCCACCTTCGAGCGCCGTTTCCGCGGCGAGCTGGCGGGCGCGTTCGAACCGGCGATCGAGGCCTACAAGAAGAAGCTCGTCGCCGACAAGCCGAAGGTTGCGACCCGCAAGGCATCCGAAATGGTGCTGGAAGTGATCAACGGTGCACTGCCGGAAACGCTTGGTGGTTCGGCCGACCTCACCGGTTCGAACAACACGAAGACCAGCCAGACCCAGCCGATCACGCCGGACGACTTCTCCGGCCGCTATCTGCATTACGGCATCCGCGAACACGGCATGGCTTCGACCATGAACGGCATCGCTCTGCATGGCGGCCTTATTCCTTACGGCGGCACGTTCCTCGTGTTCTCCGACTATTCGCGCCCGGCGATCCGCCTTGCGGCTCTTATGGGCATCCGCGTCATCCATGTGCTCACCCACGATTCGATCGGCCTTGGCGAAGACGGCCCGACCCACCAGCCGGTCGAGCATGTCGCGGCACTGCGTGCGATCCCGAATTTCCAGATGTTCCGCCCCGCCGATGCGGTCGAGACGGCGGAATGCTGGCAGTTGGCGCTCGAAAGCGAGAACAAGCCGTCTGGCCTTGCGCTCACCCGCCAGAACCTGCCGACGGTTCGCAACGACCATGTCGAGGACAATCTCTGCTCGTTCGGCGCCTACGACCTCGCTCCGGCATCGGATGCGGACGTGACGATCTTCGCGTCGGGCTCGGAAGTCGAAATCGCGCTGGAAGCCAAGGCGCGGCTGGACGGCATGGGTCACGCAACGCGCGTCGTGTCCGTGCCCTGCTTCGAGCTCTTCGAAGAGCAGACGGAAGAGTACCGCTCCGCGATCATCGGCCGTTCCAAGGTGAAAGTCGCCGTGGAAGCCGGCATTCGACAGGGCTGGGATGCGTTCATCGGTTCCGACGGCATCTTCATCGGGATGAATGGCTTCGGTGCTTCGGGTCCCTACCAGGAACTTTACAAGCATTTCGGCATCACGGCCGATGCGATCGTCGCAGCGGCCGAAGCTCGGCTTCACGGCGATCAGTAAGCCAGCATCGTCGGCCAGTTACGAAGGCCCGTTTCCAATCGGGCTTCAAGTGGAAGAGGAAATGTCATGACAGTGAAAGTCGCCATCAACGGTTTCGGACGGATCGGCCGCAACGTTCTGCGGGCCATCGTCGAGTCGGGCCGCACCGATATCGAAGTCGTTGCCATCAACGATCTCGGCCCGGTCGAGACCAATGCGCATCTGGTGCGCTACGACAGCGTGCACGGCCGTTTCCCGGGAAAAGTGACGGTCAATGGCGACACGATCGATGTCGGCCGCGGCCCGATCAAGGTAACGGCGGTCCGCGATCCGAAAGACCTGCCCTGGGGCGATGTCGACATCGCCTTGGAGTGCACGGGCATTTTCACCGATCGCGACAAGGCGGCACTGCATCTGCAGAACGGATCGAAGCGCGTGCTCGTCTCCGCGCCGGCGTCTGGTGCCGACAAGACGATCGTCTACGGCGTCAACCATGATGCGCTGACGAAGGACGACCTCGTCGTTTCCAACGCATCCTGCACGACGAACTGCCTCTCCCCGGTTGCCTACGTGCTCGACAAAGCCATCGGCATCGAGAAGGGCTTCATGACCACGATCCATTCCTATACGGGGGATCAGCCGACGCTCGACACCATGCACAAGGATCTCTACCGCGCCCGCGCGGCAGCGCTCTCGATGATCCCGACCTCGACCGGCGCCGCAAAGGCCGTCGGCCTCGTCCTGCCGGAACTCAACGGCAAGCTCGATGGCGTTGCGATCCGCGTGCCGACGCCAAACGTCTCGGTGGTGGACCTGACCTTCATCGCCAAGCGCGCGACGTCGGTTCAAGAAATCAACGATGCGATCCGCAGCGCCGCCGACGGCGAACTGAAGGGCATTCTCGGCTACACCGACGAGCCGCTCGTTTCGACCGACTTTAACCACGACCCGCATTCGTCGGTGTTCCACATGGACCAGACGAAGGTCATGGAAGGCACGATGTGCCGCATCCTGACCTGGTACGACAACGAGTGGGGCTTCTCCAACCGCATGTCGGACACGGCCGTTGCTATGGGCAAACTCATCTGACCTGAGCAGGGCCTGCCCGGCAGAGCCGGATATGTCAAAAGTTATAGAAAACGAAGCGCCCGACCTTTTCTCGGGCGCTTCGCGTTCTTAGATTGGTTGGGTGACCTGCCACTTCAGTCAGGCTCGCTTTCCACCAATATGAGGGACTGTCGCATCGCAATCGACGCCTTCGGCAACAGCATCAAGCCGCAATCTCGGCCAAGACGACTGCTCCGAAGATAGACAAAGCGTTTCGATCCAAAGCGCTGCCATGCAGCGTCGACCTCACGTGGTTCCGAGCCGTGCTGACGGCCCTGGACCGTTTCCCGTCAAGCGGAGCCCAGTGTCGTTTCCCGGCCGGTCCATGGATTGGATGACCAGGCTGGAGACCCGAACGCATGATGCTTGAAGCGATGTATCTCGTAATCCTTATCGGGACGCTTCTGGTTCTCATATCAGCCTTTTCGAGCCTTCTCGCCTTTCGCTTCGGCGCACCGCTCCTGTTGCTCTTCCTCTGCATCGGGCTAGCAGCGGGCGTCGACGGCCTCGGCATCAATTTCAGCAATGCATCTGCGGCCTATTTCATCGGTTCGCTCGCGCTAGCGATCATCCTGTTCGATTCGGGTTTCGGAACGTCGATCCAGTCCTTCAGGCAAGCGGCCGCGCCGGCGATCGCGCTGGCGACCATCGGAGTCGTGTTCACGACACTGTTGTTTGCGCTTGCCGCCCGGTTCGTCTTTGACTTCACGTGGCTGGAAGCGCTTCTCTTCGGCGCAATCGTCGGTTCGACGGACGCCGCCGCCGTCTTCTTCCTGCTGCGCATCGGCGGCATCAATATCCGCGACAAGGTCCGCTCTACGCTGGAGATCGAATCCAGTTCCAACGATCCGATGGCGATCTTCCTCACGATCACGCTGGTCGAACTGATCGCCAACGGAACGCCGCTCGGCGAAATGGGCGTTGATCTGCTGATCAGCTTCGGCCTGCAGATGGGCGTCGGGCTGCTTGCCGGTTTCATCGGCGGCATGATCATCGTCAGCCTGGTCAACCGCCTCAATCTGGAGCGAGGGCTGACGCCAATCTTCGTCATCGCCTTGTCGCTGCTCGTCTTTTCTGCAACCGGCGTTGCCGGCGGCTCGGGCTTCCTCGCCGTCTATGTGGCGGGTCTCTATGCGGGCAATCGGCAGATCCGGTCGGCACCGACGTTGAAGCGTTTCCAGGACGGCATGACGTGGCTGGCGCAGATCCTCATGTTCCTGCTTCTGGGACTTCTGGCGACGCCGTCGCAGTTTCCGGCCATCGCAGTGCCGGCGATCGCCATGGCAGTTTTCCTGATATTCATCGCCCGGCCGCTTGCGGTGTGGCTCACGCTTCTGCCCTTCGACTACAAGCGGGAGGAGACAGCATTCGTCTCATGGGTGGGTCTGCGCGGCGCGGTCTCCATCCTGCTCGCGATCCTGCCGCTGCTCGGCAATCTCGAGAATGCCACGACCTTCTTCAACGCCGCCTTCATCATCGTTCTGGTGTCGCTCATCGTGCAAGGCTGGACCATCAATCCCCTCGCCCGCCGGCTCGGGCTTGTGGTTCCGGCGCGGATCGGTCCAGTCGACAAGGTCGAACTTGAGCTGCCGGGAACCGCGCTTCACGAGCTTCTCGCCTACCGCGTCGTGCCGGACAGCCCCGTGGCGACCGGCGAGCGCATACCGCGCTGGGCACGGCCGTCGCTCGTCATCCGCGATGGCAAGTCCATGCGCTATCAATATGCCGGCCGCCTGCAGGCGGGCGACTATGTCTATCTCTTCATCTCGTCGCGCTATCCCCGCCTGCTCGACCGGCTTTTCGCCAGCCCACTGCCGGTGCAATCCGACGATGCGGAATTCTTCGGCGAGTTTTCGATCGATCCGCAGCGCCCCGCCAAGGACCTGCATGCGGCTTACGACATCGGGCTTGTGAAGGATGAGTTGGATCTCAGCATCGATGCGTTGCTGACGAAAAGGCTTGGAGGCAAGGCCGAGTTCGGTGACCGTGTGGTGCTCAAGAATGTCGAGATCATCGTGCGCGATGTGGACGATCAGGGCCGGATCACGAGCACTGGCCTCTCGCTTGATCCGGAAGCAAGCCGGCCGAACATCCCCGTCTTTCTTTCCGCGCGAGAGATCGCGGCGCTGTTGCGCCAGCGCGTGAAGCGCAGGCAACCGCCGGCCAAGACACCGCTCGGCCCGCCGCCCTCATCATTGACGCCGGCGACTAACACGACGGACGACCAGCAGCCACAGTCGACGTCCAGCGAGAAGCATACGGCAAGCGATTAGCATTGGGCGGCCCATGGTCCGACTTGCGTCAGCGCAGGGCATTTGTATTGTCTCCCGCGCCACATAAGGGGAATTCACGATGCCGGCCTTCCGCACTCTCGACGATCTCACCGATGTTTCGGGCAAACGCGTTCTGGTCCGGGTTGATCTCAACGTGCCGATGGAAAACGGCGATGTCAGCGACATGACCCGCATCGAACGGGTGCTGCCGACGATCGAGGAACTGTCCGGCAAAGGCGCCAAGGTCATCCTGCTGGCGCATTTCGGCCGCCCGAAGGGCAAGCGGGTGGACGACATGTCCCTGGCCCCTGTCGCCCGCGCTTTGGAAGAGGCTCTGGACCACGACGTGGTCTTTGCCACCGATTGCATCGGCGACGCGATGCAGAAGGCCATCGCAAAGATGGCCAATGGCGACATCATGCTGATGGAGAATACCCGCTTCTACGCCGGCGAAGAAGCCAATGATCCGGCTTTTACGGACGAACTTGCCGCTCTCGGCGACATCTACGTGAATGACGCCTTCTCGGCTGCCCATCGGGCACATGCGTCCACCGAGGGCCTTGCCCGGCGCCTGCCCGCCTATGCGGGACGGACGATGGAAGCGGAGCTGAAGGCGCTTGAAAAAGGTCTCGGCAATCCGGAAAAGCCGGTCGTGGCGATCGTCGGCGGCGCCAAGGTGTCGACGAAGCTCGATCTCCTGATGAACCTCGTGAAAAAGGTCGACGCGCTTGTCATCGGCGGCGGCATGGCCAACACGTTCCTCGCGGCACGCGGGACCGACGTTGGCAAATCACTCTGTGAGCACGATCTTGCGGCGACGGCCAAGCAGATCATGATCGAGGCCGCTTCCGCCGGCTGCGCGATCGTCCTGCCCGTCGATGCCGTGGTTGCGCGCGAGTTCAAGGCCGGCGCTACAAGCGAGACCGTGGATATCGCCAATGTGCCAGCCGACGCAATGATCCTCGATGTGGGCCCGCGCTCGGTCGAGGCGATCAATGGCTGGATCGACCGGGCGAAGACGCTCGTCTGGAACGGCCCGCTCGGCGCGTTCGAGATCGAGCCATTCCACAAGGCGACGGTCGCCGCGGCACGCCATGCCGCCGAGAAAACGCGCGATGGCAAGCTGGTGTCCGTCGCCGGCGGAGGCGATACTGTCGCGGCGCTGAACCAAGCGGACGCGACCGCCGACTTCACCTATGTGTCGACGGCCGGCGGCGCCTTTCTGGAGTGGATGGAAGGGAAGGACCTGCCAGGGGTCTCTGCACTCAAAGTTTGAAGCCAACTTTTAAACGATTGAAATTTTTTCAATCGTTTAAGGCGTTTCGGGTGTCATTTCCTCGTCGGAACTAGTCTGCTAACGGCTTAGCCAATTCGAACAGGAGACGTCTGGAATGGTTGAAAAGCTTCAGGATATTGCGGCTGCAATGGTGGCTCGGGGCAAGGGCATTCTTGCTGCGGACGAGTCGTCGGGCACCATCAAGAAGCGGTTCGACACGATCGGCCTCACCTCCACTGAAGATGCGCGCCGCGATTACCGCGAGATGTTGTTCCGCGCGGAGCCCGCGATGAGCCAGCGGATCTCCGGCGTCATTCTCTACGATGAGACGCTGCGCCAGAAGGCTGCCGATGGCACGCCGCTCGTCGAGCTCATCCGCAATGCGGGTGCGGTGCCCGGCATCAAGGTCGACATGGGTGCCAAGCCGCTGGCCGGCTATCCGGGCGAAACGGTCACCGAAGGCCTCGACGGTCTGCGCGAGCGGCTCGCCGAATATTATGAACTCGGCGCGCGCTTTGCCAAATGGCGCGGCGTAATCTCGATCTCCAACGATCTGCCGACGAAAGGCGCTATCCACGCCAACGCTCATGCACTCGCCCGCTATGCGGCGCTCTGCCAGGAAGCCGGCATCGTGCCGATCGTTGAGCCGGAAATCCTGATGGACGGCACGCCGGGCGACCATTCTATCGACCGCTGCTACGAGGTCACCGACGCGGTGCTGAAAGCCGTGTTTGCGGAACTCGACCTCGCACGCGTCGCGCTCGACGGCATGGTGCTGAAGCCCAACATGGTCATCGACGGCAAGAACGCCCGCAAGGCTTCCGTCGAGGAAGTCGCCGAAAAGACCGTGAAGTGCCTCAAGGCGAATGTGCCGAGCGACGTTGCCGGCATTGCCTTCCTGTCGGGCGGCCAGTCGGACGAAGAGGCAACCGCGCATCTGTCCGCCATGAACGCCGCCAACGATCTGCCTTGGCCGGTCACGTTCTCCTACGGTCGCGCCCTGCAGGCGGCCGCGCTGAAGGCCTGGGGCGGACGCTCGGAGAACGTCGCTGCCGGTCAGCGCGCCTTCAGCCACCGCGCAGAGATGAACGGTCTCGCCGCAATCGGCAACTGGAAGCGTGAGCTGGAAACAGCGGCCTGACCTTCTAGGCCGTCCTTAGCCGAAGCGTTTGATTGTGCATTGCAAAATGTGACCGCCCGCCGCCCCTTCCGAGGGTGGCGGGCGGTTTCATTTTGTGAGACAGGATCGAAATGCGTTATCGGTACAACGGCCTCCTCAGCTGGCTGCTTTCGCCCATCGCCCTCGCGCAGGGCTTCGGCGTTCGTCGACGCACGCCGCGCCTTTCTCCGCCGCCTGGGCGCACCGCCGGTCAGGTCGGGTCGCAATCGGAGCCTCGCTTCCACATTCTCGTCATGGGCGATTCGTCGGCGGCCGGCGTCGGTGCCGATCACATGGACGAGACGCTGGCACCCAAGCTTGCCGCACGACTTTCGGAGCATTTCGGCACGTCGGTGAAATGGCGCACGATCGGCGCGAATTCGGCCACCACCGAGGAACTGCGCGATCACGTGATCCCGAACATCCGGCGCGAGCCCTTCACGCACATTCTGGTGTTGGCCGGCACCAACGACATGAAGGATTTCGTACCACGGCGGCGGTTCGACGACGGGTTCGGTGGGATGCTGTTTGCGCTGCACGCCAAATGGCCCGATGCAACACTTATCTGGTCGCCGATCATCGACATGCGCACCGTGCCGGCTTTGCCGAAACTGCTCGGCCAGATCCTCGAGCTGCGCGTTGCGATGATCAACGAGCTCGGCCATCAACTCTGCCGGGAACGCTTCACGATCGCCGCTCCCCGCCTGACGGCCCATGATCGCGAAGGCTTCGCCATCGATGGCTTCCATGCGAGCGCCAAGGGCTACGGCTATTGGGCGGACCTGGTGGCAGGCGTGATCATCGATTCGGAAACGCGCCGCTCCCAGGGCCTCTTTCCAGTCCGCGACGTCGAAGCGGAGACGCCGGAGCCGAAAATTTCAGCGTAACTGAACATTAACTAAGTGCCCACAGCTCTAGCGTTATCGCATACGCTAGAGATGCGGCCGTCCAAATTGTCCCAAAACATGCATCGCTTATGGCTGAATGCTTTTTGACAGTTCTGTTTTCTGAGAGCGGTTGATGGAATTTCGTGAAGGCACGCCCGACCATATTATATTGGAAATATATTTCGCAGTTTATTGGTTGCCCGTCCTACTGGGGACCATGGCGATTTTAGCCTGTCTGCTGACCTATCGCAGCCGACATCGGTACCGCTTCGCATTACTGATTGTTGCGCTTGTTCTCATACTACCGTCGATCGGGATCACTTGGCTCTACAATGCCCTGTGGCTATTGCAAGATCCGGAATACGGGATTTATGTATTATGCGATCCGTGTTTCTGAATCGCGCCACAGAACGGTTCGCGGTTGCTGGTCCACTCACATCGCTATGTTGGGCGAATAAGCACCGTCGCCATCGTGACGGCGAGCGCCACCACTGCGATCTTCCAGAAATCCTTGCGGCGTTTGAGGCCGGGGAGCCCGAGTGGACGAATGATGTGAACGATCATCGCCAGCAGGAGCAGAATCGAGATCGCCTTCGACATGCATCGTCTCCTCAATCAGAGTGCCGTACGCCCGCCAGGGCGCTCCGAGCCGCTCCGACTCATTTCAGAACGAGCATCGGAATCTCCGACAATCGAATCCCATTGCCGGGCCAACGCCGTGGCACAGCCATAAAGCAGCACCCGCCTGGGTCAACCGCGTCGCCTTTTTGAACGCCATGGGTTTTCCTCACCGGTGAAGTTCTGTATCCGGCGACTATCGGAATGGATGACGGACTGAGTGATGGCCCGCAACCTGCTACCCATCTTCGCCCTTCTCCTGGGCACGGCCTTCCTGCTTGCCGGCAATGGTCTTCACGGCCTTTTGCTGCCCATGCGGGGCTCGATGGAGGGTTTTTCCTCCGCCAGCCTTGGTCTTCTCGGCACGTCATGGGCCAGCGGCTTCGTGCTCGGCTGCCTGCTCGCCCCGCGGCTCGTGAAGCGAATCGGGCATGTGCGGGCATTTTCCGCCTTTGCAGCCGGTGCGGCGATCGTCGCTTTGCTCACCGGCCTTCTCGTTGACCCGATCGCCTGGATCGTGCTTCGGGCGCTCACGGGCTTTTCCATGGCCGCCGTCTTCATGGTCATCGAGAGCTGGCTCAACGAGCGTTCGACCAATGACAGCCGCGGCATGGTGTTTTCGCTCTACATGACGATCACCTATGTGGCGATCGTCGCGGGGCAGATGTCGATCGCCACCGGCAACATCTCGACGCCGACATTCTTCATGATCGCCGGCATACTTTATTGCATGGCGTTGCTGCCGACTGCGGTTTCGAGCGCCGTCAGTCCCTCCCCCCTCAGGGAAGTGCGGCTCGATCTCAAGGGGCTCTATCGGAATTCGCCGGTTGCCTGCGTCTCGATCTTCCTGATCGGCGTCGCCAATGGTGCGTTCGGCACACTGGGGCCGGTGTTTGCGGCACAGGTTGGCCTTGCGGAAGGCGCAGTTGCCTCGCTGATGAGCGTGACGATCTTTGCGGGTGCCGTCGCCCAGTTTCCGGCAGGGCGCCTCTCGGACCGCGTGGATCGCCGCTACGTGCTTGCTGCCGTCGCTGCGCTTGCGGGCACAGTCGGCATTTTGATGATGGTCACCGTCGCGACTGATCTCACCGTGCTGTTCGTGCTGATCGCGCTTTATGGCGCCGCCTCCTACACGCTCTACCCGATCGCCGTCGCCCATGCGAACGACTTCGCCCGTTCGGAGGATTTCGTGAAGGTATCGGGCGGTCTGCTGCTGCTTTACGGCATCGGAACGATCGTCGGGCCGACGATCGGAGGCCCGGCGATGGATGCCGGAGGGCCGCATGCGATCTTCGCCGTCACCCTCGTCTCGCATCTGTCGATCGCGGTCTACGCCATCCTCAGATCGCGCCGCCGTGCTGCAGTACCAGACGCCGACAAGGAGGCGTTCAAGACGCTCCCCTCGGTGCGCGTTGCGACACAGCAGGGCATTCACCTCGACCCAAGGGCGAATGTGGAGAGCCCATCGGAGCCCGGACCGAGCGACCGACAGTCCTCCGCAGCTTGAAGATCAGACAGGATCGCCTTCGATCTTGTCTTCGATCTCGACCACTTTGCCCTGTGCGTTGCGGTCGGACGGATAAATTTCGAGAACGCGCTCATAGGCACGCAGCGCCAGCCGGTCGTTGCCCGCTTCGGTCATGATCGCCGCCATGCCCGACAGGGCGCCGAAATGGCGCGGCTCGAGCGACAGCACACGGTGGATGTCGGCCAGCGACTTGGCATGATCGTCCATCATGAAATGCAGCGTGGCACGCTTGTTGAACCCTTCAGGAAAGTCCGGCTTCAGCACGGTGACCTGATCGAGCAGATCCAGTGCAGTGCCGTAGCGCTCGTCCTCCATCGCCTCGGTCGCCCATTGCATCAGGACGTTGACCGTTGCGCTGCCGGAATCACCCCATTCAGCCCAGATTTCCCTGACGATGCGCCTGCCTTCGGCCGGGTCGCTCACGCGCTTGAGATTGGCGAACAGCCCGTCCAGTGGATCGGCGTCGCTGATTTCGCCGGTCAAGGCGGCTGCCTGAGGGGAAGTTGGCTGCGCAACCGCGGGACTGTCGGCGGGTGACTGACCGGCGGCCTGCGCATGCGCGAGCGTGCAGGGCACGACGATCAGCGTCGCGGCGAGCAGAGCGGTTCGGGCGGACAGGGTGCGTTGCATGGGAAGAGGGTAGAACAGACCCTCCGATTTGCAATCGCAAAATATCGTGAGGACCCGCAAGCGTCAGCTGCGAGCCCTCTGATCTTTCAACAACAATGACATCGCCCCACGAGAGGGCAACGCGCAATCAGCCCTGACGGGCCTTGAAGCGCGGGTTCTGCTTGTTGATGATGTAGACCCGGCCCTTGCGGCGAACCAGGCGGTTCTCGCGGTGACGGGTCTTCAGCGACTTGAGCGAATTCTTGATCTTCATCTTACTCTGTCCGCAAAAGGCCCGCTCGACTGCCTGAGGCAAGACCGGGCTTTAAACAATCAAAACGCGCCCAATGAGGCGCGCCGGAAACGTTGGGCGGGGTGTATATCCTCCCCCGGAACGTGTCAACCGATGGCAGCCACGTAATCCTGGAAAATCCGGATCAAAGACGCGGTTTCACCCGCGTATAATGTCCCATCTTGCGGCCTGCCCGCGCTTCGCCCTTGCCATAGATATGAAGCGAAACATCCGGTTCGGCGGCGAGATGAGCAATCTCGGCAACTTCGCGGCCGAGCAGATTGTGCATCTCGCAGTCGCTGTGGCGCGCCGTCGAGCCAAGCGGCAAGCCGGCAACCGCGCGGATGTGATTCTCGAATTGCGAGATCAGGCAGGCGGCCTCGGTCCAGTGGCCGGAATTGTGGACGCGCGGCGCCATCTCGTTGGCAATGAGGCTGCCATCGGCGAGCACGAAGAATTCGATGCCGATGACACCGACATAGCTGATGCTTTCCAGCACGGCAGAGGCGGCAGCGATCGCAGCGTCTGCCGTAGCTGTGGAAATGGAAGCCGGAACGGTCGACGTGGCCAGAATACCGTCACGATGCACGTTTTCAGCGGGATCGTAGAAGACCATCTCGCCATCGCGGGCGCGCACGGCGATCACCGACACTTCGCGTTCGAACGGTACGACCGCTTCAAGGATTGCCGGCACCGCACCGAGATCGGCGAAAGCGTCGTCGGCGACATCATCTTTGGAAAATCGGCGCTGTCCTTTGCCATCATAGCCGAGGCGGCGCGTCTTCAGGATGCCCTCACCCTCAAACTCCGCCAGAGCCGCTTCCAGCATCTGCTGGTCGTCGACGACGCGGTAAGGTGCAGTGGCGATACCCGCCTTTTCGAAGAACCGCTTCTCGGCCAGCCGGTCCTGCGAGACTTCCAGGGCGCCCACCGGCGGGAAGACCGGTACGGAGCGCGACAGATGCGTCAAGCCGCCAACAGGAACATTCTCGAACTCATAAGTGAGCACATGGGCAGAGGACGCCAGTTCTTCCAGCGATTCGAGGCTATCGTAAGCGCCGATGATCTGGCGGTTGGCGACCTGGGCTGCCGGGCAATCGGCCTGCGGCTCCAGCACCACGGTGCGATAGCCGAGCTTTGCTGCCGCCATGGCAAGCATGCGCCCAAGCTGACCACCGCCGACGATGCCGATGGTGCTGCCGAGCGGCAGATGGACGGTGCTCATGGATGCTTGCTTTCACTGGCCGGCTGGGAATCGTCGACCGGGCGCTCGGCAACGGCCTCGGTTTGTTTGCGGCGCCATGCGTCGAGGCGGTCGGCAAGGGCGGCATCGTTAAGCGCAAGAACGGCGGCTGCCATCAAGGCGGCGTTGACCGCGCCGGCCCGGCCGATGGCAAGCGTTCCAACCGGTATGCCAGCCGGCATCTGAACGATCGAGAGCAGGCTGTCCTGGCCGGACAGCGCTTTCGATTCGACCGGCACGCCGAACACGGGCAGCGGCGTCATGGCAGCTGCCATGCCCGGCAGATGCGCCGCGCCGCCGGCACCGGCAATCACGACCTTGAAGCCTGCATCGCGGGCACCCTTGGCAAAGGCGACGAGGCGATCGGGCGTCCGATGCGCGGAAACGATGCGCGAATCATAGGCGACATCCAGGGCATCGAGCGTTTCGGCCGCGTGGCGCATGGTTGCCCAGTCAGACTGGCTGCCCATGATGATGGCGACGGGCGTCCCTGCGGCGCTCATGGCCTGCTCCTCACGCAATGATGTCCGGTATGATCTGGTCCTCGATCTGCGAGATCCGGTCCTTGATGATGAGCTTTTTCTTCTTCATACGCTGGATGCGCAGCGCTTCGCAGCCGATCTGGATCATGGCCTTGATGGCGACGTCATAATCTTCGTGCTCTTGCCGCAGCCGCGCCGCCATGAGGCGCAGTTCACTTTGATCCTGATCGGACATGCCTTTCCCCACTCGACACCGGAAAAGCCACGCTTTGCGCAGCAGCCACAGTGCATTTTCGGGGAGGCTCGTACCACACATTCGGGCGTAACGGGAAGTTATCAATGGTCATGAAATCACCTTCGACAATCCACATTTCCCATGGCACACTTCCTGTTTCCGCAACCGGCGCTCGCGTCCCAGACGGGGCGTCGATAACCGAAGGAAGGAAGTTGTACATGACCGTTGAGGCTCATCTCGCAACACTGAAGCAGAAGCATGGCTCCCTGGAGGAACAGCTTCACGCCGAGAGGACCAGACCTTCCGGAAAAGATCAGACGATTGTCGAACTCAAACGTCAGAAGTTGCGTCTCAAGGATGAGATCGAGCGGTTACAGGCAAAGATGAGCCACTAGGCTCGTCATCCGCTTTCCAAAGGATCACGCGATAGGGGTTCAAGCCCAGAATTGATCGAGCCAGATGTTCAGGCGCATAAAGCCTGCATTGTCGATCGCGTAGATCCGCCGCGTGCCCTGCGGCTTCACGACGACCAGTCCGCTGTCCAAAAGCGCCTTGAGGTGCTGCGAGACGGCGGGCCGGCTGATTGGCAGCCCCTGCGCCAGCTCATTTACCGTTTGAGGCGCGCGACGAAGCTCCTCCAGCAGATGGCGGCGATTCGGATCGGCAATGGCTGCAAACGGATCCAGGGTCGGCATGGCGTGACGGTAAGTCAAAGCCGATTTGCGGGCAAGCGATTTTGTGCACTGCAGCGAAGATGTTCAGTGCGAAATACTTTCCCGCTGCTCGAGCGCATATGCAGCTTAAAGAGCTTTGGCGCGATCCCGTAGAACAAATTTCTGGATTTTGCCGGTCGATGTCTTCGGCACCTCACCGAAAACGATGCTTTTCGGGCACTTGAAGCGTGCCAGATGCTGCCGGCAGTGTTCGATCAATTCTTCTTCCGTTGCTGCGCGGCCTGCTCGCAATTCGACGAATGCGCAAGGCGTTTCGCCCCATTTGTCATCCGGACGCGCCACGACGGCCACCGCCTGCACAGCCGGATGCCGATAAAGCGCATCCTCGACTTCGATCGACGAGATGTTTTCGCCGCCGGAAATGATGATGTCCTTGGACCGGTCCTTCAGCTGGATGTAGCCATCCGGATGCATGACGCCGAGGTCGCCGGAGTGGAACCAGCCGCCCGCAAAGGCTTCGTCGCTTGCCTTGCGGTTTTTGAGATAGCCTTTCATCACGATGTTTCCGCGAAACATCACCTCCCCAAGCGTCTCGCCGTCGGCCGGCACGCGTTCCATCGTCGATGGATCGATGACGGCCAGATCCTCGAGCGCGTTGTAGCGCACGCCCTGGCGGGCCTTTTTCGTGGTGCGGGCCTTCGGGTCCAGATCGTTCCAGTCGCCCTTCCACTCGTTGACGACCGCCGGACCATAGGTTTCCGTCAGTCCGTAGAGATGCACGACCTCAAAGCCTGCATCCGCCATGCCGGACAGAACCTGCTCCGGCGGTGGCGCAGCGGCCGTGTTGAAGGAAACCGTCTGCGGAAAATCGCGTTTGTCTTCCTCGGGCGCGTTGATCAGCGTCGACATGACGATCGGCGCGCCGCAAAGATGCGTAACGCCGTGATCGGCAATCGCATCGTACATCGCCTTCGCCCGCACCCAGCGCAGGCAGACATGCGTGCCGGCCACCACGCCCAGCGTCCAGGGGAAGCACCAGCCGTTGCAGTGGAACATCGGCAGCGTCCAGAGATAGACGGGATGCTTGCCCATGCCGGACGCGACGACGTTGGAGTAACCCATCAGCGCGGCACCGCGATGGTGATAGACGACGCCCTTGGGGTTTCCCGTGGTGCCGGACGTGTAGTTCAGCGAGAGCGAGTCCCACTCATCCTCGGGGCCCGACCAGTGATGGTCGGGATCGCCGGATTGAAGGAACTCCTCGTAGTCGATCGTTCCGAGGCGCGCGCCTTTCGCCGCTGGTGCATCATCGGGGTAGTTCGGGTCGTCATAATCGATGATCGTCGGTTTAACGGTGGCAAGCTTCAGGGCATCGGCGACCAGACCCGAAAATTCCCGGTCGACGATCAGCACCTTGCTGTCGGCATGATCGAGCTGAAAGGCGACGATGGCCGCATCCAGCCGGGTGTTGATCGAATGCAGGACGCCGCCGGACATCGGCACGCCGTGATGAGCCTCCAGCATGGCCGGCGTGTTCGACAGCATCACCGACACCGTATCGAAGCGCTTGATGCCGGCAGCCTGAAGCGCGGAGGCGAGCTTGCGGGAGCGCTCGTAGAAGGTCCGATAGTCCATCTTCATGGCGCCATGGATGATGGCGATGTGATCGGGATGGACGTAGGCGGCACGCGCGAGATGCGCAATCGGCGTCAGTGGCTTATAATTGGCCGGGTTGCGATCGAGATCGGTCTCATAGGCACTGCCGCTCATTGACGTCTTTCCTCCCCTTCGGCCGCGCTCCCCGCTCGGCTGACGCACACGATATTGAGATTGTCGCCGCGATCAAGCGAGGAGGCCGCCAAGGCCGTCCCAGATCAGTTTCAGCGCAGCCAGGAAGACCATCCCGTACATGAACGGGTAGAAGCGTTCGGCCCGGATGCGGCGCACGATCGCGGCGCCGGCAAGTGTGGCGATTGGCGCGAGCGGCAGGAGCACGAGTGATGCCTGCAGATTGGAGGCATCGAACTGCCCGAGGGCCAGATAAGGCACAACCTTGACGGCATTGACGACGGCGAAGAAGCGCACGCTAGTGCCCACATAGGTGCGCGGTTCCTGACGCAGCGCCAGGGCGTAGACCTGATAGGGCGGGCCGCCGGCATGCGAGATGAAACTGGTGAACCCCGAGACCGTGCCCCAGAACGCACCTTTGACGCGATTGTGCGGCCGCTCGCCCGAAGGCGCACCGCCGCGCAGCTGCCAGGCACGGCGCGCATAGTCGAGGGCGAAGATGAGCGCCACGACGCCGACCAGCAGCTTGATCATGGCATCGGTAACGAAAGCGGCGGTCATCCAGGCGATGCCGATCCCGATCATTGCGCCGGGCAGCATGATCTTCAGGGTCATGCGATCACTGTGATGGCGCCACGACCACAGGCCCACCATATCCATGACGATCAGGATCGGCAGAAGGATCGCCGCCGCCTGGACGGGCGGGACGACGAGCGACATCAAGGGCACGCCGAGCAATGCCATCGCGCCGCCAAGCCCACCCTTGGAAAGGCCGACCAACAGGACGGACGGGATTGCGGCGGCGTAGAACCAGGGATCGGAAAGCATCGGCAACCAGTTGAACCTTTGTTGCCACGCGTCTATCCGAGATCGGCGGGGATTGCGAGCGGCGACCAGACGGCCCACCCGCGCACAAGGAGCCCAGGCGTGAGCAAGGCAGAGTTCGAAGACAGATGCAGATTGGTTTTGGTGACGCAACCCGGCGACGACGTCGACGCGCAGGGTGAGGCGCTCTCACAAGCGCTTTCCAGCGGCGACGTTGCAACGGTGATCGTCCCGCAGGCCGGCCGCGACAATGACCTCTTCCAGACGCTCGCCGAAAAGCTCGTTCCAATCGCACAGGACAAGGGCGTCGCCGTCATCATTGCAGGCGACAGCCGCGTGGCTGGGCGCGCCCGCGCCGATGGCCTTCACGTGGAAGGCGCCACATCGGATGCGGCCGAAGCGATCGAGAAATTCTCACCCAAGCTCATCGTCGGCATCGGCAATGCCAAGGACCGGCATGGCGCGCTGGAGCGTGGCGAATTGCGGCCCGACTACATCTTCTTTGGCAAGCTCGATGGCGACATCAAGCCGGAAGCCAATCCCAAAGTTCTCGATCTTGCCGAATGGTGGTCGGCCATGATCGAGATCCCGTGCATCGCCATGGGCGGCACCGCCGTCTCCTCCGCGCTGGAAGTCGCGGAAGCCGGCGGCGAGTTCGTCGCTCTCGGCAAAGCGATCTTCGATCATCCTTCCGGTCCCGCTGCCGCCGTTCAGGAAGTGAATGCGCTGCTCGCCGAAAAAGCGCCACGGTTCAGCGATTGATGCCGCTCATGGGGCATGTCGGAACGCCAAGGATCGATCGAGCCGAACGACGCGGGATTGCGGCGCTTGTTGCCCTGTCGCTGGTTGCTGCCCTTGGCCTTGGACAGGCATCGGCGCAAGACGCCGAAGGGGCTCCGCCGGCTGAGGACACGCAGGCGGCGCCGACCACGGACCGTCTCCTCGGCAATGGCGAAACCGACCTCCAGCCCGGCGAACCGGGTTTCCTGATCGAACGGCTTGCCGGCGAGCAGCGCCCCATCGGGCTTATCGGCGGCGCGATCCTGCCGGCACCGAGCGTCGCGGCCCTGCCGGCCGATTTTATGACCGATCCGACACCCGCCAAGGCTTATGCCGCTTTTCAGCGGGGCTATTATCTGACCGCCATGGACATGGCGCTTCCGCTGGCCGGAGATGGCGACGCGGCCGCGCAGACGCTGGTGGCGGAGCTCTTTTCCGAAGGCTTTGCCGTCCCGCGCGATCTCGAACAGGCTGCGTTCTGGTATGGGCAGGCTGCTGCCGGCGGCGATCGCGAAGCTCAGTTCAAATACGCGATGATGCTTCTGGCGGGGCGCCACACTGAAGCCGATCCCGAGCGCGGCCGGGAGTTGATGAAGCAAGCGGCGGACGCCGGGCATCCCATGGCATCGTTCAACTACGGCCAGCTTCTCGTCGATCAGCAGCGGGGTCAGGCGGGACTGATCGCGGCAATGCCCTACTTCGAACGCTCGGCGGCTGCGGGCGTGGCAGACGCGCAATACGCGCTGTCGCAGATCTATGTGAATGCCCGGGATCTCGATGAAGCGCAGCGTGATACGGCCCGCGACTGGCTGGCGCGCGCTGCCGCTTCCGGCTTCGACACCGCCCAGCTCGATCTCGCCATCTGGCTGATCGACGGTATCGGCGGCGATGTCGATTACGAGGAAGGGTTCCGCTGGATGCAGATCGCAGCCAATCGCGGTAATGTGGTTGCCCAGAACCGCCTGGCGCATCTCTACATCAACGCGATCGGCACCCGCCCCGACCCGGTCGCGGCCGGTCGCTGGTACGTGCTGTCGCGGCGGGCGGGCTATAACGATCCGGTGCTCGACGACTTCTTTCGCGGCCTGACCGACGAGGAACAGCGCCAGGCGATCGAAGCAGCAAACCGCTTTCTGGGCTGAGCGCTCCGCCCCCGAGACTGCGCTCCGACCGGCACGGGCTTGAAAGCCGGCCGCATTTGTGGTCTTGAGGCGCGCAATCCCGGAAAGCGCGCTCTGAGCGATCGCAATCGGACCCATCCGACGTCTTCCGGTCGTCCAGATGTCAACGGAAAAGACTCATGAAGATCAACGGCAACGAAATCCGTCCCGGTAACGTCATCGAGCACAATGGCAGCCTCTGGGCCGCGGTGAAGACCAACGCGGTCAAGCCAGGCAAAGGCGGCGCCTTCAACCAGGTCGAACTGAAGAACCTCCTCGACGGCACCAAGCTCAACGAGCGGTTCCGCGCTTCCGAAACGGTCGAGCGCGTGCGCCTGGAGCAGAAGGACTTCCAGTTCCTCTATGAGCAGGGCGACATGCTCGTGTTCATGGACAACGAAACCTACGAGCAGTTGGAACTGCAGAAGGATTTCGTCGGCGATCGCGCCGCCTTCCTGCAGGACGGCATGATGGTGACCGTCGAACTGTACGAAGACAAGCCGATCGGCATCTCGCTGCCGGATCAGGTGGTCTTGGCGATCGTCGAGGCCGATCCGGTCGTGAAGGGCCAGACGGCGGCGTCGTCCTACAAGCCGGCCGTCATGGAAAACGGCGTGCGCGTCATGGTGCCGCCCTTCATCGAGTCCGGCGAGCGCATCCTGGTCGATACCAACGAGATCACTTATATCCGCCGCGCCGACTGATCAGGCCGCCCACTCCTCTTCCCGAAAGCTTTCCCGATGGCCCGCTCCGCCCTCTTGAACGTCATGGTCCAGGCCGCAATGAAGGCCGGGCGGTCTCTGTCGCGAGACTTCGGCGAAGTGCAGAATCTGCAGGTTTCGCTCAAAGGCCCGGGCGACTATGTCAGCCAGGCCGACCGCAAGGCCGAAGAGATCATTCACTCCGAGCTTCTGCGTGCCCGCCCGACCTACGATTTCCTCGGTGAGGAAGGCGGCGAGACGAAGGGCACCGACGGTGCGCATCGCTGGATCGTCGATCCGCTGGATGGCACGACGAACTTCCTGCACGGAATTCCGTTCTTCGCGGTCTCGATTGCGCTGGAGCGCAATGGCGAGATCGTCGGCGCCGTGATCTTCAACCCGGCGATGGACGAGCTCTTCACGGCAGAACGCGGCGGTGGCGCGTTCCTCAACGATCGTCGCCTGCGCGTTGCGGCCCGCAAGAAGCTGTCGGATTCCGTCGTTGCGACCGGCATTCCGCATCTCGGCCGCGGCCACCACGGCAAGTTCCTCGTGGAGTTGCGCAATGTCATGGGCGAAGTCGCCGGCGTTCGCCGCACCGGCTCCGCAGCACTCGACCTTGCCTATACGGCTGCAGGACGGTTCGACGCCTATTGGGAAAAGAACATCGCTGCCTGGGACATCGCAGCCGGCATGCTTCTGGTGCGCGAGGCCGGGGGCTACGTCACCGACCTCGAAGGCGGCAACCGGATGTTCGAGAGCGGAACGGTTCTCGCCGGCAACGAGTACATCCACAAGGCGCTGAAGGACGTGGTGCACCGCCCTGCTCCTGCAATCGGCGGTTAATCTTCCGGCACACCGCGGCTTTCTTTCCGTCTTGATTCTCGGTTACTGTCCGACACTATGACGATTGGAGCTGCTTTTCATGGCAGGATTGAAATTCTCGGGCTGGGGCATTTCCGACGACGGCACCGGCGCCGATCCGCATAAATTATCGAGCCCGCTCGTCTTCTTCTGGAGCATGCTGATCTTCCTGATCATCGTCGGTTTTCTGGCGGCGATCCTCTATCGGCAGATCCAATCGGCTTTCGTGACCAATCCCGGCCTCAATGGCCTGATCTTCGGCGTGCTGCTGATCGGCGTCCTGCTCGCCTTCAACCAGGTGCTGCGGCTTCGCCCCGAAGTGCGTTGGGTGAACTCGTTCCGTGCGGCCGGCAGTGCCGAAAAGGCGGGCCGTGAGCCGGTGCTTCTTGCGCCGATGCGCGCGCTGATCGGGCGCCGCCAGGAGATGGCGCTTTCCACCTCGTCGCTGCGATCCATCCTCGATTCCATCGCAACGCGTCTCGACGAATCCCGCGATACCTCGCGCTATCTGATCGGTCTTCTCGTCTTTCTCGGCCTGCTCGGTACGTTCTGGGGCCTTCTCGGCACCATCGGCTCGATCAATAACACGATCCAGTCGCTGGATCCTGGGTCAGGCGACACGAATGATATTCTGGCTTCCCTGAAGGCAGGCCTCAGCGCTCCGCTCGGCGGCATGGGCACGGCATTCTCGTCCTCGCTCTTCGGCCTGTCGGGTTCGCTGATCCTCGGCTTCCTCGACCTGCAGGCAGGGCGCGCGCAGAACCGGTTCTACACGGAGCTGGAAAACTGGCTCTCGACTGTGACGGACATGGATTCCGAAACGATCGTCAACGAGATTGGGCGCGGCACGGGTTCGACGGAAGAGCTTCGGCTGCTCTCGGAACGGCTGCAGGCCATGTCGCAGGAAAACGGCATGTCGCAGCGCTCCACCACCGCCATGGCCAATCTGGCCGAAGGGATCCAGGGGCTGGTGAAGAACATGCGGTCCGAGCAGCAGATGCTGCGCGACTGGATTGAGGCACAGCAGCGGGAAACGCGCGCGCTGCGCGAGACGCTGGAGCAGATCTCGACGCGCATCGATCCCGACCGCCCTCGGAAAGAAGGCTGATCCATGGCCTTGGCGCGCAACAGGCGGCGGGAGCGGTCCGTCGATTACTGGCCGGGTTTCGTCGACGCCCTGTCGACCCTGCTGCTCGCCATCATGTTCCTGCTGTCCGTCTTCGTGCTGGCCCAGTTTCTGCTCAGCCGCGAGATTTCAGGCCAGGACGAGGTTCTGAACCGGCTGAACAGCCAGATCAACGAGCTCACTCAGTTGCTGGCGCTCGAACAGGCCGTCGGTCAGGACGCCGAGGATGCGCTCGCCAATCTGCGTGCGTCGCTTGCCCAATCCGAGCAGGAGCAATCACGTCTGCGCGAACTGCTTAGCAGCAATCAGGGCGTCTCCTCCGAAGCCGAAGCACAAATCGGCATGCTGGAGGGCACGCTCGCCGACGAGCGGCAGGTCAGCCAGCGCGCTCTGAACCAAGTCGAACTGCTGAACCAGCAGATTTCCGCCCTGCGCAGCCAGATCGCGGCTCTGGAAGGCGCGCTCGACGTTTCCGAAGCGCGTGACGCGGAAGCGCAGACGCAGATTGCCGATCTCGGCCGTCGCCTGAACGTTGCGCTTGCGCAGCGTGTGCAGGAGCTGAACCGATACCGCTCCGACTTTTTCGGCCGTCTGCGGGAGATCCTGTCCGACCGCGAAAACATCCGGATTGTCGGCGACCGCTTCGTTTTCCAGTCGGAAGTGCTGTTCCCTTCCGGTGGTGCCGAACTCAATCCGGAGGGCATCGATCAGATGGGTGAACTGGCGACGGCCGTGCTGGAGCTCGCACGCGAGATCCCGTCCGACATCAACTGGGTGCTGCGCGTCGATGGCCACACGGACAATGTGCCCTTATCCGGCACCGGCCGGTATGTGGACAATTGGGAGCTTTCGTCGGCCCGCGCGACCTCGGTCGTCAAATACCTGATTTCGCAGGGTGTCCCAGCCGAGCGGCTGGTTGCGGCGGGCTTCGGCGAATTCCAGCCGATCGCGGAAGGCGACAGCCCGGAAGCGCGCGCCACCAACCGGCGCATCGAGCTGAAGCTGACGGAGCGCTGATAAGCTAGCGTTGCGATGTGAGCGAGCTTACTTCGCCGCCTGGATGAATTCGGTCTGCCCGTGATCGAACTGCAGGCGCGCCAGCCGCGCATAGACGCCGTTGCGCTCCACCAGAGTGCGGTGCGTGCCCTCTTCCACGATGCGTCCGCGATCCATGACGACGATGCGATCCGCCTTAAGCACGGTGGCGAGCCGGTGCGCGATGACGAGCGTCGTGCGGCCCTTCATCAGCCGCTCCAAGGCCTGTTGCACCAGTTGCTCGCTTTCGGCATCGAGCGCGGAGGTGGCCTCGTCGAGAATGAGGATCGGCGCATCCTTGAGAATGGCGCGGGCAATCGCGATGCGCTGGCGCTGTCCACCGGAGAGCGTGATACCGCGCTCGCCCACCATCGTGTCGTAGCCGTCGGGCAGCGCGGCCACGAAGATATCCGCGTGCGCTGCCTTTGCCGCCGCCAGGATATCTCCCTCGCTGGCACCCGGCCGGCCAAACGCGATGTTGTCGCGCACCGTGCCCTGGAAGATCGTCACGTCCTGCGGCACGATCGCGATGCGCGCACGGACTTCGGCTGGGTCGGCCTTGGCGATGTCGACGCCATCGATGCGCACCGTGCCCGACACCGGGTCGTAGAAGCGCAGCAGCAACGCGAAAAGCGTGCTCTTGCCCGCTCCTGAAGGGCCGACGACGGCAACGCTCTCCCCGGGTTTCACCTGAAGATCGAAATCATCGAGCACCGGCATGTCGTCGCGCGCGGGATAGGCGAAGGCGATGTGATCGAACTCGATGGCGCCCACCGGGGGCACCGGCATCACGATGGGGTTGGCCGGCGCCCGGATCTCGGGCACCTCGTCCAGCAGTTCCGACAGGCGCTCGGCGGCGCCGGCGGCTTGAGAGATCTCGCTCCAGACCTCGGACAAGGCTGCGAGCGCACCAGCGGCAAACAGCGAATAGAGAAGAAATTGGCTCAGCGTGCCTGGCGACATCGTGCCGTCGAGCACGCGCTGCGCGCCGAACCACAAGACGGCGACGACGCTCCCGAATGCCATGCAGATCGCAAAGCCGGTCAGCACGGCGCGCGCGCGCACGGCGTCGCGCGCTGCGGTGAAAGCTGTTTCGATCGCGTGGGAAAACAGGCCGTTGGCGGTCGGTTCGTTGTTGTAGGACTGAACGGTGCGGGTCGCGCCGATCGTCTCGCTCGCATAGGCCATGGCGTTAGCGAGCGTATCCTGGGCAGCGCGCGAGCGGCGGCGCACGGCGCGGCCGAAAGCCACGATCGGGAACACGATCAGCGGAATTGCGGCCAGCACCAGGCTCGACAGGCCCGGGCTCGTGACGATCATCATGCCGATAGCACCGATGCACAGGATCATGTTGCGGAGCGCCAGCGATGCCGTCGCGCCGACCGTCGATTTGATCTGTGTGGTGTCCGCTGTCAGGCGCGAAACGATCTCGCCAGACTGATTAACGTCGTAGAAGCCGGCAGAGAGGCTCGTCACATGCGAAAAGACATCGCGGCGAAGGTCGGAGACGACCCGCTCGCCAAGGGTGATGACGAAATAGTAGCGAAAGGCGCTCGCCAGCGCGAGCAGCACCGCGATCACCAGGAGCATGATGAAGTAGGTTTCGATGAAGCCGGCATCGGATTCGGAGAAGCCGTGGTCGATCATGCGACGGACAGCCAGCGGCAAGGTCAGCGTCATGCTCGCGGCGAGAACGAGAAAGATCAAAGCGCCGGCGACCAGCCCGCGATAGGCCAGCACATAGGGCAGCAATCTCGCAAGCGGTCGCAGCGAGCGCCTCTTGTTCACGCTAGGGGCCGTTTCCGCCACGCTTTAGCTCTCCTACTCCCGCCCGGCCCCATTTTCCCCCGGGGCTCTTGTTATCGATTTGCCCTTCCTGTATAGGCTCGCCAACAAATTAGGAAGCTGCGAGCCTTAATGGCGGCGCTTTCATTTCCCATTTGAGCCGATTTGACGCAACGCCTATTTCGTCACGGCGGCTCGCCAAGCAGTCAGGAAGCCAGGACGATGAAAGCCGACATTCATCCCAACTACCACACCATCAAAGTCGTCATGACGGACGGCACCGAATACATGACGCGCTCCACCTGGGGTTCGGAAGGCGATACGATGAACCTCGAGATCGACCCGAAGTCGCACCCGGCCTGGACCGGTGGTGGCCAGCAGCTCATGGACCGCGGCGGCCGTCTTTCCAAGTTCAAGAAGCGCTTCGAAGGCCTCGGCCTCTAAGTTTCGATTTCTCAGGAGATCAACAAAAAGCCCGGTCACGAGACCGGGCTTTTTTCGTTTCGACGGTGGTTGCAGTCGCAGTCAAGAGAAGGAGAGAACGGCAGTTTCTCTCCTTCCGAAGAGGCGTGTCAGTGGTGGCCGAATGCCGTCTGCAGCAATGAAAGCTGTGCCTTCACGCTGTTCTCGTTATCGGCGAATGCCGGCATCACTTCGGGCCGGTAGATTTCGCGATCAAGCAGCGCAACGCGTGCCTGAAGACGCAGCGAACGAGCTACGAGGTCGCGGAACTGCTCGGGAAGATCGTCCCAGCCCGGCGCGTTGGCATCGATGGTGAAGCTGTCGATCCGCACCTTGTTCTTCTCGGACATAACCTGGTCGCGGCTCATCTCGCCGTTGTTGACCGCGCGCTGCAGCAGAAGCCACGAAGCAAGCTGCATCAAACGCGTTGTCAGCCGCATGGACTCCGCCGCGTAGAGTATGGACGCAAGACGCGGCAGGTCCTTGGATGCAATGCGACCCGGACCATCGAGATAGCTTGCCGTTTCTTCCACCAGACCCATGCCGTCGGCATACAGTGTCTTGAATGGGTTGGACGTCGCCATGTGACCGGCAAAGCTGATCATGTTGCTGGACGTTTCGCTCATGTTCGAATTCCGCCTCGATATCAGTTGACCCGCCGTGCCGCATTCTGCGGTTCTCGCCTGCAGGCTGTGTCGCGTCGGCACATCATGGCCGTCGCATTCTTGAATGCTGTAACACTCCAGGCAGAATCAGGTTCCGTTCCGCCGTCATGGGGTGATCGATCTCTACCCGCAGAATGGTACGTCGACAGGGCTTTGCGCAAGATCGTTCTTAAGAAAGGGTTAATGTCCACATGTGCGGCAAATGCGCCGTCCCTTCCTGCGACGAAAAAAAAGAGCCGCAAAAGCGGCTCTCGAGAGTTTAACAGGGAGGCGTCAAACAGAGTGACCAGCAGTCAGTCTGCAATCGTCCAGAAGCTCCGGACATGAACATTAAACACTATTAACCGTTAATGCCTGGTTAATGGGCCGGGCCCCCTGCCTCTTTTCGAGAATCCGAGCGATCTCCATCAGCGAAAAAACCGCTCTGCCGCCGCCTTGCTGGATGTCTTCATCTCGATTTCCTCTTCCAGCCGCGCAATCTCGCTGCGCAGCGCATCGATGCGTTGCCGCAGCTCGTCGGCGGAAAGAAGCGCCAGATCGGCGCCGATCTCATGAACGGGTTTGCGCGTCGGCGGCATGTCATCGAAAATGGCCATCGGCTCATCACTCCTTACGCTTCACGCTTGGACCGAATGCGAGGATCGCTCGCCCTCGGCGGACCGAGCCAGTATAACCCCGTGACGAAAAACAGAAATGGAAAAGCCATGCCCGAGACGATGCGCGCCGTGGAGATCAGCCAGCCGGGCGGTCCGGAAGTTCTCAAGCTTGCCGAGCGCCCTGTTCCGGCCCTGAAGCCCGACGAGGTGCTGATTGCCGTCAAGGCCGCCGGCGTCAACCGGCCCGACTGCCTGCAGCGGCAAGGCGCCTATCCACCACCGGCTGGCGCCTCCGATATTCCGGGGCTCGAGGTCGCCGGTGAGATCGTCGCGCTCGGCGACGCCGTCACGCGCTGGTCGGTCGGGGATCGGGTTTGCGCTCTGGTGACAGGCGGCGGATATGCCGAACGTTGCGCGGCACATCAGGACAGCGTGCTTCCCGTGCCGGACGGCTTTTCCATGGAACAGGCAGCCGCCCTGCCCGAGACCTATTTCACCGTCTGGCACAATGTCTTCCAACGGGGGGGATTGCAGGCCGGGGAATCCTTTCTGGTGCATGGCGGCACGTCCGGGATCGGCACGACCGCCATCCAGCTTGCCAAGGCGTTCGGCGCGACCGTCTACGCGACCGCGGGCTCGGACGACAAATACCGCGCCTGTCTCGAGCTTGGCGCCGACCACGCCATCAACTACCGCGAGGAAGATTTCGTGCAGGCGGTCAAGACCCTGACCGATGGCGAAGGCGTGAACGTGATCCTGGACATGGTCGGGGGCGACTATATCGGCCGCAACTACGACGCGGCGGCCATCGAGGGGCGCGTGGTGCAGATCGCTTTCCTCAATGGGCGTAAAGCCGAGGCTGATTTCTCCAAGCTGATGATGAAGCGGCTGGTCCATACCGGCTCCACGCTGCGCGCGCGCGACAGCGGCTTCAAGGGGAAGCTTGCGGCGGAGCTCATGGAAAAAGTCTGGCCGCTGCTGACAAGCCGCCGCGTTGCACCGGTGATGGACAGCGTCATTCCGTTTGCCGATGTGGTGGAAGCCCATCGCCGCATGGAAGGCAGCAGCCATATCGGCAAGATCGTGCTGAAAATCAGCGATTGAGGATGAGAGGGAGCGGGCGGCGCAACCAAACCGGCGCGGCGGACGTATAGGTCTACTGCCGTCACCAGTGCCCGTCATCGACGACTGTCGCCCGCCTCCCGCTCATTCCAATCGAACCCTCAGCTTATGCGTCCCATGATCATCGTCGTTCTCGTTCTTGCCGCCGTGCTTGCTCTTCTGGCCGGCTACACGGCTTACCAATCGCGCCAGATCGAGGCTCGCTTTCCGCCGATCGGGACGTTCCACGAGGTCGACGGGGTTCGGCTGCATGCGGTTCACATTCCCGCAGGGCCACAGGCCGATCTCCCTCCTCTCGTCTTCCTGCATGGCGCGAGCGGCAATCTGCGTGACCAGTTGGTTGCCTTCGGCGACCCGCTGAAGGGCCGCGCCGAGATGCTGTTCGTCGACCGGCCCGGCCACGGTTATTCGGAGCGCGGCACTGCCTCCAATTCCAATCCCGATGGTCAAGCGGACATGGTCGCCGGCCTGATGGCGAAGCTTGGCATCGACAATGCCCTCATCGTTGCCCATTCCTTCGGCTCGGCGATTGCGGCGAGCTTTGCGCTTCAATATCCGGAGCGCACGGGTGGCCTGCTCTTTCTCGCGCCCGCGACCCATCCTTGGCCTGGCGGGGTCGCCTGGTTCTATTCGGTCGCCCGTGCACCGGTGATCGGCCCTCTTTTCAGCAATGTCGTTGCGCTGCCGGTGGGATCGGCACGCGTCGTGTCCTCGGCCGCCTGCGTCTTCGCCCCGAATCCCATGCCGTCCGATTATGTGGAGTTGACGGGGCCGCAACTGGTGCTGAGGCCGAAGGCTTTCCGTGCCAATTCAACCGATGTCGCCAATCTGAAGGACTACGTGGAGCGGATCTCGCCTCGCTACCCGGAGATCACTGTGCCGGCCGTCGTCATCACCGGCAATCGTGACGAGATCGTTCTACCGGAAATCCATTCGCAGGGGCTCGCGCGCGATCTTTCGAACTCCGAACTCGTCGAGATCAACAATCTCGGCCACAAGCCAGACTATGTCGCCCGGGACATCGCCATCGCAGCCATCGAGAAACTGGCAGGCGGCCAGGCAGACCTGCAGGCGATGGCGCGCGCCCTCGAAGGGCGCATCGCCGATGATGCGGAGGTTTGTGGCTAAGCGTTTCCAGGTGAAGTGGCTATCGGTTCACCGTTCGGAAACGCGCCAAATCAGAAACTTAGAAAGCAATTGAGCGAAGCGAAGTTGCTTTCGACGTTCATGTTCAAACGGCCGACTGCCCGTCGGACGAGATATAGGCGATGCGCAGCATGTTGGTCGCGCCGGGTGTGCCCAGCGGGACGCCTGCGGTCACGATCACGCGGTCGCCCGCGGAGCCAAAGCCTTCCCTGTGGGTGATGCGGCAAGCACGATCGACCATGTCGTCTAGATCGTGGGCATCTTCCGTCACCACGCAGTGCAGGCCCCAGCAGACCGACAGGCGACGCGCGGTCTGGATGACCGGTGACAGCGCCAGGATCGGCGTCTGCGGCCGCTCGCGGGAGGCGCGCAGCCCGGTGGTGCCAGAAGATGTGTAGCAGACGATCGCAGCGAGGTTCAGCGTTTCGGCGATCTGTCGCGCGGCAAGCGAGATTGCATCGGCGCCGGTCGGTTCGGGCTGCGGGCGCTGCGCGTAGATGATGCCCGAATAGTTCGGGTCCTTTTCGACCTTGCGGGCAATGGCGGCCATGGTGGACACGGCTTCGACCGGATAATCGCCGGCAGCCGATTCCGCCGACAGCATCACCGCATCGGCACCTTCAAAGACTGCGGTTGCGACGTCCGACACTTCTGCGCGGGTCGGCACCGGAGCCGAAATCATCGATTCGAGCATCTGGGTCGCGACGACGACCGGCTTGCCGGCCTTGCGGCAGGCGCGTGTCAGCTGCTTCTGGATACCGGGCACGGCTTCGATCGGCATTTCGACGCCGAGATCGCCACGCGCCACCATCAGGGCGTCCGAGAGTTCGATGATCTCGTCGATCCGCTCCAGCGCCTGCGGCTTCTCGATCTTGGACATGAGGCCTGCCCGGCCGCGCACGATCTTGCGCACTTCGGCGACGTCTTCCGGCCGCTGGATGAAGGACAGCGCAATCCAGTCCACCTCTTCGGTGGCGATCGCCGCATCGATATCCTTGCGGTCCTTTTCCGTGAGCGCACCGGTGGCGAGCGTAGTATCCGGCAGGCTGACGCCCTTACGGTCCGAGATGTGCGTGCCAGAGATCACCTTAGTGACGATAGACTTGCCGTCCACCTTGACCGCTTCGAGCTGCAGGCGGCCATCATCGATCAGGAGCCGGTGCCCGACCTGAACGGCTTCCAGGATTTCCTTGTGCGGCAGTTGCACCCGCGTCGCGTCGCCAGGCTCGGGCTTGTCGTCGAGGGTGAACGTATCGCCGGCCGACAGCTGAACCTTGCCTTCGGCAAACTTGCCAACGCGCAGCTTGGGCCCCTGGATGTCGCAAAGAATGCCGATCGGGCGACCGACTTCCTTTTCGACGTTGCGGATGCGGCCGATGAGATCGCGCATGATCTCGTGGCTGGCATGGCTCATATTGATGCGGAACAGGTCTGCACCCGCCTCATGAAGCTTGCGGATCATGGCCTCGTCGGAGGAGGCCGGACCGAGCGTCGCCAGGATCTTGACTTTGCGCTGGCGTCTCATTGGCTGGTGCCTTCCGTGCTGTCAGGTGTCGCGTTGGGTACGGTCGTCGGCGATGCGGGCGGGGCTGGCGTGTCGGAAAGCTGAACCATCCAGCTGCCCTGTCGTCCCGTATCGTATTCCTTGAATTCCATGCGCTGGTAGCCGCGTGCGACGCAGTCGTTGACGCCGACGATTTTGAACTCGTTGTCGGCGACGCACATGTTGATGTTGCCGGCCCAGCGTCCACCGCGGGCGGCATCCTCGGCGTAGAGGTAATAGAAGCGCGACTGGAGCTGGCCTTCGATGAGCGTGGCGCAGGACGTGGCGGGAATCTGCCACCACCCTTCGGATATCCAGCCTTCCTGAGCCCGATAGCCGATTGCGACGCCAACGAGGTTCTGCGTTCCGTTGCAGACGCGGAAATCGGCGCGCGCCGTTTCGGTGCCACCGAAAAGGGCCGCGGACCCCGCCAGCAGGAACAGCATTTGGAGGCTCAAGAGACGCGATGTGAAGCGATTTTTCGCAGGCACGGTGTCTATCGTTTCTCCATTGATCACTGCGTCGGTTGTGCGATGCGAACCCGACAATGTCAACGAAGCTGAGCCTTTAGTGGCATCTCTTCCGTCAACTTGACCCATGGCTTCGGCGACGCCTAGAATCGGCCACCATCCATCACCATTTCCGGGACGAGTCCTCAGGAGGCCAATCATGCACCAGACATCGCCCGAACAGAAGCTCAGCGCCGAGCAGCGCACCGCACTCGAGGCAGCCGCTTTCCGCCGGCTGGTCGCGCATCTGCGCGAACGGACCGACGTGCAGAACATCGACATGATGAACCTCGCCGGCTTTTGCCGGAATTGCCTGTCGAACTGGTACAAGGATGCGGCCGAGGCGGACGGCATCGCGCTCACCAAGGACGAATCACGCGAGATCGTCTACGGCATGCCCTATGATGTATGGCGGGACCGCTACCAGACCGAGGCGACCGACGCGCAGAAAGCCTCATTCGCAACCAAGGCGACCCATGGCTGATGCGCATTCGGCGCATCACGCAGGGAATGCGTCGCGGCGGCAAGGTTTGACTTGACGTCGGCCGCGCCGCGCGGCACCTGACACGCTTAAAATTCGACCTTCTTGGAACGAGACAACAGGAGTAAGCGATGTCCGACACAGGCGGCGTCGCACGCGACCAACTGCGTGCATTCGTCGAGCGTATCGAACGCCTCGAAGAAGAGAAAAAGACCATCGCGGACGACATCAAGGACGTCTATGCGGAAGCAAAAGGCACAGGCTTCGACACCAAGGCCCTTCGCCGCGTGATCTCGCTCCGGAAGATCGACAAGGACGAGCGGATGGAACAGGAAGCGATCCTGGACACCTATCTCCACGCGCTCGGTATGGGCCCTGCGCCGGAAGAGTGAGCCTCCTCCAGCTATTTCGACATAGAAGGCCGTCGGTCGGCACGACCGGCGGTTTTTTCGTGTTTGGGGTCGAGAAACCTCTCGTCTGTAGCCGCGCAATCAAGCCTTCAGCTTGGTCATGATCTGCTCCAGGAAGCCGAGCAGCAGCGCCGAGACGACGAAGGCGAGGTGGATCAGCGTCGCCCACATCAACCGTGTGCCGTCATATTGCTGCATGTTCAGGAAGATCTGGAGCAGATGGATCGACGAGATCGCGACGATGGACGACGCGACCTTGATCTTGAGACTGCCCGCATCGAGCTTGCCCAGCCATGAGATCTCGTCGTTATCGGTCTTGTCGAAGCGGCTGACAAAGTTCTCGTAGCCGGAAATCATGACCATGACGATGAGGCTCGCGACGAGTGCCGCATCAATGAGGCCAAGCATCGCGAGGATCATGTCGGAATCGTCGAGGGTGAAGACATCCACGGCCACCTTGGCGAGCTTGTAGATGAACGACACCGCGTAGATCGCCAGCGCCGCGGCGAGCCCCATATAGAAGACGACCAGGATCCAGCGTGCCGAGAGAATGACACGCTCGATCAGCAGTTCCATCGATTTCATGGGGCGAGGTTCCTTGGGGACGATGACGTGTCGATAGATACGCTTTTGCGACTGCGCAAGATGCCAGGGACGTAGGGCATCCGGCATCGCGCTGGCATAGGCCCAGAATAGCGGGTCCTGTGAAAAGCAGAAGGCCGCCGATCGAAGCGAGCGGCGGCCTTCACGATAATGTCAGGTGGATGCTGCGGCCTACTGCTGTGCCTCGAAGCGAGCGACGCTCAGGAAGTTCACGGCGGCACCGGTGAAGCGGTTGGCCTCAACCGTCTCGGCCGAGAAGCCGGTGGTGTAGACCACCTCGGGGGCGGCACGCAGCTGCTTGTCCACGAAGCGCGGCGACTTCACCGGCTGCGAGACGCTGGCAAGGCGCGTATGATCGAGCGCCCAGCTCGATACCATCGTATCGGTGAGCTTCGGCTCCGTGCGGATTGCCCGCTTGGCCGTACCGGTCGCTTCGCGCTCCGTCGGGCGGGCGCCCTTGAGTGGTGTTGCGCCGAGGGATGCAGCCATGCGGTTCGCCAGACCTTCCGGCTCGCCCGCAGCGGTATCGTTGCCGGAGGACGTGCTGGAACCGGTAGACGCGTCGCTTGCCGCCCGTGGCGAAGGCGTGAGCGAGGCAACCCGGATTTCATCGGGAGCTGCGATCGGTGCCGGAACTTCAGCAACGGCAGCGGCGGCCGGCGCTTCTGCCGCGGCAGTCGTACCCGTCGTGACGGAGGCTGTGCCCTGCCCGGTCGCGGCAGCGATCGCCGCAATTTCAGGACGCGCGACCGGTGCCGGCACGAGCGCAGTCTGCAGCGCGGAGGACGCTGCCTCGCTCGATGCCGCACTCGGCGCTTCAGGGGTTGCCTCAGCCATCAGGATGTCGGTGACTTCCTGGCCATCGAAAGCAGGCGCATCGTTGGCTGCGAAGACCGAGATACCCGAACGGTCGACGAATTCCGGAACCGGCACGGACATGCCGGAGAGATCGGCGAACTCACGCACTTCCGGCATGGCCGGTGCTTCCGTGGGCGATGGCGGTTCGACAGCTGCGACCTGCGGAATGGCTGCCGGCGGCGTGTTGGCGGCATTGGCCGGCAAGGTCGCGTTCGCCATGCTCATGCCGGCAGGCGGCGCGGCTGGAACAGGCGCTGCGGGAACCGGAGCGGCCGGAGCCGGTGCAAGTGCAGCCATCTGGGGCTGTGCCACGGCTTCGAGGACAGGTCGGGCGACCGGGACGGGTGCACGGATCGGAGCAACGCTTGCGATCTGCGTCTGCGGTGCGGCCTGAGGCGCTGCCTGCTGCGGCACGGCTGCGGGCGGTGCGCCGCGCTGTGGTGCAGCTGCAGGCGCTGCAATTGCTTCTGCATCTTCGTCTTCGTCACCATTGTTGCCGAAGAGCATTGCGATCAGGTTCCGGCGGCCGCCGCCGCTCCTGGCGCCATCGCTGTTGCGCGAGCCTCCGCCGGCAACTGCAATTTCCGTTGCGCCGACGCGACGCTGGTAATCGGCGAGCGCCTGGTCGTAGCCGGCGAGCTTGCGCCCGTCCGGCGGCAGGTGGATCGTCTTGCCATCGGGGAACAGCGCGAGGAGTTCCTGACGGCTCATGCGCGGCCAGGCACGAACGCTGCCGACATCGAGGTGCACGAAGGGCGAGCCGGAATTGGGATAGAAGCCGACACCGCCGACCTGGAAGCGCATGCCGATTTCACGGACGCGCTTCACCGGCACGTCAGGCAGGAAGAAGTCCATCGCCTTGCCGAGCGTGTGCTGGCTGTTCTTCGCCACGCCCGAAGAGCGCGAACGCAGCATGTTGTTGGTGTTGGGCGAACGGTAAGCCGAAACGACGTGGATGTACTCACGCGATCCCGATGCCTGGTAGACTTCCCAGAGCAGATCGAACAAGCGCGGATCCATCTTGGTCGGCTCGTTGCGACGCCAGTCGCGGAGGATGTGATTCAGTTGGTTCAGGCCTGCCTGATCGTAACGCCCATTGCGCTTGAAGACGATCTCCGCGCGCTCTTTCGTATGGGTGAAATGGATCTTCAGGCTGCGCGTTTGCGCAGACGCTTCGGCTGTGGCGAACGACATGACCGCGACGGCAAAAACCGCGACGAACGCCCAGCGAAGGGATTGAGAGAAGCAGCTCGTCACGGACCGAAGTAGGCCCTGCGCAGCAGCTGCGCTTTCGATGCACCCCGAATTGACTGCCAAAATCATCCCCACAAGCAGGTTCGTTTTTTAGTCAGATCCCCGGCCGCCCCAAACGAAGCTGCAACCGTGGCCCGCCGGCAACAGGGCCGGCCAAGGGTGCAATGTAGTGAATGAATAACTAACAACACCTAAACAGTCAAAGCGATCGCCCCGATTTATCCGGCGGCTAGCTCGAACATGCACTGAATTTGCTGCGAAAATCCCCGCTCAGGCCTCGATTTCGATCGTCTTCCCGGCGTCGATACCATAGTCCTTGATCTTGCGGTAGAGCGTCGAGCGACCGATTCCGAGACGGCGTGCAACCTCGCTCATCTGTCCCGAATAGAACTGCAGCGCGAAGCGGATGACCTCTTCCTCGACCTCGTTGAGGGTGCGCAATTCACCGTCATCGCCGATCGCATTGATCATGCCGCGGGCAGCACTGCCCGTCTTTGCCGTTGCCCCGAGGTCGCCGAGCGACAGGCCGCTCACGACCCGTTGCTGGCTTTCGGCAAAACCACGCTGCAACGGGACGTCCGGCATGGAGAGTGACGGCGCGTCGGACACCGCGACCCGTTGGCCCGCGCCGGCCTCGCGCACATCGTAGCCCGGCAGCTGCGCGGCGATCTGAGGGAAGAGATCGGGCGTCAGCAGGCCATCGTCGCAAAGCACGACCGCGCGGAAGACGGCATTTTCGAGCTGCCTGACATTGCCCGGCCAGTCATAGGCCGTCAGCATCGCAAGCACTTCCGGGCTGATCGACACCGGCCCGCGAAGCCCGTGTTCGCGACCAAAGCGGTCGGCGAAGCTGCGCACAAGCATTGGAACATCTTCCTTGCGATTGCGCAGCGGCGGCACCGTGATCGGGAACACGTTCAGCCGGTAATAGAGGTCTTCGCGGAAACGGCCCGCCTTCACCTCTTCGATCAGGTTCTTGTTGGTGGCAGAGATCAGCCGCACATCGACCTTGGCGCTTTGGCGCGCACCGACGGTTTCGATCTCGCCATCCTGGACGGCGCGCAGCAGCTTGACCTGGATATCGGGCGACAGATCGCCGATCTCATCGAGGAACAGCGTGCCGCCATTTGCTTCCATGAACTTGCCACGGTGCTTTTCCGTTGCACCGGTGAATGCACCGCGCTCATGGCCGAAGAGGACGCTTTCCACCAGCTTGTCGGGGATGGCCCCGCAATTGACGGTGACGAAGGGCTTGTGGCGACGATCGCTGGCGCGCTGGATGGTGCGCGCGATCTTTTCCTTGCCGACACCCGATTCGCCTTCGATGACGACGGGGATCAACGATGCCGCGGCGCGCTGCGCCAAATGCATGACGCGCTCCATGGCGGGGCTTGCGGAAACCATTCCGGTGCCGGGATCCATGCGGAAGCCCGCGTGGCGATCCTCGCTCTGGTCGACCTTGAGCGCGTTGCGGATCGAAACCGCCAGACGCTCCGGTGCCACCGGCTTGACCACGAAATCGAACGCCCCTGCCCGCATGGCTTCGACGACCGTTTCGATGCCGCCATGACCGGTCTGCACGATCACCGGCACTTCGATGCCGGATTGCGTCATCCGCCGCATGACCTCCAACCCGTCCATCCGCGGCATTTTGAGGTCCAAGACGACAATGGCGATCGGATCACGCGTGGTTGTCAGGAACTCCAGCGCGATGTCGCCGTCCTCGGCCATGAAGGCGTTGCCGCCCATATGCTCGACGGCGGCCTTCAAAAGGCGCCGCTGGACGGGATCATCGTCGACGACGAGGACATTGGGGCTTGCTGTCTGGTCCATGTTCGCTAGGACTCTTCTCTTGAAGGATCGGACGCTCGACCGGAGAGTCCCACAGGAGCTTCAAGATCAGCTTGCCGGAAAGGCTCGCATTTTAACGGTCGCGTTTCAGAACGGCGCAAACGGCGTTCGACGGTGTCGGACCGTTTCATTGGAGGACATCTATCGATGACGAATGTCGTGGCGAAACAAGTGTCTATGGCGAGCGAAGCGGCAGCGGCGCGGCGTCCTGCTGCCGATCTCGGCGCATTGCCGACCTGGCAGCTTGCGGATCTTTATCCGAGCCCGGACAGTGAAGCGTTGAAAAGCGATGTGGCGCAAGGGCTTGCCGATGCACAGACCTTCGCCGCGCGCTGGAAGGGCAAGCTCAGCGAAGCGGCCGGCAAAGACGGCGACGACGGTCTTGGCGCTGCGATCGCCGCCTATGAAGCGATCGAAGAGCGGCTGGGTCGTATCATTTCCTATGCGGGGCTTCTGTATTTTTCCGACACGAGCAACCCGGCAAACGCCAAGTTCTACGGCGACATGCAGGCCAAACTCACGGATGCCGGCTCGCATCTCCTGTTCTTCTCGCTCGAACTGAACGCGATCGAGGATGCGCGGGTCGACGCAGCCATGGATCGGGACCAGCTGACGGGTCACTACCGTCCATGGATCGTCGATCTCAGGCAGGACAAGCCTTACCAGCTGGAAGAGCGGGTCGAGCAGCTGTTTCATGAGAAAAGCATGACGGCTTCCGGCGCCTGGAACCGCTTGTTCGACGAAACCATGTCGGCGCTGCGGTTTACGGTTGATGTCGAGGAGATAAGCCTCGAGCCGACGCTCAACCTTCTGCAGGACCATGATCGGGCGAAACGCGAAGCGGCGGCGAAGGCGCTTGCCGAGACGCTGGGGGCCAATCTCCGCACGTTTTCGCTGATCACCAATACGCTGGCGAAGGACAAGGAAATTTCCGATCGCTGGCGCGGGTTCAAGGACATCGCCGACCAGCGCCATCTCGCCAACCGTGTCGAGCGGGAAGTGGTGGACGCGCTCGTGGAAGCCGTCCGGCGCGCCTATCCACGGCTGTCGCACCGCTACTACGCCATGAAGGCAAAATGGCTCGGCATGGAACAGATGGAGTTCTGGGACCGCAACGCGCCGCTTCCGGATACGCCACAGACAGCAATCGGTTGGTCGGAAGCCCGCGATACCGTGCTTTCAGCCTATGCCGGCTTTGCGCCTGAGATGGCGGACATCGCCAAACGCTTCTTCGACGACAACTGGATCGATGCGGAAGTGCGGCCAGGCAAGGCGCCAGGGGCGTTTGCCCATCCGACAGTGCCATCCGCTCACCCCTACGTGCTCGTGAACTACATGGGCAAGCCGCGCGACGTGATGACGCTTGCCCACGAACTCGGCCACGGCGTGCACCAGGTACTGGCCGGCCGGCAAGGCGCGCTCATGGCCTCGACGCCGCTGACACTTGCCGAGACAGCATCGGTCTTCGGCGAAATGCTTACCTTCCGGGCGCTTCTCGACAAGGTGAAGGACAAGCGCGAGCGCAAGGCGATGCTCGCCCAGAAGGTGGAGGACATGATCAATACGGTCGTGCGCCAGATTGCCTTCTATCAATTCGAGCGCAAGGTTCACGCGGCGCGCCGCGAGGGCGAACTGACGGCCGAGCAACTCGGCGAATTGTGGCTGTCGGTGCAAAGCGAAAGCCTTGGACCGGCGATCCGGATCTCTGAGGGATACGAGACCTACTGGGCCTATATTCCGCACTTCATCCATTCGCCTTTCTACGTCTACGCCTACGCGTTCGGCGATTGCCTCGTGAACTCGCTTTACGCCGTCTACCAGAACGCGGAGACGGGCTTCCAGGAGAAATATTTCGAGATGCTCAAGGCCGGCGGAACCAAGCATCATTCCGAATTGCTCGCCCCCTTCGGCCTCGATGCATCCGACCCCGCCTTCTGGGACAAAGGCCTGTCGATGATCGAGAGCTTGATCGACGAGATCGAGGCATTGGAGAGGGACGAGCAAGCGCTTTGACGCCAGCCCTCATCGGTCTTACATTGTCATACAATGTCGGACGGAGGATGTGATGTCGGATGACACTTCGATGCTCTCGATCAGGTTGCCAAATGATCTGCGAGACGAGATAGACCGCGTTGCACGACAACAGCACCGATCGCGCTCCTTCGTAGTGAAGGAAGCGATCAACGCCTATGTCGAGGAGCAGAGGGCCTATTTCGCGGCCATCGATGAAGCTCTTGCCGAAGTCGATCAGGGCAAGGTGGTCGATGGTGGCTCCGTCGCCAGTTGGCTGCAAAGCTGGGGAAGCCAAGCGGAGAGCACAACGCCCGAAAGCGAGCCGTCATATCGAGACGGCTAGCCTGTGAAGATCGAGTTCACTCAGGCGGCCATCCGCGACCTCCAGTCGCTTCGCCAGCACATACGTGGCGACGATCCGATGGCCGCGCGACGCGTTGGCGAGCGAATTCTGCAAGCAGTCGACATCATCAGCAAGAATCTTGGGATCGGACGGCTGATCGATCGAGACGATGTGAGAGAATGGTCTATCCCGGGACTTCCCTACGTGATCCCCTATCACGCTTCGAAAGATAAACTCGAAATCCTGCGTGTCTTCCATGTCAGGCGCAGAAGACCGGATCACTGGCTGTGACCGGTCACACTCCCGTCCACACCCCCTATGACGGCTCCGCCGAGCCCTTCACGATCGGCCTGCGTCAGCTCGATCCTGCCGACTGGATCGAAGTGGATGATCGGCTCGATGTGTATCTGACCGAAAAGGATCGGCTCGAAGGCGAGCGACCGTCTCGCGTGTTCGTGGAGACGCCCCAGTCCCGGCAGGCTCAAGACGAAGTTCTGGCGATGCTGACGCAGCATCTGCCCGACTGCTTCCCGCACATCTATCGCATCGATGGCAATGGGATGCGCATCGGCGCGGATCGTGTCGTCGATGTCACCGACACATCCGTGCCGCCATTGAAGCGGGCCGCGCGGCTCGTGCAGGAAGACCTCGTCATCATGCAAAAGGTCGATGGAGCGTGGCGGCTGACGGCCGCGTCGCTTTCCTTTCCCTCGTCCTGGTCGCTTACCGAGAAATTCAATCGCTCGATGGACGAGATCCATGCGCCGGTTCCGGGATTTCAGGCGGGCACTCGCAATGCAGAACTGATTGCTCGGATGTTCGACAATCTTCGGGTCGAGCGGCCGGTCTGGCGCCTCAACTGGTCGATCTATGGCGATGACCAACTGCATCATCCACACGCGCAGCCCTATGACGGGGCGCCGTTTGCCGATCCTTTCGCGGCATTTGTCCGGGTGGAACGGCAGACGTTGCGCAAGCTGCCCGAAACCGGCGGCATCATCTTCACGATCCGCATCTTCGTGGATGCTCTCGCGGCTTTGAAACGCCAAGGCGATGGGCCCCGTCTTGCTGCCGGGCTCCGGCGTCAACTGCAGGCGCTGCAGGGGAGCGAGCTCGACTACAAGGGCCTGCGGCTGCGGCGCGATGAGCTTGTCGATGCGCTTCAGCAGCTGGAGACCGCCAAGGCGTAAACCGTCTCGCCCTTTATTGTGACGAGAAAACATGCTTTAGCGCGGTCCAACAGGAACAGACGGACGCGAACGCCGCGTCCCGCTATTGCGCTGAGGAGCAGCTCACCATGTCAGGCAAGGATTATCCCGTTTACGGTGAAATCACGGGACCGATCGTCATGCTCGGTTTCGGATCGATCGGGCGGGGCACGCTTCCTCTCATCGAGCGGCACTTCAAATACGACAAGGACCGTCTGGTCGTCATCGATCCGCGCGACGACAACGCCGAAATTCTCAAGAAGCACGGCGTCAAGTTCATCCAGTCGGCCGTGACCAAGGAAAACTACCGCGAGCTCCTGTCGCCGCTGCTGACGGAAGGCGAAGGCCGTGGCTTCTGCGTCAATCTTTCGGTCGACACCTCCTCGCTGGACCTCATCAAGCTCTGCCGCGAGTTGGGCGTGCTTTACATCGACACCGTCGTCGAGCCCTGGCTCGGCTTCTATTTCGACAAGACCGCCGACAATTCCACACGCACGAACTACGCGCTTCGCGAAACCGTGCGCGAGGAAAAGCGCAAGAATCCAGGCGGCATCACCGCCGTTTCATGCTGTGGCGCGAACCCCGGCATGGTTTCGTGGTTCGTCAAGCAGGCCGTCGTCGATCTCGCCAAGGAACTGAATGTCGAGTTCGATGAGCCGGAAGCGGCCGACCAGCGCGGCTGGGCCAAGCTGATGAAGAAGGTCGGCGTCAAGGGCATCCACATCGCCGAGCGCGACACCCAGCGCACCAAGAACCCGAAGCCGATGAACGTCTTCTGGAACACCTGGTCGGCGGAAGGCTTCATTTCGGAAGGTCTGCAGCCGTCGGAACTTGGCTGGGGCACGCACGAAAAGTGGAAGCCGAAGAACGCCAAGAAACACAAGTCGGGCTGCAAGGCCGCGATTTACCTGGAACAGCCCGGCGCCAACACGCGCGTGCGCACATGGTGCCCGACGCCTGGCGCCCAGTACGGCTTCCTCGTCACGCACAATGAATCGATCTCGATCGCGGATTTCTTCACGCTGCGCGACAAGAAGGGCGAGGTTTCCTACCGCCCGACCTGCCATTACGCCTATCATCCGGCCAACGATGCCGTTCTTTCGCTGCATGAAATGTTCGGCAATGGCGGCACCCAGCAGCCGAAGCTGCACGTGCTCGATGAGGACGAACTGGTCGACGGCGTCGACGAGCTCGGCGTGCTGCTCTACGGCCACGACAAGAACGCCTACTGGTACGGCTCGCGCCTGTCGCTCGAAGAGACGCGCGAACTGGCGCCCTACCAGAACGCCACAGGCCTGCAGGTAACCTCCGCCGTGCTCGCAGGCATGGTCTGGGCGCTGGAGAACCCGGAAGCCGGCATCGTCGAAGCCGACGAGATGGATTACAAGCGCTGCCTGGAAGTGCAGCTGCCCTATCTCGGACCGGTGGAAGGCCACTACACCGACTGGACGCCGCTCGAAGGCCGCCCGGGCCTCTTCCCGGAAGACCTCGACGAGAGCGATCCCTGGCAGTTCCGCAATATCCTCGTACGCTGATCGGGCGCAGCGGCGCGCACTTGCATAAGCCGATTGCGCGCTGCATCCTCGACAAGCTTCAGCACGGCAGCGACTGTGGCGTAAGCGCCACAGCGCCAAAGCCTTGCAGAGGTGCAGGAACCAACATGGCGCATGCGCATTCGCCACAGCGGGGGCTAACGACAAGCCCGCTATCAACGGGAGACACCAATAACATGAACCGCCTCGTCCGCATCTCATCCATCGCCGGCTTGGCTGCACTTCTGGCAGCGTGTCAGGCAGTCAATTACAGCCCGGCTCCCGTGCTGCGCGAGGCGCCGCAGCCGCGCGACCAGTTGCAGGGCACCTGGGTTGATCCGAACGGCATCGTTTCGAGCTTCAACAACGGCCGGTTCGAGACCCGCACGACGGACACCAACAGCCTGCTGGCCGATGGCAACTACCAGTATCGATCCGATCGTCTGGTCGAGATCCAGCTGACGTCGCGCGTTCGCGGCACGACGTCGACGGTCAACTGCGCGATCGTCAGCCCGACGCAGCTGAACTGCACCTCGGATGCCGGTGCACAGTTCTCGCTCGCCCGTCAGGCCGTCGGCTGATCAAATTCCTTCTAACCGGCGCCCCAGCGGCGCCGGTTAACGCTCTCTGAGGCTTCGCCGGGATTTTGGCCGGAACGCCTGTTCTTTGCGCTTGCGCTCCCATGGCCATGATGAAACCATTGGCCCGACGTGCTGTCATAAAAGCTATGCAACAAGCTGGCAGCAAGCAGCGGAATTCACAGGGAGCTTTCTTTCATGTCAAAATTCTTTCGCCGCGCGGCGATCTCGGTCTCTGCGCTCGCCCTCTCCGCGGGCGCGGCCCATGCCGATTTCACTCTCGACATCCTGCACATCAACGACCTGCACTCCCGCATCGAGGCGATCAATTCCTCGGACGCGACGTGTTCTGCCGAGCAGGCCGAGGCCAATGAATGTTTCGGTGGTGTCGCGCGGCTGAAGACAAAGATCGACGAGCGGCGCGACGCGCTGACCGGTGAAGGCGCCAATGTGCTCGTGCTGGACGCGGGTGACCAGTTCCAGGGCTCGCTGTTCTACACGACCTACAAGGGCGAAGCCGAAGCCGAATTCATGAACGCCATCGGCTTCGACGCAATGGCGATCGGCAACCACGAATTCGACGATGGCCCCGAAGCGCTAGACGCCTTTATCGGCCTCGTCGACGTACCGCTGCTTTCAGGCAACACCGTCGCTGCCGAAGGATCGCTGCTGGCCGGCAAGTACGAGCCTTATCTGATCAAGGAACTTGGCGGCGAGCGCATCGGCATCGTTTCCGTTCTTGCCACCGACACGGACGAGACGTCTTCTCCTGGCGACGACATCTCGTTCGAAGACGAGATCGAGTATCTGACCGGCGCCGTCGCCGAGCTTGAAGCCGAAGGCATCAACAAGATCATCCTCCTGTCGCATGTCGGCTATGTGCGCGATCAGGAAATCGCCGCCGCCGTCGATGGCATCGATGTGATCGTCGGCGGGCACTCGCACACGCTTCTGTCCAACACCGAGGCAGGTGCCGCCGGCGCCTACCCGACGATGGTCGCCAACCCGTCGGGCACGGACGTGCCGATCGTTCAAGCCTACGCCTACTCAAAGTATCTCGGCGAACTGCGCGTCGAATTCGACGACGAAGGCAATGTCACATCGGCATCCGGTGATCCGCACCTTCTCGATTCTTCCGTCGAGCCTGACGCGGAAATCGCCGCGCGCGTCGCCGAGCTTGCCGAGCCGATCCAGGACCTGATGCTGGAGCGCGTTTCCGAAGCGACGACTGCGATCGATGGATCGCGCGAAACCTGTCGCGCGGGCGAGTGCGAGATGGGCAACCTCGTCACCGATGCGATGCTCTGGCAGACGGCCGATCAGGGCGTGCAGCTTGTCATCCAGAACGGCGGCGGCCTCCGTGCATCGATCGACGAAGGCGAGATCACGATGGGCGATGTGCTCGGCGTGCTGCCCTTCCAGAATACGCTGGCGACGTTCCAGCTTTCCGGTGCCGGCGTGGTCGCCGCGCTGGAAAACGGGCTCAGCCAGTATGAAGAACAGGCCGGCCGCTTCGCCCAGGTTGCCGGCATGCGCTACACCTTCGATGCCACGCAGCCGGCTGGAAGCCGCATCGTTTCGGTTGAAGTCGCCGATGGCAATGGCGGCTTCGCGCCAATCGACGAGGCAGCGACCTACCTTGTCGCGACCAACAACTACATGCGCGGCGGCGGCGACGGCTACGAGATGTTCGCGACCGAGGGCGAGAACGCCTATGACTACGGCCCGGGCCTCGAGCAGGTGGTCGCCGACTATCTGGCCGAGAACGAGCCCTACGAGCCCTTGCTGGAAGGCCGCATCATCGACGCCAATGCATCCGGCGAAGCTGCACCTGCAGAAGAGACGGCCGCTCCGGTGGAAGAGGAGGCAGTCGCTCCGGCTCCGGCCGAAGAGATGACCGCAGAGCCCGCCACGGAAGCCGAGGCGCCGACCGAAGAGCCTGCACCGGCAGCCGAAGAGGCAATGGAAGCCGAGACACCGGCGCCTGAAGCTCCTGAAGCTGCCGAGACGACTGCACCGGAAGCTCCGGCGACCGAGGCTCCGGCAGCGGAGGCACCGATGACCGAAGAGGCCGCGCCTTCCGAGACACCGGCTGACATACCGGCCGAAATGCCGGCCACGGAGGAAGATGCTGCAGAAACGGAGCCTGCTCCGGCTCCGGCTCCTGCCCCGGCGGCACCGGCAGAAGAGCCGGCTGAGCCTGCCGACACAGCCGAGGAAGCACCCGCTGCAACACCTGCGCCCATGGCACCGGAGGCAACCGAGGAAGCTGCTCCCGCCGCGGATGATGCCGGCGAGCGCACCCACACGGTCGCCCGTGGCGATACGTTCTGGGATATCGCCGAAGAGTATTACGGCGACGGCACGCTGTGGCAGGTGATCGCGGATGCGAACCCCTCGCAGGAAGCTCGGGATCTGGACATCGGCACCGAGCTGGTCATCCCGGCTCGGCCGTAAGCATCCGGCGCGATAGCCTTCCAAACATCAAAAGCCCGGATCCTCGTATCCGGGCTTTTGTTATGCAGTCGTTTCGTGCGACAAATTGGAATGATTGAAAATTGGCGCGTCGCCTTTATGTGAGAGGTCATTCCAGGTGGATGCCGAGACAAGGGTCGCCCCAACCATGAACCAGCACGTCAATCCCGTTTTCGAAGTCGCCGCGCCCAAGATGGCGCTGCCGACCGATCATCCGCCGGTCAAGATCGGTAAGGTCGGGGTGTTGCTTGTCAATCTCGGCACGCCTGATGCGACCGATCCCGTGTCCATGCGCCGTTACCTCAAGGAATTCCTGACTGACAAGCGCGTCATCGAATGGCCTAAGGCGCTCTGGTACCCGATCCTGTTCGGCATCGTCCTCAACACGCGGCCGAAGCGCGTCGGCAAGGCCTATGAAGAGATCTGGAACAAGGATCTCGACGAGAGCTATCTCAGGACCTACACGCGCAATCAGTCCGAAAGCCTTGCGCAGTCCCTGTCAATGCATCCGAACGTGCATGTCGATTGGGCCATGCGCTACGGCAAGCCTTCTATCGCTGAGCGCGTGGATGCATTGAAGGCGGAAGGCTGCGATCGCATTCTGGTGTTCCCGCTCTACCCGCAATATTCCGCGACGACGACGGCAACCGTGAATGACAAGGTGTTCGAAGCGCTGCTTGCCATGCGCTGGCAGCCGGCGTTGCGCACGGTCCCATCCTACCACGATGATCCGGTCTATATCGACGCCATCGCGACCTCGATCGAGAAGCATCTGGCGACGCTCGACTGGGAGCCGGAAGTAGTGCTCGCGTCCTTCCACGGCATTCCGCAGTCCTATTTCAAGCGCGGCGATCCCTATCACTGCCAGTGCCTGAAGACTGGACGTCTGGTACGCGAGCGGCTCGGCTGGACGAAGGAGCGGTTCCGGCCGACCTTCCAGTCACGTTTCGGGCCGGAAGAGTGGCTGCAGCCTTATACGGACAAGACGGTCGAGCAGCTGGCCAAGGATGGCGTGAAGCGCATCGCCGTACTCAACCCAGGTTTCGTTTCGGATTGCCTGGAAACGCTCGAGGAGATCGCGGGCGAGGCCCACGAGATCTTCGAGGAGCATGGCGGCGAGAAGTTCACGCACATCCCCTGCCTCAACGACTCGGCGGATGGCATGCGGGTGCTCGAAAGCGTCGTTCGGCGCGAGCTCCAGGGTTGGATCTAAACGCAGACCAGGCTTCATCAGTAAAGTAAAGGAACCGGCGGTGGGCTCAACCCAGCGCCGGTTTTTTGTTGCTCAGGCCGCGCCGACGCGCAGCAGATCGTGGAAATGCACGATACCGACAGGGCGACGGTTTTCGTCCGTCACGAAGAGCGCACTGATGTTGTGATCTTCGAGCAGCGCGAGCGCGCTTCCCGCAAGCACCGAGCCCGCGACCGTCTTTGGATTGACCGTCATCATTTCCTCGACGAGGAGGCCGCTCAGGTCGCGCGCTAGGTTTCGTGCAAGGTCGCCATCGGTGATGATGCCGACAAGCCCGCCGCCCTCGCCCACGATGCCGACGCAGCCGAACCGCTTTTCAGAGAGCTTCGCGACTGCCTCCGGAACGCCGGTGCCGATCGGCACCAGCGGCAGGCGATCGCCGCTGTGCATCAGGTCCGATACATGGGTCAGCATCGAGCCGAGCTTGCCGCCCGGGTGGAAAACCCGAAAATCGTTGGCCGTGAAGCCGCGCGTTTCCAGAAGCGCGATGGCGAGCGCGTCGCCCAGCGCAAGCTGCATGATCGTCGAGGTCGTCGGCGCCAGCCCGTGCGGACAGGCCTCCTGCTCCTTCGGCATGATCAGCGCCACGTCGGCTTCCTGGGCAAGCGTGGACTCAGCGCCCGACGTCAGGCCGATCAGCGGAATGCGGAAGCGCTTGGCATAAGCGATGATGCCACGCAGTTCGGCGGTTTCACCGGACCACGACATGGCGATGATCAGGTCGTCCTGCGCGATCATGCCGAGATCGCCGTGATTGGCTTCGACGGGATGCACGAAGAAGGCGGGCGTGCCTGTGGAAGCAAGTGTTGCCGCGAGCTTGGAGCCGATGTGTCCGCTCTTGCCGACGCCGGTGACAATCACGCGTCCGGTCGCCGCGCGCACACGCTCCACGGCTTCGCGGAACCGGTCTCCGAGGCCGTCGGCCAGCGCGGCCTGCAGTGCGGCCAAGCCAGCACGCTCGATCTCGAGAGTTCGTAGTGCCGAAGCGGTGATCTCGCTCGGCGCGTCCTGTGTATTCGTCATCGACATGGCGTTTCCGTTAGACCGTTTGGGCCCGGGTGTCCATGCGAAGACCTTCCGGGGGCGCCGCGCAAGAAAGCGTTAACCACGAGCGTTTACGATTTGGCAATCACAGTGGCGGTTCGCGATGCGCCGTCATCCATTCGATCCATGCAAGGCGGTTCATGCGGGCTCACCCGATCAGGGCGGAAGAACGGAGCGCACCGATCGGTCGCCGGTCGTCGCTGCTTGCCGCCCTTTTGCTCAGCACGATGCTCGCCTGGCCCGCCTGGGCCCAGGTATCAGACACACCCGACGCCGCCACTGCACTTGGAGGCCCACTCACGACCGAAGCCGCCGATGCAGTTACCGACGATCCGACCATCGAGGCGTTGATCGCGGAGGAATTGCGGCCATCGCAGCCGGCCGAGCCCGTTCGCATCGATGGACGGCAGAACCCGCGTGCCGAAACGGTGGGCGGCCAGTTGCGCCGGCGGGGCCCGGAGCCGACGGAAGCCGATGGCATCCGGCTTGGGACATTCGTTCTGCGGCCGTCGCTTTCACAACGCATCGTCAGCGAACAGCAATCGAGCGGTGACGACCGCGTGTTCACCCAGACCGACGGCCGGTTCGACCTGCGCTCCGATTGGTCGCGGCATCAACTCTCGGTCATCGGCGGCGGCGTCTTCCAGGAAAATCTCAGCGGTAGGGGCGCGACCGATCCCAGCGCGGAAATTGATGCGGTTCTGCGCCTCGATCTCGGCGGCCCGACGACGGCGACGCTGCGCGCGGGTTATGATTTCGAGCGTGAGGACGATACCGATCCCAACGCTTTGATCGGCGCCGACACGCAAGCTTCGATCCACGAGTTTTCCGCAGGTGCCGGCATTGCCCGGGAGTTCGGACTGATCCGGGGCTCGGTGGATGTGGACGCCGTGCGATCGCTTTACGGAAGCGCCCGGCTGGCCGACGGGTCGAATGTCGCGCTGGACGACCGCGACCAGACCAGCTTCTCGCTGCGCAGCCGGCTTGCCTATGCGGCCTCGGCGATCCTCTCGCCGTTCATCGAAAGCCAGGTCACACGCACGGAATTCGACGAGGAGATCGACCGTTCCGGCTTCGAGCGGTCCGCCACGACCTATGGCCTGCGCACCGGACTCGAGATCGATCTCGGAGAGAAATGGTTTGGCGAGATCGCCGCCGGATATGCCATGCGCGATGTCGACGATGCGCGTTTGGCGTCCATCGACACCTTCACGCTAGACGGCTTGCTGAATTGGTCGCCGAAGCGCGGGACCGATGTGCAGTTCGGAGCGCTGACGGAAATCGAAAGCTCCACCACCGCCGATCTCTCAGGATCGGTCGCGCAACGCTTCTACATCAATCTGACGCATGTGGTGCGCGATAACCTGCTTGCGCGCCTTGGAGGCGGCCTCACCCTGCGAGACTATTACGGCTTCGATATCGCGGACCAGTACATCTACGATGCGTCGGCCGGCCTCGTCTGGTCGCTCAACCGACATCTAGATGTCGAGGCCGACATCGCCTACGAGCGGACGACGCAGAGCGGTACGGCCGACTACGACACGGTGACGATCGGAGCCGGCCTGACGCTGAGACGTTGACCGGGGGGTTGATCAGCCGATCAACGCCCTGAGATCGTCTTCGATCAGGGCGCGAATGTCGTCGCGGGCCAGCGCAAAGGCGAGGTTCGCCTTGATGAAACCGTCCTTGGAACCGCAATCGAAGGTGTTGCCGCGGAAGCGGTAGCCGGCAAATTCCTGGCTTTCGGCAAGACGCAGCATGCCGTCGGTCAGTTGGATCTCATTGCCGGCGCCACGCTCCTGCGTCTCCAGAATGTCGAAGATTTCCGGCTGCAGAATGTAGCGGCCGTTGATGAACCAGTTCGATGGCGCGGTGCCCTTAGCCGGCTTCTCGACCATTTCGGTGATCTTGAAGCCTTCGCCGACTTCGTCGCCCATGCCGACGATGCCGTATTTGTGCGCGAGATCGGGATGGCACTCCTCGACCGAAACAACGTTGCCGCCGGTCTGCGCGTAGAGATTCATCATGCCGCTCAGGCAGCCCCGGGCGTCCTGCATCAGCATATCGGGCAGGAGCAGCGCGAAGGGCTCGTCCCCGATAATGTCGCGTGCGCACCACACCGCGTGGCCGAGGCCTAGCGGTTCCTGCTGGCGGGTGAAGCTCATGGAGCCGGCCTTCGGCAGCATCGCCTTGATGTTGGCGAGCTCGGCCGTCTTGCCGCGCGCTTCGAGCGTCTCGTTCAACTCGAACTGAATGTCGAAATGATCTTCGATGACAGCCTTGTTGCGACCGGTGACGAACACAAAGTGCTCGATGCCGGCGGCAGCCGCTTCCTCGACGACATATTGCACGACGGGCTTATCGACGATGGTCAGCATTTCCTTGGGAACGGCCTTGGTGGCCGGCAGGAAACGTGTGCCGAGACCCGCAACGGGAAGCACGGCTTTTCTGACCTTTTTGACTGTCGACATGGACTTTCGTTCCCTCGCGATCGGTTGCCTAACAAATACCTTAGACCAAACGCCACAATGTTGCTTCGCGTCGCTTTCAGCGCGAGGCAGAAAATGACCGGTCAAGATTTCATGGTAAAGACTTTATTGACTTCATCGACGTAGCATTCGGCCTTCGGATGTAAACCGGCCGCAAACAATACGGTTCGCGGCCTTTGAAGACACGGATCAGGCGGTAACGGCCGAAAGGCCAGCGAGTTGCAGTCGACGGTTCAGGAGGACGAGATATGAAGCGAATTTTGAGACAGACGTCGGCCTGCCTGGCTCTGACGCTCGCCCTTGGAGTGATGAGCCCTGAAGTAGCCCGCGCCGATGCTGGCTTCCAGCAATGGATTCGCGATTTCGCGAGCGTGGCACAGCAGAACGGCGTCAGCCGCGCCACCTATGACCACGCGTTCGAAGGCGTGACGATTCCGGACCCGGAGGTTCTGCAGAAAGCGGCCTATCAGCCCGAGTTCCGCTCGGAAATCTGGGATTACCTCGATAGCCGCGTCAATCCCTTCACGGTGCGCAAAGGCCAGGAGATGGCCCAGCGCCACGCCCAGACGCTCGCCCGGATCGAGCAGCGTTTTGGCATCGACCGCTCGGTACTGCTGGCCATCTGGTCGATGGAATCGAACTATGGCGACGTTCTTGAGCGTCCCGAGCGACTGCATTATGTGCCGCAGGCTCTCGCCACGCTCGCCTACAAGGACAGCCGCCGCGCGAAATTCGGGCGCACCCAGCTGCTGGCCGCGCTGAAGATTCTCGAGACCGGCGATATCCGGCGTGAACAGCTGAGCGGTTCCTGGGCCGGCGCCATGGGACACACCCAGTTCATCCCGACGAGCTATCAGGCCTACGCGGTCGATTTCGACGGCAATGGGCGCCGCGATATCTGGACCTCCGTTCCGGACGCACTGGCAACGGCCGCGAACCTGTTGTCCTCCAATGGCTGGCAGACCGGCAAGACCTGGGGCTATGAGGCTGTCGCTCCCGGCAATGGCGGTTCTTACAACGGACAGACGAAGACGCTTGCCGAATGGGAACGGCTTGGCTTCCGGCGGCCCAACGGCCAGGGGTTTCCTCGCGGCGAAGATCGCGCGGAGCTGAAGATGCCGGCAGGCACCAACGGCCCAGCCTTCCTGATGGTCCGCAACTTCTTCATCATCAAGCGCTACAACAATTCCGACTCCTATGCGCTCGCCGTCGGGCTCCTTGCCGACCAGATCGCCGGCCATGGCGGCATGAGCCAGCGCTGGCCGCGTCCGGCCGGCACGCTGTCGATGGAGGAAAAGTTCGAGTTGCAGACGCGCCTGAAGTCGCTTGGCTATTATGGCGGCGAGATCGACGGCAATCTCGGCTCGGGATCGCAGGAAGCCATCCGGCAGTTCCAGTCCCGCATGGGTCTCGATGCCGATGGCCAGCCGTCTTCGAACGTGCTGCAGCGGCTGCGGCAGTAGGAAGTCGATTGCAAGGCCGCAGCAGCCGGCCTAGGATTTATCCATCGACCGGGCGCCGATCACTCGGCGCCCGTTTGTCGTTGAAAATCGGCCAGGAGATCACGTGACGGGCAGATGGGACCGGATAGTTCAGGCCTTGCATAGCCCCGTGCGCTCCATCGCGGGCCTGCTCCTGCTTGCCGCAGTCTCATCCGCACTTTTCATGGTGATGCCTGTTTCGAGCTCATCGGCGCAGGAACGCTATGAGCGTCGGTCGGTGATCGACCTGATCTTCGGCCCCCGGCGCTCGCAGGAATTCCCCCCGCCACCACCGCCGCGCGCGCAGCCGGCACAGCAACAGCAGCAGCCTGCACGCAGACGCGCATCGCCGCAGGCGCCGAGTGGCAGTCAGACCCGCCAGGCGGCCACGCCTGCCGCACCGATCGTCGAGAAGGCCGAGGACGCGCGGACAGTCCTCGTCATCGGCGACTTCATGGCGTCGGGTCTGGCGGAAGGCCTGCAGGAGGCTTTTGCGAACTCGGCCAATGTGGTCGTCATCTCCAACACGAACGGCTCGTCGGGTCTGGTGCGGGACGATTTCTACAGCTGGCCGGCCAATCTTCCGACGATCCTGGAGGACACCGAGCCGGCGGCGCTGGTCGTCATGCTGGGGTCGAACGACCGGCAGCAGCTCCGTACGGCCAATGGCGCTGCCGATCTTTTGACGGATGCGTGGAAGCGGGAATATGCGGCGCGCGTCGATGCGCTCGCCGCCATTGCCGAAACCGCAGAAGTGCCGCTCATCTGGGTCGGCGCGCCGGCATTCCAGTCACCGCGCATGTCGGCCGATATCCTGGCGATCAACCAGATTTACCGCGACCAGATGGAAGCCGCAGAAGCCGATTTCGTCGATATCTGGGACGGCTTCGTCGACGAGGGCGGCGCTTTCATCACGACCGGTTCCGACATTCAGGGGCAACAGGTGCGCCTGCGCGGATCCGACGGGATCAACATGACAGCCGCGGGTAAGCGCAAGCTGGCCTTCTATGCCGAGCGTCCCCTCCGCCGGCTGCTGGAGGGCACCGTCAGCGCCACAGTCGAGGACATCATCCGCGCCGACGATGCGCTGATCGGCGAAGTCGAGCGTCCGCGCATACCCGAACTCGTCACCCGCACCGCACCGATCAGCATCACCGATCCGGCGCTCGATGGTGCGACCACGCTTCTTGGCAATGGCGAGACCTATGCGGAACCGGAGTTGCGCAGCCCGCGCGACCGGCTGGTTGAGGAAGGCTTGGCGGCGGCACCACCGGCCGGCCGCGCCGATGATTTCCGCTGGCCGCGCCGTGCTGTTCCGCCGCCATCGGCACCGCCGGCGGCACGAGGAGCGGATGCGCGCCCGACACCAGTCGACGCTGCCGCCCGAAGCGATCAGCGCGCCGCGGCCGCAAGCGAAATCGGACCGAGCCTCCCCGAAACGATCACAGCCAACTGATCAAACGCGAAAAGCCGGCACTCCCTGGGGAGGCCGGCTTTCTTGTTGGTCGAATGCGCAGCTAATTCAGCGCGGCAGGATGGTCGCGCCCATCAGCTCCAGATCGATCGCGCGTGCGGCCTGACGGCCTTCGCGGATCGCCCAGACGACCAGCGACTGGCCGCGGCGCACATCGCCCGCTGCCCAGACCTTGTCGACCGACGTGCGGTAGTCCTGATCGTTCGCCTGGACGAAGGTGGCGCCACGGCGGTCCTTGCCAATCTTGAGCTGACCCTCGAGCTCGCTGACAACGCTGTCCTCGAACGGGCCCCGGAAACCGATCGCGATGAAGGCGAGGTCGGCTTTGATGATGAATTCGGAACCGGCAATCGGATTGCGCTTTTCATCGACCTGGCAGCACTTCACGCCCGTGAGCTTGCCGTCCTCGCCGACGAACTCCAGCGTGCCGACCTGGAACTCGCGCTCGGCACCTTCAGCCTGGCTCGAAGATGTCCGCATCTTCGTTGCCCAGAACGGCCAGACGGCGAGCTTGTCCTCCTTTTCCGGCGGCCGTGGGCGAATGTCGAGCTGCGTGACGCGCACGGCACCCTGGCGGAAAGCGGTCCCGACGCAGTCGGATGCGGTATCGCCGCCGCCGACGACCACAACGTGCTTGGCGCCGGCGACGATCGGTTCGGACGGCCAGCCGATACTATCGATGTTGCGGCGCGCGACGCGCTTGTTTTGCTGCACGAGATAGGGCATCGCGTCATGGACGCCGTGCAGTTCGACGCCCGGGATGCCAGCGTCGCGGGGTGTTTCGGAACCGCCCGCATAAAGCACCGCATCGTACTCCGCGCGTAGCTCCTCGACCTTCTTGTCGACGCCGACATTGACGCCGCAGAAGAATGTGACGCCCTCGCCTGTCATCTGCTCGACGCGGCGGTCGATGAAATGCTTCTCCATCTTGAAGTCCGGAATGCCGTAGCGCAGCAGCCCGCCGGGCTTGTCCTCGCGCTCATAGACATGGACTTCGTGGCCGGCGCGGCCAAGCTGCTGGGCAGCGGCCAGGCCTGCGGGGCCGGAACCGATGACGGCGACCTTCTTGCCGGTCTTGCGGCTTGCCGGCTGTGGCACGATGAAGCCGCGCTCGTAGGCTTTGTCGGCAATCGCCTGTTCGATCGTCTTGATGGCGACCGGCGCATCTTCCAGGTTCAGCGTGCACGCTTCCTCGCAGGGCGCGGGGCAGATGCGGCCGGTGAATTCCGGGAAGTTGTTGGTCGAATGCAGGTTGCGGATCGCCTCGTCCCAGTTGTCGGAATAGACGAGGTCGTTCCAATCCGGGATCTGGTTGTGCACCGGGCATCCTGTCGGGCCATGGCAGTAGGGAATGCCACAATCCATGCAGCGCGCAGCCTGCTTGGAAATCTCCGAATCCGACATCGGGATGACGAATTCCTTGAAGTGACGAATGCGGTCGGATGCCGGCTGATACTTCGCCACCTGCCGGTCGATCTCGAGAAAACCTGTTACCTTACCCACGGCTTAAATCCTTGAATTCGATCGATGAGGGGAAGATGGGCGCGATCTCGCGCGCCCGATCCTCGCTCTTTGCTGCGCCTTATTCGGCAGCGACGCCCATTCGCATGCGTTCCATGTCTTCGAGCGCGCGGCGGTATTCGACGGGCATGACCTTGCGGAATTTCGGCCGGAAGTCCGCCCAGTTGTCGAGAATTTCCTTCGCCCGCGTCGAACCGGTATAGTGCATGTGGTTCGAGATGAGCTGCACCAGCCGCTCCTCGTCGTGACGGGTCATGTCTCCCGACACGTCGACGCGGCCCTTGTGGGCGATATCGCCGCCGTGGTGGTGCAGCTTCTCGAGGATGTCGTCTTCTTCCGGCACGGGCTCCAGCTCGACCATCGCCATGTTGCAGCGGGACGCAAAGGTGTTGTCCTCGTCCAGAACATAGGCGACGCCGCCCGACATGCCGGCTGCGAAGTTGCGGCCGGTTTCGCCGATGACGACGACGATGCCGCCGGTCATGTACTCGCAGCCATGGTCGCCGACGCCTTCGACGACGGCTGCCGCACCGGAGTTGCGCACGGCAAAGCGCTCACCCGCGACACCGCGGAAATAGCACTCGCCCTCGATCGCGCCATAGAGCACCGTATTGCCGACGATGATCGACTTTTCGGCCACGACGCGGGAGTTTTCAGGCGGACGGACGACGATGCGGCCACCCGACAGGCCCTTGCCGACATAGTCATTGCCGTCGCCGACGAGATCGAACGAAATGCCATGGGCGAGGAACGCGCCGAAGGACTGGCCGGCCGTGCCGCGCAGCGTGACTGCGATCGTGTCGTCCGGCAGACCGCGATGGCCGAAGCGCTTGGCGACTTCGCCGGAGAGCATGGCACCCACCGACCGGTCGACGTTGCGGATCGGCACCTCGAACTGAAGCGGCTTGCGGGTTTCAAGCGCAGGCATCGCCTGTTCGATCAGGTTGCGGTCGAGCACGTCGTCGATTGGATGGACCTGGCGTTCCGTCCAGCGGATCGCCGACTTCGGGGCGTCCGGCTTGAAGAACACGCCGGTGAAGTCGAGACCCTTGGCTTTCCAGTGGTCGATCAGGTCGTCCTTGTAGAGCAGATCCGACTGCCCGATGATCTCGTCCAGCTTCCGCACGCCGAGAGAAGCAAGGATCTCGCGGATCTCCTCGGCGACGAAGAAGAAGTAGTTGATCACATGCTCGGGCGTGCCCTTGAAGCGCTTGCGCAGAACCGGATCCTGCGTCGCTACGCCGACGGGGCAGGTGTTCAGGTGGCACTTGCGCATCATGATGCAGCCGGCGGCGATGAGCGGCGCGGTCGAGAAGCCGAACTCGTCGGCGCCGAGCATTGCCCCGATGACAACATCGCGGCCGGTCTTCAGGCCACCATCGACTTGCAGGGCGATGCGTGAGCGCAGGCCGTTCAGCACCAGCGTCTGGTGCGTTTCGGCAAGACCCATCTCCCACGGGCTGCCGGCATGTTTCAGCGACGTCAGCGGCGAAGCGCCGGTGCCACCATCGAAACCGGCGATGGTGATGTGGTCGGCGCGCGCCTTGGCCACACCTGCGGCAACCGTGCCCACACCAACTTCGGAGACGAGCTTGACGGAGATGTCCGCTTCCGGATTGACGTTCTTCAGGTCGAAGATCAGCTGTGCCAGATCCTCGATCGAATAGATGTCATGGTGCGGCGGCGGTGAGATGAGGCCGACGCCGGGCGTGGAATGCCTGGTCTTGGCGATCGTCGCATCGACCTTGTGGCCGGGCAGCTGACCGCCTTCACCGGGCTTGGCGCCCTGTGCGACCTTGATCTGGATCATGTCGGCATTGACGAGATATTCCGTCGTCACACCGAAGCGGCCGGATGCGACCTGCTTGATGGCCGACCGCTCGGGATTGGCCTTGCCACCGGGAAGCGGAAGATAGCGATCGGCTTCCTCGCCGCCCTCGCCGGTGTTGGACTTGCCGCCGATTTGGTTCATGGCGCGCGCCAGCGTCGTGTGCGCCTCGCGGCTGATCGAGCCGAAGGACATGGCGCCCGTGGAGAAGCGCTTGACCAAGTCCTGTGCGGGCTCGACTTCCTCGATCGGCACGGGCGTGCGACCCGCCTGCTCGGCAGTCTTGATCGCGAACAGTCCGCGGATCGTGTTCATCCGCGATTCCCGCTCGTTCACCATCTTGGCGAAAGCGCGGTACTGATCCTGGGCATTGCCGCGCACGGAATGCTGAAGCGTGGCCACCGCATCGGGTGTCCAGGCGTGGCCTTCGCCGCGCAGGCGGTACATGTATTCGCCGCCGATCTCGAGCGAATGGGCGAGGACCGGATCGGCGCCGAATGCCGCATCGTGGCGGCGGGTCGTCTCTTCGGCGACTTCCGCCAGGCCGACGCCTTCGATCGTCGTGGCGGTGCCAGTGAAGTAATCCTTCACGAACCCGCTGGACAGGCCGACCGCATCGAAGATCTGCGCGCCACAATAGGACTGGTAGGTCGAGATGCCCATCTTGGACATGACCTTGAGGATGCCCTTGCCGATCGCCTTGATGTAGCGCGAGACGACTTCGTGGCTTTCCACTTCCGGCGGGAACTCGCCCCGCTTGTGCATGTCCAGCAGCGTATCGAAGGCGAGATAGGGGTTGATCGCTTCCGCGCCGTAGCCCGCGAGGCACGCGAAGTGATGCACTTCCCGCGGCTCGCCGGATTCCACAACGAGGCCGACGGAGGTGCGCAGGCCCTTGCGGATCAGGTGATGGTGCACGGCTGCCGTCGCCAAAAGCGCCGGGATAGCGATGCGGTCCGGACCGAGCTGACGGTCCGAAAGAACGATGATGTTGTAGCCGCCATTGACGGCCGTTTCGGCACGCTCGCAGAGACGATCGAGCGCCGCCTTCATGCCCTCGGCGCGCTCATCCACCGGGAAGGTGAGATCGAGCGTCTTGGTGTCGAACAAATCTTCCGAATGGCCGATGGAGCGGATCTTTTCGAGATCGCCATTGGTCAGGATCGGCTGACGCACTTCAAGACGCTTCTTCTTCGAGGCGCCCTTGTGGTCGAGAATGTTCGGCCGCGGACCGATGAAGGATACGAGGCTCATGACGAGTTCTTCGCGGATCGGGTCGATCGGCGGGTTCGTGACCTGCGCGAAGTTCTGCTTGAAATAGGTGTAGAGCAGCTTCGACTTGTCCGACATCGCCGAGATCGGCGTGTCCGTTCCCATCGAGCCGATGGCTTCCTGGCCGGTCGTCGCCATGGGAGACAGGAGAATCTTGGTGTCTTCCTGCGTGTAGCCGAAAGCCTGCTGGCGATCGAGCAGCGACACGTCGCGGCGCAGCGCGCGCGGCTCGACGGGCTTCAGCTCTTCCAGAATGAGCTGGGTGCGCTTCAGCCAGTCCTTGTAGGGGTGCATCGTCGCGATTTCCGACTTGATCTCGTCGTCGGAAACAATGCGACCCTTTTCCATGTCGATCAGGAGCATGCGGCCCGGCTGGAGGCGCCACTTCTTGACGATCTTCTCTTCCGGCACGGTGATGACACCGGCTTCCGAGGCCATGATGATGCGGTCGTCGTCCGTCACGATGTAGCGTGCCGGGCGCAGGCCGTTGCGGTCGAGCGTCGCGCCGATCTGCACGCCATCGGTGAAGGCGACGGCGGCCGGGCCATCCCACGGCTCCATCAGTGCGGCGTGATATTCGTAGAACGCCTTGCGCTCGGCGGTCATGAGCTGGTTGCCGGCCCAGGCTTCCGGGATGAGCATCATCACGGCATGGGCGAGCGAATACCCGCCCTGGACCAGGAATTCGAGCGCGTTGTCGAAGCAGGCAGTGTCCGACTGACCTTCATAGGAAATCGGCCACAGCTTCTCGATGTCCTTACCAAAGAGAGGCGAGGACACCGACGCCTGGCGGGCAGCCATCCAGTTGACGTTGCCGCGCAGCGTGTTGATCTCGCCGTTATGCGCCACCATGCGGTAAGGGTGCGCGAGCTTCCAGGACGGGAAGGTGTTGGTCGAGAAGCGCTGGTGCACCAGAGCCACCGCCGAGGTAAAGCGCTCGTCGGCCAGATCCTTGTAATAGGCCTTCACCTGGAAGGCGAGGAACATGCCCTTGTAGACGATGGTCCGCGAAGACAGCGACACGAAATAGAAGCCGTTGTCGACGCCGTTCGTCTCCGCATAGATGCGGTTGGAAATGACCTTGCGCAGAATGAAGAGTCGGCGCTCGAACTCTGCCACAGAGACAAGCTCGGGGTTGCGGCCGATGAAGACCTGGCGGTGGCACGGCTCGGTCGCGGCGATATCCGGCGCCTTGGACAGCGAGGAGTTGTCGACCGGCACGTCGCGGAAGCCGAGCAGTTGCTGGCCTTCAGCCTCGACGACTTCGGCGATGATCGCCTCGATGTGAGCGCGCAGCGCCTCGTCCTGCGGCATGAAGACGTAGCCGACCGCATAGTTGCCGACTTCCGGCAGGACGACGCCCTGAGCGGCCATGTCTTCACGGAAGAGTTGATCCGGGATCTGCACGAGCAGGCCGGCACCGTCGCCCATCAGCGGATCGGCGCCGACGGCGCCGCGGTGCGTCAGGTTCTCGAGCATGGCGAGACCGTCGGACACGATCTGGTGCGACTTCTCGCCCTTCATGTGGGCGATAAAGCCGACGCCGCAGGCATCATGCTCGTTGTGCGGGTTATAGAGACCCTGCGCGGCCGGCAGTCGTCGCGGCGCGACCGGTTTGTCTTTGGCACACGAAGACGTCTCGGTTGCGGCCGTCATTGCGGCGCTCGTCGGGATCATGTCTTCAGATGGCGAAAACGTCGTCATCGTGCCTTCCTCCTGCCGCAGCTGCGGCGCTCTGACCTTGCAACTCAGCCCGATTTTCACCACCGGGCCGTCGATCGAACGGGCTTTTTCGCGAAACCGAAAATGCCGTTTGCTCTACTTCAATTCGTCTGACTGGGCGCCCAACTGGCCGTGCGTCGGTTTGCCCCGCGCCGGCTGCATGGCACCGCCATCTCGGCCATTATAGTGCTGTCGCGGGGCCATGACAGGCCTCGGTTCGAGCAGGTGTGGCCGCGCCGAAAATAGGACAGCAAACCTGTCCTATCGCAGCGGTGTATGCCAGAAAGCTCCGGGCGGCGCAAGTTGCGCAGCGGGAAATAATGACGCATGGCGACAATTCCTTGCCAGTCGGCGCAGTTGAGTGAAACTTTATGTCGCACAGGCGCAGCTTGCGGACAGAAAGCGCTTTTACATGCCTCCGTGTTGCCGCACTCGCCATCTCACCTTAAGGCTGCTCGCCAAGATGATCGTCACTGTCCGCAAAGGTAGCTCAGCCCATGATTTTCAGTTCCGACAACTGGGCGGGTGTCCACCCGCGCATCGCTGAAGCTCTGCACCGCCACTCTAACGGCTTTGCCGCATCCTACGGGGCAAGCGACCTCGACAAGGAGATCGAGGCGAAGTTCAACGAAGTGTTCGAGCGTGAAGTGGCGGTGTTCTTCGTCGGCACGGGCACAGCAGCCAATTCGCTGGCGCTGGCCAGCGTCAACCGGCCGGGCGGGGTCTCCTTCTGCCACCGCGAGGCGCATGTGATCGAGGACGAATGCGGGGCGCCCGAATTCTTCACCCATGGCGCCCGGCTGGTGCCGGTCGATGGAGGGAACGGCAAGATCGACCCCGACGAATTGCGCTCCGAGTTGAAGCGCTTTCCACCCGGCTTCGTCCATGCCGGCCAGCCGATGGCGATTTCGATCACGCAGGCCACCGAGATCGGCACGGTTTATACCGCCGATGAAATCGATGCGATCGCGGAGATCGCCAAAGCGCACGCCCTGCCCTTGCACATGGATGGCGCCCGGTTTGCCAATGCGCTGGTGGAACTCGACATCACGCCGGCAGAAATGACCTGGAAGCGCGGCGTCGACGTCCTCTCCTTCGGCGCGACGAAGAACGGTTGCTGGTGCGCCGAGGCGCTCGTTTTCATGGATCCCGAGAAGGCGCGCGACCTGCCCTTTATCCGCAAGCGCGCAGCGCAGCTTTTTTCCAAGAGCCGCTTCATCGCGGCGCAGTTCCACGGCTATTTCGAGGACGATCTCTGGCTCGATCTCGCGCGGCATTCGAATGCCATGGCCGCCCGCCTGCAAGACGGGCTGAAATCATCGAACCGCGCGCGTCCGGGCTGGACGTCGCAGACGAACGAGGTCTTCGCCATCGTTCGCAAGGCGGATGCCGAGACCGCACGCGCAAAAGGTGCCGCGTTTTATGATTGGACGCCGCCGCGCGCGTTGAACGGCATGATCGCGGAGGACGAGGTGCTGACGCGCCTCGTCACGAGCTTTGCGACGCGCGAGGAAGACGTGGACGGTTTCCTCGAACTCGTCGCCTGATCTTCTCTGGCTGTTTGCGATCCCGCTGTTTGCGATCTGGCGATCCTGCTCTATCTCCCGCGCGGGAGGTTAATAACGACAAGGGCAAGGATCGACATCGCATGGCTCAGCCAGACCAACAGAACCTCATCATTCCCGCACTGCGTCCGCTCTATTCGGGCCTCTCCACCACTGCCGAAACCGTTCTGCGCCTCGTCGCAGGCCTTGCGATGGTGACACATGGCTGGCCCAAGATAACCAATCCGTTCGGCGCGGTGGGAATGGTGGAAAGCCTCGGCTTCGTGCCGGGAGCGCTGTGGTCTCCGCTTCTGGCGGGCACCGAATTTTTCGGCGGCATCCTGCTCACCATCGGCCTTCTGACGCGCCCGGCAGCATTTGGCTGCTTCATCGTCCTCTGCGTCACGACCTACTTCCATTGGGTTGTGCAGGCTGAAGGCTATTCTGGTGCGGAAAAGTCGATCCTTTGGGCTGCGATGATGCTCTTCTTCGTCATCCGTGGCGGCAACGCCCAGTCTGTCGACGCGAAGATCGGCCGCCAGTTCTAAGCATTAGGCATCTGTAACGAAAAACGGCGCCCGCAAGGGGCGCCGTTCATTGAGCCACTCAAATGGCTCTAGCGAATTAGGCGGTTTGCGCCTCGATCTGCTTTGCGCTGGCCGGGCTCGCCTGGATGGATATCCGACGCGGCTTCATGGCCTCGGGGATCTCGCGCAGAAGATCGATGTGCAGCAGGCCGTTCTTCAGCGAGGCGCCACGAACCTCTACGTGATCGGCAAGCTGGAAGCGGCGCTCGAAGGCGCGCTTGGCAATGCCACGATAGAGGAATTCGCCGGCATCGCTGGCATCATCGGCCTTTTCGCCCTTGACGGTCAGCGTGTGCTCGCGCGCTTCGATCGACAGTTCGTCTTCACTGAAGCCTGCGACCGCCATGGTGATGCGGTAGGCGTTATCGCCGGTACGCTCGATATTGTAGGGCGGGTAGGTCTGGCCCTGGTCCGGCTGCGCAAGGCTGTCCAGCATGGTGAACAGGCGGTCGAAGCCAACGGTCGAGCGATAGAGGGGGGAAAAGTCTACATGACGCATTTTAAAGTCCTCCTTGAAGCGACTTGTTCGTCTGATCGATTGTCTGGCCTCACACCTGTTCCCGCTTGGCGGCGAAAGGCTTGAAGAGACCAGCGGACCCGTTCTGGCGTCCGCAAAAAGAAGATGGGAAACGCGCATTCGCCGTTCAAGAGGTGCCCGCACCCGCAGAATGCGGTTCTCATCTCTGCAGGGAATAGACCGGCCCCTCGGTCGTTAGGCACATGAATGCGAGATGAATGTCAGGTTCGGATCGCGTTCAGATGCACTGGACCATATTGGCCAGCGTCGGGACAAAGAAATCCTGACTGGCTGGAGTGTAACGTCCCTTCCCTTCAGCCATCGGCCGGAGGCGCGCGAAACCCACATATCGCTCTCGCGCCTCCGGTCTCTTTTTTCGCATCACCGTTCTTTGTGAGCAGGCACGTTCGATGCTAAGTGCCTGCTTTGAGCCGGCGCTGCGTGATGCAAGATATTCTTTATCAGACCCCAGACAACCCGTTCCCCGATCCGACCGGCAACCGCCATGTTGCCGGCCATTTCCGCACGCGGGATGGCAAATCCTTGCGCTACGCACTCTTCAAATCCGACGCCCCGCGCGCCAAGGGCACGATCGTGCTCGCCCATGGCCGCAACGAGTGCATCGAGAAATATTACGAGACGATCTCCGACCTTCTGAAGACCGGCCTCTGGGTGGCGACGTTCGATTGGCGCGGCCAGGGCGGCTCCGAGCGGCTCTTGCCCAACCACAGCGCCGGCTACGTGGAGCGGTTCGTCGACTACGAACACGATCTTGAAGATTTCCTGACCCAAGTGGTGCTGCCGGATGCGCGGCTGCCGTTCTTTCTCGTGGCGCATTCGGCCGGTGCCCTCGTCGCACTTGCAGCCGCACCGCGGCTAACGACACGGATCGAGCGCATGGTGCTCTGCGCGCCGTTCATTGCGCTTGGCGGCCAGAGGCTGGGCCAGCGCGGGGTGCGCCTTCTGACGAATGTCATGAGCCGGGTTGGGCTCAAGCGCACGATCGTTGCCCGCAACCGGCACAATCAGCCCTTTGAGGACAACCGCCTTACCCATGACGAGCGGCGCTTCCGGCGCAACCAGGCGATCTTCGGCTCGGCGCCTCTGCTCTCGCCCTCGAGCCCGACGGCCCGCTGGATCAGCGAAGCGCTCGGCCGGATCGATGTCGTTCGACATCAGGACCATCTTGCGGCAATCCAGATACCGACATTGATCCTGGCTGCAGGCGGTGACCAGATCGTTCCGCTGCGGGCCATCGAAGAGCTTGGAACGCTGTTTCGCGCCGGGCGGGTAATCACGATCGACCAGGCGCGCCACGAGCTGTTTCAGGAAAGCGATATTTACCGGGAACCGACACTGGCCGCGATCAAGGCCTTTCTGCCGGGCGCAGATGCTGAAGGCGAACAGAGCGCGCTGTCGATCAGTTCTTGAGGAGCGCAAGCGCCTCTTCGTGCACACGCCTGCTGCCACAGGCCACGATGTCGCCCCCGCCTTCGGGCCGACCGCCATCCCAGGTGGTGATCACACCGCCGGCATTCTCGATGATCGGGATCAACGCCGCGATATCGTAGGGCTTGAGGTCCGATTCGACGACGATATCCGCATGGCCACTGGCCAACAGCGCATAGGCGTAGCAGTCGCAGCCATAGCGGGCGAGGCGCACGGACTGTTCCACACGCTCATAACGGCCGACATGGGCATCGGAGAAGATCTTCGGCGACGTCGTGAACAGCGTGGCGTCGGCGAGCTTTTCGCAAGCGCGCACCTTGAGTGCCTCCTGCCCTCCTGATCGACCGAAATATCGGGATTCTCCGTAACCGGCGACAAAGGTTTCGCCGATGAACGGTTGGTCCATCAGCCCCATCACGGCGCGGCCGTTCTGATAGAGGCCGATCAGCGTCCCCCAGACGGGAAGACCTGAAATGAACGCGCGGGTGCCGTCGATAGGGTCGATGACCCATAGATATTCCCGATCGGTGCCATGACCGCCGTGCTCTTCGCCGAGAATGCCATGATCGGGATAGGCGTGCAGGATCAGGTCGCGGATCGCCGTCTCGGCGGCCTTGTCGGCCTCGGTGACTGGATCGAACAGACCGGCACCCTTTGTCTCGACGGCTCCGTTCTGGCGAAACCGCGGAAGCGTCTGTTCAGCCGCCGCAGCTGCCAGTCGGCGAAAGAAATCGAGATCGGGTAAGGCCATGAATTCCACTATCACTGACGGACCACACTGCCCATGAATTTATTGCGACTGCGAAGGCCCATAAATCTAATCGATTGACTTTTGTGCGGCGCAACAATAGCTTCGAGGTGCAGTTCGCTGCAATGCCCATTTGGGCGTTTCCTCCCTAGACTTCTACCGCGTCCCAACGGGCGCGGTTTTTTTTATGGGCTGGAGCAATAGCTCCAGCGCTTTGAATTGTCGCGTTGTCCAACGGTGAACCGCTATCCACTTCACCTGGAAACGCTCCAGGCTATTCGGCGGCGAGCGGCACTTCCACCATGTCGCTTTCGACGAGCGCGATCAGCGCATCGATGAAATCCGTCAGATCGGCGCGCAGCCGGTCGAATCCCGACTTCTTCTCGAGCCGCTCCTCGTCGAAATAGAGCCCACGATTGACTTCGATCTGCAAGGCATGAAGCCCATGGGCCGGCCGGCCGTAATGTTCGGTGATGAACCCGCCCGCATAGGGTTTGTTGCGGGTCACCGCATAACCCATTTCCTGCAGGATCAGGGCGGCCGAGCGGGTCAGGTCCTGCGATGCGCTGGTGCCGTAGCGGTCGCCGATGATAAAGTCCGGCCTCACCGGCGAAGCGGGAGAACGCACGCTCGCCGGCATCGAGTGACAATCCACCAGAACGGCCATGCCATAGGTCACGCGGGTGCGCGCGATCAGCCGGCGCAGGCACGCGTGATAGGGGCGATAAATGCCCTCGATGCGCTCCAGCGCTTCGGCGACCGGCAGACGATGGCTGTATATCTCGACATTTTCGGCCACCAAACGAGGAATCGTGCCGAGACCGCCGGCAACCCGCGTCGACGAGATATTGGCGAAGGGCGGCAACGCTCCCTCGAACATGCGCGGATCGAGTTCGTAAGGTTCGCGATTGACGTCGAGATAGGCGCGCGGAAAGTGGGCGACCAGCATCGGCGCACCGGCCTGGACCGCATGGGCGAACAATTCGTCGACGTAGAAATCTTCTGATTTGCGGATGCGGCGCGCGTCGAGCCGCGACTGGGCAAGGAAGGAAGCGGGATAGATTCGCCCGCTGTGGGGCGAGTTGAAGACGAGAGGCGTTGTCTGGCGGGTCGCCATCCGGACCTCGAATGGCTCAGAATCAAACACCAGCGCTGCCAATTCGCCTGCACTCCGTTGCTTGTCGATCGAGATGGTGGAAGCGATGCGAAAAAGCCCCGCATCCCTTGAATTCGACGGCCCAAATCATGTTGCCAGTTGCCTCAACCCGTGTCCATAGCCCATAAAAATAGGCTTGTACCTGCCTGAGTCGAGCGCGCTCCTTATTCGGCTTTCACCGGATGTTTACGCAAGTGTTGTTTCTGTGGCAGCGAGAGGTGCGCGCTTTATGACAGCCGACGACGACATTTCAGGACGACAGAGAATGAAGATTCTTCTTGCCGAAGACGACAATGACATGCGCCGCTTCCTGGTGAAGGCGCTGGAAAAGGCCGGCTATGAGGTCCGCGCCTTCGACAATGGCGCCAGCGCCTATGACCGGTTGCGAGAAGAGCCGTTTTCGCTGCTCTTGACGGACATCGTGATGCCCGAGATGGACGGCATCGAGCTCGCCCGTCGTGCGACGGAACTCGACCCGGACCTGAAGGTCATGTTCATCACCGGCTTTGCCGCCGTGGCGCTGAACCCGGATTCCAACGCACCGAAAGATGCCAAGGTTCTTTCCAAGCCCTTCCATCTGCGCGATCTGGTGGATGAAATCCACAAGATGCTCGAAGCTGCCTGAGGCCCGTTCCAGGCCCTCTCGAAAAGCAGGTAATTTCGCTTTCGACACTATTGACGCGGCAAAGCCATTTATGGTCTATGCCGCTCCACGGATGGGCGTGTAGCTCAGCGGGAGAGCACTACGTTGACATCGTAGGGGTCACAGGTTCAATCCCTGTCACGCCCACCATCCTTTTCAAGCACTTAGCTTCAATTCAAGCAGCGCCCGACCGGTCCACCGACCTCGGGCGCTGCTTGTTTCTGCCTCATGACATTGGTCGTCGTCGCGAACCGCCAGAGCCCTGCCTACTGCCAAGGGTTTGGGGTCAATCCGCCCGGTCATTCCTTGGGGCCGGAAAAGGTAGACGTTCGCCGGTCGATGCTTGGACTGAGGTCCGTTTCTAACATCCGATCAGTGCTTTACGTTGACCTGACGTCCTTCTGGGGAGGACGGGAGCTGCGCGTGACCAACCGCCCCCGGTGGTCACGCGCAGCTCCACCGATCAAACGGTCGAATCGCGCCGTGTGGTTGGCGCGGCGTTAAGAGCAATCTGCGATATTTGATAGGTGCGGTGGAGCGCAGCGCTGGATACAAGGCTGTTGGCCCCTTGTCTCAACCGGGGCCAGGGTCGCGGTTCGTTATTCAGGCCCCCCAGCCCCAACAGCCGCGACCCACGGGATTTCCGGGCCTATTTCCCATACAAAAAGGCCCGCATCCTTTCGGATACGGGCCTGAAATCAGACGCTCTGTGGAAAGATTAGTCTTCCCAACGATCCAAAGCTTCAACCTGTTCCTGGGTCATGTCGACCTGAAGGTTGTCGCCATTGAGCGTGACCTGATCGAACGGGATGACGACATCGGTGTCACCGACGCCCAGGAAGCCGCCAACTTCAGCCGAAAATGCCGTCGGCGTACCGTCATCGGTGCCAAGCACTTCTTCGACTTCGCCGATCGTCTCGCCAGCTGCGTCCAGGATGTTCATGTCTTCCAGCTGCTCGACCGTCAGATTAAATTCGCTGACCATCTGGCTATCGGATTCGATTTCGATCAAGCCGGCCGGAGCCTGAGCCGAAGCGGCGGCGACAAAGCCGAACATCGAGAGGGCGACGAGTGAAGCGGTCTTTTTCATTATGGTACTCCGTGTTGGAACTGGCCGAATAACCCGCGCCGCGCAAATCGGTTCCACATCTTCCACCCGATTGTGACGGTCACCGTGCCGGTCGGCTTACGCTGATTTGGTGGCCATCTGCGTTCTCAGGAAACGTCATCGGTCGGTGGAACACTGCAGGCCGCTCCTCGTTCTCAAAGCTCCGCGGGCGCAACAAGGGCGCCCAACCCATCTGACAGGAGCTGTACGAGAAATGAGTGCTCGTCCGTTTTCGCCCGTTTGGGTCACCCTACCCGGCCGGCCACCACGCCGCGTCGACAGCGCTTTCGAGGCGCTGGAATGCCTGATGGGCGGCTGGCCCATCACGACAAATTCGACCTATCGCCGAGCGGTTCAGGCCTGCCGCGATGCAATCGATGGCTTCGTTCCCGCCACGAAAGCGCGAGAGGCATTTCTTGATGCCGCGCGAACCATCGGAGCCACGACCTCATCCAAACCCGACAAACATCACGACATCGCGGCGGCAGCCCGCGCATCCAAAGGAGCCTTCGATGGCATCGTCCAGCTTTGATCACACCGTGCACGTCTTTGCCGGCCTTGGCTTTATCCAGGCCATCAAGAGCCCTGCAGCTGCACTCTCCTATTTGGAGGCCATGCCGGGCTGGCGCAAAGACAAGCGCCATACGGCGGCGCATAAAGCATGTCGGGCTGGGATGAGTGGTGGCGCCCAGACGGCGGCCGCGCGTGCTGCCTTCGAAGACTTCATGCTGCATGCCGGCTTGCTGGTGCAGAATTCGCCGCAGGTCGATGAATTGACGACGGCGGCTTGAAGAGTCGGATCGTTCTGAAACTCTCTTTAGATATTTGCGCCGGCATCACTTCAGGCCGGCGCATCTTCAGCTTCTCATCATCCCGGCTATCGGAGCCGAGGCTGTTCCGTTCAGTTCGGTTCGACGAGATGAACTGCAGTGTTCTCGTAGGCAGTTGCCGGCGTCGGGATCACGCCTGCGACATTGGCGAAAAGGAATGATGCGATGATGATCTTTGCAGTGACGACGACCATGACGACCGGACGAAGGCTCTGAGCGACGTTTTCGCTGGTGTGGCTTGCGGACATTTTGTTGTTCTCGTTCGAGTGGTTGATCTCGGGGATCTGGACGATGCTTATCAAGCAAACCCTGCCCTGAGCCTGCCTCGGCAAAAGGGGAATTTCGCTCCAACCGGTTCGCGGCAGGACTTGCTTCTGTGGCCGCAGCCACGGAAATTCAACCATCAAATCGTTACGAGGTTCCAACCATCCCGGCATTTCGGGAGAGGAATTTTGCAATCCAAGACCGATGTCGCAGAAATGTAACACCGGCGCCCATGGGGACGCCGGTGTTACACGATAAGCGATGGATGGAAGGGTTCGTTCAGAGCGGTTTCTTGATCCAGCGTGCCAGCACGCCAATGATTCCTTCTCGGAACAGAAGCACCGCCAGCACGAAGATGATGCCCTGCATGATCAGCACCCAGGCGCCGAAGGAAGCGAAGTAGTTCTGCATGGCAACGATGATGCCGGCGCCGAGCAGTGGCCCAAAGACCGTACCCATCCCACCGAGCAGCGTCATCAGAACGACCTCGCCAGACATCGTCCAGTAGACATCGGTCAGCGAAGCGAGCTGGAACACAAGCGCCTTGGTGGCACCCGCCATGCCCGCGAATGCAGCGGAGATGACGAACACGGCGAGCTTGTAGCGATTGACGTGATAGCCGAGCGAAATGGAGCGCGGCTCGTTCTCGCGGATCGCCTTCAGTACCTGGCCGAACGGCGAGTGGATGATGCGATAGATCGCCAGCACGCCGCCGAAGGTGATGGCCAGAACGACATAATAGAAAGTGCGGTCGGGGCGCGTGCTCAGAATGCCGAAGAGATCGCCGCGCGGCACGGCCTGGATGCCATCCTCGCCCCCAGTGAACGGCGCCTGCAGGGCGAAGAAGTAGACCATCTGAGCGAAGGCGAGTGTGACCATGGCGAAATAGATGCCCTGGCGGCGAATGGCGAGCGAGCCGATCGCAGCGCCCAGCACCATTGCCACCAGCGTGCCCGAAAGGATCGCAAGCTCGGGTGTCAGACCCCAGACCTTTGCGGCGTGGGCGGAGACATAACTTGCCATGCCGAAATAGGCGGCGTGGCCGAAGGACAGGAGCCCGCCAAAGCCCAGCAGCAGGTTGAAGGCAGCGGCGAAGAGCGCGAAGCACATCACTTTCATGAGGAAGACGGGGTAGAGCACGAAGGGTGCCACCAGCATCGCGGCGAACAGCGCGATGAAGATCATCATGTGATGGCGTGGCATGCCCATGGCCTTGTCTCGCGGCTGCGCCGAAACGTGGCTGACGGTATCCGTATCGGTCGTGGTCATGTCAGGCGGTCCTTCCGAAGAGGCCTGCCGGCTTAACGAGCAGAACGATGGCCATGATGACGAAGATCACGACGGCGGAGCCTTCCGGGTAGAAGACTCGGGTGAGACCCTCCACAAGCCCAAGTCCAAACCCCGTGATGATAGCGCCGAGGATCGAGCCCATGCCGCCGATGACGACGACGGCGAAAACGACGATGATCAGCTGCTCGCCCATGTTCGGATTGACCGAATAGATCGGTGCGGCGAGCACGCCGGCGAGCGCGGCAAGGCCGACGCCGAAGCCATAGGTAAGCGTGATCATGCGCGGCACGTTGATGCCGAACGCGCCGACAAGCGTCGGGTTTTCTGTCGCGGCGCGCAGATAAGCGCCGAGCTTTGTCTTCTCGATCATGAACCAGGTGCCGAGGCAGACGACGAGAGAGGCGACGATGACCCAGAGGCGCGAATTCGGCAGATACATGAAGCCAAGATTATGCCCGCCCTGCAGAAGCTCAGGCGCCGCATAGGGTATGCCCGACACGCCGTATTGATTGCGGAAAAGGCCCTGGATGATGAGCGCGAGGCCGAAAGTCAGAAGCAGGCCGTAGAGGTGATCGAGATGGTAGAGCCTCGAGATCATCAGCCGTTCGATGACGATGCCAGTCGCGCCGACGATCAGCGGTACCAAAATGAGGGCGGCCCAGTAGTTGATGCCGAAATAGGTCAGCAGCATCCAGGTCACGAAGGCGCCCATCATGTACTGCGCGCCATGGGTGAAATTGATGATGTTCAACAGGCCGAAGATCACCGCCAGGCCAAGACTCAGCATGGCGTAGAAGGATCCGTTGATCAGGCCGAGCAAAAGCTGCCCGAAAAGTGCCTGCGGCGGTATGCCCAAAAGCTCGAACATGGCTGGCTGGTTCCAGATATGAAGACGGTCGGTCTTGAGATTTGGCGCGTCTCCGAGCGGTGAATCGGTATCCGCTTCACCTGGAAACGCTTCAAGGTAACCGCGCCGCCCGAAGGCGACGCGGCGTGCCTTAAGCGCTGTTACTGCGCGGCAGCTTCCTCGACGAGCGAGCAGCCGCCATCGGCGAGTGGGCGGAATGCCTGGTCGGCCGGGATGGTCTCAAGTAGCTCGTAGTAATCCCACGGGCCTTCCGACTGGTCGGGCGCCTTGACGCGGAACAGATACATGTCGTGGATCTTGCGACCGTCTTCGCGGATCTCGCCCTGACCGAAGAGCGGGTCATCGGTCGGGTTCGCCTTCATCCATTCCATGACGGCTGCGGTTTCATCCGTGCCGGTTGCTTCGACAGCCTTGAGGTAGTGCAGCACCGAGCCATAAACGCCGGCCTGAACCATCGTCGGCTTGTCGCCTGCCTGCTCCTCAAAGCGGGCCGACCATTCGCGCGTCTGGTCGTTCAGATCCCAGTAGAAGCTTTCCGTCAGGACGAGGCCTTGGGCGGTCTGCAGGCCGAGCGAATGCACGTCGGTGAGGAACACGAGCAGACCGGCAAGCGACTGGCCAGCCTGGGTGATGCCGAACTCGGACGCCTGCTTCACGGCGTTGATCGTATCGCCGCCGGCATTGGCAAGGCCGACGACCTTGGCGCCGGAAGCCTGGGCCTGCAGCAGGAACGACGAGAAGTCGCTGCCCGGGAACGGGTGACGCACCGAGCCGACGACCGTGCCGCCGGACTTCTCGACGAAGGCCGTCGTGTCACGCTCGAGCGCATGGCCGAATGCGTAGTCCGCGGTGATGAAGAACCAGCTGTCGCCGCCCTGCTCCACCATCGCGCCGCCGGTACCGTTGGCCAGCGCCCAGGTGTCATAGGTCCAGTGAACGGTGTTCGGCGAGCAGGCAGAGCCGGTCAGGTCCGACGTGGCGGCGCCGGAGTTCATGAAGATCTTGTCCATCTCGCGGGTGATCTCATGCACGGCGAGCGCGGCCGACGAGGTCGGCACGTCGAAGATCGCGTCGACATCTTCTTCGCTGTACCACTGGCGCGCAATGTTGGATGCGACGTCCGGCTTGTTCTGGTGGTCGGCCGAAACGATCTCGACCGTGATGCCCTTCTCCTCGGCACCGAAATCCTCGACCGCCATCTGCGCGGCGATGACCGAGCCTTCGCCCGACAGGTCGGCATAGACGCCGGAGCGGTCGTTCAGGACACCAAGCTTGACGCTCACATCCTGGGCAAGGCCCGGCGCTGCGGCCAGCATGGCAAATGCCGACGTGGCCAGTGCGAGTTTCTTCATCATTGCAGTTCTCCTCCCGAGAAAGGCACGTTTTCGTGCCGATTGCATTCTAAACGCCGAGATAGCGATGCAGTTTGTCGATGTTGGCGTCGAGTTCGGCGTTCTGGATCGTGTCCACCACACGACCCTGCTCGACGATGTAGTGCCGGTCCGCGACCGAAGCGGCGAACCGGAAATTCTGCTCCACCAGAACGATGGTGAAGCCCTGGCTCTTCAGCTTTGCGATGGTGCGTCCGATCTGCTGCACGATGACCGGCGCGAGCCCCTCCGTTGGCTCGTCCAAAAGCAGCGTCTTGGCACCTGTTCGCAGGATGCGCGCAATTGCGAGCATCTGCTGCTCCCCACCCGAAAGCTTCGTGCCCTGGCTGGACAGACGTTCCTTCAGGTTGGGGAAGAGTTCGAAGATCGTGTCGAGCGACAGACCGCCCTCGCGCACCTTCGGCGGCAGCATCAGGTTTTCCTGCACCGAGAGGCTCGAAAAGATGCCGCGCTCTTCCGGGCAATAGGCGATGCCTGCCTTGGCGATCTTGCGGGCCGGCAGTTTGATCAGTTCATTGCCTTCGAACGTCACCGACCCGGTGCGCTTGGCCAGAATGCCCATCACGGCTTTCATCGTCGTGGTCTTGCCGGCGCCATTGCGGCCGAGCAGCGTGATGACCTCGCCCTCTCCAACGGCAAAGTTGATGCCGTGGAGCACGTGGCTTTCGCCGTACCAGCCCTGCAGGTTCTTGACCTCGAGCAGCGCCTTGACCGGAGCCTTGGCGGCAATCGGCCGCTCCATCGTCGTTGGCTCAACCATGTCCCGCTCCGATATAAGCGTCGATGACCTTTGGATCTTTCGAAACCGTGGCGTAATCGCCCTGCGCCAGCACCTCGCCACGCGCCAGCACCGTGATGTGATCCGACAGATTGGCGACGACGGATAGATTGTGCTCGACCATCAGGATCGTGCGGTTCGTGGCGATCCGTCGGATCAGCGCCGAAATCCGCTCGACGTCTTCCTGCGTCATGCCGGCCATCGGCTCGTCGAGCAGCAGCATTTCTGGATTGAGCGCCAGCGTCGTCGCGATTTCGAGCGCGCGCTTGCGGCCGTAGGACAGTTCGCCAGCGCGTTCGTCGGTGAATGCGGTCAGACCCACATCGGCGATGTGCGAGCGCGCTTCGTCGTCATATTCGCGCAGCACCGTTTCGGAGCGCCAGAAATCGTAGGAATCGCCGCGCCGCCGCTGCAGGGCGATGCGAACATTTTCCAGAACTGTCAAGTTCGGGAACACTGCTGAAATCTGGAACGAACGCACCAGACCGAGCCGTGCAATATCGGCTGAGGACAGGCCCGTAATGTCGCGACCATTGTAGGTAATCGCGCCCGATGTCGGCTGCAGGAATTTCGTCAGCAGATTGAAGCAGGTCGTCTTGCCTGCTCCGTTCGGCCCGATCAATGCATGGATCGACCCGCGACGCACGTCGAGGTCGACATTGTTGACCGCAACGAATCCCTTGAATTCCTTGGTGAGTCCGCGCGCGGACAGAATGGCGGCTTCCGTCATGTTCCTCCCACACGGTTCCGGCCGAGAGCCTCCCTGCCCTCGACTTCAACGCTATTGAAGCGGATTCGCCCTGTCAACGGATTTCAATTGGCAAGAAGAAAGTTCACGTATATGAACAAGATGGGATTTGGGAGGGATCGCATGCGTGTGCGACAGGTGGACAATGCACTCGATCTTTTCGAGCTTTTCGCGCGCGACAAGCGTCCGCTGACACTGACGATCATCGCCGACGAGCTCGGCATGCCAAAATCCAGCGTGTTTAATCTGATAGAGACGCTGCTCGCCCGCGGGCTGATTTACGAGACCCGGCAGCGCGGTGGATACTATCCGACGCCACGGCTCCACGAAATCGCGACATCGATCATGGAGGGCGACGTTTTCCTTCAGCGCATCCATGGCGAGATGGAGGATCTGGCGCGCTCGGCCGGCGAAACGGTGTTGCTCGCCGCACGGCAGGGAGCCGAAGTGCTCTATATCGACGTGGTCGAGGCGGCGTCGCCCATCCGCTATTTCGCCCGCTGCGGCGAGCGGCGCCCGCTCTATACGACCTCCACCGGCAAGGCGATCCTTACCTCCTACGACCCGCAGGAGCGGGCGCGCATCCTGGAGCAGGTCGATTTCGTGCGCCATCAGGCCACGACCTTCACCGATGCCGGCAAGCTGATGGAGGAGCTGGACGCTGCAGTGGCACGCGGATGGACCGAAGACCGGGCAGAATTCACACCAGACGTTATGGGCATCGGCGTGCCGTTGGTGCATGGAACGCGGCGGTTCGGCCTGGCGATCGCCGGGCCGCTCTACCGCATGGATTATCAGCGCGAGGAACTGGCGACCAAACTGCGTGCTGCCGCCGAGCGCATGCAACGGATCATGGAAAATGCCGACCACTGACACCAGCGAATTGGCCACGACGATTTCACTCGAAGATCTCGTCGCCCAGGTCAGAACCGAGATTGGACTGTCCGACTGGATCACGGTCGACCAGCCCATGATCGACCGCTTCGCCGAAGCGACGAACGACCACCAGTTCATCCATGTGGATCCGGAGCGCGCGGCTGCGGAAGGCCCCTTCGGCGGGACGATCGCGCATGGCTTTCTCACCGTCTCGCTGCTCTCGGCGATGAATTACGACTGCATTCCGGCCGTCGAGGATCAGCAGCTCAGCGTGAATTACGGGTTCGAGAAGCTTCGCTTCATGGCGCCGGTGAAGGCCGGCAAGCGCATCCGCGGCCGCTTCGTGCTGTCCGAAGCACGCCGGCGCGGCCAGCAGATGATGATGTTGCGCTATCAGGTGACGGTCGAGATCGAGGGCGAGATGAAGCCGGCGCTCACCGCCGACTGGCTAACACTCATTCAGATGGATCCGACCGCCTTGGACGCGCTCGAATAGATCGCTCAGGCCTTCGCGTCCCGCGCAGCTTCACTCAGGAACGCGAAGGCGTAGTCGGAATAGGAACGCCAGCACTCGATGCGGAACATGTCGTCGGCCATGCGCCAGAGCACGATTTCGATCTTGCCGAGCACGGTGCGCGAGCAGGCATTCACAGGGAACGCCTTCAACGACAGGTCCTGCGGGCAACCGGCCGCGAGTGTTTCGGCGGCCGCCTCGCCGGTGACCATGATGGCGGTCTGGCGGTGGGAGACATCGACCGCGGAATGAAGAACGCCGGTATCGGCGAGCGCTTTCACGAGATCGGCAGAGCCGCCATTTTCGCCGTCGTCTATGACAAGCCATTCGTCCGGGCCGAGCCATAGCGCCGAGCGCGTGCCGTCGGCGTTGACCACCGCCGTTTTCGGGCGCGTCGGCAGGTCGAGGCCGAGGCCGCCGGACAGTGCGGAGACCGCGTCCGGCTTGGCGCGCAGCGAAATCCGCACCGCCGCTTGCGCCGGTGTCAATCCGACGGCGGCTCCACCGCCGCGCCGGCCGTGCAAGGGATGGAGGCGTTCGACGCCGACGGGGCTATCCATTGAGCCGTTCTCCTTGCTTGTCGAAGAACACGGTGTCGGTGACTTCAACCTCGATCGTCCTGTCGGGCATCGGCACATAGAGCGTCTCGCCCATCCGGCTCCGGCCTCCGGCGACGACCGCCATGGCAATCGACCGGCCGCAATTCTCCGACCAGTAGGACGAGGTGACGTGCCCGATCATCGTCATCGGGATCTTCTCGTTTGGATCGGCAACGATCTGCGCGCCTTCCTCCAGCACGAGGGTTGGATCTTTCGTCTTCAGCCCGACCAGTTGCTTGCGATCCGGCCGCTGCAGGTCGGCACGCTTCAGACCGGCGATGCCGACGAAATCGGGCTTCTTCTTCGCCACCGCCCAGCTGAGACCCGCATCGTCCGGCGTCACGGTGCCATCGGTGTCCTGGCCGACGATGATGTAGCCCTTTTCGGCGCGCAGCACGTGCATCGCCTCGGTGCCGTAGAGGCAGGCGTCCATCGCCTCGGCGCGCTCCCACAGGGCCTCGAACACCGACTGGCCGTAATCGGCAGGGACGTTGATTTCGAAGCCGCGCTCGCCGGTAAACGACATGCGGAAGAGCCGGGTCGGAACGCCACAGATTTTGCCCTCGCGTACCGACATGTGCGGCATGGCATCATCGGATATGTCGATGCCGTCAACAAACGGCGCGATGATGTCGCGGGCCTGGGGCCCCTGCACGGCGATGACGGCCCATTGCTCGGTAATGGAGGTCAGCCAGACATCGAGATGCGGGAACTCCGTCTGGAGATAGTCTTCCATATGGTGGAGGACCCTCGGCGCGCCGCCCGTGGTCGTCGTGACGTGGAAGCGGTCGGCAGCAAGCCGTCCGACCACGCCGTCATCGTAGATGAAGCCGTCTTCGCGCAGCATGATGCCGTATTTGCACCGGCCTGGCTCCAGCTTGTCCCAGGCGTTTGTGTAGAGAAGATTGAGGAAGGCTGCCGCATCGGGTCCGACCACTTCGATCTTGCCGAGCGTGGACGCATCGAAGAGGCCGGCAACTTCGCGCACCGTGCGGCATTCGCGCGAGACGGCGGCATGCATGGTTTCGCCCGCGCGTGGAAAGTACCAGGCGCGCTTCCACTGGCCGACATCCTCGAAGACGGCACCATTCGTTTCCAGGCATGCGTGGAGCGGCGTCTTGCGGGCTGGATCGAACAGCACGCCGCGGCTCTGGCCGACAATGGTTCCGAACGTCACCGGTGTGTAGGGCGCGCGAAACGTGGTCAGGCCCACTTGCGGGATCGGCTTGCCGAGCGTTTCGGCGGCGATCGCCAGGCCGTGCATGTTGGAGGTCTTGCCCTGGTCGGTCGCCATGCCGTTGGTGGTGAAGCGCTTGACGTGCTCGATCGAATGCATGCCCTCACGCACCGCGAGCCGGATATCCTTGGCAGTGACGTCGTTCTGGAAATCGACGAAGGCCTTGCCGGACTCTGGCGCCCCGACGGCGCCAACAAGGCCTGCCGACCAAGAGCCGGCATCGCTGCCTTCATGATCGATATCGATGACCGGACGTCCCGACATTTCCGAGCCGGCTCCGTTGGCGGCATCAAGACCGGCCTCGACAGCCTGTTCGACGAGTGCCACGGGATCGTCGGTCCCGGCACAGGCGCCGATCGACACGCAGTCTTGCGCATTGACGCCCGGCAGGAACCGGCCGCTTTCCGCATCCCAGGCCACCTTGCCGCGAGACTGCGAGAAAAGATGCACCGATGGCGTCCAGCCGGCCGACGTCATCAGCGCGTCCACCTCGATATCGCGGCCCTTGCCCGATGCGCCGGCCGGGACGACCGCGATCGATGAAACGCGCAACCTGCCCTTGGTTGAAGCAATGGTATGGCGGGTCAGAACCTCGATGCCGCGCGTGCGAGCCTCCTCGAGAAGCGTTCCGCCCGGCCTGTCGCGGGCTTCGACGATCACGGGGATGCGAACGCCCGCATCCTGCAGGTCGAAGGCCGCTTCATAGGCGCTGTCGCAAGCCGTGTAGACAGCCACTTTCGCGCCGATGGCGACGCCGTAATGGTTGAGGAAGATGCGCGCTGCCGAGGCCAGCATGATGCCCGGGCGATCGTTGCCCGGAAAGACTATGTGCCGCTCGATAGCGCCCGTCGCCAGCACCACGCGCTTGGCGCGGACCTGCCATAGCCTCTCGCGCGGCTGGTCCGGCGAAGGAAGAGCAAGATGGTCGGTCACGCGTTCGGCCAGGCCGACGAAATTCTGTGCGTAGTATCCGAACGCCGTCGTGCGCGTCAGAACGCGGACATTTTCCATGAAGGCGAGACGGGCTGCGGTTTTCTGCGCCCAGTCGAATCCGGTTTCGCCGTTGACGGCGATGCTGGTGTCGAAATGGAGGGCGCCGCCCATTTGGGGCTGTTCGTCGCAGATGATGACGCTCGCGCCGGACTCGGCCGCCGCAAGCGCTGCCGACAGCCCTGCCAGGCCGCCGCCCACGACGAGGACATCGCAATGGGCATAGCGCTGCGCGTAATGGTCGGGATCAGCCTCTTTCGGCGCTTCACCGAGGCCAGCAGCCCGGCGGATGACCGGCTCGTACAGCTTGTTCCAGGCTGCGCGCGGCCACATGAAGGTCTTGTAGTAAAATCCCGCCGAAAAGAGCGGCGACAGCGCGTCGTTGACGGCGCCGACATCGAAGGCGAGCGATGGATAGCGGTTCTGCGAGGAAGCCCTGAGCCCGTCGAAGATCTCCTGCACCGAGGCACGGACATTCGGCTGATAGCGCGCCGAATCGCGCGACACCTGCATCAGCGCATTCGGCTCTTCGGCGCCGGCCGAGAGCACGCCGCGCGGGCGGTGATACTTGAACGACCGGCCCATGAGGTGGATGCCGTTGGCGATGAGTGCGGAAGCGAGCGTGTCGCCGTCGAGCCCCGTCAGCATGCGGCCATCGAAGGAAAAGCGCACGGTTTTGGCAGGCGTCAAACGGCCCTTCCCCGGTAGACGGTTTGCACCGCCCTGATACGCGTTGCCGCTCATTGGCCGTTTCCTTCCGTGGCTGCTGCTTGCGCCTGCGGATCGGGAAGCGCGGGTCGCGGCTCGCCGGCCTTGTAGGTCATGAGGAAGCGATCGGTCACCGTGTTGCGCACGGCATTGAAGAAGCGCCCGCAACCATGAATGTGGCGCCAACGCTCATAGACGTCGCCTTTGCGGTTATTGCGCAGGAAGAAATAGCGCTCGAACTCGTCAGGCGTGAGGTCGGCCATCTTGTCCGAGCGCACGATGTGGGCCTCGCCGGCATGGCGGAACTCGATTTCCGGGCGGTCTTCGTCGCAATAGGGGCAGCGGATCAGCAGCATTTCTGTCTCAGACCTCTCGTCTCAGTGCGCGACAGCCGCCGCGGCGGCCTCGTCGATCAGCCGGCCGGTGCGGAACCGCTCCAGCGTGAAGCCCTCGTTGATCTTGTGCGGCGCATCGTTGGCGATCGTGTGGGCGAAGACATGGGCAGAGCCCGGCGTAGCCTTGAAGCCACCCGTGCCCCAGCCGCAATTGACGTAGAGGCCCTTGACCGGCGTCTTGGCGAGGATCGGCGACCGGTCCGGCGTCACGTCCACGATACCGCCCCAGGAGCGCAGCATCTTCATGCGGCTGAAGATCGGGAACATCTCGCAGATCGCGTCGAGCGTGTGCTGGATGATGTGGAGACCGCCCGTCTGGGAATAGGATGTGTACTGGTCGGTGCCCGCCCCGATCACCAGTTCGCCCTTGTCGGACTGGGAAATGTAGGCATGCACGGTGTTCGACATGACGACGCAGGGGAAGATCGGCTTCACCGGTTCCGACACCAGTGCCTGCAGCGGGAAGCTTTCGAGCGGCATGCGGATGCCAGCCATGTCCATCAGGACGGAGGTATGGCCGGCGGCAACGACGCCGACCTTCTTCGCACCGATGAAGCCGCGCGCGGTGTCGACGCCGGTCACGTCTCCGTTCGCGCCGCGACGGATGCCCGTCACTTCGCAATTCTGGATGATGTGGACACCCATATCGGCTGCGGCGCGCGCATAGCCCCAGGCGACTGCATCGTGCCGGGCAACGCCGCCGCGGCGCTGCAGGGCGGCGCCCATGACGGGATAGCGCGCATTGCTTGAGATATTGAGCGGAGGGCAGAAAGCCTTTGCCGCATCGGGCTCGAGCCATTCATTGTCGATGCCGTTCAGCCGGTTGGCATGGATATGGCGCTTGGCCGACTGCACGTCATGCACATTGTGCTGCAGCATCATGACGCCGCGGGCAGAATACATGACGTTGTAGTTCAGCTCCTGCGACAGGTTCTCCCACAGGTTCAGCGCATGGTTATAGAGGCCCGCGCTTTCGTCATAGAGATAGTTGGAGCGGATGATGGTGGTGTTGCGGCCGGTATTGCCGCCGCCGAGCCAGCCCTTCTCGATCACGGCGATGTTCTTGAAGCCGTGTTCCTTGGCTAGGTAATAGGCCGTACCCAGACCATGCCCGCCGGCACCCACGATCACGATGTCATAGGACGAACGCGGCTCGGGCGACGACCACTGCTTGTCCCAACCCTTGTGGCCACGCATGGCTTCTCGGGCGATCGCGAAGATGGAATATTTGCGCATGCATGCTCCCCGGCCCGTGGCGCATCGTAAGCACTGGACCTATCCAAGCCATGTCAAATTGGAAAGGTCGACAATGGTCGTTTTGCGACCTTCAACGACGCGTAGAGCTAGATGGCCGATCGTGCAAATTCATGGCAGGCATGGCCCGCGCCGTGCTCCGTGAAAAGTGACGGAACGCCTGCATTTCGGTGCTTTTCCAACTGGACGACCGAAATCCTTTCTGCTAGTTACCACGCCGATCGTTCGGTGGCTCGCTGCGCGAACGAAATGTCATGCGACGACGTGCAGTATCGTCAGCCACCGATTTGGAACGAAGGAACGGGATTAACGTGCAGGTTCTTGTCCGCGATAACAATGTTGATCAGGCGCTGCGAGCGCTGAAGAAGAAGATGCAGCGCGAAGGCATCTTCCGTGAAATGAAGATGCGCGACTTCTATGAGAAGCCGTCGCAGAAGCGTGCTCGCGAAAAGGCCGAAGCCGTTCGCCGCGTGCGCAAGCTTGCTCGCAAGCGCGCTCAGCGCGAAGGCCTGCTCGGCGGCCGCGCCGCTCCGACACGCGGATAAGGTGCTTCGGCACGCCCGGATCTTTTTGCCGGGATAGGGATTTTGATGGGCGGGCGCGAAACTTCGCACCCGCCTTTTCTTTTTGCCAGCCTACCGTAATGTTGCCGGGCTTCTTCGCTAGCTGATGAACGCGGCGATTCGATTGCCGGCTCTATCGATCGACAAGGGATCCTGACATTGGCCATCGCATCATTTTCGCTCCAATCCCGCACCGCGCGTCGTCGGGCTGCGCTTGCCGGAACGCTCCTCAGCGCAATCGTCCTTGCAAGCTGCCAGTCGGCCGGCATGCCGAACGCGGACATGATCCGGCTCGACGCCGCCCAGGGCAGCGAGCAGAACATCGCGTCGCTCACCCAGGTCATCCAGAACAATCCGCGCGATCCTGAAGCGTACAATGTGCGCGGCTCCGCCTATGGCCGCGGTGGGCAGTTCGAATTGGCCATTGCAGATTTCGACCAGGCGCTCGCACTCAATCCGCGCTTCTACCAGGCCTATGCCAACCGGGCGCTCATCCACCGCAACCTCGGCAATCGCGAACAGGCCATCGCCGACTACAATGCTGCGGTCCAGATCAACCCGAATTACGACGCCGCCTATGTCGGGCGCGGCAACATCTACCGCCAGGCTGGCATGCTCAATGAAGCCTATGCGGACTATAACCGCGCCATTCAGCTCAACTCCACCGACGCCCGCGCCTATCACAATCGCGGACTCATCCAGCAGCGCCGCGGCAACCATGTCGAAGCGATTGAGGACTTCTCGCGATCCATCTCGATCTCGCCGCGCTCGCCGGAGCCCTATAACGGTCGCGGCCTGTCCTATTTCGCGGTCGGCGACCAGGACAACGCCTTCACGGACTTCAACCGGGCGATCCAGCTCGACGACAATGTCGCGGAGTCCTGGGCAAACCAGGCGCTGATCTACGAGCAGCGTGGCGAGAACGAACGCGCTCGGCGGTCCTATGCCCGCGCCGCGCAGCTCGATCCGAACTACCAGCCGGCGAAGGATGGTCTCAGCCGGACCCAGGGTATCTGACGCCGCCCTCGAACGGCAGCTTCGTTTCGGTCCAACAAAAAGGCCCGCCCGGATATCCCGGGCGGGCCTTTTTGATTCAGCGAACTGACAGCGCCTGTCAGTGGTCGTGCAGTGCCTTGACGATGTCTTCCGTCATCTTCTTGGCGTCGGCCAGCAGCATCATCGTGCCATCCTTGTAGAACAGCGTGTTGTCGATGCCGGCATAGCCGGAGCCGAGCGAGCGTTTGACGAAAAGACAGGTCTTGGCCTTGTCCACGTCGAGGATCGGCATGCCGAAGATCGGCGAGGACGGGTCGTCACGCGCAGCCGGGTTGGTCACGTCGTTCGCGCCGATGACGTAGACGACATCAGCCTGGGCGAATTCCGAGTTGATGTCTTCGAGTTCGAAGACCTCATCATAGGGAACGTTCGCTTCGGCGAGGAGCACGTTCATGTGACCAGGCATGCGGCCGGCGACCGGGTGAATTGCGTACTTCACCTCGACGCCCTTTTCCTTCAGCGAGTCGGCCAGTTCGCGCAGCGCGTGCTGAGCCTGGGCGACCGCCATGCCATAGCCGGGCACGATGATGACCTTGCCTGCATTCGCCATGAGGAACGCGGCGTCGTCCGCCGAGCCCTGCTTGATGGTACGGTCGATGTCGTCGGCACCGCCGGCAGCCTGCTCGCCGCCGAAGCCGCCGAGAATGACCGAAATGAAGGACCGGTTCATGCCCTTACACATGATGTAGGACAGGATCGCACCGGACGAACCGACGAGCGCACCGGTGATGATGAGCGCGAGGTTGCCGAGCGTGAAGCCGATACCCGCTGCGGCCCAGCCGGAATAGGAGTTCAGCATCGACACGACGACGGGCATGTCTGCGCCGCCGATCGGGATGATGATGAGCACGCCGAGCGCCAGCGACGCGATGACGATCAGCCAGAAGACGAAATGGCTTTCCGTGCCGACCAGGATCGCGATCAGGATCAGGATCGTCGCGGCGAGACCGGCATTGATGACGTGACGCCCGGGCAGCATGATCGGCTTACCGGACATGCGGCCGTCGAGCTTCAGGAAGGCGATGATCGAGCCGGTGAAAGTGATCGCACCGATGGCGACGCCGAGCGACATTTCAATCAGCGCGGTTGCACCGATCGAGCCGACGAGGCCGATGCCGAAGGATTCCGGCGCGTAGAGTGCTGCGGCAGCGACGAGAACGGCTGCGAGACCGACCAGCGAGTGGAAGGCGGCCACGAGCTGCGGCATCGCCGTCATCGGAATGCGCTGGGCGATCACGGCACCGGCACCACCGCCGATGGCGAGGCCGAGCACGATCAGCATGAAGCCACCGAAGGACGGCGCTGCTAGAACGAGCGTGGTCAGGATGGCGAGACCCATGCCCACCATGCCGAATGTGTTGCCCTGGCGGCTGGTCGTCGGATGGGAAAGGCCGCGCAGTGCCAGGATGAACAGCACTGCGGACACGAGATAGAGGACGGCTGCGAAACTCTCAGACATGGATCAGCCCCTCACTTCTCTTTTTTCTTGTACATGGCCAGCATGCGCTGGGTGACGAGGAAGCCGCCGAAGATGTTGACCGATGCCAGGATCAGCGCAACGAAGCCAAAGCCCGTCGCGATGCCGCTGGTGGAAATGCCCACGGCAAGCAAAGCACCGACGACGATGACCGACGAGATCGCGTTGGTGACGGACATCAGGGGCGTGTGAAGCGCAGGCGTCACCGACCAGACGACGTAGTAGCCGACGAAGATCGCGAGAAGGAAAACGGCGAGCTGGAAGACGAAGGGATCGATCGCGCCGGCGGTCGCACCGTGCGCTGCGGCGCCCGCAGCGTCGAGGATGCCGGAGCCGGCCGCATCGCGCACGCTCTGAGCGGCCCGGTCGAGATCGTCGAGCGCCTGTTCGAGTGCTGGAGTGGCCATATCAAGCGTCTCCCTTGTTCGTCGCGGCAACCGCCTCGGTTGCCTGCGGTGCTGGTGCCGGCGTGGGCGCTGGCGTGCCGCCACCGAAATTCGGATGAATAACCTTGCCACCATGCGTCAGCGCGGTGGCCTTCACGAGTTCATCGTCGAAGTTGATCGAGACGTCGCCGTCCTTGATCATCGTCTGCAGGAACGTGAGAAGGTTCTTAGCGTAGAGAAGCGATGCGCTGGCTGCGATGCGGCCCGGCACGTTGTTGTAGCCGATGATCCGCACGCCATTCTTGTCGACGACTTCACCTGCAACCGCGCCCTCGACGTTGCCGCCGCGCTCGACCGCGAGATCGACCAGGATCGAACCCGGCCGCATCGAAGCGATCATGTCCGAGGTCACGAGGCGCGGCGCCGGACGACCCGGGATCAGCGCCGTCGTAATAACGATGTCCTGTTTGGCGATATGCTCGGCGACGAGCGCTGCCTGCTTCGCCTGGTACTCCTTGGACATTTCCTTGGCGTAGCCGCCGGCAGTTTCCGCCGCCTTGAACTCGTCGTCTTCGACGGCGATGAACTTGCCACCGAGCGATGCGACCTGCTCCTTGGAAGCCGGGCGCACGTCGGTTGCCGAAACGGCTGCTCCGAGGCGCTTGGCGGTTGCGATCGCCTGAAGACCGGCAACCCCTGCCCCCATGACGAAGACCTTGGCGGCAGGAACGGTGCCGGCGGCGGTCATCATCATCGGCATGGCGCGGTCGAAGGCGGCAGCCGCATCGATGACCGCCTGGTAGCCGGCAAGGTTCGCCTGCGACGACAGAACGTCCATCGACTGCGCACGGGTGATGCGCGGCATCAGTTCCATGGCGAAGGTGGTGAGGCCCTTGGAGCCGAGATCGGCGATCAGGTCATTGTGGCCATAAGGGTCCATGATGGCGATGACGATGGCGCCGGACTTGTAGCCAGCGGCTTCCTCGGCATCCGGGCGACGCACCTTGAGGACGACATCGGCGCGGGCGGCATCGGCAGCGGTGCCGATCGTGGCGCCAGCCTTTTCGAACTCTGCGTCTGGAATGCGCGACTGGCTGCCGGCATCGGCTTCGACAACGACTTCGAGGCCGGCGGCGACCAGTTTCTTAACAGTATCAGGCGAGCCGGCGACGCGGCTTTCGCCGGGTGCCTTTTCCTTCGCGATAAACAGCAGCTTGGCCACTCAAACCTCCCTCTTGACCGCGCACGATGCACCCACGGTCCCGCCGGTGCGCTCGCATGCTCAAATAGCGCCGCCCTTACGAGCGGCCATGGCGACCCGACCTAGCGCAGCAGGAAGAACGCGCCGATGTTCAGGACGATGAAGAGTATCGTGGCTGAGAAGAAGCCGGCCGTGGTGAAGAAACCGAAGGCCATGGCAATGAGAAGCGCCACACAGAAGACGGTGCCCCATTTGGTGGCTGACAGGAAAAACGCATAGGTGCGATCGTGCTCGGAGTAATCCATCTCGGCGCCCATTTCGAGCGGGCCGGACTTTTCTTCGGACATGGGTATAACTCTCCATCAGGCTTATTGGGCACGGCATACACAATGCGTGATCGAAGAGCAATGCGCCATGCGGCCCCTTCCCCGCCTTCGGCAAGCAGGGCAGGAGCATGCGATGATCCGGCAAATGAACTCAGGCGGCGGCGCTTCTGCGCGCCTCGGCCAGCGCGAACCGCGCGGTCGGACGTACCGTCAGAGGCGTTACGCCGAGCTGCTCGGCAGGCGCGAACAGCAGCTCCCGCTCGCGCGGCGTCGAGCGGAAATAGGGATAGCGATCCATGAGACGCGTGTTGCTGGTGACCAAGCGACCGGCAAACAAACCGACAGGATAGAGAATGCCTTCGTGCATCCGCTCTTCAGCCAGCTGCGTCGCGCCAAAATAGCGTCGGTAGAAGGCGTAGTGCGCCCGTTTCACGGGTGCGAGGCAGTAATTGGTGTTGAAGTACTCGGTCGCCATCGCGCCAAGACGCAGCGTCAGGAACGGCAGTGGCAATTCGCCCATCAGCTCGGGATCACTGGCATGGCGCACCGGATCGATGAAGGACATGCCCTGGTCGAGCAGCGGGTTTAGGATGTCCGGAAAGATATCGACCGAGGTGCCGTAGCGATGCTCCGAAACCACATGATGAAGTCGAATTGTCGAAATCATCTGCTCCCGATAGTAAATCGCAAAGACATGAGCATGGCTGTGATGATCGATTTCATCGATGATCGGCCCTTTTCGGTCCATCACCTTGTGTGCGCGGTAAGCTTTGGCGCGCAGCATCCCGACATCTTCGAGATCTTCTGCCGTATCAACCCGGCGATACTCGATCTCGTCCATAAGCTGCAGGTATTGTTCCGCCAGCCGCATCCGTGTCTGGATATCTTCGACCATGTTGCCCTCGCACGATCCGCCTTTAAATAAAATCTTAATCAAAATGCGTGGACTGGCAACGCTAAGTGGTGCTTTGGGGCCTAGGCTTAAGGATTATGGTTAACGGGTGGGATCACGCGGCTACAGAGGCCGGGCGGTGACCGATCTTCTCAGCGACGAATGCGGGATGCCGAGGTGGAGCCTTTCGGCACAACCGTGGAAGCGGGCTTGGCGTCCGCGACGGACTTTGCTGCAAGCTCACGGATGCTGCTCTGGGGCAGCGGCTTGCCGAAAATGAAGCCTTGGATGAGGTCGACATGGCCCGTTGCGCAGACCATGCGCAACTGCTCTTCGGTCTCGACGCCTTCGACGGTGACTTCCAGATCCATCTCGCGGGCGAGATAGACGATGCCGCTCAGGAGCTTGAAGTTCTTCGAGCTCTTCGTCACGTCGCGCACGAAGGATCGATCGATCTTCACCTTCGTGACCGGCAGGCTGTTCAGGTAGGAAAGGTTCGAATAGCCGGTGCCGAAATCGTCGATGGCGATGGTGACGCCAAGCATCCGCAGCTCGTTGAGGATGTCGCGGGCGGCGACGGCGTCTTCCACGAAGGCGCTTTCGGTCACTTCGACCTCGAGCCGCTCCGGCGCAAGCCCGGATGAACCGAGCGCATCGGTGACGAGACGCACGATATCGCGGTTGCGCAGATCGAGCGCCGACAGGTTGACCGAGACGGCAAGATTGCCCGGCCAGCTTGCGGCATCGCGACAGGCCGTCTGCAGCATGAAATCGGTGATGAGCGGAACGATGCCCATTTCTTCGGCGAGCGGGATGTAGTCGCCTGGCGAGATGGCGCCGAGCGTCGGATGCTGCCAGCGCGACAATGCTTCGCAGCGGGCGAGGCGCAGACCGTCGGCGCTGAACATCGGCTGGTAGACGAGCGTCAGCGAGCGCTGCTCGATCGCCAGGCGCAGATCCTTCTTGAGGATCTGACGCAGGCGATATTTCTCGTCCATGGATTCGGCAAAGACCGTCCAGGTGTTCTTGTCGCGCTTCTTCGACTCATGCAGCGCCAGATCGGCCTTGATCTGCAGTTCGTCGAGCACGAAGCCCGACCGGCGTGCGAGCACGAGACCGGCGCTGACGCTGGCAAACAGCTTGTTGCCCTGGACGATATAGACACCCGACAGGGCATCGAAGATCGCGCCCATGACACGCGACACGTCGCTCGCCGTATCGGCATCTCGGATCAGGAGGACGAATTCGTCGCCGCCGAAGCGCGAGGAAATGATGCGATGCGGCTCGACGAGCTTGAGCCGCGAGGACAGTTCGCACAGCAGGCGGTCACCGGCGACGTGCCCGAGCGTATCGTTGACGTGCTTGAAGTCATCGATGTCGATAACGACCAGCGCCACCATGTCGGAGCCATCCATGCCGGCAAGCTGGTCGCGCACGAGGTCGGCGAAATGGTAACGGTTCGGAAGGCCGGTGAGGCTGTCGTAGCGGGCCAGATAGTTGATCTTCTCGTCGGCCTTGATGCGGGCAGTGACGTTTTCGAAGATCAGGACGACGCCATCGCCGCCGGAGCGGCGCCGGGCGGAGAATTCGAGATAGAGATCGTCGGAAACCTTGATCAGACAGCGGGATCGGTGGCCGTCATAGAGTTCGTCGATGCTGTTCAGGATCTGATTGGACAGTTCCCGCGTGATCGCACCGCTGCGGACGGCATGGCGAAAGACGACCGACAGCTTACGGTCATGGACCACTTCGGGGCCCTTGAGATTGAAAAGGCGTGCGACCTTGCGGTTGGCCAGGACAATGCGCCGGTCCTCGTCGAGCATGACGAGGCCGTGGGACATGTTGTTGAGCGCCATGTCGAGCCGCTCCGCCATGACGAGAACGGCGCGCTTGCCGAGAACGGTCTGGTAGAGGAAGTCGCGCACGCCGTTCGCCATGGACCGTGTCGTCAGCACCAGCGGGATGACGAGGACGGCGAGAAGTGCACGATAGGGATCGCCTGTCATGATCAGGCCAACGGCGATCGGCCCGAACAGCAGGAGCGACATCAGGTTGACGGTGATGCGCGAGCCGTAATTGCGGCCAACTACGGAAATCATAGCCGCCAGACCAAGCGCGATCGAGGCGATTTCGGCGAAATATTCCCGTACCGCAAACGAGCTGTATGCCGCCATCGAGCCGAGCACGAGCGACACGATCGCGGTGCCGACAATGTAGCGGAATTCCCACTTCCAGATGAAAGCGTGGTCTGCGCCGGTGAAATCGACCGTGTCGAAGACGCGCATCAGCGCCACGCGGCCGGCACCGACCGCGGCGAACATCGCCGCGAAGGCGATGAACATCGGATCGCCGACCTTGGTATAGATCGCGAGCGACACGATGATATGCGTTGCTATGCCGGCGACGGTGGTCGAGCGATTTCCGTATAGCGAACGCACGAACGAGAGATAGACGTCCGTGGGCAACCGCTCTTCGCTCTTTGCCGTTTCAGGCCGTTCTGCGTTCCACATGCGCAATCTCTAGCAGCCAAGGCTTAAGGAACGCTTGCGCAATCCCAGCGAGAATTGAGGGCTAATGACCCCGAGCAATAGCGCAGGACACCTTGCGCGGGCCTGACATATCTCTACTCCGCGGCAATCGGGAATGCTTCCCCTTTTCTGTCGAAAGCTGTGCGCAAAGAAGCGGCACGTGGAGCAGTCTTTCGGATGCTTTCCTCTCGGACATGCCCGTAGCCACGTACAGCCTGCGGCCAGGCAAGAAGTTCCGCCGCCGCCGCAAGGTTCGACTGGGTCAGCTTCGTCGCGACGTGGTCGATTTCCGCCTCGAAGTCGACAAGCATCTTGCGTTCGCGCTTGCGTTCTTCCGTCCAGCCGAAGACATCGATGGCCGAACCACGCAACCCGCGAAGCCAGGCAAGGAGCCTGAACGCCGACATCATCCAGGGTCCGAAGCTGCGCTTGGCAGGATGGCCGTCGCCGGACTTCGGACCGGGCATCAGCGGCGGCGCCAGATGAAACTCCAGCCGCTCAAAGCTCGCGAATTGCCCGGCCAGTTGCCGCTCGAAGCTTCTATCGGTGTAAAGACGGGCGACTTCATACTCATCCTTGATCGCCATCAGGCGAAAGAGCGACGCGGCCGCCTGGCGGGTGACGTTGCCGGGCGCGCCCGCGATCGCGGCTTCCGCCGCCGCCACCTGGTCGATCCGTTTGCGGAAGCGCGCCGCATAGGCCTGGTCTTGATAATCGACGAGAAACCGTTCCCGCCGCGAAATGTCGGAGGCGAGATCATCCTCGGTCTCTGGTTTCGCGGCCGTGTTGAGGCGTGCAGCCAGCGCAGGATCATGGGCGAGTGCCCTGCCCCAGCGGAACGCGGCGATGTTCATGGCCACGGCCTGACCATTCAGCTGGATCGCTCGTTCCAGTGCGTCCGCGGAAAGCGGGATACCGCCTTGCTGGTAGGCAAGGCCCAGCATCAGCATGTTGGTTGCAAGCCCGTTGGCAAACAGGGCGTTTACAGCGGACGTTGCATCGACCAAAACGGTCTTTGCGTCGCCGGCCGCCTGCCTGATCGCTCGCTTCAGCCGCTCCGTCGGCAGGCTGAAGTCGGCATCGCGGGTGAAATCGCCCGGCATCACCTCGGCGGTGTTGGCGACGACATGCGTCCGGTTCTCGCTGATTGCCGCGAGCACCTTGCGCGAACCGGTCACGACCAAATCGCAGCCCAGAACGAGGTCGGCCTTGCCGGCCGAAACCCGGATCGCCGAGATGGCTTCGGGCGATTGCGCGATGCGGACATGGCTGAAAACGGCACCGCCCTTTTGCGCAAGGCCGGCCATGTCGATCATGCCGCAGCCCCTGCCCTCCAGATGGGCTGCCATGCCGAGGATTGCGCCGATGGTGACGACGCCGGTTCCGCCGATACCCGTGACGATGCCAGCCCAGCCATTCTCATCGAGCACGAAGGTGCTTGGCTCGGGAACGTTGGCCAGCGGATCGCCGAGCGCCTTGGCGCCGCCCTCGGCCTTCTTCAACTTCGCGCCGTGAACGGTGACGAAGGACGGGCAGAAGCCGTCGAGGCAGGAGAAGTCCTTGTTGCAGTTCGACTGGTCGATCCGCCGCTTGCGCCCGAAGGGCGTCTCGACCGGCTGTACGGACACGCAGTTGGACTTGACGCCGCAATCGCCGCAGCCTTCGCAGACCAGCTCGTTGATGATCACGCGCTTGTCGGGATCGGGATAAAGCCCGCGCTTGCGGCGGCGGCGCTTCTCGGCAGCGCACGTTTGATCATAGAGGAGCACCGTCACGCCCGGCAGGGCCGCGAGTTCCCGCTGCACGCGATCAAGATCGCCGCGATGATCGATCGTGGTGCCGTCCGGAAACTTCACCGATGGCGGGTATTTGTAGGGCTCGTCTGTGACGACGGCGATGCGCTCGACGCCTTCGGCGCGCACTTGCCTCGCGATGGCATCGACGCTCAGGCCACCTTCATGCGACTGGCCGCCGGTCATCGCGACGGCGTCGTTATAGAGGATCTTGTAGGTGATGTTGGCCTTGGCCGCGACGGCGAAGCGAAGCGCCAGCACGCCGGAATGGTTGTAGGTGCCATCCCCCAGATTCTGGAAGATATGGCCGCGCTTCGTGAACGGCGCCTGGCCTACCCATTGCGCGCCCTCCCCGCCCATCTGCGTGAAGCCTGCCGTGTCGCGGTCCATCCAGAGCGCCATGAAGTGGCAGCCGATCCCGGCAGCCGCAACGGAGCCTTCGGGAACTTTGGTGGAGGAATTGTGCGGACAGCCGGAACAGAAATGCGGACGCCGCACCGCAACGTCGCCGGTTTCGGCGAGCATCGCCTGCCTCTGTTTGAGCCGCGACAGCCGCCCTGCAACCGCCTCGTTGAAGCCGATCGTACTCTGCACGCGCTCACCGATCGCAATCGCGATGTCGTTCGGATCGAGCGCGCCTTTTATTGGCAGAAGCCAGTCGCCGCGCTCGTCCCTCTTGCCGACGATGACCGGCTGGTGCGCGGTTCCATAGAGCGCTTCACGAATTTGGCTCTCGATGAGCGAGCGCTTCTCTTCCACCACGATCAGCGTTTTAAGCCCTTGGGCGAAATCGACGATGTCTTCGCGGTCGAAGGGCCAGGGTGCCGCGACCTTCATGAGGCGGATGCCGAGCCGCGCCGACTCCCGCTCGTCGATGCCGAGATCGGCAAGCGCCTGGCGCACATCGAGATAGGATTTGCCGACCGTCACGATGCCGAGGCTGGCATCCCGTCCGCCGGAGAAGACGACGCGGTTGAGACGGTTGGCGCGGATGAAGGCTGCGGCGGCGGCACGCTTGTACTGGTGCATCCGCTCTTCCTGGCCGAGGAAGTCGAGATCATTGCTGCGAATGTTGAGGCCACCGGGCGGCATGTCGAAGTCTGGGATCACGACCTGGAAGCGGTCGAGCCCCGCTTCGACGGAAGCGGTGGATTCCACATTGTCCTTCACGCATTTCAGCGCCGTCCATGTGCCGGCAAAGCGTGACAGTTCGTAGCCGATGACGCCGTAGTCGATCATCTCCTGCACGCCGGCGGGATTGAGGATCGGGATCATCGTGTCGACGAACTGGAATTCGGTCTGGTGCGCATTGGTGGAGCTTTCGGCGGTGTGGTCGTCGCCCATCAGCGCCAGAACGCCGCCATGGCGCGACGAACCGGCGAGATTGGCATGCCGGAACACGTCGCCGGAACGATCGACGCCCGGACCCTTGCCATACCAGAGCGCGAAGACGCCGTTGTGCTTGCCGAACCCATCGAGTTCAGTCTGCTGCGTGCCCCAGATTGCCGTGGCGGCTAGCTCTTCGTTGAGACCCGGCTGAAAGACGATGTCGTTTGCCTGCAGGAGGCGGTTTGCGCCGAAAAGCTGCTGATCGAGCCCTCCGAGCGGCGATCCGCGATAGCCCGAGACGAAGCCGCCCGTGTTCAGCCCGGCGCGCCGGTCGAGCTCCTTTCGGGTCAGAAGAACCCGAACGATCGCCTGGGTTCCCGTGACGAAAATGCGCGATTTGGTCAGGTCGTATTTGTCGTCGAGCGACACGTCATGCAGCGTCATTCAAATCCTCCCCCGGCACGCCGCCCTCCTGCGGCGCGCCTTGGTCTTGCATTGTGAAGCTAGAAGGTCTGGGGTCAAACGCTTTCGATTGTGCGCTGCAGCGGTGCAACTTCCTGTCGCCAATACGCTTTTGAACGACAAGAAGCATCGCCTGATTGCCTTATGGCGCAATCAAGCTCAGCTGATCGACTGGCCACCATCGACGGTGATCGTGGTGCCGGTGATGTAGCTGCCAGCGTCCGAAGCGAGAAGGAGCGCTGCACCGGCGAGATCAGTATCCCGCCCGAGCCGCCGCATGGGGTTCGTTTCCGCCAGCACGGCACCTGCACGGCCGCCGAGGAAAGGCTCCGTCATGGGCGTTGGAAACCAGCCGGGTGCGATCGCATTCACCCGGATGCCGTGACGCGCCCATTCCAAGGCCAGGCATCGGGTCATCTGTTCAAGCGCGGCCTTGGACGCCGCATAGGCAACCGTGTTGCGCACCGCCTTGTCGGCAAGGAAGCTCGACAGGCCGATGATCGAACCGCCGGTGCCGGCATCGATCATGCGCCGCGCGGCCTCCTGGCTCACCGCGAAGGTAGCCTGCGTGTTGATGGCGGCGATATCGGCCCATTCCGACGCTGCCGTCTCCAGAGCCGGCTTGCGGAGGCCGATCCCGGCGGCATTGACGAGGATGGTGGCCGGGCCGAAGCGGGCCTCGCATCGCTCAAACATCGCGGTGACATCTTGCGGGTCCGTGATGTCTGCCCGCGCCACTTCGAGAACGCTCTGACAGGCCCCCAGCCTGCAGGGCGCGCTGTCCACTTCCGCCGCATGACGACCTGCAACGAGAACGCGAGCGCCATTGGCAAGCAACGCTGCTGCGATGTCGCGCCCGAGCCCGCTCGTGCCACCGGTCACGATCGCGACGCGGCCGGAGAGATCGAACAGCTGCGCAGCCTTCAGGCGCGATGCGGTTGAAAGGTCGATGTCGGCCATCAGAGGCGGCCGCCGCGGTCGAGGATCATCATGTAGGTGTCGAACGCGTAATCCGATCGGCGCATCCAGGAATAGGCAGTGCGGCGATAAGCGGAATAGCTCTCCCAGAGCTCCGCGAAGGCTTCATTCTCGCGCGAAAAGGTGCGGTAAGCCTGTTCGGCGGCCGAGAAGCAGGCGTCCATGATGTCGTTGCTGTAGGGCCGGACGATGGTGCCCGCATTCTCGAGTGCCGCCAGTGCCGGCGGGTTGAGGATGTCGTAGCGGGCCATGATCCGCGTGTTCACCACCGCCGATGCGTGGCGAAGAGCGACTTGGTATTCAGCCGGCAAGGCATTGAAAGCATCGAGATTGATCATCGCCATCAACGCCACGCCGCCTTCCCACCATCCCGGATAATAGAGATAGCGTGCCACCCGCGGCAGGCCGAGCACGGTGTCCTCGGCGGGACCGGCAAATTCCGCGGCGTCGATCTCATTGGCTTCGAAAGCCGCGACTAGTCCTTCCGGCGGTGTGTCCTGCGGAATGACGCCGATGTCCTGGACGATGCGACGCCCGAAACCACCGATGCGGAAGCGGATACCGGCGAGGTCCGCCAGCGCATTGATCTCGCGATTGAACCAGCCGCCCATCTGCGCGCCGGTGTTGCCGGCCGGAAACGCCAAGATGGACCTTCCACCGAGATAGGCATTGAAGATGTCGAGCCCGCCGCCTTCCAGCAGCCAGGCATTGGTCAGGCGCTGGTTGAGGCCGAAAGGCAGACCCGAACCGAAAGCAAAAGCCGTATCGCGCTCCGAGAAATAATGGGGCGCGGTGTGGAGCATCTCGACCGAGCCGGCCGAAAGCGCATCCAGTTGTTCGAGTGCGGGCGAACTGGCCTCTTCGACGGTGATTTCGAAACGACCGCCCGTTGCTTCGGCTACCGCATCGGCCAGCATCTGTGCAGCACCGAACAGCGTTTCGAGCGTTGCCGGGAACCCGGACACACAGCGCCAGCGCACCGGCGGCGCAGTCTGTGCGATCGAGGGCGCGGCCAGGCTCACGCCGCCCGTCAGTGCTGCAATCTGGATGAACCGGCGCCGTTCCATGTCTTCTCCGTACTCAAAACGGCCAAACCGGCCTTGCGCGCGTGGCTTTCGTTGTACCCGTTATGCTTGCCCGGACAAGGCTCTTGCGCCAAAGAAAAATTCGCGCCAATCGTCGATCATCCGAATTTCAGCGAGACAGATCCGCACCATGATGCCCATCGTTGCCGTGCCGGCCGACAACCGCCATTTCGAAGGCTATGACTGGCATGCCTCGCCGAACCAGTACATATCGGCGGCGGCAGAAGGCGCCGGCGTGATCCCCCTCATCGTGCCCGCGCTCGACGCCCATATCGATGTGGAGACGGTGCTAGACCGGGTCGACGGCGTGCTGATCACCGGTTCGCGGACCAATGTGCATCCGAGCCTCTATGGCGAGAAGGAAACGCCGGAGCACGGGCCTTTCGATCCCGCACGTGACACGGTGAGCCTGGGACTTATTCGTGGTGCCATCGAGCGCGGCCTGCCGCTACTCGCCATCTGCCGGGGCATTCAGGAGCTCAACGTCGCACTCGGCGGAACGCTTGCCACCGAAATCCAGACGCTTCCCGAGCGCATGGACCACCGCAAGCCGGTAACGGAGATCGCGGACGAGGCCTTTGCGGTGCGCCACCCGGTGCAAGTGAAAGAAGGCTCGTGCCTGGCCGGCATCGTCGGTGCCGGCGCGGTTCCGGTGAATTCGCTGCACCGACAGGCAATCAGTGCGCTGGCGCCGCGGCTGACGGTCGAAGCGGTGGCCGACGACGGAACGATCGAGGCCGTTTCGGTCATCGATGCCAAGGCGTTCGCGGTCGGCGTACAATGGCACCCGGAATACTGGTTCCGCACGGACCAGCCCTCCGGTGCGATCTTCCGGGCATTCGGCGAGGCGGTGCGCTCACGGCTTTCCGGCGCGCACCGGCTCAAGGTTTCGGCTTAATCGTTTTTCGCTGACGCGCTGGCAGCAACGTCGGCGCATTCCGGCACTGGCGTCAGCGCCTTGCCCTCATCGAACCAGGCAATGAGATTGTCGGCGACAAGATCGGCCATGGCGTTGCGCGTTGCGACAGAGCCCGATGCGATGTGCGGCAGCACCGATACGTTCGGCAGTGCAAGAAGCGCATCCGGCACGTTCGGTTCATGGGCAAAGACGTCGAGACCGGCGGCGGCGATCGTCCTGTTCTGAAGCGCTTCGATCAACGCATCCTCGTCAATCACCGAGCCGCGGCCGATATTGATGACGACGCCCTTTGCGCCGAGAGCCTTGAGGATCTCCGCATCCACCGACTTCTCCGTTTCCGGCCCGCCGGGCACGGCGATCACCAGCGTGTCGACGGCTTCGGCCAGAACCTTCAGCGTCGGTGCGTAGCCGTAGCGCACACCCGTCTTTTGCGAGCGGGCGTGATAGCTGATCTCGACACCGAAGCCTTCCAGACGCTTGGCGATTTCGAGCCCGATACGGCCGAGGCCATAGATGCCGACATGACGGCCGCGAAGTGTGAGCGGTGACAGGTGGAACGGACCCTCCTTCGCCCACCGGCCTTCGCGCAGATAGGCTTCTGCACGCGGCAGTTCGCGCAGCGTGTTCAGGAGAAGCCCGATCGTCACGTCGGCCACCTCTTCGGACAGCACATCCGGTGTGTGGGTGACGACGATCCCCTTCTCGGCGGCATAGGCGGCATCGATCGTGTCGTAGCCGACGCCGTAGGATGCGATGATCTTCAAGTTCGCCATCCGGTCGATCAGTTTGCGGTCGATCCGGCCCCAGCCTGCGAACCCGTCAAGGCTTGCCGCTTCCTCGTCCGAGATGCCGTCGATCCTGTCGGCAAAGACGACATCGAACCGCTCTGAGACGCGCGCCTTCAGGTGATCGAGCATGTGCGAGGGCACGAGGATGCGATGGGGGGACCGTGTCATGGACCAGGTTCCTTCTTGTCTGATGTCAGCGTGGATGGAGAGGAGCGGTCGATTGCCGGATGCGCATTTCCGGCTTGATGAGGTGGAGGTAATCTTCGGCATGGCTGCCGGCTAGCTTGTCGAGCAGTGCCCGCGCCGCCATGCGCCCAACCTCGGACTGGCCGTTCCAGACGGTCGTCAGCGCCGGCGTTGCGATCGATGCTTCCTCGAGATCGTCATAGCCGGTGACCGAGATATCGCGCCCCGGAACGAGGCCAGCGCGCTGAATGCCGTTCATGAGGCCTATCGCGACGAGGTCGTTCCAGCAGACGGCGGCGGTGGGTTTTTGCGCCATGGAGAGAAAATTGACCGCCGCCTCGAAGCCGCCCTGCTTGGTGCGCGGGCCGGGGATGCGGAGCGCCGGATCGACCTCGATGCCGGCCTTCTTCAGCGCGTCGACATAGCCTTGATAGCGATCACGACCGGTCGAGGTCTGGTCCGTGCCGCCGATCATGGCAATGACCCGATGGCCGAGGCCGATGAGATGGTTCGTGGCGAGCGCGATCCCGTAGGCATCGTCGCCGCGGAAGGTCGGCACGTCGATATCCGGCACCGAGCGTGCAATGAGAATCGTCGGCATGCCGTTGTTTTCCGCAAGCAGCAGATCGTCACGCGGCGTGCCGATGGCGGGCGACATGATCACGCCATCGCTGCCGAGCTGCAGCAGCGTTTCCAGGAAGGTGCGCTGCTTCTCGACCGAGTCGTAGTGGTTCGACAGGATGAAGGTCTGACGGTTGCGATCGAGCTCGCTTTCGATGGCGCGCAGGATTTCCGCGTAGAACGGGTTCATGATGTCGTGGACGACGACGCCGATGATCCCGGAGCGCGACGTGCGCAGGCTCGCCGCACGGCGGTTGTAGATGTAGCCGAGCGCGCGTGCCTGATCCTTGATCTTCTCCCGCGTCGTGTCGGCGACCAGGGGACTGTCACGCAAGGCAAGCGAAACGGTTGCCGTCGATACGCCCAGCGATTCAGCGATCGTCGAGAGTTTGATCTTCTGGGCCAACCGGTCTCCACCCCTGTGACATGATTTAAAGGATTTAAATAAACAGATTGAATGCGCGGCGACAATGGCGCTGCATCCGCAAGGCGATCAGGTCTGCGGCGCAGCGGTCTCGGAGACGTTTTCCTCCAGCTTCTTCAAAAGCTTTGCGAGCTGGCGGGTCTCCTTGCCGCTCAGGCCCGCCAAAAGCGCCTGCTCGACACCCGCCGTGGCCTGCTTGATCGAGGCCAGCGTTTCCTGGCCACGCGCAGTCAGGGCGATTTCGGTGCGGCGGCCGTCGCTTCCATTGTCGCGCTTTTCCACGAATCCCTGCGCCATCAGGCGATTGACCGTCTTGGTGATGGTCGGTGCGCGCACGCCGAGTTCAGCAGCGATGACGCCCGGCGATTTGCCGTCGGCTTCCGCGAGCGACAGGATCACCATTTCCTGCCCCGCATAGAGGCCGTGATCGACGAGATCGCGGGCAAGCAGGGTGCGCATGGCGCGGGCCGTCTGGATCAATGTTGTCGACAGCGTGCCATCGGCCACTGTCTCCTGGTCGCGCTTCTTCTTGCCCTTTTCGAGCTTGTCCTTCTTCGCCATCTTCAGCGATCTCCCCTCAGCCGCTTGCATCCTCTCCCTTTGGCCCTTTATTGCAGGGCAAGCGAGCAGGCATTCTTTTGCCGGCTTATGTTATCAAGGCGCGAAGGCGAGACAATGGGCATTCCTCCGGCCACTCCTGGGGACACGCCTCGGGCCATTCCCGAGCGTTTCCTCAGCGCCGATCTGCGTGACATCGAAGGCCGCGCAACGGAGCCGGCCGATCGTGCGGACTGGATTGCCGTTCTGCCGCTTGGGGCGCATGAACAGCATGGGCCGCATCTGCCGTTCGAGACGGATACGATCATCGCGGACGGGCTTGCGCAGCGCATCGTGGCGCTTTTGCCGGATAACCTTCCCGTCACCATGCTCCCGGTGGAGCCGGTCGGTTACTCGATCGAGCACATGGACGTGGCGGGTACGCGCACGCTCGGTTACCAGGAGGCCATCGAGCGATGGCTCGGCATCGCCGCCAAGCTCAACGCTGCGGGTATCCGCAAATTCGTGATGCTCAATGCCCATGGCGGCAACGCGCCGCTGATGACAGTGATCGCCACCGAAGCCAGAGTGCGCTTCAACATGCTTGCCGTGGCGACAAGCTGGACGCGGTTTCCCCTGCCGGAGGCTGTGATCTCGCCAGCCGACAAGCCCTTCGATATCCATGGCGGGCTGATCGAAACGTCGATGATCCTGGCGCTGAAGCCCGAAACGGTTGAGATGAAAAGGGCGGAGAACTTTCCCTCTTTCCAGCGCGAGCTAGCAGGAAGTATGCGCCATCTGCGCGCCTACGGCCCGCATGCCTTTGGCTGGAAGGCGAGCGATCTCAATCCCCAGGGCGTGGTGGGCGATGCTGCGAGCGCCGATGCCGAGACGGGTCAGCGCATCATCGACCATGCAGCGGCGCAGTTCATCGAGCTTCTGGACGACGTCCACCGCTTCGACGCGGCCCGCCTGACGTAAGGATCAGGCGCTGCGCCCCGCCATCAAAGCCAGCATGTCCGGGATGACCGATTTCATCGCAAAGAAGCCCTTCGTCGCATGCGGCCATGCTTCGCGGTCATAGGCGCGGATCGGCCGGACCATCGAGATCTCGTGACTTTGCAGCGTTTTCGCGATGCGGTTAAGGGCATCGTTTACCGGGCCGACCGGAGCATGAGGCGCGACGACCTGGCGAGCACCGGACTGCACGATGCGGGCGACGATGCGCTCCGGATCCGTCTCGGGCGAATTATCGCCCCCCGCGCCATGAGCAGCGAGGGAATCCACAAGCGCTTCGCGCGTGAATGTCGCTGCCAAATTGCCCCTCTCGCCTGGCGAACGTCCGGCGGATGCATCGAGCGCCACCACATCGACGATCTCGCACAGCAGCGCGTCAAAGGGTGGCGCGATGCAATCGTCGTCGTGGAGAAGAAGAACGCTCGGAACGGCCGCAGGATTTTCACCAACCGGCAGTTTCAAGGGATGGGGCGGCTCCGGGCCATCGAGCGGCGGCGCGTTTTCGTTGAGACCCTTGGGGTTGAAACGCCCATTCGTATATCGGCGAATGTTGTCGCGCGTGGCGAGGTAATTCTTGCCGCGGGTGTGCAGTCCGGCGACCCAGCGCCAGGAGAGCGTGTTGGAGGCTGGGTCGCCATCCATCAGATGGCGCATGAAGAAGTCTGCACCGAGTTCCCAGGGCAGCCGGAGCGTGAAAATCCAGATCGATGCGAACCACATGCGCGCGTGGTTGTGGAGATAGCCGGTTTCCACCAGCTCCAGAGCAAAAGCATCGAAAGCATCGATCCCAGTCGTACCCGCAACGGCCTGATCGTAAGCGGTGGCAAGCCCCTTATTCGACGAGAGCGCGGCGAGCGATCTGTCGCGCGCCGTCTCATAGTCGCGCCAGACCTGCGGGCGCTGCTCAAGCCAACCCTTGAAGTATGTGCGCCAGTACACCTCCTGGATGAACTTCTCCGCATCGCGCGGAGAATGCCGTTCAAGGACTGCCGTCAAGACCTCCTCTTCCGAGACAAGGCGGTGACGCAGATAGGGCGACAGCATCGAAACGGCATTGCGCGCAGGGTCGCCGAAATCGGTGTTGCGGTTGCGGGCGTAGCGTTCGCCGGCGTCATCGACGAATTCCGCCAGGCGCTGCAATCCTGCCTCTCTCGTCGCCACCAATGCCGCCATCTCGTCGTGCTCCCTTGTCCAGACGAGCGGGAGATAGATGGCAAGGCGAGAAAGGAAAGGCGCCGGGGCAGCACTTCCGTCCTGGTACCCTTGGCAGAGCCCGCTCGGAGGGCCTATATCCCGAGCAACGAATGAAAGGTTCCCGCCATGAGCGACGCAGCGACGCAATCCGTCCCGAACCCTGCCACATCCACCGACGCCAAGCCGATCCCCGTCACTGTGCTGACGGGCTATCTCGGCGCCGGCAAGACGACGCTTCTCAACCGTATCCTGTCCGAAAACCACGGCCAGAAATACGCCGTCATCGTGAACGAGTTCGGCGAGATCGGCATCGACAATGATCTCATCGTCGAGAGCGACGAAGAGATCTACGAAATGAACAATGGCTGCGTCTGCTGCACGGTGCGCGGCGACCTGATCCGTGTCGTGGAAGGCCTGATGCGCCGTCCCGGCCGCTTCGACGCAATCATCGTGGAAACGACCGGGCTTGCCGATCCGGCTCCTGTCGCCCAGACCTTCTTCATGGACGAGGACGTGCGCTCCAAGACGCAGCTCGATGCCGTCATTGCGCTCGTCGATGCCAAGCACCTGCCGCTGAGGCTCAAGGATTCGCGCGAGGCCGAAGACCAGATCGCCTTTGCCGACGTCGTCATCCTCAACAAGACCGACCTGGTCGACGAAGCCGAACTGCGCAAGATCGAAGCGACGGTGCGGGCCATCAATCCATCCGCGCGCATCCATCGGGCCGAACGCGCCAAGATCGATGTGACCCAGGTGCTCAACCGCGGCGCGTTCGATCTGCAGCGCGCGCTGGAGAACGACCCGCATTTCCTCGACCAAAAGGACCATGATCACGACCACGATCATGTCTGCGGCCCGGACTGCGACCATGATCATCACGATCACGCCCATCATGACCATGATCACCACGGACATGATCATCACGGGCACGACCACCATGGGCACGACCACCATCATCACCATGGCGAAGCATCCGACATCCACGATGCGACGGTTCAGTCGGTGTCGCTACGCGCGGGCTCCATGGATCCGAAGAAGTTCTTCCCGTGGATCGAAAAGATCACCCAGATGGATGGACCGAACATCCTTAGGCTCAAGGGCATTATCGCCTTCGAAGGCGACGAGGACCGCTATGTCATCCAGGGTATCCACATGCTGATCGAAGGCGATCACCAGCGGGCCTGGAAGGACGGCGAAAAGCGGGAAAGCCGCATCGTCTTCATCGGCCGCGAGCTCGACCGCGAAAAGCTGGAACGCACCTTCCTCGCCTGCCAGGCCGGCTGAACGGATGCCGACAGTCGCTCCTCTCGACCTCGACGGGTATTGCGTCGCGGCGCGCTTCGTCTCCGGCATTCCGACATTCGCCATGGCGGACGGCACGGTCCATCGACTCGATCATGGCCACAAGACCGTGGAAGCGCATGACGGGCTGCTGGTGGCCAGTCTGTCTGGCGACGGCAAGACCCTTCTGACGGGCGGCGAGGATGGCAAGGTAAGCCGCATCTCAGCCACGGGCGAGATCGAGACGCTCGCCGAGATCGGTCGCAAATGGATTGGCCAGATCGCGTCCGGGCCTCAAGGGGTGATCGGCTTTTCCTCCGGGCGCACTGCCTATGTGCGGCTGGCAGACGGAACGCTCAAGGAGATCGCCTGCGAGCGAACGGTCGAGGGCATAGCCTTCGCGCCGAAGGGCCTGAGGGTGGCGCTTGCCCGCTACAACGGCGTGACCCTCGTCTGGGCCGGCATGGATTCCAAGCCTGCGGAACTTGAATGGAAGGGCAGCCACACGGGCATCACCTTCTCGCCCGACGGCAAGTATCTCGTCACCACGATGCAGGAACAGGCGCTGCATGGCTGGCGCATGTCCGACCTGCATGACATGCGGATGTCTGGCTATCCGGCCAAGGTGAAGTCGCTGTCCTGGAGCTTCAAAGGCAAATGGCTTGCCTCATCCGGCGCGCCGGCCGCGATCGTGTGGCCCTTCGTCGGCAAGGATGGCCCGATGGGCAAGCCGCCGCTGGAGCTCGGCACGCGGGGCGACGCGCTTGTCACCATCGTCGCCTGCCACCCGGCACAGGATGTAGTCGCCATCGGTTTCAATGACGGCATGATCCTTGCTGCACGCATGGAAGACGGCAAGGAAGTGCTTTTGCGCCGCCCCGGCAAGGGCGCTCTCTCCTCGCTCGACTGGAGTCGCGATGGTCACCAGCTCGTCTTCGGCTCCGAGGCCGGCGATTGCGGCGTGGTGGATATCACCGCTTGAAGACAGCAGCGAGTGCGGCGGCTCCGCACTCGACGCCAGCTCCACCTCATCCTGAGCCTGTCGAAGGGCGAGGTGGCCCCATTCTGCTACGCCTCGTGGTTCGACAGGCTCACCATGAGGGCTGCGAGAGATCATGCCGCGCCCTCGCCTTCGGATGAAGACCGATCGGCAGCTCCCAAAACTCCTTCCAGTTTTACAATAAAAGACATAGACGTCGGCGTGTTGCGAACATAGCATGAACGCATGGCTCAGCTATCGACGTTGGAAAAACTGGCGATCCTTTCGGATGCTGCAAAATATGACGCCTCGTGTGCGTCCTCCGGATCGACGAAGCGCAACTCGCTCGGCACGGGTGGCATCGGGTCGACCACCGGGGCCGGCATTTGTCATTCCTATGCGCCGGACGGGCGATGCATTTCGCTTCTGAAAATCCTGCTCACGAATTTCTGCATCTATGACTGCGCCTATTGCATCAACCGATCGTCGTCGAATGTCCGGCGCGCCCGCTTCACCGTGCAGGAAGTCGTCGATCTGACGCTCGACTTTTACAAGCGGAACTACATCGAGGGGCTTTTCCTCTCCTCCGGCATTATCCGATCGCCGGATGAAACGATGGGGCAGTTGGTGGAAGTCGCCCGGCAGCTGCGCGTCACGCATCGCTTTGCCGGCTATATCCACCTCAAGACCATCCCCGACTGCGACCCGCTGCTGCTCGAGGAAGCGGGCCGATTCGCCGACCGGCTCTCGATCAATGTCGAATTGCCCACCGATGATGGCGTCTCGCGCCTCGCCCCGGAAAAGCGGCCCGCGGAAATCCGGAAGGCGATGGGCAATCTTCGGATGAAGATCGAGGAGAAATCCGAGCCGACACTGCGCACCAAGAGAAAAGAACGCTTCGCGCCGGGCGGGCAGTCGACGCAGATGATCATCGGCGCCGATCCCGCCAATGACGACACGATCCTGAAAACCAGCGCCCGGCTCTATTCGAGCTATCATCTGAAGCGCGTCTATTACTCCGCCTTCAGCCCGATCCCCGATGCGAAATCATCGCTGCCGCTCATCCAGCCGCCGCTTATGCGCGAACATCGGCTCTACCAGGCCGACTGGCTGATGCGCTTCTACGGCTTCGAGCAGAACGAGATCCTGGCGGGCCAAAGCGACGGGATGCTCGATCTCGCCGTCGACCCCAAGCTCGCCTGGGCGCTCGCCAATCGCCAGCGTTTTCCAGTCGACGTCAACCGGGGCGATCGGGAATCGCTGCTGCGCGTGCCGGGGCTCGGCACCAAGGCCGTGGCGAAGATCCTGCAGGTGCGGCGCTACCGGACGCTCAGGCTCGAGGATGTCGGCCGGCTTTGCCAGTCGGTCAACAAGGTGCGGCCGTTCATCACCGCGCTCGATTGGCAACCGGGCGGGCTGACGGACAGTCCCTCGCTCAAGGCCCGAATGACGCCGCAACCTGCGCAGCTGTCGTTGTTTTAGCGATGTTTGCCGTCACGCTCGCCGATCAGACGGATTTCGATGGGTGGCGCCACGCGGCGCGGCAATTGGCGCTGGCCGGCGTTGAGCCTGGCGACATTCGGTTCAGCGTGGTCGGCCAGACGACGGAAGACCTTTTCGAAGATGCCTCACCGCTTCTGCCGGAGCCGCCGACCGGTGCGGAATTCACCGTGCCACGCGAGGTGGTCAAGCGTCTGGAACAGGTGATCCATCACCGCGATCCGGATCGATTTTCCTTCATGTACCGGCTTCTCCTGAGGGTCTCGCAGGAGAAAAACCTGCTCCGCATCGCGTCCGATCCCGATATCCAGCGGCTTGAACGGATGGAGAAATCGATCCGGCGCGATGCCCACAAGATGCATGCCTTCGTGCGATTCCGGAAGATCGACGTGGTGGGCGAAGAATGGTTCGTCGCCTGGTTCGAGCCGGAGCATTATATCGCGGAACGCGAAGCAGGGTTCTTTCGGGCGCGCTTCACCGGCATGAAATGGACGATCCTGACGCCTTGGCGCTCGATCTCCTGGGACGGTGCGGACATCACGGTGATGCCGGGCGCAAGCAAGGAAGATGCACCCGCGGACGATGCGGCCGAGGATCTCTGGCGCACCTATTTCACGTCCATCTTCAATCCCGCCCGGTTGAAGGTGAAGGCCATGCAGGCCGAAATGCCGAAGAAATACTGGCGGAACCTGCCGGAGGCGCCGCTCATTCCTGGCATGATCGCCGGCGCCGGCAAGGCAGCGGAAGAGATGGTGGCGCGCGCGCCCACCCTTTCCGCGCCGCACCATGCCCGCATCCAGGAACAGTATTGGGAGCCGAAGAAGATGGGCGGCATGGCCGAGGAAGAGATCGCCGAAACGCTCGATGCGCTGGAGAAACAGGCCGAAGGCTGTCGGCGGTGTCCGCTCTGGAAAGATGCGACGCAGACCGTCTTTGGCGAAGGGCCACGCGATGCGGATGTCGTCTTTGTCGGCGAGCAGCCGGGCGACCAGGAGGATCTGGCGGGAAAACCCTTCGTCGGGCCAGCCGGACAGATGTTCAACGCTACGCTGGAAGAGGTCGGAATCGATCGTCAGCGCGTCTATGTCACGAATGCGGTGAAGCACTTCAAGTTCGAGCCGCGCGGCAAACGGCGCATCCACTCCAAGCCCAATTCCGGAGAAGTGCAGGCCTGCCGCTGGTGGCTCGACCAGGAACTGACGCTGATCCAGCCGAAGCTCACCGTGGCGCTTGGCGCAACAGCGCTCACCGCCTTGTCCGGCAAGACGTTGCCGGTAACGAAGAACCGGCGGCAGATCGTGACGACCGAGAGCGGGCTGCGCGTGTTCGTCACCGTGCACCCGTCCTTCCTGCTGCGCATTCCGGATAAGGAGACCGCTGCCCGCGAGCGCCGCCTCTTTGCGGAGGATCTTGCCGCCGTGCGGGACCTGATGAACGCGGCCTGAGGCGCCAAAACGAAAGGGCCGCTCCGGGATGAAGCGGCCCAACGCATTATCGATTGGAAAATCTTGTCAGGCCTTGCTGCCGGAAGCGCTGACAAAGCCTGCAGCACCGTCCAGATGACCGGGCTTGAGCTCCAGCGCGAGAAAGCGGTCGCGCTCGAACGGGCCAGGCAGCATCAGCGTCGCCGTCTTTTCGCCCGTGAAGCCAAAGCGCTCGTAATAGGGCGCGTCGCCAACGAGCAAAATCGCGCCATGGCCATAGCGCCGCGCCTTTTCGATCGCGCGCAACATCAGGCCCGTGCCGATGCCGGCTGCCTTGGCCGAGGGATCGACAGCGAGCGGGCCAAGCAGAAGCGCCGGCACGTCTCGCCCTTCCCGGTCGATGCCTGCATGGATGTCCCAAAGCCGCACCGTGCCGAGGATGTGGCCCGCACGGTTCTTGGCGACGAATGCGAGGCCGGCGGCCGGCAGGCGGCCGTGGCGCAGCTTCTCCGACGTCTTCGTACGCCAGTCGGGCGCCATGGCGCGTGCGAGCAACGCATTGCGCTCGTCGATTTCATACGCAGCTTCCGCGCGGATTGTGATCAGATCCTCAGCGGCAAGGCCGGCTTTGGCGGTGTCGATCTGGTGGAACAGCGTGGTCATGGGCATGACTTTCGGGACGAATGGAGAGCACGCAGCCGCGCGTCCACCTCAAGCGAACGCTGCAGCCAGCGGCAGACCTGTCGAGGGCTGGAACGCAGCCCCCGGCGGTCAGATAACGTAGGATCGGAGCGGTTCGAAGCCGTTGAAGGCCACGGACGCGTAGGTCGTCGTGTAGGCGCCGGTGCCTTCGATCAGAACCTCGTCGCCGATCGTCAGAGAGACGGGCAGCGGATAAGGCGCCTTTTCATAGAGCACGTCGGCGCTATCGCAGGTCGGGCCGGCGATCACGCAGTTTTCCATGTCGTCCGCGTCGCGGGCCGTGCGGATCGGGTAGCGGATCGCCTCATCCATCGTCTCGGCGAGACCGCCGAACTTGCCGATGTCGAGGAAGACCCAGCGCAGCTGATCGGTGTCGGCCTTCTTGGAAACGAGCACGACTTCAGCCTTGATCACGCCGGCACTGCCGACCATGCCGCGGCCTGGCTCGATGATCGTCTCCGGCAAGTTGTTGCCGAAATGCTTGCGCAGCGCACCGAAGATCGCCTGGCCGTAGGCTTCCGCCGTCGGCACGTCCTTCAGGTACTTGGTTGGGAAACCGCCACCCATATTGACCATCTTGAGCTCGATGCCCTGCTGGGCAAGCTTTTCGAAGACACGGCGCGCGTCCGACAGTGCTGCATCCCAGGCGTCGAGCTTGGTCATCTGCGAACCGACATGGAACGAGACGCCATAGGAGACGAGACCGAGCTGGTGGGCGTAGACGAGCACGTCGACGGCCATCTGCGGCACGCAGCCGAACTTGCGCGACAGCGGCCATTCGGCACCTTCGCCATCGGTCAGGACGCGGCAGAACACGCGTGCGCCGGGAGCGGCACGGGCGACCTTCTCGACTTCCTCATGGCTATCGACGGCAAAGAGGTTGACGCCGAGCGCATGGGCACGCGCCACGTCGCGCTCCTTCTTGATCGTGTTGCCGAAGGAGATGCGGCGTGCTGTTGCACCAGCATCCAGGGCCATTTCGATTTCGGCCACGGAGGCGCAATCGAAGTTGGAGCCCATGGAAGCGAGAAGCTTCAGGATTTCGGGCGCGGGGTTCGCCTTGACGGCATAATAGATGGAGCTGTCAGGCAACGCCTTCTCGAAGGCGCGGTAATTGTCGCGCACGATGTCGAGATCGACGACGAGGCAAGGGCCTTCGGGACGTCGGGTTGCGAGGAAATCGCGGATACGGTCAGTGGTCATCGGGGTCGCTCCCATTTCCATGCCCGGCTTGAAAAACCGGATGACAAAGGACGACGCCAGCCCGAAGGACGACGGCCGATGGAGGACCGCAGTTCCGCAAGACTTGCGACGCAATGGCTGAACCAGCGCCCGCCCGGGCGATGATTCGGGCTTTGTCTGCCTTGGATTGGATGGGGGTGACCCAACCGCACTTTCGGCAATGAGGGTGTGCCTCTTCAGTAACCCCGGCATTTGGACAGCCGGCAGACACCAGAAAGGCCCGCACCGTCGTTGCTTCAAGATGTCCTCGCTCTTTCCGGTTGGCCGGAGAAGCGACTGGAGGGGTTAGTTCCAGGTACCTTACCGAATTTCCTCACCATTCGAGGGTTCGGCGGACACCCACAGGCACGTGCGACTTTGGGCAGCACCGGAAATAGTGAGTCGCGCTGTCACAATCAAGAGGTTTTTCATCGGGTCGCGTCGAACACGTAAGCGTCATTCGGCCCCAGAATGCCGTTCTGCCCCTTGCGATCGCGGTATCCGACAACATATGCGGCTGAACTAAAGCAAGGACCTCCTTACATTGGATACATTGACGCGCATTCGAGCCTTCATAGACGTGGTCGAGGCAGAGGGCTTTTCAGCAGCATCGCGCAAGATCGGCCGGTCTAAGGCGCTGCTTTCAAAATATGTCCGGGAGCTGGAAGACGAGCTCGGCGCCCTTCTCTTGAACCGCACGACGCGCCAATTCTCCCTCACCGAAGCGGGTCACACCTATTACAAGAGCGCGTCTGAAATCCTGAAGGAAATCGACAGCCTCGCGGACCTGGTTCGCGAGAACAACAGCGATCTGAAAGGCCGACTGCGGATTTCAGCCCCTCGCACCTTCGCCGACGCGGATATCGGTGCATCGCTGGTCGATTTCGCCGTCGATCATCCCGACCTGACGCTCGATGTCGTCGCCGATGACCGATTCGTCGATCTGGTGGAGGAAGGCTTCGACATCGCGATCCGCATCACGCGGCTTGAGGACTCCGGGCTGATCGCCCGAAAGCTTGGGCCCTTCCGCATCCTCGTTTGCGCCTCGCCCGCGTTCATCGAGCAACATGGACCGTTGAACGACCCGACGGATCTCGCGCGCCTGCCCTGCATTCTCGACACCAATGGTCGCTCGCTCAGCAACTGGCGGTTCCAGCGCGCCGATGGCAGCCAGTTCACGGTCAACGTGAATGTTCGCATGGAGGTCAACAGCCCGATGATGGCCATGCGCGCTGCGATCGGCGGGCTTGGCGTGACTATGCTGCCGGACTTCGTGGCGAAGTCCGCGCTCGACAGCGGCGAACTCGTCTCGCTCTTTGAGGAAAACGGTATCGACGATCGCGGCATCTACGCGATCTATCCCCACCGCCGCTATCTGCCTGCCAAAGTTCGCGCCTTCGTCGACCATCAGACCGCATGGTTCAGGAAGCTGCATCAGGGCTGAGAGGCCTGTTTCGCGAAAGCTTGCGGTGCCACGGTCGAATTTCAGCCGCCTTTTCAAGGCAAGCGGTGGCTATCGGGATTCGGGACAGTGTCAGGGGCATCGATGAAAACGACGCGGAAAAGCGGATTGGCGCGCCTGGTGTTCGCCGGGATCTGCCTGCTGGCCCTGCCGACGTCTGCCGGCGCTCATCCTCATATCTTCGCCGAAGCACGGCTCGAGGTGATGCTCGGCGACGATGGCAAGGTGGAAGAGCTTCGCCATGTGTGGCGTTTCGACGAGTTCTTTTCCTCCACCGTGATGCTGGAATTCGATGCGAACTCCAACCTCGAACTCGAGCAGGAGGAGTTGGAGGCGATCGGCGAAACCGTGAAGCAGTCGCTGGGCGATTTCGACTATTACACCGCCATTCACCGAAACGGCGTCGATCTCGGCGTCCAGGCGCCCGATCGCATCTTCGCCAATTTCGAGAACGGCCAGCTTCTGATGTTCTTCGCGGTCAAACCCAAGGATGACGCACCGCTCGATGGCAAGCTGACCTTCGGCGTCTACGATCCGACCATGTATGCCGCGATCGACTTCGTGAATGACGGCGACATGGTCGTCATGGGCAATGCCGGCGGATGCGAGAGCGCAGTGGTGCGGCCCGATCCCGACCAGGTGCTTGCCGAGATGCAGGGCAGCCTGACGGAAGCCTTCTTCAACGATCCCGAAGGCTACGACATCTCGCAGCTCTTCGCGACACGGCTGGAGGTGACATGCTGAAGGTCTCGACCAGAATTGCCTTGCCTGTGTGCCTCGCGTGCATTGCTGCAGGCCTGCTGATCGCGCCGGCGCTCGCGCAATCGCCGCTCGGTATCGGCACCGCCGAACCATCGATCAACACCGGCGGTTTCATGAGCGGCTTCTTCGGCTGGATCAACGCGCTGCAGCAGGATTTCTATCGCTCGCTGACGAGCGCGCTGCGCGACATGCGGGAAGATCCGTGGAAGCTCTCCGGCCTGATCGGCCTGTCGTTTGCCTATGGCGTCTTCCACGCGGCCGGACCGGGGCACGGCAAGGCGGTCATTTCCGCTTACATGGTCGCCAACGAGGTTGCGCTGCGTCGCGGCATCTTCCTGTCCTTCGCGTCGGCTCTGCTTCAGGGCGTCATGGCGGTTCTGGTGGTGGGACTCACCTATCTCGTGCTGCGCGGCACGGCGATTTCCATGACGGACGCGACCCGCAGTCTCGAAATCGCAAGCTTTGCCGTCATCACTGCCTTCGGCGCGTGGCTGCTCTACCGCAAGCTCGCCCCCGCCCGCCGACGCCCGGCGACGCTGTCGGCCGCAGCGGTTGCACCCGCCCAAGACCATCACCAGCATGACCATCATCACCATAATCATGGGCATCACGACCATCATGATGGTCATCACCATCATGATCACGGTTCGCATAGCCATTATCACGATCATGCACATGCCGTCGGCGACGCGTGCTCGGTCTGCGGTCATTCCCATGCGCCGGATCCGGCGCTGCTTGCAAAGGAGCGCCTTTCCACGCGCGAGGCCTGGTCCGCCGTGCTGGCCGTCGGTCTGCGGCCCTGCTCCGGCGCTCTGATCGTCCTGACGTTTGCGCTTCTAAACGGCCTCTATCTCGGCGGCATTCTCTCGGTCTTCGCCATGTCGATCGGAACCGCCATCACCGTTTCGGTGCTTGCGTGCCTCGCGGTCGGCGCGAAAGACGTCGCGATCCGCTATTCCGGCAGCGGCAGCGCCGTGCGGGTGACGAACGGCATCGAGATTTTCGGCGCGCTCTGCGTATTCGTCATCGGCGCGCTGTTGCTCACGGCCGCACTTGCCGCCTGATTTCGTCCGCTCGGTCTAGCGGAGGCTTAACGGCTCGGTCTAGCGACTTGGGCCCGAGCGCTCGTTGCGGCGCTGCTGCCGAGCGCGCAGCCAGAAGATCGCAAAGAAGGCGAGGACGAACACGATCGCCACGCCATAGGCCAGCCAGGTCGAGATTTCCGACAACTGGATCATCAAAGGCGGCATCACGAAAAAGCCGAGGCCAACGAATGCGAGGATAGCAGCAGCGGCAAGTGCCGAATTGCGGTCCGACTTGTTCAAGGTTCTGTCCTTTCGCCCGCTATGAGAGCGGCGCGTATGTCTTCCAGCGTCTGCCGCTGATGTCCGGTTGGATCAAAGTTGTCAGTGCTCAGCCAGGCTTCCAGAGCCTGACGGATCACCGGCCAATCCTTGTCGATCATGGCATACCACGCGGTGTCGCGGTTCCTGTCCTTGGAGATCATGTGCTGGCGAAAAACGCCCTCGAATGTGAAGCCGAGACGCTTGGCCGCGCGCTTGGAGGGCTGATTGTCATTGTGGCACTTCCATTCATAGCGCCGATAACCAAGATCGTCGAAGACGTGCCGCGCCATGAGATAGTGCAGTTCGGTGGCTGCGGGTGTTCGCGCCATTGCAGCGCCGTGGGCGACTGCCCCCACCTCGATCGAGCCGTTCGCGGCATCGATGCGCATGTAGCTTGCCATGCCGAGGACGCTTACCGTCGCCGCATCGACCGCCACGAGCGTGCGCCAGTTTTCCTGCACGCTTTCGAGCCAGCCGATGAAGTCCGCGACGGAATGATAGGCCGGGTTCGGGAAGTAGTGGAGGCGATCGTTGATCGCATCGGCACCACCCAAGGCATCCCAAAGCGCTTGTCCATGGGACGCCGCATTGAATGGCTCAAGCGTCACGAACCGGCCCTTGAGCCGCACGTTTTCAGGGGTCTTGCAGCCCGTCCAGTTCTCCAAATCGCGCATGAACTTTCGCTTCATTGATCTTCGCAGCCGGATAAGACATCAACGTCTCTCAAAACACAACGCGACACGATCGCCGACAGGGAGAGAGACTGAGATGATCGCAACGGTGCCCGCATTCGACAGGATGGGCGAGGAAAATGCCTTTGCCGTGCTCGCGCGGGCAACCGCGCTTGCCAATGAGGGACGCGACATCATCAATCTCGGGATCGGCCAACCGGACTTCAAGACGCCCGAGCACATCGTCGAAGCGGCAATCAAGGCGTTGCGTGACGGTCATCACGGCTACACGCCGGCGACCGGGTTGCTGGCGACCCGCGAGGCGGTTGCACGCCGCACGCTGTCGACGACGGGTGTCGAGGTGTCGCCCGAGAATGTCATGATCATGCCGGGCGGCAAGCCAACCATGTACGCCGCGATCGTCATGTTCGGCGAGCCGGGCAGCGAGATCCTCTACCCGGATCCAGGCTTCCCCATCTATCGCTCCATGATCGAGTTCACCGGCGCAACGCCCATTCCGGTTCCCATCCGCGAGGAAACGGGCTTTGCATTTTCGGCGGAAGAGACGCTGTCGCTGATCACGCCGAAGACGCGGCTCCTCATCCTCAATTCACCGGCCAACCCGACGGGCGGGATCACGCCACGCGCCGAGATCGAGAAGCTGGTCAAGGGTCTCGCCGACCATCCGCATGTGGCGATCATGTCGGACGAGATCTATGACGTGATGACCTATGACGGCGAAAAGCACACCTCGCTCCTGGAGTTTCCCGAGATCCGCGATCGTCTGATCGTGCTCAATGGCTGGTCGAAGACCTGGGCGATGACCGGCTGGCGCATGGGCTGGTCGATCTGGCCAAATGGGCTCTACGACAAGGTGCGCAAGCTCGCGGTGAATTGCTGGTCCTGCGTCAATGCGCCGAGCCAGTTTGCCGGCATCGCCGCAATCGATGGGCCGCAGGACGCCGTGGACGAAATGATGGCCGCCTTCGACCAGCGCCGCAAGCTCGTGGTGGATGGCTTGCGCGCCCTGCCCGGCATCGATTGCGCCACGCCGAAGGGTGCGTTCTACGCGTTTCCGAACGTCAAGGAGACGGGTTGGCCTGCCAAGAAGCTGGCAGCAGCGCTTCTCGACGAGGCCGGTGTCGCGCTTATCGGCGGACCGGATTTCGGCATCCTGGGCGAGGGCTATATCCGCCTTTCCTACGCCAACTCGGCTGAGAACATCGAACGCGCGCTGGAGCGCATCGGTCATTTCCTCAGCCGCTGATCAAAGACCGAAAAACACGACGATCGCAGCGCAGGTGGCGAGGCCGATGATGATGTTCATCGGCACGCCGATCTTCAGGAAGTCTGCGAAGGTGTAATTGCCTGCGCCGTAGACGAGCGTGTTTGTCTGGTAGCCGATCGGCGTGGCGAAGCTGGCGCTTGCCGCAAACATGACTGCGACGACGAAAGCTCGAGGGTCGATGCCGAGACTTTCGGCCAGCCCCATGGCCAGCGGCGTGATGATGACGGCGACCGCGTTGTTGCTGGCGACTTCGGTAAGGAACGAGGTCAGTGCATACACGGCAACAAGCGCGATGATGGGCGACATCTGCGCGATCCAGGGTGATATGAGCGAAACGACGAGCTCGATGGCGCCGGTGTTCTGAAGGCCCGTGCCGATAGCCAGCATGGCGAAGATCAGGATCAGGATCGAACCATCGACAGCGCTCCACGCCTCATCGGAATCGATGCAGCGCAAAAGCAGGATCGCAACGACGGCAATGAAGGCCAGGGCCTCGATCGGCATCACGTTGAAGGCGGCAAAACCCACGACCGCCATCAACGCGGCAATGGCGATTGGCGCTTTGCTGCGGCGGAAGGACCGCTCTTCCGATGCGGTGATGGAGACGAGGTTTGCCTCTTCCGCGAGACGCGAAATCCCCTCCTCCTGTCCTTCGATCAGCAGCCGGTCTGCCGGGCGCAGCCGCACGCTCGCCATATCGGCGCCGGCATTGTGGTTCGGCCGGTGGATGCCGAGCACGCGCGCTCCGAAGTGACTGCCGAGACCCATTTCCGCGAGCGTCCGGCCCACGCTGTGACGACGCGGCGCGACGAAGGCCTCCACGACCACGCCGTCTTCCAGCTTGCGGATGCCGCGCCGGGGGCCAACGCGGAACCCATCCTCTTCGTTCAGCGTCAAAATCTCAGAGGCCGGGGCCTGAATGACCAGGCGATCGCCTGTCGTCAGGAGGACGTCGTCGAGGTCCTTCAGCTTCTGCCCGCCGCGCATCACAGACACGATCCGGATCGACTCACGGTTGAGGGCAGCAATGTCCTTGAGCGGTTTGTTCTCGATCTTGGCGGCGGCCGTGATCATGACTTCGCTCAGATAGACCGGATCTGCCGACTCGACGGTTTCGGCACCGCTGCCTTCCCGATGCGGGAGAAGCCAGGGACCGAGAACGAGAAGCGCTGCCCAGCCTACGAGGACGACGACGATGCCGACCGGCGTAATTTCGAAGATCGAGAACGGCGCCAGTCCGTTTTCGCGCGCGACGCCATCAACGAGCAGGTTCGTGGAGGTGCCGATCAAGGTCACGGTTCCACCGAAGATCGCCGCGTAGGAGAGCGGGATCAGAAGGCGCGTGGATGCGATCTTCATGGCGGAGGCGAGCTTGATGATGATCGGTATGGTGACAAGGACGACCGGCGTGTTGTTCACGAACGCCGAGGAAACCGAAACGATTGCGAGGAGGAGCAGCAGCGCCAGCAGCGGCCGTTTGCCCGACAGCGCGATGACCTTGTTGGAGATCGTTTCCAGAACGCCGGTGCGGACGAGCGCCCCGGACAGGATGAACATCGCAGCGATCGTCAGCGGTGCAGGATTGGAGAAGACATCCAGCAACTCGTCGGCCGAGACGAACCCGATGATGACGAAGACGACCGCACCCGTAGCCGCGATCACGTCGGGGGGATAGCGTTCCATGAAGAAGCCGACAAACATGCATGCAAGCAGGCCCAGCGCTATGTAGGCCTGGTAGTCGACGATGAACGCGGTCATGAAGTCCCCTCAAGCAACGCCGCCAAACGGAAGCACGGCGGTTCTGTTCCGCCGCGCCTCCCGTTTGTCGCTTAGCATTCCCGAGCGACAGAAGGCTAACCCAGGAAGGGCAGGAAGGGGCGGCCTTGGAGCGCCTGCCAGAAGACGAAGACAACGAAGGCAAGATAGACCAGTGCCGACAGGCGGAGTGCCCAGATCGCTTTCGGTCCTATCCAGGCAGAGATGGCAAGACCGGCAAGCGGAACGAGATGCAGTGCATGTGTCGCGAAGAAGTGCGGCACCCGAAGGTCACCGCCGTCGCGCGCCCATCCGAGGACCGCAAGGTTGATCGAGCCGGTAGCCGTGCCGACGAAATGGCCACCCGTGCCGCTCATGTAGCCGGCGGTGATGGCTGTCATAGGCATCACCATAGCGAGACCGAGCACGATCCCCTCCTTCAGCACACGGTTACCGCCAAGCGCCGATCCACGGGCGATCTGCCAGGCGTAATAGGCGGAAGCGCCCGTCAGCCAGAGGGCGAGGAAGCCCATGAGCCCGTAGAGAATGCCGCCCACGCCTTCGATCTGGAAATGGGACCGCGTGCCGAGCATTGCGGCTCCCCCCACCCAGACCATTTCCGCCATGACCGCGGCGACGATGCTTGCGGCATAGATGCGATAGCTGCGGCGCGCAGTCAGTCCTTCCGGCAGGTAACGCGCGAAGAATGCCAATGACAGCAGGTAGACGCCGAGCGCGAACTGGAACTTGAGCGGCTTGATCCATCCCGGAACGCCGGCCCAGTCCCGCGTGTCGATCAGCAACGCGGCGCCCGTCGGGATCATGAGAGCGAGCAGGAACAGACCAGCGGCCGTGAACAGCGGCTCGTCGCGGCGCAGCCGGGACAGGGAAGCGACCTGGGTCCACGACGTCATTGGCATTTGCGGATCGAGTGCGGACGCGTTCATCTGAGACCTCTCAAGCAAGACTGAGTTTGTGGGACCGCGCCAGGCGCAGCGACTGGAACAAGAGATAGCCGACCGGCCCGAACAGGAAGGTCAGGGCGAGGATTGGCAACAGCAGTGCGAAGGGCAGGCCCTCGCCCTCATTGGCTCGCACGATCCAGGCGCCGATCAGGAGGTCGAAGGCGAGATAGTGCAGCCAACCGGCAAGCAGTATTTCCGGGGTCTGGAAAAGCAGCGTGACGTCGGCCAGGGACGAGAAGCCGCCCTCGGCGCTGGTCCAGAACGCCAGGATCAGCGCGGCGTAGGCGGCCGAGAGAAGCAGCGGAACGATAATCTCGGGATAGGGCCTGATCCAGCGCAGCCGGCCGAAATGAGAGGCGGCGAGCGTCAACCACCCTATCATTGCCAACGTGCTGGCAGCTGAAAACGCACCCTCGACCATCATGCCTCTCCTTTGATCTAGACAGCGTCAGGATTGAAGAATGGCATGCATCTTTCTGTTGTCAAGTTTATTTTGACGCCGTAAAGATAGGCGTCACTTTGCTCACTGAAGGAGAACCGTCGTTTCCGAGAAACCCATCCCCGCCAAACCCTATCACCACGGCGATCTGCGCGCGGCGCTTCTGGAGGCGGCAGAACTCGAGCTTGCCGAAAAAGGCATCGAAGGCTTCACGTTGCGCGGCTGCGCCAAACGCGCAGGCGTGTCCCATGCTGCGCCAGCCCACCATTTCGGCGATGCGGCCGGCTTGCTGACTGCCCTCGCGGCACAGGGCTTCGAGCGGTTCATCGAGACGCAAAACCGGGTGAAGGCAGCGGCACAGCCTGTCGACGCGCGGGCCAATCTGCTGGCCGCCGGGATCGGCTATCTCACATTTGCGTGGGAGAACCAGGCGCTGTTTCGGCTGATGTTTTCGTCGGAGCGGCGCGACGACAGCGACGCCCATCTCGCTGCGTGCGCGCAGGCGGCTTACCTGCAGCTTGCCGCCGACGTGGCTGCAGTGCGGGGGGATGCGAAAGCGCCTCCGCGGCCGAACGATGTCGATGTCATCGCCGCCTGGGCGATGGTCCACGGGCTATCGGATTTGATGATTTCCGGCCGGATCATGCTCGATGGGCTGTCGGAGACCGAACGACGCGCGGCGCTGGAAAGCATCATCGCCCGCGTCATGCCCGAAGCTCGGCCATGACGCAGGGACGCTCAGGCCTCAGGCTGTCTTGACGCCGGACACGGTCGCTTCGATGTGATCCACAAGCGCATCCGGCAGGCCGAGACGGCCGGCGAGCAGATCCAGATAGCCACGCTCGGCGCGCGTGTCCGGATCGATAGCGAGGCGCGAAGCGGTGTAGATCTCCACCTTCTGCTCCTCGGTCTTTGCGGCTGCGACGATCGCGTCGACATCAACGGGACCGTCCAGTTCCTTCTGCAGGAATGCGAGTTCCTCGGCGTCGAGCCCGTCTTCGGAAAGCTTGCCGACAATGGCCGCCCGTTCGGTGGCATCGATATGGCCATCGGCCTTGGCGGCGGCGATCATGGCGCGCACCATAGCGAGCGCGAAATCATCGCTGGTCTGCTGCGGATCCAGATCGAAACCGCTTCCGGCCGGCGGCGGCAAGACTTCCTGCTGCGGCTGGCCGGCGATCGTCGTCGGAGCCTTTCCAGCTTGATAGTTGCGATAGGCGAGATAGCCGAGGCCGGCGATCGCGGCCATGCCGCCAACCTTCAAGGCCGAGCCGCCGAGCTTGCGACCCGTCTTGGTGCCGAGAAGCGCCGCCATGACCGCGCTTGCCGCCATGGGATTGTTTCGGGCCATGTCGGCCACCTGGCCTGCCCTGCCCGAAAGAGCACCGCCGCCCTGCCCGGCAAGACCGCCGAGGTTGCCGAGCGCGCCACCCTGACCCGCAAGCCCACCGAGCTTGCCGAGAATGTCGGACCCGGAGGACGAACCCCCGCGGGAAGATCCGAGGAACTGTTCGAGAAGCTTTTTGGGGTCGAGCATGGCGTCTACCTTCTGCGGAGCATATGCGTTGCTCGGCAGATAAGGACGGCGGAACCCGAATTCAAATGCCGCTTGACGTCAGCCGCTACTGTGCGAGCAGCATCGCTTCGGATGCCAGACGGGTGATCCCATCCCAATCGCCGGCCTCGACCATGGCTTTCGGCGCGACCCAGGAGCCGCCGACGCAGACGACGTTCGGCAACGAGAGATAGGTCCGCGCATTCTCAGGTGAAACGCCTCCGGTCGGGCAGAACAGGGTTCCGGCCAGCGGCGACGACAGCGCCTTCAGATAGGCGGCACCGCCGGCCTGTTCGGCGGGGAAGAACTTCAGGACGTCATAGCCTTCTTCGCGCAGCGCCATCACTTCGCTGGACGTGGCAGCCCCCGGCAGGAGCGGCACGGAGGAGGAACGCGCGGCATCCAGCAGCTCCTGCGTCGTGCCCGGCGACACGATGAACTGAGCACCGGCATCGACGGCTTCATCGTAATTGCGCGCGTTGAGGATGGTGCCTGCGCCGGTCACCGCGCCTTCGACCTCCCGAGCGACCAGACGGATTGCCTCGAGCGCTGCAGGCGTGCGCAACGTGATCTCGATCGCCTTCAGCCCACCCGCTACGAGCGCGCGGGCAAGGGGAACCGCCGCGCGCGCATCGTCGATGACCAGCACCGGAACGACGGGCTGCAGCTTCAGCGTTGCCAAAAGGCGATCGGTCTTGTCGTTCATCGCGTCGGGTCTTCCCTGATCATGTTTCGGCTGTCTCACGGCGTCTTAAAAGCCGCCGAGAATGGCTTCAGGGCTTACCGATTTTGCCACCCCTTGTCCATTGACGCTTCAATTCCACGGGTTCAATCGATTGAGTAGTGCCATCAGCCAGGACCAGGGCTGCGCAGCATCCTCTGTTGGCCGATCTTGAGCGACACGCTCAAGCGCAGCCCATGTCAGCGGACCCGCAATACCGTCGGGTGTCAGCCCAGCCTCCAGCTGGAAGCGCTTGAGGGCAGCGAGCGTCTGCGGACCGAAGATCCCGTCCACGGTGATCGCGTCATGCTGGTCCGGCGAAGTTGATAGCAAATGGCGCTGCAGCGTCGCGACATCGGCGCCGGACTTGCCAAGCTTCAGCAGGCGTGGAGAGGGCAATCCCTCACCGGGCGAGCCTGCCAGCCGTGCATAAGCAGCCGCCAACCGCGTATGATAGCCGTGGCGGGCATAGGCAGGGCCGTTATAGCCTCGGGCGAAGGCGGTCCAGTCGCGCCTCAGCACGGCATCCGTCAGGCCCGCCCTCTCGATATAAAGCAGCATGAGACGCAATTGACCTGCAAAGCCTGCGCGCGCTTCGGCGACCAGCGCATCGACGCTTGCGTAACCCAGCCAGCGCCAGTGCTCGCCCATCACCTGCCCGAGACCCAGGAGGTGGAGGCATAAGCCGCATCGCGATCGATTTTCATCGCGCGGTTCAGCAGCGCCCATCTGGGGGCCTGCGACGCCGGATTGGCAACTGCGCCGGCCCGAGGCGAAGCGAGACCTTCCGCCCTGGCTTTTGCCCTGTTTCCCGGACTCACGAGCCGATCGAAATAGTGACCTTCGAACCGGATGAGCGGCTCGGCGCGACCGGAAACGATCGCGTGCGTCCGGCCGCCGCTTTCGATCTCGATGATCGCCATCAACGCGGCGGTCTCCACGCGCAGCCGCTCCGCCTCACGTTGCACCACATCCTTTTCGGATTGTGTGAGCATTCCAACCCTCCATCACCGATCAGCAAACCGACAAGGATGCGGCCGTTTTTCATGGCGGGTATGCTGCGCGTGAATTTCAACCGCGCCAGGATAATTGCGAAAGCGGCAGTGAAGCGCTATCTGGCCGCCATGAGCACGAAAAGCCCCGAAAACCTGATCCCTGCCGAGGAAGCCTCGAAGCCGTTTCTCGTCGCCGCGCTCTATCACTTCGTGAATTTTCCCCGTTTCGAGGGCTTTCGCGAGCCACTGGAAGCGATCTGCCGCGAAAACGGCATTCGCGGGACGTTGCTCCTGGCGCATGAGGGCATCAATGGCACGATCGCCGGCAGCGATGCCGGTATTGCCGCGGTGCTTGATCACCTGCGCGCGCAGCCGGAATTCTCAGGCCTGATCCACAAGGAAAGCCGGGCGAGCGCCCAGCCCTTTCTGCGGCTCAAGGTGCGGCTGAAGAAAGAGATCGTCACCATGGGCGTGACGGACATCGATCCGCAGCGCGACGCCGGGACCTATGTCGATCCGGCCGAATGGAACGACCTCATTTCGGATCCCGATACGATCGTGATCGACACGCGCAACGACTACGAGGTCGCCATCGGCACGTTCCGCGAGGCGATCGATCCGAAGACCAAGTCGTTTCGCGAGTTTCCGGAGTGGGTGCGCGCCCATCCGGAACTGAAGGACAAGACTAAGATCGCCATGTTCTGCACCGGCGGGATCCGCTGTGAAAAGGCATCGGCCTTCATGAAGAAGGAGGGCTTTGGCGAGGTCTATCATCTGAAGGGCGGCATTCTGAAATATCTGGAGGATGTGCCGGAAGAACAGAGCCTTTGGGAAGGTCAGTGCTTCGTCTTCGACGAACGCGTATCGGTCGGCCATGGGCTCGACGAAGGCGACCTGAAGCTTTGCCGCGCCTGTCGGCATCCGCTTTCACCCGAAGACCTGGCCGCGCCGAGCTATGAGGCCGGCGTTTCCTGCCCGCAATGTTTCGATGTGCGCAGCGAGGAAGACCGCGCGCGCTTCCGCGAACGGGAGCGTCAGATCGCGCTCGCCAAAAAGCGTGGCGAGCGGCATCTGGGTGAGTGAGCCAGGCGGCTAGTTGCGCCCGCTATGGGCCGTGGCAAGTTCGGCATACCAATGGCCTGATGCCTTCACGGTGCGGATTTGCGTCTCGTAATCCACATGCACGATACCGAAGCGCATGCGGTAGCCTTCCGCCCACTCGAAATTGTCCATCAGGCTCCAGGCGAAATAGCCCTTGATGGAGAACCCTTCGTCGATGAGATCGGCAAGCACGGACAAATGGCGCGCGATGTAGTCGAGGCGCGGCTGATCGTCGACCGTGCCGTTCTCGACGCCCATATTGTAGCAGGCGCCGTTCTCGGTGATGTAGAGATCGGGGAGATCGTAGCGCCTGTTGAGTTCGCGGATGATATAGGCGAGCGCTGACGGATCGATTTCCCAGCCGATATCGGTCTTCGACACGTTCTCGGGCGCAACAGACATGGCGGCAGGGAATTCGGCGCCCTTCGACGCGTCGTGCTTCACGCGCATCGGCGTGTAGTAGTTGAGCCCCCAGAAATCGAGCGGCGCGGAGATTGCGTCCATGTCACCTGGCTCAATCGTCGGCATCCTTTCGCCGAGCGCCGCCATGAAATCGTCCGGATAGGCGCCATCGAAGAGCGGGCCGAAAAACACGCCATTGTGGAACGAGAAGGCACGCTCGGCGGCTTCCTGGTCCACTTCGCTGTCCGTCAGCGCCAAGGTCGAATGGGCGTTGATGACGATGCCGACGGGCAGATCGGGCCTTGCCGAACGAAGGGCTGCAACGCCAAAGCCGTGCGCGAGGTTGGTCATGTGCAGCGCATGAAGCGCCGCATCCATGGATCGCTCACCCGGCGCATGGACGCCGTAAAGGTGGCTCAGCCACACCGAACACCAGGGCTCGTTGAAGGTGGCGACGCTGTCAAACCGGTCACCGAGGCGGCGGGCGACGACATCGGCATAATCGGCAAAAGCGTAGGCCGTGTCCCGGCTCGTCCAACCGCCATCGCCCATCAGTGCCAGGGGCAGATCCCAATGGTAGAGCGTCGCGAAGGCCTTGATGCCCCGCGCCTTCAGCCCATCGACCAGACGGTCGTAGAATTCGAGGCCCTTCTCGTTCACCTCGCCGCGGCCGCTCGGAAAGATCCGGGGCCAGGCGATGGAGAAGCGGTAGGCGTCGACCCCGAGATCGCGGATGAGATCGAGATCGGCGTCCAGGCGGTTGTAATGGTCGCAGGCAACATCCCCGTCATGTCGACCGAAGGTGCGGCCCGGCATTTTCGAGAACGCATCCCAGATGGACGGCCCCCGCCCATCGGCCTTTGCCGCCCCTTCGATCTGGAATGCTGCGGTTGCCACGCCGAAGAGGAATTCTTCCGGGAAACGGGCAGCGAGGTCTTTGGAGGAGTGCGTCATTTCAGTGATCCGATCGATAGGAAATGCCGAGTTCTTCGGCGGCCGCGAGAAGGCGCTTGTCGCGGGTCCAGAGCTTTGCCATCGGCGTCAGTCGCGTCGAGACCAGAAGATGCAAATCGACAAAGCCGATGCCTCTGCCGAACAATCGAAAACGTTCGAGGAAGTCGAAGACTTCAGATGTTTCGGCAAGATCGGCCTCAGGAAGGCCTGTCAGATATTCAACAACCGTTTTTCGCTCGCGCAGACTACCCAGTAGCACTTCGCCGATGACAAAGGGGTGAACCAGGAGCATTTCCGCAGCTGCCAAGCTTGCGATGCGCTCATCCCGCACGTGAAGGTGATCAATCCAAATCGAGCTGTCGACGAGGATCATTCCTCCTCGCTGCCATCTTCCGGAAAGCGACGCCGTGGCGCAGCCTCGGCAGTCGGATCGCTGCCCCCAAGAGCTGCCAGTCTCCGCCCCGCTTCACGTGCGATCAGCGACTTCAACGCTTCGCGCAGAAGCGCCGACTTTTCTGTAATCCCCGTATATCGCTGCGCCTTTTCGAGAAGCTCGTCGTCGATCGTGACCGTCGTGCGCATGGCGGATCTCCTTCGGCATCAAAAGTAGCATCATCTGATGCGCCATTCAACGCAAGGCGGCCCCGTCTCCGGGGCCGCTCAGGCTGTTCAGGTCCGCCGTTGCGTCAGATCAGAACGGGCTGTCCGGGTAGTAGTACTGCTCGGCGTTTTCCGGCGTGATCAGGACCGAGCCGATGATGAAATCGCCCGATACCGGTGCGTTGCCGACGAAGTTCAACGCCGTCAGTTCGATCGCGGTGCCGATCATGGCAGGCGGATAGGTGACGTTTGCCGGCACCTGCTCATCGCCTTCCATCACGCGCTGGATCATTTCCTTCATGCCGGCGCCGCCAAGCACCCACATGTCCGCTTCGCGGCCGGACTGGGCAATGGCTTCCAGCGCGCCGACGGCCATGTCGTCGTCGGAAGCCCAGACGGCATCGATTTCCGGATAGCGCGACAGGAAGTCCTGCATGACTTCGAAGGAGTCATCACGGTTCCAGTTGCCGTGTTCCATGCCGAGAATTTCGATGCCCGATCCTTCGATCGCTGCTTCGAACGCTTCGACGCGCTCATTGTCGATCGTGGTCGGAATGCCGCGCAGGACGACGATCTTGCCGCCTTCCGGCATGCGTTCGACGAAGAACTCGCCAGCGACGCGACCGAAGCCCGGATTGTCACCGGCAACATAGAGGTCTTCGATGTTTTCCTGGGCGAGACCGCGGTCAACGACCGTGACCCACTTACCGGCTTCCTTGACGCGAGAAACCGGGCCCGTCAGCGGCTCGGACTCGAACGGCAGGACGACGAGCGCGTCGATGTTGCGGGTCGCCATCATGTCTTCGATGTCGGAGACCTGCTGGCCCGGATCCGATGCCGTCGAAAGAACGAAATCGAGGTTCTCGTAACGCTCTTCCAGGGCATCGATGGTTGCCTGTGCATGGAAGTTCATGCCGCCTGCCCAGCCATGGGTCGCGGCGGGAATGGAAACGCCGATCACGGCCGTTTCCGCGTCCTGTGCGCTTGCGCCAAGCGGCATCATCATCATGGTGCTGAGCGCGAGCGCTCCTGCGAAATGCTTCAAGTTCATGGTCTCTCTCCCGTGTTGAGCTCTCATTAGAGCGATGACTGGCCGTCAGCGTTGAGCCTTTTTCTGTCGCTGCAACACGACGGCCAGAATGATGATCACGCCCTGGATCGCACCGTTGAGGTACGGGCTCACCAGATCCGTGAGGTTCAAAAGATTGTCGATGAGACTGAGGATCAGCACGCCGACGACCGTGCCCCAGACGCGGCCGAAGCCGCCCTTCAGCATGGTTCCGCCGATGATGACCGCGGCGATGGCTTCCAGTTCCCAAAGCACGCCCGTCGAGCTCGAAGCCGAGCCGAGACGCGGCACGTACATGATGGTCGCGATACCGACGAGAATGCCAAGCAACACATAGGTCATCAGACGGACGCGATCGACATGGACGGCCGAATAACGCGCCACCTGTTCGTTGGAGCCAATGGCGGCGCAATGGCGACCGAAGGCGGTATGGCGCATGACGATTTCGCCGATGATCGCGATGACGGCGAAAACGATGATGGGCCATGCAACGCCGAAGAGGCCCGAATAATAGACGGGGCGATAGAGTTCGCGCACCGTGTAGTCGAGCGACAGCGTGCCGCCATCGGCAAGCCAGGTGATCAGCGAGCGGAAGATGCCCATCGTGCCGAGCGTGACGATGAAGGCCTCGATGCGGGCCTGCGTGATCAAGAGCCCGTTCACAAGGCCCGCCGCCAGCCCGACCACGAGCGCGCTCGCCATGCCGACGAGAACGATGCCGATGCCGACGCCCATCGACGGCACAAGCGCATTCATGATGAGGATCATCACGCCTGCGATGAACGCGGCCATGGAGCCGACCGACAGATCGAGCCCGCCCGACGTGATGACGAAGGTCATGCCGACCGCGATGATGCCGATGAAGGCCGAGCGGGCGAGCACGTTCGTTACGTTGCCGTAGCTCAGAAAATTCGGGTTCATCATCGCCCCGGCGACGACGAGCACGACGAGGGCGATGACCGGGCCCCAGATATGGAAATCGATCTTGAAGCCCGACGACGACGTCGTCTTGGCGGGGGTGGCGGCGTGATCACTCATGACTGTCGAACTTTCTGCCTTCCAGGCCCATCGCGTAGCGGACGATCACGTCCTCGTTCACATCCGAGCCCTGGACTTCGCCGGTGATGCGGCCGGAGCGCATGACGTAAACGCGGTTGGCGAGACCGATGATCTCGGCCATTTCCGATGAGATGACGATGACGCTTTTGCCTTGCCCGGCGAGAGCGTGGATGAATTGATAGATCTGCTGTTTGGTGCCGATATCGATGCCGCGGGTGGGTTCATCGATGATGACGATCTCCGGCTCCGCCAGCATCGTCTTGGCGAGCAGCAGCTTCTGCTGATTGCCGCCCGACAGATTGCCGACGAGGACGGAGCGCGTCGGTGCGCGCACGTCGAAGTCTTTGATCGCCTTGTCGAGGGCCGCCTCTTCCGCTTTCCCATCGATCATCGTCTTGCCAAAGCGATCAAGCGCCAGAAGCGTCAGGTTCGGGCGCATGCCCTGCGTCAGGATCAGGCCGCGGCCCTTGCGATCCTCGGTCAGGTAGACGATGCCGGCACGGCGCGCATCCTTCACCGACCCTAGACGGAATGGCTTGCCGCCGATCTCGACGGTGCCCTCAGCGTCGCGCACGCCGATCAGACCTTCCATCAGCTCCGTCCGGCCGGAGCCGACGAGACCTGCGAAGCCCAGAACTTCGCCGCGCTTCAATTCGAAGGAGGCGTCGTGAACGATCGAGCCGACGGTGAGGTTGCGCACCGACAGCACGGTTTCTGCTGCACCGACCTCATGCTTTGCCGGGAAAATGTTCGACAGTTCGCGGCCGACCATGGCCTGCGCCATCTGATCCTCGCTCATGGTGCCGGCCTCGACATTGGCGACGCGGTGACCATCGCGCAGGACCGTGATGTGGTCGGCAAGGCGGGCGATCTCGTCGAGCTTGTGCGAGGTGTAGAGGATCGCCGTGCCGTTCGCCTTCAAGCGTTCGATCTGGCGGAAGAGAATCTGTGCCTCGCGGTTGGTCAGAACCGCCGTCGGCTCGTCCATGATCAGCACGCGGGCGTTGCGCGAGAGTGCCTTGGCGATCTCCACCATCTGCTTGTCGGAAACGGAGATTTCGGAAATCTTTGCCGTCGGCGAAACCTTCGTTTCCAGCTCGCCCAAAAGCCGCTGCGTTTCCGCGCGCATCGTCTTGTGGTCGAGGAAAAAGCCTTTGCGGATCTCGCGGCCGAGAAAGACGTTCTGCTCGACGCTCAACTGTTCGGCGAGGTTGAACTCCTGGTGGATCAGGATCACGCCGGCGTCTTCGGCCTCGTCGCTGGAGGCGAAATCGACGCGCCTGCCGTCCAGCTCGATATGCCCGCCGGTCGGCGCGAGATAGCCCGAGAGGATCTTCATCAGGGTCGACTTGCCGGCGCCGTTTTCGCCGATCAGCGCATGAACCTCGCCGGCCTTCAGCTCGAAATCCACATCGAAGAGAACCTGAACCGGCCCGAAAGACCGCGACGCGGCACGCGCGGCGAGCACGGTCTGGCCCTTCGGCACGGTCACGGTTTCCTCGATGCGGCGCGCAGCTTGGCTCATTGCCGGCCCTCGGGTTTCACCCAGGCGCCGTTCTTCTTGGCGGACTTCACGCACGCCTCGACAAAAGCGATGCCGGCGACGCCGTCGTCGACGGTCGGGAAGATGACATCCTTGTCGACCGACTTTTTGTCCTGCTTTGCGCGGATCGCGCGGGCGGCTTCGGCGTAAATCGTCGCGAAGCCTTCAAGATAGCCTTCCGGGTGACCGGGCGGAACGCGACTGACGCGTCCCGCCGCGGCCCCGGCCCCCGCCCCGTTGCGGGTGATCAGGCGCTTGGGCTCGCCAAAGGGGGTGAACCACAGATAGTTCGGATCTTCCTGGCCCCATTCGAGACCGCCCTTGTCTCCGTAGATGCGCAGGCGCAGGCCGTTCTCGTTGCCGGGCGACACCTGGCTCGCCCAGAGCATGCCGCGGGCCCCGCTCGAAAAGCGCATCATCACATGGGCGTTGTCGTCGAGGCGGCGCCCTTTGACGAAGCTCTGCAGGTCGGCCGACAGCTCGCTCAGCTCGAGGCCGGTGACGAAGCTCAAGAGATTGTAGGCATGCGTGCCGATATCGCCGAGCGCACCGCCGGCGCCAGACTGTGCCGGGTCGGTCCGCCAGGAGGCCTGCTTGGATCCCGTCTCCTCGACCGCCTCGGTCAGCCAGTCCTGCGCGTATTCGGCCTGGATCACACGGATCGTGCCGAGATCGCCGCGCGCGATCATCTCGCGCGCCTGCCGGATCATCGGATAGCCGGTGTAATTGTGGGTCAGGATGAAGAGCGCGTCACTGTCATGGGCGAGCTTCTGCAGCTTCTTCGCATCCGCCATGGTCGAGGTCAGCGGCTTGTCGCAGATCACATGGATGCCGCGCTTCAGGAACTCGCGCGCAGCCGGGTAGTGCATGTGGTTGGGCGTGACGATCGCGACGGCATCGATGCCGTCCTTCCGGCGCGCTTCGCGAGATGCCATTTCCTGGAACGAGCCATAGATGCGCTTCTCGTCGAGGCCGAGTGCCCGGCCGGATTCCAGCGCGCGCTCCGGCGTCGACGACAGCGCGCCCGCCACGAGCTCGAATTCACCGTCGATGCGGGCGGCGATGCGGTGGACACCGCCGATGAAGGCATCCTTGCCGCCGCCCACCATGCCGAGCCTGAGCTTGCCGGCGATCTTTTCGTTGCGTCCCGAAACCATTGTCGTCCCTCCTCCCCTTCGCGGTTTAATCCAGCCCGAGCATGCGGCGGTTCGCCGCCTCGTCGGTGCCGCCATCGGCGAAGTCGTCGAAGGCCTTTTCGGTGACGCGGATGATGTGATGCTTGACGAATTCCGCGCCTTCGCGGGCTCCGTCCTCAGGATGCTTCAAGGCGCATTCCCATTCCACGACGGCCCAGCCATCGAAGTCATTTGCGGTGAGCTTGGAGAAGACGGCTCCGAAATCGACCTGGCCGTCGCCCAGCGAACGGAAGCGGCCGGCGCGGTTCACCCAGCTCTGGTAGCCGCCATAGACGCCCTGCCGGCCGGTCGGATTGAACTCCGCATCCTTGACGTGGAACATGCGGATCCGGTCGGCATAAATGTCGATATTGTCGAGGTAATCGAGGCACTGCAGCACGTAGTGCGACGGATCGTAGAGCATGTTGGCGCGGGCATGGTTGCCGACGCGCTCCAGGAACATCTCGTAGGTGATCCCGTCATGCAGGTCTTCGCCCGGATGGATCTCGTAGCAGACGTCGACGCCGCATTCATCGGCATGGTCGAGGATTGGCTTCCAGCGCTTGGCAAGTTCGTCGAAAGCCGTTTCGACCAGCCCCGCCGGACGCTGCGGCCACGGGTAAATGTAGGGCCAGGCAAGCGCGCCGGAGAACGACGCCATGGCCGTCAGGCCCATATTGTGTGACGCCGTCAGAGCCTTCTTGACCTGGTCGACGGCCCATTCCTGACGCGCCTTGGGGTTCCCGCGCTTCTCAGGGATCGTAAAGCCATCGAAGCCCTCGTCGAAAGCCGGGTGAACGGCGACAAGCTGGCCTTGAAGGTGGGTTGAAAGTTCGGTGACCTCGACGCCGTTTTCACGCGCCTTGCCTTGGAACTCGTCGCAATAATCCTTGGAGGATGCGGCCTTCTCAAGGTTGATGAGGCGGCCATCCCAACTTGGAACCTGCACGCCCTTATAGCCGCAGTCCGCGGCCCATTTGGTGATGGACTCCCATGAGTCGAACGGTGCTTCGTCACCGGCGAATTGGGCAAGAAAGAGCGCGGGGCCCTTGATGGTCTTCATGCGACTGATCCTCCCGGAGCCGGAGCTCCCCATTTCCTCTGCGCCGACCCCGCCTTTGGCGAATGCCGCTCCTTGCGCATGTAATCGATTGCAATTGCATCCAAACGCGTATGTAATCGATTACAGGCACGATCACCGATCTCGCGACGCGAGTCAAGTTTGCTCTTCGATAGAAATTCGCGCAGAGAACGGACGACAGGAATCGCGACAGATCCATGAACCGCCACGACCCCAACTTCAGCCCCAAGATCATCGACGTGGCGCGCGCAGCGGGCGTGTCGACCGCGACGGTCAGCCGCGCCATCACCAACCCGGCCATGGTCACCGAAGCGACGCGCGCGGCGGTCATGGCGGCGATCGCCGAGACCGGCTACATCGTGAACCACGCGGCCCGCAACCTGCGCCGGCAGCAGACGGGCGGCATCGTCGTGCTCGTCCCGAACCTCTCCAATCCGTTCTTCTCGCAGATCCTGTCGGGTGTCGCCGCCGTCATGTCGGAGGCGGGTTTCAACGTGCTCGTGGCCGACACGCAGCAGCCGAAGGGTGCCGATCTTCAGATCGCACAATATCTCCACAACAACCGCGCCGATGGGCTGATCTTTCTCGATGGCGCGATCCCGGAAAGCCTGTTTGCCGATTACCGGCGCACCCGCTCGCGTCCGCCGGTCGTCTTCGCCTGTGAATGGGTAGAGGGGTTCGGCGAACCGTCGGTTACGATCGACAACGCCGAGGGCGCGGTGCTCGCCGTCAACCATCTGATCGAACTTGGACACCACAAGATCGGCCATGTGCTCGGCCCGCTCGACAACGTGCTGACAATCAAGCGCCGTGAGGGCACGATCGCGGCGCTGGAGGGCGCCGGGTTTCCCGTCGATCCCGACTGGTTCTTCGAAGGCGATTTCTCTCTGGCTTCCGGCGTCGTCGCAGCGCGCGCCTGGCTCGCCACCTCCGACCGTCCGACCGGCGTCTTCTGTTCGTCCGATGCCATGGCCTGCGGCTTCATGGCTGAGCTGCACAGTCACGGCGTCCGCGTTCCCGAAGACGTGTCCGTGGTCGGCTTCGACGACATCGAAATCGCGCAGCATTTCATTCCGAAGCTCACGACGATCCACCAGCCGCGCACCGCTATCGGCGAGGCCGCTGCGCGCATGCTGCTTGCCCGGCTTTCCGGGAACAGCGATGATGTCGACAGCGTGCGCCTGACGGTCGAACTGGTGCGCCGCGACAGTACGGGCGCACCTCCCATTCGCTGATGGGTTCTCAGCCGACAGGCGCAGCGCGTTCTCAGACATAGCGGTTCACCAGGTTCTCCAGATATTCCTGGCGACCGGACCGCGGCTGCGGATCGATCTTCTCGTCGACCACGCGCTTCTCGATGGATTCAAGCGTCATCGATCCATCCAGCATCGACTGTGCTTGCGGCTTGTCCCAGCCGGCGTAGCGTTCGGAAAGCGGCCCAGCGAGCGCCTTGTCCTCGATCATTCGAGCAGCGGCCTTCAGGCCGCGGGCGCAGCAGTCCATACCGCCGATATGGGCGATCAGCAGGTCTTCCGGATCGAGCGACTGGCGGCGCAGCTTCGCGTCGAAATTGGTGCCGCCGGTCGTAAAGCCGCCAGCCTTCAGCACTTCGAGATAGGCGAGCGCCATTTCCGGCACGTTGTTGGGGAACTGGTCGGTGTCCCAGCCGGACTGATAGTCGTTCCGGTTCATGTCGATGGAGCCGAAGATGCCGAGCGCTGCCGCAAGCGAAAGTTCGTGCTCGAAGGAGTGGCCGGCGAGGATCGCGTGGCCCTGCTCGATATTGGTCTTCACCTCGTTTTCGAGGCCGTAGCGCTTGAGGAAGCCATAGATCGTGCCGACATCGTAGTCGTATTGGTGCTTGGTCGGCTCCTGCGGCTTCGGCTCGATCAGGATCGTGCCCTTGAAGCCGATGCGGTGCTTGTAGTCGACCACCATGGAAAGGAAACGGCCCATCTGGTCGAGTTCGCGACCCATGTCGGTGTTAAGCAGCGTCTCGTAGCCTTCGCGCCCGCCCCAGAGCACGTAGTTTTCGCCACCAAGGCGCATGGTCACGTCCATGCAGCTCTTCACGGTCGCTGCCGCATAGGCGAAAACGTCCGGGTCGGGATTGGTCGCAGCGCCGGCCATGTAGCGGCGATGCGAGAAGAGATTGGCCGTGCCCCAGAGCAGCTTGATGCCCGACGCATCCATCTTCTCCTGAAAATAGTCGGCGATCGCGTTCAGCCGGTCGCGGCTTTCGGTGAAGGTGTCCGCTTCCGGGCGCACATCGGCATCGTGGAATGTGAAATAGGGAACGCCGAGCGCCTGAAACATCTCGAAAGCGACGTCGGCCTTCTTCCTGGCGAGTTCCATCGTGTCGCCGAACCACGGACGTTCGAAGGTCTGGCCGCCGAACGGATCGCCGCCCGGCCAGACGAAGGAGTGCCAGTAGCAGACCGCAAAGCGCAGATGGTCTTCCATGCGCTTGCCGAGAACCATTTCGTTCGGATCATAGAAGCGGAACGCAAGGGGATTGGTGCTGTCCTTGCCCTCGAAGGGGATCTTGTCGATCGCGCCGAAGAAACCTGTACTCACTGAAACACTCCTTTGATCGCGGGATAGGCCTTGCGGTAGCGCGCGAAGCCATCGTCGAATGCGGATTGAAGCTTGGCGACGGGTTCGATCGTCCTTGCGATCGCCGGTGCCAGGCAGATGGATGCAGGGTCGGCGCCCTCGGCCGCAATCAGGCCCAGACGAGCAGCACCGAAGGCCGCACCGAAGTCGCCATCGGCTGGGATATCGACCGGAACGCCGAGTACAGTCGCGAGCACCGTCAGCCAGTAGTCGGAGCGCGATCCCCCGCCGATAGCGGTCACCCGATCAAGCTTGGTGCCAGCGGCCTCCAGCGCATTCCGGTTGTCGCGGAAGGCGTAGGCGACACCCTCCATGACGGCGCGGGTCATGACGCCGCGATCGCTCTCATGGCCGAGCCCGAGGAAAGCGCCTCGGATCGCGGCATCGTTCAGCGGCGTGCGCTCGCCGGAGAGATAGGGCAGGAAGAGCACCGACGATGGCGCCTGAAGCGCGCCGCCAACAGCCCCCGTCAACTCCGCAGGCTTGACGCCAACGACCGACGACAGCCAGTTCATCGCATCGGTAGCGGACAGGATGACGCCCATCTGGTGCCAAGTGTTCGGCAGCGCGTGGCAGAAGGTGTGAACCGCGCTCTCTGCATTCGGCCGGTAGCTGTCGGTCGCCGCGAACAGCACACCGGACGTTCCAAGTGACAGGAAGGCCGAGCCCGAGGCGACCGTGCCCATGCCGCAGGCGGACGCCGCATTGTCGCCTGCCCCTCCGGCCACGACGATGCCGACCGGCAAACCGAGTTCTGCCGCGAGATCTCCCCGCAGCCGCCCGGCCGGTGCGGTACCTTCGACGAGCGCCGGCATGTGCGACCGGTCGAGCCCGCATGCTGCGAGAAGCGCATCCGACCAGTCGCGCCGTGCGACGTCGAGCCATGCGGTGCCGGCCGCATCCGACATTTCGGAGATGAATTCGCCCGTCAGCCAGAACCGCAGATAATCCTTCGGCAGCAGGATATTTGCCGTTGCCGCGAATATTTCCGGCTCGTTTTCGCGGACCCACAACAGCTTTGGTGCGGTGAAACCGGGGAAGACGATGTTGCCCGTCAATTGCCGGAACTGCGGATCGGCATCGAGTGCAGCGGCTTCACGGTGGCTGCGCGTGTCGTTCCAGAGGATCGCCGGGCGCAGAACTTTGCCAGCCTTATCGAGGAGCGTCGCGCCATGCATCTGGCCAGACAGGCCGATGCCGCGAACTGCGCCCATTTCCGCCGGATGGCTGTCACGCAGGCTTAGAAGCGCGATCCGGGTCGCCTCGACCCAATTGGCAGGATCCTGCTCCGACCAACCGGGATGGGGCCGCGATACATCGAGCGACGCGTTGGCCGACGCCACGACCCGCTGGTCGCCGTCGATCAGCAGCGCCTTTACACCCGAAGTGCCGAGGTCAAGCCCTAGAAACATGCGTTACGTACCTCAAAAACGATTGCAGTTTGTGCGGAGAGATGCCCATCGATCACGGCAGATTGTCCCGCAGAAAGATGTCGATGCGGATGCGCTCCTGTCCGTCGACCAGGTCGACGCCATCGGCCAAGGCCTTCATCACGCGGATCGCGCTGCGCACCTCATGGCCCGCATCCTGATTGATGACGGCCGCGAAGACGCCGTCGGCCAAAGCCTGGCGTGCGTGGTCGGTCAGCTCGTGCGCGACGACCTCGATCTTGCCGTTGAGCCCCCGGGCCATCAGCGCTGAAATCAATCCGCGATTGCCGGCGCCGAGACTGTAGATGCCGACGACGTCCCGTTCGCGATCCAGCATTTCGCCGACCAGCCGCTCCGCCGTCTCGGCCTCGTCTCGACCCTCGATGACAGGCAGGACTTCGAGGTTCGTGAATTCCGCACGCATCACCTGATCGAAGCCAAGGCGACGCTCCACATGATCTCGGACCAGCATCGAGCCGGCCAGAACCGCGACTTTGCCGGGCCGATGAGACAGGAAACGACCGAGAAGGCTCGCTGCGGTGCGACCGGCAGCGACGTTGTCAATGCCCACATAATGGCGTCGTCGCGCGCTCGGAAGATCGGATACCAGCGTCACGACCGGCACACAGGCATCGGCAAGCCGCGCCACGGAACGGCGCACTGCGGGCGATTCCGTCGCTACGAGCGCAACGCCTGCGAGGCCCTCGACGCTCAGACCATCGAGCGCACCCGCCAACGCGCCTTCATCGAACGGCGGCACCGTTAAAAGCTTGATGTCCGTGCGCTCGACGGACGAGCGCCGTCGCGCTTCGTGCACCGCCATTTCCAGCCCGCGCATGAAGCTGTTTTCGCCTTCCGGAACCACGAAGACGAGCGGGTAGACACGGGATTTGGCGAGGTTGGCTGCGGCGAGATCGCGCTGGTAGCCGAGAGAGGCGATCACCTGCTCGACGCGCAGGACAGTTTCGGCGCGCACGCCCTTGCGGCGGTTCAGCACGCGATCAACCGTGGCAAGGCTGACGCCCGCTTTTTCAGCGATGTCGTGGACCGTCGGCCGCATTCGAATTCCTCCCAAAATCGACGTAGCGAGATTTCTGATGTACGTAAATCAAAAAATGTGCTGCGCTGCGCAAATAGATATGGCGATCGAAGACAGGGGCGATGATCGCGCAACCAAACGCGGTGCCAAGCATTAGGGACCTTGCGGGCATCGACGTCCCGTATTTCCTTATTTCGCGACTGCCGCTCCCGATCTCCATCGCCGGCCGTGTCGCCCTACGCAAAGTGCCTCATGCGCCCCTTCCCCTGCCCGACATGCCAAACTCAGGTGTTTTTCGAAAACACGCTTTGCACCGCCTGCGGATCGACGATCGGATATGAGGCGGAAGAAAACCGCTTCGTCTGCGTCGATGCCGACCATGACAGCCTGTCCTTCTGCGCCAACCATATCCATTCGGGGTGCAATTGGACGGTGCGTGACGCGGGGCGCTATTGTCTTTCCTGCGACCTTAACGAGATGATCCCGCCGGTCGACGATCCGGAGCAGCGGCGTCGCTGGGCAGACGTCGAGGTGTCGAAGCGGCGCTTTCTCTACAGCGTGATGCGCATGGACATTCCGATCTACCCCAAGCGCCACGACCCGACGGGACTGTCGTTCCGCATTCTCGTCGATGCCGAACATGGCGGCGCCGGAAATGTGACGATGGGGCACCAGAACGGCGTGATCACAATCGACGCGACGGAAGCCGACGCGCATCTGCGCGAGTTTCGGCGTGCCGAACTCGACGAGCGCTACCGAACCCTGCTCGGCCACATGCGCCACGAGTCCGGACACTATTTCTGGGAAAGACTGCTGCTCATCGAGGGCTTCGACACGGAATTTCGCGCGCTCTTCGGAGATGAGCGGGAGGATTATGGCGAAGCATTGAAGCGCTATTACGACCAGGGCGCGCCGGCCGACTGGCAGGAGAGACACATCTCCGCCTATTGCACGGCACATCCCTGGGAGGACTGGGCCGAGACCTTCGCGCACTATATGCACATCGTCGACGGCGTGGAGACCGTCGAGGCCTATCGCCAGGCGAAAGATGACGAGCCCTTCGACCCTTATGCCCGCGACGTCTTCGCGCTGACACTCCAACGCTGGATGTCCACCGCGCTGTTGATGAACGCGATGAACCGCAGTCTAGGTCATCAGGATTACTATCCCTTCGTGGTCAACGAAAGCGTTGCCGACAAGATGCGCTTCATCGATCAGTGGATGGGCAAATTACGTGCGAATTGATGCGCACCGCTCGCGAGTCTTGTCGGCCGGAGCAGACCGATGAACTGCCAAAATTTCGCCTCATCTCTTGATCCGCCAGCGCGAAGGGCGTTAGGTTAGGCATTAAGGGGCCGATATTCTTGCCATATTAGCTGCAAATCAGCCGCTTCATTTTCACCAGCTTCGCAGACAGGAGCACACCCGCACGTCCGACTTTCGGGCTCATCACCAAACACCATGTTGGGAGACAACATCCATGTCGACATTCTCCAAAGCCTTTGCCGCCACGCTTGCCACCGGCGTCGCCCTTTTCGGAATAGCCGGTAACGCACAGGCAGCATCGCTCGAAGACATCCAGGCAAGTGGGACGATCCGCATCGCTGTGGCGAACGAAATCCCCTACGGCTATGTCGACCCGAATGGTGAGGCGATGGGCGCCGGCCCCGACGTTGCCAAGAAGATCGCCGAGGAACTTGGCATCGAGAACATCGAGTGGGTGACGACGCAGTTCTCCTCCCTCATCCCTGGCCTTCAGGCAGACCAGTTCGACGTTGTCGCCGCTGAAATGGCGATCCTGCCCGATCGTTGCCAGCAGGTGGTTTATTCCGAGCCGAGCACCTCTTACGGCGAAGGCCTTCTGGTCGCGGCCGGCAACCCGTCGGACGTGCACTCCTTTGCCGATTTCGCCGAGCGTGACGACATCACCGTCGCGATCATGGCCGGCGCCGACCAGCTCGAGATGCTGCAGGCACTTGGCGTTCCAGAAGACCGCATGGTGACGATCCAGTCGAATTCCGATGCCATCTCCACCGTCTCCACCGGCCGTGCCGATGCCTACGCCGCAACCGGCCTGACCGTCGGCGAGCTCGACAACCAGAGCGAGCAGGTCGAGGCAGCCGCAGAATTCGTCGATCCGGTCATCGACGGCGAAGAAGTCCGTTCCTGGGGCGGCTTCACCTTCGCTTCCAACAACGAAGGCCTGCGCGACGCCTGGAACGAAGCACTGTTGACGTTCAAGGAGACCGACGAGTGGCGCGCGATCCTCTCGGGCTACGGCTTCACGGAAGCCGACATCGAGGGTTCCTTCAATGCGACGACGGAAGAACTCTGCGCCGCTGAATAATCCAGACTGAACCATCGTCCTGCCCCGTCCGGCGATAAACCGGGCGGGGCAAGCGCTATCCGCACCACACTTCTCGACGGGCGACCGAAAGGACAGGTATGGAATGGACTGAGTATTTCGCGCCCCTCATGCGCGGCGCGTGGGTCACGATCCAGCTCACCGTCTGGTCAACGATCTTCGGCGCGATCCTGTCGTTCGCTGCAGGCATCGGCAAGGTTTCCGGCAACGGCTTCGCCCGCTGGATCTCCGTCGTCTACATCGAGATTTTCCGCGGCACGTCGCTTCTCGTCCAGCTGTTCTGGCTCTTCTTCGCGCTGCCGGTCGCGGGGCAGGCGATCGGCGTTGATCTGCGCATGTCGCCCGTGGTCGCCGGCGTGCTGGCACTGTCGCTCAACATCGGCGCCTACGGCGCGGAAGTGGTGCGCGGCGCCATCCAGTCCGTGTCGCACGACCAGTACGAAGCGGCCAAGGCGCTGAACTTCACGCCGCGCCAGGCGCTGTGGCGTATCGCCCTGCCCCAGGCGATCCCCGAGATGATGCCGACATTCGGCAATCTCGCCGTCCAGAACCTCAAGGACACAGCCCTCGTCTCCCTGATCACGCTGCAGGATCTGGCGTTTCGCGCCGAGCAGCTGCGCAATTTCACCCAGGACAGCACGACCATCTTCACCATCGTGCTCTTCATGTATTTCGGCATGGCGCTGGTTCTGACGGCCATCATGAAGCTTCTCGAGCGCTCGGTCGGGCGCTGGAAGACTGCGAGGGCGTAGGCGATGCTGTTCGGATATGAATGGGATACGAGCGCCGGACCGCTGGTTTTCGCCTGGTCGATCCTGCCGATCCTCCTCACCGGCGTTCTGGTGACGATCCAGGCGGCCGTGCTCGGCTTCGGCATCGCGCTGGTGCTCGGGCTCGTGCTGGCTGTCTTGAAGGCTGCGCCCTCGCGGCTGATCTCGTGGCCGGCCCATGCGGTGGCGGAGTTCGTGCGCGACACGCCGCTCCTGATACAGCTTTTCTTCCTCTATTACGTGCTGCCCGAATACGGGCTCGTGCTGCCGGCGTTCATGACGGGGGCACTCGCGCTCGGCATCCAGTACTCGGCCTATATGGCGGAGGTGTATCGCGGCGGCATCGAAGCGGTGGCACGCGGCCAACGCGAAGCAGCGCGCGCGCTCAATCTTTCGTCCGCGCGCACCTTCACCCATGTCGTCCTGCCGCAGGCGATCCCACGGGTCATCCCGGCGCTCGGAAACTATCTCGTTTCGATCATGAAGGATGTGCCGATCCTGTCGGTCGTCACCGTGATGGAGCTTCTGAACGTCGCCAAGATCATCGGCGACCGCACCTTCAACTACATCGTGCCGCTGTCGCTGGTTGGACTGATCTACCTGATCATGACGCTGATTGCCGCCGGCGGCGTTCGCTATCTCGACAAAACCCTGCCCAAGAAAGGGATCGCGCTCAAATGACCGAACCGATCATCAAATTCGACAAGGTCGTCAAACGGTTCGGGTCCCACACCGTACTCGATCATCTCGATTTCGATGTGAACCCGGGCGAGATGGTCACGATCATCGGGCCGTCCGGATCGGGGAAGTCGACCGTGTTGCGCATTCTGATGACGCTGGAGCAGATCCAGGATGGCGTCGTGACCGTGGAGGGCGAGCCTCTGTGGCACCAGCGCAAGAACGGCGACCTCGTTCCGGCTTCCGAAAAGCATCTGCGCAAGATGCGCGAAAAGCTCGGCATGGTGTTCCAGCAGTTCAACCTTTTCCCGCACATGACGGTGCTGCGCAATCTGACGGAAGCGCCGCGGCAGGTGCTCGGCCTGTCCAAGAAGGATGCGACGGAGCGTGCGGAGGAACTGCTCGAGCGGGTCGGTCTTTCCGATCAGGCAAGCAAGTTTCCGCATCAGCTTTCGGGCGGGCAGCAGCAGCGCGTGGGCATCGCAAGAGCGCTTGCGATGCGGCCGAAGATCATGCTGTTCGACGAACCGACCTCCGCGCTTGATCCGGAGCTTGTCGGCGAGGTGCTCAAGGTCATCCGCCAGCTGGCCAACGAGCACGAGCTGACGATGCTGCTCGTCACGCACGAAATGCAGTTCGCGCGGCAAGTCTCAGACCGTGTCTGTTTCTTCGACAAGGGACGGATCGAAGAGCAAGGGCCGCCGGATGAGCTCTTCACCAACCCCAAGCGCGAACGGACCCGCGAGTTTCTGAAAGCCGTCCTCGATCCGGATGCATGAACTGGAAACTATCGTTGCAGTAGCGGCCTGCTCCAAACTTGACTAGAAAGCCCCGGCAACGAAACGATGCGCCGACCATCAGGACGGCGACGCCAAGGGTCGGGAAGCACCATGGAGCAGACTGAAGCACCGGAGCGTGTGGAAGATCGCGATGATGCCGTGGAACACATGGAGTCCGGCAGAACGCTCGGTGAAATCGGCCTGCAGCGCTTCGCGCCCTACCTGATGAACCGTATCATGGGGCGCTACAACCAGGCGCTTCGGGAAGAGCTGACGGCGGCGAACATTACCACGCCGAAAATGCGTGCACTTGCGGTGCTTTCCATCAATGACGGCCTGCGGATCAACGAACTTGCGGTCTATGCAGTGGTCGAACAATCGACGCTCAGCCGCGCGCTGGATCAGATGGAATCTGAAGGGCTCATTCGTCGCGAAAACGCGGCGGACGACAACCGCGTGCGCAACATCTTTATCACCGAAGAAGGGCGCCAGCGTTTCTCAGGCGTTTGGCCGACGATGCTGGCTGCCTATGAAGCGATGTTCGTCGGCATCGATCCGTCGGAGCGCGAAGTCTTCATCGCCACGTTGCACAAAATTCTGAGGAACATTCGCCGCCACGACTTTTGAACGGAGACTGCCCTTGACGGCATGGGCTGCGCGCATGAATATGCATTTGCATATTTTATTGTTCCAGCTGTCCACGCCGAAAAGGACTGACCCTCAATGGCCGAGCGTTCATTTGCCAAGGAAGTGCAGAAGCTGCGCATGGGTGCGGGCGAGACGTTCCACGGCGAAGGCATTCTGGCCATCACCAAGGCGCTTCTCGAAAATGGCGTCGGCTATGTCGGCGGTTACCAGGGCGCGCCGATTAGCCACCTGATGGACGTGCTGGCCGACGCTCAGGACATTCTCGGCGAGCTCGGCGTGCATTTCGAAGCAAGCGCTTCTGAGGCGACGGCAGCTGCGATGCTGGCGGCATCGGTGCACTATCCGATCCGAGGCGCGGTCACCTTCAAGTCGACGGTTGGCACCAACGTCGCTTCGGATGCGCTGGCAAACCTTGCATCCGGCGGCGTCACCGGCGGCGCGCTCGTCATCGTCGGCGAGGATTACGGCGAAGGCTCCTCCATCATGCAGGAGCGCAGCCACGCCTTTGCCATGAAGAGCCAGATCTGGCTGCTCGACCCGCGCCCGAACCTGCCATCCATTGTTGAGACGGTCCGCCACGGGTTCGAACTGTCCGAGGCATCGAGCACGCCGGTCATGATGCAGGTGCGCATTCGCGGCTGCCATGTGCATGGACGCTTCACCGCCTCCGATAACAAGCGCCCGGGCATGAGCGTGCGCGATGCGCTGGAAAATCCGCGTCGCGACACCAATCGCATCGTGCTGCCGCCGGCATCGTTCCTGCACGAACAGGAAAAGATCAACAAGCGCCTGCCGCAGGCGATGGACTACATCCGCAGACACAACGTCAACGAGTTCTTCGGACCAGACGAAGCCAAGGTCGGCATCGTTCTGCAGGGCGGCATGTACAACGCGGTGCTCCGCGCCCTGCAGCGCATCGGCCTTGCGGACATCTACGGGGAGACGAAGGTTCCGCTTTACGTCTTGAACTGCGTCTATCCGCTTTTGAACGACGAGTTCCTTGATTTCTGTGCCGGCAAGGACGCAGTGCTCGTCGTGGAGGAAGGCCAGCCAGACTATATCGAGCAGGCCTTCGGTTCGATGCTCTACAAGGCGGGCGGAACGACGAAGCTGATCGGCAAGGGCCCCTTCCCGATGGCGGGCGAATATACCGGCCAGGTCATGCTCGACGGCATCCGCACCTTCCTGGACGAGCATGGCGGCGGCATCCTGCCTTCGAAGGGCCGCGCTCCGAACACGCCGCTCCCGACCGACAGCATCCAGCAACTGCAGACGAAAGTGCCGATGCGGCCACCGGGCTTCTGCACCGGTTGTCCGGAACGTCCGATCTTCGCCGCGACGAAGCTCGTCGAGCAGGAACTGGGCAAGCACCACATCGCCTCGGACATAGGCTGCCATCTGTTTTCGATCAACGCGCCGTTCGAGCTCGGCGCGACGACGATGGGTTACGGCCTTGGTCCGGCGTCGGCTTCCGCCTTCAACGACAAGAGCGCGGAACGGCGCTCGATCTCGTTCGTGGGTGACGGCGGCTTCTGGCACAACGGCCTCACCTCCTCGGTCGGCAACGCGGTCTTCAACCGCAATGACGGCGTCATCGTCATCGTCGACAACTATTATTCGGCGGCGACCGGCGGTCAGGACGTTCTGTCGTCGCGCGCTGACAACCGCTCCAAATCGACGAAGCACCCGATCGCCAAAGCCGTGAAGGGCATGGGCGTCGAATGGGTGCGCCAGATCGACCGCACCTATGATGTCGGCAAGCTCAAGGCCACGCTGAAGGAAGCGCTGACCACCGAGGAAAGCGGGCCAAAGGTCATCATCGCATCGTCGGAATGCATGCTGAACCGCCAGCGCCGGGAAAAGCCGCTCAAGCAGGCCGCGCTCAAGGCCGGCGAGCGGGTGGTGCGGCCGCGTTTCGGGGTCGACGAAGATGTCTGCACGGGCGACCATGCATGCATGCGGCTTTCGGGCTGCCCCTCGCTTTCGGTCAAGCAACTCGACGATCCGCTGCGCGACGATCCGGTTGCCAGCATCGACCAGAGCTGTGTGGGTTGCGGCAATTGCGGCGAGGTGGCCGACGCGGCCGTTCTTTGCCCGTCCTTCTACCGCGCTGACCTGATCCAGAACCCGACAAGTGTCGACCGGTTTGCCGACCGTCTGCGGCGCAAGGTCATCGGTTGGCTCAAGAACCGCCGTGAACGCAGCCGCCTCGTTTTCGCGGAGAATTGAGATGACCATTCACCGCCTTCCCGACCTTCCGACCGACGGCGTCGACGCCACCACGTCGATCATCAAGATCGCGATCCTGGCCGTTGGCGGCCAGGGCGGCGGCGTGCTCACCGACTGGGTGATCGATCTCGCCGAACATGCGGGCTATCGTGCGCAGTCGACATCTGTCGCGGGCGTTGCCCAGCGTACGGGTGCGACGATCTACTATGTCGAAATGACCCCCGATGGCGGCCGCGATCCGGTCTTCTCGCTGAGCCCGGCTCCCGGCGACGTCGACATCCTCATTGCCGCGGAACTGATGGAAGCCGGGCGGGCCGTCATGCGCGGCTTCGTGACGCCGGATCGCACGACCCTGATTGCCTCCGCGCACCGTGTGCTCGCGGTGTCGGAAAAGATCGTACCGGGCGACGGCCGCGCCGATGCTCCCGGGGTGACGGAAGCCGTTGCCGCCGCTGCACACCGCCTCGTCTGTTTCGACATGGAGCAGGTCGCCGTGGATGCCGGCAGCGTGATTTCCTCGAGCTTGTTCGGGGCTCTGGCCGGCAGCGGCGCCCTGCCCTTCGAGCGTGAAGCCTATGAGGCCACCATCCGGCGCTCCGGCCGCGGCGTCGAAGCGAGCTTGCGGGCGTTCAATGCGGCCTGCGACCTCGCCCTTGCGGGCGGAAAGACGCCGGCTGTTGCCGTTCCCGAAGCGGTCAAGGCCGAAGCGCGCGATCCGGAAGGCCCGGAAGCGCTCGTTTCCGAATGGCGCGCACTGCGCAGCATGATCGGCGATCTTCCTGCCCCCGTGCAGGACATGGCAGGCCGTGGTCTGCGCAAGGTCGTGGATTACCAGGATCTCGCCTACGGCCGCGACTATCTCGACCATCTGAAGAGGGTCATCGCCATCGACGATGCCGCGCATGAATGGCGGCTGTCGATCGAGGCGGCCAAGTACATCGCCAATGCGCTCGTCTACGACGACATCATCCGCGTAGCCGACCTGAAGACCCGCGCCAGCCGTGAAGCGCGGCTGCGGCGCGAACAAGGGATTGGCGGCGACGCCATCGCCCATGTGACGGAGTATTTCCATCCGCGCATGCAGGAAATCTGTGGCACGCTGCCCGTCCGCCTCGGACGCTGGATCGAAAGCAGCCCACGGGTCTTCGGCGCGCTCGACAAGGTGTTCAACCGCGGCCGACGCATCCGCACCGACGGCATCGTCGGCTTCGGCATGCTCTACGGGATTGCGACGCTGAAGCCTGCGCGACGCCGCCTGCTCCGCCACGAGGTGGAGATGAAGCACATGGCGCAGTGGCTGGAAACGGCGCTGTCGGTCCGCGACATCAATTACGATCTCGCTGTCGAGGTGCTGAAATGCCGGCGCCTGATCAAGGGCTATTCCGACACGCATGAGCGCGGCCTGTCGAAATATCGACGCGTGATGGACGGCCTGCCGATGATCCGCCACCGGGAAGATGCGGCCGACTGGCTGCGGCGCCTGCGCGAAGCCGCCCTTCTCGATGAGGAAGGCAAGGCGCTGGATGGCGCCCTGAAAACCATAGAGACGCTCTAAATATCTTTCGGAGAGAAGATTTCTCAGCATGGGCGAGCCTGTGGATTGACCCGCGGAACGCCCACCCCTACACGTGTGCTCGGAACGGGTTTCACCTTCGGGTGGATGAAAAGGGAATGCGGTTCGGCCATTCGGCCAATTCCGCAACTGCCCCCGCAACTGTAGCCGCCGAGCTTCCTTCCATGATGCCACTGGGTGTGTTCGCACATTCGGGAAGGCGGAAGACGAAGCGTTGACGCGGAAGTCAGGAGACCTGCCTGTTCCAGTCACCCATGCGTGGACACGGGGTGTGGTCCATGCGCGGTCGTCCGTGGCGGTGACATTTGAAAGAGTGTTGCCGCACGCCGGGTGCGACCTTTGGTGAGCCTTTGTGCATATCGCCTCTGCCGTCCGTCCGTCTGCGGTTTCTGATGAAACCGGGAGCGTGCCACCGTGCCGTTCCACGACCCGAAGGGCAGACCCATTGTTTAAAGCGTTCATTCCAGCAGGGCTAATCCTGCTGGCGGCTGCCGGCGTTGCCGGCGCTCAAGAATCCGAGACCACCACCGTTCTCGACCGGCTGCTGGTCACCGACGGACTGACGCCGGTGGCAGAGGAAAAATCCGGCCGTGCCTTCACCGTCATCACCGCCGAGGATATCGAGCGAAGCCAGGTGACGTCGGTTGCCGATATCCTGCGCACCGTTCCCGGATTGTCGGTTTCCCGCATGGGATCGATCGGCGCACAGACGCAGGTGCGGGTGCGCGGCGCCGAAGCCAACCACGTCATCGTCATGATCGACGGCGTGGACGTCAGCGACACGGCAGCCGGCGAGTTCGATTTCGGCAGCCTCATGACGTCCGACATCGAACGCATCGAAGTCCTGCGCGGGCCGCAGAGCGCGTTTTACGGCTCCAACGCGCTCTCGGGCGTCATCAACGTCATCACCAAGCGCGGCGAGCGTGGCGGCTTCAGGACGAACGTACGGAGCGAGACCGGAACCGACGGCACTGTGCTCGGCGGCGTCACGCTGAGTGGCGGGCGCGACGATTTCGATCTGTCGCTTGGCGCCACGTTCCGACGCAGCGACGGCTACAATGTCTCGCCGTTCGGCTCGGAGAAGGACGGCGACCGCAATGCCACGCTCAACGGCCGGTTCGCCTATGACCTGATGCCGGGGCTGACGCTCGACGGCACGCTTCGCTACGTCAATCGCCGCAGCGAACTCGATCCGCAGAATTTCGAGACGCTCGGACCGCCGGACTTTCTGCCGGGCCCGTTCGTCGGCCTGGTTGTCGATGGCGACGAGGAAACGGCGACAGAAGAGCTTGTTGGTTCGCTCGGGCTTACGCATGAATCTGCCGATGGCGCCTGGACGCAAAATCTGCGCATCTCCGGCAACGACACGTTCCGTGAAAACTTCACCGATGGAGCGCTTGCAACATCCAGCGACGGCAACCGCGTCACTGCGTCCTATCAGGCGACCTATGCGTTCGACACGCCGAACCTGCTCGACGCCACGCACAAGATCACAGGCGGGTACGAGTTCGAGCGGGAAACCTATCTGCCGTCGCACCTGACCGAACGCCAGAGCCGCGATGGGAACTCGTTCGTTGCCGAATATCGCGGCGAGTATCTCGGGCAGTTCTTTCTGAATGGCGCGATCCGTCACGATCTGAACGACCGCTTCGCCGATTCCACGACGTTCAGCCTCAGCGGTGCCTGGGCCGTTCCGGGCACGCTCACGCGTCTGCACTCCTCGATCGGCACGGGCGTCACCAATCCCACCTTCATCGAGCAATTCGGCTATGATCCGGAAAGCTTCGTTGGAAACCCCAATCTCATTCCGGAAGAAAGCATCGGGTTCGATATCGGCATCGAGCAAGGCTTCCTCGGCGGGGCACTCATCGTCGATCTCACCTATTTCAACCAGGACCTGACGAACGAGATCGCAACGGTGTTCGGGCCGGCGCCGACCTATGCGTCGACGCCGATCAACCTCCTGGGCGAAAGCCGTCGTCAGGGCATCGAGATCGCTGCGACCTTCGATCTCGGATCGGGGCTCTCGGCCAGGGGCAGCTACACCTATCTCGATGCCAGCGAGCAGAGCCAGAGCGGGGGACCGCGCCTTGCCGAAGTGCGCAGACCCCGCCACTCAGGATCGCTCGGCCTCACCTATCGCTTCATGGAAGAGCGCGCGTCGCTCTTCGGCGAAGTGATCTTCAACGGCGAGATGGAGGATGTCGCTTTCGTTCCGACGCTGCCCAACCGCGTGACGCTCGACGCCTACCAGACGGTCAATATCGGCGGCAGCTACCGGTTCAACGAGACGTTCGAGGCCTATGGCCGGGTGGAGAACCTGTTCGACGAGGATTACCAGGAAATCTTCGGCTACAACGCGCAAGGCCGGACGGCCTTCGTTGGATTGAGGGGATCGTTCTGACGCTTGGCGCGCGCAGCTTTCTGCTGAGCCTAGTCGGCGTGGTGGCCGTTGCCGCCGCGCCGACAGCCAGCGCCGAGACCATGCCGCAACGCGTGGTGTCAATGAATGTCTGCACCGATCAGCTTGCCATGCTGCTTGCCGCCGACGGCCAGCTGATCTCGGTTTCAAGCCTTGCCCGTGACGCCGATTATTCCATGCTGGCCGAAGATGCAGCAGCCTATCCGATCAATTACGGGCGCGCCGAGGAAATCCATCAACTGCAGCCGGATCTTGCGCTGGCTGGCACGTTCACCACCCGCAGCACAGTTGCGATGCTCCGCCGCCTCGGCATCCGCGTCGAGGAATTCGCGCCAGAAACGTCGCTCGATGACATCCGGTCGAACCTTCAGCGCATGGGCGCGCTTTTGGGACGGGAAGACGAAGCCGCAGAGCTTGTCGCCGCATTCGATGCGCGGCTTGCCGGACTGGCCGGTGACCGGTCGGATCTCGATGTCGCCATCTACGAACCCGACAGCTATGCGCTCGGCCCCGGAACGCTTGCGCATGCGGTGGTAGAGGCCGCCGGCCTCACCAATGTGGCCGATGCGCTCGGCGTCACAGGCATGGGGCGGGTACCGCTCGAGATCATGGTCATGCAGGCGCCAGACATTTTGGTGACGACCGACGACAGCGACCAAGTGCGCGTGCGTGCAGAGGAAAATTTCGCCCACCCCGCTTTTCGGCGCGTTGCAGCGACGAGCCGCACGCTTTCCCTGCCCGGCCCGCACTGGGTCTGCGGCGGGCCCTTCACCCTCGATGCGATCGAACTCCTGCAGAATGCTGCCGCCGACATTGAGGTTGGCCGGCCATGAGACGCGCTACCGGTACCAAGGTGCTGCTCGGCGTGCTCTCTCTGCTCGCGCTCATGCTGTTCTTCCTGTCGCTTCTGACAGGGCCGGCCGATCTTTCGCCCATCGACAGCCTTCGCGTGCTCGTTTCGCCCGACGAAAGCGCGCTGACACTGGTCATGTGGGAAATCCGCCTGCCACGGGCGCTGCTCGGCCTGATGATCGGCGCATCGCTCGGGCTCTCCGGGGCGGTGCTGCAGGGTTATCTGCGCAATCCGCTGGCCGAACCCGGGCTGCTCGGCGTCAGCGCGTCGGCTTCGCTCGGTGCGGTCATCGCGATCCATAGCGGCCTGGCAGCGGCCTTTGCGCTGGCCTTGCCGCTGATGGCGCTTTTAGGCGCGCTCGCCTCCGTCCTCGCGCTGCATCTGTTTGCCGGCAGGACCGGCAGCGCGCTCACCGTCATCCTGGCGGGGGTTGCGCTTTCGAGCCTTGCGGGAGCGATGACCTCGCTGGTGCTCAACCTCTCGTCCAATCCGTTCGCCGCGCTCGAAATCGTCTTCTGGATGCTGGGCTCGCTTGCTGATCGCTCCATGGTCCACGTCTATCTGGCAGCGCCCTTCATGCTCGCCGGCTGGGCCTTGCTCGCGGGCCTTGGCCGCATGCTCGACACGCTGACGCTTGGGCCGGACACGGCATCGAGCATGGGAACAAGCATGCGTCGGCTGGGCGTGCTCGCGACCTTCGGCACGGCGCTGAGCGTTGGCGCGGCCACGGCCGTTGCCGGAGCAATCGGCTTCGTCGGACTCATCGTCCCGCACCTTCTGCGCCCTCTCGTCGGTTCGCAGCCATCACGCTTGCTGCCTGCCAGCGCGCTCGGCGGCGCATGCCTGCTTCTGGCGGCAGATGTGGCCGTGCGCCTAATCGCGCCGGAACGCGACCTGAAGCTCGGTGTGCTGACCGCTGCCATCGGTGCTCCCTTCTTCCTCTGGCTCGTGATCAAGCATCGCAGGGCTGCTTCATGAGCGGGCTTGTCATTCAGAACCTGTCGGTGCGGCTCGGACGGCGTGCGGTGCTGGACGGCATGTCCTTCACTGCAGCGAAGGGTGAGTTGATCGGGCTTGTCGGCGTCAATGGCGCGGGGAAATCGACGCTTCTGCGTGCCCTTGTCGGGCTGTTGCCCAGCCATGGCACCATGGAGGTCGATGGCGTCGATCTGCGGCGCATGAATGTCGGCGAACGCGCCCGGCGCATCGCCTATCTTCCGCAGGAGCATGAGATCGCCTGGCCCATCGCCGTCGCAGATCTCGTCGCGCTCGGTCGCACCCCCCACCGCAAGCCCTTCGCACCGCTTGCGCATGCGGATCTCGAGGCGATCGATCGCGCAATGGCACGGATGGATGTGGAACATCTGCGCGCCGTGCCGGCAACCGAGCTTTCGGGCGGCGAGCGCGCCCGCGCGCTGATCGCCCGGGCGCTTGCGCAGGAAGCGCCGCTGCTCCTCGTGGACGAACCGACCGCCGGGCTCGATCCCGGGCATCAGATCGATCTCATGCAGGTATTGACCGATCTGACCGCAGGCGGCACGACCGTGCTCGTCTGCATTCACGATCTGGCGCTGGCCGCCCGCTGGTGCAGCCGCATTCTTCTGGTCGACGCTGGAACGATCAAGGCCGACGGGCTGCCCGAAGACGTGCTGAGCCACGAGATGCTCGGCAGCATCTATGGCATCACCGCCCATATTGCCGAAGTGGACGGCCGGACCATCATCCAGCCGCTTGGCCGCGTTCAGACCGTTTGAGCGATCAATCGTCGTTCGAAGCGTTGAGTTCGCCGGGATGCAGGCATTCCTGCCCGGCAACGCGCGCCCTGTCCCGCGCCTCCAGGGCAGCAGCCAGCTTCGACACCAGTTCGTCGTTCAGTTGCAGCACGAGGTCCTGCCCATCCGCAGCCTCGCAAGACAGCACGATCTCTCTGCCCCTGTCCTGAATGTCCAGCGCGTTGATGATGATCGGGCGAGCGTCTGCGCGCATATCGATAGGTATCCTCTTGATTACCGACTTTGCGCCTGTTCGATGGCCGCGTCCAGTCGCGCACGGCTCGGTGCGGTCAGCCGGCTCAACCCGATCATCCGGGAAAATGCCAATGCCGGATCTTCGGCTTCGACGAGCTTAGGGTTCTCGCGTACCAACGCTGCGAGCTCGACGAGCGCAATGTCGCCGACGGACCGTCTGTCGTCCTCGGTGGCGTGGTGACGATAGGCGATCGGCTCGTTCTGTTGACCATCACGCCACAGAAAGCGGCCACCCTCTTCAGTCGAGGATTCCACAGTCTTAAGGTGGCGCTCGATATGGCTGCGGATCGCCGCTCCGGTTCGCTGCCAGCCATGGGCACGTGCGATGCGCTGGGCAAGCACGTCGTCGCGCACCGGTGCTTCCGCTTCGAGCACGGCCTGCACCATCCCGCGGACGGTCTGCGAATAGGCGACATCGTAGAAACGGTCGGGCTTCGGCTGGAAGACGGATAGATCGGCGCGTCGAAAAAGCGGGCGGTCGCCGTTCGATTGCGAAGTGCCGCCACTGAGCTCGAGGCTATCCATAGTCATCCGCTGCAGTCCTTCCCTGCTGGTCCACATCTTGGAGACGCGTTTTCGCGCCCGTGAGCAGCACGGTCAAGGCACAGGTAACAAGGTGCGGTTTTGGTCGCAGTGTCAGTCGATGCGCACGCAGTTGAAATTGTCGCCGGTCGCCGAGGACAGCCAACCCATGCTTTCGCCGGTGAAGCCCGAGAGGGAGATGAAATAATCGTCCTCGATGAAAAGCGCGTAGGACCCGTCCGTCCCCTCCTGGATCTCGATGATCGGCAGATCCTCAGAGCCATTGTTGTAGGTCGTTTCGGTGAAACTCATGACAGCAACCTCGCAGTCCCATCGCCCGATGAAGGGATAGGGCTCGGCGCCATCCTTTGAAACACCGTCGGCGATTGCCATTCCGGTCGAAGCCGACATGAGGCCAAGAAAAGTCATCAACCCGACCACTCGACAGCGGATAAGCACGTTCATTTCGGTCCTCCCAAGGCAGTGCATGATCCTTTTCCTCCCTCCGCACCCCTCTGTCGATCGAATTGCGTTCCAAGAATCCGCAAAAATAAACTCGGTGCCGGCCACGGAACATTCGTGGCCTCCAGAGCTTCGCCCTGCACTGAAAAGGACGCACACGTTCGGAACCGCCGGCCGTGACGACCCAGAAGCAGGAGCAGACAATGGACGATAATGACAAGATTTCCGGCAATGCCGGGCCAAGCCTGTCCAGCAACACAATGAACCCAAGCAGACACGGAACCGCGGCCCCGTCGCCACTGCAGTCGGCCACGGACACGATCAAGGACGAAGCGACATCCGTCGGCGACAAAGCGCGCGCGCTTGCCGAAGACAAGGCCGAGTCGATCAAAGGCGACGCGGCATCGCACATGCACGGTTTTGCGGACGCTCTGAAAAGCGCAAGCGAAACACTGAAGGACAAGCAGGCCGGACCGGCCGCCGAGATGGTGTCCCATGCCACTTCCGGCCTGGAGCAGCTTTCGCGCTCGCTTGAAGGCAAGTCCACCGGCGCGATGGTCGATTCCGTCCGTCGCTTCGGTCGTGAAAACCCGATCGGCTTTTTGGCTGGTTCCATGCTCGCAGGCTTCGCGCTCGTTCGCTTCGCCACAGCCGCGCCCTCCAGCGACAGCCACACCAACACCACCGGTTCCAATCCGCGGACAACGGGTTACGGCAGCCAGGCCGGCGGCATAACGTCAACGACCAGCAGCGAGAGGTTCCAGCGATGATCGACGATAGAGACAACCGTTCGATCGCGACGCTCGTGTCCGATCTCGTGCAGCAACTCTCGACGCTCGTTCAAACCGAAGGTCGGCTGCTGCGCAGCGAATTGAACGAGAGCGCCCACAAGGTCGGCAACGGCGCGATGGAAGTCGCCGCAGGTGCCCTCCTCCTGCTTGCTGCACTGATCGTGCTGCTGCAGGCGCTGATCGTCGGTCTGGCCAATCTCGGCCTCGGCGTCGGCTGGGCTTCCCTTCTGGTTGGCGTTCTCGTCGCAGCAATTGGCGCCATGCTCGTCAAGCGCGGTTCGACCAACATGTCGCCGTCAGAACTCGCCCCCAATCGCACCGCGCATCAATTGCGCAAAGACGCCGATCTGGCGCAGGAGCAAGCACGATGAACACCAATTCACCCGCCGATATCGAGCGTGACGCCGAGCGCGTTCGCGCCGAGATCGCCAACACCGCTGAGCATCTGAAGGCCAAGGTATCGCCCGGCCAGCTGATGGATGAGGTCGTCGACTACTTCAAGGCAGGCGACGCCAATGTGTTCGTCGGCAACCTTAAGCGCCAAGTCCGCGACAATCCCCTCGCCCTCGGGCTGATTGGCGGCGGCTTGGCCTGGCTCATGATGGGTTCAGGCACACCGTCGCTGTCGCGATCGTCCAACACGGGCTACCGCGGCACGGGCCGGCCAACGTCCACCGGCTTCTCGTCAACCGATTACGACACGTCTTCGGGGAGCACCCTCAGCGGCTCCACGGCAGGCGGTTCCACAGCAGGTCGCACCGGCACACATTCGTCTGCAAGCACCCACTCCTCGTCGGGTGTTCTGGACAAGGCATCAGGCGCACTCGGTTCCTCGGCCGACGCAGCAAGGCGCACGGCCCATGACGCCGCCGACAGCGCTTCGGCTGCCTGGGGCTCGGTGCGCGATACGGCAAGCCACGGGCTATCCGATGCGGGCGAGAGCCTGTCTCATGCTGCCGACCGCGTCGGCGAAGCTGGCATGCGCATGCGCCGCAACGTCGTCGACGTCCTCGACCGCGAGCCCCTCGTGCTTGGCGCGATCGGCCTTGCCGTCGGTGCTGCGATCGCCGCAATGTTGCCGACGACCCGCACTGAGGAGCAGTACTTGGGCGACGCGAGCCGGAAAGCGCAGGATCGCGCCAAGGACCTGGTGAGCGAAGGCTATGAAAAAGCGAAGCACGTTGCCGACGATGCCTATTCGGCTGCAAAGGAGGAAGTGAAGTCGCAGGTCGACACCAAGTCTGATGACAAGCCCGCCACGTCGTCGACGACGTCGCCTCAGGCATCCAATGAGACGTCCGGCCCGAAGGTGACATCGACGACATCGTCGACGCCCTCTCCCGCGCCGACGTCCCGCACGCTCTCAGGCAACTGATCTTGACATCGGATCGCCCTGAGAACGGTGCGATCTGCCATTCGATCGAAATCCACCCGGCCAGCCAGCCGGGTGGATTTTTTCGTATGAGAAGCTGCGCGGAACCCTCGCGAACGCATGCAGTTCTCTTCCCATCACGGAAGAGAGGCGGTGGCGATGATCGAAACACATGACGCATTGATGGGTCGGATCGAGGCACAACGGCGTCTTCTGCTGTGGCTGTTTGCGAATTTCGATTTCGAACGCGCTGCACTGGAAAAACTCGTCAGGGAGATGGACGAGCCTTATCCCCCCGTCGATCATCAGGAAGATCCGGGCGCGGTACCGACAGCTGCTTTTGGCGACTTCGCGGCGCATGCGGCGGAGATGAGACTGCTTCTGGAGCCCGTGCGGCAGCGCCTTGCCGAACTGGATAAAACCTAGGCTTGCGCCTGAATGTCACTGCCGGCCAGACGCACGATGTCCGCGATCTTTTGCAGCTGAAGTCCGAGCGGACTCGTTTTGCGCCAGACCATGCCGATCGTTCGAGAAGGCTGCGGGCCTTCGAAGCGGTTGATCGCGACATCGGCCGACCGCGTCTCGACGGAAACGGCCATTTCGGGAATTAGCGTCACCCCGATGCCGGCGCTTACCATCTGCACCAGGGTCGACAACGAGCCGACTTCGAGCAGTTCACGCGGCGGCGCTGCATGCAGATTGCAGAAAGAGAGCGCCTGGTCCCTGAAGCAATGCCCCTCCTCCAGAAGAAGCAGTCGCATCTCCTTCAGAGCATCGCGATCGGGAACAGGCTTGTCCGCGTCCGCCCGCGGCCGAACCAGCACGAAATTCTCTGAAAAGAGCGCGACCTCCGTCAGCGAGGGCTCGGACACGGGCAGCGCGACGATCGCTGTGTCGAGGCTGCCGTTTTCGAGGTCCTGCACCAGCGTCGTGGTCAGCGTTTCCCGAACATGGATGTCGAGCCCCTCGTGCAGCCTGGACAGGCGCTCCATGACCGACGGCAGCAGATAAGGCGCGACCGTCGGGATGATGCCGATCCGCAATTGTCCCACCAGCTGCGCCTGGGATGCCCGCGCCAGGTCGCCTAGTTCATCCACCGACCGCAAAATGTCGCGCACACGAAGCGCGAATGCCTTTCCGACATGCGACAGCCGTACCTGGCGGGCAGTCCGGTCGAAAAGCTCGGCGCCGACACCCTCTTCAAGCTCCTTGATCTGAACCGAAAGCGCCGGCTGGGAAATCGAACAGGCATCCGCAGCACGGCCGAAATGCCCGTGCCGGGCAAGTGCCTCGAAATAACGCAGTTGCTTGAGAGTGAGGTTTTTCATAACCCCAACTTATCGCAACAATCAGAAATTCCAAATTTATTTGATCGACCTTCTCTGGTACCACGCTGCCACCAGAGAAAGGACCGTGCCCATCGCCTCACATTTCCAGGGCACGTCCTGCAACGCTCTCTTAAGCGCCGCTCACACGCGGTGTCACGCAAGACGTGAGACGCTCACGCCATTCAGGGAAGGACGCACACTATGGACGCCAAAGTCGATAAGGCCGGCAAATGCCCGGTCATCCACTCGCTCTCGCAGGCGAAGACGCTTCGGGACTGGTGGCCGAACCAGCTGAACCTCAGCATCCTTCACCAGAACTCCCCGCTCGGAAATCCGATGGGCGAGAAGTTCGACTATGCCGAAAAGTTCGACAAGCTTGACTACAAGGCCCTGAAGCAGGATCTGACCGCGCTGATGACGGACTCGCAGGACTGGTGGCCGGCCGATTACGGCCATTACGGCCCGTTCTTCATCCGCATGGCATGGCACAGCGCCGGTACATACCGCACGGGCGACGGCCGTGGCGGCTCGTCTTCCGGCACGCAGCGCTTCGCGCCGCTGAACAGCTGGCCGGACAACGCCAATCTGGACAAGGCACGCCGCCTGCTGTGGCCGATCAAGCAGAAATACGGCAACAAGATCTCCTGGGCCGACCTCTTCATTCTGACCGGCAACGTCGCCCTGGAATCCATGGGCTTCAAGACGTTTGGTTTCGCGGGTGGCCGCGAAGACATCTTCGAGCCCGAGCAGGATATCTTCTGGGGTACGGAAGAAGAGTGGTTGGCACCTTCGGATGCAGCCAAGAGCCGCTATTCGGGTGAGCGCGAGCTGGCAAACCCGCTGGCTGCCGTTCAGATGGGCCTCATCTACGTGAACCCGGAAGGTCCGGACGGTCGTCCCGATCCGCTGGCTTCCGCCAAGGACATCCGCGAGACCTTCGGCCGCATGGCCATGAACGACGAAGAGACCGTCGCACTCGTTGCAGGCGGCCACACCTTCGGCAAGATGCACGGCGCCGGCGATGCCTCGCTGGTGGGCAAGGATCCGGAAGGCTCCGACATTGCCGATCAGGGTCTCGGCTGGACGAGCACGTTCGAGAGCGGCCGTGGCATCCACACGATCACCAGCGGCCTCGAGGGCCCGTGGACGGCCAACCCGATCCAGTGGGACAACGGCTATTTCGACGTTCTGTTCGGCTACGACTGGGAACTGAGCAAGAGCCCGGCCGGTGCCTGGCAGTGGCATGCCCGCGATCTTGCCGAAAAGGATCACGCACCGCAGGTCGATGGTTCAGGCAACCGCGTCAAGCTCGTGATGTCGACCGCCGACATGGCGATGAAGATGGACCCGATCTACGGCCCGATCTCCAAGCGCTTCCACGAGAACCCGGATCAGTTCGCCGACGCATTCGCGCGTGCCTGGTTCAAGCTCACCCACCGCGACATGGGTCCGCGCGTGCGCTACCTCGGCGAGGAAGTGCCGCAGGAAGTGCTGATCTGGCAGGATCCGATCCCAGACGTCGACCATGAGCTGGTCAACGATGCGGACATCGCGGACCTGAAGTCGAAGATCCTCGCTACGGGTTTTACGGTTTCCGAGCTGGTCTCGACCGCCTGGGCATCGGCCTCCACCTTCCGTGGCTCGGACAAGCGCGGCGGCGCCAATGGCGCTCGCGTTCGCCTTGCTCCGCAGAAGGACTGGGAAGTCAACGACCCGGAACAGCTCGCCAAGGTGCTGAGCGCGCTGGAAGGCATCCAGTCGTCGTTCAACGCGTCGCAGACGGGTGGCAAGAAAGTGTCGCTGGCCGACCTCATCGTGCTCGCCGGTGTGGCAGCGGTCGAGAAGGCAGCCCGTGACGGCGGTCATGATGTTGACGTGCCGTTCACCCCGGGCCGCATGGATGCATCGCAGGAACAGACCGATGCGGCGTCCTTCGAGCCGATGGAACCGAAGGCCGATGGCTTCCGCAACTATCTCGAGGTGGACTTCTCTATCCCGACCGAGGAACTCCTGATCGACCGTGCGCAGCTTCTGACGCTGACGGCGCCCGAGATGACGGTGCTCGTTGGTGGCCTGCGCGTTCTCGGCGCAAACCACGGCAACTCCAGGCACGGTGTCTTCACCGATCGGGTCGGCACGCTCTCGAACGACTTCTTCGTCAACCTGCTCGACATGAACACGGCCTGGAAGGCTGTTTCGGAAGCGCAGGACGTCTTCGAAGGTCGCGATCGCAAGTCGAACGAGGTCAAGTGGACAGGCACCCGCGTGGATCTCGTCTTCGGCTCGAACTCGCAGCTGCGCGCGCTTGCCGAGCACTATGCGCAGGACGACACGCAGGACCAGTTCGTGCGTGACTTCGTGAAGGCCTGGACGAAGGTCATGAACGCGGATCGCTTCGACCTGAAGCGGGACCACTGGTCCAAGTCGTAAGACACACGAAAGGGCGGCAGAGATGCCGCCCTTTTCTTTTGGGGCCGAAGCACGCTCGCTCAATGGCGATGTCCGGCCACCAGCGCCGCGACGCAGAAGCGCCCGGTGCGGGCCGAGCGGACCAGCGTCATCCTTTTTCGAAGCAGCCTGACGAAATCCCGATGGGCGTGTTCCGGATTGACCGACGCATCTGGAAAATTGACGTGATGGTGAAGCACGACCACCCGCCCGCCGGGTGAGACGCGATTTGCCACGCTTTTAGCCAGCTGCCGGGCAGCGATGCTGCCGAGATAATAGACGATCTCGGAAACGACGATCAGGTCGAAGCGCTCTTTCGGCATGCCTTCCGGCAGATTTGCATGCAGCAGCCGCAGACGACTGATCTTGCCCAGCCGCGCTTGCGCCTGGGAGATCGCGGTTAGCGATCCGTCCAACGCCGTGACGCGCAAGCCCACATTCATCAGTGCTTGCGTGGTGACACCATTCGCGCAGGCCAGCTCGAGCACGCGGCCGCGTGGACTGAGGCCGGCATGCCTCAAAAGCACCGATCGCTTATGCGCCTCGAATGCCGAGGTTTCGTAGTCCCAGGGATCCGGATCGCATTGGAACAGGTTCTCGAAGCCGTCGAGGTTTATGGACCGGGCCATCGGCTGACCCAATAGTTCTCGGTTTGGCCGACGAGCCGCGCGATGGTTTCTGCTGACAACGCAAAGCCGCTCGGGTCGTCATCGACCACCAGGCCCAATTGAGACCGATGCGCTTTGAGCGCGTGGTGCTTGCGCTCCATCACCATGGAAATGTCGAGTGATGCGTCCGAAACCTCTCCATCGCCCGGCCAGTCTTCCGCCTGGCCGTTTTCTGCGAGCCAGATCTGATATTCCAGCAGCGTGACCTGCATCCCATTGCCCCGAACCGCATCCATCGCAATGCGCCAGCTGATGCGGTGGTCCGTGTGCGGGTCGCGCCGCCATGGCACCACGACGGTTTTGAACCTCGATCCCGAGACGAGTTCGGAAACGACATCCAACGCATCGCGATAGGCATGCTTGCCAGGAGGGGGCATGCGCCCATCGCGCAGTTTGAGGAATGAGCGCGGCTGGTGCTCTGCGCCGAGCCGCTTGAGCGCCTCTTCTGCTTCCGCCGCACGGATTTCGGCCATCACATCCGGTGGATGGGTCTGCGACGCGGGATGCGACGCGCTGCCATCGGTGACGAACAGCGTGTGCACTTCAATTCCGGCTTTGGTTGCCAGCGCGATCAGACCGCCACAGCCAAGCGTTTCGTCGTCTGGATGAGGCGCAACGACGAGAATCGGCCCGTCGAGATCGGTCACGGCAAAGCGACTCATCGGTCCAAACCTCCGCGTCCTGGCGCCCACGTCCGTTCCGCGACCGATTGGCCGAGGATGTCGGCCGCCCCGTCTGGGTTCGGTTGCCTCAGATAGGTGCGCAGATCGCGAACCAGCCGCTCCAGCGGGTGAGGCGTGATCATGCCCGCGGCGCCGACAGATTTTTCAGCGAGATCGAGCACGAGCACGGCTGCGCTTTCGACCGCACCGCGCGCCGCCGCCGTGGATGGGATTACCGTGTCCGCAAAGCCTGTCTGCCTCCACTCGCGCCCTACGCGATCGAGCCACAGATAGCCGGTCTCAACAGCGGTCGCCATCGTCGCCAGCCGCTGTTGCTGGAGGCGATCTTCGGATCTAGACGAGCGCTGAAGGTGGTCGATCGTGACATCCAGAATCGCGTGCATGCCGCCCACCTGGACCGCCACAAAACGGATCGCTCCGGCCGATATCCAGGGTTCGCGTGTATAGTCGCCAGGCGATCCGACCGCCCAGTCGTCCTGAACCCGCAGTCCGTTGAAGTCGACGACGTGGCTGCCTGAGGATCGCATGCCCATGGGTTTCCACCACGTACGGTCGAGCGGCAAATCTTCCACGGGCACCAGCCACATCATGCGTTCGGCCATGCTGCCGGTGGTGACGATCGCATGGCTCAATCTCTCCACGCCGGAGGCGAAATTCTTCTTGCCGGATAGAACGCCGCTCTCAATCGTCAACGGGTCCTGCGGCGCATCGGTGTTCCACACACCGAACATGCCTCCCGAAGCAAGCAGCCGATTGGCCCTGTCCAGCGCGGCGCCCTGCGCAAACTGGCGCGCGAGGATCACCGCGTTGACATGCCCCTCGTAAAGCCGGCCCGTGCTCAGGTCGCCGCGACCAATAGCTGCCAGAAGCTTGAGCAGTTCAGGCGTCGCGTCGGCATCCACTGGTGGTCTAGCCAGAAGATCGGCTTCCTTCAGTGCCGCAAACGCCGCCTCGGGAAAGCTGCCCTGTGCATCGCATTCAGCCGAACCGGCGCCAATCGCGTTGGCCAAGCCCGCCAAATCAACCTGCATGCACAAGCTCTTCGGTGGCTGCGCAATCGACATATCCGCGCATGACCCGCTCGAATTCGGAAAGGGCGACTTCAACGGGGACTTCGCATGCATCCAGATCGTCCTTTGCGAGTAGCTCGATGGCAGCGGCCCTTGCGGCGCGCTCGTATGCGGGCAATGTCACATGGGTCACGCCCGCCGCCTGCAGGCAGGCGTTGAGCTTGAACCTGTCCGCGGCGCGCAATTCTCGGCGCAACAGGAAACGCGCCACGGTCTTGTCGGGATCCTCCACGAGCAACGGATCTCCGCGTTCCGCCTCGACCTTCCAGCGCGCCAGGCTCTGGGACATCCCTTCCGGTGCCCGGCCGCATGTGCGCGCAGATACGGTCACCACCGCATCGACGCTGTGCCGCACACTATACCCCGATGCCCTCACCTTCGAGACGAATGCCAGGTCTTCGCGGTAGGCCAGCGGGTCGATCCCGCCGACCGCAGCGTAGACATCGCCGCGAACGGCCAAGCTGCCGGCCATCTCGAAGAGATGCTTTGGCCAGGGATCGTGATCGATCGGATCCAATAGGGAGCCCAGAAGGCTGCGCGCGCGGCAGTAGGCGTCGAAGGAACGGCTGCGCCTGATCAGCCCGATGCCGAGCAGCGCTTCCTCCGATGGATCCGCAACGATCGTCCCCGCTACGAGATCAGCGCCCGCATGAGCTGCTTTCAGATTGGCGGCAACCCAGTCTTGATCTGGCTCCGCGTCCGCATCCGTGGTCAGCAGCAGCGTCGATGAGGCCAATGGCGCTAATGCAAGCGCAAGGTCCATGGCAGTGCGCCGCGCCATTCCCACGGTCGCCTCATCAGGCGCAAAGGTAACCGCTCGGACGGTCAGGGCGACCTGCTCCAGTCGGGCACCGAGCTCCGTCGCAAGCTGAAAGGAGCCGTCGCTCGAATTATTGATCAGGAGAAACACGGGGAGCCGGTCATCGGTCGGCAGACACTGTCGCTCCAGCGCATCGAGCACGCGCGGCAGCCTCGCCTCTTCGTTTCGGGCGGGTATCGCGATGACAGGCTTCAGCTGAGGCGAGCATGGGTCAAACGAGCCAAGCGGTCTACCCATGGGTCACGGTATCCTTGGGGCTGAAGCCACGGATTGCTCGGCTGGCAGCGTTCTCGACCTTCACCTTGTACCACGCAAAGGCCGAATACCGTCGTTGCGATGGAAACGGCTCAGGCATCAGAAGCCGAAGGAATAGGCGAACAACGGACCAAGCATCATCAACGTCGCCATCGCCGCGCCGGCGACATCCTGGCTCTCGAAAATCGGGCCGCTTCTGTGGGCGACGCGCGACGTCGTTTGTCTGGATAGATCGTCGCCGACGAGAGTGTCTGAACGGTAGGTCATGAGTGGAACTCCTGTTTGGATGTCTCCTGGCCCAACCAGCCGCGCACCGGCATGTTCCATCTCACCAAAGCGGCAGTCGCTGGCGTTGCGCATGCAATACCTGCTCGAGCGGCGCATGGGTCCGGCGGGCCCCGTCCGACATCTCGATCGAGAGCAATCCGCTCTCGCAGGCGCGCTCGTCGTCCCAGCCCACGTGGTCGATGATCGGGTAGAGACAGATGCCCTGCACATCGATGCCATCGAACAGCGCGCGTTCGACTTCGTCCGCGATCATCGTGAACCACCCGGCACGCTGGTCGGCCTCGGCGCCCGTTTCGGAGACGACGACGGGCCGGCCGTAACGTGCGGCGACGTCGGCGAGGATGGTGCTGAACGGCACACGCAAGGGATGGCCCTGATGCAGCGCTTCGCCTTCGTAGTACCACTGGTTGTTCGGGTAGTAGTTGACGCCGACGATATCAAGAATGGAGGGATCGCCGCCGAGCTGCGGCCAGAGTGCGCCGGAAAGCATGTCCCAGGCCTGGTACTGGGCGTTTTCATAACCGATCGCGTGTTGGACATCGTCCGGATGGTCAGGCTTGGGAAATATCCGCACGACCGGATCGCAGTAGAGAAACCGCGCACGGGGATCGACCGCACGGATCGCTTCGGTCGCCTCCAGCGCGGCGCGCACGAGCTGCACCTTCAGCTCGAAGCTACGGCCTTCCGCCATCGGGTTCATAAAGGCGCGATCGCCACCGGCCCAGGAGAAGAACGAGATCTCGTTGATGGGACAATAGAACGGGACCCGATCGGTCTCGCTCCTCACAAGCCGCGCTGTCGCGGCCGCGAAAGCCGCAAACCGACGGACGAAGTCAGGCTTCCAGATATCCACGTCATCCGGCCAGCCATAGTGCATCAGGTCCCAGATGACCTCCATGCCGGTTTCCCGCGATGCGCGCAGCATCGGCAGGAAGCTGTCCCATGTCCGGCTGGTGCTGCCGGCCGCTTCGATGAGGTGCCACCGCACGCCATCGCGCACCGTCTTCATGCCCAGCGACTTCACCTGCCTGTAATCGGCAAGACAATGCGCGGCATGACCGGTGGCCTGCAGGAGATCGAGCCGATTGCCATCGGCGCGACGATGCGTCGAGCATTCGAAGCCTGCCTGAAAAAAGCTCGCAAACACCCTCTCCCGGTCGAGGCTTGGGGCGACGGCCTCACGCAACGGCCATCTCCCTGACTGCTTCGAGCTTGCGGTAGGTCGCAAGTGCCTGGCCGACGACCTGATCCATATTGTAGTAGCGATAAGTGCCGAGACGACCGATGAAGCTTACATCGTGGCGGGTGGCCGCGAGCGCTTCATATTTCTTGTAGAGCGCCTGGTTGGCCGGGCGTGGGATCGGATAATAGGGGTCGCCTTCGCTGCAAGGATATTCGTAGGAAATGCTCGTCTTGGCGTGGCTCTGGCCGGTCAGATGCTTGTACTCGGTAATGCGGGTGTGCGGGATGTCTTCCGATGGAAAATTAACCACGGCCACCGGCTGAAACTGCATCCTGTCGATCGTCTCGTGCCGGAATTCGAGACTGCGATAGGGCAGAGCGCCATAGCGAAAATCGAAGAACTGATCGATCGGTCCGGTATAGATCGTGCGCGCGGCCAGCTTCTCGCTGCTGAGGTCGTCGTAGGAGACGCCGAGTTCGATCGTGATGTTCGGATGGTCCAGCATGTTGCCGAACATGTGGGTGTACCCCTTGAGCGGCATCGTCTGGTAACGATCGAGGAAGTAGCGATCATCCGTCGATGTTCGCGTCGGAACGCGGGACGTGACCGACTTGTCGAGCTCGCTCGGATCGAGCCCCCACTGCTTGCGGGTGTAGCCCTCGAAGAACTTGCGATAAAGATCCCGGCCCACCTGCGATATGACGACATCGCGTGACGTGCGGATCACATCCACCGGCTCGGCGATCTTCGCCAGAAATGCGGCGGCTTCTTCTTCGCCGGCGAGCCTCAGGCCGTAGAGCGCATTCAACGTCTGCCGGTTGATCGGCATCGGCAAGAGCTTATCGCCAACCGATGCCAGCACGCGGTGCTCGTAGGGACGCCACTCGGTGAAGCGGGAGAGATAGTCGAAAATATCGGCGCTGTTGGTATGGAAGATATGCGGCCCGTAGCGGTGAATGAGAACGCCGGCGGCATCATGCATGTCGTAGGCGTTACCGCCGATATGCTCCCGCTTGTCGCAGATGATCACCTTCTTGCCGGATCCTCTCGCGAGCCGTTCGGCCAGCACGGCGCCGGCGAAACCGGCTCCGATGATCTGATAGTCGAAGGCTGGAGGGCGGCTTCGGTAAGGGGTGGGGAATGAGGGTTGCGACTGGACTGTCGGGCGCTCGGTGACGCGCGCCAGATGCTCCGTCATCTCCGATACGATACGGTCCCACGACCCTTGTGCAATCAGTCGGTCGACGGGCCCGAGCCATTCGGTTCGGCTGGCGAGCTCGAGCGCTTCGTCGCAAGCTGTGGCGAACTCGGCAGCGCTGTCGGCGATCCAAACGCCTTCGAGATCACCATAATGTCTTTCGACGTCACGAATGCGCGTTGAAACGACAGGCCTTCCGCCACTGAGGTATTCCGGCGTCTTTGTGGGACTGATGAAACGCGTCGCGTCGTTCAGCGCGAAGGGCATGAGTGCGACGTTCCATCGTGCAAGGCAGGCGGGCAGATCGCGGTAAGACACCGCGCCGGGATAGGAGATGTTGCCGGCTTGCGGCAGCGACGCCGGATCGATCTTTGCCACGGGGCCGACCATTTCGAAACGATAGGCGGGGCGCAACCGCGCGATCTCTGCGATAAGGTCCAGATCGACCCGCTCGTCCAACACACCATAAAAGCCGAAGACGGGCGCTTCCTGCGCTTGGCGCTGGCTCAGTCGTGCCTGTCCAAAATGCTCGGCGTCGACACCGGACGGAAAGGGATGGATGTCGTCATGCAGATGGCGCTTTGCCTCGTAGAGGCTGTGACCGCCGGTAAAGACCAGGTCCGCTCTTTCGAGCAGTTCGCGCTCGCGCTCGATGAGCCGCGGCGGGGCGAAGCGAAATTGGGAGAGTTCGTCCATGCAATCGTAGACGACGGCCTTGGGGCTCACGCCGTTTACCCATGGCAACATCATCGGCGTATAGAACCACACGATCGGGTTCCGAATGGCGCTCGCGTTGCAGAAGCGCGTGATCAGCATCTGCAGTCGCTCGTCGCGCTCGTCCTCGGACAGTGTTTCGGCGATGCGCGGACGGATCACCGTGACCCCGTCGAAACGCGTGGGGTGGTACTCCAGGAAGTCGCCGCCTTCTTTGCAGTCAATCGGTTCTTCGAAGAAATAGACCGGATGCTCCGTTGCGAGCCGCGTCATGATGTGCTGCGGCCGCTGGAAGACGAAATCCCAACGCAGGTGAGAGAAGCAACAGATTGGCGTTTTGACCGCTTGCTCTGGTTTGGCGGGTGAAGCGCCATCGATTGCAATGTTCAAGATCGGGTCCTTCAACTGATCGTGGTCGGCTCTCCGACACCGGTCGGGCGCGGCCTGGGGCTCACCGAACCGGCAATCAGTCGTCATGTTCCCTTTGTGTATTGCTTTCGACGAAACCCTCCCGACCGAGACCGAGACTTTGCCGAACGGTGCCGATCCATTATAGCTACGGCAAAAGGCGGCCTTCGATGATCTCTCAGAAATCCAAATACGCTTTGCGGGCGCTGGTGGCACTGGCGCGTGCCGCGCCAGACGAGCCCGTGATGATCGGACAGATCGCCGAGGAACAGGACATCCCGAAGAAATTCCTGGAGCAGATTTTGCTCGACCTCAAGCACCACGGTATCGTCGTCAGCCGACGCGGCAAGATGGGCGGGTATTTGCTGCTGAGAGAGGCGTCGGATATTTCGTTTGGCGAGATCCTGCGCATCATCGACGGACCGCTGGCGCCGCTCCCCTGCCTGAGCCGCGTCGCCTATCAGCGTTGTGACGATTGCACGGACGAAGCGACCTGCGAAGTTCGGCGCGTGTTCGAGAAGGTCGCGGTCGCCACCCGTGGCGTGCTGGACACCACAACTATCGCCGATAGCCTCGGCGCGCCTGCCGAAACATTCATTGCGCGAAAGCTCGCCTGAACGGCAAAGCGTTTCTCGCAGCAGATTGCCAACAGTGGAAAACTGCGTTCTTATACACGACCAAACCGATAGAGTTTAAAGGCAATCCACTCGGAGGTTCCTATGCGCACTCGGTTTTCTAAGATCTTCACTGCCGCCCTTTTGGCCGGCACCGTCCAGTTCGGAGCGCTGGGCATGGCGTTTTCGCAGGAGACCCTGATCAACGTCTCCTACGATCCTACCCGCGAACTTTACCGTGAATTCAACGAAGCCTTCGCGGCGAAGTGGAAGGCTGACACGGGCAACGACGTCACCATCCAGATGTCGCATGGTGGCTCCGGCGCTCAGGCCCGCACGGTGATCGACGGACTGGCCGCCGACGTCGTCACGCTCGCGCTCGAAGCCGATATCAACGCCATTGCCGAGGAATCCGGCAAGATCCCGGCCGATTGGCGCGGCACGCTCGAAAACAACAATGCCCCCTACACGTCGACCATCGTGTTCCTCGTGCGCAAGGGCAATCCGAAAGGCATCGAGGACTGGGACGATCTGATCCGCGACGACGTCGAGGTCATTACCCCGAATCCGAAGACCTCGGGCGGCGCGCGCTGGAACTTCCTTGCGGCCTGGGCATGGGCGCGGGCCGAATTCGGCAATGAGGACCAGGCAAAGGAGTTTGTCGGCCAGATCTACCGCAACGTCCCTGTTCTCGATACCGGTGCCCGCGGTTCGACGACAACCTTCGTGCAGCGCCAGATCGGCGACGTTCTGCTCGCCTGGGAAAACGAGGCTTATCTCGCGATCGAAGAACTCGGCCCCGACGCCTTCGATATAGTGACGCCTTCGATCTCCATCCTGGCCGAGCCACCGGTCGCGATCGTCGACGGCAACGTCGACCAGAAAGGCACCCGCGAACTCGCAGAAGCCTATCTCGATTATCTCTATTCGGACGAAGGCCAGGCGCTCGCCGCCAAGCACTTCTACCGCCCCTTCCGTCCGGAGGCAGCAGCAGCCGAAGACATCGAACGCTTCGGTGACGTCGAGCTGGTCACGATCGAGGATTTCGGCGGCTGGGGTGAAGCGCAGCCCTTCTATTTCGGTGACGGCGGCGTCTTCGACGAAATCTATCGTCCGGGCCAATAATCAACGATGGCATTATCTGCAACCGCATCCGGTTGGAGGTTCAAGCAGCCGAGCGTCATCCCAGGATTTGGGCTGACGCTCGGCTTCACGCTGACCTACCTAACCCTCATCGTCCTCATCCCGCTTGCGGGCCTCGGCGTTCGGTCCGCGGCCCTTGGCTGGTCGGGTATCTGGACCATCGCCACCGATCCACGCGTCGTTCAGGCGCTGCGGGTCAGCTTCAGCACCTCGCTCATTGCGGCCCTCGTCAACGCTGTTTTCGGCGTGATCGTCGCATGGGTTCTGGTGCGCTACCGTTTCCCCGGCCGCCGCATCCTCGATGCGATCGTCGACCTGCCCTTTGCGCTGCCGACGGCCGTTGCGGGGATCGCGCTGACAGCGCTCTATGCGCCCAACGGATGGATCGGCCAGTATCTTGCGCCCTACGGCATCCGGCTGGCCTACACGCCGACCGGTATCGTCATCGCGCTGATCTTTATCGGCCTGCCCTTCATGGTGCGGACCGTTCAGCCGGTGATGGAAGAAATCAGCCGTGAAGTCGAAGAGGCTGCCGCGACGCTCGGCGCAAACCGCTTCCAGACGATCAGCCGCATCATCCTGCCTGGGCTCGCGCCCGCGATCCTGACGGGCTTCGCGCTCGCCTTCGGTCGGGCAGTCGGCGAATATGGCTCGGTCATCTTCATTGCGGGCAATATTCCCTACGTGTCGGAAATCGCACCGCTGCTGATCGTGATCCGGCTGGAGGAATACAACTATGCCGGTGCGACCACCATTGCCTTGATCATGTTGATCTTCTCCTTTGCCGTTCTTCTGGCGATCAATCTCATTCAAGCCTGGAGCAGGAGGCGGTTTGGCTATGGCAACTGACATCACCCCCGCCGCTGCAGATCGGCGCCGCGGCTGGAGCGATCCCGTCGCGGAACGGCCGATCGCCAGGGCAATCCTGATCGGGATCGCGCTCAGCTTCCTGGCGCTCGTCTTGGTGATCCCGCTGGTCGCGGTGTTTACCGAGGCGCTGCGCAACGGTCTCGGTGCCGCGCTTGCGGCGCTTCGCGAGCCGGATGCGCTGGCGGCAATCAAGCTCACCTTGCTTGTCGCAGCCATTGCGGTGCCCCTCAATCTCGTCTTCGGCGTCGCCGCAGCATGGGCAATCGCGAAGTTCGAATTCAAGGGCAAGGCGTTTCTCATCACGCTGATCGACCTGCCCTTCTCGGTCTCACCCGTCATCGCCGGATTGATCTACATCCTGCTGTTCGGCGCGGGCAGCGTTCTCGGCCCCTATCTTCAGTCCTACGGGGTCCAGATCCTCTTTGCAGTGCCCGGCATTGTGCTGGCCACGATCTTCGTGACCTTTCCCTTCGTCGCGCGCGAGCTCATCCCGCTCATGCAGGACCAGGGAACGGGCGAGGAGGAGGCTGCGATCTCGCTTGGCGCCAATGGATGGCAGACCTTCTGGCGGGTGACCCTGCCGAACATCAAATGGGGCCTGCTCTACGGCGTTCTGCTCTGCAACGCCCGCGCGATGGGCGAATTCGGCGCCGTGTCGGTTATTTCCGGGCGCCTGCGCGGCCAGACCAACACGATGCCGCTTCATGTCGAGATCCTCTACAACGAGTATAATTTCTCGGCCGCCTTTGCGGTGGCTTCGCTGCTTGCGCTGCTCGCGCTGGTAACGCTCGTCCTCAAGGCCCTTCTCGAACTTCGATACAGCCGCGACAGCGTCGGCCACTGACGCCTCATCGCGACAAGGAACAGCATTCATGGAACTGAGAATTGACAAGGTCCGGAAGGAATTCGACCGCTTTCCTGCACTGCATGAAACGTCGCTCGACATCCGATCCGGCGAACTGATCGCACTGCTCGGCCCCTCCGGATCAGGCAAGACGACCCTGCTGCGTCTAATCGCCGGGCTGGAACAGCCGACGGACGGCGCGATCTTCTTCGGCGACGAGGATGCCTCGCACCGGTCCGTGCAGGACCGCAATGTGGGCTTCGTCTTCCAGCATTACGCGCTCTTCCGGCACATGACGGTGCTCGACAACATCGCCTTCGGGCTCAATGTGCGCCCTGCAGCGATCCGCCCGCCCAAGCGTGAGATCGAGCGGCGGGTGCTCGAGCTCCTGGATCTCGTCCAGCTGCCGGGACTGGAGAAACGCTATCCGAACCAGTTGTCCGGCGGCCAGCGCCAGCGCGTGGCACTGGCGCGCGCGCTGGCCATCGAGCCCCGCGTCCTTTTGCTTGACGAGCCATTCGGTGCGCTCGACGCCCAGGTGCGCAAGGGCCTGCGCAAATGGCTTCGCGAGATCCACGACAAGACCGGACATACGACTGTGTTCGTCACGCACGATCAGGAAGAAGCGTTGGAACTTGCCGACCGCGTCGTGGTGATGAGCCAGGGCAGGATCGAACAGGTCGGAACCGCCGACGACATTTACGACCGACCGACGTCGCCTTTCGTGTTTTCCTTCATCGGCGAATCCAATGCGCTGCCGATCCGGATCGAAACCGGACAGGCATGGCTTGCAGACCGGCCGCTCGGCATTGACGTATCCGGCGAAGCCGAGGGCCCGGCGACCCTGTATTTCCGTCCGCAGGACATCGAGATATTGACAGACACCCCCGGCGGCGGTCTTGCCGGCCCCGTCGCGGCGCAGCGGCGCGTCGCTGGAACGCGCCATCTGGAACTGGAGATCGGCGGCGACCGGACGCGCGTCGAAATCGAGGTGCCTGCAGATTACCCGATCGGCGAGACGGGCCGCGTGGCCTTCAAGCCAAAGCGGTGGCGGCTTTACCGCAATGCTGGAGCAAGCGGCAATTAGCGGCATGAGCGGCGGCGCAGCAGCTGGTCCCCGATCGTCGTCGCACCCTTACCGGGTTGCGATCGTCGGCGGGGGGTTCACCGGCGCTGCCGCCGCCGTTGCGATTGCCGATGCGATCAATGCGCCGGCAGAGTTGCTTCTGATCGATCCGTCGCCTGGTTTCGGGAAGGGATTGGCCTATGGCCGCGCGCGGGCCGGCGAGTTGCTCAATGTGCGCAGCCGCGATGCGAGCCTTTTTCCCGATCGACCCGATGATTTTCTGAACTGGCTCAGTGCTCGCGATCCAGTCGGCTCACCTTCGCTGGACCAGCTCGGCGACACCTTCATGCCCCGCGCGACCTATGGCGACTATGTCTCGGAGCGGGCGATGGAGGCTCTCGGCCACGCACCGCTGGCGAGCCGCTTCATCCGGGCGCAGGCAACGGCTGTCGAACGCAATGCGGATGGCCGCATCGTCGTGACGGCCGGCTCCGAACACTTAGGTGTCGACGCCATCGTCATCGCGACCGGCTATGGCGTCTTCAGCCCGAAAGCACGCTTTGGTCGAGCCGCCTTTTCCAAGCTTGACGGTGCTGATCTCGACCATGGCGGTCACGCCGTGCTCGTCGGGACCGGCCTGACCATGGTGGACATGCTCTTCCGGCTCCGCGACATGGGCTTTCAAGGCACGATCGACCTCGTGTCTCGCCGCGGCATTCTGCCGGCGCCGCACACGGAGCGCGCTGTTCAGGCCATCCCGTTCAAGCCGGATGCCGACGACGATCGGCCGAGCGACATCCTCCATGCCTTTCGCCGGCAAGCCCGCGAGGCCGTTGCCCAAGGTCAGAGCTGGCAAGGCCTGATGAATGGATTTCGCCCGATTGCACGACAGACATGGCAAGCGCTCGGCACGGCAGAGCAGAACGCGTTTCTCCGGCACCTGAAGCCCTACTATTTCTCCCATCGCCATCGTCTTCCGCCAGCCTCGGCCGAACGCCTGCAACGGGAGCTTTCGCGGAACGACACGCGCATTCGCCGCGCCGCGGTGATGGAGGTCGCAGAAGACTTGGTCGTCCTGACGGATCAACGGACGGGCACTAGCCGGCGCGTAACGGCGGACCTCGTCATCGATTGCAGCGGTCATCAATCGTCTGCGCGCACGCCGCTGATGAAAAGCCTGCTGGAGGGCGGGCTGGCGCGCCGCCCGCGCGCCGGCGCCGGGATCAATGTCACACCCGACGGGCGGGTTCACGCAGCAGACGGCAGGCCACAATCGGACCTCTTCGCGCTTGGGCCGCTGGGTCAGGGGGCGCTTCTTGAAATCACCGGTATCCGCGAGATCGTCGACCAGTCCCGCGCGATGGCGGGAATCATTGCGTCCAATGTGGTAAGAACGTTGAACGCCGATTAGCACTTGCCGTTGCCCTGAAGCCCTGTAACCCTCGCCACCAGTAGCGAGGGGAAAGCATGAGTTTTGAACAGGTCGGGATCATCGCCATCCTGCTTGGCATGCTCGGCTGCTTTGCACTGGAGCGGCCGAAGATCGAAGTTACCGCTCTCTGCGGCCTCGGCCTTGCCTTCCTCATCGGCATCGTTCCAGCCGAGACGATCTTTTCCGGCCTTTCCAACCCGGCGGTCATCACCGTCATCGAGATCCTGATCATCGTCCAGGTCATCGGACGCACGCCGCTGATCGACATGCTCTCCGCGCGCATTCAGCGCCTTGGTGCAAGCAAGTTGCGGATCACGCTCTCGCTCTGCGCGCTCACGGCGGCGATTTCGGTCTTCGTCAACAATATCGGTGCCTTCGTCATGATGGTCCCCATTGCGCTCAGCGTCGCGCGTTCCACCGGCATGGATCCGCGGCAATTGATCATGCCGATCTCCTTTGCCGCCCTGCTCGGCGGCCTCGGCTCGGTCATCGGAACACCGGCGAACCTCATCGTCAGCAACGCTCTATTCGAGACAACCGGCGCGGGCTTCGCCTTCTTCGATTTCGCCTGGGTGGGCGTGCCCGTCGCCCTGGCCGGCCTTGCGGTGGTGGCGCTCTGGTCGGCGCCGCGCATCGCCGGCTTTCGGATCGATCAGATCGCGCTCGGCGCGGTCGATCGGGCCGTGACCACTGAAGTGACGATCACGCCAGCTTCATCATTGGTCGCGATGACGCCGCGCGAATTGCAGGCAGCCCATGAGGCGCAGATCTTCGCGGTCATCAGAAATGGGCAGCACGTATTCGGACGGGCCGATACGATCACGCTTGCTGCTGGTGATGTCTGCGTCATGCGCATTGCGCACAGTCGGTTGGAAAAAATGATCGACGCAGGCCAGCTCGGTTGGACGGGCTCCATTCGGGCGCGGGAGATGGCGGAGATGGTGGTGACGCCAGGTTCTCTCCTCGTTGGTTCCTTGCCGCGCACCGCCGCAGTCTTCCAGGAATTTTCTGTCAGCGTTCGGGCCATCGCAACACGCAGCACGCGCGTCGAGGGGCGCCTGTCGGACATGCGCCTGTCGGTGGGCGACATCCTCTATGTCGAGGGAGATCGTGCCGCCATCTTGTCGGTGGTGGACGAAGCCGAAACGCTGCTGCTAGCGCCTGCCAGGCGATCGACCGGCCCTTCCGATGGCTCCATGATGCCGCTCGCCTTCTTTGCTGCCGGCATCGCATGTGCGGTGAGCGGCCTCGTGCCACCCGAAATCGCATTCGGCGCCACCATTCTCGCCATGCTGATCGGCGGCCATCTCAATCTGCGCACGGCGCTCGCAGAGCTCGACTGGCCGATCCTGATCATGCTGGCAGCCATGATCCCGCTTGGGAACGCAGTCCACGAGACAGGCACTGCCGATCTCATCGCTGCAGGCATCATCGACCTGCTTCCGGGTACACACGAACTCTATCTGTCCATCGCCATGCTCGTCGTCGCCGTGATCATCACGCCCTTCGTCAACAACGCATCGACAGCAATCATCCTCGCCCCCATCGCCCTCGAACTCAGCGCGCGCACGGGTGCCGCGCCCGAGCCGCTGCTCATGGCAGTGGCGATCGGCGCTTCCATCGATTTCATGACGCCCTTCGGGCACCACAACAACACACTCGCAATGAGCCTCGGCGGCTATCACTTCCGAGACTTCGTGATCGCGGGTGGGCCCGTGACGGTGTCCACGTTCGTCATGGCGATCTTCGGACTTGGGTTGTTTTGGTTGTGAGCGACCGAAGCGCTGAGGCATCCTCGGCCAAATGCAACGTCAAGAATGAGTTGCGTATTTGGACCGGTTCAGGCATCCGCGCCTCCGGGTTAGCCGCGGGTCTATTGCCTGAAGAGTGCAGAAGCCAAAAAAGCCCCATGCGGGATGCTGGGGCTGTGTTGAAGGCTAGGCTATCGCGGCAAGCTTTTGACCTGCCTTCATCGCGGTCAGGGCCCAGGTGCACGCCGAGCTCTACCGCGGCGACCATTCTGCGGCAGCGGCGATGCTAAGATTGTATGATGTTTGGTGATTTGGTTGCGGGGGCTGGATACCAGCGTTGTCGATCGGATCAAATTCAAGAGATGTGATGGCTGAGCCGCGCCTGGGCCAAATGCATACAGGCTGGTTTTGACGGACAGAAGCTGTATGCCGACCGCTTCGACCGTACCACTCCGACGGCGCCGTGTCCGCTTTTCGGCTTTAAACGTCACTAGCGCGAGCGCCTCTTACTATGTGGCCCCACTCTTCCAAGCCTAGCGCTGAAAATTCCTGAACAAGCAAATGCGAGCCATAACCTCCGTTTCACTTTTGTGGCCTATTCATTTTGTACGATTGCACGAGTAAGGGAGCTTCGATGGAAGCGCTTTATTTTCCTCGATTATCTCTTCCAGGAATGGCGTGGACATACCCCAATCTTCTTTTCTTCGATCGTATCCGAACGATTGCGCCTAACGGGGTAAACTTAGAAACGCTTTTCGATGGACCGACCCGCTCGCTAATTGCAGAGGGCATGGTCGAGCCACTCGATCCGACTCCATACATTCGCGACGACCAAGGTGACACGCAAGCTCTAAGCTACTTTCTGGGAGCTGCGAGCTCTCAGCGCCGGCGTAATAAGAAGCAGCGGATGGCTAGAATACACATCGGTAAGCTCACCTACATGGCTTTGACCCAAGAGCTAATCCGGGCTGGGCTCCTCCGCGAGTGTTTGCACGGTCCCAACGAGGATAGGGATTGGCTGGAGGGTCAACACTGGGTAATCCAACACCTCATGTCCTTAATCGCCGCTCGCGTACTGGCGAATCACCAGCAGATGCCGCTGATAACTGACGAAAACGAGGCGAAGATCAACTTAGTCGGCAGTCGCCACTCTTCGCTAACCTCTGCCAAGCGCAGGTTGCTGGCGGTCCAAAGACTGTTGCCAATTGGTCCTGACGTAAATATCGCGGATATCGTCTCTTTTCGCAGACGCAATGCAACGTCACTGGCTGAATTCCGTCAGCTTGTTACCGAACTGTCACTCAGATCGGCAGAAGGCGAGAGAGGCGAGGTCGATTTTGAGCGGCGGCTTCAGGCTGTTGAGCAACATCGACGCGAACTTGTCAGATCCATACAGGAGATCCAGAGCGGGCGACCGGCGATTACCATTGCGATCTCGGCTGCCTCCATAATCGCGCCAGTTCTAGAGCAAAGTCCATATTCAGTTGCTGCTGGCTTCGCTGGCTTTGCCTACGTCCTATGGAACGAATCTGCGAACCACCGACGTCAGCGTCAAATAATGAGAGATAGATTGGTTTACGCTGCGCTCGCACAACACGAGTTTGCGCCACGCGATGTGGACGAGCTTCTGAGGTAAACCCTTTCTGCCGCAGCAAGTTGCGGCCCACCCACTTATTTACTTCACCCCGCATCGCGCGAGGGGGGGGGGGGGGGGGGGGGGGGGGTTAAGATATTCAAACCTTACGCTACAATTGGAATGGGGCTAGCAAGGCTGTTGTCGAGTCAATGCTGAGGAACCTGCTTACTAGCGCGTTCGGAACCAACGTTCTGACGTCGACTCGCGCCCCGCGTCTCTTGTTCAAGCGACTCTGCGCATCGCCCGATAGCTCATATCTGTCGGACTAGAACGGGTCCCAATAGCACCGCGCCGAAATTCTGTTGGTGATTTCTATCTCGACGTGCCGTCGCGCAACGGCATTGAGGCAGATGAGAGAGCAGATACGGCACTGGACTTGAAACGAAGCCCCATACAGATATGAAAGGACATCATTTATTGCAGGTGTCGCCTTGCCGAAGAGATCCAGCCACAAAGTTGGTAGCGAACTATTTATCGTAGACAATAGTACCGATGACTGGCGCGTCCTGCGCTATCTTCGCGACTGGTGCGGTCTTTCCAAATCTTTTGACATAGCGACCGCTTATTTCGAGATCGGCTCTCTTCTTGCTCTTCAAGACGAGTGGCAAAAGGTCGATAAGATCCGCATTTTGATGGGGGATCAAGTTTCCCGACGGACGAAGAAGGCCTTCGAACGTGGACTCGTCGAAATCCGGACGAAGCTCGACGAGAGTTTGGATCGCGAAAAAAACAAGAACCACTTCCTCAGCGGCGTAGGCGCGATCTGCGAAGCCATCCGGGATAGACGCATTGAATGCCGGGTCTATCGGAAGGATAAGTTCCACGCGAAGGCGTACATCACCCACGCACGGCTAGACGTGGTCGGCTCATCGGCACTGGTGGGCTCTTCGAACTTCACGTTTCCCGGGATGACCGAGAACGTCGAACTAAACGTTCAGATCACCGGCACCCCCGTCGCCGTCCTCCAGGAATGGTTCGAGGAACACTGGGAGGAGGCCGAGGATGTCACTCCGGAACTGCTCCACGTCGTTGAAAGGCACACCCGCGACTATCTGCCGTTCGAGACATATGCCCGTTCGCTCCAACAGTACTTCCTGGGCCACGAGGAGACAGCCGGAGAATGGGAAAAGCGCAGCTCCCATATCTTCCCGGTTTTAGCCAAGTACCAGCGAGACGGGTATGCCGGTCTTCTCAAGAGGGCGGAGAAGTATGGTGGCGCATTCCTGTGCGACGGAGTGGGCCTAGGGAAAACGTTTGTCGGCCTGATGTTGATCGAACGTTTCGTAGTCCACGAGGGCAAGAACGTTGCGCTCTTCGTTCCCAAAGCAGCCAAAGAGCCAGTCTGGGAACGGGAACTGAAAAAGCGACTGCCTCACCTCTTCAAGGGCTTTGCCAATCTGCGCATCTACAGCCACACCGATCTGATGCGTGCTTCGATGCAGGATGAGCTCGATCAGATCACTGGTCAGGCTGACGTCATCATCATCGATGAAGCGCATCATTTCCGCAACACTGGCATCCGCGGCCTCGAGAGCGAAGATCGCCTGTCGCGCTACTGGCGCCTCTACGATGTCACTGACGGAAAGCAGGTCTTCCTGCTCACGGCCACTCCGATCAACAATCGTCTTACCGATTTTCAGCATATGGTCGAGCTGTTCTCGCGGCATGAACCCGACTATTTCGCGGGCGGCACGCTCGGCATCCACTCTTTGCCCGGATACATTCGGCAGCTGGAAAAGCAGATCGAAAATGAAATCTACGGCAAGATCGAAGATGAACAGCTGGAACTGAATACCGCCGATGTAGCCAAACGGCTTTACGCGGACCCTCTGTTCGACGCCCTCGTGGTCCAGCGCAGCAGGAGCTACGTTAAGGAGAGCATGAAGCGCGAGGGCGACGGGGAGGTCATGTTCCCAGAACCGCGCAAGCCAAGGGTCGCGGAGTATTCGGTTCGACAGACGTACGGCAAACTTTTGGAAATGGTCGCGAATGCGTTCCATAAGCGCGAACCGCTATTCGTGCTCGGCATCTACAACCCCTACGCCTACTACAAAGGTGACACTGAGGAGGCGGCAACGGCGCTAGAGCGCGGTCGCCTAAAGCAGGTCGTAGCCCTTATCCGTACCAGCTTTTTGAAGCGCTTTGAGAGTTCGGCAGAGGCCTTCCGGCTCTCCTGTTGGCGTCTGCTTCACAAATTGCTCGCCTGGCTCGAGGTCCATTGCCAGACCGAGCACGAAAGGGCCCAGCTTGAGCGTTGCAAGCGAAAACACGCGAAGCTGCTCGGGTACAAGCCTGACAAGGATCTGTTCGATCCGGAAGCGGACGAGGACCTTATCCCACCCGAACTGATCGAAGAGGTCGAAAGGGACAAGCTGGATCGCAAGGACTTCAAGGTCGACGAGATTATCGCAGACTCACTGGCCGATGTCGAACAGCTAGCAGATTTCCTTTACGAACTCGAGAAGTTCAAGCCGAGCCAGGACCTCAAGCTCAAGAAGCTCATCCAGCTCCTCACCAGAGACCCGGTTTTATCGAAGCACAAGGTGCTGCTCTTCACCGAGTTCGGAGACACCGCGCGCTACATTGCTGCCCAGCTCCGCGAAGCGGGCATTGAAGGGGTTGAACAGATCGACAGCGGCACCAAGGGCGATCGCTCGAAGGTCATCCAGCGTTTCGCGCCTTACTACAACGAGAGCACGAGCAAGGAGCAGGGAGATCGCGAGATCAGGGTGCTGATCTCAACTGATGTCCTGTCGGAAGGCCTCAACCTTCAGGACGCCACTCGCCTAATCAACTACGACCTTCATTGGAACCCGGTCCGGCTGATGCAGCGGATTGGCCGTGTCGATCGGCGAATGAACCCTCAAATCGAGGCCAAGATCCTGAAGGATCACCCCGATCAGAAACAGCTGCGTGGCACAGTAGCGTATTGGAATTTCCTGCCGCCAGATGACCTGGATGATCTGCTGCGCCTCTACGGCCGAGTGGCTCACAAGACGCTGAGGATATCCAAGACTCTCGGCATCGAGGGACGGAAGCTCCTGCGTGAGGACGACGACTACGAGGACCTGCGTAATTTCAACGAAAAATATGAGGGACAGCAAAGTCCAGACGAGCAGCTCCACCTCGAATGGCAGGATCTCGTGCGCCAACATCCAGACCTTGAGGAGATGCTGAACGGCTTCCCCAACGCGATCTTCTCCGGCAAGGAGAACATCAAGCCTGGCACACGAGCCGTTTTCTTTTGCTACGCGCGGCCAGCTTTTGACAAAGCGGCCTCGGACCAGGCAGGCGAGGACATCTGGACCACCGAGGCAGGCGACGTCCAGTGGTACCTCTATGACGTGGGGAGCGGGAGGATCGTCGAGGACGCGCCACCGATCGTCGACGCAATCCGCTCGACGCCTGGCACTCCAAGAAAGCTTGAGATGGAACGACTACAGTTGTCGGATGTCCGGGCGGCTGTGGAAAAGCATATTACCAAGACATTCCTTCGTAAGGTCCAGGCGCCTGTCGGGGTTGGCCCGGTGCTGAAGACATGGATGGAACTGAACTAAGGGGGACGGAAGTATGGCAATTTCTGCGGCGGAACTGGCCAGGATCGACAGCTTCCCGAAGCTGATCGATGTTTTGCGTGATCATCTGGAATGGCCGATTGGGGAGGACTACGGGTTTGATGAGGTCGTGTTCGAATACGAGGCCCGCGAACTGGGGCTGAAGCCTGAGGAAACGGCTAAGATCAGGGAGATCCACCAGCTGCGTCCTCTTGCGAGGAACCAGCCATGGGGCATCTTCTTCATATCCTTCGAAGACAAGACACTTTCGGTCACCGTCCTGCGCCGAATTCTGCGAAGCCTGGTGGTAAAGAAACGCGCCGGTTCACAGCCCTCGGATCGACAGGCGTGGGACAAGAGCGATCTGATCTTCGCTGCCAATTTCGGCCGCTCCGGCGATCGGGAGCTTGCATTCGTTCATTTTTCCGATGGCGCTGCATCCAACGACCTCCCGGTGATGAAGGTGCTCGGTTGGAATGCGAAGGACACCGGTCTGCACAACGACTACGTGGGCCAGACGCTGACGTCTAAGCTTCGCTGGCCGGAAGATCAGCAGGATTCGGACAGGTGGCGGAAGGACTGGTCCGACGCCTTCGAGCTTCGTCTCAACGAGACGATCCGCACGGCGAAGGATCTGGCAGTACGCCTTGCAGCGCTCGCCTCGGAGATACGTGCCCGAGTTAACGAGCTTCTGGGCGCAGAGACTGATGCAGGACAAATGCGCACGATGCTCGCTGCCTTTCGCAAGAATCTGATTCAAGACCTGGACGATGACGGCTTCGCCGACATGTTCGCCCAGACCATCGCTTACGGCATGCTAGCCGCCCGCATTTCTCGGCCGGGCGGGCTGCTCGTCGCAGACAATCTGGCCGATATGGTTCCTAAGACAAACCCTTTTCTGAAGGAGCTATTCGAAAGCTTTCTGAAGCTCGGCGGTCGCGACAAGCGGCAAGGAATGGACTTCGACGAGTTGGGCGTGCGGGATGTCGTCGACATGCTGAACAACGCCAAAATGGAAGCTGTCCTGCGTGACTTCGGTGACCGCAATCCTAAAGAAGACCCTGTCATCCACTTCTACGAGCTCTTCCTGAAGGAGTACGACCCGCAGAAACGAATGCAGCGCGGCGTTTTCTACACGCCGCGTCCGGTGGTGAACTTCATCGTCCGCGGCGTCGATGAGATTCTATCAACTGAGTTCGGGCTGCCCCTCGGGCTGGCTGATACCAGCACTTGGGCCGAAGTTGCGGCGCGGAGTGACCGCATCACCATCCCTGCGCATGTGAAGCCAGACGCGCCCTTCGTGCAGATCCTCGATCCGGCCACCGGCACCGGCACCTTTCTGGTCGAGGTCATCGACCAGATCCACAAGCGGATGGACGAGCACTGGAAAGCGCAGGGCAAGACGGCGGCCGAGATTAAGGCCGCATGGAACGCCTATGTGCCCGCACATCTGCTGCCGCGGCTGACCGCCTTTGAGCTGATGATGGCGCCCTATACCATCGCGCATATGAAGGTGGGGCTGAAGCTGTTGGAGACGGGCTATGCCTTCGGTTCGGAAGAGCGGGCGCGCATCTTCCTGACAAATGCGCTGGAACCGCCGCGTGATCTGGATATGGAGTTTGTTTTCATGTCAGAAGCTTTGGCGCATGAGGCGCAGGCTTCGAATGACGCAAAAGCGCGAACGGCGTTCACGATTATAGTCGGTAACCCGCCATACGCATCTCTTTCGGCAAATCTCACTTCAGAGCTCCGCCGGATTGTTGACCCTTACAGGAGCGTCGATGGTGTGAAAATCCGCGAGCGCAACATGCTGCAGTTCGAGAAGAATATTCAAGACGACTATGTCAAGTTTATTCGATTGGCTGAGCGTGAAGCCTCAAAAAACTATGGCGTCATTTCATTAATAACAAACCATGGATACATAGATGCTCCTACACTCAGGGGACTGCGTTGGCATCTATGGAACTCATTCTCTTCAATTGAGGTGATAGATCTTCATGGAAACTCGAATAAAAAAGAGTCTCTTTCATCGGGCAATTTAGACAAGAATATATTCCCGATTAAACAAGGTGTCGCAGTCCTCAGAGCCAGACACGCGACAGATGTGCCGGCAGTAGCGTGGGGTGAGCTTTGGGGCGAAGGGCGCGATAAAGAGGAGCGACTTTATGCAGGTTCTTGGAGGGAATTTGTAATTCGCAAGGGACGACCAAGTGCGCCAGACTACCTATTTGCCCCCCTGAGCACAGGGCCTCTTGAGGCGGAATGGGTAGCCGGTGGAGCCGTTAACGTAATCTTCCCGCTTTTTTCAACAGGTGTTGAGAGTGGTTTCGATGATCTGTTATTGGATTTCGATATTCCTTCGCTTCTTGGAAAACTCGAAGCTTTCGACGGAATGGGCCGGGAGGAGGCGATAGAAGCCTTCGATGCGAAAAAGGGAAACGCCCGGAAGATTATTGATGAACGTACGAAGGTTCTGCCGTTAGCCAAGGATATATCGCTTTTCCAAAAACACGCTTTTGATTTTCGCGTTTTACTTGCCACAAAGCGGCTCTTGAAGACCAATAGCGAGAATATTTTCGCGAACATTGATAATTTTCACCCCGGCTTGGTCACTACGAGGCAAACAAAAGAAGATTTCGGCTCTTTGGCGGTTGCCGGGAGATGCGGGCATAAATTGACCACGAGCTATGATCGTGTTTCAGTTTTTCCGCTTTGGCTGAAACCATCGGTGGGCGAGCCACAGCGGCGCCCCAACATCGACCGCGCCTGGGCTCTAGTCTTTGGTGAGATTGCTGGCCTCACCTACGAGGACGGCATCCCCCGAGGGGAGCAGAAGAGCTTTGGTCCTGACTTCGAACGTCCGAAGGCAGAACAAATTGGCCTGCTCGACACACCCTGGGACGGCCGCGGCGATGGGCAAAAGACCTTCGGACCCCGCGACCTGTTCGAGTACATCTATGCCGTGCTGCAGGCGCCCTCCTACCGCAGCCGCTATGCCGAGTTCCTGAAGGCCGGCTTCCCCCGCATCCCCGCGCCCGCAACCCGCGCCGCATTTGCCGCGCTGGCGTCGCTTGGCCGCCAACTCATCGGCCTTCACCTCCTGCGCCCCGAGGATGCGCCAGTCCTAATGTCCCCTGACATCCGCTTAGCCGGCAGCGGCGATGCGCGGGTGGAAAAGGGCTATCCCGAATACAAGAACGGCAAGGTGATGATCAACGCCAGCCGCTGGTTCGAGGACGTGCCCAAGGCGACATGGGACTTCCACGTCGGCGGATATCAGGTCTGCGAGAAGTGGCTCAGGGACAGGGCGGGAAAGGGTGGCAAGAACCCCAGCTTTGGCCGTGTCCTCACTGACGAGGATATCCTGCACTATCGGCGCGTGGCCGTGGCCCTTACCGAAACCCGCCGATTGATGGACGAGATCGATGCGGTGATCGATCGGCACGGTGGATGGCCTAACGCCTTCTACGTACCACCCCCGCCACCGCCGACGATCGAGCAGATCATCAAGGCCGACGAAGGCCAGGAGCTGGAGTACAAGAGTACTCTGCAGTTCGATCTGAAGGAGGCGACGAAGTCCAAGCTGGTCCGAAAGGCCACATTGAAGACGATCGTGGCCTTCCTCAATTCGGGAAAAGGCTCACTGGTCATAGGTGTGTCCGACGAGAAAGAGATCGTAGGCCTCGAACCAGATTTCTCAGCGATGTCTCCGGACAAGAGAACCAAGGAGTGGTTCCAGCAGACGCTGGTCAACCTAATCAACGAGCAGATCGGCAGCGAGTTTGCCCCGTTCTACGAAGTCCGCTTCGCCACGCACGAACAGAAGTTGGTGGCCATCGTCGACGTCAGGGAGCGGGCTCCGAAACCCGCCTACCTCAAAGACGGAGGCACGCAGGAGTTCTACGTCCGAACGAGCAATTTGACGAAGCAACTGAAGAACGAAGAAACCGATCGGTACATCAGCACTCACTGGCGAGGATGAAATGATCACGCTCCTCATGTCACTGGAAGCCAAATAACGCATGGATGCACTGCAGTTCGCCATCGCTCGATTTCTGGCTGCTAAGGCTCTTCAGAAGCGCCGGACGACCTATCAGCAGGTCGGCGAGGCAGTAGGCTGGAGCCATCCAACGGGTCGCGGGCTGGGACCAAACCTCGAAGTCATTCTGCACGAGCTAGCGGACCGCGGACTGCCGCCTCTCACGACGATCCTTGTGAAGAAGGGCGAGCGGCATCCGGCCGAAGACGCGATGACATACATTCGAGGCGTGCTCGGCGCCATCGACATCGAGGCCGCTCAGCAGGAAGTGTTCGCATTCGATTGGGCGTCGGTCCCGGACCTTGCCCCAACTGCAGACACACTGCCCGACGGACGGCAGGTCTGGTTGACGTCGTTCTGGGGCTTCGATCCGGCCAGTTGGGGATGCATCGGCTTTGCCGACGAGGCCCGACGGACGCGCTACCTGAGCAACTCGAAGCCGGGGACGCTGGTCGCGATCTATGTGACCAAGGGAAAAGGCCCGGACAACATGCGCGGCAAGGTCGTCGGAGTGCTCGAGATATCACACCAGACTGGCCACGCGCGCGAGTTCATCTCCGGTGATCGCTGGGCCGAGAAGGAGCGTGATCCCGACTTCCGTGGGAAGTGGCTTTTTGCAGTGAAAGCGACGAGAGCGTGGAGAATCATTCCAGAGGATTGGCGTCACGTCGAGGACTTGTTTCCACAAGCTTACGGCAGCTCCCACCCGGAGTTCATCGGCGCCAGCGGAATGCCTCTCTCGACAGACGAGGCGGCAAAGCTCTATGAGCTGGATGTCTACGAAGTGCCTGTCTATGGACAGACCAACCCGGTGGACCCCACAATCCAGACGCTAGAATCCGCTCTCAGCCCAAGTCGCGCCGTGAGGCCGGCATCACAGCCTTATTGGGTGGGGGAGACAGACGGTCCAAAGCACTTGTACATCCTCCGCCTTGCGGGCGACATCGCTGCTTATCTCGGGCGCCGAATTGATGAACTCGAAGACAAACACATAATCAAGGTAGGCTTCTCGAAGAGCCCCCAGGCGCGCCGTGATCAGATCCAGAGCGCTTATCCGAGGGGGACTTTCAATTGGGAGGTCTTCAAGCCCAGCCCTCAGCCCGACACTGCACCCTACGCCAACGCAGACGTTGCGATTGCCGGCGAAGACGCCATGAAGAAGCGCCTTGTGGAAGATGGCGCAGAGGTGCTGGGTGGCGAGTTTTTCCTCGCGGATGAGGGTCTGATTCTCAGAACTTGGGCCGCGGGCAGCAATGCAGCGACGGCGGCGGAGCAACGTAGTAAATCGATTGCTCTTAAGCTACCTTAGCCGACCTCAACTTATCGTCGTGGGCCTGCGAATCCTGAAGTTTCAACCGTTGCTCAGACATAAAACTTAAAGGGCTGTCGCTTTTCGCTCTTGGCCGAGCCCATTGTCAGAACATCGCCGACCATCTTCGCAAACCGCACCGTAACCGGCAGCCCATCGTTGAAGTTGCACGAGTTGTAGTTGATCTTGGTAAGACCCATGATGTCTTCCAGCACGGTGCTGATGTTTGGTTTGGGATTCTTGGACCGCATAACCGTGATGTGCAGCGGATTGGGCGTCTCGGGCCCAATGTAGGTGTTGAGCTGCGGTACGTAGCCTGTCGTCCACAAATACGCCGTGTGACTGTCGAGCAAGAGCGCCGTGCCGCGCAGCACTGGATAGTCCCCATCTCGAAAGAGCTTGGTCTCGCCCCCCGTTTGTCGGATCCTTACGCCGACGACATTCGTCTCCTTCGGCGCGGCCGCGACGAATGCATTCCACTCTTCATCGTTAAAATAGGTCTGTCCGTGAATGAATAGTTCCTTCGGGGGGCCGCCATGCTCTTCGTTGTAGGTTTTAAGCACGAGTTCGAGCAGGTCCTTCGCCGCCGGCGCCTTGAGATGATACTCATAGTCGCCGGTTTTCCACGGACCATTGGCGCCGCGGAAAACGACACCGTCACCCTCGGTGAGGAACATCTGCGCGGCACAGCAGGCGTGGCCGTCAGGATCGTTCGGCAGGCTCTTGTAGACCATGCCGATGTAGCAAACTCCGGGACGCACATCCGCCAACCGCCATGGCGGTTTCGGCTGCGTCTTATAGTAGAGTCCGGTGGCGAGATTCCATGCGACTGTTGCCGCATCCTGCGTCTTGCGGACAGGATAGTTGGCCTTGTTGAGGAAGGCGCCGGGTGCGAGCGTCGTCTCACGAACCAGCTGCGTGGGTGCGATCCTCAGGAACTCGGCCTTGATCCTGCGATGGAAATCAGGAACATCCTCGAAGATCGCTTCGTCGGACTGATCGATGGCGCCCATGGCGGACAAGAGCGGCAAATTCTCTTTCGCTTTTTGCCGCTTCTTGAAGTCGCCCAGCTCCATTGCAAGGCCAGTGCGCTTGGATTGCGGCCGGCAGCGCTCATAGACGATGTCCGGCAGGACGAGCACCCAGACGTCGATTGATCGCTCGTCGTTGCGGCGGTGCTGCTCAACACGATCGATGTAGAGGCGAGCGACCTTATCGACTGCCTCATTGAGATTGAAGATGCGCGTGGCGCGCTCAATCTCCTTTAGCTGTATCGACAGCGCACTGCATTCATCCGGATCGAACGATATACCGAAGGCTTCCTGGAGACCTGGGAAGTTCGCCAGATGGAGGCGATCGGCCTTCTCACCCTTTCCGGGCGATGGAACCGGAACAACGGATTTCAGCTTGCGCGCCCAGGTGCGAAAATGCGCAATTCCGTCGCTGGTGCCAACCACCCCGACACGGATTTCGCGCGTCTTCTTCGCCTTGGCGTGAGGTCCATAAAGGAACAGACCATCCTTCGGATGAGGACTGCGCTGTGCGTAGGCGAATTACAGTTGCGGCTCGTTGAAATGTTCAACCTGGAGCGATTTCTCGGGAAATTTCATTCGTCAGTCTCGTCATCGTTATCCGGGCGACCCAGCGTGCTGACGTCGGCTTCTTCTTCCTCGGCATCGAGCACATCGGGAAGCACAGTGCTCACCGGCGACGTAAACAGCATCGGCGCCGCCTCGATCACCAGCTCGGCGTCCTGCGCAAGCGCCAGGCGGATGTTCGCGCTGTCGCCGGACAGGAGTTCAAGAAAAGCAAGCATGCGGCCGTGCCATTGCTTGTTGCGCCATCCCTTGCAGACGCTGCGTCGCAGGCGATGCAGCTTCTTGGGATCGTTTATTTCGAGCCCGGCCGGCGTGTTGTTGTCCAGGGAGAACAACACACGCGCCTTTAGCTTGAGATGCCAGAACGGCCAGAAATAGGGCATCGCGGTGACACCGAACTGCCAGATATGGCCCTTGGCCACGTTGCGCAGCATCGATGACCGCTGATCCCCCTGTCTACCCCACGGAATGCGTTGGCCGGTCCGCACCTGGGTGGCCGATGCGTGGAAGCCGACAGCGTTGGAATAGTGATATTCAACAAAGCCTCTTTCCCTGCAAAACGAGAACCAAGCTCGCCTGATCATCGCGATAACCAGGTTCGATGCGACCTGTCGCTCGATGCCAAGTGTCGGGAAACCGCTGTTAACAAAATCTATTAATGGGATCTCGTGCTTCATCTCAAAACGGCCAGCTGATGCGAACGCGATGTTAACCTCGGTCCGGTCCGAAAAGGTGATGAAGCCCGCCCCCTGCTGGGCGCATGGATACCTGAACTGCTCGATCGCCCGATCAAGCAACCGGCTGTCGACCGCTCCATTACTCTCATAGTAGCGAATGACGTCGGGCGCCTCCGCGGCACGCAGCCAGTTCGATGTCAGCCGTTCAGCCGCGTCGACGAGCGGGATCGCGCCACGCCGTCGGAAGATTTCCCAGTTTGGATCGATCAAGCCGGGACTGTCGGATCGCGGAACCCTCTGTCTCTGCAGTGCGTCAAGGAGGCTGGCGACGCCTTCTCCCCAACCACGGACGAAATCGACCGGCATCGCGTCGCCGAGACCTTTAACCTTCTTCGCTTGCTCGAGACGAAGCGGAATAATGAAGCGCGCATCGCCGATTTCCTCTGCCACTTCCAACGCGATGTCTAGATCGTCCTGCACGTTCTGGTCGGCAAGGGTCGCATCGCGCCAGATAAGGAGGACTTTCGCCGCACGATACTGCAGGGCCTGGCTTATCTGCCGCCGCAATCTGTCGCCCGGCTGCAGAGTCAGTAAGTCGGCAAAAACGCGATATCCGTGGGCCTCGAGCTTAGGGCCCAGCCACAACGCAAATTCGTCGTCGATCGGTGTGGCCTTGAGTAAAAAGATCGTGTCGCGCACCGCTGGCGCGGCACCCGCGCCAGACGCGGTCTCTTGTGCTGGCGGCAGCAGGTTGGCGAGGACGGGAGGTAGCGGTTCTGGCCTTCCGAGCGCTTCGTCGAACGCTTCTTTGATCACCGACTTTAGAACGGGCGTGCTTTGCGCCCAAAGCTTCTGATGAGCTTTCTCAATCTCCGGATATTTGCGCAGCAGCGCATTGAGATCGCCAGGCCCAAAAATGTCGCCGGGGCTTTGCAACGCAGGCCCAATGATTTCCGCCAATGCCGTTTTGTTTTTGGGCGTGAGCGAAGCCGACGTGACGAGGATATAGCGCGCGGGTGCCAAGCGATCGATGGCCGGGCGCTCGCTCTTCACCTTGGATCTGAGCACCGAGAAGCCAGACCGGTGATAGTGTTTTGCTTGCAGCACAATATCGCCGTCCGCAAGAGCGTGTCGCCCATCCATCCCGTCGTCCGGTCCCTCCGGAAAGGCCTCGAATCGCTTGCCAATCTCGCGACCTACAAGATCGCGAGCCAAGTCCTCAAACTCTTGATGGGACAAACTCGAGAAATCATAAGCCATGAACCCAGATTGACCGTCCACTTCTTTCGCGGTCAAGCAGCGGCGGGCACATTTCGATCGCGCCTAAGCTTTACCAACAGAAAGAAGAGCATGCTTTCGGAAAGATATGGTCAAGCGGCAGATGACTGCGAGAAACATTCTTTCGATCGCATCATGCACCCACCTTAAACAGCTACGACGATTTGGATCTACCCCACGCTCAGCGGCAGCATCGTAATTATCAGTCGCTGCCCTGGACCGCCTGGACCCATCTCGTAATCATACGTCCATGCCCAACCACCATTTCAATAGGTGTCCCCTTGACTTCCCCTTCCCCCTCCAGCATCAAAATTCTGGCGCATACGCATGCGCTGGGGCGTCGAAACCCCTGATAGCGGATCAGTATCTCCGGTATGATACTGGACTCCTTGACCTTATGGTCGGGGAGCCTGCGACGCATGTCCAGGTTCTCCGAACTAAAGGTCGCAGGGCCGTCTATCACGGTTTCGAACTCCCCGATCACCAGGATCAAGGGCATGTTCGCGGGGGCGCACCGCGGGCTTATGTCCCCGGGGAGTGGCCGTTTTGCAAATCCAGATAGAGCTTTTCAGGGATGCTGATCGCCTGGCGATGGATGGTATCCGTGCGCCCTCGAGCGGGGAGATCGCCGGATGACGAGGATCCGCGTCTGGACCCAAGAAGAGTTGCAGGTGCGCAATGCGGAACTCGCTCGCATAGAAGCCGAAGAACTCGCCGAACGCCGACGTCTGCGTGCGATCCAGGAAGCAGCCGAAGACCTTGCACGTGCGGAACGACAGCAGCGGATGCAAGAGCTGTATGACCAGTATGAAGCGGAGCGTCTCCATGAAGAGCGCCTTGAAGAAGCGAAGCAAAGGCGCCTCGCTCGTGAGCGCGCCGACGCCGCCGTGATTGGCCCAGGTCGTCGTGCGCTCGATCTCGACGATTAAGTTCAGGAACAACACCAGAAGGGAGCTTCACATGGAATTGCTGCGGAGTTTGATGCGTATCGCCAGGAACAACGAGGACCGGCCCTTGCCCCGCCGTACCAATGCCACGCGTGAGGAACGCGATGAGGCACGGGCTCAGTTTCAGGTCATTTCGCGTCTGTACAACTGGCTTGTCCCGAACGCTGCAGGTCGTGGTCCCACCTATCGTCGCTAGGCCAAATTGAAGGGCGTCGGCAAACTCCGGCGTCCCTCACCACAAAAAACTACGCGTTGTCAAACACTTGGCTTCTTGCAAGCCGTCTCGCGACGCGTCATATCATGACACCGGAGCAAAGCGCTCCGTAGCCGTTCAGCAGCACTCACCCGACATCGGTCGACAGAGGGCATTTGAAGGCAACTCACCGGATCAGGCGATCCGGCGGTTGCGTCATGCCCATGTGCTGCGCGTCTTCCCGCCTCTGCCTGATCCAATCGTTGCCGGGGCTCGCGCCCAGATGTCGATGAATGAGTGCGATGGCCGGTTCACCGTCTTCAATATCCGGGGCTTTGAAGCCGGTTGATGCTCCTGACGCTACAGATGTAGCCGAGGCAGCATCGAGGCGGCCTCCCTACCCCTCCGTCCAGCCCTCCACATCGAAGCCCTCGCCGGCATTGGTCGAACTCGTTCGGCTGATGGCGCGCCAGGCTGCGCGCGACGCCTTTGCAACGGGGATCAACACACCTTGCGAAGGAGGCCATAATGGCTGACCGTTTCACGAACCCCCGCCAGCTCTTCTACACGATCGACGAGACCGCTGAAGCGCTGCGCGTCAGTGACCGCACCATCCAGCGCATGATCAAGCACGGCAAGTTGCCGGCCTACAAGGTCGGCAGCCACGTCCGCGTTCGCCGCGCCGACCTCGACGACTACCTCCGCGAGCATCGCTTCGGGGGCAGCTTCCATGTCCTCTAACGTCTTGCCCCGTCACGCTTTCCCGAGGTCTCGGGAAAGCGCGCCCACCAACTTTGGTTTCAAATTCACACCCCCCCTTTCCCGAATGTCAGGCCCTGTCCGCAGCTGTCTCCCGACGGCCGGCCGTGGCCTCCCGACAGTAGAGATTTCTGGAGCACAAGGAGATTATTGCAATGTATGTTGATCAATATTCCATCGTCAAAAAGCCGATGACGCTCGGCGACGTCATCTCAGGTCTCGAAGCGAAGACAGACCTGTCCACGACCAAGCGCCGCGACCTCATCAGTGCCGTCCGCACGGCAGCGCGCCTGCTTCATCGCAGCCCTGACGACCTGCCGGCGAGCGTCGAGGCTCTGCGCGACCGTCTCGCCGACATCCATCCTGTCCAGGCGTCGATCTCGGCCAAGCGTCTCGCCAATGTGAAGTCCGATCTCGTTGCCGCCATCGAGATGACGGCAACGATCTGTCGCATCCGCAAGCGCCAGCGTCCGCGCTCGGCCGCCTGGACGACGCTGGTCCAGTCGACGCCGCAGAAGTGGCAAGCCTACACGCTGAGCCGCTTCAGCCATTTCTGCTCGAGCCAGGGGATCGAACCGACGGACGTTTCGGACGCTGTGCTGGCCCGGTTCGAGGAACATCTTTCCAAAGAGGTTCTGACCAAGAAGCCGGAGAAGATCGTGAAGATCACGCGCCAGACCTGGAACGGTCTCGTCGAGCGCGTTCACCCTGAACTGCCTGCGCTGACGAAGCCGCCGAGCCGGCGTGTCCTTACGCGCGACCTCTCCACCTATCCGGCGAGCTTCCAGGCGGATATCGAAGCCTGGATCGCACGCCTCGAGAGCGTGGACTTTCTGGAAGACGACGGGCCTGCAAAGGCGCTGAGGCCCACCAGCCTGCGCAACGTTCGGGCGTGCCTGCGCCAGTTCGCCGATGCTCTCGTCGAGAGCGGTGTCAAACCGGATGAGTTGCTGGGGTTGTCCGACGTCGTCAACCCTGAGACCGTCAAGCGGGGGCTCCGGTATCTGCGTCAGCGCGACGGCGGCAACCGGCCGTCCCATCACACCATCATGGCGCAGCTGATCGCGGTCGCCCGCTATCATGTTCGCGTGTCTGGCGACATCGAGAAGGTCCTCAAGTCGATCCAGGCGAAGGTCGCTGTCGCCTATGACGGCATGACCGACAAGAACCGCGACCGCCTCCGCCAGTTTCGCGACGAGCGCAATATCGACCTCCTGCTCGACTTGCCCCGTCATCTCCTCGCCAAGGCCGGCAAGGTCAAGGATGCGAGCCGCAACCAGGCGCTCCTGATCATGCGTGCGGTGGCGATCGACATCCTGCTTGCCTGTCCCATGCGGATCGGCAATCTGTCGTCGCTGTCGATCGACCAGCATCTGACCTGGCGTGGCGAAGGCCGTGAGCAACGGGTTGCGATCGCAATTCCTGGCCCCGAGGTGAAGAACGGGCAACCGATCACGATCGACCTCTCGGTCGAGACGAGCAAACTGCTCGATCGCTACATCCAGTTCTGGCGCCCGAAGCTCGAAGGCTCCTTCGGCCATGCCCTCTTTCCCCAGACCGATGGCAAAGCCCGCACCCCTGCGCGCTTAGGACACGATCTCTCTCGTCTGATCCAGCGCGAGACCGGCATCGTCATGAATGCCCATCTTTTCCGCCATCTCGCGGCGCTGCTCTTTCTCGACCAGCATCCTGGAGAATACGAGACGGTCAGACGCCTCCTTGGACACAAGAACCTCAACACGACGACGAAGTTCTACGCACCCTTCGAGACCTGGCGGGCGACGGAGCGCTACGAGACCGAAGTGCTTCAGGTACGGAGGGCAGCCAAATGAGTGGCCCTCTGATCATGAAGTGGCACTTCTGGCCGAAAGCCGATCGCGATGCCTGGGTCGCGTTGTTTCAGCGGGGGGAGGATCATTTCGATGAAGACGGTGCCGGTTGCGACTGGGCCGATGGCACGCGCTCGAAGTTCGAGCAGGCCTATGGCCACTGGCTGTCGCACCTCGCCCGCAATGATCTGCTCGACGAGCGTGCGCCGGCCGACCGCATCTCCATCGAGACTGTGCGGCTCTTTAAGCAAGAGACGGAAGCGCGCATCTCGGGTCGCAGCACGGCCGGTCTCGTCAAGGATCTTTACATCATCGCAACTGCACTCGACCCTGACCGCGACTGGACTTGGCTGAAGAACGCGTCGAACCGGTTGCTGCAGCTCCATCCCCACGAACTGAACCGTCGCCGGAGTGTAACTGCTGCCGAGATCGCGTCCTGGGCAGATGCCGAGATGACCGCGGCCCTGTCCATGCCCGACACTGGCAGCTGGGAACGGCCGATCCGGTTCCGGGATGGCTTGATGGTCGGTCTCCTGATCGCAAGACCGCTCCGACTCCGCACCTTCATTGCCATCGAGATCGGTCGCCATCTTGTCACCGACGAAAGCGGCACGCGGCTCGTCTTCGAGCCCGGCGACATCAAGGACCGCAAGCGCCACGAATGGTCTTTCCCCGATCATCTCCTCGACCCGCTTGAGCGCTACCTGACAGAGTTCCGCCCGGCGCTTCTGCGCGGCAACGAGACCAAGGCTCTCTGGGCCTCCCGCACGGGCGGCCCGCTCTCCTATGCAGGCTTGCAGGAGAACCTTGCAAACATCACGGCTCGTGCCTTCGGCGAGACCCTTCGTCCGCACGCATTTCGCGACATTGCTGCGACGTCAATCGCTGAGGAGGACCCGCTCCATGTCGCGATCACGCCAGGTGTCCTCGGTCACTCCACCCTGCAGATGGCTCAGAAGCACTACAACCGTGCGAGCAGCGTAAAGGCGTCGGCCGCCTGGCAGGATCTCATTCACGAGCGCCGCCGCGCCGGCCGTACCAAGTGCCGCAAAAAACGCGATTCTCATTTTCGGGAGAAAGTGGAATAATGGCCATGAGGAAGGATGATGGGGGGCGTTCCATGCGAGCAGCCATCTATGCCCGCTACTCGTCAGACATGCAGAGCCGCACGTCGATCGAAGACCAGGTGCGCCTCTGCCAGAAGCGCATCGATCTCGAAGGCTGGCACCTGACGGAAGTCTATGCCGACCACGGGATCAGCGGCGCGACGTTGTCCCGGCCGGGCTACCGCAAACTCACGGAGGACGCGCGCAACGGCGTGTTCGACATCCTGCTTGCCGAGAGCATCGACCGGCTGTCACGCGATCAGGAGCATATCGCCGCGCTCTACAAGCTCCTGACCTACCGGTCGATCCCGCTCGTCACGGTCGCCGAAGGCGAGATTTCCGAGCTTCACATCGGCCTCAAGGGAACCATGAGTGCGCTCTATCTCAAGGATCTCGCCCAGAAGACCCATCGGGGTCTCGAAGGCCGGGTGCGCAAGAAGCGCTCGGCCGGGGGTGTCTCCTATGGCTATGACGTGGTGCGCACGCTCGGTAGCGACGGCATGCCCACAACCGGCGAGCGCGTTATCAATGAAGAGGAGGCCTCGATCGTCCGCCAGGTCTTCGGCCAGTTCGCCTCGGGGCGCAGCCCGCGAGCGATCGCAGCCGCACTGAACCTTCAGGGCATTGATGGCCCGCGCGGCACAGCTTGGGGGGCGTCGACGATCTATGGCAACTGGCGCCGCGGTACAGGGCTCCTCAATAACGAGCTCTACGCCGGCAAACTCGTCTGGAACCGGCAGCGCTTCGTCAAGGACCCGGACACCGGCCGGCGCCAGGCACGACCGAACCCGCCGGAGCAGTGGATCGTCGAGGAGGTGCCAGACCTGCGCATCGTCGAAGAGGATTTGTGGAATGAGGTCAAGGCACGGCAGACCGAGACCCGGTCCCAGATCGTCGTGGATCAGGGCCCGATCAGGTCCGAGCGCGCACGGCGCCCGCGCCATCTGTTTTCAGGGATCATCGAGTGTGGTGTCTGTGGTGGCGGTTTTATCCTCGTCAACAAACACCAGTATGGCTGCGCCAATGTGCGCAACCGCGGCACCTGCGCCAACCGCCTGACTATGCGTCGCGACAGCCTCGAAGACGCAGTCCTCGATGGCCTGCGCGACAGCCTTCTTCATCCCGATCTCGTCGCGGAATTCGTCGGCGAGTATCAGCGCGAGTGGAACCGGCTGCGGGGAGAGGAGAATGCCGTCCGTCAACGCCACGACGCTGAACTGCAGAAGGTCGACCGACAGATCGCTAACATCGTCACGGCCGTCAAGAACGGTCTCCATTCGGAAGCGATGGGAGAAGAGCTGCGCTCACTGGAAGACCGCAAGCGTCAGCTGAAGCAGGCCCAACCGACTGCGCCCGAGCCGCCACGCCTTCACCCTGGACTGGCCGAACTCTACCGGCGCAAAGTCACTGACCTCAGAGCTTCCTTGAACGACGACGCATTGAAGGCTGAAGCGGCCGAGCGTCTTCGCTCTCTGCTGTCTGCAATCCGGATGATCCCGGAGAACGGCAGGCTGCGGATCGAGCTCGTTGGCGAGCTTGCAGCGATCCTGGCGCTGGGGGAACTTGGAATGCAAAAAGGCCCCAGTCTTGCGACTGAGGCCTTGTCGATAACGCTGGTTGCGGGGGTAGGATTTGAACCTACGACCTTCAGGTTATGAGCCTGACGAGCTACCGGGCTGCTCCACCCCGCGTTATTTTTGAGCTTTCCGGTCATGGCCGGTTTTTTGGCTGGCCCCTTGGCAATGTTGGTTGCCTTTGGGATGGCGTGGGCTGCTCTTGCCCGTTTGATTGGTTTGCTTTTTGCCGCGGTGTTTTGGGTGCGGTAGAAGCAAAAAAGGCCGCGTGTTGCGGCCTTTGTTCTCGGCTTTTGCCGATATTGGTGATTGAGAAGAAGCTTTTGCGATTTGCAGACCTGGCGGCGACCTACTCTCCCGCGTCTTAAGACGAAGTACCATCGGCGCTGGGGCGTTTCACGGCCGGGTTCGGAATGGGACCGGGTGCAGCCACCCCGCCAAAACCACCAGGTCGGCAAAGCGCAAAAGCGTTGTTCAGAGAAGCTGGTGAGCCAAGGCTCTTCTTAAATTTCAAACACGTCTTTGAGCAACCGTGTGGCACCAGACGGAAGCGTCGAGCTTCCGCAAGGCCAAACGGCCGTCGCGCCTTGTGGCGCGCCCTGTCCGGAGCGTAGCGTTCGAAGAACGCGACAGCGTGAGGACAGAACAATTTCATGTGCAGTTTTGCTGCACATGATGATCATTGATCAATGAGAACGATCAAGCCAATCGAGCTATTAGTAAGGCTAAGCTTCACGCATTGCTGCGCGTCCACACGCCTCCTATCAACGTGGTCGTCTTCCACGGCTCTGATAGGGAACACTCGTTTCGAGGTGGGTTTCCCGCTTAGATGCCTTCAGCGGTTATCCCTTCCGTATATAGCTACCCTGCTATGCCGCTGGCGCGACAACAGGTCCACCAGAGATACGTCCATCCCGGTCCTCTCGTACTAGGGACAGATCCTCTCAATATTCCTACACCCACGGCAGATAGGGACCGAACTGTCTCACGACGTTCTGAACCCAGCTCACGTACCGCTTTAATTGGCGAACAGCCAAACCCTTGGGACCTGCTCCAGCCCCAGGATGCGATGAGCCGACATCGAGGTGCCAAACAACCCCGTCGATATGGACTCTTGGGGGTCATCAGCCTGTTATCCCCGGCGTACCTTTTATCCGTTGAGCGATGGCCCTTCCACGCGGGACCACCGGATCACTATGACCGACTTTCGTCTCTGCTCGACTTGTCAGTCTCGCAGTCAGGCGGGCTTATGCCATTGCACTCGACGAACGATTTCCGACCGTTCTGAGCCCACCATCGCGCGCCTCCGTTACTCTTTAGGAGGCGACCGCCCCAGTCAAACTACCCACCATACACTGTCCCGGACCCGGATGACGGGCCGCGGTTAGACATCCATGACGATAAGGGTGGTATTTCAAGGATGGCTCCACGCGAGCTGGCGCCCACGCTTCAAAGCCTACCACCTATCCTACACATGCCGACACGAATGCCAGTGTAAAGCTATAGTAAAGGTGCACGGGGTCTTTCCGTCTGACCGCAGGAACCCCGCATCTTCACGGGGAATTCAATTTCACTGAGTCTGCGTTGGAGACAGCGGGGAAGTCGTTACGCCATTCGTGCAGGTCGGAACTTACCCGACAAGGAATTTCGCTACCTTAGGACCGTTAT
>NZ_CP118314.1:3935000-4037106 GCF_045012825.1 Georhizobium sp. MAB10
GAACGACTCAATGTACGGGAACGCCTTCGCGGTCTTATCTCGCTCGGCTCTTCTGGGAAGCTTTACGTAAAGGATCGAGGGGATCGGACTTGCTCGCTACCAGGCGACGCCCCCCTATAGGAAGAGAGCATTTCGATGACCCCCGTATATAGATACGCGCGCGAACAAGGCGTGTGGCATGACGAATGCAGACCGCCGCCGCATCCTTGGCACAATCTTCGTGGATTAGGGTCTCTCTGTCTTCATCGGACGAAGCAACCCGATTCGGCGGTGTCTGGAAGCCGGCATGGCTGACCCCAAGGGTTTGACTTCACGCGTTCGAGAAGGCACAGAAGGTTCGATATCAGAAGAGACTTATGGAGTGGCCCGTCGTGAGGGCCATGGAGCGGGCACGATATCCGGGGATGAGGTCTAGAAGACATTCGACGAGCCAGCTCGGCAACGAGCCGCCGCTAATGGCAGACGGGCGCCGGGCGCCCGACCGTCGCGAGATCTCGCTGCGCTGGCTTTCCGGCACCTTTCTAACAGGCGTGACCTCCTGCGCGCTGATGGGCATTGCGCTTTTCGCAGCCGTGAATGGACGCGAGCAGCTGGCCTTGCCGGCTCAGGCCATGGCGCTCAGCGCCGATGGCGCCGAGACGGCGCGCCGCGATGTGGCGAAAGGTGGCCGCATCGTTGCGTCGCTGGTGCCGTCTCGCCCCAAAGATCGCTCCATCATGGAAGTCTCCACGATGATCCGCGACGGCGATCGGGAAGTGATCCGGCGCAAGCCCTTCGCTCACATTCAGGTGGCCCTGGCAGCAAACCACCAGACCCAGGAAGAGTATCCACCGTTCGATCCACTCGCGATCTTTTCCACAGGCACGGCAGAAGAAGCGCCCGCGACGGGCGACACGAGCGTCATCTATGGCGCGCAGGTGGAATCCGAAGTCAGCCTACGCACGCGTGACTTCCCGCTCGGCGATACCGAACTTGCCTATGGCGCGGCCATCACCGTTGATGAGGCGGAAGAAACCGTGCGCAGCAACGGATCGATCCTGACGGACGGGTCGATCCAGGTGGCGGCGTTGCATTATGTCGATCCGCGCCGCTTCGCCACCGACGGTCTCGATCTCGACTTCAGTGCCAGCCTCAATTCCCGCGTCATCACCGAAAACGTTTCCGTATCCGTTCAAGCGCCGTTCGATGCGTCGGCGGTCGAATATCTGGAAGACGTCATCGCGGTCGGCGAAGAGCGCGAAATCATCGAGGCCATGGCGACGGCCGGCTATGACGACAGCCAGGCTGCCATGGTGTCCGGCATTTTCGCCAACCTCGCCGCATCCTCGCGGCTGAGAGAAGGCCATGTGCTTCGGCTCGGTATCGAGCAGCGCGGCGAGCAGACCCGCATCGTGCGCGCCAGCATCTACGACGGCACCGAGCATCAGTTGACGCTTGCCGAAAACGATCGCGGCTATTTCGTGCGCGCAGTCGAGCCGGCGAATTCCGAGATCGTGGCGGCAGCACTGGATACGGATGCCGTTCCTGTCCAGTCGGGCCGTGAGCTTCCGAGTGTCTATGACGGGCTTTACCGCGCAGCGCTTTCCTACGGCATGAATGCCGAGCTGACGTCGCAGATCGTCCGGCTGCTCGCGAGCGACATCGATTTCCAGGCACGGCTTCGCCCGACCGACCGGCTCGAGGCCTTCTTCTCTGTCGAAGACGAAAGAGGCGAAGCGGGCGACGATTCCGAGCTGCTTTTCGTCAACGCGACGTTCGGCGATCGCTCGACGCGCTTTTACCGTTTCCGCAATCCGGAAGACCAGACGATCGACTACTATGACGAGGAAGGGCGCAGCGTTCGGCAGTTCCTGTTGCGCAATCCGGTCCCGAACGGTCGGTTCACGTCGTCCTACGGCATGCGCCGCCATCCGATCCTCGGCTATAGCCGCATGCATGCCGGCGTCGACTGGGCCGCGCCGAGCGGCACGCCGATTCTTGCCTCCGGCAATGGCGTGGTCGAAAGTGCGGGCTGGCATTCCGGCGGCTTCGGTCGCCATACGGAAATCCGCCATGCCAATGGTTATGTCAGCACTTATTCTCACCAGAGCGCGATCGCAAAGGGAGTAGAGCCCGGCGCGCGGGTGACCCAGGGACAGGTCATCGGCTATGTCGGCTCGACCGGCCTTTCGACCGGCCCTCACCTCCATTACGAGCTGAGCGTCAACGGCTCCAAGGTCGACCCGATGCGCGTGCGCCTTCCCGATGCGAAGTCGCTGGAAGGCGAGTCGCTTGCCGCGTTCAACCAGGAACGCGAGCGTATCGATCAGCTGATGGAAGCGGACGGGTCGGAATCGGAACTGGCCAGCCGCTAATTTCAAGCGATTTACTCTTCAAACGCAAAACCGGCGGCCCATCGGACCGCCGGCAGCTTTAGCTCTCGAAATCGACGCGTCTTACTGGATCGGCGGCAACGCGCCCTGCTGGATCGATGGCTGCAGTGGCTGCGGCGCAGTGATCGGAGGCTGCGCAGCCGCGGCAGGTGCCTGTCCCGCGATCGGCTGGGTTTGCGTTTCCGTTTCCGACAGAAGCAATGGCTGATCGTCGACGAACTCGACCACGACACCGCGCTCCACCATGCCGGCGAGTTCACGCGCATCCCAATTGGTCAGGCGGATGCAGCCATTGCTTTCCGTCTTGCCGATCGCGGACGGCTCGGGCGTCCCGTGAATTCCATAGGTCGGCTTTGACAGCGCGATCCAGACCGTGCCGACGGGGCCGTTCGGGCCGGGCGGAATGGTGAGGACCCGATCATTGTTGCCCTGCTTAAAGTTGATGCGCGGATTGTAGGTGTAGTTTGGATCGAGCGCGATGCGTTCCACCGTATGGGTCCCCGATGGTGACGGCGTGCCCTGAGATCCGATGGTGGCAGGATATGCGGCGACCAAATTATCAGTCGCGTCATACGCGAACACCTGCTTCAGGCTTTTGTCGGCGACGATGCGCGTGACCTTCGCCTTCACGTTGCTGCCCGTGTCCATGACCTTGATGACGGTGCCGGGGCGCGAGAAATCTGCGTTCGGGTTGATCGCGCGCAAATAGCCCTCGTCCATGTGGAACCGCTCGGCCAGCATTTCAGCCGGCGAAGTGAACGACATGTTTTCCAGAAGCGCCTTTTCCGAATAGTCGGTTGGCACCGAGGCGATGAATGGGCCAGCGACGTCTTCGTTGGTGATCGTGTATTGTTTGATCGGCAGGCCGCCGGTGTCCACCAGACGGTTCATGATGCCGTCGACGTCGTTCGGATCGATCCGCTCTCCGGTTGCCTGTTCGTAGGCGGCCAATGCCTTGCGCACATTCGAACCGATCTGGCCGTCGATCACGCCGGGAGAAAAACCACGGCGATCGAGATAGACCTGAAGAGCGGCAACTTCGGGCGAGCCGGCACGCGAGGGTGCAGGCGTGGCTGTCGCGGGGCCGCTCGTGCCAGCCGGCGGCGTATAGGGCTGGGGTCCGGAATTGTCATAGCCGGGATTGGACGGCTGGATCGGCTGGCGATCGACCGATCCATAATTCGGCTGCGGCGGGTAATACTGGCCCGGATTCTGCTGCGGAAAGGGCTGATACGCCCGATCGTCATAGCCGTACGGGTCGCGGTAGGGATCAACTCGACCTTCAAGCACAGGCTGGCCGCCATTATAATAGCCGCCGCCATTATAATCCTGCGGAATGCTGCCGGTCACGGGCGCTTGATCCACGGGAGGCACGATCGAGACGACTTCGCCATACTGGTTGAGGAACACCCGGTTGCCGGCATTGTCGATGTATTCGCGAAGCTCCGGCAGCGGCGGGCGGCCATACGGATCGTAGTACTGCGCGATGGCCGGGGCAGCTGACAGCATCAGCGCCGTTGCGACACAGGAAGAGACGAGCTTCGACACTCCGGTTCCCTCTTTTCTTGCGATGGCCATTCGACCATTCAGCCGTTGTTGAACGGCGATCTCCATATCAACGCAGCAGGCAACGAATCGGTTCGCGCCCACGCGAATGTCTATGATCCCTAGCGTTAATAGTTTGCGCGAAGATGGCGGTTTGAAGATGAACGGTTGCTGAAGCGCGAGCGGCCACACGCAAAAAAGGCGCCCGACGGAGCGCCTTTTTCTGTCGTTCAAGCGATATCAGGCTGCGATGTTTGCACCCTGTGTCGTGCCGGATGCCCGGAACTGGAGCCGATCAGAGCCAGCGGTGACCTTGATGCGGCTGCCATCGGCAATCTCACCCATCAGGATCTTCTCGGCGAGCGGATCCTGCACTTCCTTCTGGATCACCCGCTTCAACGGGCGGGCCCCATAGGCTGGATCGTAGCCCTTGTTGGCCAGGAACGTCCGAGCCTCCTCGTCAAGTTCGATGCTGATCTTGCGGTCGGCCAAGAGGCGCATCAGGCGCTGCAACTGGATTTCCACGATCTTGCCCATCTCCTGGCGATGCAGGCGGTGGAACAGGATGATCTCGTCGACGCGATTGAGAAACTCCGGTCGGAACGACGCCCGAACGACGTTCATGACGCTGTCGCGTACCTGATCGACATCCTCATCGTCGCCAAGATTGACGAGATATTCGGAACCGAGGTTCGACGTCATGATGATCATCGTGTTGCGGAAGTCGACGGTTCGACCCTGGCCATCGGTCAGGCGGCCGTCGTCCAGCACCTGCAAGAGCACGTTGAACACATCGGGATGCGCTTTCTCGATCTCGTCGAATAGCACGACCTGATAGGGACGCCGGCGTACGGCTTCCGTCAGCGCGCCGCCTTCCTCGTAACCAACGTACCCGGGAGGTGCTCCGATCAGCCTTGCAACCGAGTGCTTCTCCATGAACTCCGACATGTCGATGCGCACCATCGCCTGGTCGTCGTCGAACAGGAAATCGGCAAGTGCCTTGGTCAGCTCCGTCTTGCCGACGCCGGTAGGGCCGAGGAAGATGAAGGAGCCGAGCGGCCGGTTCGGGTCCTGCAGCCCCGCGCGGGCACGGCGAACGGCTTTCGAAACCGCCTGCACGGCTTCGCCTTGGCCGACGACGCGCTTGGCGAGTTCGTCTTCCATGCGCATCAGCTTGTCGCGTTCGCCTTCCAGCATCTTGTCGACGGGAACGCCCGTCCAGCGCGACACGATATGGGCGATGTGATCAGGCGTAACCGTCTCTTCCATCATGCCGGCGGCAACGGTGTCACCTTTTTCTTCCGCTTCGACGAGCCGCTTTTCGAGTTCCGGAATGCGCCCATAGGCAAGCTCGCCGGCGCGCTGGAATTCACCGTTGCGCTGCGCGATCGCCAACTCGTTGCGTGCTTCGTCCAGTTCGCGCTTGAGGTCGGCGGCCAGACCAAGCTTCTGCTTTTCAGCCTGCCAGCGCGCCGTCAGCGTGTCGGACTTTTCTTCCAGTTCACCGAGATCCTGCTCCAGGCGCTCGAGCCGGTCGCGCGAGGCCTGGTCGGTTTCCTTGCGCAGGGCTTCACGCTCGATCTTGAGCTGGATGATCCGGCGATCGAGTTCGTCGAGTTCTTCTGGCTTGGAATCCACCTGCATGCGCAGCCGGGCCGCCGATTCATCGACCAGATCGATCGCCTTGTCCGGCAGGAAGCGGTCGGTGATGTATCGGTTCGACAATGTTGCGGCCGAAACGAGTGCACTGTCGGAAATGCGCACCTTGTGGTGCTGCTCGTACTTTTCCTTCAGGCCGCGCAGGATGGAGATCGTGTCTTCCACCGTCGGTTCGCTGACGAAAACCGGCTGGAAACGACGGGCGAGCGCCGCATCCTTTTCCACGTGCTTGCGATATTCATCGAGCGTGGTCGCGCCAACGCAATGCAGTTCGCCGCGCGCGAGAGCGGGCTTCAGCAGGTTCGACGCATCCATCGCACCTTCTGTCTTACCGGCGCCCACCAGCGTGTGCATCTCGTCGATGAAGAGGATGATGTTGCCATTGGCTGACTGCACCTCGGTCAGGATGGCCTTGAGGCGCTCCTCGAACTCGCCGCGATATTTCGCGCCGGCAATGAGTGCGCCCATGTCGAGCGCCAGCAACTGCTTGTCCTTCAGCGATTCCGGCACGTCGCCATTAACGATGCGCAGCGCCAGACCTTCGGCGATCGCGGTCTTGCCGACGCCGGGTTCACCGATCAAAACCGGGTTGTTCTTGGTGCGGCGCGACAGGACCTGGATGGTGCGGCGGATTTCATCGTCGCGGCCGATCACCGGGTCGAGCTTTCCCTCGCGGGCATTGGCCGTCAGGTCGAGCGTGTATTTCTTCAGCGCCTCGAAGCTGTCTTCGGCCGATGCGCTGTCTGCCTTGCGGCCCTTGCGCGCGTCGTTGATGACATCGTTCAGCGCCTTGGCGGTAACGCCTGCCTGCTTCAGAATGTCCGCGGTCTTGGCACTGGTCTCGATTGCCATTGCGAGCAGAAGCCGCTCGACGGTGACGAAGCTGTCGCCGGCCTTCTTGGCGGCATCTTCGGCTGTCTGGAAGATCTTCGCGAGCGGCTGCGCGAGATAGACCTGGCCGTTGCCGCCGGTGACTTTCGGCAGTTTGGCGAGCGCGGCCTCGACGGCCAAGCGCGCGTCTTTCGGACGGCCGCCGGCGCGCTCGATCAGAGCCGATGCCATGCCTTCGCTGTCGTCCAGAAGCACCTTGAGGACATGTTCGGGCGTGAATTGCTGGTGACCTTCGGCCAGGGCGTAGGTTTGGGCGGACTGCAGAAATCCGCGGACCCGCTCGGTGTATTTTTCGACGTTCATGTGCGCATCTCCATTGTCGACCTCGCCTTCTCGAAGCACGAGGACACGGTTTGCGATCGGCTCCCAGTTCGGCAAGCCGTTTCCCGATGCATATGGGAAGCCGGTGACCACGCTGAAAGAGGACGCGGCTCCGCAAAATGACATCGATCAAACGCGCATGAAAAAAGCCGCCGGACGAGGTCCGGCGGCTCATGATTAGCGTCGTTTCTGGCGGCGATTATTCGCCGGGCACTGCCACCGCTTCGGCGGCGCCTGCTTCCGGCGCATCACCGCTTTCGTCAGCCTTGGCGCGTACCCGCTTCGGGCGTGCTGCGGCGACGCGACGGCGTGGGGCGCGCTTCGGAGCCGCACCATCCGCGTTCTCGTCGTCGGTTGATGCTTCGGCTGGCGCTGCCTCGATCTCCGGCTGAGGACCGGTGCCTGCGGCAACGGCTTCCACCGGAGCCTTCGGCGTCTCGTCCGTCGGCTGGCCGGTCGCCTCTTCCGGCTGGGCTACCGCAGTCTCGCGACGTTCGCGACGTCCCTCGCCATCCTGCTGGCCTTCGCCACGCTCGCGACGCGGCCCGCGTTCTGCCCGATCCTGGCGCTCTTGGCGTTCTGGGCGCTGCGCGTTCGGCTGACGACCTTCGCGGCCTTCCTGACCTTCACGCGCTTCGCGGCCCTCTCGATTGTCACGACCCTCGCGGTTGTCACGGCCTTCGCGGTTGTCGCGCTGCTCGCGGCCTTCGCGATTATCGCGATTTTGCTGCGGCTGGGCCTGGGGCTGACGATCATCCTGGTCGTTCTCGCGATAGCCGCCCATCTGCGGCTGATCATCATCGTCGTCACGGTCATTGTTGCCGTCGCCGCCGAAGTCGCGCTCATTGCGCTGGAAGCGCTCCTGCATCTGGGCCTGGGCCGCCGCGATGATGCGGTTGTAATGCTCGGCATGCTGGAAATAGTTTTCAGCCATCACGTTGTCGCCAACGCTCTGCGCGTCACGGGCAAGCGTCGCATACTTCTCGGCGATGTGCTGCGCTGTACCGCGAATCTTCACATCGGGGCCAGTGCTGTCATAGGAGCGCGAGAGCGGATTGCCGCCTTTGCGGTTGTTGTTGCCGCCATTATTGCCGCCACCGCCGCCGCCACCGTTGTTGCGGCCGCGTCCGCGCTGCTTCTGCTGTCCTGACCTCATGAGTGGATTCCGATTTCCCTTGGTTGGCTGGTCTTTCCGCCATCGTGCATGTTCGGCACTGGGCGCGCCGATGCACTGAGCGCCGCGATCAAGACGCGTCACATCCGCGAACTTGTCGACGATTGGGGTTAAACAGATTCAAGCACCAGAGGTCCTGCGACGATCGCACCTGCGATACCGGGAACGCGCCCATTACGGGCTGGCCCTTGACCGAGACCTGCTGCCTAATGCTGGTCCGAACCTATAGTGCTTTGTATGCGATTCCAAGCCCTTTCTCAGCGCGGCGGCAATTCTGCGGGTGGTTCATACGGCTGATCGGGCGAAGATCAGCGCGCGATCGTTGCCACCGAGATCCTGGACTGCGCTGAGCCGAGCCAGACCCGCGTCCTCGAACAGGGCCGTCACCTCGCCCCGCTGGTCGAAGCCGATTTCCAGGCCAACGATCCCGCCCGGCGCCAGATGGTCTACCACTCCCGCCGCGATGGCACGGTAGGCGTCGAGCCCATCCAAACCGCCATCAAGTGCCAGATGCGGATCATGGTCACGGACTTCGACGGAGAGTTCGGCGATCACAGACGTCCTGATATAGGGTGGATTTGACACGATGATGTCGAACAGCCCTTCGACCGAGGCGAACCAGCTGTCGTGCAATCCAGCAAAACGGTTGCCCAGTCCCAGCGCCGCCGCATTGGCGCCGGCGGTCTCAAGCGCATTCCCCGAGACGTCGGTCGCCACGGCGATCGCCCGCGCTTCGATGGAGAGCAGAGCCAGCGCCAACGCGCCGGTTCCAGTCCCGAGGTCGAGGATACGGCACGTGCCCTTTTCCTCTGCGATCCGGCGCAGATGGGGCGCCAGCGCTTCGACAAGCACTTCGGTATCGGGTCGGGGCTCCAGCGTTCCGGCCGAAAGGCCAAGCTGCAGACCATAGAACTCACGATGCCCGAGAATGCGGTGTACGGGCTCGCCGTGCAGCCGGCGTTCCATGCGCGCATTGACGACATCGAGCCGTGCAGGATCGACCGGCTCGTCGGGACGGGTCACCAGATCCGTCAGGCTGATGCCCAAAGTCTCGAGGAGAAGCAGTCGCGCATCGTCACGCGGCGTTGGCAGCCCCGCCGCCTCAAACCTTTTGCGCATCTGCTTCTGCAGGGCGGAAAGCGTCATGGCGGCGGCCTCGGCCATCGATCAGTTGGCCTCGCTCAGCGATGCGAGCTGACCGGCCTGATAGTCCGCAATGAGCGCATCAACGACTTCGTCGATCTCGCCGATCATCATGCGATCGAGCTTGTAGAGCGTCAGGTTGATGCGGTGATCCGTCACCCGCCCCTGCGGGAAATTGTAGGTGCGGATGCGCTCGGATCGGTCGCCCGAGCCGACCTGGCTTTTGCGCGAAGCCGAGCGTTCCTGGTCGGCGCGCTGGCGCTCCATGTCGTAAAGGCGCGCTTTCAGCACCTGCATGGCCTTGGCACGGTTCTGGTGCTGCGATTTCTCCGACGACGTGACGACGATGCCGGTCGGCAAATGCGTGATGCGCACGGCTGAGTCCGTCGTGTTGACGTGCTGGCCGCCAGCACCCGACGAGCGCATCGTATCGATGCGGATGTCTTCGTTGCGGACCTCGATGTCGATGTCCTCGGCTTCCGGCAGCACGGCGACAGTCGCCGCGGAGGTGTGGATGCGCCCACCGGATTCCGTTTCAGGAACACGCTGCACACGGTGCACGCCGGATTCGAACTTGAGACGCGAGAACACGCCTCGGCCGGAGATCGTGGCGATGATTTCCTTAAACCCGCCGGCTTCGCCTTCGCTTGCCGACAGCACTTCGACCTTCCAGTTGTGGTCGGCGGCATAGCGCTCATACATCCGGAAGAGATCGCCCGCGAAAAGCGCGGCCTCGGAGCCGCCGGTGCCGGCGCGGATTTCGAGGATCGCGCTCTTTTCGTCCGCCGCATCTTTCGGCAGCAGCATGATCTGCATATCGGCTGCGAGCGCCTCGATACGATCGCGCACGTCGGGGTAATCCAGCTCGGCCATTTCCCGCATTTCGCGATCGGTGGCCTTGTCGGCAAGCAGGGTGTCGAGATCCTCGAGTTCGGCCGTCGCCCTCTCGTATTCGCGGATCTTGGCGACCACCGGACCAAGCTCGGCATATTCGGACGCGAGCTTCACATAAACGTCGGAGTCCGGCCCCGCCGCCATGCGCGCCTCGATCTCGCTGTAACGGCGCTCGAGTTCGCGCATCTTCTCGATCGGCAAAACTGCCATCAGTCACCCTAATTCGGTCAAAGCGGAATCGCGTTGTTTTCGGCAAACTCGGTGAGGAGCTCGCGCATCGGCCGCGTGTCGGGCCCGCTCTCCTCCAGCGCCTTTGCCATTTCGGTCCGCAGCTGGCCGGCGTCGAGCGCCAGCAGCATCGACTTCACCGGACCGATACCGGCCGGTGACATGGATATGGAGCGGAAACCGAGCCCGATCAATGCCATCGCGCCAAGAGGCTTCGCCGCCATTTCACCACACAGCGTGACCGGCGTGTCGTGACGGTTGCTCGCTTCCACGATCTGGCGCAACACACGCAGGAACGGGCGGCCGAGATTGTCGAAGCGATCGGCAACGCGCGCATTGCCGCGATCCACCGCAAAGGTGAACTGGAACAGGTCGTTGGAGCCGACCGATACGAAATCGACCGTCGCCATCAGTTCATCCAGTTGCCAGAGCAGGCTCGGCACTTCCAGCATGGCACCGAAGCGCAGCTTGCGTGGCAGGTCATGGCCGAAGCGGGAGAGATGGCGCACTTCGCGGTTCAAAAGCTCACGCGCCTCGCGGATCTCGCGGACTTCGGTGACCATCGGGATCATCAGCCGCAATTCGCGACCGGCAGCAGCGCGCAGAAGGGCGCGGAATTGGGTGCGCAAGAGACCGGGACGATCGAGCGACAGGCGGATGGCCCGCCAGCCAAGAGCAGGGTTCTCCTCCTCCGCTCCGCGGAAATAAGGCACGACCTTGTCGCCGCCGATATCGAGCGTGCGGAAGGTGACCGGCTTGTCGCCCGATTGGCGGAGGACGTTGGTGTAGAAGCGCTCCTGATCGTCCGCCTTCGGCATGGTGGACGAGATCATGAACTGCAGCTCGGTCCGGAAGAGGCCGATGCCGCTGGCGCCGGAATCCTCGATCTGCGGCAGGTCGACGAGCAGGCCGGCATTCATCATCAGGTCGACACGGGTGCCGTCCTTCGTCACCGGCTCGACAGCCCGGAGTTCGCGGAAGCGTTCCTGCCTTTTTGCCCGGAAGCGGACCTTTTCGGCGTAGGCCTTCTCAAGGTCCGGCATCGGGCGCAGATGCACCTTGCCGTCTTCGCCGTCGACGATGATGGCATCGCCGTTTTCGGCAAGCGAAACGACGCCGGTTGCCTGGCCGACGACCGGAATGCCCATGGCACGCGCAACGATCACCACATGGCTCGTGATCGCACCGTCTTCCAACACCAGGCCGCGGATCTTGGAGCGGGTGTAGTCCAGCAGTTCCGCCGCGCCCATTCCACGCGCCACGATGATCGCGGCATCCGGAAACCCCTCTGCCGTCGATGGGCCGGAGCGACCGATCAGCTGACGCAGGAGACGGTTGGCGAGATCGTCGAAATCATGCAGGCGCTCGCGCAGATAGGGGTCCGACAGGTGCATCATGCGCGCTCGGGTGTCGCTCTGCACCTTTTCGACCGCCGCTTCCGCCGTCAGGCCGTTGCGGATCGCCTCTTCCATCTTCCGCACCCAGCCCCGGTCATGGGCGAACATGCGATAGGCTTCCAGCACTTCGCGGTGCTCGCCTTCCATGGACACGTCGCGGCGAGACAGCATGTCGTCGATGGAGATCCTGAGCGAGCCCAGCGCCTCGTCGAGGCGCTTCAGCTCCAGATCCATGTCGTCATTGAGCAGGTTCGTGACGACCACGCGCGGCTCGTGCAGCACGACATAGCCAAGGCCGATCCCGTCGCCATAGGCATCGCCATCGATTGAGATCGGCCTGGAGAGGTCCAGTTCCATGCCCGGACGGGTGATCTTCTTCAGCTCGCCCGTGGCGACCATTTCGGCGAGGACCATCGCCGTCGTTTCGAGCGCCTCGACCTCGTCGTCGCGATAGTTGCGCCGGGCCTTGTTCTGCACGACGAGAACGCCGAGCGAGCGCCCAGCCCTCAAGATCGGCACGCCCATGAAGGAATGATAGACCTCTTCGCCCGTCTCCGGCAGATAGGCGAAGGCCGGGTGGGATTGGGCGTCGGAGAGATTGAGCGGCCGCGCACTGGCCGCGATGGTGCCGACGAGACCCTGCCCCATCTTCAGCTGGGCAAGGTGGACGGCGTCGGGATTAAGACCTTCGGTGGCGTAGAGCTCCAGCACGCCGTCGGCACGCAGCACGTAGAACGAGCACACCTCGGCGACCATGTTCTGCGCGATCTGGCGCACGATCTGGTTCAGGCGTTCCTGCGGGCCGAGCGGCTCCGCCATCAGTTCGCGCAGCCGCCGCAACAGAACGCGCGGACCCGCAGACAGGTCTCTCATTGCGTGTTGGCTCCCACTCTCCATGGCGCCGCCTACGGCGTGCCACCCCGGCGCGCCTTATCGATACCGCTTGGCCGCGGCCTCACCTCCAGCACGAATCCCCATATGCTGTCTTTAACCTTTATCGAGACCGTAGACCGAATGCAAAGTCCGCACGGCCAACTCGGCGTAGGGGCTGTCGATGAGGATGGAGATCTTGATCTCGGACGTGGTGATCGCCTTGATGTTGATGCCCTTTTCAGCCAGCGCTCGGAACGCGGTTGCCGCCACGCCGGCATGGCTGCGCATGCCGATGCCGATGACCGACACCTTGACGAGGCCCGCTTCGCTCTGGATCGCGTCGTAACCGATCTTCGACCGCTCGCGATCGAGCACGGCGAGCGCCTTCTCGATATCGCCGGTCGGCACCGTAAAGGTCATGTCGGTGCGCGAACCATCCTCGGAGATGTTCTGCACGATCATGTCCACATTGATGTGGCTCTCGGCAAGCGGCCCGAAAATGGCGGCCGAGACGCCAGGACGGTCGGCAAGCCGTCTCAGCGAGATCTGCGCTTCATCCTTGGCATAAGCGATACCGGTGACGACTTCCTGTTCCACGATTTCTTCCTCGTCGCAAATCAGCGTACCGGGTGGATTGTCGAAATCGCCCATGCCCGGTGCATCGGGGTCATCGAAACTGGAGCGCACGAAAGTGCGCACCTTGTGGACCATGGCCAGCTCGACGGAGCGGACCTGCAGAACCTTGGCACCGAGGGACGCCATTTCTAGCATCTCCTCGAACGCGATCTTCTTCATGCGGCGCGCCTTGGGCTCGACGCGCGGATCGGTGGTGTAGACGCCGTCCACGTCGGTATAGATGTCGCAGCGGTCGGCCTTGATGGCCGCAGCAATGGCGACGGCGCTCGTATCGGAACCGCCGCGCCCGAGCGTGGCGATGCGGTTGTCAGGCCCGATGCCCTGGAAACCAGCGATGACGGCAACTTGGCCCTCGCCGAAGCGGCGGATGAGCTCCGTGCCGTCGATCTCCATGATCCGCGCGGCGCCATGGGCGTTATCGGTGCGGATCGGGATCTGCCAGCCCATCCAGGAGCGCGCATTGATGTCCATCGACTGCAGCGTGATCGCCAGCAGTCCTGCGGTCACCTGTTCGCCGGACGCAACGACCGCATCATATTCGCGCGCGTCGTGCATGGGTGATGCGCCGCGCGTCCAGGCAACGAGCTCGTTGGTCTTGCCGGCCATGGCAGAGACGACGACCGCCACATCGTGGCCGGCGTCGACTTCGCGCTTCACGTGGCGCGCGACATTGCGGATGCGGTCGAGATCGGCAACGGATGTTCCGCCGAACTTCATGACGATACGTGCCATCGGCGGTATCCGAGCTCCGATTGAGGATCAGGGGAAGGGTTCGTTCGAGAGCGGCCTCTCCCGCCAAGGCCGCCTGAAAACGCGGCTCTCATAACGCAAGTGCAGGCGACCCGCAACGGGCGAGCGGCGCAGATGGGAGGCTTAACCCAAGCATTCGAAGCCGGCGGTGCTTGACATCTTCCCATGCGCGCCCGACTTGGCACTCAAGAACAAGGAGAACGCGCCATGACGATCGCAGCCGAGGACAAGAACGGTGACAGCCGTCAATCCAGCATCGACCAGGCCGAGGTCGACCGCTTCTCGGCGCTTGCACGTGAATGGTGGAACCCGACCGGCAAGTTCAAGCCGCTGCACAAGTTCAACCCGGTGCGCCTCACCTACATTCGCGACCAGGCGAGCCTGCATTTCGGGCGTGATGCGCGCTCGTCGAAGCCGCTTCAGGGCCTGCGCGTGCTGGACATCGGCTGCGGCGGCGGACTTCTGTCGGAACCAATGGCGCGCATGGGCGCGGAGGTCGTCGGCGCCGATGCTTCGGCAACGAACATCGAAGTTGCCAAGATCCACGCGGCCCAAAGCGGCGTTTCGGTCGACTATCGCGCGGTGACGGCCGAACAGCTTGCCGCCGAAGGCGAGACCTTCGACATCATCCTCAACATGGAAGTCGTCGAGCACGTCTCGGATGTGAATTTCTTCATGACGACCTGCGCCTCGATGGTGCGCCCGGGTGGCCTGATGTTCGTCGCCACCATCAACCGCACGCTGAAGGCCGGTGCACTCGCGATCGTCGGTGCCGAATACGTGCTGCGCTGGCTGCCGAAGGGCACGCACCAGTATGAGAAGCTCGTGCGCCCCGAAGAACTGCAGCGTCCGATCGAAGCTTCGGGAATGAACCTCATCGATCGGACCGGCGTCTTCTACAGCCCGCTCAGCGACAGCTGGAACCTGTCGCGCGACATGGACGTGAATTACATGGTTCTGGCCGAGCGACCGAAGGCGGCAGCGGCCTCAACGATCTAGATTGAGCTCACGTATTCGGAACCGGCGACCAGTTCACCCGGATACGCTTCAGTTCGCGTCATCTGGAAAATGGGGAAGGGGTGCAACGGAGATGCCTTCCTCCAGAAGTGCTCGCGCCTCGTCGGGTGCGGCCCGTCCGATAATGCCGCGCTCTTCCGTTTCGCCGTAGTGGATCTTGCGGGCTTCTTCCGGGAAGCGGTCGCCCACATCTTCCGACGACGACCGGATCGCACTCACCATCTCGCGGATTTTCTTTAGCTTCTCGGCCTGTTCGGCGCTCATTGCCAGCGGCTGCATCGCGCTGTCCGCTTTGCGTGTGCCGGCCACCGCCGGGGCCATCAAGGCTTTCGTGACCTTGGTGGAGCCGCATTGCGGGCATGAGACGAGATTGCGTGCGGACTGGTCGTCATAATCCGCACTCTTGGCGAACCACGCCTCGAATGCGTGGCCCCGGTCGCAACTCAAGGCAAATTTGATCATGCGGTTTGTCGCTGCTCGGCCGAATGGACTGCGGCTGCATTCTGATAGCCGCGCGCGTTCTTTAGATTGGGGATTTTGGCCCGGGCCGCCGCAACAGTCGCAGGGTCGATCTCGGCGACGATGACAGCCGGCTCGTCGTGATCGGCCTCCGCGATCACGCGGCCCCACGGGTCGATGATCACCGAGTGGCCATAGGTCTCGCGACCATCTTCGTGGAGACCGCCCTGCGCCGCCGAAATTACATAGGCACCGTTCTCGATAGCGCGGGCGCGCTGCAGCACATGCCAATGCGCCTCGCCCGTCTGGCGCGTGAAGGCAGCGGGCGCCGTGAGCACTTCAGCCCCTGCCAACGCCAGATCCCGGAACAGATGCGGAAAGCGGATATCGTAGCAAACTGCGAGCCCGATGCGCGCAAAGGGCAGATCGACCAGACAGCTTGCCTCGCCGGGTCGATAGACCGCGCTTTCCCGCCAGCTCTCGCCATTGTCGAGATCGACGTCGAACATGTGGATCTTGTCGTAGCGTGCGGCGATCGCTCCATCCGGGGTGAAGACGAACGCGCGGTTGGCGACCTTGCCGTCACCCAGTGCGATGGCCGTCGAACCGATGTGCAGATGCACCCCGTGGCGCTTAGCAAGCTCAGCGGCTGCGGCAACCACGTCGTCTTCCGCCTCAGGCTTCAGCTGCTCGAAAAGACGCGCGCGATCCTTCTGGATCATGCCGGTCATCTCGGGGGTCTGCACGTAGGTCGCGCCGGCTGCGGCTGCCTCGCCCACCAGACGCCGCAACGTCTCGATGTTGGCGCCAGGCTCTGTGCCGGAGCGCATCTGAACGGCGGCGGCCTTGAAGCTTGCCATGGATCAGCCTGCCTTCAGCATCGGATCGAGCTTGCCATCGTGCTCCAGCGCATGAAGATCGTCGCTGCCGCCGACGTGGACGTCGCCGATGAAGATTTGCGGGAAGGTGGCGCGGCCGTTGGCCTTCTGCATCATTTCCGCCCGAAGCTCCTTGGAAAAAGTCGCATCCCGTTCTTCGAACGCCACGCCCTTAGTCTCCAGCAGCCGCTTGGCGGCACTGCAGAAGCCACAGAACTGGCGGGTATAGATGACGACTGGCGGCATGATGCACTCCGGCTTTGCTTGCGTGTCAGCTTCGATATAGGGGGCAGTCGCCCTGCACTGCAAGGGACCGGCACCAGGCTTCATGGATCTGGAACCCGCGCAAAGGTCAAAACCGTCACATCGGCGACGCCGGCACGCTTCAAGGCGCGTGCGGCGGCGTTGACCGTAGCTCCAGTCGTGTAGACGTCGTCGACAAGGAGAACCCGTTTTCCGGCGATGTCGGCCTTCACTGTGTCCGGCACGACGAACGCACCACGCACGTTGCGTTGGCGGGCTTTCTCGCCAAGGCCGACCTGCTGTCTCGTCTGGCGGCGGCGCACCAGCAATCCGATCCCGTGCGGCTTTCCCGTGAGCCTCGCCAAAGCCCGCGAGAGTTCCGCCGACTGGTTGTAGCGTCGTGACAGGAGCCGGAGGCGATGCAGCGGGATCGGTACGATGACGTCCGCCTTCTCGACCAGTCCATCCCCCGCACGCACCATCCACGCGGCCATGATGGAGGCGAGATCGAGACGATCATTGTATTTCAGGCGGTGCACGAGGCTTGCGGCAATATCCCCATAGAGCATCACGGCACGCGCCCGGTGGTAATCGGGCGGCTCGGCAAATGCCGCGGGCGAGATCGTGCCCTCGCCTTGATCGTGCGCAAAAGGCACACCCAGGACCTCGCAGTACGGACGCTCGATGAATTCCGCGCCCGACCAGCATGTGGCGCACAGTCCGCCATGGCGGGTCATGATGACCGAGCAGCCGAGGCAGACGGGCGGATAGACGAGCGACACCAGACGCGACCAGAGCGCGCCAGCCTGTTTGCGCACCGCTGAAACCTGGCCTGGAGGATCGATCGTCACCATCTTTGCAGGATAGCGAAACGGCGACACGCGGTATACGGGGGTTGCCTTGAGCACGTGCAACCTGAGACAGGCGACGGATGACCGACCAATCCCTATTCGATCAGGCATTTCTGGCACTGCAACGCCGCCGGGCGCGCGCCAGAGCGACCGAAGGTGCCGACTTCCTGCTGAGGCACGTCGCCGAAGATCTGGCTGATCGGCTGGCAGCCGTGAGCCGCCGGTTTCCCGTCGCCGTTGAACTGCATGGGCACACGGGGATCGTTGGTGAGCGACTTCTTTCGAGCGGCAGCATAGACCGGCTTATCCGCATCGAAACGGATCCGCTTTTGATCGGGCAATCGGACGGCAAGGTCGCCTCGCTGGAAACCGTGCCGCTGGAACCCGAGACGGCCGACCTGATCGTATCGCCGCTGTCGCTGCACCTCACGCAGGATACACCGGGCGTCCTCATTCAGATCAACCGTGCCCTGAAGCCCGACGGCCTCTTTCTCGGCGCCATGCCCGGCGCCGGCACGCTTGGCGAGCTGCGTGAGGCGCTGATCGCGGCTGAAAGCGAGCTCTCCGGCGGCGCCGCGCCGCGCGTGATCCCGTTTCCGGACATCCGCGACGCCGGCGCGCTGATGCAGCGCGCCGGTTTTGCGCTGCCGGTGACGGATGTGGACACGCTGACCGTGCGCTATTCCGACCTGTTCGGGCTGATGCGGGATTTGAGGGCGATGGGCATGGCAAACCCGCTTTCAGGAAGAAGCCGGCGTCCTGCTTCTCGGGCGCTTTTCCTGCGTGCTGCCGAACTTTATGCGGAGCGGTTTTCAGATCCGGACGGACGCATCCGCGCAACGTTTCGCATCATTCACATGTCCGGCTGGCGTCCGCATGAGAGCCAGCAGAAGCCAGCGCGCCGGGGTTCAGCGACGGTCAGCCTTGCAGATATCTTGAAATCCACGTCCGGCGAAGATTGAGCGCGCGCTATTCGCCGCTCATGGCGTCGACGACTTCGTTGGCAACATTGCCATAGAGGTTCTGAACGCTGAAGCCGGTTCCGGAAACGCCACCGATGACGGCGATGGAAAGTAGTCCCGCGATCAGGCCATACTCGATAGCCGTCGCGCCACTTCGCTCGCTCCAGAAACGCTTGAGGATCGTCATGTCAGCTCGGCCTCTTGGCTTGGCCGGTCGGTGGACGGGCCCAGATCATGCGACACGAGAATAAGGGGCAATTCTTACGCAACAACTAAATTGCGTGCGTGTATTTGCTCAACAACGGCTGCCGGTATCACCGAAATGCAGAATACAGACCGAGCCGGGCTCCTGGGCAATGCTGCGCCGAAGCGTGTATTGCCTGACGCCGCGATCGCCATTCGGGATGGAACCCGTCGCCATCGTGTCGATCCCCGGATTATAGGCCGTCATCCGTTCCCCACCGTCCAAGACAGGCGGCAGCAGGAGCGCCATCGCGACTGCGACCGTGCCGAACAAAAGCGCGACGCGGACCGGGCCGACACCCGCGCGCTTGTGCTTGCGGTCAGCGTCGGTGGAGACGGAAAGCCAAAACTCGCTGTTGCTCATCGATCTGCCCTGTTCTGCCTGTCTTCGACGACTCTGCGACGACGAGGTCTATCTCAATCCAGCCGGACGACCAAGGTTTGACCACATATGTGGCATCTCGGCTTAGGCGCATATTCGCGAAAGCGGCTAAAGGATTGATTAATGATACAGGGCGGAGATCATCAATTGCGGCAACATTGATCACGTTGTCTTAATTGCTGTCGCAATTCAGAGGCTTCAACCGAGCAGATCGACCAGAGTGGGGATCAGCGGCGCATCGGCGGGCGGCATCGGATAATCGCGCAGCGCCTTGGCACGAACCCATTTGACCGCCTGCCCCTCCAGACCGCGGGCAATGCCTTCGTAGCGCCGGCAAATGTAGAGCGGCATCAGCAGGTGAAAGTCGTCGTAGCTGTGGCTGGCGAAGGTCAAGGGTGCGAGGCAGGCAACCTGGGTGACGATGCCCAACTCCTCCGCGAGTTCGCGGATCAGCGTTTCCTCCGGCGTCTCGCCAGGCTCGACCTTGCCGCCGGGAAATTCCCAGAGGCCTGCGAGCGCCTTGCCTTCCGGCCGCTGCGCGATGAGGATGCGGCCATCCGCATCGACGAGCGCGCAGGCGGAAACGAGCAACATGCGCCGTCCGGGGCGCTCAGAGCTTTCGAGAGCCTTCTCACCCATGGCTGCGCTGTCGGTAGACATAGCGGTAGACCTCCTGAAAGCCGAGCGAGCGATAGAGTGCGACGGCGGGATCATTGATGGCCTCGACCTGCAAAAACGCCCTTCGGGCGCCGCGCAGACGCGCCCAGCGCAAAGCGCTTTTGATCAGGCTTCGGGCATGGCCGCGACGGCGATCGTCGGGCCGCGTCGCGACATCGAACAATCCCGTAAGGTCGTTGTCGTGGACGCAGAGCAAAGCGGAAAGCGGCGATCCGGCGGTGTCTTCGGCGACGAACATGCCCTTGGAAGGTCGGATCGCGTTCAAGACTTCGCTCAAACCTGCCTTGCGGCCGGGATCTGCATCCTGAAGCGCCAGAGAGGCATCCACATATCGGCCGACATCGTGAAGCGGCAACTGATCCAGCGCATCGGAGAGATCGACACTCTCCATCGACGCGGCCATGACCAACGTTTCGCCGGCCTCTTCCCAGCCCTGGACTGCCAGATAATCATCCAGGACCGCGGGAGAAAGCGGCGACAGGCGAAAGACTGCGGGACGGCCATAAGCATCGAAGAGGCGGACGGCATTCGAGACGCGGGCCTCGATGTTCCGGTAATCGGACGGGTCAAGCGGATTGACCGAGTTCAGCCGCCTGGACGGATGTCCGGCGGTCAGCCGGATCTGCCAAGCTCCGTCGAAACGCACCGACGCAGCAGGCCAGGCCCGGAAACTTACAGCCTCCAGCCTGCGCACCGTCGCCAGATCGGGTTCAACTGCGATAGTCGCCATTGATCGCGACATACTCCTTGGTAAGGTCGCAGGTCCAGACAGTTGCGCGCCCTTCGCCGATGCCGAGTTCGACCCGGATGGCAATATCTTCCTGGCGCATGACGGCCGTGGCTGCGGCTTCCGAATAGGCAGGATCGCGTTCGCCATCGACGGCAACGCGGACATCGCCGAACCAGATCGCAAGGCGATCCCGGTCAGCCTGTTCTCCGGCCTTGCCGACAGCCATCACGATGCGACCCCAATTAGCGTCTTCGCCGGCGATCGCCGTTTTCACGAGCGGCGAGTTGGCGATGGAAAAGGCGATGCGTTTGGCTGCAGCGTCTGTTTCGGCGCCTTCGACGGTGATCTCCACCATCTTGCGCGCGCCCTCGCCATCACGCACCACCTGCAGGGCGAGATCGGCCATGAGCTGGCGGAACGCCTCCTTGAAGTCGACAAGCCGCGGATCGTCCGCACTCTCGATCCGCGTCCCGCCCGACGCGCCAGTTGCGAAAGCAAGCAGCGTGTCCGATGTGGAGGTGTCGCTATCGACCGTCACCGCATTGAAGGTGGTGCCCACGTGCTCGCAGAGGATCGCTTGCAAAGCGGCCGGCGCGATGTTCGCGTCGGTTGCGATAAAGGAAAGCATGGTGGCCATGTCCGGCGCGATCATGCCTGCGCCCTTTGCCATGCCGTTGATCGTGACCAGCACACCGCCGAGTTCGGCCGTGCGGGTCGCGACCTTCGGATAGGTGTCGGTGGTCATGATGGCCTTGGCTGCTTCGAGCCATCCATCTGCGTTTGCGCGCTCAGCCATATCCCCGAGCACGCCGGCGAATTTCGTGGCGTCCAGCGGCTCGCCGATCACGCCGGTCGAGGCGAGATAGACATCCGTTTCGGCACAGCCGACGGCGTCGATCGCAGCGCTCGCCGTAAGGCGGGTCGCTTCGCGGCCCTTCTTACCGGTGAACGCGTTGGCGTTGCCGGAATTGACGACCAGAATGCGGGCCGTCCCGTGAGACACGTTCTGCCGGCAGAATTCGACCGGCGCAGAGGGGCATTTCGATGTCGTGAAGACACCGGCGACGGACGCCGGACGATCGAACACCATGACCATCACATCGGTGCGGTCACGGTACTTGATGCCGGCCGCAGCGGTGGCGAGCCTCACACCTGCGATGTGAGGCAGATCGGCATAGACCTTGGGCGCCAGGGGCGAGATCGTCGTCGTCATCGAAACCGTCCGGAATACTGAAATTCAATCGTGGACCATGCGAAGGAGCCCGCGGGCGCAGCAGCGCCAACGGGCTCCTTCACAATCCAACCTTACTGAGCGGCCGGTGCCTCTTCGGCAGCCGGTGCTTCTTCAGTAGCCGGTGCTTCCTCACCGCCAGCCGGCTCGCCAGCCGGCGCGTTGGCGGCTGCGTAGGCTTCGGCAAGCGCCGGATCGGCGATCTCGACGTCGCCGGAGCCACGGGCGTTTTCGAGAACCTCGAGGTAACGCTCGCGCAGCACGACCTGACGGACCTGGGTTGCCACCTGCTCGAATGCCGGCGGCTCTGCATCACGACGGTCTTCGACCTTGATCACGTGCCAGCCGAACTGGCTCTGCACCGGCTCGGCGGTGTAGGCGCCCGGCTCGAGCGCGAAAGCAGCTTCCTCGAAGGGCGGAACCATCTGGCCCTGCTGGAAATAGCCGAGATCACCACCGTTGGCAGCCGAGCCGTCGGTCGAATTCTCAGTCGCGAGCTCGGCGAAATCAGCGCCGCCATCCAGCTGCTCGATCAATGCGACCGCCTCTTCCTCGCTCTCGACGAGAATGTGCCGCGCGTTGACTTCCTCGGCCGGGTCCATGGCCGCGACTTCCTGATCATAGCGGGCGCGAACCTGCTCTTCGGTGATGCCGTTCAGGATTTCTTCCTGGAAATAGGCATTGTGCAGAGCGCGGTCGCGCAGGAAATCGATCCGGCGCTGGAATTCTTCGCCCTCGCCCAGACCGGCGTCTTCCGCCTGGCGCGCAAGCAGCTTGATGTCGATCAGCGCGGCGAGCGCTGCAACGCGGCGCTGCTCGGGCGGCAGTTGTTCGAACTGCGGGTCGAGGTCCGACATCGCGTATTCGAGTTCGGATTCGTAGATGTCCTGACCACCCACCGTGGCGATGACGGTGTCTGCAGCCGGCGTTGCGGCCTCACCCTCTACGGCGGGAGCCTCGGTCTGCGCAAAAGCGGCAGGCGACGACAGTGCCGTTCCGGCGCTCAAGGCCGCGAGAAGGGCGAGTGAGAGATAACGCTTCATTGAACCAGGCCTCTTTCCTGTGGTATCGTTGGATCGTCCAATGGCCACGAAAACGCACCGTTTTGAGGCGCGGCCGCCTGTGGCGGCGCCGTTGACATCGATTGACCCCCCTCTTATCTGTCACGAAACCGCGCGTCCAGTTCCCGCCGGGAGAAGCCGTGCCTGTCGCTATGCCCAGGAACCCCACTGCTTCGGACCCGCCGGCCGTCTAAGACGCCGCCTAAGAACACAACGGAAAGGACCATCTTCATGGTCAGCTTCGGCGGCCTTGCCCGCAAACTTTTCGGCTCCTCCAGCGATCGTCGGGTCAAGGGATTTCAAGGGCGGGTCGATCAGATCAACGCCCTCGAAGATGGGCTCAAGGCTCTGTCCGACGAGGAATTGCGCGGCCGCACCGATAGCCTCAGGCAGGAACTCGCCAACGGCAAGACGCTCGACGACATCCTTGTCCCGGCTTTTGCGGTAGCCCGAGAGGGTGCGCGCCGTGCCCTCGGCATGCGCCCGTTCGACGTGCAGCTGATCGGCGGCATGATCCTTCACGAGCGCGCCATCGCCGAAATGAAGACCGGTGAAGGCAAGACGCTGGTTGCGACCTTGCCGACCTATCTCAATGCGCTGTCCGGCAAGGGCGTGCATGTCGTGACGGTCAACGACTACCTGGCGCGTCGCGACTCCGAGTGGATGGGCCGGTTCTACCGCTTCCTGGGCTTGAGCGTGGGCGTCATCGTCCATGACATGAACGACGACCAGCGCCGCGAGGCCTATGCCTGCGACATCACCTACGCGACCAACAACGAACTCGGCTTCGACTATCTGCGCGACAACATGAAGTATGATCGCAAGCAGATGGTCCAGCGTGGCCATAATTTCGCGATCGTCGACGAAGTCGACTCCATCCTGATCGACGAGGCCCGCACGCCTCTCATCATTTCCGGTCCGCTCGACGACCGCTCCGACCTCTACGCACAGATCGATGCGTTCATCCCGCAGCTGACGGACGAGGATTTCGAGCTCGACGAGAAGCAGCGCTCCGTCACCTTCACCGAAGCCGGCACCGAAAAGCTGGAACAGGTGCTTGCCGAAGCCGGCCTGTTGAAGGGCGCCGGCCTCTACGACATCGAAAACGTCTCGATCGTCCACCATCTCAACAATGCGCTGAAGGCCCACAAGCTGTTTCAGCGCGACAAGGACTACATCGTCCGCAACGGCGAAGTCGTCATCATCGACGAGTTCACCGGCCGCATGATGCCCGGCCGCCGCTATTCGGAAGGCCAGCACCAGGCGCTGGAAGCCAAGGAAAAGGTGAAAATCCACCCCGAGAACCAGACGCTGGCCTCGATCACCTTCCAGAACTACTTCCGCATGTATTCCAAGCTTGGCGGCATGACGGGCACGGCCAATACCGAGGCCGAGGAATTCGCCAACATCTACGGCCTGTCGGTCATCGAAGTGCCGACCAATCTGCCGATTCAGCGTCTCGACGAGGACGACGAGGTCTACCGGACCTTCGAGGAAAAGTTCCAGGCGATCGTGACCGAGATCAAGGCGGCGCGGGAGCGCGGCCAGCCGGTGCTCGTCGGCACGACGTCGATCGAGAAGTCGGAACTGCTCGCCGAACTCCTGAAGAAGGAAGGGCTGAAGGATTTCCAGGTTCTGAACGCCCGCTATCACGAGCAGGAAGCCTATATCGTTTCGCAGGCCGGCAAGCCGGGCGCCGTCACGATCGCCACCAACATGGCCGGTCGCGGTACCGACATCCAGCTCGGCGGCAATCTGGACATGCGCATCCAGCACGAGCTTGCCAACATGCCGGAAGGGCCGGAGCGCACCCGTCGAGAGGCTGAAATCAAGGCCGAAGTCGCGAAGCTCAAGGAAGAAGCCCTTGCAGCCGGCGGCCTCTACGTGCTGGCGACCGAACGCCACGAAAGCCGCCGCATCGACAATCAGCTGCGCGGCCGTTCCGGGCGCCAGGGCGATCCCGGGCGTTCCAAGTTCTACCTTTCGCTGCAAGACGATCTCATGCGCATTTTCGGCTCCGACCGAATGGAAGGCATGCTGACCAAGCTCGGCCTGCAGGAGGGCGAGGCGATCGTCCATCCCTGGATCAACAAGGCGCTGGAGCGGGCGCAGAAGAAGGTCGAGGCGCGTAACTTCGACATCCGCAAGAACTTGCTGAAATACGATGACGTGATGAATGACCAGCGCAAGGTCATCTTCGAGCAGCGTCTGGAACTGATGGACGCGACCGACGTCGAAGAGACGATCACGGACATGCGCCACGACGTGATCGACGATCTCGTCAACAAGTACATCCCCGAAAACGCCTATGCGGAACAGTGGGATACGGCAGCGCTCAAGGAAGACGTGCGCAAGCACCTCAATCTCGACCTGCCGGTCGACGCTTGGGCCGCCGAAGAAGGCATCGCCGAAGACGACATTCGCGAGCGCCTGATCGAGGCGGCCGACAAGGCAGCAGCCGAGCGCACGGAGCGCTTCGGTGTCGACGTCATGCGCTATGTCGAAAAATCGATCGTGCTGCAGACGCTCGATCACCTCTGGCGCGAGCATCTCGTCAATCTCGATCATCTGCGCTCGGTCATCGGCTTCCGCGGCTATGCCCAGCGGGACCCGCTGCAGGAATACAAGCAGGAAGCCTTCGAGCTCTTCCAGGCACTGCTCGGCAATCTGCGCCAGGCCGTGACGTCGCAGATGATGCGCGTCGAGATCCGCCGGGAAGAACCGCGAGAAACGCCACAGGTCCCGGAAGGCCGTGCCCGCCACGTCGATGCGACGACCGGAGAAGATGAATTCGGCGGCGACGACCTCGGCTACGTGCCGCCGGAAAACCGCAATCCCGAAGATCCGCAGAGCTGGGGCAAGGTCGCGCGCAACGAGCCCTGCCCCTGCGGTTCCGGCAAGAAATTCAAGCATTGCCACGGTGCGTTCGCCCAGGCGACCGTCGCCTGATCCCTCGCAAAATCGTGATCTTTTCAAACGGCGCATCCTCCGATGCGCCGTTTCGTTTTCGGCCACATCCAAGCAATCCGATAGTGTCGGCAAAACCGATCCTTAACGTGTCGCATGCGATGGAAAAGGCTGACCAGAAACGTCACCGGATCCGCGATTGACATGACCGTCATCACCAGTGCCGAGAAATGGCTGCCGCCGCGCGTGACAGCGCGGCTTGCGCCAGCGCTGGATCGTGCGGAGGCGATCATATCGCGGCGCGACGACCAGTCGGCTGCGGAATACATGGCGCTCGTCGCTTTCGCGATCCGAGTGTTGAGCGCCGCCATCGCGTTTTCGTCGCAGATCATCCTCGCGCGCTTCATGGGCGAGTTCCAGTACGGCATCTTCGTGTTCGTCTGGGCAATTGCCGTCATCTTCGGCAATCTGTCGTGCTTCGGCTTTCACACAGCGATCATTCGCTTTCTTCCCGGCTATCGGGATCAGAAGGCGCATGCGGAAATCCTTGGCTTGACTCAGACCGCCCGCCGTTTCGCCGTCGGGTCGGCCACGCTGATCGCGGCACTCGGGCTCACCGGCCTTGCCGTTTTCGGTGAGAGCGTCGATGCCTATTATCTCGTGCCGTTCTATCTGGCAGCCTTCACGCTGCCGATGATCGCGCTTGGCGACGTGCTCGACGGAACGGCGCGCGCCAACAATTGGCCCTTCTTCGGCCATGGCGCGACATTCCTCTTGCGCCCCACGCTCATCATCATCCTCATGGTAGCGGCGATCTCGCTCGGCTATGAGGCCACGGCGATCACCGCCTTGAGCGCAGCGCTGATTGCCACCTATCTGACGACGATCGGCCAGTATTTGGCCGTAACCATTCGGGTGCGCAGCAGCTTCGCCTCGCCCACCAAGAGCATCACGTTCCGCCGCTGGTTCGTCGTCGCCCTGCCGATCTTCTTCATCGAGGGCTTTTACTTCCTGCTGACGAATTCCGATGTCATCATCGTCGGCTTCTTCGTCTCCCCGGATCAGGTCGCGGTGTATTTCGCGGCAGCCAAGACCATGGCGCTCGTTCACTTCGTCTATTACGCGGTCAAGGCAGGCGCTTCGCCGCGGTTTTCGCAGCTGGTCAGCGCCGATGATACCGCTGGCATTGCAAATTTCGCAGCACGCACGGCTGCCTGGACATTCTGGCCCTCGCTCGTGCTCGGCGCCATGATCCTGCTTGCCGGACCGTTTCTGCTCTCGCTTTTCGGACCGGGTTTTGCTGATGGCGAACTGCTAATGGCGATCCTGTTTGCCGGCATCCTTGCCAAAGCCATGATCGGCCCAGGCGAAGTGCTTCTGACAATGGCCGGGCACCAGATGATCTGCGCCTTCATCTATCTCCTGGTCTTGATCACCCATCTCTGCCTTTCCGTGTCGCTCATTCCGCATTACGGGCTGCAGGGTGCTGCTGCGGCCACGGCGACCGCGATGACGGTTGAGGCCATCCTGTTGTTCCTTGTCGTCCGCCACCGGATCGGCATCGCGATGTTCGTCTTCGCCCCTCGCCGGTACACGCATGAAGAGGATCCCGGCTGATGGCATCCAACCCGTTTTTCGAAGGCGACATCGGCGGGCAAGCCGCAACGCTGATCGACGCCCTGGCAGAAACACCGATCACGCGCCCACCGCCGGAGCTTGCGATCGATATCGGACGTCCCGGCCGTCAGATGTGCGTCTATCCCGCGCGCGCCGGCTACGATCTGCAGGCCGAGCTCGATTTTCTCGCCAATCGGATGATCGAGCCGAACGTCTTCTTCACCGGTCGGTTCCTTGCGCCGGCTATGCCGCGCCTCGATGATCGCCAGGTGCGTCTGCTGCTCATTCGGGACGAAGCGCCGGGGCGCAGCCGGCTGCGCATGGTCATGCCGTTCTCGATCGAGCGTCCTGGCTTTTCAGTCGGCCCCTCGATCATTCGCGCCTGGTCGCATCCATTCGGTCCCCTCGGTACGCCATTGGTCGATGCCGAAGGTGCAGCGGAAACACTCGATAATTTCCTTGAAGCGCTGGCCGGCGATGACACGCAGATGCCGAATGTGCTGGTTCTGCCGGACATGCGTATCGATGGGCCGGCGGCAGAACTGCTGCGCGCCGTCGCTCTGGCGCGGGGTTTGACGGTGGAAACGACAGAAGCGGTGGAACGCCCCGTGCTGCGGTCGAGCGAAGAGCCGGAGCGCTATCTGCGCGGCGCCATCCGCGGACGTCACCTGAAGGAGATGCGCAGGCAATGGCGCCATCTCGCAGCCCAGGGCACGCTCGTGCACAAGGTCGCGCGCCAGCCGCTCGATGTGCGCATCGGGCTCGAACAGTTTCTTGCGCTCGAAGCAAGCGGCTGGAAGGGCCAGCGACGAAGCGCGATGGTGTCGGATCGCTACCGGGCGGCTTTTGCCCGCGAGGCCGTGACCAACCAGGCCGAAAACGACAATGCCCGCATCCATGTTCTGGAATTCGATGGGCGGGCCATTGCGGTTATGGTCGTGTTCGTGATCGCCGGCCAGGCCTTCACCTGGAAGACCGCCTATGACGAAAGGTTCGCCGCATCCTCGCCGGGCAAGCTTCTCTTCTGGAAGCTGACCGAACAGCACCTCGACGACCCGAACATCCAGATGACGGATTCCTGCGCGGTGCCTGACCATCCGATTGCCAGCCGGCTCTGGGAAGAGCGCGAGCGCATGGCGACGATGATCATCGGGCTCGACGGAAAGGCAGACCGTCAAGTCCGCCAAGTCGCGCGTCAGCTTCACCTCTACCGGAACACGCGCAACGTCGCGCGCATCCTGCGCGAACGCGTGCGCGCTCTCGCCCGCCGGAAGTCCGCGGCGAAGAACTGAGCCTGCCGGTCAGACGCCGGCTGCCGCTTCCTCGATTGCTCTTTGGCGCAATTCGCGTCGGATGACCTTGCCTGTCGTCGTCAGCGGCAGGCTGTCGACGAATGCGACCTCGCGCGGGTATTCATGGGCCGACAGCCTCGTCTTCACCCATGCGGTGATCTCGCTCGCAAGCGTCTCCGATGCTTCGAAACCGGGCTTTAGAACGACATAGGCCTTCACCGCTTCCGTGCGGATCGGGTCCGGCTTGCCGACGGCTGCGGCCAGCGCGATCGCCTCGTGCGCGTGGAGGCAATCCTCCACCTCGCCGGGGCCGATGCGATAGCCGGCTGATGTGATGACGTCGTCGTCGCGGCCGAAGAACTCGACATAGCCATCCTTGCTCATCACGCCCTGGTCGCCGGTCGTCATCCAGTCGCCGATGAACTTGCGTTCCGTCGCCGCCTCGTCGTTCCAGTAGCCGAGGAACATGACCGGGTCCGGCCGCTTGATCGCGATCTGACCGGGCGCGCCAGGCGGACAGGGAGCGCCATCCGCGTCGATGACGGCCACGTTGTGCCCCGGCACGGTCTTGCCGATCGCGCCGGATCGCGAAACGCCAATCCTGGCGCAGGATGCGAGCACGAGATTGCACTCGGTCTGGCCGTAGAATTCGTTGATCGTCACACCGAGTTCGCGCCGCCCCCATTCGAAGGTTTCGCGGCCAAGCGATTCACCACCCGATCCGATGGTCCTGAGGTTCAGGCTGTACTTTTCGGCCGGACGCACGACGCTCCGGAGCATTCTGAGCGCTGTCGGCGGAATGAAGGCGTTGCGCACGTCAAGCTCCGCCATGATGCGGAAAGCGAGATCGGGATCGAATTTCTGCGCCGGTGTCGACACCACCGGGACGCCGAAATAAAGCCCCGGCAGAAGCACGTTGAGCAGTCCGCCCGCCCAGGCCCAATCGGCCGGGGTCCAAAGCTTGTCGCTGGGCTGAGGCAGGAACTCATGGTGCATCTGTACGCCGGGCAGATGCCCGATCAGGACGCGGTGGCCGTGCAGCGCCCCCTTGGGCGGCCCGGTCGTGCCGGAGGTAAACACCATCAATGCCGGCGTGTCGCCGGTCGTCGGCTCGTCGATAGGGGGCCCATCGCGATTCGCCTGCACGAGCGCGTCGAAGCTGAGCGCCGGGTCTTCGACCGCATCGCCGGTAACGATCACGGTCTTGAGGTCGGGCAAGGCGTCGCGCAGTGGCTTTAGCTTCTCGACCCCCATCGCGTTCGTCACGATCGCGCGCGCACCGCAGGCGGCCAGCCGATAGCTGAGCGCATCCTGCCCGAACAACAGCGCAAGCGGCACGGCGATGGCCGCCATCTTGTAGATCGCGACATGGGCAATCGCGGTCTCGAAGCTCTGCGGGAGAAGAATTGCGACGCGGTCGCCGCGAGAGACGCCCTCGGCCTTCAATGCCCGCGCCAGCGCCGATGCGCGAGCATCAAGTTCTGCATAGGTTAGCGAGGCGTGGTTGCCGCCGACATCGAAATGCTGGAGGCAGACCCGCTCCGGCTCGCTGCGCGCCCACCGTGCGGAGACATATTCGGCAATGTTGAAATCATCCGGCACATGCCATTCGAAGCCGGACATGGCCTCTTCGTAGATTTGGCTCTCGTCGAGCATTTCAGTTGTCCGCCTTAATTTTGGGCAGCAGCTTAAACGCTCAACGGCGGCGGATGGCAAGGGCGTGATTTACGCTGCGCCCATCGCTTCCGCATTGCCCTCTCGCTGATAGGCCGCGAGGTAAGCGGACAGATCATCCCCGGACATGGGGCGCGCGAACACATAGCCCTGCAACGAACTGCAGCCGAGCCTGCGCAAGATCGACACGTGCTCCATGGTCTCCACGCCCTCGGCCACGACCTCGATCTGCAGCGAGCGGCCGATATCGATCATCGACGAAACGAGATTGCGGGCGGTCTCGGACTTCGTGATCGGCATGATCAGCTGGCGGTCGATCTTGAAGCGTTTCGGCTGGAGATTGACGAGGCTGACGATCGAGGCGTAGCCCGTACCAAAGTCGTCGATCTCGATATCGATGCCGAGGTCCTTCAAGCCAGCGATGTTTTTCGCGACGATGTCCTTGCCGTCGTCCAGGAACGTCGATTCCAGCAACTCGAAGGACAGATCGCCGGGCTTGAAGCTCAGTTGCTTCAGTCCGTCGATCAGGCTCTCGTCATGCAGTCGGGCCGATGAGACATTGACCGAGATGCGTGGCACCGCGATGTCCTGCGCGCGCCAGCGCACCAGCTGGAACATCGCCTGATCGAGCACCCGCTGGTCGATCGCAGCCACGACGTTGATGTCTTCGGCAGTGTCGAGGAAAGCAGCCGGCGGAAGAATGCCGCGTTCCGGATGCTGCCAGCGCACGAGAACCTCTGCACCAACCACGGCGAGCGAGGTCGCGTCGAACTGGGGCTGATACCAAGCCACGAACTCGTCGCGCTCCAGGCCGCGCAGGATTTCGTCGGCCGTCTTCTTGCCGGCGATGACGGCCGTCTGCAGCGCTTCGGTAAAGAATTCATAGCGGTTGCGGCCGCGGCTCTTGGCTTCGTAAAGCGCGATATCGGCATTGACGAGCAGTTGACGCCCGTTCCGATCGCCAGGTGCTGCCAGCGCGATGCCGGCGCTCACTCCGGCGCGGCAGTCCTGCGACTGGTATAGGAATGGCTGCCGCATCGCCTCGATGATCGACATCGCCAGGGCTGCAAGACATGCGGCGCTGGTCGGGCCCATGGTCACGATCACGAATTCATCGCCGCCGATGCGGGCGACGAAATCCTGCTCGCGGACATTCGCTCTGAGGATGCCGGCCGCGTGGCGCAGCGTCTCGTCGCCTGCCGCATGCCCAAGCGTGTCGTTGATCTGCTTGAAACGATCGAGGTCCAGATGGATCAGGGCCGATGGCAGGCGTCCACCATCGCCGCCCTCGCTCAGGATGCGGTCGAGATAGCGCCGGTTCGGCAGTCCCGTCAGCGGATCATGGTTGGCGTTGTGCTCCATCTGCGCCTTGGCCTCTTCAAGCGCTGCGGTGCGCGCTTCGGCGAGATCACGGGCAAGCTTCAGGCGAGCATTCAACTCCAGATCGGCCGAAACGTCCCAGTTGACGCCGACGATGCGCCGGCCGCCATTGGAGTGGATATAGGCAGAGCCGATCGCCCGGATGTGGCGGCAATAGCTGACGGATTGTCCCGAGCGGAACTCGGATTCGTAACGCTCGCCGCCATCGAGCACGCGTCGGAACGCTGCCGTCGCCTGCTCCAGATCGTCTGGATGGATGCAGTCGAGCCAACGCTCGAAATCGTTGATGTCGTCTTCCGGCCGGATGCCATAGAGCTCCTTCATCCGGTCGTCCCAGTAGAGCTCGCCCGTCTTCGCGTCGATCTCCCAAATGCCGATCTTAGAGGCGTCGAGCGCAAGTTCGAGCCGGTGGGACAGGCGCTCCATCTCTTCCTCACGGCGCCGCATCTCCTGGATGTGACGCTGGCGCTCGTCGACGAGGCGGCCCGACATCACGATCGGCACCACGATGAGGATCGAGGCTGTCGCAAAGATCGCGCGGATGAGCCATGTGTTCGGCGGCATGGTCGCCCAGCCATCGTTCGGCACGGCGGACAGCACCCATTGCCCGGTCGGCAGTACAACCGACATCGTTTCGGGCTGCTGCGCCAGGATCTCGGCGTCTCCGTAGAAAAGTTCGCCCTGACCGCCGAGCCCGTCCTTGCCGCGAATGGCGATGTCGATCGGAAGCTCTGCCGTCAGGCCGCTGGCCGCGTAGAGCGCCTGAAGGTCCAGAACCGCAGCAACAATCCCCCAGAAGCGCCGACGCCCATTGTCGTCCTGGACGAATACCGGGTAGCGGCCGATGAGACCCTGTCCGCCCTGAACGAGATCGACCGGGCCGGCGAGAACGAGGCCGCCGGTGTCGCGGGCGCGCAGCGCGGCATCGCGCTGGGCAGGTAGGGTGCGGTAATCGAGGCCGATGGCTCTCTCATTGCCTTGCACGGGGTGCATCAACGTAATGACGAGGTCGGGCGCGGCAGCGATGTTGCGCACCTGTGAATTGTTGTCGATCAGTTCGCCGGCCAGTTGCTCGAAGCGAGCCTGGTCCATGTCCGGTTCGCTGGTGATGACCGCGACGAGGCCGCGTACCAGCTGGGTATTGGCATTGATGCCACCTTCGAGCTTCGCGCGAACCACAGAAAGCCGCTCGGCGACCTCGGCACGCTGCTTCTGCATGAAGACGACGTTGTTCTGGTGTTCGGCATAGACGCCGGCCGCAATCAGCACCGCAAGCGCAACGATTGCGGCGAACTGACTGGATTTGAAACGGTAGCCGACCGCTCTCCAAGCCCCCATGATGCTGTCCCGCGAATGCCCGGACACCCCGCGTGAGATGTCCCCCGATGGGTCGACACTAGAGGCGAGAGCTTAACACTTTGAAACGTCGAAGCTGGGATAACTAGCCACTGTCGGGTCGTAAAAGCCTGGATCGATCGATGGTGCGGGTGGTCGGGGTCGAACCGACACTCCTTTCGGAACCGGATTTTGAGTCCGGCGCGTCTACCAATTCCACCACACCCGCATCGCGTGACGAGGCGATATCTGCCACGAGCAACGCAGTCAGTCCAGCCTTAATTCGATGCCTTGAAAGCTGAGCTCGATCCGATCGATAGGCTGGCCTGCGGCGTCGATGGCGCTTCGTTTTCCCGCAGGCGACATGGTAGAAGGCTGCAATCAACGACGCGGATCGGCATGACATGGCAGACAGAATTTCACTCGACAGGCCCATAGCGCGGGATCGGCGCCCCGCATTGGCGGCAGCGCTCGCCATCGGCATGACGCTCGTCGTCGGCGGGGCCCTCGCCTTCGAGCACATCGGCGGCTACATTCCCTGTGCGCTCTGCCTGCAGCAGCGCACGCCCTACTATGTGGGCATTCCCGTCGCGCTGCTTGCTCTCTTGTCGGCGACGATGCGCTGGCCGGCGATGGTGACCCGGGCCCTGTTCCTGATCGCTGCCGCGCTGATGGCCTATGGCGCCGGGCTCGGCGCCTACCATTCCGGCGTGGAATGGGGCTGGTGGGAGGGCCCCGCGGCGTGCGGTGGCGGCGCTGTCAGCACCGATGCGGGCAGTCTGCTCAATGATCTCAACGCGCTGCGCCCACCGTCCTGCGCCGATGCGGCCTTGCGGGTTCTCGGCCTCTCCTTCGCGGGCTGGAACGTCATCGCCAGCATCGGCCTTCTTGCCATTGCTCTCAAAGGAGCATTCGCGCCGGCGCGGTGACAGCCGAGTGCAAAGACATAGGGCTCTACCGGTGAGGGGTTGAAGGCAAGACCGATGAAGGCAGCAACCGGTGCAACGCCGCTCAAGGCGCTCGATGCCATCGTATTCGACAGCGAGACCACCGGCCTCGATACCAAGGTCGCGCGTATCGTGCAGATGGCAGCCATCGGCGTATCGGGCGGTGCGATCGTGGAACACGATCGCTATGACAGCCTGGTGGATCCGCGCATGGCGATCCCGTCAGGCTCAACCGCGATCCACGGCATCAGCGACAGCATGGTCAAGGATGCGCCGGTGTTCGCCGTCGCGCTCGGCCATCTGGAATCCTACCGCAGCGAGCGGCCGATCATCGGCTATTCGATCGGGTTCGATCTCGCCATCATGGCCAAGGAGGCGAGCCGCACCGGCCTGACCTGGCGCCGGCCCCGTTCGCTCTGCGTGCGAACGCTGGCGGCTTTTGCCAATCCCAATCTGCCGGACCATGCCCTGGAGACGATCGCCACCTGGCTCGGCGTCGAGATTGTCGGACGCCACAGCGCGATGGGCGATGCGCGGGCGGCTTCGGCCATCTTCATCGCTCTTCTGCCCAGGCTTGCCGATCTCGGCGTCCGTACGCTTGCCGAGGCGGAACGGGCAAGTCTCGGGCTCAACGAGCAGATGACGTCGCATGATCGCGCAGGCTGGACGCGGCCGGTGCTGGAACCGGGAGACCACCCCTCACTCGCGGCGGTGGACCCCTACGCCTATCGGCACCGGGTCGGCCAGATTGCGTCCGCCGAGCTTGTTATCATTGCCGGCGATCAGCGGGTGAATCGCGCCATGAAGCTGATGGCAGAGCGCAAGATCAGCTCCGTCCTCGTTTCTCCGGAAGGCAAGCCCGGGGGCACCGTGCAGGAATACGGCATCGTTACCGAGCGCGATATGCTCCGCCTCGTCGTCACCCATGGCGCGGCGGCGCTCGAAATGCCCATCGATACCATCGCCACGCGGCCGCTGATTTCAGTCGCCGAAGAATCCTTCGTCTACCGCGCCATCGGCCGCATGGAGCGGCAGCAGATCCGGCATCTGGCCGTGCGCAACCAGGAAGACCGGCTGACGGGCATCATCTCGGCGCGCGATCTTCTGAAGTTGCGCGGCAGTGCCGCCATTCGGCTCGACGACGCGATTGAGGCGGCGAAGAACGCCGCCGACATCGCCAAGGCCTGGGCGATGCTGCCCGGCGTCACCAACCGCCTGCTTGCCGAAGACATCGATCCGCGCATCCTCGCCGGCATCGTCTCGGAGGAGCTCCGCATCGTCACGCGGCGCGCGGCCGTTCTGGCCGAAGCGGAGATGCTGGCGGAAGGGCGCGGCGCTCCTCCCACATCCTATGCTTTTCTGGTTCTGGGATCGGGCGGCCGGGGTGAAAGCCTGCTTGCGGCCGACCAGGACAACGCCATCGTCTATCAGCAGGGCGAACCGGGTGGCCCGGAAGACGAGTGGTTCGCCGAACTAGGCGAAAGGGTCGCCAAGACGCTCGATACGGCCGGCATCGTCTATTGCAAGGGCGGCGTCATGGCCAAGAACCCGCAATGGCGCGGATCGCTCGCCACTTGGCACCGACGGATCGCGCACTGGATCGCACGCTCCGAGCCGGAAGATCTGCTCAATGTCGATATCTTCTTCGACATGCGGGCGGTTCACGGAAGCCAGCCGCTTGCCGCGCGGCTTCTGGACGATGCGCTGACTGCCGCCCATGAGCACCGGCCCTTCGCCAAACTGCTCGGCGACCGGCTCGGCGAGTTCACACCCGTCTTCGGGATGTTCGGCCGGCTGAAGACGATCGAAGGCCGGCTCGATCTCAAGAAGCACGGGCTTTTCCCGATCGTGACGCTCGCGCGGGCGCTCGCCATCCGCCACAACATCCGCCATCGCCGCACCGAATTGCGCCTGGAGGGGTTGATTGCCCGCGGTATCGGCTCGGAGGAACAGCTGACGGCGCTGCTCGATGCGCACCGGTTCATTCTCGGGCTGATGCTTGCCCAGCAGTCGCGGGATCTCGCGGAAGGCATACCCGTTTCGAACAAGGTCGCGGTCGACCGCCTCACACCGTCTCAAACAGCGCGGCTGAAGGCAGCGCTCAAGCTGGTGGAGAGCGTGCCCAATCTGTTCCGCGGGCTGGTCACTGCCCAGCCCCGCTGACATCGTAGCGACGCAGCCGGCTCAAGGTTGCAGTTCGACATCCCAGTAGAGATAATCCATCCAGCTTTCATGCAAATGGTTCGGCGGAAAAAGCCGGCCATTGTTGTGAAGATCGTGCACGGATGGTTGGAACGGCGTCTGGCGCGGGAACATCTGCGCTTCGCGCGGCATTAGCCCGCCCTTCTTGAGGTTACAGGGCGAACAGGCCGCGACGACGTTTTCCCATGTCGTCTGACCACCGCAGCGGCGCGGGATGACGTGATCGAAGGTCAGATCATCGGGCGAGCCGCAATACTGGCATTCGAAGCGATCGCGCAGGAAGACATTGAAGCGTGTAAAGGCCGGGTGTCGGGACGGCTTGATGTAGCTTTTCAAGCAGACGACACTCGGGATCTTCATCGAGAAACTCGGTGAGGACACCGCGTGCTCGTATTCGGCCACGATGTTCACGCGGTCGAGAAACACCGCCTTGATCGCGTCCTGCCAGGACCACAAGGAAAGCGGATAATAACTCAAGGGCCGGAAGTCGGCGTTCAATACAAGCGCCGGTAAGGACTCCGGTGAAACTGCAATCGTCAAGTAGCTGCTCCTGACCGATTCGTACGCTGCGTCACATATATTAGGCACCATGTTGCAGGAATGTGAAGCTATGGCGAAGTCCGGGCACCTTTGTTGCCAAGCCTTATCCTCAGCTTCCCACCGGAGCCACCGTACGGCGGATCACCGTTCCATAATAGGCCCACAAAAGTCTGGCGGCGATCCCCCTGAAAGGCGACCATTCCTCTGCAATCATACGCAGGTCCCGTGCGTTTGGACGCGTGGCAAGGGACAAGGCATGGGCGGCAGCCGCTTGCAGCGCCACATCGCCGGCCGGAAAGATGTCTGGATGACCCCCGCAAAAGAGCAGATAGACTTCTGCGGTCCAGGGGCCGATCCCCGGAAGTGCCGTCAGGTCGGCGATCGCCTGTTCGGCAGGCAGATGGCGCACCGCGTCCAGATCGATCGCTTCCTCGGACACGGCCCGGGCCACACCCAGCAATGCCGCCTGCTTGGCGCGCGAGAGGCCAATCTGACGGAAATCGGCTTCCTCCAGTGAAAGAACGCCGGCCGGGGTAATCTCACCCAGCCTGGACAGGAGCCGCGCATGGATGGCGTCGGCACTCGCCCGCGACACCATTTGCGACAAGACGATGCCGGCAAGCCCCGCATAGCCTGAAGGCTGAAGGCGCAGCGGCACGGGGCCCGCCTTCTCGATCACCGGGCGCAGGCGCGGGTCGGCACGGGCGAGTTCCGCCAAGCCCGCCTCGATCTGCTCCTGTGTCGCGATGGGCTGCATGGACGTTGACCTCGGTCCGGGACAGATGGCACGGGACATGGCTCCGACTTATCGCGTTCCCGACCGTGAACCGGTATCCACTTCACCCGGGAACGCTATAGCAGATCATCCGCCGCGGAACCAATCATGAGCGCTGTGCCGTCCAGTCCCGTCTTCCGCTTCGCGCCGAGCCCCAACGGTGCGCTGCATCTCGGCCATGCCTATTCGGCGCTGCTGAACGAGAAGCTGGCGCGGGAAACCGATGGCCGGTTGCTGCTGCGCATCGAGGATATCGACCAGACACGCTGCACGCCGGCGCTCGAAGCGCAGATGATCGCCGATCTCACCTGGCTCGGCCTGGACTTCACGCCGCCGCATCGCCGCCAGTCGGATCACTTCGACGACTACCGGCAGGCGCTCGATCAACTGATCGGTCGAGGCCTCGCCTATCCCGCCTTCATGAGCCGTGGCGATATTCGAGCGTGGATCAACGACCAGGAGCGTGAGATCGGCAAGCCATGGCCGCGCGATCCGGATGGCGCACCGATCTACCCTGCCCTGGATCGTCACCTCTCCGCCTCCGAACGCGAAGTCCGGATCGCCACAGGTGCGCCTTTCGCGTGGCGGCTCGATATGGCGGCTGCGCTTGCCATGTTGGGTCAGCACCTCAGCTGGGTGGAAAACGGCGAAGGCCCCTCGGGCGAGCATGGGATCATCGCCGCCGATCCGGCTGCCTGGGGCGATGTGATGCTGGCGCGGCGGGACACGCCGACAAGCTATCATCTCTCCGTAGTGGTCGACGATGCACTGCAGGGCGTGACCGACGTCGTGCGCGGCCGGGATCTCTTCCATGCAACGGCGATCCACCGTCTGTTGCAGCACCTGCTCTCACTGCCGGCGCCGCGGTACCATCATCACCGGCTGATCCTCGGTGATGACGGAACGAAGCTTGCCAAGAGCAAGGGTGACGAAGGCGTTGCCGCCTTGCGCGATGCAGGCATCGATCCCATCACCATTCGCAGTGATCTCGGGTTTAGCTAGAAATCCATGCGCATGAGAATGCGCTTCACCACAGCCAGGAAGAACAGCGATCCGAAGCCTCCTGCGATGCCGGCAGCAAACCGGATCTCCGTCGCATCCATCGGCATGCGCATCGCTTCATAGGCCATCAGACCGAGATAGAAGCCGGCAGCGAGCACGATCATGTTGCCGAGGGCACCAAAGCCCTGCCTGCCCATGACGGCATCCATCGCCTGCCCGACCAGAAATCCACCCATCAGCGCAAGGATCGCAAAAATGGTGGACCATTCGACCGAAAGATCCCCGAGCATCATGCTCGCACCTCCAACGCTTCACCCATTGCTAAAATACCACTGGCCGCTGTCGGCTGCGATGGGATTGTGGAGATTGGGTAAACGGCGTCCTAGCGGCACACCGACAATTAGGCGTCGTCCTTGTGGATCGACCGGTAGCGCAAGATCGCGGCATTCACTTCGGCGCCGAGAATGAAGATCGCCGCCACGATGTAGAGGAAGAACAGGGCGATCACGATCGAGGCGAGGCCAGCATAGGTCGATACGTAAGTCGCGAAACGCTGCAGATAGGACGCAAAAAGGCTTGCGGCGACCAGCCAACAGAAGATGGTGAGTCCGACACCCGGCAGGACCTCGGTCAGCTTGCGCCGGCCGGCGGGCAGCCAGAGATGCGAGATCGCAAGGCCGATGATGAGGACGGATACGGCCACCACGATGCGCCAATTGTCGATCATCGACGTCGTCGCATCCATCCAGGGCAGCCAGTCCCGCGCCAGCCGGACGGCGAGCGGGGCAAGGACGAGCAGGAAGCTGATCGCCATGAAGACCAAGGATGCGATGAAGACGAAGCCGAGGCTTTGCGCGCGCGTCAGATACCAGGGTCGCCGATCGGCGACGCGATAGGCACGGTTCAGCGAGATGCGCAGCGCTTCAACGCCGTTCGACGCAAAGAACGCCGCCGCAAGCACACCGATCGTCAGAAGGTCGAAACGATCCTGCGTCAGCACATTCTCGACTTCTCGCGCGATCGGCTCGGCGACGGTCTGCGGCCAGGTGTCGAAGATGAGATGCACGGCCGTCTCGGAGAACGCATCGGCGCCGAGATAACTGGCCAGCGCCGTTCCGAAGATCATGAAGGGGAAGATCGCCATGATCGTCGAAAGCGCGACATGGCTCGCCATCGCCCAGCCATCTTCGTCATTGAAGTGGTTGAAGGCGTCGAGCGCTATCCGGTAGGTCTTCTTGTAGACGCCCATTCTCGTAAAGTCGCACTTCAGCCCAGGCGGTTCGGCAATGCGCACCGTTCCGCGCCCATCTCATCAAGCGGTGCATCAAGCATGACACAAATACGTTCCATTCTCTTAACCGGATGCTCATCCGGCATCGGCGCCTATTGCGCACGGGCCTTGAAGGCCGAGGGCTGGCGCGTGCTGGCCACTGTGCGCACCGATGCCGACCTTGCCGCACTTGCAGCCGAAGGGATCGAGGCCTTTCAACTGGACTACCGCGACGCGACCTCGATCGCGACGCTTTTCGAGACCGTGATGGCTGCGACAGGTGGCACGCTCGACGCGGTCTTCAACAATGGCGCCTACAGCCAGCCCGGCGCGGTGGAAGACCTACCGGTCGAAGCGCTGCGCGAGCAGTTCGAGGCGAATGTCTTCGGCTGGCACGATCTCACGCGGCGCATCGTGCCGGTCATGCGCGCACAAGGACATGGCCGCATCGTACAGTGCTCGTCCATCCTCGGCCTCGTTCCGATGCCCTATCGCGGCGCGTACAATGCCTCGAAACACGCGATCGAGGCACTCAGCCTCACCATGCGCATGGAACTGAGGGGCTCCGGCATCCATGTCAGCCTGATCGAGCCGGGCCCGATTGAATCGAAGATCGCGATCAACGCGCTTCGCTATGTGGAAAAATACATCGACATCGAGAACTCGGTTCATCGCGCAGCTTATGAAAAACAGCTCGCACGGCTGCGCCAGGGCGGGGTCAAGTCCAAGAACAAGCTCGGGCCGGACGCCGTGCATGCGGTTCTGACCCACGCGCTGAACTCGCCGAAACCACGGCCGCATTATCCGGTGACGCGTCCGGCCAAGCTCGGCATCGCGATGAAGCGCCTTTTGCCGGCAGGCTTCTTCTACGACATGCTCGCCCGGCAGGAGCCCTGACACGGCGTCATTGCGACACACTTTCCGTGAGCGGATGGAATGTGGCAAAGCAGGCGCAACGTCCTATGTGTGGTGTTCTCATACGCCACAGCGCAAGAAGTAACCTGATATGGAAAACATCACTTACGCCCTCGCCATCATCGTCATGGCCGCTGTTGCGGTCGTGCTCGTGCGTGGCTTGTTTCACATGATGCGGGGCGGCGACGGCGTCACGTCGAACAAGCTGATGCAGATGCGCATTCTCCTGCAATTCATCGCGATCGTTCTCATCGTGGTTACGCTGTTGCTGACGAATGGCGGGCGCTGATCGCACGACCTGAATGCGGGGGGGACGAATGATGGTTCGACTGAACAAGATCTACACGCGCACCGGAGACGATGGCACCACCGGCCTCGTCAGTGGTGATCGGCGCGCCAAGGACGACGCCCGCATCGAGGCGTTCGGCACCGTGGACGAGGCCAATTGCACCATCGGGATGGCGCGGCTCCACACGCAGGGGAGCGAACTCGATGCGGTGCTCTCGCGCATCCAGAACGATTTCTTCGATCTCGGCGCCGACCTCGCCACGCCGCATACGGACAAGAAGCTGGACTACGAACCATTGCGCATCGTTGCCGCCCAGGTCGACTGGCTGGAAACGGAGATCGATCGGCTGAATGCGGATCTCGAGCCGTTGAAATCCTTCGTTCTGCCGGCCGGCTCCCCGCTCGCCACCCACCTCCACCTTGCGCGCACGATTGCTCGACGAGCGGAACGGGCGATGGTGACGCTTGCGGCCAGGGAGAGGATCAATCCCGAAGCGCTGCGCTACATCAACCGCGTCTCGGATTTCCTATTCGTCGCCGCACGTCATGCCAACGACAATGGCGCAGGCGACGTTCTGTGGGTTCCAGGCAAGAACCGCTGACGCCTGAAGCCAGCCATCGGGAGTGGCGATGTTCGTTCCGATCCACGACGCCAACGATCTCCGGCACATCCGGCTGCAGGTGGTCACCCTCGGACTGATCGCCGCCAACGTGATCATCTATCTCACGACGGCGATGGACGGGCTCGACGGCGAAGCGGTGCTGGCGACGGTCTACGGTCTCGGCTACATTCCCGCAGTCGCCAACGGCCATCTCGATCTTGCGCCGGCGCTGGCCATCGTGCCCGACGCGGCAACCTACCTCACCTATGCCTTCCTGCATGGCGGTCTTCTGCACCTTGCGGGCAACATGGCCTTTCTCTGGGTGTTCGGCGACAATGTCGAGGATGCGATGGGGCATGTGCGCTTCCTCCTCTTCTACCTCGTCTGCGCTGCCGCCGCTGCGATGGCGCACGGATTTCTCTATCCCTTTTCCGAAGTGCCGTTGATCGGCGCGTCCGGTGCCGCCTCGGGCGTGGTGGCCGCCTATCTCCTGCTTCATCCGCGGGTCAGGCTCTGGGTCCTCGTCTTCGGCCGCATTCCCGTGCCCGTCCCCGCCTATTTGGCGCTCATCGCGTGGATCGCCTATCAGTTCGGCATGCTCGTCATCGATATCGGTGGCGAAGTCTCCTGGGCCGCACATGCAGGTGGCATCGTCGCCGGGCTCGTGCTGTTGCCCCTGATGAAGCGGCGCGACGTGCCGCTTTTCGACCGCCGGATCGTGCGGCCACGCGCCGTGACGGTGGTGCCCGCCATCCGCCGCGACGTTTGACTTTTACGTAAGCGTAAGCTAGTGCTCGACCCAGTCGAGCGGCACCGGCTGCGATTGAAATCCCCGGCGATTGGCGTATGCATGTCGCAAATCGGGCGCCTGTCGGTGACAATGCGCTGATAAACAGCCTGTCCGCGTCGAAGACCGCGTTTGAGAAAGGGAAGAGAATGAAGATCCTCGTGCCGGTAAAAAGGGTGGTCGATTACAACGTGAAGATCCGCGTCAAGGCGGACGGTTCAGGCGTCGAACTGAACAACGTGAAGATGTCGATGAACCCGTTCGATGAGATCGCCGTCGAAGAGGCGCTGCGGCTCAAGGAAGCCGGCAAGGCCGAGGAAGTCGTCGTCGTCTCCGTCGGTCCGGCAAAGGCCGAGGAAACGCTGCGCACTGGGCTTGCCATGGGTGCCGACCGCGCGCTCCTGATCCAGACCGACGACGTGGTCGAGCCGCTGGCCGTCGCCAAGCTGCTCAAGGCCGTCGTGGCGGAAGAAAATCCCGATCTCGTCATTCTCGGCAAGCAGGCGATCGACGACGACAGCAACCAGACCGGCCAGATGCTTTCGGCGCTGCTCGGCTGGGGTCAGGGTACCTTTGCCTCCAAGGTCGAACTCGGCGATGGCAAGGTCAATGTGACCCGCGAAGTCGATGGCGGCCTGCAGACCGTGGAACTGAAGCTGCCGGCCATCGTGACGACGGATCTGCGCCTCAACGAACCGCGTTATGCATCGCTTCCGAACATCATGAAGGCCAAGAAGAAGCCGCTCGACAAGAAGACGCCGGCCGATTTCGGCGTCGATACCGCGCCGCGTCTCAAGGTCCTGAAGACCGAGGAACCCGCTGGCCGTTCGGCAGGGGTCAAGGTCGGCTCCGTTGAGGAACTGGTGCAGAAGCTCAAGAACGAAGCCGGCGTGCTTTGATGTGATTTTCAGCGTTGGCCCGAGGCTCGGTCGAGAGACCGCAACGCCTTGAGCCCGCCAACGCGCTCAAGGGAGAAACGACAGATGACCATTCTTCTCGTCGCTGAACACGACAATGCAACGCTTTCCGACCAGACGGCGAAGGCGCTTTCGGCTGCCTCCAAGATCGGTGGAGAGGTCCACGTCCTCGTCGCCGGCAAGGGCGCGCAGGCCGCCGCCGACGCAGCTGCCAAACTTGAGGGCGTCACCAAGGTTCTGCTGGCCGATGCCGACAGCCTGGAACACCGCCTCGCCGAGCCGACCGCTGCGCTGATCGCCAAGCTCGCCGCCGACTACGACACGGTCATCGCGCCTGCGACCACCATGGGCAAGAACGTTCTGCCCCGCGTCGCCGCGCTGCTCGACGTGATGCAATTGTCCGATATCATCGAAGTCATCGACGCGACGACCTTCAAACGCCCGATCTATGCCGGCAACGCGCTGCAGACCGTGCAGACCAGCGACGCCAAGAAGGTGATCACCGTGCGCACGGCCTCCTTCCAGGTGGCTGGCGAAGGTGGTTCGGCGAGCGTCGAGACCATCGACGCCGGTGAAAATCCGGGTGTGTCGTCCTTCGTCGGTGAGGCGATTGCCGAGACCGATCGTCCCGAACTCACCTCCGCGCGGATCATCGTGTCCGGCGGCCGTGCGCTGGGCTCCAAGGAAAAGTTCGAGGAAGTGATGCTGCCGCTTGCCGACAAGCTCGGTGCAGCCGTCGGCGCTTCGCGCGCTGCAGTCGACGCCGGTTACGCGCCGAACGACTGGCAGGTCGGCCAGACCGGCAAGGTCGTCGCCCCCGATCTCTACATCGCCTGCGGCATCTCCGGCGCGATCCAGCACCTTGCCGGCATGAAGGATTCCAAGGTGATCGTCGCGATCAACAAGGACGAAGAGGCACCGATCTTCCAGGTTGCCGATTACGGCCTCGTCGCGGATCTCTTCACGGCGCTTCCGGAACTCGAAAAAGCGCTCTGACCGTACGCCGATTTGCACATTAGAGCGCTGGCCGGGGTGGACGCATGCCACCCGGCCACGCTAGTTTCCCTCACTCTTTCAGGACATGGCGGAAACAGAGGGTCAATGACCAGCACAATTCGTAGCGTGGGCGTGGTGGGCGCGGGACAGATGGGCTGCGGCATCGCCCAGGTCTGTGCTCTTGCCGGGTATGACGTCCGTCTTCACGATGTGACGACCGAGCGCATCGAAGCGGGGCTTGCGACGATCAACGGCAACCTCGCGCGCCAGGTTTCTTCGGCAAAGCTGCCGGAAGAAGAGCGCAGCAAGGCGCTGTCGCTGATCAAAGCCGCTCCGACCATGGACGATCTGGCGTCGATGGATCTCGTCATCGAGGCCGCGACGGAAGACGAGACCGTCAAGCGCAAGATCTACCAGCAGCTCTGCCCAGCTCTCAATCCCGAGGCGATCCTCGCCACCAACACCTCGTCACTCTCCATCACACGGCTCGCCTCGGCCACCGACAGGCCCGAACGCTTCATCGGCATTCACTTCATGAACCCGGTTCCGGTGATGAAGCTGGTGGAGCTTGTGCGCGGCATCGCGACGGAAGACGAGACGTTCCAGTCCGCCAACAAATTCGTCGCCTCGCTCGACAAGACGATCACGGTTGCGGAGGACTTTCCGGCCTTCATCGTCAACCGCATCCTGCTGCCGATGATCAACGAGGCGATCTATACGCTCTACGAGGGCGTCGGCACCGTTGAAGCGATCGACACCGCGATGAAGCTTGGCGCCAACCACCCGATGGGGCCGCTGCAACTCGCCGACTTCATCGGCCTCGACACCTGCCTCTCGATCATGCAGGTGCTTTATGACGGCCTCGCCGACAGCAAATACCGCCCCTGCCCGCTCCTCGTAAAATACGTCGAAGCCGGCTGGCTCGGCCGCAAATCCGGCCGCGGATTCTATGATTATCGCGGCGAAGTGCCCGTTCCGACGCGGTAGGACGCCGGCCCCAATGCCCGCCTAGATCGCCTTCGCCGTCTCCACCAGCTTGATGGCGTCTTCGCCGGCCCAGGCGGCGGGGCCGTTCATGGCGGCGAGGAGGCAGGAGTTTTCGTCGATGAGGAGCGTCACGGGAAGGCCGAAGGCGAGGCCTTGGGCCTTGAGGTCGTTGAAGATGCCCATGGACGCATCGCGGTAGAGCGCGAGGTTGTCGACGCCGATTTTTTGTAGGAAAGCACGCGGCTTCTCTTCGTCGCCCAAGTCGATGTTGACCGTCACGACCTCGAACGTGTCGTCGCCCATCGTCTCCTGCAACTCGGCGAGATCCGGCATCTCTTCCCGGCAGGGGGCGCACCAAGTGGCCCAGAGATTGACGAGCAGCGTCTTGCCGCCGAAATCGCCGAGCGTCATCGGCGCGCCGTCGGGGCCGTTGAAGCCGAGCGAGGCAAGCGAGACCGGCGTCTCTGTCGGAGCCATCGCGGCAACCGCTCCGGTGGCGACAGGGGTCAGCGCCGCAACCCGGTCGTCGGTTGCCGGGCAGCTTGCCGCCTCGGTGGTGCCTTGAAGCGAAACGGCCGCCACTTCGTTCATCGGCGGCGTGCGGTCATTGCCAGAAGGACTGCCCTTCACGTATACCGCCCCGGCACCAGCCAGGACACCAAGAACGACGGCGGCGATTGCCAGTTTCGCGGTGGACAGGCTCTGCATTCTCGCGATCCCTCTCAATCAGACCGTTGGGCTCAACATGTCGGACAACACTGCCGAAGGCAAATCGTCGAACCAGATGTGGGGTGGGCGTTTCGCGTCCGGTCCTGCTGCGATCATGGAAGAAATCAATGCTTCCATCGACTTCGACCGCAAGCTGTACCGTCAGGATATCGCCGGCTCCCTCGCCCATGCGGCGATGCTCTCAGATAAGGGCATTATTTCGTCTGAGGATCGCGACAAGATCGCGCAGGGCCTGAAAACGATCCTCGGCGAGATCGAGCAGGGACAATTCCAGTTCTCCCGCCGGCTGGAAGATATTCATATGAACATCGAGGCGCGGCTGGCCGATCTCATCGGTGCGGCAGCGGGCCGCCTGCACACAGCCCGGTCGCGCAACGACCAGGTGGCGCTGGATTTCAGGCTGTGGGTCAAGGAAGAGCTGCAGCGCACGGACACGGCGCTGACCGGCCTGATCGAGGCATTTCTCGAGCGCGCCGGCGAGCATGCCGAGACCGTCATGCCGGGCTTCACCCATCTCCAATCGGCCCAGCCCGTGACATTCGGTCACCATCTCATGGCCTATGTGGAAATGTTCGGCCGCGACCGTTCAAGGGTCCGCGATGCGATCGAACGGCTCGACGAATCGCCGCTCGGTGCGGCGGCACTTGCCGGCACGGGCTATCCGATCGATCGCCACCAGACCGCCGCTGCGCTGAAATTCCGCGAGCCGACCCGCAATTCCATCGACACGGTATCGGACCGTGACTTCGCGCTGGAGTTCCTGGCAACCGCTTCGATCGCGGCCACGCATCTGTCGCGGCTGGCCGAAGAGATCGTCATCTGGTCGACCCCGCAGTTCCATTTCGTGACGCTGTCGGATGCGTTTTCCACCGGCTCGTCGATCATGCCGCAGAAGAAGAACCCGGATGCGGCCGAACTGGTGCGGGCAAAGACCGGCCGTATCAATGGCTCGCTGATCGCGCTGCTGACGGTGATGAAGGGTCTCCCGCTCGCCTATTCCAAGGACATGCAGGAAGACAAGGAGCAGGTTTTCGACGCAGCCGAAAGCCTGGAACTCAGCATCGCCGCTATGACGGGCATGATCCGCGACCTCAAGGTCAACGCGCAATCGATGCGCGCGGCGGCCGGCTCGGGCCATTCCACCGCCACGGACCTTGCCGACTGGCTGGTTCGCGAAGCCGGCCTGCCCTTCCGCGAAGCACACCATGTCACGGGACGCGCAGTCGCGCTTGCGGACGAGAAGGGCTGCACGCTTTCGGATCTGCCTCTCGACGCGCTGCAGGCGATTCATGCATCTATCACCGACGATGTCTTCAACGTGCTCTCGGTGGAAGCGTCGGTTGCCAGCCGCAAGTCCTTCGGCGGGACGGCGCCCGATCAGGTGCGCAGCCAGATCGCCTGGTGGCGAGAACGGCTCTAGAGCGTTGCCAACTGAAGTGGATGCCGGTTCATCGTTCGGGAACGCGACATTCCAACACACAAAGGCGTGCGTTCTGCTCGCATTGCACATGACGCACGCCATCGGCTAAAAGACGCGGCATCATCCGGAGACAAGAGACGATGACCGGCCAGAAAACGACCGCCAACGCGACAGCGCGCCTTCTCATCATCACGGTGGCGGCAGGCCTTGCGCTGACAGCCTGCGGTCGCAAGGCGCCGCTCGACCGGCCGGCGCTTTCCGGCGCGCCGCAGGCGCAGGCAGAGGTTCAGCAGCCCGATGCGGATGCCAATCGCCTGTCGGGCGTGATCGGCGGCTCGCGCAACAGCTCGGCCGACGTTCCACCCGCCGAACCCAACCGCCGCTTCTTCCTCGACCCGCTGCTCGATTAAGGCCAAGCCTCTTGAACCATTTCCGTTACCTGAACGGCGCGCTCCACGCCGAAGACGTCGATGTGGCGGAGATCGCCAAGGCCGTCGGCACGCCTTTTTACTGTTATTCCACGGCAACGCTGACGCGCCACTATCAGGTCTTCGCAGACGCCTTTTCAGACATCGATGCGCTCGTCTGCTATGCGATGAAGGCCAATTCGAACCAGGCGGTTCTGGCGACGCTCGCCAAGCTCGGTTCCGGCGTCGACGTGGTCTCCGAGGGCGAGTTGCGGCGCGCGCTTGCAGCCGGCATCCCGCCTTCCAAGATCATGTTTTCGGGCGTCGGCAAGACCAAGCGCGAGATCGACTTTGCGCTCGCGTCCGGCATCCACTGCTTCAACATCGAATCCGAGCCCGAACTGGAGGTCGTGAACAGCCGGGCGCTCGCTGCCGGAACGACTGCACCGGTCTCCTTCCGCATCAACCCGGATGTCGATGCACGCACCCATGCCAAGATATCGACCGGCAAGAAGGACGACAAGTTCGGCATCTCCTGGCAGGATGCGCGCCGGGTCTATGCCCATGCCGCCACGCTGCCCGGCATCCGCGTGACCGGCATCGACATGCATATCGGCAGCCAGATCACCGATCTGCAGCCCTATGACGACGCCTTCCGGCTGCTGCGCGAACTGGTCGAGACGCTGCGCGCCGACGGGCATACCATTCACCACGTCGATCTTGGCGGTGGCCTCGGCATTCCCTACCGCGACGACAACCAGCCGCCGCCGGAGCCGCGCGACTATGCCGAAACGGTCAAGGCGCATGTGCGCGATCTCGGTTGTCAGGTGATCTTCGAGCCCGGCCGCATGATCGCCGGCAATGCGGGAATTCTCGTTTCCGAAGTGCTCTACGTGAAGGAAACCGGCAGCAAGATCTTCGTGATCGCCGACGTCGCCATGAACGACCTGATCCGTCCAACGCTCTATGAGGCATGGCACGAAATCAGGACGGTGAAGGAAACGCCTGCCGGCGCGCCGCGCATCAAGGCGGATATCGTGGGGCCTGTGTGCGAGAGCGGCGACTTCATGGCCCGCGACCGGACCATTCCGGTTCTTCAAGCCGGCGACCTCATCGCCATTGGCTCTGCGGGTGCCTATGGCGCGGTGCAATCGGGCACTTACAATTCCCGCCTGCTGGTGCCGGAGGTGCTCGTCAAGGGCGACCGGTTCCACGTCGTGCGCCCGCGCCCAAGCTTCGACGATCTTCTCGGCCTGGACAGCGTGCCGGACTGGGTCAACGAAATCGAAGCTGGTTAGACCAAATTTAAGGTTTTTCAAGCGATAACCCCCTAATTATTAAGGGGTTCTTCTTTGCTTCAAGTCGATTTCGGCGTCATTGCGCTCGCGTTTTTCCACAATGCCGGATTGGTCGCCCTGGTGGTGCTGGCATATGGCTCGGTGCTGAGACGCACACGCGCCGGGATGGCCCGGAACCTCGTACTCGGGCTTCTGTTTGGGGCAGGTGTCCATTTGGCGATGTCGAGCCCCATCATGCTGACGGAAGGCGTCGTCATCGACGGTCGGGCAGTCTTTGTCGCCCTTTCTGCGGTGTTTGCGGGCTGGCCGGGCGCCATGATTACCGCATCGATCGCCGCCTTTCATCGGCTCGAGACGGGTGGCATTGGAGCTACCGCGGGGCTCTGCGGAATTGTTTGGGTCGTGGTCTCGACGATCGCGGTCGCTGGATGGCGCGGTCTGACGACAACCGTGCCTAGCATGCGGCGCTTGACGGAAATTGCCTTTGTGGCATCACTGATGCCGATAGCCATTCTGCTGATGCCCTCGAATCTCGCGCTCACCGTTTTTCTGAATGCGGGTCTGCCGCTCGCAGCGGCGACTTTTGGCGGCGTGTTGGCTTTTGGTCACCTTCTTGCCGGCGAGCTGCAGCGTCATGAGGCCACGGTGCGAGCGCGTCGGGATCTGCGCACCGATGCACTGACCGGACTGCAAAACCGCCGTGGCTTCGACGATCTCGCCACGCACGCCTTCTACGTCGCCAGAAGCAAAGGCCAGTCGCTTGCGCTCGTCATGATCGATATCGACCACTTCAAGAGGGTCAACGACATCTGGGGCCATGCAGCGGGCGACAAGGTGCTGGCGGAAGTCAGCGATATCATCGCCAAGCACGTTCGCGTCAACGATACCGTTTGCCGCTTCGGCGGTGAGGAAATTGCCGTGCTCATGCCGCACGCCTCGCTGGAAGCAGCGCTGGCGACTGCCGAACGGGTTCGGATCGCCATCGAGGAGGCAGTTTTCCTGCTGGCCGGGATCCAGATCAAAGTCACCGTCAGCGCCGGTGCCTCATGCGTCGACGAGTCGATGACCGAATTCGGCGACCTGTTCGATGCTGCAGACAAGGCACTCTATTCGGCGAAAAGCGCCGGTCGCAATCGGGTGAAGAGCGCGGCCATCGTCAAAGCTGCCTGAGGATTTGCTCCCCATCACAATCCGGTGGGTGCCCTCGCCAAAGCCACATTTTCCGCTATCCTCGTCTTGAACCTGGAGCAGCGGTGAATGGCGATTTCTTCCTTGACCGAAACGGCGGCGGCACTGGCCGCCAAGCTTTCGCGCAAGCGGGCCACGACGAAGCTCGTCATCGCGCTGGAGCGCCTCTGGATTGCCGTCCTTCCGCTCGCCGGGATCGCCGCGATCTACGTTGCGCTGTCCTGGTTCGGCTATTTTCGCGCCGTGCCCGACCTGGTCCGCATCGCGACGCTCGTCGTCCTGGGGCTGGCCGCGCTCGCGTCGCTCTACCTACTCACCCGTTTTCGACTTCCATCGACGGGCGAGGCCGACGCCCGGCTTGAGGAACGCAATGCGATCGCGCACCAGGCGGTGCGCGTTCAAAGCGACACGCTCGAGCGCGACAACCCGCTTGCCCGCGCGCTTTGGGAGGAACACCAGCGGCGCATGAGCGCGAAGCTCGACAAGCTTTCGGTCGGTCTGCCCAATCCCGACACGCCGCGCCGCGACCCCTACGGAATGCGGGCGCTGGTCGTGCTTCTGCTTTTCACGGCATTTGCGTTTTCTTCTTCCAACCGCGCCGGCACGCTGTCGGACGCGTTCGTTTCCCATGCGGTCAGCAATGCGCCCCCGACACGCATCGACGCGTGGATCACGCCGCCGGCCTATACGGGCCGTCCGCCGATTTTCCTCAGCACGGCGCAGCTGGGCGAAGGTGCGGTCATCACCCTGCCGGAGCGCAGCGAAGTGGTTGTCCGAATCAGCGGCGGCGCCGGCGGCGAGATCGTCAGCTTCGCCGCGGAACAGGCCGAAAGCGCGGTGATGCTGGCACCGACCGAGGCCAAAGACGCGCCCTCGTCCGCAACGCAAAGGCCTGCAGTTGCATCGACTGCCAACGCGCGCGGCTACCGCATGGATGCGATGCGCAGCGGAACGCTGGTCGTTTCCGGCGCGCGCGACGGCGATCGTGCGTGGCGGCTCGCGGTCGAGCCTGACCAGGCACCGGAAATCACATTCGCCGAAGATCCTCGAAGGGCCGTCAACGGTGCGCTGGAAGTTGCCTTCACCGCTTCCGACGATTACGGGATCGTCCGCGCTTTCGCCGATATCGCACCGGTCGATCCCGCGGAAGGCGCTCGCCCGCTCTACGACGCACCCGAGTACCGCTTGAACCTATCCCGTCGCCAGGGGCTGGAGCAGCGGGGACGCGCAAGTCACGATCTCACGCAGCATCCATGGTCGGGCACGCTCGTCGACGTGACGCTCGTCGCCGTCGATGCCAGCGGCCAGGAGGGCCGATCGGAGCCGCACCGCATGCGGTTGCCAGAACGCAGCTTCTCCGAGCCTCTCGCCCGCGCACTGGTCGAACAGCGACAGATCCTCGCGCTCGATGCCAACGCCGTCGCCGAGGTGCTGACGCTGAGCGATGCGCTGATGATCGCGCCGGAAGAGACCATCCCGAACCTCTCCCATTTCCTGCTTCTGCAATCGGCGCGCTCGCGCATCGAGCAGGCTTACAACGACGACATGCTGCGCGATTCCGCCGATTACCTCTGGGAAGTGGCGCTGGGCATCGAGGACGGCGACCTGTCGCTTGCCGAGAGACGCCTGCGGAACGCCCAGCGCGAGCTTGCCGAGGCACTGGAGAACGGTGCGACAGACGAGGAAATCCAAGCGCTGATGGACGAGCTGCGCGAAGCGATGCAGGAGTACCTGCAAGCGCTTGCTCAGGAACTGCAGAATTCCGACCAGGCCATGCAGCTTCCCGAAAACGCGATGCAGAACCTGCTTCGCCAGGAAGACCTGAACGCGATGCTCGACCAGATCGAGAATCTCGCTCGCCAAGGCGCGACGGAAGAAGCGCAGCAAATGCTGTCCGAACTGCAGCGCATGATGAACAACCTTCAGGCCGGCCGCCAGCAGCAACAGCAGCAGGGCAATGGCGAGATGCGCCGCCAGATGGACCAGCTCGGCGAACTGATGCGCGAGCAGCAGGAGCTGATGAACGAGACCTTCCGGCTCGATCAGGAGCTCGCCGAGCGGATGCAGCAGAGCCTCGATCCGTTCAATCCCGGCCAGCAGGATCAGCAGCAGGGCAATCAGGCGCCACAGGAGGGTCAGCAGGGCGAGAACGGGCTTTCGGAGATGACGCCCGAGCAGTTGCAGGAGGCGCTGCGCCAATTGCGCGCGCAGCAGGAGGCGCTCCAGCAACAACTGGGTGAGTTGCAGGAGAGCCTGGAGGGCATGGGCATGGAGCCGAGCGAAGGGTTCGGCCAAGCGGGCGAGGCCATGGGCGATGCCTCACGCTCGCTCGGTGACGGGCGCGGCGAACAGGCCGTCGGCGAACAGGGCCGCGCGCTTGAAGCGCTGCGCCAAGGCGCTCAGGACATGATGAACCAGATGATGCAGCAGATGGGCCAAGGCGAGGGTCAGGGCGAAGGCCAGGGCCAGAACCAGATGCGCCGGTCGGATACCGATCCGCTTGGGCGGCCGCGCTCTACCGAAGGGCCGGATTTCGGCGACACGGTGCGCGTGCCGGACGAGATCGACATCCAGCGGGCGCGGGAGATCCTGGAAGCGATCCGCAACAGGCTCGGCAATGCGCTGAGCCCGCAGCTGGAACGGCAATATTTGGAACGGCTGCTGGAGATCCGCTGAGGCGATGCCGCCTCGCGCATCGGGTCTCAGGCGGCGAGCGCCCGGCTTACGGCGGCGCGAATTTCCGGCAGGCTGAAGGGCTTGGAAACGACATCCACGATGATGGCGGCGAGGTTGTCCGCACGTTCGCGCTGCTCGGCATAGCCGGTCATGAGCAGGATCTTCATGGTCGGGTGCATGGCGGACGCTTGGTGCGCCAGCTCGATGCCATCCATCGCCGGCATGCGGATATCCGACAGAAGCAAATCGTAGCGCTCGCCACCACCCAGCCTGTCGATGCCTTCGGCGCCGTCACCGACTTCCTCGACCTGGTGACCGTCGAGCTTCAAGGCTCGTGCCACGAACGAGCGGAGCGCAGTCTCGTCTTCCGCGATCAGAATTTTCGCCATTGCCGTCTCCGCTTTCGTCAGCGCACCGCAATCGGTCGCCGCGGGTTTCTCTGCCCAGCCCTTACGCCAACAAACCATTGATTGGTTTGCTTTGCGTAAAGAGAGCACGCCGGAAACCTGGTTGAGTGCCGAAATGAAGCGGCGTTTCAGCTCGGCTCGATAAGGGCCTTGATGCGTTCCGTCAGCTGCTCGAGCGCGAATGGCTTGGTCATCACGTGCATGCCATGTTCCAAATGGCCATGGCCAACGACCGCATTCTCGGCGTAGCCGGTAATGAACAATACCTTCAGATCGGGTCGCGTTTCGCGTGCTGCATCGGCCATCTGCCGGCCGTTCATGCCTCCGGGAAGGCCGACATCCGTAATGAGGAGATCGAGCCTCGCATCGGACTGCAGAATCTTGAGGCCCGACGGACCATCGCCCGCCTCGATCGCTGTGAAGCCCAGCTCCTCCAGCACCTCGACGACCAGAAGCCGGATCAGCGGTTCGTCATCAACGACCAGCACTGTTTGTCCCGCCGCTTCGAGCGCGGGCGCACTCGGCTCGGCCTGAACGCCATGCTCTACGACATCGCCCAGATGGCGCGGCAGATAGAGGCACACCATCGTGCCTTGCCCGACTTCCGAATAGATCCGCGTCTGCCCGCCGGACTGGCGCGTGAAGCCGTAGATCATCGACAGGCCGAGCCCGGTGCCCTGGCCGATGGGTTTGGTCGTGAAGAATGGATCGAATGCCTTGGCGACGACCTCCGGCGGCATGCCGGCGCCGTTGTCCGACACGCACATGGAAATGTACTGACCCGGCGGGATCTCCCGTTCCCGAGCGGCGCGCTCGTCCATCCAGCGATTGGCGGTCTCGATCGTCAGCTTGCCGCCATCCGGCATCGCGTCACGCGCATTGATGCAGAGATTGAGAAGCGCGTTTTCGAGCTGGTTCGGGTCCACGAGCGTGGCCCAGAGGCCAGCGGCTGCCACCACCTCCACGGCGATCTGCGGTCCCATGGTGCGGCGAATCATGTCGTCCATGCCGACGACCAGACGGTTGACGTCGGTCGCCTTCGGATCGAGCGTTTGGCGGCGGGAAAATGCCAGGAGACGATGCGTCAGCGCAGTCGCCCGCTTTGCCGCGCCCTGCGCCGCGCCGAGATAGCGGCCAGCCTCGTCGAAGCGACCCTGCGCGATGCGCCGTTCGGCCAGCTCCAGGCTGCCCGTGATGCCCGCGAGCAGATTGTTGAAATCGTGCGCGATCCCACCGGTCAGCTGGCCAACCGCTTCCATCTTCTGGGACTGGCGCAGCGCCTCTTCCGCCGCCATCAGTTCCCCGGTGCGTTGCTGGACCTGCTGCTCCAGAGTCGCGTTCAGATTGGCAAGTTCGGCGGCCTGGGCGCGGCTGTGCTCGATATCGGTGTTGGTGCCGATCCAGTTGACGATCGTGCCGTCCTCGTCCCTCACAGGCTCGGCGCGGACCAGGAACCAGCGATACACGCCGTCGTGGCGGCGAATGCGAAATTCCGTCTCGTAGACGGCTCCTGTCGTCAAAGCACGCTCCCAGGCGGCAGCAGCTTTCTTGAGATCGTCGGGGTGAACGATCTTCGTCCACTCGACACCTTCCAGGTCTGTGCTGGAAGCGCCCGCATATTCGGAGACGCGGTTGTTGAACCAGTAGAGCAGGCCGTCGGGTCGGGCCGCCCAGACATGGTTCGGCACCGTCTGGGCAAAGACGCGGAACTGTTCCTCGCTGTCGCGAAGCGCCTTTTCAGCCTGTTTGCGGGCCGTAACGTCCTGAAACAGCACGGCCACCTGGCGGCGGCTCGGCGGCTCGACCCGAACCGCGGCAAGCTCCAGATGCCGGCCGGTCGCGATCAACATCTGTTCGAAGCGGATCTGCTGTCCAGTGCGCAGCACTTCGCCATAGCGCGCAACCCAGTCATCGGCCTCGGCGGGAACCATCTCCCGCAGCTTCTGGCCGACGACGTTCGGAATGCCGGCATGGCGGGCATAGGCTTCATTCGCTTCGATGTGAACGTAATCGCTGGCCGGGCCGTGCGGACCATCCAGAAATTCGATGATGCAGAAGCCCTGGTCGATCGCGTCGAACAGCATGCGGTAGCGGGCTTCGCTCTCGCGCAGCAGCTCGGTGCCGATCGTCCGATCGGTGACATCGGCGCCCTCGACGAAGATGCCTGTGATCTGCCCATCCCTGCCGCGCAAGGGTTGGTAGACGAAATCGACATAGCACTCGTTGATCGGCCCGCCCGGCACGGGCTGCACGGCGTATTTGAACCCATCGGCCCGAAACGGCTTGCCGCTCTGGTAGACCTCGTCGAGCAGCTTGAGGAAGCCTTGCTCCACGGCATCGGGAAGCGCTTCAGCAACCGTCTTGCCCAGCACGTCACGACCGCCAACGATCTTCTTGTAGCTGGGATTGGCAAGTTCGAACCGGTGCTCCGGGCCGCTCAGAAGCGCCATGAAAGTCGGCGCCTGCTCGAACATCGCTGCCAGCTGATCGCGTTCGAGAACGACGTTCTGGAACGAGGCCTGTTCGGAATTCTCGTTGCTGTCCAAGAGGTTTTCCCAGCCTACGTGTTGCAGATCGACATTCGACCCTGTCGCGCCTGTCGATGATGACAGGCTTTCCGGCAGAGCGTTCGACTGGTTCTACACCGAGACGTTGAAAACGCGATAAGATTTCCGCCTAAGGCGACGGAAAGGCCGTCAGGCTCAGGCGTCGCCCTTCACCACGCCCACGAAAGGCAGTTCGCGGAAGGCGTAAGCGACATCCATGCCGTAGCCAACGACGAAATAATCGGGGCATTCGAAACCGACATGATCGGCCTCAAGCTGGCCCTCTCGCTTGGAGCGCTTGTCGAGCAGCACCGCGATCGAGACATTGGACGCACCGCGCTCATACATGAGATCACGGGCAAAGCGCAGCGTGCGGCCCGATTCCAGGATGTCGTCGATGAGGAGAACATCGCGGTCTTTGACGAGGCTATCGATGTCCTTGATGATCTTCACGCCCTGGCTGGTGGTGCCCTTGCCGTAGCTGGAGAGCGTGATGAATTCCACCTCCGGCGCCAGGCCAACATCGTGCATGGCGCGGATCAGATCGGCCGCGAAGATGAAAGAACCCTTGAGGATTGCAACGACCAGCAGATCATTGCGCGGCGTGGCAGCGATTTCGGCGGCGATCGCATGGTTGCGCTCCGCGATCGCTTCGGCGGAAAACAAGGGGTCGATGGTCTTTCCGCGCACGACGGGCATGTCTCGATCTTTCCTGCGGCAGTGGCTTTCAAGCCGCCGCTTTAGCGCAGTTGCGCGCCGAGCGAAACGATCGGCTCGACGCGACACCCATGAAGAACGAGGCTTGTTTCAAGCGTGATGCGGAAATGCATCGCCGCAGTCGATGATCAGCGCTTCAACAGCTGGACGGACGGCGGCACATCGACAAGATCGGCGCGCGGGATGCGCGCCTCGAAACGGACCGATCCACCGGCGGCCAGCCGTTCCGTGCCCGCGATCACATCAGCCAGCGCAAAGCTGTCACCGACATTCACATGCACCTGTGGCAAGCTGACAGCGCGATCCCCACCGTTTTCGACGCGGCCGGTGATGAAGAGGACATCGCCGAGGCGCGTGGCCACAATATGGGAATTGACGTCCGTCACCTGAATCTGCGGGCCATAGCCGGTGAGCTTCGCCAGTGCATGACCACCGGATATCCAGAAGGTGGCGGCAGACAGCAGAATGAGCGCGGCCCAGAAGGCGGCATCGCTGCGTCCGCGCCGCTTCGGGGCAGCCGACAGGTCAACGCTCGGCGACGCTGCGGTGGCACGGGCGACTTCTCGGAAGCGGACGGTCGTGTCGGCAACCGAATCAATGTCGATGAATTCCGCGTCAACCACGCGCGAATCGCCGATCAGGACACCGCGAGGCGCCTGTCGGGTAAAATTCTGAGGCGGGATCACATCGATCGACATCGAAGATGTTGCCTTGCTCTTAGCCGTTTGCCGTCCAAACATCGGACACTCCCTAAGGACCGGACATGGTCGCCCTGCCGCGATGTCCGGGCATCAGTGCCCAGGGCCGCGGCTATCGGGGAAAACAGTTGGCAAATCGTGAAGCAGACTGGTTAACTTTTGCCTAACATTCGAGCCAACGTCATGCGAATTGCAGCGAAGCGCATATCGCGATAACCCTCCGCACACGCAATCATCACCTGAATCGGCGTGATTGAGGATAGCAGGCATTGATTCGATTTGAAAATGTCGGACTTCGCTACGGCATGGGTCCGGAAATCCTGCGCGACCTGACCTTCGACATTCCGAAGCGGTCGTTCCAGTTCCTGACGGGGCCTTCGGGCGCCGGCAAGACGACGTTGTTGCGCCTGTTGTTCATGTCCCTGCAGCCGACGCGCGGACTAATCAATGTCTTCAATCGGGACATCGCGACGATTCCCCGCGACGAACTGCCGCTCCTGCGGCGGCGAATCGGTATCGTCTTCCAAGACTTCCGACTGCTCGATCACCTGACGACCTTCGAAAATGTCGCTTTGCCGCTCAGAGTGCGCGGCAAGGAGGAATCCAGCTACCGGCGCGATGTGCTGGAGCTTCTGAATTGGGTCGGCCTTGGCGATCGGATCAATGTTCTTCCGGCGGTGCTGTCGGGCGGCGAGAAGCAGCGCGTGGCAATCGCGCGCGCCATCATCGACCAGCCGCAGCTTCTGCTCGCCGACGAGCCTACGGGCAACGTCGACCCTCCGATGGCCTTGCGGTTGCTGCGCCTCTTCATGGAGCTCAACCGGCTGGGAACGGCCGTCGTCATCGCAACCCACGACCTGTCGCTGATGGAGCAGGTGGACGCGCGCCGCATGATCCTGTCAGAGGGGCGGCTCGACATCTATGACTGAGCGCACGCGCAAACCAGCGCCGGCGCGGACAGCGCCACCGGACCCGGAGCGAGAGAAGCAGCCCCCGAAGCCGCAGCTTCAGGTGCGCCCGATGGCACCAATCGTGCCGCCGGCCAATGTTTCGGCCAACGCGCTTTCCGTCGTGATCGCGATCATGGCGTTTCTCGCCTGCCTGACGCTCGGCGCGGTCTCCATGGTGTCGGATTCCGCGTCCAGCTGGCAAAGCCAGATTTCGCGTGAGATCACCATCCAGATCAAGCCGGAAGATGGCCTGGACATGCAGGCCGCGCTCGAACGTGCGCGCGACACCGCGCTTTCGATCGCCGGCGCCAGCTCCGCATCGATCGTGGGCGACACGGAAACGGCACGGCTGCTCGAACCCTGGCTCGGCCAGAATGCCGATCTGGACGAATTGCCTGTGCCGCGCCTCGTCATCGTGACCATCGACGAGAACAACCCGCCGGATTTCGCTGCGATGCGCGCGCGGCTTGCCGAAACGGTGCCGGAAGCGTTTCTCGACGATCATCGCACCTGGGTCGACAGGCTCGTCGCCATGGCGCGCACCACCGTGATCATCGGCATCTTCGTGCTCAGCCTCGTGTTCACCGCGACGGTGCTGACAGTGATCTTTGCCACGCGCGGCGCGCTGACAGGCAACCGTCACATCGTCGAGGTGCTGCATTTCGTTGGAGCCGAGGCTCCTTTCGTCGCCCGGCAATTCCAGAATCATTTTCTCCTGATCGGGATCAAAGGAGCCGTTGCAGGCGGCATCGCGGCTGCGCTGACCTTCGCCGCGGCCAATGTCTGGACCGGTTTTGCGGCCGCCACACCTGAGAGCGATCAGGCCATGGCGCTCTTCGGCGCATTTAGGATCGGCTTTCGTGGCTATCTCGGAATTCTGGCGATCATCGCCGTCATCGGCCTTCTGACGGCGCTGACTACGCGGCTCACCGTCATCCGAACGATCCGCGAAATCGATGTCGTGCGCTCCGATCCATCGAGGATGGAATAGGCGTCTTGTGCGGTTTCCGACACGATCGGGCTCAAACTTCGCTTTCGCGTCTAGCCCTTGCCCCAATCTGCGGATAATTCTGTGATCATGGTGGAAGTGTCGACGAATGGGACGACGCCTCCCGCACACGATACGGCGCCACCCAGGGACCACCCTCAGGAGACACCGGTTCGCGCAAGGGGCAAGGCGGACAGATGGGCACGGCGGTCGGTATCGCTCGTGCTTTTCGTCCTTTTTGCCGTTGCGGTGCTCTCCATCGGCGGCTTTCTGCAGTTCGCGGAACAGGTCGCGTCCCTCCGGCCGCCCGAGCAGATCGATTCGACCGACGCGATCGTGGTTCTGACCGGCGGATCACAGCGTATCGATCATGGCGTGTCGCTCTTCAACGGTGGCGTCGGCAAGCGCATGCTGATCTCCGGCGTCAATCCGCGAACGAGCGGTGCGACGCTGAAGAACATGACGGCAGGATCGGACGAGCTTTTCGATTGCTGCGTCGACATCGGCTACGACGCGATCGACACGATCGGCAACGCCAATGAGACCGCCCGCTGGATCGCGGAACACGGCTTTTCCCGCGTTCTCATCGTGACCAGCAACTACCACGTGCCGCGCAGCCTTCTGGAACTGCGGCGTGCCGACCCCAAGACTGCCTTCGACGTCTATCCCGTGACGCTCGCCGATCTGCGCGGCGAGGACTGGCTCTTCAAGCCCGAAGTGATGCGGGTGATGATCAGCGAATACGCCAAATATGCGTGGGCATGGGTACGCGCCACCGCCGGCACCAAGACGGCGACCGGCCTTCGTACCGACCAGGCGGGCGCCGACTTCTCGAAGGACGGCATCGTCAGCGCCGGTGCTGCCGCTCACTGACACTGCGCATCTTTGGTAGGCGCAGGCGACCTCATGGTGTAGATGGCCATGAACCTCGTCGACTGCTCTCGTGAGAAAGACCCTCGCCCGGCATGATTGTCCTGCGCTCCGTCCTCTTCAACACCGCCTTCTATCTCAATCTAATCCTGCGCATGATCGTGCTGTCGCCCTATTATTTCCTGGCGTCGCACGAGAACGCCTGGTCGGTGCCGAAGAACTGGGTGCGGTCCAACCACTGGCTCTTGGAGAAGATCGTCGGCACGCGCTTCACCATCGAGGGTCTGGAGAACATCCCGGACGGCGGCTACATTCTCGCGCCGAAGCACCAGTCGTTCTGGGATGCCTATGCGCTGCTGCCCTGGGTGCGTGACGCCGTCTACATCCTGAAGCGCGAGCTGATGTGGATCCCACTCTTCGGCTGGTATGTCGGCAAGATGAGGATGATCCCGGTCAATCGCGGCGCGCGCGGCAAGGTCATGGCGGCCGTTCTCGACCGAACGCGCGAGGAGATGGCCAAGGGCCGGCAGTTGATCATCTATCCTGAAGGTACACGCAGGCCGCCCGGCGCCGAGCCCGACTACAAATATGGCATCGCCCGCCTCTATGGCAGTGTCGGCGTTCCGGTCGTGCCGGTCGTCATGCATCCGGGTCTCTTCTGGCCGCGCCGCAAGTTCCTGCGCTTTCCAGGGCACTTCAAGGTCCGCATCCTGCCGCCGATCCCACCCGGGCTCGATCCGGACGTGTTTCTGCAAAAGCTCATCGACGTGATGGAGACGGAAAGCGACCGGCTGCTCGTCGAGACGATCGAGGCGAACCCGCATCTGCCGCTGCCGCCCACCGCAGCCAAGCGCTATCTGGAGCTGACGTCCGGAGCGCCTGCGCCATCGTCGCTGCCGCCCATGCCGCCTTCCGGATCGGCGATCTGACGGGCTACCTGCTCGAGCCAGTGATCGGAAATCTGCATTTGCCGCAGATGGTTCACGGTGTTGATCACGTAATCCTCGTTGGGCCCGGACTGGCCAACGGCGCCACGGACGATCGACGCCGCCTCGCCGGACGAGAGATCACCCGCATATTGCACATGGGCGCGGTCGACCACATAGGCGACCGCGTGAACGCGCCGGCCGGAGCGCAGCTCGATCGGCACACGGCGCTCCTTGTAGACGTGGGTCACGAGTTCGCGTGAGCGCAGATAATCGAGCACCTGGTCGGCCTTCTCTCCGGCCACGGAAAACGCGATCCCGCGGCACGACCCGCCGCGGTCGAGACCGAGCACGAGACCCGGTCGCTCGGGCGTTCCGCGATGCACATGGGATTTCACGCAGAGTGCGCGGTGGTAACCGAAGAGACGCGCATGGCTTGCGTCGATAAAGTCGAAGCCCGGCCGCCACATCAGCGAGCCGTAGCCAAACACCCAAAATTCGTCCATATCGCCGCCGAAGGCTTCCTTTTGAAAAAACGCGAGAATTGGAGATAGGTGTGGAGAGGTCAAGCGCCAAGCGCGGGATGCGTCCGTCCACGAAGATCGTTCTGCTCGCGATGTTCGCAGTCATCGGCGTCGGCATCTATTCGGCCGGCTGGTACTATCTCGCAGGTCAGCTCGCAGCACGCGTAGAAGGCTTGATCGCCAGCCTTTCCGATGATGGTGTTACGCTTAAGTGCGACAATCTTGACGTGCGCGGCTATCCGTTCCGGCTCGGCGTCTTCTGCGACGGCATCAGCGCTTCAGATCCGAGCAATGGCGACCTCAGCGTGACGACGGCCGCATTCCGCTCGGCTGCTCAGATCTACCGGCCAAATCACGTGGTGTCCGAACTCGAAGCGCCCGTGAACGCGGTTCTCGCCAACGGTGCGAGCCTTGCGCTCGACTGGCAGGCGCTGCAATCGAGCACCGTCTTTGGAACCGCCGGCCTGTCACGCGCATCTCTTCAGGGTAACGCCGTGGTTGCGCAGATCGAGGGTGGTGCAATCGATGCAACCGCCAACACACTGCAGCTTCATACGCGGCGCAATGGCGAAGATCTCGAATTGGCATTCATGCTGGAAGGCGCGCGCCTCGGCGGGCTTGTTGCGCCTGCGAACCTGCCCTCCTTCGACGTCGTCGCCGAAGCGATCTTCAGCAACGGGGCAGACTTCCTCGCCGGCCGGCGATTGGCAAGCGAAGAACTGCGTGGCACATCCGGTCGGTTGACCAACGCGACAGCGGCCATCGACGGCGGCGGGCGCGCGGTGCTCAACGGTCCTTTCGAGATCGCAGAGAATGGGCTGATCAGCGGCGCGTTCGATCTGAGGATCGAGCGGCTGTCGGACTGGCAGGCGCTGATCGCCGCCCAGATGCCGGGTGCCGAAGGCACGATCGAAACCGCAACGGGCTTCCTGCGTGCCTTCGGCGGCGGCGGCGACACCGTCAGCGTCACGCTTCAGGTGAGCGACGGGCGGGTGGCCCTCGGCATTATTCCGATCGGCCGCATCCCGCCCATCTGACCCTTTCGAAATTCCGCTGTTTTTGGAAACGCTATTCGCCCGGCAGACGGGTCGCCTGGCGTCCGAAATCCACGGCATCCACGTCCTGGCCAGCCTCGACGATCGATCGGCGCACGGCACGCGTGCGGCTGAAGAGATCGAACAGCTTGTCGCCATCGCCCCAGCGGATCGCCCGCTGCAGCGATGCGAGATCTTCGGAAAAACGCGACAGCATTTCCAAGATCGCATCGCGATTGTGCAGGCAGACATCGCGCCACATGGTCGGATCGGACGCAGCAAGACGCGTGAAATCGCGAAAACCAGACGCGGAGTACTTGATGACCTCCGACTTCGTCACTGCTTCCAGATCGTCGGCCGTGCCGACGATGTTGTAGGCGATGATGTGCGGCAGGTGGGACACTATGGCGAGCACCATGTCGTGATGGGCCGGATCCATGGCTTCGACGGTGGAGCCACAAGCCTGCCAGAAGCGCGTGAGCCGCTCGAGCGCGTCCGGATCGGTGCCTTCGAGCGGCGTCAGGATGCACCAGCGGCCTTCGAACAGCTCCGCAAAGCCGGCCGAGGGACCGGAGCGTTCGGTGCCGGCGATCGGATGGCCGGGGATGAAGTGAACGCCCACCGGCATATGCGGGCGCATCTGCTCGATGACCGACGCCTTGGTCGAGCCGACATCGGTGACGATTGCGCCCGGCTTCAGATGGGCTGCGATGTCTTCGGCGACTGCGGCCGACGAACCGACCGGGACGGAGACGATGACGAGATCGGCGTCGGCGACCGCTTCGGCATTCGATGTGGTGTAGCTGTCGCCCAGACCGAGAGCCTGTGCCTCGCCCAGCGTTTCGGCCGAGCGCGTGGCGACCACGATATGATCGGCAAGGCTATTGTGGCGGATCACGCGTGCGAGCGAGGAGCCGATCAGGCCAATGCCGATCAGCGCTATTTTTCTGAACTTCGTATGTTCCATTGTCTCATTCAATTCCGCGTCGTCGCGGCGTGACGCTTTCGCGCGCCGGGCGAGACGCTATCTCAGAAATTCCTTCAGAGCGTTGAGAACGCCCTCGTTGGCTTCGGCGCTTCCGATAGTCATACGCAGCGCATCTGGGAGGCCGTAGCCCGCGACGCGCCTGAGAATATAACCACGCGCCGTCAGATAGGCGTCGGCCGCTTCCGCCGTGTGCGGGCCGTCCTTCGGGAAATGGATCAGCACGAAGTTGCCGACCGAAGGTGTGACCTCGAGGCCGAGCTCGGTCAGCGCATCGCTCACGCGGCGCAGCCATTCGTCATTGTGAGCAATCGCGCGATCGACCAGCGCGCGGTCGCGGATCGCCGCCGCACCGGCAGCGATCGCAGCGGCATTGACGTTGAACGGCCCGCGCACCCGGTTGACCGCATCGACGATCGCAGCCGGCGCGTACATCCAGCCGATGCGCAGCGCAGCCAGGCCATAGATCTTCGAAAACGTGCGCGTCATCACGACATTGCGGTTGGCCGACACGAGCTCGATGCCGGATTCGTAATCATTGCGGCGCACATATTCCGCATAGGCCGCGTCCAGAACCAGAACGACGTGTGGCGGCAGCCCAGCATGCAGGCGGCGCACTTCGTCGGCCGGCATGTAGGTGCCGGTCGGGTTGTTGGGATTGGCCAGGAACACGATCTTGGTGCGTTCGGTCACGCGTTCGAGGATCGCATCCACATCAGCCTTGAGCCCAGTTTCCGGCGCGATCACGGGTGTGGCTCCTGCCGCCATGATCTGGATCTTGTAGACCAGGAAGCCGTGCTCGGTGAAAATGCCTTCGTCGCCGGCGCCGAGATAGGTTTGGCAAAGCAGTCCGAGCAGTTCGTCAGAGCCGTTGCTGCAGAGAATGTTGGCCGGGTTCAGGCCGTGCACTTCGGCAATGGCATCGCGCAGCTTCGTTGCCGAGCCGTCCGGATAGATTTCCAGGTGCTGCAGCACGTTTTCCAGCGCCTCGCGCACCTTCGGGCTCGGCCCGAGCGGCGTCTCGTTGGACGACAGCTTGTAGACCTTCGCCACGCCCGGCGCGCTCTCCTTGCCCGGCACATAGGCAGCGATGTCCATCACACCGGGATTCGGGATCGGGGCATCCTTGGCGAATTGCATGGTCATCGGTCTGGCGCTCAGGTCTTCGAGGGCGATGGAAACCCGGCTGCCATAGCTTCCCCCCACGCAAAAGTCGAGAGCGCCAAGAGCCGCGGGGATTGACACCCGGTGGTTCGCAACCCTACCTCACCTCGCCGCGCGACGTGCGGTAAGAAGATTTGGGACGAATGACCGTGGCCAGCGAACCGCTCGAAAGTCTGACGACCAATGCCGGCTCGGAGGCCGTCAATCCGTCCAGCGACGTGCTGCGGTTCGGCGCCGACAAGCCGCTTCAGCTCGATGCCGGAACGCTGCTTTCGCCCTTCCAGATCGCCTACCGCACCTACGGCACGCTGAACACAGACAAGTCGAACGCGATCCTCATCTGCCACGCCCTGACGGGCGACCAGCATTGTGCCAGCACCAATCCGGTGACTGGAAAACCCGGCTGGTGGGAAAATCTGATCGGGCCCGGCAAGCCGGTGGATACCGACCGCTTCTTCGTCATCTGCTCCAACGTGATTGGCGGATGCATGGGCTCGACGGGGCCGGCATCGCCCAATCCAGCTACGGGAAAACCTTTCGCGCTCGATCTTCCGGTGATCACCATCCGCGACATGGTGCGGGCACAGGCGATGCTGGTCGATCATTTCGGCATCGACCAGCTGTTTTCGGTGATCGGCGGCTCGATGGGCGGCATGCAGGTGCTGCAATGGGCGTCCAGCTATCCAGAGCGCGTGCACACCGCGATCGCGCTTGCGACCGGTGCGCGGCATACATCGCAAAACATCGCCTTCCACGAAGTCGGCCGCCAGGCGGTGATCGCCGATCCGGAATGGCAGCAAGGGCGTTATCTCGAGAAAGGCACGCGGCCGTCGAAAGGCCTCGCCGTCGCGCGCATGGCGGCGCATGTCACCTATCTCTCCGAGGCGGCGCTGCACCGCAAGTTCGGCCGCAACCTCCAGGACCGCGATGCGCCGAGCTTCGGCTTCGATGCGGATTTCCAGATCGAAAGCTATCTGCGCCACCAGGGGCTGACCTTCGTCGACCGCTTCGATGCCAATTCCTATCTCTACATGACGCGTGCGATGGACTATTTCGACCTCGCCGCCGACCATGAGGGCCAGCTCGCCGAAGCATTCCGCGGAACGCGCACGCGCTTCTGCCTCGTGTCGTTCACCAGCGATTGGCTATTTCCCACCTTCGAGAATCGGGCGATCGTGCATGCGCTGAACGCCACCGGCGCATCCGTGTCCTTTGTGGAGGTGGAGAGCGACAAGGGTCATGACGCCTTTCTCCTCGACGAACCGGTCATGACGGCGACGATCAACGGCTTCATCATGTCGGCCGCCAAATCGCGGGGCCTTGCGCAATGACGGTCAATTCCACGAACCGCATCGATTTCGAGGTCATCGCCAGCCTCGTCGCCGACGGCGCGCGCGTCCTCGACATTGGCTCGGGCGACGGCACGCTCCTGGAGATCCTGCAGGAGCGCCGGAACATCGACGGGCGCGGCATCGAGCTCTCGCAGCGCGGGGTGAACGAATGCGTGGCGCGCGGCCTCTCCGTCATCCAGGGCGATGCCGACCACGATCTCGTCCACTATCCGGACCAGAGCTTCGACTACGTGATCCTGTCGCAGACGATCCAGGCGACGCACAATCCGAAAATCGTGCTCGACGAATTGCTGCGCATCGGCCGCTACGCGATCGTGTCCTTTCCGAACTTCGGCTATTGGCGCGTGCGCGCCTCGCTGATGTTCAAGGGCCGCATGCCGGTCACGCGTGACCTGCCCTATTCATGGTACGACACGCCCAACATCCATTTCTGCACGATGCGCGACTTCGTCTCCCTGACGAAGGAAGTCGGCGCCACGATCGACCGCGCCGAAGCGCTCAACGGCGCCGGCCAGAAACTCGCCGTCAGCATGCCGTGGTCGCTCTGGAACCTCTTCGGCCAGCAGGCGGTATTTCTGCTGAGGCGATGACTGCTTGAATTGGGCATTGTTTGAGCCTAATATGATCGATGATCGCTCAAACAGCGTAAAGAGTTGTCATGTCCAACGCGGCCCTCGATATCAATGCAGCGGCATTTGCCGACGGCGCTTTTCTGTCTGCGCGGCGTGTTGCGGAGTACCTCGGCGTCACCCTGTCGGAGTTGGCGAAGCTGGCAGGTGTCGCCCGCAACACGCTTACGGCGAAATCAGGGGCCAAGAAAGTCGACCAAGCCCTCAGCCCGCTGGTCCGCATTCTCGCCATGGCGTCCGAAATGGCGGGATCCGAAGAGCGCGCAGTCGTCTGGTTCAAGCATCAACCAATCCCCGGTTGGGGTGGCAAGACCGCATTCGACCTTACAACCGAAGGCAAAGCGGACAAGGTGCTCTCCTATCTGGAAGCGGTGCGTTCAGGCGTCTATGCCTAACGCGGCAGCTCCACCCCGACATGCCTTCGAACTCTTTCGTGCCTACGTCCCACGATGGGCCCATGCACCACTTTCCGGAGCCGGGGCTAGCCTTTTCGGCGGTCGATGGAACCCCGTCGGCGCTCCAACCATCTACGCCGCGCTCGAGTTGTCGACAGCATGGTCCGAGTACAATCAAGGCCTGACGCAGCATCCCGCTCTGCTAGCGCTTTTGCGCCTTTCCAACGCAGCCATTGCCGACCTGACCGGCGAAGCGGTTCTCGAACGCTTCGGCGTTTCCCACGACATCCACGAGGAGGAGTGGCGCGCGCTCGTCGACCGTGGTGAAGAGCCGACTGCGTATGCAGTGAGGCGCGCTATTTTGGCGGCCGGGTACGACGGCGTGTTCTACCCATCCTTCATGTCACGCGGCGGCCGATGCATGGCACTCTGGGCCTGGAACGAAACCGGACCAGCCAAACTGGAAGTCATCGATCCAGAACGACGGCTTCCCCTGTCACCGGCATCTTGGCTTTGATGTCGGTGACCCGGCCGGCGCGCACGCCCTGTGGCGCGAGCACGGGGACGAAGACGCGGCGAGAGGCGCGGGTGGCGACGGGCAGGCCCTGGTAGAGCCGCTTCTGGGCTTCCACAACGATGACGCCGGAGAACACCGGCCACGCCTTGCGACCGATCCGCTCCATCAGATTGCGCAGCCGCAGGATCGAGCGGCGCTTGGACGGCGGGAAAAACAGCGCCTCGCCGGATGCGCCCGGCGTAAAGTTCGTTTCGCGCAGAAGCCGCGTCAGCTGCCCGCGCGAATAGGGTCTCCCCGCACCGAAGGGCGTGTTGTCGAAGCGGGCCCAGATGCCCCGGCGGTTGGGCACCACGATGATCAGCCGGCCGGCGGGCGCCAAAACGCGCCACATTTCCTTTAGCGTTTCGCGGGGGTTCTCAGCGAATTCGAGCGAGTGGACCATGAGGATGCGGTCGAGCGCTGCATCCGGCAGCGGCAGTTCCTCATCGAATACCAGAGCGGCAGACGACGGCTCGCCCGCAGGCCAGCTGACGGCTCCCTGCCCTGCCGTCATGAACGCGAAGCTGCGTTCGGTGTCGGTCCGAAACCGGTCCAGATAGGGCAGCGCATAGCCGAGCCCCATCAGGCGCTCATTGGCGATCGGCTGCCAGATTGCTGACAGGGCCATGCCGATCGCCTGCTCGGCAGCCAGCCCCAGGCGAGAATGATAGAACTGGCGCAGATCAACGATATCGACGTTCATGGCTCGAGCCTATCGCATCGGTGTTACATGCGAAATGCCGGGGCACGAGCGTCCCCCGATGATCTTTCGTCAATCTGTAAGGCGGCCTCTGCCTTCAACTGGCCTCGCCTTTACCACGGTCCCGGCCACATTTCGGCCGAATGAGCGCTCATCACGTTCGTGAAGGGAACACCGACGAATCAACAGAGGCCAAGGAGCCCGCACTCATGATCAAGCCGATCCTCATCGTGAAACACGGCGAAGAAGACATTGCGGCTGCGTTCTATGTCCGCGCCTTCGGTGCTTCCATCATTCATGTTCATCGGCTGCGCAGCGGCACGCCCTTTTCCTTCGAACTTCGCATCGGCGAGCAGATGTTCGGCGTTTCCGGCGCCAATCCCCGTCGCGATGCCGATGAGATTCCGAGCGGGCCTAAATCGCCCGATTTCGTCGGCACCTCCACCTGCCTGATGGCGCTCGCCGTCGACAATGTGCCGGCCGTGACCGAGAAGGCAGAGATCGCCGGCGCCACGGTGCGGGTGCGGCCGACGCTTTCCAGCCACGGCGGGATTGCCAGCTCGATCATCGACCCGTTCGGTCATCTCTGGAACATCTACCAAGCGCTGGAGATGAAGCCGAGCAAGTCCGCGATCGCGGCCTGACGCGCGGCGAACGGATCCGACGCTGCCTTACTGGCTAATTGTCCCTCTTGAACCGGCCGGCCCGATGGTCACATTGGGTCTCACGGCAGGCAAAGCGAGGACAGACGGCCCATGGCGCACTTGATCATCGACCAGTTCATGAGCCGCGACGATAATTTCGCGGTTCTCGTCCACGATCCCGAAAGCGGCGAGACCGCCTCGATCGATGCGCCGGAAGAAGAGCCGATCCGCATCAAGCTGAACGAGCATGGCTGGGCGCTGACGCATATTCTCACGACCCACCGCCACGCCGACCATGTCGAAGGCAACATCAATCTCAAACAGCGTTTCGGTCCGACGATCCTCGGCCCCGAGGCCGAAGCGGACCGCATTCCAGGTATCGACCAGAGCGTGAAGGATGGCGACCGGATCACCTTCGCGGGCCGGCCTGTCGACGTCATCGCCACACCCGGCCACACGATGGGCCATGTCTGCTACCACTTCCCCGAGGACAAACTGCTCTTTGCCGCCGACACGCTGTTCGTGCTTGGCTGTGGGCGTCTTTTCGAAGGAAGCCCGGCGGATATGTGGGCCTCACTGCAGAAGCTCATGGCGCTGCCAGACGACACCGCGGTTTATTGCGGACACGAATACACGCTTTTCAACGCGCGCTTCGCTGTTACCGTCGATCCTGACAATGCCGAACTGGCGGATCGCCTGAAAGAGATCGAGGCCCTTCGCGCGGAGGGCAAGCCGACGGCGCCGACCACCGTCGGCCGTGAGAAGGCGACGAATCCGTTCCTTAGACCGCACGATCCCGGCATCCGCCGCACGCTCGGCATGGACAATGCCAGCGATACGGAAGTCTTCGCCGAAATCCGGCGCCGGAAAGACCGCTTCTGATGTTCGGCCAGGATTTCGATGCGGCGGAAATGCCATATCCCGCCACCGCGCGCCAGATCATCGAGGCGCTTGCGCTGAAGCGTCATCCCGAAGGCGGCTGGTATTCGGAAACGTTCCGCGATGGTGTGCCCGGGGAACGGGGCCATTCGACCGCCATCTACTATCTGCTCGAAGCCGGCGACTGTTCCGAATGGCACCGGGTCAAGGATGCCGCCGAGGTCTGGCACTTCTATGCCGGTGCGCCGCTTTCCATCACGCTCTCGCCCAATGGCCACGACGCCGAAAGCCATCGGCTGGGTCCGGACATCCTGATGGGGCAGCGCCCGCAGATCGTCGTGCCGGCAGGCTGCTGGCAGACGGCGTGCTCGCTTGGCGAGTACACGCTTGTCGGCTGCACGGTGGCACCTGGCTTCGTTTTCGACCAGTTCGAGATGGCGGAACCCAACTGGCGGCCGACGCCGCGGCCCTCATCAGGCGGTTGAGGCCGGGCGTTTGCGGACGATCAGGTCCTTTGCAGCAAGTGCCGCGCCGCCGGTGATGAGCAGGCAGGCGATCCCGATGCGCCAGGTCAATTCGCCAAAGCCGGCCGCAATCAGGATCAGCGTCGACAGGAGCGGTGCAGCGTAGCTCGAAGCGCCGAGCACCTGGATGTCGCCGTGCTTCACGCCGTAGTCCCACACATAGAACGCGCCGCCGACGGGCATCAGCCCCAGGCCGACGACGGCCAGCCATTGCAGCGTCGTCTGCGGCCACACTGTCTCCTCCAGGCCGAGGTGGCAGATGAGCGACAGTGCCGCCGTCGCAAGGCAGAAGCCAGTCACCACATCCGTCGGCACGACGCCGAAGCGGCGCGACAGCAGCGAATAGGCCGACCAGGTGAAGGCGCACAGAAACGCCATGGCGTAGCCGAAAAGATAACCTCCTTCGAAAGCGATGCCCTGCCTGGAGATGATCAGCACTGTTCCGGCAAGACCAGCCGCGCAGCCCGCTAGGTGATGCCAGCCGAGGCGCTCGCCGGGCAGCATCGCCGAGCCGACGACGATGAGGAGCGGCCAGAGATAGGCGATCAGGCCGGCTTCGACCGCCGGGGCATTCCTCAAGGCCGTGAAATAGAGAAAATGATAGCCGAACAGACCGCCGATTCCGAGCGCCCAGACGGGCCATGGCTGCCTGAAGGCATGCCACCGCTTCGGATCGCAGATGAGGAAGACGAGGCCGATCAGGCCGCCGATCGTGAAACAGATCGCTGAAAGCTGAAAAGGCGGCACGGCGCCGGATGCCGCGGTGAAGAGTGCCAGCAGCGACCACATCAGGATCGCCGAAAATCCGATCGCCGTCGCTTGTGCCTTCACCCGTCTGCCCCCGAGGCCCGCTCTCGGTGGGCCGATGCCTCAAGCGTTATCGGGCAAGCGCGCGGCCGGTCAAGAACCGAAATGGGTCGCGGTGATCGTCACGGGACCGAGCTTCGTCGGCACACGCGCATAGACAGGAGCGTAGATGCCTGCCTGTTCGTTGTGGGCGAACCAGACTTCGACATTCATCTCGCGCATGTACTGGATGGAACTGTTCCTGGCGTGGTAGCCGGATTTCGGTTCGGCGCGGGCGGTGCAGACGATCGCCTCCGCGGCGAAAGGCGTTCCATCGTAGCCCTCCGCCTGGAAAGGCTGCGTGCCGGCTTCATTCAAATGAATGTCGTAACGCGTTTCCCCGTCGAAGATCGGCAGTGTGCGATCACAGACGTCGCTGCCTTCAGGAATCATGACGCCTGCGATCGGGTCGAGCACGGCGCGCATGTCACTTTCCGGCACCGGTACCCAATCTTCACGCGTGCGCTTCTTTTCAGGAGTCAGGATCGCCGAGGTGACCGACCCGTTGTCGAAGTCGACTTCCATGCGCTGCTCGTCGTTGCCGGAAGAATAAGCGACCACATACCGCTCGGCCTGCATGCGATCATTTGCCTTCACGCCGGAGACGGTCGTCGAGCCCGTGGTGCGGCCCACGATATTGGCGACGCCCGCCGACTGCATTTCGCCGGCGACGGTAAACCGATCACCATCGAAGACGGTGGTGAAGGTGGCACGCGCCACTGGCAGGCCGATATAGGCAACCCGATAATCGGCCCGGTGGGTGGACGGCTCGGCAGCGGCGACGTTCGCGCCGAGCAGGATGGTTGCGATCGCGCAGGGGGCGATGGCGAAATGACAGCTCTTCAAGGCTTTTGCTCCTTGTGCTCAAGTCTTTCTCGGTCCATTCATAGCGTGCAAATAGCGATGATTTTGTGGGCGTGGCCGGGCAAGTCTGGGGCGGGTCCCCGGAAAGCGTGCGATGTGCCACTCAATTCGCCCGTTTCGCTTGACGGCGGCTCGCTCGCTGACTATAGAACCGCGACTTTTCCGATAACGGGCGGCGACGTGCGGCCGGATATGCGATCCGGTAACGCATTTGCTTTGAAGGCCCGATGACGAACTCAGACCGATTAAGAATGAAGGTGCACCCATGTCCCGCAGTTGCGAATTGACCGGCAAAGCCGTCCAGTCGGGCAACAATGTGAGCCACGCGAACAACAAGACGCGCCGCCGCTTTCTGCCCAACCTCTGCAACGTCACGCTGATTTCCGACGCGCTTGGCCAGAGCTACCGTCTGCGCGTTTCCGCGCATGCGCTGCGTTCGGTCGAGCACCGTGGCGGCCTCGACGCTTTCCTGCTGAAGGCCAAGGAAGGCGAGCTTTCCATGCGCGCCCGCCTGCTGAAGCGCCAGATCGCCAAGAAGAACGTCGGCGAGACTGCCGCGGCAGCCTAAGCTTTCGAGCATAGACATCAGGGCGCGGCGATCCTTCGTCCGCGCCCTTTCATTTCAACTGGTGGCATCACCCAGGATAAAAAAATGCAGGCTCTCAAGCAGCACGCACCCTTCATTGCGGCCATGGCGCTCGTCGTCGCGGCATCGAATTTCCTTGTTCAGTTTCCCGTCCAGGCGACCATCGGCGGGTACGATCTCGCCGATCTTCTGACCTGGGGCGCCTTCACCTACCCTGTCGCCTTTCTGGTCACCGACCTCACGAACCGCCGCTACGGCCCGCAGGCAGCTCGCCGGGTCGTCTTGGTTGGCTTCGCGGTCGCGGTGGTGCTGTCTGTCTGGCTGGCCACCCCGCGAATCGCCATCGCATCCGGATCGGCCTTCCTCGTCGCCCAGTTGCTCGACGTGTCGATCTTCGACCGTCTGCGCCGCGCCGCCTGGTGGAAGGCACCGCTGATCTCCAGCGTGATCGGATCGATTGTCGATACCATCATCTTCTTCTCGTTGGCCTTTGCGCCCGTGTTCGGCGTCCTTGGCGCCAATGACTCGTTCGCGATCGCATCCGCGCCGCTGCTCGGTCTGATCGCTCTGGAGGCCCCGCGCTGGCTCTCCTGGGCGCTTGGGGATCTTGGGGTGAAGCTGGTCGTATCCATGGTGATGCTCGCGCCCTACGGCGCGCTGCTGGCGCTCATGCGCAACGATGGCCAGCCCCGGCCGGCCTGATCATTCGACCAGTTCGAATTCCAGCATCAGGTTTCGCTGAAGGAACAGGTGGTTGTCGTCCGAGATGAGGATGACGCTGATCCGCCCATCTGCATGCTCGATGACGTCGAGCCCTTCCATATTGTCGATCTGATCGCCGAAACTGGCATCGAGCACGACGTCCCCATCGACCACGGCGCCGGGCCGGATATCGGCTACCGCGATCCTGCGGATGCGCATGCCGATGCCTTCGCTCAGCGAAAAACGGCGCTCCAACAGGAGAATGTCACCATCCGGCAGAAACGCGCCGTCGGTTATGTCGAAGGGTGGGTGCCGCTTGACGAAGAAGACGCCTTCCTGCGGGCCCGAAAGCACCGCTGCGTAGATGTCGCCATCGGCATTGACGCTGCGCTCGCTGACCAGCACTGGCGCACCGGCAAGCGGCCCATCCTCGGGCGCGACCATCACCGTCTCGATGCCGGCGTTGCGGCGAAGTTCGGCGCGCGGCATGACCATCGACATCGAACCTTCCGGCGGCGCAGGAGGGAAGCTCGAACGATCGAAGATTTCGACGCGATGATTGTGCTCGAAGCCGACGACCAGACGGTCGCCGTCGAGGGCCAACCCTTCGGCATCTGCCTGAGACTTGCGCTCGTGGGGTGCGCCCGCATCGCTGAGGATAGGCGCCATGCGAAAATCGGAGAGCCCGCGCATGCGGCCGTCGTCGTCGCGCAGAATGCGGCCGCGATACCAGTTGCCGGTGTCCATCACGCCTATGAAGGCATCGGCACTGCCGTCATAGCGGATCGCCGACATGCCGCCGACCACGCCGCCTTCCGAAGAGAACTCAAGCCCGCCGCGAAATTCGAATGCACCGAAGCGCGTTTCATCGGACCCGATACGAAACGTGTCGATGGCTTGGGCGTTGATCGGAATTAGCGCGTCGCTCTCGGCATCCTGCGCGCGTGCACAGCCAGCCGCGAAGATCGTGGTCGCCAGGAGCAGGCCGCAGCGTGTGCGCGTCAACCGGCCCTGCGCATCGCCGGGCCGCGCCTCCCTGCGGAGGACGCCTGCTCATCTTCGAACAGGCTTGCGAGCTGCTCGGTCATGGCGCCTGCCAGTTCTTCGGCATCGATGATCGTGACAGCACGGCGATAGTAGCGTGTGACGTCATGGCCGATGCCGATGGCGAGAAGCTCGACCGGCGAACGCGTCTCGATTTCCTCGATCACGGCGCGCAGATGGCGTTCCAGATAGTTGCCCGGATTGACCGAAAGCGTGGAGTCGTCGACCGGCGCGCCGTCCGAGATCATCATCAGGATGCGGCGCTGCTCAGGCCGGCCCAGCAGGCGATTGTGCGCCCAGATCAGCGCCTCGCCGTCGATGTTTTCCTTGAGCAGGCCTTCGCGCATCATCAGGCCGAGGTTGCGGCGCGCGCGGCGCCATGGGGCATCGGCGGACTTGTAGACGATGTGGCGCAGATCGTTGAGACGGCCGGGGCTCGTCGGCTTGCCTTCCGCAAGCCACTTCTCGCGTGCCTGCCCGCCCTTCCAGGCCTTGGTGGTGAAACCGAGGATCTCGACCTTCACACCGCAGCGCTCGAGCGTACGCGCAAGAATGTCGGCGCAGGTGGCGGCGACGGTGATCGGGCGGCCGCGCATCGAGCCGGAATTGTCGATCAGCAGCGTCACCACAGTATCGCGGAAATTCGTGTCGCGCTCCATCTTGAAGGAAAGCGGCTGCATCGGATCCATAATCAGTCGCGACAGGCGTGCCGGATCGAGGTAGCCCTCTTCCAGATCGAAATCCCAGGCGCGGTTCTGCTGCGCCATCAGACGGCGCTGCAAACGGTTGGCCAGGCGTCCGACGACTCCCTGCAGATGGGCAAGCTGCTTGTCGAGGAAAGCACGCAACCGGTCGAGTTCGGCCTCGTCGCAGAGATCGGAGGATGCGACTTCCTCGTCGAAGGCTTCAGTGAAGACGCGGTAGTCGACCTTCTCGTTGATGTCGGACAGCGGCAAGTTCGGCCGACGGGTTTCGCCGGGCGAATCCGCCTCCTCATCCATATCCTCGTCGAAGTCCTGCTCGGAGACTTCCGCGCCGTCCATCTCGCCCTGCTCGGACTGGTCTTCGGCGCTGTCATTGTCCTCCGAAGGTGCGCTGTCGGAGCCTGCAGCCTCGTCGGCGCTGTCCTCCTTGTCCTCGTTCGAGCGCGGTTGTTCTTCGTTGTCGTCCTCGTTGTCTTCGCTTTCCTGGTCTTCGTCCTCGCCGTAATCCTCGGCCATCTCCATCGAGGCGAGCATGTTGCGCATGGCGCGGGCGAAAGCCTGCTGGTCGTCGACGGCATTCACGAGATTGTCGAGGTCGCCTGCTGCCTTGTCCTCGATCCAGCTTCGCCAGAGATCGACGACCTTGCCGGCCGATTCCGGTACGGCGCGGCCCGTCAGGCGCTCGCGCACGAGCAGCGCAACGGCCTCTTCGAGCGGCGCATCTTCCTGGTTGGTGATGCCCTTGTAATTCGCCTTGGCGTATTTGTCGGAGAGCATAGATGCGATGTTGTCGCCAACGCCCGACATGCGCCTCGTGCCGATCGCCTCGACGCGGGCCTGTTCGACTGCATCGTAGATCGCGCGGGCATCGGAACCCGCAGGGGCCATGCTCGAATGGACGCGGCTGTCATGACACGCCTTGCGCAGCGCCATGGAGTCGCCGATGCCGCGGGTCACCGCAAGATCGTGGCGGGTCGGACGCTTCGGCAGGTCGGGAAGGCGGGCACGCTCGCCCGTCAGGCCCGGGCGTTCGTTGGCATAGACGACCTCAAGCTCGTGGTCGCCGGCAATCGAACGAATGCAGCCGGCAAGCGCGCGCTTGAACGGCTCGGTGTCGACCGGGCCGCCAGGCTTTCCTTTGGAGTTATCGCCGCGTCCTGCCATGCTCGTTCAGCGCTTTCAGTTATGGGCATCCAGAACGATGTTCGCGGCGCTTTCCTTCAGTTCCTCGCCGAAGGCGCGCTGATACTGCTCTGCCACAAGCGTGCGCTCCAGTTCGTCGCACTTGTTGAGGAAGGTGACCCTGAAGGCGAACGAGATGTCGCCGAAGATGCGCGCATTCTCGGCCCAGGTAATGACCGTGCGCGGGCTCATGACGGTCGACAGATCGCCGTTCATGAAGGCCGAGCGCGTCATGTCGGCCAGACGCACCATGCGCGAGACCGTATCGCGGCCCTTTTCCGTGTCGAAACTCTTCACCTTGGCCAACACGATGCCGACTTCGTTGTCATGCGGCAGGTAGTTCAGCGTCGTCACGATGGACCAGCGGTCCATCTGCGCCTGGTTGATCTGCTGGGTGCCGTGATAGAGGCCGGTCGTATCGCCAAGGCCGACCGTGTTGGCCGTCGCGAAGAGGCGAAACGCGGGGTGCGGCCTGATGACGCGGCTCTGGTCGAGCAGCGTCAGGCGGCCGGAGGATTCCAGTACACGCTGGATGACGAACATCACGTCCGGGCGACCAGCGTCGTATTCGTCGAAGACGAGCGCGACATTGTGCTGGTAGGCCCAAGGCAGAATACCGTCCTTGAACTCGGTGATCTGCAGACCGTCCTTGATGACGATCGCATCCTTGCCGACGAGATCGATACGGCTGACATGGCTGTCGAGGTTGACGCGTACGCAGGGCCATCTCAGCCGTGCAGCGACCTGCTCGATATGGGTCGACTTGCCGGTACCGTGGTAGCCGGAGACCATGACGCGCCGGTTATGCGCAAAGCCCGCCAGGATCGCGAGCGTCGTATCGCGGTCGAAGAGATAGTCCGGATCGAGTTCCGGTACATAGGCATCGACGGACGAATAGGCCGGCACATCCATATCGCTGTCGATACGGAACGTCTCGCGGACCGACACCGTCGTGTCGGGAAGGTTCTCAATGGCAATGTCGATCTTGTTCATCATGTCATCCGCCTGGCAGCGGCTTCTTTTTTGAGAGGGTGCCGCGGGAGGCGCGATGTCCCGTCGACTTGATTGGCTCTAACAGAAACCAGACTGCTTTAACAATTGATAGGCCTGAACCACGGCGCGAAATCGTTCTTCCGACGATCGATCGCCGCCATTGGCATCGGGGTGATGCTTCTTCACGAGCGCCTTGTAGCGCGTCTTGATATCGTCGGAGCCGGCGGAGCCATCGAGCCCCAGCGTCTCGAACGCCTTGGTCTCGAGCGTCTTCAACTTGCGCTGGCGCGGTTCTCCACGACGCGCGCGTGTCCGTGCCTCGCCGAAAAAGCCGAAGGGATCGCGCATGCGTGCCTGCGAAGCCGCGCTGCCGGAGCGCGCCTGGCTTTGCTGCGGGCTTGCCTTGGCCGCCTTGTTGACGCCGACCGTCCAGGTCGGACGGTGGCCGGTCAGGGCCTCTTTCTGATAGCGCGCGATCTCGGTGTCGGAGAGGCCGGAGAAATAATTGTAGCCCTTGTTGTACTGCCGCACATGGTCGACGCAGAACATGAAATATTGCCCCTCCGCCTCGCGTCCGACGGGCGCGCGGTGGGTGCCTTTCTCGTTGCATCCGTCCCATTGGCAGACAGGCGTGGTCGGCTCGGGACGTGCCCTTGCCTTGCCCTTGACCCTTATGCGGTCAAAATATTTCGAATCCAGTTTCATCGTCTGACATTATGGGGCGCCCCAAGGGCGCGAACAAGGATTGACAATTGGCGATGTGGCTCCCTATGCGGCAGCGCATCACCTGCTGCAACGAAAGCTGAACGAGGGCGACCATGAGCATGGAAGAAACGATCGAGCGCAAGCTCAGGGACGCGTTTCAGCCGGAGCGGCTGGCAGTCATCAACGAAAGCCATCTGCATGCGGGCCACCGCGAGTTCGATGGCACGGGCGAAACCCACTTTCGCGTGCGGATCGTCGCGCCGGCCTTTGCGGGCAAATCGCGGATCGAGCGGCACCGCGCATTGAACGAGCTTCTCGCGCCGGAAATCGAAGCGGGCATCCATGCGCTGGCGCTCGAACCCGCTGCTCCCGGCGAAACCACCCGCTGGTAAGGCGCGTCAGCCGACCACGTCTTCCAGCGGCTTGATCCGAAGCCGCGTGATGCGGTTCTTCTCGCGCTTCATCACGGTGAAGCGCTTGCCGTGGAACGTGAAAGCCTGGCGCTCGTCCGGAATGATCTGGCTTTCGTGGATGACAAGGCCGGCGATCGTCGTCGCCTCTTCGTCCGGCAGGCTCCAGTCCAGCGCGCGGTTGAGATCGCGGATCGGCACCTGGCCATCCACGACGACCGAGCCGTCGGCCTCCTGGCGCACGCCCTGCATGTCGATGTCGTGCTCGTCGGCGATCTCGCCGACGATTTCCTCCAGGATATCCTCGAGCGTCACGAGGCCTTCGACCTCGCCATATTCGTCGACGACGATGGCAAAGTGCATCTTGCGGCGTAGGAACGCGTTCAGCTGATCCTTGAGATTGGTCGTGTCGGGAACGAACCACGGCTTCTGGGCGATCTTGGCAATATCGATCCGCGCCGGGTCGTTGCCGACATCGGCCAGCGCACGCAGCAGGTCCTTGGCGTGGACAACGCCGATGATGTTGTCGGTCTGGCCACGCCAGACGGGCATGCGGGTATGCGGGCTGTCCAGGATGGTGCGGACCACCGCTTCCGGCGAGTCTTCCGCATGGACCATGCGCATCGCAGTGCGGTGAACCATGATGTCGGACACTTCGAGTTCGTCGAGATCGAGCACGCCGCCCAAACGGTCGCGGTCCGCCTTGATCACCGAGCCCTCGCGGTGCAACAGGTCGACCGCGCCGCGCAGTTCCTCATGGGCCGAGAGCATCGAGGTTTCGGCCGACAGCGTGACGCCGAAGAGCCCGAGGATCTTGCGGACGATCCAGTTCACCACCGAGGACAGCGGGCCGAAGATCTTGACGAAGATCCGCACCGGTTTGGAGACGGCCAATGCAAAGCGGTCCGGCCCGGAGATCGCCCAGCTTTTCGGAAGAACTTCCGCGAAAATCACGAGCAGAACCGTCATCGCGATGGTCGCGACGGCCACACCCGAATCCCCGAAAATACCGAGCAGCAGGCTCGTCGCCAGCGACGAGGCTAGAATGTTGACCAGATTGTTGCCGATCAGCAGCGCGCCGATCAGCCTGTCACGGCGATCGATCAGCCTGCCGACGACGCCGGCGCGCGGATCGCCATTGGTCTCGAGCGTATGCATGCGCGAGCGCGATGCAGCGGTGAGCGCCGTTTCCGATCCCGAAAAGAACGCGGAAGCCCCGATCAGGCAGAAAATCGCGAGTGCGGTCAGCCAATAGTCCGAGATGAAGCTTGCGAAGGCATCTGCTGTCATTGCGCCAGCTTCTCCTTGAGGAATGCGTGAACTTCCGCCGGGGGAACATCATCGGCGATGAAGGATTGGCCGATCCCACGCGTCAGGATGAAGGTCAGGCGGCCGCGAACGACCTTCTTGTCCTGCCCCATCAAATCGAGAAGGCGTTCGGCAGGCGGCAGGCCACCCGGGATATCGGAAAGGCGCGTCGGTAGCCCGACCTGGCTGAGATGCGCGGCGACGCGGGCGGCATCATCGGCGCTGGCAAGGTTCATCCGGTTCGAAAACTCGTGCGCCAGGACCATGCCGATCGCGACACCCTCGCCATGCACCAGGCGCGACCCATCGTACTCGGTCGCGGCCTCCAGCGCGTGGCCGAATGTATGGCCGAGATTGAGCAGCGCGCGGCGGCCGCTTTCGCGCTCATCGGCGACCACCACCTCTGCTTTGGCTTCGCAGCTGACCGCGATCGCCTCGACGCGCTCCGGTCCGCCATCGAACACACGCTGCCAGTTCTTCTCCAGCCAGGCGAAAAAGTCGGGCTTGTCGATCAGCCCGTATTTGGCGACCTCGGCGTAGCCTGCGCGGAATTCGCGCGGCGACAGCGTGTCGAGCACTGCTGTATCGGCGATGACCAGCGACGGCTGGTGGAAGACGCCGACCAGATTTTTGCCATGGGGCGAATTGATCCCCGTCTTGCCGCCGACGGAACTGTCCACCTGCGCGAGCAGCGAGGTCGGGATCTGGATGAAATGCATGCCCCGGCGCACGATGCCGGCTGCAAAGCCGGCGAGATCGCCGATGACACCGCCGCCAAGAGCAACGATCGCGTCGCCTCGCTCGAGCCTTGCGGCGAGCACGGCATCAACCACGTCGATGAGATGCGCAAAGCTTTTGGTTTTCTCACCGGCTGGCAGCGTGATCGTCTCATGACCGATCCCGGCTTCGTCCAATGCGGCATGGAGCGAGCCGAGGTGAAAGCCGGCGACCGTCGCATCGGTGACGATCGCAACACGGGCCTTCGGCAGACGCCTGGCGATCAGTGCCCCGGCGTTGCGCAGCGCTCCGGGTTCGATGACAATCTCATAGGCCCGATCCCCGAGGGGAACCTGGACGCGTCGGCCAGCACCGGCTTCGACCTGCTGCATGTTCATGAAATCGCTGCCTCTCCGGCGCGGGCGGCAAGGGCGGCGATTGTTTCCTCGACGATCACTTCCTTGCGTACATTGCGGGAATTGATGGTGATATCGGCTTCCGCGTAGATCGGATAGCGCTTTTCCATCAAGGTCTTCAGCGTCTGCTGCGGCTCGGCGGTCTTGAGCAACGGACGCGTATCGCGCTTCTTCACCCGCTCCCAGAGAACGTCCAGATCCGCCTTCAGCCAGATCGAAACGGCTTCTTCCTTGATCAGGGCGCGCGATTTCTCGTTGATGAAGGCGCCGCCACCGGTGGACAATACGCGGGGCCCCGATTTCAGCAGTCGCTCGATCACGCGCGCCTCGAGCGCCCGGAATTCCGTTTCGCCGTAAAGATCAAAGAGTTCGGCGATGGTCATCTGTGAGACGCGTTCGATCTCGGCATCGGAATCGACGAAGGGCAGTTCGAGCGCGGTGGCGACCATCTTGCCGATGACGGACTTGCCCGCACCCATCAAGCCGACGAAGACGATATTGCGCGCGCCGAAGGCTTCGCGCGCAACGCGGCGGAGATCTTGCCGGCTCACGTCGCTTACCGCCGTCATCGCAGGTCCCATCGTTGAGGTTACGGCACCTCCTATCGCGAAATGGGTCCGGACCGTCAAGGCTCGCCTGCCGCCGGGCAACGCCATACGCTTGCTTCGAATCGGACGGTCGCCCATAAAGGGCGCTTAAACAGTGGACTGCAACCGATGCCCTCGCTCATTCGATTTCTGGTGTTCTGCGGCGTCGTCGTCGGTCTCATCTATGGCGCGATGCTGGCGCTCGTGCTCTTCGTGGAGCCGACCCCGCGCGAGATCACAGTCCGGGTTCCGACGGAACGGATCAACCAGCAGCCCGGCGGGGCGACCACCGGCGACACGGCTCCGACCATCGGACGCTCGGACTGATCCGGGCCGCCTCTCTCTTTTCGCAGATCACCACCCGCCTTTGGAGAACCCATGGCTGATCTCAGCGCGGCCCATCTGGAGGCCTTCATCGAAATGATGGGCGTGGAGCGCGGGGCTGCCGACAACACGCTGACATCCTATGCACGCGATCTGGACGATGCGTTCGCGTTCCTGCGCGGCCACAACTCCTCGCTGACTACTGCGAGCGGTACCGATCTCGATGCCTATCTCTCCGACATTCACCGTCGCGGCTTCGCGCCCGCGTCCCAAGCACGACGGCTGTCGACGCTTCGGCAGTTTTACGGGTTCCTCTACTCCGAAGGCGTCCGCACCGACGACCCAACGGCGAACCTCCAGTCCCCCGCCAAGTCCGTGAGCCTGCCGAAGACGATGTCGATGGCCGATGTGGACCGGTTGATCGAACAGGCGGAGACGGAAGCGGGTGAAGCCGGCCTCACGCCTTTCGAGACCTGCCGGCGGTTGCGGTTGCTGGCGCTTCTGGAACTGCTTTACGCCACCGGCATGCGCGTGAGCGAATTGGTCGCCTTGCCGGCGAGCGTCGTGGCGACGCGCAGCGACATGCTGGTGATCCGCGGCAAGGGCAACAAGGAGCGCCTCGTGCCGCTGACAGGCCGGGCGCAGCGCGCGGCCGAACGTTATCGGGCAGCCCTTCAAGCCACGCAGGTCGACGAAGCCCGCATCGGCGGCGCACCGGACGAGCGCTGGCTTTTTCCTGCCGATTCCGAAAGCGGCTATCTTGCGCGGCAGGTGTTCGCCCGCGACTTGAAGGCGCTTGCGGGGCGGGCCGGGCTCGATACCGCCCTCGTCTCGCCGCACGTGCTGCGCCACGCCTTTGCCAGTCATCTGCTTGCCAATGGCGCGGATCTTCGCGTCGTGCAGGAACTGCTCGGCCATGCCGACATCTCCACCACGCAGATCTACACCCACGTGCTGGAAGAGCGCCTGCACCGGCTTGTGCAGGACCACCACCCCCTTGCAAAGCGCGGAAAAAAACAGGAAGAGAACGCCTGAAAGCGCGGCTGCCAGCCGCGTGCCGCCTTACCGACACGATCTTCACGCAGGTGTCGGCCGTCGCCATCAGATAACCGACCGGGCCCATGCATAATTATCTCGAATTCGAAAAGCCGATCTCCGATCTCGAGGGCAAGATCCACGAGCTGAAGAAACTGGGCGAAGAGGACGAGAGTGTCGATACGGCCGATGAGATCGCACGGCTCGAGGCGCGCGCACGCGATGCGATGGCCGACATCTACGCGAAGCTGACGCCATGGCAGAAGACGCAGGTCGCGCGTCATCCCGCCCGGCCGCATTTCCTCGATTACGCAAAAACGCTCTTCACCGAGTTCACGCCGCTTGCCGGTGACCGCAAGTTCTCCGAGGACGCGGCAATCCAGGCCGGCCTCGCGCGCTTCCGTGGAACGCCCGTCGCGCTGATCGGCCAGGAAAAGGGCCACGACACCAAATCCCGCATCCGGCACAATTTCGGCAGCGCCAAGCCTGAGGGCTACCGCAAGGCGATCCGCGTCATGGAGATGGCGGACCGTTTCGGCATGCCGATCGTGACGCTGATCGATACCGCAGGCGCCTATCCGGGCGTTGGCGCCGAGGAGCGCGGCCAAGCGGAAGCCATCGCGCGCTCCACCGAAATGTGCCTCAAGGTAAAGGTACCGATCATCTCGGTCATCATCGGCGAAGGCGGCTCGGGCGGCGCGATCGCGATCGCCACGGGCAACCGCGTCTATATGCTCGAGCACTCGATCTACAGCGTGATTTCGCCGGAAGGAGCGGCCTCGATCCTGTGGCGTGACTCGACCAAAGCCAAGGATGCCGCGACGAGCATGCGCATCACGGCCGAAGACCTGAAGGACCTCGGCATCATCGACGGAATCATTCCCGAGCCTGTCGGAGGCGCGCATCGTGAGCCGGCACAGGCGATGGCTGCTACTGGCAGCGTCATCGCGGATGCATTGCAGGATCTTTCGGCGCTCGACGGCGCCGCTTTGGTCAAGGATCGCCGCGAGAAATACCTGGCGATCGGCCGTCAGCAACACTGACGGCCTTCCCAAATTTCAGAGTTTAAAAGGCCGCTCAGAGAACGGCGGTCGCTTCGATCTCGACCTTGGCCCGATCTTCGACGAGCGCCGTGACCTGCACCATCGTCATGGCCGGGAAATTGCGCCCCATGACGTCGCGATAGACGCGGCCGAGGTCTTTCAAGCCGGCGAGATATTCCTGCTTGTCGGTGACGAACCAAGTAAGTCGCACGAGGTGTTCGGGACCGGCGCCACCTTCTTCCAGCACCGCGCGAATGTTCTTCAACGCCTGCTCGCACTGGCCCACGAAGTCGTCCGTTTCGAAGACCTGATCTGCCGTCCAGCCGATCTGGCCGCCGACGAAGATCATCGTTCCCGTTGCCTTCATGCCATTCGCGTAGCCCTTGGCGGGCGCCCAGCCTTCGGGGTGGAGTGTGGTCACGCTCATTCGTCTTCTTTCCGTCTTGTCGTTCAGTTTTCGGCGCGCAGCCTGAAGCGCTGGATCTTGCCGGTCTGGGTCTTCGGGAGTTCGTCCACGAAGCGGACGAGGCGGGGATATTTGTAAGGCGCGATGACCGCCTTCACGTGGTCCTGAAGGCGTTTGGCGGTCTCGGTTCCCGTTTCGACACCTGGTGTCACGACCACGTAGGCGCAGACGACCGTGCCGCGCTCCTCGTCCGGCACGCCGATGACAGCGCATTCGGCGACATCGTCATGGGCGAGCAGCGCCGCTTCCACCTCGGGCCCGGCGATATTGTAGCCGGCGGAGATGATCATGTCGTCGGAACGGGCGGCGAAATGGAAATAGCCTTCCTCGTCCTGGGTAAAGCTGTCGCCGGTGACATTCCAGCCGTCACGCACATAGTCGCGCTGACGGGCGTCGGCGAGATAGCGGCAGCCCGTCGGACCCTTGACCGCCAGCTTGCCCACCGTGCCGCGCGGCACTTCCTGCATGGTCTCGTCCACCACGATCGCCGAATAGCCGGTGACCGGACGCCCGGTCGATCCCGCTCGCGCATCGTCGAAGCGGTTGGTGATGAAGATGTGCAGGAGTTCCGTCGATCCGATACCATCGAGCATCGGTTTGCCGGTCTTCTTCACCCACGCATCGAAAACCGGCGCCGGAAGCGTTTCGCCGGCCGATACCGCGGCACGAAGCGAGGAGAGATCGGCGCCCTCTTCCATCGCCGCCAGCATGGCGCGATAGGCCGTGGGCGCGGTAAAGCACACGGTGGCGCGATACTTCTGAATGATCTCGATCATGTTCGGCGGCGCTGCCTTTTCGAGCAGCGTCGCAGCCGCGCCGAAGCGCAGCGGGAACACGGCCAAGCCGCCGAGGCCGAAGGTAAAGGCGAGCGGCGGCGAGCCAACGAACACGTCGTCCGGCGTGACGTTCAGCACTTCGCGTGCATAGCCGTCCGCGACGATCAGGAGATCGCGGTGGAAATGCATCGTCGCCTTCGGCTCACCCGTCGTGCCGGAGGTAAATCCGAGCAGCGCCACGTCGTCGCGACCGGTTTTCACCGCATCGAAGCGCACCGGCTTGTCGAGCGCCACGCGGTCCAGTTCCGCATCGAAATTTGCCGTGCCGTCGAAGCCGACGACCTTCTGCAGGAACTCACTGTCCTTGGCGCAGGCGACGAGTTCGTCCATCAGCCGCGTGTCGCAGAGCGCCAGCGAAATCTCCGCCTTGTCGACGATCTTCGCTAGCTCGCCGGCGCGCAGCATCGGCATGGTGTTGACCACGACGGCGCCCGCTTTCGTCGCAGCGAGCCAGCAGGCCACCATTGCGGGGTTGTTGGCGGAGCGGATCAGAACGCGGTTGCCGGGCTTGACGCCGTAATCCTCGGTCAGCGCATGCGCCAGGCGGTTCGTCCAGTCCGACAATTCCTTGTAGGTGCGGCGGCGACCGTTGCCGATCAGCGCGACATTGTCGCCGAAGCCTTTTTCGACCAGGCGATCGGTGAGCTCGACGCCGGCATTCAGATAATCCGGATAATCGAAGCCGGAGAGATCGATCTCAGGCCACTGATCGAAGGGGGGCAGGTTATCGCGGGCGAAGGTATCGATGTGGCCCGTCGGTCCCAGTTGCATGTCTCTCTCCCAAAAAACCTTGCGCCCAACCACAGGCTAAAAACCTCAGGCCATGACCTGTCTGGCGATGACGACCTTCTGCACATCCGATGCGCCTTCGTAGATCCTGAGCGCGCGGATCTCGCGGTAGAGACTCTCGACGATTGAGCCCTTGCGCACGCCATCTCCGCCATGGATCTGCACGGCCTTGTCGATCACCGATTGCGCCCGGTCGGTGGCGTAGAGCTTGGCCATCGCGGCTTCGCGCGTGACCCGCGGCGCGCCCATGTCCTTAGTCCAGGCGGCGCGGTAGATGAGGAGTGCCGCCGCATCGACATCGAGCGCCATGTCGGCGATATGCCCCTGCACCATCTGCAAATCACCGAGCGGTGCTCCGAAGAGTTCGCGCTCGCGGGCGCGCTTCACCGTTTCGTCCAGCGCCCGGCGGGCAAAGCCAAGCGCCGCCGCGCCAACCGTAGAGCGGAAGACGTCGAGCACGGACATGGCGATCTTGAAGCCATCGCCCGGCTTGCCGATCAGGGCGGCGGCGGGGATGCGGCAATTCTCGAATTTCAGGCGTGCCAATGGATGCGGCGCGATGACGTCGATCCGCTCGGCGATGGTGAGACCCGGGGTATCGGCCGGCACAACGAAGGCCGAAATGCCCCTTGCGCCCGGTGCCTCGCCGGTGCGCGCAAAGACGCAATAGAGATCGGCGATGCCGCCATTCGAAATCCAGGTCTTCTCGCCGTCGAGCACATAGGCATCGCCATCGCGGCGCGCCGTCATGTCCATGTTCGCGACGTCCGAGCCGGACCTCGGCTCCGAAAGCGCGAAAGCCGAGATCGCGTCGCCCGCGCGGGTTTTCGAAAGCCAGGCCTTCTGCTCGGGCGTGCCGAACAGCGAGATCGCGCCGGTGCCGAGGCCCTGCATCGCAAAGGCGAAATCGGCAAGACCGTCGTGGCGCGCCAGCGTTTCGCGGATGATGGCGAGCGAGCGCACGTCGAGCGGACCATCGCCCTCAGGATCGATGGCAGAGTGGCGCAGGAACCCGGCGGCCCCGAGTGCCTTGACCAGCGCCTTGCAGGCGCCGTCCACATCGTGATGATCGACGGGCAGGTGCTTTTCGCACCAAGCTTCGAGTTCGGCTGCGAGCGCGCGGTGCCGGTCCTCGAAAAACGGCCAGGAGAGGAAGGACTGGTCGGCCATCAATTGCCCTCGAACACGGGCTTCTGCTTTGCGACGAAGGCATGGTAGGCGCGGTGGAAATCCTGCGTCTGCATGCAGATCGCCTGAGCCTGTGCTTCCGCCTCGATCGCCTGTTCCAGCCCCATCGACCATTCGTGGTTCAGCTGGGTCTTGGTAATCGAGTGGGCGAAATTCGGGCCGGCGGCGATGCGCGAGGCGATGTCCATCGCATCCTTTTCGAGATCGGCAGCGGCCACGAGGCGGTTGTAATAGCCCCAGCGTTCGCCTTCGTCGGCGCTCATCGAGCGGCCCGTATACAGCAATTCGGCCGCGCGGCCCTGGCCGATCAGGCGGGGCAGCATGGCGCAAGCGCCCATGTCGCAACCGGCGAGCCCGACTTTCGTGAAGAGGAACGCGGTCTTTGCCTCGGGCGTCGCGATGCGGATATCGGACGCCATCGTGATGATCGCGCCGGCGCCGACGGCCACGCCATCGACTGCGGAGATGATCGGCTTGCCACAGTTCAGCATCGCCTTGACGAGGTCGCCGGTCATGCGCGTGAAATTCAACAGGCCCTTCATGTCCATGCCGGTCAGCGGGCCAATGATGTCGTGCACGTCACCGCCGGAACAGAAATTGCCGCCATTCGGCAGGAAGGCGACAACGTCGATGTCGTCGGCATAGGTCAGCGCGCGGAAGGTGTCGCGCAGTTCGGCATAGCTTTCGAAGGTCAGCGGATTCTTGCGCTCGGGGCGCGACAGGCGGATGCGCGCGATGGTGCCGTCCACCTCCCATTCGAAGTGCTGCGGCTTCAGGTCCTTCATCGCGGTCATTCAGTCTCTCCCAATTTCGGTTCGGCGGCGCCCAGAAGCGCCATCAGCTGGCGGGCAGCATCCTCGTCCAGCCCGCCAAGCAATTCATCCACCCAGCCGCGGTGGACACCGGCCATCGCTGCAAAGTCCTCCCGACCTTTTCGTGTGAGGCGCACGAGCATTGCGCGGCGGTCGTTTTCGACGGAAACGCGCACGACGAGCCCATCGGCGACAAGACGCTCTATGATCCCGGTCACATTGCCGTTGGAGACCATCAGTTCGGACGACAATTCGCTCATCTTCATGCCCTTTTCGGCACGGTAGAGCGCGGCCAGCACATCGAAACGTGGCAGCGTCGTGTTGTATTCCACCCGCAGTCGCTCGCGCAGAACGGCCTCGATTTGGCGCTGCGTCTTCAAAAGCTTCAGCCAGACCCGCAGGCGCTGGCGTGCCGCATCGGGCTTTGCGATTTCCAGAGGGTCTAAGGCCTTGGCGATTTCCTGGTCACTCATATCTCGCCCCCCGAAATCGAGATCGCCTGCCCGGTGACCGAGCCGGCATCGGCGCCGCAAAGCCACGTCACGGCATCGGCAATCTCGCGCGGCTGGATGAAGCGGCCCATCGGGTTGTTGACGGTCAGGGCAGCGGCAGCCTCATCGCGCCCCTTGCCGGTCTTTTCCATGATGTTCTCGATCGAGCGCTCCAGAAGCGGCGTCTCGGTGAAGCCCGGGCAGATGGCGTTGACCGTCACGCCCGTCTTTGCCGTTTCGAGCGCGAGCGCCCGCGTCAGGCCGATGACGCCATGCTTGGCGGCGCAGTAGTGCGAAACGTAAGGGTAGCCTTTCAGGCCGGCCGTCGAAGCAATCGCGATCAGCCGCCCGAAGCGGGCATCGCGCATCGCCGGCAGCGCGTGGCGAAAGGTCGTGAAGACGCCGGTGAGGTTCACCGCCAGCATGCGGTTCCAGCCGTCGATGTCCATCTTGTGGAAGGGCACACTGTCGGCCGTACCGGCATTGGCAACGACAATGGAGAGCGGGCCGCATTCAGCAACCGCTTTTCCGAACGCATCCGCCACGGAGCGTTCATCCGTCACGTCGCCTTCGACTGCGAAAATGCGCTCATGGCTGCCCGCCACATCCTTCAGCGCCGAAAGCCGACGGCCGAGAATGGTGACGGACGCGCCGCGGGCTGCGAGCGTCTCGGCGATCACGGCACCGACACCGGTGCCGCCACCGGTCACGAGCGCATGGCGCCCGGTGAGATCGAGGCCACTCATCAGACGGCCGTCAGGTTTTCGCCGCGCTCCGAGAGGCGATAGAGCTGGTCGCGACCCGGCCAGTAAGGGGCGGGCCAGGTTTCGTTGCGATCACCCAGGCCAGCTGCGGCATGCAGCATCCAGTACGGATCGGCCAGGTGCGGCCGGGCAAGACAAACCAGATCGGCGCGGCCGGCCATCAGGATCGAGTTGACGTGGTCGGGCTCGTAGATGTTGCCGACGGCCATGGTCGCCATGCCCGTTTCGTTGCGGATGCGGTCGGAGAATGGCGTCTGGAACATGCGGCCATAGACAGGCCGCGCGCGCTTTGATGTCTGACCCGCGGAAACGTCGCAGATATCGACGCCGGCTGCCTGCAGCATGCGGGCGATTTCCACTGCTTCGCTTGGGCCGACGCCCTCGCCTTCCACCCAGTCATTGGCGGAGATGCGCACCGAGATCGGCTTGTTCTGGGGCCAGACGGCACGGACCGCGTGGAAGATTTCCAGCGGATAGCGCATGCGGTTTTCGAGGCTGCCGCCATACTCATCGGTGCGGCGGTTGGTCAGCGGCGTGATGAAGGCCGACAGCAGGTAGCCATGCGCCATATGGATTTCGAGCATGTCGAACCCGGCGCGATCGGCCATCTCGGCGGAAGCGACGAACTGGTCACGCACCTTGTCCATGTCGGCGCGGTCCATTTCCTTCGGAGCCGCGTTCTTGTCCGACCAAGGCACGACGGAGGGTGCGAGAAGCTCCCAATTGCCCTCGCGCAGAGGCGCGTCCATTTCTTCCCATCCAACCTGCGTCGAACCCTTGGCACCGGCATGGCCGATCTGGGCGCAGATCTTCGCATCCGTTTCGGCATGGACGAAATCGACGATGCGCTTCCACGCAGCCTCGTGCTCGGGCTTGTAAAGCCCCGGGCAGCCGGGCGTGATGCGGCCTTCAGGCGATACGCAGGTCATCTCGACATAAAGCAGGCCGGCACCACCCTTGGCGCGCTCGCCATAGTGCACGAGATGCCAATCGGTCGGGGTACCGTCCACGGCCTTGTACTGGGCCATGGGCGAGACGACGACGCGGTTCTTCAGCGTCATTTCGCGCAACTTGAAGGGCGCGAACATCGGGCGGCGGATCGGCGAGTTGCCGTTGACGCCCGCCTGCTTCTGGAACCAGCCTTCGGCACTTTCCAGCCAATCCGCATCGCGCAGGCGCAGATTTTCGTGGCTGATGCGCTGCGACCGCGTGAGCAGGGAATAATTGAACTGCACCGGATCGAGATCGAGATAGCGCTCTACATCTTCAAACCATGCGAGCGAATTCTTCGCCGCCGACTGCAGGCGCAGAACTTCCAGCCGTCGCGCGTCCTCATATTTGGTGAAGGCCGCTTCGAGCGTCGGCTCGGAATGCAGATAATCGGCCATGGCGATCGCGCTTTCCAGCGCGAGTTTCGTGCCGGAACCGATCGAGAAATGCGCGGACGCCGCCGCATCGCCCATAAGCGCCAAGTTTTCGTGCGACCAGCGCTCGCAAAGCACGCGTGGGAAGTTGATCCAGGCCGAACCGCGGATGTGGCCGGCATTGGTCATCAGGCTGTGGCCGCCGAGGTGATCCTTGAAGATCTCCTCGCAGACGGCGATCGACTCCTGCTGGCTCATGGTGCCGAAGCCGAACTTGTCCCAGGTTTCCTGGCTGCATTCGACGATGAATGTCGCCGTGTCCGGGTCGAACTGGTAAGCGTGGGCCCAGACCCAGCCATGCTCAGTCTTCTCGAAGATGAAGGTGAAGGCGTCGTCGAACTTCTGGTGCGTGCCGAGCCAGACGAACTTGCATTTGCGATTGTCGATGTCGGGCTTGAAGACATCTTCGAACGTCTTGCGTGCCTTCGAGTTCAGGCCGTCCGAGGCGATGACGAGGTCATATTCGACCATGTAGCGGCGCACGTCGTCGATCTCGGTCTCGAAACGCAGTTCGACACCGAGTTCACGCGCCCGGGCCTGCAGAAGCTCCAGCAGTTTCTTGCGGCCGATGCCGCAGAAGCCGTGGCCGGTCGAAACCGTCTTGGTATCCTTGTAGACGACGGCGATGTCGTCCCAGTAGGCGAAGTGCTCGCGGATCGCCTCTGCGCTCTTGGCGTCGTTTTCCGCCAGATTGTCGAGCGTCTCGTCCGACAGGACCACGCCCCAGCCGAACGTGTCGTTCGGACGGTTCCGCTCGATGACGACCACCTCGTGGGAAGGGTCGCGCAGCTTCATGCTGATTGCAAAATAGAGACCGGCCGGACCGCCACCAAGACATGCAACGCGCATCGCTTCACTCCCTCATGTTCGAGCACGAGAGTGTCAGAGCGAGATGCTTTTTTCAAGCATGAAACTTCAAGCCTAAAGTTTCTGTTTCGGAGGGCTTGAAGGATGCCGTCGCCGCTCCATCGACTGGACAGCCCTTAGGGTGCAGCGACCGGCACGTTGTCGATCAGCCGCACGTCTCCCAACCACACCGCCGCCAGTAGGCGCGCCGGCCGAGCGACGGTGCTCACCGGCGACAGATCGTCCTCATGACGCAGTTCGAGATACTCGAACCGTGCCTCCGGGATGGATTTCAGCCGCTCGGTTGCCGCACCCAGTGTCTCGGCGATCCCGGCCCCTGCGGCCAGTTGCCTCGCCGCTTCGTGCAAGACGACCGGGATGGCTGCGGCATGCGCGCGCGCTGCTGGCGACAGCCGCTGGTTTCGCGACGACAGAGCCAATCCATCGGCGTCGCGCACGGTCGGGCAGCCGATGACCTCGATTGGAATGTCGAGGTCCCGCGCCATGCGACGCACCACGTGCAGTTGTTGAAAGTCTTTCTCGCCAAAGAACGCCTTGTCCGCACCGGCCTGAAGGAAAAGCTTGGAGACCACCGTCGCGACCCCATCGAGATGACCCGCTCGTCCCGCGCCACAAAGGCCTTCCGAGACACCGGAGACGGACACCTTGGTCTGGAAGCCCGATGGGTACACTTCCGCAGCACCCGGCGCATAGAGCACGTGCGCGCCAAGGGGCTTAAGCTTTTCAGCGTCTCTCTCTTCCGTGCGTGGATAGGCGGCAAGATCGGACGCATCGTTGAACTGCTTGGGATTGACGAAAAGCGTCACGATCACCCTGTCCGTTTCCGCAAGCGCCCGACGCACCAGGCTGAGATGGCCTTCGTGGAGCGCGCCCATGGTCGGCACCACGCCGACGGTGCGGCCCTCCCGGCGCCACGTCCTGACCTCTTCGCGCAGTTCCACCACCGTCCTGATGATCTTCATGGCTCGCTCCCCTTCTCGCGATCGGCAGATGCCACAGATTTACGCGGATATCGACTGTGACTTCCAATCGGACGAAAGCTTGCCAAGGCCTCTCATCCAAATTGATTTGCATGCTACCCATAAGGCCGGTGGCCGGTTACGGTGCGGCAACTGAGAGGCCGGACCCGGGCGGGACGCGGCGTCGATCACGTGAAGGAGGAGCACGTCATGTCCATGGTCTTTTATGGCTATTTCCGATCGTCGGCGGCCTATCGCTGCCGCATCGCCTTCAACCTGAAGGGCATCAGCCCCGAAAACCGGTACGTGCATCTGCGCAAGAATGGGGGCGAGCAGAAGATGCCGACCTTCACGGCACTCAACCCGCAGGGCCTCGTGCCGGCTTTAGAGATCGATGGTGCCGTGCTCACGCAATCGCTGGCGATCATCGAATGGCTGGAGGAAACACAAGGCGGGCCAGCACTTTTGCCGAGTGACCCGCTGGAGCGCGCGGAGGTGCGCGCATTCGCGCAAGTGATCGCCTGCGACACCCACCCGCTGCAGAATTTGCGCGTGCTCGACTACCTGAAGGGCCCGCTCGGGCACAACCAGGCGCAGGCGGATGACTGGTGCCGGGAATGGATCGGGCGCGGACTTTCCGCATGCGAGGCGTTGCTCGAGCGCCGCAATGAAGAAACACCTTTCTGTTTCGGTGAGACGCCGGGGCTTGCCGACATCTGCCTCGTTCCGCAAATGTTTTCGGCCGCCCGCTTCGGCGTCGATCTCACTGCCATGCCGCGCCTCAGGGCGATCGAACGGGCGTGCAACGCACTCTACGCATTCGCCGATGCGCATCCCTCGCGTCAGCCCGACACCGAAGCTTGATCCATAACAAATGCCGCGGCGCGAGCCACGGCATTTTCGTCTGCTGAAAGCACTGACCGATCAGGCCGAAGGCTGCTTCGTCTTGCGCAGATAGGGCAGCACGCGCTCGAACGAGCCGAAACGCTTTTCGGCATCCTCGTCGGAGACGCCGGCGGTGATGATGACATCCTCGCCCTGCTTCCACTGCGCCGGCGTTGCCACCTGATGCTTGGCCGTCAGCTGAATGGAATCGATCGCCCGCAAAATCTCATCGAAGTTGCGGCCCGTCGTCATCGGATAGGTGAGGATCAGCTTTACCTTCTTGTCCGGCCCAATGACGAAAACCGAACGAACCGTCGCATTGTCGGCAGGCGTCCGGCCTTCGGAGCTGTCGCCAGCTTCTGCCGGCAGCATGTCGTAGAGCTTCGCGACCTTGAGGTCCTTGTCGCCGATCAGCGGGTACTCGACAGAGTGGCCGGTCGCGATCTTGATGTCTTCCTTCCACTTGCCGTGGCTTTCGACCGGATCGACCGAGATGCCGATGATCTTTGCATTGCGCTTCTCGAACTCGCCGGCGAGGCCCGCCATGCAGCCAAGCTCCGTGGTGCAGACCGGTGTGAAGTTCTTCGGGTGCGAAAAGAGAATGGCCCAGCCGTCTCCGATCCACTCATGAAAATTGATCGTCCCTTGCGTGGTTTCAGCGGTGAAGTCGGGCGCCGTGTCGTTGATGCGAAGACCCATAGCCGTCTCCCTTTCGATTGGATTTATCCTGTTGCCCTAACATAATGATGCCGACCGCTCCTTGCGACCGGAAGGCGCTCCAAACTTGGCGGCGCACCCGATCAGGTGTTCCCGCATCAGCATCAATCTTGAAAAATCATTCCGCCGGTGATTTTGGCAGCGCGCGCAGATCCTGCGACCACGGCAATGCGGATCCGCACCAGATCTGCCTGGCGGGCGCAAGCATCGTACGCTGGGCAAACGTGCCTACCCTTAGTCCCAGCGGGCTCTCCTCATTGTCCGCATCTGCTGACCATAGCGGCGTGCCGCATGTCGAACAGAACGCCTGCTCGCGTCGATTGCCGCTTTCGGCCACCTTCACATAACTCTGAGGCTGGCCACGCAGCAGAGCGAAATCGACCCGCCGCGTCGAGACCGAGATGCGGTAGGCGGTGCCCGTCAGCCGCTGGCAGTCGGTGCAGTGACAAATGGTGACACGATCGGGGTCGATCTCAGCCGTGAAGGCGATTGCTCCGCAATGACAGGCGCCGTCCACTCTCATCGCGCGTCTCCTCGATCAGGTGGCAAGCTTGTCCGCAACCAGCTTTGCCAGCCGTGCGGCCACCTCGTCCTTGTCCAGATCGGGCCAGGTGTCTGTTCCCTCGGGCGTCAGGATGTGGACCTGATTTCGCGCTCCGCCCATGACGCCGGTTCCATGCCCCACATCGTTCGCGACGATGAGGTCGGCGCCCTTGCGTGCAAGCTTGGCGCGTCCGTTCTGTTCGACATCGTCGGTTTCCGCGGCAAACCCCACAACCAGTTTGGGACGCTGTGCGTGGTGGCCGATCGTCTTCAGGATATCCGGGTTTTCGACCAGTTGCAGCGCAGGCGGGGCGGCATTCGCCTGCTTCTTGATCTTATGGCCCTCGTCGGAGACCGTGCGCCAATCGGCTACCGCTGCAACCATCACGGCGATATCGGCGGGCAATGCCGCTTCCACGGCTGTCATCATCTGGCGCGCCGTCTCGACATGGATCGTGTCGACACCCGCGGGATCTGCGATCGTCACGGGACCCGTGACAAGCCTGACGGAACAGCCGAGGCGAGCGAGCGCTGCGGCGATGGCATGGCCCTGCCGACCGCTGGAACGATTGGCGATATACCGGACGGGATCGATCGGTTCATGGGTCGGTCCGGATGTGACGATCGCATGCCGGCCGGTGAGCGGCTTGGGCGCTTCATCCAGCAATGCTTCTGCGGCAGCCACGATGGCGAGCGGTTCGCTCATGCGCCCGCGGCCCGCCTCCCCGCTTTCGGCCATCTCACCGGTCTCGGGGCCAACGAAATGGATGCCGTCATCCCTCAGTTGCGCGACATTGCGCGACGTCGCCTTGTGGGTCCACATGGCAGGGTTCATGGCGGGAGCGAGCAGCACCTTGCGCTGCGTCGCGAGCAGGACGGTCGATGCGAGATCGTTGGCCAATCCGGCCGCCATCTTCGCCATCAGATCCGCCGTCGCAGGCGCGACGATGATCAGATCGCAGTCGCGCGCGAGCCGTATGTGGCCCACATCCTGCTCGTCTTCACGCGAGAAGAGTTCGGTGAAGACCTTGTCCGCCGCCAGCGCTCCGACGGCCAGCGGCGTGATGAATTCGCAGGCGCCCGCGGTCATGATCGGCCGGACGGCAGCACCGCGCTCGCGCAGACGGCGGATGAGATCGAGGCTCTTATAGGCCGCAATGCCGCCGCCGATGATGAGAAGAATGCGCTTGCCGTTCAACGCCATAGCTACCCGCCAGCTTCAATCCGCGGAAAGCGCGGATCGAACGTCGGTATGCCCGAAATCATCGCCCTTGAACAGAAGCGGCACGTTTCGAGCGCAGAACCGTCGATGACGAGGCTCATTGCTCTTCTATGTACGCCCAGAGAGCATCAAACTCGGCCTTTTGGTCGAAATCCGCTCGCGGACGGATGCCGAGTGCGAGAAGGTCCTCGACCCTCGGCTTCTTTCGCTGGCGCTCTCCGCGAACCGACTCGGTCAAAATCCGGCGCGCTTCTTCCTCTATGGATACGCCGTGGGCAGCTGCGCGTTCGCGCAGTGCCTGCTTCGTTTCCTCGTCCAGCTTGCGTACGGTCGGCACGCTCTAACCACTGCAATCGAGATTACCACGCGTCGTCAAGCGCAAGCATGCTAGCACGATCAGCCGATCTGGAACGCGATCCACACCAGGGTCGCTGCGATGATCCAGAGCGCGACCCGTCCGCTTCGGCTGTGGCGTGCTTCTGCCCGGCCGATCGCTTCCGCCGTTTCGGCGTCGAACCGCAGGCCCTTTTCGGCCATTGCATCGATTTCCCGCGTCAGACGCTCGGTGCGGGCAGCGATCTCGGGCGCCTGCTCGGCCAGCTTGAAGGCGGCGCGCAAACCGTCGCGCGCGTCGCTGACGATGCGCGCCGGCCCAAGATTGCCTCGGATCCATTCGCCGACGACGGGCTCGGCGGCGCGCCACATATTGAACCGCGGATTGAGCGTGCGGGCGACACCCTCGACGACGACCATGGTCTTCTGCAGCATCACGAGTTCAGGCCGCGTCTGCATGTCGAAAAGTTCGGTCACCTCGAACAGAAGCGTCAGCAGCCGAGCCATGGAGATGGTTTCGGCAGACTGGCCGTGGATCGGCTCGCCGATGGCGCGGATGGCCTGCGCGAAACTCGCCACGTCGTAGGATCGCGCCACATATCCCGCTTCGAAATGCACTTCTGCAACGCGCATGTAGTCCCGCGTGATGAAGCCGAAGAGAATTTCGGCCAGGAACCTGCGCTCCTTCTTGCCGAGCCTGCCGACGATCCCGAGGTCGACTGCGACGATCGTGCCATCGGCCTGCACGAACAGATTGCCCTGGTGCATGTCGGCGTGGAAGAAACCGTCCCTCAGCGTGTGGCGAAGGAACGACTGGATCAGAACGTCGGCAAGATGGTCGAGATCGTGGCCGGCCTCGCGCAAGGCGTCCACCTGGGACATCTTGATGCCGTCGATCCACTCCATCGTGATGACGTCGCGGCCGGTGCGTTCCCAATCCACTTTAGGAACGCGGAAACCGGGATCGCTGGCCGTGTTCTCGCCGAGTTCTGAAAGCGCTGCCGCCTCCAGCCGCAGATCCATCTCGATACGGGTCGTCTGCTCCAGGATGCGGGTGACTTCGATCGGCCGCAGCCGCCGCGTGAGGGGCACGTGGCGCTCGAGCAGTTCGGACACGAAATAGAAGGTCGAGAGATCGCGCCGGAAGCGGCCGCGCACGCCCGGGCGGGCAACCTTGACGGCAACCTTGTGCTCGACCCCGTCCTTGATGAGGTACGCCGGATGGACTTGCGCAATCGAGGCGGCTGCGATCGGCGGTTCGATCCGCACGTAGGCATCGCTGATCGGACGCCCGATCGACAGGGAAACGCTCTCCATCGCCTGTTCGAGCGGAAAGGTCTCCATCCGATCCTGCAGAAGTGCCAGATCAGCGGCAATATCGGCGCCCACGACATCGGGTCGGGTCGCCAGGAACTGGCCGAGCTTAACGTAGGATGGGCCGAGCCGCGCGACTGCCCGCGCCAACCGGTCGCTGCGGCTCGCTTCCTTGGCCTTGGACCGGGCCAGGTAGCGGGAAAAGCCGTGCAGCGTACGCATCAGCGGCGGCAGATCGTCCGCTGGCAGGGCCGCGATCACGCCTTCGCGCACGAACACCCAGCCGACCCGGACCAGTTGCAGATAGGACATGAAATTGCCCATGCGGCTCAGAGCTTCCAGCCGGAATGCAGAGCCGCGATGCCGCCCGAATAATCGGTCCAGCGGACGCGATCGAAGCCTGCCTGCTCAATCATCCGTGCAAAATCAGCCTGACGCGGGAATTTGCGGATGGATTCGACAAGATACCGGTAGGGTTCGCCGTCACCTGCGATCGCCTTGCCGAGTGCCGGGATGCCATTGAAGGACCAGGCGTCGTAGACCTTGTCGAGGATCGGCATCTGGACCTCGGAAAATTCCAGCACGAGCAACCTGCCGCCGCGCTTCAGGACGCGGTGCGCCTCCTTGAGAGCCTTGGCGATGTCGGGAACGTTGCGAATGCCGAAAGCGATCGTATAGGCATCGAATTCAGCATCGCCGAACGGCAATTCTTCCGCATTGGCCTCGACGAAATCGACGTTCTCGGACAGGTTTCGCTTCTCGGCGCGCTCCTGGCCGACGCCCAGCATCGATCTGTTGATATCGAGCACGGTCGCATGCGCCTGGCGATGCGAGGCATCGACGATGCGAAAGGCGATATCGCCCGTCCCACCTGCCACGTCGAGCACCTTGAAGCCCGGGTGCCGGGGCGGATTGAGCGCCGTCACCATCGCGTCCTTCCAGACGCGGTGCAGGCCGGCCGACATCACATCGTTCATGATGTCGTAGCGTCGGGCCACCTGGTGGAAAACGGCATCGACCATGCCCTGTTTCTCGCCGCTTCCGACGGATTTGAAACCGAAGGAGGTATCCATGCCGCCTTGGGCAGTCGCGCGCTCATCGGACATGCAGTGTCTCAATCCTTGTTGCCATCGGCTTTGCCGCACTCGTCGCGAGGTCTTATATGGGCAATCATTCTGAAATCAAAAGCTTCGGCGCAGCTTCGCCGCGAAGCTCATCGGGAAAGCACGGACTGATCGATGCCCGAATTGCCTGAGGTGGAAACGGTGCGGCGCGGCCTGGCGCCCGCCATAGAAGGCCGCATGATCGCCCGTGTGGAGCAGCGGCGACCCGACCTTCGCTTTCCGTTTCCCGAGAACTTCGCCGCACGCCTTGAAGGGCGCCGCATCATTTCGCTCGGGCGGCGGGCGAAATATCTGCTGATCGAACTCGATGACGATGCTGTCGTCGTCGCGCATCTCGGCATGTCGGGATCGTTCCGGATGGAGACACCCGGCGCCCCCGACCCGGATACCGACACACCCGGCAATTTTCATCGCGCCCGATCGCGCCTCACCCAGCACGATCACATCGTCTTTCATCTGGTAGACGAAGCGGCGCCGCTTACCGTCATTTATAATGACCCGCGGCGCTTTGGCTTCATGACACTCATCGAGCGCAAGGCCGATCTTCCGGTTCACCCGCATTTTCTGGGCCTTGGGCGCGAGCCGACCGGCAACGATCTCGACGCCGACTATCTCGCATCGCGTTTTGCGGGAAAGACCGCTCCGCTCAAGGCCGCGCTTCTCGACCAGCGGGTGATCGCCGGGCTTGGCAATATCTATGTGTGCGAGGCGCTATGGCGCTCCCGCCTGTCACCGCGCCGCGCCGCCGGCTCGCTTGTCACGTCCAGCGGCAAGCCGGGCAAGCGGCTCGATGCCCTGAGTGTCGCTATAAGGGACGTGATCGCCGACGCCATCGCTGCCGGCGGCTCGTCATTGCGCGACTACATGCAGGCGGACGGGGCACTCGGCTATTTCCAGCACAGCTTTTCCGTCTACGATCGCGAGGGCGAGCCTTGCCGTCGCGAGGCTTGTGGCGGTACGGTCCGCCGCATCGTCCAGAGCGGGCGATCGACATTCTTCTGCCCCAGCTGCCAGCGGTGATGCCAGGCCGGCGGGGCCTTCAGGCACAAGGGAGGTTTCATGGCCTACGAAACGATCAAGGTGGAGACGCGCGACCGCGTGGCGATCGTGACTTTGAACCGGCCCGATGCCCTCAATGCGCTGAACTCCACCGTGATGACCGAGCTGATCGACGCCACCGAAGGCTTCGATCGCGATGCCGGCATCGGGGCGATCGTCATCACCGGCTCGGAAAAGGCCTTTGCCGCCGGTGCCGACATCAAGGAAATGCAATCGCTCACCTTCGTCGACAATTACCTCGGCGACTTCATCGGCGGCTGGGATGCCATCGCCCGCACCCGCAAGCCCAAGATCGCTGCCGTTTCGGGCTACGCGCTGGGCGGAGGCTGCGAGCTGGCGATGCTTTGCGATTTCATCATCGCTTCCGACACTGCGAAGTTCGGTCAGCCGGAAATCACGCTCGGCGTCATCCCGGGCATGGGCGGGACGCAGCGCCTCACACGCGCAGTCGGCAAGGCCAAGGCGATGGATCTCTGCCTCACCGGCCGCATGATGGACGCCGAAGAGGCCGAACGCTCGGGGCTTGTCGCACGTGTCGTGCCGGCTGCCGAACTTCTCGACGTTGCAATCAAGGCCGCACAGAAGATCGCATCCTTGCCGCTACCGGCCGTGATGATGGCGAAGGAAACCGTCGATCGCGCCTTCGAAAGCACGCTCAGTGAGGGACTGCGCTTCGAGCGCCGGGTGTTCCACTCGCTGTTTGCTACGGAAGACCAAAAGGAAGGCATGGCCGCCTTTGCCGAAAAGCGGAAGCCCGTCTTCAAGAACCGCTAGCTAGCGATCGGGCGCGCGACGATCAGCGCCCCGGACAGACGTTTCCAATGGTCTGTCCTGCGTTTTGCGCGTTGACGCGTCCGATCATTCCAGCTATACGCGCCGCACGGATTTGGCAGACCATTCGTGTGTCCGCCTGCTCATTTGCTCCCACTCTCGATGATGACGAAGCCTCTGAAGAGGTTTTTCCGCGGGCAGTGGCGGCACGGAACAAGTTTGTAAGAGAGGCATCGATGGCCAATACCACTTCGGCGAAAAAAGCGACCCGCAAGATGGCGCGCCGCACCCTGATCAACAAGTCGCGCCGCTCGCGCGTTCGCACCTATGTCCGCAAGGTCGAAGAGGCGATTGCTTCGGGCGACCTGCAGGCAGCTGCAGCCGCTTTCAAGGCGGCACAGCCCGAACTGATGCGCGCTGCGACCAAGGGCGTGATGCACAAGAATACGGCATCGCGGAAGGTCTCGCGCCTGGCGGCTCGGGTTAAGGCGATCAGCGCCTAAGACGTCCCATTTCCGAACACCATCTGGTTAAGCCTGGCCGCGGCCGGGCTTTTCTGATTCATGCCTTTTCGAATTGCCACAGTCGCTGGATTGCCCGTCACATCCCTGACATAGACCTTAAGGGCCGACAGATTTTATTGTTTGAGAACAGTAGCTTACAGGAGGTGTCTCTTTGTACGCAACTTGTTCTCCTGGCCGCAATTTGGCCAAAAGCGGTCAAGCGCTATTTTATTTTTTTCTCCGCGCCCGTGACTTTTTAGAGTGGATTTTTCGAAAAGCGCCTTCCTTCAACGCTTTACCGAAAACGCACTTGTTGCGGCCCCTACACAGCCGGGCTGTCAAGCCTTCCACCGTTAAAACGGCGTAAATTCTCCAGTTGATATCTCTGAACGAGGCTGCCTTAATACCTTCCACGGGGGGCAGCCAGTAAACAGGTGACGGACCGCATGCGGATCGTCACTGCCGACGGCCAACGTCGAGCTGAGCTGTTTCCGCACATCGTTAGCGCGCGGCGTTATCGCGCATTCATTGTCTTGATGACGAGGATCGGCACGCGGATCATCCTTCGCGTGATACGTTTCTTGTTGTCTTTTAGAAGACCACTGCATCGGGGCGCATGTGGAACACTGCGAGGGGAAACGCTGAGAATGAGCAGATAGCGGGGCGACGGGCAAAACCGGCTCTCCTTCGTTGCGAGGCGGAGGGACCGGAGCCGGTAGTCGGTGTGGACGCGAGGCCTCACCGACTGATGCGAGTTTCGACATGGCAAACGAGCGAAACGGCATCTGAAAAGGCGCCATCCGATGGGCATGATGTCCGGGATGGGTGGGACAGGCGAACAGCAGTTTAAAAGGCGGCAAAATATGCAATCGACACCAGCGTCCGTCGCACAAGGCGGCGATTGGAATGCGCGTAAGGATGTGGAGGACACCAGTTCGTCCGACCTCAACCCGCACCAGCGGAATGGAGGCGATGAGATGGTCCATGATGCGCAGTTCGAACGGGTTCGCGCTCGCCTCAAGGCGCAGCTCGGCCAGGAAATCTTCACAAGCTGGTTTGGCCGCCTGAAGGTCGACTCCACATCGAAGAGCGTCGTGCGGCTTTCCGTTCCGACAACCTTTCTCAAGTCGTGGATTCAGAACCGCTATCTCGACCTGATCTGCAAGCTGTATCAGGAAGAGAACGCCGAGATCCTCCGCGTCGAGATCGTCGTTCGTTCCGCCACCCGGTCTTCACGTCCGATGATCGGACAGAACACCGGTGAGGCCGCAGGCGCGGCGCAGATCGGCAACGCGATCAATCCCGTCCACATCCGC